>NZ_JBWKOI010000001.1:521803-2077214 GCF_059416005.1 Allobosea sp. GW821-FHT09G06 | reverse complement strand
CCCTTGGTGATCGGGATGTCGTCGCCCGGGAAGTCGTACTTCGAGAGAAGCTCGCGGATCTCCATCTCGACGAGCTCAAGCAGCTCGGCGTCGTCGACCAGGTCGACCTTGTTCATGAACACCACCAGCGCGGGAACGCCGACCTGGCGCGCCAGCAGGATGTGCTCGCGGGTCTGCGGCATCGGGCCGTCGGCAGCCGAAACAACCAGGATCGCGCCGTCCATCTGCGCCGCGCCCGTGATCATGTTCTTCACGTAGTCGGCGTGGCCGGGGCAGTCGACGTGCGCGTAGTGGCGGTTCGCCGTCTCGTACTCGACGTGAGCGGTCGAGATCGTGATGCCGCGGGCCTTCTCTTCCGGAGCCTTGTCGATCTGGTCATACGCCGTGAACGAAGCGCCGCCCGTCTCAGCCAGAACCTTCGTGATCGCAGCCGTCAAAGACGTCTTGCCATGGTCAACGTGACCAATCGTTCCAATGTTGCAGTGCGGCTTGTTCCGCGAAAACTTCTCTTTGGCCATGACACCCTTGTCCTCGAAGGCGGCCCTTCGGGCCCAGAAACGCGGTCGCATTAGGGGGTTTTGAAGCGGGATGCAAGCCGACCAGCCTCGTCGGCGTCCTGCGGCGCCAAAGCGGCGATGCCCTTGCTAATTCTTCACCATCCAGCGACCTCGGACTCGCTGCAGAAGAAACGTCGTCACCGAATAGCCATCGCTCGGCATTCGAGCGATGCGCCGCAAGGCCGCGAGCGCCTCCGGATCGGCTCCATCACCGAAGGCGACGATATCGCGCGCCGGCACCGCGACGACCAGGCCGTCGGGAAGATTCGGGATCGCGGACCAGACCTCGGGGAGCAGCAGCAGTGCCGCATTGTAGTCCGCCTCGAAGGACAGGGTCCTGACGGGACCATGTTCCTCGACCTGCAAGCGCGCGACCCTGCGCTTCAAGTTTTCCCGCCCAACATTCATCATATCCTGGTCGCTGAGCCCGAAACGCTTTCCTTCACCGCTCATGACGTAGCGAGAGGTATTCTTGCGATCTTCAACGACGACGACCGAGATATCGACCCCTAGATCCGCATGCACGAGTCCTGACGCGGGCTGCGGTTGCGCACGGGCCTTTTCCGCGACCGCCGCGACAAAGCTGCGGTTCTTGACGGTGAGCAGCAACGAAGCCTTGAACGCGGCGGCCTCGCGGTGAGGCACGCCGCATCCCGAGCAATCCGTTTCCTGAGCGTTCGATGCAGCCGGCCACGCCACGAGCATGGCAAGCACCACAACCAGTAAGCGCATCATGCCGAGCCCCCCAGCCCGCAAGCATGATGGCGCACTGAGAACATAATGGCAACATATTTCGCTGACGCTAGGTCACGAGACCCCGAACACCCGCCGGTAGCGCTTCACCATCTCCGGATCGCCCGAGACCTTCTCGGGATTGTCGGAGAGCTTCACGGCCGGGCGGCCATTGGCCTTGGTGACCTTGCAGACCAGCGAGATCGGATCGAGCGCGCGCGAGCCGTCCGGCGAGCAGCCGACGAGGTCGTTGGTGAGGTCCGTGCCCCAGCCGAAGGCCATGCGGACCTTGCCGTCGAAATGATGGTAGACGCGCTCGATCGCGTCGACATCGAGCCCGTCGGAGAAGACCAGCATCTTGTCGCGCGGATCGCGCCCATGCTCGCGCCACCAGGCCATGATCGTCTCGCCGGCCGGGATCGGCGGCGCGCTGTCGGGGCGGAAGCCGGTCCAGTCGGCGACCCAGTCCGGCGCATGGCGCAGGAAGCTCTGCGATCCGAAGGCGTCCGGCAGCGCGATCAGCAGGTTGCCGCCATAGACCTGGCGCCATTCGTCCAGAACGCGATAGGGCGCGCGCAGCAATTCCTCGTCCGAATCGGCGAGCGCCGCCAGCACCATCGGCAGTTCGTGGGCATTGGTGCCGATGGCTTCCAGATCGGCATCCATCGCCAAGAGCACGTTGGAGGTGCCGGTGAAGGCCGAGCCCAACCCTTCCTTCAGCGCCTCGACGCACCAGCGCTGCCAGAGATGGCCGTGGCGGCGGCGCGTGCCGAAATCCGAGAGCTTGAGGTTCGGCAGCTTCTGCAGCCGCTCGACCTTGTCCCACATCTTGGCCTTGCCGCGGGCATAGAGCACGTCGAGCGAGAAGCGCTTCTGGCCGACCATGACCCGGCGCGCCCGGAGCTCGTTGACGATCGCCAGCGCCGGCACTTCCCACATCGTGCTGTCGGTCCAGGGCCCTTCGAAATGCAATTCGTACTGGCCGTCGACCTTGCGCAGGTCGTAATCGGGCAACTGGAAATCGGCGAGCCAAGCCATGAAATCCGGCGAGAACATCTGCGTCTTGCCGTAGAAGCTGTTGCCCGACAGCCAGATCAGCTCGTTCTTGGTGAAGCGCAGCGAGCGGGCATGGTCGAGCTGCGCCCGCAATTCGCCCTCGTCGACGATATCGGCGAGGCGAATATGCTTCGAGCGGTTGATCAGCGAGAAGGTGACCTGCACATCCGGGTGGAAGGCCCGGATCATCTGCAGCATCAAGAGCTTGTAGAAATCCGTGTCGAGCAGGCTGCGGATGATCGGGTCGAGCCGCCAACCGTGGTTGTAGGTCCGCGTCGCGATGTCGGTGAAGATCATATCGAAGTCCGGGCCGGCTCACGGCGTAGGCGATGGAACGGCGCGGGCGCCGGGCGAAGGAAAGCGCATCAGAACAGCGCCTTGAGCCCCGGCGCAAGCGCGGGCCACGCAGCCATGCCCAGCGACAGCACCATGAGGGCCGCGAGCAGCACGCCGAGCAACGGCAGCACCGCCCGGAAAACGGCCCCGGCAGGCACCCGCATGATGCCGCTGACGACATAGACGAGGATGCCGAGCGGCGGCGTCAGCCCATGGATCATCAGGTTGACGACGAGCACCACGCCGAACTGGATCGGGTCGAGCCCCGCCGCGACCGCCACCGGCAGGAGCAGCGGCGCGAGCAGCAGGATGGCCGCGCCGATATCGAGGAAGAGCCCGGCGACCAGCAGCACGAGATTGGCGAGCAGCATCACCGCATAGGGCCCGGCGCCGAACGCGGTGACGAGCCCGGCCATCTGCTCGGAGACCCGGTCGACCGCGAGCAGGAAGGCGAAGGGCGCCGAGGCGCCGATCAGGAGGCCGATCGCCGCAGCCTCCGCCGCCGACTTGCGCAAGGCGGCAAGCACGCCACGCGCGTTGAGCCTGCGCAGCGCGAGACAGGCGATGACGGCATAGGCGACGGCGAGTGCCGAAGCCTCCGTCACCGTCACCACGCCGAAGCGGATGCCGACGACCACGACGATGCCGAGCCCGATCGCAGGAATGGCGCCGATCAGCGCCCTGCCCCGCTCCGCCGCGCTTGCCTTCGGTGCCGCACCGACGACGCCGCGCGCGCTGAGATGGATGCCGATCGCAAGCGCCAGCGCCAGCACGCCGCCAGCGACGAAGCCGCCGACCAGAAGCGAGCCGACCGAGAGATTGGTCGCGCTCGCCAGGATCAGGAAGGCGATCGAGGGCGGGATGATGTTGTCGAGCATCGAGACGCCCGCGACGATCGCCGCCGCATTGGCCGGCGGATAGCCGCGCGCCACCAGGGTCGGCGCCATCACCTTGGCTCCGAAGGCGGCATTCGCCACCGAAGAGCCGGAGGCGCCCGAGAACAGCACGCTTGCGACCAACGCCGTCTGCGCGAGCCCTGCCCGCCAATGGCCGACCAGCGTCGCGGCAAAGCGGATCAGGCGCTCGGCCAACCCGCCCGCTGTCAGCAATTCGCCGGCCAGCAGGAAGAAGGGAATCGCCAGCAGCAGGAACTTGCCGACACCGCCGACCATGGTCTGCACGATCGCCGGCTCCGGCATCAGGCCGCCGAACGGCCCGGTCAGCGAGACGCCGGCCAGAAGCGCGAATGGCAAGGGCGCACCAAGCAAAAGCCCTGCCCCCGCGACGAGTGCTGCGACGAGGCTCGGCGTCGGGAAGAGATCGAAGGAGAGCTGCGCCAGCCCGTAGAGACAGCCACCGAGCATGAGCGCAGCGAACGCGCCGGCCCAGCCGCGCTCGGTTCCACCCCGCAGGAACAGCATCAGGAGCGTCAACCCGCCGCCACAGGCGAAGGCGGCAAAGCGCAGGGCTTCCGGCAGGCCGAGCACGGTCGAATGCCCGCCAACGAGCGCGGCGACATTCGCCCCGCCCGCAGCCAGCACGAGCGCACCATGGAAGGCGATGGCATCCGCGAGAACGGCCGCAATCCGCTGCGGCAACGCCGGCAGCAAGCGGACCAGAACATCGAGACGCATCGCCAGCATGCCGGTGACGGCAAGCGGCGCACCGACCGCGATCAGCGCCAGATGCAGCCAGATCGCGAGCTCGTCCGACCAGACGAAGCCGCCGCCGAACAGATAGCGCTGCAGGACAGTCGCCATGACGACGAGAAACAGCACCGCCAGGATCGCCGCGCCGGCATGTTCCAGCGCCGTGCGAAGGACGGCCTCCGCCCGCTCCGGAAACCGCCTCCCGTGCTCTCGTTCCACCGACTGGCTCATCCCGCCGCCATGCCTCGCTTCGCGGCCCTGTTCCGGCCTCGCGCGCCGCGCGTCAAGCCACCCGAATTGACATCCTCCTCGAATTGACCACAGGAGCGGGGCTTGCCGCGTCGTCCCGGCCGGGATTGGATGGCGCCATCGATCAGCCTTTTCCAGCCTTCCAGAAGACGCGCATGGCTTCCGAAACGACCTCGCCCTTAGCCGGCTTCGGCACCGCCCCCGCCACCTCCTACGACCTCGCCGTCATCGGCGGCGGCATCAACGGCGCGGGTATCGCCCGCGATGCGGCCGGGCGCGGCGCCTCGGTCGTGCTGTTCGAGAAGGACGATCTCGCGAGCGCCACCTCCTCGCGCTCGACCAAGCTGATCCATGGCGGCCTGCGCTATCTCGAGCATTACAAGTTCCGGCTGGTGCGCGAGGCGCTGATGGAGCGCGAGCGGCTCTGGGCGATCGCACCGCATATCATCCGACCGCTGCGCTTCGTGCTGCCGCATCACAAGGGCCTGCGCCCGGCCTGGCTGCTGCGGCTCGGCCTGTTCCTCTACGACCATATCGGCGGCCGCAAGCTCCTGCCGGCGACGCGCACGCTCGACCTCGCCCATGACGCGGTCGGCAGGCCGCTCAAGGACGATCAGGCCAAGGCCTTCGAATATTCCGATTGCTGGGTCGAGGATGCCCGCCTTGTCGTGCTGAACGCGATGGACGCCGCCGTGCGCGGCGCCGCGATCCACACCCGCACACGCGTGACTGCGGCGCGGCGCGAGAACGACCTCTGGCAGCTCGACACGGACGGCCCCGAAGGCCGCCAGACTGTCTGGGCGCGCACGCTTATCAACGCCGCCGGTCCCTGGGTCGGCGAGGTCCTGAACGGCGTCATCCACACCAATGCCAAGGCCGGCGTCCGCATGGTCCAGGGCAGCCATATCGTCGTGCCCAGGCTTTACGAGCACGACCGCTGCTACATCTTCCAGAACGCGGACGGACGCATCATCTTCGCGATTCCCTACGAGCAGGATTTCACGCTGATCGGCACGACCGACCGCGACTATCACGGCGACCCCGCCGAGGTCGTCGCGACGCCGGACGAGATCGCCTATCTCTGCGCCGCCGCGAGCGAATATTTCCGCCAGCCCGTCACGCCGGCTTCGGTGGTCTGGACCTATTCGGGCGTGCGCCCGCTCTATGACGACGGCGCATCCAAGGCGCAGGAAGCGACGCGCGACTACGTGCTGACGCTCGACGCTCCCGAAGGCGAGGCGCCATTGCTTTCCGTCTTCGGCGGCAAGATCACGACCTATCGCCGCCTCGCCGAGGCCGCGATCGCGAAGCTCGCGCCGCTCGCGCCCTGGGCCGCCCGCGCCGAATGGACGGTTGCCGGCGCCCTGCCCGGCGGCGATTTCCCGGTCGGCGGCTTCGATGCGCTCGTGAGCGGGATCGCGAGCACCTATCCCTGGCTCGAACGCCGCAGCGCGACGCGGCTCGCCCGCGCCTATGGCACCCGCGCCCGCGATATCCTCGGCGATGCGAAGAGCCTCGCCGACCTCGGCCGGCATTTCGGCGCGGACCTCTACGAGCGCGAAATCCGCTACCTGATGAAGGCGGAATGGGCGCGCCGGGCGCAGGATGTGCTCTGGCGCCGCGGCAAGCTCGGCCTGCGATTGTCGAAGGCCGAGAGCGAGGCGCTCGACGATTTCATGCAGCGGGAATCAGCCACAGCCACCTGATTAAATTCGCCTTCGAGAACAATGACTTACGACCGGAAACGGAATCTGTTCCGCAACAATCGGCGATCCCGGCAGGCAAGCCGGGATCGCCGGAGCAGCCAGCCTCAGAAGCCGCAGATCTCGACGAGCTTTTCCTGCGTCTTCGGTCCCGGGACCCCGTCGACCTTGAGCGGCGGATAGGCTTTCTGGAAGAGCTTCACCGCCTTGGCGGTCTTCGGCCCCTTGATGCCGTCGACACGTCCGGCGCCGAAGCCGAGCGCATTGAGCCGGAACTGCACCCCCGTGAGGTATTCCGGTTTCGGCGCGGCCTTTTTGCCGGCCTTGATCGCGATCTCCGGGAGCCGGATCACGGTCTTGCCCTGCCGGCGCTCGCGATAGACCTTGAAGCTGCTCTTGACGATCTCCGGCGGTGCCGGGTCGCGCCTGGAGGGAACGGAGGTCGCCGCCACCACGACGGGAACTGCGAAATCGACGCCCTCGCTCGTCTCGATCGCGGTGACGCCCGCGATCAGCATGGCCGCCCCCGGTACGAGTGCGAGCATGCTCTCCATCACGGCAGTAGGCCCCAGGGTATTGACCAGGCCGACGGACTGTCCCTCCATCAGCCCCATAGGGGTGTGAAGCCGCCCCCAGCGCCGGACCAGATCCTCGAGCGTCGTGAAGTACTTGCCCTTGTAGTCGGAGAAGCGGACCCGCCCGAAGATGTCCCGCACCGCAAGGACCGTGTGCTTAACCTCCAGCATCTCGCCCTTGGCCGTCTTCACCCAGCAGCGGATGGCAAAGACCACCACGCCATCCTGGGTTTCGGCGGCGCGGACGATGTCCCTGACGGTCTGTGCCTGATTTAGGCGCGTGATCTTGGCTCCCTGCGCCATCAGGAACTGCAGACCGTTTTCGACCGACATGGCAAGTATCGGCACCCCTTTCTTGTTCCTCCCGAGCGAGCCGACCGCCCTTCCGGCTGCGGCAGCCATTTCATCGAGGGTGATGAAATAGGTCTTGCCGCGCGTGATCGCCACGACGTTATTGACCGCCTGGAAGGTGCAGGGTCCGGTCACGCCCTTGACCTGCACCGCGAGCCGTATGGCCTGCGTGTGGATGAGTCGCGACAGCATCCCGCCGCCCTTGCCCAGCGGCCCCAGGATGGCAAGCAGGCGCAGCGCATCCTTGCCCACCCCGGCCAGGCCACCCTCAGCGATGCCTTCGCCGAAGCGCAGCACATCGACGTAGCCTCCACCCAGGTCCATCGAGGTCTGCACGCCGGTGGCGACAGCCACCGCCCACCATTGCGGATTATCCTGAACCCATTCGCCGAGGATCTTCTCGGTCTCAAGCTTCTGCTTATCCCACCAGTCGGCATATTCAGACCAGGCCATCCAACGTCTCCCTGCGGCCTGAAGCATCGGGCCGGGAAACGCGGATCGCGTCCCGGGCATCCGGTGCCCCGTCGACAAGCCGGAGCACCGGGCCGCACCCGAAGGATGCGCCGCCCCCAGCCGCCATTAGTCGCGGAGCACGCGGCGGCGGTTCACGCCACCCGATAGGCGAATTGGCCCTCCTCGACCGAGACCTTCGCCTCGGTCAGCGGCTTCTTCTCCAGCTGCAGGTTGAGAATCGCGCGCGAAAGCGCCGGCAGCATCGAGTTGGTGATGATGTTGTCGATCATGCGTCCGCCCGAATCCGGGTCGTTGCACTGGCCGACGATATGCTCGACGACCGCATCGTCGTAGACGAAGGCCGCCTTGTGGTTCTCGCTGAGCCGCTTGCCGATGCGACCGAGCTGGAGCCTGACGATCCCGGCCAGCATGTCCGAGGACAGCGGGTAATACGGAATAGTGACGAGCCGCCCGATCAACGCCGGCGGGAACACCTTGAGCAGCGCGGGCCTCAGACTCACCGCCATGACCTCGGGATCAGGCTTGGCCGCGCCATTGGCGGACAGGCTCATGATCTCATCGGTGCCGACATTCGAGGTCAGGATGATCAGCGTGTTCTTGAAGTCGATGCGCCGGCCGGTGCCATCCTCCATCTGGCCCTTGTCGAAGACCTGGAAGAACAGCTCGTGGACGTCGGGATGCGCCTTCTCGACCTCGTCGAGCAGCACCACCGAATAGGGCTTTCGCCGCACGGCCTCCGTCAGCCGCCCGCCCTCGCCATAGCCGACATAGCCGGGAGGCGCGCCCTTCAGCGTCGAGACGGTATGCGCCTCCTGAAACTCGCTCATGTTGATAGTGATAACGTTCTGCTCGCCGCCATAGAGCGATTCCGCCAGCGCCAGCGCCGTCTCGGTCTTGCCGACACCGGAGGGGCCGCAGAGCATGAACACGCCGATCGGCTTGTTGGGATTGTCGAGCCTGGCGCGGTTGGTCTCGATGCGCTTGGCGATCATGCCGATGCCGTGGCCCTGGCCGACGACGCGCTTGTTCAGCGTCTCCGCGAGGTTGAGCACGGTCTCGATCTCGTCCTTGACCATCCGGCCGACCGGAATGCCGGTCCAGTCCGAGACGACGGAAGCCACCGACTGCTCGTCGACATGGGCGTAGATCATCCGGTTGGCCGGATCGATCTCGCTCAGTGCCGCGAATTTCGTGTTGAGGACAGCACGGGATTCTTCCGGATCGGCAGCAGCCTCCAGAGCGGGAGCCTCCGCCTCAGTCGGCGCAGGCGCGACATTCTCGTTCGCCTCCTGCGTGCCGCTTTCCTTCTTCGCCTCCCCGCCCGGCGCCTTTTCGCCGAGTTTGGTGCGCAGCGCCTTGATCTCCTCGACGATGGCGAGCTCGCCCGCCCAGGCGCCTTCGAGGCCCGAGAGCTTCTCCTGCCGCTCCGCGATCTCGGCTTCGATCTCGCCAAGGCGCTTGGTGGCATCGGTGCCGAGATCGGCATCCGCCGTCAGCGCCGCCTTTTCCTGCTCTAGCGAGGCAATCGCGACGCGCGCATCCTCGATCGCGGCCGGCGTCGCGCTCTGGCTGATGGCGACGCGGGCGCAGGCCGTGTCGAGCAGGCTCACCGCCTTGTCGGGGAGCTGACGCGCCGGAATGTAGCGATGCGACAGCGAGACCGCCGCGACGATCGCCGCGTCCGAGATGCGGACCTTGTGGTGCTTCTCCATCGGGCCGATCAGCCCACGCAGCATGGTGCAGCAGCGCGCCACATCCGGCTCGTCGACCTGCACCGGCTGGAAGCGCCGGGTCAGCGCCGGGTCCTTCTCGAAATACTGGCGGTATTCCGACCATGTCGTCGCCGCGATGGTGCGCAAAGTGCCGCGCGCCAGCGCCGGCTTCAGGAGGTTGGCGGCATCGCCCGTGCCGGCCTGCCCGCCAGCGCCGATCAGCGTATGCGCCTCGTCGATGAACAGGATCACCGGCGTCGGCGAGGACTGCACCTCGTCGATCACCGAGCGCAGGCGCTGCTCGAACTCGCCCTTCATCGAGGCACCGGCCTGCATCAGGCCGATATCGAGCGCGCAGACGCGCACGCCTCGGAGTGGCGGCGGCACATCGCCGGAAGCGACGCGCTGGGCAAAGCCCTCGGCGATCGCGGTCTTGCCGACGCCGGCCTCGCCGGTGAGGATCGGATTGTTCTGGCGCCGCCGCATCAGCACGTCGATGACCTGCCGGATCTCGTCGTCGCGGCCGAGGATCGGGTCCATCGTGCCGGAGCGGGCCTTGACGGTGAGGTCCTGCGAGAAGCGGTCGAGCGCGGTCGTGCCCTTCGCGCCCTCGGCCTGCTCCGCGCCGGGCGTTCCCGCCGCACGCAGGCCAGAGCCGTCCATCGGCCGGAGGTTTTCCTCTTCCGAGCTTTCCCAGATCTTGCCGTGGCCTGCGGCCAGTTCCTCGACCGGGATCTTGGAGAATTCCTTGGAGAGCCCCGTCAGAACACGGCGCAGTTCGGTCGATTTCAGCGCCGCGACCAAGAGATGGCCGGTCCTGATCTGCGTCTCCCCGAAAAACAGGGTCGCATAATGCCAGCCACGGTCGAGGATATCGACGATATGGTTGGCGATGCCCGGCATCTCCGTCTCGTTGCGGCGGAAGCCCTCGACCACGCCGCCAAGCTCCATCAGCATCTTGGCACGGTCGAGCTTGTAATGGTCTGCCGTCAGGGTCAGGTCGTTCGACGTGCCCTGCAGGATCTGGAGCAGCCAATGCGCCAGCTCGACATTGCGGTTCCCCGCCCCCTTCGCCTGCCGGAGCGCCTGCAGGAAGGTGTCGTAGCCGACCCGGTTGAGCTTGCCTGTGACGGCTTCGAGGCTGATATCGGCCATGGTCGTCCCCTTCAGTGTCCAGTGGCCGCAGCGCGGCTTCGTTTCAGGCGCAGGCTTTCGGCGGGGTGGAAGCGGGCGTCGCGGCGCAAGGCGCCCTCCTCGACATCCCAGTTCGGCGCCATCCAGCTCGTCCAGCCGAGATGGCCGGACTGTCCGAGCCGGACCGGCTTGACCTCACCGACCGGCAACGCGAGCTCGACATCCCATTCGAACTGCTCGCCGAGATGGAAGAACACCGCATCCGCCAGCGGCTCGCAGCGGTCCCCGTTCGGCAGGAAGCGCTCGAATTGTTCGAGGTCGCGCGCGACGATCTTCACGCGGAACTTGTCCTCGACGCTGTAGACGCTGCCGCCCAGCAAAGCGTCGCCGCCCAGCGTGCAATGCGAACCGCCAAGCCGCGAGCGGTCGGCCGGATCGAAGACCAGCCACATCCCGGCAAACTGCTCGATCTCGATATCGGCCTTGAACAGGCCGGCGAGGAAGCGCCGCAGGCGCGACGCCGATTTCGCCTGCGCGCCGATCAAGCCGGCATGCGCGAGCTTCTCGGCATCGGGCACCGTGTCCTGCTTGAGATAGGGCTTCGAGCCCACCCCGATCATGCTGCCGATATAGGCGGCGAAGCGGTCGAGATCGGGCCGGTCATGCTGCGCGATCGGCCGCGAATCCGCCCAGGCCCGGTAGAACAACTGCAGGAAGCGGTGGTTGAAGATGTCGAGGAAGCGCGGGAAGGCGTCGTCGCGCGCCAACGTCCAGTGGTAGCTCTCCTCGGTCGTCGCCAGCGGCAATGGCCCCTGCGGCCCGAGCAGGCCGAGGAACTTGACGAAGAGCCGCAGGCGCCCTTGCCCGTCGCGGTCGGCCTCGGCAAGGCTCGATGCCGGGAAGTCGAGATAAGGCTGCTCGCCCAGCGCGACATATTCATCTCGTCGCGAGACGACCTCGCCGACCCGCGGCCGGTCCGGAAAGCTCCGCTCCAGCCGGCGCATCACCGCGTAGAAGTCGAAGCGCCAGGGCTCGGCCTCGAGCTGCGCCTGGTAGTTCGGCGCCTTCTCCAGCGGGGTGGCGGCGTCCTCGCTCACAGGATGCGCCTCGCGCCGGCCCGCGGCGGAAAGCGCATGACCTCGCCGCGCTCGACGGTGCGGATCACCGTCTGGGTGAAATGGTTCATCGCCGCGTATTCGGCGAAGAAGCGGTCGAGCACGGCGCCCAGCAGGAAGACGCCGGAACCCTCGAAGGCCTTCTCGTCGAGCAGCACGGTGATTTCGAGCCCGCGTGCAGCACCCGTCCCCGCCCGCTGCGGAAAGCGGCGCACGACCGCGCGACTGTCGACACTCTTGATGCCGCGGATGCGCCGCTCGGTCGCGCTGTCGGCGAGATCGGCGAAGAGCGATAGCAGTTCGCGCAGCGCCTCCCCATTCTCGCCCGCCCCGCGCTGGACGAGCCCGAGATGGTTGAGGCTGATCAGGTTGACCAGGCGCCAGGTCACGACGCCGGTGCTGGCGGTCTCCGAGCGCAGCTTGAGCTGGGACACGACCGGCTCGCGCGGCGGCGTCGGTCCGGCAAGGCAGGCGATGTCGAGCGAGACATTGTCGATCAGGCGGAAATCGGCACCGCCCTGCCCGGTCGGCAGGTGCTCGGTCAGGTGCCGGTTGGAGCAGAGTGCCCGCACGCTGAGTTCGGCGACCGAGGACGTGTCGGAGACGCTCGCCGGCTCGACCAGCGAGATGAACATCTCCGTGCCCGTATAGTCGGAAGCCTTGCCCTGGCGGCGTTCGGCCGAGGAGCGGCGTCGCGGCAGTCGGCGCTGCGTATAATGCAGCCCCTGCGTCGGCGAGGCGCCCTCCGGCGAGGAATAGAGCGGATGGACCGGCTGCTTCTCGCGCCCGCCGACATAATGCGCGTGCACCGAGAGGATACTGTGCGGCTCGTAGTCGAGCGCGCGACTGCGGTCCGGCACGACATGGAACTCGTGCTGGTTCGTCTTGACCGGGATACGGTCTGTCGTCTTCTCGAACAGGTTGATCGCGGGCGACGCGTAGAGCGCGAACATCTCCTTGCGCACGGCGCCGGGCAAACGCGTGTTCACCTCGTCGAAGACGAAGATGATGTCGACTGCCTTGGCCTTGAGCTTCGGCATAACACCGCTAAGCCCCTCCAGCCGGAAGCCGAGGAACTTGCGCGGGAACCAGAACAGCTCCCGCAACAGGTCGAAGCCACGGAAGACGCGGGTATCGGCCGGCAGCAGCGCCTCATCCTCGTCGAACCCGATCTGCTCGATCCGGCAACCATCGCCCGGCGTCACCACGGGATCGCCGAATTCGTCGAGATGGCGGAAATGGATGCCGACGCAATTCGAGAACAGCTGCTCGTAAAGCGCGACCGCGTCTCCTTCGCTGCCGAGCAGATGGAACGGCAATTCGCGGGTCCGGCAGCCGGCGAACCAGCTCGCCGGGTTCTTCAGCGCCTGCGCGGCGGAGGGCTCCAGCTCCCGATCGGCCATGACCCGATGGTTCAGAGAGATGCGCAGGCCCGACAGTGCCCGTGGGCCGGTACGCAGGCCCAGCGCCTGCAATGGCCCAGGCGCCGGGATGTACTCGGCCGCCGTGATTTCGAAGGGCCAGAGCGTGACGTCTCCGCCCAGCCGGTAACGGCACGCGACCCGGCGCTCGCGCTCCAGATAGGTCGCGTCGATATAGGAGCCGCGCGCGATGCGCAGACCCTCGCGCAGGGCCGGGTCCGAATAGGGCGGCGCCACGCCGGCCAGCAGCGCCGAGGGCGTCGGCGCCAGATAGTTCGGCAGCAGCTGCTCGATCAGGTTGTTGGTGAATTCGGGAAACTCGTGCCGGAGCTTGAGCTGGACGCGGGCGGCAAGAAAGGCCGCGCCCTCCAGCAGGCCGCCGACCATCGGGTCCATGCGCTCCCCGGCGAGCCCACCGAGCCGCTCGGCGATGCCGGGATACTCCTCCGCGAACTCCTTGCTATGCTCCATGAAGAGCCGGAGTTCCTGGTTGTAGAGGTCGAGAAACTCCTGGTTCATCGCGTCACCGCCCCTTGATCGCGATCTTGCCGGTATCGAGTTCGAGATCGGCGATGAATTGGACGGGAATATTGAGCGGTTCGCAATTCAGATCGGCGCGAACCAGGAAGCGGATCTTCAATTCGGCCGGATCGAGGCTCTGGTCGCGCTCGACCGCGACCGACTTGCGGATCAGGCGCGGCTCGTAGCCGACCAGAACATTGGCCAGGTCCTCGCGGATCGCGTCGACCCGGTGCTCGTCGATCGACAGCCGCGTCATGTCGGGAAAACCGTGGTTGAGCACCGAGCGGCGCACGTGCTCCAGCCCTGAGAGATCGACGCAGGAGCCGAGATTGATGGTGTTGACGAGCGCATCGAGATCGACGGCGATCTCGCGGCGCAGCTTCTGCTCGGTGATCGCGGCCCGCGGCGCGGCGCGGCGGGGCGCGATCACGCGTTCACCGCCCTCGTCCCTCAGGTCGAGCGCGGTCCTCGCATCCTTTTCCAGATGCGCCTCCCGGAATGCGAACATCAAAGGCGGCCGCAGCCGCTTCTTCGAGATCGGATCGACCATGGTCTGATGTACCATCGGCAAGGCAAGGCAAAGCAAGACAGGCCATCGGCCCCGGCGGGTGCCGGGGCCGACAAGCTTCAGCTCACTTGGAGTGGGTCTTGATGTCCCAGGTCATGGTGATCGGCGCGTCGAGCGAGCCGTCCTGCTTCTGCGGCTTGTACTCGTATTTGATCTTCGCGTAGTTCAGCGAGAACTGGTCGGTCGGGATGCTCGCCCCGCCGGCGGCGTCGCCCGACTGGTAGCTCGACACCAGCAGGTCCTCCAGCGTGACCACATAATAGTCCTGCTGCGTCTCGCCCTGCTTGCGCACGAAGAGCACCGCCTTCTTGATGTGCTTGCCGCTGGCGCAGGACAGCGCCAGGTTGGCCGAGGCCTTGCCGACCGAGGCCGTGAAATGGATGTCCTGGAAGCTCGCCTTGCCGGCGCCGCCGCCGGCATTGGACGCATGCGAGCCCGCATTGCTGATGCCCCAGGAGAAGGAATCCACTTCGATCGTGTCCTTGTGGTTCTTGTCCTTGCTTTCGCCCTTGATGCCATCGATCTCGAGCAGGAAGTCGCTAGCCATTGTTACCTCCAGAGTAGGGATTGCTATGGGCGCGCGGATGCGGGCCCGCTGTGGACGCACTTCTCCTGTCGCGCCGGCCTCGACCGGCCGGCACGCCGAAGATCCTCGTTGTCGCCGTCACCCGTAGATCAGGTGACGATCACTGCTTGGGAGCTGGCAGTCGCGAGACCAGGCTCAGGCCGATATCCATGCCTTCGAGCTGGAAGTGCGGCCGCAGATAGAACTTGGCCGAGTAGTAGCCAGGATTCTCCTCGTCCTCGAAGACATCGATGCGCGCATCGGAGAGCGGGCGCCGCGCCTTCGTCTCTTCGCTGGAATTGACCGGATCGCCGTCGACATAGTCGGTGATCCACTCCTGCAGCCAGCGCCGCAGCGGCTCCTTTTCCTTGTAGGAGCCGATCTTGTCGCGAACCATGCACTTCAGGTAGTGCGCGAAGCGCGAGACCGCGAACATGTAGGGCAGCCGCGACGACAGGTTGTCGGATGCGGTGGCCGCCACGCCGTCCGGCCCCGAGAAGGCCTTGGGCTTGTAGAGCGACTGGGCGCCGATGAAGGCGGCCTTGTCGGTGTTCTTGCGATGGATCAGCGGGATCAGGCCGGATTTCGCCAACTCCGCCTCGCGCCGGTCGCTGATCGCGATCTCGGTCGGGCATTTCAGGTCGACGCCGCCATCATCGGTCGGGAAGGTATGGGTCGGCAGGTTGAGCACCTCGCCGCCCGACTGCACGCCACGGATGCGCGTGCACCAGCCATATTCCTTGAAGGCGCGGTTGACGTTGACCGCCATGGCATAGGCCGCGTTCATCCAGGCGTATTTCTCGCCCTTGTGCCCGTCGGTATCCTCCTCGAAGGCGAATTCCTCGACCGGCTCCGACTTGGCGCCATAGGGCACCCGCGACAGCACCCGTGGCAGGCACAGGCCGACATAGCGGGAATCCGCCGCATCGCGCAGGCCCTTCCAGGCGGCATAATCAGGCGTATCGAAGACCTTGCCGAGATCGCGCGGGTTCGACAGCTCCGTCCAGGCATCCATCCCCATCAGGGTCGGGTCGGCACCGGCGAAGAAGGGCGCATGCGCCGCCGCCGCCACCTTCGACAGATCGCGCAGCAACTGCACGTCGGTCGGGACATGACTGAAATGATAGTCGCCGACCAGGCAGCCGAAGGGCTGGCCGCCGAGCTGGCCGAATTCCTGCTCGTAGATCTGCTTGAACAGCGGGCTCTGGTCCCAGCGCGCGCCGGGGAACGTCTTGAGATTGCGATAGAGCTCGCTCTTGGAGACGTTCATCACCTTGATCTTCAACTGTGCGTCCGTCTCCGAATTGAAGACGAGATAGTTGAGACCGCGCCAGGCACTTTCGATCTTCTGGAACTCCGGCGCGTGCAGCACCTCGTTCATCTGCTCGGTCAGCTTGGCGTCAAGCCTTGCGATCATCTCCTCGATCGTGTCGATGACGTCGCCCTTGATCAGGGTCTGGTCCGCCAGCGCCTGATTGACCAGGGTCGCGACCGCGTTCTCGACCTCGGTCGCCGCGCGTTCCGTCTTGGGCTTGAAACTCTGCTTCAGGATCGCCGAGAAATCGTCGATCTCGCGCGTCTCGACTGCTGCCCCGCCGGGCTGTTGGGATTGTGCTTCCGCTGCCATTGCCGCCTCGCTCGCTTAATCGCCTGCAGGCCCTGCCCCGTCCCATGCGGACGGGATCGCTTCAGATCGTCCGGAGCGTCGCTCTCGCGAAAACCGGTTCCGGTTCCTCGCGTCGCGCTCCGGAGGCGGGCCTGCGCCCTGCCTCAGTTTGCCGTCTTGTCTTCGGAATGCTCGCCCTTGCCGAGCCTGTCCTTCAGCGCCGCCATCAACTGGGGATCGGCCAGCAGCGCCTTGATCTGGTCGCTCGCGGCCATCTTGCCGTCCATGTAGCGCAGCAGGTTGGCGAGCTGCTCGCGCGCCTCCAGCAGCCTCGCCGTCGCCGGGATCTGGCGGGCGATCGCGGCCGGGTTGAGGTCCTCGAACTTCGAGAACTTGAGCGCCACCGAGAGCTTCTCGCTGCTGTCGTCGCCCAGCTTGTTGGGCACGTTGAAGGACACGGCCGGCTCGATCGCGGCCATGCGCTGATCGAAATTGTCCATGTCGAAGTCGAGGAACTTGCGCTGCGAGATGTCGGATTTCTCGATCGCCGAGGCATTGCCCGAGAGATCGGCCATCACGCCCATCACGAAGGGCAATTCGATCTTCTGCTCCGCGTTGTACGGGTCCTCATAGGTGATGTGGACCCGAGGCGGCCTGTTGCGGCGGATGAACTTCTGTCCAGAATCTCCGGCCATGTGACGTGCCCCTCTGCATTCGTGCCACGCCGACGTAACGTGACATCCTATCCGGTTTCACCCGTCATCGATATAGTCTCGCGACCGTGACGGGAGGTTCAAGGCAATGACGAAAAACTTCCCTAGCTGTCGGTCTCCGGCAACGGCACGACATCTGGCAGGATGTTGCCGAGAAGCGACATGAAATCATGCTGCGCCAGCGCACAGGCCTTGTCCATGAGGAGCGGCGTCGGGTGCGAGGGCTCGACCTGGCGATAGAAGGCGGCGACCGCCCTCATCGCACCCACCGCATCCGCGCGGCTGCCGATCACGATCGTGGACGGCACCGGGCTCGGCGGGGGACTGGAAGTCTCAGCCGCCTCTGCGGCGACCTCCTCCTCCGCCCCGCCTTCGGAAGCGTCATCGCCGGCCTCGGCATCGCTGTCGTAGCTCTCCTCGGCCTCCTCCGAACCGTCGCCGTAGCTCTGGTCCGCATCGCCATCGGCTTCGTAGGCACTCTCCGCCTCGTAGCCGTCAGGCGCCGGCAGCCGCTCGAGCGGCAAGCGGAACCGGCGCTGCTCGCCGATCTCGATCACCGCCTTGTCGACATGCTCGGGGAACATGATCTGGATGACCTCGATCAACGACTTTCCGATCAGCTGCTGCGCCTGCCCGATCAGCAGGACGGCCGGGCTCGACGGCTCGGTTTTGCGAAAGTAGCCGAGGCAGGCAGAGAGCGTATCCTTCACTTGGAGGATGCTCGAAACGCTGCCGGGACTGAAGCTGACGGTGTTTGCTGCCGAGCCCTGCGGACCGGTCGCCGCCGGCTCCAGACCCGCCGCTTGATGGCCCGGGACGCGCCGCGCGACCGCGGCATCGAGGAAGGTAGCGATCTGGTCCAGCAGCGCCGCCAGGCGCGGAAAGCTAAGGGGATGATCGACACCGACCTTCTCCAGCCAGCTCGTCCGCAGGCGCGCGAGCGCGTCGCGCCCCGCATTCGCACGGCCGAGAACCGCGACCAGATCGTCGACATCGGCCTCGCTGAGCGCCGCCTGGATCGTGCTCGCATCGGGATGCTGCTCGCCATCGACCAGCTTGGTCTCACCGCTGGCCACGAGCTGGCTGCGGAACATGAGCGGGCCGATCCGCCGGCTGACGAAGAGCGGGGCGTGCTGCAGCGGCAGCACCACCGTCGCCAGTTCGTCGAGCCCCTGCAGGGCGACCTCGCGCATCACGAAATCGCCATCCATCGCGCGCGGATGCACCTCCTCCCAGTGCGAGCCGAGGAGATCGGCCATGGCTGAGAGGCACGCCGTGAATCCCGGTACGTCGCGATTGAGGATCGTGAGCTTGGCCGCGAGCACGAAGAGCCTGAGGTCGCGCGAGCGCTCCAGCAGCTTGCCGAGCTCGGCGAAGGCGGCGGGAAACTCGATGCTCGTCCGGTCGAAGGCAATCTGCCGGCCGTCGTCGTCGCGGCGAAAATACGAGGCCGGCAGCGCGACCTCGAGCCGCGCCGTGGCATTCATGAAATCGAGATCGTCCTCGAGATCCGGCCCGCAGGGCTCGTCTGCCGAGATCGGCTTCGTCAGTTCGGCGAAATTCAGGCCCGCCATCGCTCTCCCCGCTCAAAGGAGCAGCGCCCCGGCCACGGCCGGAGGCGCCGCAGCCGCCTCTCGTCTTGCTTCACTCGGTCCGCAGGCGGGTCTCGACCCGACGGTTGTCGCCGGAGAGCGGATCGGCCGCGATCGGCTTGCTCTGCCCGTAGCCCTTGGCCACCAGGTTGGAGGCCTTGACGCCATGCCCGCCGAGATAGCGGACGACGGCCTGCGCGCGGCGTTGCGACAGGTTGAGGTTGTAGGACGCGCTGCCGGCGGCGTCGGTATGCCCCTCGACCATGAAGGTCTGCTTCGCGAGCTGCGGGTTCTTCAGCGCCTTCGCGAACTCGTCCAGGTTGAGCTTGGCCTCGGGCTCCAGCTCGTCGGAATTGTATTTGAACTTCACCACGAGGTCGAAGGCGCTGACGGGCTTGGCGGGCTCGACCACCTGCCCGGCCCTGGCACATTCGGCCTCGGTACCGACGCAGAGCCCCCGCGTCAGGGCGGGCTTGGGCGCGACCGCCGGCCCGAAATGCTTGACGATGTCTTCGGCCTTGTAGGTCTGCGCGCCCGCCATGTTCGCCATGGAGAGAACCATGGCGCCGGTCAGAGCGACAAAGGCAGTGAAGCCGGGCTGCTTGCGCATGGGAACACTCCCGCTGAATTTCGCCGTCTGGCAGTTGATGACTTAGGGACCGAAGGATGAACCTAGAAATCACCTACGTCAAGATAAAAATAGAGGCGCGAATCGAAAGGTTCAATTGATGCCATCCGCTCTTGGGCAAGAACAAAGAACCGCGTCTTTTTCAACTCCGGCGGGGAAAGACGAATTTACACTTATCAAGTTCGAAGCCAACGAAGCTTTGAGCGAATTATTCACTTATAATATTGAGGCGACCAGCAAGACTGAGAACGCCGACCTGCAAAGCATCATGAGCGAAAAATGCTCGATCAAGTTCACGCTCAAGAACAAGAGCGAGCGTGTGCTGAACGGCACGCTGGTTGATGCCCAATGGCTCGGCCAGCAGGACGACCTCCATATCTACCGCTTCACGCTCAAGCCCTGGCTCTGGCTGCTCTCGCAGCGGGCCGATTGCCGGATCTTCAAGAACAAGACCGCGCTCGACATCATCAAGGAGATTTTCAAGAAGGAGGGGTCGGCGAGCTTCGACGACCGCACCAGCGAGACGCTCCAGCCGATCGACTACTGCGTGCAGTATCGCGAGACCGATCTCGACTTCGTGCTGCGCCTGATGGAGCAGTACGGCATCTACTACTACTTCAAGCACAGCGACGGCGACCACAAGCTCGTGCTCTGCGATTCCCGCTCCGCTCATGACCAGGTGACGGCCGCGGCCGAGCCGAGCTTCCAGGGCGACGCCTCGGCTTATGCCTTCGTCCAGCAGGGCAACCGCTTCCCGCGCAGCATGGTCGAGCATCTCACCCACTGGTCGACGATCCGCCGCCTGCGCACCGGCAAGTTCGAGCTCAAGGATTATGATTTCGAGAAATCGGAATCCGATCTCACGGCCCGCGCCGAGGAAGGCTTCCCGAAAGCCAAGTCCTACGAGGCCTATGACTACCCGGCCGCCTACACCAAGCGCGACCAGGGCGAGCATTTCGCCCGCGTGATGGCCCAGGCCGAGCAAGCGCAGGACGACCGCCGCTATGCCGGCGGCGATGCCGCGAGCCTCTATCCCGGCGCGCTGATGAAGCTCTGCGACCACCCAAGCGGCGCCGAGAACAGCGAATATATCGTCGTCCGCGCCACCCATGCTTTCGGCATCCAGAGCTATCGCTCGTCGGGACGCCGGGACGAGGCGCTCTATCACGGCTCCTACGAACTCCAGAAAAGCGACAAGCGCTTCCGCGCGCCGATCGTGACGCCGCGCCCGACCGTCTACGGGCCGCACACCGCCAAGGTGGTCGGCGAGAAGAACCAGGGCGAGGAAGGCGATATCGACGTCGATGAGTACGGCCGCATCTGGCTGCGCTTCCATTGGGATCGCGAGGACGGCTCGACCTCCTGCCGCACCCGCGTCGCGCAGATGTGGGCCGGCAAGGGCTGGGGCGGGCAGATCATCCCCCGCATCGGCCAGGAGGTTATCGTCGAGTATATCGAGGGCAACCCGGACCTGCCGCTGGTCGTCGGCGCCGTCGTCAACGACCAGCACAAGCCACCCTACGAACTGCCGGCAAACAAGACCCAGTCCGGCCTCAAGTCGGAATCGACGGATGGAGCCGGCTTCTCCGACACCTATAACGAGATCAAGTTCGAGGATCGCAAGGACCAGGAGGTCCTGGAAATTCGAACCGAGAAGGACCACAAGATCACGGTCAACAACATCGAGACCCGCGATATCGGCGAACGCTACCAGGACGGCGGCTATTCGCGCGAGACCACGCTGAAGAAGGGCAACGACAAGCTCGACATCCAGAACGGCAAGCTCGACGTCGAGGCGCTCACGGAGATCAATCTCAAGGTCGGGGAAAGCACGATCAAGATGACCCCCGGCAGCATTGAGATCAAATCGCCGACCATCACGATCCATAGCCAGGCGCTGACGGAGGTGAAGAGCGATGGCATCCTCGTCGTCAAGGCGCCAATGGTGAACATCAACTGACCCCGTAGACCGACAACGACAGAACGGCCGGAGCCTCCATGTCACGCCTGCGCTTCAGCACCGCCCGCGAAGTGTTCGAGACCTATCCCGCGGCCCGTCAGGCCGTCACGATGGCGCCGACCACCGAGCCGCCGCTGGCTTTCCTCGGCCGGCTCGTCAGGGGTCCGGCGCCGACGGAGGCGGCGAGCTTCTGTGCGTTCCTTTTGCCCCGGCGCGAGACGGTCTGGTGGGCCTTGCAGGCGGTGCGCTCGATGCAGCCGCCCGGCACGCAGGACCCCGGCCTTGCTGCCGCCGAGGCCTGGGTGCGCGAACCCGGCGACAAGACCCGCTTCGAGGCCCTGCGGCAGGCCCAGACCGGTGACAGCGCGCGGCCCGGCACCTTCGTCGCCTGGGCTGCCGGCTATTCAGGCGGCAGCATGTCGGAGAGCCACCCGATCCCGACGCCGTCGGACCTGACCGCGAAAATGGCCCGGATCGCGGTGCTCAATGCGATCAACTCTCTCCCCGCACGCGAGCGTGAAGGCGCATTGCGTGCTTGCGTCGAAGCATGCATTCGTTTGGCTGAAGACGATGCCGGCAAGCGCTGATCCTTCCGCTCAGGCCGTAACGGGATGTCCGCGATGGCGCTGACACTGAAGATCGAGAACGAGACCTCGCTGCCCGATGGCGGCCCGCTCAGCGTGACCACCAGCGGCGGGCGCGGCCTCGATATCGGCCGCGACCAGCATCTCGACTGGGCGCTGCCCGATCCGTCGCGCGCCGTCTCCGGCCGCCATTGCGAGATCCGCTTCCGCGACGGCGGCTGGTGGCTGCGCGACATCTCGACCAACGGCACCTTCGTCAATGGCGGCGAGCATCGCGTGCAATCGCCCTACCGGCTCCAGAACGGCGACAGGCTGGAGATCGGCCACTACATCATCGCCGTTGCCATCGAGGGCGAGGCCGGACAAGCCGCCGACATTGCCCCTGCCCCGCCGCCCTACGCCGCCCAGCCGGAATCGCTGTGGGCGCAGAGCGAGGAAGCCGCGCCGCCGATTCCGCGCCGCGACCTGATGCCGCCGAACCATGCCAGGCCGGTCCATGCCGGCTTCATCGATTGGGCGGCCGACATCCCGGCTCCGAGCGCCGAGCCGCCACCTCCGCCCGCGCGGGACTGGTCGCCTCCCGCGGCACGAAACGACGAATTCGCCTGGGCACCGCTCCAGCCGCAGCCCCTTCCGCCGGAGGAGCCGGTCGCACCGATCCCGACGCCGCGGCGCCCGCCCGCGAACAACCCGGCCAGCGCCAGCCCGTGGGACGAGCCGGCCGAGGACGCGCTTCCGCCCGATACGGCGGCTGAGCAGCCTCCCGAGCCGGCACCGGCCTTCGCGCCGCCGCCCTTCCCGGCTGAACCTGCCGCACCGCAACCCGGCGCGCCTGCCCCGATCTCGATGGGCGAGTTCATGCAGCGCTTCGCCAAGGGCGCCGGCGTCTCGCCGCAAGCGCTGGCGACGCAGGACCCTGGTGCCTTCGCCGAACAGCTCGGCGGCCTGATGCGGCTGATCGCCGAGGAGCTGAAAGGCTTGCTCGCCGCCCGTGCCGAGACCAAGCGCATCGCCCGCAGCACCAGCCAGACGATGATCCAGGCGCAGGACAACAACCCGCTGAAATTCTCGCCGACCGTCGACGACGCCCTGCAACTGATCTTCGGCCAACCGCGCAGCGGCTATCTTGATGCCAAACGCGCCTTCGACGAGAGCTTCCGCGACCTCAAGGCGCACCAGATCAAGACCTATTCGGCCATGCAGCACGCCCTCAAGATGCTGGTCGAGGACCTCGATCCGCAGGCGATCAACGAGGCAACGGCCCAGGCTGGCGGCCTCGGTGGCCTGATCGGCTCGCGCAAGGCCAAGATGTGGGAGGCCTATGTCGCCCGCTGGGACGCCAAGACCGCACCTTACGAGAACGGCCTCGTCGACGCCTTCATGATCTATTTCGCCGAGTGCTACGACCGCGGCGGGAAGTGACGGGCACAAGGCCGTCATGCTCGGGCTTGACCCGAGCATCTCAGGACGAGAAGGCGCCCCTTTCGGCAAGAGTTTCTCGGGTCTGCGCTACGCTTCGCCCGAGAATGACGCCCCGGTCGGTCAACCCTTCGCCGCGACCGCGGTAATCTCGATGGCGTAGCCCGGCGAGGCCAGCTTCGCCTCGACGGTCGCGCGCGCCGGAGAATGGCCCTTCGCAACCCACTTGTCCCAGACCGCGTTCATCTCGCCGATCTTGCTGATATCGGTGAGGAAGATCTGGACGCTGAGGATGCGCTCCTTGCGGCTGCCGGCCTGCGCCAGCGTGTCTTCCAGAAGCGCCAACACTTCCTCGGTCTGCTCGCTCAGCGAGGCGCCTTCGGTCTTCTCGGCAACGTGGCCGGCGAGAAAGATGATGCCGTTGAAGATGGCAGCGTCGCAGTAGCGGGCGGCGAGTCCGATGCGTTCGATGGTCATGGGCTTTACGTCCTGTCGCGAGAGAAATGGCGCAGCTCGCTTGGCCCGCCCGCCCCGCCCGGTCAAGCCGACGGCAGCGCCAGGATTTCGCGGATGGCGCGCGGCTGGAGCTGGCGCGGCGCATCGTCCATCGCGACCTTGTAATAGCCGAGGATGCTGAGCTGCTCGTAGGTCGCCCAGATCGAGTCGTCCTCGAAGGCGGCCATCCGCTCCTCGAAATTCAGGATCATGCCGTATTCCAGGCCGACGCCGCGCTCGATCGGCGGTGGGGTCGGCTTGCTGCGCTTCTGCGCCTCGGCGGCGGCGAAGGCGGCAAGCGCGCCGGGTATCCAGGCCTGCTCATAGGCCGCGACGATATCGGCGACGGCCTCACCCTTCCCCGTCAAAACCCTCCGGCAGGCATCGGCGAAGGCGTCGGTCAGGCCGTTCGCCTCGGCGGCGGAATCGGCCTTGTTGTAGTCGGCCCGCAGCGGCTCGACATAGGCGAAGAGGTTTTCCAGCTGCCGCGCCGCCGCCCCCGCCAGAAACAGCCAGGGAAAGGCGCCATCGATCGAAATCTGGCCAGGCAGGAGATGCGCCGCCTGCTCGCCGTCATCGGCCCGGAAGAACTGGCGCACCGCCGCCGTGCAGCTCACGTTTGGAATGGGGAGGATCGGGCGCTTGCGCCGCGCGGGATCGCGGATCAGCGCCATGAAGCAGAGCGTCTCGGCGACCCTGCCATTGCGGGCGAGCCCATGGTTCTTCGCCCGGCGCTGGTCCGAGGACAGGCGCTGCACGATCTTGTGGCGGAAGCGTTCGCTCTTCGCTTCCGCCCGGTCCGGCACCGTCCGCCTGCTCTTTGACATCGCACCTCGCAGCGAGAAAACGATTCAGACTCAGCGACTTCCACCGCATCCTTGAATCAATCTGGCATCAGCCGCCGATGATCACGGTGGGCAGGCCCATCATGATCTTGTTGGGCGGGCCCAGCGCCTCGATGATCGTGTCGCCCATCCGGCAGGCCGGCAGGTTGTTGATCAGCACCGTCTGCGAGCCGTCGATGACGACGCCGGGCCCATGCGTCGGCAGCGGCAACGGGCCGAGCGGCGTCAGGCAGATATGGATATCGGCGCCGCCGGCCGCGCCTGTGATCGTCGAGCCCATGCTGGCGGCGGCTGAGTTCTTGGCGGTTTCCTCGGCGGCGATGGCGGCCGGTGCTCCCGGCGTGCCGGCCGCGGCGACGGTGGCGGCCTGAGCCACCTGCAGGGCCGCATCGGAGACCGCCTTGGCGGCCTGGATCGCGGCAGCAGCAGCGGCCGGCACGCCGCGCCAGGCCAGCATGCCGCCGATGATCACGTTCACGCTGCCTGGTCCCGGTTGCAGGACTGGCGGCAGCGGATGTAGCACCGGGTCCATGATACGGGCGGCCGGTCCCTTGGGCATGTGAGCCTCCTGCTGGAACGGATTCGTACCTACGAGGACTGCCGTGAAAATCGCCCCGCCGCATCCTTCAAGTCAATGATGGCGGCTCCCGCGCGGCGCGCTAGCATTCGTTTGGTGACGCTTGGGTAGGACCCGTATAAGCTCGCCCAGCCTGCCGTCGAGTGAGCGAGACCGGAATGTCGTGGTACAGCAAGGTCGTCTGGTCGGAAGGACTGTTTCTCAGGCCGCATCACTTCCAGCAGAGCGATCGTTATCTCGAAAACCTGCTGGAAAGCCGCGTCAGGACCATCTCGCCCTATCCATGGGGCTTCTCGGTGCTGGAGATCGACCGCGACCTCGCCCAGCAAAGCCGCATCGGCCTGCGCCGCGCCGTCGGCGTGATGCCGGACGGCACGCCCTTCGCGCTGCCTGACAACAGCCCGCTCCCGGCCGCGATCGAAGTGCCGGAGAATGCCGCAGGCCAGATCGTCTGGCTCTCGCTGCCGCTCGCCGCCGCCAATACGCGGGAGGTCGAGGACACGCTGAACGGCTCGGCCAGCCGCTATGTCCCGGCGAACGAGATGCTGATCGATTCGACCGCCTCGCTGCGGACCGAAGAAGAGATCGACGTCGCCCATCCGCGCCTGACGCTGGAGCTGCGCAAGACCTCGAAGGCCGGCTATGTCGGCCTCGCGCTCGGCCGCATCCTCGAAGTGCGCGACCGCGCGATCCTCTTCGACGAGAAATTCGCCCCGCCCGTGCTGGTCTGCTCGGCCTATCCGGTGATCGAGGGCTGGCTCGACCGCGTCATCGGCTGGATCGACAACAAGCTGGAGGAACTGGCCCGCTACGCCGCCGATCCGACGGCGGGCGGCGGCCTGCAGAGCGCCGATTATTTCGTGCTCCAGCTCCTCAACCGCAGCATCCCGGTGCTGAAGCACATGCGCCGCTCGCGCTTCGTCCACCCCGAGCGGCTGTTCACGACCTTCCTCGCGCTCGCCGGCGAGCTTGCGACCTTCACCACGGCCGAGCGTCGCGCCCGCGACTATCCGGCCTATGATCACGATGACCTGGAGAACTGCTTCGCCCCGGTCGTGCGCGACATCCAGGACTTCCTCTCGGCCAATCTCGGCCGCCGCGCCATTCGGCTGGAGATCGTCGAGCGCGCGCAGAACGCCTTCATGTCGACGATCCGCGACCGCAGCCTCGTGCGCAACGCAACGCTGGTGCTGGAAGTCGCCGCGCGCCGGCCGCTGACCGAGATCCAGGCGCAGTTCCCGCAGCTCTTCAAGATCGGCCCCAACACCAAGATGAACGAGATCGTCCATGCCCATCTGCCGGGCATCAATCTCGTTCATCTGCCGACGCCGCCACCGCAGATCCGCGCGCTCACGGATCATGTATACTTCTATCTCGACCGCACCTCGCCGCTCTGGCCGGAATTCTCGACGGCGAGTTCGATCGGCATGCATTTTTCCGGTGACTGGCCCGATCTCGAACTCGAGCTCTGGGCCGTTCTGGAGGGCAGGCGATGAGCGATCCGGGTTCGCCCTCAGATCCGTTCGGCCGCTCCGAGCGGACGATCATCAGGCCGAACCCCGGCGGGCGCCGCGCGCCCCTGCCGCCCGCTCCCGCCGCGCCGGCCCCGGCCGCGCCACAGCAGGCACCCCAGCCCTATCAGCCGCCGCAGGTGCCCTCGCCCGGCGTGCCCGGCACCGGCGACGAATGGATGTCGAACCCGGCGCCGATCCCGCAGCGCCAGCAGGCCCCGCCGCCTCCGGCCGGCGGCGGCCAGTCCCTGCCGCGCCGCGACCAATTGCTGACGCCGAATGCCAACCCGCTTCTGCGTGCAGCCAGCCCGCTGCTGCTGCTGCTCGGGCGGATGCGCGCCAACCTCTCCAACGCGCCCTTCGCCCAGCTTCTCGGCCAGGTTGGCGAAACGATCGAGGCCTTCGAGCATGAGGTTCGCGCCGCTGGCGTCTCGGCCGAGACCGCGCAGACCGCGAAATACGTCATCGCCGCCAGCGCCGACGACATCGTCCAGAATATCCCCGGCGACGACCGCCATGTCTGGACGCAGTACAGCATGCTCTCGCGCTTCTTCGGTGAGCGCATCGGCGGCGTGCGCTTCTTCGAGATGCTCGACAAGGCCAAGGCCGATCCATCGGTCAATTACGACCTGCTGGAGCTGATGCATGCCTGCCTGGCGCTGGGCTTCCAGGGCATCCACCGCACCTCGGCCGGCGGCGCCAACAATCTCCAGACGATCCAGCGCAACCTGTTCGAGACGTTGCGGCGGGTGAAGCAGCCCGATCCCGAATTGTCGCCGCGCTGGCGCGGGCAGGCGATCGCGCAGGCCGTCGCCGGCTTCAAGGTGCCGGTCTGGTCGGTGGCCGCGATCGCGGCGGTTGCCCTGCTCGGCGTCTATTTCGTCTTCCGCGCCCTGCTCGCCGGCAATGCCGAGGCGGCCTCGACCGCCCTGCTCTCGGTCCATCCCAAGGGCGAGATCGGCATCATGCGCAAGGTCTTCTCGGCCCCGCCGCCGCCTCCCCCGCCACCGCCGCAGCCGCCCAAGGTCTGCGCCGCCGTGCAGCCGCCGATCGTCTGCCTGGTGACACCGAACGTCGTCATTGTCCGCCTCGTCGGCATCACGCTGTTCGAACCGGGGCAAGCCGCCGTGCGCACCGAGTTCCAGCCGCTGATCGAGCGCATCGCCGCCGTGCTGGAGCAGGAGGGCGGCGCGATCAAGGTCGTCGGCCATACCGATAACGTGCCGATCCGCACCGCCCGCTTCCCCTCCAATGTCGAGCTGTCGCAGGCCCGTGCCAAGGCGGTCGGCGACGGCTTGAAGGCCAAGCTCAGCAAGCCGGACCGGATCAGCTTCGAGGGCAAGGGCGCCGATACCCCGATCGCGCCCAACACCACGGCCGACGGCCGCGCCCAGAACCGGCGCGTCGAAATCCTGATCCAGCGTCAGAACTAGGAGGCAGGACGATGAATCTCGCCACCTGGCTCCGCATCGTGGCCATCCTGATCGGCGCGCTCGCGCTCGCCGCGCTGATCTGGTTCGGCGGTCCCTTCGTCGCCTTCGGCGAGGTCCGGCCGTTCGAGTCGTTCTGGGTCCGACTGCCCATCGCCGTGCTTCTTTTGGTCGGGGCGCTCGCCTGGATCGCCGTCATCGTCATCCGCCGCCGCAAGGCGACGGCGGCGCTCACCGAGGCGCTGGAAAAGGAGGAGTCGACCGGCGACGGCGCCGCCCTCTCCAGCGCGATGAAGGACGCGCTGGCGACGCTGAAGAGCGCGCGCGGCAAGGGTGGCGACTATCTCTACGACCTGCCTTGGTATGTCATCATCGGCCCGCCCGGCGCCGGCAAGACGACCGCGCTGGTCAATTCAGGCCTGAAATTCCCGCTGGCGCGCGGCGCGACGCCGGCCGCCGTCGCAGGCTCCGGCGGCACCCGCTATTGCGACTGGTGGTTCGCCGAGGATGCGGTGCTGATCGACACAGCCGGCCGCTACACCACGCAGGACACCGACACAAAGGCGGAGAAGTCGAGCTGGCTCGCCTTCCTCGACCTGCTCAAGACCAATCGCCCGCGCCAGCCGATCAACGGCGTGCTCGTCGCGATCAGCGTCGAGGACCTGCTGACCTCCTCCCCTGAGGAGATCGCCGCCCATGCCGACGCGATCCGCGCCCGCCTGCTCGAACTGCACGAGCGGCTGAAGGTCGATTTCCCGGTCTATGCCGTGTTCACCAAGGCCGACCTGATCGCCGGCTTCAACGAGTTCTTCGGCCAGCTGACCGAGCCGCAGCGGCGCATGGTCTGGGGCCATACCTTCCAGACCGCCGACAAGACCCGCAACATGATCGGCGATGTGCCGCCGGAATATGACGCGCTGATCGAGCGGCTGAACGAGCGCCTGCCCGACCGGCTCCAAGACGAGCACAATCCGACCGCGCGCGCCCAGATCTTCGGCTTCCCCAGCCAGATGGCGACGCTGAAGCGCGGAATCGTCGATTTCCTGACCCGCGTCTTCGAGCCGACGCGCTATCACGCCAATGCGACCTTGCGCGGCTTCTATTTCACCTCGGGCACGCAGGAAGGCACGCCGATCGACCAGTTGATCGGCGCGCTCTCGCGCAATTTCGGCTCGGATCATGCTGGCGCGGCTTCGTTCTCCGGCAAGGGCAAGAGCTACTTCCTGACCGAACTGGTCCAGAAGGTCGTGATCGGCGAATCCGGCTGGGTCTCGACCGATCTCGGCGCCGCCCGCCGCACCACCGCGCTGCGCATCGCGGGGTTTGCCACGGTCGCGCTTTTGTCGCTCGCCGCGCTCGGCCTGTGGTGGACGAGCTTTTCGCGTAACAGCGACCTGATCACCGCGACCAATTACGGGCTTTCCGACTATCGCAGCGCCGCGGCCCCGGTCCTTCAGGAGACCACCATCTCCGACCGCAATTTCAGCCGCGTGCTGCCGCTGCTGCACAAGCTCCGGAACATGCCGGCCGGCTATGCGACGAAATCCGAGCCGACGCCGACGCTCGCTACTTTCGGCCTCAGCCAGCGCGACCGCCTGCAGAACGCGACCGAGATCACCTATCAGCAGGCGCTGGAGCGGATGCTGCGCTCGCGCATCATCTTCCGGCTGGAGGAACAGCTCGAGGCCAACGCCAACAACCCCGGCTTCGTCTACGAGGCGCTCAAGGTCTACATGATGGTCGGCGGCCAGGCGAAGCTCGACCGCGAGCTCGTGACGTCCTGGATGCGGCTCGACTGGGCCGAGAACCTCTTCCCCGGCCCGGCCAATGCCAAGGGCCGCGAGGCGCTGGAGGAGCACCTCGCCGCCATGCTCGATCTCGACGAGGGCACCGGCGAGCCGATCGTCAAGCTCAACCAGTCGCTGATCGAGCAGAGCCAGCGGACGCTGCGCCGCCTCAGCATCGCCGAGCGCGCCTATGAGCTCCTGCGCACGCAATCCCGTAGCGAGAGCCAGAAGGACTGGGTCGTCTCGCAGCGCGGCGGCTCCGATGTCCGCCTCGTCTTCGAAGGCGTCACCGGCGAGGATCTCGACCAGATCCGCGTGCCCTATTTCTACACTTATGACGGCTTCCAGAACGCCTTCATCGCCAAGCTCGGCGATATCGGCGACCAGATCGAGCGCGAGCGCTGGGTGCTGGGCGAAAATCTCGACCAGCAGGCGATCACCGCCCAGTACGCGACGCTCTTCCCGGACCTGATGAAGCTCTACAGCCGCGACTATGCCGCGAGCTGGCAGCGCATGCTGAAGCGCCTAAAGCTGCGGCCGCTCAATGCCGACAAGCCGCGCTATGTTGCTCTCAGCGCGATCAGCGCCGCGACCTCCCCGTTCAAGCAGGTGCTGGAGGCGCTCCGCGACGAGACGCAGCTCACCAAGGAACGCCCCAACGCCAAGAAGGCGGTCGCCCAGGCCGCGGCACAAGCGGCAGCCGATACGCTGGCCCAGCGCGCCAGCAATGCGCTGAACCGCCTCGGCACCAACCTGCCGCTGGCGGCGCCCGGCGTCGATCGCGTGCTGGCCGGCGGCGGGCCCGATACCGCGCTCGGCGCCGATATCGAATCCCAGTTCAAGCCCTTCCACGTCCTGGTCGACGGTGATCTCGGCCGCCGCCCGGTCGATCAGCTCCTCCAGACCTTCTCCGAGATCAACCAGAACCTCGCGACCGCCGCGACCAATCCGGCGCAGTCGGCGGCGGCAAACGCGGCGCTCGTGCCCTTGATCGCGACGCTGCGCGCAAACTCCTCGCGCTATCCCGCGCCCTTCGACGGCATGGTGATCCAGGCGGTCAATGATTTCGAGGGCGATGCCACCGGCGCGACCGTCGCCCTGCTGCGGCAGGCGCTGGCCGAGCAGGTCACGCGGGTCTGCACCGAGGTGATGAACAACCGCTATCCCTTCACCAAGGCGAGCACCCGCGACGTGCCGCTCGCCGATTTCGCCCGGCTCTTCGCGCCCGGCCAGATCATGGACAAGTTCTACAAGGAGCGGCTGGAGCCTTTCGTCGACACCTCCAAGCCGCAATGGAACTGGCGCGTCGACAGCCGCGTCGCCCGCGCGCTCTCGCCGACGACGCTGCGTGAGTTCCAACGCGCCAGCGAGATCAAGGAGGCCTTCTTCCCGACCGGCGGCAACCTGCCCTCCTTCCAGATGGTGGTGACGCCGACCGCGCTCTCGGCCGATGCCGCCAATGCCAAGCTGGAGATCAACGGCTTCACCGTGACGAGCCAGCAGGGCGTCAACACGCCGACCCCGGTGATGTGGCCGGGCGGCGGCGTCGGCAAGACGGCGGTGACGCTGACGCTGGGCGGTGGCGGCGGCAACGCTTCCGGCGGCATGTTCAGCGGCGGCTTCTTCTCCTCGGGCCAGCAGGGCGGCGGCGCGCAGGGCGGCGAGGCCAAGCTCTTCGAGAAGGAGGGCACCTGGTCCTTCTTCCGCCTGCTCGATGCCGGCTCGGTGCTGAAGCAGGGCGACAATATCGGCTTCAACCTGAATGCCGGCGGCCGGCAGGTTGGCTACTCGTTCGGCGTCGGCTCGCTCAAGAACCCGCTGATCCTGCCGGCGCTGCGGGAAATCCGCTGCCCCTCTGGGATATGACAAGGTGCCCTGCGGCCTCTTCGGCAAGCTCCCGGCCAAGCGCGACTTCATCGCGTTGAACGCCCCCTCCGGCTTCCTCGGGACTTACGAGAAATGGCTGCAGGGTGGCCTGACCGCGAGCCGGCTCGAGCTCGGCAATCGCTGGCAGGAAGCCTATCTCAACGCCCCGATCTGGCGGTTCTGGCTCGGCGGCGCCCATGGCGGGCAGACGGTTGCGGGCGCCTTCATGCCCTCCGTCGATGGCGTCGGCCGCTATTTCCCTTTGACGGTCTTCGCAGCCGCGAGCCCGGGCGCCGCGATCCCGCCGCCCGAGCTCGACCCGCAGGATCAATGGTTCGAGGCGATCGAGGATTTCTTGCTTCAGGCGCTGGAACCGCAAGCGAGCTACGAGGCCGTGGCGCAGCGCCTAGCCAACCTGCCCGTCCCACACGACCACCATCTCGCCGCCCCGCCGCAGGACATGGTCCGCCTCGCCGACGGTACCATCGTCAGCGCCGCGATCGCCTCCGGCTTCCCGGAGCGGCTGGCGGCCCTGCGCGTCGAGGACCATGCCCGCGCCTATGCCCATGCGTGCTATCTCTGGACGATCGGCGGTCCGAATTTCGAGCCGCTGGCGCTGACCGGCCACGCCTTGCCCGATCCCTATCTCTTCGCCGGCCTGCTCACCGGCCGTTTCGACGGCCATCTCGCGCCCGAGCGCGCCGGACCATGAGGGCGATGCCATGAATGACGCCCCGCGCCGGAACCCGGATTTCGAGACCGGCTGCATCAGCCATACCGGCAAGGTCCGCACGGCCAACGAGGACAATTTCATCCTGCGGCCGGAGATCGGCCTCTGGGCCGTCGCCGACGGCATGGGCGGGCATGAGAACGGCGCGCTCGCCAGCGCGACCGTTGTCGCGGCGCTGGAGGCGGTCGGCGCCGCGGGCTCGGCGCCGGACCTGCTTGCCATGCTGGAAGCCGGCATACTCAAGGCCAATGACGACCTGCGCGCCGAGATCGACCGGCGCGGCGCGACCATGGGCGCGACGCTGGTCTGCCTGCTGATCCACCAGCGCCATTTCGCTTGCCTCTGGTCCGGCGACAGCCGCATCTACCTCGTCCGCAGCGGCCGCATCGCGCAGGTTTCGCGCGACCATACCGAGGTTCAGGACATGGTCGATCGCGGCCTGCTCACCGCCGAGGAGGCGAGGCGTTCGCCCCGACGGCACGTCATCACCCATGCGATCGGCGTGCACGAGACGCCGGAGCTCGACCTCGAAAACGGCGAGATCGCCGATGGCGACGCCTTCCTGCTCTGCTCGGACGGGCTGACCGAGCATGTCACTGACGCCGAGATACTGGCCGCGGTCGAGGCAGGCGGCGCGCAAGCCGCCTGCGACGCCCTGCTGGCGCTGACGCTGGAGCGCGGCGCGCGCGACAATGTCACGGTCGTGATCGTGCGCTATCGACAGGGCACGAGCGAAAGGACACGCTGGATGCCGAACCGGTCCGTCAGGGGGAATGCGACGCCAGGGAGCACCACGCCATGAGCGACGATTCCGAACGCACCGTCTTCGCGCCCCGCGCCAATGCCCGCCTCGGCACGAAGCTCAACGGCATCTACGAGATCGAGAGCCTGATCGCCGTCGGCGGCATGGGCGAGGTCTACAAGGGCCGCGCGATCCAGACCGGCGACGCCGTGGCGATCAAGATGATCCGCCCCGACATGGCCCGCGACGACGCCGTGCTCGCCCTGTTCCGGCGCGAGGCGGCGGCGCTGCACAACCTCTATAACGAGGCCATCGTCCGCTACTACGTCTTTGCGATCGATCCGGTGAGCGAGACGCCCTATCTGGCGATGGAATTCGTCGACGGCCAGCCACTCTCCGAGCGCATCCAGCAGGGGCCACTCAGCGTCGAGGAAGCCGACATCCTGCGCCAGCGCGTCGGACCCGGCCTGCATGCCGCGCACCGGCTCGGCATCATCCATCGCGACATCTCGCCCGACAACATCATCCTGCCGGGCGGCGATCCCTCCCGCGCCAAGATCATCGATTTCGGCATCGCCCGCTCCAGCATCCTCGGCGAAGGCACGGTCATCGGCTCCGGCTTCGCCGGGAAGTACAACTATGTCTCGCCGGAGCAGCTCGGCCTCTATGGCGGCGAGGTCTCCGGCCGCTCGGACATGTATTCCTTCGCGCTCGTGCTGGCCCAGGCCCTGACCGGGCGCGCCATCGACATGGGCGGCAGCCAGGTCGACATCATCGACAAGCGCCGCCGACTGCCCGATCTCTCGGGCGTCGATGCGCGCATCCGCCCCCTGCTCGCGCGCATGCTCGCGCCCGACCCGAAGGACCGCCCCGCCGACATGGCGGAGGTCGCCACTTGGCAGGCGCCCGCCCCAGGCAAGAAGGCCACAGCCAAGGCCCCGGTCGGCAGAACCACGACTGACAAGCCGGGGCGCTCGCCCCTGCCGCTCGTCGCCGGCATCGCCGCGCTCGCGCTACTGGCCGGTGGTGGCTTCTACGCCTGGACGACGATGGGTGGCGGGCAGCCGGCGCGGGTCGCGACCAACGATCCGCCGCCGCTCTCGGAGCAGCCCTCGGCCAGCATTCCGACTGCCGCGGTGAACGCACCGCCTGCCCTGACCGAAGCGCCTGCCGCGAAGGCCTCGCCGGCAAGCGCTCCCCCAGCGCTGACCGAAGCACCGGCGCAGCCGGCAGCCCCCACGACGCCCGCGCCGGCCGCCGAGAAACCTCCGGCTCCTCCGAACCCACCGGCGCCGCCTCCGGTGGTACAGCCGCCGGCTGCGCAACCGCAAACGGGGCAGCAGCAGCCCCAACGGCCGCAGCGCCCCCCGTCAAGCTCACCCGGCTCGCAGGTTGCTGTGAACACCGAGCCACCACAGCAGCAGGCGCCGGCTCGTCCGCCTGGGGCCGAACCCGTCAAGCAGCCGCCTGTCGTCGAGGTGAAGCCGCCGGAGCCGCCACCTGTCGCGGTCGTCATTCCGACGCCGCCTCTCAGCCAGAGCGTTCCATCACCGCAGCCGCAGGCCACCGCCATCGTTCCGGACCCCGAGCCGCGCACGCCGGCCGAGCGGATCGAGCGCTATGTCCGCGACTATGACGGCGGCTCCTGCTTTTTCCTCTGGCCGCTCGAGATCGGCGACCGCAAGGCGACGCTGGAAGGCTTCGGCAGCTCGTCCGCGCCTTTCGTCGCCTTCGACAGCGCCTTCAAGGCGGCGCAGGGCTTCGAGGCGCAGATCCATCTGCGGCCGATGACCGAGGCGCAATGCCCGATGGTCGATTTCCTGCGCCGGCCCGGCATCGGCATCGATCGTAGCCCGCGCATCCAGATCGGCGCCTTCAACATGAAGAGCGGCGACATCCTCAACGGTTCGGTCGAGGCCGGCGGCGGCCAGAATCTCGATGTCGTGCTGATCGGCGATGACGGCCTCGTCTACAATCTCGCAAGCTTCATGAAGCGCGAGGGCAACAAGGTGACCTTCAACCTCAAGCTCGAATCGACCGGCGGCGCCGCGCGTCCGCAGACCGTGCTCGCGCTCGTCACCAAGGAGCCGCTGCCGGCGCTCTCCGGCCCCAATCCCTCGCCCGCGAGCGAGTTCTTCGCCAATCTCAAGCTCGACCTCGCCCGCCAGAGCGGCAAGCTGGGGTTGGGGATCAAGTATTTCCGGATCGAGTGAAGCGGGGACGGAGTGGACATCCGCGGGAACCCCTCTCCTGTAAGGAGAGGGGTAGGGGTGAGGTGTAGGCCGTTGGATCAGCGAATTGCAGCCCCACCGCCGCGCAGCGACCACCTCGCAGCAAACCACCTGACGGCCGACACCTCACCCTGCCCTCTCCTTACAGGAGAGGGTTCCCCGCGCCTTTGTCGTCTCGGCCACCCTCAATCCTCCCGATACAGCACGCCCCATTCGTCCTGCCAGACGCCGGCCTTGTCCTCGACCACGATCGGCGCCTGGATCTCGTTGGCGAGGCGGATCGCGGTGCGGAAAGCATCCTTCGCGGCCAGTTCGTCGCTGACGAAATCATTGACGAGATGCCCGCCGGCGAGATCGGCCGGACAGAGCACATGCCCGAAGGCTTCCCCACCGCGCTCCGACAGCTTGAGCGTGATCGCATCGGTCGGCGGCTCGTCGACCTGTTCGAAACGGTTGGCCGGCATGGATCGTCTCCTTTCAGTGCTCGCTGGGAGCGGATGGCCGCACGCGGCGGCAAGGCGTCATTTCTTCGGTTGCGGCCGGGCGATGCCGGGCCCCTGCCCCGGCCTGACCGCGCTGTAGCGGTCGAGCCTGACCTTGATCATCTCGTTGAACTTCTTGTGGACCTCGGAGACCGTGAGCACCTTGGTCTCACCCCCGGCATCGGCATAGAAGATCGGCCGGTTGGCCTGGGCCGGCTTGGGCAGGAGTTCGGCCGCCTTGACGCCGGGCTGCTCTTCCATCGTCTCGATGAAGGTCTGCGCCGCGTCCGGGCCGAGGAAGTGGATCAGGTAGATCTCGCCGCCGGTGAGGTGGCGTCCCAGCGCCCGTTCCAGCCGAAGCGTGTCGCGCTTCAGCATCTCGGCCGCCAGCAGCGCCGAGATATAGGGCTCGCGCCGCATGTCGAGGATGCGCTGGCGCTGGGCACTATCGCTGACCACGAACTGCCGGCCCGACTTGCCGATCATTTTCGCGTCGGCGCCAAGCCCGTGCTTCGTGCCGAATTCGTAGATCACGCCGAGCCAGGTCTGCTCGATGAACTGGTAGAGCCCTGTCGCCGAGGAGGTCTGCGCCTTCACCGCCGTCGAGAACGAGGATTCCTTGTCGGCGACCGCCATCAGCAGGGTCGGGTCGGCACCGACGACCTTGCTGGCGCGCACGATGGTGTCGACGAGGTGGCGGCGGATCTTGATCGGCCCGAAGGTCAGCACCTGGTCGGGATCGCCGCTGGAGATCTGCGGTGGGGGCTGCGGCGCGCCGCTGGGCGAGACCGGTCCCGGCGGCGGCCCGCCCTGCATCTTCGGCGGCACCAGCAGGATATTGGACGGCAGCTGCAGCTGGTTGACCGGCACCTGCTGGGTCGGCGCGTCCTCCTGCGGCTTGATCGCCGCCAGCGAGGGATCGTTGTCGAGGGCGAACTGGGCCGCCTGCCGCGCGCCCTCCAGATCCTGCTCGACCGAGGACAGGATCAGCGAAGGCCGGGCCGGCGCATCCTTCAGCGCCGGGGCTTCCACCGCGGCGATATCGACCCCGCGCTCCGGCTGCGGCCGCTCCGGCTGCTGGAGCCGCGCATAGGCCAGCCCGAGCACAGCGGCCGTCACGCAGGCGACGCCGGCCGCGACGGCCGCGATCGCCTTGCGTCCGGAAGCAGCCTTCTTCGGCCGCGCATCGGGCGGCTCGGCAGCGGCCGCTGGCTTGGCGGGTGAGATTCCCGGAGAGGCCGGAGAAACGGCCACCGCCGGCGGGGCGGAAGATGGGGCTGGAGCAACCGCAGCCGGCCGCGCCGGAGCTGGTCGCGACGGCTCTGCCACCACCTGTCGCGCAGGGCGCGGCGCGCCCGGAGCCGATGACGGACGCGGAGGCAGCGGGCTTGCCGGCACCGGCGTCGCGGCCGCTTCCGGCTTCCCGGTCACGAGGTTGCGCAGCGCCTCCAGCCAGCCGGCATCGCCCCGTCCGGCAAGCGCCGCGAGATCGTCGACAAGCCGCTGCGCCATCACCTGCGGCACGCCGGCCTCGCGCGCGATCGTGCCGACAACGCCCTTGCCCGGCTGCTCCGACACCATCTTCAGCGCGTAGAACCAGAGCTGCAGCGGCGTGCGCCGGCTCTCCAGCGGCGTCCCCTCCGCCGGATGGATCATGTAATTGCAATGCTGGCAGGCGAAACCGCGCAACTTCGGGCGCGGCTCGAACTGCGCCGGCCGGCCGCAGGCGGGGCAATTCATGCGTGTCCCGCCGCGGCGCAAGCGCATCAGCGCGGCGAGGCAAGCCTCCTCCGGAAACAGCGCCTGGAATTGCCGGAAGCGCTCGCTCATTCCGCTGGCCTGCGCCCCATCGCCCCCTGCCGGAAGGTTACGCCCGGCACGGGCGCTTCACAATCGTCACGCCCGCAGCAGCCCGAGGCGCGCGACATCCTTCAGATGCATCGACACCTCCTCCGCCGTCGCTCGCTCCGGCAGGCCGGGGACCGTGATCCCGGAGCCGCGGGTCTCGTCGAGGAAGGCGTTCATCGCGTCGAGCAGCATGCCCTGGTCGCGCGAGCCGTCGAGCAGGCTGACGAACTTCCGCACGACGACGCCGTCGAGCTGCACAGTCCGGTGACGCAGATCGGTGACCTCGGCAGAGCTCGCAGCCTGCCAGCGCGCGATCTCGCTGGCCGCCGGCTTCTCGCTGATCGCCGTCGTCAGCGGCGGCGCTTCCAATCGGATGTCGAGTAACCCCGCCTTGAAGATCGCGATCAGGGCTTCGTCCAGCCTCGCGACCTCATGCGCGCGGTCCGGCCCCAGCTCGCCGGCCACCTCGCGGCAGGACCGTTCGACCAGCTCATCCCAGGTGATGCTCGCCGGCCAGATCGCGCTGAGGATGCCGAGCGCCGCCTTGCACAATGGCAGATCGACGGCAAGCTGCACGCCCTCGTCGAAGCTGAAGCGCTGGACGCCGGGCTTCTCGTCGTCCTTGGCAGGCGCGAGCCGCGCATTGGCGGCAAGATGATAAGGCCTGAGCGAGTCCGGCCGGACGCCGCGGCTGAGCGGGACATCGGCACGGCACAGGAGCGTCTCGCGAAAGGCGCGCCCGATCAGCAGGTCGAGCACCTGCTCGCGCAGGGCCGCCTGCTCCAACGGCAGCTTGTCGAGCATCTGCTGGGCCGGCCCCTTGGCAGCGCCGTAGAGGTTCGGGAACGAGGCTTCGGCCAGGAATTGCAGGCCATTTCGCTCGGCGACCGTGAGCACCTCGTGCAGCGCGAAGGCACGCGCACCGGGATTGAGATCGTCGTGATAGAAGACGTTATCGGGCAGCTCGTCGATCTGCTTGAGGCGCTGCCGCAGCGCCGCGCCATGGAAGCTGTCGGGATCGCTCGCTTCGGCGATCTCCTTCAGGGCGGCGCGAGCGACCCTGACCCGCTCGCGCGGGTCATCGATGTCCTTGACCGCGAAGAGCATGACGTCGCGCGCGAGATCGCGCAGCCGGCAGCCCGGCAAGGCATTGTAGCTGACATAGGCCACGCCCTGCGGCGCCAGCAATTGCCCGAACAGCGCGAGGATTCGCTCGCGCACCACGTCCGGCACCCAAGAATAGACGCCGTGGACGATGATGTAATCGAAAGTCCCGATCTCCTCGCCGACAGTGAGGATGTCGCGCTGCTCGAAAGCGAGGTTGCTCAGGCCAAGCTCCGCGGCATTGGCGCTTGCCTGCCGGATGGAGTCACCGCTGAGGTCGATGCCGAGGAAGCGGCTGTCGGGATACTGCGCCGCCATCGGGATGAGATTTCCCCCGCGTCCGCAGCCCAGTTCGAGCACGCGCATCGCGCTTGGCAGGGCCGGGCTCAAGCCGTGGAAATCCGCGATGGTCGCCAGACGCGCCGGATGGGTCTGCGCGAAGGAATGGCCGGGATAGGCCACGGCATCATAGGGATTGATCGCTGGATCGCTCGTCATGCCCGCTGCCGCCCGGCTTCGTCCCCGGTATTCGAGCCGAAGCACCGCCCCGACGCCTCATTCATTTGAAGGAGCGTCGTCCGACCCTGCCCTCGCGGCACGGCTGGAACAAGCTCTCCGATACCGGACAATTAAGTCACACCCGCGCGATTACGCTTGAGGAACCGCTGCGATTGACGCTGCCAACATCAGGCGAAACCTGAAGAATAGACCGCCTGAGCCGGTTCCGGATCGTGGCTTTCCAGCGGCGGTTTGATGTTGCTTCAAGTGCCGGCTTTCTGGGAACCTCCATCATATGGCGGACGCCCCTTCGAATCGCGGGCGTCAGACAGGGTCCAGCGAGTCGTTCTTCTCGCGCAGGGGAAGCAGCATGCGGATACATGCCCGGGCCTATGCGTATCTCATCGCAGCGTGGACGGTAGCCTTCGCCGCGCTGAGCCTCGGCGCCACGCCCGCTCTTGCCCAGAAGCGCTTCGCCTTCGTCGTCGGCAACGGCGCCTATGCCAATGTCACGAAGCTGCCCAATGCCTTGAACGACGCCAATGCCACCAGCACCATGCTGCGGGAAGCAGGCTTCGACATCACGCCGGCGCTCGATCTCTCGCTTGCCGGCCTGCGCGGCGCACTCGATGTCTTCATCGACAAGGTCCGCCGCAGCGGTGCCGACTCCACGGCGCTGGTCTATTACGCCGGCCACGCCGTGCAGCTCGACGGCGCCAACTACATCCTGCCGACCGATATCCGCCCCCAGATCGCGACCAGCATCGCCGATCAATCGCTCTCGCTGGGCGATATCCTGCGCCGCCTCGACGGTGCCGGCGCCAAGTCGAAGATCGCGATCCTCGACGCCTGCCGCGACAATCCCTTCGCCAACCGTCAGGTCGCTCGTGGCCTCGCCCTGCAGATCGTCGACGGCGCCAATGAAGGCATCAGCAACGAGGCCGGCCTCGCCCGCGTCGATTCCGGCAGCGGCACCTTCGTCGCCTTCGCGACCTCGCCGGGCTCCACCGCAGCTGACGGCACCGGCTCCAACAGCCCCTTCACCACCGCCTTCCTGCGCGAGGCGCGCGAGCCGGGCCTCGCCGTCGAGCAGATCTTCCGCCGCATCCGCCTCGCCGTCTACGATTCCACCAATGGCACCCAGATCCCCTGGGACACCTCCTCGCTGATCACCGAATTCAGCTTCTTCCAGCGCCCGGCCGGCGCCCCTGCGGCCCAGCCCGCCACCGCCGGCAACGTGCCCCTGACGGCCCGCCCGACGCTGGCCTCGCTGCGCGCCATGTCGCCGGCCGATGCCGCCCGCACCGCGATCGCCTGGGACCGCAGCGACATCTACGGCAACACGCTGGCCATCAACCCCGAAGACCAGACCGCGCTGCGCCTGAACCGCATCCTCGCCCAGCGCACTGACGAGCGCGCCTGGGCCGAGGCCATTCTCGCGGGCGATGCCGAATCCTTCCGGCTCTATGCCCGGCTCTATCCTGTCTCCGACCACACCGCCGCGGCCCTGCGGCTGGCTGCAACCGCGCCCAGCCGCAACCGCGTCCAGGTCGCCCAGACCTGCCCGGTCTGCCCCGCCGTGCAGCAGCCCCGCACCCGCCGCGCCGACTACACGCCGCGCGGCGTCTCGCCGGCTCAGTCGGGCGCGCCGCGTCAGGCGCCGCCCGCGACGCCTCAGGGTGTGGCACCGCAGGCCATGGCGCCCGTCCTGCCCACCCTGCTGCCCGAACGCCCGCGTTGGACCGGCTTCTATGTCGGCGGCTCGCTCGGCGGTGGCCGGCAGGGCGACCGCACGACGGTGGCAGGCCCGTTCGGCAGCCCGATCTTCACGCCGACCACGACCACCACCACGACCGTCACCACGACGTCGCCCATTGTGGGGACCACGACGACCACGACGACGACGTTCGGCACACCGATCCTCGCTGCCAGCGCGATCAATCCGCTGGCCGTGCCGCGCAGCTTGACGCCTGACGGGAGCGGCATGGTCGGTGGAGCGCAATTCGGCTTCAACTACCAGATCGGCGCCATCGTCATCGGCGCCGAGACCGACCTCTCGGCGACGCGCCTCGGCGGCAGCCAGACGGTCGCGGCCAGCCCCGGCGGGACTCGCTTCACCACCCGCGCCGAGAACGAGGTTTCGATGCTCGGCACGGTCCGCGCCCGCGCCGGCTTCGTCCTTGGCGACGTCATGATCTATGGCAGCGGCGGTTATGCCTATGGGCTCGTCGACCAGAAGGGCTCGATCGCGCCAGACAATCCGGCCACGACCTCGGGCGCCGCAGCCTCCCGGTCAGGTCTCGCCAGCGGCTGGGCTCTGGGTGGTGGCGTGGAATATGCGATCATGCCCGGCATGACGCTGAGGCTCGACTACACGCATTACGACCTGGGCAACCAGAAGCTGACCTTGCAGGACTATACCGGGCTCGCGCCCTCGCAATATGCGATCATGCGCGCCCGCACCGCCGGGGATATCGTCAAGGCCGGCTTCAACTTCGGCTTCTGAGGCCGGCGGCCGTCTCCCTGGCGAGAGACGGGAGCGCGCCAGGGCGACATCTGGCGGACAACCCTGATCGGCCCCTTGACACTGGCGGGTCGGATGGGGAATTTGGCGCCCGATGCGGGTGTAGCTCAATGGTAGAGCAGCAGCCTTCCAAGCTGAATACCCGGGTTCGATTCCCGGTACCCGCTCCAAAGCTCCTTGTACGGACAGCGCGTTAGAATCTGCCGACTCGGCCGGTTCCTGTTTTCCCGGCGTTGACCGAGTTGGCCAGACTTGATGTCGCCACACTCGCTGCATATAGAGGCAGCGTCGACCTGAGTGTCCGGCCTGCTCCCGCTCGAAATGAGCCCTGAGCTTTTCCCGCGTATTCATAGTTTGATCGCCGCAAATGAAGCGGCGCCGCGCCGATTGCATTGCAATCGACGATTTCTCTAAGCCGCGTAGGCTACGCCTCCGGCAATTGGAACAATATGCAACATCAAGTTCGATTGAAATTGAAGACGACGACCCCCAACCCGCTCCTCTTGGACAATGCCTCCCGACGCAGTGGCCGCCCGAAGCTTCATGCTGCGCCGACCGCTCCACGAGCCCCCCGGGATTGGGCACCCGAGCCCTGCGGCCTCACCCGTGAAGAGCTTCGCCAGATCGTCGAAGACATCATGGGTTGAAGCCGATCGCCACCGCCTCTCAGTGGCTCACACGATCGGCGCAGGCTCACACGATCGGCGCAATCGCATAAGCCCGAAACACCGCCCCGTAGAAGCAGCCGGAAGCGACAAGAACGAAGCCGTGCCAGATCGCATTCTGGAACGGCAGGCTTTCCCAGACGTGGAAGATGACCCCGATCGAGTAGAGAACGCCGCCGGCGACGATCAACCACAGGGTGGTCGCCGGCAGCAGGCTGACGCTTTCCCAGATCAGCAGGCCGCTCCAACCGATCGCGAGATAAAGCGCGATCGACAGGCGGTCGAACCGGCCCGGCAAAACCACCTTGATGACGATCCCGGCAGCGGCCGCGAGCCACACGACCGCCAGCAGAACCTGAGCCAAAACGCTCCCGCTCAGCTTCATCAGGAACGGGGTGTAGGTGCCGGCGATGAGGACGTAGATCGCCGAATGGTCGAAGCGCCTGATGAACCATTTGCGGGGCGAGATCGGCCACATGTTGTAGGTGGCGGAAACGATGAGAACGGCGAGCAGGGCCGCGCCGTAGATCGAAACAGGGATCAGGTCGAACAGCGGAGCGCTGCTCGCGACCTGAGCAATCAAGACTGCGACGGCCCCCAATCCCAAGGCAACGCCGAGGACATGGATCACGCCGTCGGCCCAAAGCTCGGCACGCCTGAAAACAAAACGTCCTGTGGCAGGCAGGTTCAAGGGAGGCCTCGCGGGTACCGGAGCTTCACGAAGAAACACCTAGCAAAAACCGGTTGCTCTTTCCTACCTGCGATTTGGACCGGCGCCTATCACCGGCGGTGACCTTGCGCCGATGATTGCCGGCAATGCCTCCTTCCGAAGCCTCCGATGCTCTGCAGAGCGTTCGCATGCCACCGCGACGGAATCGTCGGCAGCCCTCAGGCTGCCGGGACGAGCGCGGGATAGAGCGAGGCGAGCAGCAGCAGCGCCATCGCAATGTTGAAGACGCGCAGGAAGCGCGCATCGCCGAGAAAGCCGCGCAGCATCGTCCCGACGCCCGCCCAGGCGATGGTGCAGGGCGCGTTGATAAGCATGTAGACCAGCGTTACGATCAGGATGTTGGAGAAGAAACCATCCTGCGGCGTGTAGGTCGCCACCGCCCCGATCGCCATGATCCAGGCCTTGGGGTTGATCCACTGGAAGGCCGCCATGTCCACGAAGCCGAAGGGCTCGCTGCCGGCACTTTCCGTGCCCATCGCCCCGGAGCGGGCGATCTTCCAGGCGAGATAGGCGAGATAGGCCGCGCCGCCATAGCGCAGCAGATCGTGCAGGATCGGAAAGCCCGTGAAGACCGTGCCGATGCCGAGCCCGACCGCCAGCACCATGGCGGAGAAGCCGAGATTGACCCCGAGAATGGCCGGAATCGTCGGCCGGAAGCCGAAATTGGCTCCCGACACCAGCAGCATCGTGTTGTTCGGCCCCGGCGTGATCGATGTCACGAAGGCATAGACGGCAAAGCCGAGGAGAAGGTCGAAACTCATGAGCCACCACATGATCGGGAAGCTCTCGAATGCGCATCGGTGGCGGCGCGAGGCAAATGAGTAATATTGACCTCCGCGTGAACGATCTTCACGCGTCGCGCCGTCGCAGCCTTGAGGAACTCAAGTGGCTGGCGCCGCGCTTTCCTGCAGGATCCAGGAGCGGAACGCGGTCATGCGCGGATCATCCGCCCGGCTTTCGGCTCCGACGAGCCAGTAAGCGGTCTTGCTCGGGACCGCCTCCCAAACCTCCACCAGCGCGCCCGAAGCCAGTTCCTCGTTCACCAGTGGCTTGCGGCCCATCGCGACGCCGAGCCCCCGGCAGGCCGCCTGGAACGCCATCTGGATGGTGTCGAAGCGCAGGCCCCGCGCTATATCGGGCACGGGACGGCCGGTTTCCGCTGCCCAGGTCGCCCAGTCCTCGCTGGTTCGGGTCACATGGATCAGCGGCGCCTGCTCGATATCGGCGAGGCCCTGGACCCGCTCACGGATCGACGGCGCGCAGACCGGAACCAGCTCCTCGGCGACCAGCTTGTCGGCGATGACACCCTGCCAGTTGCCGCGCCCCATGCGGATCGCAAGATCGACCCCGCCCTCCGACAGCTCCGCCCGCTCCTGTGCGGTATCGATGACGATCTGGATCTCCGGATGCAGCGCGCGGAACTTGTGCAATCGCGGCAGCAGCCAGCGCGCCCCGAATGTCGGCGCCGCACTGATCGAGAGCTGGCCCGATCCATGTCTGTTGATGACCTGCGCGCTGCCGCTGGCCAGCAGGTCGAGCGCCTGGCGTACGACGGGGACATAGGCGCGCCCCGCCTCCGACAGCACCAATCCCTTCGAGGTCCGCAGGAAGAGCGGCACGCCGAGCCATTCCTCCAGCGACTGGATGCCGTGGCTGACGGCGCTCGGCGTCAGCAGCAATTCCTCGGCGGCGTTCTTGAAGCTCGACAGCCGTGCGGCCGCCTCGAACAGGCGCAGCGCGTTCAGCGGGGGTAACCGGGAGCGCATCGCACTCACCTCCTGTCAGGCTTCTCGCGGCACACGCGATCCGGCGCCATTCACCGAAGTGAAATTTGCTCACGTGCCCAAGAAGATTACCCGTTTGTTCGATCCGCAGCCTGATTGCAACGTCCCGCCACGCAGCAGAGGCAGGAGCCGTGATCATGAATGCAACGACGGAGCACCCGGTGCTGATCGAGATCGCCGGCAGCATCGCCACCCTCACGCTCAACCGGCCGGACAAGCTGAATGCGCTGAACTATGCGACGATCGACATGCTGCAACGCGATCTCGACACGATCGAACGCGACGATTCCGTGGGCATCGTGATCCTGACCGGAGCCGGCGACAAGGCGTTCAGCGCCGGGGCCGATATCGCCGGCTTCTCGCTCAGCGTCGAGGCCGGCGTCACCGCCGCCATGAGGGACTTCGTCGGGCGCGGCCAGGCCCTGACCCGGCGCATCGAGAACTTTCCCAAGCCCGTCATCGCCGCGGTGAACGGCCTCGCCTTAGGCGGCGGCTGCGAGATCGTCGAGGCCTGTCCTCTCGCCATCGCCAGCGAGCATGCCCGCTTCGCCAAGCCGGAGATCAATCTCGGCTTTCCCCCGACCTTCGGCGGAACGCAGCGCCTGCCGCGCCATGTCGGCCGCAAGCGGGCCCTCCAGCTCATCCTGACCGGAGAGCCGATCCCGGCCGAGGAAGCCGTGCAGATCGGCCTGATCAACGAGGTCGTGCCTCCGGCCCGGCTCCTGAAGCGGGCGCGGCAGCTCGCGACGACAATCCTTGGCAAGTCGCCGGCGGCGGTCAGCGCCTGCCTGGCGAGCGTCACCCGCGGCATCAACCTCTCCATCGACGAGGGGCTGGCCGTCGAAGCCGGGCAGTTCGCGCAACTGGCCCATACGGCGGACGTCCGCGAAGGCATCAGCGCCTTCCTCGAACGCCGACCGGCCCGGTTCGGCGGGTCCGGACGATAACCGGAACAACGCTCGCAACCCGCAGCACCCGCAAGGTCATGAACATGTCAGGCTATATCGATATCGAGAAGGCACGTTACCTCGCGCTGCGCGACGGCGACTATCAGGGCGCAATCCACCTGCTCAACCTGATCCGCCTGCGCGAGCACGCCGATTATCCGGATGGCCGCGAGGCCAGCGGCGTCGAGGCCTATCAGAGCTACGGCCGGGCCAGCGAGCCGGTGCTCGCCCGCATCGGCGCCCGGATCGTCTGGGAGGGCCGGTTCGAGACGATGCTGATCGGGCCGTGGGGAGAATACTGGGATCTCTGTTTTGTCGCGGAATATCCCAGCGTGCAGGCCTTCGTCGAACTCCTGCGCGACCCCGTCTATCGGGAAGCCGTCCTGCATCGGAAGGCCTCCGCGCTGGACTCCCGCCTGATCGCCCTGCAGCCCCGGCCGGGAGCGACCCGCTTCGGCCAGTTCCTTGCGGAAGCCTATGGCTGATCGCAGCAGTGCTCCCCGCAGGCCGAGCTTCCGACGGGCTAGAGCGTGTCGGACGAGTCGACCGTGCGGCCGCCCCGCTGCCCGTTGCGATTGCGCGGCGAGCGCCTGAACAGGGTCGTGTGGACAGCATGCAGGATCGGATGCGGCCTTCCGAGCAGGTAGCCCTGCGCCTCCGTGCAGCCGGCCCGGTCGACGGCATCGAGCTGGTCCTGCGTCTCGATGCCCTCCGCCGTCGTCGTCATGCCGAGCTCGGCCGCCAGCGCCGCGACCGCCGTCACGATGGCCGCGCTGTCGGAATGGGCCGTCATGTCGCGCACGAAGGAACGGTCGATCTTGACCTTGTCGAGCGGGAAGAGCCTGAGATGGCTGAGGCTCGAATAGCCCGTCCCGAAATCGTCGAGCACGATGCGCACGCCAAGCTCCTTCAGGCTCCTCAGCGTCCCGAGATTGCGATTGTCGTTGGCGAGCAGCGCGGTCTCGGTGATCTCCAGCTCCAGCCGCTCGGGATCGAGCCCCGTCTCGCGCAGGATGTCGCGCACGGTCGCGACCGCATCGCCGAAGATCAATTGCACGGGCGACAGGTTGACCGCGATGCGCAGGTCGCCCGGCAGCTGGGCTGCATCGGTGCAGGCCTGGCGGAGGACCCATTCGCCGAGCTCGACGATCAGCCGGGTCTCCTCCGCCAGCGGCACGAACTCCGCCGGCGCGACGAGGCCGCGTTCCGGATGGTGCCAGCGCAGCAGCGCCTCGAAGCCGCAGAGCTTGCTGGAATTGAGGTCGAAGATCGGCTGGTAGGACAATTCGAACTGCCGCTCCTCGATCGCCTCGCGCAGGTCGGCTTCGAGCGCGAGCCGGGCGCGCAACTGCTCGTCCATCTCGGCCGTGAATACGCAGCAGACGCCGCACCCCAGCGCTTTGGCCTGATAGAGCGCGAGATCGGCCTGTTTCAGAAGCAGGTCCGCGTCGAAATCAGTCCCCTCGGCCACGGCGATGCCGATGCTCGCCGAGATCGAGATCGTGCGATCCTTGATGATGTAGGGCTGGCTGAGAACCTCGATGATGCGCGCGCCCAGCACCTGCGCCTGTTGCGGCTGCTCCCGACCGAGGCTGAGGACCGCGAACTCGTCGCCGCCGAGGCGGGCGACGCAGTCGGTATCGCGTACGCAGGTCGCCAGCCGCTCCGCGACCGACAGGAGCAGCAGATCGCCAACCGGATGTCCGAGCGTGTCATTGACGTCCTTGAAGCGATCGAGGTCGAGGAACAGGAGCGCCACCGCCCCGGCATCACCCCCGGCCCGCCGCAGCGATTTCGCGATCTGGCTGCGGAAGGAGAAGCGGTTCTGCAGGCTCGTCAGGTCGTCATGATGCGCCAGGAAGCGGATGCGGCTTTCCTGATCGATGAGAGCCGCGTTCTGCTGCCGCGCTTCCTCCGCCGCCTCGTTCGCGCGCAGATTGGCAGCGGCGAGTTCGGCCAGCGCCGCCTTGAGCGCGGTGATATCGGTGCGGATGCCGACGGTCCCGCCGGCCTTCATCTGCCGCTCGGTGATCAGGAGCCAGCGGCCATCCGGCAGCAGGCGCTCCATCGCGCCGCTGCCCTGCCGGTGCCAACTGGCGATCTCCTTCACGAACTCGTCGATATCGACGGTCATCTGGGGATATTGGCCGAGCTCCGCGCCCTTGCGGATGATCTCCTCGAAATGCGTTCCGACCGTCATGAAGGGCGCACTCAGGGCGTAGAGGTCGCGGTAGCGCTGGTTGCAGGTTACCAGCCGGTCGTCCTCGTCCCACATCACGAAGCCGTCCGACATCGCCTCGATCGCGTTGTCGAGCACCGCTGCGGCCCGCGCCCGCTCGGCATCGGCGCGCTCGCGCTGGTGGATGGCGAGCAGGATCGCCCCGGCAAAGGCCGCCAGCAGCAGCGCCCCGACGATGGCCGCCGTGATGGTCCTGTCCCGGTCCTGGCGCCAATCCGCAAGAAGATCCGCGTTGGTCGCGCTCAGGATGACGCGGATATCGCCATAGAGCGAACCACGAACCACGTTGAGGGTGCCGTTCTCGCTGCCCCTGGTCCCGACCAAGAAAGCCTTGCCGTTCACGGCCCCCTCCGGCAGCGCGGAGGCACGGGTCTTGCCGATCAGCAATTCGTCATGCGGCAAGGTTGCGACGACCTGGCCGTTGGCGCGCTCGAGCGAAATCTGCGTGCCGGGGCTGATGCCGGTCTCGCCGAGGAGCTTCATCAGCGTGTGCAGGGGGACTTCCGCGACGGGGACGATGCCGTGCCAGGCCGGCATCCGGCGCGCGACGTAGAGCGACCAGTCCCCGGTGACGACGTTGCGCAGCGGCCCGATCAGGTTCGTCGGCTGCCGCCCGACCATCGCGACGGCAAGCGGCAGCCCATGGCGTGCACCACTCGATTTGGCCGAGGCAATGACGCTGCCATCCGGCCCGACGAGCAGGAGGTCGCGGAAGGCCATGGTCTGGAAGTTGAGTCCGCGCAGCAGCTGGCTGGCCGCATCCCGCTGGCCCGGCCCGATCTGTGCGACCTCGAACAGGGTGACGAAACTCGCCAGCGCGCCGTCGACCTGCAGCAATTGCCGGTCGAGCGCATTCTCGACGGCCATGGCGGAGCTTTCCAGCGCCTGCTCGGCGGCGCGCCAGGCGGCGGCCTCACGCTGCCGGACCAGATTGAAGGCACCGGTAGCCGCCACCGTAAGGATGACGGCCGTCCCTGCCGCGACCATGAGTTTCAGGCGGCTGATCACGGCGTCCGTGGCTCGATGGCGTGGAGCGGCTTGAGATAGGTGTTCCAGGCCGAGACGCAGTCCTGGCCACAACGCTCGAACCAGCGCGGCAGGACGACCTCGGCGAGGAGGCGGCGGCGCGTCTCGTCGGCAGGCGAGGCCGGCACCACGGTCATGGGCCGCTCGGGCTTGCCGGAGCAGGGTTCGGTCCCGGCATTGCAGGCGAGACCTTTCCGCGTATCGGCCTCCGTCTGCGACCAGATGCGATCCTCGAGCCGGCCGACACCCATCTTGATGGTGTCGCGCACATCCGTCGGCAGCGCCTCCCAGGCTGTCGCGTTGGCGCCGAAGATCGAGACGCCCCAGCTGAGCGCGAAGGCATGCACGGAGACGGCGACGCGCGGCAGGCCGATCTCGTAGCCGCTCAGCGTGCCGGTGATCGCGCAATCGGCAACCCCGTCGCGCAGCGCCGCCACGATCTCGGCGAAGGGCAGGATCACCGGCACCGCGCCCATCGCCGTCATCAGCTCGGATTGGGCGACCGAGGAGGTGCGTACCTTGCGGCCGGCGAGGTCGCCGAGCCCGGTGAAGGGCTTGGCGCAGAACAGAACCTGGGCCGGATAGGCATAGACCCCGAGAAGCTCGATGTCGTAGCGCTGGCGCAGCACGTTGCGCAGATGCTCCCGGAAGGCATCGACGGTCCGGCGCAGCGTCGCGACATCCGGGTTCAGAACCGGCAGGTCGACAGCGCTCAGCTCCGGTTCGTCGCCCGCGACCGCGCTCAGCAGCGCCGTGCCGAACGAGACCACGCCGAGCCGCAGCAGCTGGAGCATTTCCTGGTTGCGCAGGCCACCCGCATCGAGCGGCCGGATCGTCGCGCTGATGCGGCCCTTCGACAGCACGCTGATTTCCGACTGCCAGAAGGGCTGCTCGATCTTGGTGTATTGGGTGACACCGGCGAGCCCGCCGATGATCTGCAGCTTGATCGGCTCCTCGGCCCTCGTCTGGGCCAGCGCCCCGCAGCCTGCGAAGGCGAGCATCGCAGCGACTGCTGCAATCACAGGCTGCACGCGTCGACGCGGGTGATACGTGATGGTGTTGTCGCAGGCCGTGCCCATCTCCCCCCCGGTGGTCGCCTGTTACGAGGGGGCCGATATTCGACCGCGGGGGTTAACCGGGGTTGAATCGGAAGCTCGACCTTGTCCGGATGGCGTATCTGTCCCCGCTTTCCAGAGGCTGACCAGCAATCGGGAGGCAGGGCTTGTTTGCCGGCAATGGGAGGGCGAGCGTCTCGACGGTACATCCGAATACTGTTCGGGGCGCAGCAGCGGGTTCTATTGCGGAAGCGAGCAATAGCGGAGGCTGCGTGCAACAACGGCCGGGAACGCTTCTGCTGTTGCCGTGCAAGCCAGGCTTGCTATGCTCGATAATCTGGCGATCCTGATCCCAAACCATCCCCCGAGGCCCCGCGGCTTCTCCCTTCACGCGCGTCTGGCGACAACGCGTGGGCGAGCCGAGACCGGCCTGTCGAGCAAGGGCTGGCAGGCGGGAGGGTTCGAGCGATGCAGGTGGGGGCAGAAGATGCGTCTATGGGCGACAGCGGTGCTTTGGGCTCTGGCATGTCCGACGGGAGCGACCAGCGAAGTGCTGCGCCAGGGCGAATTCCTGCAGGACTACATCACCTGCGAAGCCTGGATGAAGCGCGAGGCCGCGGATAACGAGATGCATGCGCTGATCGGCAACTGGGTGATCGATGCCCTGCGCAAGAGCTCGCCGTCGCGGCTGTCGAAATACGGCGACGGCGAAATCCTCGAGGCGGTCGAGCGGCAATGCCGGGCTCAGCCGGCCAAGACCTTGACGGTCGCCACCTTCCTGGCCGGGCTCCGGCTGCCCGAATAAAGAACGGCCGAAGCGCGCCGCGTCAGAACGAGGGCGCGAGGCCGTTGCCGAAGCTGTCGGACCGCCCGGCAAAGCCAGGCGAGCTGTCGCGCGAGTAGGCAGGCCCGCTCAGCCGGGCCGGTGCCGGTCCGGCGTCGAGATAGCTGCGCTGCTGCGGACGGATCGTCATGGTCTGGACGGCCGGCGGCTCGGAATAGGCGGCAGGCTCGCTCGAAACGCAGCCACCCAGCGCCGCGAGGAAAGCCGTGGCTGCAGCGAAATGGAGAATGCGCATCGTTGCCTCGTCATGAAAATGCAGGAGAAAAACGAAGACCGGCCGCGCCGCTGCGATTCACCCCGCTGAACCGTCATTATCGGGACCTCGGCCGGAAATGTACATTACCGCCCCGGAGCTTCCCCGCAGGCCCGGCATGCGTCCTGCGGTCAAGAGTGATCGCGGCGCCCCTGCGACGGAACGAATTCGAGCTGTTCTTCCTCGATGCTCCCATCGGTCGCGATGACGGCTTGCCAGCGGCGATTGCCGCACAGAACGGAGAGGCGCCAGCGCCCGGCATCCTCGCCCTCCCCGCGCTCGACCCGGCTCGTCACCAGCCCGCGGCGCATCAGCTCGCGCAACTCCTCCGCCGACCAGCCGAACCGCCGGGAGAGCCTGACGGCATCGAGCACGAAGGAGCCATCGGCATCCCGGGTGAAGGGAGGTTCGGGCAAGGCTTCGCCGGTGACCATGATGCTTCGCTCCGGAGCGCGATCGTTCGGCCTCTTCTGCCGCGAAGCGACGGCCGCATCCAGCCCATCCACCCGGGAGAGCGGAAATCTTTCCGCGCCGCATGGCCCGGTGGCGCTTCCGCCTCCCGCGGAGCTGATCTTTGAAAGGCTGTTTCATTGACCGCGCGGTGTTCGGCGGAAAGAATGGACAGTATCGAGCGGTGTTCGCACCACTCCTTCGCGGGATTTGCTGGAGCAGCTTGCACCGCGTCAACAATGCTAAAAGCACCACGACGAAATCGTGGGCTCCGCGATACGGAGACACGTCGGTGACGACATGCACGACTTCATCCAATCCTGCTCCCGCGCGCAGGGATCGATGTTCCTGACGGGATGCCGGGCGTCCTGAGCGCCTGAATTCTTTCCATCGCGACGCTGCCGCGACGCCGATCCTTCCGGCGAAGGGGACGCTTGTCCCGTCCTCCCAGCGGCAACCTGCGGAACCGCCATCGATCGGCGCCCCGCTCTCCCACAGATCCAAACGGCCTGCTCCAGAGGTTTCCATGGCGATCCTGTCCCTTGCCTCCTCGCTTCCGACCCGCGCCGCGACCGGCCAGGCCGCCCGTGCTCTCCCGGCCCCGACGGCTGGGAACGGCGATTTCCGTACGGCCTTGCGCCATCTCGCCGGCGGCGTCTCCGTCATCACGACCGGGGGCGGCGAGGATCGCACGGGCCTGACCGTGACCTCGCTCTCCTCGCTCTCGGCCGAGCCGCCGACCGTGATGTTCGGCCTCAACCTCTCCTCCTCGACCTACCCCGTCCTGGCGCGCCATCGCAGCTTCGGCGTGAACTTCCTCAGTGCCTCACAGAAGCAGGTCGCCGACCGCTTCGCCGGGCGCGGCGGCGAGAAGGGCCCGGCCCGCTATGCCGAGGCGGAGTGGAGCGAGGGCCGCACGGGCGCGCCGCTTCTGGAAGGCGCGCTCGCCGCGCTCGATTGCGAGCTGGAAGAGCTGATCGAGCGCCACTCGCACGCGATCGTCATCGGCCGCGTGCGCGAAATCCGGCTCGGCAGCAACGACGCCGCCCTTCTCTACTGGCGCGGCGATTACGAGCGGCTCGGCTGGATGGCCGAGGAAGCGTCGACCGCGCTCGGCCTCCGCTCCGCCTGACCTCCCGAACGGTAGCGAAATCCATGACCTACGCACTCAGCATTCTCGACAAGAGCCCGCTCATCGAGGGCGAAACCGCCGGCACAGCATTGCAGCGCACGGTGAGCCTCGCCCAGGCCGCCGAGCGCCTCGGCTATCACCGCTTCTGGCTGGCCGAGCATCATGACTTCCCCGGTCTCGTCAGCCCGGCGCCGGAGGTGTTCGCCGCCTATCTGCTAGCCCGCACGCAGCGCATCCGCATCGGCTCCGGCGGCGTCCTGCTGCCGCATTACAGCCCCTACAAGGTCGCAGAGGCCTTCAACCTGCTGGCATCGCTGGCGCCCGGCCGTGTCGATCTCGGCATCGGCAAGGCGCCGGGCGGCCTGCCGCTCTCGACCAAGGCTCTGCGTGTGCTGCACGATCCCGCACGCGCACCGTCCTTCGAGGCGCTGCTGGACGAGCTCGACGGCTTCCTGGCTCCGCCTACGGCGACGGATGGCCCGCGGGACAAGGCCCGCGCGCTGCCTGTCCCGCCCGTGACGCCGGAGCGCTTCCTGCTCGGCGCCAGCCCGGACAGCGCCCGGCAGGCCGGCGAGCGTGGCTGGCACTTCGTCTTCGCCGGCCACCACAACGGCGATCCCAAGGCGATCGACGAGAGCCTGAACGCCTATGCCAAGGCCGGCGGCACGGCCCCCCTGCTGCTCGCGGTGGCCGCCTTCGCCGCCGAGACGGCTGAGGAGGCGCAGAGCCTGACGGAGAACCACCGCGTCGTGCGCCTGACCCTCGACAACGGCCAGAACCTCAATCTCGGCAGCGAGGAGCAGGCGGCGGAATATGCCCGCCAGGCCGGCGCCACCTCCTACCGCACCGAGATCCGCAAGCCGCATATCCTCGCCGGCACGCCAGGGCAGGTCCGGCGCGAGCTCGACGGGCTGCATGCGCGCTTCGGCATCGGCGAGTTCGTCATCGACACGCCGACGGCCCTGACCAGCCGGCGCCTCGCTTCCCTCACGCTGCTCGCCGGCGAGAGGCCGGCGCTGGCCGCCTGATCCTCTCTTTCGAAAGGACTGATCCCATGTCCCGCACCCGCCTCACCTTCGGCCTGATGCTCCAGGGCGCCGGCAGCCACATGAACGCCTGGCGCCACCCGAGCAACCCGGCCGATGCCAGCGTCAATCTCGATTTCTTCATCCGCAACGCCCGCAAGGCCGAGGAGAACGGCATCGCCTTCGCCTTCGTCGCCGACGGGCTCTACATCAACGAGAAGTCGATCCCGCATTTCCTCAACCGCTTCGAGCCGCTGACCATCCTCTCGGCGCTGGCCACGGTGACGAAGAAGCTCGGCCTCGTCGGCACGGTCTCGACCTCCTATAGCGACCCCTACACGATCGCCCGGCAATTCGCCTCGCTCGACCTGATCTCGGGCGGCCGTGCCGGCTGGAACGCAGTCACCTCGCCGCTGGAAGGCTCCGGCCGCAACTACAGCCGTCCGCATCCCGAGCATTCGCTGCGCTACGAGATCGCGCAGGAATATCTCGATATCGCCAAGGGCCTCTGGGATTCCTGGGATGACGACGCCTTCATCCGCGACCGCGAGGCCAGCCGCTTCTTCGACCGCGAGAAATTGCACACGCTGAACCACAAGGGCCGCTTCTTCCAGGTCGAGGGTCCGCTCAACATCCAGCGCTCGCCGCAAGGCCAGCCGGTGCTGTTCCAGGCGGGTGCCTCGGAAGCAGGCATCGGGCTCGCCGGCCGCCATGCCGATGCGGTCTTCGCCAACCATGTCCCGCTGGAGGAGGCGCAGGCCCTTTACCGCGCGATCAAGACCAGCGCCGTCGCCCATGGCCGCAGCGCCGACGACGTGAAGCTCTTCCCCGGCGCCGGGCCGATCGTCGGCCGCACCGCCGCCGAGGCCGAGGAGAAGTACCAGGCCATCCGCAACCTCGTCTCGATCGAGGACGCACTGGCCTATATCGGCCGCTATTTCGACCATCACGATTTCAGCGCCTATCCGCTGGACGCGCCGTTCCCGGAACTCGGCGATATCGGCAAGAACAGCTTCCGCTCGACGACCGACCGCATCAAGCGCAACGCCGTCCTGAAGCGCCAGACCTTGCGCGAGGCGGCTTTGGAAGCCGCGACCCCCCGCACGGATCTGATCGGCTCGGCCGAGGAGATTGCCGACCGGCTGATCGAGCGCGTCGAGGCGCAGGCCGCCGACGGCTTCGTGCTCGGCTTCCCGGTGATCGGCCAGGGCCTCGACGATTTCGTCGAGCTGGTGATCCCGGTGCTGGAAGCGCGCGGCGTCTACGACCGCAACCTGCCCGGCACGACGCTTCGCGACCATCTCGGCCTGTCCCGTCGCGAGAGCCGTTACGCGACCCCGTCGGACGCCGAGCCGGCGCGCCGCGCGAGTTGAGCCAGCACCTCAAAACCATCACGGAAAGGCTCCCGCCATGGCCGATGAATTCTTCTACACGACCCCGCTCGACCCGCTCGCCCAGCCCCTGGTCGAGCAGCTCACCTGGGAATATGCCACGCGCTACGGCAGCTATTTCGGCGAGCCGCCCGGCGCCGAGATGAGCCGCTACCCGGCCGAACTCTTCGCCCCGCCGGACGGCAATTTCGTGCTGCTGTTGCGCGACGGCCAGCCGATCGCAGGCGGTGCCTTCAAGCGCTACGACCAACATACCGCCGAGATGAAGCGCATCTGGACCCATAGCGATTACCGCCGCCAGGGTCTCGCTCGCCGCATCGTCGCCGAGATCGAAGCGCAGGCGGTCAGGCAGGGCTATGGCAAGATCTACCTGACCACCGGCTTCCGTCAGCCCGAGGCCAAAGGGCTCTATCTGGAGACCGGCTACACGCCGCTCTTCGACGTCACGGTCGATCCCGAGATCTACCGGAAACTGCCCTTCGAGAAGGAGCTTTCCGCGCTGCCGGCCTCGCTGCCGCGCCCGCGTGACGCTCACGCCGCCCGCGACGCTGCCTGACCGGGCCGCCTCTCCCTCTCTCATAACAAGAAGAGCCAGCCATGACCCTCGCCAGCGATTTCGCGGGCTTGCCTACGCACGCCCAGAATCCAGCCCCGCACCGCGATTTCAGCCGCTATCGCATCGTCCCCGCCCGCTATCCCGGGCGCACCATCGGCACGGTCTTCGCCGCTGTCGTGATCTTCGCGATCGTGAATTCGGTGCTCTCCAATCCGCGCTGGGGCTGGGACGTCTTCGCGGAGTGGTTCTTCGCCGAACCCGTGCTGGTCGGGCTCGGCCGCACGCTGTTCCTGACGCTGCTTGGTACGGTCTTCGGCTTCCTGTTCGGTACCTTGCTGGCACTGGCGCGGGTCTCCGGTTCGCCGCTGCTCGCCTCGCTGTCCTGGGGCTATGTCTGGCTGTTCCGCTCGATCCCGCTGATCGTGCTGCTGCTGATCCTGAACAATCTCGGCTATCTCTACAGCACGATCTGGCTCGGCATTCCCTTCACCGATATCGGCTTCGGCAGCTGGTCGACCACGCAGCTGATCACGCCCTTCTTCGCGGCCGTGCTGGGTCTCACCCTCAATGCCGCGGCCTTCTCCTCGGAGATCGTCCGTGGCGGCATCCTCGCCGTCGACCAGGGCCAGCATGAGGCCGCAGCCGCGCTCGGCCTGCCGAAGCACCGCCAGGTCTCGCGGATCGTGCTGCCGCAGGCGATGCGCTCGATCCTGCCGACCGCCTTCAACGAGATCATCAGCCTCGCGAAGGGCACGAGCCAGGTCTACATCCTCGCCCTGCCGGAGCTGTTCTACACCATCCAGGTCATCTACCGGCGCAATCTCGAGGTGATCCCGCTGCTCATGGTGGCCACGGTCTGGTACCTCGTCATCCTCAGCGTCCTCTCCTTCTTCCAGCGCCATATCGAGCGCCACTATGCCCGCGGCGCCCTGCGCAATCCGCCCCCGTCGGCGATCGACACGGCCCTGCGCTGGCTCGGCAGGAACCGCGTCGCCCCGGCGATGGCCGGCACCGGCTTCACTGCCCCGACGCAGGCTCCTGCTGCGCCGCGCACGGCCTCGCTCGCCACGCTCTCCCCGCGCAGCGGCGGCGAGATCCGCATCAGCCATGTCTCGAAGAGCTTCGGCCCGCTCAAGGTGCTCGACGATGTCAGCCTGTCGCTGCGCCCCGGCAGCGTCACCGCGATCATCGGCCAGTCCGGCTCGGGCAAATCGACCCTGCTGCGCTCGATCAATCATCTGGAGCGCGTCGACGAGGGCTTCATTGCCATCGACGGCGAGTTGATCGGCTACCGGCAGGACGGCGAGACGCTCTACGAATTGAAGGAGAAGGACATTCTGGCCCGGCGCGTCGATGTCGGCATGGTCTTCCAGAACTTCAACCTCTTCCCGCACCTGACCGCGATCGAGAACATCGCCGAGGCGCCGGTGACCGTGCGCGGCCTCTCCCGCGAGCAGGCTCTGGCGGAGGCGCAGGAACTGCTCGCCCGCGTCGGCCTCGCCGAGAAGGCGAACGCCTATCCGCGCCAGCTTTCCGGCGGCCAGCAGCAGCGTGTCGCCATCGCCCGCGCGCTCGCCCTCAAGCCCAAGGTCCTGCTCTTCGACGAGCCGACCTCGGCGCTCGACCCCGAGCTCGTCGGCGAAGTGCTCGACGTCATCAAGGAGCTCGCCCGCTCCGGCACGACGCTGGTCATCGTCACCCACGAGATCGGCTTCGCCCGCGAGGTCGCCGACCAGGTCGTCTTCATGGAAGCCGGCCGCATCGTCGAGACCGGTGTCCCGGCCGACGTGCTCGGCAACCCCAGTCACAGCCGCACCCGCGAATTCCTCGCCAAGGTGCTCTGACCTTACCCGCCCGCCAGACAAGGAAACCGCCCATGATCACGCGCCGTAACTCGCTCAGCCTCCTCGCCGGCGCCGCCTCGGCCGCCATCCTCCCTGCCCGCGCCTTTGCCCAGCAGGGTATCGACCTCTCGCCCGAGCAGCCGGGGCGCCCTCGCGCGCAGATCGACGAGGCCGCGATCAAGCTCATCGCCAAGGATGCCAAATTCGCGAAGGACGGCGTGTTCACCGTCGCCAACAATACCGGGCGCTTCCCCTTCGGCGGCTATGCCAGCGACACCAAGACGATCATCGGCGCCGAACCCGATATCGCCCAGCTCGTCGCCGACGCGCTGGGCCGCAAGCTGGAGGTCATCCCGACCGCCTGGGCCGACTGGCCGCTAGGCGTCACCTCCGGCAAGTTCGATGCGGTGATCTCGAACGTCACCGTCACCGAGCAGCGCAAGGAGAAGTTCGACTTCTCGACCTACCGCAAGGACCTGCTCGGCTTCTATGTGAAGAAGGACAACGAGATCGTCATCCGCGAGCCGCGCGATGTCGCCGGCCTCAAGATCATCGTCGGCGCCGGCACCAATCAGGAGCAGATCCTGCTGCGCTGGAACGAGGCCAATCTCAAGGCCGGCCTGAAGCCCGTCGACATCCAGTATTACGACGACGATGTCGTGCTTTACCTCGCGCTCGAATCCGGCCGCGCCGACGCCTATCTCGGCCCGAATGCCCTGCTGAGCTACAAGGCCGTACGTGAGAACAAGACCCGGCTCGCCGGCAATTTCTCCGGCGGCTGGCCGATCCTCGCCGAGATCGCGGTCACGACCCGCAAGGGCGCCGGCCTCGCCGATGCGATCACCCAGGCGCTCAACACCCAGATCAGGAACGGCAATTACGCCAAGGTTCTGGCCCGCTGGAACCTCTCCGCCGAGGCGATCGAGGAATCCCGCACCAACCCGCCTGGCCTGCCGAAGGCGTGATCGCCTCGCCCGACCGCGGACACTTTCGAGAACTGGAGACCATCATGATCCCGCGACGGACACTGCTGTCGCTGCTCGTCGGCGCGCTCAGCGCCGCGAGCCTGCCCGCCCTCGCCCAACAATTGCCCTTCGACCTCGGCCCGGAGCAGCCCGGCCGCATCCGCGCCGACAAGGACCCGGCCGCCATCGCCGCCGTGCCCAAGGGCTTCAAATTCGTCGAACCCGGCCTCTTCACCGTCGGCATCAGCCCCGGCGGGCCGCCGCTCACGACCTATGCCACGGACGCCAAGACCGTGATCGGCGCCGATCCCGACTTCGCCCTGCTGATCGCCGACAGCCTGGGCTTGAAGCTCAATCTCGTACCGCTGGCTTGGGCCGACTGGCCGCTCGGCCTGACCTCCGGGAAGTACGACGCCGTCATCTCGAATGTCGGCGTCACCGAGCAGCGCAAGGAGAAGTTCGACTTCTCGACCTATCGCCTCGGCCTGCACGGCTTCTTCGTCAAGGCCGACAGCAAGGTCACGAGCATCAAGGAGCCGAAGGATGCCGCGGGCCTGAGCTTCAGCGTCGGCGGCGGCACCAATCAGGAGCGCATCCTGCTGGAATGGAGCAAGCAGAACGTCGCGGCCGGCTTGAAGCCGCTCGAACTGCAGCTCTTCGATGACGAGGCCGCCCGGCTCGTCGCCTTGCGGGGCGGCCGCGTCGATGTCGTCGTCCAGCCCCATGCCCAGCTCGTCTTCATCGCGGCCCGCGACAAGGACATCAAGCGCATCGGCACGCTGAGCGCCGGCTGGCCGCTGAAATCCGACGTCGCGATCACCACCCGCAAGGGCAGCGGCCTCGTCGATGCCCTGACGCTGGCCACCAACAACCTGATCAAGTCGGGCAAATACCGGCAGGCGCTGGCCCGCTGGGGCATCGAGGAGGAGGCGGTCGAGCGCTCCGAGACCAACCCGCCCGGCCTGCCCAAGTACTGATCTGAAGAGCCGACTGACATGACGAAGCTCTCGATCCGGCACATCGCCTTCCTGACGCCCGGCAATTACGACGATGCCGATCCCCACCGCGGGCTCGAAGACACGCTCTCGCTCTTCGAGCATGGCGAGGCCATCGGCTTCGACAGCGCCTGGATACGTCAGCGCCATCTCGAACCCGGCGTGTCCTCGGCGGCGGCCTTCCTCGCCGCCGCGACCCAGCGCACGCGCCGGATCGGGCTCGGCACGGCGGTCATCCAGATGGGCTACGAGAATCCGTTCCGGCTGGCGGAGGACCTCTCGCTGGTCGATGTGCTCTCGGACGGCCGCTTGAACATCGGCCTCAGTGCCGGCCCGCCGCCCTTCGGCAAGCTCCTGGGCGAGCGCCTCTTCGATGGCGATCCGGCTGCGATCGATTTCTCGCATGCCCGCGTCGCCCGGCTGGCCGCCAATATCGAAGGCGAATGGCTCGGCGATGCCGATACGCGCATCACCTCGGCCGCCGGCGAACATCGCCCACGCCTGCGCCCATACGCGCCCGGCTTGCGTGAGCGGCTCTGGTATGGCGGCGGCTCGCTACGCTCGGCCCGTTGGGCGGCGGAGAACGGCTTCCACCTGCTCGTCGGCAATATCAATACGGCTGAGGAGACCGACAGTTTCTTCGAAGTGCAGCGGAGCCATATCGAGACCTTCCGCGCCCACTGGAAGGGCGAAGGCCAACCGCGCATCGCCGTCGGTCGCGTCATCGTCCCGCTCGACGGGGCCGACACAGTGACGCGCCAGCGCTATCGCGACTATGCCGCGAGCCGGCACGCCCGCACGCTTGCCCCCCAGGGCGAGCGACGAACCCAGTTCGCTCCAGACCTCGTCGGAACCGCCGCGGAACTGATCGAGCGCCTCGCGGCGGACCCGATCCTGCCGCTCGTCGACACGCTGCGGCTGGAACTGCCCTATAATTTCAGCATCGACGACTACCGCCAGATCACGACCGATTTCGCGAGGCTGGTCGCCCCCGCGCTCGGCTGGCGCGGCGGCGTCGAGCTGAAGGGCGCGGCCTGACCGGCTTAAACCGCGCTGATTTTTCTCGGAAACACAGCGTCATCCCGGGCTTGCCCCGGGATCCATCGAAGGGCTGCGGAGCGCTACGATGGATCCCGGATCGGCGCTGCTGCGCAGCTTGTCCGGGATGACGCCCTGTTCACGTCGGAAATCAACGAGCCCTTACCGCTCCTCGATGGCGAGCACGGCGAAACTCGCAAGCCAGTGCTCACCCATATAGTCGCCGGCGATATGCGGCAGCCCGGTTTCGAGATGCAGCCTCGCCGCATCCGCGATGACCAGGCGCCGCACATCGCCCTCAGGCAGCGCCGCCGCCAGCGCACTCCAGCACCAGGCGCGGCTGAGATTGAGCCCGTCGAGATGCGCGATCTTGCCGTCGGTCCGGTCCGTCACCGTCGCCGGCTTGAACAGGATCGCCGGCTGCTGCTGCGCGATGCGCGGCAGGAAGCGCTCGAACCAGGGCAGGAAGCGCTCCGCCGGCAGCAGGCGGCGCATGCACTCCGCCTCGATCAGCGCCGAGGACTGGAAATCGTCGCCGCTCGGCTCGCCCCAGGCCGGGCAATCCTCGTCGGCGCCATACCAGCGCAGGGCCGTCTCGCGCAGCAAGGTCAGGAAGGCGCCGTCCTCGGTCGCATCGGCATAATCCGCCGCCATCCGCAGGCCGAAGGCCGTGTTGAAATGCGTGCCGACCCGCACCGGATAGGTCGCGATCGGCAGGAAATCGCGGAAGCGCTGGGCAAAGGCCTCGGCGAGCGGCTCCAGCGCCCGGCCCCAGCGCCCGTCGTCGAGCCCCTTCAGCTCTGAGGCAAGCTTCAGCAGCCAGCCCCAGCCATAGGGCCGCTTGAAGCCGCGCGCCGTCGGCTGAGCGAGATAGGCGCATTCGACCGCAACCTTCTCCGGGACGAGCTGCTCGTCGAACAGCGCGACGATATCGGCCACCGCTTCCATCATCGGATAGCGCCGCAGCAGGCGAGCCAGCATCCAGTAGCTGTGCACGCAGGAATGCCAGTCATAGCTGCCATAGAACACCGGATGCAGCTGGCTCGGCGTCTGCGCATCCTGCGGCCCGGCCAGCGTATGGTCCGGCTTGTTCGGGTATTCACGACGGACATGGCCGAGCGCGATGCGGGCGAAGCGATGGGCGATCTCTTCGGTCAGCGTGGGGGTGGTCATGAAGTGGCTTTCTCCGGCGTGGCCCAGCGTATCAGGAATGCGATCAGGCGGGGGGTCATGTAGATCGGAAACTGCGTCGCAGCGAAGAAAAGCGCCATGGTCGGCGAGGTCGAGGCCCCGAGCGCCGACCAGACCAGCCCGACATTGCGATTGCCCAGGATCAGGCCGATGCCGAGCCGCTCGGCCAAGGTGCCGGGCAACAGCACCACGCCAAATCCCTGCAGGGCCAGATTGCAGGCGAAAGCCAACGCCACACAGGCCAAAGCAGCCATGGGCTCGGCCTCGATCTGGGCACGCACCCCGGCCATCGTCGAAATCGCGAAGATCAACAGAGCGGCCAGCACCAGTCCGTCGATGGCATCGGCATGGCGTTTCAAGGTTCCCGCCGCGCGTTGCCTCAGGACCAGCGCGACGCCTGCCGCCCCAGCGGTCAAAACGAACAAACGCAGAGCCAACTCGACCGGGTCAAACGCAATCCCGGCGAACCATGACGCCAGCAGCGGCACGCTCAGCGGCGCCAGCGCCATCGACAGCAGGGTGACCGCAAGCGGGATCGTCGCATCGAGCCCCAGCATCCGTGCCACGGCAGCGGTTCCGCCCGATGGGGGCGCACAGACCGCGAGCACCATGGCAAGGGCCAGCTCTGGCCCGATCCCGATCACGCGAGCGGCCATCCCGACCAGCACGGGGCAGACCAACATCACCACGATTGGCAAGAGCGCCGAAAAGCGCGGCTGCCACAGGGTTCGCTTGAAATCGGCCGCGTTCACACGGAGCAGCGTGCCGAGCACGATTACGAAGATCGATGCCGCCATCGCCGGACGTGCGGCCTCTGCCAGTGCCGGAAAGGCAAGGCCGGCAAGCACACCGACGATCAGCAGGGTCGGCCCGCGCGGCGCAAGGCGCAAAATAGGATTCGTCATGCGGCGTCCGGCCTGTCGATCGAGTGCCGCTCAAGCTAGGTCGGGCAATTTCATTGTTGAAATCGATTTTTGATATCTTCATCATTGCTCAGATGAATTTAACAGCAATCGACCTCAACCTGCTGGTGGCCTTCGAAGCCCTGATGGAGGAACGCCACGTCACGCGCGCGGCAAGCCGCATCGGCTTGGCCCAGCCTTCGATGAGCAGCGCGCTCCGGCGGCTGCGCGACCTGTTCGGCGACGAACTCTTCCTGCGCGGTCCCGGCGGCATGCAACCGACCGACAAGGCGCTGGCCCTCGCCCAGCCGATCGGCGCAGCGCTGGAACAGATCCGCGGCGCGCTCGCGCCCGGGCAGGGCTTCGATCCCGCCACCTCGCGACGACGCTTCGCGATTGCCGTGACGGATTACGGTGACCTCGTGATTGTCCCCGCCCTCGTCGTGCTGTTGCGCCGGGAAGCACCGGGCGTCGATCTTGCCGTACGCCCCATCACGGACGCCGCGGCAGCACTGGCAAAACTCGAACGCGGCGAGCTCGACGCCCTGATCGGCGGCCATCTGCCGGATTCACCGGCCAGCCTGCGCCGGCCCCTGTTCGAGGAGCACTTCGTCTGCATCCGCGATCAGAAACACGCCGCTGACGCGGCCGCTCTCGGCATCGGCGAATACGCCGCCCTGCCCCATGCCCTGTTCTCGGCAGCCGGTGGCGACGGTTTGCCGAGCGCGATCGACGACAGGCTGGCACGCCAAGGCCTGAAACGTCGCGTCGCGGTCACGCTCCCTCATGTCGTCGCCGTGCCCTTCGCCGTCGCCGGCACCGATCTTATCGCGACCATGGCCGAGCGCGTGGCGCGGCGCTTCGCCGAGAGCGCCGGGGTTGCGGTGCTGCCGCTTCCGTTCGAGAGCCCGGCCTTCGCCATCGATCTCGTCCACGCCCGGCGCGCGCTCGCCGACCCTGCTCTGCGCTGGCTCGTCGAAGCCGTCACGAGAGCGGCCGCCTGATTCGTCCTCAGGCTGCAACCCCGCCATCTCCTGCCGCCGGGTCCTCTTGCCCGCTCGGTATGGTCTAACCGAGTCTGTGCGCTCCGACAGGCTTCGGCCAGCCGGGTAGCGTCGCCAATCAATCGCCTGAGGGGAAACGCCGTGGACCTGCCTGCCAACGCCTTCAAGGCCGCACTGAAGCGCGGCGAGCTTCAGATCGGATTGTGGAGCAGCCTGTGCAGCCCGATCGTGTCCGAGATCATCAGCCAGAGCGGCTTCCACTGGATTTTGGTCGATACCGAGCATTCACCCAATGAGCCTCCCGACGTCATCGCCCAGCTCCAGGCCCTGAAGGGCGGCACCGCGACCCCGATCGTCCGCCCGGCCTGGAACGACGCCGTCCTGCTCAAGCGCCTGCTCGATATCGGCGTGCAGGCCGTGCTCGTGCCCTTCGTCCAGAACGCCGAGGAAGCGCGCAAGGCCGTCGCCGCCTGCCGCTATCCGCCCGCCGGCATCCGCGGCATCACGGTCAGCGGCCGTGGCAGCCATTACGGGCGCGTGCCGGACTATCTCAAGCGCGCCGATGGCGAGATCTGCGTGCTGGTGCAGGTCGAGACCGGCGAGGCGCTCAGCCGGATCGAGGAAATCGCCTCGGTCGATGGCGTCGATGGCGTCTTCATCGGCCCGGCCGATCTCTCGGCCTCGCTCGGCCATATCGGCAATCCCGGTCATCCCGAGGTTCAGGCGGCGATCCAGGACGCCGTGAAGCGCCTGACCGCGATCGGCAAGCCCGCCGGCATCCTGACGCCGTCCGAGCCCGATGCGCGCCGCTATATCGAATGGGGCTATCGCTTCGTCGCGGTCGGCTCCGATCTCGGTCTCATGACCAAGCAGGCCGACGCGCTGGCCAAAGCTTTCGCCCCCCAGCGCTGATCGGCGCGTTAGAAGCCGGGGCGCTAGCCCCGGCCCTCACTCGATCTTCACATTCGCCTTCTGCGCGACCTCGGCCCAGCGCTTGGTCTCGGAGGCGATATGGGCGGTGAACTGCTCCTGACTCGACCCGACCGGATCGACGCCGAGCTTCTTCAACTGCTCGATCACCGCGGGCTCGCGCATGATCGCCTGCGTCTCTGTCGAGAGCTTGGCGACGATCTCCTTCGGCACGCCGGATGGCGCGAAGAAGCCATGCCAGGAGCTGGCATCGTAACCCGGAATGAATTCGGACAGCGCCGGCAGGTCCGGGGCGACCGCGAGCCGTTTCGGCGTCGCGGTGGCGAGCGCGCGGATCTTGCCCTCCTGCACATGCGGCCAGGCGATCGTGATATTGTCGAAGGTGATCTGGATCTGGCCGCCAAGCAGGTCCTGCGTCACCTGCCCGCTCGACCGGTAGGGCACATGCACCATGTCGGTGCCTGTCGAGACCTTGAACAGCTCGGCTGCCATATGGGTCGAGGTGCCCGCCCCCGACGAGCCGAACGAGTATTTGCCGGGGTTCTTCTTCAGAAGGTCGATCAATTCCGGCACGGTCTTGGCCGGCAGGTCGATATTGACCATCAGGATGTTCGGAACGCTCGCCACCTGCGAGATCGGCGCGAAATCCTTGATATGGTCGAAGGGCAGCTTCGTATAGACGGCCGGGTTGATCGCGTGGCTCGACACCGTGCCCATGGTCAGCGTGTAGCCGTCGGCCGGCGCACGCGCGACAGCGGCGACGCCGGTATTGCCGCCGGCGCCGGGCCGGTTCTCGACGATGAACTTGCCGCCGAGCCGCTGGCCCAGCCGGTCGGCCAGGATGCGCCCGAGCAGGTCGGTCGTGCCGCCAGCCGCGAAGGGCACGACGATGGTGACGACCTTGCTGCCGGGATAGTCGCCCTGCGCCAAGGCGGGCCCCGCCGCAGCCAGGCAGGCGGCGGCGATGATGGTTCTGCGCGTAATGCTCATCGGTTCGTCTCCCCGTCGCGGATAATTCCGCCTGCACCTCATGACGGGCGCTTGTCCCCAGCGATAACACAGGATCGCGGATTTGAAATCTGAAATTTCAGATTGCTGGACGCAGCTCTTTGTGCTGTTTGATGGCCATGGCGCATGAGCCGGCAGCCGCGGTGGAGCGGTTCCGGCAACGCGCCCTGGAAGAACCATGTTGCAGCCTGCCGTCGAACCCGTTGCGCCCGATCTGCTGCGTTCGCTGCGTGAGCATGTCCATGAGCGCTTGCGCCGCGCCATCGTCGCCGGGCGCTTCCGCAATGGCGAGCGCCTGAACGAACGCCATCTCGCCGAGATGCTCGGCGTCAGCACGACGCCGGTGAAGGACGCGATCCGCAAGCTCGAAAGCGAGGGGCTGGTCCGTACCGAAGCGCGACGCGGTGTCTTCGTCGAGTTCTCGCCCCGTCAGGCCTTGGAAATGGCGCTCGGCCGCGCTGCGCTCGAAAGCGTCATGGCCCATATCGCCGCCAATCATCTGACCGAGGATGGCGCAGCCGAGCTCGGCAAGCTGATCGCCGAGATGGAGCAGGCGACCGAGCATGGCGATCTCGAGGATCTCGTCGCGCTGAACGAGACCTATCATCGGGCGATCCACCGCATCTCCGGTTGCACCTATCTGGAGCGCCGCCTCGACGGCCAGCGCATGTACGACCATGCCCAGCGCATCGCCCTGCATTCCGAGCCAGATGAGCGCCGGAGAGGCTTCGAGGAACATCGCGACATCTACGAGGCGCTCCTGGCGCGCGATCCCGCGCGCGCCGAGCTCAGGATGCGCCGTCACATCGTCCGCTCGGCGAAGGCCCATGTCAGGCTGGTCTTCGGCGCGGATGCGGAGGGACTGGATTATGACGAATGACAAGGTCCGCCGCGCGCTGCGCGGCATTTCGGGCGTCCATGTCACCGCCTGGACGGCGGATGGCGAGGCCGACTGGGCGTTGACCGGCAGGATCGTCCGGCGCATCGCGGAAGCCGGCATCCACAACATCGTCTCGGCCGGCAATACCGGCGAGTTCTACCCGATGACGACGGCCGAGGTGGAGCGCTCGCACGCGACCGCCGCCGAAGCCGCCGCCGGCAAGGCGCTGGTCACCGCCGGCATCGGTCGGTCCCTGCGCGAGGCGGTCGCGACCGGCAAGCTCGCGGCCAAGGCCGGCTGCGATGCCGCGATGGTCCACCACCCGCTCGACCCCTTCGCCGCCCCGCAATCCCAGGCCGACTACATCCTCGCGATCGCCGAGGCGCTGACCATCCCGCTCGTCGCCTATATCCGCTCGGACGCCATCGGCGTGAAGGACCTGATCCGCGTCGCGACGCACCCCAATGTCGCCGGCGTGAAATTCGCCTCGAACAACATGATGCTGCTCGCCGATTGCGTACGCGAGACGGAAGGGTCGTCGGCCAACTGGATCTGCGGCCTCGCCGAGGGCTGGGCTGCGCCCTTCTATGCGCTCGGGGCCCGCGGCTTCACCTCGGGCCTGATCAATGTCGCGCCGAAGCGTTCGCTCGCCGTCTGGCGCGCGCTGGAGGCAGGCGACTATGAAACGGCCCGCCGCGAGGTCGATGCCATCGCCGGCTTTGAGAAGCTGCGCACCAAATACGGCAACGGCGCCAATGTCACGGTGGTGAAGGAGGCGCTGGGCCTGCTCGGCACCGATGTCGGTCCGGTCCGCCTCCCCGGCCTGCCGGAGCTGAACGAGGCCGAGCGGGCGGAGCTGCGCGGCATCGTGTCGGGCTGGGGTAGCCAGCGCGCCGCAGCGGAATAACCTCTGTCATTCCGGGGCATCGCGCAGCGATGAACCCGGAACCCACGACCGGGTGAGCCCTTCACAGCAGGCGGACACCGTCTGACCCAGTCGTGGGTTCCGGGTTCGACCCTGCGGGTCGCCCCGGAATGACAAGCCATCGAGCCAACAAAGAGCATCACCGAGGAAACGCCCATGTCCGCCCGCCCCCGCAAGACGCCCGAGACCCTGCGCAGCTGGCGCTGGTTCGGCGCGAGCGACCTGCGCTCCTTCGGGCATCGCTCGCGCGCGTTGCAGATGGGCTTCGGCCATGAGGAGTTCATGGGCAAGCCGGTCATCGGCATCATCAATACCTGGTCCGAGATCAACCCCTGCCACACCCATCTGCGTGACCGCGCCGAGGCGGTGAAGCGCGCGGTCTGGGCGGCCGGCGGCTTCCCGATCGAAATCCCCGTCATGTCGGTTTCCGAGCAATATCAGAAGCCTACGACCATGCTCTATCGCAACTTCCTGGCGATGGAGACAGAGGAATCGATCCGCTCCCACCCGCTCGACGGCGCCGTCCTGCTCGGCGGCTGCGACAAGTCCACGCCGGCCCTGATCATGGGTGCATGCAGCGCCGGCCTGCCCTTCATCTTCGTGCCGGCCGGGCCGATGCTGCGCGGTAACTGGGCCGGCAAGGTGCTGGGCTCCGGCGCCGACGTCTGGAAATACTGGGCCGAGAAGGAAGCCGGCAACATCACCGACGGTGAGTGGAAGGACATGGAGAGCGGCATCGCCCGCTCCTACGGCACCTGCATGGTGATGGGCACCGCCGCGACCATGATGAGCCATGCTGAGGTGCTCGGCCTCACCCTCCCCGGCTCCTCCGCCATCCCCGCCGCCGATGCCGCCCATCCCCGCATGGCCGCAATGGCGGGCAAGCGCATCGTCGAGATGGTCTGGGAAGACCTGACCCCGGATCAGATCCTGACCCGCAAGAGCTTCGAGAACGCGCTGACCGTCCATATGGCCGTCGCCGGCTCGACCAATGCGATCATCCATCTGGTCGCCATGGCCGGCCGCGCCGGCGTGCCGCTGACGCCGGATGATTTCGATGCCTTCTCGCGCAACGTCCCCGTCGTCGCGAACCTGCGCCCTTCAGGCGATTTCCTGATGGAGGATTTCTTCTATGCCGGCGGCCTGCCCGCCCTGCTGAAACAGCTCGAAAGCAAGCTCCACACCGATGCGATGACCGTGACCGGCAAGCCGATCGCCGAGACCATCGCACTCGCCCAGGTCTATGACGACAACGTCATCCGCCCGCTCGACAAGCCCGTGTCGACCGCCAATGGCCTTGCCGTGTTGAAGGGCAACCTCGCGCCCGATGGCTGCGTCATCAAGCCCTCCGCCGCCGAGCCGCGCCTGCTCAGGCATTCCGGCCCGGCACTGGTCTTCGAGCATTACGATGCGATGATGCAGGCCGTGAACGACGAGAATCTCGATGTCACCGCAGACCACATTATGGTGCTCAAGAATTGCGGCCCGGTCGGTGGCCCCGGCATGCCGGAATGGGGCATGCTGCCGATCCCGAAGAAGCTGCTGAAACAGGGCGTGCGCGACATGCTGCGCATCTCGGATGCCCGCATGTCCGGCACGAGTTACGGCGCCTGCATCCTCCATGTCGCGCCGGAGGCCTATATCAAGGGCCCGCTCGCGGCCGTGCAGACCGGCGACATCATCAGCGTCGATGTCGAGGCGCGCAGCATCTCGGTCAACCTCGCTGAGGAAGAGATCGCAGCCCGCCTCGCCGCGTGGGCGCCGCCGGACCGCGATTATCCCCGCGGCTGGGGCAAGATGTCGGCGGCCCATATCCGCCAGGCCGACAAGGGCTGCGATTTCGACTATCTGGAAGGGACGGCGAAGGTGCCGGAACCCGAGATCCATTGATGCAGGATATCCGCGACATCGAGCGCGTCGCCATCATCGGCGCCGGCCTTATCGGCAGTTCATGGGCGGCGCTGGCCATGGGCCACGGCCTGAACGTTTCAGCCTACGATCCCGCCCCTGGCGCGGAGGAGAAGTTCCGCCATGCGGTCGGCCGTGCCCGCGCCCAACTCTCGGAGCTGGGATTGGCCAATACCGGCCAGTACCTTTTCACGAACAATCTCGACGAAGCCCTGCAAGGCGTTGATTTCGTTCAGGAGAATGGGCCGGAGAACGAAACGGCCAAGCGCGAGCTGCTAGCCCGGCTCGATACAGCATTGCCGCCCGAGGTCATCATCGCCAGCAGCACTTCGGCCCTGCTGCGCAGCGCGATCGTCGCGGATTGCCAGGACAAGCGCCGGGTCATCGTCGCCCATCCCTTCAATCCGCCACATCTCGTCCCATTGGTCGAGATCGTCGGCGAGGACGAGGCGGTCGTCGCGCGCGCCGCCGCCTTCTATCGCAGTCTCGACCGGCGCCCGGTCATCCTCCAGCGCGAAATGCCCGGCCATGTCGCCAACCGGCTGGCGTCGGCGCTCTATCGCGAGGCCGTCCATCTGGTCGAGCAGGGCGTCGCCAGCGTCGCCGAGATCGACGCCGCGCTTTGCAACGGCCCCGGCCTGCGATGGGCCCTGATGGGGCCGCACATGACCTATCATCTCGGCGGCGGCGAAGGCGGCATCGCCGGCTATCTCGCCCATCTCGGGCCGAGTCAGGTCCGGCGCTGGCAGTCCCTCGGCACGCCCTCGCTCGACGCGGATGTCCAATGCAAGATCATCACGGGCGTCGCGGAAGAAGCTGCCGGACGCACGATCCAGCAGCTCGAAGAACGCCGCGACGAAGGGCTGCTCGCCCTGCTGCGCGCCCGCAAGCTCGTCAGCGAGTAAGCCTCACAGCTCCGCGTCGAAGGCGATCGCGTCGAACGCCGCCCTCACCCGCCCCAGCGCTTGCGCGGTGACATAGGCATAGGCGCGCTCAGACGATTGCGCGACGACGCCCCGGTCGGTGCCCTGCACGTTGATCTCCAGCGAGACCGTGGCCGTGACGCTCGGCGTCGCCCGCATCGGCACCGGAAAGGTCAGGCTCTGCCGGCTCGCCGCAGCAGCAGCTTGATAGGCATCGATCAGCACCTGCCCGCCCTGCCGCAGATGGTAGCGCCGGCACAACATCTGCTCGTCGGAGAGCGGGCGCGCCACCCAGCCTGTCGCAAGCCGCCCGCGCTCCAGCTTGATCCGCGCGAAGCTGACGGCGCCCGCGCTTGGCGACAACCGAACCTGCAGCACGCCGGTATCTCCGACGGCGGGCGCCAGCGTGAGCGAACGCCGCCCGGCCCCGGCTGTGATCGTGCCGGACTGGCTGCCGATCGTGACCGCGAGGCTGCCGCCGCTCAGATCCTCGACCGAGAGCGTCAACGGCAGACTGACGAAGGACGAAAGCCCCCAGAGCGCCGGCTCGACCGGCTGGATGATCGCGCCCGACGTCAACGTGAGGGTGAAGCCGCTGAGCGAGAGATTCGCTCCACCCGTCGCCGCCTTCCAGCGATCGAAGCCGTAGGCGCCAGCCGCCAGCGCGCCGCCTGCGAAGCCGCGCTGATTGATCGCCATGTCGCCATTGACCAGCAGGTTCGCGCCGGAAGCCCAGGGCGAGCCCGGCAAGGCGACGCCCCCCGAGGCCCGGTCGATCGCCAGCGCATCATGCCAGGCCGAGCCGTCGGCACTGACCTTGATCCGGAAATCGTCGTCTCCGGCGAGGCCGAACTCGGCCCGGCCCGACCAGTTGCTCTGGAACAGCAGGCTCGCGGTGTTACCGGCCGCATTCTTGTTGATCTTCATCCGGTGATCACTGCCGGCATGGCTGAACAGGCTGGCATCCGAAGACACGGCAAGGCGATTGGTCGTGTCAGCCGTCGCGTTCACGCCCCAGCGCTCGGCGCCGAGGCTGCTGAGCGGGCTGTCGCGGCGCCATTCCGTGCCGGTCCAAAGATTGTGCTCGGCCTCGTCGATCACCCAGGCCTGCCAGCCGGCGCGCGGTGCGAGGAAAGTCCAGCCGCCATCCTCGAACAGCGCGACCTGATTGGTGCGACCGGCAAAGGCCCCGGTGCCGCCAGCCGGCACGACATAAGCAGAAAGCGCGGTCGGCGAAGCGGGCGGTGCAGCCTGAGTTCGGCTGTCGACGGTGAGATGGACCAGCCCGTCGAGCCGCATCAGGGCATCGTTATGGGTGACGTGCTTCTGCGCCTGCCCGGCAGCGAGCAGCGGCAGGGAAAGACGGGGCGTATCGGTCATGGGGCCTCGCGGAAGGGGATTTCAGCGAGGCGGATTATCGGGCGGCTGGAAGGACCGGGGATAAGTTCAGCCGAAGCGGCGCGGCCTCAAGCCCGCGTGGAACCAGTTGATCAGCGAATAGATGTCATGGACCGGGAGCCCGGTCGCCGCCTGCACATCGGCCGCATAAGGCGGCATGTTCGTGCATTCCAGCACGATCGCGCCGACCTCCGGATGGCGGGCGACGAGATCGAGCGCCGCCTGCACGACGTCCTGCCGGGCGAGCTCGACATCCATGTCGTCCTTCTCGGCCTTGATCAGGACGCGGAAGAACTCGCGCCCGTTCTCCGTGCCGGTGACGGGCGTGTCGAGCGGTACGCCCGCCGCCTCCAGATGCTTCGGCGTCAGCGACCCCGCCGAGACCGTGACCACGCCCACGCGCTTGCCCGGCGGCAGCGTCGCCTGCACCCAGGGCACCTGCATCAGCGAAGAGGTCGCGACCGGTACGCCGACCGCAGCCGCAAGCTCGCGCTGGAACAGCGAGAGGAAGCCGCAATTCGTGGTGATCGCCTCGGCGCCGAGCCGGACGAGATCGCGAGCGGCCTCGATGAAATCCGGCAGCAGCCCGGCTGCGCCCTTGAGCACGACCTTTTCAGGACTGGCGCCGCCAACGACGCGATAGAGCACCGGGAAGGGCCAGGTCGTGCCATTGCCCATATCGCCGGGAATCCGCGGAAAGCGGGCTTCCAGCATCAGGATGCCCAAGGGAACACCGTAGATCGCCTTTCCACCGCGCGCGATGCGCGTCGGCGAAGGTGCAGTCGAGAACTCCGTCATCCAGCCTCCGCTTGCCGATGAGTCGGCATGCTAGCTTCGACATGGGCGGTCCGTCACCCGTGGATCAGGCCACGGAGGCAGAGTTGAAGAGAAACTTCATCAGCTTCGGTCGAAACTCCGGCCGCCGCCATTGCTTCGTCGTTTTTGCATCGCCATAAGACCGGCTCTCGTTCCGCTCTCGCGCGATTCCGCCGGTTCTGGTCCGTATCTTGCCTGCCCCGCCACGCCGTTCGTCCGGAGCCCGGTCTTGATTCTTTCGCTCGACAAGTTTCGTCGCATCGCCGTGATGGCAGGCTGGGCTGCCCTGCTCGCGATCCTGGTCTCGACCCTGTCCCCCCTGGGGGCGCGACCGCATATTCCCTATCTGGACGCGGATACCGAGCGCTTTCTCGCCTTCTTTGCCGCCGGCGCGGCGCTGGCTTTTGCCTATCCGCGCCAGCGCTGGCTTGTGCTGGCGGGCATCGTCGCCTTCGCCATCGGCCTCGAGGGGCTCCAGACGCTGGAGGCGACCCGTCATGGGCTGCGTCACGATGCGATCGTGAAGGTTGCCGGCGCCACGCTCGGCAGCGTCGCTGCCGCGGCATTTGACACGATGGCGCAGCGCCTCCGCAAGCCCGCCTGACGCATCCTGGCACAACAGCATCCGGCAAGATGCCGGCTCGCGCTGCTCTTTTCGGCTGAGCGCCCCCTATCCGCGCCAATCTGGCCCGTATCCCTACGGCATGGGCCTTGCCACTTCCCTCCCGACCATGGCCCGGCGCCGGCACATTGTGCCGCAACGGGACATACTCAAGCCGGCTCACGCCGGCATGGCTGGCCGGGGGAAGAGATGAGCGTCAATGATCTGAGCGGCATGCCGCAAGCCCTGCCCGACAACCGAGCCGGCATCTGGCGCCTCTCGTTCGGGCCGCTGACCGCGGCAACGGATGCCGCCGTGGTCGCCTCCCTCGTCTATGCGGTGTCGTTCGCCTATCACCTCGGCGCCACGAACCTGCCGGGCGTCGACCGCTCGACGCCGGAACTGGCAGCGATGCTCGCGACCCTGTTCGTCTTCATCAATCTGATGCGCGGCCGCTATCAGATCGGCAACTATCTCTCGACGCGCGGACAGATCGGCTCCGCCTTCGCCGTCTGGAACATCACGATGGTCGCCTTCCTGGCCCTGCTGTTCCTCGCCAAGATCGCCGATCATTACTCGCGCGCCGTCATGATCGCGACCTATCTCTGCGGCATCCCCGTCATCGCCCTGTCCCGCTCGGCGGTTGTCCGGCTGATCGCAGCCGGCAGCCGGACCGGGCGGATCACGGCCGAACGCGCCTTCCTCATCGGGCGCGAGGCGAACATCATGTCCTTCGTCTCGCGGCATAAGCCCTGGCATATGGGTTTCGCGGTGACCGACGTCGCCTTCCTGAAAACGTCGCGCGAGGCCGGCCCGGCCGCCCTGGCGGCGGATCTCGCCACAGCCGTGGCGAATTGCCGTATCCGGCGGCCGGACGCGGTCTTCATTGCGGTTCCCTGGTCCGATCAGGAAACCATCTCGGCCTGCGTCGATGCCTTCACGAACCTGCCGGTTGCGATCCATCTCGCCCCCGAGCCGATCATGGAACGCTTCGGCAATGCGCATGTCGTCCATACCGGCACGCTCTCGAGCCTGCGCCTGACACGCCAGCCGCTCTCAGCAGTCGAGATCGCAGTGAAGCGCGCCTTCGACATCGTGGCAGCGTCCTGCGGCATCATCCTGACTCTGCCGCTGCTGCTCCTGATCGCGGCGCTGATCCGGCTGGACTCCCCCGGTCCCGTCCTGTTCCGCCAGCGGCGTTACGGCTTCAACCAGCAGGCTTTCCGCATCTTCAAGTTCCGCACGATGACGACGACCGATGACGGCCAGGTCGTCGTTCAGGCCAAGCGCAACGACCCCCGGATCACGCGGCTCGGCCATCTGCTGCGTCGCTACAATCTCGACGAACTGCCGCAGCTCCTGAACGTCATCGCCGGCGACATGTCGCTCGTCGGGCCGCGCCCCCATGCGCTGGCGCATGATATCGAATTCGAGCGCAAGATCGCCAACTATGCCCGCCGCCACAACGTCAAGCCCGGCATCACGGGCTGGGCGCAGGTCAACGGCTTCCGCGGCGAGACCGATACCGACGAGAAGATGGCCGGCCGGGTCGCCTACGACCACTGGTACATCGATAACTGGTCGTTCTGGCTCGACATCACCATCCTGTTCCGGACAGTCCTGAGCAAGAAGGCTTTCGCGAACGCGCGCTGAGGCCTTGGCATCACTCAGCCCCGGCCGCGAGGCCGTGGCTGGGTGATGCCAGCCGGCTGAAAGGCGCCGCGGAGCCTTTGCATCAGAACGATACGGCAGAAGGCCAGCCCCGCTTTTGCCGTCGCTCCAAACCGAAGCAGTCGCCTCGGCAGGATATGATCGGAAAGGAAGTTCGGTCCCCCCAGGACAAAGCCCGGAAAGCTCCCCGGCAGGTTGACGCACTCTCCACGGATTCCCGCCGCGTCGCATTGCGCGCAGAACTGCCGAAAGCGCGCCTTCGGGAGATCGGTGACGATCACATCCGCATCTGCCGCCGCGATGTGATCGAGCACGGCGCGGTCGACCGGCCCGGCGAAATCGGCATCGCAGATGCCGGCGACGCGCAGCCCCGGCCAATCCGACGTGATTCGCTCCCTCAGCGCATAGATCGCGCGGCTATCGCCACCAAAGAAGAAAACGGCCCGGTTCCGCCCGGCGCAGTCGCGCAGGAAGGCGGCCATCGCGCCCTCCCCGCCGTCCCGCGCGGGAATTGCAAGCAAGCGTGCCTGGCCCTGAATGATGCTCGATTGCACGGCGATCCCGACATGGATGCGGATTGCATGCCGGACGGTCCGGCACGCTTGCGCCCATCTCCAGGCGATATGGTAAATTTTTTGACACATGCCGCAACGTCAAGTTTTCGGCGCGATCTTGCAGAAATGAGGCAGCGCGACAGGGCGCCGGATCAAGCGAAGTGGCGCCAAACCGTGCGGCCGAGCCAGAGACTCCACCCCGCCACGAGGGTCAGGGCCAGCAGTGCCGCCCCGATGATCAAGGACCGGCCGATCAGGATGCTCACGACGCTGTCCGCGATCGCCGGCTCGTTGTCGTTCGCAGCCTGCGGCCGCCGGCCGAAGCCGGGAGCGTGAACAGGTGCCGGAAACCGTGGCACGCGCTCGGGTCGCATGGAACTCTCTCGCAAGGTTACTCAGGCGTTAAGCAGGAACGAATATCAATGATCCAATTCGCGACGAAATAAAAGCGCAAGATGCGCGCTATCCGCCATATTGAGTGTCGGAAACCTGCTCCAGCCAGTCCACGACCTTGCCGTCCTGCACTTCCTGGATCGCGATATGGGTCATGGCCGTTGCAGGAGAGGCGCCATGCCAATGCTTCTCCCCTGGCGGGAACCAGACGACGTCGCCGGGCCGGATTTCCATGATCGGCCCGCCCCAGCACTGAGCCCGGCCGAGGCCTGCGGTAACGATCACCGTCTGCCCAAGCGGGTGGGTGTGCCAGGCCGTGCGGGCACCCGGCTCGAAGGTGACGTTAGCCCCCTGGACGCGCTCGGCCGCATGGGCGTTGCAGAGCGGGTCGATCCTCACCGTTCCGGTGAACCAGTCCGAGGGGCCCTTTCCGGAAGGCCGGGAGCCAGCACGCGTGATGTCCAAGGAATCTCTCCTCGCTTCAACCAGAGTTCGCGGGAACCATGCCGCCGCCGAAGCCCGGAATCCAGCCCTGCGTGACGGCCAGCCGCATTCGGACCGGAGACGCTGGAATCGTCTCGCTCACGGATGTTTCGCCGAAACCCGCGCAGAGCATCGCTTGACAGTGCTCCAGGCGAATGATTGCCTATTATGGTCTATATAACATAATTACGGAATAAAAAAACGATGAGGAAACTGCTTGCACTCGTGGGGGTCGCCGCGTCGATCTCGCTTTCTTCCGTCGCGCCGAGTCCTGCCCAGCAGGCCGGCGGCATCGTCAATGTCGCGGTGATCGGCGAGCCCGCCTCGCTCGACCCCGGCATCAGCGCGACCGACCTCGTCGGCATGATCTCGCAGCATGTCTTCGAGACGCTCTTCACCTTCGACAGCAAGTGGAACGTGACGCCGCTCCTGGCCGAGGCGATGCCGACGATCAGCGCCGACGGTACGGTCTACAACATCGCGCTCCGCCAGGGCATCAAGTTCCATAACGGTCGCGAGATGACCGCCGAGGATGTCGTCGCCTCGTTGAAGCGCTGGATGGAGGTCGCCTCCCGCGGCAAGCAGACGGCGCTCTATGTCAAGTCGGTCGCCGCGACCGGGCCGAGCGAGGTCACCATCACCCTGAGCCAGCCCTATGCGCCGCTGCTCTCGCTGCTCGCCTTCAACAACTCCGCTGCCGCGATCATGCCGGCCGAGGCCTTGGCAACGCCGCTCAAGGAGGTAATCGGCACCGGCCCCTACAGGCTCAAGGAACACAAGCCGGACCAGTATGTTCAGCTCGCCCGCTTCGACGGCTACAAGCCGCGCAGCGAGAAGGCCGACGGCTTCGGCGGCGCCCGCATCGCCAAGCTCGACGAGATTCGCTTCGTCCCGGTGCCCGATGCCAATACCCGCGTCGAGGCCGCCATCGCCGGCCAGTACGATTATGTCGACTCCCTGCCCGTGGAAGCTTTCGCGCGGTTGGAGAAGGGCAAGGCGAAGCCCGCCCTGCTGAACAATTTCGGCTGGCCGATCTTCGTGATGAACAACAAGGAAGGCCCGCTCAAGAACGAGAAGATCCGCAAGGCGGTTCAGGCGGCCCTCAGCGAGACGGACATGCTGGCCGCCGGCTTCGGCGATCAGAAGTTCTACGCCGTCGACGGCGCGATGTATCCGGAAGGCTATGCCTGGCGCAGCGATGTCGGCGTCAAGGGCAACTACAACATCGCCGACGACAAGAAGGCGGGCGCCCTGCTCAAGGAGGCCGGCTACAAGGGCGAGCCGATCCGCATCCTGACCAGCCGCCAGTACGAGTTCCACTACAAGATGGCGCAGGTCGCGCAGATCTATCTGGAACAGGCCGGCTTCAAGGTCGACCTCCAGGTCAGCGACTGGGCGACCATGATCCAGCGCAACAAGAAGCCCGAGCTCTGGGAGGTCTTCATCACCCACAGCCCCTTCCTGCCGGAGCCGGCGCTGAACTTCATCCTGTCGAAGACCGCCGGCGGTTGGTGGGATACGCCGGAGAAGGAAAAGGCACTCGACGCCTTCAACAGCGCGACCAACCAGGACGCCCGCGTCAAGCACTGGGTCGAGTTGCAGAAGCTGATCTTCGAGCAGGCCCCGATCGTGAAGATCGGCAACTTCAGCGCGCTCTCGGCCGTCGCGCCGGGTCTCACAGGCTTCACCCCGTCGCCCTGGCCAGCCTTCTGGAACGTCGAGATCAAGCGCTAAGCCTCAAGCGCCGCGTTTCCCCCGGAAGCGCGGCGCTTCCACATCAGCCTCCAGCCTAAAAGCCTGCCATGTCCCGCGCCTCTCTCGCCCTCGATCCCGCCACGATCGCCGCCCGCATCGCCCCGCATGTCGCGGCCTGGAACAGCGAGACCTCGCCGGGCATGATGCTCGCCGTCCTCTCCGGCGGCGCGGTCATGCACGAGGCAGCCTATGGCATGGCCGATCTCGCCAACGGCATCCCCCTCTCCAGCCGCTCGGTGGTGCGCATCGCCTCGCAGAGCAAGCAGTTCACCACCTGGCTGCTGCTGGCGCTGGAGCGCGAGGGCCGTCTGTCCCTGCAGGACGATATCCGCACCCATCTGCCCTGGCTGCCCGATTACGGCCGGACGATCACCCTGCATCATCTCGCCTCGAACACCTCGGGCCTGCGCGACATCCTGGAGATGATGACGATCGGCGGCGTGCCGATCCTCGCTCCCTCCTCGCGCCAGTACGCCTGCGACGTCGTGGGCCGGCAGAGCGAGCTCAATTTCGAGCCGGGCTATGACCTGCTCTACAGCAACAGCAATTTCCTGCTGCTCTCCGAGATCCTGGAGAAGGTCTCGGGGCTCAGCTTCAACGACCTCCTGAAGGAGCGCATCACCGGCCCGCTCGGCATGCACGACACGGCGCTGATGCCGCGCGACGACGTGATCCTGCCGCGGCTCGCAGGCCATCACCGTCGCGGGCCGGATGGCGAGTGGCTGAAGGCCGCCTGGGGCATCGCCATCGGCGGCGAAGGCGGCATGGTCTCGACGCTGCACGACATGATCATCTGGCAGCAGAACCTGCGCCAGCCGAAGATCGGCGACGCCCAGATGATCGCGCGCATGGAAGATGCCGGCGTGACGATCAACGGCGTGCCCTCGCCCTATGGCTACGGGCTGGTGCGAGACAATGGCGATCTCAGCGAGGCGGTCGGCCATGGCGGCTGGATCGCCGGTGCACGCTCGGAATCGGTGCGCTTCAAGAAAGCCGATCTCGGCATCGTCCTTCTCGCCAACCACGACGATTGCGCGCCCTATGTTCTAGCCCGCTCGATCGCGCGCGACCTGTTGGGCACCGCCCACGAAGATCAGAAACAGGCATTTGATCTTCCCGCCGGCACCTATCGCGACGAGACCGGCGACGACGCGTTTCAGATCGAACTGCGCCAGGGCCAACCCTATCTGATCATGAACATGGGCGGCGCGCCGCTCCTGCCTGTCGGCGACAGAGGCTGGCAGCCGCAGGCCTCGATCCCGGCTTTCGCGCTGAAGCTGGAAGCCGGTGGCGCGCTATCCGCGACGCGCTTCGGCCGCACCCGCCGCTTCATTCCGATCGGACCGACCACGTCCCCGATCGATCGCTTCGCCGGCAGGAGCTTCGCGGCAGAATCCGGCGCCTTCCGCGGCGAGACCCGCAAGGTTGGCCCCGAGTTGCATCTCACCCTGTCCTCGCCCGAGGGCAGCCAGCGTGTGAAGCTGATCGCCCATGGCGATGACTTCTTCTTCGCCCATCCCGTCAGCACCGCGGTTCACGACCAGTGGCGCGTCTGCCCCTGGGTGCTGCCCTGGCTGTTCACCGTCCGCATCGCGAACGATTGCCTGATCATCAACAGCGACCGCACCAAGCGGTTGGTGCTGAGCGAGACTGGCCGGTAGGCGGCAGAGCCACCCCCCTTGTCATTCCGGGGCTTCGCGTAAGCGAAGAACCCGGAACCCACGACCGGGTGAGCCCCTCGCAACCGAACACGTCATGCCTCACCCAGTCGCGGGTTCCGGGTTCGCGCCTTTGGCGCGCCCCGGAATGACACAACGCGCGCCCGGAAATAGGCCGTCCACCCCAGGCTCTCGCTCGCCTCGCCCCACTCATAACTTCCTGGAATGAAGTTCGGATTCCTTTGAATTTGCAATGAGGGGCCGCACCCTGGAGTCTCCCATCATCGAGGTCGCACAGAACGGCCTGCATGAGAATCGGGAGCCATCAAATGAAGCCATGGGTGTTCGCATTGTCGATGCTGGCGGCCAGCGCCGGCCCGAGCGCGGCCGAAGTCATTCACGCGACCTGGGGCGGCGGCGGCGCGGCCGTGCTGCGCGAGCATTTCCAGGTTCCGTTCACCCAGAAGACCGGCATCGCCGCCCGCATGGCCGAGGTGCCGAACACGGCCGGCGCCGTCCGCTCGCCGTCCGCCTCGCAATATAACGTGGTCGAGGTCACCTATTTCGAGGCGATCGGGCTGGCCAAATCGAACCTGCTCGAAGCCTTCGAGGACAAGGAGATCCCGGCGATCACCAACCTGCCGAAGGAGCTGGTCGTCCGGAACAAGGACGGCAAGATCGTCGGCCTCGCCACGCATTTCGGCTATTACGGCATCGCCTTCAACAACACGCTGGCCAAGGCCTCGGATTTCCAGTCCTGGAATGACCTCACCGACGCCCGCTGGAAGGGCAAGCTCGCGGTCACGCGCCCGGTCTACGCCACCTCCTACGACCTCACCATCCTCGCCCATGCCAATGGCGGCGGCGCTGCCAAGATCGAGCCCGGCATCGAGCCCTTGAAGGCGATCTTCGCCAATTCGCTGACGACCTATACCTCGCTCGCCCATATGAACACGCTGCTGACGCGGGGCGAGGTCACCGCCGCGCCGTTCTACTCGACGCGTGTCTGGAGCCTGCGCCGCGACGGCCAGAAGACTATAGAACTGGCGATCCCCAAGGAGGGCGCGCTGATGCTGCCTTATGTCGTCGTGGTGCCGAAGGGCTCGGCCGAGAGGGCGCAGACCGTCACCTATCTCAACGAACTCCTGGATGCCGCCGCGCAGACCCGGATCTCCGGCCAGAACGGCTCGATCCCGACCAATAACAAGGCCGTGCTGCCGCCCGAATACGAGCAGGATCTCGGCATGACCCGCGAGGCGCTGATGAAGAAGATGTATATTCCCGATTGGAATGTCATCGTCAGCGATTACGAGGATCGGCTCAACCGGGTCGAGCAGATCGCCGCCGGCAAGCGCTGACCACAGCGCCTGAGCCGCGATCCGCCGAACACGTTCTCACCCACTCGCTTACCCGGCGGATTCGATCGATGTCCCCTGCCCAGCCTGAAGCCCTCGCGCAGGCCGCGCCCTCCCGTGCGGCCCGCGGTTCCATCCATGTCGCCGGCGTCGCCAAGGCCTATGGCGCGACGACAGTGCTCTCCGGCCTCGATCTCGCGGTCGAAGCCGGAACCTTCGTCACGCTGCTCGGCCCCTCCGGCTGCGGCAAGACCACGCTGCTGCGCCTGATCGCCGGCTTCATCCAGCCCAGCGCCGGCAAAATCGCGATCGACGGCCGCGACATGGCGGGCCTGCCGCCGCAGCGCCGGCCGATCGGCATGGTCTTCCAGAACCTCGCTTTGTTCCCGCATTTCTCGGTCGAGGAGAACGTCGCCTACGGCCTGCGCCTGCGCAACGTGCCGGAGGCCGAACTGCGCCGGAAAGTCGGAACCTTCCTCGACCTCGTCGGGCTCGGCCATCTCGGCAACCGCCGCATCTCGCAGCTCTCCGGCGGCCAGAAGCAGCGCGTGGCGCTGGCCCGTTCGCTGGTGCTCGAACCCTCGATCCTGCTGCTCGACGAGCCGCTCTCGGCGCTCGACCTGCAGCTCCGCAAGCAGCTGCAAGTCGCCCTCAAGGAGATCCAGCGCGAGCTCGGCACGACCTTCGTCTTCGTCACCCACGACCAGGAAGAAGCGACCCTGATGTCGGATCGCATCGTGGTGATGAGCGCAGGCGCGATCCAGCAATACGACACGCCCCCAGTGATCTATTCGCAGCCCGCCAATCTCTTCGTCGCCAAGTTCGTCGGCGAGCTCAACGAGATTCCCGGCCGCATCGCCGCAGTGACGGCCGGCACGGTCGAGATCGACGGACCGGGCGGCCGCCATGCCTTGCCGGCGAGCGGCATCCGCGGCTTCTCGCCTGCCCCCGGCGCAGCCTGCGTGATCGGCTTGCGCCCCGAACGCATCGCGATTCTGCCACCGGACGCCGATACCGGCGGGCGCATCACGCTGCCGGGAACCGTCGTCGAGCGCATCGCGCTGGGGCCGGTCCTGCGCTTCACCCTGCGCTGCGGCGAGCAGCGGCTGGTCGCGGTGCGGCTGACCAGCGACGGCGCCGCCCTGCCGGAAGCGGGCTCGCCCTGCCGCGTCGCCTTCGACCCCGCCGACGCGCAGATCTTCGAACCGCTGGCAGCACCCGCCGCCGCGAGCTTCGGAGAGAAGCCATGACGGAGACGCAACCTGCCTCGCCGGCCAAGGCGCTGCTGCTCCTGCCGGTCCTCGTCCTGCTCGGCCTGTTCTTCGCCTCGGTCTTCCAGCTCTTCTCGAACGGCTTCGCCGATGCCGATGGCTGGTCGCTGCGCTACTTCCGGCAAATCCTCAACCGCAGCGACTATCAGGTCATCTTCGCGCGGACGATCCTGTCCTCGCTGACGGTGGCGCTGCTCTCGGTGGCCCTGTCCTATCCGATCGCGCTCCTGCTCTGGCGGCTCGAGCGCTGGCGCAACACGCTCCTGATCGTGGTCCTCGTGCCCTGGCTCGTCAGCCTGGTCGTGCGCACCTATGGCTGGCTCGTCCTGCTCGGCCCCAAGGGCGTGATCAACGGCATGCTGGCCTGGACCGGCATCATCCAGCAGCCATTGGCGCTGATGTTCAACGATCTCGGCATCGTCATCGGCCTGACCCATGTGCTGATCCCCTTCGCGGTGATCTCGATCCTGTCATCGCTGCTGGCGATCGAGAGCAATCTGGAGGAGGCGTCGGGCGTGTTGGGCGCGAGTCGCTTCCAGACCTTCCGGCGCATCGTGCTGCCGCTGTCGCTGCCGGGCGCCTTCACGGCGCTGATCGTGATCTTCCTGGCGAGCATCGGCGCGATCGTCACGCCGATCGTGCTCGGCGGCATGTCACATCAGTTCGTGGGATCGCAGATTTACCAGGAGGTCATGTACACCTTCAATCTGAACAAGGCCGCGGCCTGGTCGATCTGCCTGCTCGCCATCAGCTTCCTGTCGCTGCTCCTGCTGAAAGCCATCGAGCGCCGGCTGATCGGGACCATGGAGTGAGCGCGATGACGGCAAATCCCAAACTCTCGACCTGGGCCGGCATCCTGCTGCTGGTCTCGCTGCCGGCGCCGATCCTGATCATCATCGGCGCCTCCTTCAGCGACACCAGCTATATCCAGTTCCCGCCGGAGGGTCTGAGCCTGCGCTGGTATCGCGATGCGCTGTTCGATCCGCGCTGGCCGCGCGCCTTCGCGATCAGCGTCGGCATCGCGGCGGTGACGGCAGTGATCGTCACCATCGTCAACTTCATGGCCGCCTATTACACGCAGCGCCATGCGCCGAAGCTCGCGACATGGCTGGAGCTGGCGATCTTCTCGCCATTGTTCTTCCCGCATGCCGCGATGGGCGTCGCCATGGTCGCGCTCGTCGCCCAGTTCGGGCTGATCGGCACGGCGCCGGGCATCGTGCTCGCCCATCTCATCGTGACGCTGCCCTTCTCCTACCGGCCGATCCATATCGCCTTGCGCAGCCTCGACCCCGATCTCGTCCGCGCCGCCAATGTGATGGGCGCGAGCGAATGGCGCGCGCTCAGGGATATCGTCATCCCGATGTGCCGGTCCGGAATCCTGACCTCGCTGCTCTTCGCCGGGATCATCTCCTTCGACGAGGTCACGGTGACGATGTTCCTGATCGGGCCGAACATCTCGACCCTGCCGGTCCAGATCTTCTCCTTCGTCCAGGATTCGGCGACCCCGGTGCTGGCGGCGATCTCAACGATCAGCGTGCTGATCACCTTCCTCGCCGTGATCATCCTCGATCGCGTCGCCGGACTCACCTTCTTCGTCCGTCACGACGGCGCCTAATCCCGCGCCGTCGCGCGGGCGCCGCTGCGGCAGGCGCACGGTCAGGCTCTCAGTGGCGCGCGGATCATCACCCTGCGCCAGTGCAGCGATGCGTGTCTTGAGCTCGGCGAGAAAGGCCTTGGTCAGGGGCGAGACCGGGCGGTTGCGCGAGACGATGGCGTTGAAGGTGAAGGCGATGGTCGGCTCGAAGCGGCGCGCCACCAGATCCGGCCAGAAGCCCTGATGCACGGTCATCGGCTCGACGATGGCGATGCCGAAGCCGCGCGAGACCAGCGCATTCGCTTCGACCGAGGAGAACACCTCCGTCCGCATCTTGCGCGTGACCCGCTGCTGCTCGAACACCGCGTCGGTCAGGTGGCGCATGCGGCTGTTGCGCGTGAAGGAGATGAACTCTGCCCCTTCCAGATCGCGCGGCACGATCAGCTCGCGCCCCGCCAGCGGATGATCCCGCCGCATCACGCAGACCGCATCGGCATGGAACAGCGGCTCGGTCAGGAGGTCCGGGTGATGGAAATGGCTAACCGAGAAGCCGATATCGACATTCTGCCCGAGCACGTCGCTGCCGACGACGCTGGAGACGTCGAGCGCAACCGAGATCGCTGGATTGGCCTCGGCGAAGGCGACGAGCGCATCCGCCACCAGCGTATGGCCGATCGAGGCCGCCGAGACGATCCTGAGTTCCCCTGACCGCAGGTCGCGCAGATCGCGCGCGAAGCGCTCGACATCGCTCAGCGAGGCGAAGAGCCGACGCACCTCCTTGTAGAGCAGCTGCGCCTGATGCGTCGGGATCAGGCGCTTGCGCTTGCGCTCGAACAGGGTGAGCGCGAGGTCGATTTCGAGCCCCGCCAGGATCTTGCTCATCGCCGGCTGCGACAGCCGCATCCGCTCGGCCGCGGCCGTGACGCTGCCGGTCTCCATGAACTGGATATAGGCCTCGAGCTGTCGATGGGTGATCCGCATGCAAGGCTCCGCCACTGGCTTCGGAATAAATATAACCAGCAGGCATGATTTCTAGTCAAAAAGAAATTTGCGGCGCCCTGCCGGCAGCGGAATAGTGCGGACCAGGCCAGACGGAAAACTGGAAAACACGCCAGAGACCGGCAAAGCCTCGCAATCCCGCCACGCTCTCAATCGCGCCCAGCCAGCGACGGAAAACATAACTTCCAGACCTGTTCGACGCGAACCTGCCTTTCGAGATGCCAATGCCGCCCTTGCCCACCGACTCTGAGACGCCCGTCTGGGCCGATGCCTATGTGGCGCGCCTGGCCGCGCTGGATGTGGAGGCACGGCATCGCGAGATGGAGCGCTTCACCTTCCCCCGCAATATCGGCACCCTGCTGCGCGAGGCGGCTACTGAGGCGCCGGGCGCGCTCGCCTGGAACTTCTTCGAGACCGGCGAGACGATCACCTATGCCGCGCTCGACAAGGCCGTCGACCGGATGGCCGTGGCGCTCGCCTCCTTCGGCGTGACGCGCGGCATGAAGGTCGGCGTGATGCTGCCGAACTGCCCGCAGATGCCGATCGTCTGGCTTGCACTCGCGCGGATCGGCGCCGTGATGGTGCCGGTCAACCTGCGCTATACCGGCCGCGAGCTTGCCTATGTGCTCGGCGATGCCGGCGCCGAGGCGCTGGTCATCCATGACGAATGCGGCCCGCAATATCGCGAGGCGGTCGAGGTGGCCGAGGCCGGGAAGTTCCCACAGCCCCACCGCATCCTGCGCATGGCGGCCGAGGAGGCGCAGGAGAGCCTGCTGCCGCCGGGCGCGATCACGCTGGATGCCCTCGTCGCCTCAATTCCCGAAGGCGCGCGGCATGAGGGGCCCGAGCCCGCCCATGACGACCTCATGAACATCCAGTACACATCGGGCACGACCGGCTTCCCCAAAGGCTGCATGCTGACGCATCGCTATTGGCTGGGCGCCGGCTTCGTGAACGGCTTCCGCGACGCCCGCCGCTTCCGCCGTGTGCTCGCCTCGACGCCCTTCTTCTACATGGACCCGCAATGGCTATTGCTGTTGTGCTTCTACCAGCGCGGCACGCTCTTCGTCGCGAAACGCCAGAGCGCCAGCCGCTTCGCCGCCTGGCTGCGCGAGCACCGCATCCATTTCTGCCTGTTCCCGGAGATCGTCTTCAAGCAGCCGGAGACGCCGCAGGACGGCCAGACCGAATTGATGCGGGCCAACATCTATGGCCACCGCAAGGAGATCAACGCGGCCCTGCGCCAGCGCTTCAATGCCCCAGCGATGGAGGCCTTCGGCATGACCGAGGTCGGCCCCGGCCTCTACATGCCGCTCAATGCGTTGCACATGGTCGGCTCCGGCTCCTGCGGCATCCCCGCTCCGTTCCGGCAGGCGCGCGTCGTCGACGAGGAAGGCAAGGACGTCACCCGCGGCGAGATCGGCGAGCTCGTGCTCAAGGGCACCGGCCTGATGCTGGGCTACTACAACCGCCCCGAAGCCAATCGCGACAGCTTCTTCGGCGAGTGGTTCCGCACCGGCGATCTCTTCCGGCAGGATGCGGAGGGCTATTTCTACATTGTCGGCCGGCTCAAGGACATGGTGCGGCGGGCCGGCGAGAACATCGCGGCCCGCGAGGTCGAGACCGTCTTGCGCAACATGGACGAGATCGAAGAGGTCGCCGTCGTCCCCGTGCCGGACGATCTGCGCGGCGAGGAGGTCAAGGCCTATGTCCTGCCCGCCGCCGGCCTCAGCGGCAGCGACGACTTGATCGGCCGGATCGCCAGGCATTGCGAGGCCAATCTCGCCGCCTTCAAGATCCCCCGCTACATCGCCTTCGTCGACGACATCCCGCGCACGGCCTCGCAGAAAGTCGCGAAGACGGCCTTGACGGCCGGCGTCGCCGACCTGCGTCTCGGCGCCTTCGACAGGGTGGAAGGAATCTGGCGATGAGCATGCCCCTCTGGAGCCGCAGCGCGGCCGAGCTCCTGCCCGAGCTGCGCTCCGGCGCGCTCAAGGCCGAGACGCTGATGCAGTCGGTTCTCGGCCAGATCGAGACGCGCAACGCGCCGGTCAACGCCTTCTCCCATGTCGCGACCGACAGCGCGCTCGACGCCGCCCGCGAGGCTGACCGCAAGCTCGCCAAAGGCGCTGCGCCCGGCCCGCTCCACGGCCTGCCCTTCAGCGTCAAGGACCTCGTCGCCGTCGCCGGCATGCCGCTCGAATACGCCTCGCATGCCTTCGCAGGACAGGTCGTCGATACGGATGCCGAGGCGGTCGCCCGCCTGCGCCGGGCCGGCGCGATCCCCTTTGCGAAATCGACCACCCCGGAATTCGGCCACAAGGTGCTGACCGATTCCCCGCGCCAGGGCATCAGCCGCAATCCCTGGAACACCGATTATAGCTGCGGCGGCTCCAGCGGCGGCGCGGCGATCGCGGCGGCGATGGGCTTCGGCCCGCTGCATCTCACCTCGGACGGCGCCGGCTCCGGCCGCATCCCGGCCTCCTGCTGCGGCATCGTCGGCCTGAAGCCGAGCTGGGGCGCGGTCCCGCACGAGACCACCACGGACCTGTTCGGCTCGCTGACCTGCCTCGGCCAGATGGGCCGCACGGTCGCGGATGTCGCGCTGATGTTCAACGCGATGAAGGGCCCCGACCGGCGCGATCCGCTCTCCTTCGGCGGCTCGGCCGAGCCCGTCCGGCTTCCCGACAATCCCGTCGCGGCCCTCAAGGGCCTGCGCTTCCGCTACGCGCCCAAGACGCTCAACCGCTGGGTTGCCCCGGCGGTAGAAGCAGCCGTCGGCGAGACCGTCGAGCGCCTGCTCACGGCCGGCGCCGAGCGCGTGGCGATGCTGGACGACATCGTCTTCGATACGCCCTCGGCCCTCGTGCTGATGCGCGCCTACCAGCATGCCCGCTTCGGTACGCTGCTGGACGAACATGGCGCGCGGATGGACCGCACCGCCCGCCTCGGCCTGACGATGCAGCCGGAAACCCAGACCTATACGCGCCTCGCCCACGCCCAACGCGCTCGCTCCGAGATCTACCGGCAGGTCGAACGCCTCTTCGACGGTGCGGATGTCTTCATCACACCGACCGTCGCGGCGCCGGCCCTGCCCATCGGCCAGCAATCGGATGGCCCGCTGATCGTCAACGGCATCGACCACGGCCCGCTGCGCGACGCCTGGTATCCCTACACCATCCCCTACAACGCCAGCGGACACCCCGCCCTCTCCGTACCCTGCGGCATGAGCCCGGACGGCCTGCCGATCGGCCTCCAGATCGTCGGCCGCTGGCATTCGGAAGCGCAGCTTTTGGCGGTCGCGGCTGCGATCGAGGCGCTGAAACCCTGGGCCGCGACCTGGCCCGCCCTCTCCGGCAAGGAGCAGCATTCGTGATCATCGACTATGGCAGCCGCCCGCCGCTTCCCGCCTTCGGTCCGAAGGGCGCCGAACATCTCAAGCGCTACCGGCAGGTCTATGCCGCCAGCGAAACCGCGGCCGAGCCGCAGCAGGACCTCGCCGGCTATCTCGCGGAATACGACAAGGCCGGCGTCACGCATGTCTGCGTCAAGGCACGCGATCTCGAGACGACCTATGGCTGGCGTATCAGCAACGAGGATGTCGCCGATTTCTGCCGCGAGCAGGGGCCGCGCTTCATCGGCTTCGCGGGCGTCGACCCGAACAAGGGCATGACGGCGGTCCGCGAGCTCGACCACGCCGTGCGCGTGCTGGGCCTGCGCGGGCTCAACCTGCAATGCTTCGAGCACCATCTCGCGATCAACGACCGGCGAATGTACCCGCTCTATGCCAAATGCATCGAGCTCGACATTCCCGTGAACATCCACTGCTCGATCAATTTCGCGACCTCGACCTTGATGCGTTACGGCCACCCGTCCCTGCTCGACGAGGTGATGGTTGATTTTCCGGAGTTGCGGGTCTGCGCCTCGCCGCCGGGCTTCCCCTGGGTGCATGAACTGATCGGCGTCGCCTGGCGCCATCCCAATGTCAGCATCGGCCTCGTCGCGGTCCGGCCGAAATACCTGCAGGTCGCGGGCTCCGGCTACGAGCCGCTGCTGCAATATGGCCGCACCGTCCTGAAGGACCGCATCATCTTCGGCAGCGCCTATCCGCTCGGCCCGATCGCGCGCACCATCGCCGAGATCAGAGCGCTCCCGATCGGCGAGGAGGTGGAGAAGCTCTGGCTCCACGACAACGCCAAGCGCTTCCTGCGGCTTTAGAGCCGCTGCGGCCCTCCGGCCCAATCTTGCACTCCGGATGCGCCGAGCTTCACCTTTGAAATCGTCGCGCCGCGCTGGAAACTGCACGTCAGGCCATCGACCTGCGTGAGGAACCATCATGACCAGCACGGCACAATCACGGTTGCTCGCCCTTCTCGGAATCGAGTTGCCGATCATCCAGGGGCCGATGGCGGTCGCGACGACGCCGGAGATGGTGATCGCGGTCAGCGAGGCCGGCGGCCTCGGCTCGCTCGCCAGCGCGCAATACGACGAAGCCGGCCTGCGCGCCGCGCTGGACAAGGTGCGGGCCGGCACGAGCCGGCCGATCAACCTGAACTTCTTCTGCCACGTCACGCCCACCCCTGCCCCGGAAAGGCAGGCGGCCTGGCTCCACCGCCTCTCCGGCTATTACGCCGAAGCCGGCCTCGACCCCGCCATGCCGAAGCCCATGACCGGACGCACGCCGTTCGATGCGATCTCGGCCGGCGTGGTGGAGGATTACCGGCCGGAGGTGGTCTCCTTCCATTTCGGCCTGCCGGCGCCCGAACTGCTCGAACGGGTGAAGCGCACAGGGGCCAAGGTGTTCTCGTCGGCAACCACCGTGGCCGAGGCGCGCTGGCTCACTGAGCGCGGCGTCGATGCGGTGATCGCCATGGGGGCCGAGGCCGGTGGCCATCGCGCCAGCTTCCTGACCGACCGGATGTCGGAGCAGGTCGGCACTTTCGCTCTCGTCCCGCAGATCGTCGATGCCGTGTCCGTGCCCGTCGTCGCAGCCGGCGGCATCGTGGACCGGCGTGGCGTCAACGCCGCCTTCGCGCTGGGCGCGGCCGCCGTGCAGGCCGGCACGGCCTATCTGTTCACGCCCGAAGCCGCCATCTCCGCCGTCTACCGCAAGGCCCTGGGCATGGGCGAGCGGCCGACGGCGATCACCAACCTGTTCACCGGCCGGCCGGCGCGCGGCATCGTCAACCGGCTGATGACGGAGGTCGGCCCGCTCTCGGAACTGGCCCCGCCCTTCCCCACCGCCGGCACGATGCTCGGGCCGCTGCGCAGCGCCGCGGAGACGACAGGGCGCGACGACTTCAGCCTGCTCTGGGCCGGGCAGGCATTCCCGCTCGCCAGGCCGAAGTCCTCTGCCGAACTCACCCTCGCGCTCGCAGGCCGCTCCGGTTGAGCGATCCAATCACCGGCTGAGTCTTCGGAAATCCACTTGGAGAATTCGGCATTTAAGTCCATTCGGGAGGTCGGATCAGCCTGCCGAGGGTGAATGGTCAACCTGTTCAACTATCCCGTCTGGAACCTGATCAGGCTCGAACGCGACAGCGACGCCCCGCTCTATGAGCAGATTTTTGCCCGCTTCCGGGCGGGCATCATCGAGGGCGTGCTGCCGCGCGGGACGCGCCTGCCGCCCAGCCGTGTCCTGGCCAAGGAATTGTCGATCGCCCGCAATACCGTGGTGCAGGCCTATGACCGGCTGGAGGCGGAAGGCTATGTCCGGCGCAGCCACGGCTCGGGAACCTTCGTCGACAAAATCCTGCCCGAGGATCACCAGACGCGGGCGAATCCCGCCCCGCCCGCGCCGGCACCGGGCCAGGCGGCGCTGTCGGAACGGGCGATGCGGCTCCTCGGGTTCGGCCTGCCGGCCGAACGCTCGGAGACGCTGGGCCTCAGCCCCGGCGTGCCTGCTCTCGATGAGTTTCCCTACGACATCTTCAGCCGGATCGCGGCCCGGCACTGGCGCTCGCGCGCGATCTCGCAGACCGGTTACGGCGTCGGGCGCCCCGGTGCCGGGCTGACGCGGCAGATCGCCACCTATCTGGCCGAGGCGAGAGGCCTGGCCTGTGCGCCGGAACAGGTCATCGTCATCGGCAGCACGCTCCAGGCGGCGGCGCTCGTCGCCCATGTCCTGCTCGATGCCGGGGACGAGGTCGCGGTCGAGGATCCCGGCCATCTGACCGAACTCGCCACTTTCGAGCTCAGCGGCGTGCGGATCCGCCCGGTTCCGATCGACGAGATGGGGCTCAATGCAGCTGCGCTTCCGACGCAAGCCGACGGAGGCGCGTTGCCGAAACTGGTCGTCGTCTCCCCGGTCGAGCAGTTCCCGTTCGGATCCTCGATGCCGCCAGCGCGGTGCCAGGCGCTGCTCGCCTGGGCGCAGGCCCATCGCAGCTGGGTGCTGGAGGACGACTTCAACAGCGAGATCCGCTGGTCGGGACAGGCGCAACCGCCGCTCTTCACCGCCGATACGCAAGGGCGCGTCATCTATACCAGCTCCTTCAACCGTGCGCTGGCTCCCGGCCTCCGGTTGGCCTATCTCGTCGTGCCGCCCAACCTGGTCGAAGCCTTCACCCGGGTGCAGCGCGTCTTCTCACTCTACGCGCCCCAGCCGGACCAGGCCCTGGTCGCGGCCTTCATGGCGGAAGGGCATCTGGCGACGCATCTGCGGCGGATGCGGGCGATCTACCGGGAACGCTCGCTCCTGCTGGCCGACGGGCTGCAGCAGCGCATCGGCGACCGCTTCGTCATCCCTGATGTGACGGCGGGACTGCACATGACGGTTCGGCCACGCGTCCTGTTCGACGATGTCGCGGCCGCGACGGCGCTTCTGCACCGCGGTTTCGACTGCCCGGCCTTGTCGCGCTATTGCCGCGGGCCAGCGCGGCAGGGATTGATCCTCGGCTTCGGCAACACCCGGACCGAAAAGCTGCCGGCCTGCGTCGAGGCGGTGGCCGAGGCGATCGATGCCGCCTGCGACAGGGCGGGGCCTGACGCCCCGTGACGATGCAGTAGGCGCCCGCCACGGACCCAGCCTGCTACCCTTTTGGGCGATGGCCGGAACTGGACCCTAGCGAAAGCTCCGAATTGGACCTTGGGGGGCCATGATCCGCCTCACATTCTGCCGTCAGCAGCGGAGTCCTCATGAACGTCGAGCGCAGCACCGTCCTGGAAGTCGAGGGCATCCGGAAGAGCTTCGGGGACCTCGCCGTCCTCAAGGGGCTGGACCTGACGGCCCGCAGCCATGATGTCGTGACGATGATCGGCGCCAGCGGCTCGGGCAAGAGCACCTTCCTGCGCTGCATCAACTTCCTCGAATTGCCCGATGCCGGCACCATCCGCTTCGAGGGCGAGACGGTTCGGCTGGCGCAGCAGGGAGCCGGCCGGGGCCAGCTCGACCGCAAGCAGATCAACCGGATGCGCAGCCGCATCGGCATGGTGTTCCAGAGCTTCAATCTCTGGACCCACCTCACCGTGCTGGAGAACGTCGCGGTGGCGCCGATCAAGGTGCTCCGCCTCAGCCGCAAGGAGGCGACGGAGCGCGCCGAGGCCTATCTCGAAAAGGTCGGTCTGATCGAGAAGCGCAATGCCTATCCCGCCCATATCTCCGGCGGACAGCAGCAGCGCGTCGGCATCGCCCGGGCGCTGGCGATGGAACCGGCCCTGCTGCTCTTCGACGAGCCGACCTCGGCGCTCGATCCCGAGCTGGTCGGCGAGGTGCTCGCGGTGATGCGCACGCTCGCCACTGAGGGACGCACCATGATCATCGTGACCCACGAGATGGGCTTCGCCCGCGAGATCTCCAGCGAGGTCCTGTTCCTGCACCGGGGCGTCGTCGAGGAGCGTGGCCCGCCCGAGCAGGTCCTCGGCGATCCGCGCTCCGAGCGCTGCCGGGCCTTCCTCCAACGCGTCCTGTGAACCGAGCCGTCAAATAAAAGGGGAGAACGACATGCTGAAGCCAATTCTCGTCGCCGCCGGATTGCTCGGCGCCTTGACCGCGGGAGCCGCGGCAAAGGACGTCAAGGTCGGCAGCGAATGCACCTACCCGCCCTTCAACTTCCGTGATGCCAAGGGCGAATTGCAGGGCTTCGACATCGACGTCGCCCGCGAGATCGGCAAGCGCCTGAACGTCAACCTCGTCTTCGTCTGCCAGCAATGGGACGGCATGATCCCGGCGCTGCTCGCCGGCAAGTTCGACCTGATCGTGGCGAGCATGTCGATCACCGACGAGCGCAAGAAATCGATCGACTTCAGCGTGCCCTATCGCTCCTCCACTGCCCGCTTCGTCGGCGCCAAGACGCTCAACGTCCAGCCGATCGGGGCCGACGGCAAGCCGGACCCGAAGGCGCTGGCCGGCAAGACGGTCGGGCTGCAGCGCTCCTCGACCTACGAGCAGTTCATGACCAAGGAATTCCCGGGCGTGAAGCTCGCGCAATACGACACGGTCGACAACCTGCTGCTCGACCTGCAATCGGGCCGGATCGACCTCGCCTTCGCCGGGCCGATCAAGCTCGACGGCGATTTCCTGCAGAAGCCGCGCGGCGAGAAATTCCATTTCGTCGGCCCCGAGATCAACAACATCGCCCTGTTCGGCCCCGGCGTCGGCGTGGCGCTCCGCAAGGAGGACAGCGCGCTCCGTGACCAGATCGACGCAGCGCTGAACGCCTCGTTCAAGGACGGCTCCTTCAAGGCGATCAACGATCGCTACTGGTCGTTCAGCGTCCTGCCCTGATCGCGCGACGAGGCAGCGGACCCGAGAGCGGCGGAGGTCGTGACGATGGATGTCCTGATGGGCTGGGGCGGCCAGCTCCTGCATGGGACGCTGGTGACCCTGGAGGTCGCCTTCGCCGCGCTGGCGCTCGGGCTCGTCTGGGGCATCCTCGGCGCGCTCGCCCAGCTCTCGCGCTGGTGGCTGGTCCGGCAGCTCGGCTTCCTGTTCACGCTGATCATGCGCGGCACGCCGGAGCTGCTGATCATCCTGATCATCTATTTCGGCGGCTCGGTCACGTTGACCGGGCTCGCCAAGTCGGTGGGGATGGCAGCGGGCTTCGTCGAGATCCCCGCCTTCGCCGCCGGCGTCTTCGCGCTCAGCCTCGTTTTCGGCGGTTATGCCGCGGAGGTGCTGCGCGGCGCCTTCCTCGCCATTCCGAAGGGCCAGATCGAGGCGGCGGAGGCCTTCGGCTTCTCCTGGTGGGATGCCTTCACGACGGTGCGCCTGCCGCAGATCTGGCGCTTCGCCCTGCCGGGACTCGGCAATAACTGGATCTCGCTGATCAAGGACACCTCGCTCGTCTCGGTCGTCGGGCTGGAGGAGATCATGCGGGTCAGCGGCATGGCGACCGCGGTCACCGGCGAGCCCTTCCGCTTCTATCTGATCGCGGCGATCATCTTCTACGCGCTGACCACCAGCAACGGGCTCATCGTCGCGAAACTGGAACGCCGTGCCAGCCGCGGCGAACGGGAGCTGGCGCGATGAACCCGGCCCTGATGATCGAGAGCCTGCCCGCCCTGATCGAGGGCACCTGGCTCAGCCTGCAGCTCCTGACGGCGGCCCTGGTTTTCGGGCTGGCGCTGGCCGTGCCGATGGCTATCGCCAGGCTCGAGGCGCCTGCCCCGGCGCGCGCGGTGATCGCCTTCTACATCTCGTTCTTCCGGGGCACGCCGCTCCTGGTCCAGATCTTCCTGGTCTATTACGGCCTGTCGCAGTTCGACTTCATCCGCGAAAGCGCGCTCTGGCCCTTCATCCGGGAGCCGTGGTTTTGCGCCGTCCTGACCTTCGCGCTCCACACCGCCGCCTATACGGCGAATATCCTGCGCGGCGCGATCCAGGCGGTGCCGGCCGGCGAGATCGAGGCGGCACATGCCTGCGGCATGTCCGGCCCGATGGCCTATCGCGTCATCATCCTGCCGCGCGCCTTCCGGCTCGCCCTGCCCGCCTATGCCAACGAGATCGTCAGCATGCTCAAGGCGACGTCGCTGGCGAGCACCATCACGCTCATGGAACTGACGGGCACGGCCAACACGATCGTGGCGCGCACCTTCGCGCCCTATGAGCTCTTCGTCACCGCGGCCGCGATCTACCTCGTCATCGCCGCCATCCTGACCGCAGCCCTGCGGGCCCTCGAATACCGGCTCGCCAGACACCAGCGCCCGCTCGCCACGACGGCGGTGACCGCCGGAGATACCCATGTCCAAGCCTGACATCCATGCCTTCGCCGGCTTCGCCGAGCGGCTCGCCGATCTCAGCGGCACGATCATCCGCGAGGCCATCGCCAAGGGGCGGAGCTTCGACACCAAGGCCGATCGCAGCCCGGTCACCGAGATCGACCGCCGCGTCGAGGATCGCCTGCGCCGCGAGCTCGCGGCCATCCATCCCGATCACGGCATTCTCGGCGAGGAATACGAATCCATCGGCCTCGACCGCGATTTCGTCTGGATCATCGACCCGATCGACGGCACCAAGGCTTTCATCACGGGCATCCCAACCTTCGGCACGCTGATCGCGCTGGCCTATAAGGGCACGCCGATACTCGGCGTCATCGACAACCCCGTCACGGCCGAGCGCTGGATCGGCGGCGACGGGTTGCCGACACGGCGCAATGGCGAGGCGGTGCAGACCCGCAAGGGCGCGTCACTGGCCGAGGCCATCCTCGGCAACGGCAACCCCGAGCCTTTCGATGCCGGCGAGCGGGCCGCCTTCGAGCGGCTGCGCAGCGATACGAAATGGTGCGTCTACGGTGGCGGCTGCCACGCCTATGGCCGGGTCTCGGACGGCGCGCTCGACATCAGCATCGATGGCGGGCTCGACCCGTTCGACTACTGCGCGCTGACCCCGATCGTGCGCAATGCCGGCGGCGCGATCACCGACTGGCAGGGCCGCGAACTGACGATCCATTCCGGCCATCGCTGCGTCGTGGCGAGCGGCAGCCCGGCCTTGCACGCGGAAGTCCTGCAGAAGCTGGCACACTGACGGTTTCGGCGCGCCTGCTCGCCGCCTACCCCGTCCAGTCGCGTCCCCGCTGGAAAACCGGCACGCGAACAAATGAGATAGCCAGCCCAATGCCGGGATTCTGAGCCAATCCGCATTCCCTCCGGTGTTGCTAGCGTGGCCCGATGACTTGGGGCACGGCGCTCTTCTCGATGGCGGCGGCAACAGGAGCGGCGGCGACATGACCTTCGACTGGAGCCTTGGATCGGAGGCCTCCGCTTGGGCCGCCTCGACCGCCCGGCTCGATGATTTCCGGCCTCTACTCCCGGCGGAGGAGGAGATCGTCGCCAAGCTGCGTTCCGGCAATTTCGACAAGCTCGGCGACGGTGCGCTGCCGGCCGAACGGACTCCGGATCGGGAGGTCCGCGCCGGCTTCCTGCGCTTCCTGATCCTGGGCGGCGAGGCCGGCTGCCGGCCCCATGAGAAAGGCGTGCTCGTTCGCGGCGCCTGGATCACGGATGTGCTCGACCTCGAAGCCTGCCGCGTGTTCCGCGATATCGGCCTCAACGATTGCCATTTCGAGGCCACACCGATCCTGCGCGCGGCCATCATCAACCGGCTGTTCCTTGACGGCTCGCGCCTTCCGGGCCTCCAGGCCGAGCGTCTGGAGGCTCGCGGCGGGATCTATCTGCGTGGAGCGGAGATCGAAGGGACCGTCAATCTCGATCAGGCCCGCCTCGGCGGAAACCTCCAATGCGACGGCGCCACGATCCGCAGCCGCGGGGACTACGCCGTGCTGGGGCGGAGCCTGGAGGTTCGCAACGTCCTCCTGCGCGGCGCGACGCTCCGCGGCGGCATCAGCCTGTCGGGCGCCGTGCTCGCGGCCGATCTCGATATCGCCGGCGCGACCGTCGTCGCGTTCGAGCGCATGGCGCTCGATGCCGGCGAGATGGCCTGCCATGGCAGCGTGGTCCTGCGCAGCGCCCGCATCACCGGAGAAGCGAGGCTCACCGCATCAGACATCTCCGGCGACCTCGATTGCTCCGGTACAATCGTCGACAACCCCGGCAAGATCGCCATCGAGGCCAGCCGGATGGCCGTCCGCGGCGCGTTCTTCCTGCGTCGCGAGGCCCGCCTCGACGGCACGCTGGCGCTGACCGGAGCCTCGATCGGCACCATCCACGACGAGGCGGCCTGCTGGCCGAAGCCCGGCGACCTCATGCTCAACCGCTGTCGCTACGGTGCCTTCATCGATGCGCCGGTCGACGCCGACAGCCGCCTCGACTGGCTGTCGCGCCAGACGCCCGCGCGCTGGGGCGAGGATTTCTGGCCGCAGCCCTATGAGCAGCTTGCCACCGTCTTCCGCGAGATGGGCTATGGCGAGGATGCCGCCTCGGTGCTCGCCATCAAGGAGCGCCTGCAGCGCAGGGCGCGCCGGGCTCGCGCCGGGAATCCGATCTGGCGGGCGCTCCTGTTCGTGTCCGACGGCATTCTCGGCATCACCCTCGGCTATGGTCGCAGGCCGCTTTTCGCCCTCCTCTGGCTGGCCTTCTTCTGGCTGACGGGGACCGCGGTCTTCACCTATGCCGAGCGCCAGGGCGCGGTGATGCCGAACAGCGCCGTCGTGCTGCGCGCGCCGGAATGGACCCTGTGCGGCCTCCCGCAGGACGAACAGAGGCCGCTGCTCGCCAGTGGAGTGTCGCAAGGGCTGGCGACACCGGGACAGACCCAGCTCGCCTGCTTCCGCGAACGCTGGGAGGCTTCGAGCTTTCCCGCCTTCAAGCCTTGGGCCTATTCGCTCGACACGCTCCTTCCCGTCCTCGACATGGGACAGCGCAGCTTCTGGCGCCCGAACCCGACGAAGCCCGGCGGGCGGCTCGCGATCAACTATTTCTACTTCCAGTCGGTCGTCGGCTGGGCCTTGAGTCTGCTCGCCGTCGCGGGCTTCTCGGGCCTGGTGAAATCCTCGTGATCCAGCCGCGGCCCGAGCAGGCGGCGATGCGGTGACGATGTACTGGAGTTCTGGCGGGCCGTGCCAACGCCCGCGCGAGTTTCAAATTTTGGGACGCGATGCTCAGCCTCTGGGATTCCCTGCCGATGTCCTTTCCCAAGAGGCACTTAATGATCGCCACCAGAATTCGGGATTCTGTCTGCGCCCATGTGAAGCCGAAGGCCGGCACAGGTCGCGCGCCTGAATAGCGAAGACTCTGGCTTGAGGGGGATGCGCGATGGCGACTGCAGCCGCACCGAAAACGGTCATGCAACGGTTTCTCGACACGGTCGAGAAGGTGGGCAACATGGTGCCCCACCCCGTCATCATCTTCCTGATCCTGATCGGGATCGTCATTGCCCTCTCGGCAGTGCTGGGCCTGTTCGGCGCCGCCGTCACCTTCGAGCGGATCAACCCCGATACGCACAAGATCGAGACCGCGAGCACGGCGATCCGCAGCCTGCTCACGATCGACGGCATCCGCTTCATGTATTCGTCGCTGATCCCGAACTTCATGAGCTTCACGGCGGTCGGCCTCATGATCGTCGCCATGATCGGCGCCGGTGTCGCGGAGGAATCCGGGCTCGTCACCGCGCTGATCCGCAAGCTCGTGATCATCTCGCCGCGCTGGGCGCTGACCTATATCCTGTCCTTCGTCGGCATCATCGCCAGCATCGCGGCCGATGCCGGCTACCTCGTCCTGATCCCGCTGGCCGGCATCGCCTATCTCGCCGTGGGGCGCCATCCCGTCGCCGGGCTGGCCCTGGGTTTCGCGGCGGTCGCGAGCGCCTTCACGGTCAATATGCTGATCAAGCCGCTCGATGCGGTGCTGGTCGAGTTCACCAACGATGCCGCGCGCCTCGTCGATCCCAACCGCACGATCGGCCTTGCGTCCAACCTCTGGTTCTCGATCGCCTCGGTGCTGTTCCTGACGGTCATCATCGCCTTCATCACCGACAAGATGATCTCGCCGCGTCTGGGCGCCTATGACCCGAAGCTGGCGGCCGAAGGCACCGTCACCGAGCAGGGCGCGGTGCTGTCCGAGGCGGAGTCGCGCGGCCTGCGCTTCGCGGGGTTCGGCCTGCTCGCGCTGGTGGCCGTGTTCTGCCTGCTGACGATCCCTGCCGGCGCGCCACTGCGCAACCCGACGACCGGCGAGCTGATCGGCAACTCGCCCTTCATGAACGGGCTGATCGCCCTGATCATGCTCTTGTTCCTGGTCACGGGCTGGGCCTATGGCATCGGTGCCGGCACGCTGAAGACTCTGGCGGAGGTCATCGCGGCGATCGAGAAATCGATCAAGAGCATGGGCGGCACGATCTTCCTGTTCTTCGTGCTCAGCCAGTTCGTCGCCTATTTCACCTATACCAATATCGGCACGGTGATGGCGCTCAGCCTCTCGGGAGCGCTGCAGGCCGCCAATATCGGCGCCTTGCCGCTACTGCTCGGCTTCATCGTCGTGGTCGCGCTGATCGACCTGCTGCTGACCGGCGCGATCGCGAAATGGGCGATCTTCGCCCCCGTCTTCGTGCCGCTGCTGATGAAGCTCGGCGTCGAGCCGGAAGCCGTGCTCGCGGCCTATCGCATCGGCGATTCCCCGATGAATGCGATCACGCCGCTCAACGCCTATTTCGCCCTCGTGGTCGGCTTCATCCAGAGATACGACCGCAATGCCGGCGTCGGCACGGTGGTGTCGCTGATGCTGCCCTATGTCGTCTGGATGTTCGTGCTGTGGACCGCGCTCTTCGCCGTCTGGAAGATGCTCGGCCTGCCCTGGGGCCTCTGACCTCCCACGCCACCTATTCCGTCGCCAATTCAAACCGCCCGGATGCAGATCATGACGACACCGTCCATTCCCCTCGACACCGAAGCCGCTATCGCGCATCTCATGCGCTTCCTCTCGGTCGAAGGCGTCACCGGCAAGGAAGCCAATATCGGATCTGCCGTCGTCGAGGCGCTCAAGGCCGTCGGCGTTCCCGCCTCCGCCATCCGTTTCGATGACGTCAACAAGCGCATCCCGCTGCCGACCGAGACCGGCAACCTTATCGTCGACCTGCCTGGCACCAAGGACGGGCCGCGCCTGCTGTTCTCGACCCATCTCGACACCGTGCCGCTCTGCGCCGGTGCCAAGCCGGAGCGCAAGGGCAACCGCATCGTCTCCGACGGCACCACGGCGCTCGGCGGCGATGCCCGCACCGGCGTCGCCCTGCTGGTCGTGCTGGCCGAGACGCTGATCAAGAACAAGCTGCCCCACCCGCCGATCACGCTGCTCTTCACCGTGCGCGAGGAAAGCGGCCTGCACGGCGCCCGCGAGCTCAACCCCAAGGATCTCGGCGGCGCTGCGATGTGCATCAATGTCGACGGCCAGCTCGCCTCCGAACTGCTGATCGGCGCCGTCGGCCAGGAGAACTGGGAGGTCGAGATCACCGGCAAGGCCTCTCATGCCGGCGTCGCGCCTGAAAAGGGCATCTCGGCGACGCTGGTCGGCTCGATCGCGATCACCGAAGCCCGCCGCGAAGGCTGGTTCGGCAAGATCGTCAAGCCCGACGGCCGCGGCACCAGCAATGTCGGCATCTTCGGCGGCAAGGGCGGTACGACCGCCGCCGGCGACGCCACCAATGTCGTCACCGACTACGCCTATATCCGCGGCGAGGCGCGCAGCCCCGAGGCCGCCTTCGCCACGAAGATCGCCGAGGCTTTCAAGGCCGCCTTCGCCAAAGCGCAAGCCGAGGTCAAGGACGATGCCGGCGAGACCGCGCAGGTGAAATTCAGCCACAAGCCGGCCTATCCGCCCTTCGAGCTCGCCAAGGATTCGCCTGTGGTGAAGCGCGCCACCAAGGCTCTCGGCCTGCTCGGAATCAAGCCGAACTACCTGTTCTCGAATGGCGGGCTCGATGCCAACTGGCTCGACAAGCATGGCGTGCCGACCATCACCATCGGCGCCGGCCAGGCCGAGATCCACACCATCAAGGAATATGTGAATCTCGACGAATATGAGAAGGGCTGCCGCCTAGGCATCCTCATGGCGACGATGGAAGACTGAGACCTCAACAGGGCCTGCCCTGAGCAGAACCCACAAGGAGCCGCCGCTTGAGCCCGATCGCCTATACCGGCCTCATCATCGCCATTGCCGTCGTCCTGTTCATCACGAACAAGGTGCCCGTCGTGCTCGTCGCGATGGGCACTGCGCTCGGCCTCTGGGCAACCGGCGTGCTCACCTTGCCTCAGGCCCTCGCTGGCCTGGGCGACCCCGCTGTCATCTTCATCGCCTCGCTCTTCGTCGTCAGCTCCGGGCTGGAGGTCACCGGCGTCACCGCCTGGGCGGGCCAACTCCTGATCAGGGGTGCGGGCGAGGAAAGCCGCACGCGCCTGCTGCTCCTGATGATGGGGCTGGTCGCCCTGCTCGTCGCGCTGATCAGCCTCAACGGCGCGGTCGCGGCCTTGCTGCCGGTCGTCGTCGTCATCGCGGTCCGGCTCAAGCGCAACTCCTCGCAATTGCTGATGCCGCTGGTCTTCGCCGGCCATGCCGGCTCGATGCTGGCGCTGACCGGAACGCCGGTGAACGTGCTGGTCTCCGAGGCCGGGCTCGATGCCGGCGTCGGCGGCTTCGGCTTCTTCGAATTCGCGCTGGCCGGCATCCCGCTGCTCGCCGGCACGATGGCGATCATCATCCTGTTCGGCGAGAAGCTGCTGCCGCAGCGCAATGGCGCGACCATGCCGGCGGATTTCAGCCGGCATGCCAAGACGCTGGTCGAGCAATACGGCCTCGCCAGCGGCATTCATCAGCTGCGCGTCCGCGCGACCTGTCCCTATATCGGGCAGCCTACCAGCGAGGTCGATCTCGGCTCGTGGTCCGGGCTCCAGCTCGTCGCGATCCAGGACGGCGACACCGCCGGGCCGCTGCGCCGCACGACCATCGCCGAGGGCGACCATCTCCTCCTGCGCGGCGATGCCGAGGCCGCGGCCCATTTCGCGGCGCAGATGCATCTCGCCTTCCGCGAGGAAGGGGCCGGCGACAGCGAGGAGACCTTGTTCAATCGCCGCTCCGGCCTCGCCGAGGTGGTGATCCCGCCGCGCTCCGGCCTGATCGGCCAGACCGTGTTCCCGGGCATGGTCACCGAAAGCGGGGACCTGATCGTGCTCGCCGTCCAGCGCGGCGCCAACGACGCGCAAGGCTCCGGCGAGGCCAAATCGGCCGGCGTCGTGCTGCAGGCCGGCGACACCATGCTGCTGCAAGGCACCTGGAAGGCGCTCGACACCCATCTCGACGACCCCGACGTCCTCGTCGTCAGCTCGCCGGAGCTGGTGCGGCGTCAGGCGGTGCCGATGGGCCCCGGCGCCAAGCAGGCGATCATCATCCTGTTCGCGATGGTTCTGATGTTGGCGACCGGCGTCGTCCCCTCCGCCGTGGCGGGCCTGCTGGCGGCAGGCGCCATCATCCTCTGCGGCATCATGAACGTCGAGCAGTCCTATCGCGCGATCAGCTGGACCACCGTCATCCTGGTCGGCGCGATGATGCCGCTCTCGACCGCGATGATCGAGACCGGCGCGGCCAAGATGCTGGCCGACCGGCTCGTCGCCCTGGTCGGCGATGCCGGGCCGACGGCACTGCTCGCCGGCCTGTTCGTGCTGACGGCCGTGCTCGGCCAACTCATCAGCAACACGGCGACGGCGCTGATCATCATCCCGATCGGCGTCGCGGCCGCGACGGCCATGGGCATCTCGCCGCGCCCCGTGCTGATGAGCACGGCCGTCGCCGCCGCCGGTGCCTTCCTGACACCGATCGCGACGCCGACGAACCTGATGGTGATGGGACCGGGCGGCTATGTCTTCAGCGATTACTGGAAGCTCGGGCTGCCGCTCCTGCTCTGGTTCTTCGTCGTCGCCGTCTTCATCGTGCCGCTGATCTGGCGCTTCTGAGAACAGCGCTGCGTGCCGGCGCGTTCGCGCGCGGCACGTCGCTGAAGCATCGTGCAACGGCCCGGAAGCCCCGGAAGCAGGCGTTGGATTTGGCCCGAAGGCCGACGCTCATGCGGCCTCGGTTAACAGAAGCGCTGCGCCATTGACCGAGACGAAGACCGTGCTTCCGATCGCGGGAGGGTCGATGCTCGACACATGCGCGGTGAACCGGCTTTCGGCGCCGTCATGGTGCGCCCGCAAGGCCACCGCGCATTGCCCGCCCCGGAAGGCGATATCCTCGATGACGGCCTTACGGCCAGGCCCGTCCGGCGAGAGCCGGAATTGCTCCGGCCGGAGCATGATCGTGCAGCGGCCGCTGCGACCGCCCGTTTCAGCAGCAAGCCGGTCGAGCGCGCAGGAGACGCCCACCGCCTCGATCCTCGCCTCGAACAGCACGGCATTGCCAAGGAGCTGCGCCGTCTCGAGCGGCCGGACGCCAGTAGAGCTCGTAGGGTGCGCCGGTCTGCACCAGCCGGCCCTCGCGCATCACCGCGAGCTGGTCGGCGAAAGACAGGGCCTCGCCCTGGTCATGCGTGACCAGGAGCGTCGTGATCCCGGCCCTGCCGAGCACGCGTGCGCTCCAAACTACTGCTCGATCTTCTTGAATTCGGCTCGTGCGCCGCCCCATTCATAGAAGCGTTTCGGGCACATGGCTTGTGCCGCCAGGAGATGCCGAGCCGCCTCCGGCAAGTCGTCCCGAAGCAAATGGCTCTCGGCGATATAGAAATGCGCTTCGCAGCCTTGGCCCTGATTCTTGACGCGGTTTCGGTCTGCTGCCGCCGAACGCAATGTATCCGCATCGATTTCCTGGCGCAGGTAGCGAATGGCCGGGGCCGGCCATTGCCCCATATCGAGCGTCCTCGCCGTTGCGCCCAATCGTTCGCCTTGGCCAGCCCGCATCGAGGCAAGATGCAGCCAGATCGCGACGTAATGATCCGCGGGATTAAGGGCGTAGGCTCGCTCGAAATCCGAAACGGCTTCGGAAAAGCGACCGTCCAGGAACAGGAACCAGCCGCGCTGGCGCCACGCCGAAAAGTTCCCCTGATCGATCGCAATAGCCTGATCGGTCCGGACAATCGCCGCACGCTGATCACCCAGATCCGACAGGACGTTGCCAAGCCTGAGAAGGGCCGCGATGTTGTCAGGTGAGGACTTCAGGAGCAGTTCGTAATCCGCCTTTGCATCATCGAGTTCGTCCAGTGCATGTTCGGCGTCGGCTCGCAAGGCCGGCAATTCGGGCTTCGCAGGCAGGCTGGCGCTCATGGCGCGTATCACCAGCGCTTTTGCGGGAGCAAAATCATAGGCCGCCATGCGCTCGCGAGTGACCAGCACCAACGCGTTCTGGTAGACAGCCCCGGCAACCGCCGGCGGCTCGCCTGCCATGATCCGGGTGATCGATGTCAGTGCGGCCTCTCGCATGGCGACGTCGTCACCCGCGGTAACGGCGCGGGCGGTCTGGCTTCTCGGATCGCGTGGAAAACGTCTGACCAGCTCGCTCGCCCGGGCCAGCCATTCCGCGTCGGTTTTCGGCAGCTCGGCAGCGGGAATCTGGAGGCGGTTCAGCGAAAAATCGCCAAAGCCGGCCATGGGCACGGAAGCGAAACTGGCCGCTGACACGGCGATCGCGGCTCCGAGCACCACCCTTCCCACCGTTGTCGTTCGGCCAGGCCGATACAGTGCCGCATAAGCCAGCCCAAGAATTCCTCCGACCGCGGCTCCGCCGAGATGCATGGCATGATCTGCCATGGTCACTGGCAGCCAGCTGGCCTTCCAGAACGTCGTGGCGAGACTCACAAGACAGAAAGCCAACAGCGCGAGGCGCCGCCAGTCATCGGCAAGCCGGAAGCTGATCACCAGACCGGCGGCAAAAAGCGCCATGATGGCGCCGGATGCCCCCGCGCTCAAAAGGGTCGGGTCGTTATGGACGATCGAGGCGGCGGCACCGCCCAGGCCACCGAACAGGAAGATCGCGACGAACCAGGCGACTCCGACGACAGGTTCGAGCAAGGCGCCGATGGCCAGGAGGCCGATGAGATTGGCTCCCAAATGGACCGGACTCCAATGCAGGAACGAGGCAGACGAGAGCCGGTACCACTGCCCGGCCTGGATCGCGGCTTCGTAAGACAGGCCGCCCCACCACAGCACGGTGAACCAACCGATGGTCGATGCCGCGGTCGCTCCTCGATTGGTGATGATCTCGGCCGCGAAGATCGCGCACAGCACGAGGCAGAGCGCCAGCGTCGCCCACGGGACCACGGCTCCCGAACGTCCCGGAATCTCCTTTCGGACATCGGCCGGCGTTGATCCGAGGATATCCTGCGGCGCCGCGTCGTGCCGGGCGTCGAACGAGCGCACGACACTCGTGCCGGCAACGTGGTCGTAGAAAGTGTCCCGCTGCCGGATGATCGCGATGGCGGCGGCGACCAGCGCAACGCTTGGCAACAGGCCCCCGAGCACTCCGAGAAGGGTTATGACATCGGCCGCCGGCGCAAATCCAAGGCTCGCCGCAGCCGCAAGCAGCAGCACAATCACCACCGTGGGCACGGCAGGCGCGGCAAACACGAGATATCGGCGTGCCAGCTTTCGCCGGATGTCCGCATCACCCGCCTCGTCGGGCCGCCCGACGACCGACAACGTCGCCAATCGACGCCCCGGCGAGCGCCCGCCCTTTCTTTCGATCGCCCAGCGCATCAAGGCGAGCAGCGGCCAATGCAGAACGGCCAGATCCAACGCGACAACGATATCACCGCGAACGTCGATCGAGTGAGCGATATTGTGCTTGATGACGGAGCCTGGCTGCTGCCGAACGAGAACATGAGACCGTGCCACCGGCCAGCTCAGGAAATTGAACGAACAGACCGCCTCGCTGGTTGGCTCGAAACCCGGAGGCACGCTCAGCGCCGCCGGACGCCTCGTCGCAGGCCTGCACTCTCTAAGGAACCCACTGCTGTCCTGCACCAGTCCACCGGTAGGGCCGTACAGGAATGCCGCCAGCGCCTGCGTGAGCAGCATCACCAGAAGGTAGTCGACAAGAAATCCACCGGCGCGGCTGAGAACACCACCCCTTACCCAACCCGGCGTTTCTCTCATCACTGCCCCCCGACAGAAGAAAAGAGCTCACCGGCAGCCTGCTGAGAGGCAAGAGCGTTGGAGGGAGCAGCGATGCCGAGAGTAAGCTTGGTTTTCGACGGCCGAACCGAGTGTCAGGCCTTGCGGGAAAACGTCGTGGGTTTGCCGCGCCCTCAAAGCGTCACCACGACCTTGCCGAACTGCTCGTTCGATTCAAGGTAGCGGTGCGCCTCGGCGATTTCGTGGAACGGAAAGGTCCGGGCAATGATCGGCTTCAGCGAGCCGTCGCTCAGCCCTTCCAGGACGAAGGTCTTGGCAGCGGCGAGCCGCGCGGGATCGCCGGTGACCTCGTGGACGAGATAGCCGCGCAGCGTCAGCCCTTTGCTCAGCACGTTGAAGAATGGGAAGGGCGTCGCTTCGGAACTCTGGCCGCCATAGTTGATGAGGATGCCACCTCGGGTCATCGCAGCGGTAAGCGGCATGAAGGCAGGGCCACCGACTGCGTCGAAGACGACCCGGATCCCACCATCGCCAGCGATATCGTTCAGTCGGGCTTCGATATCCTCCTCGGACGAAGCAACGACATGGGCGGCGCCGGCCTCCCGTAGCGCCGCAGCCTTCCGCGCGGTCCGCGTCACTGCGATTGGGATTGCACCGAGGCGATTGGCGACCTGGATCGCGGCGAGCCCCACGCTGCTGGATGCTGCGGTTATCACCACATACTCGCCTTGCTTGATACGGGCGAGATCGATCAGCGCGCCATAGGCGGTCAGATACTGCATCCAGCTCGCCGCAGCCGCGTCCCAGCCGAGCGTCGGCGGGTGCTTCACGGCCAGTTCGGCCGGGGCGACGACGATCTCGCCATGCATCGGCCAGCTCACCATCGAGCGCGGCGGCACCAGGCTGACGGCATCGCCAGGCGAGAAGCCCTCGACGCCTGCCCCAACGCGATCGATCAGGCCGGCGGCTTCGAGGCCGATACCGGAGGGGAAACGCGCCTGCTCGATATAGCGGCCGGAGCGGAACAGGGCCTCCGCTCGGTTGAGACCGAGTGCCTTGGTCCGGATCCTGACTTCGCCGGGGCCCGGCGGCGGTACATCGATGTCCTCGATGGTGAGAACCTCTGGACCGCCATGGCGGTGAAAGCGGACCGTGCCGGCCATGCTCATGACTCCAAAATGGAGCGAATGAATGAGCTATGGCAGCGCGCCGTCCCGCGATAAACATCGCTCCCCGATCGATAATCAAAATCAGCAATTCTGAATGATGGATCGCCTTACCAGCATGGCCGTGTTCGTCAGGGCGGTCGATCTCGGCTCCTTTGCCGCAGCGGCGGCGACGCTCGGCCTGTCGGCTCCAATGGTCGGAAAGCATGTCCGCTTTCTGGAAGAGCGCCTTGGCGTTCGGCTGCTCAACCGCACGACGCGGCGGCAAAGCCTGACCGAGTTCGGCCGGGCCTATTACGAACGCTGCCGAACCATTCTCGCCGAGGCTGCGGCGGCCGATGCGCTCGCCGCCGACCAGTTGGGCGAACCTCGCGGCAAGCTCCGGGTGACGCTGCCGGCACTGTTCGGCCGGTGTTGTGTCATGCCGATCCTGCTTGATCTGGCGCGCCGTTGCCCGCAGCTGGAGCTCGATCTCGCCTTCGGCGACGGTTTCGTCGATCTCGCAGAGGGCGGGCATGACCTCGCCATCCGCACCGGTGAGCTGCACGATGCCGCAAACCTGGTGACGCGCCGCGTCGCCCGCCAGCGCATGATCGTTTGCGCCGCACCATCCTATCTCGCAGCTCACGGGAGCCCCGCGCTTCTTGGCGATCTCGCCGATCATGACGCCGTGATCTATCGCCGCTCCGGCCGCGTGCGGCCCTGGCTGTTCCCGCGCGAGGAGGGACCGCCGGTGGAGGTCATGCCGCGGCACCGGCTGCGGCTCGACGATCTCGAGGCGATCGCCGATGCGGCGATGCTCGGCATGGGCCTCGCCTGGTTGCCGTCATGGCTGGTGCGAGAGCGGCTCAAAGCCGGGGAGCTGGTCGAGCTGCTGCCGGAGGAAGGACGATTGCCCTACGACGTGCACGCTCTCTGGTTGCAGACGCCGCATTTGCCGCCGAAGATGCGTGTCGCGATCGATGCGCTGGCGGCGGATCTGCCGGGGCTGATGTGAAGCGGCCCCGGCGACGGGTTTCCGCATTCGACGGCCAAAGAGGTGCAACTGTAGATCGAAGGCACGTTTAAGGCTGCAGGCCAGAGATGGCCGCCGATGGCGTCGCAGGCTTCCAAGGATTCCCTGGCGACAAGTCTCGAAGCATGCCTGTGCAGATGCGCGGTATATCCTTGCACGTTCCGCCCCTATGAGACCGTCGTTTCCTTCGCCATACTGCTCGCGATCGCATGCGGATTCGAAGGTTGTGAAGCGGCTGCCCCTCCTGCTCGTTGCATTCTGCGTCGTCACGCTCGACGGCGCCGCGCGGGCGGCCACTGATGCCAGCGAGATCGTCCGGCAGAGCATCCGCCGCCACGACATTCAGACGGAGATGCCGGTGCCCGAGCCGCGGGCTTCGAGCTGGCTCGACTGGCTGAAATTCGACATCTCCGCCGATATGGCGCGCATCCTGCTCTGGGGCGCCGTCATCCTCGGTGTGGCCGTGACGATCTGGTCCTTGCGCGACAGCCTGCCGGCCTTCAGCCGCTCGCGTCGGATCGCAGCCGGGCAGATGCCCTCCGGCTTCTCCGATCCCTCCGCCCGGATGGAGGAAGCGCAGCTCGAAGCCGACGACCTCGCGAGCCGGGGCCAATATGGCGAAGCCATGCATGTGCTGCTGCTCAAGAGCCTCGCCGAGATCCGCATGCGGCTCGGCGCCAGCTTCGCGGTCTCGCTGACGAGCCGCGAGATCCTGCGCAAAGTCACCCTGCCGCAGACCGGGACCGGCGCGCTCGGCGCCATCGTCCGATCGGTCGAGCAGACCTATTTCGGCGGCAGGCCGGCATGGCATGAGGATTATCTCGGCTGCCGGCAGGAATTCGAAACGCTGAAGCGCTCGCTGGCGGCAGGCGCCGCTTGATGGGGGCTGCGACCTTCCAGCCCCGCGTCCTTGCAGCGCTTGCGGCGGCGCTCTGCACCCTCTTCGCTGCGTCGCTGCTCCTGACCGGAATGGGTGGGCGCGAGGCGACAGGCCTCGCTTCCGGCGCCAACAGCTATTCCAACTCCGCCGTCGGCCATCTCGCCTTCCATGACCTGTTGCGTGGCTCGGGCTACAGGACGATGCGCGCCGAGGACCGCCCACTGGAGGCTGCCGGTGAAGATGGCGTGCTGATCCTGGCCGAACCGGCAGGGAGCCTGACCAGCGAGGAAAACCGGAACAAGCTCGCGACGGCCAGCCGCATCCTGCTCGTCCTGCCGAAATGGACCGTGCGCGCCGGGGAGCGGCGCAAGGACTGGATCGGCCAGGCGGAGCTTGCGCCCTTGCTGCGCGTCCAGTCGGCCCTGAGCGCGGCAGTCAGCGGCGGCAACGTCGTCCGGACGAAGCCGCCAGTCGCCTATAGCAAGACGATCGCGGCGGCGGACCCAACCGTCCAGGGCGACATCCAGCTCATCAAGGGCTCCAATCTCACGCCGCTGATCTCGACGCCGGACGGCATTCTGCTCGGCGAGTTGCGGCAGGGCGATCGCCGCATCTTCGTGCTGGCCGATCCCGATCCGATCGAGAACCACAGCATCGGCAAGGGCGCGAACGCCGCCTTCGCGCGCGATATCGTCGCCGCCCTGCTCGACGGCAAAAATCGCCCGCTGGTCTTCGACGAGACCATCCACGGCTTCCGAAGGTCGCCCCCGAACCTGCTGAAATTCCTTTATGAATTCCCGCTCAATCTGGTGCTCATCCAGGTCCTGGCTGCGGTCGCGCTGCTGCTCTGGGCAGCGATGGGGCGTTTCGGAGCGCCCTTGCCGGCGCCGCGCCGGCTCGATGCCGGCCGGCATGCGCTGATCGGCAGTGCCGCGGCGCTGGTCGACTATGCCGGGCACCATGCCGCGATCCTGCAGCGCTATATCGCGATGACGCTGCAGGACGCCGCGCGAATTCTGCGGGCACCGGCCGGGCTGGAAGGCAACGACCTGACCGCATGGCTCGCAAGGGCCTCCGAAGCGCGGGGTATCGACCCGAAGCCACTCCTCGGACTGGGTGCCTCCACCTTAAGCTCCCGCAATCTCGCCTCGCTGCTCGCCGCGGCGCAGGCTCTTCATCACTGGCGCAAGGACCTGCCGCATGGAACTCCGCGACGTCTCGACGATCACTGAAGGGCTTCGCGGCGAAATCCGCAAAGCCGTCGTCGGCCAGGACGAGGTCGTCGAGCTGATGCTGGTCAGCCTGCTCTGCGGCGGACATGTGCTGCTGGAAGGCGTGCCGGGCACGGCCAAGACCTTGCTGGCGCAATCCTTCGCGACCGGGCTGTCGCTCCACTTCGGACGCATCCAGTTCACGCCGGACATGATGCCGGGCGACCTGCTCGGCACCAATCTCTTCGATTTCCGGACCAGCAGCTTCAACCTGACGCGCGGGCCGATCTTCACCGACATCCTGCTCGCCGACGAGGTCAACCGCACGCCGCCCAAGACGCAGGCCGCGCTGCTGCAGGCGATGAACGAGCGCAACGTCACCATCGACGGCACGACCCATCCGCTGGGTGAGGCCTTCATGGTGGTCGCGACCCAGAACCCGATCGAGCAGCAGGGCACCTATCCGCTGCCGGAAGCGCAGCTCGACCGCTTCCTGTTCAAGATCAACCTGAGCTATCCGAGCCGCGAGGAGGAATTCGCCATCGTCGCGCGCCACGGGCACCGCGCCGCCATGCCGAAGCTTGCGGAATTCGGCCTCGCCCCAGTCGTCTCGGAACAGCATCTGCTGGCAGCCCGCGCGCTGGTCGGAGGGATCGCCCTCGGCGAGCCGCTGGTCGGCTACATCGTCGACCTCGTCCGCGCGACGCGCAGCCATCCGGCGATCGAGACCGGCGCCTCGCCGCGCGCCGCGACCATGCTGGCCTCGGCGAGCCGCGCCCGTGCGGCGACGCAGGGGCGCGACTTCGTCATCCCCGACGACGTCAAGGGCATCGCCCTGCCCTTGCTGCGGCACCGGATCGTGCTCGCCCCCAATGCCGAGATCGACGGATTGATCAGCGACAAGGTCATCCTCGAGCTGATCGATCAGGTTGCCGCACCGCGATGATCAGGCCGACCTCGCGCGCCGTCCTGCTCTTCGGGGTGACCGTGCCGGTCGCCATCGGCCTGCTGATCCATGACCAGACGCTCTGGCCGATCGCGCTCGATCTCGGCCTGTTCGTGCTGGCCCTGATCGGGCTCGATGCCCTGCTTTGCACCCGGCCGTCACGATTATCTCTGACGGTCGATGCGCCGCCGCGCCTGTATATCGGCAGCGAGGGACACCTGACCGTGAGCGCCGCTATCGAGGGCGCATCGCGGGCAGTGTCGATCCAGGTCCTGCCGGAGCAGGTCGGCGATGTCGCTCCGCCCGAGCTCGCCCGGTTCGATGTCCAGCCCGGGGCCGTGGGCTCGGTCACGTTGCCGCTGCGGCCTTTGCGGCGCGGACGGATCACGATCGATGCGCTCTGGCTGCGCTGGCGCGGTCCGCTCGGCCTCGCTGGACGGAGCCAGCGCCGGCCGCTGGCGCTCACGATCGACGTCGTGCCCGATATCCGCGGCATCGCCTCGGCCGCCGTGCAGTTCTTCAGCCGCGACGCTATCGACGGCATCAAGGTCCAGCGCCAGAAGGGCGAAGGCACCGAGTTCGAGGCGCTGCGCGACCATGTCCAGGGGCTCGACAACCGCTTCATCGACTGGAAGCACTCGGCCAAGCATCTGAAGCTGCTGTCGAAGGAATTCCGGATCGAGCGTAACCACCAGATCGTGCTCGCCTTCGACACCGGCTACCTGATGGCCGAGCCGATCGACGGTTTGCCGCGGCTCGACCATGCGATCCATGCCGGCTTGCTGCTGGGTTGGGTCGCGCTGCGCAGCGGCGACCATGTCGGCAGCTTCGGCTTCGATTCACGCATCCGGCAATATCTCCAGCCCTCGCCCGGCCGGAGCGCCTTCGCCCGGCTCCAGAATGCCTCGGGCCAGCTCGGCTACCGGGCCGAGGAGACCAATTTCACGCTGGGGCTCGCCGAGCTCAACGCCCGCCTGAAGCGCCGGGCGCTGGTCGTCCTGTTCACCGAATTCATCGACACGACCACTGCGGGACTGCTGCTGGAAAGCCTCCAGCGCATGGCCAACCGCCATGCCGTGATCTTCGTCACGCTGCGCGATCCGCTGCTGGCCGATATCGTCGATGCCGAGCCGGCGGGCTTCCGGCCGGTCGCCGAAGCGGTCGTCGCCCGCGACCTGCAGCGCGAGCGCGCCGTGGTGCTGGAGCGACTGGCGCGGATGGGGGTGCATTGCCTGGAAATCCCGCCGCGGGGCCTGGCCGTCGGCCTCGTCAACCGCTACCTCACCATCAAGCAGAGGGGGCTGCTATAGAACCGAACAGCTCCTCCATGGCCGCGCCTCCGGCCCCGGTCGCGACCGTCACGCTGCGCAGCGCCGAGTTTCGCAGGAACCGCGAGACGGCCTGGCGGGTACTGGACGATCTCGTCTCGCGCATCGAGAAGAAGGGTCTGTCGCGCCTTTCCGCCGCGGAATTGCAGGAACTGCCCCTGCTCTACCGGACAGCCGCCTCCTCGCTCTCGGTCGCCCGCTCGATCGCGCTCGACCGCAACCTGATCCTCTATCTCGAAGGGCTGGTGCTCAGGGCCTTCTTCGTGGTCTACGGCCCGCGCATCGGCATCCTCGAAGCGCTCGGAGGCTTCCTGAAACGGGGCTTCCCGCAGGCCGTCCGCGGAGCAGGCTGGCATATCCTGCTGGCGACGCTCGCCATCGCGGCCGGCATCGCCATCGGCTACCTGATGGTGCTGCCGAACGAGGCCTGGTTCGGCATGCTCGTCCCCGAAGGCCTGGCGGGTGGACGCGGCCCGGCGAGCACGGCCGACCAATTGCGCCGAACGGAAATCTTCGCGCCCTGGCCCGGCTTCGTCGATTCTTTCGTGGTCTTCGCCAATTTCCTGTTCCGCCACAATGCCACGATCGGGATCATGACCTTCGGGCTCGGGGTGTTCGGCGGCGTGCCGACGCTCTTGCTGCTCGGCTATCAGGGCATCGTGCTCGGAGCCTTCCTGGCGCTGCACTACAATCGCGGCCTGCTCGTCGATTTCATCGGCTGGATTTCGATCCATGGCGTGACCGAGATCGGCGCGCTCATCCTGTGCGGCGCCGGCGGGCTCGTCATCGCCGAGAAGATCCTGTTTCCCGGCCGCTACAACCGGCTCGACAGCCTTGCCATGGCTGGCAAGGCGGCGGCCGGGCTCGCAGGCGGGGCCGTGCTGATGCTCTTCGTCGCCGGCATCATCGAGGGGGGCCTGCGCCAGCTCGTCGCCTCGACGCCCTGGCGCTTCGCGATCGGCGCCACGACCGGCGTGCTGTGGACGGTCTATTTCCTCTCGATCGGCAGACGCGGACGCCATGGCCCAGCGACTTGACCGCATCAACCGTCTGCTCGACGGCATCACCCGCAACCGGCGCGAGATCATCACGCCGGAAGGCGTGGCGCTGGAGGTCGATATCGCCAACCATGGCGAGCGGCTCGTCGCCTTCCTGATCGATTTCCTGTTCTGGATGCTGGCGACCGCCCTGCTTTTCCTCGTGCTCGGCCTGACCCTGCTGCACGGCGTCACCGGCTCGGTGACGGTCACGGTCGTGCTCTTCCTGTTCTTCCTGCTCCGGAACCTCTACTTCATCTATTTCGAGCTGCAGAGCCAGGGCGCGACGCCGGGCAAGCGCATCGTCAACCTGAAGGTGATCGACCGCAGCGGCGGCCCGCTCCTGCCCGGCGCGATCGTCGCCCGCAACCTGACGCGCGAGGTCGAGATCTTCCTGCCGCTTGGGCTGTTCTTCGCCGTGCCGAAAATCGGGGCCGGCGCCGAGTTCTGGACGGCGGCGAGCTATTTCGGCTGGGCGGTCGCGCTCTCGGCCCTGCCCTTCTTCAACCGCGATCACCTGCGCGCCGGGGATCTGATCGCGGGCACCATGGTCATTTCCGTGCCGCGCCGCGCCCTGCTCGCCGAACTAGCGGAGGCGCAGAGCCGCTTCGTCTTCAGCCGCAAGCAACTCGACGCCTATGGCGCCTTCGAATTGCAGGTGCTGGAGGAATTGCTGCGCCGGCCGGCCTCGCCCGATACCTTCGCCATGCAAGTGCAGGTCTACGACAAGATCCGTCGCAAGATCGACTGGACGGAGAAGGTTCCTCCAGCCGAGGCGCTCGATTTCCTGAAGGCCTTCTACACGGCCGAGCGGGCGCATCTCGAACGCGAGCAGCAGTTCGGCCGCTACCGCGCCGACAAGAACGAACCCGCCGCGACCGGCCCTTGAGAGCCCGCACGGCAGGCTCTCGCGCGCCTCAATCGAAAACGCTGGCGAGCGTGTCCAGGCCGACGCCTTCCTTGGCCACGCGCAGATCATGGTAGATCACGGCCGAGAGCACGGCGGCGAAAGCGGTCGAGACGACCTGCCAGCCGAAGCTCAGCAACTGTCCGACGAGACCCGTGCCGCCGATCATGGTGAACACGAAGGCACCCAGCACCGAGATCACCACGACGAGCAGGAAGAGCCCGAAGATCTGCCAGCGATAGCCCTTGGTCAGCGCGACGCTGCGGCTCATGCTCTCAGTCACGCCCAGCTTCTCGATGACGCAGGCGGGAATGGCGACATAGAGCATGCAGCCGATGATGACGCCCGGCACGATGAGAAGCAGGAAGCCGAGCATCGTCGCAAGGCCGACCAGGATACCGACGCCGATGACGGGAATCGTGCGGGCGAGCCCGACCCGCAAGGAATCGCCGATCGTGAAGGGCTGCTGGCGCATCTCCTGGAAGGCACCGTAGAGGCTCGTCGCCTGGGCCAGGGTCTGGAGCACGAAGGTCAGGAGCCCGGTCAGAATCGCGCCGAAGGCGATGCCCGATGCCGCAGGAGTGTTCGACGACAGTGCAGTGAAGGTCAGCAGAAGGATCGGGATCATCGGCACGAAGGCCAGCAGGACGAATTTGCCAGTCTGGCGCCCGAGGATCGCCGAGGTCTTGTTCATCACGGCGCCGACGCGGAATTGATTCGATGCAAGGGCATAGCCACCCGATGACACGTCGTTCATTCGACCCTCTTTCAAATACGGCGAAATGGTGACCGAGCTGACTGTACAGGGCAACCAAAGTGAAAATCTATCTCTCCCGAAACGCTTTTTTGATCTGATCCCTGAGCGGCTTAACGATGTATTGCCACGGCGTGTGATCGTCCGCCTGCACGAAGGCTTCGGCCGGCATGCCCGTTCGAGCAGAAGTAGCTCACCGGCATGCGTGAGCATCTGGCCTTCGAGGTCATGCTCTACACCGGCTTTCGGCGCGGCGATGCTTCCCGCTTCGGTCGGCAACATGTCCAAAGCGAACTGATCTACATGACGAGGGAGAAGGGCCAGGGAAAGGCCAGCGTCGTCCTCCCTCTCCTGCCCCCGCCGGCGGGTTCGATCGAGACCGCCAAGACCGGCGGCATGACCTTCATCGCCAGGGCTGATGGAACGGCGATGGGCAAGGAAGGGGTCGGGAACTGGTTCGCTGACGCTGGTATGTCTGCCGATGTGCCGCGCCGCGAACCGAACCCGGCTTGCTCAGCAGGCCGCCGCACTCCTGATTCCGGAACCGAAATCGGACGCCTACTCCCGCACCTCATTGTCGGGTACGGGCGTCGTGGCGAGAAAGAAGGAAAATCAAGTTCTTAGGAAAAAGGTGGTGGGGGAAGCAGGACTCGAACCTGCGAAGGCATAGCCAGCGGATTTACAGTCCGCCCCCTTTGCCGCTCGGGACATTCCCCCGCCTGCGCCCTTGATCGGCTCGGTGAGCCCAGGGCCACCGATATGTCACTTTCGCGACGACCGGTAGGCGCGGCCGGACTTATGGTGACCGGGCCGCGCCCTGTCAACGGCAAAAAGACCGATCATGCGAATTCGTTGTGAAGGCCCGGCGAGATCCCCGAAAAATCGATCACTCCCGGACGAGCAGGCGATCGAGCACGAAGCTCACGCGCTCCGCGACGCTGACGCGGGGCAATTCGACGAGTGTGTAGCCATAGCGGGGGTAGGTTGCGGCCATGGCCGCATAGGTCCGCTCCGCCTCGGCAAAGTCCTGCTTCCGCTCGGCATCCTGCGTGAAGATCTCGCGCCAGGGCGGGGCGATGAAGACGGTCCGCCCGTAGCGCAACTGCTGCGCGGCACGCGCGACATGATCGGGAATCGGCAGGCCGCACAACGCCAGATATCCCGCGATGTCGGGAAGGCCGCGATCGAAGAACACGTTTCCCCGTCCCGCGCGGGCTTCGGCATGGCCGCGCAGGTCGGCCGCCAGCATCAACTCGGCGAACAGCGCCGGATCGACTGAGGGCAGCCCCCGGCCACCGATCATCTGCTGGTCGCGAATGATCGCCCGCCCGGCCTCGGGCCACACCGCTTGGCCGCTGGCCGCCAGGGCCTCGATCAGGCTCGTCTTTCCCGCGCCCGGGCCGCCGGTGATCACGATCAGCCGGTCCGTTTCCTGTGGCATCGTGGCTCCTTTTCTCGTGGGATATGTCGGCAAAGGGTGGTTCGCGCTGGCCAAGCGCGCGATGTCGTGGCACGGCAATCCGGCAATCACTGGAGAGAGCGATGGCTCCGCCGTTCCGCCCGAAACAAGCCAGGCCCGCAGGGGGCAGACAGGGCGCCCGCCGCAGCGACGGGCCGCCGCCGCACCGGCCGGGCGATATCGACGAGGCCGTGCTCTACGGCGTGCATCCCGTCGTCGAGGCGCTGAAGAATCCGCGGCGCCGCCACCGGCGCCTGCTCGCGACGGAGAATGGCCTGCGCCGCCTGCAGGAGCAAATCGACCCTCTGCCGCTCGAGGCGGAGATCGTGCGTCCCTCCGAGATCGACCGGCTGCTCACTCCCGATTCGGTGCACCAGGGCCTCTATCTCGTCTGCGATCCCCTGCCCTCGCCCGATTTCGACAGCCTGCCGGACGATGCGGTGGTGCTGGCGCTCGACCAGGTCACCGATCCGCATAATGTCGGCGCCATCCTGCGCTCGGCCGCAGCCTTTGCCGCTGCCGCCGTGATCGTCACGATCCGGCACTCTCCCGCCGCCACCGGCGTGCTGGCGAAATCCGCCTCCGGCGCGCTGGAGCATGTGCCGCTGATCGCCGTGCGCAATCTCGGCGATGCGCTCGATACGCTGGGCAAGCGCGGCTTCCTGCGCGTCGGCTTCGATTCGGATGGCGACGTCTCGCTGGACGACGTCGCGCTGCGCCGCCCGCTGGTGATGGTGATGGGCGCCGAGGGCAAGGGCCTGCGCCAGCGCTCGCGCGAGCTCTGCGACCATGTTGCAAGGCTCGAAGTACCGGGCACGATCACCAGCCTCAACGTCTCGAACGCGACCGCGATCGCGCTCTACGCAGCCAGCCGGCGCCGCTGACCAGCAGACTCCAAGTGCCGGAAAAACGGGTTGTTTTCCGCGCTTTCCGGCCTGCGGAATCTCCCTCGCCGTTAGTCTCATAGACGAACGGTGCAAGACCAAGTGCCTGATTGCCCCTGCGACAATCCGCGCGCAATCCTCTGAAGCGAGCTGGGATGACGGGACTCACCCGCCTTCCGGCCGCGCGGCCATCGTCACTGAGAACGTGAACCGCGCGAAACGAGGTTGCCGGGCCCGCCCCGGCTTCAGGGCTTCACCAGGGGAGACAAACGCCATGAGCATGGCATCACAAGCATCGGGAACGAGGGCAGCGCCCCGGCCGATGACCAAGGAGGAAAAGAAGGTCATTCTGGCCTCGTCGCTCGGCACCGTGTTCGAGTGGTATGATTTCTATCTCTACGGCTCGCTCGCCGCCATGATCGGCGCGCATTTCTTCTCGGCCTTCGATCCCAACACCCGCGCGATCTTCGCGCTGCTGGCGTTTGCGGCAGGCTTCCTCGTCCGCCCGTTCGGCGCGCTGTTCTTCGGCCGCCTGGGTGACCTCATCGGCCGCAAGTACACCTTCCTCGTCACCATCGTGATCATGGGCGCCTCGACCTTCCTGGTCGGCCTCCTCCCCAGCTACGCCTCGATCGGCTGGATCGCCCCGGTGGTCCTGATCGTCCTGCGCATGCTCCAGGGCCTCGCGCTTGGCGGCGAGTATGGCGGCGCGGCGGTCTATGTCGCCGAGCACGCGCCCGTCGGCCGTCGCGGCTTCTACACCTCCTGGATCCAGACCACGGCAACGCTCGGCCTGCTGCTCTCGCTGATCGTCATCCTCGGCATCCGCACCACGATGGGCGAAGCCGAGTTCGCCGCCTGGGGCTGGCGCATTCCGTTCCTAGCCTCGATCTTCCTGCTCGCGATCTCGGTCTGGATTCGCCTCCAGATGCAGGAATCGCCGGCCTTCAAGAAGATGAAGGAAGAGGGCACGGGCTCGAAGGCGCCGCTCTCGGAAGCTTTCGGCCAGTGGAAGAACGCCAAGATCGCGCTGCTCGCGCTGTTCGGCCTCACCGCCGGCCAGGCCGTCGTCTGGTACTCCGGCCAGTTCTACGCGCTGTTCTTCATCCAGAGCATTCTCAAGGTCGATCTCTACTCGGCCAACGTGCTGATCGCCTGGTCGCTCATCCTCGGCACCGGCGGCTTCATCGTCTTCGGCGCGCTGTCGGACAAGATCGGCCGCAAGCCGATCATCCTGGCCGGCTGCCTGATCGCGGCGCTGACCTATTTCCCGCTGTTCGGCGCGCTCACCAAGGCCGCCAACCCGGGCCTCGCCGCTGCGCATGAGAACGTCAAGGTCCAGGTCGTCGCCGACCCCGCCACCTGCGGCTCGGTCTTCGATCCGGTCGGCGTGCGTACCTTCACGCAGCCCTGCGATATCGCCCGCCGCACGCTGGCGACCCAGGCGATCGTCTACACGCAGGCCCCGGCTCCGGCCGGCACCGCAGCCAAGGTGACGGTCAACGGCACGGAGATCGCCATCGACGGCTCGTTCGCGGGGAACATCGCCAAGGCGGCGGTCGCGGCGGGCTACCCGGCCCCGGGCGATGCGCGCATCGTCAAGACCGGCTTCGTGGGCGCGCTGTTCAACGGCCAGTCCCTGACGATCATCGCCATCCTGACCGTGCTCGTCATCTACGTGACGATGGTCTACGGCCCGATAGCAGCCGCGCTGGTCGAGCTCTTCCCGACCCGCATCCGCTACACCGGCATGTCGCTGCCCTATCACATCGGCAACGGCTGGTTCGGCGGTCTGCTGCCCGCCACCTCCTTCGCGATGGTGGCCGGTACCGGCGACATCTATTACGGCCTCTGGTACCCGATCGTGATCGCGCTGATGACCTTCGTGATCGGCATGCTCTTCGTGCCGGAGACCAAGGATCGCGACATCATGACCTACGAGAACGACTGAGCTGAAGCAGCCGGTCCGACGAACGAGCCCCGGCCTCACGGCCGGGGCTTTTTCGTGTGCGAAAGCACAACGCTTCCACGATGTTCGAGATGCTTGCCCTCGCAGCCATCGGCTGCTAACCGCTAACCCATCGTCGGATGAGCTTCCGCCCGGCGAATACCCCGGCCTCAGGGCCGGACGCGATGGCGCCGGCGTAGCACAGCGGTAGTGCAGCGGTTTTGTAAACCGAAGGTCGGGAGTTCGATCCTCTCCGCCGGCACCATGTCCCCTTCTCGGGTCTTGCGATCAGCCCGCCTGCCGCCTGCACCTTGTCCTGCGAATTTACGGCGCGGGCTTCGGCGACGGCATCGAGATCACCTTGCCGTCCGGCATGATGATGTCGCCGGGCTTCTGGCCGGGCGCGCATTCGCCGACACGCGTGGCCTCGACGACGAGCTTGCGCTCCACCGGGCCGGCCTGGCCGGGCATGCCGCTGATCTTCGTCGTACCTTCAGTTCGGACCGATGTCTGGAAATCTCCGATGATGACGCTGTTGCCGGAAGCCTTGATCTGGCCGACCGCACATTCCGTCTCGACGGCGTAGCCGGTGGCCGTCTTGGTCACCAGCATCTTCGAGCAGGCACCGGCAGCGAGCCCCCCGACGATCGACTGGTCAGTTCCCGGACCGACGCATTGCTTGGCGATGGTCTCGCCCTCGTTGCCCTTCGATTTCGTTTCCCAGAGGCCGGGCTTGCGCTGGGGCAGCTGCTGCGCCGCGGCGGGCAGCGCAACGAGGGCGCCGAGCGCGGCGATCAACACGAGTTTCATGGCGGTGCTTTCCCATGTGAATCGACAAGTGCCGAGACAAGACGGAGGCCAAGGCCAGAATGAGGCAGGGGTCATGCAGGTCTGTGCAACGGAACGCCCCCTTGACAGATCCACCGCCGGGGGAACGTTTGGCGGGCCAGGCGGTTATCCGGCTGGTCAAGCTTTGGGAGGCTTCGATGAAAGCCCTTGTCCTTACGCTCGCCCTTATCCTCACAGCCGGAAGCGCCGAGGCGCAAACGCGGCCCTCGACCGTCTCGCGCCCCTGCGCGGCGAGCCAGCGCGACGTCCAGGCGAATGGTGCCATCGTGCTGGGGACGGGCGGCTTCACCTATGACCGCTTCGTGCGCGACCGGAGCTTCTGCGAGTTCGACGAGGGTCTGGAGCCCGCCTTCGTGCCCAGCCGCGAGAGTCCGACCTGCTTCATCGGCTATCGCTGCAAGACCCAGTCCCGCTGGATGAATGACTGAGGCTACGGCCTCACCAGACGCCCGTGCATTCCATGGCTGGCCGGCAGGCGCGATCATGGGTTAGATGGCGGGACCGCGGTGGCCTCAGGCAACACACCGCCCTGATCGATCTTTGCACGGACCGGAATGGACGACCGGACACAACTTCTTGCACTCGCGGCCCGGTGCGAAGCTTCCAGCAAGCCGAACCGCGAGCTCGATGCCGATATCTACGAGGCGCTCGGCTTCGTCGTCAGGCGCAAGCCGGCGCAGCTGGTCAACCGGCGCACGCCGGCCGGCGGCATCTACCAGCACGGCTCGTTCTGGAAGACGCTGGGCACCGTCAGCGCCGATATCGACATCGCCGTCTCCCTGCTGCGGCAGAAGGCGCCCGGCTGGAGCTGGAGCCTGCAATGCCTCGCCAACGAGGAGACGCTTGCCTTCCAGGCGCTGGTCGCGGACTGCTCCGGGCAGGGCGTCATGGGCTCGCTCGCGCTCTGCGCCGCGATGCTGCGCGCGCTGGCCAGGCGCGATCCGCCCGCCGCTTCGGATTCGGGCCTCACGGAAACTTGACCTTCCGGCAAGCCCTTGCGGTTGAAAGCAGGAAGGCCGTCGCTAGTCTGCCTGCGACCCGAGGGGAGACCAGACCATGCAGGACACAGATTTCTCGCGCCGCGCCGCCCTTGTCGGTACCGGCGCTCTCGTTGCAGCCGCAACACTCGATCTGCCCGGCATCAGCCCGGCCCAGGCACAAGGAGTTCCCGTGAACCAGGCTCCCGGCTTCTATCGCTACAAGATCGGCGACATCACCGTCACCGCGATCAATGATGGCTTCGGCAGGCGCCCGCTCGAAGGTTTCGTGCGCAATGCCGAGCTCGCCGACGTCAAGAAGGCGATGGAGCAGGCCTTCCTGCCGCAGGACGCACTCAGCATCACCTTCACCACGCTGGCGATCCAGCATGGCGGCAAGCTGACCCTGATCGACACCGGCAACGGCGATTCCGGCGCGCCGACCTCCGGCACCTGGATGGCGAATTTCAAGGCGGCGGGCTTCGATCCGAAGGACGTCTCCAGTGTCGTGTTCAGCCATTTCCACGGCGACCACATCAACGGCTTCCGGCTGAAGGACGGCACGGCCGTGTTCCCCAATGCCGAGGTCATGGTCCCGGCGGCCGAATGGGCCTTCTGGATGGACGACGCCAGGATGAACGCCGCGCCCGATGCCATGAAGGGCGCCTTTGCCGGCGTGCGCCGTGTCTTCGGCCCGGTCGCCAAGGACGTGAAGCAGTTCGAACCGGGCAAGGAACTCCTGCCCGGCCTGACCCCGGTCGCGGCCCCCGGTCACACGCCCGGCCACACGGTCTTCGCGCTCGGCTCCGGCAACGGCAAGCTGATGATCATGTCGGACACGACCAACCATCCCGCCCTTTTCGTGCGCAATCCCGACTGGTCGGCGGTGTTCGATATGGACGGCCCGCAGGCGGCGGCAACGCGGCGCAAGCTCCTCGACATGGTCTCGGCCGAGCGCATGCAGGTCGCCTTCTACCATGCCCCCTTCCCGGCGACCGGCTTCATCGCCAAGGACGGAAACGGCTTCGAGATGGTGCCGGTACAGTGGAGCACCGCTCTCTAAGGATCCTCGGTTCCTCAGCTCATATCGAGGCCGGGCGAAAGCCCGGCCTTTTTCGTTGCCGGGACTTTGTTGCCGCCATGGCCTCGCGGCCAGACGCCCGGACGTGTTAAGCCTGCCCCCGATACCGCAGGGCCTGCCGTTTCAGGACACGCTATGACCGAACGATTCGGCGCGATCTCCTTCGTCGCCAGCGACACCCCTGAGGCTCAGGCGGCGCTCGACAAGCTCGTCGAGCGCTATGGCAATGCCGATCCGGCTGAGGCCGATGTCGTGGTCGCGCTCGGCGGCGACGGCCTGATGCTGCAGACGCTCCATCGCTTCCTCGGCACCGGCAAGCCGATCTACGGCATGAATCGCGGCTCGGTCGGCTTCCTGATGAACGAGTTCAAGGAGCGCGGCCTGACCAAAAGGCTCGACGCCGCCCAGCGCAGCATCGTGCATCCCTTGTCGATGCAGGCCACGGACCGTAACGGCGCGACTGTGCAGGCCAAGGCGATCAACGAGGTCTCGCTGCTGCGCCGCTCCTATCAGGCCGCGAAGCTGCGCATTTCGGTCGATGGCCAGGTGCGCCTGTCCGAGCTGATCGCCGACGGCCTCCTGCTGGCGACACCCGCGGGTTCCACCGCCTATAATCTCTCCGCCAATGGCCCGATCCTGCCGCTCGATGCCCCCCTGCTCGCGCTGACGCCGATCTCGGCCTTCCGGCCGCGGCGCTGGCGCGGCGCCCTGCTGCCGGACCATGCCAAGGTCTTCATCGAGGTGCTGGAAGCCGATAAGCGTCCGGTCAGCGCCGTCGCCGATCACACCCAGATCGACGAGGTCACCTCGGTCTCGATCGAGATCGACCGCGGCGTCGACCTCGTCATGATGCACGACCCCGGCCACAGCCTGGACGAGCGCATCCTGCGCGAGCAATTCGGCTACTGAGCCTCTTCAGGCAGCGTCGCGCAGGTCGCTCTCGGCGAGTTCGATCAGGAAGGACGGATCGGCCTCGACGAGCAGCGCCAGCGCTGCATCGTCCGCCAGCGAATCCGCCAGACCGCGCGCCTCCTCGCGAGCCGCTTCCGCATCGAGGCGGCGCAGCAAGGCCATCAGCGCATCCGCTTCAGGCCCTTCCGCCCCCTCGCAAGCGATCAGCACCGTGCGCAGCAGGCCGCGATCCATGCCGTGCCGGACCGGCGGCCGATCGAAGCCGCGCGCATTGAGCGCCATGATCGCAGCCGAGAAGGCCGGCTCCAGCGAGGCCGGCAAACCCGCCTTGCGGCAGAGCGCCTTGAGCCCGGCACCGCGCCTGTCGCGCAGCAGGGCCGCGACACGCTCCTCCGGCAGGCCGGACAGGGCGACGAAAGCCGCCTCCGCCAGCGCCGGCTCGCCGCTGAGCAGCGAGCGCAACATCAACCCCGATGTCAGCCGCCCGGTGACCCTGAGCACCTCGACGATCGCCGGCGCATCGCTGGCCTCGCCGCCGGCTGCGAGCGCAACGGCGACCCGCTCGGTCGATTCACGAGCCAATCGGGCACTGCGCTCGGCCGTCAGCCAGCCACAGCCTGTGACGAAGCTCGCCAACGTGTCGGAAACCCTGGCCGCGATCGTCTGCCGCAAGCCTCCCGGCAGGTCGGCGCGCTCGAGCAGCGCCTCGCGCAGCGCACCGCTATCGCCATGGCGCTCGATCATGCGCTCCAGCGAGAAATCGGGGATCTCGGCGGTGCGATTGCCCGCGAGCGTGACCAGCGCCTCCTCGCAGCCGACCTCGGCCAGCGCCGCACAAACGCTGATCGGCAGGCAGCGGCGCATGGCGATGGCCTTCTGGGCGAGCGCATCGCCGACAGCAGCGGCATCGACCAGGTCGGCCTCGGTCAGCACCGGCGAATGCGCCAGGACCAGCGCCGCGACATCGCTCTGCTCGGCGATCAGGCCGAGCGCGAGATTGCGCGGCGTGCGCATCGAAGGCGCCATTTCCTCGGCGATCGCGCGCCGCACCAAGGGCGAGGGATCGTCGATCAGCGCGATCAGCGCCGTCTCGGCCTCGTGCCGGTCCTCGTCGGACATGCCGGAACGCAGATAAGCGCCCGCCAGCGCGGCGGCTCCGCTCGCGCGCGCCTCGGCCGGCGCGGTCCGGGCCCACAAGAGGAAGCGCCGAACGATCATGTTCCGCTCCGCTGGATCATGAAGGAAGACAGGTCGAGCGGCCCGCCGCGCCGCTTGCCCGCCGGCTGTGCGGCCGCGACATCGGGCTGGGAGAAGTCGTTCGGCCGCGACGGCGGCAACGGCGCGTTGACCGCCTTGGCCGGAGGACTGACGACCGAGCCGGCGGCCGCGGGGCTCGCATCGGATAGCGTGCCTTCGCTCTGGCCGGGCCGCGGGAAATAGCGTTCGCCGCCTTCGAGCGAGGCCATGCGCGTGCCGTTGCGAGGCGGCGTGGTCCAGAGATTGGCGACGGCCTTCGAGACGGGATCGCGCGAGCCGCCCGTCGAGAACAGGCCGACGAGCCCCTTGGCGCGGTCGGGCCGCAGCGCTGCCGCGATCTCGGCAACCGGGATATCGTCCTGCCCCGCCTGCGCGTTCGGCGCCACCTTGGCGGCAACCTGCGTACTGGCATGGCTGGCCGCCAGCACGCCATAGACCTCCTGCACGCTGCGCGCGCGGCCGGCCTTGTCGTAGAAGATCGAGCGATTGGCAGCGGCGGCCTCTGGGAAATCCCGCGCCGCGACGCGGCTGGGGTCACTGGCCGACGCGCGGATCAGATCGGAGGCGCCGCGCGCACCGAGCACATGCGCCATATAGAGCTCGCCCGCCTGCGGCTGCCGGCCGAGGCTGGAGGCAAGCTGAGCGCGGTTCTTCTGGGTCAGCGCGCCAGCCATTACGGCGGCGACCTGCGGGTCGTTGCGCAGCTGGAGGATCTTCTCGCGCGCCGCCGGATCGGAAACGCTGAGGCGCCCGCCGCTCTCGGTGATCGCATCGGCATATTGCGAAAGGCCTTGCTTCGGCCCCTCCTGCTTCACCATGGCGAGCCAGGTCTGCTCGATGAACTGGAAGAGCCCCGTGGCGCTCGATGTGCTCGCCTTGGCCGTCGGCTCCAGCGACGACTCGCGCTGCGCCGTCTTCAGCAGATAGTCGAACCCCGCCCCCGTCCGCTCCGCGCCCTGACGGATGGCGCTGACGACCGGGTTCGCAGGCTGCGTTTCGCGGCTCTGGCTCTGCGGCGTGGTGAAGAGGAACATCGAGACCTTCGGCGGCGGCCCGCGCGCATTGCGAGGGCACCCTCCAAAATTGCTCCATTATGGTAAGCGAACCGTTAAGATCGGCTCCACGCCGGGGGTACCAGCGCTTTCCACTTCCCTCCCGGCGGAGGTCCCTCTACGACTTCTGGTTCCGGCTCAGCAGCCGGCCCAGCATCGAACCGAAAAGTGGATTCCACTTTTCGGAAAGTTTCGATGCGGTGACAAAGATACCGATCGCCATTGGCGCGCCCGACAGGGCGCGCGGCGATCTTATGAAGGCGGAGGCGTCTATGGCGGATGTGGTGCGTCACAAGCGTGGCGGAATCTATTTCGAGGATTTCCAGGTCGGCGCGGTCATCGAGCACGGCCTGACCCGCACCGTCACGCAGATGGACAACATGCTGTTCTCCAACATGACGCTGAACCCGCAACCCCTTCATATCGATGCGCATTTCTGCGCGACCGAGACGGAATGGGGCAAGCCGCTGATGAACTCGCTGTTCACGCTCGGCCTGATGATCGGCATCTCCGTCAACGACACCACGGTCGGCACGACCATCGGCAATCTCGGCATGACCGATGTGCTCTTCCCCGCCCCGCTCTTCGAGGGCGACACGATCAACTGCACCACCGAGATCGCGGCCAAGCGCGAGTCGCGCTCGCGCCCCGATGCCGGCATCGTCGAGTTCGTGCACAAGGCCTACAAGCAGGACGGCACGCTGGTCGCCCAGTGCCGCCGCCAGGCCTTCATGCGCAAGCGCCCGGCCCCTGCCACGGTCGCGGTCTGACCGGCATGCGCTCGCTCCTGTTCGTGCCGGGCGACAGCCCGAAGAAGCAGCAGAAGGGCCTGGATTGCGGCACGGATGCGCTGATCCTCGACCTTGAGGATTCCGTCGCGCTCGACGGCAAGCCGCAGGCGCGCGAGATCACGCGCGCCTTCCTCGAATCGACCCGCGCCTTGCCGAAGCGCCCGTTGCTGATCGTCCGCATCAACGGCCTGACGACCGGCATGAGCGATGCCGATCTCGACGCGATCATGCCCGGCGCACCCGATGCGATCATGCTGCCAAAATCGGAGGGCGGCACCGATGTCGGCCACCTCGCCGCCAAGATCGCGGTGCGCGAGGCCGAATCCGACCTGCCGGACGGCTTGACGCGCATTCTCCCGATCGCAACCGAGACCGGCAAAGCGATCTTCGGGCTCGGCAGCTACCACCGCTCCTCGCACCGCCTGATGGCGCTGACCTGGGGCGCGGAAGACCTCTCGGCCGACCTCGGCGCCGAGACCAACCGGCTGGAGGACGGCTCCTATGCCGACCCCTATCGCCTCGCCCGATCGTTGACGCTGTTCGCGGCGACGGCGGCGCAGGTCGACGCGATCGACACCGTCTTCACCAATTTCCGCGATGATGCCGGCTTCCGGGCCGAATGCCTCGCCTCGCGCCGCGACGGCTTCACCGGCAAGATGGCGATCCACCCGGCACAGGTCCCGGTCATCAACGAGATCTTCGCGCCATCGCCTGCCGCGCTCGCCAAGGCCGAGCAGATCATCGCCCTGTTCGAGGCCAATCCCGGCGCCGGCGTCATCGGGCTCGATGGCGAAATGCTGGATCGCCCCCATCTGATCAAGGCACAGCGGCTCGTCGCGCGAGCTCGCAAACTGGCTGAATGAACCGCCGGAGGCGATTCGAATGACTCAGGTTTTCGAGGTTTCAGGCATGCATTGCGGCGGCTGTGCCTCGCGCGTCCAGCGCGCCGCGACGGCGTTCGCTCCCGGCGCGACGGTGACGCTCGACCCGCCGCGCCTGACCTTGCCGGAAGGCATCAAGCTCGATGCCGAGGCGATCAACAAGGCGCTGGCGGAGTTCGGGGATTATCGCGCCATGCCGCTGGCAGGTTGAAGCCGGCCGCGTCTAAAGGCCGGCCCCTGACGAAAGCGTCGTCCATGAGAGTGCAGCCGACGCGCAGCATTTTCACGAAATGCGACGGCTCCATTGCGAGTCCTTCAGAGCGACAACGCCGCCTTGAATTTGGCCGAACAGCTCGCGGCGGTCCGACCGCGTAAGGTCAGAATCAACGGAACGGATTCGCGCCACTTCGCCAGCGGCATGGTGGACGCTTCCGTTTCCGCGCATGACTGCATCATCACGACTTCTTGCGTCTTGATGTTCGTGACGTTCATCGCAACGGTGTAGGTCAGCTGGAAATGATCTCCCATTGCAGGCGTCAGGCTCCCGCCGCCGGCAACCAGGACTTTGTAGAAATTCTGCGCCGATGCGTCAGGCCGACGGAATTTCTTCTGAAGGCCATCTGCGATCGGCTGGGTGACGTTTCCCGTGTTGAGAATATCGGGCTCGGCCGATGCCGCGACGATGGCCGCCCCGATCAGGACCCCGGCAATACCGCCCTGGCCGTTCATGATCGCGGTGCCCGCAGTTTGTCCTCTGGTGACGACATTCACGGCGTTGCGGCTGGTATTGGCCTCAACCTCCACCGAGCCTTTCGACAGCATGTCGGCGACCTCGATCGACGAGTAGCGCGGTACGCAAGCGCCAAGGCTCGACACGAAAAAAGCCGCCAGCGCGGCGGCTCGGAAAGATGAATGCATTCGGCCCGTCCCCTATCCCAAGGGCATGTCGCATGCCGCGGATTATCGAGTCGAGGCGATCCCTGCGCAGGCCAAGTGCAAATGCACAACTTATCCGCCGGCCGGACGGGTGATCGAGAACAGGCTCGTCACCTCGGCATAATCGGCATAGCCGCAGCGCGCGATCGGGTTGGCGCCTGCGGTGTCGAAGCGCCCGTCCTTGACGAAGGCATCGTCGATGAAGATGCCGACGACCTGCCCAAGCACCATCCAGCGCGGCACGGCGTTGCCGTCGACATCGAGCAACTGCTGCACCGAAAGCAGCTTGCATTCGAGCGCAGCCGGCGTGCCGGCGACGCGCGGCGGCTTGACGAAGCGCGACGGCGCCATCTCAAGCCCGGCATGGGCGTATTCGCTCTCGCCGCGCGGCAGCGGCGCCGAGGTCAGATTCATCGGATGCGCCAGCGCCTTGGTGACCAGCGAGCAGGTGAACTCACCGGTCTCCTCGACGAAGGCGACGGCGTCCTTCTTGTTCTCCGAGGAGAACATCACGATGTTCGGCCGCGACGAGATCGCGTTGAAGAAGCTGTAGGGCGAGAGATTGACCTCGCCTTTAGCGCTCAGCGCCGTGATCCAGCCGATCGGCCGCGGCGCGACGATCGCCTTGAACGGATCATGCGCGAAGCCGAGATCCTCTTGCGTGGCCGAATAGATCATCGCGTCAGGTCCCGTAATAGCTGACGATATCGGCCATCACCGGCCGGTCGCGATCGGTGATCGGCGCCGTCGGCGTGCCCAGATGCACGAAGCCGGCCATCCGCTCGTCCTCGGCCAGCCCGAAGGCGCTCAGCACCTGCCGGTCGAAGGAGAACCAGTTGGTCAGCCAGGAGCCGGCATAGCCCATGGCATAAGCGGCGACGAGCATGTTCATGCAGACCGCGCCGGCCGAAAGCTCCTGCTCCCAGAGCGGAATCTTGGCATGCTCGCGCGCCCGCGAGACCACGGCGACGATGACCGGCGCATGCAGCAGGCGCTTGCGCTCGAACTCGACCTGATCCTCGCTCGCCTGCGGGTTCTTCTCGCGGAAGATGCGCGCGACGATCTCCGCCGCTTCCTCGCGGGCCGCGCCCTTGAAGACGATGAAGCGCCAGGGCGCGAGCTTGCCATGGTCGGGCACGCGCGCGGAGATGGCGAGCAATTCGTCGAGCTGAGCGCCATCGGGGCCGGGCGCCGTGAGGAACTGCGGCGGCACGGAGCGGCGCAGCTTGAGCAGAGAGAGCGTATCGGTCATGAAACATCCTGACTATGGCTTGGGAATTGACCTATTCCTTCGCCATGATGAGGACAAGCGGAGCTGCTCATACATCGCCGCAGAGCCGCCGAGGACGAAAAGCATGCTTGAATTGGAGGGCTTTAAAGCTCGCCGCCTTGTCGGAGCCGCCTTCGCCATGGCTGTCCTGCTTGCGCCGAACCTCGCCGGCGCCCAGTCCGCCGATCCCGGTCCCGGCGCGGACACGCCGCCTCCCGCGCCCCTGCAAGGTCAGCCGGTGGCGCCGAGCGGATTGGCGCGGCTGTCCGTCTCCGCCCAGTTCGCCGCCGACCGCAAGCCGATCCGCTCCGGGTTGAACTGGCGGGTTCTCAGCGAGGGCGGCGACGGCGCCTCGTCGCGGATCGTCGCGCGTTCGTCAGAGCCGGAGCCGGCCTTCTCGCTGCCGCCCGGCAATTACGTCATCCATGCCGGCTACGGTTTCGCCAGCGGCACGAAGCGCGTCAGCCTCAGTCAGCAGGGCCTGCGCGATCAGGTCCAGATCAGCGCAGGCGCGCTCTCGCTCGCCGGCTCGATCGGGGATGCCCCGATCCCGGCCCCGCTGCTCTCCTTCTCGGTCTTCGTGCCGCTGCAGGGCAACTCGGAAGGCCGTTTGATCACCAGCGGCGCCAAGGCGGGCGAGGTCATCCGCCTGCCCGAGGGCACCTATCACGTGGTCTCGACCTACGGCGATTCCAACGCGATCCAGCGCGCCGACGTGAAGGTGGAGACCGGGAAGGTCACCGACGCGACGCTGCATCACCGCGCCGCCAAGGTGACGCTCAAGCTCGTTGCCAATGCCGGTGGCGAAGCCTTCGCCGGCACCGCCTTCAGCGTGCTGACGCCGGGCGGCGACGTCATCCGCGAGGCGATCGGCGCTTTCCCGCAGGTGATCCTGGCGGAAGGCGACTATGTCCTGATCGCCCGGCAGGAGGGGCAGGTCTACTCGCGCGACTTCAAGGTCGAGTCGGGCAGCGATCGCGATATCGAGGTTTTGGCGAAGTAAGGCGGCAGCCGCTTCGCAGGCCCATTGTCATTCCGGGGCGCGCTACAGGCGCGAACCCGGAACCCTCGACTGGGTGAGGCCTCCAATACCCAGTCGCAAGCTGCTCACCCAGTCGTGGGTTCCGGGTTCTTCGCTGCGCGAAGCCCCGGAAGGACAGGGCCTCAGTTGGTCGGCTTCACGGCACCCGCCGCCTCGATCCTGACCGGACCGATCCCCGCGACGATCCCGTCGGCCAGCCGCAGCGCGAGGCAGCGATAACCGGCATCGACCAGGTGCAGGCCGTCCATGCCGACGAGCTCCTCCGGCGTGAACTGGCGCGAACTCGACCAGCCCTTCATCATCGCATAGCGCGGGAACAGCGAGATGCCCTGGTCCTGCGCCGTCTTCGTCAGCACAGCGCGGTAATCGTCGTAGTGGGGATAGCGCCCTTCGCGCGGCAGCCAGGGCAGGTCCATCAGGATCATTTCGACCCCGGCGGTGCGGGCCTTGCTCACGCCCTTGCGCAGGATCTTGCCGAGCTTGTCCTCGCCGATATCGCGGATCGCGTCGTTGATCACGGTCTGCCAGATCACGATCGCCGGCTTCTCGTCGATGACGTCGGTCTGCATGCGCAGCAGCATGTCATAGGCCGACTGGCCGCCGACGCCCTTGTTGACGACCCGAACCTCCGCACCCGGCAGGCGCCGGCGCAACTCGGCCTGCAAGACGGCAGGATAGCTCTTGTCGTCGGCGCTGGCGCCGGAACCGGCTGTCGCCGAGGAGCCCAGCGCCACGATGGTCAGGCGGCCGGTTTCCTGGAGCGCCTTGCGGGCCACCGGCAAGCTCGGCTGAAAGGCGGTCTTGGCCGCCTCCGCACGGCAGCGCACATCGAGCGGCGGCGGCAGCGGCGCGGCACTCGATCCGGAATTCAGCGCGAAGAGAAGGAAGGCCGCGGCAGCTGTGCGCCACCGGCCTGGGTAGACTCGGCGCCTGCGCCGCGTTTCGTGATCGAACGGTACCACGACAGGAAAATCCCTAACCCTGTCAGAATTGTAGCGCCACCGGCGCATATCAGCAACTGAACGCCCAGATCGAAGGATGTTTCCGCCAGTACGATCTGCCCGATGATCGAGAGCACGACCCCCGCGCAGAAGACATGCAGCGAGTTCTGCCCGGCATTGGCGAGCATGCGGCCGGGCGCGGCCTTTGCCAGCGCCATGCCCGACGGCAGCCAGCGGATCGCCAGCCACGCCAGCGCGCCGATATGCAGGATGCGCGTCCAGGCGAGATTGGTCTTGTCCGAGCCGAGCTGCACGGAATCGAACCAGTCGTTCAGCGCCGCGATCCCGGTCGGATTGCCGCTGGAGGTCTTCACCACCCAGGCGAAGACGATGAAGGCGACCGCCGCGACGTCGAGCCAGACCAGGCGCGGGGCGCGAATGCCGAGCTGCGCCGCACGGCCGATGACGACGCCGAGCGTGAAGACGACCTGCCAGGCGAAGGGGTTGAAGAACCAGACGCCGGCATTGCCATTGGGCAGATTGAGCTCGAAGGCGAGCGCCATCTGCCAGATCGCCAGCGAGCAGGCGAGCGTCAGCAGCGGGCTCAGCCGCGCCGCGTAATAGATTACCGGGAACAGCGCCAGCAGCACGATATAGAGGGGCAGGATATCGAGATAGGACGGCTGATAGGTCAGCGTCAGCGCGCCGATCAGCGCCTCGACCGTGTCGCGGAAGAAGGGCTGGATATTGATCGCCTCGATATAGAGCGGGTTCTGCGTGCGCGTCACCGCCGTGGCGACGACGCCGCAGACGATGATGAACACCGCGAGATGGGCGATGTAGAGCGTCCAGAGCCGCGCGCCGAGCTTCAGCCCTGCGACCGCGAAGCCGCGCTGCTCGATCAGCCCGCCATAGGCCAGCGTCGCCGAGACGCCGGCGAGCAGCACGAAGATATCGGCCGCGTCCGAGAAGCCGAAATTATGCGGCATATAGGCCGAGACGACGTTTCCCGGCATGTGGTTGATGAAGATGATCAGCAGGGCGAGCCCGCGGATCACGTCGATCCGCGCATCCCGCCCCGGCGCGGCCAGCACCGCGTCCACGGCCGGTCGGCCGAGAAGCAGGAAGCGCCTGAAGGAAGAATGGGAGGACACGGGACAGTAGTCCTTCAGCAGGCCGGAAAATCCAGGGTCGAAACGCCGACGGCCGATGCATGTTCCCGGCTCGCCGCTCTCAAGATGAACGTTCGTTGCCGAACTCATTCATCTGCCGTTCATATAACTCCTGAGGATTCGCGTCACGCGGCGTGTTGTCACAAGCGCGTGTGGCGGATCATCAGCGGCTTTGCGGCAGGGTTGAGACGGGGCGAGGATGACACGGCAATGTGATGCCGGGTGCCTCTCAGAGCCCACTGAGGTTCAGGGAAAATACGCGAGTCATCCCGGGCTTGACCCGGGATCCATGCCGGAGCGCTTCCGGTTGAGGTTCAGGAATGGATCCCGGATCTCCGCTTCGCTCCGTCCGGGATGACTCGCGTTTTCAAGAGACCGCAGCGCCTTAATGCGAACGGCCAATGCGCCTCAATACGGCGGTTCGGCGTAGACCGGCTTGCCGTCGATCAGCAGGCGCTTGATCGCCGCCTCGCCCGACGAGGAGACGGCGGCTACGACCTCGATCCGGGCCTTATCGGTGGTCTCGATCGCCTTGCCCTCGCCCTGCGGCACGAAATAGCTTTCGAGCCCATAGGCGATGCGCAGGCGGTTGCGCTGGCCGCTGCAATCGAAGGCGCCGTCCGCATTGGTGGCGCAGGCCGAGGTCGCGGTGACGCGCCCGGCGATCACGACGATACCGTCGCCGGCCTTGGGCCAGTCGCGCGAAACGCCGGTCGCCTTGGCAAAGCCCTGCTCGTCCCGGCCCAAGCTGACATAGACCTGCTCGCCGCGCTGGAAGCCCGGCTGGCCGGGAGCACCGGTCTCGACCGTGCTGATCGGATAGCTCAGTACGACATAATCGCCGCGGAAGAGGTCGCGCGGATCGACGGGCACGCTCCGCAGCCGGATCTCGGTGCCGCCGCGCAGGATCCGAGCCCGCTGCTCGACGAGCGCGAGCAGGACGAGTCCCAGCAGCAGCGCGGTTGCCAGCGCGCGCCAGACCAAAGGCACCTTGGCGATGAGGCTATCGGCCGAAAGCGCGCGCATCAGGCGGCTTCCTTCTCAGGCGGGTTGAGGCGGGCGAAGAGCCGCCGCGCCCCGGAAGCGATCGCCAGCAGGGCCGCGCCTGCGACGAGGAAGAACAGCGACTGGTCGAGCAGCGTGCCGATCGTCTGCCAGAGCAGGATCAGGATCGCGACGCCGAACAGCACCGAACCCGCCAGCACCAATCGCCGGATGCCGCCGACCGACCCGGCCACCACCAGCGCCGTAGCAGCCAGCAGCACGAGGCTCGCGACGATGATCTTGCCGGCCATGGCGGTGACGATGCCGGTCCAGAACACGACCGGCACCAGCAAGGCGAAGGCAAGCCCCGCCGCCAGGGGCCAGGCGAAACGCCGCTCACGGGCGAGCCCCGCCAGGGCGGCCACGACGGGAATGGCAACGGCATAGGCCATGAAAACGAAGCGGAAGGCGTGGCCTGCGCGTGCCTCGTCCCGGTCGAGGATGCGGATCAGCTCGGTGTTCAGCACCAGCACCAGCCCGAGCAGTCCCCAGGGCAGGCAGGCGGTCAGCACCGAAGGCAAGCCCCGGTCGAGCGCCAATGCGCCCAGCGCCACATAGAACACGGCGAGCGCCAGCCCATAGGCCAGGAGTCCGTAATCGAAGCGATCGAACAGCCCATAGCCCGGCGCCATGGCGAGCCAGGCCCCAGCCGCCAGCACGACGAGGTGATGCACCAGCCGGTTATCGCGCGACAGCGAGAGCCACAGGGCCGGCAGATAGAGGATGAAGAAGCCGAGATGGGCGCCGCTGCGCGCCTCCTCCCAGCGCCCGCCGCTCCAGGCGCAGATCGCGATCAGGGCGATCGCGAGGGCGCCGTTCGAGCGCATCAGGACGGCGGCGATCAGGCCGCCGAGCGCCACCAGCAAGGCCCCGCCCGGCCAGTCGGCGGGCAGGTGGTACATCTGGCCGACCAATGCCAAGCCCGCGCCGAAGATCAGCACGCCGCAGGTCACGGCCGCATCGGCGCCGCGCGGCGAGCCCTGCCGCTCCAGCCGGAAGGCGTAGGCGATGCAGACCGCGATGCCTGCGAGGATCATACCAAGCTTGACGAGGCGCGGGATATCCTCCCAACCGGCTGCGACGAAGGCGGCGACACTCGCCGCGATCAAGAGGCCGCCGAGCAGGCCGAGCACGGCCGGCAGGCGGATGCCACCCTGCTCGCGCGCGACCGAGCGCCGGATCGCGCCGGCATTCTCGGCGCTGAGCCAGCCCTCAGAGACCCAGCGGGGAAGATCGGCCTCGAGCCGCTTGCGATAGGAGCCTGTCAGCATCGCCGGCAATCTGGCATGGCGAGGCGAGGATTCGCTAGGGGCGCCAGATTTTACCAGAAACGCTCCGTCATCCCGGGCTTGACCCGGGATCCATCGTAAGGCTCCGGAGCTCTAAGATGGATCCCGGATCGGCGCTGCTACGCAGCTTGTCCGGGATGACGGTGAGGTTCCGTCAGAAATCAGCAAACCCAGCCGCTCGCCGTCATTCTCGGGCGAAGCAAAGCTTCGACCCGAGAATCTCAGGCAGATCAGGCTGGTTTCCGAGATGGCCGGGTCGAGCCCGGCCATGACGGCAAGTCGTCAGCCCGCCTTCACGGCCTTCCGGCGCGCCAGATCAGGCGCCAGCGCCTCCTGGCCCAGCGCCGCGAGCGCCTCGTCGAGCGTCATCACGGTCTGCGCCTGGCTGCCGAGGCGGCGGACCGTCACGGTCTTCTCCTCGGCCTCGCGCTTGCCGACGGCGAGGATGACCGGGACCTTGGCCAGCGAGTGCTCGCGGACCTTGTACGAGATCTTCTCGTTGCGCAGATCGGCGCGGGCGCGCAGGCCAGCGCCCATCAGGACCATCGTCACCTCCTCGGCATAGGCATCGGCCTCCGAGGTGATCGGGCAGACGACGATCTGCTCGGGCGCCAGCCAGAGCGGGAAATGCCCGGCATGGTGCTCGATCAGGATGCCGGTGAAGCGCTCCAGCGAGCCGCAGATGGCGCGGTGGACCATGACCGGCTGCTTCTTCTCGCCATCGGCGCCGATATAGAAGGCGCCGAACCGCTCCGGCAGGTTGAAGTCGACCTGCGTCGTGCCGCACTGCCAGTCGCGGCCGATGGCGTCGCGCAGCACATACTCGAACTTCGGCCCGTAGAAGGCGCCCTCGCCCGGATTGATCTCGGTCTTGATCCGGTTGCCGGACTGCTTGGCGATCCGCTCCAGCACGCCGGTCATCACCTGCTCGGCATGGTCCCAGACCGCGTCGGAGCCGACGCGCTTCTCAGGCCGCGTCGAGAGCTTGATCACGAGCTCCTCGGTGAAGCCGAAATCCTCGTAGACCGACAGGATCAGATCGTTGATCTTCAGGCACTCGGCCGCGAGCTGCTCTTCCGTGCAGAAGATATGCGCGTCGTCCTGCGTGAAGCCGCGCACGCGCATCAGCCCATGCAGCGCACCCGAGGGCTCGTAGCGATGGACATTGCCGAATTCGGCAAGCCGGATCGGCAGATCGCGATAGCTCTTCAGACCGTGCTTGAAGATCTGGACATGGCCCGGGCAGTTCATCGGCTTCAGCGCGAAGACGCGGTGGTCGCGCTCGGCATCGGCCGGATTCTCGAATGCCGAGGCCGACTTCACCGCGAACATGTTGTCCTGGTACCAGCCCCAGTGGCCCGAGGTCTCCCAGAGCGACTTGTCGAGGATCTGCGGCGCGTTCACCTCCTCATAGTCGGCGGCGAGGCGCCGGCGCATATAGGCGATGATCTCCTGGAACAGGCGCCAGCCCTTGGAGTGCCAGAACACGACGCCCGGCCCCTCCTCCTGGAAATGGAACAGGTCCATCTCCCGGCCGAGCTTGCGATGGTCGCGCTTCTCCGCCTCCTCGAGCTGCTTGAGATAGGCGTCGAGCTCTTCCTGCTTGGCGAAGGCGGTGCCGTAGATGCGGGTCAGCATCGCGTTGTTTGAGTCCCCGCGCCAATAGGCGCCGGCCGTCTTCATCAGCTTGAAGGCGTTGCCGACCTTGCCGACCGAAGTCATGTGCGGGCCGCGGCAGAGGTCGATCCAGTCGCCCTGCGCATACATCTTCAGCGTCTGGTCGGCGGGGATCGCATCGACCAGCTCGACCTTGTAGGCCTCGCCCTTCGCGGCAAAGAAATCCTTGGCCTTGTCGCGGCTCCAGACCTCCTTGGTGAAGGGTTTGTCGCGCGCGATGATCTCGCGCATCTTCTTCTCGATCGCCGGGAAGTCTTCAGGCGTGAAGGGCTCGTTGCGGGCGAAATCGTAGAAGAACCCGTTCTCGATCACGGGACCGATGGTCACCTGCGTGCCGGGGAAGAGTTCCTGCACCGCCTCGGCAAGGACGTGGGCGGTGTCGTGCCGGATCAGTTCGAGCGAACGCGGGTCTTCCCGGTTCAGCAGCTCGATCTTGGCGTCAGTGGTGATCGGGTCGGAGAGATCGACGACGGTGCCGTCGAGCGCCATCGCGACGGTGCGCTTCAGCAGGGAGGGAGAGATGCCCTTGGCGATCTCGGCTCCGGTGATGCCGGAGGGGAATTCGCGCTTGGCGCCATCGGGAAATGTCAGGGAGATCGTCATGGATCGCTATCCTGCTCACTCGGGGATACAAGCCCCGTAAGACTAGGCCGGCTACGGATGTGAGGATTGCGCTCCGTCGCCCGTGGCCGGTTCGGCGTCGGAATCGAAAGCCGCCGGCACATTCGTCCCGCGCCAGCGGCCATAGGCCCACGGCCTATACCACCTCGCATCGGGCGGCAATGCCTCGCAGACGATGTCGATGCCGCTCGTGCCCCACGGATTGCAGCGGCAGATTCGGGCAAAGCCAGCCCAGCCGCCACGCCACAGCCCGAAGCGCAGGATCGCCTCGTCGGTATAGGCAGAACAGCTCGGCCAGTGCCGGCAATGCCGCCCGACCAGCATGGAAAGGCTCAGCTGATAGCCGCGAATGGCGAAATGTGCGGCTTTTCGGGGGAAAAGCGCGACGCTTCGCAGCAGCGAAAATCTTTGCTTAACAAAGAGACGCTGGAATAGATCGTCTGCTTCGTTTCGTTCAGCCACAACCAGAACCGCTTCCCTTGCTCGATACCGGAAACATGATGCGCGCCGCTCGCTTTCGCCAAGCCCTCGTTCGCAAGGCTTCCGTCAGGACCGCCCTCCTCGGCGCCGGCCTCGCGCTTGGCCTCGGCCTCGCAATGCCGGCATCGGCCCAGCAGCGGCCATACCTGCTCTGGCTGGACGGTGCCAAGCTCGACATCGCGCATATCATCGGGCTGCCGCCGGCGCAGAACAGCCCCGAGGGCAAGGCCGAGTTCGAGCAGGTCCAGCAGATCAGCGCGAACCGCACGCCCGAGCGCGAGAAGGCCGCCATCGCCGACCAGCGTCTCGCGCTGGTCAATTTCCTGAACGGCATGGACACCGGCTATGTCGACAACACCCATCGCGAGGTCAGGCTGCTCTTCCGCGAGGCGCAGGTCGAGCTCGGCATCCTCCTGAAGAGCGTCCACCGCCTGACCAGCCGCCAGCGCCCGTTCCAGCTCTGGGCGAAGGTTCGCGTCAAGCCCTGCCCCGGCGCCCGCCCTGAAGGCACCTCCTTCCCGTCAGGTCACGCCGCAACGGCGGCGCTCTATGCCGAATTGCTGAAGGCCGCGGCGCCCGAACTTTCGGACAAGCTGGAAGCGCGGGTGAAAAGCTATGGCGAGAGCCGCCTGATCTGCGGCTTCCATTATCCGAGCGACCTCGTCGCCGGCGACAAGGTCGGCCGCGCGGTGGCCAAGGCCCTGCTCGCCGACCGCGCCTTCAAGGCGCGCTTCGACGAGACCGTGCCGGAAATCCGCGTCGCCTTCGGCGTGAAGTGATATCCCGCTAGGCCGCAGCCTCGCGCCGCTTCGCCTCGATCTGGTCGATCGCATCGACCACCGCATCGAAGGTCAGCATCGTCGAGGCGTGGCGCGCCTTGAAGTCGCGCACCGGCACGAGCACCGCGAGATCAGCCCATTTGCCCTCGGGCGGCGCGGCATTCTCCTTCAGGATGGCGCGGGCCTGCTCGCGCACCTCCCGCAATTCATCGGCCGTGGCGCCGACGACATGGCTCGCCATGATCGCGGACGAGGCCTGTCCCAGCGCACAGGCCTTCACCTCATGGCCGAAGCCGGTGACGACATCGCCCGCCATGGTGACATCGACTGTCACGGTCGAGCCGCATAGCTTCGAATGCGCGCGCGCCGTGGCATCGGGCGACGGCAGGCGCTGCAGCAGGGGGATGTTGGCGGCAAGCGAGAGGATGCGCTTGTTGTAGACGTCGTCCAGCATGGTTCGATCTCTCGCCGGTCTGGAATGACGGGCACGCAGATCCAATATAGGGTCGATCGTCGTATGATGGGAGAGCCTGAATGCCTCTCCCGCCGCGAGGTATCAGACTTGTCGTTCTGGCCTCGGGAGTTGCAGCCTTTGAGGGGCAGCTCGCGAGGCTTCATCGTCCCAACGGGAGGCACCACATGATCCCTGTGGTTAAGTCCTTGTCCGTCGAGGGGGCCATCGGCCCCTCCGCTGACAAGTTTCTGGTCCGCAAGCCCACGCAGGAAGAGGCCGAGGCCGCTGTCCGCACGCTCCTGCTCTGGGCGGGCGACGACCCGTCGCGCGAGGGCCTGACGGATACGCCGCGGCGCGTCGCCAAGGCCTACAAGGAATTCTACAAGGGCTATGCCGAGGACCCGCACCATATCCTCGACCGCGTCTTCGAGGAGGTCGAGGGCTATCGCGACATGGTCCTCGTCCGCGACATCCCGTTCTATTCGCATTGCGAGCACCACATGGTGCCCTTCGTCGGCAAGGCGCATATCGGCTATTACCCCGCGAAGGGCGTGGTCGGCCTGTCGAAGCTCGCCCGCATCGTCGACGTCTACGCCCGTCGCCTGCAGACGCAGGAGACGATGACGGCCCAGATCGCCGACGTGATCGAGGAGGTGCTGGAGCCGCGCGGCATCGCCATCCTCGTCGAGGCCGAGCACATGTGCATGTCGATGCGCGGCGTGCAGAAGCAGGGCTCCTCGACGATGACCACGCAGTATCGCGGCATCTTCCGGGACGATCCGGCCGAGCAGGTGCGCTTCTTCACGATGGTGAAGTCGCCGGGGCTTTGATCGCTCCGGTTGGCCGCGCCTTGTCGTTCCCCTACAAGGCGCGTGACTGCCCTTGCCCGGAGCCGAGATGAGCCTCTATCCCACCGCGCCCGACAAGCACGCCCTCGAGGAGGGAACCGTGCTCAGCCCCCGCTTCGACGCGAATGGCCTTGTCACCGTCGTCGCGACGGAAGCGGACAGCGGCGCGGTGCTGATGGTCGCGCACATGAATGCCGAGGCACTCCAACGCTCGATCGAGACCGGCGAGGCCTGGTACTGGTCGCGCTCGCGCCAGGAACTCTGGCACAAGGGCGCGACCTCCGGGCAGATCCAGACCATCGTCGAGATGCGGATCGACTGCGATCAGGACGCGCTCTGGATCAGGGTGAAGGTGGCCGGCGACGGCGGCTGCTGCCACACCGGGCGCTGCTCCTGCTTCTACCGGGCTCAGCCGCTGCGGAACGAAGCCGGCAAGTCGCTGATCGTTTGCGACTGACGGGCTCTGAAGCAGGCGCACATCGCTGATGCCGCCGGCACGCCTTCACCAATCCGTCAAATACAGGCGATAATCGCCGAAGGCTGAGCCGTTCATCTTTCGCTCATCGGCTTCTGAGACCCTCTCATTCCACGGAGGGACGAGCCCATGCGGTGGGATGGTGTCGCGCGGCGAGCCTTTGGTCTCGGCGGAGGTGGTGCCGCAATGAACGATATGCGCCCGGTCGAGGGACAGCCGGCCCTGATCAGGCCGAAGATCGGCCTCGCGCTCGGCGGCGGCGCGGCACGCGGCTGGGCCCATATCGGCGCGCTCGAAGTGCTGATCGAGGCTGGTTTCGCCCCCGATGTCATCGCCGGAACCTCGATCGGCGCGGTGGTCGGTGGCTGCCTCGCCGCCGGCAAGCTGCCCGAACTCTCCGAATTCGCCACCAGCATGACCAAGCGCCGCATCGTCGGCCTGATGGATTTTCATATCGGCGGCGCTGGCCTGATTTCCGGCGGACGCCTGAAGCGCCTGCTCGAACAGCATCTCGACGGCATCCGGATCGAGGACCTGAACCACCGCTTCGTCGCGGTCGCGACCGAGCTCGGCTTCGGCCACGAGATCTGGCTGACCCATGGCCCGCTGGTCGAGGCCCTCACCGCCTCCTACGCCCTGCCCGGCATCTTCGATCCCGTGAAGCTCGGCGGCCGCTGGCTGATGGACGGCGCGCTGGTCAATCCGGTTCCCGTCACGGCGGCGCGCGCGCTCGGCGCCGATGTCGTGATTTGCGTGAACCTCAACAGCGACCTCACTGGCCGCGGCACGACGATCCAGGACCAGAGCTCCGATCCCGATCCGCTCGTGCCGGAATTGCAGATCCAACCGGAGCCGCGCTGGTATGACGGCATCAGCGGCGCGGCCAAGCGCGTCCGCAACATCGTCGGGCGGCCGGCCGAGAACCGCCCAGGGCTGGCCGGCGTGATGATCGACGCCTTCAACATCACGCAGGACCGGATCTCGCGCTCGCGGCTGGCGGGCGATCCGCCCGACGTGATGATCGGCCCGAAGCTCGGCCGCATCGGCCTGTTCGATTTCCATCGTGCCGGCGAGACCATCGAACTCGGGCGTCAGGCGGCGCGCCGGTCCCTGGACGATATCGCCGCCTTGGTGGCCGCAAACCATATCGTGCCGGAGAGCTGACGCTCCCCGGCCGTCTTACGTTACGTCAGGCCATCGCGATGTAATCGCGCATCGCCTGGCTCTCGGCCTCGATCGCAGCCACGCGATGCTTCACCACGTCGCCGATCGAGACGAGACCGGTGACGCGGCCGTTCTCGACCACCGGAACATGGCGGAAGCGGCCGGTCGTCATGATCTCCATCAGTTCGTCGACGCTGGTCTGCGGCCGGCAGGTCACGACTTTCGACGTCATCGAGCGCGAGACCGCGCTCTCCAGCGCGCCGGCTCCCAGTTCGCCAAGCGCCCGGATGATGTCGCGCTCTGACAGGATGCCCACCAGCGCCCCATCCGCTCCCATGACGACGACGGCGCCGATGCGCTTCTCGCTCAGCGTGCGGATCGCCTCGGACAGTGTCCGATGCGGCTGCACCGAGATCACATCGTGCCCCTTGCCGCTCAGCAACTGCTCGACATTCATGGCCAGTCCCTCCTCGCAGGCGCACCGTTGCCGGCGCGCGGTTTCGCTGGAACTTCGCGAGGGCCGGCAAAACTCCTCATGCCGGGCCGGCTCGGGAAGTGCTTCGCAATGAGGCGAGTGTGGGCGAAGACCTTGGCGCAGGCAAGGTTTCCGAAACGGTTCTAAAGAGCCTTGCGAGGCAGGGCCGCCGGCCGCGTCAGCGCCGCTGCTGCCCCCTGTCGAGCAGCGGGAACAGCAGGAGCCCGACGACGAAACCGCCGATATGGGCCTCCCATGCGATGCTGGTCTCCTCGCCGAAGATCGGCACCAATCCGGCCCCGAACAGGATGTTCGTCACGAACCAGATCGCGATGAACAGCAGGGCGCGCGAGTTGCGCCAGAGCTGCCCGAGCGGCTCGGCCGGAATCGCCTGAACGACCGCGTCATTGCCGAGTTCACCGAAGCGCAGGCCGGGCGCGAAGACGAAGCGGATCGCGGCCGCCGTCGCGCCCGAGATGCCGGCGGAGGCGCCGACCAGCGGCAGCACGTCGAGATCGCGCGACCACCAGTGCAGCAGCGCGCCGCCGATCGTCGCCAGGCCCATGAGGTTGAGGAAGCGCCCCGGCCCGAGCCGCCGCGCGACCGGGCTGCCGAAGGCCGCCAGCCAGACCGCGTTGGAGACCAGATGCAGCCAGGAGCCATGCAGCAGGCCATAGGTCAGGATGGTCCAGAGCCTGACCCCGCCATCGGCCAGCAATAGCCGGACGAGCTGGAGCCGCTCGACCACGTCCTGCCCGGCCGTGACCTGCGCCATCGCGCCGACGACATCGTCGATGCGCCCGGGCGAGAGCCAGAGCGTCAGGCGCGCCGGCACGAAGGCGAGCCAGGACATCAGCACGTAATCGTCATAGTCCGACAGCAGCGAGCGCCCGGCCTGGATCAGGACCAGTACCGCCAACAGCCAGACCACGGCGGAAGGCAGGTTGAAGACGGGCTCGCGCCCCGGCGGGGAAGGATTATGGGAAGCCATGCGGCGATCACACTTGCCGAAGCGCCCGCAGGGCGCAAGCCGCGAGCCCTGCACGAGACACGAAAAAGGGGATCGGCTCGCGCCGTCCCCTTTTTCGCCGGCTGTGACGCCGCCCGGTCATGCCGGGCGGCCGGCTCACGCCCCCTCCACCTCGTCTTGCGGGCGCCATCGGCAACCGCGAATCTCGAGGCTGATTCATGCGCATTTTAACGATCATCCACAATCGTAAGACTTGATTAACCCTAACGCCCCTGCCGCCTCCCCCGACTCAGCGCGGGGTGGCAAGACGGCACGGCGAATGCGTCAGCGCTCTTCCGAGAGATTGATTCGTCCTCCTTTCGAACGGTTCCGCGTCATCATTGGACGCCGGCCCGCTCCAAGGAGAGACAGACGGCGAATATGGGCACAGGATGAAGAACGCGAGCACTAAGCTGGTTTTCGACTATTGGGACGCGCTGCGCGGCGATCGCGCTGCGCCGGAGCGCGGCGAGATCGAGCCCGGCGCCTTGCGGCATGCCCTTGCCGATACCTTCGTGCTCGAGAACGAGCCGATCGGCCCGGTCTTCCGCCTGGCGGGCACGCGGCTCTGCGCCCTGATCGGCAGGGAATTGCGCGGGCGCGCCTTCACCGCGCTCTGGCCTGATGTCGAGGCCCAGGGCGACATGCGCCGCCTCGTCCAGACCGTGATGGACGAGAGTGCCGGCGCGGTCGCCGGGCTCTCGGGCAAGTCGGTCACCGGTACGCCGATCTATCTTGAATTGCTGCTGCTGCCGCTGCGCTATCGCGGCCGCACCCATGCCCGCGTGCTGGGTTCGCTGTCCCCTGCCCTGTCGCCGGACTGGCTCGGCCTCGACACCATCGAATCGATGCGGATGATCTCGCTCAGGATGCTCTGGCCCGCAGCTGCCGCGCGCCCCCCCGTCGCACCGCGCCGTGCCGAACCGCCCCGTCTCGTGGTATTACCGGGCGGGCGGGCCTGATCGGAACGATACGTTAACCGAAACCCGCCTAGGATTATCAAGGAATCTAGGTCGGTTATTGATGTTGAGCGCGCTCAAAACGCCCCGTGCGGCTGCCTTCCCTGCCGAGCGCAGGCGGCATTTCCGTATGAAGGTCGTGCTGCTGGGCCGCTACATGCTGCCGAACCGCATGGAATACCCATGCCAGACGATCGACATCTCGCCCGGCGGCGTCCATTTGGCGGCGCCCGCCAAGGCGAGGCCCGGCGAGCGCGTCATCGTCTATCTCGAGCATCTCGGCCGGATCGAGGGCAACTGCGTCCGCACCACGGCCGAAGGCTTCGCGATGACCATCACCGCGACCAGCCGCAAGCGTGAGAAATTCACGGCTCAATTGACCTGGCTTGCCAATCGCGAGGAGCTCGGCCTGCCTGAGGATCGCCGCCACGAGCGTATCGTGCCGCGCAATCCGCGCTCGACGCTGGTGATGGAGGATGGCGCCGAACATATCGTGCGCGTCATCGACATCTCGCTCTCCGGCGCCGCTTTCTCCAGCGATCTCGACCTGCCGCTCAACACCCCGGTTCGGCTCGGCACCACGCCGGCCCGTGTCGTGCGTCGCTTCGACGGTGGCTATGCCGCCGAATTCCGCTTCCCGCTCTCGGCCGACCTGCTCGACGAGAACCTGGAACTCTGAAGCCCGCCTCGCGGGCTTTCAGCTTCCTTCATAACGTCAGCTCGCGGAGCGCCGCTTGGCGTCAGCCGCCTCGAAGAGCGCGATCTGCTCGGCCTGCGCCTTCCTGAAGGCTGGGCGACCGGTGACGCGGGCGACATACGCCTCGCTCGCCGGCCGGTCGCCGAACGCACGGACCTTCTCGACCCGCAGCACATCCGTCATCAGCAGATCCGCGACGGTGAAGCGGCCGGCCGCGAGCCATTCCCGTTCGCTCAGGACCTGTTCGAGCTGGCCAAGGCGCAGGCGCATCCAGTCCGTGAGCTGATTGTCCTGCGCGCCGGTGACGGTCAGGAACCACCAGGGCACGGACACCATCTCGATCGAGTTGAGCGCGGCCAGCGTCCATTGCAGCGTTTCCGCTTCTCCGACCGGGTCGATCGGCATCAGCGCCTCGCTCTTGCGTGCCAAATACAGCAGCCCTGCTCCACTCTCGAACAGCTGCACCGCGCCATCGTCCAGGAACGGTATCTGCCCGAAGGGCTGGCGCGCGAGATGATTAGTCTCGCGCCCGTCGAAGGGAATGGTGCGGACGTCATAGGCGAGGCCCGCCTCCTCACAGGCCCATCGGAGCCTGAGGTCGCGCACGAAGCCGCGCGGCCCTTCCGGGACCCAGTCATAGCTCCAGATCGTCAGCTCGCTCATCGCAGCAGGCCTTTCCGACACGCACTGATCACGAACAATTCCTGATCGAGGCCGGGCGTTCCACCCACGAGCGGTCGTTCGAGCTGCAATGCCCCCGTCAAACGGCCGGAGAACAGGCTCCCGATGCCGGCTGACAGACACGGCTCCCGCGTTAACGGCTGCGTAGGTTAATCACCCCTTTCAGCATAACCAACAATTAATAGTTAACAATTGGTTTTACGATCGATGCAAAACGTTACTTCCGGCTTTGAACAAGGTTGATCCTGATTTTTACTTGGCCGCGACGCAGCCCGAATACATAAATTTGTACGTTTCCATTTCAGCTCGAATCCATCCGCCGCCACGCATCGTCTCCCCGGGACAGAAAGGGGACGACATGCTCTCACTCCATCGCAATCTGATTGGCACCGCTCTCGCCGCCATGGTCATGATGACCGGCGCAGGCATGGCCCAGGCTCAGGGCTCGGCCGGCATTCCCGTCGCGAGCCTCCCGGCCGAGGCCTCCGGCGACGCCCGCGCACCCTATGCCTGGGTCGATTTCTGCAAGCGCACGCCGGCCGAATGCCGCGTCGATACCCGCGAGGCAGAACGGATCGAGCTGAACGCCAAGACCTGGAAGACGATCGTCGGCGTCAACAACAACACCAATCGCGAGATCGAGGCGATCACCGACCAGGACCATTGGGGCGTCGTCGATCGCTGGGACATCCCGACGGACGGCAAGGGTGACTGCGAGGACTATGTGCTGCTGAAGCGCAAGCGCCTGGCCGAAGCCGGCCTGCCGCGCCGCGCCATGCTCGTCACCGTCGTGATCGACGAGGAGAATGCCGGCCATGCCGTGCTGATGATCCGCACCGATCGCGGCGACTTCGTCCTCGACAACAAGCGCAACGCGATCCTGCCCTGGAGCCAGACCGGCTACGTCTACGTCAAGCGCGAGTCCCAGTACCGCACGGGCTGGACCTCGCTCGGCGGCGCGCAGACCCCGACCGTCGCTTCGGTGCAGCGTTGATGAAGACCGCCGCAGCCACAAGCCGGCTGCGGGCATAAGGACGGCGAGGCTCGGTCACGTCCCCACCCACCCGTCCCCAAGGATCGGGTTTCGCCAAGGGCCGGCTTTCCCCAGCGGGAAGCCGGCCCGCTTCTTTTGGAGCATTTTCGAGCGAAGTGGGCACCGGTTCGCGTGAAGAAAATGCTGTAGATGAAAGACTTGCAACAATTCCGCGTTTCGAAGAATTGCGGAATTGTTGCAGAGCGTCAGTCGAGCCGTTCGAGCCCGGCCGCGAACTGCCTCCAGCGCTGGACATAGGCCTTCGCCGAAGCGGTGATCCCCGCTGCCGCCTTGTCGTCGAGGGTCCGGATCGCACGGGCAGGCGAGCCGACGATCAGTGAGTTGTCGGGGAATTCCTTGCCTTCCGTCACCAGCGCATTGGCGCCGACGAGGCTGTTGCGGCCGATCTTCGCGCCGTTGAGCACCGTGGCGCCCATCCCGACGAGGCTGTTCTCGCCGATCGTGCAGCCATGCAGGATGGCGCGATGGCCGATCGTGCAATTGGCGCCGACCGTCAGCGGGTAGCCCATGTCGGTGTGCAGGACGCAGCCTTCCTGAAGATTGCTGCCCTCGCCGATGGTGATCCACTCGTTGTCGCCGCGCAGCACCGCGCCGAACCAGATTCCCACTCCGGCCGCCAGCCTGACCCGGCCGATGACATGCGCGTCGGGCGCCAGCCACCACTCTCCGGCCTTCGCGGTTTCGGGCCTTGTTCCATCGAGCGCATAGAGGGGCATCGGCTTGTCCTGACGGTTCGAGCCCTCAGGATTGCAGGCGGGCAGCGCCTGCCGTCAAGCGCCGAGGAGATGCAGCAGGTCGAGCACGACGCGGCCCGAGACCAGACTCCAGATGCCGGCCGTCAAACCGGCGAGCATGAGAAAGGAGAACGGCCGCCCGTCGCCCTGCCGGCCCTGCATCATGTTGCGCAGGATCAGGAAGGGCGCGCTGAACACCACCACCGGGACACTGGCGATGGCGGCAAGTCCGCCGGCCTGGAGCAGCTTGAAATCGGCACGCCGCTCCGTGAACAGCTCGAACGCGCTCGCAAGCAGCCCGGCGAAAGCGAAGCCGAGGAACAGGGATTGCAGCGCCTCGACGGCGGCGGGCTGTATGGTCACGGACGCAAACTCTCGACCAGAGCGACGCCCGAACCTGCCGCATGGTCCGCGGTCTGTGAAGGACAGAGTTTACCGATGGTTAACCGTACCGGCCCGGTTATGGTTTACGCGGCATTAAGCCGGCGGTGATTCAGTGGTTGCCACTTGAGTACAAGGCACCGGAATGACCGCATCGCTGCCCTATCATCGGCCCGGCCACCAGGCCGCCCATCTGACCTCGATGGTGCGCATGCGCCTGCAGCAGAAGGCCGCCCCGCTGCCCCGGGCAGATTGGGCGCTGCTGAAGGCGATGCTGCTGATCCTGACGGCTGGCGCACTGGCGACGGCGCTCGCCGTCTACCTCACCCATCGCCGCGACGAGCCAGTGAGGGCGCCTCAACCGGCGCGCGTCGGCGATGTCGCGCTGATGATCCCGAAGGACCTCACCGGCATCGAGGATGATGGCGAGACGAGCCGGCTCGTCGGCATGGTGCGCCTGCGCCTGGATTGGCCGAGCCTCGGCCCGGCCCAAACGGACAATCGCCGGCGGCTCTTGATCACGCTGAGCCCGCCTGACCGGGTCAACGAGCCGGCCCGGCAGCTCGCGACCTATGCCCGCTTCCTGACGCCGACCGTCTGGTCGAATCCCGGCGGCCTCGTGGTACGCGGCTTCCGCAAGGGCTCGCCCTTCGAGAATGACGAGTTCTACGTCTCCGTCCCGGACGGCAAGGGCTTCGCCGCGCGCTGCCCGATCGACACCGGCACGGGCCTTGAGGAGCCCTGCCGCATCACCTTCCAGCATCGCGGCATGGACGTGAACATCCGCTTCCCCCGCACCATCATCGCCGATTGGGCGCTGATGCTGGGAGGCGTCAGGCGGACGCTCGACGGGCTGATCCGGTAGGATCAAGCGTCATTCTCGGGCTTGACCCGAGAATCTCCGGCATAAGCAAGCGCAGGAGCCTCACCTTCACGAGATGCTCGGGTCGAGCCCGAGCATGACGGCTTTGGCGCCTCAGTCCTCGAGATCGACGTCGAGGATCGCCATGGTGAAGTTGAAGGAGCGGTCGCCATCCTCGTCGTCGACATGGATGATGCCGATGAACTCCTCGCCCAGGTAGACCTCGGCCGAGTCGGTCTTCTTCATCCGGGCGCGCACGCTGATCGCGTGGTTGTTGAAGGTGCGGCGCAGATAGGTTTCGAGCTTGGCGAGTTCTGTCTTGTCCACGGTCCTGGGTCCTTTCGAATTGGCCGGGAGCGATGCCACGGCGGGCCACGAAGGGCAAGCGAAAGCAGCCGCTGCCGGCATGGCAGGCCCCATCCATCCGGTGGTTGTGGATGCCATGCGGAATCGTGCCATGTTCGCGAACCTCCGGAACCTTGACGGACCTTGAGACCATGAAGCCGTGGCTTGCTCCCGCCCTCGATTATGTCGCGTCCTGGCTCGATTTCCAGCGCAGCCACCATGACCAGCCGGGCTGCGCGGTCGCGATCGCCGATGGCGAGGAGATCGTGCTGGAAGCGGCCTTCGGCAGCGCCGACCTCGCGACCGGCGAAGCATTGACGCCGCGCCACGGCTTCCGCATCGCCTCGCATTCCAAGAGCTTCACCTCGGCCGGTATCCTGCGCCTCGTCGACGAGGGCCGCCTGCGGCTCGACGACGAGGTCGGCAGCCTGATCGACGGACTGCACCCGGAGGTCGCCAGGGTCACCGTCGGCCAGGTCCTCTCCAACAGCGCCGGCCTGACGCGCGACGGCCCCGATGCCGGCCAGTTTCTCGACCGCAAGCCCTTCTGCAGCAAGGCGGAACTGCTCGCCGATCTCGCCAAGCCGCCGGTCCTCCCCAGCTCGCAGCGCTTCAAATACTCGAACCACGGCTTCGCCCTGCTCGGCCTCGTCATCGAGGCCGTAACCGGCCAGAGCTACAATGAATGGATCACCGACGAGGTCGTCGCCAGGGTCGGTCTCACCGAGACCAAGCCCGATATCGGGCTCTGGGGCCCTCGGCCGATGGCGAAAGGCCATACCGGCAGGCAATTGCTCGGCCAGCGCATGGTCATCCCGGCTGACAATCACTGCCATGCCATGGCGTCCGCCACCGGCTTCGTCGGCACCGCTGCGGATGTCGCGCGCTATTTCGCGCAGCTCTCGCCCCATGCCGAGCGCAGCATCCTCTCCGCGAAGAGCCGCCGCGAGATGGTCCGCCGGCTCTGGCCGGACGACGAATCCAGCCTCGGCCGCCATTACGGGCTCGGCACGATTTCCGGTGGCGAGGGCGACTGGCGCTGGGTCGGCCATTCCGGCGGCTTCCAAGGCTTCATCACCCGCACCGCGATCATCCCGAAGCAGGGCCTGACGATCTCCGTCCTGACCAACGCCATCGACGGCCTCGCCCATCCCTGGCTCGACGGCGTCGCCCATATCCTGAAGGTCTTCGCCGAGCGTGGCGGCCCGTCTGCCCAGACGCGGGATTGGACCGGACGCTGGTGGACGCTCTGGAGCGCGACCGATCTCGTGCCCGTCGCCGACCGCGTGCTCTGCGCCGCCCCGGCCCTGCTGACGCCGTTCCTCGACGCCGCCGAGATCGCGATCGAAGCGCCCGATCAAGGTCGCATCGTGCGCGCGTCGGGCTTCCACAGTCCGGGCGAGACCGTCGCGCTGGAGCGCGAGGGCGGCAAGGTCCGCTCGGTCAGGTTGGCCGGCTCCCGCCTGCTCGATGCCGATGCGATGCGCGCCGAGATGGAAGAACGCTACGGCGAGGCAACGAGCTGAAGGCGGGTCGGCTTTTCCAGAAAACATGGGTCATCCCGGACGGAGCGAAGCGGAGATCCGGGATGACGACGCGTTATTGAACCCAGCCGCCATTCTCGGGCGACCGCAGGGAGACTCGAGAATCTCGTGACGGAAGAGGCTCGGGAGCCTCCCTGGGCAAGAGATGCTCGGGTCGAGCCCGAGCATGACGGAGCGGATACTCCGCCACGCATTCGCCGCCTTCCGGTCGCAGCCTTCGTCTCAAGGGCTGGCCGATGCGTGTTCTTGCCTCGATGATCGCCGCTGTCCTGATCGCGGGAGCGACGGTCGCGCGCGCCCATCAGGCGCCGAGCGGCTGGGACTATCCGTTCTATTGCTGCCTCGATTCCGACTGCGCCCAGATCGAAGCGGAAGCCGTCCGAGAAGTCACCGGCGGCTTCGTCGTCACGATCGCGCCCGGCAAGCACCCGATGTGGTCGAGCGAACGCAAGAAGCCGCTGACGCTCGAAATCCCCCAGGACAAGGCCAAGCAATCGCCGGATGGTCGCTGGCATCTCTGCATCGACGATTCCGGCGAATTGCTCTGCTTCTTCGCGCCGGGGAACGATTCCTGAGGCCTGTCGCGGCGCTCACCGCATGAAATGCAGGTTTCGGAACCGCCCGCGGAAGGCCGTCACATCCTTCGCAACGGCCTCGGCCGGGCGCGAGCCGTTCAGCCCCTCGGCGATATAGCCGGCCAGCTCCGGCATATCCGCCGCCGTCATGCCGAAGCGGACGATCTCCGGCGTGCCCAACCTAAGGCCGTTCACATCGCCCTCGACAGCCGGTAGCGGCAGGCCGATGCCGCAGGAGAGGATGTTGACGGCGCGAAGTCGCTTCGCCGCGGCCTGTCCGCCGCCATAGGTCGCGGCCTCGATCGCGAACTGATGCGACATCGTCATGCCCCGATCACGGGCGAAGACCGGCACCTGCCGCTCGCTGAGCGCCTCGGCCAAGGCCTTCGCCGTCTTCGCCATCTCCTGCGCATAGGCGCGGCCATACGCCTTCCAGTCGAGCAGCGAGACGGCGAGCGAGGCCGATTTCGCCGCGTCGAAATTGGCGGTGAGACCGGGATAGGCGATGACGTCGAGCTTCCTGGCGATCTCCGCGTCGTTGGTCACGATCAGGCCCGAGGGCGGCCCGCCCAGGCTCTTGTAGGTGCTCATCGTCATCAGATGAGCACCCTCTTCCAAAGGTTGCTGCCAGCCATGGCCGGCGATCATGCCGGACATATGCGCCGCATCGAACAGCACGATCGCGCCCACCTCGTCGGCGATGGCGCGGATCTCGCGGATCGGATGCGGAAAGAGATTGAGGCTGCCGCCGATCGAGATCAGCTTCGGCTTGAGGCGCAGCGCGTCCGCCCGCAATTTCTCGACATCGACGGTATAGCGCACCGGATCGATCGGCGCCGGGTGGGTGACGATGCCATAGAGCCCGGCCGCGCCAGCGCCATGGTGCGTGACATGCCCGCCGATCTCGCCGGGCGGCGCGATGATGCAGTCGCCGGCCTTGGCCGCGATCATGAAGGCGTAGAGATTGGCGATAGCGCCCGAGGGCACCCGGATTTCGGCATATGTCGCGCCGAACACCTCGGCCGCGAGCTCGGCAGCGATGATCTCGATCTGCTCGATCGCCTCCAACCCCATCTCGTATTTGTCGCCGGGATAGCCGAGCGATGGCCGCGCCCCGATCCCCGCCGAGAGCAGCGCCTCGGCCTTCGGGTTCATGACATTGGTAGCGGGGTTCAGATTGACGCAGTCGCGCTCATGGATCGCCCGGTTCTCGGTCGCGAGTGCATCGATCCGCGCCGCGATCGCATCGAGCGGCTGGCTCGCCGTCTCAGCCGCGACCTTCAGCACATAATCCTCGCTCGCTTGCGGAACCCAATCGCGCCTGCCCAGTGCCGTCATCTCGCTCGTCTCCCGAACCGCCAAATCCCTCGTTGGCGTCATAACAGCGGTTTGCCGGCCCGCGCGCAAACGAGTATTCATCGCTCGCAGGCTGAGGAATTCTCAGCCTCAACCTGGAGTTTCGCCTTGCCGGTCAAGCCGCCGCGCCCGCGCCTGCCTTCGCTCAACGCCTTGCGCGCCTTCGAGGCCGCGGCGCGATTGGAGAGCTTCAGCAAGGCAGCCGACGAGATCGGCGTCACGGCCGGCGCCGTCACCCAGCAGATCCGGCAGCTCGAAGCGACCTTGGGTTTCGCGGTCTTCCGTCGCCTGCCGCAAGGCGTCGCCCTGACCGATGCGGCGCGCGAGGCGCTGCCGCGCCTGACGCGCGGCTTCGACATGCTCGGACAGGCAGTGCAGGCCCTGCGCGAGGCACAGCCAAACCGGCCGCTCGCCATCGCCGCCCTGCCCTGCATCGCCCAGCTCTGGCTCTCGCCGCGCCTGCCGGCGTTGCAGGCGGCGTTTCCGGACTTGCAGGTCTCGATCTCGGCGATGGAAGAGCCGCCGGATCCGCAGCGCGATCCCTATGATCTCTCGCTGTTCTATCGCGAAAACCCGCCGGCCAGCAGCGGACCGCAACTCGAAGCCGACGCGATCCTGCCGGTCTGCGCGCCCGCTCTCGCCGCAAGGCTCGCGACAGCGGCCGATCTGTCCGCGCAAACGCTACTACACGATGCGGTCTGGCGCAGCGACTGGGCGCGCTGGCTTGCCTTCGCCGCGCCCGGCACCAAGGTCGATCCAGGCCGGGGCCCGGCCTTCTCGCTTTACAGCCTGGCGCTGGATGCCTGCCTGTCGGGTTCAGGTGTCCTGATGGGGCGCATGAGCCTCGTCGGCCCTCATCTCGCAACGGGCAGGCTCATCGCGCCCTTCCCGCAGGCGATGCCGGTGCCCGATCGCCTGACGCTCGCAGCCGCGACCGCTGCCGGCGCGCATCCGCGCCGGGCCGAGATCATGGACTGGCTCGCCGGCTCGGCCGACTGAGCGCGTCAGATATAGGCGCCGCAATCGCCGGCGAGCGTCTGGTCCATCGAGCGTGAAGGTTCGGCACAGCCCGCTTCCCCGACCACCTTGGCCGGCACGCCCGCCACGGTCTTGTTACGCGGCACGGGCTGGAGCACGACCGAGCCGGCCGCGATGCGGCTGCATTGACCGACCTCGATATTGCCGAGGATCTTGGCGCCGGCACCGATCAGCACACCCTTGCGGATCTTCGGATGGCGATCGCCGCCCTGCTTGCCGGTGCCGCCCAACGTGACGCTGTGCAGCATCGAGACGTCGTCCTCGATGACAGCGGTCTCGCCGACGACGAGCGCAGTCGCATGGTCGAGGAAGATACCCTTGCCGATCCGCGCCGCCGGGTTGATGTCGGTCTGGAAGACCTCGGACGAGCGCGCCTGCAGATAGAGCGCGAAATCGCGCCGGCCACGCTTCCAGAGCCAATGCGCCAGGCGGTGGCATTGCAGCGCGTGGAAGCCCTTGAAAAACAGCACCGGCTCCAGCACCCGGTAGCAGGCGGGATCGCGGTCCAGCACGGCCATCACGTCGGCGCGCATGCCGGCGCCAATCGTCTCGTCACTGGCCATCGCCTCGGCAAAGCCCTGCTCGATCAGGTCGGCGGTCACGGCGGGGTGGCCGAGCCGTGCCGCGACGCGATGGGCGACGGCAGCCTCGAAGCTCGGCTGGTTGAGGACGGAAGCGACGATCAGCGTGCCGAGCGCCGGCTCGGCGGCAACGGCAGCCTCGGCCTCGGTCCGCAGGCGGGACCAGACGGGATCGACCCGGTCGAGCCCGGTTGCGAAGTCGCGTGCTTCCGCGACGGAGCGCCCTGACGGCATGGTCATTCTCCGGAAAGACGGGTTCGGCGGAAGGACAGCCTAGCGCAAGGCAGGTGTCCGCATCAAAAGCTCAGGCCGAACCGAAGTTGAATCGAAAAGCGAAGCAGCGGAATCAGATTTTCAGGGAAGATCGACAACACATTGGCGTCGCCCGCTTTTCCGGATTGCCTCTAGTCATCGCCGAGGTTCTCACAAACGCGCGAGGAAGTCGAGGACGGCCTGCTTGTGGCTCTTGTCGCCGACCGCGAGGTTGTGGTCGCGCCCGACGATGTCGAAGGCTTCGGCGCCTGGAATGAGCTTCGCCAGCTCCGGGCCGGAGCCGGAGACATCGTCCTTCGTGCCGACGCTGATCAGGGTTGGCACGGCGATCTGCCCGACCTGCGCGGCAGTCAGCGTCTGGCGCGAGCCGCGGATGCAGGCGGCGAGCGCCTTGAGATCGCTCTTGGTCTGCTCGGCGAAGGCGCGGAACATGCGCTGCATCGGATCGGTGAGCACGTCGAGCGAGGGCGCTTCCATCGCGTCCGCAATGCCGAGCGGCAGTCCGACGCCCTCGACCAAATGGATGCCGAGCCCGCCGAGCAGCAAGGCCTCCAGCCGGCGCGGATGCGCCAGCGCCAGATGGGCCGAGATGCGCGCGCCCATCGAATAGCCCATCACCGCCGCGCGCGGGATGTCGAGATGGTCCATCAATCGGCGCACATCCTCGGCCATGACCTGCGAGGAATAGGCGGCGGGATCGTAGAGCTTCTCGCTCTGGCCATGGCCGCGATCGTCGAGCGCGACGACGCGGTAGCCGGCATGGGTCAGCGTCTTGGTCCACTGGGTGTTGACCCAGTTGATCATGTGCGAGGAGGCGAAGCCGTGGACCAGCACGACGGCGCGGTGCTTCGGCTCGTCAGCGGTCGGCGCCATGTCGATGAAGGCGATCTTCACGCCGTCGGAAGAAAAGCTCTGCATGCGGGTCTCGGATCGCAAGATCGGAACGGTCGCCCTTCCCTGCCATGACCGGGCGGCTTTGGGTACCCGCCATGGCGCGGCTTGCTTATGAGCGCCCGCCATGATGAACGATGACCGCATGACCCAGCCCGCCCCTCGCGAGTCGTCACGCCTCGCCATCGTCGACATCGCCCGCGGCGTCGCGCTCATGGCGATGTTCGTCTACCATTTCGCCTACGACCTCTCGATGTTCCGGCTGATCGAGACCGATATCGTCACCGAGCCGGGCTGGCGCCTGTTCGCGCGCGGCATCGCCGGCACCTTCCTGACCATCGTCGGCTTCAGCCTCGTCCTCGCGACGCGCAAGGGCCTCGACCTCAAGGCCTATCTCAAGCGCCTCGCCATGGTCGCGGGCGCGGCCGCCCTGGTCACGCTCGGCACCTGGCGGTTCATGCCGGGCGACTTCATCTTCTTCGGCATCCTGCACCATGTCGCGGTCGCGAGCGTGCTCGCCCTGCCCTTCCTGCGCCTGCCGGTCATCGCCATCGCCTTGGCCACCGTGCTCGCCTTCGCGCTGCCCTCCTTCGTTGCCTATCCGCTGCTCGACCAGCCCTGGGCGGCCTGGCTCGGCTTCTCGCAGGCGCCGATCCACACGGCCGATTTCGTACCCGTCTTCCCCTGGTTCGGCTGCGTGCTGAGCGGCATCGTGCTGGCCCGCCTCATCCTGCCGCGCCTGCCCGGCACCACACTCGCCGGCTGGTGGCCCGGCAACAAGGCGACCCGAATCGTCGCTTGGGGCGGGCGCCACAGCCTGCTGGTCTACCTCGTCCACCAGCCGCTCTTCATCGGCACGCTGATGCTGGCAACCCAGATTATCGCTCCGACCTCGCCGGAGGAACGCGCCTTCCGGAACGAATGCCAGCGCAGCTGCTCCGGCCCCAACGTGCCCCAAGATATGTGCCGGATGGTCTGCGCCTGCACCGTCGATGGTCTCAAGCGCGAGCAGCTCTGGCAGAAGGCACTCGACAACCTGCTCTCGCCGCAGGAAAGCGCCCGGATGACCGAGCTTGCGCGCGGCTGCCTGCGCGATGGACGCTGATGCAAAAGAGCGCACTGGCGCCCGACGGGCGCACGCGATAGGTTGCGGCCGCATTCCAGACCTTCGAAGAGCGACGACCATGGCCGCGACCGGCATCCCGCATTTCCACAATGACCTCGGCGTCCCCGTCATCAAGGTCGGCGCGCATGAGTTCATGTGCATCGGCGCCAAGCCGCCCTTCGACCATCCGCATGTCTTCCTCGACATGGGCGCGGACCATGAGATCATCTGCCCCTATTGCTCGACGCTGTTCACATACGAGCCGTCGCTGAAGGGCGCCGCCTGCATCCCGCCGGAATGCGCCTATACCGATCCGGCCAAGGCGGCCTGAGGCTCGCCCACTGCATCCGGCGCGCGGGTTCTGAGGGGCACCCGCGCCTCGTCTTCCAGCATCATCATCGAAGGCGTCCGATCCCGTGTCCGCTCCTCATTTCGTCATCGCCGGCGCCGGTATCGGCGGCCTGACCATGGCTCTGTCGCTGGCGCGGCGCGGCATCGCCGCGACCGTCGTCGAAAAGCGCACCGGATTCGGCGAGACCGGGGCCGGCCTGCAGGTTACTTCCAATTCCGGCCGCGTGCTCGATGCGCTCGACCTCGCCTTGCCGCTGAAGCGCATCAGCGTGACCTCGCACGGGCTGATGATCCGGCGCTGGGTCGATGGCTCGCAGGTGCTGGAGATGCCCTCCAGCCCCGAGCGCATGCCGACGCCGTTCCGCATGATGAAGCGCAACGACCTGCATACCGTGCTGCTCGATGCCGCCCGCGCCATGCCGAATATCCGCCTGATGGTCGGGCGCAGCGTCGATGAGGTCAGCCAGAACGCCGACGGCGTCACGGTCGGGCTGACGGCGCGCGACGGTGTCGGCGGGACGCTCTCCGCCCTCGGCCTGATCGGTGCCGACGGCCTGTGGTCGCGCGTGCGCGATCTCACCGGCGACGCCTCCCCGCCCGTCTTCACCGGCTACGAGGCCTGGCGCGCCGTCGTGCCGGCCCGCGCTGGCGACAAGCCGCGCGTGACGCTGCATATGGGCTCCGGCCGCCATGCCGTGCATTACCCCGTCGCGGGCGGCCGCGAGATCAACATCGTCGTCGTCCGCCAGGCCAAGGAGGCCCGCGAGGGCTGGTCACGCGATGGCGACCTCAACATTCTCACCGAGCATCTCGCCGGCGCCTCCCCGGCCCTGCGCGAACTCACCGGCGCGGCCGAAGGCTGGCAGGTCTGGTCGCTGTTCGACCGCAAGCCCGCCGCCATGGCCAAGAGCCGGGTCGCGCTGCTCGGCGATGCCGCCCACCCGATCCTGCCCTTCCTCGCCCAGGGCGCCTCGCTCGCCATCGAGGATGCCGCGGTGCTCGCCCGCCTGCTGGCCGAGACGCTCGGCCGCGAGGGCGCTGCCGGCGTGCCCATGGCCTTCGCCGCCTATGCCGCCGCCCGCGCCCAGCGCGTCGCCCGCGTGCAGGAGGAAAGCCGGGGCAACGGCCGCAACTACCATATGGGCTGGCCGCTCAGCATCGCCCGCGATTTCGCGCTGAAGCGGCTGGGACCGGATGGCCTGCGCAGCCGCTATGGCTGGCTCTACGACTGGCAGGATGCGGCCTGATCTCGTCAAAGCCGCAATCGCTCCCTATCTTCATGCGGGAGGAAGGGACAGACACCAGATGATCCGCGTCAATCTCTACGAGCAGCTCAACGGCCGCACCCGCGCCATGCCGCGCTGGCAGGCCTGGCTCGCCATGGCGGCGAGCCTCACCGTCGGCGTCGCGCTTTTCGTGCTGGCCGCGAGCCTCGCGCTCATCCTGATCCCGGTCGTGCTGGTCGTCGGCGCGATCGCGGTCTGGCGCATCAAGGCCAAGCTGAAGGCGGCGGGCATCGACCCGGCCAATCCCTTCGCCAACCAGCCGCGCCAGCCGGACCGCGTCGAGGTCATCGACGCCGAGTACCGCATCATCGAGCCGGACGAGCAGCGCCGCTAAGGTTCACAACCCGCCTTTGAGCAGGACGCCGGCGACCGCGCAGGCGGCCAGAACCGGCACCATGCCGAGCTTGAAGCGCAGCAGCGCGATGGCCGCACCAGCCGCCAGCAGAGCCGCGCGCCAGTCGAGCGAAGTCAGGACCGGCACCTCCGGATTCATCCCGAGGACAGACAGGCTGGAAACCTCGCGGAAGAGGACATGCAGCCCGAACCAGAGCGCGAGGTTGGCGATGACGCCGACCACGGCGGCGGTGATCGCACCGAGCGCGGCCGAAAGCCCCTTGTTTCCCTTAAGCGCCTCGACATAGGGCGCCCCGAGGAAAATCCAGAGGAAGCAGGGCGCGAAGGTCACCCAGACCGTGAGGAGCGCCCCGAGCCCGCCGGCCACGAGCGGTGGCAGGTTGCCCGGCGCCCGGAAGGCGGCGAGGAAACCGACGAATTCGAGCACGAGGATGAGCGGCCCCGGCGTCGTCTCGGCCAGCCCCAGCCCATCCAGCATCTCGCCGGCCGTGAGCCAGCCAAAGCCGTCGACCGCCGCCTGTGCGACATAGGCCAGGACCGCATAGGCGCCACCGAAGGTCACCGTCGCCATCACGCTGAAGAAGCTGCCGATCTGCGTCCAGACGCTCGCCGGACCGGTGACAAGCCAGAGCATAGCGACCGGCGCAAGCCAGAGCGGCAGCCAGAATGCGAGCACCCGCGCGGCCTTCCCGGCCGAGGGCCGGACATGCGCAAGCGCCCCTTCCAACAGCAAACGATCGACCAGACCGACGACCGGGGGCCCGGCCGCGCCATGCCGGCCGGCCGCGCCGAACCAGTCCGGCCGGATACGATTGCCGAGCCAGCCAATGAGCCCCGCCGCGAGGATGATCGCCGGAAACGGCGCCTTGAACAGGAAGATCGCGACGAAGGCCGCGACCGCGACGCCGACCATCGCCCCGTTCTTGAGCGCCCGGCGGCTGATCCGTATGCCAGCCTCGATCACGATGGCGAGCACCGCCGCCTTCACGCCGAAGAAGATGCCGTCGACCAGTGGCACATGGCGCCAGGTGACATAGAGGATGCTCAGGCCCAGCATCACCAGCGAGCCGGGCAGGATGAACAGCAGCCCAGCGATCAGGCCGCCGATCGTCCGGTGCATCAGCCAGCCGATATAGACGGCGAGCTGCTGCGCCTCCGGCCCGGGCAGGAGCATGCAGTAGTTGAGCGCGTGCAGGAAGCGCTCCTCGCCGATCCAGCGGCGCTCCTCGACCAGCTCCTTATGCATCAAGGCGATCTGCCCGGCCGGCCCGCCGAAGGACAGGAAGCCGATCCGCGCCCAGACGCGCGTCGCCTCGCCGAGCGTCGGCATGCGCGCTGCTGCGGCCGCGCTCGTTTCCACGACGTTCATCGCCGCGCCTCCCCGGCCGGCTTCGGCACCGGCCAGTTATGGCTCTCCTCGCCCGCATCGCGGCACCAGCGATAGAAGGCGTCGTAGAGCAGCATGCCGGCTTCGAGCTGTTCGAGATCGTGCTTGTACATGCGCGACAGCCCAAGCGACGCCGCGAGCAGCCCGGCGGCTTGCGGCTCGGCCTCCAGCGTCGCGGTATCCGCCGCCCGCACGATCCGCGCCAGCCGGTCGAGCGCCGGCGAAACCAGCCCGAACTCCACGATCATCGCATCGAAGGTGCAAAGCGGCCCGCGATGGCTCCAGAACACGCCTTCGATATCGAAGGGCGTAGCGTTGAAGCGCTCGGCCACGGCCTCGACCTCGGAAGCCGCGACGAAGAGAAACGCAGCCTGCCGGTCGATGAAGCGGCGGATGAGCCAAGGGCAAGCGATGCGATCGATCTTCGGCCGCGCCCGCGTCACCCAGACACTACTGCCGAGCGCTCCCGAAAACGGCAGATGCTCCGGCGAGAACACCATCCCCCCGGCCTGACGCCAGCCCTGGTGCCCGCCTTCCAGTGTTTCCGCGGGTATGCCGAGATGGCGCAGCCAGGCGGCGACGCCCTCGCTGAGCTTGAGACCGCGATGGCAGACGACCACCACGCGCCGCTGCCCGGCGAAATCAGCTCCCCATTTGGCAACAGCGCGATAGTCGCGGCGAACGGAGCCGGGCAGGAAAAATGGGTCGGCGGCGACGTCCTCGTCGATGCGCACGTCGATGATCGCCGGCGCATCGGGCAGGCCGACCAGCCGTGACAGCTGGGCGACCGTGATCTGTTCGTTGGTGGGCATGATTGGCGTCCATCCTGAAGCGAGGAAGTTGGACGCGAACATTGGGCCGAAGCCTCACGGGGTCGTCGCGATGGAACCCCTTGATGGCGACTACATCATGCGGGCGCGGCCGGCGTCAACGCCGGCCACAATTCACTCGATCCGGCTGACCAGGATCTTGTCGATGCGGCGGCCGTCGAGATCGACCACCTCGAAGCGCCAATGCCCCTTGTCGAAGCTCTCGCCGACATTGGGCAGATGGTTCAATTCAGCCAGGATGAAGCCGGCGACCGTCTGGAAATCGGCGTCGCGCGGGATCGGGATGCCGAGCTCATGCGAGAACTCGTCGACCTGCATCCAGCCGGCGACGAGATAGGAGCCGTCGGCGCGGGTGACGATCGCTGGCTCGTCCTCCTCCTCTTCCTGGAAGGCGCCGATGATCGCCTCCAGCACGTCGCCGGGCGTGATGATGCCCTCGAAATGGCCGTATTCGTCGAAGACCAGCGCCATATGCACGCGGCTGGCGCGGATCTCGCGCAGCACATGCAGCGAGTCGGCCGTGTCCATCACGATCGGAGCCTCCTGCACCAGCGCCCGCAGATCCTGCGCGTCGCCGGCCTGAAGGAACTCGATCAGGTCCTTGACCAGGACCACGCCCACGATCGCATCGGCCTCGCCGTCCTGCACGGGCAGGCGCGAGCGGCGCGTCGCGCGCAATTGCTCGCGGATTTCCTCGGTGCTGTCCTCGAGATCGATGACCTCGACCTCGCGGCGCGGCGTCATCAGCGCCCGGGCCGAGCGGTCGGCAAGGCGCATCACGCCTGCGATCATCTCGCGCTCGTCGCGCTCCAGCACGCCGGCCGTCTCCGCCTCCGCGATGATGGTGCGAACCTCTTCCTCGGTGACCCTCTCCTCAGATTCGCCCTTCTGGCCGAGCAGGCGCAGTACCGCCTTGCCGGAGACATCGAGCAGGAACACGATCGGCGCGCCGACTTTCGAGAGCAGCCACATCGCCGGCGCGACCCGCGCTGCCACCCGCTCGGGGTCTCGCAGAGCGATCTGCTTCGGGACGAGCTCGCCAAGGATCAGCGAAAGATAGGTGATGGCGACGACGACGAGGCCGACGCCGAGCGTATCCGACACCGACGGCGAGAAACCATGCGTGCCCAGCCATTCGGAGAGGCGCGCGCCGAGCGTGGCGCCGGAGAAGGCGCCCGAGAGCACGCCGACGAGCGTGATACCGATCTGGACGGTGGAGAGGAAGCGACCGGGATCTTCGGCCAGGCGCATCGCGGTTGCGGCGCCCTTGCTGCCCTGATCGCTGAGAACCTTGAGGCGCGCAGTGCGTGACGAAACCACGGCGAGTTCCGACATGGCGAGGAGTCCATTGACGATCGTCAGCGCCACGACGACCAGGATTTCGGTTAACAAAACCAGCCTGCTTGCTGCAAAGCCACGACATCTGGCGGCTCGCTTCCAGCCCCCTTATAGCGGATCGCGGCCTCAACGCGATGGGCCGGACCAAAGATTCGTGAGCGGATAATGAGCAAGCCCAGCTTCTGGCAGCCGACCGCCGATCCCCAGGCCGCCGCCGACCCTCGCCTGCGCGCGCCTTCGGCCCAGCGCAATCGCGATGCGATCCTCGCCGTGCTGGCCGATATCCTGCCTTCCTCGGGGCTCGTTCTGGAGATCGCCTCCGGCTCCGGCGAGCATGCCGTGCATTTCGCCGGGGCCCTGCCCGGCCTCACCTTCCAGCCGAGCGATCCCTCACCCGACGCGGTCGCCAGCATCGCGGCCTGGGCCGCCGAATCCGGCCTCGGCAACATCCGCGCGCCGCTCGTTGTTGACGCCACCGCCCCGGACTGGCCGCTCGAAGCCGCCGACGCGATCCTCTGCATCAACATGATCCATATCGCGCCCTGGGCCGCTGCCGAGGGTCTGTTCCGGCAGGCGGGGCGCCTGCTGAAGCCGGGCCAGCCGCTCTACCTCTATGGCCCCTATCGCCGTTCGGACCGGCCGCTCGAACCCGGCAATGCCGCCTTCGACGAAAGCCTGCGCAGCCGCGATCCGGCCTGGGGCCTGCGCGAACTCGATGCAGTCGCGGCGCTCGGCGCAGCCAATGGATTCGGCGCTTCGGAGATCATCGAGATGCCCGCGAACAATCTGAGCGTGATCTTCCGGGCAGGTTGAGAGCTTTTTCGCCCGACTATCTCGCTATCTCTACCAAAACTGGTGCCCCGCCTCCCCCTCATCCATTCGTTGAACTGGCGAATCGAGTGGCAGCCGAACTACCCCTCGGGCCTGTCTCCGGGGGTAACATGATCAAGCGCATTCTCTGTTTCGGCCTTCTGGCCTTCGCTTTGGCCGGCTGCGTCACGGCGCAGAACCCGCTGTCCCGACAGGATATCGAGACCATGCGCCTCGCTAGCGTCCATGTCGGCACCGACGCTGCCGCGACACTGTGGTGGGGCGACGGCGATCGCGCCTATGCAAGGTCCAAAGGCCGGCCAGAGACGGAATCCGAAGACCTCTCCAAGACGCCCGAAGCGCGCGCCTTCATCGCCAAGCTTGCTGCAGCCAAGATCGGTGCTGCGCTCGAACAGCAGCTGAAGCCGGCTCTGACCGGCGATCGCCCCGTCAAAGTCGAGGTCAATCTGCGGCGCCTTTACGTCGCCTCAGCTATCCAGCGCGTGATCGTGGGCGGAAGTCACGAACTGGTTGCCGATATCACCGTCACCGATGCCAAAACCGGCACGGTGCTCGTGAGCTACCCGGAGTTCCGCGCCATCGCACTGGCCGGCCAGGGAATTGGCGGAACCATGATCGACGCGGCCTTCATGGCCGATCCGATCGAGCGCCTGGCCCTGAACTTCGCAAGCCGATACCGGGAATGGCTGGCGCCGCAACCCGCACCCTAGAACGGGCCGCAGGGGAATCACCGTGTCGCCGAATTGGTGCGGACGGCGGGACTCGAACCCGCAAGCCTTTGAAGGCGCAAGATTTTAAGTCTCGTGCGTCTACCAGTTTCGCCACGTCCGCAGGTGGCACAGCGATAGCGGGCAGGCGCAGCCGGCGCAAGCCTCCGGGACGCTCTCAATGCCGCCGGGCGGGCTTGTACCACTCGACCCCATCGGGATCGACATAGAGGCCTGGCTTGACGTCCGAGCCGATGGTCTTCTCCTCCATCGGCACGCGCACCGTGTCGTCGCGGTCGCCGCGCTTGATATAGGGGGCGGAGCCTTGCCCGGCCTGCCCATTCCCGCCGCGGCCGGCGCTGCTGGCCTGCCCGATGATGCCACGCCGCCCCGCGACCTTGTCCTGCAATTCCGTCACCGGGCGCCCGGCGAAGGCGACCTTGGCGGTGCCCTCGACCACCGGCAAGGCGCGGCGCGCGGCGCCCTCGCCCGTCACGCGCACGCCGATGAAGCGCGGCACATAGCTCGCCCCGCCCTTGCCGAAGGATTCCCAGCCGCCGGCCGAGACCATCTGCGCGCCGCAGCGCTTGTGGCTGCGCTCGCAGGCCGCGCGCGAGCCGTAGCGCGGCGCCGCCTGCTCGAATTCGGCGCGCGCGTTGCGATAGGCGAACTCGCATTGCTCCGCCGTCAGCTTGCCCGCCTCGATGCATTCGTCGCGGCGCACATAGAGCGCGCCCGGCGCCTGCGCGGCAAGATCGGACGGCCCCGTCAGCGACAGGGCAGGCGCAAGTGTGGCGACGCGCAACAGCGCCAGGGCGGAACCCGGAATCATCATCCGGCGTAATAGAATTACAAATGTGGCTTTACCGCAGCGAGCCAGGCTCACAGCAGCGACCTCCGCGAGGCCGCAAGCTCCCGCGTCGAGCCATAGTCGATCTTGCCGTTGCCGAGCACGGGGATGGCCTGCGTCACCAAGATCGCGCGCGGCACCCACAATTCCGGGAAGCCCTGCGCCTTCGCGGCTTCCTGCAGCGCGGCGCGGTCGGCATGCGGCGTTTCGGTCACGAGAACGAGCTGCTCGCCCTTGCGCGGATCGGGCAGCGCGACGACGACATGGTTCTGGTCCGGCCAGACCTTGGCGACCATGGTCTCGACCGCCGCAAGCGAGACCATCTCGCCGCCGAGCTTGGCGAAGCGCTTGGCCCGGCCGCGGATCGCAACGAAACCGTCCTCGATCACGACGATATCGCCGGTATCGTGCCAGCCGCCTTCGGGCGGGATGATCCGGCCCGGCTGATCGGGATCGAGATAGCCGGCCATGACGTTCGGCCCGCGCACGGTGAGCCGCCCGCCCTCATGGATGCCCTCGACCGGCTCCAGCTTGGCCTCGATTCCGGGCAGCAATTTGCCGACCGTGCCCTCCCGGATCGCGGCCGGCGTATTGACGGCCAGCACCGGCGAGCACTCGGTGCAGCCATAGCCTTCGAGGATGGTGGTGCCATAGGGCTCCCACATCCGCTTGGTCTCTGCCTTCACGCGCTCGGCGCCGGCCACGACATAGCGCACGCTGCCGAGATCGTCCTTCTCCGCAGCGCGAGCGTAGCCTTGCAGGAAGGTATCGGTCGCGAGGAGGAAGGTCGCCTTCATGTCGCCGATCAGCTTCGGCACCTGCTTGTAATGCAGCGGGCTTGGATAGAGCACGACCTTCATGCCGTGCAGCAGCGGCACCATCAGCCCGGCCGTGAGCCCGAAGGAATGGAAGGCCGGCAGCGGGTTCATGAAGACGTCGTGCTCGGAGATCGCCCCGGCCGCGTGGGCGAAGACCTGCCGCGCGTTCGAGACGATATTGGCATGGCTCAGCGCCACGCCCTTCGGCTTGCCCTCGGTGCCCGAGGTGAAGAGAATCACCGCCACGTCGTCGGGCTGCGCTTCGAACGTACGATGGATCAGCCCCGGCGCCAGGCTCTGCAAGGCGCCGAGCGCCTTGTCGAAGCTGGTGATCTGCTTGCGGACATCTTCGAGATAGATGACCTGCCGCCCCTCTCCCAAGGCGGCGATCTCGTCGTCGAGCTTGCCCTGATCGACGAAGCGGCGCGAGGTGACGATGGTCTTGAGCTCGGCCAGCTCCGCTGCCGCGCGCAGGTTGCGGACGCCGGCCGTGAAGTTCAAGAGCGCCGGCACGCGCCCATAGGCGAAGAGCGAGAACAGCGTCACCGCCATGCCCTGCATGTTCGGCAGCAGCACGCCCACCTGCTCCTTCGGCGCCGTCAGCGCCGCGAGCTTGCGCCCCAGCACCAACGCGCCAAGTACGAGCCGGCCATAGGTGATCGGCTGGCGCTCCGGATCTTCCAGCGCGATGCGGCCCTTGCCATGGCGGGCGATGGTCTGAAGCAGGGCGCGAAAGATCGTGATCCGCGCGCCCGCGGCGTCAAAGCTGGTGGCGGCCATGTCTGGCGCGTCTCCCGGTCGGCATTTCCCCTGCCGGTCAAACTAGTGAGATCGGCGCGGGTTTCAACGTTCCGAACTTGCGTCATGCTCGGGCTTGACCCGAGCATCTCGGAAACCAGCGCCTTCTGGTCACAAGATTCTCGGGTCTACGCTCCGCTCCGCCCGAGAATGACGCGAGAACAAAATTAGCCGAACGCGCCGATCTCGTGCTGGATCGCCCCGGAGATCTCGCGGATCAGCGCGAACAGCCCCAGCATCGGCGCGAAGACGTCGCGGTGCAGCGCCTCATAGGTGCCGCCCTCGCGCGGCCCCGGCGGCTCGCCGAAATCGAGGCCGATGGTGGGATCGGGATCGCGCGGGAAGATCTCCGCCAGCAGCGCGAGCGAGGCTGGCACGTCGAGGCGCAGCAAGCGCTCGATCAGCGCATCACGGGTCAGGCCGGCATGCGGCCGGAAATCCGGGATATGGGCGAAGGACAGCCAGACGCGATGCATCGCCGCCAGTCTCAGCGCATGCAACGCCACGAGCCGCGCCGACATCTGCGGCACATCGTCGGCCGCCACCTTGAGCTTGAGCGCATCGGCCGAGAGCCGCCAGAACAGGCGCCGCAGCGCCGGCGCCAGCTCCAGTCGCGAGAGCGCCTCCGCGACGACCAGCAATTCCTCGCGCCGCCCCTCCTTCACGGTCCGGCGCGCCCGGTCGAACCAGCTGCCGGGGTCGAGCGTGTCGAGATAGGCGCGCAGCACATCGAGGTCGCTATGCGCCATCGCATGGGCCGCGAGCCGATAGGCCCGGTCGAAGCGCTCGGAGCGCTCGCGCATGGTGCGGAACAAGTCCGGCGCGCGCGATGCGGCATGGCCGACGCCATGCATGCTGTTCGCCATCCAGCCGAGCTGCTGGAGGATGGCGTTATTGGGGATGGCGCGCAGTTCGCGGGGATGGCGGATGCGCGTCGGCCCCGCCCCTTCCGACTGGCGCGCGGCGGGACGCGAACCGGTCTTGTCGAGCAGCGAGGGGCCGAACGTGCCGATCAGCGCGGCATAGCCGGGATCGTCGACGAGTTCGTTCATCTCCTCGCGCACGGTCTGGAAGAACTCGCTGGCGAAATCCGGCTCGTCATAGATCGGGTCCTCGGCCAGTTCCGGTGATGCGAAGACCGCCTCGGCGATCCGCCCGACCGTGGCGCCGGCCAGCTGCGGCGTGCCGAACAGCAGATAGCCGTCGCTGCCCTGGAAGCTGGTCTCGCGTACCGTCCGGATGCCGGCACGCGCAAAGGCCTGCCGCGCATAGGCCGGGTCGAGATAGGCCAGCCGGTCCGACAAGCTGTCGGGATGGGCGCCGCGCCCGACCGACTCGCCATGGGTGTCGAAGATGACGAGCTCGACATCCGAAAGCTCGTAACGCCCCAGCAATTCGGCGATCCGGATGCGCAGGCGCTCGACCCAGAAGGTCGAGGCGACCTGCCCGATATAGCGCCCGGAATCCGAATAGCCGAACTGGATGCAAAGCCGCCCGTGGCGCTTGAGATAGTCGCGGAAATGCGAGCTGCGCAGCGCCTCGTCGATGATGCGCGGCCCTTGCTCCAGCGCGTCGGAGGTCTCGAACAGCGGCGAGATCTCGACGCGGTCGGCGATGCCGAAGCGGCTCGCCAGCCAGAGCGCGCAGAGCAGCGTATAGCCGGTCTCGGTCTCCGCGATCAGGAAGCGCACGGGCTTCGATCCGTCGACATGCTTCACGATCTGCGCGATCGTCATCATCATCCGTGCGGCCGAGGCCCGCTCGGCCGCCAGCGCCCCGAAATCGACCGTGATCGCCTTGACCTTGTCCAACGCCGTATTGGCGGCGGCGAGAAAGGCACGTCGCTGCGCCGGCTGGCCCGGCTCCTCGTCCAGCGGGATCGTCGCGCGCAGGGCGTTGTGGAGCTGCGAGGCGTTGAGCCGGAAATGCGGCAGCGCGATCGAGACGCCATGCGCGAGGCAGCCCGCCCGGATCAGGGCGAGCGCAACGCGCGTTTCTTCGTCGAAGACGTCTGCCAAGGCTTGGTCCAGGGCCTCGATCAGGCGGGTAGCTTCCGGCAGTGCCGTCTCGCGCTCCTGAACCAGCGACAGCGCAAAAGCTTGCAGGGCCTGCAACGAGGGCTGCGTGCCGATGGGCGGCGCCAGTGCAAGCTGTCTCTCCACTGCGGCCAGCGCCTCGCTCACCAGCTGGCGTACCGCTTCCGTGGCAAGGCCCTGCGGCAGCTTTTCGAGGATGCGCGCGAACTGCCCGCTCTTCGATTCCAGCCGGTAGCGCAACGTGTCCCACCAGCCGATATCGGTGCGTCCATCCGTGTCGCAGCCGACCCAGGAGGCCAGCGTGACCGGCTTCGGCGCGAGCTGCGTCCACCGCTCCGGCCAGCGCTCGCGCGCGACCGCGAAGAACGCGGCATTCAAACGGTCGATGGCATCACGGGCATGGCGCACGGCATAGCGCGCCTGCTCGAACTCGTCCTGCAAGGTGATCCGCCCGTCCGGGCGAAAGCTGAGTGCGCCATCGGCGATGACGGCCTCTCCGGCCGCGCCGCCGGAAGCGAGATCGGCAAGCGCATGGCAAAGCTGCCGCGCCATGCCGAAGGTCGGATGGGCTGTGAACACAGCTGCGAAGCGCGCCCGCTCCGCCGCCTGCCGGAACGCGTCGAAGGACGTGGCCTCCTTGGCCGCCTCTTCCGCCAGCGCGGCGAAAACAGCGGATTCGTCATTCTGGAGCCCGACATAGCGCGCGACCCGGCCGGCGCGTTGATGCAAGGCCTCTCGCCCGAGCCGGCGCACCAGTTCGGAGGCGGCGTCCATGCTCAGCTCGCCACGATCCATCAACCGCGTCAGCCAGAGCGTGACGCTCAGCACCGGATTGCCGAACGGGTCGTCGCGGGAATCGCTGCGCGCCGCCTCGACACGGGACAGCAGCTCCGCGGCGAGGCCAGCGACAACATGGGATGAATGACTTTCCGTCGCGATCGTCACGGTCATGATCCCCTCTCCCTGTCCGGCCGGTCGCAACGAGCACGCGGGCGCAACCTAACCCGCGCTGCATTGCAGCATCGGCTTCTCGCAGCTGCAAGCGGGAACGAGCGCAGCTCGGCCGATAAATTTTACCCGGATCATATTGCCATGGCCAAATCACCCGGATAATAAGCGCCCATCAAGGAGCGCCCATGTCCGGTATCGCATTCAGGCCCAGCACCGCCTTTCACGACACCACCCGCCTCACCAGCGGCCCGCTTGCGACCGTCGCGCTCGCAGTGAAAGCGGCGTTGGCAGCCGATGCCACGGCAGCAATCCTCGTCTTCGACGACGCGACCGGAAAGGTCGTCGATCTCGACCTGCGCGGCAGCAACGCCGAAATCACCGCACGCTACGCGCCTCCGACAAACGAGACCGCAGCAACCTCTGACGACGCTCCACGCGGACGCGGCCGGCCCAAGCTCGGCGTCGTCGCGCGCGAGGTGACCTTGCTGCCGCGCCACTGGGACTGGCTCGCCTTGCAGCCGGGCGGCGCCTCGCAGGCCCTTCGGCGCCTTGTCGACGAAGCCCGCAAGGCCGATGGCGGTCGAAGCCGGGCGCGCGCGGCGCAGGAACGGGCCTATGCGTTCATCGCGACGATGGCGGGCAACCGCGAGGGTTTCGAGGAAGCCTCGCGCGCCCTTTTCGCCGGGGACGACGCGCGCTTTGCCGAACATAGCCGCACCTGGTCGGCAGACATTCGCGCTCATGCCGCGAAGCTGCTGGCCGACGACCAGGCCGCTGGCAACTGAGGGGAGCAGACGCTCTCAACCTGCCTTGGAAGCATCCCGGCAGCGCAACCGCAGCGGGTTGCCGCTCCGGTGCGGCAAGGGCATAGCAGCGCCACGCGTCCCGCCGCCTGCATCGCCCTGCCGAAAGCCGCCTTTCATGACCTCCCGCGCTCAATGGCTCGGCATTCTCTGCGGCTTGCTGACCGCGATGATCTGGGGCGTCCAGTCCGTGGTGTCGCGGCACGCGATGCTGATCGACCTGACGCCAGCCGATGTCACGATCCTGCGCTTCGTCTCGGCTGCCGCCGTGCTGCTGCCCTGGGCGCTCAGGCACATGCGCCCCTTCCCGGTCGGCTCACTCGGCTGGCGGCGCGCCTGGGGCATGGCGCTGCTGATCGGCCCGCTCTACAGCCTGATCCTCGTCGCTGGCGCCTCCTTCGCGCCCGCGCTGCATTCGTCGATCATCTCGCCCGGCCTGATCCCGGTCTTCACCGCATTGCTGATCTTCCTCGTCACCGGCGAGCGCGCCGGGCGGATGCGATTGATCGGGCTCGGTGTCATCGTACTGGGCATCGGCATCTTCTCGCGCGATGCCCTCGCCATGGCGCCGTCGCGGCCCGATGCCTGGATCGGTGACCTGCTCTTCGTGCTGATCGCCTTCCTCTGGGCGATCTTCGGCCTGCTCGCCCGGCGCTGGAACGTCAGTTCGCTCGAGGTCACCGCCGCCTCATGCATCCTCTCGGTGCCGCTGCTGGTGATCGTGGCGCTGGTGCTGCCGATCCATATGGCGCGGGCGCCCTTCGCGGAACTCCTGCTCCAGGCGCTCTACCAGGGTGTGCTGGTCGGCGTCGTCGCGCTCTATCTTTATGCGCGTTCGGTCGAGACGCTGGGCGCGGCCAGGGCGACGCTCTTCCTGCCGCTGGTGCCGATCGCGACGGCCGCCGCCAGCGCCCTGCTGCTGGCGGAAGTGCCCTCTCCGACTGAGATCGTCGGCATGGCGATCGTCGTCGCCGGGATGCTGATCGCCTTCCGCTCACCCTCGGTGGGCTGAGCGCGCGGCCTCTCAGCCCTGATGCCCCTTGGCGATCGGCTCCACATAGGAGAGCCCCATGTCCCAGGGGAAATAGATCCAGGTGTCCTGGCTGACCTCGGTCACGAAGGTATCGACAGTCGGCACGCCGGCCGGCTTGGCATAGACCGTGGCGAAATGGGCGTTCGGCAGCATCTCGCGCACGACGCGCGCTGTCTTGCCGGTATCGGTGAGGTCGTCGACGACCAGCACGCCCTTGCCCGTACCGTCGCCGATCGCCTTGATGTTCGGCGCGATGTCCTTGAGCACCTTGAGCTCGGTCTGGTTCTTGTAGTCGTGATAGCTCGCGACGCAGACCGTCTCGATCATGCGCAGGCCGAGCTCGCGGCAGATGATCGCCGCCGGCACGAGGCCGCCGCGGGTGATGCAGACCATCGCCTCGAAAGGCCCCTTCTCGGCGAGGCGCCACGCCAACGCACGGGCATCGCGATGGAACTGATCCCAGGAAACCGGGAAAGCCTTGTTCGAGGACGGTTCGGCCATGGACAGCGCTCCGGACTTAGCCCGACGCGAAGCGCGCCGTTTCCGACCGAAAAGCCTATCGGCGCGCGCCTGACAAGAGGCACTCGCCGAACATCCCCAATTCAGCGTCGATAAACCGCCTCAGAACTCGGCCCAGCCATCCGCCGTGCCGCCGCCGGCGACACGCCGGCCGCGCATCGCTGGCGCCGCGGCACGCGGCGCGGGAGGCGCAGAATGGACGAGCTGCGGGGCAACCCTGTGCCGTTCATCGCCGAGCTGGAAGGCCGAGACCATCGCGCTCAGCGATTCCGTTTCCTGCTGGAGGTCGCGGGCGACCTTGGCGCTCTGCTCGGCCAGCAGCGAGTTCTGCTGCGTGATCTCGTCCATATGCGCGACGGTCCGCGCCATCTCGTCGATGCCGTTGGCCTGTTCCGTCGTCGCCTGCGAGATCTCGCTGACGGTCGAAGCAACCTTGGAAGCGGCGCCGACGATCTCGCCCAGCGTCGTTCCGGCATCCTTGACCAGCCCGACGCCGGCTTGAATCTGCTGCGCAGAATTCGCGATCAACGCCTTGACGCCATTGGCGGATTCGCTGCAGCGAGCCGCCAGCGCGCGCACTTCCGTCGCCACCACCGCGAAGCCGCGCCCGGCATCGCCCGCCCGCGCTGCCTCCACTGCCGCGTTCAGCGCCAGCAGGTTGGTCTGGAAGGCGATCTCGTCGATCATCGAAATGATCTCGGAAATGCCGGACGAGGCCTGCTCGATCCGCCCCATCGCCGCCACCGCCTCGGTCACGATGGCGCCGCCGCGCGCCGCGACCTCGCTCGCCTCATTGCCGAGCTGCACCGCCATCCGCGAATTGCCGGCGCTGTGCTTCACCGATGCGGCAAGCTCCTCGGTCGTTGCCGCAGTCTGCTGCAGGCTCGATGCGTTCGCCTCCGTCCGCTCGGCCAATTGCTGGCTGTCCGAGGTGATCTTGACCGAGGCATTGTCGATCCGCGCCGAGATGTCGCGCACTGAGCCGACCACCTCGGCCAACGTGTCGAGCAGGTCGTTGACGCCGGCGCAGAGCGTCGCGACCTCCCCACTTTTGCCGTCGAGCGTCACCCGGCCGGTCAGGTCCTTGCCCTTCGCCCGGCCGATCACGGCGCTCGTCTCCTGCACCGCCGCCTCGAGCTGCTTGCCCTTGAAGGTCGCGGTGATGTCGGAGGCGAACTTGACGACCTTGTAGGGGCGGCCCTGCGCATTGAGGATCGGGTTGTAGCTGGCCTGAATCCAGATCTCCTTGCCGCCCTTGCCGATACGACGGTACTGACCGGCATCGTACTCGCCACGACCCAGGCGCTCCCAGAAGGCGCGATAGGCCGGCGTCTCACGCTCGGCCGTATCGACGAACATACGGTGATGCTGCCCGACGATCTCTGGCAGCGAGTAACCGAGGACGCTCAGGAAGTTCTGGTTCGCGGTCAGGATCTTGCCGGTCAGGTCGAACTCGATCACGGCCTGCGCCTTGTCGATCGCCGCGCGCTGCCCTTCGAGATCCGCGAGGCGGTTCTTCTGCTCGGTGACGTCGAAGGCGTATTTGATCACGCCGACAGGCTTGCCGCCCGCCCCCAGGATCGGGTTGTAGCTCGCCTGGATCCAGATCTCCTTGCCGCCCTTGCCGAGCCGCAGATACTGGCCCCGCGAGAACTCGCCCCGGCCGAGATCGGCCCAGAACTGCTTGTAGGCGGGGCTCGCCTTCTCTTCGGCCGTCACGAACAGACTGTGATGCTGGCCCTTCACCTCGGCCAGCGTGTAGCCCATCGCCGACAGGAAATTCTCGTTGGCATCGAGGATCTTGCCGTCGAGGTCGAACTCGATCCGCGCTTGCGATCGGTTGATCGCGTCCAGCTGTCCCGCGGCATGCCGGTTCGAGAAAAGGCCGGAAAAGAGCGGCATCTGATATCCCCCCTCGGCGTGACCCGCGCATGACGCGTCATCGGGCCGGCGCCGTCGTGAAAGCCGTTATCGGATACCTACGGCGCGAGGACGCGGCAGGGGAGACCGAATGCTTCCGGCCACGAGACGAATATCGCATCAAACAGTTTATGAATGGTTGATATCTAGATTTCGATGCAACTTTTAGTAGAAAAAACGCACAAAAATGACATATCATCACTGCAGTATTAGTTATAAAATTACACGAAGATCAAAATATGAAAACCGAAAAGAGATATCCGACAATTAATTGTATAAAAATCGCAAAAGTTGCAGATTTTCCTTTCGTCAGGTCGCATTTTGCTTCTCAAGAGCAACCATGGCTTTTACGTCAGCCACAGCAGCAAGCAGTTTCTCTGCATCACGCGACCTGACGACGATATTCGTGTCCGGACCGGTCTCGGACCAGAACGGATAGGAGCCGATCGAAACCGCCGGATGCGCATCCGCTATCGCGGCGAGCGGCCCGCCAATATCGCCCTCGCGCAGTCCCGCCCGGACCGTGTCGGACAGCATCTTCGCTCCGGTCCGCAGCGTCGGCCCGACGACATCCAGCATCGCCTGCATGATCGAGGGCACACCGGCCATCACATAGACATTGCCGATATTGAAGCCCGGCGCCTTGGAGATCGCATTGGCGATCAGGTCGGCGCCGGCCGGGATGCGCGCCATCCGCATGCGGGCCTCGTTGAGCTCAGCCGGCGAGAAGCGCTCCGACAGCATCGCGACCGCGCGGGGATCATGGTCGATCGTGACGCCGAAGGCAGCCGCGACCGCATCCGCCGTGATGTCGTCATGGGTCGGCCCGATGCCGCCGGTCGTGAAGACATAGGTGTAGCGCCCACGCAGCGCGTTGAGCGCCGCGACGATCTCCTCGGAGATATCGGGCACGACCCGGACCTCGCGCAGGTCGACGCCGATATTGGTGAGGTATTCGGCGATATAGCCGATATTCTTGTCCTTGGTCCGCCCGGACAGGATCTCGTCGCCAATCACCAGGATCGCGGCCGTGACGATGGTGGCGGAGGAACTGGCTTCGTTCGCGGACATGGGCGGCGCTCCTGGCTGTCGCACAAGAGCTAGGCGTTCCGTGCGGCGCGCTCAAGCACCGGCGCGGGCGCCCCGGCCATGCCGTGGGCGCGCGCTCAGGCCGGCTTGCGCTCGAACACCAGGTTGAGCCGTGTCTGGGCGACGAGCTTGTAGCCGCTGCGCTCCAGGAGGCCGGCGAGGTCCGTCTGCCAGCGCTGGCGCGAATCCTCGATGATGATGAAGCCCGGCCAGAGCGCCTGCGGCGCATCGCGCAGGAACGGCTCGAGAATCAGGTCCTCGGCGCCCTCGACATCGAGCTTGATCGCGTCGATGCGCTCGTAACCCTCGCCCTCGACCAGCGAGAGCAGGGTCATGGCCGGCACCTTCACCGAGGTCCCGGCGCTCGAATTGAGGATGCGGACGCTCGATTCCCCGCGATTGGTCGGATCGATGAACAGGGTCAATTCGCCCGGCTTGTCGGCCAGCGCGCAGGCCACGGCCTTGACCGTGCCGAACGGGTTCTGCGCGATGTTGAAGGAGAGCCGTGCGAAGACCTCCGGCTGCGGCTCGACCGCGAGGATGCGCGCCCGCCGCCCGGCGCGGGCCGCGACGAAGAGCGAGTAGGCGCCGATATTCGCGCCGACATCGATGAAGGTGAAGCCCTCGTGCAGCCGCGAGGCCAGAAGCTCGCGCTCGACCGCGTCGAAATATTGCGGCGTGAACAGCACGCGCTTCTCGCAGACATTGCCGTCCGGATAGAGGCGCATCTTGGCGCCCAGCGACTCGATATCGACCGGCGCGCCGTCGAGCGAGCGCAGGCCGAGGCGCCGCAGCGCATAGGCGACCTTGCGCCCCAGGAAGCTGTCCGAGGCGGCGCGCGTCCGGGCGATGATGCGGGCGAGATAGGCTTTCGGCGCGAAGGTGCCGAAGGGCCGCTCTTCCGCCGGGTTCTGTTCGATGATGGCCATTGCGCCAGCCTGATACACCTCGACGGGCCTGCGCGCCAGTCGCCGGATATGCGCTTACTGCCCGTCGGCGAAGCGGGCGTGGATTTCGCCGAACCGGGGCGCGATCTCCTGGAAGACATCGACGAGCCGGGGGTCGAACTGCCGGCCGCGTTCTCCCATCACCACCGCGACGGCCTCGCCATGCGTCATCGCCCCCTTGTAGACCCGCTTCGTGACGAGCGCGTCGTAGACATCGGCGATCGCCATCAGCCGCCCTGAGAGCGGGATGCTCTCGCCCGCGAGCCCCTGCGGGTAGCCTGCCCCGTCCCAGCGCTCGTGATGCGTATGGGCGATCTCCTTGGCCAGCCTCAGGAACGAGCTGGAGCCCCCGAGATGGCGCTCGGCATCGGCGATGGCGATGCGCCCGAGCTCGGCATGGGTCTGCATCGTCGCCCGCTCGTCATCGTCGAGCCGGCCGGGTTTCAGCAGGATGCTGTCGGGAATGCCGACCTTGCCGATATCGTGCAGCGGCGCCGACTTGAACAACAGGTCGAGCGTGGCGTCGTCGAGCTCTTCAGCGAAGAGGCCGCGCTCGCGGGCGCCCTCGGCCAGCACCCGCAGATAATGCTGGGTACGCCGGACATGGTTCGCCGTCTCGTTGTCGCGTGTCTCCGCCAGCGAGGCCATGGCCAGGATGATGGCCTGCTTTGCCCGCTCCGCTTCCTCCAGCGCCGTCGACAACGAGTTCACCAGCGCGATATTGGTCATGGCGACCGCCGCGCTGTTGGCGATCCGCCTCAACGCGCGGACCACCTCGGGCGCCGGCCGATGGCGATGCGCCCAATAGGCACCGATCGCGGCAACGGGATCGTCCTGCCTGACCGGCACCATGACAAGGCTGCGCACGAAAGTCGGCCGATAGGCTTCGTGGGGAATCCGCTCGTCCTCGTCGATATCCTCGATGACGACGACCTCGCCATGCTGCATCGCCCAGCCGGAGATGCAGGCATCCATCGGAAAGCGCTGGCCCTTCCAGAGCGGCGCGATGGCGTCCTCGTCGGCATAGTAGCAGCGGCCGTTGTCGCGCAGGATGAAACTGATGCCGTCCGCGCCGATGAGCCCGCGCGCATTGCGTCGCACGACCTCCATGACCTCGTCGATGCCGCGCGCCATCGCGAGATCGAGCGATAGCTGGTCGAGCGCGCTGAGCGTCGGGTCGGATGGGTCGGTGGGCGGCGGAGAGACAGGCGCTTTCATGTGTCCAGGGCGAAGCAATCGGGCAGACGAAAGGTGCGGGCGGCAAGCTGCCTCAAAAAAGTTACAATCCCCCCAACGTCAGCACAACGATCACCCGCGCAGCCCTGCCCCTGCGGCAGCGCAGACATCCCACCCGCCGGAGGCGTGGCAACCGGCTTGCGTGCGCCAGCAAACGCAATAGATAAGAGGGCGAGGAGTTTTCCGCGCGCAATGACCTTCGAAGACACCATCGGCCGCTCGCGTTCACGCGAGCCCGCCATCAAGATTCACGGCCCCGAGGCCTTCGCGGCCATGCACAAGGCCGGCCGTCTGACGGCTGCGGGGCTCGATATGCTCGGCTCCTACGTCAAGCCCGGCGTCACCACGCAGCGGCTCGACGATCTCGCCTTCCAGTTCGCCATGGACAATGGTGCCTATCCGGCGACGCTCTTCTATCGCGGCTACACCAAGTCGATCTGCACCTCGATCAATCATGTCGTCTGTCACGGCATTCCCGACGACAAGCCGCTGCGCGAGGGCGACGTCGTCAATATCGACTACACGCTGATCGTCGATGGCTGGCACGGCGATTCCAGCCGCATGTACGGCGTCGGCGAAGTATCGCGGAAGGCGGAACGCCTGATCGAGATCACCTATGAAAGCCTGCAGCGCGGCATCAAGGCGGTGCGCGCCGGCGCCACCACCGGCGATATCGGCTTCGCGATCCAGCGCTATGCCGAAGCCGAGCGCTGCTCGGTGGTGCGCGATTTCTGCGGCCACGGCATCGGCCAGCTCTTTCATGATGCGCCGAACATCCTGCACTATGGCAGCCCGGGCGAAGGCGTTCTGCTGAAGCCCGGCATGGTCTTCACCATCGAGCCGATGATCAATCTCGGCAAGGCGGGCGTGAAGGTGCTCTCGGATGGCTGGACCGCCGTGACCCGCGACCGCTCGCTCTCCGCGCAGTTCGAGCATCAGATCGGCGTCACCGAGCAGGGCTGCGAGATCTTCACGCTCTCGCCCGCCGGCCTCGGCAATCCGCTCGCGAAATGAGCGTGGGCATCGGCAAGGGATCGCGAAAGGCGCCCTCGCCGGCCACCCCTGCCGCCTCCGACACGCCGCATTATCATGGCCACCGCGACCGTTTGCGCGCCCGCTTTCAGGAAGCAGGCGCGGAGACGCTGCCGGATTACGAGTTGCTGGAGCTGCTTCTCTTCCGCTCGATCCCGCAGCGCGACGTCAAGCCGCTCGCGAAGGAACTGATCCAGCGCTTCGGCTCCTTCGCTGAAGTGCTGGGCGCGCCGGCCGCGCGCCTGACCGAGGTGAAGGGTGTCGGCGACGGCGTCGCGCTCGACCTCAAGATCGTCGAAGCCGCCCTGAAGCGCATGGCCAAGGGCGCGGTCGGCAAGCGGCCGGTCCTCTCCTCCTGGTCCTCGGTCCTCGATTATTGCCGGATGGCGATGGCCTTCGCCGAGCGCGAGCAGTTCCGCATCCTCTTCCTCGACAAGAAGAACATCCTGATCGCCGACGAGGTCCAGCAGACCGGCACGGTCGATCACACGCCGGTCTATCCGCGCGAGGTGATGCGCCGCGCGCTCGAACTCTCGGCCTCGGCGATCATCCTCGTGCACAACCACCCTTCCGGCGATCCGACGCCCTCCGGCGCCGACATGCGGATGACGCGCGAGCTGGTCGATATCGCCAAGCCCCTGGGCGTTGCGATTCATGACCACATCATCGTCGGGCGCGACGGCCATGCCAGCTTCCGCAGCCTCGGGCTGATCTGATGACGCAACTCACGGTGAAGCGCGTCTACGATTCCCCCGCGCCCGGCGACGGCACGCGCATCCTCGTCGACCGGCTCTGGCCGCGCGGCGTGTCGAAGGACAAGATCGACCTCTGGCTCAAGGACCTCGCACCGAGCGATGCGCTCCGCCACGAGTTCCACGGCCATCCCGACCGCTGGGACAAGTTCTGCGCCGCTTATGCGACAGAGCTTGGCAGCCCGTCGGCACAGGCGGCTCTCGCGACCCTCGACGCCGAACGCAGGAAGGGCCCGGTCGCCCTGCTCTACGCCGCCAAGGACGAGAATCGCAACAATGCGCTGGCCCTTCGCCTATGGCTGGACGGCCGCCCGAATTCGGTCCAAGAATAGCGCAGGCATGGCCGCCCTACGCGGCGCCACGAAGGAACAGCCGCTCTCCGCGGGCTGGTTCAGCTTTGCCAAGATCAACTAAAGTAAACTCTACCTGATCAATACTGCCCAGGAAAAAGGCAGACCTGATCAATTGCGCAGCTATTCTCCCTCTTCCCGAACGGCCGCGAATGCGCATAGGCTGGTTTCAACGGGGAAGAGGGCTGCATGGTCGCATTTGATGAAATGACCGGTTCGGGAGCCGAGCTGAGGCCTGCCTACGCGGCTCTGGACCGCTGGCTGAAGGAAGCGCCGCCCGAGATGCTGGCGTTGAGGCGCAGCCAGGCGGAGCTGTTCTTCCGCCGCATCGGCATCACCTTCGCGGTCTATGGCGACGAGGAATCGACCGAGCGCCTGATCCCCTTCGACATCATTCCGCGCGTGCTGACCAAGCCGGAATGGACCAAGCTGGAAGCGGGCCTGCGCCAGCGCGTCACCGCCCTCAACATGTTCCTGGCCGATGTCTACGGCCCCAAGGAATGCCTGAAGGCCGGCATCATTCCGCCCGATCTGGTCTATCGCAACGCCTGCTACCAGCTCGAAATGGTCGACTTCAAGGTTCCGCACGACATCTACTGCCACATCGCCGGCATCGATGTGGTGCGTGTCGACGCCGACACCTTCTACGTCCTCGAGGACAATGCCCGCACGCCCTCCGGCGTCTCCTACATGATGGAGAACCGCGAGGTGATGCTGCGGCTCTTCCCGGAGCTGTTCTCGACGCATCGCGTCGCGCCGGTCGACAACTACCCGGACCAGCTGCTGGCGACCCTGCGCTCGGTCGCGCCGCGCAGTGCATCGTCGGACCCGACGATCTGCCTGCTGACGCCCGGCCAGTACAATTCGGCCTTCTACGAGCACTCCTTCCTGGCCGACAAGCTCGGCGTCGAGCTGGTCGAGGGCTCGGACCTGCTGGTCAAGGACGACGTCGTCTACATGCGCACGACCCAGGGGCCGAAGCGTGTCGACGTGATCTACCGGCGCATCGATGACGACTTCATCGACCCGCTCGCCTTCCGCAGCGATTCCGTGCTCGGCGTCCCCGGCATCATCGGCGCCTACAAGGCCGGCAACGTCACGCTGGCGAACGCGGTCGGCACCGGCGTCGCCGACGACAAGGCGGTCTACAGCTACATGCCGGAGATCGTGAAGTTCTTCACCGGCGAGGAGCCGATCCTGAAGAACGTCCCGACCTATCGCTGCCGTGAGCCCGAGGCCAATGCCTATGTGCTCGACAATCTCGAGAAGCTCGTCGTCAAGGAGGTGAACGGCTCGGGCGGCTACGGCATGCTCGTCGGCCCGCACGCCAACAAGGCCCAGATCGAAACCTTCCGGCGCAAGCTCAAGGCCCAGCCCGAGGGTTTCATCGCGCAGCCGACGCTGGCCCTCTCGACCTGCCCGACCTTCGTCGCCTCGGGCGTGGCGCCACGCCATGTCGACCTGCGCCCCTATGTGCTCTCCGGTGCCAACGGCATCTCCTGCGTGCCGGGCGGCCTGACACGCGTCGCGCTCAAGGAAGGCTCGCTCGTCGTCAATTCCAGCCAGGGCGGCGGCACCAAGGACACCTGGGTGCTCGACGCATGACAGCCTCGGCCGCCCCTTCGCCTGCCCTCCCGAAACAGCCTGCCATCCCGCGGAAAGGCACACGCTGACCATGCTTTCGCGTACCGCAGATAGCCTCTACTGGGTTTCCCGCTATGTCGAGCGGGCCGAATATCTCGCCCGCATCCTCGACGCGACGACGCGCCTGACCAACCTGCCGACGACCTATGGCGGCGCCGGCACGGAATGGCAGAGCGCGGTCCTCACCGCCGGCTGCGAGGAGGCCTTCGCCAAGGCCTATGGCGAGGCCAACGAACGCAATGTCTGCGACTTCCTGACCTTCAACCCGGACAATCCATCCTCGATCCGCAATTGCCTCGCCCAGGCGCGCTCGAACGCCCGCGCGGTGCGGACGGCACTGACCTCGGAGATGTGGGACGCGCTGAACGGCGCCTGGCTGGAGCTGCAGCGCTTCGAAAAGAAGCGCATGGATCGCGAGGAATTCGCCCGCTTCCTCGATTGGGTGAAGAACGTCTCGCTGGTCTTCGACGGCTCGGCCTACCGGACCATGCTGCGCGACGACAGTTACTGGTTCTCGCGGCTCGGCGTCTATCTGGAACGCGCCGACAACACCGCCCGCATCCTCGACGTGAAATATCATGTGCTGCTGCCGGCGGACGAGCAGGTCGGCGGCTCGCTCGACTATTTCCAGTGGACCACGGTGCTACGCGAGGTCTCGGCGCTGACCGCCTATCACTGGGTCTATCGCGAGGCGGTAAAGCCGATCCTCGTCGCCGACCTTCTGGTGCTCAATCGGCGCATGCCGCGCTCGCTCGCCGCCTGCTACGAGAGCATCTCGCGCTTCCTCGACTCGCTCGGCGACGCCTATGGCCGCCAGGGGCCGGCGCAGCGCCAGGCGCGCAAGACGCTGGCCAATCTCAGCAATACCCGCATCGACGATGTCTTCGAGCACGGGCTGCACCAATTCATCGAAGAGTTCATCACCGAGAACAACCGCCTCGGCAACACCATCTTCGAGCAGTACCTGCAATGAACCGCTCGCCTTTGTTCGCCGCGCGACTGCCGTAACCCTGCCCGGACTGGATTATGCGGATCAGGATTTCCCATACGATCGGCTACGACTATGCCGAGCCGGCACGCCATATCACGCAGATCCTGCGGCTGACCCCGCGCGACCATGACGGCCAGCACGTCATGTCCTGGCGCATCGAGCCGAATGTCGACGGGCGCCTGCGCGCCTCGCAGGATGCCCATGGCAACATCGTGCACTCATTCTATGCCGACGGGCCGATCTCCTCGCTCGCCATCCGCATCGACGGCCTGATCGAGACCATCGATCTCGCCGGCGCCGTGCGGGGTGGCCTGGAACGCGTGCCCTGCGAAGTCTACTGCCGCGACACGCTTCTCACGGAGCAGGACGAGGCCCTGCGCAGCTTCGCAGACGAGGTCACGGCCGGCGCCGGCACGCCGCTCTCGCGGATGCATGCGCTGATGAACGCCGTCAGCGATCGCATCGATTGCGTCGAGGCCAGCGGACGCACCGGCGTCGGCGCTGCAGCAGCATTTGCGGCACGCGAGGCGATCGCGCAGGACGTCGCCCATATCTTCATGGCCTGCGCCCGCCATCTCGGGCTGCCGGCCCGCTATGTCTCCGGCTATGTCGCGCAGTCCGACAGCCTGCCGCATGGCAACGGCGCTCATGCCTGGGCCGAGGTCCATCTCGACGACTATGGCTGGATCGGCTTCGACTGCGCCAATGCGCTCTGCCCGATCGACACGCATGTACGGGTTGCCATAGGGCTCGATTTCGCAGATGCAGCACCGGTCCGTGGCTCGCGCCAGGGTGGCGAGGGCGAGAACCTCAACGTGCTCGTCAGCGCCCGCGAGGCCGAAGGCCGCGGCGCCAATCAGTAGCTGCTCCCGCCCGGCGGGCGTGGCCAGGAAGACAGGGATCAAAGCCCGTGACCTATTGCGCCGGAATCCTCGTGCAGGACGGGCTCGTCATGATCGCCGACACCCGCACCAATGCCGGGCTGGACGACATCTCGACCTTCCGCAAGCTCCATGTCTTCAACTGGCCGGGGGATCGCAATTTCGGCCTGATGACGGCCGGCAATCTCTCGATCACCCAGTCGGTGGTCAGCTTTCTCCACGAGGGATTGCCCAATCCCGACACCGGCGAAATGGACACGCTGCAGAACGCCAGCTCGATGTTCAGGGCTGCCCAGCTCGTCGGCCGCTGCATCCGCCATGTCCGCGACATCGACGGTCCGGCGCTGGAGGATGCCGGCGTCAAGTTCGAGATCGGCATGCTGTTCGGCGGCCAGATCAAAGGGCAGCCGATGCGCCTCTTCATGGTCTACAGCGCCGGCAACTTCATCGAGTGCGGCATCGATTCGCCGTTCCTGCAGATCGGCGAGCACAAATACGGCAAGCCGATCCTTGATCGCGCCGTCACCTACAAGACCCATCTCTACGATGCGCTCAAGGTCGGGTTGATCTCGATGGATTCGACCATGCGCTCGAATCTCGGTGTCGGCCTGCCTATCGACCTTGTCGTCATCCGGCGTGATGCCGACGATTTCGAGCTCAACCGGCGGATCGAAGCCGGCGAGCCCTATTTCCACGACCTGCGCGAGCGCTGGTCCGCGGCACTGCGGGCGGCCCATATGGCGATACCGCGCCCGCCCTACGGGCCTTCGGGGACTTGACGCAGCGGCAACCTGAGTGCAGGCAACGGGATGTCAACACTTCAGGCCTTAAGTCACAGCACGAAGACACTTTTCCGGACGAAGAATGCCCTTGACCACCGCCGCGAAGATGACGAATGCGGGCTCCTCCGCTCGCATGTTCGCGAGCACGGTGGTCACGCTGGGCTGCGCCTTCCTGTTGCTCATGGCCGCCGGGATCGGCGTCGTCGTCGCGATCACCCGCGAGGCCAATCGGCTTGAGGCTCAGCGCCAGGCCGAGCGGATCGAAGCCGCCATCAACGGGCAGATCAAGCTGAGCGAATTGAGGCTGGAGCGCCTCGTCGCTGCCGGCGACCTGCCCGAAGCCTTGCAGCAGGCCGGCCCGGCCGCCACCGTCCTGCAAGCCGCTCTCAAACGCCTGAGCGGCCAGCTGATGGATTTCGACGGCGCCTATATCGGGGGCACCGGCAGCACCATCCTGGCATGGGTCGAGAACCCGGCCGTGGCGGACCACGGCAGCAGCGGGGCACCTCGCCATATCGAGGCCTTGCAGCGCGGCGCCAGGAGTTCCTTCGTTGCGGCCGTGATCGGCGACGAGGTCACGCCCCAGTTCGGCGCGGCCCGCTCCACCGTCATCACGGATGGCGGCGAGACGTTGATCCTGACCGTGATCGACCTCTCGCGCATCGCCTCGTTCAGCTCCGATAGCGGCCCGACGCCGCTCTCCTTCGTCGCCTACCGTCATCTGTCCAGCGCCCTGATGTCGGACCTGGCCGAACGCAACCGCATCGCCGATATCCAGCTCGTCACCACGCCGCCGGCCGACCCGCTGTCGAAGCTCGGCCTGCGCACCGCTGACGGCAAGATCGGCGCCTGGCTGACCTGGTCCCCGGCCCGCCCCGGCGACGTCATGCTGCGCCGCTTCCTCTGGGCTCTCATCGCCGTCGCGCTGCTGTTCTCCGCGATCTTCGTCTTCGTCGTCCAGCGCCTGCGTTCCTCGGCCGAGCAGATCGAGCTGCGCGAGCGCCAGATCCAGCGCCTCGCCGGACAGGACGAGCTCTCGCTGCTGCCGAACCGTCGCAGCTTCGACCTGACGCTCGACCAGACCCTCGCCCATATCCACGATGACGGCCCGAGCCTTGCCGTGCTGCTGATCGACCTCGATCGCTTCAAGGCCGTCAACGACACCTATGGCCACACCGCCGGCGACGAGCTCATCCGCCAGGTCGCGGTCCGCCTGTCCGGCGCGGTCCAGGTCGGTGACACCGTTGCACGCCTCGGCGGCGACGAGTTCGGCATCATCCAGACCCATTCCGCGACGCCGGCCGGCTGTGCCGCGCTCGGCGAGCGCATCCTCGCCAGTCTCTCCGAGCCGTTCAGCATCACCGGCGCCGAGGTCACGATCGGCTCCTCGATCGGCATCGCCATGGCGCCGCGTGACGGCACCAGCCGCGAAGCCCTGCTCAAGCTCGCCGATACCGCGCTCTACGAAGCCAAGAACAGCGGCCGTAACCGCTATGCCTTCTTCGAGTCGCAGATGAACCGCTCGATGCAGCTGAAGCGGATGGTCGAGGACGACCTGCGCCACGCCATCGATAACGACCAGCTGATGCTGCACTACCAGCCCCAGGTCTCCGTCGACGGCTCGACCATCGTCGGCGTCGAGGCGCTGGTGCGCTGGCAGCACCCGGCCCATGGCATGATCCCGCCCTCGGATTTCATCGCCATCGCCGAGGAGCGCGGCCTGATCGTGCCGCTCAGCGAATGGGTGCTGCGGCGCGCCTGCACCGAGGCCAAGCGCTGGAAGGGCATCCGCCTCGCGGTCAACGTCTCGCCGATCCAGTTCCGCCACAAGGACTTCGTCGCCAACGTCATCCGCACCATCGAGGAGACGGATTTCGACCCGGCCCAGCTCGAGCTCGAATTGACCGAAGGCGTGCTGATCGAGGATGCCGACGCCGCCGAAGCCGCGATGATGGACATCCGCGCCCATGGTGTCGGCCTTGCGCTCGACGATTTCGGCACCGGCTATTCGAGCCTGATCTACCTGCGCCGGTTCGCCTTCGACAAGATCAAGATCGACCGTTCCTTCCTCGAATACATGGAAGCGACCGGCGAATCCGCGATCCTCGTCCATTCGATGGCCCATCTCGGGCGGGCGCTCGGCCTGCGGGTCTGCGCCGAGGGCGTCGAGACCGCCGAGCAGCACCGCTTCCTGCAGGCGATCGGCTGCCACGAATTGCAGGGCTTCCTGTTCTCGAAGGCAGTGCCCGCGAGCGAGATCGACCGCCTGCTCGGCCTGGATAATCCTTTCGCCGAAATCCTCGCCGCCGCCTGACACCACGAGCCGGGCGCGCGGCGGACCTTCAGAAGAACAGCTCGTGGATGCCGCTGAAGATCGCGTAGGCAAAGCCCGCGCTGAGCAGCAGGCCGGCAGCACCGACCACCGCACCGATGATGATCAGCAACCCGTCCCGCTCGACAAGGCCGAGCCCGACGAGGCAGACCGCAAGCCCGAGCGGGATCTGTCCGATGAACGGCGCCGCGACGATCAGGCCGAGCGCCAGGACGAGGATCACCAGCCCCAGCACCGGGATGGCCCAGGCCCCGCCCAGCATGGTCAGGCGCGGCCGCGAGAAACGCTCAAGCCAGGTCAGCGCCGGCAGTGCCCGCGCCACGGCTCGGGTGAGCTCCGGCTTGCCGATGCTGCGCTTGAGCAGTGCCTGCGGCAGCCACGGCATCCGCCGCCCGGTCAGCATCTGCACGGCGACGAAGGCGAGCACCAGGCCGCAGACCAGCGGGATCGGCGGCGGCATCGGCAGGCAGTTCGGCAGGCCGAGCAGGACGACGAGCAGGGCATAGGCCCGATCCTGCAGCGCCGCGACGATCGTGCCGACGGCAATGCGCTCCCCGGGCAGGCCAGCCAGCGCCGTCAGAAGTCCGGATGTACGCAAAGGAGATGACAAGGGAGCAGGCCGTGCCGAAGCGGAAGCGCCCGCCTAGCATGGCGGCGCACCTGCCAACAAGCGAGCCGGACGCAGGCTTTCAATGCCCCAGGCTCACGCCGGCAGGTCGGCGCAACGTTCAGTGCAGGGTGAACACGCCATTCACGCTGCGGATTTCCGCTGGCCTGATCAGGCGCGAATGCGCAACCGTAACCGAGTGAAGCGGCCCCTCCAGCTCGCGCTTCCAGAACGTCAGGAAATCCTGAAGCACGGGAAAGCGCGGCGCCAGGTCGTATTGCTGCCAGATATAGGTTTGCAGGACGTTGAGGTGATCCGGCATCCGGTAGAGGATCGTCGCCGTGGTCAGCCCATAGCCTTCGAGTTGCCGCATGAAATCGGTCGAAACCATCGCCACCTCCCCTCCGCAACGGACTGAAAGCTTTGCCGGATAGGTCGAGCCTGCTCCCGCCTGGTTAACAAAGGCTTGCCAGCCTACTGACAAACTGCTGCAATCCTGAGGCAGGCTGCCGGACATGACAGCCTGCGCGACGACGGTCGTGGGGGCTTGCGTGGCGTATCGGGTGGGCAAGGCCGGACTGGCCGGGCTGGCGATGAGTTTCGCCACCGCCCCGATCTGTACTGCCAGCGCTGAGGAGGAAGAACCCGAGCGCAGCCCCCTCTCGATGGTGATCTTCGGCTCCATGGAGGCCGGGCCGACCAAGACCTTCCTCTCGGTCGGAATGAAACGCGCCCTCGGCGGCAGCCTGACCAACAGCGGCTTCCGCCTCTTCGTCAAGGCCGGCGGCGCGCAGGAAGAAACCCGCCGCAGCAAACCACATGGCGTGACCTACAAGGCCGAGTCGCAGGCGCTTCTCGGTTATGAATGGCGCATCGGCGACAGCTTTCTCGCACTCTATGCCGGCTCGGATGTCGAAACCGAGCAGCGAATGGAGGCTTTCGGCCCGTCCCTCATCAGAACCCGCTACGGCGCCAGGGTGCAGGCCGACCTCTGGATCGTCCCGACACCGGGGATGATCGTCCAGGCCAACGGCTATCTTTCGACGGTCAACGGGCGTCTCTGGGCGCGCGTCGCACCGGGCTGGCAGGTGCCGGCCGGGTTCTATGTCGGGCCGGAATTCGAGGCCTATCGCGAGCGCGACTACCGCAAGCTGCGCCTCGGGCTGCACCTCACAGGCCTGCGTTTCCTCGGGCTGGAATGGCGCCTCTCCGGCGGCCTCCAGTCAACGAGCAATAGACCTTCCGAATATTACGGCACCTTCGGGCTGCACTGGCAGCGCTGACGCCCGCCCTCAACCCCGCAGCGCCCGCAGAGCCTCCGGCGTATCGACATCGATCGCGATCGCCGGGTCCTCGAACGCGACCTCGATGACACGCTCCCCGGCGTCGTCGAGCAGTCTCCGCGCCCCGCGATCGCCGCTCAGCAAGGATACGGCAGGGAAGATCGCCCGCGCGAGCAGCACAGGATTGCCGCGCTGGCCGAACAGCGTCGGCACGGCCGCCAGCGCCTCAGGCTGCCCGCGATGGGCGTCCATGAGACACTCGATCACGGACGGCGTGACATTCGGCATGTCGCCGAGCGAGATCACCGCCGCCGGCACCTCGGACGGCAGCGCGGCGACGCCAGCCTTCAGCGAGCCGGCAAGTCCGGAGGCATAGTCGGGATTATGGACGAGCCGGACCGGCATATCCGCCAGCGCCACCTCGACCTCGGCGCGCTGATGCCCGGTCACGACGATGACCGGGTTCAAACCCGCCTCGATCTGCGCCTCGACGGCATGGCGCAGGATCGGCTTGCCACGCAGGGGTTGCAGCAGCTTGTTCTCCGCGCCCATCCGCGTCGATTGTCCGGCCGCCAGCACGATCCCCGCCAACGGGCCGCTCTCGGCAGAGCCCGGAGCGCGCGGCTGCGGCCGCGAGACGATCTCCATCAGCAACCCGCCGACACCCATCTTCTGGACGTCGCTGCGCCCGACGGGAACACCGGCGAGATAACGCTGCAACACCCAGTCGAAGCTGTTTTCCTTCGGCGAGCGGGCGCAGCCCGGAGCGCCGATCACCGGCTTGCCCGCGATGCGGCCGAGCATCAGCAGATTGCCGGGATCGACCGGCATACCGAGATGCTCGACCTCGCCGCCGGCCTCGACCAGCGCCTGCGGGATCACGTCGCGCCGGTCGGTGATGGCCGAGGCACCGAAGACGACGATGATATCCGCCTCTCCCGCCGCCTGTTCGGCGATGGCGGCCGCCAATGGCTCGGCCTCATGCGGCACGCGCTTATCCGCCGCCAGCACCGCTTCCGCCGGCTCCAGCCGGTCACGCATGATCCGAAGCGTCTTGTCGACCACGCTCGGCTTCAGCCCCGGCAGCAGCGTCGAAATCACCACGACATTTGACCGACGATAGGGCGCGACCGAGACCGGCGCCGCGCTGCCGAACGCGGCGAGCGCCTGTTCCACCAGCGCTTGCGGCACCGCATAGGGAATGATCTTCACGGTCGCGACGAGCTCGCCCGCAACGACCGCCTTCAGCGCCGGCAAGGTCGCGACCGTGATCGCCTCGTCCACTGCATTGAAGGCGTCGATCGCCGCGACATCGATGCGCAGCACGCCCGCCTGCGTGGCGAACAGGTTGACCCGCCCGGTGAAGGGCGGCTCGGCCACGATCGCCTCGCCGACCATCCGCTCGGCCAGTCGCGCCGCCGCGGCATTCTCATCGATATCGCCCGGCTCCAGCCGGACCGCGACGATTTCGGTGACGCCGGCCGCCGCAAGCTTCGCGGCCAGCTCCGCCGTGACGGTCGCGCCCTTCTTCACGATGGTTCCATCGGCGCGGATGGTATGCGCCGCGATGCAACCGACGGCGTCGGCAATGGCGACCGGTCCGAATTTCATGCTCGATCCTCAGGCCGGCTTGCGGCGTGGGCCACGCAGCGTCGCGACGATCTCGGCCAGGATCGCGAGCGCGATCTCGGCCGGCGAGACCGCACCGATATCGAGCCCGATCGGTGCATGGATGCGATCGGTCGCGGCGGCATCGAAGCCCGCCTCCGCCAAGCGCTCCAGCCGCCTGCCATGCGTCTTCCGGCTGCCCAGCGCACCGACATAGAAGCAATCGGAGCGCAGGGCCGCGACGAGGCCGGGATCGTCGATCTTCGGATCATGGGTCAGCGCGACGAAGGCGGTATAGGCATCGAGCCCGATCCGACCGATCGCCTCCTCCGGCCATTCGGCGAGCAGCGTCACCTCCGGAAAGCGCTCGGGCGTGGCGAAGGCGGTGCGCGGATCGATCACCACGAGATCGAGATCGAGCGCCCGCGCTATCGGCGCCATCGCCTGCGAGATATGAACGGCACCCGTCACGACCACGCGCGGATGCGGCGCCTGCACGGTCAGGAAATAGGATGTCCCCTCCGCCTCGACCATGCCGCTCTTGCCGGAGCGCAATTGCCGCTCCAGCACGTCCGCCAGCGGATCGCCGGCGATCGCGGCCTGCTTCACCAGCCTTTGCGTGCCACTGGCGAGGTCGCTGACCAGCACGGCCGCGCGGCGCGCCTGCCGCTCGGCGTTGAGCGCGGCGAGGATTGAAAGCTCCACCGCTCAGCCCCTGTCCGTCGCGAGCTTCAGGCCAAGCGCGATCATCAGCGAGCCGCCGATCCAGCGCCCGAAGGCGAAGCTCGCCTTGGTCTTCTTCATCGCGCCGACGACGAGCGAGGCGCCGAAAACGGTGACGAGATCGGCCGAGGAGAAGGCGAAATTCACGATCGTGCCGAGGATCAGGAACTGCACCCAGACCGGCAGCGAGGCGGCGGGATCGACGAACTGCGGCAGGAGCGCGATGAAGAACAGCGCGACCTTGGGGTTCAGTATCTCGACGATGAAGGAATCGAGCAGCGCGCGCTTCACCGTCTTGGGCGGCGCGACTGGCTGATCGGGCGAGCCCATGCGTGACCGGATCATGCCGATGCCGATCCAGATCAGGTAGAGCGCACCGGCGATCTTCACGGCCATGTAGAGTTCCGGCACATGCTTGAACACGGCCGAAAGCCCGAAGGCAGCAGCGAAGACATGCAGGTAGCAGCCGAGATGGATGCCGAGCATCGCCATCAGCCCGGCCTTGCGGCCGTGGCTGATCGTCTGGGCGGCGGTGTAGAGCAGCGCCGGCCCCGGAAAATAGGCGACGAGGATCGTCACCGTCGCGAAGGCGACGAGGGTTTCCCAGGAGGCCATCTCAGTTCACCTTCTCGACATAGACCTTGATGCGCCCACCGCAGGACAAGCCCACCTGCCAGGCCGTTTCGTCGGCGACGCCGAATTCCAGCATCCGCGCCTTGCCATCGGCGATGACGTCGGCAGCCTCGGCCACCACCGCACCCTCGACGCAGCCGCCCGAGACCGAACCGAGGAAGTTCCCATCATCGTCGATGACGAGGTGCGAGCCAACGGGGCGCGGCGCCGAGCCCCAGGTCTCGACCACGGTCGCGATGGCAACGCCGCGTCCGCCGCGCGCCCAGTCCTCGGCAGCGCGCAGGATGTCGGTTTCGGTGCTGATCATGGTCGGAGGACCTTGTTGGCTCGCAGGGGAACGCGACCGGCCCCCTCTCCCCCTGCGGGAGAGGGTTGGGGTGAGGGGTCGCGCGACGCTTCTCGATATGTCGAGAGACCCCTCATCCGTCTCGGCTTCGCCGAGCCACCTTCTCCCGCAAGGGGAGAAGGGAGGCGCGCGGGACGGCATTATACAGACATCATGCCTCAACCCGCCTTCTTCAACCACAGGCGCGGATCACTCTCCCGCCCTGCATCCAGCGAAAGCGCCGCGCAAAGATCGGCCATCGCCGCAAGGTTGTGGATCGGCCGGAACGAGTCGACATGGGGCAGCATCGCCCGGATGCCGCTCGCCCGCGCCGCGAAGGCGTCGTAGCGCAACAGCGGGTTGAGCCAGACGAGCTGCCGGCAGGAGCGGTGCAAGCGATCCATCTCGAAGCCGAGGCTGTCGTCGAGATGCCGCTCCAGCCCGTCGGTGAAGAGCAGGACGATCGCCCCGCCCGCCAGCACGCGCCGCGACCAGATCCGGTTGAAATCATGCAGGGCGGTCGCGATGCGCGTGCCACCCTCCCAGTCCGGAGCGGCCTTGCCGGCGAGCGCCAATGCCTCGTCGGGATCGCGCGCCCGCAGCATCCGCGTGACATTGGTCAGGCGCGTGCCGAAGACGAAGGAATGCACGCGCCGGCGCTTCTCGGTCAGCGCGTGCAGGAAATGCAGGAAGATGCGGGAATACTCCGCCATCGAGCCGGAGATATCGACCAGCGCCACAATTGGCGGATGCACCTCGCGCCGTTCGCGGAAGGCGAGATCGATCGAGCCGCCGCCACCCCGCAGCGACTGCCGAAAAGTCCGGCGCGGATCGATACGCGCGCCGCGATGCGCCGGCCGGAAGCGGCGCGTCACGATGCTGTCATCGGGCAGCCTGAGCTCAGCAATGAGTTGCTTGGCGCGCGCGATTTCGGCCGCGCTCATCTGGGCGAAATCGCGCGATTTCAGCATCTCGCGATCGGAGACGGTGAGCCGCGCCGTCAGCTCGGTCAGCTCCTTAGGCGGCTCGTCCTCACGTGGTGGTGGCGCGAAGGCCTCCGCGACACGCAAAGCCCCGGCCTCCGCCTTCTCCGGCTGGCTGTCGGCGCGGGGCGAGACCGGCGACATCTGCGCCATGATCTTCTCGATCAGGTTGCGCCGGCGCCAGAACAGCCGGAAGGCCTGATCGTAGACGGGTGAATCCTCATGCTTCTTCACGAAGATCGCGTGCAGCGCCCAATAGACGTCGTCGCGCCCGCCGAGCGCACCGCCTTCCAGCGCCGAGATCGCCTCGACCACGGCGCCCGGCCCGACCGGCAGCCCCGCCGCGCGCAAGGCGCGAGCGAAATAGGCGACGTTCTCGGCGAGCTTGCCGCTCACGCGCCCCGCGTCTCCGTCATGAACACCTTCTGGACGATCTGCCAGCGGCTCTCGATCTTCAGCAGCGAGAGCAGGTCGGTGAAATAGCGCGGCGGCATCTGGCACTTCACCTTGACCAGCGCCAGCGTCGGCCCGACGAGATCGATGGTCAGGATATGGTCGTCGCGCTGCAACCCGGCCGCCTGCGGCGCCGGCCGGTTGCGCACGGCGTCGAGCCAGGCATCGCGCGTCACGATCTGGATCGCGCCGTCGTCGCGCGCCGTGGTCAGCGCGCTCGTCGGATGGAAGACATGGGCGAGCTTCTCGGCATCGCCCTCATAGAGCCCATCGAGATAGGTCCGGACCGTCGCCTCGACGGCCTTGATGTCGGCGTTCATGGCAGCACCCTCTCGCTTCGCGGCGCGGGAAACTAGCGCCCCGCCTCCGCCTTGGCCCGATCCAGAAGCTCCTTCACCTGCGAGCCCTGCATCGCCTGGATATCGTCCTGATACTTCAAGAGCGCCCCCAGCGTATCCGAAACGATGGCCGGATCGAGCGCGACCGCATCGAGCTCGACCAGGGCCGTCGCCCAGTCCAGCGTCTCGGCGACGCCCGGAGCCTTGAACAGCTCCTCCTTGCGGATCGCCTGCACGAAGGCAACGAGCTGCTTCGAGAGCTTGGCCGGCGCATCCGGCACCTTCGCCTTCAGGATCGCCAGCTCGCGCACGGCATCGGGATAGCCGACCCAGTGATAGAGGCAGCGCCGCTTCAGCGCGTCATGGATCTCGCGGGTGCGGTTCGAGGTCAGGATCACGATCGGCGGCTCGGCCGCGCGGATCGTGCCGAGCTCGGGGATCGTCACCTGCGCATCGGCCAGCACCTCGAGCAGGAAGGCCTCGAAGGCCTCGTCGGTGCGGTCGAGCTCGTCGATCAGGAGGATCGGCGCACCGCCCTCCTGTGGCTCCAGTGCCTGCAGGAGCGGCCGCTTCACCAGATATCTCTCGGAGAAGATATCGCCTTCCAGCCGCTCGCGATCACCGGCCGCGCCGCCGGCCTCCGCCAGCCGGATCGCCATCATCTGCCCCGCATAGTTCCACTCGTAGACGGCGGAGGCGAGGTCGAGCCCCTCATAGCATTGCAAACGGATCAAGCGCCGGCCGAGCCCTGCCGCCAGCACCTTGGCGATCTCGGTCTTGCCGGTGCCGGCCTCGCCCTCCAGCAGCAGTGGCCGCTTCATCCGGAGCGCCAGGAACAGCACCGTCGCGAGCGCGCGGTCGGCGACATAGCCTTGGCCCTGCAGGAGCGCGAGCGTGGCGTCGATCGAGGAAGGCAGCGGCAGGGTCATAGGTACTCGCGTCATTCCGGGGCGACCGCAGAGCGGTCGAGCCCGGAATCCATAACCGCCGACGGAGCCAATGACGAGCACCGACAGCGGTTATGGATCCCGGGCTCTTCGCTTCGCTCGCCCCGGGATGACACCGGTGGCGAGACCAATCGCACGCTTACTTCCCCGTCGCCTGCGCCACGGCCTGCTTGGCCATCACGCCGATGAGATGAGCGCGGTACTCGGCATCGGCATGGATGTCGCCGTTGATGCCCTTGGCGGCGTGCTTCAGCCCGTCCAGCGATTTCGGCGCGAAGCGCGCCTTGAGCGCCGCCTCCGCTTCCGGCCAGCGGAAGACGCCGCCCTCGCCCGCACCGGTCACCGTGACGCGGATATCGCTGCCGCGCTTGGCGACGAAGACGCCGACCATCGCATAGCGCGAGGCCGGGTTGCGGAACTTGGCATAGCCCGCCTTCGAGACCAGCGGGAACGAGACCTTGGTGATGATCTCGCCTTCGTCCAGCGCGGTTTCGTAAAGCCCGGTGAAAAACTCCTCGGCCGTCAGCTTGCGCTTGTTGGTGACGACGGTCGCGCCGAGCGCCAGCAGCGCCGCCGGATAATCCGCCGCCGGATCGTTATTGGCGACCGAACCGCCGATCGTGCCGCGATGGCGCACATGCGGATCGCCGATGCTGCCGGCGAGGAAGGCGAGCGCGGGGATCGCCTCCTGCACCTCGGCAGAGGATGCGACTTCGGCATGGGTCGTCATCGCGCCGATGACGATGTTGCGGCCCTTGCGATTGATGCCTTTCAGGTCGGCGCAGGCGCCGAGATCGACCAGCGCGGTCGGCGAGGCCAGCCGCTGCTTCATCGTCGGCAGCAGGGTGTGGCCGCCGGCGAGGAGCTTGGAATCCTCCTTCTTGGCGAGCAGTGTCGCCGCCTGCCGGGCACTGGTGGGCTTGTGATAGGTGAAAGCGTACATGATGGGTCTCCGCTCTGTTCGGGAACCGTCATGCTCGGGCTTGACCCGAGCATCTCGTCCAGGAAAGCGCTATGGCGCCTCACCGCGATGAGATGGTCGGGTCAAGCCCGACCATGACGGAAAATCATTCGGCTGCCATACGATTCACGCTCTTCTGTGCCGCGCGCCACACTGCCTGTGGCGTCGCCGGCATCGCGATGTCCTCATGGCCGAGCGCGTCGGTGATGGCGTTGATGACGGCGGGCGGCGAGGCGATGGCGCCTGCCTCGCCGCAGCCCTTGATCCCCAGCGGGTTCGACGGGCACGGCGTCACGGTCATGCCGACATCGAAGGACGGCAGGTCGTCGGCCCGCGGCATGGTGTAATCCATGAAGCTCGCCGTCACGAGCTGGCCGTCGGCATTGTAGCGGGCGCCTTCCAGCAGTGCCTGGCCGACGCCCTGGGCGATGCCGCCATGGACCTGTCCCTCGACGATCATCGGATTGATGACATTGCCGAAATCATCGACGGCGGCCCAGCGCTCGATCTTCGTGACGCCGGTATCGGGATCGATCTCGACCTCGCAGATATGGACGCCGGCTGGGAAGGTGAAGTTGGTCGGATCGTAGAACGCCCCTTCCTTCAGCCCCGGCTCCAGCTCCTGCCCGTTGAACTTGTGCGCGACATAGGCCTGCAGGGCGCAGGAGCCGAAATCGAGCTTGCGGTCGGTGCCCTTCACCGAGAAATGCCCGTCCGCGAAGTCGATATCGGCCTCGTCGGCCTCCAGCACATGGGCGGCGACCTTCTTGCCCTTGGCGATCACCTTGTCGATCGCCTTGAAGATCGCGGACATGCCGACCGCGCCGGAGCGCGAGCCGTAGGTGCCCATGCCCATCTGCACCTTGTCGGTATCGCCATGGATGATCGAGACATTGTCGATGGGGATGCCGAGCCGGTCGCTGACCAACTGGGCAAAAGTCGTCTCATGGCCCTGGCCGTGGCTATGCGAGCCGGTGAGCACCTCGACCGTGCCGACCGGATTGACCCGGACCTCGGCCGATTCCCACAAGCCTACACCCGCGCCGAGCGAGCCGACCGCAGCCGACGGCGCGATGCCGCAAGCCTCGATATAGGAGGAGAAGCCGATGCCGCGCAGCTTGCCGGCGCGAGCCGAGTCGCGCTTGCGCTTGCCCAGCCCCTTGTAGTCGATCATCTCCAGCGCCTTCTTCAGCGAGGCGCCGTAATTGCCGGCATCGTACATCATGATGACCGGCGTCTGGTGTGGGAACTTCTTGATATAGTTCAGCATCCGGAACTTGGCCGGGTCCTTGCCGAGCTGGCGCGCGGTGACCTCGACCAGGCGCTCGACGACGAAGGTCGCTTCCGGCCGCCCGGCGCCGCGATAGGCATCGACCGGCGCGGTATTGGTGTAGACCGCGTCGACCTCGCAATAGATCGCCGGGATATCATACTGGCCCGACAAGAGCGGCGCGTAGAGATAAGTCGGCACCGAGGATGAGAAGGTCGAGAGATAGGCGCCGAGATTGGCGGTGGTCTTGACCCGCATGGCGAGGATCTTGCCCTCGGCATCGGTCGCCAGTTCCGCATGGGTGACGTGGTCGCGGCCATGCGCGTCGGAGAGAAAGGCTTCGGTACGATCCGCCGTCCATTTCACCGGCCGCCCGACCTTCTTCGCAGCCCAGACGCAGACCGTCTCCTCGGCATAGATGAAGATCTTCGAGCCGAAGCCGCCGCCGACATCCGGCGCGATCACCCTGAGCTTGTTCTCCGGCGCGATGCCGATGAAGGCCGAGAGCACGAGCCGCGCCACATGCGGGTTCTGGCTGGTGGTGTAGAGCGTGAAGATGCCGTCGCCCGCATCGTAGTCGCCGACGGCCGCCCGCGGCTCCATCGCATTGGGCACGAGCCGGTTGTTGACGAGGTCGAGCTTGGTGACGTGCTTGGCGGCCTTGAACGCCTTCTCGGTCGCGTCCTTGTCGCCGAGATGCCAGTTGAACACGCTGTTGTCCGGCGCCTCGTCATGAACCACGGTCTTGGCGCCGATCGCCTTGGCGGTGTCGACCACCGCCGGCAGCTCCTGATAATCGACTGCGATCGCCTCGGCCGCGTCGCGCGCCTGCGCCAGCGTCTCGGCCACCACCACGGCGACATGGTCGCCGACATAGCGCACCTTGCCCTGGGCCAGCGCCGGATGCGGGCCGGCGCGCATCGGCGAGCCGTCCTTGTTGTGGATCATCCAGCCGCAGATCAAACCACCGATCTTGTCGGTGGCGAGATCGTCCCCGGTGAAGATGCCGAGCACACCCGGCATGCCGGTCGCGGCCTTGGTGTCGATCGACTTGATCTTCGCATGCGCATGCGGCGAGCGCAGGAAATAGGCATGGGCCTGGCCCGGCCGGTTGACGTCGTCGGTATAGCGGCCCTGGCCGGTGATGAAGCGGTGATCTTCCTTGCGGCGGACTGCGGCGCCGATTCCGGTGGCGGACATGGTGTTCCCTCCTCGCACGGCACCTCTGGCGGGCGCCTCATTGCCTGGAACGCAAGACAGACGGGAAACGCGCGCCGTTCGGCGCGGGCAGATGCCTCACTCGGCAGCGCGGCGCGGAGCTTCGCGATCCTTCAATGATCCGCCGGCCATGGCCTCGGCCCCGGCGGCGATCGCCTTGACGATGTTGTGGTAGCCGGTGCAGCGGCAGATATTGCCGTCGAGATCCTCGCGGATCGTCTTCTCGTCGAGGTCGTGGCCGCGGCGGTTCACCATATCGACGGCGGACATGATCATGCCCGGCGTGCAGAAGCCGCATTGCAGCCCGTGATGCTCGCGGAAGGCCTCCTGCATCGGGTGCAGCTTGTCGCCGGCCGCGAGCCCCTCGATCGTCGTCACGGAAGCGCCGTCCACGGAGACGGCGAGCGTCGTGCAGGATTTCACCGCCTTGCCGTCGAGATGCACGAGACAAGCACCGCACTGGCTGGTGTCGCAGCCGACATGGGTTCCGGTCAGCCGCAGGTTCTCTCGCAGGAACTGCACCAGAAGGGTGCGCGGATCGATAGTGGCGGTGACGGCTTTGCCGTTCACCGTCAGCGAAACAGTGGCCATGAGCATATCTCCTGTGACCCGTCTCTGACGCCGATCCGTCCCCTCCCCGGGACTGGACCGTGCTGAAACCCAGGGAATGGCCGGCCTCATCAGGCAGGCTTTCCTTGGAACAGCTCAAAAATGAATGTGGACCCGCGTTTTTCCGGGGTCAAGCGGGACGACGCGCTCCCAAAGCCCTGATTTTCGCCGAATTCCGGGAGATTTCGCCGCCCCGGTCTTCCCGTGGCGCATATTGGCGAAATCTTAATGAGCCCCTGTCAGGCTCTTCCGCGTGGCAGGCCTTCCCGCATGAGCGACTTCGTGCCTCTGATCATGGACCAGATCCAGCGTCGCCTGAGGGCGATCGGCTATGGGGAGGTGCAGCGCGAGCGCTTGCAGCGCTACCGGCCGCTCATCGACCGGCTGATCGAGGGACTGGTCCAGGCCGATTTCGATCGGGCCTTCATCATCCACCCGCCGCTGCGCGATACGGTCCTCCCCGTTGCCGAGGCCCTCTACCCGGCCGAGGCGGCCCATTTCCGCCTGCTGTTCGTCGGCGCCTTCGACGCGACTTACCTCGACTCGATGGATCGGCTTTGCCAGCTCGAGCGGCAGGCCAATGTCCGCACCCGCGCCCGCGCCTCTATCGCCTTCTCGCTGGTGAGGGAGATCTGCCTGGCGAGCCGCAAGCGCTCGCTCGTCTCGCCCGCGAAATTCGCCGAGGACCTCTTCATCATCGAGCGAATCCTGACCTATGACGTCAACACGGCGATGACGATCAGTCAGGAGGTCGAGGCCAGCGACGCCCGCCGCCGCGTCGCCACGCTCGACGAGGCCGCGGTCAAGCTCAAGACCCGCATCGCCAATCTCGACGGCACGATCAGCGATGCCGTCGAGCAATTCGTCGCAACGGCCGACGAAACCGGGCGGACCACCAGTTTCATCAAGGACACCGTCGGGAAGGTCGCCAGCGCCTCGGTCATCGTGCGCGAGAAATCGCTCCAGACCGCGGCCGCAACCGAGGAGATGTCGGCCAATATCGCCGATATCGGCCAGCGCGCCCGGCAGAGCCTGTCGATCACGCATCAGGCGGTGCTCGATGCCGGCGAGATGAACGAGGCGGTCGTACGCCTGCGGGAAGCCACCGGCAGCATCGGCAAGGTCGTCGGCATGATCGCCGATATCGCCGCCCAGACCAATCTGCTCGCCCTCAACGCCACGATCGAGGCCGCCCGCGCCGGTGAGGCCGGCCGCGGCTTCGCCGTCGTCGCCGCCGAGGTGAAATCGCTGGCGACCCAGACCGCGAGCGCGACGCAGGACATCGCCGGCCAGATCGCCGAGCTTGCGGCCAGCGCCGATGCCTGCGGCACCCATGCCGCCGCGATCGCCGCGACGGTCGATGCCATCCGCCTCGATTCCGAGGCGATCTCGGAAGCCGTCACCCAGCAGAGCAAGGTCACCGCCTCGATCGCGCACGACGCCGCCATGGTGGCGGATAGCTCGGACGCGGCGATCGAAAGCGCCAACGCCGTCAATGGCAGCCTGGACATGACGCAGACCGCGCTGGAGCGGGCCAATGCCGCCGCTGCCGACATCGCGCTCCAGGTCGGCGCGGCCGAGGCGGCGGTGACCCAGGCGTTGGCAGCGCTGCGCGAAGCCTCCTGAGGCGCTACGCCGTCATTCTCGGGCGAAGCGAAGCGCAGAGCCCCGAGAATCTCGTGCAGGAAGGGGCGCCTTCTCGTCCTGAGATGCTCGGGTCAAGCCCGAGCATGACGAGCACGGAACGACTCAGCCCTCGCTCACCGCCTTGGCGAAATTGGCGAAGAATTCGTCGGCCAACTTCTTCGAGACCGAATCGATCAAGCGCGAGCCCAACTGCATCAGCTTGCCGCCAACCTGAGCCTCGACCTCGTAGCGCAGCAGGGTCTGGCCGCCTTCCGCGTCGCTCAGATGGACCCGCGCGCCGCCCTTGGCGAAGCCCGCGATGCCGCCCTCGCCTTCGCCGGAGATGCGGTAGCCGTTCGGCGGATCGAGCTCGCTGAGCTCGACCTTGCCCTTGAAGGTCGCCTTCACCGGCCCGAGCTTGACCTTCACCACCGCCGAGAGATGCGTGTCGTCGTCCATGGTGAGCTGCTCGCAGCCGGGAATGCAGGCCTTCAGCACCTCCGGGTCGTTCAGCTTGGCCCAGACCACGTCCTTGGCGGCCGGCAATGTCGCCTCGCCGTTCATCGTCATCGCCATGGCGTGTCTCCTGCATCAGGTCACCGCGACACGGACGATTGCGGCCGGCGCGGTTCGAAGGTTATCCAGTTCCCTATCCATGGTCGCAAAGCCCCCGCCTGCACAAGAGGCGCCCGGCATGGAGCTCGCGCCCATCCGGGAGAACCGATGCTGGAACTCACCCAAGACGAACGCGCGATTGCCGGCGGCAGCGCCGGCGAAGGCGCGGCCATGGCGATGCGGATCGTGGCCGAGGCCGCTCGCCTGATGGGCGCGCCGCGCCTGATCCCGGTCGCTTCCGCCCATATCGACGGCGCGCTCTACCATGGCGATTCCGGCACGCTCTTCGCCGAGAAGCTGGTCGCAGGCGGCGCGCGCGTCGGCGTGCGCGCCAGCCTGAATGTCGGCTCGCTCGCCCCCGCCGGCTGCGCCGCGATCCGTTTGCCGCCGCATGAGCGCGACATGGCCCGCCGCATGATGCGCGCCTATGAGGCGATGGGCTGCGAGCCGAGCTGGACCTGCGCGCCCTATCAGGCCGGCCACCGCCCGGTGCAGGGCAGCGACGTCGCCTGGGGCGAATCCAACGCGGTCGTGTTCTGCAATTCCGTGCTCGGCGCCCGGACCAACCGCTATGGCGATTTCCTCGACATCGCCTGCGCCATCGCCGGCCGCGCGCCGGATTACGGCCTGCACCGCCCCGAGAAGCGGGTCGCGACCCTGCTGATTGATGTCGGCAGCCTCTCCCGCGAACTCCGCTCCTCCGACGTGTTCTATCCCGTGCTCGGCACGATCCTCGGCCGCCGGGCCGGCAGCGACGTCGCGGTCATCGAGGGCCTGCAGGGCTGCACCAGTGAGGATCGGCTCAAGGCACTCGGCGCGGCGGCAGCCTCGGCCGGCGGCGTCGGGCTGTTTCATGTCGCGGGCGTGACGCCCGAGGCTCCGGACGCTGCGACCGCTCTGGGTGGTATTGCACCACGCGAGACGATCACCCTGACGCCGAACGATATCGCCACCGCCCTCGCCCGCCTCTCGACGGCCGGGCCGACCGACCGCGTCGATGCCGTCGCCATCGGCTCGCCGCATCTCTCGCTGGCCGAGATCGACGAACTCGAAGGCCTCATGGCCGGGCGCCGGCTGAGGGTGCCGCTCTACGCCAATACCGGCCGCCATGTCATTGGCCCGCTTGAAGCGCAAGGCCGGCGCGCAGCGCTGGAAGCGGCGGGCGTGGTCTTCGTGGTCGATACCTGCGTCGTCGTCACCCCGATTCTGCCCGAGCTGGAAGGCGCGGTGCTGATGACCAATTCCGGCAAGTTCGCCCATTACGCGCCGGGCAATACCGGCTACGCCGTGACCTATGGCTCGCTCTCGGAATGCGTCGAGAGCGCCATTGCCGGCCGGCTCGTCAGGGAAAGCCGCGTATGGAGCTGAAGGCGGAAATCCTCCTGCCTGGCGACGCCGTCACCGGCGCTTGCCTGGCCCTCACCGCCCCGATCAGCTTCTGGGGCGGCGTCGATCCGGCGAGCGGCGCGATCATCGATGCCCGCCATCCCGAGCGTGGCCGGAACATCGCCGGCCGCATCCTCGCCTTGCCCGGCACGATCGGCTCGTCCTCGGCCTCGGCCGTGCTGCTGGAGCTGGTCCATGCCGGCAAGGCGCCGGCTGCGCTCCTGATGGATACGCCGGACGCCATCCTCCTGCTCGGCCTCGTCGTCGCCCGCGAGATGGGCTGGCCGACGCCACCAGCCTTTCGCTTGCCGGCTGCCGATCAGAAGGGACTCGCCGACCGCGGAATCGCGATCTCGGCAGAAGGGCTGATCACCGTCGTTTGAGGCGGAAAGCGCGTTCTAGACCGCGCTGAAGCGGCGATGCCGATAGATCAGCCCCGCCCCGCGCCCCGCGCCGCCGAGGCCGACGACCTCGCCGATCACGATGCGGTGGCTGGCGACGTCATGCGTCGCGACCAGCCGGCAATCGAAGGCCGAGATCGCGTCGAGCAGGATCGGCGCCCCGGTGGCGAGTGTTCCCCAGCGAGCGGTCGCGAAGCGCGCCTCGCCCTCGACACCCCGCCGGCTGGCGAAGATTTCGGCGAGTTCGACAAGCTGCTCCGGCAAGGTGTTGATGCAGAACGCCCCGCTCGCCTCGATCGCGGCCAGCGTACGGCTGCCCCGCGCGATGCAGGCGAGCACGGTCGGCGGCGAATCGGAAACGGAAGCGATGGCTGTCGCGGTCAGCCCGATGCGCCCGCCCGGCCCGTCGGTGGTCACCACATGCACGGCGCTCGCGACCTGCGCCATGGCATCGCGGAAGACATGGGGCTCCGGGTGGTCCAGCGGCGGCAGAGGGTGGACGGTCTTCGTCATCGGCTCGATCGGTTCACTGTCCCGCATCCGGCGGAACAGCTGTCCATGTAGAGATTCAGGGCTGCCGGCGCCAGCCACCGCAGGCCGAGGCATGGCGCCGGGTATAGCGGCAGCCCCTCTCCATCCGCTAACGGCCCGGCGCAACCGGGGGCCGCGCCCGGTGGCTTGATCTCGCGAAGGCGATCGCTCACGCTCGACCGATATCGGCTGCCAGCGGCCGGGCCGGAGCCTGATCCGATGCCGGCGCGCGGCGTCCGATCGAGGAGATTCCGATGGCCTTCACCTGCACGATTCCCGCCACGCCCACCGTCCAGCAGGACGACGCGACGATCCGGATCACCCGCTGGGATTTCGAGCCCGGCGCCGTGACCGGCTGGCACGAGCATGGCTGGCCCTATTTCGTCGTGATGCTCGTGGCGGGCACGCTGCGCATCCATAACGGCACCGATGTCACCGACGTGCCGTTGGCGCAGGGCCAGGCCTATATGCGCCCGGCCGGCATCCGCCACGACGTCATGAACGGTTCCGACCACCCGATCGCCTTCGTCGAGATCGAGGTGAAGCAGCCCGACGCCCTCAAGGAACTCACGTTGCCGTGACGGCGGCAGCCGCACGACAGCCCTCGCCGGCACTGCAGAGGCCCGACGCGACGCGGTGCCGGTCCATGCATTTTTCCAATCCGACGATCAGCTTTTCGTATTCGTCTTTCGGATGATCCGCCTGCAAGCGCATGACAGGCCGCTGTCGCCGCGATGGCAGGAAATGCCGTTCGCTCAAGTTTTCCCAGCTCGCCACGCAATCATCATGCGCAGAATGCCCGCCACCCCGCAGAGTATTCTGCACATTTTCGCGCCGTTTGGTTCGTAATTGCTTTTGACAGAAATTTGGCGCGGAGCGATTGTCCCCGGCACGAGCCGTTGGTAGCTCTGCATAGAAATCGCATCCCGCATGCGCCGGTGTCATGCCGGTGACGAGAACGGGAGCTGGTTCGAGGGGTCGGCGTTTTTCATGGAAGTCTTCCTGCAGCAGCTCATCAACGGGCTGACACTGGGATCGATCTACGGTCTCATCGCCATCGGCTACACGATGGTGTTCGGCATCATCGGCATGGTGAACTTCGCCCACGGCGACATTTTCATGCTCTCCGCCTTCATCGCGCTGATCTTCTTCATGCTGATCACCGCGGTGGTCGGCACCGGCGCCGGCATGGTCATGCTGGCGCTGGTCGTGGTGCTGGGGCTGGCGATGTTCTTCACCTCGCTGTGGAACTGGACGATCGAGCGGGTGGCTTACCGGCCGCTGCGCGGCTCCTTCCGCCTCGCGCCCCTGATCTCGGCGATCGGCATGTCGATCTTCCTGATGAACTTCGTGCAGGTCGTGCAGGGCCCGCGCAACAAGTCGATCCCGCCGCTGCTCAACAAGTCGATCACCCTGATCGAGAGCACGACCTATTCGGTCCAGATCTCCTACAAGCAGATCGTCATCATCCTGACGACGGCGGTGCTGCTCGCGGCCTTCTGGTACATCGTGCAGAAGACGCCGCTCGGCCGGGCCCAGCGTGCCTGCGAGCAGGATCGCAAGATGGCGGCCCTCCTCGGCATCGATGTCGACCGCACGATCTCGATCACCTTCATCATGGGCGCGGCGCTCGCGGCGGTGGCCGGCGTGATGTACCTCGTGCTCTACGGCGTCGTGAACTTCGCCGACGGCTTCACGCCCGGCGTCAAGGCCTTCACGGCCGCGGTGCTCGGCGGCATCGGCTCCTTGCCCGGTGCGGTCATCGGCGGCCTGCTGATCGGCCTGATCGAGGTGATGTGGTCGGCCTATTTCACCATCGACTACAAGGACGTCGCCGCCTTCACGATCCTGGCGATCGTGCTGGTCTTCATGCCCTCCGGCCTGCTCGGGCGGCCGGAAGTCGAGAAGGTCTGACGCCATGGCGAACAACCCGACCGCAAACCCGGCCGTTCCCGGCCGCGACCTGAAGGCGGCCTTCAAGGAGGCCGGCTTCGCCGCCCTCGTCACGCTCGGCCTCTGCATCCCGATCATCGCCTGGGGCACGCGCCAGAACCTGGACAACGTCCTGGTGCTCGACCCGCGCTGGGATGCCGTCGCCTGGGCCGTCGCCATCGTCTTCGTCGGCCGCTTCCTGGTCGCGCTGCGCAAGCAGGGCCAGCAGGAGGGCAAGGCCACGGTGCGCATCCTGCCGCACGGCACCGTCGCCTTCTTCCAGCGCCATTCCCGCATCTTCTCGCTGTTCGGGCTCGGCTTCCTCGTCACCTTCCCGGTGATCGCGATCGGGCTCGCCGGCTGGGGCGGCGCCCTGAAATGGATCGACAATTTCGGCGTCCAGATCCTGATCTACGTCATGCTCGGCTGGGGCCTGAACATCGTCGTCGGTCTCGCCGGCCTGCTCGATCTCGGCTATGTCGCCTTCTACGCCGTCGGCGCCTATTCCTACGCGCTCCTGGCCAAGAATTTCGGCTTGTCCTTCTGGCTGCTGCTGCCGCTGGCCGGCATCCTCGCCGCCTTCTGGGGCATGCTGCTCGGCTTCCCGGTGTTGCGCCTGCGCGGCGACTATCTTGCCATCGTGACGCTGGCCTTCGGCGAGATCATCCGCCTCGTCCTGATCAACTGGACCGAGTTCTCGAACGGCTATGCCGGCATCTCCGGCATCCCGCGCCCGACCTTCTTCGGCATCCCCTTCACGGCGGCGGATAATGGCTTCGCCGCCGTCTTCGGGCTGGAATTCTCACCGATCTACCGAACGATCTTCCTCTACTACCTCATCCTCTGCCTCGCACTGCTGACCGCCGTCGTCACGCTGCGCCTGCGCCGCCTGCCCGTCGGGCGCGCCTGGGAAGCCCTGCGCGAGGACGAGATCGCCTGCCGCTCGCTCGGCATCAACACCACCAACACCAAGCTCACCGCCTTCTCGATCGGCGCCATGTTCGGCGGCTTCGCCGGCGCCTTCTTCTCGGCGCGGCAGGGCTTCATCTCGCCTGAATCCTTCGTCTTCATGGAATCGGCGGTCATTCTCGCCATCGTCGTGCTCGGCGGCATGGGCTCGCTCTGGGGCTGTGCCATCGCGGCGATCGCGATGATCGGCGGAACCGAGCTCCTGCGCGAGCTCGAATGGATGAAGCAGATCTTCGGCAACGACTTCGACCCGACGAAGTACCGCATGCTGATCTTCGGCTTCGCCATGGTGGTGATCATGATCTGGAAGCCGCGCGGCCTGATCTCGACCCGCGAGCCCACCGCCTTCCTCAAGGAGAAGAAGGCGATCTCCTCCGATCTCGTCCAGGAGGGGCACGGCTGATGGCCACGAACGCTCCCCAATTGACGCCGCAGGGCCGCGCCCTGCTGGAGGTCGAGCAGGTCACCATGCGCTTCGGCGGCCTCACCGCCGTCAACGCGCTGTCCTTCCAGGCCCGCAAGGGCGACATCACCGCGCTGATCGGCCCCAACGGCGCCGGCAAGACCACGGTCTTCAACTGCATCACCGGCTTCTACAAGCCGACGCAGGGCATGGTCTCGCTCAACCATGACGACGGCTCGAGCTATCTGCTCGAGCGCATGCCGGATTTCCGCATCTCCTGGAAAGCCAAGGTCGCCCGCACCTTCCAGAACATCCGCCTCTTCGGCGGCATGACGGTGCTGGAGAACCTGCTCGTCGCCCAGCACAACCCGCTGATGGCGGCCTCCGGCTTCACCTTCCTCGGCGTGCTCGGCATCGGCGGCTACAAGGCGCGCGAGAAGGAGGCGATCGAGAAGGCCAAGTTCTGGCTCGACAAGATCAACCTGACCCATCGCGCCGACGACCCCGCCGCCGATCTGCCCTATGGCGATCAGCGCCGGCTGGAGATCGCGCGCGCGATGTGCACCGACCCGGTCCTGCTCTGCCTCGACGAGCCGGCCGCGGGCCTCAACCCGCGCGAGAGCCTCGACCTCAACACGCTGCTGCTCTCGATCCGCAAGGACCTCGGCACGGCGCTGCTGCTGATCGAGCACGACATGTCGGTCGTCATGGAAATCTCGGACCATGTCGTGGTCCTCGATTACGGCACCAAGATCGCCGACGGCACGCCGGCCGAAGTACAGGCCGACCCGAAGGTCATCGCCGCCTATCTCGGCGTCGATGACGAGGAGGTCGAAGAGGTCGAAGCGGAGGTCGGCATCTCGTGACTCAAGCTCAGCCTCTTCTGGCCGTCCGCGGCGTCAAGACCTATTACGGCAAGATCATCGCGCTGAAGGGCGTCGATATCGACGTCAATCCCGGCGAGATCGTCACCATGATCGGCGCCAACGGCGCCGGCAAATCCACGCTGATGATGACCATCTTCGGCAATCCGCAGGCCCGCGAAGGCTCGGTCACCTATGAGGGCCGCGACATCACGCGCATGCCGAGCCACGAGATCGCGCGCCTGGGGATTGCTCAATCCCCGGAAGGAAGACGCATCTTCCCGCGCATGACGGTGTTCGAGAACCTGCAGATGGGCGCCTCCGTCCGCAATTTCGAGAATTTCGACGAGGATCTCGAGAAGATCTGCGTGCTCTTCCCGCGCATCAAGGAGCGCCTGCAGCAGCGCGGCGGCACGCTCTCGGGCGGCGAGCAGCAAATGGTCGCGATCGCGCGCGCCCTGATGGCACGCCCCAAGCTCCTGCTGCTGGACGAGCCCTCTCTGGGCCTCGCGCCGCTGATCGTGAAGCAGATCTTCGAGGCGATCCGCGAGCTCAACAAGACGCAAGGGTTGACCGTCTTCCTGGTCGAGCAGAACGCCTTCCACGCGCTGAAGCTCGCCCATCGCGGCTACGTGATGGTCAACGGCGTCATCACGATGAGCGGCACGGGCAAGGAACTGCTCGCCAACCCGCAGGTGCGCGCCGCCTATCTCGAAGGCGGCCGGCACTGACATGAGACGGCGGAGGATCATCTCTCCTCCGCTGCAACTTTTTGATGAGAGACGGCCGCACGCCACCCATGCCATCGCTGTGGTGATGTCAGCCGCTTCCAAAGCCGCTTGAAGCGGGGAGCACGAGATGCAGGGCATCCTCTACGAAGAACCGACGATCTGGCTCTTCCTGCTGGTGACCGTCGTCATGGGCGGCTGGCTCGCCTGGATGGCCGGCCGCGCGATCGCCCTGACCTGGCGGCCGAACTGGCAGCTTTTCGTCTACATGCTGGTGCTCGGCCTGTTCGTGCGCTTCATCCATTTCGCCCTGTTCCAGGCGACGCTGCTGACGCTGCACTACTACATCGTCGACACCATCCTGCTCATCGGCTTCGGCTATGCCGGCTGGCGCTACACCCGCGCCAAGCAGATGACGCGGCAATATCACTGGCTGTTCGAGCGCGCCGGCCCCTTTGGCTGGAAGCCCCGCGCGGGCGCCGAAATACGACCGGAATTGCTCTGAAGGAGCTCGCGAGCTTGGTGCGTGACAGACCCCTGAAAAAGCGCAAGACTGACGCTTAGGGTGACGAGAACGCACCGAGACGGGTGGACCGTCCAGCCCGTTGTCAATCATACAGGGGAGTTGCATCACATGAAGAAACTGCTGTTGGGCGGCATTGCGCTCGGCGCGGTCCTCGCCTTCTCCGGCGTGGCCAACGCACAGATCAAGCTCGGCGTCGGCGGCCCGATCACCGGCCCGAACGCGGCTTTCGGCGCGCAGCTCAAGAATGGCGCCGAGCAGGCCGTCGAGGACATCAACGCCGCCGGCGGCGTCCTCGGCCAGAAGATCACGGTGACCGTCGGTGACGACGTCTCCGATCCGAAGCAGGGCGTCTCGGTCGCCAACAAGTTCGTCGGCGACGGCGTGAAATGGGTGCTCGGCCACTTCAACTCCGGCGTCACCATGCCGGCCTCCGAGGTGTATGCCGAAAACGGCATCCTGATGATCTCGCCTTCGGCCACCAACCCGAAGATCACCGAGCGCGGCCTGTGGAACACCTTCCGCACCTGCGGCCGTGACGATCAGCAGGGCAGCGTCGCCTCGGCCTATCTCCTGAAGAACTTCAAGGACAAGAAGATCGCCGTCGTCCACGACAAGACGACCTATGGCCAGGGCCTCGCCGACGAGACCAAGAAGGGTCTCAACGCCGGCGGCGTCAAGGAAGTGCTCTACGAAGGCATCAACGCCGGCGAGAAGGACTTCTCGGCTCTCGTCTCGAAGATCAAGGCCTCCGGCGCCGACTACCTCTACTGGGGTGGCCTGCACACCGAAGGCGGCCTGATCGTGCGCCAGATGCGCGACCAGGGCCTGAAGACGGTCCTCGTCTCGGGTGACGGCATCACCACCGACGAGTTCGCCACCATCGGCGGCCCCGGCGTCGAAGGCACCCTGATGACCTTCCCGCCGGACCCGCAGAAGCGTCCGGAGGCGGCTGCCGTCGTCCAGAAGTTCGCTTCCAAGAACTTCAAGCCGGAAGCCTACACGCTCTACAGCTACGCCGCCGTCCAGATCATGGCCGAAGGCGCCAAGCGCGCGAACTCGACCGATCCGAAGAAGATCGCTGCGGCGCTGCATGGCGGCCAGCCGGTCAAGACCGTGATCGGCGATATCGGCTTCGACAAGAAGGGCGACATCACCCGTCCGGACTACACCGTCTACACCTGGAAGAAGGGTGCGGACGGCAAGATCACCTATGTCGAGAATTGATCTCGGCGGCTGATCCAGCCTCCTGAATGAAAGAGCCCGCTTCGGATCATCCGGAGCGGGCTTTTTTATTGGGCTTTTGTCGAGGCTTTCCCGTTCAAGCCCGCGGCAGCAACGCCTTCAATGGCGGCCTCCCCCGCGGCCACCGAAGCGGCCCAACAGGGTAGCTGCTTCGACGAGCGCCATGTTGACGAAGAGGCGCAGGCTCGACGCCTGAGCGCGATCGGTTTCGCGCCGGGCTTCGATCAGATGGTCGCTGGCTCTTGCCAGGGCAGCGGCACGGTCGTCATCCTCGTCGCCGTCTCCGTCCGGTCGTCGTTGCGCTTGCGGCATAAGACGCTCCAGTTCTGGTTCGGGAGATAACGAGAAGAATTTTCGGTTGTTCCGCCCCAATTTCCACGCCGCGAAAGCGCGGAGACAAGCGGCTATGTGCGGACCGCGACGACGTCACGAATGAACCCATCGAGCAGGCTGACCAGCCTGTCCGGGTCCTCGCGATGCGGGACATGGCCGATACCATCGAGGATCGCCGCCTCTCCCCGCCCGACTGCGATACGTCTGGCATGGTCGGCGGAGCCGTATTCGTCATCCTGCCCATGAACAGCCAGAACCGGGCATCGGACCTGCTCGAGCGCGTCATCCAGCGAAAAAGCGGCGAAGGCCGGATCGAGCCAGGTCTCGGTCCAGGCCGAGACGACCCAGGCGGGATCGCGATGATATCGGCCGAGCCGCGCGAGGTTCTCGGGCTTGGCGAATTCGGCCTGCGCCACCCTGATCCCATCGCGGATGCGGTCATCGACGAGCGCCTGTGCGCCCATCGTGATCAGCCCGGCGCAATCATCGCGGAGATGCGCCGCCGTTTCGACCGCCATCCCGCCGCCGACGCTGTGGCCGCAGGTGATGAAGGCCGAGAACCCGATCTGCTGCTGAAGGAGCGGGACGATCCGGCGCGCCTCCTCCCGCACGAAATCCATCGCGAGCCTGCCGGGAAACGAGTCCGAGCGCCCGAAGCCGAGCCGGTCATAGGCGATGACGCGCCGGCCAGTAGCCATGGCGAGCTTCTCGGGAAAACTGCGCCACAGCTCCACGCTGCCGAGGGAATCGTGAAACAGCAGGATCGGCGTCGCTGCTGGATTGCCGCCGCTTTCCCAAGTCCGGGCGAATAGCTCGCCTCGGCTGGTTTCGATCTGCCGATCCTGAACGTTGATTCCCGTCACGCACGCCCCCGGCAACAAGTCCGACCGACGGCCCGCCTATTGACTCAATGTCTGCGGAACCACGCTCAAGCTCTTGAGAAAGCCTGCGAAACGCAGAAGCCCGTCAGGCCAGGGGCCATGCCCGGATTCGCTGTTGAGATGGCCGCTATCGCCGGCATCGACGAATTCCGAACCCCAGGCCTCAGCAAGCGCCTTCGCCTCGTCCTGCGTGCAATAGGGGTCGGTCGCGCTGCCGATCAGCACCGACGGGAACGGCAGCGTCTCGCGGCGATGCGCGATGAAGTCCGGCCCCATGCCGGGCACCGCGCCCTTGGCCTTCTCGGAGGCAGGCGCGACCAGGAAGGCGCCGGCGACCTCGCCGGGGTGCAGATGCTCGGCGGCGAAGGCGACGGCGCTGCAGCCGGCCGAATGCGCGACCAGCACGACGGGGCGCGTGGCTGAGCGCACGGCCTTCACGATCTCATCGGCCCAGACATGACGGGAGGGCTTGTACCAATCCGCCTGCTCGACGCGGCGCGCCGTCTTCAGGCGGGTTTCCCAGCGGCTCTGCCAATGGTCGGGGCCGGAGCCCGACCAGCCGGGGATGATGAGGATATCGACGTCGGAGGATTTCATGATGGGTCAGTGTAGAGCTGTCTTCCCGTGCGCGTTGCAGCGTGAAACGCTGCTGCGCAGACACGGGACCGTCTTACGAAGAAGCGCCTTTCCGTCATGCGGTCCCGCATCTGCGCAGCAGCACTTGCGTGCTGCAGCGCGTGCGGGATGACGAACCGGCCATCAAAGTAGGTCGCCCCACCAATGGGTTCAAGCGTCCCCGAACACCCGGCGGAAGATCGTGTCGACATGCTTGAAGTGATAGCCCTCGTCGAACATCGCCTTGAGTTCGGAAGCGGAGAGCTTCTCGGCGACGTCCTTGTCGGCCATCAGGTTGGTCAGGAAGTCCTCGCCATGCTCCCAGGTGCGCATCGCGTTGCGCTGGACCATGGAATAGCTGTCCTCGCGGCTGGCGCCGGCCTGGGTCAGGGCCAGCAGAACGCGCTGCGAATTGTGCAGGCCGCCGAGCCGGTCGAGGTTCTTGCGCATGTTCTGCGGGTAGACCAGCAGCTTGTCGACGACGCCCGTGAGACGCGCCAGCGCGAAATCGAGCGTCACGGTGGCGTCGGGGCCGATCATGCGCTCGACGGACGAGTGCGAGATGTCGCGCTCGTGCCAGAGCGCCACGTTCTCCAGCGCCGGCGTGACCATGCCGCGCACGAGGCGAGACAGGCCCGTCAGGTTCTCGGTCAGCACCGGATTGCGCTTGTGCGGCATCGCCGAGGAGCCCTTCTGGCCCGGCGAGAAATACTCCTCGGCCTCGTAGACCTCGGTGCGCTGCAGGTGGCGGATCTCGGTCGAGAGGCGCTCGATGCAGGAGGCGACGACGCCGAGCGTCGCGAAATACATCGCGTGCCGGTCGCGCGGGATCACCTGCGTCGAGACCGGCTCGACGGTGAGGCCCATCTTCTCGGCGACATACTCTTCCACGCTCGGGTCGATATTGGCGAAGGTGCCGACGGCGCCCGAGATCGCGCAGGTCGCGATTTCCGCGCGGGCCGCCACGAGGCGGGCGCGGCAGCGGTCGAACTCGGCATAGGCCTGCGCGAGCTTCAGCCCGAAAGTCACCGGCTCGGCATGGATGCCGTGCGAGCGGCCGATGGTCGGGGTGAGCTTGTGCTCGAAGGCGCGGCGCTTGATCGCGGCGAGCAGCGCATCGACATCGGCGATCAGGATATCGGTGGCGCGCGCGAGCTGAACCGAAAGCGTGGTGTCGAGAATGTCCGACGAGGTCATGCCCTGGTGGACGAAGCGCGCTTCCGGCCCGACGATCTCGGCGAGATGCGTCAGGAAGGCGATGACGTCGTGCTTGGTGACGCGCTCGATCTCGTCGATGCGCTCGACGTCGAAGACGGCATCCTTGGCCTTGGCCCAGATCGTCGCAGCCGCTTCCTTCGGCACGACGCCGAGCTCGGCGAGCTTGTCGGTCGCATGCGCCTCGATCTCGAACCAGATGCGGAAGCGGGTCTGCGGCTCCCAGATGGCGACCATCTCGGGGCGGGAATAGCGCGGGATCATCGCAAGCCTTTCACACAATGCGCGCCGTCATCCCGGACGACCGCAGGTCGCTCCGGGATCCATCATAGGGCTCGGCGCCCTATGATGGATCCCGGCACTCCGCTTCGCTACGGCCGGGATGACGGCCGCTATCTCCAGTCAAAAAAAGCTCAAACCCACGACCCGCGCGCAGCCTCGGCCGCCTTGCGGATCGCTTCGATATTGCCGGCATAGGCCGAAGGCCCGCCCTTGAACACGGCCGAGCCCGCGACCAGCGTATCGGCGCCGGCCTTGACGACCAGCGGCGCGGTCTCGGGCGTCACCCCGCCGTCGATCTCGATGGAAATCGGCCGGTCGCCGATCAATGCCTTCACCTGCGCGACCTTCTCGACCACAGAGCGGATGAAGCTCTGCCCGCCGAAGCCGGGATTGACGGTCATCAGAAGGATGAGATCGACATCCTCGATCAGGGCTTCGGCCGCGCTTGCCGGCGTGCCGGGATTGAGCACGATGCCGGCTTGCTTGCCCTGCGCCTTGATCGCCTGCAGCGTGCGGTGCGGATGCGGGCCCGCCTCGACATGGAAGGAGATCAGGTCGGCCCCGGCCTTGGCGAAGGCTTCGATGTAGGGGTCGACGGGCGCGATCATCAGGTGCACGTCGAAGAACTTGCTGGTGTGCGGGCGGATCGCCTTCAGCACATCGGGGCCGAAGGTGATGTTCGGCACGAAATGCCCGTCCATCACGTCGCAATGAATCCAGTCGGCGCCAGCAGCGTCGATCGCGCGCACCTCCTCGCCGAGCTTGGCGAAATCGGCCGAGAGGATCGAGGGGGCGATACGGATGGGGCTGGTCATGGCCGGGGGTTTAACGCCCCGAGCCGCCTGCCGCAATCGCGAAACCGGGCCAATACAACCTCGTCATGCTCGGGCTTGACCCGAGCATCTCATGACACGGGGGCTCCGATACCTCCTCCTGCAAGAGATTCTCGGGTCTGCGCTTCGCTCCGCCCGAGAATGACGGCCTCGATGTTCAGGCGCTCCGCTGCTGCCGCTGGGCCACAGGCACGGACAGCCTGCGGTCCGCTTCCGCCGTCTCCGCCACCACCTGCGCGAAAGACGGACGCAGCTTCAGGCGCGTATACCACTCCGCCAACCCGGGATAGCCGTCGAGCGACGGCCCACCGAGGCGGCGGATGAAGAGCATGCTCATGAAGATCGCGATATCCGCCACCGAAAGCCGGCTGCCGAAGAACGGACGCCCCGCCAGCTTCTGCTCCAGCACGTCGTAATGGCGCAGCAGCCCCTCCTCGGCGATCAGCGCATCCGCCTCCTGCGCGATGCGGCGGTCGCGATCCGGCGAGGGCGGCTCCGTGCGGTACATCAAGGGCTTCAGCGCCTGGAACAGGATCTCGTCGCCATAGAGCTCGTCGAGCCGGCAACGCGCTCGCTCGACCGGCGTATCCGGCATCAGCTTCGGCTCGGGATAGGCCTCGTCGAGATATTCGTTGATCACGGTGGAATCGTAGAGGACGAGCCCGCAATCGGTCAGGATCGGCACCTGCCGCTTCGGGTTGAGCGCCAGCACCTCGGGATGCCGCGGATCGTAGCCGGTCGTCTGGTTGAACGGCACCATGATGCGCTGGAAGGCGAGGCCCTTCTCGGTCAGCGCGATCTCGACCTTGCGTGAGAACAGGCTCAACGGCCCGGAATAGAGGGTGATCATGGCGCGGCTCTCCTGCGACGGGGAAAGCCTCGCAAGCCGCTGCGTCAACGCCCGTCAGCAGCCTCCCGGCGCCGAATCCGCGCTGCGATGCCGCCGAGCAGCCAGGGCAGCAGGTAGATCGGGAACTGCGCCAGCGCGAAATAGAGGAAGGTCGTCGGCGAGACGCCAGCCCCCAGCGCCGCGACGAGCAGCCCCATGTTCCGCTGTCCCGTGCCGTAGCCGATCATGAAGCGCTCGGAGGCCGGCAGCAGCCGCAGCACCAGCCAGCTCGACGCCAATCCAGCTGCAGAGACCGCGAAGACGCACCCGAGGACGAACAGCACGAGCCTGGGATTGTCGAGCGCAGCCTGGGTCACGCCGTCCATCGCCGCGATCGCGAAGATGAAATACATCAGCACGCCGAAGCCATCGAGATTGGCCTTCATCGCCTTGATGCGCGCGAGCCCCAGCCAGAGCCGGATCGCGGAGGCCACCGCCATGCCGCCGCCGATGAAGATCAGGAGGCGCAGCGTCAGCGCCCAGCGGTCGAGCGGCACCGCCGCCCCTGCGAGCAATTCGACGAGGATCGGCGCGACGATCGGGCTCACGATCGTGGTCAGGATCACGCTGGCGATGATCAGCGAAGGCTCGAAGCCGTAGAGGATCGCGACCGCCGGCGAGGACATGATCGGCGGCGCCGCGCCCATGATGGCGAGCCCGAGCACGATGCCGGGATCGAGGTTCTCGCGCCCGACCAGCAGGAGCGCCCCGCCGATCAGCAGCACCGGCCCGGCGATCAGCCAGGCGCAGCTCGCGGCGAGCTTGGCCGGGCGCCGCAGCAGCCCGAGCGTCACGCTCATGTCGAGCCGCATGAACACGACCGTGGTGAAACAGAAGATCGTGATCGGCAGCGCCGGCCGCGCCATCGCCGAGAATTGCGGCAGCGCGAGCCCGAGGAAGATTGAGAGCGCGAAGCCTTGCGTGCCATGACGGCCGAGCCACGCGAGCGCGGCAGCGATGAAGGCAGCGGGATGCATCGGCCGGGCTCTGGAATCGTTCGCGAAACAGACGCACACTGGCTGAAGGCGCGCGCAGCGTCACCTGCCGCAGACGCAAGCCAATCCTGCGCCGGCATAAAATTGCGCACTCTTTCGGCGATTGCAGCCCATGACCGGACAATCCGGAAAACTGGCGCAGAAATTGCGAAAGATTAGGCTGTTCCGCGCAAAATCCGGTCGTGCCGCTGACAAGCCGGCGCAAACCGGTATCCTTGCGGGAAAAGGGGCTGGCAGGAGCAGGTCATGAAGGTGGATACGATCGTTCTCGGCGCCGGTATCGTCGGCATTTCGGTCGCGCTTCATCTCCAGAAGGCCGGGCGCGCCACCTTGCTGGTCGACCGCCGTGCTCCCGGCGAGGAAACCAGCTACGGCAATGCCGGCCTGATCCAGCGCGAGGGCGTCTACCCCTACGGCTTCCCGCATGATTTCGGTGCGCTGATCCGCTACGCGATGAACAACACCATCGACGCGCATTATCACTGGAGCGCGATCCCGAAGCTCGCCCCCTTCCTGTTTTCCTACTGGATGCATTCGCGCGCCTCGCAGCATCAGGCGATCGCCCATAAATACGCGACGCTGATCGAGCATTGCGTGACCGAGCATGACGCGCTCGCCCAGGAGGCCGGTGCCACGAACCTGCTGCGTCGCGACGGCTGGATGAAGGTGTTCCGCACCGAGAAGGAGCGCGACACCCGCCTCGCGGAGGCCGCCCGCTGGAACAGCGAATTCGGCCTGAACTACCGGGCGCTCGATATGGCGACACTCAAGGCCGAGGAGCCGCATCTCGACCATGGCAGCCTGATCGGCGGCCTGCACTGGACCGACCCGACCACCGTCGTCGACCCGCTCGGGCTGTCGAAGGCTTATGTCGCGCTGTTCGAGAAGCTCGGCGGCAAGCTCGCCATCGGCGATGCCGGCACGCTCCAGCAGAACGGCGCCGGCTGGACCGTCACCCTCGCCGACGGCACCACGGCCGAGGCCAAGGATGTCGTCGTTGCGCTTGGCCCCTGGGCCGACGTGCTCAGCAACAAGCTGGGTTACCGTCTGCCGCTCGCGGTCAAGCGTGGCTATCACATGCATTACAAGCCGCAGGGCAACGCCGTGCTCAACCATCCGGTGCTCGACACCGAGCGCGGCTATTTCCTCGCCCCGATGCTGCAGGGCATCCGCCTGACCACCGGCGCCGAATTCGCCGACCGCGATGCGCCGAAGACCCCGGTCCAGCTGGCCCGTGCCGAGCCGATCGCCAAGCAGCTCTTCCCGCTCGGCGAGCGCGTCGATGCAGAGCCCTGGCTCGGCCGCCGCCCCTGCACGCCGGACATGATGCCGATCATCGGCCCGGCGCCAAAGCACAAGGGTTTGTGGTTCTCCTTCGGCCACGCCCATCACGGCCTGACGCTCGCCGCCGTCACCGGCCGGATGATCGCGGAAATGGTGACCGGCCAGAAGGTCTTCGTGGACCCGACGCCGTTCGCGCCCGCGCGGTTCGTCTGAGGCGCCGCCTGCTGAAGGGCACCTGTCATCCCGTGCGCGCTGCAGCGTGAAACGCTGCTGCGCAGACACGGGACCGTCACCCGGAAGAGGCGCCTTCTCGTCGGACGATCCCGCATCTGCGCAGCAGCACTTCGTGCCGCAGCGCGTGCGGGATGACACCTGGGCAAGTGCGGTATGACACCCGGCACCGGCGCCTCGCCGTCATGGCGCCCCTGCGTCCCGCCCCCTCGCCTCCCGGCGCACTCCCTGCCACGATCCGGCTCCCGATTCCCGACCGAGACCCCGCCATGGCCCTCGCCAAACCGCCCGTCCAGGACAATGCCTACGCCGCCGCGCTCGCCCTGCTCGACCGCGTCCCGCTGATCGACGGCCATAACGACCTGCCCTATGTCATCCGCAAGGATGCGAAGGCGAAGGGCGATGTCGCGACCTACGGCCTCGACAAGGTCCATGCCGAGGGCGACACCGACATCCCGCGCATGCAGGCCGGCAAGATGGCGGCGCAGTTCTTCGCGGCCTATGTCCCGCCGAAACAGGCCAATCCCGCTGGCTTCGCGCTCGCCCAGATCGCGCTGATGCGCGACATCCTCAAGCGTCACGCGGATGTCTTCCGCCCCGGCCTCTCCGCCGCCGATGTCGAGGCTGCCAAGGCCGAGGGGCGCATCGCCCTGTTCATGACCATCGAGAACGGCTCGGCGGTCGATGGCGAGCTCGACTCGCTCGACGCCTATTACGATCTCGGCGTGCGCCTGATGACGCTCTGCCACAACAACACCACCGACTGGTGCGATTCCGCCACCGACGCCCCGCGCCATAACGGCCTGACCGGCTTCGGCAAGGACGTGCTGCGCCGGATGAACAAGCTCGGCATGGTCATCGACCTCGCCCATGTCGCGCCGAAGGTGATGCATGACGCGCTCGACGTCTCCAGCGCCCCGCTGGTCTGGTCGCACTCCAACGCCTTCACGCTCTGCGACCATCCGCGCAACGTCCCCGACGACGTGCTCGATCGCGTCGCCGGCAATGGCGGTGTCGTGATGGCGACCTTCGTGCCGGATTTCATCAGCCAGGCCTCGCGCGACTGGCACCGCCCGACCAAGGACCAGTACGGCAAGGCGCTGGAAGGCATGGACGCCAAGACGGAGGCCGAGATCGAGCGCAAATCTGGCCCGCGCCCGAAGGCGACGCTTCCCGAATACTGCGACCATGTCGAGTATCTCGCCAAGCGCATCGGCCACGACCATGTCGGCATCGGCTCGGACTTCTTCGGCTGGGTCAACCCGGACGGACTGGAGGACACCACGACCTTCCCGTCGGTGATCGCCGAACTGATCCGCCGCGGCTGGTCGGAAGAGAACCTGACCAAGCTCGCCGGCGGCAACATGCTGCGCGTGCTGCGTGCGGTGGAGAAGGCGGCAGCTTAATTCGATCGGACGATCAGCCGGCACTATGGCCGGCTTGGGGACTGCCCGTGCGACAACGCATGGGCAGCGACGCGTTCATAGGCCGCTCTTCCCGACGATCGCGTCGGCGCTCGATTTCAGAACGGCGGAATCGACGCCGAGGGCACGCAGCGCCCGCGGCGCCACGCCCTGCGGCATGGCGGCGACGATGCTGACGACGTGAGCGCCGAGCAGGGGCGCGTGATCTCTTCGGGCTTCCGCCAGCTCTTGCATCACGACCTGCCCGGACGGCGCGGCATGATAGGCGCTGGCATGGGCCGAAACCGGCATATCGGGCGGCGCGTCCACCGTCAGGCCGATCGAGAGAAGGGCATCGCCATATTGCCGTTCGATCGCGGCTTTCAGGGCGTCAGGCTCGGCCCCCGCGCGCTCGAAGGCGAGGCGGGCCGTGCCATCCGGAAGGTCGAGCGCAGCCAGCAGGAAATGCTCTGCCCCCGGCTCCCGCTGCTGGTCGTGCAGGGCATGGGCTTCAGCCCGCTCGCAGAGGCGCTTGATCGTACCCATGTCGCCAAGCTTCGATCTGATGCGTTCGAACATCGATTCTCCCTAAGTGGAGCGGTCATCCGCCACCACATCCGAAAGCCTTTTATGGGCGGCTTGCTTGGTGACCCCGAGGGCCAGGGCGATCCGCGACCACGGCCAGCCTTGCTGCAGGGCCGACCGCACGGCCCCGCGCTCGATCCGATCCGCCAGGCGGCGCAAGGCGACGACGGCCGCCAAAGCTTCCTCGGGATCGGTCGGGATGGCGATGTTGCGCAGATCATCCATCCGTCAACCTTAGTTGACGAGCGCGCCACCGTCAACAAAAGTTGACAAACCAGCTCTCGGCAGCTCTCGGGCAATGCTGCGTCCGTGGCTCTCGCGGCCTCGCCGGGCTCGCCATGAGAACCGGCTTGACGTATGGCCTCCCGCGGCAGCCCGTTTGGGTGCTGCGCAGAAGATCAGACGAAGCGACTGTCCCATGACCGGTTCCGGCACCGACCGCACCCGCCCAGCCGTCCAGGCCCCTGCCCCCATCGTCATCCTGGTCGAGCCCCAGCTCGCCGAGAATATCGGTATGTGCGCCCGCGCCATGGCGAATTTCGGCCTCTCCGAGATGCGCCTCGTCGCCCCGCGCGACGGCTGGCCGAGCGGCGGGGGCCTCAAGAAAGGCGCGACGGCAGCGGCCTCCGGCGCGACGCATATCCTGGAGAACGCCCGGCTCTTCGATACCGCCGCCGAGGCGATCGCCGACCTCAACCACGTGCTGGCGACGACGGCCCGCGAGCGCGGCCAGATGAAGCGCGTGCTGACCCCCGCCGAAGCCATGCCCGAGGTCGCCGGCCGCATCGGCTCCGGCGAGCGCGTCGGCATCCTGTTCGGGCGCGAGCGCATCGGCCTCACCAACGAGGAGATCAGCCTCGCCGACGCGATCCTGACCTTCCCGGTCAATCCCGCCTTCGCCTCGCTGAACCTCGCCCAGGCCGTGCTGCTCAACGGCTATGAATGGTTCAAGACGACGGGTGGCGAGCCGCCCTTCCGCGAGAACAATCCCTCGCCGCCGGCCAAGCGCGAGATGATCCTGTCGATGTTCGACTATCTCGAAGCCGAGCTCGACACCTGCGGCTTCTTCCCGGCCGGCAAGAAGCCGGTGATGACGGCGAACCTGCGCGACATCCTGCACCGCCTTGACATGACCGAGCAGGAGGCCCGCACGCTGCGCGGCGTCTTCAAGTCGCTGGTCGAGGGACCGAAGAAGGCCCGGCTCCTGGCGCGGCAAGCGGATGAGGCGGACGGCGCCGAAGGATAAAAAAAAGCCGGCCCCGAAGGGCCGGCTCGTCTGGTCGGGGGGTCTCGAAACGCCCGGTCAGAACTGGTACTTCAGCGTCGCCTTCACGGTGCGGCCCGGCTCGCTGTAGTAGTCGCGGGCCTGGGTCAGAGCGCCGGTCGGGACGTTGACCGCGTCGAAATACTTGCGATCGAAGATATTGTAGACGCCGACCTGCAATTCAAGGTCGGCGATCTGCGGCGCGGGGCGCCACCAGGCCGAGGCGTTGAACACCGCATAGCCCGGCGCCTTGAAGCCGGCATTGGTGCCGGTCGTCGCGGCGACGTCGTCACGCGCGGCGGCGAGCTTGGCCGAGACCTCGGCACCCCAGCGATCGGTGCCATAGGCGACCGCGACGATGCCCTGCACCGGCGGGATCGAGTTCAGGAAGACGTCATCCGTCTTGTTGCGGCCGCGGGTATAGGCGAACGAACCACGCACCAGCCAGTTCTGCGCGAAAGCGTACTGACCGTTGATCTCGATGCCCTGAATCTCGGCCTTGGGGATGTTCCGGAAGCCGAATTCGCCACCCTGCGGATAGAGCCCGCCGGCCGGGGCAACCTGATAGCTCTCGATGAAATTGTCGTAGTTCGTGTAGAAATAAGCGATCGAGCCGCCGAGCTGTCTGTCGCCGAAGCGGACGCCGACATCGACGCCATTGCCCTTTTCCGGACGCAGCGTGGGATTGCCGGCGCGCAGATAGGTGCCCGGCCCGCCGAAGCGGCCGTAGAGCTCGTTGGCCGTCGGCGCGCGGAACGTCTTGGCCCATTGCGCGAAGACGGTGACGTCCTTCACCCAGGGCGCGTTCTTCAGGATGTCGTATTCGAGCCGCAGGCGCGGCGACCAGGCCGAGTCGCTCGACGACGGCGGCAGGCCGACGGGCTGCGAACCGCCCATCGAATAGGCCGGCGTCTGCTGCGGCTTCTCCTCGTACCAGTCGAAACGCACGCCAGGCGTGATGCGCAGGCGGTTGTCGAGCAGGCCGATCTCGTCATGCACGTAAAGGCCGAACAGCTTGCCGTCGACATCGGGCTGGTCAGCCTGGTTGGTGTGCAGGTTGTTGCAGGTCGTGAACGGCGCCAGGAAACGTCCCGAGGCCGGGCGCGCCGGGCAGTTGTCGAGGCCCGAGGAATACTGCTTGAGCGACGAGGCACGCAGCTCCGTGCCCAGCGTCACGCGGTGCGACAGCACGCCGGTCTGGAAGTTCTTCACCACATAGCCGTTGAAGCCGTAGGCGTTCTCCTCATTCTCGTTGTCGCGAATATGGGGGCCGACGATGCTGGTGAAGCGATAGGCGTGGACGATGTCGTTGCGGACCAGGCGCTGCCAGTAGAGCGTGGCATGCGCCTCGTCGAAGAAGCCGCCGGGCTGCTTGTAGTCATAGGAGAGCGAGATGCGGTTGCGCTCGGTATCCTCGCCGGTGACATAGTTGCCGGGGCGGAAGTTGCCGGTCAGCGAGACGCCGGTGCCGGTGAGGGTCTGGGTCCGCTCGGCGCGCTTGAAGAGCTCGCCGGTCAGGCCGAAGCGATGCACCCCGTCGATGGTGTGATAGATCTTGCCGAGCAGGTTGTACTGGTTGAAGTCGCTCGGGCTCGGCGCCGTGCGGGTGACGCCGACCGTCTTGATGTTGCCCTTGCTGTCGATCTCGTGGCCGTCGCGGAAGCCGCCCTGCAGCAGCACGGAGGTGTTGCCCATGCGCGCCGCCACGGCCGCGCTGCCGAACCAGGCCCGGTCCGTGCTGTCATAGCCGGTCTTGGCCAGCGCGCCGTAGGAGCGGCCGGCCTTGATCAGGTCCTCCGGGTCGAGCGTGCGGACCGCGAGCGCGCCACCGAGCGCACCATTGCCGAGCGTGGCGCCGCCGCTGCCGCCGCGCAGCAGGTCCAGCGTCGACAGCGAGTCGAAATCGAAGGCCGCGCTGCCGCCGCGATTGACGCGCGTATCGATCAGGAAGGGCTGGCGGATGCCGTCGACCGTCGTCAGCACGCGCGCGCCGTCGAGGCCGCGGATGTTCAGCGAATTGTTCTGCCGGTTGAAGGTGATGCCCGCCTCGACCCGGTTGGCGAGATCGGTCAGGCTCTGCACCTGCTGGCGGTCGAGTTCCGCCCGCGTCGTGCGCGTCGTCGTCGGACCGTTGAGCAGCGCGCCCCCCGGGATGCCCTCGCCCTGCACGTTGATCTGGTCGAGAACGACGGGACCTTCCGAAGCCTGCGCCGCAGGCGCGATGCGGGTCCGGCCTTGCTGCTGCGCGATCGCAGGCGAAGCCAGCAGCACCACCATCAAAGCGCCGAGCGCGACGCCTTCGCGCAATGTGCCGGAATACGTCCCCATGGCCTTGACCCGTCCTTCTGAACGCTACGGGCCGGAGCCGCCGCGCTTCACAGTTTTAAATTAATACAAACAAGGTCTTATCCACCCCGATAAGACAATATTCGGATATGGAGCGACTCGATAACTGTCAATTGGCTGCCACGCGAAGGACATCTTCCGATGCAGGAAGATCACAATAGTAGAATTTCTCTAAAGAATAATATTGGATCGCATCGTTCTAAGCTGGCCCTCGCAACCCCGCCTCACCATCCCGTGAGGCTCCCGATCTCGTGATCGCGGCCTGCCTCCCGCTCGCCAGCTTCCCGTTGCAATGCGATGGCAAGGCTCCAACATGCGGGGCAGCACGGGACTTCAGAGATGCTCGACCGCCGGACGATCTTGACGGGAACAGGCGCCATGGCCGCGAGCTTTGCCGTTGCCGGCCGGGCAGCCGCCGCGACGGATGCCGATGTCGTGGTGATCGGCGCCGGAGCGGCCGGCATTGCCGCCGCTCATGCCTTGCGCGCCGCCGGGCGGCAGGCCGTCGTGCTCGAAGCGCGTGGCCGCACCGGTGGGCGCGCCTTCACAGACGCCTCGCTTGGCGCCGCCTATGATGCCGGCGCGATGTTCATCCACTGGGCCGAGCGCAACCCCTGGGTCCAGATCGCTCGCGACCTCGGCATCGCAACCCCAGCCGAATCCTGGGGCAGCGGCTTCAAGGTCTTCGCCGATGGCCGGCCCATGGCCGAGCCGGAACGCAACCGCCGCCGGAGTGCATTCGGCCAGATCGACCGCCGGCTGGAGACGGTCGATCTCACCCAGCGCGACATGTCGATCGCCGAATTGCTGGGCGATCTCGGGCCGGAGCTGGCGCCCGTCGCCGCATCCGGCCTGCTGCTCTCGATCGGCGAGGAATCGAGCCGGATCTCCGCCCGCGACTACCAGCGCCTGTGGTCGGGGGAGGATCTCATCGTGCCCTCCGGCTACGGCAATCTCGTTGCGCGCTCGGCCACCGGACTCGATATCCGCCTGAACGAGCCGGTCGAGGCGATCCGCTGGGACGGCCCGGGCGTCACCGTCACCACCCGCTCCGGGACGTTGCGGGCCAATGCCTGCATCGTCACGGTGCCGGTCGGCGTGCTGAAGGCCGGCGCCATCCGCTTCATCCCGGAACTGCCTGCGGCAACGCGCGATGCCCTCGGTGGCCTGCATATGGGCGCGCTGACCAAGATCGCGCTCAAGGTCGAGGGTGACCGCTTCGGTATCGCACCGGGCACGAGCTTCCTCGAAGCGGCGGCGCCGGAACGCCTGATGAATCTCGACATGTTCCCGGGCGGCCAGGACATCGTCATCGGCTATTGCGGCGGCGACTATGCCCGCAAGCTCTCCGAGGCCGGCACCGACGAGGCCCGTGCTCACCTCGTCGACCTGCTGGTGAAGATGGTCGGCGCCGATTTCCGCAAGGGGGTGAAGGAGGTCTCCTTCCCGGCCTGGTGGACCGATCCCTTCGCCCGCGGCTCCTATTCGATCTGCGACCCCGGCCACGAGGCGGCGCGCGACGCCCTCGCCCAGCCGATCGGCAACCGCCTCTTCATCGCCGGCGAGGCGACGGCGGGCGGCGGCGCCATGACGGTCGGCGGCGCGACGCTGGCAGGCCGCACCGCAGCAGCCGCAGTCGCCCGCCTGAAGGCCTGACGCGTCAGGCCGCGCTCGGCCGGAGCGTCAGTTCCCAGTTCTGGCCGACAAGGTCGTGGCCGAAGGAATGGTGCTTTTCCTCGGCCACCAGCCGAAAACCCTCGCCGACATAGATGCCGCGCGCCGCATGCAGGATGTCGTTGGTCCAGAGCACCATGCGCTCGTAGCCGGCGGCGCGGGCAAAACCGATCGCCTCGCGGACGAGCCGCTTGCCGAGCCCGAGCCCATGCGCCCGCCTCTCGACCAGCACGAGCCGGAGCTTGGCGGTCGCCCCGTCCTCCTGCACGACGAAGGCCGAACCCACGGGCCCACCGTCCAGCTCAGCGATGAAGCAGCGTTCGCGACCGGGCTTGAACTCCCGCAGGAACTTCGCGGCGATCTCCGCGACGAGCGCCTCGAAGGAGATGTCCCAGCCATAGTCCTCGGCATAGAGCCGGCCATGGGCGCCGATGACCCAGCCCATGTCGCCAGCGCGATGCTCGCGAATGACGGGAGCCGGGCGATCACCTGTCTCTCCGGAGAGAAGACGCGCTGTATCGGCAAGCGCGGTGACGAGGCGGGCCTGCTCGGACGGCGCGAGGCGTTGCAGGATGGCCCCCGCCTGCGCGTTGGAAGCCTGGTCCAATGGCTGGAAGGCCGCCCTGCCCTTTTCCGTCAAACGCAGGCGCAAGGCACGCCCATCGGCGGCCGAACGAGTCCGTTCGAGCCAGCCCTGCCCCGTGAAACGCTTGAGGATGCGCGAGAGATAGGCCGGATCGAGATCAAGCACCCTGGCCATCTCGCCCGCCTGCCAGTCGTCGCGCTGCGCCAGTTCATAGAGCACGCGCGCCTCGGCCAGCGCGAGACCCGAACCATGCAGGCTGCCGCCGAGCGCCCCCACCCAACGGGTGTGAAAGCGGTTGAAGCGGCGGATCGCGGCGACGGCTTCGGTCTCGACGGCATCCATGGCTCACCTCCACAGCGATGCCAATCCATTTAGTGGACAGAGTCAACTAAATTTCGAGACAGTGGATAAACGCGCCATTGACCGTCTCTTAACCGGTGTCTGGCGGAGTCGGGCTTTGAAATCCCTCGGCATCATCATGCAAGTCGATCTCCTCGCCGGCACGGGCCACCGCCCCCTTGCGATCCCCCGGCCCCGGCCGACCATCCTCGTCTTCGATTCCGGCCTCGGCGGCCTCACCGTGCTCGGCCGCACCACAAGGGCCTGTCCCGGCGCCCATACCGTCTATGCCGCCGACGATGCCGGCTTTCCCTATGGCCGCCTGAGCGAGGACGAACTCGTCATTCGCGTGCTCGCGGTGATGGAACGCCTCGTCGCGCGCTTCCATCCCGATCTCGTGGTCATCGCCTGCAACACCGCCTCGACGCTGGTGCTGCCAGCCCTAAGAGCGCGCTTCGCGATCCCCTTCGTCGGCACCGTGCCCGCGATCAAGCCGGCCGCAGCGGCGACCCGCAGCGGCATGATCTCTGTCCTCGCCACCCCCGGCACGGTGGCGCGCGACTACACACGCGAATTGATCGAGACCTATGCGGCCAGCCACCGCGTCACGCTCGTCGGCGCGACGCGCCTCGCCGGGCTCGCCGAGCAGGCCCTGAAGGGCGAGACCGTCGACGACGCCGTCCTCGCCGCCGAGATCGCACCCTGCTTCGTCGAATCGGACAGTCGCCGCACCGATGTCGTGACGCTCTCCTGCACGCATTACCCCCTGCTGCTGGAGCGGATGAAGCGGCTCGCGCCCTGGCCGGTGGAATGGATCGATCCGGCGCCAGCGATCGCGCGCCGCGTCGCCGATCTGTTGTCCGGCTCCCGCGAGCCTGATCTTGCCTGCCCGGAGGCTGTCGCCGTCTTCACCAGCGGCTCCGGCCTCACCGGCCCCTTGCGGATCGCGTTGGCCGGCTACGGCCTCGCGCAGGTCATCGTCGAGCCGATGGCGCTGGCGAACGGCATTTCGTCGTCCCGGAATTGACTCGAAGCCGGCTTTCCGTCATACGCCCTCTCGTCGCGCGGCTCCTCACGGGGCCGCGTGGCTTTTTCCGCACCCGTGATCCGCTCTTCTTCGGAAGCTGGATCTGTCGCCTCGGCCAAAGTCGAGGAGCAGGAGGGCGCGGTCCTCAACTCGCGAACCTGAGAGGACACGCGATATGTCGAAGCGCCATGAGGCGAAGTACAAGATTGACCGCCGCCTCGGTCAGAACATCTGGGGCCGCCCGAAGTCCCCGGTCAACCGTCGTGAATACGGCCCCGGCCAGCACGGCCAGCGCCGCAAGGGCAAGCCGTCCGACTTCGGCACGCAGCTCCGCGCCAAGCAGAAGCTGAAGGGCTATTACGGCTCGATCTCCGAGAAGCAGTTCCGCCGCTACTACGCCGAGGCGATCCGCCTGAAGGGCGACTCGGGCGAGAACCTCGTCGGCCTGCTCGAGCGCCGTCTCGACGCGGTGATCTACCGCGCCAAGTTCGTGCCGACCGTCTTCGCGGCCCGCCAGTTCGTCAACCACGGCCACATCACCGTGAACGGCAAGCGCGTCAACATCGCTTCCTATCAGGTCAAGCCGGGCGACGTGATCGCGGTCAAGGAGAGCTCGCGCCAGCTCGCCATCGTCATCGAGTCGGCTGCTCTCGCCGAGCGCGACGTGCCTGACTACATCGACGCCGACCACAGCAAGTCGACCGCCACCTACACCCGCACCCCGACCCTGTCGGACGTGCCCTACGCGGTGCAGATGGAGCCGAACCTGGTCATCGAGTTCTACTCGCGCTGATCGGCGGCAACGCCCTCAGCCTTTCGAGGCTGAGACGCAATTCAGGGGATGGCCTTCGGGCCGTCCCCTTTTTCGTTCTGGAGCCGAGCTTCTCGGCATGATGCGGCCGTCGACTGCAATCGAGAGGATGGCGTGAGGGTTTTGAAAGCGATTGCCGACGCGTTAGCGACCGCCGCATTCCTGCTCGCGATGACCGTGGGATTAAGCGTTGCGCAGCCGTCGGCCGCCTCGGCCGAGGTCCGCTTCGGGCGCAATGTCCGCGTCGGCGGGCACGACTTCTCGAATCAGAGCTTCAACCGGAAGCGACGCGCAGAGATTCATCTCTATGACCGCACGCCGTCTCGATCGGGCTGCGTCTGGCGCTCGGATGGCCGCGGCGGCAAGGTGAAAACCTGTCACCTGCGCCGGATCAGGTAGAATGGGCCGCATGACGAAGCGGCAAAGGCGGTCCTGGTCGGGATGAAGAGGACTATCCGCGGCTCAGAGATGCGAGCCGACCTCATTGCGGAAGAAGTAGCAGCCCACGCCCACGCAGCCGATCAGGATCGACAGTGCGTAGGGACCGAACAGGCAGACGATGAAGACGGAGCCGATGAAGGCCCGCATCGCCCAGCATGACCATGTCTGCTTCATGGTTCACCTTTCGCATCGCAATCACTGACAAAGCGTAAATGGCGAGCCGTGAATCCAACCTGAATGGATATGGTAAACGCCTGAATTCCCAGCGAATTCCATGCGTTAGTAATTTTGGCGAAAGCGGGGCGAGATCGTTCTTCTCCGTATCTCCCGATCGCGGGGTAGCGTAGCGTCATCGTTCCGGAGAGGAGATTCGCATGAAAAGACTTCTGCTGACGGCTTTCGCCCTGTGCTGCATGGCCGGCGCCGCCCAGGCGCAAAGCTGCAACCTTCAAGCCTCGGACAAGAAGCTCGCCGGCGCCGCCAAGACGAGCTTCCTGACCAAATGCGAGAAGGATGCCGGCGCCGCCTGCGACAAGCAGGCCGCCGACAAGAAGCTGGCGGGCGCCGCCAAGAACAGCTTCACCAAGAAATGCGTCTCGGATGCCGTCGGCACCTGAAGCCAACGCCGTCTAACCACATGAAGAGAGCCGCGTCCGGATCCGGACGCGGCTCTCTTCAATCATGGGTCTGGCAACGGATTGAGGTCAGCGCTCAATCGTCGTGCTGGTCGTCGCGATCGCGCCACTGTCTGCGCTCGCCACGATCCCGGCGCTCGCCGCGATCGTCGTCATGCCAGCCGCCGCGCCAGGCGCGCATCTCGCGGAAACGCTCGCGCCCTTCCGCCATCGCCTCGCGCACCGAGCGGCGCAGCACCGTCTTCTGCTCGTCGCTGAGCGTCGTCCAGAGCGGGCGCACGGCATCGGCGAGTTCCTTGGAGCGGGCAGCGCGCTCGCCCTGCTGGTTGGCGGTCGCGTCGAGCCGCTCCATCAGGTCGGCATGGCGCAACGCCTCGCGCCGCTCGCGCATCTGGTTCCAGACGGCGCCACGATCGGCGCTGCGCTGCTTGATGAGGCCCTCGACCTTGTCGAACAGCGCCGTCTGCTCGGGCCTCAGCTTGAGATCGGCCCGCACTTTCGACAGGCGCTCGTCGAGCCGCGCCTTGGCACGCTCGGCCCGGCGCTCACGCCATTCGTCGCGGCGCTGCTCGCGGCTCTCGGTGCGCTCCTGCTTCTGGTCGCCGCCCGCGGGTGGAACCGGTTGCGGCTGCGCCAGCGCGAAGCTGCCGGCGAGCATCGCGATCGACGATGCGGCGATGAGGGCGATGGGTTTCACGGAGCAACCTCCCTTGAAGCAGTCAGTCGAAGCGTCGCGCAGCGGGTCTCGAAGCCGATAGGCGATGACACCAGCCTGATCCTGCAGGCCTGACCCGGCAATGGCCAGCAGATGAAAAGATCGTAATGTAGCAACAACGCCTTCGGCGCGATTCGGTTCGCCATCGGGTTTCCTCATGCACAACCTCATCACCGATGTTCGCGGCCTGCTCGTTGGCCAGGCGCATGACGCTACAGCAGCGACCGGCGTCACGGCCGCGATCTTCGAACGGCCCACCATCGCCTCGGCCGCCGTGCTAGGCGGCGCGCCCGGCACCCGCGACACCGCCCTGCTCATTCCCGAGATGACCGTCGAGCATATCGATGCGATCGTGCTCTCGGGCGGATCGGCCTGGGGCCTTGGCGCGGCAGACGGCGTGATGCACTGGCTGGCCAAGGAGGGACGCGGCTTTCCGGTCGGCGCCTTCCGCGTGCCGATCGTCCCGCAGGCGATCCTGTTCGACCTGATGAATGGCGGCGAAAAGCCCTGGGCGCGTGGCGAAGGCGAGACACCCTATGCCCGCCTCGGTGCCGAAGCTGCCGCCGCCGCTTCCGCCAGTTTCGCGCTCGGCTCGGCCGGCGCAGGTTACGGCGCGACGACCGCGACCTTGAAAGGCGGCCTCGGCTCGGCGAGCGCGCGGGCGGCGACCGGGCAGATCGTCGGCGCTCTCGTCGCAGTCAACGCCGTCGGCAGCGCCACGATCGGCGACGGCCCGCATTTCTGGGCAGGCCCTTACGAGCGCGATGGAGAATTCGGCGGCCTCGGCTGGCCCGCGACCATCACGCCCGAGGACACGGCCCTGCGCTTCAAGGGCGGCACCGGCCAGAACACCACAATCGCGCTCGTCGCGACCGATGCCGTGCTGACCAAGCCGCAGGCGCGCCGCCTCGCGCTCGCCGCCCATGACGGGCTCGCGCGTGCGCTCCGCCCGGCCCATGCACCGCTTGACGGCGACATCGTCTTCGCCGCGGCGACGGGCTACAGCGGCGCTCCCTCGGATGCCTTCGCGATGACGGAGCTTTGCGCCACCGCGGCCGATGTGCTGGCCCGCGCCGTGGCGCGCGGCGTCCATGCCGCCACAGCCCTGTCCTTCCCCGGCGCCAGGCCCGCCTGGCAGGATCGCTTCAGACCCTGAATCGGAATCAGGCACATACCGCAACGTTAGCGAAGCAATTTACCAAGCATAAAGCCGGCCTCCGTAACCTGCCCGTCTAGGTTTCCGTCTGCCTGACCGGACAACCGGGAGGATCATATGCGCGAGATCGGTTTCGGCCTGATCTGCGGCGTCGCGATGGCGGTCGCCGCTCTCCTGATTGCAGCCTGGCCCGCGCCGGGGCGGCCGATGGCGGCCTTCTTCCCCGCTGGAACCGGTACGGCGGAAATCGCTCAGGCCGTCACCGGCGCGAGCGGCAGCCTCCTGCAGATCGATTCAGGCTCCTCGGTCGCCTTCACCATGGGAGAACGCGACGGCTTCGTCTCGGCGCTCTACGGCGCGGGAGCCTGGCTCGTCATCGATGCGGCCTTTGCCAAGCTCTGCACCGGGAGTGCCCCAGGGAGCAGCCGATGAACGACGTCCTGCGCTTTCGCGAGCGCTTCTCCCGCTTCCTGATTGCGATCCTCTGGGCGAACGCCGCCTTTCTGGCGCTCGGAACGCCGTCGGGCTCGCCGCTGAGAAGCCCCACTCTCGTACTCGCAGTCGTCGTGCTGGCGGTGCTGGGGACGATGGTCTGGCGCATCGAGCGCACCGGCTGGATCACGCGCCAGATCACGAGCATCGTGACCATGGGCCAGGTCATGCTGCTGGTCTATGCCTTCGCCGGCCATCCCTACCAGTCCGACATGCACATGTACTTCTTCGCCATGCTGGCGGTGCTCGCCGGCTGGCTGGACTGGCGCATCTTCATCCCCGCGACACTGGCCATCGTCGTGCATCACCTCGCATTGAGCCTGCTGTTCCCCGGCGCGGTCTTCCTCAACGGCAACCAGATCGACCGCGTGCTGCTGCACGGCCTGATCGTGGCCGTGCAATCGGTCGCGCTCAGCTGCGTTGTCTGGTCGCTGCGCCAGTCGCTCGAGATTTCGGCGCACGAGCGTGATGCGGCCGATGCCGCCCGCGCCGCGGCGGATGAGGCACGTCAGGATCTCGCCGAGACGATGGAACGGGGCGCCCTCGTCCGCCGTCAGGTCCTGCACAACGTCGCCGACGATTTCGAGCGCGAGATCGCCGGCATCGCGCGTGACGTCATCGCTTCCGTGCAGTCCCTGCGCATCGCCTCGCAGCAGATGAAGACCGGCGCGGTCGAGGTGTCCGAACGGTCCAGCGCGGCGTCGCAATCCTCGCGCCAGACCTCCTCCAACGTCGTCGCCGTCACGCAAGGCACGGCGGAGCTGGCGCATTCCTTCGCCGAGGTCGACCGCCAGGTCGCGGAAACCACCCGTGTCGTCGGCGAGACCACCCGGCAGGCTCAGGCCGTGCTCGATACGGTCGGCGAGTTGTCGCGCAAGGCCGGCCAGATCGGCGACATCACCGACGCGATCTCGACCATCGCCAAGCACACCAACCTGCTCGCGCTGAACGCCTCGATCGAGGCCGCCCGCCTCGGCCATTCCGGCGGCGGCTTCACCATCGTCGCCCAGGAGATCAAGTCGCTCGCCAACCAGACCTGGCGCGCGACTGAGGAAATCCAGAACCAGATCGGCGCCATCCGCGACTCCAGCTCCGAGGCGATCGGCGCGATCGACGCCATGAACGCCACCGTCGGCTCGCTCAACCAGATCTCCGGCAATGTCGCGACGGTGGTCGAGCAGCAGAATGCCGCCGCCGCAAACATCGCCCAGATCATCCGGCGCGCCGCCGACGAGACCGTCTTCGCCGCCGGCCATATCGACATCGTCAGCCGCATCGCCGCGGAAACCGACGAGGCCGCCAGCCATGTCGCCGAATCCGCCGACAAGCTCTCGCGCCAGTCGGTGCATCTCGACACGGAGGTCGCGCAGTTCCTCGGCCGGATCCGCGCCGCCTGAGAGTCTGTTTGGAAACTCCCGCAGCCCTCATCCTGAGGAGCCATTCTCTTGAGAATGGCGTCTCGAAGGATACTTCAGGGGGCTCCGGAGATCACTGGAACACCCTTCGAGACGCCGCTTCGCGGCTCCTCAGGATGAGGGCTGTGTTTCCAAACGGGCTCTGAACGCGGGTTTCCCTGCCGGGCGCGAATGCGCTATGGCGGGGCCATGTCCACCGACGATTTCCTCGCCCGTTTCGGCTCGCCCGGCGCCAGCCAGCCCGACCCCGTCGCCGCAGCCCAGCAGGCGATGCGCAATCCCCTGCCCGCCCGCTTCTACAAGGAGGCCGGCGTTCTGGAGCGGGACGGTCTATTCCATGTCGCCCTCGACGGCAAAACGGCGCGGACCCCGGCCCGCAAACAGCTCGCGGTGACCTCCCGCCCCGTCGCGGAAGCTCTCGCCGTCGAATGGCAGGCACAGGCCGAACGCATCGACCCCGCCCGGATGCCTCTGACCCGACTCGTCAATTCCGCGCTCGACGGCGTCGAGAACCAGCAGGAGGCCGTGCGCGCCGAGATCGTCCGCTATGCCGGCTCCGATGCGCTCTGCTACCGCGCTGGCGAGCCCGAGGCGTTGGTCGAACGGCAGAACGAAATCTGGCAGCCGATCCTCGGCGATATCGAGGCACTGATCGGCGCCCGCTTCCTGCTGGCGGAAGGCATCGTGTTCGCGCAGCAGCCGGAGGAGACGCTCGCGGCCGTCGCCCGCCACGTCGGGAAAATCCCCGCCCCGCTCGCGCTCGCCGGCGCCCATAACGTCATGACGCTGACCGGCTCGGCCATCCTCACGCTGGCGCTGGCAAACCGGCGGATCGATCCGGACACCGTCTGGGATGCCGCCCATCTCGACGAGGACTACCAGATCGGCATCTGGGGCCAGGACGAGGAAGCAGTAGAGCGCCGCGTCATCCGCCGCCGCGAATTCGACGCGGCCGTACTGTTGCTGCTGAAAGGCTAGGCACGATGAAAATGGGGCCGGCGGCGACATCTCCCGATGCTTACGTCGAAGCCCTCTCCGGCTGGCAGCGCGCCCTCGTCGAGCAGTTGCGGCGGGATGTCCGCGCCGCCGCCCCGCTCGACGAGCGGATCAAATGGACCCATCTCGTCTATTTCTCGAACGGACCGCTCCTGCTGATCCGCGCCGAGGACAAGCGCGTCCTGTTCGGCTTCTGGCGCGGCAAGCGCCTGCGCGAGGTCGCGCCGCGCCTCAAGGCCGGCGGCAAATACGAACTGGCGACCTGGGAATTGCGCGAGGGCGACAGCGTCGACCCCGCGCTGGTGACGAAGCTGGTTCAGGAAGCCGTCCAACTGAACGACGCGCTCGGCAATCCGGCCGCACGTTCCGCATGATTGCGGTTCCCGCTTCAGCAAACGTCGTAATGGACTCATGCGCGATCGCCGCTTAAGCCGGCTTTTGAGACGCGATTTCCGGCCGGGAGCCTGCCGCCATGAAGGACATCCTCGAACAGCTCGAAACCCGCCGCGAGGGCGCCCGCAAGGGCGGCGGCGAGCGCCGCATCGAGGCGCAGCACAAGCGCGGCAAGCTGACGGCGCGCGAGCGCATCGAGCTCCTGCTCGACAAGGACTCCTTCGAGGAGTTCGACATGTTCGTGCAGCATCGCGCCGTCGATTTCGGCATGGACAAGGCCGAGAAGATCCCCGGCGACGGCGTCGTCACCGGCTGGGGCACGGTCAACGGCCGCACCGTCTTCGTCTTCTCGAAGGACTTCACCGTCTTCGGCGGCTCGCTGTCGGAGACGCACGCCCAGAAGATCATCAAGATCCAGGACATGGCGCTGAAGATGCGCGCGCCGATCGTCGGCCTGTTCGATGCCGGCGGCGCCCGCATCCAGGAAGGCGTCGCGGCCCTCGGCGGTTATGGCGAGGTCTTCAAGCGGAATGTGCAGGCTTCGGGGGTCATCCCCCAGATCTCGGTGATCATGGGTCCCTGCGCCGGCGGCGACGTCTATTCGCCGGCGATGACCGATTTCATCTTCATGGTCCGCGACACCTCCTACATGTTCGTCACCGGCCCGGAGGTGGTGAAGACCGTCACCAACGAGACCGTGACCTCCGAGGAACTCGGCGGCGCCAAGGTTCACACGTCGAAGTCCTCGGTCGCCGACGGCTCCTTCGAGAACGATGTCGAGGCGCTCCTACAGGTGCGCCGCCTGCTCGACTTCCTGCCGGCGAACAACACGGCCGGCGTGCCGGAATGGCCGTCATTCGACGTGCCTGATCGCGTCGACATGAGCCTCGACACGCTTGTGCCCGACAATCCGAACAAGCCCTACGATATCAAGGAATTGATCCTGAAGACGGTCGACGAGGGCGACTTCTTCGAGATCCAGCAGGCCTATGCCGGCAATATCGTCACCGGCTTCGGCCGCATCGAAGGCCGGACCGTCGGCATCGTCGCCAACCAGCCGATGGTGCTGGCCGGCGTGCTCGACTCGGACGCCTCGCGCAAGGCCGCCCGCTTCGTGCGCTATTGCGACGCCTTCGAGATTCCGATCGTCTCGCTCGTCGACGTTCCCGGCTTCCTTCCGGGCACGGCGCAGGAATATGGCGGCCTGATCAAGCACGGCGCCAAGCTGCTCTTCGCCTACTCCGAATGCACAGTGCCGCTGGTCACGATCATCACCCGCAAGGCCTTCGGTGGCGCCTATGACGTGATGGCCTCGAAGCATATCGGCGCCGACGTCAACTATGCCTGGCCGACGGCGCAGATCGCGGTGATGGGCGCCAAGGGCGCGGTCGAGATCATCTTCCGTGGCGGCGATGCGGAAACCATCGCGCGCCAGACCAAGGAATATGAGGACCGCTTCATGTCCCCCTTCGTCGCGGCCGAGCGCGGCTATATCGACGAGGTGATCATGCCGCACTCGACACGCCGCCGCATCGCCCGGGCCCTCGCCATGCTGCGCACCAAGAGCGTCGAACGCCCCTGGCGCAAGCACGACAACATTCCGCTCTGAATCGGCTGCTTACGGCCAGCGCCTGAACACGGCGCTGGCATTCACGCCGCCGAAGCCGAAGCCGTTCGAGATGGCATGCTCCATCGCGAGCGGCCGCGCTGTCTTCGCAACGAGGTCGAGCCCGGCCGCCGCCTCGTCCGGGTTCTCCAGATTGAGCGTCGGCGGGGCGATCTGGTCGCGCAGCGCAAGGATCGTGAAGATCGCCTCCAGCCCGCCGGCCGCGCCGAGTAGATGGCCGGTCGCGGATTTCGTCGCGCTGATCGCGATGCCGCCCTCATCACCGAACACCGCCTTGATCGCGGCAAGCTCGCCACGGTCGCCGACCGGGGTCGAGGTCGAATGGGCGTTGAGATGGGCGATATCGGCCGGACGGAGACCTGCCTGTCTCAGCGCGGTCTCCATCGCCCGCCGCGCGCCGGAGCCGTCCTCGGGTCCCGAGGTGATGTGATAGGCGTCGGCGCTGGTGCCGTAGCCGGTCAGCTCCGCCAGGATCGTCGCGCCGCGCGCCTGCGCATGCTCCAGCGCCTCGATCACCAGAAGCCCGGCGCCCTCGCCCATGACGAAGCCGTCGCGATCCCGGTCGAAGGGTCGCGAAGCCTTCTCCGGTTCGTCGTTGAAGCCGGTCGAGAGTGCGCGGGCCGCCGCGAAACCGCCGAGCGCGACGAGATCGACGCAGGCCTCGGTGCCGCCGCAGAGCGCGATATCGACCTCGCCAGCCCGGATCATGCGGGCCGCATCGCCGATCGCCTGCACGCCGGCGGCACAGGCCGTGACGGGCGCGCCGATCGGCCCCTTGAAGCCGTGTTCGATCGAGACATGGCCGGCGGCCAGATTGACGAGGAAGGACGGGATCGTGAAGGGCGAGAGCCGGCGCGCCCCGCGCTGGTCGACAGTCCGCACGGCTTCCGCGATCGCCGGGAAGCCACCGATGCCCGAGGCGATCACCGTCGCGGTGCGCTCGCGCTCGGCCTCGCTCTGCGGCCGCCAGCCGGCCTGCGCCAGTGCCTCCTCGGCGGCGACCAGCGCGAACTGGATGAAGCGATCCATCTTGCGCTGGTCCTTCGGTGCGATCACCGCATCGGGATCGAAGCCGCCCTCGGCATCCTCGGCCTTGAGCGGCACGATGCCCGCGACCTTGGCCGGCAGCGTCTCGACGATCGCATCCGGCAGGCGCCGCAGCCCGGAGCGTCCAGCAAGCAGGCGCTGCCAGACGATCTCGGTCCCGCAGCCGAGCGGCGAGACCACGCCCATTCCGGTGACGACAATACGGCGCATGGAAAGCTCCTATGTGTGGGAGGCCGGCGCAGCCGCATCCCGCGCCGCCACGATGGCGAGGCGTTGCAGCATGCCGGGGCTGGCCTGCGGGCCGGCGATGACGGTGACGTTGTCGGGATTCACGGGCTGCAAGCTCTGCGCATCGGCATAGGCCGGCATGACCGCACGCCCGCTTTCGCGATCGGCGAGCAGCAGGGCCTGCCCTTCCGGCGCGAGATGGCGATTGCCGAAGGCGACCAGCGCCGCGACCACGGGAAAGAAGTCCCGGCCCTTCTCCGTCAGCACATATTCGTAGCGCTTCGGCCGTTCGCTGTAGAGCCGCCGCTCGAACAATCCGGCCTCGGTGAGATGCTTCAGGCGCCGCGCCAGCATGTTCGGCGCGATGCCGAGGCTGCGCTGGAACTCGTCGAAGCGGGTGAAGCCCTGCAGCGCATCGCGCAGGATCAGGATGCTCCACCATTCGCCGACGGCCTCGACGGCGCGGGCGCAGGGACATTCGGCAAGCGGGATGAGCCGGGGCTGCATACGCCCCAGCTAATGCAGTGACTATCATTTTGCAAGTCACTGCCGCGACCCGAACGTCGCGCAGTGACTTCGCTCAGTCCAGCGTGCTCCGGAACCGCATCAGCGCGAGCCCCGCGTAAACCGGCACGAACAGGCTGAGATAGAACACCTCGTCGCCGATATCGCCGAGGCCCGCACCTTTCAGCATGATCGCGCGGATGATCCGCAGGAAATGCGTCAGCGGGAAGAGTTCGCCCAGCGCCTGCGCCCAGGCCGGCATGCCGGCGAAGGGAAACATGAAGCCGGACAGCATCAAGGACGGCAGGAAGAAGAAGAAGGTGAGCTGCATCGCCTGAAGCTGCGTGCGCGCCACCGTCGAGATCGTGTAGCCGAGCAGCACCAGCGCCAGCACGAAGATCAATACGCAAGTGAGCAGCAGCCCGAGCCCGCCGAGGAACGGCACGGCGAAGAGCAATTTCGCCGCTCCCAGCACGATCACCACCTGCACGGCGCCGACGGCGAGATAAGGCAAGACCTTGCCGAGCATGATCTCGCCCGCCGTCGCCGGCATGGCAAGCAAGTTCTCCATGGTGCCGCGCTCGATCTCGCGGGTCAGCGCCATCGCCGTCATCATCACCATGGTCATCTGCAGGATGACGCCGAGCAGGCCCGGCACGATGTTGTATTGGGTGATGTTCTCCGGGTTGTAGCGCCGGTGCACGACGAAGGAGAGGCTGTCGCCGCTGGCGCCGGCCGGATCGGTGACTGGCTCGCGCCCTTGCGCCCGCTGCAAGGCCCGGCTCGCGATCGTGCCGAGCGCCGAGACCGCGCCGCTCGCCGCAGCCGGATCGGTCGCATCGGCCTCGACCAGGATGCGCGGTTTGTCCGCCCGCTCGACGCGGGCGCCGAAATCGCTGGGAATGGTGACGAGGAAGGAGATTTCGCCCTTCGCCATCAGGCTTTCGGCCTCGGCCGCGCTCTGTGGCCGCTCGCCGAAGCGATAATAGTTCGAGACCTCCAGCGCCGAGACCACGGCGCGCGTATAACGATCCTGCCCGAGCGCGAGGATCGCCGCCGGCAGGCCGCGCGGATCGTTGTTGATGGCGTAGCCGAAGAGCAGGAGCTGGACGATCGGCACCGCCAGCATCATGGCGAAGGTGATGCGGTCGCGCCGCATCTGCACGAATTCCTTGGCCAGCATCGCGCCGAGCCGGCGGGGCGAGAACAGGGAGATCATGCCGCCCGCTCCTGCGCGCCGGTCATGAACTTGATGAAGACATCCTCGAGGCTGGTCTCGCCGGGCTCGACCTTGAGGCCGGCCTCGTTTTTCAAGGGCGCCAGCGCCGCTTCCAGCTTGCTCCGGTCGGCGCCGACGACATGCAGCGTCGCGCCGAAGGGCGCCACCTGCTCGACGCCCTCAGTCGCCTCCAGCGCCCGGATCTGGGCAGGCTTCAGCGCGCCATGCACAACATAGGTCACGAGCCCAGAGCCCTTCACCACCTCCTCGACGGTTCCCGTCGCCAGCATGCGGCCATAGGCGATGTAGCCGATGCGATGGCAGCGTTCGGCCTCGTCCATGTAATGGGTCGAGACCAGCACGGTCAGCCCATCGCCGGCCAGCCGATGGATCTCGTCCCAGAACTCGCGCCGCGCCTTGGGATCGACGCCGGCCGTCGGCTCGTCGAGCAGCAGGAGCTTGGGCTGGTGCATGATGCAGGCCGCGAGCGCCAAGCGCTGCTTCCAGCCGCCCGAGAGCGTACCGGCGAGCTGGTCCTTGCGCGAGGTCAGGCCCAGCCCGTCCAGCGTCTTCGCCACGGCCTCATCAACCGGGTTGAGCTCATAAAGCCTGGCCACGAAGGTCAGGTTCTCGGCGATGGTCAGGTCTTCGTAGAAGGAGAAGCGCTGCGTCATGTAGCCGACCTGACGCTTGATCGCAGCGCTCTGCGTGCGGACATCGAGCCCGAGCACCGTGCCCTCCCCGGCATCGGGCTTGAGCAACCCGCAGATCATCCGGATCGTCGTCGTCTTGCCCGAGCCATTGGGGCCGAGGAAGCCGACGATCTCGCCGGTCGCCACCGCAAGATCAACATCGTCGACCACCGTGCGCTTGCCGAAGCGCTTGGTCATGCCGCGAACATCGATGGCGAGCGGCGCGCTCACCGCTGCCCCCTGAGCGTCACATCGACGATCTGGCCGGGCTGAAGTGCCGATTGCGGGCCGCCATCCGGCCGCGCCTCGACGAGATAGACCAGCTTCTGGCGCGTCTGCGCCGAATAGATCACCGGCGGGGTGAACTCGGGCTCCGGCGAGACATAGGTCACGGTCGCGGTCAGGCCGGGCGCGCAACCGTCGCAGCGGACATCGAGCTTCATGCCCGTCGTCACGCCGGAGACCCGCACTTCCGGCACATACAGCATCAGCTTGGCGGCGCCGTCCGGCAGCATCAGAAGCACCGGCGCGCTCGGCCCCGCGAGCTCGCCGACCCGGCGCAGCACGTCGCTGATCCGCCCGGCCGAGGGCGCGACGAGCTGGCGCTGCGACAGCCGCCAGCGCGCCTGCGCCAGCGCCGCCTTGGCCTGCTCGACCGCGTTCTCGCTTGCCTTGATCTCGTCCGGCCGCGCCGGCAGGCGCGCGACATCCAGATTGGCGGCATTCTGGCGGACGCTCGCGGCGGCGACATCGCGCGCCGTTTCCGCCTGGTCGAAATCGGCCTGGGTGGAGACACCGCGCCGCAGCAGGTCCTGCCGGCGGTCGAGCGCCCGCTCGGCCTCGCGCTGCTGCGCCTTGGCCGAAGCGAGATTGGCCTCGATCACCGCGATCTCCTCCGGGCGCTTGCCGCTGCGCAGGTTGTCGAGCTGCGCCTGCGCCTGGACCAGTCGCGCCTCGCTCTCGCGAACTGCGTTCTCGGCGTCGGTCGTCTCCAGCCCGGCGACGACCTTGCCGGCCTCGACGCGGTCGCCGCGACGGATATCGATATGCTCGATGCGGGCGGTGTCGATCGGGCCGAGCCGCACGTACTCGCCCTCGACATAGCCGGCGATCCGGACCGTATCGCCGCCACAGGCGGAGAAGCTCCCGGCGATCAGGCCGAAGGAGCAGAGGAAGCCGAGGATCATGACCTGTTCTCCCGCGTGCCGGCGATGCTCGCGCGGACATTGGCGCGGATGACCCCGGCGATCGCCTCGCTCTCAGCCGTGTCGATCGTGCTCCAGCCCATGCGCCGCATCACGGCCGGCCGGGCCAGCCGGAAATAGAGCACCTGCCCGATCGTCGCGAAGACCGCGAGCTTCGTCTCCTGGGCCTCCGGCGCCATGCCGGTCGCGGCTGCCCAGAGCCGGCAGAGCTGGCCGTGGACCGGGCCGACCAGCCCCTCGTAAAGTGTCTCGAAGGCCGAGGTCGGCTCCATCATCTCGCGCAGGACGAAGCGGGCGATGGTCTCGCTCTCTTGCGCCTGCGTGGCGAAAGCGGCGACCCGCCCGACGATGCCGAGCAGCAATTCCACCGCCATCTCCGGCGCGAGCCCGTCGAGCGGCGGCATGGCAGCGGCTGCACCGAAGACCCGCTGCTTCATCGTCGCGACGACCGCCTCGGCGCAGGCCTGGCGCAGGCCGTCCTTGCCGCCGAAATGATAGGCGATGCCGGCGCTGTTGACGCCCGCCGCCTGGGCGATCTCGCGGATCGAACTCGCCTCGAACCCGTGCCGCCCGAACAGGTCGAGCCCGGCCCGGATCAGCGCCTCGCGCGTTCCCGCATCCTTGACTGAAATGGCTTTCATGCGATCTTCATAGCATCAATCACAATTTCAATCAATCGATTGATTGAAATTGTGGACTGAGGAACTCGTGGCCCACGCTTCCTGCTCCTCTCCCCCTCGATGCCAGCCGCGACATGACTCGCCGCCGATAATGGTCTAAGGCGGCAGCCATCCTTTGATCCGCTCCCCGCCCGATGCTCTTCAACTCCTTTGCCTTCCTGCTCGCCTTCCTGCCGCTCGCGCTTGCCCTTCACTGGGGGGCGGAGCGCTTTGCGCCGAGCCTGCGGCTGCCGGTGCTGGTGGCGCTGTCCTTCGCCTTCTACGGCTATTGGGACTGGCGCTTCCTGCCGCTGCTGGCGCTCTCGATCGGGCTGAACTGGCTGATCGCGGAAACCTTCCAGAAGACGAAGTCCGGGGCGCTGATCACGCTCGCGATCGTCCTGAACCTCGCCGTGCTGGCGGTGTTCAAGTACTTCAACTTCTTCGCGGATCTCGCTGGAATGATTCCCGGATTGCCGGCGCCGAAATTCGACATCGCGCTGCCGCTCGGCATTTCGTTCTTCACCTTCCACCACATCATGTACCTGACGGATCTCCGGCGCGGGCAGGCGCCGCGCTACGATCTCGTCCGTTACGCGCTCTACATCGCCTTCTTCCCGCAGGTGCTCGCCGGCCCTTTGGTGCGCTGGCGCGAGATCATGCACCAGCTCGACGAGCGGCCCTATCAGCGCCCGGACGCGGCCGAGCGGATCGCGCGCGGCCTGATGCTGCTGACCTTCGGCCTCGCCAAGAAGGTGATGATCGGCGATCCCCTCGCCGAATATGCCAACCCTGTCTTCGCGGCGGCCGCCGCCGGCAAGGTCATCAGTTTCATGGAGGCCTGGCAGGCGACGCTCGCCTTCACCTTCCAGATCTATTTCGACTTTTCCGGCTATACCGACATGGCGTTGGGCCTGGCCCTGCTCTTCGGCGTCGTGCTGCCGCAGAATTTCGAGGCGCCCTATCGCTCGCTCTCGATCCAGGATTTCTGGCGCCGCTGGCACATGACGCTGTCGCGCTTCCTGCGCGACTATCTCTACATCCCGCTCGGCGGCTCGCGCAGCGGCCTGCCGACGCAGGTCTGGGCGCTCTTCGCCACCATGGCGCTGGGCGGCCTCTGGCACGGCGCCGGCCTCACCTTCGTCGCCTGGGGCGTGGCGCATGGGCTGGCGCTGATCGTCGCGCTGTTCTGGCGCCGGGCCAACCTGCCGATGCCGGCGGCACTCGGCTGGCTTCTGACCTTCCTGTTCGTGGCGCTGTGCTGGGTCCTGTTCCGGGCCACGAATTTCCAGGCCGCGCTCGCGATCTACAAGGGCCTGTTCGGCTTCGCGCCGATCGGCACCGGCTTCAAGTGGCGCGCCCTGCTGCCGGCGGCGGCCTTCGCCATCATCGGCCCCACCGCCTGGAACCTTGTCCACAAATTGCCGCCGGCCCGTTGGCTGGCCATCCTGTGCGGGCTCCTGTTCGTCATCATCCTGCTGAAGATCGGCGAAGACGCCAATTATGAGTTCATCTACTTCCAGTTCTGAGCAGGCCGCTCGGGCGGCGAAGTGGACGGGCTTCACCGGCGCCTTCCTCGGCGCGGCGGTGCTGATCGCTGCCGCCTTCCTCACAGCGGCCTTCCTGATCGACCCCTATGATTCCGGCCGCTCGCCCTTGAAGTTCAAGGAGGGCGTGCGCCCGCAGGGGCCGCGCACGGCACTGGCCAGCCGCGGCCGCGATCCGAGTTTCACGGGTGCCATCTTCGGCAACTCGCATATCCAGCTGATCTCGCCGGAGGAATTGCGCACGAGGACCGGCATCCCCTTCGTCTCGCTGATCGCGCCGGCGACCATGCCGAAGGAGACCTTCGCGACGATCGACTGGTTCCTGCGCCATCACCGCAAGACGCCGCCGAAGGCGATCGTGATCGGCATCGACAATTACTGGTGCACGGCGAATCCCGCGCTGCCCAACGAGAAGCCCTTCCCCTTCTGGCTCATGAGCCGCAGCCTGTCCGATTATGTCGGCGGGTTGATGCGCTTCGACCTGCTGGAGGAATTGCCCCGCCGTATCTCCTACCTGACCTCGCGCAAGGCCGAGCGCGCCCGCCCGGACGGCTACTGGGACTACGAATCGGGCTACGGCGTGCAGGGCTACGGCACCAATCCCGAGATCATCGCCCGGCTGCAGAAGCCGCTCGAGACCGGCGGCGGCAATGTCGATGGCCCCTTCCCGGCAGCGACGGGGCTGGAAGCGCTGATGCAGGCCGCTCCGGCCGAGACCGCGCTGATTCTCCTGCGCCCGCCGGTCTATGTCACCGCCCTGCCGAAACCCGGCACGCGCGACGCCGCGGCAGACGCCGCCTGCCGCAAGGCTTTCGCCGATCTGGCGGCCCGGCGCCCGCGCACCGCTCTAGTCGATTGGCGAGTCGACCGGCCAGAATTGCGCGATCCCAACCTCTTCTTCGACCATAGTCACTACCGCCAGCCGATCGCCCGCTTGGTCGAAGCCGACATCGCCGAAGCCATCCGCAAGCTGAATTGACGTGAAACCTGCCGATTTCGTCGAAAATCGGCCTGAGATCGCATGTTTTCACGAAGCCGTTGAAGCCCTGTCGGAAGCGATTGTTCCAGTTGAAACGGACCGTTATAAGGGCGCCAAATCGGCTCCCCTCCCGCGGCACAGCCGATGGGTGCGTGAGGCGACAAACTAGAGAGCGCGCCCATGTCGAAGCAGATCATCATCGAGGCGGATTACAAACCGAGCGATGACGAGCCGTTCATGAACGACCGTCAACGCGAGTATTTCCGCGGCAAGCTCCTCGCCTGGAAGGACGAGATCCTGCGGGAGGCCAAGGAAACCCTGGTTACGCTGCAAAGCGAGAGCGAGAATCATCCGGACATCGCCGACCGGGCCTCCTCCGAAACCGACCGCGCCATCGAATTGCGCGCCCGCGACCGGCAGCGCAAGCTGATCGCCAAGATCGATGCGGCCATCGCCCGGATCGACGACAACTCCTACGGCTACTGCGAGGAGACCGGCGAGCCGATCTCGCTGAAGCGCCTCGAAGCCCGCCCGATCGCGACCCTCTCGCTGGAAGCGCAGGAGCGCCACGAGCGCAACGAGCGCGTCTTCCGCGACGATTGAGTAGCAGCTGGCTCTACCGGCTTTTCGAAAGGCCCCGCGTCGAAGGATGCGGGGCCTTTTTGCGTCAAGGAACCGCCGCTTCGGCGGTACGTTCTCGCGGCGAAGGCGGGCGAACAGGAGGAGACGAGGCATGGACCGTTTCACGGGCGGCTGCCGGTGCGGTGACATCCGGGTCGTGGCATCGGGGCGCCCTTACCGGGTCGGCATCTGCCATTGCCTGGATTGCCGCAAATATCACGGCGCCCTCTTCCACGCGTCGGCGATCTTTCCGCAGGACGCGGTGACGATCGAAGGGGAAGCTCGCGACTATGGCGGACGGTTCTTCTGCCCCCGCTGCGGCTCCACGGTCTTCGGGCGCAGCGGTGACGAGGTCGAGATCAATCTCGGCTCGCTGGACGTGCCGGACCAGTTGGTGCCGACCTACGAGCTCTGGACCATTCGCCGCGAAGCCTGGCTGCCGCCCTTCCCGCTGAAGAAGCGGTATGAGCGCGATCGCGACTCCGCCGGCCGATCCGAGGACTAGCGCCGGCCCCGCCCGCCGTCAGTGGCCACTGAACACGAGGGTCTTGACCGGCAGGACGAGCGCCTGGATGCGCAGCAGCATGGCATGGACCAGCCCGGTCGCATCGACGGCATGAAGCGCGATACGACGCAGCGTGCCGGTTTCCTTCGCGGCGATGATGTCGTGGTTGTTGCTATAGGCGTTGGCGATGCAGCTGCTGCCGGGCGTCACGCCGTCGAGCCCGCCCTGGTAGAGCGGCTCGAGATAGGTGAGGATCGTTCCGGGCCGGATCACCTGCTGTGCGTCGATCAGTTGCTCTCCGCTTCGGAGCTGGCCCGCGGCGATGAAGTCCTGCACACCCGTCACCACCATCGGGATGACCTCCCAGGGCTTCGAGATGCAGGTCACCTCGGCAACCATGCCGACCTTGATCACCTGCGCCTCGATCTGACCGAAGCCGGCCTGCATCCTGCCCCTTCCCGCTTCTTCAGGGATGATGATCCCGGCCGGACGCATGAAGGGGTTGACGACGTCGCCAGCCCGCAGCGTGAACTGCTCGACATGCCCGGTGAAGCCGGCCCGCACCACGGTCTTGCCCAACTCCACCTCGGCCTGGGCCAAGGCCGCCTGGGCGCTCGCACGCTCGGCCGGCAACAGCGTCACGATCTTGGTCTGGGCGGCCGCCTGCGAGGCCGTCGCCGACGCAACCGCGGCCTCGCGCCCGGCCACGATGTTCTCGAGCCGCTCGAGCTCGCGGGTGGCGACGACGTTCTCATTGCGCTGCCTGAGCTCGCGCTTGGTCTGCAATTCGTCGAGCGCCTGCTGCAGCGCGCTCTTCGCTTCCTGGATCTTGCCGTCATAAGCGAGGATATCGGCCTTCGCGACGGCCAGCGTCGCGTCGACCTCGGCGATCTTGCGCCGCGCGGCCTCGACGGCTGCCTCCTGGCTCTTGCTGTCGAGCGTGAAGATCGGCGCGCCCTTTTCGATCTTCGCGCTGTAACCGACGTGGACCTGCGCAACGCGACCATTGATCTCCGGCACGATCGGGACCGTGCGGAAGAAGACCGTGGCGCTGGTCGTGGAGGGGTGGTTGTAGAAGATCACGGTGATCAGGCCGACCGTCAGCATCACGCAGGTGACGAGACCCCAGCGCAGTTCGAACCAGACCGAATAGAGCGTGAGCTCGCGGCCGAACCGCTTGCCCTGGCCGTAGCGGCGATAAAGATAGTCAGGAAGGAGCGTGAAGAGCGCGCAGACGAGAAGCTCAAGCATGGTTCTTCTCCTCGACGCTGGCGCCAGCATACGGCGCATTCCCGTCCGGCCCGGGGACGGCAGTCTCCGCGTCCGATGCCGCGTCGCCGCCGGTGCCCGGTGCGATGCCGGCCATTTTCTCGAGGGAGCCGGCCATCCGGCCGAACATCCCTGGAATGTCGGGCAGGTCGATCAGGGCGAGCAGCAGGCCGGCGACCCAGAAGGCGTGGACATGCGTGAAGAGCGCGAGCAAGCCGAGAACGGCGACGATCTCGAACTGGATCTTGTGCGTCTTGTGCGCCATCCGCTCGGGCAGGGTGTGCAGGCGCAGGAAAAGCAGCCCAATGCCCAGAACCGCGCCGATGAGGATGATCGCCGCGACCACCATCAGGTAGTCCGTTCCCCCCGGCGCAGTAATGAAGCTCGGCAGGTGATGAGGTGCGACGGGGTTCACGGCTGCCGTCATGACGGTACTCCTGTCGCCGGAGGCATGGTCAGAGCTGCCGCACAACTCCGCTCAAGCCTCGTCGAGGCAGCAGGTCCGCCATCATCACAGCGTAAGGATGTCCCTAGGTCAACATGCCCATCGTCAATTCGGCCTGGGAGCAGGCGATGCAGAGGGCCTGTCCGCCATCTGGAACGTATCTCTCGACGGAAAGAGCTTAGTTGAGGAACGATGAGAAGCCCCGCGTCGGGAGAACGCGGGGCTTTTAGCCGCCAGCCTTGAAAGCTTGGGGAGCGTGGCAGGCGGCCGGGATGGTGGCGGCTCGGGAGAGACCGCCATCCGTCCGGCGCGGAGACAAGGGGGAGCGTTCCGCGCCGTCCGGGATTCCGGTGAAGAGGGTCAGAAGGGCAGTAGGATATCCATCACCTGCTGGCCGTAGCGCGGCTGCTGGACATCGGTGATCTGGCCGCGGCCGCCATAGGCGATGCGGGCCTGAGCGATCTTGGTCGAGTCGATGGTGTTGTCGGACTCGATGTCTTCGGGCCGGATCACGCCGGCGACGATCAGCTCGCGGATCTCGAAATTGACGCGGATCTCCTGCTTGCCCTCGATCACGAGATTGCCGTTGGGCAGGTTCTGGGTGACGACCGCCGCGACATTGGTCGCCAGCGTCTCGGAGCGGTTGACCGAGCCCGCGCCCTCGCTGGACGCATCGGAATCGAGCTTCAGGAGCGATGAGGCCTTGGCGCCGTTGGGCAGGAACGCATCGAGCTTGTTCTCGAAGCCGAAGGTGTTGTCGGCGCCGAAATCCTCGCCGTTTTTGCGGCTGCGCTTGGTCGTGTTGTTGAGCTGGGCCTTGTCGGTGACCTTGACCTTGACGGTGACGAGATCGCCGACATTGCGGGCGCGCTGGTCCTTGAAGAAGGCGCGCGAGCCGGTGCGCCAGAGCGAATTCGGCGCGTAGGAGGCATGCGCCACCTCCGGCATCGGCATCTGCACCGGCTTGTAGCCCTTGGCAGCGGTCGGGTCGTCGACGGGCGACAGCGTCGGCGCCTGGCCGACATTGGCGAGACGATCGCCGATGCCGCAGGCACCGAGCGAGGCGGCCAGCAGCAGGAGCCCGGAGAGCTTGGCGAGGCGATTGGCGTGCATGGCGGTTTCCACGGACTTTACTGGGCGCTGGCGACGCGGCCGGCGGTCGACGGCTGGACGGAGACCCGCCCGGGACCGGAGATCTTGCCTTGCAGCACGCGCTTGGACTGGGGATTGGTGACGGAGACGACATCGCCCATCGCGCCGGCCTCGTTGGCCTTGCCGCGCAACGTGATCAGCAGGCCCGGCGCCTCGTAGACGATGGTGACGAGGTCGCCCTTGCCGACGATCTCCTCGCGCTGGACGTCGCTGCCGCGCAGCGGCACGCCGGCGAGCAGGGCGCGGCGCGCGACCTTGTCGATGGCGGCACGGGTATCGCCGATGATCTCGGTGCCATGCCCCTCGCGCGGGCGACGCTCGACGGTGACGTCATCCTTGCCGAGCGTCTCGCCACGGGCGATCAGGCGCTTGGGCACCACGACCTCCATGGTCTCGACGAGCTGGCCGGAGATGCGCAGCGGCTTCAGCCGCATCGCCGCGCTGCCGGGCACCGCGAGGCGAGCCTGCAAGCGCCGCGAGCGGGCATCGAAGGAGAGATCGACCACCGCGACCTCACCGGTCAATTCGGGCTCGACGGCGACGCTCGGCGCCCCGCCATCGATCGCCAGAGCGAAGATGCGGGCATCGACGCCGAAGCGCTCCTGCAGCCCGGCCTTCACCGCGGCTTCGAGATCGAGCGCCGTGACACGGCGTGCGGCCCGCGTCACCACGACCTGCGCGAAACCCTGGCTCTGGATCTCGCTGGCATCGCGGACGATGCCGGCCGAGCGGGCCGCCTCGACGATGCGAGCGACCTGGATCGTGCCGGTCTCGCCGAGCGCCGGCGCCCGGAAGGCCGCCGTCGCCGCGGCCTCGCCGGCAAGGCCGGGGATGAGATCGCCGAAGGTGACGAGATCGCGCCCGAGATTGACCTCGGGGCGCAGCTGCAGCTTGGACGGCAGCGCGGCGGCAGCCGGAGCCGCGACGGCCGAAGCCATCGCGACCGGCGCGGGCTGGGCCTGCTGCGGCGAGGCGAAGGCGGCGGTGCCGGAGAGCAGCAGGGCGACCAGGGAGAGACGGATCATGATGCTTACCCCCCTTAGCCGCGGAACATCTGGGTCGTCGCCGACATCATCTGGTCGGCGGCGGTGATGACCTTGGAATTCATCTCGTAGGCGCGCTGCGCGGCGATGAGGGAGGAGAGCTCCGTCACCGCTTGGACATTCCCTTCTTCGAGATAGTTCTGCTGCAGCGTGCCGAAGCCTTCGCCACCGCCGAAGCCGTCGATCGGCTGGCCCGAGGCGGCCGTCTCGACATAGAGATTGTCGCCGATCGACTCGAGGCCGACCTTGTTGACGAAGCGCACGAGCTGGATCTGGCCGAGCTGCTGCGGCGCGGTCTGCCCCGGCACCATCGCCTCGACGATGCCCTGCGCGTTGATGCTGACGCTGGAGGCGTTGTTGGGCACGGTGATGCCGGGCTCGACCTGATAGCCGTCGCGGGTGACGAGCTGGCCCTGGGCGTCGAGGTCGAAGGAGCCGTCGCGGCTATAGGTGGTGCGGCCGTCCGGCATGCGGACGCGGAAGAAGCCCTCGCCGCGGATGGCGAGGTCATAGGGCTTCTCGGTCGGGCTGATATTGCCCTGGGTCATGACGCGGCCGGTCGAGACCGTCTTGACGCCGGAGCCGATGAAGGTGCCGGCGGGCGCCTGGGTGTTCTGGTCCGAGGTGGCCGAGCCGGCGCGCCGGAAATTTTCATAGAGCAGATCCTGGAAATGGACCTGCTGGCGCTTGTAACCGGTGGTCCGGACGTTCGCGATGTTGTTGGAGATGACCTGGACGTTCATCTCCTGGGCCATCATGCCGGTCGCGGCTGTCTGCATGGCGCGCATGGTGCGTGCTCCCTTCCGCTATCAGGCTTGCTGGTCGGCCAGGCGCGAGATCGCCCGGCTGCGCAGTTCATCGGATTTGCTGATCATGTTGGCGATGCTCTGGTAATTGCGCTGCACCTCCATCAGGCGGGTCAGTTCGACCACGGCCTTGACGTTGGAGCGCTCGATCGCGCCGGGTTCCAGCCGCGCTTCCGGGCCGGCCGGCTGGGCTGCCACGGTGGACGAGAACAGGTTGGTGCCTTCGTTCGCCAGCGTCGCCGGATCGGCGAAGCGGACCTGGCGCAGCTTGCCGCGCGTGCCCTGGTCGCTGCTGACGGTGCCGTCGGCGGCGATCCGCATGGAGTGCTCGCTGGAACCGAAGGCGATCGGCCCGGCCTCGCCCATCACCGGCAGGCCGGTCTGGGTCACGAGCCGGCCCTGCCGGTCGATATTGAGGGAGCCGGCGCGGGTGTAGCGCTCGCCGTTCGGCGTCTGCACGACGAGGTAGTTGTCGCCCTTCAGCGCCACGTCGAGCGGGTTGCCGGTCAGTTCCAGCGCCCCCTGCGACAGGTCGAGCGGCGTGCCCTTGTCGATGACATAGGACAGCGGCCGGTCGGCCGGCTTGAAGGCATCGGCCTTCGCGCCAGGCATGAGGAATTCGTTGAAGCGCGCGCTGCGCGCCTTGAATCCATTGGTGCCGACATTCGCCATGTTGTTGGCGATGACGTCCAGCTCGCGCGCCAGAGCCACCTGGCGCGACAGGCCGATGAGAAGCGCGTTCTCCACGGCTCAACTCCCGATCATGTCCCGCGGCAACCTCGACGCTCCCCAGCGCAGTCGCCACGGCCCAGTACTGGCAAGCGTCGTGCCAGCATGGTTAATCCAGGCAAGATGCTGATATCATTGAATATCGCCATGAAGATCTGCCCCACCGCACCCCGGCACAAGCTGCTGGAGCGGCAAGAAACGCCCGGCAAATTCTGCCGCCCTTAACGACGCGTTAACCGTAATTGGGGAAGGTGGCTCAAGGGGCGGCAGAACGCGGCCCGACGGGCCGGGACGCGTGACGAGATGGCGAAGAAAGCCAAGGCGAAAGAGGAAGGCACTGCCGGCGAAGAGGCGCCGAAGAGCAAGAAGAAGCTCTTCATCATCATCGGCGGCGTCGTGCTGCTGGCGGCTGCCGGCGGTGGCGGCTGGTTCTTCCTGAAGAAGCCCTCGCCCGAGCAGGTCGCGGCCGCCGAAGCCGCCGCGAAGGCCAAGAACCCCATCGCCTTCCTCGACATGAAGGACATGATGATCAGCATGTCCAACAGCGGCCAGCAGGACCGCGCGCCCGTCATGAAGATCAAGGTCGTGCTGGAAATAGCCGATGCGAAGGCCGCCGATCAGGTCAGGCCGTTGCTGCCCCGCATTGAGGATGCCTTCCAGGTCTTCATGCGCGAATTGCGCCCCTCCGACCTCGAAGGTTCGGCCGGCATGTACCGCCTGAAGGAAGAGCTGCTGCGCCGCGTCAACCTGACCGTCTATCCGGTCAAGGTCGACGCCGTGCTGTTCAAGGAATTGTTGGTGCAGTGAGCCGAATTCCGGCCCTGACCGCACCGAGATGACGGCGGAACGATGAGCACCGAGCGCGACAAGAACACGCCGAGCGACGAGCCGCTGACCCCGGAGGGGATGGCGGCCGGCTGGGCGACGATGCCCGACATCATCGAGGAGGATGGCGAACAGGAAGGCGGTACCGACCGCCTGATGTCGCAGGAAGAAATCGACACGATGCTCGGTTTCTCCAGCGGCGACGACGGCGCGTCCCGCAACGGCATCCAGGCGATCGTCGATTCCGGTTCGGTCGCCTACGAGCGTCTGCCGATGCTCGAGATCATCTTCGAGCGCCTGGTGCGGCTGCTCTCGACCAGCCTGCGCAACTTCTTCACCGACAATGTCGAGGTCACGCTGGAGAGCATCCGCTCGGTGCGCTTCGGCGACTACGTCAACTCGATCTCGCAGCCGGCGCTGCTCTCGGTCTTCAAGGCCGAGGAATGGGACAATTTCGGCCTCATCACCATCGAGTCGGCGCTGATCTACTCCGTCCTCGACGCCATGTTCGGCGGCAAGCGCGGCCAGCCGGCGCCGCGCATCGACGGCCGCCCCTTCACCACCATCGAGATCCGCATGGTCCAGCGCGTCATCGAGCTCGTGCTCAGCGATGCCGAGGCCGCCTTCAAGCCGCTCTCGCCGGTGCACTTCACCGTCGACCGCGTCGAGTCCAATCCGCGCTTCGTCTCGATCTCCCGCCCCGCCAATGCCGCGATCCGCGTCGAGCTCAAGTTCGACATGGAAGGCCGCGGCGGCGCGCTGCACCTGCTGCTGCCCTACGCCACGATCGAGCCGATCCGTGAATTGCTGCTCGAAAGCTTCATGGGTGAGAAGCTCGGCCGCGACCCGACCTGGGAAAACCATCTCGCGACCGAGGTCTGGCAGGCGGATGTCGACGTCACCTGCGTGCTGCACGAGACCCGGATGCCGCTGAAGCGCGTCATGAAGCTTGAGATCGGCGATACCCTGATGTTCGACGCCCGCCCGGACGCGACCGTCTCGCTGCGCTGCGGCGACTTCATCGTCACCGAGGGCCGGATCGGCCGGGTCGACGACAAGATCGCCGTCCAGGTCGTCAGCCCCTTGCGCCGCTCCAAGACCACCATCGCTGCCTTCGACAGCCTCGCCAGCCATCTCGGCGCCACCGCCTGAAGAGGACACATGACGATCAACCTCATCGCCGACGTGCTTGTTGCCTCGCTTCTCGTCGCCACCATCATCACCTGCTTCATCCTGACCAAGCGCATCGAGCGCCTGAAGGCGGACGAGGCCGGCATGCGCCAGACCGTCGGCGCACTGATCACCGCGACCGACAATGCCGAGCGCGCCATCGCCGGCCTCAAGTCGACGCTGGGCGATTGCGACCGCACCCTGGAAGAGCGCCTGCGCACCGCCGAGCGCTATGCCGCCGATCTCGCCGCTCAGGTCGAGGCCGGCCAGGCGGTGATGGAGCGCATCGGCCAGATCGTCAGCGCCGCGACCCTGGTCGGCGCCAAGGAAGCCCCGGTCGAGGCCCCTGCCGTGCCGGCCCCGGTCTCCCGCCTTGAGAGCGCGGCCCAGTCGGCGGCCGCCATCCGCGCCCGCGCCGCCCGCCGCCTCGAGGAACAGGCTGCGTGATCGAACGGCCCCGCCTCCTGCCGGCAGTGATTCTCGGCGCCATGGGTCTCCTGGCGCTGAAGCTGCTTGCCTGGACGGCGGAGCCGACTCCTGGCCACATCCCGGCCTCCCTGCCGCTCATGGCGCAGGCGCCCGCCGGCAAGAACACCGCGCGCGCCGTCTTCGATCCGGAAACGACCGGGTCGGTGCCTGCTCCCGATCCGAAGAAGGAGCAGGAGAAGAAGGAGGCCGAGGCCAAGGCCGAAGCCGCCCGCGCCGCCAATCCCAACAACAAGGCCGGCATCATCAACGGCACGGCCCAGCCGGTCTCCCCCGCGGAGAAGGCGATCCTGGAACGCCTCGGCGAGCGCCGCGAGGAACTGGAAGGCCGCATGCGCGAGCTGGAGATGCGCGAGCGCCTGCTGAACTCCGCCGAGAAGAAGCTCGACGGCCGTGTCGGCGATCTCAAGGCGCTCGAGGAGAAGGCCGGCGGCCCCGGCGCCGCCAAGCCTGCGGTCGAGGAGGCCAAGGCGATCAAGAACCTCGTCATCATGTACGAAGCGATGAAGCCGAAGGACGCCGCGCGTGTCTTCGACCGGCTCGGCCTCGACGTGCTCGTGCCGGTCGTCCAACAGATGAACCCGCGCAAGATGTCCGAGGTCCTGGCGGCGATGGCGCCCGACCGCGCCGAGAAGCTCACTGTCGCTCTGGCGACCAGCGGGCGCAGCGCGCTCGTCGAGCGCGTGGCGAACGAAGCTCCTCTCTCCGGCAACGAACTCCCGGCAATCACGCCCCAGCGCTGAGCCGGCCGCGCCTCAGCGCGACTTGATCCGGGCGAGTGCGAAGTCCAGCTTCGGCACCGTTTCGGCTGGCGGTGCATCGTCAGGAAGATGGCGCGCGACCTTCGCCATGAGCTGGTCGAAGCCGTTGTCATAGGGCGAGAACCGAATGCGGGGGCCGCCGAAGCCGGAAATCCAGTAGTAACCCGTCAGCTCCACCCCGAACTGCGAGAGCTCGTTCCACGACAGGCTTCGTTCCTGCAGGAACATCGTCCGGCGCTCGATCCGCTCCCCGTTCCAGCGCACGCGTTCGATGACGATGTGCAGGGCCAGCACCAGCGTCACCAGCACGAAGAAGGCGGCGATCGGGACAGGCGCCTTGCCTGCCGCTGCGACGAGGGTCCCGATGGCCGAGACCACCACACCGCTGACCATGCCCAGCCAGGAAAAAGGTCCCGGCGTCAGATAGCTCCAGCCGCCGCTACGCTGGGCGCGTCGCCGCTGGAAGCAGGTGCAGAGCGCGACCATCATCATGAAGGCCGGAACGAAGAGCGCGATCTGGCTCAAGGTCGACATGCGGCCTCATCGGCAACGGATGCAGCCGAAGAAGCCTAGCCGACGCCGCGGATACCGACAAAAGCGGCCTGGAAGGATGGCAAACAAACCCTGTTTGCCATCCGCCGGTGCTGGCCTCGGAAGCGCCTGCGTTAACACGCCATTATGGTTGACGCGCTAGCGTGCCGAAGGGCCGCTGCGTTCTCCGGACGCGGCGAGGCCCAGTGTCGCGTTGGGTCGAGTATCACGGTTTGCGTCTGTCGCGCTCCCTCGCCTTCGGTATCGGGCTGGCCGCTCTCGCGCTCGCCGCCGGCCTGGAGACGCCTGCCCTGGCGGCCGGCGCGAGCCTGCGTGGCGAAGCCATGCCGGCCGGCTTCGGCCGCCTGTCCCTGACCTTCGACGAGCCGATCCAGACCCGCATCCGCGTCGCCAACGGCGTGCTGATCGTCGCCTTCGGCGGCCAGGTCCAGGTCGATGTCGCGCGCATCGCCCGCGAATTGCCGAACTACGTTTCGGTCGCCCGCGTCGACCCCGATGGGCGCGGCATGCGCTTCGCGCTGACCCAATCCTACAAGGCCAACCTGATCGAGGCCGGCGACAAGGCTTTCATCGATCTCCTGCCGCAGAACTGGTCCGGCGTCATGCCCGGTCCGCCGGCGGAAGCCCTCGCCGAGCTGACCGAGCGCCTGCGCCTCGCCGAGGTCCGGGCGAAGGAGGCCGCGCGCCAGCCTGCCACCCCCCCGGCCGTGCTGACGATGACCACGGCCAGCCTGCCGACGCTGGACCGCCTGATCTTCAAGGCTCCCGCCGAGACCAAACTCACCGCCGACCTGTCCAACGGCAGCCTGAAGCTCGTCTTCGACCGGCCGATGAATGTCGAGGCCGGCGCGATCCGCAGCGCCCTGCCCACCGATATCGGCCTCACCGGGCTCGATGCCGGCAAGGAAGCGCTGAGCCTGACCCTGTCCCTGCCGAAGGACTGGCAGATCCGCAGCTTCGACGACGAGACCGGGCTGGTGGTCGACCTGCTGCGCCCCGTGAAGCAGGAAGCGCCATCGCTCACCGAGCTGGCAAAGCCGCCCGTGCCGACACCCCCGGCAGCGGCGGCGCCAGCCGAGCCTGCCGCGAAGCCCGCAGCAATTCAGCCGGCTACGCCCCCAGTGCAGGCCGCAGTTGCAGTGCCAGCGGCCCCCGAAGTGCCGCCGGGTCCCGTCGTGGTCAGCGCCGACGGCAAGCGCCTCAACTTCCGCTTCACCCGCCCCACGGGTGCCGCCGCCTTCCTCGATGCCGGCGTGATGACGCTGGTCTTCGACACCCGCGACACGATCGACCCCGCGAAGCTCGCGGGGGTGATGCCGAAGCTGATCGAGGACAGCTCGGTGACGCGCGAGGGCAAGGTCACCCTCGTGAAGCTCAGGCTGGCCGGCCAGCCGCTGGCTCGCCTGTTCGACAACGGCCCGGCCTGGTCGCTCGACCTCGGCGAGGATGCTGGCCGTCCCGCCGCCCCGGTCGAGCCGCAGCGCAGCATGGACGAGCGCGGCCAGACCATCGTCGCAGTGCCTCTCGCCGGCCTCACCGGCATCCACTGGCTGGAGGCCGGCCCCGCCGGCCTGCCCGTTGCGGTTGCGACCGCGACCGGCCCGACCCGGCTCACACCCAAGCCCTACCAGTTCGTCGAATTCGGCCTGCTCCCGACCGCGCAGGGCCTGGCCGTCCAGGCGCATGCCGACGACGTCGCCGTGCGGGCCGGCACCGAACAGGTCCGCATCGGCCGCAGCGGCGGGCTCAACGTGTCGCTCGATATCGGCGACCCCACCCACAAGGCCGAGGAGAAGACCGAGAAGCGGAAGGTCGCACCGCTGCTCGATGGCGATGCCTGGGCGGAGTTACGCGGCGGCAACCCACTTGAGCGCGCCCGTACCCTCCTGCTCGACGTCACCGACGCGTCGCGCGGCCGCAAGTCGGACGCCCGGCTGGCACTCGCCCGCTTCTATGCGGCCCATGGCTTGATGCCCGAGGCCGCCGGCCCACTGAATGCCATGCTCGCCGACGACAAGGCGATGCGTGGCAATCGCGAGGCGCTCTTCCTCAGGGGCGTCATCGCCACCGGGATGTATCGCGACCAGCAGGCGCTGGCGGCCTTCGATGCAGACCCGATCAAGGACGATGTCGAAGTTGGGCTTTGGCGCGCTTTGGTCGAGCAGCGCATGAATCGCGATGCGCAGGCGCTCGTCGGCTTCCGCCGGGCCGAGGCCGTCATCGACCGCTACCCGGCCGATCTGCAGGGCGTGTTCCGCGAGGCGACGGCACGTGCCGCCCTGGCCCAGCAGGATATCGCTGTCGCCGAGCGCCAGATCCAGGCTTTGGCCGACATGCCGCGCGGCAGCTTCGACCAGGAGCATCTCGCCCTGCTCCAGGCGCGGCTCGACGATATCAGCGGCCGCCCGGAAGCCGCGATGAACGGCTACAAGTCGCTCTTCGAGGCCAAGAGCCGTCCGATCGCCGCCGAGGCGCAGTTGCGCGCCGTCAAGCTGGCCGATGCCGAGAAGCGCACCGACATCAAGGCCGACGAGGCCATCGCCCGGCTGGAGACCGTCTCCGTCATCTGGCGCGGCGGCAGGCTGGAGATCGAGGCCCTGGCCGAGCTCGGCCGGCTCTATGGCGACCAGCAGCGCTGGCGCGACGCCTTCATGGTCGCGCGCCGCGCCAACGAGAACTTCACCGAGGACCCGCTGACCCGCCGCATGCATGACGAGACGGCGCAGCGCTTCGCCGAATTGTTCAGCGGCAGCGGCCTCGGCAAGCTGCCGCGCATCGAGACGCTGGCCCTGTTCTACGATTTCAAGGAATTCCTGCCGATCGGCCGGCGCGGCGACGAGATCACCCGCCTGCTCGCAGACCGGCTGGTGGAGCTCGACCTGCTCGACCAGGCAGCCGAGATCCTCAAATACCAGATGGACCGCCGCCTCAGCGGCGCGGCGCGTTCCACGGTCGCGGCACGGCTTGCCATGATCAACCTGATGAACGGCAAGCCCGCCGACGCGGTGCGCGCGCTCAACACGACGCGCATCGTCGAACTGCCGGCCGACGTCAAGCGCGCCCGCCTGCTGCTGGAGGCCAAGGCGCTCTCCGACCTCTCGCGCACCGATCAGGCGCTCGAAATGCTGGAGGCCGAGCGTGGCCCCGAGATCGACCGGCTGCGCGCCGACATTTACTGGACCGGCCGCCGCTGGCGCGAGGCGGGGGAGGCTTACGAGCGTCTGCTCGGCGAAACCTGGCGCGGCGATGGCACGCTCAATGACAGCGAGCGCGCCGATGTGATGCGCGCCGGCGTCTCCTATGTGATGGGGAGTGAGAACCTGTCGCTCGACCGGCTGCGCAGCAAGTTCGCGCCGAAGATGGCCCGTGGCGCCGATGCCCGCACCTTCGCCTTCATCACCGGTGCGGACCGGACGCGCGCCGCCGACATCCGTGAGATGGCGCGCGCCACCGCCAATGCCGACACGCTCTCGGAGTTCCTGAAGGCCTATCGCGAGCGCTATCCGGACTATTCGGCCGCAATGCGCAAGCCGCAGGCACCTGCCGCCGACAAGCTGCCCTCGCCCGCCGATGGTGCAGCGGCCGAGCCCGGAGCGCCGCCCTCGCGGAGCTGAAGCCGAGCCCTAGCCCGGCCCGGAATTAGTATCCTCGCCGCGCGCCCTGGCGCGCAGGACGAATTGCAGGTTGCGGATATAGACGAAGACGCCGAAGCCCTGGCCGAGGATGAAGACCGGGTCGCGCCGGTAGAGCGCATACATCAGCAGCAGGGCGCCGCCACCGATCGAGAACCACCAGAAGGTCATCGGCACGACCGAGCGCCCGGCCTTCTCACTCGCCAGCCACTGCACGACGAAGCGCATGGTGAAGAGCCCCTGCGCGACGACACCGAGCAGGACCCACCAGTCGATATTGTTGACGAAGACGTCGTGGAAATAATTGCCGATGGTCTGCTGCAGGTCGATGAGCATCACATCGTCTCCGAGACGATCTGGGGCACGCGCTTGCGCCGCCGGATCAGCCACCAGACACCGGCGAGATCGAGGATACCCACCCAGAGCCGGTCGAAGAAGCCGTAATTCGAGACGCCGGTCAGCCGCGGCCGGTCGCGCACGTCGACATGCAGCACCTTGTGGCCCTCGCGCGCCATCAGCGCCGGCATGAAGCGATGCAGCGCGTCGAAATACGGCAGGGCGAGATAGGCCTCTCGGCGGAAGCATTTCAACCCGCAGCCGGTGTCGCGCGTATCGTCCTTCAGCACGCGCACGCGCACGCCGTTGGCGATCTTCGACTGCCAGCGCTTGAAGCCGGTATCCTTGCGCCCGACGCGCTGCCCCTGCACCATCCCGGCCTGGAGCCCGGCCTTCTGCAGGGCTTCGACCATCTCCGGCAGGAAGGCCGGATCGTTCTGGCCGTCGCCGTCGAGCGTCGCGACGATCGCCGAGCGGGCATGGCGCACGCCGCTGCGCACGGCCGCGCTCTGGCCACAGGACTGAGCATGGGCGACGACGCGCAGCCAGGGCCGTGTCGTCGCGAGCTCGGCCAATGCGGCGGCCGTGCCGTCGGTCGAGCCGTCATTGACGTAGACGACCTCGAACGGGCCGATTCCCGCGCAGGCCTTCTCGATATCGGCGACGAGCGGCGCGATGTTGCCAACTTCGTTGCGCACCGGCACGACGACGCTGAGCAGCGGATGGGAAGAGGTTTCGGTCAAAGGATAATCATCCAGAAAAACGGCCCGCAAATTGCGTCAGCTTAGCCGAGAGGGCAAGGGTTTCGCGCAGAAGGGTTTCGGGCGCAATGGTTCTCACCTGGGCGAGTTTGCGAAGACGGCGATCTCCAGCTTGCGCCCGCCATTCAGGTTGAAGCCGTTGATCGTAGTCACGAGCCGCGGCTTCATGGTTTGGCTCGCCAGCGCCGAATTGAAGTCGTTGGCGAAGCGGCTCTCGACGAAGGCGACGCGGCAGCCGGGCTGGCTCAGGAACGCCGCCGCATCGGCGCCGCTTGCAGCCATCGTGAGCTTCGTGCCGGTCAGGAAGACGAGGCTCGGCTCGCGATAGCCGAGCGTCAACACGGCCGGTTCGGCGCAACCGGCGGCCTTGACCGTCTCCGCCAGACGCGGCGACAGCTTCAGCGAGCGCAGGCTCTCGATGGCGAAGGGATAGACGGCGATGGTCAGCAGCAGGCTCGCCGGCACGCAGCGCCAGAGCGCACCCTCGAAATCCTGCCTGCGGAAGGCCGCGATGACGCTGATGCCGATGAGCAGAACGAGCGCGAAGAACGGCAGCGCGAACCAAGGCACGGCCCGGTCCAGCGTCCAGTTGCCGAACAGGATCGTGCCCATCAGCGCCAGCGGCACGATCACGACGAGGCAGGCGGTGAGCACCGCGCCGCGCCGGTAACGGTTGATGCCGCCGTTGAGCACGGCGAGCAGCAGCAGTGCGGTGATCGCCGGATAGAGCGGCAGCACGTAATGCGGCAGCTTGGTCGGCACAGCCTCGAAGACCAGCCAGGACGGCACGATCCAGGCGATCAGGAACAGGATCTGCGGCTCCCTGCGGCGCACCCAGGCGAAGGGCACCGCCATCGCGGCGAAGGCCGCCGCCGGCCAGTAGGTCGCGAAGAAGACGACGAGATAGAGCCCGGGCGGCCCCCAATGCTTCTCCTGCCCCTCGGCGACCTTGCCGAGCATGTCCTGGCCGACGCTGTCGGCAAAGAAGCTGCCACCGGTCTTGATCATGATCGCCGCGAACCAGGGCAAAGCAACGATGAGGCAGAGCAGCAGGCCGGCGCCGAAGCGCAACGGCTTCAGCCAGCGGAAGGAGCGCTGGCTTGCGCTCAGCACGAGGATGGCGAGGCCCCAGACCATCGGCACGATCGGCCCCTTGATCAACAGGCCGAGCGCGGTGGCGCCCCAGAACACCAGCCAGTTGCGCCGGTCCGGCACGAAGGCGAGCGAGCGCGTCCAGTCGAGCCAGGTCCGCGCCAGCGCGCCCATGGTCGCAACGGCGCAGGCGGCGAGCAGTGCATCGGTCTTGGCGATGCGCGCCTCGACGCCGAGCAGCACGGCGGCCGCCATCAGCGCCCCGCCGAGCAGGGCCAGCGGCGGCGAGAGAAAAGCCAGCAGCGCCCAATAGGTCAGGAGCACGGTCGCGGTCGCGCCGATCAGCGAGGGAATGCGGTAGAGCCAGATCTGCGTACGCGCCTCGGGCACGCCGAGCGCCTCGCCGGCCTTCACCGCCGCGCTCTGCAGCCAGTAGATGCCGACCGGTTTCTTGTGGCGCGCCTCGTCCTGGAAGCGGATATCGACGAAATCGCCGCTCTCCAGCATCTGCTTGCTGGCCTGCGCGAAGCGCGGCTCGTCGCGGTCGAGCGGCTGGAGCGTGCTGTATCCGGGCAGGAAGGCGGCGAGCGACAACAGCAGGAGGAAGATACAGGCCCGCAGATGGCTGGCCGAAGCCGCTTCCTTGAGGCGGTCAATCGCTGGCGTGAGCGAAAACATCATTCATCCCCGCGGCTGCCGGCCGCAACTATACAGAATGCCGGCTGCCGCCCGATGGCGGGCCATTCAGGCACGATCAAGGCGGTGCCGCGCGGGGTTTACGCTGCCGGGCCATGGTCGGCAAGCGTCGAAGGCTGATGGAGCCCATGCGGGGGTGGACCGCATCATGAATAGCGATGCAGCCGAGCGCCCTCGGCTGCCCCAGTGTCCGATCTTCGTCAGTCGATCGACGCCTTGTTGTCGATACGGATCGCCTGGACCATGCGCGGTGACAGGGTCATGGCCTGCTCAGACGCGGCCACGGCGGGATCAGCCGCGACCGACAGGCTGACCGGCAATTCGCAAGCCGCCCTGGGGCTGAGCGCATAGGCGGACCCCAGCGCCGGCAGGCTGGCCGTCTTGACGAAACCGGGCTCGGCCAAGGCCGGGGACGAAAGAGCCGCCGCAAGGGCGGTGATGGCAACGAACCGCAACATGGTTGCTCTCCGCGTTTTCCCCCGCTCTCACAACGTGGCAAGGCGGCGCCTGTTCCGTCGGACGAAAGCCAGGCTATGCTCAGCGGGAATGGGAGAAGGCTCGGCATGGCGCGCCTGCTGACCAAGGCATTGCTGACAGGCCTCGTTGGCCTCGTCATCGGCCCGCTTCTGGGCCTGATCTGGGTCTTCGGCCTGATGCTGTTCGATCCGAAATGCGGCCCCGGCGATTCCGGCGGCTGCGCCATGGGCCTGCTGACGGTGCCGGTCGCCCTCGCCCTGCCGAGCTTCGTGCTGTTCGCGCTCGCCAGCCTGATCCGGAACCTGTGGAAGCTGCGCCCGCGCGACCCCGCCGCCACGATCCGTAAATTGCGGAATTGGGGCCGCGAAGACTGACCCCTCAGCGGTCGAAGGCGATTCCGAGATAGGTCCGGTCGTCGGTCCAGCTATCGGCCCCGGAGCCCTTCACGCTGGCATAGGGACCGATCTTGTCGGGATCGATCCGCTCGACCTCGGCGAAGCTGGCCTCCCATGCCGCCACTCCGAAGGGGTCCGGCTCGGCGAAATACCCGTCGCTGAACAATTCGAACGTCGCGACCTCGGTAGCGGGATAGTCCGCCGTGAAGACATGCCGATCAGCGATGGCGAAACCGTCGAGCACGCCATAGCCGAGATCGCTCGTGGGGTGATTGGAGAAGGCGCGCTGGCCGCTGATGCCGCTATCGACCAGCCGCTCGATCTCGGCCCGATCGATCGTCGGCATCTCCTCCTCGCAGAGGCGCAGCACATGCGCCCTGATCGTGGCGCAGGCCTCCGCGCCCAATCCGGCCGGTGGTTCGCGCAAGCCGTTCCAGACGGCATCCTCCGAGATCGCGCGCTGAGGCAGCGGATCGGCCCGCACCCTGCCGAGATGCGCCCAGCATTCGCGCCGGATCAGCGCCGTCACCCGGTCGAGCGGCTTCTCCTCGACATGGCGGATCGTTCCCAGCGCCTTCCCGCCGAGCCGAATCCCGGAATCGCCGACCGAGACCAGTTGCAGCGCCGGGCCGTCATGATAGCCCAGCGCCAGCGTGCAGCCGATCCGGGAGGCGGGATCGGCCGAGGCCTTGTCCAGCAGGCCATGCGCCGCATAGCCCGCCCGCAGGGCATCGCCCAAGGCCTGGACCAGCCTGCGCACACGCTCCGGCCCGCCGCGAACGCTCAGGTCCTCGTCGAGCAGGAAGCGGGAGACCTCCGTCGCCACCAGGCCGGAAGCGAAACGCCCGGCCCGCATGGCGCCGAAGCGGCGCCCGCTGCGGTCGGTCACCCCGTCGATCACGGCATAGCCGCGGCCGGGCAGGATGACGACGCTGTCCTCGTTCTCCTCAGGGTTGGCGAAGCGCTTGCCGAGGCTGAAGCATTCGATCTGCATGGTCGTCGTCGTATCCGGCTGTCAGCGTATGCCCGTCGCCCCCGTCAGTTGCCGGTCACCTGGCGCCACTTCTCGATCAAGGCCTTGGTGCCGCCGAGTTCCTCGACGGACTTGAGCTTGACCAGGGTCAGTTCGGACAGCGGCTTCACATCGCCCGGCGCGGCGACGTCCTTGCGCACCGAGCGCCGTCCGGCTTCCTTGACCAGCGCCTCCTGCGTCTTCTTCGACAGGGCCCAGTCGATGAAACGCTTCGCCGGCTCCGGATTGGGCGCGCCCTTCAGCATCGCCACGCCGTCGGGCGAGGTCGTGGTGCCGTCCTCGATATAGGAGATCTTCACCGGCGCGCCGCCGGCGACATACTCGAGCGCGTTGTCCTCGAGCGTCAGGCCAAGCGGCGCCTCGCCATCGGCGACGAAGCGCGGCACGGCGCCGGAGCTGTCGGAGAAGACGAAGTTCTTGGCGAGCTTGCCGTAATTCTCCCAGCCCTTGTCACCGCCGGCGGTCAGCACCGTCGTCATCTGCTGGAAGGCCGAGCCGGAATTGTCGACGCGGGCCGAGGCGACCTTGCCCTTCCATTTCGGGTCGGAGAGCGCAGCCCAGGTCTTCGGGACGTCGGCTTCCTTGATCATGCGATTATTGACCATCAGCACGTAGATGACGGTCGTGTAGGGCGTCCAGGCCGGGTTGCTGACGAAGCGCTCGTCGATCGCGCCCTGGTCCTTCGGCGCATAGGGCGCGAGCAGGTCGGCATTCTCGCCCAAAAGCGAGCCGGTGACGCTCCAGATCACGTCGGCCTTCGGCGCGGCGGCCTCGGCACGGGCACGGCGGAAGACGTCGCCGGAACCGAGTTGCACGACCTCGGCCTTGATCCCGGTCTCCGCCTCGAAGAGCGGGATCATCTTCTGCACGATCGAGGATTTGTGGGCGGTGTAGAGCACGACCTTGTTGTCGGCAGCATGGGCCGCTCCCGCGGCGCCAAGCAGCCCCGCCGCGAGCAGAATGCGCCCGACCCAGATTTTGCGCGACGTCATGATGTTCCCGATCCTCTCCCAGGGCGTCGATCTGTGCCGACGATGATGAGCCATCTTGCCGTCCAATCGCGGCCATGCGCAACTAGGGGAAAGGGGAGATTCTTTGCCGGCATGGCTTATTTGAACGTCGAAGGCGCGATCAAGCGCTACGGGGCTACGACGGCATTGAACGGCGTGTCCTTTTCCGTCGCCCAAGGGGAGTTCTTCACGCTGCTCGGCCCGTCCGGCTGCGGCAAGACGACCTTGCTGCGCTCGATCGCGGGCTTCTCGCAATTGTCGGAGGGCAAGGTCTCGCTCGCCGGCACCGATCTGCTGGCTGTGCCGCCGCACAGGCGCGATATCGGCATGGTCTTCCAGGACTATGCGATCTTCCCGCATCTGACCGTCGCCGAGAACGTCGCCTTCGGCCTCAAGGCGCGCAAGGTCGCCGCGTCCGAGATTCGCGACCGCGTCGCCGAGGCGCTTGCGACCGTGCGCCTCTCGGCGCTGTCCGAGCGTCTGCCGGCTGCGCTCTCGGGCGGCCAGCAGCAGCGCATCGGCATCGCCCGGGCGATGGTGGTCAAGCCGCGCCTGCTCCTCATGGACGAGCCGCTCTCCAATCTCGACGCCAAGCTCAGGCTCGACCTGCGCGACGAGATCCGCGACATCCAGCGCACGATCGGCATCGCCGCGATCTACGTCACCCACGATCAGGAGGAGGCGCTCGCCATCTCCGACCGGATCTGCGTGATGGATGGCGGCTCGATCGAGCAGATCGGCACTCCCCAGCAGATCTACGGCCAGCCGGCGACGCGCTTCGTCGCCTCCTTCGTCGGAACGATGAACCTGCTCGCGCCCTCCGCCTTCGGCCTGCCGGATGTGCCGGGCGTGGCACAATGGGCCCTGCGGCCAGAACGTCTGCGTCTCGCCGAGGCCGGAGCGGCCGGACACGGGGCCTCCGCCATCACCGGCGTGGTCGAGCATTTCACCTATCTCGGCCGCGAGGCCCATCTCACGGTCCAGGCGCAGGGACACCGGCTCGTCGCGCAGATCGCCGCTCCTCCCCCGGACCTCGTCATCGAGGCCGGTCGCGAGATCAGGCTCGGCTTCGACCGTGCCGACCTGCACGCTTTCGATGCCGCAGGCCGGCGTCTCCAGACGGAGCTTGCGGCATGAGCGCGGTCGCCGCCCCGGCCAGGCGCATCGGCTGGCGCCCGGATTTCTGGACGCTCGTCGCGGTAGGAGCCTGGGCGATCCTGATCGTGCTGCTGCTCATCCCGCTCGGCCTCGTGCTGGTCTCCAGCTTTCGCGACGAGAGCGGTGCTCTCACCCTGGCCAACTGGCAGCGACTGTTCACCAGCACGCGTTACTTCAACGCGCTGATCAACACGCTGATCGTCGGCTTCGGCGGGCTGGCCGGCGCGCTCCTGCTCGGTTCGGTCATGGCGTTCTGCATGGCCCGCCTCCGGATCAAGGGCGGCCGCTTCGTCTCGATGATGGCGATCCTGGCGCTGGTCTCGCCGCCCTTCATCGGCGCCTATTCCTGGATCGTGCTATTCGGCTCGGGCGGCATCGTCCGGCAGACCCTGATGGGCTGGGGCATCTTCATGCCGCCGATCTACGGCGTCTGGGGCATCCTCATCGTCTTCGCCTTCAAGTTCTATCCATACGTCTACTTGCTGACGTCCGGCGCGCTCGCCAACATCAATCGCTCACTGGAAGAAGCCGCTGAGAATCTCGGGCTGACGCCGTTCCAGCGCGTGATGAAGATCTCCTTCCCGCTGGTCCTGCCGGCGCTCTCGGCTGGCGGCCTGCTCGCGCTGATCCATGCGATCGCCGATTTCGGCACGCCGCGCCTGCTCGGACGCGGCTTCAACGTGCTCGCGACGGAGGCCTACACCGCCTATTCCGCCGAGATCGGCTCCAATCTCGGCATGGCGACCACGCTCAGCCTCGTCCTGATCCTGATGTCGATGATCTTCGTCTTCATCCAGCGCTACATGTCGCGGCGCAACGTCTACCACAGCAACCTGATCAACCGGCCGGAGAAGATCCAGCTGCGTGGCTTCGCCAATGTCGCGGCCCATGCGGCGGTCTATTTCATCGCTTTGGGCGGCGCGATGCCGGCGATCATCGCGGCGATCTACTCGATCCGGAAGACGAACGGCCCGGTCTTCCAGCCCGGCTTCGGCCTTGAAAGCTATACCCGCATCATCGCCACGCTCGGCGACGTCGTGCGCAACTCGCTCGTCTTCTCCGGCGTCTCCGTGCTGCTGATCGTCGTCATCGGCACGCTGATCGGCTGCCTCGTGGCAAGGCGCAACACCGCCCAGAGCTCGCTGCTCGATGCGACCCTGATGGTGCCCTATGTCATGCCGGGCATCGTCGTCGGCGTCGCCTTCATCGCGGCTTTCAACACGCCGCCGCTGGTGATGACCGGGACGGCGGCGATCATCATCCTCTCCGTCTTCATCCGCCGCCTGCCCTATGCCGTGCGCTCCTCGGCGGCGGCACTGCGGCAGGTCGGGCCGAGCATGGAGGAGGCCGCGATCTCGCTCGGCTACAGCCCGGTCCAGGCCTTTCTCAAGGTCACGATCCCGCTGATCCTGCCGGGCATCGTCGCCGGCGCGATGCTGTCCTTCGTGACGGCGGTCAACGAGCTTTCGTCATCGCTCGTGCTCTATGTCGGCGGGACGATCACGATGCCGGTCAAGATCTACATCGCGATCAACGACGGCGACTACGGCACGGCCGCCTCGCTCTCGACGATCCTGCTCGTGCTCAGCGGCACGGCGATCTACCTGGCCTTCCGCCTGCTGGGCCGCGACGAGCGCGCCCTGCTCTAGGCGCGATCTGCCACGCGGTACGTCGCATTCTCAAGGGAATGACGAGACGGGTCGCCCGCTACTCCGGGTAGATCGCTCCGCCGGAGCGTTCCGCCCGTCTGTCCTGATCCCGCTTCCAGTCGCGATCTGCCGTCATTAGGCAGTTCGCGTAGCCATCCGTTCCGCGGGCGAAGCCATAGCTGTCGCAACTGGCTTCATCTTGCGAGCGACGATCACTCTGGCCGGCACAGCCGGCGGAGAGCAATGCGAGTGTAAGAACGATTGTTTTCCGCATGCCCGGGAAGCTGAGCGATGAGGCTGGCGAAAACGTGACCGCCTCCGGTCTAAGAGGCAAGCCCGGGAATCACCTTGTCTGGTCGTTCCGGCACAGCCGCGGCGGCGGATGCTGTTCCCGCTTCGGTACAGCAGGGAAAATGGCGAGCCCGGCAGGATTCGAACCTGCGACCAGCAGCTTAGAAGGCTGCTGCTCTATCCATCTGAGCTACGGGCCCGAAAGCGAGGGAGCGCCCTCGCCTGTCGGCTTCAATGCGTCCACTGACCGACGCGCGTGAACTTGAAATTGTCGGAATAGGAGACCGTGCGGCGCTTGGCCTCGTTGGGCTGCTCGACGCGATAGGCGATGCCGTTGCGCGTGGCATACGCGACCGCCTCGGCCTCGCTGTCGAACCAGAGCTTGAGCTGGCTCTTCATGTCCGAGGACGAGGTCCAGCCCATCAGCGGCTCGATCTGGCGCGGCGCCTCCGGCTCGTATTCAAGCAGCCAGCGCTCGGTCTTGGCCGTGCCGGACTGCATGGCCGTGCGGGCCGGGCGATAGATGCGTGCGGTCATGAAAGCGCTCTGCCGTCACCAAGATCCCTGCAGCCCGTGCATCGGGCTGCCGTAAAACGTTTCCAGTGGTCGGGGCACCAGGATTCGAACCTGGGACCCTCTGCTCCCAAAGCAGATGCGCTACCGGGCTGCGCTATACCCCGACGGCACTCGAAACGTTGCGGTTCGCTATCATGCCACAGGCTGAACCCGCAAGCGAAAGCCAATCATCCGGCATCAGGCTTGTGCAGCGACGCAGCCGCCGCCCGCGTCAGCGTTTGAACAGGGCGTGCTCGACCTTGTCTCCCGCCTTGATGCCGAGCTGCTTGCTGACGCCGCCATTGATCTCCAGCACGGAGAGCACCGGCTCGCCCGATGGAATCGTCCGCGTCGAGAGCGGCTCGGTGCGTTCGGCGATACGCGCGATCGTGCCGTCGGCTCGGATGAACAGCATATCGAGGGAAATGTAGGTGTTCTGCATCCACATCGCCACCGGCTCGCTGGCGGCGAAATCGAACAGCATGCCGCGGTCAGTCGGCATGTAGTTGCGGAACATCAGCCCCTTCGCCCGCTGGTCCGGCGTACGCATCACCTCGACCTGGAAAGCGTGGCGCGTGCCGCCGCTGACGATGACGAGCGATTCGAGGCCCGCTCCTCCGACTGCCGCCGGCTGGCCCTGCGCCTGCAATCCGGCCGGAGCGAGTGCGATCAGCGCCAGCGCAAGGGCGGCGAGAACGGTTCTGACGGCATGCATCGCTTTGGACTCCGTGGCGGCCATGGCCTTCGTGCTCTAGAAGCGGCCGATGGCAAATCTTCGGCAGATGGCCGCGTTCGCCGCCTTTCGGTCAAGCCTTTCGTCATCATATGAATGCGGGATGCCAGGCCGCATCGGCTGACGGCTTTCTTTCGTCATCCGCTTGCGGCAGTTTCGCCGGATTAGAGAACCAGGAGATATCCATGATCGCTGCGCGCCCTCGTCGGACGACGCATCTCGCCGGCACGGCTCTGGCCGCCGTCTTCCTGACCTTCGCGTCCTCGGCCTGGGCCGCCGATTTCCAGCTCGACAATGTCAGGATCGACCTCGGCAAGCTGGTGATCAACGCGCCGAAGATCGCGGTCAAGGGCTCGACCCTGGAGAAGGACGCCTTCCTGGCCTTGTTCACCGGCAGCGGCGAATCGGCTGCCGGCCGGGCAGCCAAGCTGAACGCGGCCGAGATCAGCGCGCCGGAACTCTCGCTGGTGCAGACGGTCGGCGACCAGAAGCAGACGACGACCTATCGCGACATCCGCCTCAGCGATATCCGCGAGGGCAAGGTCGGCCGCGGCGAATCGGCCAGCGCCAGCATCACCGCCGACGGCGCCGCCACCGGCCCGATGAAGGGCGAGCTGAAGCGCACCGCCTTCGACGCCTTCGACCTGCGCCAGATCACCCGCGTCCTGACCGAGAAGGCCGCGCCCGGCACCAATGAGGCGATGCTGCCGATCATCGGGAATTTCGAGCAGGACGGCTACAATCTGGACATGGGCAAGGCCGGCAAGATGTCGCTCGGCAAGACGACGGCGCGTGGCTTCGCCGCCAAGGTCGGCCCCGAGCCGCTGCTCGACGTGATGTCCCGCTTGGCGGCCGCCAGCGAGGAGGTCGAGCGCAAGCAGGGCGACAAGAAGGCCGATGCCGACAAGTCCCCCGCGAAGACCGAGGCCGAACGGCAGCTCGGCCTTTCCGTGCTCGCGCTCTTCGACATGTTCGAATACGGCAGCGGCGAGGCGCGCGACCTCGTCATGAATGTGAGCCCACCGCCAAAGGCCGGGGCCAAGGGTGACCCCGTCGACATGCGGATCGCCCGCATGGCCTTCGGCGAGAGCACCCCGGCGAAATCCGGCTTCGTCATGGAAGGCTTCCAGTTCCGCTCGGGCGAAGCCAAGGGCGGCATCGATTCGATCGGCTATTCCGGCTTCGCCTTCGGCTCCGTCATTCGCGAATTGCGGGCCGCGCTGGCCGAGCCCGACAAGCCGATCGACGAGGTCGATTTCCGCCGCTTCATCCCGACCCTCGGCACCATCCGGCTCGCCGGCATCTCGATCGATGCGCCCGCGATCATCACCGGCAAGGAGCCGATCAAGATCTCGCTCGGCACCTTCGAGATCAAGGCGGGCGAGCAGCTGAACGGCATCCCGACCAGCCTGGCGCTGACGATCAACAACCTCGTCACCCCCGTGTCCGAGGCCACCGGCAACCCGGCCGCCAAGGACATGATCGCGATGGGCATCCGCACGCTCGACCTCTCGGCCAAGCTCGACCTCGCCTGGGAAGCGGCGAAGAACGAGATCGCGATCCGCACGCTCTCCTTCGGCAGCGCCGGCCTCGCCCAGATCGAAGCCTCCGGCACGCTCGGCAACGTCACCAAGGACCTGTTCGCCAGCGATCTCGCCCTCGCGCAGGTCGCCGCGCTCGGCGCCACCGCCCGCAACCTGCAGGTCAAATTGCAGAATTTCGGCCTGGTCGAGAAGCTGATCGAGAACGAGGCGCGCAAGTCGAAGCGCAAGGTCGAGGATGTCCGCCAGCAGTTCACGATGGTCGCGAGCCTCGGCCTCGCCGCGATCCTCGGCCCCTCCGACGGCGCCAAGAGCGTGGCGGCCGCCGCCTCCCGCTTCGTCGCCAAGCCGGGCACGCTCACCGTCGCCGCCAGCGCCCGATCGGCGGCGGGCCTCGGCCTCGCCGACATCATCACCATGACGGAGCCGACGGAGATCTTCGAGAAGATCGATCTGAAGGCCGATGCGCAGTGACGACCAGGGCGCGTTAGCGCCCGAGGACAGCGACTGGCGCCCATCAGGCCTCGAGGCCTGGTGGGCGGGCCTGCCGCAGGTTCCCCGAGGCTGGCTGCGCAAGCGCCTGAACCCAGACAACCAGACCCGGCTGCACCTTGCGAAGCTCGTCGCAAGGCGGCCGGGGCAAATCACGATCAGCCCCTATACCTATGGCCGCCCGAAGGTGCGCTTTCCCGAAAGCGGCGCCCGGCTCGTCATCGGTCGCTATGGCTCGATCGCCGATGGCGTCGAAATCCTGCTCGGCGGCAATCATCGCCTGGACTGGGCGACGACCTACCCCTTCCCCGCCCTGCTTCGGCTCTGGCCGCAGGCCGCCGGAATGAGCGGCCATGACACGACCCGCGGCGATGTCGTCATCGGCCACGATGTCTGGCTCGGCTCGCAATGCATGATCATGTCCGGCATCACCATCGGCCACGGCGCCGTGGTCGCGGCGCGCGCGGTCGTCACGCGCGACGTGCCGCCCTACGCGATCGTCGCCGGCAATCCGGCCCGCGTGGTCAGGCTGCGCTTCGATGAGACTCGCATCGCCGCACTTCTCGAAACGGCATGGTGGAATCGCCCCAGCGCCGAGATCGAGCCGCTGATCCCGCTGCTGCTCTCCGAGCGGATCGACGATCTGCTGGAAGCGCTCAGGAAGCGCCCATCAGCCGGCGTTTGAGCCCGAGCGCCGGCTTCTCGACCAGATACCAGGACAGCGCTGCCACGACGACGGTCACGGCCAGCGACGGCCAGAGCAGCGCCACCGCGCCAAGCGACGGGAACAGCGCGTGCAGCGCCTGCTGCACCGGCCAGCCATATAGATAGACACCGTAAGAGAGATCGGCCGGCGGCTCGACCGAGCGCCGCGTCAGGGCCGGCGCCAGCGCCAGTACGAGGACGCCCCAGGCTGTGACGAGATAGAGCGCCGCCTTGTAGAGCGGCGTGAAGGAGAGCGGCACCAGCGCGAGCAGAGCAATCGCCAGCAGCGGCAGCGAAAGCGGCACCTTCTCGCGATAGAGATAGACCACGCCGCCAGCGAGAAAGATCAGCGGCAAGCGCAGCGCCGTCTCGGTGCCCTTCGAACCATGCGGCGCCATGACCTCGCGCAGGATGACGGCAAGCGTCAGCACCAGGAGCGCCGCCAGCGCGAGGCGCGGCCGCGCCAGTATCCCGGCAAGGCCGGCGACGAGCACGCCGAGATAGCACAGCGTCTCGTATTTCAGCGTCCACACCGTCCCCAGCGGGAAGGGCAGCGGGTTGGTCTCGAACACGCCGGGCAAGGCCGCCGCGCTCTTGAAAGTGGTGAGCGTCCCCGAGATGAAGCGCCAGAGCCGCGGGTCGCGGAAATAAGCGGAGAGGTCGAGCGTCGTCATCAGGGCGCCGAGGACAAGCGCGACGATCAGCGTCGCCGCCATCAGCCCGGGCGCGATCCTGAGCAGGCGCGCGACGACATAGTCGCGCCAGCCGCGCCGCACGAAACTCATCGTCACCAGGAAGCCGGAGACCGCGAAGAAGCCGTTGACCGCATGCTCGCCCAGCGTGAAGCCGGTGGTCTGGAACCAGGGCTCCTGCTCCACCCGCCCGTCGGTCACGCTGAAGGCATGCGACACGACCACGGCGAGCGCCATGACCAGCCGCAGCAGGCCGAAATTATTGTGCGGGTTGGCGAGCGCCTCCGCGACCGTGGGCCGGGCCCGGCTCATGGCATCTCCCCCAGCCCTTCATGGGCGAGCGCCGTCTCGCCACGCCGCCAGGCACGCGCACCGGCTGCGGAGCCCGCATGCGCGAACATCTTCTCGCGCTTGAGCAGCAACCCGTAGCCCGCGGCCTTGCCGGCATTCTCCAGCATCCGGATCGGCCCCGGCCCGGCGAGCCCGTATTTCCGGGCGATATAGTGCTCGGACCAGGCGAGGTGCCAGCGCGCCTTGAAGCGCCGCTGCGGCGACGGCGCCGTCGAGCGGCCACGGCCATGACGCGCCTCGGCTTCATGGACATGGACGAGCGCGTGACCGGCGTCGCGCATGCGCCGGCACAAGTCGTCATCCTCGTAGAACAGGAAGATCGCCGGGTCGAAGCCGCCGAGCGCGACGAAGACCTCGCGCCGGATCAGCAGGCAGGCCCCCGACAGGAACGGCAGACAGGCATCGCCCACGGGGATCGCCATCGTGCCTGAGCGGTTGAGATGAGGCGGGGACAGCAGCGAGCGCGGCTGCAGGAAGATGCGGCCGGACGGCTCGACGATGCGCGGTGCCAGCATCCCGGCATCGGGATAGCGTTCCGCCGCAGCGAGCAGCGCCGCAGCCGCTCCCTGCCCCAGTTCCAGATCCGGATTGACGATCAGTACATAGGGCGTCTCAGTTGCCGCGACGCCGATATTGTTGGCGCGTCCATAACCTTCGTTGCGGGCATTCGCGATCACCCGCGCGCCTTTGGCCTCCGCGATCGTGCGGCTGGCGTCGCCGCTGGCATTATCGACGACGATTGTCCGCACGCCCTCCCCGGCCAGCGCATCGAGGCAGGCGGGCAGGACCTCGGCGCTGTCAAAGCTGACGACGATGGCGGTGATGGCGGCGGCGGGCATTGCCGCCTTGTGGCCTTGTCGGGAGGCCGGAAGCAAGCGATTTCAGCGGCGTGCGAGCGCGCCGATCTCGCCCTTGATCCGCTCGCGCTCGCTCGCTTCGCAGCGATGAGGCGCCTTGTAGGACTTCACGGCATAGCCGGCATTGGCCGCGACGAAGCGCTGCCGCTCCTGTCGATCGAGCCGCGCGATGATCCGGCCGCGATCGACCTGCAGGCCGCAATCATAGGCGCGCGAGACGGTGGCCGCGGCATATTCCACCGTGCCCGGCATCGGCCCCGCTGCGGTGCAGGCAGCGAGCATCGCGCATAGGGCCACCGCGGCAGCCCGCTTCTGGATCGAGGATAGCGGCACGGGCGGCTCAGAGCTTGTCGAACTCTCCGGCACGGATGCGGCCCATCCGCGCCTTCAGCTCCGCCCGCTCCTCGGCCGTGCAGGCCTGCGGCCTGACACCCTGATTGACCATCTCGGCCTCGGAAACGCCGACATAGGCCGCGCGCGCCGCCGCGATCTGCTGGTCGTCGGCGCCGCGCGCCTTCTCGGCCGCGAGGAAACGGTCGAGCGTCGAGCGTTGCGGCGAGCCCGCCTTGCAGGTTGTCGCGCGCGAGACCGTTGTCGCCAGCGCCGAGGCACGGCCGGCGCTGCTGTCGCCGGCAGCGACGCAGGCGCCCAGCAACGGCGCAAGAAGGCAGGCGAGCGGCAGCGCCCGCCCGATCGGCAGCAGGGCCATGGACGTCAGCCGTTCTTCTCGGGAGCGTTGATCCGCAGATGCGCCTCGCGCAACTGCTTCGGCGTCGCTTCGGCCGGTGCCCCCATCAGCAGGTCGACAGCCTGCTGGTTCATCGGGAACAGCGCGACCTCGCGCAGGTTCGTCGCACGCGCCAGCAGCATGATGATGCGGTCCACGCCGGCCGCCATGCCACCATGCGGCGGGGCGCCGTACTGGAACGCGCGATACATGCCGCCGAAGCGCTCGATCACCGTCTCCTCGCCATAGCCGGCGATCTCGAAGGCCTTCACCATCGCTTCCGGCTTGTGGTTGCGAATGCCGCCCGAGGCGAGCTCGAAGCCATTGCAGGCGATGTCGTACTGGAAGGCCTTCAGCGAGAGCGGGTCTTCCTCGGTCAGCGCCTTCAGGCCGCCCTGCGGCATCGAGAAGGGGTTATGCGAGAAATCGACCTTTTTCTCGTCCTCGTTGTACTCGAACATCGGGAAATCGACGATCCAGGCGAAGGCGAAGGCGTTCTCGTCGATCAGGTTGAGCTCCTGGCCGACCTTGTTCCGGGCGCTGCCGGCGAACTTGTAGAACTTGTCCGGATCGCCCGCGACGAAGAAGCAGGCATCGCCGCCCTTCAGTCCCATCTGCTTGATGATGGCGGCGACGCGCTCAGGCCCGATGTTGTTGGCGATCGGCCCCTGGCCCTCGCCGTCCTCCTTGACCATCAGGTAGCCGAGGCCCGGCTGGCCTTCGCCCTGCGCCCAGGAGTTCATCCGGTCGCAGAAAGCGCGCGAACCGCCACCCGGCGCAGGGATCGCCCAGACACGGTTCTTCTCGCCTTCGAGGATGCGCGCGAAGACCTTGAAGCCCGAGCCGCGGAAATGCTCGGAGATGTCCTGCATCTCGATCGGGTTGCGCAGGTCCGGCTTGTCGGAGCCGTATTTGGCGATCGCTTCGGCATAGGGGATGCGCGGCCAGTTCTTCTGGACGCTGCGGCCCTCGGCGAATTCCTCGAACACGCCGGTGATGACCGGCTCCATCGTCGCGAACACGTCCTCCTGCTCGACGAAGCTCATCTCGACGTCAAGCTGGTAGAACTCGCCCGGCAGGCGGTCGGCGCGCGGGTCCTCGTCGCGGAAGCAGGGCGCGATCTGGAAGTAGCGATCGAAGCCCGCCATCATCAGGAGCTGCTTGTACTGCTGCGGCGCCTGCGGCAGCGCGTAGAACTTGCCGGCATGCAGGCGGCTCGGCACCAGGAAGTCGCGCGCGCCTTCCGGCGAGGAGGCCGTCAGGATCGGCGTCTGGAACTCCGAGAAGCCCGAATCCTTCATGCGGCGGCGCATCGAGTCGATGACCTTGGTGCGCAGCATGATGTTGTTGTGCAGCTTCTCGCGACGCAGGTCGAGGAAGCGGTACTTGAGGCGGGTATCCTCGGGATATTCGAGATCGCCGAAGACCGGTAGCGGCAATTCGGCCGAAGGACCGAGCACCTCGATCGCGGTCGCGAAGACCTCGACCGCGCCGGTCGGCAGGTTGGCGTTCTCGGTGCCGGCAAGGCGAGCCTTGACCTTGCCATCGATGCGAACGACCCATTCCGAGCGCAGCGTCTCGGCCTCAGTGAAGGCCGGCGAATCAGGATCGATCACCACCTGCGTCATGCCGTAATGGTCGCGCAGGTCGATGAAGAGCACGCCACCATGGTCGCGGATGCGATGGCACCAGCCGGAGAGGCGGACATTCTGGCCGATATCGCTGTCACGGAGCGCGCCGCAGGTGTGGGAACGGTAGCGATGCAGGGTCACGGGCGTGTCTTTCGGAAATGCGTCGAAGGCCGGCGAAGAAGCCAGCCGCAGCTTGCGGCTAACCACACGCGCGCGCCCGAAATGTCAAGAACGCCCGCGACATCCCGCTTCTGTCTCTGCTAAGACGGCCTCACCATGCATCTCATTTCCGATACCGCCGCGCTCTCCGCCGCCTGTGACCGCCTCGCGAGCCACCCTTTCGTCACGGTCGACACCGAGTTCCTGCGCGAGACCACCTATTACCCCAAGCTGTGCCTGATCCAGCTCGCCTCGCCGGACGAGGCCGTGCTGGTCGATCCGCTCGCGCCCGAACTCGACCTCGCGCCCTTCTTCGCGCTGATGGTCAACGAGAACGTCGTCAAGGTCTTCCACGCCGCGCGGCAGGACCTGGAGATCGTCTGGCTGCTCGGGCGCGTGCTGCCTCACCCGCTCTTCGATACGCAGGTTGCCGCCATGGTCTGCGGTTATGGCGACTCGGTCGGCTACGAGCAGCTCGCCAACGACCTCGCCAAGGCCCGCATCGACAAGTCCTCGCGCTTCACCGACTGGTCGCGCCGCCCGCTGACCGAGGCACAGCTCGCCTATGCCGAGTCGGACGTCACCTATCTGCGCGACATCTATCTCGCCCTGAAGGCCGATCTCGACGCCAGCGGCCGCGAGAGCTGGGTCGCCGAGGAAATGTCCGTGCTGACCTCGCCTTCGACCTATGAGGTCAAGCCGGAGAACGCCTGGCAGCGCCTCAAGGGCCGCATCCGCAAGCCGCGCGAACTGCCGAACCTGATGGAGATCGCCGCCTGGCGCGAGCGCGAAGCGCAGACCCGCGACGTGCCGCGCCAGCGCGTGCTCAAGGACGACGCCATGATGGACATCGTCCAGCGTGGCCCGCGCTCGGTCGAGGCCCTTGCCGAGCTGCGCTCCGTCCCCAACGGCTTCGAGCGCTCGCGCAGCGGCGCCGAGGTCCTGGCCGCGATCGAGCGCGCCGCCGCGATCGATCCCAAGACCTTGCCCCGGCTGGAGCGCGAGCGCGGCCGCCCGACCAATGCCGCCGTGCTCGACCTGCTCAAGGTGTTGCTCAAGGCGGTGGCGGATGCCGAGCGCGTGGCGCCCAAGATCATCGCCTCCAGCGACGATCTCGACGCCATCGCCTCCGACGACCTCGCCGACGTGCCCGCCCTCCAGGGCTGGCGCCGCGGCGTCTTCGGCGAGAAGGCTTTGGCCCTGAAGAACGGAACGCTCAGCCTGCGCATCCAGCGCGGCCGGGTGGTGGTGGGCTGACGGGGCAAGCCGCCCACCGTCATTCTCGGGCGAAGCGCAGCGCAGACCCGAGAATCTCGTGACAAGATAGCTCTGGTTTCAGAGATGCTCGGGTCAAGCCCGAGCTGACGAGCTTCTGCTCACCCGCTGCCGTAACTCTTCACCAGCGAGCCCGCGACCAATCCCCAGCCGTCGACTAGCACGAAGAAGATCAGCTTGAACGGCAGTGCCACCGTCACTGGCGGCAGCATCATCATGCCGACCGACATCAGGATCGAGGCCACGACGAGATCGATGATCAGGAAGGGCACGAACAGCAGGAAGCCGATCTCGAAGGCACGGCGCAGCTCCGAGATCATGAAGGCCGGGATCAGCACCTCGACGCCGACATCCTGCGGCGTCTGCGGGCGCGGCCCCTGCGACATGTCGAGGAACAGTGCCAGGTCCTTCTCCCGGACATGCCTGAGCATGAAGGTCTTGAAGGGCACGACGCCGCGATTATACGCCTCCTGCGGCTGGATCTGGCCGGCGACCAGCGGCTGGACGGCGTTGGTATAAGCCTCGCGCAGCGTCGGGGCCATCACGAAGCCGGTCAGGAACAGCGAGAGCCCGAGGATCACGGCGTTCGGCGGCGCGGTCTGCGTGCCGAGCGCCGAGCGCAGCAGCGACAGCACCACCACGATCCGGGTGAACGACGTCACCATGATCAGGATCGACGGCGCCAGCGACAGCACCGTGATGACGGCGATGAGCTGCAGCGCCCGCTCCGCGACGCCGCCGCCCTGCCCGAGATCGAGCGAGAGCGTCTGCGGCAGCGCCGGCACGCTCTGGAGCACGAGCATCAGCGCGGCCGCCACCAGGGCGCGCCCGCCTCGAAACCGTCTCGCTCGTCCGCCGATGAATGTCACGCGCGCCGCCACAGCCCGACTCAACCGACCGGGCGCCGACGAGGCTAGCCACGCGAAAACGCCGCGCAACCGATGCGCGGCGTCATGAGGCCAGATGGCCGACAATCCTGTTGATGGCCTGCCACCCGAAGGCGTTCAGGCCATGCGCGACGGCCTCAGGACTTGGCCTTCGGATCGCGGCCGAGCAGCCGGGCGAACTCGGCTTCGATCGCGTCCACCGAGAACGGGTCGATTTCCTTGGTGGCGGGTTCCACCGGCTTTTCAGGCTCGGGCTGCGGCTTCGGAGTTTCGACCGGAGCCGGCTCTTCCACGATCGCGATCGTTTCCTCGTCCTCGATGACCGGCTCGTCCTCGAGCACGGGCTCGAACGCCGGGATGGGTTCCGGCTGAGGCACTTCGGCCGGCTTCGGCTCGAACGGCTTGGGTTCCGGCGCCTTCTGGATCGGGGGTTCCGGCGCCTTCTGGATCGGGCGATCCAGCGACAGTCCCAGGGCCGCCGCGAGCTCCGCCTCGACATCGCTCGGGATCGGCTTCTGGCGCGGCGGCACAACCGGGGCCGGAGCCGGCGCCACGACGATCTCGGGCACGATCTCAGGCTCGGGCGCTGGCGGCTCGACGACCGCGGCGGCCTTCACGGGCGGCGCCTTCTCCTCAACGACAGGCGCGGGAGCGAGCTTTTCGGTGACGAGAGGCGGTTCCACGGCGGGCGCAGCAACCTCCGGGGCCGCGTCAGCGCCGAGATTGGCCGGACGCACGGCGGAGAACGGCCGCTTCAGCGCTTCTTCGAGTTGGCGCGTCATGTCGTCGAGCTCGCCGGCGCTGACGGCGGGCTGCGGCGCATGCTCGCGCGCAAAGCTCGGCGCAGGACCGGTGGTGACGGGCGGCACCGGCATCGCCGGCGCGGCGGGCTTGGCGGCGGCGGCAACCGACTCCGCCGCAGCCACACCGAGCGCGGCGGCGACACCCGCGGTTGCGGCCGTGGCGGCGACGCCGGTCAGCGGCGGCTCCGCCTGGACCGGAACGGCCCGGCTCGGCAGCGGCGGCAGCAGCTCGGGCCCCTCGGGCGCATAGCCGGCGCGGCGGGCTTCATCCCCCGCCCGCATCGCCGGCTCGCTCGGCGGAACCAGCGACTCGAACGGCGGCAGCGGCCGGTCGGCCGCGGTATCGACATAGGTCGGCGGGGCCGCGCGGCTGCCGCTGCGCATGATATTGGTCTCGACCACGACGTCGGAAGCGCCGCCGATCATCAGCAGATGCTCGATATTGTCGCGCCGGATCAGCACGAGCTGGCGCTGGCGGTCGAGGTCGTAGGTATCGACCACGCCGAGCCGGGGCTGGCGCTGCCGCCCGCCGGCCTGGCCGCGCAGGCGCAGGCGCCCGCCCTGGATCTGCCGCACGAACAATCCGAGCAGCGCGAGAAGCACGAGAATGACGACAGAGGCGACGATCACCTTCTGCGCGGTCGAGAGTTCCAATCCGAACAAGCTCTGCAAGGTATGCCTCTTACGCGACGGCGGCCCGGACGGCCGTTAAGTCCCGTCCATGTTTCAACACCTTGGCTATAGCATAACGCTTTCGCTATCGGGAAACATGGTGAACGCGTGGTTAATCACACCCGCGAAAACCCGCCGCTTTAACCGGATATTAACCATGAACCCGGCAGGATTTGCCGGGTAGACCGACCTCGCCGGCTACGCAAACGGGGAGCTGGAGCCATGGCGAACGACGGATTCAGCCTCAGTGGCGGCCTGATGCAGGCGCTGAAGACGCGCATGCATTACCAGCAGTCGCGCCAGAAAATCCTCGCTGAGAACGTCGCCAATGCCGACAGCCCCGGCTTCCGCCCGGTCGACCTGAAGCCGCCGAGCGCCGATCCGGCTCGCGCCGGCGTCGCGGTCGCCCGCACCAGCGTCGGGCATATGAGCCTGAACACCGCCAATGGCGGCTTCGACGGCACCGGCGCCCCGCGTTTCGAGACCACGCCCAACGGCAACGCGGTCAATCTCGAGGACGAGATGCTCAAGGTCGCGCAGAACCAGTCCGACTATCAGCTTGCCGCCTCGCTCTACAGCAAGGGGCTCGGCCTGATGAAGATCGCGATCGGCAAGGGGCGCTGATCATGGACCTGATCAAGAGCATCGCCGTCGCGGCTTCCGGCCTGCGCAGCCAGTCCGGGCGCATGCGCATCATCTCCGAGAACATCGCCAATGCCGATTCGGGTCCCGAGAAAGCCGGCGCCGAGCCCTATCGCCGCAAGGTCCCGACCTTCCAGCGCCATATGGACCGCACGCTCGACGCCCAGCTCGTGGCCCTCGGCAAGGTCCAGCGCGACCCGAGCGCCTTCAAGACCAAGCACGAGCCCGGCAACCCGGCAGCCGACGCCAACGGCAACGTCCAGATGCCGAACGTCAACTCGCTGGTCGAGATTGTCGACATGCGCGAGGCCCAGCGCAGCTACGAAGCCAATCTCAACCTGATCTCTTCGACGCGCCGGATGATCCAGCGCACCATCGACATCCTGCGCGCCTGAACCGCGCGGCTCCAGAAGGAGACTGAATAGCCATGGCCACTCCGGGTTTCGCCGCGGGCGCCTACGCCTCCATCCAGGGGATGGGTGCCGGCAATCTGATGCGCAAGCCGCTCGCCACGGGCGGCGCGGAAGCGGGGGGACCGGATTTCTCCGCCCTCCTCGGCAAGGCGCTCGATGCCACCGCCAATGCCGGCCGTCAGGCCGATGCCCAGACCGCGAGCGTCGCGGGTGGACGGGCCGATATCGTCAATGTCGTGACGGCGGTGGCCGAGAGCGAGGCCGCGATCGAGACGCTGGTCGCCGTGCGCGACCGCGTCATCGCGGCTTACGAAGAAATCATGCGGATGCCGGTCTGACGGCCAAGAAGATCGGACTGACATCATGACTTCCGGAGCCATTCTCGACATCGCCCGCGACGGCATCGTCGTCTTCCTCAAGGTCGGCGGCCCGCTGATGGTGATCGCGCTCGCGGTCGGCCTCATCGTCTCGCTGGTGCAGGCGCTGACCCAGATCCAGGAACAGACGCTGGTCTTCGTGCCGAAGATCGTCGCCGTCTTTGCCGCGCTGCTGCTGTTTCTTCCGTTCATGGGAGACGCGCTGGCGGGTTATATGGGGCGAGTCGCCGCCCGAATCGCCACGGGCGGATGAGCCCGTCGCGCCTGACGCCGGCCCTGGCCGGCGCGGGTCCGCGGCGCACCCATTGGCGCGAAGGTGCCCGCGGCACGATGCAGATCGCGATCCTGCCCGAGATCAGCGCCATTTTCGTGCTCGTCTTCGCGCGGGTCGGCACGCTCGTCATGCTGATGCCCGGCATCGGCGAACGCTTCATCTTCTCGCGGGCGCGACTGTCGCTCGCCTTCTTCATCGCCCTGATGATCGTCCCGATCGCCCGGCCCTCGCTGCGCGTGCCCGGCGATGTCTCCGGGGTCGTCACGCTGCTCATCGGCGAATTGCTGGTCGGCCTCGTCATCGGGCTTTGCGCCCGGCTGGTCATGGCCTGTCTGCAGACCGCCGGCACGCTCGTCGCCCAGACCATGGGGCTCGGCTTCGCCATGACGGTCGATCCGACCGGCGGCATGCAGAACCCTTCGATCGGCAACTTCCTGACGATGCTCGGCATCACGCTGATCCTGACCACGGACCTGCACCATATCGCGATCGCCGCAATCCATGAGAGCTACCGCCTGCTGCCACCGGGCGGTGCCGTCGACATGACCGACACCATGGCGCTGGCGATCCGCTCGACCGCGCGCGGCTTCGCGCTCGCCGTCCAGATTTCCGCGCCCTTCCTCATCTTCGGCCTGCTCTTCAATCTCGGCCTCGGCGTGCTCGCACGGATGATGCCGCAATTGCAGGTCTTCTTCCTCGCCGTTCCCGCCTCGATCATGGGCGGAATGCTCGTCCTGCTCGTCGTGCTCGGCGTGATGATGAGCGTCTTCATCGCCGACCTCGGCGCCTTCCTCCGTCAGTTCACCGGCTGAGGGGAGCGCGATGTCCGAGGACACAGAAAACGAAGACAGAACAGAAGACCCGACCCAGCGAAAGCTGGACGAAGCCACCGAGAAAGGCGACGTCCCCAAATCGCAGGAGATCGGGACCTTCTTTGTGCTCTGCGGCTTCACGCTCGCCCTGATGGTCGCCGCTGGCTGGTCGGCGCGCGAGGCCATGCTGTCGCTGCGCTCCTTCCTGATGAACGCGCATCAGGTCCCCTCCGACGGCGCCTCCTTCATGCAGGTCACGCAGCGCGGCGTGCTCACCGGCTTTATGGCGCTGGGCCTGCCCTTCGCCTTCATCCTCTGCGCAGGGCTCGCCGGCGCGATGCTTCAGCACAAGCCGCTTTGGACCTTCGAGCCGCTGATGCCGAAATTCGATCGCATCTCGCCGATGGCCGGTGCCAAGCGCCTGTTCGGCAAGGAGGCCTGGGTCAATTTCGCCAAGGGCCTCGCCAAGACGGCGCTGATCGGCATTGTCGTCTGGTACACGCTCTGGGCGCAGCACGACCGGCTCGAAGGCTTTGCCCAGATGGGCATCGAGGCGCTCATGCCGGCTGCGCTCTCGCTCGCGATCCAATTGATGGGCGCGGTGCTCGCCCTCTTCGCCATCATCGCCATCGGCGATTTCGGCTGGCAGCGCTTCTCCTGGTACCAGCGCCAGAAGATGACCAAGCAGGAGATGAAGGACGAGTTCAAGAACTCGGAAGGCAATCCCGAGATCAAGGCGAAGCTGCGCCAGATTCGCGCCAGCCGCGTCCGCAAGCGCATGATGGCGGCGGTGCCCAAGGCGACCGTGATCATCACCAACCCGACCCACTTCGCCGTCGCGCTGCAATACGAACCCGGCATGCCGGCTCCCTTGTGCCTCGCCAAGGGCGTCGATACGGTGGCCCTGAAGATCCGCGAGGTCGCCGGCGAGCATCGCGTGCCGATCGTCGAAAATCCCCCGCTGGCGCGTGCGCTCTATGCCACGGTCGACATCGACGAAGAAATTCCTGTCGAACACTATCAGGCTGTCGCCGAAGTCATCGGATACGTCTTGCGCCTGAAGGGCCGTCGCGCCTAACTCCGGGATGGATGCGAAGGAAGCTTGGCTGCCGGGTTTCCGCGCGGCCGCAAGGGAACGGACTCCACCGCAATGAGCGGCACCACGGCGACCAATACGATCGATCGCTCGGACAAGCCCGGCCATATCGGGATCATCCTGTTCGTTGCGGCGCTGCTCGTCGGCGCGGCGATCGCGCTCGGCTTCCTCGCCAATGAATGGGCGCAGCCGCTGATCCTCGGCCTGCTCGCCCTGCTCTCGGTCGTCGGCGTCTTCGGCCTCTTCGCCTTCGCCATCGGGCTGGTGCAGTTTTCCGGCCGCGCCTCCCGCAACGACCTGACCAAGGCCATCGTCGACCGCGCCGATGACGGCATCGTCGTGACCGAAAGCGAGAACGAGGTCGTCTATGCCAACGAAGCCTATCTCGCACTGGCTGGCGCGACCGGCGCCAACGACCTGAAGCCGGTCGGGCGCCTGCTGACCGGACGCGCCGACGTCTCCGAGGCGATCTACCGGCTCGCCACCGCCGCCCGCGAGCACCGCCGCCTCGTCGAGGAGGTCCGGCTCGAGCCCGCGCTGAACGGGCGCGGCGAGGTCGGCTGGTACCGCGTCCGCGTCTCCCCCGTCCGCCGTGAGGCCACGACCGCGACGATCTGGTCGGTCTCCGACATCACCCCGGAACGCGAGCGCCAGGAAAATGCCTTCCAGGAGCTCCAGCACGCGATCGACTATCTCGACCACGCGCCGGCCGGCTTCATCTCGATCGATGCCGATGGCGAGGTCTCCTATCTCAACGCCACCCTCTCCGGCTGGCTCGATTTCGACCTTGCCCGCTTCGGCTCCGGCGGCCTGCATCTCGACGATGTCTGCACGCCCTCCGCCGCTGCCCTGGTCCAGGCGATCCGCGGCCAGCCCGGCGATGTCCGCGTCGAGGTGCTCGATGTCGATCTGAAGCGCCGCAACGGCGCGCCCCTGCCCGTGCGCCTGCATCATCAGGTCGCCTTCGGGCAGGACGGCCGCGCCGGCCCCTCGCGCACCCTCGTCCTCAACCGCACGGCGGGCGAGGCCGGGGCCGATGGCGGCAGCGATGCCGAGGTCCGCTTCGCCCGCTTCTTCCATTCGACGCCGATGGCGATCGCGACAGTCGACGAGACCGGCGCGATCCTGCATTCCAACGCCGCCTTCGCCCGCCTGATCCCGGCTGGCCTCAGGCCCCGCACCATCCACGACCTCGTCGCTTCTGGCGCCGGGCTAGACGAGGCGCTGGCCGAGGTGGTCGCCGGCCGCTCTGGCGGCAACCCGCTCGACCTCACGCTCGCGGGCGAGGACGGCCGCTCGGCCAAGCTCTACCTCACGCCGGTTGCCGGCACCGAGGGCGGCGACGGCGAGCGCGCCATCGTCTACGCGCTGGAGACCACGGCGGAGCGCAAGCTGCGCGACAACATGGACCAGGCCGGCAAGATGCAGGCGGTCGGCCAGCTCGCCGGCGGCATCGCGCACGACTTCAACAACGTGCTGCAGGTCATCATCAACGCCTCGGAGTTCCTGCTGGCGAGCCACCGGCCGACCGACCCGTCCTTCCCGGACATCATGCAGATCAAGCAGAACGCCTACCGCGCCGCGGCGCTGGTCAGGCAATTGCTCGCCTTCTCGCGCCGCCAGACCCTGCGCCCGCAAGTGCTGGAGCTCGGCGAGGTGCTCTCCGATCTCTCGCTGATGCTGAAGCGCGTCGTCGCCGACAAGGTCACGCTCGACGTCCGCCAGGGCCGCGACCTCTGGCCGGTCAAGGCCGATCTCGGCCAGCTCGAACAGGTCATCGTCAACCTCGCCGTCAACGCCCGCGACGCCATGCCGAACGGCGGCAAGCTCGCGGTGCGGACCCGCAACGTCGCCCGCGAGGACTGCGCTTCCTTCAGCCATGAGGCCCTGCCGACCGACGACTACGTGCTGCTGGAGGTCGAGGATACCGGCACCGGCATCCCGCAGGAGCATCTCGACAAGATCTTCGAGCCCTTCTTCACCACGAAGGAAGTCGGCAAGGGCACCGGCCTCGGCCTCTCCATGGTCTATGGCATCGTCAAGCAGACCGGCGGCTATGTCTTCGTCGACTCGACCATCGGCAAGGGCACGGCCTTCCAGATCTTCTTGCCGCGCCACGTCCCGAGCCAGGAGGAGATCGCAGCCGAGGCCGCCGCCAAGGAAGCGCCGAAGAAGCTCGCCGCCGACCATACCGGCGCCGGCGTCATCCTGCTGGTCGAGGACGAGGACGCGGTGCGTGCGCTCAACGCCCGCATGCTGGTCTCGCGCGGCTACACCGTCCACGAGGCGGCGTCCGGCGTCGAGGCGCTCGACCTCTTCCTCCAGAACGACGGCAAGATCGACCTCGTCGTCTCCGACGTGGTGATGCCGGAAATGGACGGCCCGACGCTGCTCGGCGAATTGCGCAAGCGCAACCCGAACACCAAGGTCGTCTTCGTCTCCGGCTATGCCGAGGAAGCCTTCCGCAAGAACCTGCCCGAGGGCGAGGAATTCCACTTCCTGCCCAAGCCCTTCACGATGAAGCAGCTCGTCGAGACCGTGAAGGCGGCGATGGGGTGAGATCGGCGGCGCCCTCACGCGGGCACCGCACACCGCCCCGTTTTTCCATCTCGTGACAGCTCCTGACAGTCCTGCTGACAGAAACTGACACTGAGAACAAAAAAAGAACTTGCGGACAGGAACAAAGCGTGACCATCTCCATGTCAAGACGCATTGAGATGTCCCCCTCGCCCTGTCATAAGGAGCCCGAACCGTGAATCAGGCGAATCTCAAACTCGTGGAAGGCTCCTCGATGGACAAGGCCAAGGCGCTCGATGCGGCGCTCTCCCAGATCGAGCGCGCCTTCGGCAAGGGCTCGATCATGCGGCTCGGCAAGAATTCGCCGTCGATCGAGATCGAGACGATTTCGACCGGTTCGCTCGGCCTCGACATCGCGCTCGGCGTCGGCGGCCTGCCCCGGGGCCGCGTCATCGAGATCTACGGGCCGGAATCCTCCGGTAAGACCACGCTGGCGCTGCACACCATCGCCGAAGCCCAGAAGAAGGGCGGCGTCTGCGCCTTCGTCGATGCCGAGCACGCGCTCGATCCGGTCTATGCCCGCAAGCTCGGCGTCAATCTCGACGATCTCCTGATCTCGCAGCCCGATACCGGCGAGCAGGCGCTCGAGATCACCGACACCCTCGTCCGCTCCGGCGCGATCGACGTGCTCGTGGTCGACTCCGTTGCGGCGCTGACGCCCCGCGCCGAGATCGAGGGCGAGATGGGCGATGTTCAGCCCGGCCTCCAGGCCCGCCTGATGAGCCAGGCCCTGCGCAAGCTCACCGCTTCGATCTCGCGCTCGAACTGCATGGTCATCTTCATCAACCAGATCCGCATGAAGATCGGCGTGATGTACGGCTCGCCGGAGACCACGACCGGCGGCAACGCACTCAAGTTCTACGCCTCGGTGCGTCTCGACATCCGCCGCGTCTCGACGCTGAAGGAGCGCGACGAGGCGACCGGCAACCAGGTCCGCGTCAAGGTCGTCAAGAACAAGGTCGCGCCGCCCTTCAAGCAGGTCGAGTTCGACATCATGTTCGGCGAGGGCATCTCGAAGGTCGGCGAGCTGATCGATCTCGGCGTCAAGGCCGGCATGGTCGAGAAGGCGGGCGCCTGGTTCTCCTTCGACAGCCAGCGCCTCGGCCAGGGCCGCGAGAACGCCAAGACCTTCCTCAAGGCCAATCCGGACCTCGCCGCGAAGATCGAAGCCACGATCCGCCAGAATTCCGGCCTCGTCGCCGACCGCATCCTCGATCAGGCGGACCCGACCGCGGACGATCTCGACGAAGGCGAAGCCTGAGATAGCCAACGCCGTCATGCTCGGGCTTGGCCCGAGCATCTCAGGCCGAATGAGGCGACCTATCCTGAGAGAGATTCTCGGGTCTGCGCTTCGCTCCGCCCGAGAATGACGTTCCGATGCAAGCGGGCGGTCTTCGGGCCGCCCGTTTTCGTTTGCCGATAAGGCTTTGCGGGCTGTGCGCTGCATCCCAAGCATTTTCAAGCGAAGTGGCCACCGGTTCGCGTGAAGAGAATGCGGCAACTAGAAGACCGGAGCCTTTCCGTGTTTCGCAGAAACGCGGAAAGGCTCCGGCTTTCTGGACAGGCGCCAACCGCCTGACTAGAACCGGTTCTTCCCGCCGAGCGCGAGCCCGGCCTCCTGCCCAAGATCAGAGCGCAAAAGAGCGATGAGCGGCGTCAACGATATCCGGTCGACCTTCCTCGACTACTTCAAGTCCCAGGGCCACGAGATTGTGCCGTCGAGCCCGCTCGTCCCGCGCAACGACCCGACGCTGATGTTCGCCAATTCGGGCATGGTGCAGTTCAAGAACGTCTTCACCGGGCAGGAGAAGCGCCCCTATTCGCGCGCCACCACCGCCCAGAAATGCGTGCGCGCCGGTGGCAAGCACAACGACCTCGACAATGTCGGCTACACCGCCCGTCACCACACCTTCTTCGAGATGCTGGGGAACTTCTCCTTCGGCGACTATTTCAAGGAACAGGCGATCCACCACGCCTGGACGCTGGTCACGCGCGAATTCGGCCTGCCCAAGGACAAGCTGACGGTCACCGTCTATTCCGAGGACGACGAGGCGCATGCGCTTTGGAAGAAGATCGCCGGCCTGACCGACGACAAGATCATCCGCATCCCGACCTCGGATAATTTCTGGCGCATGGGCGATACCGGTCCTTGCGGCCCCTGCTCCGAGATCTTCTACGACCATGGCGACCATATCTGGGGCGGCCCGCCAGGCTCGGCCGAGCAGGACGGCGACCGCTTCATCGAGATCTGGAACCTCGTCTTCATGCAGTACGAGGAAGCGGCCGGCGGCATCCGCACCAACCTGCCCCGCCCCTCGATCGATACCGGCATGGGGCTGGAGCGCATCGCGGCCGTGCTCCAGGGCACGCATGACAACTACAATATCGACCTGTTCCGCGCCCTGATCACCGCGATCGCGGACCTGACCTCGGTCGATCCGGATGGTCCTATGAAGGCGAGCCATCGCGTCATTGCCGACCATCTGCGCTGTTCCGCCTTCCTGATCGCCGACGGCGTGCTGCCCTCGAACGAGGGCCGCGGCTACGTGCTGCGCCGGATCATGCGCCGCGGCATGCGCCATGCGCAGCTGCTGGGCGCCAAGGAGCCGCTGCTCTACAAGCTCGTGCCGGCGCTGACCCGCGAGATGGGCCGCGCCTATCCCGAATTGCTGCGCGCCGAAGCGCTGATCACCGAGACGCTGAAGCTGGAAGAAACCCGTTTCCGCACCACGCTGGCGCGCGGTCTCACCTTGCTCGACGACGCTTCGAAGGATCTGACCTCCGGCCAGAGCCTCAAGGGTGACGTCGCCTTCACGCTCTACGACACCTACGGCTTCCCGCTCGACCTGACGCAGGACGCCCTGCGCGCCCGCGAGATCACGGTCGATACCGAGGGCTTCGATGCCGCCATGCAGCAGCAGAAGGCCAAGGCGCGCGCCGCCTGGTCCGGCTCCGGCGAGGCTGCGACCGAGACGCTCTGGTTCCCGCTGCGCGACAAGGTCGGCGCGACCGAATTCTTGGGCTACGACACCGAGACCGCCGAGGGCGTCGTCACCGCGCTGATCCGCGACAATGCCGAGGTCTCCTCGCTGAAGGCCGGCGAGAGCGGCTTCATGCTGGTCAACCAGACGCCATTCTACGGCGAATCCGGCGGCCAGGTCGGCGATGCCGGCCTGGTCAAGGCGCCGGGCACGGTGGTCGAGGTCACCGACGTCCAGAAGAAGCTCGGCGACGTCTTCGCCCATGGCGTCACGGTCAAGGAAGGCGAGCTGAAGCTCGGCGCCGCCGTCGAGCTCGTCGTCGACCATGAGCGCCGCACCGCCATCCGCGCCAACCATTCGGCGACGCATCTCCTGCACGAGGCCCTGCGCCTCGTCCTGGGCGACCATGTCGCGCAGAAGGGCTCGCTGGTCTCGGCCGATCGCCTGCGCTTCGACTTCTCGCATCCCAAGCCCATCAGCGCCGAGGAGCTGCGCGAGGTCGAGGAGATCGCCAATGCGATCGTCCTGCAGAACGAGCCGGTCACGACCCGCCTGATGAGCGTCGACGAGGCGATCGCCTCGGGCGCGCGCGCCCTCTTCGGCGAGAAATACGGCGACGAGGTCCGCGTCGTCGCGATGGGCACGAACCCGGCCGGCCGCGCCTATTCGGTCGAGCTCTGCGGCGGCACCCATGCCTCGCGCACCGGTGATATCGGCCTCGTCAGCATCGTCGGCGAAGGCGCAGTGGCGGCCGGCGTGCGCCGCCTCGAGGCCATGACGGGCAATGGCGCGCGCCTGCGCCTCAACGCGGAATCGCGCCTGCTCGACGGGCTGGCGAGCCTGCTCAAGGTCCCCGCCAACGAGGCCGGTAACCGCCTCGCCGCCCTGATCGAGGAGCGCCGCAAACTCGACCGCGAATTGACCGAGGCCCGCAAGAAGCTCGCCATGGGCGGCGGCGGCACGGCTGAGGACCCGGTCCAGGAGATCGCCGGTGCCAAGCTCCTCGCCCGCGCCGTCACCGGCATCGAGATGAAGGACCTGAAGAGCCTCGCCGACGAGGCCAAGGCTCGCGTCGGCTCCGGCGTCGTCGCCATCGTCGGCGTTGCCGATGACGGCAAGGCCGGCGTCGTCGTCGGCGTCACGCCTGATATGACCGAGCGCTTCGATGCGGTCGCGCTGGTCCGCGTCGCCTCCGAGCAGCTCGGCGGCAAGGGCGGCGGCGGACGCCGCGACATGGCCCAGGCCGGTGGGCCGGACGGCAGCAAGGCGCAAGCCGCGCTCGACGCCGTCGCGGCCGCGATGGGCTGACGAAGAGATGGCCGCCGCCACGCCTCGACGGGGCTGGCGGTGGCAGGTTCACCTGTGGTTCGATCACGGTGCCGGCGACGACCTCGTCGCCACCGTGATCCACCGGGCGCTGGTCGCGCTGATCTGCGCCAATGTGCTGGCGATCGTGCTGGAATCGGTTCCCACGCTCGCCGCCCGCTTCGGCCCCGGTTTCGAGCTGCTGGAGCGCATCTCGCTCGCGGTCTTCACGGTCGAATACGCCATCCGCATCTGGATCGCGCCCGAGCATGCCCGCTATCGCGGCCTCAGCGCGACGCGCGCCCGGCTCGCCTATCTCCGCTCCTTCCCGGCCATCATCGACCTGCTCGCGATCCTGCCGCTCGCGGCCGCGCTGCTGGGTTTCGGCGAGGTCCGGTTTCTCCTGCTGCTGCGCCTGCTGCGCTTCTTCAAGCTCGGCCGCTATTCGCCCGGCATGGCCTCGCTCGCGGCGGCGCTGGCGGCGGAGCGCAAGGCGCTGGTCGCCTGCTTCGTCATCCTGATGGGCGTGATGCTGGTCGCGGCAAGCGCCATGCATCTGGTCGAACATGAAGCCCAGCCCGACAAGTTCGGCACCATTCCCGATGCGATGTGGTGGGCGATCATCACCCTGACCACGGTCGGCTATGGCGATGTCTTTCCGATCACCGTAGCCGGCAAGGCGGTCGCGGCCGTCACCGCCGTACTCGGCCTCGTCATGCTCGCTTTGCCGGTCGGCATCGTCGCGACCGCGTTCGCGCAGGAGATCCACCGGCGCGAATTCGTCGTGACCTGGAGCATGGTCGCGCGCGTGCCGCTTTTCGGCGGGCTCGATGCCAGCGAGATCGCCGCCGTGATGCAGTTCCTGCGCGCCCAGTCGGTGCGCTCAGGCGCCGTTATCATGCATCAGGGCGAACCCGGCCGGGCGCTCTATTTCATCGCCAGCGGCGAGGTCGAAGTCGCGCTCGCCAACAGCCGCGACCGGCTCGACGAAGGCCATTTTTTCGGCGAACTCCAGCTCGATGATATCGCCATCGCCAGCCATTCGCCCTGCCCGCAAGCGGCGGTGGCGACGGTTCCTTCCAAGCTCCTGGTGCTCGACCCCATCGATTTCCGGGCACTCACCACACGCCACCCCCGGCTTGCCGAGCGCATCCGGGCGCTGGCGAGAGGATGAACGTGAAACGCCGTTCCCTGATCGCGCTCGCAGCCTTGCTCCTGCCAGCGCTGGCAGCCGCACAGACGAAAACCGCCCCGCGCCGCAGCGATGCCCCCGCCCTCTCCGCGGCCCGCACCATCGTCGCCGGTGCACCGCTCAGCGTCTTCCTCAGCAACGCGCCGCAAGGCGCCCGCCTCGCGATCGCCCGCCCCGACGATCCCGCCAGCAAGGCAATCGTCGTCGTCGAGCCGAAGAACGCCGTCCCCGCCCTGCCGACGCCGGGCGCCGTCGGCGCCTATGAAGTGCGCCTCACCGTGGAGAAGGACGGCGCGCCCGTGATCCTGCTGCGCCAGCCCCTCGCCACGACAGAGCCCAGCGCGACGCTGGCTGCGCCGGAGCGGGTCGGCCGTGGCCAGGGCGTGCCGGTGCGCGGCATCGGCCCCAATGGCGAGCAGGACCGTGTCATGCTGGTGAAGCCCGATGCTCCCGCCGACACAGACGGCCCGCGCTTCTTCCCGGCCGAGAATGTCGAGGCGACGCTGGAAGCGCCGGACCAGCCGGGCCTCTATGAATTGCGCTACGTGCTGCATGCGCCGCTGGCGGAGCACCAGATTCTGGCGCGTCGGGCCATTAAGGTCGAATGAGCCGCCTGCAGCGGCTGGATCAGTAAAACTCCCGCAATCTTCCCCGCCTATATCGGCCTTGATTTGGGGAGTACCGAAGGATGAGCAGCGTGAGCGATGCCCGCTTCTGGGATCGGACATCCGGCCGATACGCGCGTAGCACCATCTCGGACATCGCCGGCTATGAACGCACGCTGGAGCGGACGCGCGGGCTGCTGAGGCCGCAGGATCGGGTGCTGGAACTCGGCTGCGGCACGGGATCGACGGCGCTCAGGCTGGCCGACGGCGTGCAAAGCTATCTCGCGACGGACATCTCGACCGGCATGATCGCGATTGCCGAGCAGAAACTGGCGATAGAAGCGATCTCGGAATTGAGCTTCCGCGTCGCCACGGCAGAAGCGCTCGGATCCGACGCATCTTTCGATGCCGTTCTGGGCTTCAGCTACTTGCATCTGGTGCGTGACCTGTCCGGCACGCTCGAACATATCCGCGGCTTGCTCGCCGAGGGCGGGCTGTTCATCTCGAAGACGCCCTGTATCGGGGACATGAACCCGCTCGTCGGATACGCTGCCCTGCCCGTGATGAGGGCGCTCCGGCTGGCGCCCTATGCTGCCGTCTTCAACGCGGCAGAGCTTAAGGAACGCGTGTCTGCGGCCGGCTTTCAGATTCTGGACGTCGAGAACCACGCGACCAAGGGTAAGCACTGGCGCCCCTACATCGTGGCCCGGAAGGCCTGATCACTGCCGGCGAGCACAGCGCATGGAAAAAGCCCGGCCTTTCGGCCGGGCTGCTCATTCCACGCAACGATGAGCTTGAAATCAGGCAGCCATCGCCTTGCGCATGTTGTCGCTGACCTTCTCGAGGAAGCCGGTGGTCGAGAGCCACTTCTGCTCGGCGCCGACCAGCAGGGCGAGGTCCTTGGTCATGTCACCGGCCTCGACCGTGTCGACCGTGACCTTCTCCAGCAGCGAAGCGAACTTGGCGAGCTCGGCATTGTTGTCGAGCTTGGCGCGGTGCGCGAGGCCACGGGTCCAGGCGAAGATCGAGGCGATCGAGTTCGTCGAGGTCTCCTTGCCCTTCTGGTGCTCGCGATAGTGGCGGGTCACCGTGCCGTGCGCGGCCTCGGCCTCGACGGTCTTGCCGTCCGGCGTCATCAGCACCGAGGTCATCAGGCCGAGCGAGCCGAAGCCCTGCGCCACCGTGTCGGACTGCACGTCACCATCGTAGTTCTTGCAGGCCCAGACATAGCCACCCGACCACTTCATCGCGGAAGCGACCATGTCGTCGATCAGGCGGTGCTCGTAGGTGATGCCGAGCTTGTCGAACTCCGCCTTGAACTCGGCCTGGTAGATCTCCTCGAAGATGTCCTTGAAGCGGCCGTCATAGGTCTTGAGGATGGTGTTCTTGGTCGAGAGATAGACCGGGTACTTGCGGATCAGGCCGTAGTTCAGCGAGGCGCGGGCGAAGTCGCGGATCGAGTCGTCGAGATTGTACATCGCCATGGCGACGCCGGCCTCGGGGGCCTTGAAAACCTCCTTCTCGATGACCTTGCCGTCCTCGCCGACGAACTTGATCGAGAGCGTGCCCTTGCCCGGGAACTTGAAGTCCGTCGCGCGGTACTGGTCGCCGAAGGCGTGGCGGCCGATGACGATCGGCTGGGTCCAGCCCGGCACCAGGCGCGGCACGTTCTTGCAGATGATCGGCTCGCGGAAGATCACGCCGCCGAGGATGTTGCGGATCGTGCCGTTCGGCGACTTCCACATTTCCTTGAGGTTGAACTCCTTCACGCGGCCCTCGTCCGGCGTGATGGTGGCGCACTTCACCGCGACGCCATGCTTCTTGGTGGCGTTGGCGGCATCGATCGTGACCTGGTCGTTGGTCGCGTCGCGGTTCTCGACCGAGAGGTCGTAATAGTCGAGCTCGAGATCCAGATACGGGAAGATCAGGGTGTCCTTGATCTTCTGCCAGATGATCCGGGTCATCTCGTCGCCGTCCATGTCGACGACCGGGTTGGCGACCTTGATCTTGCTCATGCGATGACCCCTGTTCTCTCCAGATAGAACGATCCGAAACCACGCCTTTCGGCATGGCCTGCGGCTGGGTCGCTTCCTAGCGGGTTACGCGCGGCGGGGGAAGCGCGGCTTTCGGGCAATCTCGCGCAACAATCATTATGCTGCACTGCCGCAAAATCGGCATCTTCCCCGCCTAGCCTGACCTGCCGCTCGTCATAGCGACAGGACGAACGACGTGTTCCGTTTCATTCCCGATTGCCGGTCCGGCTTCGCGCCGGCCACGCTCCTTCTTGCGGCGACGCTTAGTCCCGCCCTCGCCTCCACGCCGCTCACGGCAGAGGAGCAGCCCGCCATGCCGCTGCCGATCCCGCGTGGCGCCTTGATCGATCCCGACGCGGACGAGATGCCGGCGCTTGCCGCGAGCGAGCCCGATGCGATCGTCTTCGATCCGGGGTTGGCCGCGCTCGGTCGCGCCGCCGCATCATCGGGCGCACATCTGCGGGCGCGGGCGCCGATCCCGGTCGACATCATCCGCAAGGGTTTTGCCGCCCGCCAGAATACGATGAGCGCGGCGCAGGACCGCTCGGTCGGCTTCAAGCTCGGGCAGGACATCTTCTCGCTCTCGACCACGCTCTCCGATCCGGCGAGCACCGGCGCGACGCGGAATGCGGAATTGCGCTGGCGGCTCGCCCAGCCTGTCGGGGCAGGCAAAGGCTTCATCTGGGGCCTCGCCACCGGTGGCGGCAGCGCGCTCTACGGCAATCCCGAACAGATCGGCGAGGCGCTGATCGGGTACCGGCAGGAGCTGTTCCCCCACCTCACCCTGACCTCCCAGCTCACCATGGGCGGGACTTACGTCTTCGCGCCGGGCGACGGCATTCACACCGCGATGACGCCGGAGATGAAGCTTTCGGTCGATCTAGCCAGACTGGCCGACCTGCCCTGGCAAACCTCCTTCGACGTCACGCTGGCGCGCAAGGTGCCACTCGTGGCCAGCGATTTCGAGACGCGCGGCCGGGCGATGCTCTCCTTGAAGTACAAGTGGGACTGAGCGGCATGGCCGCCACCGCATGGCGGCCTGCGTCTTCCTGCCTTCCCCCTCAGCGCGGGCCGCTCTAGCCTCGCCCCATGACACACGCGACTTCGACCAAATTCGCCCTCGTCACCGGCGGTACGCGCGGCATCGGCGCCGGTGCCGCTCTCGCGCTCGCCACGGCCGGCTACGAGGTCCTCGCCACCGGCCTGACCGAGGAGGAGGTCGCGGCGGCGCCGACCCATCCCGCCATCCGCCATGCCCGGCTCGACGTAACCCGCGACGCCGAGGTCGCCGCCATCGTCGCGACCTGCCCGCGCCTCGACGCGCTGGTGAACTGCGCCGGCATGATCCAGCGCGGCGGCAAGGAATTCGAGATCGACGCCTTCCGCCTGACAATCGAGGTCAATCTCAACGGCACGATGCGGATGTGCCTCGCCGCCAAGGACAAGCTCGCCGCCAAGGGCGCGGACAAGGCCGGCGGCGGCATTGTCAATATCGCCTCGATGCTGACCTTCCACGGCTCGCCCTTCGCGCCGGGCTATGCGGCCTCGAAAGGCGGCATCGGCCAACTCACCAAGTCGCTCGGCGCCGCCTGGGCGCAGGACGGCATTCGCGTCAACGCGGTCGCGCCGGGCTGGATCGAGACCGAACTGACCCGGCCGCTGGTCGAGGATGCTGAGCGCTCAGCGCCGATCCTCGCCCGCACGCCGATGGGCCGCTGGGGCAACCCCGGCGATGTCGGCGGCGCCATCGCCTTCCTGCTTTCGGACGCGGCCCAGTTCATCACGGGCGCGATCCTGCCGGTCGATGGCGGCTATCTCGCCGTCTAGGAAAGCGATTCCAGCCCAATGACTTGGGCCGGAAACCTGAATCAGATTGCGCGCGGATTGAATCAGAACATCAGCCCGGGAGAGACGCCATGAACACGACGAGCCCGATGCCCGTCGCGGCCACGCAGGAGGAGCGCTGGACGCCCTATCGCCATCCCCAGCCGAAGGAATCGCCGCCCGAGCTGATCGTCCCGAACGTCATCCCCACCGACGAGCGCGTCTGGGTTCCGGTGGACGACAATGTCTGGTTCCGGCCCCTGCTCCTCTGCACCTCGCGCGGCTACTGGATGAACCTGCTCAAGGTCCGCCGCGCCGGCGTGCTCTCACGCCACCGCCACCCGCTGCCGGTCCACGGCTATGTGCTCAAGGGCCAATGGCGCTATCTGGAGCACGATTGGGTCGCGACCGAGGGCTCCTATGTCTACGAGGCGCCGGGCGAGACGCATACGCTGGTGGTCGATCCCGATGTCGAGGAGATGATCACCATGTTCCAGGTCAACGGCGCGATGATCTATGTCGATCCGGACGGCAAGTGCCTGGGCTATGACGACGTCTTCACCCGCATCGACAAATGCCGCGCGCATTACGCCCAGAACGGGCTCGGTGCGGAGTATGTCGATCAGTTCATTCGATAGGTCGACCAGTGCAGAGGGCCGTCATTCTTGGGCGAAGCGAAGCGCAGACCCGAGAATCTCTGGCAGAATAGAGCTATGAGCCCCTCTTTTGGCATGGGATGCTCGGATCAAGCCCGAGCATGACGGCGCTTTGTCGCCCTCAGCGCTTCAGCTTCGCGAGCTCCACGGCCGCGCGCAATTCGATGTGGGCCAGCACCTCGTCGAGACGCGGATCGTCCGTGGTCTCGCGCCGGAGCGCCAATGTCGTGCGCAGCCGCTCCAGCTCGGAGGGCAGCACCCGGCCAGCGAGCAGCGCCGCCTTCAGCCGATCGAGCCCGTCGAGCAGGTCATGTCCGCGCCTCGCCTGCCGACGCTTGCGATCCTGCGAATCCTCCTGCGCCTGGACGGCGAGCAAGGTGTCGAGCGGACCTGCCGCGCTGACGCCGCTGCTGCGGGCAGCGGTCGCCGATTCCTGCGTCGGAAGCGTGAAGGCCGCGCCGCTCGAGCGCCTCGCGGAACTGGCCGGGCCGGCATTCGAAACGGGCGCGCGCTGGTCGATCCTGATCATCGGCGGCCTCGTGAAGGGTTAACGAACTCTTGCGGCAAGACGGTTAACAGCCGGTAAATTGCCCGGCAGAAACTGCCGCCCCGGCAGGAAGCGCAAGCCCCGCAAGAGCCTCCCGACCATGACGCCGAACTGCAAAGGACTGACAAACAAGGCTTTTCAAATTCGAGCGGTTTGGCACGCCGCTCGCAAGGGCTCTGGCGAGTTCAACCACTCTTTGGTGCCAGACGCATGTTCCGCAACCCCGCCCTGAAGACGCTGCTGAAGCCGCTGGCCGCCATGCTGGCCGTGGTCGTCGGCCTGTCGTCGCAGCCGGTGTTCGCGCTCTCGCGCATCAAGGACCTTGCCTCCGTCGAGGGCGTCCGGACCAACCAGCTGCTCGGCTACGGCATCGTCGTCGGCCTCAACGGCACCGGCGACACGCTCAACAACACGCCCTTCACCAAGCAGTCGCTGCAGGCGATGCTGGAGCGCCTCGGCGTCAACACCCGCGGCGCCAACATGCGCACGGCCAACGTCGCCGCCGTGATGGTGACGGCCAACCTGCCGCCCTTCGCCACGCAAGGCACGCGCGTCGACGTCACCGTCTCGGCCATGGGCGATTCCAAGTCGCTGCAGGGCGGCACGCTGCTGGTCACGCCGCTGCTCGGCGCCGATGGCGAGGTCTATGCGGTGTCGCAGGGCCCGGTCGCGATCTCCGGCTTCTCGGCCGAGGGCGAAGCCAGCAAGATTACCCGCGGCGTGCCGACCGTCGGCCGCATCGCCAATGGCGGCGTCGTCGAGCGCGAGATCGATTTCGCGCTGAACAAGCTCTCGACGCTGCGCCTGTCGCTGCGCAATCCCGACCTGACCACCGCACGGCGCGTCGCCGCCGCGATCAACGATTTCGTCGGCGGCGACTCGGCCGAGCCGACCGATCCTTCGACCGTGGTCCTGCAGATTCCGCCGCGCTTCAAGGGGAACATGATCCGGCTGCTCACCGATATCGAGCAGCTGCGCGTCGAGCCCGACCAGCTCGCCCGCATCGTCATCGACGAGCGCTCCGGCATCATCGTCATGGGCAAGGACGTCCGCGTCTCCACGGTCGCCGTGGCGCAGGGCAACCTCACCGTCACGATCAGCGAGCAGCCGCAGGTCTCCCAGCCCGAGCCGTTCGGGCGTGGCCAGACCGTCGTGACGCCCCGGACCAACGTCAAGGTCGATACCGGCGGCGGCAACAAGCTCGCCCTCGTCAAGGAAAGCGTGACGCTGGCCGAACTCGTCGACGGGCTCAACGCGCTCGGCATCGGCCCGCGCGACCTGATCTCCATTCTCCAGGCCATCAAGTCGGCAGGCGCCCTGCAGGCCGAAATCGAGGTGATGTGATGACTGCTGCCCTCGCGCTTCCCGCCGCGAACCTTGCCCTCGGCGTCGCCGGCAAGGTCGCCAGCGGCATCGCCGATGCGCTCGACCCGGCCAAGGCCAAGGCGAAGAAGCAGGCCGACGAGTTCGAGACCATGTTTCTCGAGCAGATGACCGAGAAGCTCTTCGCCAACGTGGGCACCGAAGGCCCGCTGGGCGAGAACGGCACCGGCGGCGGCATCTGGCGTTCTCAGCTGACGCAGCAATATGCCCAGCAGATCCAGAAGGCCGGCGGCATCGGCCTGTCCAACCAGATCATGCGCGACCTGATCAACCTGCAGGAGCAGGCTGCGGGCGGAGTGCAGAATGCTGGCCGCTAAGCCGATCCTCGACGAGCGCCCGCGCATCGCCGATGCGCTGAGCGCGCGCGCCCTGGTCGAGGCCGTGCTGGAGGCGCTCGGCGCCCTCTCCCATCTCGTCGGCGAGGAAACCGAGCTCGTCCGCGCCGGCCGCCTGCCGGAAGCGATGACCCGCGAGCCGCGCAAGACCGAGCTCGCCGGCATCTACATGCGCGGCGTCGAGCAGGTGAAGCTGAACGCCGTGGCGCTGGCCCGCTTCGTGCCGGGAGAGGTCAAGCGGCTGAAGGACGCCCATCTCGCCTTCCAGGGCCTGATCGAGACCAACCAGATCGTGCTGGCGACGGCGCGGGCCGTCTCGGAATCGATCGTTCGCGATCTCGCCGCCGATGCCAACAAGCCGATGCGCGCCAATGGCTACGGCCCGGCGGCGACCGTCGGCGCCGGCGTCTTCGCCCGTCCGAATTCCGGGCCATTGGTCGTCTCGCGCCGGCTGTGAGACGCTATGGCTGGTCGCTTCCGCTCTGGGGCAGGAAGCGCCAGCCCCTTGGTTTAAAAAGGGTTTACGCGACGGCTGCGCCGGAAACCCTAAAGATTTACCTAATTTCTTGACGCCGGATTCAATCTTTTCTGCCAATCTCCGTACTGTCGGGTAGCACGTCCTGCTCCCGGCAGCGGACGAGAGCGGCGCGACGGCGCCGTGAACGACTCCAGAAGGAGTGGTCATGGATTTTGGCAACGCCCCCAAGCTCGCGGCCGTGATCGGCCCGCCGCCTGTCAGCCGTTCTGACGTCACGGCCCATGCCGGCAGCGTCGCGGTCGACCTTCCCCCTGAAAAGACCGTGCAGTCGGCCTCGGCCGGCGCGGCCGTCAATGTCGAAGTCCGCGCCGAGGCGCGCGACGCGCAGAGCCGCGCCGATGGCGAGCGCCGCGCCCGCGCCAACGCCCAGAACAGTCGCGAGGCCGCCCGCACCACCGACGAGACGGTCGAGCGCAAGCTGATCATCGATCCGCAGACCCGCGCGATCGTGCTGCAAAAGAAGGACCCGCACACCGGCGAGACGATCTCGCAGCTCCCGGACGAGACACTCCTGAAGCTGCGCGCCTACTCGCGCGAACTCAGCGAGCGGGCCCGCGAGGCCAGCGAAACCCAGCACCATCAGGTCGAGCGGACGGCCTGACGGCCACCTCCCCTTGCACCGCTTCGTGAAGCCGCCCGCCTCCGCGCGGGCGGTTTGCGTTTGGCCCTACGCCGGCCGCCGCAATTAGAGGCTGCTTAACCATGCCCCGACAAGGCGGCGATCCCGCTCAATTCGCCGGCTGAAATTTACCTGTTGTTACGGGCTGGGCCAGCAGGGTCGGCCCGTCCTGGCCAGAACGGCCGGGGCGCCAGAAGGCTCCATACCAGAAGGTAAACACAAATGGCCGTCTCCATCTCCTCGGGCGTTCGCGCCGCTCTCTCGTCGCTCCAGTCGACCGCCGCCCAGGCTCAGGCTTCCCAGTTCAAGCTCGCGACCGGCAAGAAGGTCAACAGCGCGGTCGACAATCCCGTCAACTACTTCACCGCCGCTTCGCTCGATCAGCGCTCCAGCCAGCTCACGGGCCTGCTGGACGGTATCTCGAACGGCATCCAGACCGTCCAGGCCGCTTCCAAGGGCATCGACGGCATCACCAAGCTGGTGAACTCGCTCCAGTCGACGATCAAGCAGGCTCAGTCGGACGCGGCCCAGAACCGCCCGACCAAGGCCGGTACCGCTATCTCGACCGCGGCTGAGCAGGTCGCGACTTCGAAGAGCCTGAAGGACGTCGCCCTCGACAAGAAGATCGTCGACGACAACCTCGCCGTCGCCAACGATGCCACCGCGACCTATGCCGGTAACCTCGGCATCGCCGACGACGCCGACGGTGTCCGCGCCGCGATCTCGATCAAGGCCGGCTCGACCACCTACACGGCTTCGTTCGACGCCAAGACCTCCACGGTCCGCGACGTCGTCAACGAGATCAACAAGTCGGGCATCGCCACCGCCTTCGTCGACGAGAAGGGCCAGCTCAACGTCAAGGGCACGGGTTCGGACAACGTCGAGTTCGGCTTCGGCACCGCCGCCGTGACCGCCGTCGCTCCGGGCGCCCCCACCCCGACGGAAATCACCACCGCCAACGACGCCGCAGTCACCGCTGCCGGCACCGGTGGCAGCAACACCGCGATCGGCTTCCTGGCTGCTGACGCCACTGCGGTCGGCGCGATCAAGGGCCAGAGCGTCACCTCGGCGGTGCGTTCGAACCTGATCGACCAGTACAACGACCTGCGTGGCAAGATCGACGATCTGGCCAAGGACGCGAGCTTCAACGGCATCAACCTGCTGAAGGGCGACCGTCTCTCGATCCAGTTCAACGAGAAGGCCGGCAAGAACCAGACCAAGCTCGACATCCAGGGTTCGGACGTCACGTCCGACAACCTCGGCCTCGTCAAGGCTGGCAACACCACCCTCGCCGGCCAGGTCAACTTCCAGAACGACTCCGATCTCGAGAAGGCCACGCAGTCTCTGACCGGCGCGCTCTCCTCGCTGAAGTCGCTGTCCTCGACCTTCGGTGCGAACCTCTCGGTCGCGCAGACCCGTCAGGACTTCACCAAGGACATGGCCGACGTGCTCAGCACGGGCTCTGCGAACCTGGTGAACGTCGACGCCAACTCGGAAGCCGCCAACCTGCTCGCGCTGCAGACCCGTCAGCAGCTCTCGCAGACGGCGCTGTCGCTCTCGAACCAGAGCGAGCAGGCGGTCCTGCGCCTGTTCTGATCTTCGGTCCGCAGAAGCGGATCAGCCCGCAGAACGCGGGGCGAAGTCAAAAGGCGGCGGAGCATCACGCTCCGCCGCTTTTCGTTTTGGCGCGGTAACGAGATTGCCGGCGCAATTAACCTTTTATTATCCCTAACAAGTGATGATCCCCCCTGAAATCAGGTTGCATCGCGCCGGAATCGCGCGTTCAGGGGACCGAAGATGGCCAGCACGATCCTTTCCAATGGCGTTCGCAACAACCTGCTGACGCTGCAGCAGACCACTGCCCAGCAGAGCGTGATCCAGAACCGCCTCGCCACCGGCAAGAAGGTCAATTCCGCCATCGACAACCCGGTGAATTACTTCACCGCGCTCTCGCTGAACGATCGTTCCAGCCAGCTGACCGGCCTGCTCGACGGCATCTCGAACGGCATCCAGACCATCCAGACGGCCTCCAAGGGCATCGACGGCATCACCAAGCTGGTGAACTCGCTCCAGTCGACGATCAAGCAGGCGCAGGCCGACGCGGCCCAGAATCGCCCGACCAAGGCCGGCACGGCCCTCGCCACCGCGACCGAAGCGGCCGTGACCTCGAAGAGCTTGAAGGACATCGCCCTCGACAAGCGCGTCGTCGACGACAATGCCGGCGGCGCCAATGCCGCCACCGCCACCTATTCCGGCAATGTCGGCGGCCCTGCGCTGGCTGCCGGTGACGAGGCCGTGACCTCGATCTACCTGAAGTCGGGCTCGACGACCTATACCGCGAACTTCCTCAGCACGAACGCGACCGTCCGCGACGTCGTCAACGAGATCAACAAGTCGGGCATCGCCACCGCCTTCATCGACGAGAAGGGCCAGCTCAACATCAAGGGCGCCGGCTCCGAGAAGGTCGAGTTCGGTATCGGCACCGCGACCTTCACCCCGGCTGCGCCGGGTGCGCCGACCGCGGCTGAAATCACGGCCGCGGGAACGACCGCTGGCACCACGGCCACGGGTGTGACCAGCGACAACACCGATTTCGGCTTCGCACTCACCGACAACACCGCGGCCGGCACCACGATCACCGGCTCGAGCATCACCTCGGCGGTGCGCTCGAACCTGATCGACCAGTTCAACGATCTCCGCAACAAGATCGACGATCTCGCCAAGGATTCGAGCTATAACGGCATCAACCTGCTGGCCGGCGACCGCCTGACCATCCAGTTCAACGAGAAGACCGGCAAGAACCAGACCAAGCTCGACATCCAGGGCTCCAACCTGACCTCGGAAAACCTCGGCATCCCGAAGGCGGTCAACACGCAGCTCACCGGCTTCATCAACTTCCAGAACGACGCCGACCTCGACAAGGCCACAGCCTCGCTCACGGGTGCGCTGACCTCGCTGAAGTCGCTGGCCTCGACGCTGGGCTCGAACCTCTCGGTTGCCCAGACCCGCCAGGACTTCACCAAGGAACTGGCCAACGTCCTGACCACCGGCGCCGGCAACCTGGTGCTGGCCGATCCGAACGAGGAAGGCGCGAGCCTGCTCGCCCTCAACACCCGCCAGCAGCTCTCGCAGACCGCGCTGTCGCTGGCGAACCAGGCCGACCAGGGCGTGCTCCGGCTCTTCGGCTGACGCCGAGGACGCCGCCCGCCCTCCCCTCCAGCCAGAAGGCAGGACCGACATGGCTCTCAAGGTCGAGCTCAAGCCACGCGAACGCATCATCATCGGCCAGGTGGTGATCCGCAACGACGAGCAGCGCACCCGCTTCTTCATCGAGGGCGACGCGCCCATCCTGCGCGAGAAGGACATCCTGACCGCCGCGACCGCCGACACTCCGGCGAAGAAGATCTATCTCGCGATCCAGCTCATGTATCTGGCGCAGGACCCGACGCATGAGCACGAGACCTATTTCCAGCTCGTGCGCGAATTCATCAATGCGGCGCCAAGCGCTCTGCCGCATGTTCACGAGATCAATAACCGCATCTTAAGCGACGACCTCTATAAAGCTCTCAAGGCGGCCAGAAAGCTGATCGTCTATGAAGCGGAACTGATCGAGAATGCAAAACGGGTTTAACGCCTACGCTGCCGCGGCCAAGACTGCCCAATCCGTCGTTTCGCCTCGCGAACTCGAAGCCTCCCTCCTGATCAAGGCCGCCACGCGGCTCCAGGCCGTCGCCGACGACTGGAACCTGCGCGAGCGCGAGCTGGACGAGGCACTGACCTATAACCGCCGCCTCTGGACCCTGCTGGTCTCCGCCGTCATCGCCGAGGACAATCCGCTCCCGGTCGGCATCAAGACCAACATCCTCGGCCTCGCCAATTTCATCTTCAACCAGACCTTCAAGATCTCGGCCGATCCGCAGCCGCAAGCGCTCGGCATCCTGGTCAACATCAACCGCGACATCGCCGCCGGCCTGCGCGGGCGCTGAGCCCGCAGCAACGACATCGCCGGACGAACGAAAACGCCGCCCTTACGGGCGGCGTTTTCGTTCGTGAAGAGCAGCGCTCCGGGAGCGCTCAGAGATAGTTCGTTAGCGAAAGCTTCGAGAGCATCGAGGTCACCTGATAGCTCGCCTGCAACTGCGTCTGCAGCGACAGGATCTGCGTCGCGACCTCCTCGGTCGTCACGTTCTCGATCCCGGCCAGCGTCGTGGTCAGGTAGTCCTTGGTGCTCTGGTGGCGCGCTTTCGCGTTCGACAGCGCCGACTGGGCCGAACCCAGCTCGGTGATGATCTCGGCCGGCTTCTGGGTGCTGCCGCCGAAGCCGAGCTTCTCACTGACCCGCGCCGTCATCGCCTCGTAGCGCGCCTGCGAGTTCGCATCGGCCGCCGGGAAATTCTCGACCGACATGATGGCGAACTGCGCGAGGCCGACGCGGAAGGCCTCCTCGTTCGCCCGTGCGCCGGTGCCGACCGTCTGGCCCTGGTCGACCTGGACCGTCGCGGTGTTGCGGGCTGGGTCCGCCCCGTCGTCGCCACGATACCAGATCACGGTTGTCGCAGCCGCGCCGGCATTGGTCGGCGGCAGGGTCGCGCTGGCGAAGGGAGGTCCTGGAACCCGCTTCGGCGGGTTGTTCGGGCTACCGGCGAAGAAATCCTGCGCCGCGACCTGCGAAGAGGCCGCCGAGAGCGTCGTCTTCGCCTCCTGGCCGAGCGCGGCGCCGATCGCGGTGCGCAAATTGGCAGCCGTCGCATTGGCGTCGACGCCGATCTCGAAGCTGTTGGTGTCCGAGCCCGTGGTGCCGGCGGCGCGCGCGGTCAGCACGACCTCTTCCTGCGTCCCGTCCGGCAGGTTGAGCATGAGACGCACGGTATCGCCGGCCGCGGGCTGCGTCGCGACGTTCACGGAAACATCGGCCGGCGGGCCGGGATTGAACGTCGTCCCGAGTGCGGCGGAGCTGCCCACGACGCCCGCGATCTTGAAGCCGTACGGATGGACCGTCGCTTCTTCGGAGATCGTCGCGGTGGTGCCGGCGCCGCCCACGGTCAATCGGCCCTGGCCGGAGCCGAAATCGGCCTGCCGGCGCTCGTCGATCAACTGCTTCAGGCCGGCCTTGCCGGCACCGTCGCCATTGACGATCTCGCTGAAGCCGGCGGTCGGCTGCGTGTCGGAGGTCTTTCCGGAGAACAGGTAGCGCCCGTTCACCGCGATGTTCAGCAGGTCGAGCGTCTGCTTGAACTTCTCCTCGGCCAGCACCTGCGGCGAGGAGCGTCCGCCGGCGCTCGGCACATAGCTGTTGGAGCGCGTGTCGTTGCGCGTCTCGTTGGTGAGCTTGGTGAAGTTCTCGACCGAGGCGGTCTGCAGCTTGAGGTTCACATTGCTCAATTCGATGCCACTCAGCCAGGAATCGAGCTGCGCGACCTTGCCGTTCAGATCGAGGCTGACGCGCCGGTCGATGCCGAGATCGCCATAGCTGGTGCTGCGCTGCTTGGTGTCGAGCTGGCGCTGCAGGTCGTCGAACTGGGCCCGGGTCGAGACGTATTCATTGGGCTTGGCCGTGCGATAGGCGCCGGTGCCGTAGCTGGTGATGGTCATCGCGGCCTCACACTCTCATCAGCACGTCCATCATCTCCTTCATCGTGGAGATGACGCGGGCATTGGCGGCATAGGCGGTCTGGAGTTCGATCAGCATCGACATTTCCTGGTCGACATTGACCTGGGCCATCTGCTGGAAACGGCTCTGGACCGAGGCGAGCGCCACCTGCTGGCCCTCGTCGAGCCGCTTGGCGGCCTCGACGGCCTGCCCCTGCGAGGAGACCACCCGCTGGACGAAATTCGAGATGGTCGTGCTCGAGCTCGCCGTGTTGCCATCGAGCCCGGAGGCATTGGTGAACGCACGCTGGCTCTGCGTCAGCCGCTCCAGCATCAGCTTGGGCCGGGTCGCGTCGCCCTGAGCCGTCGCCGGCGAGGTGTTGTAGGCGACCAGCAGCGAGCGATCGGCGATCAGCGCCGGATTGACCGTGATCCGGGCGGAAAAGCCCGTGGTCTGGGATCCCCCGTCGAAGGAACCGGTGAAGGCGTTGCCGGACGGACCGTCGACGAAGAACGGCAATTCGACCGCACCGCCCGCCGAGGCGAGCACCGAGTTCGTCGGCCGCGACGTCAGCCCGATGACATCGCGCGTGCCGGCCGCACCGTCATCGACGATGCGCAGCGTCGAGCCCGTGTTGGACACGGTGAAGCCCGTGCCGACGGCGGCCTGGATCTGCGCCGCGACGGAAGCAGGGCCGCCCGAGAAATCGATCCCGACGACGCGGTTATTGGCATCGCCGCTGGCCGAGGCCGGCAGGGGCAGCGACGCCGCGGAATCGACGCGCACGAACGTGAAGCGCTGGGTCTGCCCGCCGGGCGTGACCTTGTAGTCGAGCGTGACGGAATTGCCGGATTGCAGACCGGCAAGGTCGACATCGAAACCGGTGGCCGCGCCTGCCGTAGCCGGCGTGCCGGCGATCTCGCGGTCCGAGAGCGCCTTCGACATCTGCGCCGCGATCTCGTCGAGCTGCGCCTGGGCCTGGACCAGCGTCTTGTCGCGCAGTTCGATATTGGCCGCGATCTCGCCGGAGCGGAAAATCCGGTTGGCGATGGCATCCGAGGCGTTGCCGGAGGCATCGACGATCTTGATCGTGCCGACGCCGCGCTTGGCCGGGTCGATGTTCCACTGGTTGTCGGCGCCTAAGCCCGCATGCTCGTCGAACTTGAAGGTGACGGCCGCGGTCCCGTCGAAGAGCTGCGTCCCCGAGCCGGTCACGATCGAGACCGAGCCGCGCGCATCCTCCATCGTCTTGATGTCGACATACTGCGACAGTTCGGACAGGATCAGGTCGCGCTGGTCCTTGAGGCCCGCCGTCGCACTGTCGTTCGGACTGCCGACGATGCGCGTGTTGACCTTGGCGAGCGCGCCGAGCAGGTCGTTGACCTTGGTCACCGCATTGGCGAGCCCGCTCTCGGCCTGGCTGCGCAGTGCCTGCACGCCACTGGAGAGTGTGTTGAGCTGGCGCGCGAGCTGCGTCGCATTGTCCAGCACCTGCGAGCGCAAGCTGTAGGACGACGGGTCGTTCTGGAGCGACTGCAGCGCCCCGGTGAACTTGTTGAAGATCGTGTCCAGCGCGGTCGCGCTGCCGGGCGCGCCATAGAGCTTGTCGAGGTTCGACAGCGATTCTGCGCGCGTCGACGTATAGGCCGCGCCGGAGGATTCCTGCCAGAGCTGGTGCTGGACGATCTTGTCGAGCAGGCGCTGGACCTGCGTGCTCTGCACGCCGATGGTCAGCCCGGTCAGGCTGTCGTTGGTCGAGACCGTGCGCCGGACATAGCCCGTCGTCCCCGCATTGGCGACGTTCTGCGAAACGACGCCGATGCCGACCTGGGCGGCGTTGAGGCCGCCGATCGCCGTGTTGAGGGAAGTGCTCAGGCCCATCGTCAACTCCTGTTGCGAGAGGCGGCCCTCCTGGGCCGCCGCTTAGGCAGACGCGTCGTTCAGCGGATGATGTTGAACACCGCGCTCAGCATCTCCTGCGCGGTGGTGATGACCTTGGTGTTGGCCGAGTAGGCCTGCTGGGTAACGATCATCTTCGAGAATTCGTCGGCGATATCGGTGTTCGACTGCTCGACGCTGCCGCCGACCATCTGCGAGGTGCCGAGACCGATGATCGGCGGGCCGGATTCGATCGTCTCCTCGAAGGCGCCGCCATCGAGGCGCTTCAGCGAGTTGTCGGCGTTGAAGCGGGCGACCGAGACCTGCGCGAGCGCCACGACCTGGCCGTTGCTGAAGGTGCCGATCACCTGGCCCTCGGCCGAAACCGTGACGCGGTCGAGCGTGCCGGCCGTGTAGCCGTCCTGGCGGATGCTGCGCGCGTCGATCTGGCCGCTGACGTCGCCGTTCTGGGTCACGCCATTGCCGCCGGTCGTCAGGTTGATGCCGGTGATGGTGGTGCCGTTGATCGTCATGGTCGGCAGCGCGATGTCGCCGCTCGCCGGGCTCACCATCTGGCCGGTGGTGCCGAAGGTGACGTTCTGCCCGGTCTGAACATAGGCGACCTGGCCGGCGCCCGTCGCGCTGGTGTCCTGCGCCACGAACAGGCCCCAGGTGCCCGTCGTCGGCGGCACCGCGGCCGGGTTGCCGTTGTCGATCTTACCCCAGCGCATCTCGACGCTGGTGGCCTTGCCGAGCGTGTCGTAGACGGTGACCGAACCGCCGGGGATCGAGGTCGCCAGGAAACTGCTGATATTGTTGCCCATCACCGCGGCATTGCCGGCATAGGGGTTCGGCGCCGTACCCGCGGCCGTGACCGCGGCAGGGTTGAGGAATTCGCTGCCGCCTTGCGACTTCTGGGTCGTGGCCGGCACGGCCGGGATATTGGCGCGATACTCGATCGAGGTGGTCGCCTTGGCCGGGAACTGCTCCTTGGTGATGCGCAGCACTTCCGGCTGCGTGCCGATCAGCTGGCCGGTCACCTGGTCGATCTTCAGGCCCTTGAGATAGTAGCCCGCACCGTTGACCAGATAGCCGTTGGCGTCGAAATCGAAATCGCCGCGCCGCGTAAAGAGGTTCGAATTGGCGAACTGGGTGTTGGCGCCGACACCGCTCGCGCGCTGGTCGACCACGAAGAAGCCGTCGCCGTTGATCGCGATATTGGTGTCGATGCGGGTCGGGTTGAGGTCGCCCTGGATCGAGTTCGTCGCCTGGCTGAAGGCCTGCACCGAACCGGCGACCTGCCGCCGCAGCGCCGCATCCGGCACGAGATCGGCAAAGGCCGTGTCGACCCGCTTGTAGCCCGCCGTCCGCGAGTTGGCGATGTTTCCGGAGATGTTCTCGAGCGCATAGGACTGCGCCGTCATTCCCGAAACCGCCGTGGTCAGCGCACTGAAAACACCCATGGAACCCTCACCTCGACCGGCAGCCCCCCAAGGGCGGCCCACAACTCGTGGCAAGGTTCTGCACGGCGCGTGCCATGCAGGGCTTCACGCGATTTCAAGGAGTTGGATCGTTTACGAAAGGTTTAGCGGCAGTCCGAGCCGGGCAGAATCGCCCTTTGCCGGCAGATTCTGCCGGGTTCAGGCCTCGTCATCCCGGCCGTTTCGCCAGCCGCCGAGATCACCCGCGACATCGGACAATGTCGGCGCATTCGCCTCGACGAAGGGCAGCGGCCGGCAGACCGCGAGCGCGGCAAGCCCGATCCTGGCCGTCAGCATGCCGTTGATCACGCCCTCGCCGAGCTTGGCCGAAAGCCGGGCTGCGAGCCCCTGCCCCACCACCTGCTGGATCACGGCATCGCCCGCAGCAATGCCGCCCGTCAGGACAAGGTGGTTCATGACCTGCCGCGCCAGCCGGAGCAGACCGAGCGTGCCGGGCCGCCCGGCATAGATGCCGGCGATCGAGCGCAGCAATCGCGCGCAGGCGACCAGCACGAAGACGACATCGACCAATGCGCGCGGGCTGACCGCCGTGACCAGCGAGACACGCCGCGCCGCCTGCGCGATCTGGGCAGTGGCCAGCGCATCGAGCGGCGCGAGCAGGCTGCGCTCCGCCACCGTCAGCATGTCGCGCGCCGCGAAGAGCTGCGGCAGCGCCTCCTGCAGGGCGGCGCGGCCCTGCGCCGTCTGCGCCCGCCCCTTGTAGAGCGCGACGAGCTCGCCCGCGATGGCGCGCCCCTCGTCGGGCGTGCCGCCAACCAGCGCCGCGACAGCGCGCTCGCGCAGCGCCTCGACCTTGCGCTCGCGCAGGATGTCGCGCAGCACCCGCCCCAGCATGACCAGCAGCGCCAGCGTCGCCAGCGTCGCGCAGACCAGCGCGGCATAGCCCAGCGCCGGGTTCTGGCTCATCAGCGAGCGGATGGTGTTCTCGACCCAGACGCCGGCCGCCAGCGCGAGGAAGCCGGACAGCCCCGCCACGAACAGCGAGCCCCAGGAGAAGCCGCGCCTGGCTTTCACGGGCGCGACAGGCGCTTCGGCATCGATCGGCTCGCTCTCCGGCAGGATCGCGAGATCGCCTTGCCGCAGCGGGGCTTCACCGACCGGCTCGCCCGGCTGCGGGTTATCGAGGCGGATCGCGCGCGGTGCCTTGCTCATCGCGAAACCCCGTTCATGACAGCTTGTCGCCGATCAGGAATTCCAGCGCACGGTCGAGGCGGATCTGCGGCTGCGGCTTGAGCCGCCCGCCCGCATCCGGCGCGACCAGAGGCGGCCGGAAGCGCGGCGCCCTGACCTGCCAATGCGCCTTGGGATCGAAGATCGCCTCGGGCCGCTCCGGCAACTCGCCGGGGAAGATGGCCGCTTCCGTGATGCCATCGAAGACCTGCCCGTCGATGGTCTCACCCGCCTCCGGCACGCCGGCGATGGCCGGCAATTCCTCGCGGCCTTCCTTGATCCGGACCTCATGCGTCGCCCGGACGGCGGCCAGCGCCATCGCTTCGACCCGCGCGCCCGCGCCTTGCGCCCGCGACAGCGCCCGCCCGACCAGATGCGACATCACCGCCGCCAGCCGGTCATGGCTCGCATGGTGGATATGGTCGGCCTTGGTCGCGGCGAAGAGCACGCGCTCGATCCGCGGCGCGAACAGGCTCGTGAGCCAGGAATTGCGCCCGACCGAGAAGGCCGTGAGCGCCTGCCCCAAGGCGGTTTCGAGATCGGCCAATGCCGGCGCCCCGGCGTCGAGCGCGGCGAGCACGTCGACCAGCACGATCTGCCGGTCCAGCCTTGCGAAATGGTCGCGGAAGAACGGCGTCACCACGACGCGCTTATAGGCCTCGAAGCGCTCCGCCATCAGCGCGGCGAGCGTGCCCGGCCGCACGTCCCGGTCATGGCCGAGATCGAGCGGCGCGAAGGTCAGGGCCGGCGATCCCTCGAGATCGCCCGGCATCAGGAAGCGCCCCGGCGGCGTCACCGCGACCGCCTCGGGATCGGCCCGCAGGCGCGCGAGATACCCCTTGAACAGATCGCTTGCGGCCTCCGCCGCCAGCTCATCCGGAGCCCCCTCGGGGTCACGACCTAACAGGTCAGCCAGCCACTCCGCCGCGGCCTCGCGCCGATGCGCCTTGCGCGCATCCGCGACAGCCTGCGCCGACCAGGCCTTGTAGTCCTGCCCGATCAGCGCGAGATCGAGCAGCCATTCGCCGGGATAATCGACGATATCGAGCGTCAGCGTCGCCGGCCCCTTGAACCAGCCCGCCGCGCGTTCGTAGTCGATCTCGATCCTGAGTTCGGAAATGCGCCGCGTCGATTCCGGCCAGCGCCGGTCCAGCCCGTTCATGGCGGCGCGATGCGCTTCATAGGGAAAGCGCGGCACATCCGGGTCCGGCTGCGGCACCAGCCTGACGCGGGCGATCCGCCCCTCGGACGAAGCCTTCAGCACCGGCAGCTTCGCGCCTTCGATCAGGTTCTGGATCAGCGCGGTGGTGAAGACCGTCTTGCCCGAGCGCGACAGCCCGGTGACGCCGATCCGCAGGCGCGGGCGGGCAAGCCCGAGCAGGCTGTCGCCGAAGGCGAGAGCCGCGTTGCGGGCGCTGTCGAGATAGGAGGCGTCGCTCATAAGGCCGGAGCGCGAAGGAAGTGCCCGAGGCTTCGCTGAGATGAGCCGTCCAGCGTGGCCGTCGAGAACCCGCGCGGAGCGGACATTGGTCCGTGAGCACCGGAAGCGAAGACGGTCGCGTTGGATGGCCGTCTCAGTAGAAGCACCGGGCGCTTCCTCATTCGTCCGGGCCTTCGCCCAGCGACCCTGGCGTCACGAAGCGGTCGAGGCGCCCCTCGCGTGCCGCGATCGCGTACCAATGCTCGACCGCGAAATCGATCACGGCGAGCCCGCAGGTCGGGTATTTCTGGCTCATCCGCGCCGAGGCATAACGATCGCCATGGCCGGTCAGCAGATGCGCCAGCTCCTCGAAGCCGGGATTGTGCCCGATCAGCAGGAGCGTGCGGACATCGCCCTCGACCTCCTGCACGACATCCAGCAATCGCTCGGTCTTGGCCTCGTAGATTTGCGGCTCGAACTGGACCGGTGGTCGTTCGGGCAACATCGGCGCGACCATGTCCCAGGTCTCGACCGTGCGCTTGGCCGGCGAGACCAGGACGAGATCGGGCAGCAGCAATTCATCGGCGAGATAGCGCCCCATCACCGGGGCGGCCTCGCGCCCGCGCGCCGCGAGCGGTCGGTCGCGGTCGGCCACACCCGTGGGCCAGTGAGACTTGGCGTGGCGCAGAAGCATGAGGCGTCGCATGGAGAGAACCTAATCGCGGGCGTCGGCTTTTACGAGCCCCTGCGTCGCGCCAAGTGCCGAAGCCAGCAGAGCGAACAGCCGGGCCGCATACTCGTCGATAAAGACCTCGCGGCTGCCCTTGTGGTTCAGGAAATCCAGCGCCCCGTCGATCAGCAGGGTCGAGAAGCCGTGAACGGCGGACCAGGCCAGCAAGACCTCCGGCAGATCGGGATCGAGCACATCCGCCGGCGGCTTCTGGTCCAGGGCAGCCAATGGTGGCCGGCCAGTGGCCAATCGCACCTCTCGCAGCAGGATGCCGAAGGCGCGGCCCGAGGCGATCTGGCAGCCGACATCCTCCCGGTCGATGCCGCGCTGTCCGAAGACCACGCGGAAGCGGCCGGGATTGGCCAACGCCGTCTCGACATAGGCGCGAGCGATGGCGGCGAGCCGGCTACGCCCCTGCTCATGCGCGGCAGCAACGGCCGCTTCCATCGCCGTTCCGAGATCGATGAAGCCCAGCGTCGCGATCGCGGTGAGCAGCCCGGTCAGGTTGCCGAAGTGATGAGCGGGCGCCGCCGGTGAGACCCCAGCCCGACGGGCGCATTCGCGCAAGGTGAAGCCGCCGAGCCCACGTTCCGCCAGCACCTCTTCGGCGGCGGCGATCATCGCCTCCCGCAAGGCGCCATGGTGATAGTGCCCGCGCACGGCCCGCGCCGGAGCCTCGGCCATCGCGGCCTCCTTGATCTTAACAGCGTCAAAATAATCTTGACGGCGTCAAGATAGCGAGTCAGAACCGACGCGCAACTGAACACTGTCAAGTTTGGAGGATGTCATGCCGCCTTTGACGTCGGACGCTGCGTTCTCGGCTGCCGGCCAGCTCGCGATCGGCGGCTGGCTCCTCCTGATCTGCCTGCCGCGCTGGCGCCTCGGCCGAGCCATCGCCGGCCTCGTTATCCCCACGCTTCTCTCGCTCGGCTATTTTGTCCTGATCGCCGTGTTCTGGCATGGGGCGAGCGGCGGCTTCTCCTCGCTCGACGCTGTCGCATCCCTCTTCGCCTCGCGGCCATTGCTGCTGGCAGGGTGGGTCCATTTTCTCGCCTTCGACCTGCTGATCGGCAGCTGGCTGCTCGGCCAGTCGCAGCGCGAAGGCCTGCCGCATTGGGTGATGATCCCGGTTCTCGCCCTCACTTTCCTGTTCGGCCCGGCCGGCTATCTGCTCTATCGCCTGATCGCCGCCAGCCGCGACATCGCATCGGAAGACCGTATCCCGCGCTTCCTGGCGCGACTGCCGGCGCCGTTCCGGGCACTGGAATGGGAGCCGCGGCTGACGGCGGCCGGGATCGCAATGCTTCTGCTCGTGATCCCGACGCTGCTCGCCTATGCCATCGACCCAAGGCTGTTCAACGGCGACAATGTCTGGCTCAAGCCGCTGAAATTCGAGCTCTCGATCGCGGTCTATCTCCTGTCCTTCGCAGTGCTGCTGCCGTTGACCAGCGAGACGTTCCAGCGCTCACGGCTCGGCCGCTTCACGGTCTGGCCGGTGATCGCGCTGCTCTTCTTCGAGCTCGTCTATATCGCCTGGCGCGCCTCGCGCGGCGAAGCCTCCCATTACAACCAGGACGGCCTGACGGCGACGATCCTCTATGCCGCGATGGGCGCCGCTGCCGTGCTCTTCACGGCCGCGAGCGGCGTGCTGGCCTATGGCCTCGCCCGCAGCGATGCCGCGCCGATGCCGCCGGTGCTGCGCCGCTCGCTGGTGCTCGGCCTCGCCCTGACCTGCATCCTCGGCATCCTCTCTGGCGCCATCCTGAGCGAAGCGGGTGGTCACACGGTCGGCACGCCGGCGCCGTCCTCGTCCGTCGTGCCCTTCTTCGGCTGGTCATTGTCCGCGGGCGACCTGCGGCTCGCCCATTTCCTGGCGCTGCACGCGATGCAGATCGTGCCGGCCTTCGCGCTGGTCGCTTCTTTCCTCGGCACGGCGGCCGCACCGCGCGCGGTCGATGCCTTCGCCCTGGTCTATGCCGGCATCACCGCAACGGCGCTGGTCGCGGCGCTCAATGCCCGGCCGCTACTCGGAATGGGCTGAAGCCTCAGCGGCTCTCGCGCCGGGCCATGAAGGCGAGCTTCTCGAACAGCGAGACATCCTGCTCGTTCTTGAGCAGCGCCCCGTGCAGCGGCGGGATCAGCTTGCGCGGATCGCGCTCGCGCAGCACCTCCGGCCCGATATCCTCGGCGACGAGGAGCTTCAGCCAGTCGAGCAGTTCAGAGGTCGAGGGCTTCTTCTTGATGCCGGGAACCTCGCGCACTTCGAAGAACAGCCGCAGCGCCTCTTCCATCAGGCGCTTCTTGATGCCGGGGAAATGCACCTCGACGATCGCCTGCATCGTCTCGGCATCGGGGAAGCGGATATAGTGGAAGAAGCAGCGGCGCAGGAACGCGTCCGGCAGTTCCTTCTCGTTGTTGGAGGTGATGATCATCACCGGCCGCTGCGCCGCCTTGATGGTCTCGCCGGTCTCGTAGACATGGAACTCCATGCGATCGAGCTCGAGCAGCAGGTCGTTCGGGAATTCGATATCGGCCTTGTCGATCTCGTCGATCAGCAGCACCGGCCTGACCGGCGCGACGAAGGCCTCCCAGAGCTTGCCGCGCTTGATGTAGTTGCCGATCTCGGAGACGCGGGGATCGCCGAGCTGGCTGTCCCGCAGGCGGCTCACCGCATCGTACTCATAGAGGCCCTGCTGCGCCTTGGTCGTCGACTTGATGTGCCAGGTGATCAATGGCGCGCCGAGCGCCGCCGCGACCTCCTCCGCCAGCACCGTCTTGCCCGTGCCGGGCTCGCCCTTCACCAGCAGCGGCCGCTCCAGCCGGATCGCGGCATTGACGGCGACGGTGAGATCCTCGGTCGCGACATAGTTTTCGGTGCCGGCAAAGCGCATGGACAGTCCTTCTGAACGATTGGCCGGACGCTATCCCATTCGCATCGCACGCGGAAACCGGATTTTTCGCCCGGGGCACCTGAGCGCCCGCGCCTAAAGGCTCGCGCCGCAAGGCGAATTTCTGCCCGCCATGACGATTCCAAGGTTGTGCTGCGCCGCCGCAAACCGCAAGAATTGCCGGCGCATCCCGCAAGCCCTCGAATCGCAAGGTCAGCCCTTTTGGCCGGAACAGTCGACCCTTCCGTCTACAAGGACGCTGTCGTCGTGCTCGCGACGGCCGGCGTGGTCGTACCGCTGGCCAAGAGCCTCAAGGTCAACTCGATCATCGCTTTTGTCGCCTGCGGTGCCCTGCTCGGCCCCTTCGGCCTTGGCGGCCTGGTCTCCACGATTCCGCTGCTGAGCACGATCACCGTCTCGAATGCCGAGGCGCTCGCGGGCCCGGCCGAGCTCGGCGTCGCCTTCCTGCTCTTCGTCATCGGGCTGGAACTCTCCTTCGAGCGCCTGATGACGATGAAGCGGCTCGTCTTCGGCCTCGGCCTCGGCCAGGTCGGACTCTGCGCCGCTGCGATCGGGCTGTTCGCCTATGCGCTCGGCCAGCCGGCGGCGGCGTCCCTCATCATCGGCTTCGGCCTTGCCCTCTCCTCGACCGCGATGGTCGTCGAATTGCTGGCCGCGAAGAAGCGAATGACGACCTCGGCCGGCCGCTCCAGCTTCGCGATCCTGCTCTGCCAGGACCTCGCCGTCATTCCCCTGCTCTTCCTGATCAGCGTGCTCGACGCGCAGAACGGCTCAGGCTCCCTGCTCGCCGGTCTGGCCGAGGCCTTCATCAAGGCCTTCGTCGCCATCGCGATCATCGTCGTCATCGGCCGGCTGGCGCTACGCCCGCTCTTCCGGCTGGTCGCCTCGACCGATTCGACCGAGAGCTTCATGGCGGCGACGCTCCTGACCGCGCTCGGCACCGGATTGATCGCGGCGGCTGCCGGCCTCTCGATGGGACTCGGCGCCTTCATCGCCGGGCTGCTTCTCGCCGAGACCGAATTCCGTCGCGCCATCGAGGTCACGATCGACCCGTTCAAGTCGCTGCTGATCGGCGTCTTCTTCCTCACCGTCGGCATGGGCGTGAACCCGGCCGATATCGCGGCCCACCCCGTCGCGATCCTCGGCGGCGCGGCCGGGCTCGTGCTGGTCAAGGGCACCATCATCTTCGGGCTCGCGCGCCGCTTCCGGCTGGCGACGGCGACAGCCCTCGAAACCGCGATCCTGGTCGCGCCGGGCGGCGAGTTCGCCTTCGTGCTGCTCAACGCTGCGACCGGCGCCAAGCTGATCGACCCCGGCGCCACCAGCATCGTTCTGGCCGCCGTCTCGCTCACCATGGTTGCCCTGCCGTTGCTGGCCCGCATCGCCCGCAACCTCGCGCAGAAGCTGGCGACGCCCGTCATATTGCCCGACGAAGCCGCCATCCTGCCGCCGGACGACCACACGGCGCGCGCCATCGTCGTCGGCGGGGGGCGCGTCGGACGTCTGGTCGGCTCGATGCTGGACGAGCACGACAAGTCCCATATCGTCATCGACGCGGATGCCTCGCTGATCACCGCGCAAAGGCGTGCTGGCCGCCCCGCCTATTACGGCGATGCGACCAAACCCGAATTCCTGCGCCTGTGCGGCCTGGAAGAGGCCACGGCCCTGATCGTCACGATCGACAATCCCCGCGCCGTCGATGCCATCGTCCTCGCGGCGCGCTCGCTGCGGCCGGACATCGTCATCGTCGCCCGTGCCCGCGATGCGACCCATGCCCGCCATCTCTACGAGCTCGGCGTGAACGACGCGGTGCCGGAAACGATCGAGGCCAGCCTGCAATTGTCGGAAGCGGCTCTGGTCGGGCTCGGCGTGCCGATGGGCCTCGTCATCGCCTCGGTTCACGAGCGGCGCGACGGCTTCCGCGCCCAGCTCAAGCCGGCAGGCGATGCGGCAGCCCGCGCCCTTCCCCGCCACGCCCGCTCGCGAAGGCTGTGAGCGTCGTGGTCGTGACGGGCTCCGGCTCGCGCGGAAAATAGCCAGCCTCGCGCGCCACGCGGTGGATATGGGCATAGAACTGCGCGGCGCTCGCAGCCCAGCTATGGCGCGCCGCCAGCTCCAGGCAGGCCTCGCGCGGCACCCTCAACGCCTGCATCGCGGCACTGCGCAGATCCTCGTCCAGCACCGCAGCCGCGCTGCCGGCGAACACGTCACGCGGCCCCTGCACCGGGAAGGCCGCAACAGGCAAACCGCTCGCCGCCGCCTCCAGCAGGACGATGCCGAATGTGTCGGTCAGGCTCGGGAAGACGAAGACGTCGGAGGAGGCATAGATCCCGGCCAGCTCCTCGCCCTCCTTCAGGCCGAGGAAGCGCGCTTCGGGAAAGGCGCGTTCGAGATCGCCCCGCGCCGGCCCGTCGCCGACCACGACCTTGCTGCCCGGCAGCTTGAGCGACAGGAAGGCCTCGACATTCTTCTCGACCGCGACCCGCCCGACATAGAGGAAGATCGGCCGCGGCAGATCGAGCAGGCTCTGCGGGCGCGGATGGAACAGGCTGAGATCGACGCCGCGCCCCCAGCGCACCAGATTCTCGAAGCCGTGCTGGCGCAGCTCCTCCTCCACCGTCGCGGTCGAGACCATCACGGCGGCGGCAGGGCCATGGAAACGGCGCAGCAGGCGGTAGCTCCAGCTCTCCGGGATCGGCCAACGCGCCGCGATATATTGCGGGAAGCGGGTGTGATAACTCGTCGTGAACGGCCGCTTCTGAGCGAGGCAGACCGCCCGCGTCAGCCAGCCGATCGGCCCTTCGGTCGCGATATGGATATGATCGGGCGTGAAATCGGCGATGCGCGCCGCAAGCGCGCGGCGCGTCGCCAGGGCGAGGCGGATATCCGGATAGCTCGGCAGGCCGACCTGATGGAAGCCCTCCGGCGTCAGCGCCTGCGCCGTGATGCCGAACTCCGGCGCCGCCGCGATCATCTGCTCCAGCGAGCGCACGACGCCGTTGACCTGGGGCCGCCACGCATCCGTCGCGACGAGAACGCGCATCACGCGGCCTCGATCAGGTCCCGGACCGGGGCTGGTCGCGCCGGCATCGTGACCGGTGCGGCAGGCGCATTGTTCACCCGGCCCTGCGGCCAGCGGATCAATTCGAAGCGGCCGTCCTCGTGCTCGACGAAAGCCGTGCAGCTTTCGACCCAGTCGCCGGTGTTGATGTAGGTCAGCCCCTCGATCTCGCGATGCGCGGCATGGTGGATATGGCCGCAGATCACGCCGTCGGCCTTGTGGCGGCGCGCTTCGGCGGCGAGGCAGGTCTCGAACTCGCCGATATAGTTCACGGCGTTCTTGACCTTGGCCTTGGCCCAGGCCGAGAGCGACCAATGCGGCAGGCGCAGCACACGGCGCACCCGGTTGATCGCCATGTTGAGCGCCAGCGCGACCGTGTAGGCCCAGTCGCCGAGCAGCGCGAGCCATTTGGCGTTGCGCACCACGAGGTCGAACAGGTCGCCATGGATGACGAGCATGCGCTTGCCGTCGGCGGTCTCGTGGACGATCTCGTCGACCAGCGTGATGCCGCCGAACTGCAGGCCTGTGAAGTCGCGCAGGAAATCGTCGTGGTTGCCGGTGACGTAGATCAGCTTCGAGCCCTTGCGCACCTTGCGCAGCAGCTTCTGGATCACGTCGTTATGCGTCTGCGGGAAGTACCAGCCGCTCTTCAGGCGCCAGCCGTCGATGATGTCGCCGACGAGATAGATCTGCGGCGCATCATAGGCGCGCAGGAACTCCAGCACGAGATCGGCCTGCGCCCCACGGGTGCCCAGGTGCAGATCCGAGATGAAGATGCTGCGGACCCGCTTGCTGTTATCCTCGTCGCTCATGCCGGTCAGCCCCTGCTGCTGCGATGCGAGGGCCGTGTGTCTGATTTGCGTTGCGCTTTGATGACGGCGCGACCAATCCATGCTCAGGCTACGCGCCGCGCAATTTGCGACGCTGATCGGAGAACACCATGGATCTGGGAATTGCCGGCCGCACGGCCATCGTCTGCGCCTCCAGCAAGGGGCTGGGCCGCGGCTGCGCCGAAGCGCTGGCGCAGGCCGGCTGCACCGTCGTGATCAACGGCCGCGACGCCACCACGCTGGAAGCCACCGCAGCCGCGATCCGCGCCGCGACGGGCGCGACTGTCATCGCCGTCGTCGCGGACGTCTCGACCAAGGCTGGCCAGGATGCCTTGCTCGCAGCGGCGCCGAATCCCGACATCCTCGTCAACAACAATGGCGGCCCGCCGCCCAAGCCCTTCCGGCAGGTGACGCGCGACGGCTTGCTCGAAGGCGTCGTCCAGAACATGGCAACGCCGCTGGAGCTGGTTCAGCGTGTCATCGACGGCATGATCGAGCGCAAGTTCGGCCGGATCATCAACATCACCTCGGCGAGCGTCGTGACCCCGCTGACCGGGCTCGACGTCTCCTCGGCTGCGCGTGCCGGCCTCACCGCCTTCCTCTCGGGCGTCGCCCGCGAGGTCGCGCATGCCAATGTCACCATCAACAACATCCTGCCGGGCGTGTTCGACACCGACCGGATCAAGACCGCCACCAACAAGGTCGCGGAGATGCAGGGCATCAGCATCGAGCAGGCCACGAAGAACCGGCTCGCCGCGGTTCCCGCCGGCCGCCTCGGCACGCCCGACGAGTTCGGCAAGCTCTGCGGCTTCATCGCCAGCGCCCATGCCGGCTACATCACCGGCCAGAACTTCCTGATCGACGGCGGCGCCTTCCGCGGCACGTTCTGAGGCCGCTCCCACGCCAATGACCTAGCCGGGTTGCAGAGTTCACGCTTCGCTTCCCGGCCTGGACATGGTCTAAACAGGGACGGTTTCGCTCGAAACCGTCCCCTTGTTTCGGCCGCGTGCTTTGTCCCCTCTTCTCGGCATCACCCTCAAGCTGGTCTCGGCACTGGCCTTCACGCTGATGTCGGCGGCGATCAAGTCGATCTCGACGCGCTACCCGACGGGCGAGATCGTCTTCATCCGCTCCTTCTTCGCGATGATTCCGCTGCTCATCTGGCTGGCCTGGCGCTCGGAGCTGCCGGCAGCGCTGAAGACCAGCAACCTGCGCGGCCATCTCAAGCGCGGCATCATGGGCTCGACCGGCATGTTCTGCGGCTTCGCGGCCCTGCAGTTCCTGCCGCTCTCGGAAGCCGTCGCGATCGGCTATGCCGCGCCGCTCGCCGTGGTGGTGCTGGCCGCGCTGGTGCTCAAGGAAAAGGTGCGCATCTATCGCTGGAGCGCGGTGACGATCGGCTTCGTCGGCGTGCTCATCATGCTCTCGCCGCATCTCGGCGCGGGCGCCCATCCGGTCGGCGGCAACGCGGCGCTCGGGGCCATGCTCGGGCTCGCCGGCGCCTTCTGCTCGGCCTTCGCCTCGGTCGAGGTGCGGCTCCTGACCGCGACCGAGCGCACCGGCGCCATCGTCTTCTACTTCATGCTGCTGACCAGCCTGCTTGGCCTCTCGACCATCCTGCTCGGCTGGAATATGCCCGATCTCACGGACGCGGCGATGATGGTCCTGATCGGCATCCTCGGCGGGCTCGGCCAGATCCTGATCGTGCAGGCCTATCGCTATGGCGACGCCTCGCTGATCGCGCCTTTCGAATACTCGACGATGCTCTGGGCCGTCGCCATCGGCTGGTTCTGGTTCGGCGAATGGCCGGCCCTGGCGATCCTGATCGGCGCGACCATCGTCATCGTGTCGGGCATCTATGTGATCCTGCGCGAGCGCCAGCTCGGCCTCGCCCGCCGCGAGCAGCGCGAGGTCGGCCCCAGCCGCATGACCTGAGGATGAGCGAACCGCCGGCCCCGCGTCCGGCACAGTTCGCTTGTTCAAACGATCGTCCGCCGTTACAAACGACGTCACACGCGAAAAGGGGCCGGACGGATGGGAATCGAGACCAAGGAGCGCGGCGGGCGGGAGCTTGAATCCGGGGCTCAGGTCATCTCCGGCCAGCTCGGCAAGACCATCCAGCGGCTGCGGAAGGCCTATAATTTCTCGCTCTCCGACCTCGCCGAGCAATCCGGCGTCGCCAAGTCGATCATCAGCCAGATCGAGCGCAACGAGACCAACCCGACGCTGGCGACGATCTGGCGGCTGTCGCAGGCGCTCGACATCTCGATCGAGCGCGTCCTCTCCAGCGGCGAGGAAGAGCCCTTCATCGAGAAGACCACCCGCGCCGACACGCCGATCCTTGTCTCCGAGGACGGCAAGCTGCGCCTCGCCATCGTCGGCTGGATCAAGACGGTCGAGTGGCTGCAATGGTACGAGGTCAGCGCCGAGCCCGGCGGCGAACTCGATTCCGAAGGCCACCAGCGCGGCTCGATCGAATCGCTCTCGGTCACCTCGGGCGAGTTCGAGGTCGAGGTCGGCGATATCGTCCAGCGCGCCAAGGCCGGCGAAACGCTGCGCTACCGCTGCGACCGCCGCCATGTCGTCCGCTGCGTCGGCAACGAACCCGGCACCGCGCTGATGGTCTGCATCCTGAAGGCGGCCGTAATGGAATAACCGAGCGCCTCGCCCGGTTATTCCCCTCTCCGATCGCCAGTCGGGTATCAACACAAGCTGGAGTTAACTTCTCTCGGTTAGATCGCCTTTGGGTTGGGCGTGTTGGGAGCAGTTGATCATGCCTGAAACCGAACGTCGGCAGCGCTGACGGCGATACCGATGGATCTGGCGACCCTCTGGTATCTCACGACAGGAACGGCGGTCCTCGCCGCGATCATGACCTTCTGGGAGCGGAAGGGCCATGGCCAGCGCTCGCGCGAACTCGGCCTCTGGGCTTCGGCCTATGGCGTGTTCGTCATCGGCTGCGTGCTGGCGCTGAACCGCGACACGCTACCCGGCGTCGCCGGCCCGGCCATCACCAATGTCGTGATGATGCTCGGCTACCTCCTGGTGTTCCAGGGTGTCCTGGCACTGGACGGACGAAAGCTGCCCGCCACCCTGATCGCCGGCCTGCTCGCGGCTATCGGCACGGCCTGGTTTGCTGCCGGAGCCGGCGCGGCAGGCCTGCTCTGGAACCATGTCAGCGCCTTGCCGATCGCTGTCGTCTGCGGCCTGACCGCTTTCGCGCTGCTGCGCAGCCGCACGGTGCGGACCCTGCGCTCTCGCCCCGTCGCGGTCGCGACCTTCGCCTGCCACGCCCTGTTCTACGCCGCCCGCACCTTCGTCGTCCCGATCATCGCTTCGATCCACGGCGACGACGTGCTGCCGCTGGTGGCGGAGATCACGATGTACGAAGCCGTGCTGTTCACCGTCGCGATGCCGATGTCGCTGCTCGCCCTCGTGCGCGAGGAAGACCGGGCCAACCTGCTGGCGACCGCCCGCACCGATTTCCTGACCGGCCTCAACAACCGGCAAGGCTTCTTCGAGCTTGCGCCACGTCGCCTGAGCCACGCGGGGAAATACGCCCCGCATGCCCTGCTTGCCTTCGACCTCGATCACTTCAAGGCCATCAACGACCGCTACGGCCACGATGCCGGCGACCGTATCCTCAAGCTTTTCGCCGATATCGCGCGCGAGGTCGTGGCTCCCGGCAGCATGAGCGCCCGGCTCGGTGGCGAGGAATTCGCGATTCTGCTGCCCGATACGACGGGAGCGGATGCCCATGCGATCGGCCAGGACATCGCCCGGCGCTTTGCTGAAGCGGCCATGCGACATGACGGTCCCGGCATTCCCGCGACCGTCAGTATCGGCCTCGCCGAAGCCTGTGGGCGGGAGGCTGACCTCGCGACGCTTCTGGCCACCGCCGATCGCGCCCTCTACCGGGCCAAGATGCTCGGCCGCAACCGCATCGAGATCGCGAAGCCGGAGCCGGTCGCGAAGGCGGCTTAGGCACGCGCCCTCGGGCTACCCCTCTCACTCGCCTCTTCCGCCTCCGCGAAGAGAGCCGCCAGTGGCCGGGTGCCGTCCCAGAGGGCGGCACTCCACCCTTCCTTGCGTGCTGCGTCGACATTCGTCGGCTTGTCGTCGATGAAAAATATCTCGTGCGGCACGAAGCCCGACCGCCCCGCAACCGGCCGAAAGAATTCAGGCTCGGGCTTTGCGGAGCCGAGTTCCGCCGCATAGTGCATGCCGTCGAAAAACCGCTTCAGCGCGAGCTCGTCCCAGATGTAGCGGGCGCGCTCGTGCTCCTGCACCGTGGCGAGATGCAGCTTCACTCCGCTGGTCCTGATCGGCGCAAGCTGCGCCAGTAGACCATGATCGAGATGGGCATCGTTCTCGAACCAGTAGCGGATCAGCCTGCCGGCATCGAGTTCCGGCGCCATCTCGGCCAGCACCGGTGCGAGACGTTCCCGCAAGCTCGCGCGTCCCAGGATGATGTCCGGCCAATGCGGCGCGAAGAATGCCGATTGCAACAGCGCCGGTGACAGGCCGAGATCGCGTTCGAGATGGGTCGACCAGCCACCCGGCTCGGGGTGCACGATCACGACGCCATCGACGTCGACCATCAGGGTTTTGAATCGCATGTGCTGAGGATAGGGCCGGCTGAAGGCTTTGCCGAGCGGCTTATCACGCCCGTGTGCCACTCCGCGCATAGCGGCGCGGCGGCTGCCCGACATGGCGGCTGAAGGCCGTGCTGAACGTGCTGGCCGAGCCGTAGCCGACCTGCCGCGCGACCTCGTCGAGCGCGAGGTCGCCGCCGGCGAGCAGGGTCTTCGCCAGAGCCATCCGCCAGGCCAGCAGATATTCCATCGGCCGCAAGCCGACCTTGCGCATGAAGCGCTCGAAGAAGGCGGTGCGCGACATGCCGGCGCTGCGCGCGAGTTCCACCACCGTCCAGGGCCGCTCCGGCCGGCCATGGATCTGCCGGAGCGCATCGGCCACGCGCTGATCGGCGAGCCCGAGCAGCAGGCCGGGCGGTGCTTCATGGCTGCGTGCCGCCCGCAAGGCTTCGATCAGCAGGATCTCGACGAGCCGGGCCAGTACGAGATCGCGCCCGGCACTGTCCGCACCCGCCTCTTCCGCCACCAGCCGGACCAAAGTCGTGAGGCGCGGCACGCCGCGGATATGGATCATCCGCGGCAGCAGCGAGAGCAGCAGGGCGGCATCGGGCGTATCGAACAGGAAATAGCCGCCAAGCAGGCGGGCATCGGCGGGGCCGTCCTGCGTGCCATGGCGCACCTCCTCGGTGAGGGACGCCGCGACCTGAGGATCGATCGGCCGAGGCGTCACCGGCTCGAAACCCGAGAGCGTGAAGGCCGGCGTTGCCGGCAGCAGCACGAAATCGCCGGCCTCCAGCGTCACCGGCCCCTCGCCATCGACCGCGAGCCGACAGCTTCCTTCCAGCACGACGCAGAAGCTGGGCTGTCCGAAGGCGGCATAGCGCACGCCCCAGCGCCCGGCCCCGCTGATGCCCTTGGCGAACACCGCCTGGGGACGCAGCAAGGCGATCACCTGGGACAACGGGTCAGTCATTCCGAACTCTTGCAAACGAAATTTGGACTTATCATCGCTGATAGTTCAGAGCAACACGGATATCTCTCCGGCGTCAACCCCAAGCGCGAGAGAGAAACCGCCATGAAGACCGTCCTGATCACCGGCTGCTCCTCCGGCTACGGCCTCGAAACCGCCCGCCACTTCCACGCCAAGGGCTGGAACGTCATCGCCACGATGCGTAAGCCCCGCGCCGATCTCCTGCCGGTGTCCGAGCGGATGCGCATCCTCGCGCTCGACGTCACCGATCCCGACAGCATCGCCGCCGCCCTGGCCGAAAGCGGCCCGATCGACGCGCTCGTCAACAATACCGGTGTCGGCGTCGTCGGCGCCTTCGAGGCGACGTCGATGGCGCATATCCGCAAGGTATTCGAAACCAACACCTTCGGCGCGATGGCGATGACGCAGGCGGTGATCCCGCAATTCCGCGAACGCCAAGCCGGAATCATCGTCAACGTGACCTCCAGCGTGACGCTCGCCGCGATGCCGCTGGCCGCGGCCTATACTGCCAGCAAGACCGCGATCACCGGCTTCACCGGCTCGCTCGCTCATGAGCTCGGCGCCTTCGGCGTGCGCGTGAAGCTGGTCGAGCCCGGCTATGCCCCGACGACACGCTTCGCCCACAACACCGAAGTCCGCGTCCAGGACCTGATCCCGCCGGCCTATGCGGGTTTCGCCGAGCCGATCTTCGCCGGTTTCGCCAACCCGCCGCTCATCACCCGCGAGAGCGATGTTGCGGAGACGATCTGGCTGGCGGTGAACGATAGCTCCGGCCAGCTCCGCTTCCCGGCCGGCGCCGATGCCGTTGCCTTGGCAAAGGCGAGTTAAGTATTTGGCCGATTCCCGGATCATTCCCGATGGGAGCCACCGTTGTCATTCCGGGGCACGCCGCAGGCGTGAACCCGGAACCCACGACTGGGTGAGACATTCGACGCCGGGTTGCGAGCCGCTCGCCCAGTCGTAGGTTCCGGGTTCTTCGCTGCGCGAAGCCCCGGAATGACAAGCGTGTGCCGCGAAGCCGCACACCCCTGCGCCAGGCAATACCTAGGGCGCCTTGGCCTGCGGCCGTGCCGGACCTTCTATCGCCGGCAGCGATTTCAGGTATTCCGCCATTGCCATCCGGTCGGCCTCGGGCAATTGCGCGATATTGCGCACGACCGAGGCCATCGAGCCGCCGACGCTGTCGAAGCCCGGCGTGAAGCCGGTCTTCAGGAGTTCGGCGATCTCCTCCTTCGACCACTTGGCCAGCCCCTTCTCGGACTGGGTAATGTTCGGCACCCAGCCCTTGCCTTCCGGGTCCGGCCCGCCGGCGAACCGCGTTGCCGGGACGATGGCGCCAAGCACATTGCGGGCTGAATGGCACTCGGCGCAATGGCCGGGGCCGTTGACGAGATAGGCGCCGCGGTTCCAGGCCTCGCTCTTCGTCGGGTCGGGCCGGAACGGCGCGCCTTCGAAGAACAAGAGCTTCCAGCCTCCGACCATACGCCGAATGTTGAACGGGAACGACAGGTCGTGCGGCGCAGCCTTGCCCTCGACCGGCGCCAGCGTGCGGATATAGGCGAAGAGATCGGCCAGAGCCTTCGGCGGCATCAGCCGGTAGGAGGTGTAGGGAAAGGACGGGTAGAGATGCTGGCCGCGCGGCGAGACGCCGGCCGCCATCGCATCGACGAAGTCCTGCACGCCCCAGTTGCCGATGCCGTCACGCGTATGCGGCGAGATATTCGGCGCGTGGAACGTGCCGAAGGGCGATTCGAGCGCCAATCCGCCGCCGAGCCTGAGCTTGTCGTCCTGTCCGGGCGTGGCATGGCAGGAGGCGCAGCCGCCCGCGTTGAACAGCAGCTTGCCGTTCTCGACATCCGCCGCTGGCAGTGCGCCGATCTCCGGCGAAGGCGAGACCACACGCGGATCGGTCAGGACGTAGAAGCCCGCGAAGCCCACGACCGCCAGCAGCACGAGGGTCACGAAAAGGCGGCGCAGCAACAGCATCGAGGTCTCCCGTCGGCAGGTCGACAGATTGGACGGGCCGGCCTCACATCGGCAACCCTCAAAACGCAGCAATTCCAAACTGGCTCGTTTTCAACGCCCGCAGGGCGCGAAGGCTCCGGTGGCGACAAAAAAGCGGGCGGCCATCGCTGGCGCCCGCTTGCCGAACCAGCCGTGAGGCCGGTCACTTCTTGATGCGATAGACCTCGTGGCAAGTGCCGCAATTCTTCGTCACCGCGCCGAAGGCGGTGCGGAAACCGTCGAGATTCGCGACGGTCGCGCCGGCCGCCGCATCGGTCTCGAACTTGGCGAAGGCAGCCTTGAACCCGGCCTGATCCTCCCAGATCTTCGGATTGGCCGTGGTCTCGCCGCCGGTCTTGGAGGAATCCGGGAACAGGGTGGGCACCTTCTTGGCCGCATCGGCATAGGTCTTGAAGATCGCCTGCGCCTTGGCGGCATCGAAGGCCACTTCGCCCTTCGCGATCGCGGCACCATCGCGCGTCGCCGCGCCGACCGCCTTCATCGCGTCCTTGCGTTCCGCGATCGGGTTCGACTGCGCCATCACGGCAGTGAGGCCGAGCCCGAGGCCGGCAAGAACGAGAGCGGTGCGGATCATTCGGTTCCCCCTGAGACCAGTTCGCGCCGAATGGCGCTCTTTTGAACTTGTCTAGATCAAACGATGATCGCGCAACCGCCAAGTCGCTTTTGCGTGAGAAGGCTTGCAGAACCGCAAGTCTGCCCTTGCGTCAAAGCCGATAGCCAGCCTCTTTCAGGGCCGTGAAGACCTTGAGTGGCGTCGCCGGCATGTCCATGGCCTTGATGCCCGCCGCCCGGTCGAGCGCGTCGACAACCGCATTCATCACCGCCGGACAGGCACCGATCGCGCCGGCTTCGCCCGCACCCTTCACGCCGATCGCGTTGGTCAGGCAGCGGACATTGCGCGTCTCGAAATGGAAGTTCGGGATGTCGACGGCGCGCGGCAGGGCATAGTCCATGAAGGTCGCGGTCAGCATCTGCCCGTCCGGATCGAAGCGGATCTCCTCCATCAGCGCCTGGCCGATGCCCTGGGCCGAGCCGCCATGGACCTGGCCCTGCAGCATCAGCGGGTTCAGCGTCACGCCGAAATCGTCGACCACGACGTAGTTCAGGATCTCGGTGCCGCCGGTGCCGGGATCGATCTCCAGCTCGCAGACATGGGTGCCGTTCGGATAGGTCGCCTCCGGCGGCTGCCAGCTCTGGTGAACCTTGAGCAGGGCCGGCGTTGCGCCAGGCAGGGCCGCGATGGCCGCAAGGCCGAGCGCCTTGTCGGTGCCGACGATCCGCACCGCGCCGTCGACGATCTCGAGATCGCCCACCGCCGCCTCGAGCTTCTCGGAAGCGAGTTGCTTCAGGTTATCGGTCAGGATGCCCGTCGCCTTGTCGAGCGCCGCGCCGCCCACAGGAATCGAGCGCGAGCCGCCGGTGCCCGAGCCGGTCTCGACCCGGTCGGTATCGCCCTGCACGACGCGGATGCGATCCATCGGGATATCGAGATGCTGCGAGACGAGCTGCGAATAGGCCGTCTCATGCCCCTGCCCGTTCGACTGCGTGCCGATCAGCACGGTGACCGTGCCGTCTTTTTCAAGAATGACCGTGGAGCTCTCCGGCCCGCCGCCGCCGCAGGCCTCGATATAGCTGGCGAGGCCGATGCCGCGGATCTTGCCGGCCTTGGCGGAAGCCTTCTGGCGGGCCTTGAAGCCCTTCCAGTCGGCCACATCCATGGCGTGGCGCATATGGCCCTCGAACTCGCCGGAATCGTAGACCGGGCCGGTCTGCGTCTTGTGCGGCATCTCGGACGGCTTGACGAAATTCTGGGCGCGCACCGCGTCCGGCGTCTTGCCGGTCTCACGCGCGATCGCATCGACCAGCCGCTCGATCAGATAGGCGGCCTCGGGACGACCGGCGCCGCGATAGGCATCGACCGGCGTGGTGTGGGTCAGCACGCCCCGGAACACGACATGCACGGCCGGGATGTTGTAGCAGCCCGGCGTCATCGTGGTGCCGACCCAGGGGATGAAGGGCCCATATTGCGAGAGATAGGCCCCCATCTCGGCCGAGAGATCGACCTTGAGCCCGATGAACTTGCCCTTGGCGTCCAGCGCCATCGTCGCCGTCGCGAGATTGGCGCGGCCATGCGTGTCGGCGAGGAAATGCTCGTTGCGATCGGCGACCCAGCGCACCGGGCGCTTCAGCTTCTCCGCCGCGATCATCGCCAGCGGATATTCCCGGTAGAGGAAGATCTTGGTGCCGAAGCCGCCGCCGACATCCGGCGTCACCACGCGGATGCGCTTGGGATCGACCTTGAGCACATAGGTCGCGATCAGGTCGCGCATGCCATGGCTGCCCTGGCTGCCGAGCGTCAGGGTCCAGCGCTTGTCCGCCTTGTCGTATTCGGCGATGCAGGCGCGCGTCTCCATGTAATTGGAGGCGAGCCGGTTGTTGACGACGGTGAGTGACACGGTGCGGGCCGCCTTGGCGAAGGCCTTCTCGGTCTTCTCGCGATCGCCCTGCTCGGCTTCGAAGGCGACATTGCCGGTCCGGTCGGGCCAGACCTGCGGCGCATCCGCCTCGAGCGCCTCGGCGATGCCGGTTATGGCCGGCAGCGGGTCCCAGTCGATCGCGATCGCCTCGGCCGCGTCGCGCGCCTGCGCCAGCGTCTCCGCGACGATGAAGGCGACGGCCTCGCCGACATGGCGGACCGTATCGGTCGGCAGCACCGGGACCGGCAGCGACTTCGACATCTCGCCGGAGGTCGTCTTCACATGCCCCTTGCAGGGCAGGTCGCCGTATTGGGAGACGTCGGCGCCAGTCAGGATGAGCTTGACGCCCTTCATCTTGCGCGCGGTCTCGACATCCGCGACGGCGAAGCGGGCATGGGCGTAAGGCGAGCGCAGGACGAAGGCGTGCAGGGCGCCGTCTGCGGTTATGTCGTCCGTATAGCGGCCGGTGCCGGTGGTCAGGCGTTGATCCTCGACCCGCCGCACAGGCTGGCCGAAACCGAATTTCATGGGACGCATGAGGCATATCCTCAGTTTGGTCTGAAAGCCGATCCGGAAACTGTCGAGCCCTCATCCTGAGGAGCAAGCCGAAGGCTTGCGTCTCGAAGGATGCTCCAGATGGTTCCGGAGCCTCCTGGACCATCCTTCGAGACGCCGCTGATGCGGCTCCTCAGGATGAGGGCTTCTTTTCCAAACAGTCCAATGAAAGACTGGAGCATAAAACGCGCCACGTCAGCCCCGGCGCATCACGCGCCGGGAATGCGCCGCACGCATCGATCTCAGCGCGACATGCGAACGGCCGTCTCCGAGAGCGAAACCATGGTGTTGTAGTTGCTGACGATCCAATTGGCGTCGTTGGCCGCGCCGCGCCGGACATCGCCCTTGCTCTTGGCGAGCTTGTCGCTGAAATCGCGAAGCTTGCCGAGCCAGGAGCTGGCCTGGCTCTCGATGAAGGGCACGCCCTTGGGGTCCTTGTCCTTGAACGCGTCCATCTCGCGCACCGCGGCGGCATAGTCGGCGACCGCGGCGTTGAACGACTTGAGATCGACGATCGGGCTCTCGTTGCTCGGCATCAGGTCCATGACAGCGCGCGCGTTGATCATGATGTTGCGCACCTGCCAGCGGGCCGACTTGCCCTCGCGCTGCTCGACCGAGGCGAGCTCGCGCTGGTCGAGACCGCGCTTGTAGACACGCATCAGCGCGTCGAGCTTGGAACGCTCCTCCAGGAAGGTCCTGGCCGCCGGCACCATCAGCGCATGCAGCTTCTGGCCCTCGGCGAGATTGTCGTCGCGATAGTCCTTGCGGTCGTAATAGCGCTCGGCCTTGGTGATCAGCGGCGCCAGCTCCTGATAGGCCTTGATATAGCGGCCCATGGTCTCGTCGATCGCCGGCAGCTTCGGCTCGCGGGCCATCGCCTCCTCGGCCTTCTTGGTCTCGCTGGCCACGTCATAGAGGCTGTAGAGCCCGTAGGTGATGTAGCGCTCCTTGCCAGTCGGGCCCTTCTTCATGTCGACCCAGCTACCATAGCGCTCCCAGGACTGGATCGCGCGCAGCGTGCGGTTCATCAGCCCGGTATAGGCGTTCGACTTGGTGATCGCGGCCTGGAGGTCGTCGTCGCCGGCCTTGCTGGCGCTGCCGGCCGGCATCGTCGCCACGCCTTGCGCCCAGCCGGCCCCGGGCGCCGCCAGAAGGAGCGCGGTGGCGCAAACGGCACCGTAGAAGAATGCACGGGTCAGCATGGTCCTTATCCTTAGTCTTGCAAGCGGCGCGGGGCGCGGATCGGGCTTGAAGCCATCAATCCTGCGTCACCGGCTCGCCATGCATCAGCCAGTCCTTGAAGCCGCCGGCATAATGGCTGTCGATGTCGAGCCCGGCCGACTGCGCGAATTCGAGCGCGCGCCGCGAGCGCACGCCCGCCGCGCAGGAGAGCACGATGCGCTTGCCCGGCTCGTTCGGCAGGTCGGCGGGGTCGAATTGCGACAGGGGGCGCGATACGGAGCCCGGAATATGCCCGGCGGCGAATTCATGCGGCTCGCGCACGTCGACCAGCAGGATGGAGCCGTCGCCCAGGCCCGCCTTCACGGCGTCGATATCGAGGTCTTTCACGATCATGGGCAGGCCACTCCAGCTCGGTCAGGCGAGCCGTTGAGATAGGGCGGCATCCCGGGAAGCGCCACCGTTCGGCCGCGTTCCCGGGATTCCAAAACGAAAAGCAGCCGCGGGCGCAAGGCGCGCGGCTGCTCTGTCACTGAAGGAATCAGGCCTTCGGCGGAATCCGCAGGACCCAGCCCGGCTGGATCAGGTCGGGATTCTTGACCGGCGGCGTGTTGGCCTTGACGATCTCGGTGTATTTCGCGCCCTGGCCCTTGCCGTAATGCTCCTCGGCGATCTTCCAGAGCGTGTCGCCCTTCTTCACCGTGTAGAACACCGCCGCGGCGGCTTCCTTGGTCACGGCGAGGTCGGATTCGACCTGGGCCACGCCGGTGGTGTTGCCGAGCGCGAGAATGATCTTCTCGGCTTCTTCCGTCGAAACGGCCTTGCCGGACACCTTCACCTTGTCGCCGTCGATCTGGATATTGACGTCGGAAGGCAGGCCGTGCCCCGCAAGTTCCTTCTGCAGATCGTCGGCGGTCGCCGCCTTTGCCGAGCCGCCGAAAATCTTGGCGCCGGCATCCTTGATGAAACTGAACAGACCCATGAGTAAACCTCCGCGTGTCGCGGCGCTATCAAGCCCTGTCGGGCGGCCCTATGCAAGTCGGCAGGGAAAAGGTGTTTTGCTTGCCGGCTAGCGCAGATCGCGAAAAGCGAGGCCAAACGGCCTTTCCCGCACCGCCTGCGGCTGGCAAGAACGTCGCACACGAAAGCGGAGTTTCCCCCATGCTGACCCTCGCCCAGGCCCAGACCATTCTCCAGACCGCGCTCGGCCATGCCGAATCCAACGGCTTCAAGCCGCTCGCCATCGCCGTGCTCGACGCACGCGGCGCGCAAAAGGCCTTCGCCGCGCAGGATGGCACCAGCCTGAAGCGCGGCGAGATCGCGCTCGGCAAGGCGCATGGCGCGGTCGCGCTGGGCGTCGGCTCGCGCGCGCTGCACAAGATGGCGCTGGACCGCCCCTATTTCGTCGAGGCGGCGACCCATGCCGTCGGCGGCTCGCTGGTGCCGGTCCCCGGCGGCGTGCTGATCCGCTCGCCCGAAGGCGCGCTGCTCGGCGCGGTCGGCATCTCCGGCGACACCTCCGAGAATGACGAGGCCGCCGCCTGCGCCGGCATCACTGCCGCCGGGCTCAAGGCCGATACGGGAGCCTGAATCCACTCCGGCGACCGGGAAAAAGAGAAGGGTCTTTCCCCTCCCCGGTCGCCGCGCCGATTTCGCACTTTGCACTTGCCAACAGGCCTTCGAAGCCTCATGTCCTCCGCGCGGGTTCGTTAAATCGGACAGTTTGGACCGGCTCGAAGGTAGAATCATGAGCGAAGCGGCTGCCGCCAACGAAAACGAAGTCATCACCACCGACGTTGTCATCATCGGTGCCGGCCCTTGCGGCCTCTTCGCCGTCTTCGAGCTCGGCCTGCTCGATATCCGCGCGCATCTCGTCGACATCCTGCCGAAGGTCGGCGGGCAATGCGCGGAGCTCTATCCGGAGAAGCCGATCTACGACATCCCGGGCTTTCCGATGGTCACCGGCCAGGCGCTGGTCGACAACCTGCTGGAGCAGATCAAGCCGTTCGGCCCCACATTCCATCTCAACCAGATGATCGAGGCCGTGGAGCCAACCGGCACCACTGACGCGCCGCGCTTCCGCGTCACCACCGATGCCGGCACCGTCTTCGACACCAAGACCGTGATCATCGCGGCCGGCGGCGGCTCCTTCCAGCCGAAGAAGCCGCCGATTCCCGGTATCGAGGCTTACGAGGCCGGCTCCGTCTTCTACGCCGTGCGTAAGATGGAGACCTTCCGCGGCCGCAACATCCTGATCGTCGGCGGCGGCGATTCCGCCCTCGACTGGACACTGAACCTCCAGCCCATCGCCAACCGCGTCACGCTGATGCATCGTCGCGACGATTTCCGCGCCGCGCCGCATTCGGTCGAGCAGATGCGCAGCCTCGTCGCTGACGGCAAGATGGACATGAAGCTCGGCCAGGTCACCGGCCTCAAGGGCGAGAACGGCAAGCTTGAGGCGGTCGTCTGCCGCGGCACCGACAACGAGCCCTTCGAGATCGCCTGCGATACGCTGCTGCCCTTCTTCGGCCTGACGATGAAGCTCGGCCCGATCGCCGACTGGGGCCTGAACCTCAACGAGAACCTCGTTCCGGTCGACACCGAGAAGTTCGAGACCAGCGTGCCCGGCATCTTCGCCGTCGGCGACATCAACACCTATCCGGGCAAGCTCAAGCTCATCCTCTCGGGCTTCCACGAAGCGGCGCTCTGCGCCCAGAAGGTCCACCGCTACGTCTATCCGGAGAAGCGGCTGACCTTCCAGTACACGACCTCCTCGACGAGCCTTCAGAAGAAGCTCGGCGTCGCCTGAGCGAGCGTTTCTAGAGGGAAGCGTGTCATCCCGTGCGCGCCGCAGCGTGAAACGCTGCTGCGCAGGCACGGGACCGCGTGTCGCTTGGGGCTCCCTTCCTCACGGCCTCCGCAAGAGCGCCTTTTCCTGACAGCGGTCCCGTGTCTGCGCAGCGGCACTGCGCGCCGCAGCGCGCACGGGATGACACCGGTTCCCTGAAAGCAGGAAAGCCGCGGCACCCGCCGCGGCTTTTTCAATGCGCGACGGCGTCGCCCGGAATATGCGCGGATGCCGTGCCGTTGCGCGCCGCCGGGCCCTGGATGGTGCCCAGCCCCAGCGAATTGCGCACGCTCTCGGACGGGCCGGCCAGCTTCGGCATCTCGCCCGGCGCGGTCACAATCTGCGGCTCGGCGTGGCGCGGCGCCGGCGGCAGCATGTCGTCCGGCTCCTGCGGCTCGATGCGCGCCCTGAGCTCAGCCAGCGCCCCCCAGAGCGGCTGGAAGCTGAAGCGCACCTTATGCGTGCCGGCCGGCACCTGAACGGCACGAAACAGCACATTGGCCCGCAGGATCTCGGCCTCGACGCCATCGACCTCGGCCTTCCACCAGGGATGCCAGATATCGTTGAGCACGACGAAGCCGGCGACCGGGGTCGTGACCTCGATCTCGACCTGGGCATTGAAATAGCGCGTCAGCTTGACCTCGGCCTGAACGGCGACCGGCCCTTCCGGCGTCGCGACCGGCGGCTCGGTATCGAGCAGTACGGCCTGGGTCGGGTCGGTCTCCGGCCAGCGACCGGACAGCTTCATGCTCTCGAAATCGGCGAACTGCCAGCCGCCGACGAACTGCACACGCGGCAGCGCCCTTGGGTTCTCGTAGACATAGCCCTGCTTGGTCCGGGCGATCAGGGTCAGGTCGCTCTCGCTAAGGGCGCGGTCGACCTGCTCGATCGGAACCGGCGAGGCGATGTAGCGCAGGCCCAGCAGGTTCGCGAGCCGGCAGCGATAGGACGGGAAGAGCGGCGTGAACTTGCGGTCGGCCGGGCGGGCGATGCCGTCGCCGGTGCCGACCGCCTCGGAGAAATCCTCCAGCCGCAGCGGATTGTAGCCGAGCGTATGGTCGAAGCCGTGGACCATGCCGGCATTCGGCCATTCGAAGCCCATGCCGAGCAGCTCCACCCGGTCACGCCGCGGCGAGCCGTCAGGCTGCGAGGTCAACTGCTTCAGCAGTGCGATGGTGTCGTTCTTCGTGCGGGAATCCAGCACATCGTACATCTGCGGCGAGAGCGCCGTCGATTCGTTCGGGCCATTGTTGACGCCGAGATCAGCGGCGACGACGCCGGTGACCAGCACGGCCGCGGCCGCCGTGCCGAGCGCGCCGCGCCAGCGCTGCAGGATGAAGAAGGCCCCGCCCGCGAGCGCAAACCAGCCCAGCGCCATCGCAACCGGCTTCCAGGCGTCGGCGAGATGGCCCCAGCCGCGCGAGACCGCGAGCGCGAGCACGATCGTGCCGAGAACCAGCGCCGCCCCGACCAGCATGTCGCGGCGGAACGAAGTGCCCGCCTCCGCCGTCAGGATGCGATGCAGCACATAGCCCGAGAGAATCGCCGCGATGCCGCCGATCAGGAAGGTCGCATCGGCCGGGCGGCGGAACTGCTTCACGCCGGGGAGATATTCATAGGTCAGGTGGAACAGCGGCGTGTAGCGCCCGAGCGCGAACAGCACCATGAAGACCAGCATCAAGGTCAGCGGGCGCACCGACTTGTCCCAGAGCCAGCCGCGCGTGACGCCGGGCGCCAGCAGCAGCAGCAGCGGCAGCGCGCCGAAATAGACCTGCGCCATGTTCTGCGAGAGATAGAGCACCCGCGCATCGCCATAAGGGCCCCAGAACTCGACGGCCGGGTCCTTGGCCCCGAACAGGTCGCCGACGAAGGCGGAGAGCAGCGACATCGGATGCAGCGAGCCGCGCGCCGCGATCCCGAAATCGATCTCCGGCCGGGTCGTCGCCTCGGCGAAGAGCCAGGTCCAGATCAATGGCATGGCGATGACCGCAACGCCGACGACGCTTGCGGCCGTGATCGGCAGCAGGCTCGCCTTGAAGGCAGGCCAGCCGCCGGAAATCCAGTGCGCCACGACCATCGCGACCAGCACATAGCCGGCGAGCAGCGCGACCTGGTCCGGCTCCAGCACCATCATGCCGGCCGCGAGGCCGGCGAAGACGCCTGACAGGATCGAAGACCGTTGCAGCATTCGCGCCGTCAGCCAGAAGGCGATCGCGAAGAAGGCATAACTCGCGATCTGCCCGACATGCTGAACGCGCCAGGCAGCCGAGGCGCCGAAGGCGAAGACCAGCGCCGCCATCAGGCCGCCGGCCGGGTGCCAGCCGCGATCCCGGAAGAACATCAGAAGCGCGAGCCCGCCAGCCAGCAGATGCGCCAGCACATAGGCATCGACCTCGCGGAAGCTCGGCTCCGGCGAGATCAGCGCGAGCAGGATCGCGGGCGAGAAGATCAGCGATTGCGGATCGGCGATCTGCGGCGAGCCAGCGAAGACGTTGTGGTTCCAGAAGGGCGACTGGCCGGTATGGATCGCGTTGGCGAGGAACTGCACCTGCGCCTGGAAATGCGCCTTGGCGTCGAACGGAATCGTCACGGCCCCCGAAAGCCAGGGCCAGCACAGGATGCCCCATGCCACGACGAAACCGATGGCCGCCAGCAGGTAGCCGGCGCCCCTTGCATCAACGCGTCTCAACTGGACCCCCACGGTCCTCGGCACGAACGGTCCCGTTCTGGGATCCTGTCTCCAGCCCTGTCAGTGGCTGGACCATGGCGCTGCGTACCTGAACCGAATCTGAACGTGATCACGCCTCCGTGAACGAGGCTGATGACAGTCTGAAGAATGCGGAAATGGGATGTGTGAGTGCGGGCGTCCTTTCCTTCTCCCCTTGCGGGAGAAGGTGGCCCGAAGGGCCGGATGAGGGGTCGCTCAGGTCCGAATCGTCATTGCGAGCGTAGCGAAGCAATCCAGGGGGCTGGGTGAGGCGTTCGACCTGCCCCCTGGATTGCTTCGTCGCTTCGCTCCTCGCAATGACGGGAAGCGTCGCGCGACCCCTCACCCTAACCCTCTCCCGCAAGGGGAGAGGGGACAGCGCAGAGCCTCAGCGCGCCGCCGCAAGCCACCCCGCCAGCGCCTTCCGCTCGGACGGAGTCATGCCGGAGAGGTTGTTCGGCGGCATCGCATGGGTCATCACCGCCTGCGCGCGGATGGCGCGGGCATGCATGGCGATCTGCTCGGGTTCGTGCAGCATCACACCCTTGGGCGCGATCTGGATGCCGGGCCAGGATGGCTCCGGCGCGTGGCACATGGCGCAGCGCCCGGTCACGATATTCGAGACCTCGGTCGGCGGCAGCGTCATCCCCGCCAGCAGGATGGGCTTGCCCCCATCGCGCGCTTTGAGGCCGAGCTGCTCGCGCCCGCCGGGCGAGGACGACATCGCTACCCAGAAGGCGAGCCAGAGCGCCAGGATCGCCACCGCCCAGCACCACCAGGGCGACTTGGCGTGGTCGCCGTGCCGGATGTTGAAGAAATGCCGGATCAATGCCCCGGCGACGATCACCAGCGCCACCAGGAGCGGGATCACGCTCGAATTGGCATAGGTCACCGGATAGTGGTTCGACAGCATCAGTAACAGCACCGGCAGGGTGATGTAGTTGTTATGCGTCGAGCGCTGCTTGGCGGCCTTGCCGTATTTCGGGTCGGGCTTCTCGCCGGCTGTGAGCGCGGCGATCACCTTCCGCTGGCCGGGCATGATGTTGAAGAACACGTTGGCGGTCATGATCGTCGCCATCAGCGCGCCGGTATGGATCAGCGCGCCCCGTCCCGAAAAGACATTGGCGAAGGCCCAGCTTGCCGCGACGACATAGCCGAAACCGACGAGCCCGAGCAGGACGTCATGCTTGCCGAGCGGCGACTTGCACATCAGGTCGTAGATCAGCCAGCCGATCACCAGCGCCGTGATGCCGATCGCGCCCGCCGCGAAGGGCGAGAGCTGCATCACCGCCGGATCGATCAGGTACAACTCGGACTGCGCATAATAGACCCAGACGAGCAGGAAAAAACCCGAAATCCAGGTCCAGTAGCTCTGCCATTTGTGCCAGGTCAGCTCGGCCGGCATCATGGCCGGGGCGACCATGTATTTCCGCATCTCGTAGAAGCCGCCGCCATGCACCTGCCAGGCGCGCCCGCCGGTGCCGGGCGGAATGTCGTCCGCCGCCTTCAGCGAGGCGTCGAGATGGATGAAGAAGAACGAGGCTCCGATCCAGGCGATCGCCGTGATGACATGGAGCCAGCGCAGCATCATGCCGCCCCACTCCATCAGATAAGCTGCAAGCATCGCGTCACACTTTCAGAAACTTGGACTGGACGGCCGGATCATTCGGAGCCGTGCGAGGACTGCGCCGCCGAGAGGCGCGCGGCCTCGGCCGATTTCATGCCGTTGAAATAGAAGTTCAGCGCCACCGACACGACCGCCGTCAGCAGGATGCCCGAATGCAGGAACGGGTCCAGCCCATGCGGCAGTTTGCTGAAGAAGGTCGGCGCCACCAGCGGGATCATGCCGAAGCCGAGCGAGAGGGCGACGACATAGAGATTGTTGCGGCTGCTCTGATAATCGACGTTCTGCAGGATGCGCACGCCCGTCGCCGCCACCATGCCGAACATCACGATGCCGGCGCCACCGAGCACGAAGAGCGGCACGGATTCCACCAGCGCGCCGAGCTTCGGCATGAAGCCCATCGCCAGCAGGATCAGCCCGCCCGCCACCGTGACATAGCGCGAGCGCACGCCGGTGACCCCGACGAGCCCGACATTCTGCGAGAAGGAGGTGTAGGGGAAGGTGTTGAACACGCCGCCGATGACCGTGCCGATGCCGTCGGCGCGCAGGCCGCGGTTCATGTCGTCGCGCGAGATGGTGCGGCCGGTCATCGTGCCCAGCGCCAGGAACATGCCGGCCGATTCGATCAGCACCACGATCATCGTGATCGACATCGTCACCGCCGCCATCAGGTTGAAGGTCGGCCAGCCGAAGGCGAAGGGCGTGATCACCGCGAACCAGGGAGCCTGGCCGACCTTGCCGAAATGCATCATGCCCAGCGAAGCCGCGGCGAGGCAGCCGATCACGATGCCGCCGAGCACCGCGACATTGCAGAAGAAGCCCCGCGCGAATTTGGTGATGAGCAGGATGACGACGAGGACGAACCCGGCCATCGCCAGATGGATCGGCTCGCCATAGCCCGGCAGGTTCGGCGCCGCCGCGCCGGCCGCCCAGTTGACGCCGACCCGCATCAGCGAGATGCCGATCATCAGGATGATCGAGCCCGTGACCACTGGCGGGAAGAGCGGCAGCAGCGAGCCCATCACGGGGGCGATCAGCACGGCGAAAATGCCGGACAGGATCACCGCGCCGAAGATGCCGGTAATGCCGAGCGCGGGATCGGAAGCCATCGCCACCATCGGCCCGACGGCCGCGAAGGTGACGCCCATCATCACCGGCAAACGGATTCCGAAGGGCCCGATCCCGAGCGATTGGATCAGCGTGGCGATGCCGCAGGCGAGCAGGTCGGCATTGATCAGCAGCGCGACCTGTTCCGGTGGCAGCTTCAGCGCCCGGCCGACGATCAGCGGCACAGCCACTGCACCGGCATACATGACCAGGACATGCTGCAACCCAAGCGCGAACAACTTGGGCGGGGGCAGGACCTCATCGACGGGATGGACGGTCGACGCATCGACCCTTTCGCTCCGGACGGCGGCATCCATCGGCATTCCCCTTTTTCTTTGAGGCGCCTTTCCGGCACCTGAAAGCAGCGTAAAGCGGCACGCCGGGCAGCGTCGAGGGAGCATTGTCAACAAAAAGTCAAAGCTGCTTTGATCGCGACGAGCGGGTTTTGCCGCCGCGATCAGGCCCGGACGCCTTGCCCGGAAGGGTTGTCCCGCTACTGTGCTCGCCAACGGGATCAAGAGGGCGACGGATCATGGGACATCTCTCGACGCATGTGCTCGACACGGTGAACGGCCGCCCCGGCGCCGGCATCGTGGTGACGCTGGACCGGCTCAAGGCCGACGGTTCGCGCGAGCGACTGGTCGAGGCTGTGACCAACAGCGACGGGCGCACCGACGCCGCCCTGCTCTCCGGCACGCTTACCCCCGGCAGCTATGAACTGACCTTTGCCATCGGTGCCTATTTCCGCGGCCTCGGCACCGCCCTGCCAGAGCCCGCCTTCCTCGATCTCGTCCCCGTCCGCTTCGGCATAGCCGAGCCGGAGGGTCGCTATCACGTCCCGCTCCTGGCCTCGCCCTGGAGCTATTCCACCTATCGCGGCAGCTAGACCATCATGAGCCAGACCACCTATCCGCGCGACATGAAGGGCTATGGCCGCGCTGCTCCGCATCCGCACTGGCCGGGCGAGGCCCGCATCGCCGTCCAGTTCGTGGTCAATTACGAGGAAGGCGGCGAGAACTGCATCCTCCATGGCGATGCCGCCTCCGAGGCCTTCCTCTCCGAGATCGTCGGCGCAGCGCCCTGGCCAGGCCAGCGCCACATGAACATGGAGTCGATCTACGAATACGGCTCCCGCGCCGGCTATTGGCGGCTGTGGCGGATGTTCACCGAGCGCAACATGCCGGTCACGGTCTTCGCGGTGGCGAGCGCGCTGGCCCGCTATCCCGAGATCGTCGGCTCGATGCAGGAGGCCGGCTGGGAGATCGCCACTCACGGCCTGAAATGGATCGACTATCGCGATACGCCCAAGGAGCGCGAGCGCGCCGATATCCTCGAAGCCATCCGCATCCAGACCGAGCTCACCGGCGAACGTCCGCTCGGCTGCTACCAGGGCCGCACCTCCGAGAACACCATTCCCCTGACCATGGAGGAAGGCGGCTTCCTCTACACGGCGGACGTCTATGCCGACGAACTGCCCTATTGGCTCAGCAGTCCGAAGGGGCCGCAGCTCGCCGTGCCCTACACGCTCGACGCCAACGACATGCGCTTCGCCACGCCGCAGGGCTTCAACACCGGCGAGCAGTTCTTCACCTATCTCAAGGACTCGTTCGACACGCTCTATGCCGAGGGCGAGACCGCGCCGAAGATGATGTCGATCGGCCTGCATTGCCGCCTCGTCGGCCGGCCGGGCCGCGCCGCCGCGCTCGCCCGCTTCCTCGACTATGTGCAGAGCCATGAGCGGGTCTGGGTTGCGACCCGCCTCGACATCGCCCGCCACTGGGTCAGGACGCAGCCGCCCCAGGGCGGCTATGTCCCGTCGAAGCTGCCGAAGGCGCTGTTCATCGAAGTCTTCGGCCGCGTCTGGGAGCATTCGCCCTGGATCGCCGACGCGGCCCATGATGCCGGCATCGGCGCCGGCCACGACACAGCGGAAAGCCTCCACGCAGCGATGGTCGCGGCCATGCGCAAGGGTTCGGCCGAACAGCAGAAATCCCTGCTCACCGCCCATCCCGACCTCGCCGGCAAGCTCGCCGCCGCAGGCGAGCTCACGCCTGAATCGACGCAGGAGCAGGCCGGCGCCGGGCTCGATCGCCTCACCAGCGACGAGCGCGTCCGCTTCACGGCGCTGAACGAGTCCTACAAGACCCGTTTCGGCATCCCCTTCATCATGGCGGTGAAGGGCGCGACCAAGGCCCAGATCCTCACCGCCTTCGACGCGCGCTTGAAGAATACGCCCGAGCAGGAAACCGCGACGGCGCTGGCCGAGGTCGAGAAGATCGCCCTGTTCCGGCTGAAGGAACTGCTGCCGGCAGGCTGAGGCCTTCTTTCACAACCTCGTCATGCTCGGGCTTGACCCGAGCATCTCGGAAACCAGCGCCCTCTGGTCCTGAGGTTCTCGGGTCTGCGCTTCGCTCCGCCCGAGAATGACGCCCCTCGGCCCGGAACCTCCTCTCCTGCCACCACGTTGATGCGCGGAGACAATGGAGAGGTTTTCGTGTTCCGCCTGCTTCTGATCATCATCGTGCTGGTCGTCGGATATGACGCCGTCGTTCATCAGGGCGCTTATACGCGCGACGCCTGGAACAGTATCGTTCGCCTCACCGGCTCATCTGTCGAGGGCGCCAAGGAACTTGGTGAGCGCGCCCGCAACTGAGTCCCGGAATTCGCGAATTCCCGTAAAATGCGTGCGTCATCCCGGACGCAGCGAAGCGGAGATCCGGGATCCATCGTAGAGTGCGGCGCCCGACGATGGATCCCGGGGCAAGCCCGGGATGACGTCGTGTTTCCGCGCCACATTGAGAAAGGGTCAGGCAGTCGCCCGCCCCTCGACGATCCCCGCGATCGCCTCCAGCATGCGCGTATCGTCCCCTGCCAGCCCTTCCATCGCCGCCATGCGCTGGATCACCGTGCCGGCGATCGCCTCCTCCACGCTATCCTCGGCATAGGCGTAGAAGATCGTCGCGTGCTGGCCGTCGCGATGGCAACGCCCCTCGATCTGCTGCAGCTGGATCGCGCTATGGCGCATGTCGTGGATGACGAGCGCCCGCTCGCGCTCGCCGCCCGGCATCTCGCCGCGATGCAGCGAGATCGACTCGGTGACGGTGAAGATCACCGCATCGAGCTGCCCCGTCTGGAAAGCGATGCGGGTCTCCTCGTTTTGCACGCCGGAGCGCTCGCCATTGATCTCGGCGGTGCGCCAGCCGCGCCCGCGCAACGTCTCGGCGAGCATCGCGCTGGTTTCGAGGAAGGCGACGGAGACCGCGACCTGCTCGTCATTGCCCAGCAGGTCCTCGCAGAAATCCGCCGTGCCGGGAATGCGGAGCAAACTGGCTTTCTGCCGGAAGCGCAGATCGGCGGCCCAGCCCTGCGGTTTGCGCGTCGACCCCCCGGCTAGGCCCAACTCCTTGCGGAACTCACGCCAGGTCGCGTCATAGAGCTTGCGCGCAGCGGTATCGAGCGCGACCGGCGCGAGCTCCCGCTGCACCTCCGGCCAGCCGGCGATCTCTTCCGGCCGCCGGCGCAGGCCGATGGCGTTGGCGCCGCGATAGAGCAGGTCCGCCATCACCTTGCGGTCGGTCTCGTTCGGCTCCCAGCTCCAGTTCTTCCAGCGCCCCTTGGCGCGGCCGATCTTGAGGCGCTTCATCAGCCCGCGAAACCCGTCGAGATCGGCAGTGGGCATGCCCGCCGCCTTGGCCAATAACGGCGCCAGATAGGACAATTCATGCGGCGACTGGCCGGCGGTCGCGCTCATATAAATCGTGAAATCGGCTGCTTCCGCCATCTGCCGGCACACAAGCCCCTGCTGCGAATTCGGATTGCGGATGCGGTGCGCCTCGTCGATCACGACGAGCGGCCAGACGCGCTTCGGGCGGCCGTGCTTGGCGATCTCGTTATTCTTCGCCCGCGCCGAGCGCTTCTTGCTGTCGGCGACAGGCGCAAGCAGCGACTTCGTCTTCTCGAAATTCATCAGCGTCACGCGCTTCGCCGGCAGGCCCGACAGCGCCATGGTCCGCCGCCACTGCGGGATCGCGCCCTTCGGGCAGATCACCAGCACCTCCTCCTCCGGCATCGCCGATAGCGCCAGCCAGGCCGAGAGCGTCTTGCCGAGCCCGGTGAGGTCCCCCAGCAGGAAGCCGGCCGCGCCCTTCCCCCGCGCCGCCAGGATGGCGTCTCGCGCGACGAGCTGGTGCGGATGCGGGATCATCGTCATGCGGTTGGACGTGCTCAGTCGTGTGGCGAGGCGCCCGCCCTGCCCGGCGGGCATGGCGCGCCCGGCTCTCTTGGCACTGGCGCCGGCTCGCGTCCACCGGCACTGTGCCGGCCACTTATTGGGGAGACGACAAGACCATGACCCGCGCGCAGGCGATTGCGAAAGCCCAGGACTATTTCGACTCAGGCCGGATGAAGGACGATCTCGGCCGGCTTATCGCGATCCCGACCGAAAGCCAGAATCCCGACCGTGCTCCGGTGCTCGGCGAGTATCTCGACAAGGAGATGCAGCCCCTGCTCGAATCGCTCGGCTTCACTTGCCGCATCCTGACCCATGCCAAGGCACGCGGCCCCTTCCTCTATGCCGAGCGCATCGAGGACCCCGCCCTGCCGACCATTATCGGCTACGGCCATGGCGATGTGATCCGCGGCCTCGACGCGCAATGGAGCGAAGGCCTCTCGCCCTGGAAGCTCGTCGAGCGTGACGGCCGCTGGTACGGCCGCGGCGTCGTCGACAACAAGGGCCAGCACCTCATCAACATCAACGGCCTGCGCGCCGTGCTGGAGACGCGCGGCAAGCTCGGCTTCAACGCCAAGTACCTGATCGAGATGGGCGAGGAATCCGGCTCGCCGGGCCTGCGCGAACTTTGCGAGGACGAGGCCGAATTGCTCAAGGCCGATGTCCTGATCGCCTCGGACGGCCCGCGCCTCAATGCCGAGCGCCCCACGGTCTTCCTGGGCGCCCGTGGCGTCATCACCTTCGACCTGCAGATCACCGCACGCGAGGGCGGCCACCATTCCGGCAACTGGGGCGGCATCCTCTCCGATCCGGCGATCCAGCTCGCCCATGCCATCGCCTCGATCACCTCGCCCACCGGCCAGATCCGCATCCATGAATGGGTGCCGAAGGAACTGCCCGACGGCGTTCGCCGCGCGCTCGCCGATTGCGAGATCGACGGCGGCCCGGACGGCCCGACCATCGACCCGAACTGGGGCGAGCCCGGCCTGTCCCCAGCCGAGCAGGTCTTCGGCTGGTGTTCCTTCGACGTTCTCGCGATGAAGTCCGGCGTGCCGGAAACGCCGGTCAATGCCGTGCCGCCGAGTGCCTGGGCGCGCGTCGCGCTGCGCTTCGTCGTCGGCATCGACCCGCGCGACGTCGCGCCGGCGCTGCGCCGTCATCTCGACCGCCACGGCTTCGACATGGTCGAGATCGTCATGCCGGGAACCGAGCGCTTCGGCGCAACGCGGCTCGACCCCGACGATGCCTGGGTGCGATTCACCATCGATTCGATCGCCGAGAGCACCGGCAAGAAGCCGGCTCTGCTGCCCAATCTCGGCGGCTCGCTGCCGAACGACATCTTCGCCGAGATCCTGAAGCTGCGCACGATCTGGGTGCCGCATTCCTATCCGGGCTGCTCGCAGCACGCCCCGGACGAGCATCTGCCGGCAGCCATCGCGCGCGAAGGGCTCGTCGCCATGGCCGGGCTCTACTGGGATATCGGCGCCGGCAACGCCCCGAAGCTCTGATCCGGACTATTCCTGCGGCTGGCGCGGATCGCGTCCCGGCGGCAGATCGATCGGCGTCGCCGGGGGAGCCTCCGGCGGCGCATTCGGCGGCAGTTCCGGCGGCGGCTCGGTCGGGATGCCCTGCGGTTCGGCGTCCGGCGGCGATTCGACCGGCGGAGCCGGAGGAACCTCGGCCGGCGTCAGCGGCGGCACCTCGGGCGGCGGATTCGGGATGGCCGGCGTATTGCCGGGCGCGGCCGCAAGGCCTTGATCCAATGGCATCATGTGAAACCTGTCCTTTCGGACAGGAACGCCCGAGCCGCCGAAAGGCTCCCTCCCGCTCGGGGAAGCGTCGCTGCTTAGTCCGGCGGCCGAGACGTGCCTTCATCGCCCGGGAGCGGATGGCGGCGCTGCAAGCGGCTCTCCAGCGAATGGTCGAGAAACAGCAGGACGAGCGCCAGGACCGTGGCCGCCAGCGTCACCGGCCATTTGCCCAAGCCCGCTGAGCAGCCCAGCGCAGCCGTCACCCAGATCGCCGCCGCCGTGGTCAAGCCATGGGGCATCAGGTCGCCATCGCGGCGGATGATCAGGCCGGCGCCCAGAAAACCGACGCCGGTCAGCACGCCCTGGACCACGCGACTCGCAGCATCGGGATGCAGGGTCTCGCTGAACAGGCTCGCAGCGGCAGCGGTGCCGAGCCCGACCAGCCCGAAGGTCCTGAGGCCGGCGCTCTTGCGCTGGAGTGTCCGCTGCCAGCCGACCGCGACACCAGCCACAAGGCCGGCCAGCAATCGCAGCACCAATTCGAATTCGCCCACGCTGCTGCTCGCTCCGTCGCCATTTCAGGCAGACGATAACACAGCCTCGGGCCGGCGAAGGCGCAAGCCATTCGCCTCAGCGAGGCATCAATTCAGCGATGTCAAGGAAAGGTCGTGGTGGGTGATGTAGGGCTCGAACCTACGACCCGCTGATTAAGAGTCAGCTGCTCTACCAACTGAGCTAATCACCCATACGCCACGAAGCGCCGCCGGTCAGCGGCGTCAGCCGCGTCAGGCAGGGGGCGTGTAGCAAAGGCCCCGCCCCCTGTCCACCCATCTGTGACAGTTTTTTCAAACGCGGCGAAAAAGGCTTCGCCGCGCTGTGGATTGTCAGGCCGTACGGCGGTTCAGCAGGTGATAGAGGATGATCGCGCCGAAGGTCGCCGTGCCGATTCCGCCGAGCTCGAAGCCGAAGATCGGCAGCTTCAGGTCGCCGGCGCCGAGAATCAGCGCGGTCGCGACGGTGATCAGGTTCTTCGGCTCGGAGAAGTCGACCTTGTTCTCGACCCAGATCCGGCCGGCGGTCGCGGCGATCAGGCCGAAGACCACGACGGCGAGGCCGCCAAGCACCGCGACAGGGATCGTGCCGATCACCGCGCCGAACTTCGGCGAGAAGCCGAGCACCAGTGCGATGACGCCGGCCGCGACGAAGACCAGCGTCGAATAGACCCGCGTCACCGCCATCACGCCCATGTTCTCGGCATAGGTGGTGACGCCCGTGCCGCCGCCCGAGCCGGCGATCATGGTGCCGAGACCGTCTGCGATGAAGCCGCGGCCGATCAGGTGGTCGAAATTGCGGCCGGTCATCACCGCGATGCCTTTGATATGGCCGAGATTCTCAGCGACCAGGATGATCGCGACCGGCACGATCAGCGTCATCGCCTTCATGTCGAAGACCGGCGCCACGAATTTCGGCATGCCGAACCAGGCGGCCGCGCCGATCTTGCCGAAATCGATCGTCGGCGCGCCGAAGCTCGACGCGGTCACGGCATAGAGGATGTAGGCGGCAAGCCCGCCGATCAGCACCGGCAGGCGCTGCGGCAACCCGCGCCCATAGACGGCGATCAGCGCCACCGCCACCACCGTGAACAGCGCGATCCACTTGGTATAGGCGCTGGCCGAGATCATGCCGATCGCGACCGCCGTCAGGTTGAGGCCGATCGCGGCCACCACGGCGCCCGTGACGACTGGCGGCAACAGCTTCTCGATCCAGGCCGTACCGACGCCCTGCACGATCAGGCCGATCAGGGCATAGACCGCGCCGCAGGCGATGATGCCGCCGAGCGCCACGCCGATATTCGCGTTGGGGCCGGAGCCGGCATAGCCGGTCGCGGCGATGACGACGCCGATGAAGGCGAAGGACGAGCCGAGATAGCTCGGCAACTGCCCGCGCGTGATCACGAAGAACAGCAGGGTCGCGATGCCCGAGAAGAAGATCGCGACATTCGGATCGAAGCCCATCAGCACCGGGGCCAGCACCGTCGCGCCGAACATGGCGACGACATGCTGCAAGCCGGCGATGAGCGTCTGCCCGGTCGGCAGCCGCTCGTCCGGCATCACGACGCCGGAAGTCTTCAAGGTCCAGTTCGGAAAATAGCCCATCGGCATCGCGCTCCCCAGGGTCGCCGGGGGAGCGACCGCACCGGACGTGCAGATGAAAGCAAAAAGCGAGCCGGCGCCAGATCGCGCCGGCGTCATCCACCGGAATCGGAGGGCGGCAGCTGTGCGCAATCAGTGTAGGGATAGCGCTGTCATCCCGTGCGCGCTGCGGCATGGAATGCCGCTGCGCAGACACGGGACCGTTTTCAGGAAGAGGCGCCCTTGCGGAAGCCGTGAGATAGCGCGCCCTACTCGTCACGCGGTCCCGTGTCTGCGCCGCAGCGTTTCACGCTGCAGCGCGCACGGGATGACGCGCTTCCTTTGACGCGCCCTTCCCTCTTACTCCGCCGCCTGCGCGTGCAGGCGCCCGCCGCGGGCGATCAGCTTGTTCAGCGCGGCGAGATAGGCCCTGGTCGAGGCGACCAGCGTGTCCGGATCGGCGCCGCGGCCGGTCACAGACGAACCGTCGCGCGCGAGCCTGACCGTCACCTCGGCCTGCGCATCGGTGCCCTCGGTCACGGCATGGACGTCGTAGAGCTCCAGCGTCACCTCATGCGGCACGATCGCCTTGATCGCGTTGAAGATCGCGTCGATCGGCCCGTTGCCCTCGACCTCCTCGGTGACATGCTTGCCGTCGACATCGAGCTTCATCGTGGCGCGCTGCGGGCCGCGCGTGCCGGCGATCACCGTCAGCGATTCCAGCTTGATGCGGTCATGGGCGGTGGCGATGTTCTCGTCGACCAGCGCCTCGATATCCTCGTCGTAGACATGCTTCTTGCGGTCGGCCAGCGCCTTGAAGCGGGTGAAGGCGTCTTCCAGCTGGTTGTCGCCCAGCTCGTAGCCCATCTCCTTCAGCTTCGAGCGGAAGGCGGCGCGGCCGGAATGCTTGCCCATCACCAGCGAGGTCTTGGTCACGCCGACCGATTCCGGCGTCATGATCTCGTAGGTGGTGTTGTTCTTCAGCATGCCGTCCTGGTGGATGCCGCTCTCATGCGCGAAGGCGTTCCGGCCGACGATCGCCTTGTTGTACTGCACCGGGAAGGAGCAGGCAGTCGAAACGGCCTTGGAGATGCGCATCAATTGCGTCGCATCGATGCCGGTATCGTAGGGCATCGCGTCGCCGCGCACGCGCAGCGCCATCACGATCTCCTCCAGCGCGGCATTGCCGGCGCGCTCGCCGATGCCGTTGACCGTGCACTCGACCTGCCGGACGCCGCCCTCGATCGCCGCCAGCGAATTGGCGACGGCCAAGCCCAGGTCGTTATGGCAATGCGCCGAAAAGATCGCCTTGTCGGCGTTCGGCACGCGCTCGCGCACCGCCTTGAACATGGCGCGATACTCGTCCGGCGTGGCATAGCCCACCGTATCAGGCAGGTTGATCGTGGTCGCACCGGCCCGGATCGCAGCTTCGACCGTGCGGCAGAGATAGTCGATCGGGGTGCGGGTCGCGTCCATCGCCGACCACTCGACATCCTCGACCAGGTTGCGCGCCTGCGTCACCGTCGCGGTGATGATCTCCAGCACCTGCTCCTGCGTCTTGCGCATCTGGTGCTCCAGATGGATCGGCGAGGTCGAGACGAAGGTGTGGATGCGCGGCTTCACCGCATGGCGCACCGCCTCGCCGGCCCGGGCGATGTCGGCGCTGATGGCGCGGGCGAGGCCCGCGACGGTCGCGCGCTTCAGGCGGCGCGCGATCTCGGATACCGCCTCGAAATCACCCTCGGACGCGATCGGGAAGCCGGCTTCGATGATATCGACGCCCATCGCGTCGAGCGCGTCCGCAATCTCCAGCTTCTCCTCGAAGGTCATGGTGGCGCCGGGGCACTGCTCGCCGTCGCGCAAGGTGGTGTCGAAGATCAGGACGCGGTCTTTTGCGGAGCCGGACTGGGTCGGGTTGGTCATGGGTCTGCTTCCGGGTGTCGGCGCGCCGCGGAATTTTGGGAAAGGCGGGCGCTGGGTTTTCTGTCGGCGGTTCTCGTCAGTCCCCTGAGCGCCCAGGCAGCATGCCCGGCCGGCCCTCAGGGGCGGCTAAGGAGAAGAAGGCCAAGAAGCGAGAACGGAGCGCGGGCGCGCATGCCGACGACCTGCGCAGCGGCGCAGTCCTTCGTCAGGTCATGGCGGGCGGTCGAAACCACGGGCGTTCCTCAAATCGACGGGACAGGATGTAACCGAAGCACGGGGCTCAACGCAAGCATATGTCGCATGCCGATTTGAATTAAGAACGGACGACCCCTGTGAATTAGGATGACGCCGCGCGATTCGGCCGGCGGTCGCGCAAGATTGGGGACCGGCATGAATGTCGGAGCGCCGCGCCATGATGCGCTATGACCGGCCGGTCATCGGCCTCGCCTTCTGCCTGTCGGGCCTTGCCGGTTTCGTCGATGCGCTCGGCTTCCTCAGCCTCGGCGGCTTCTTCGTCTCCTTCATGAGCGGCAACACCACCCGTTTCGCCATCGAGCTCGCCGGCCGCCATGCCGGCGGCATCCTGCTCGCCGCGACGATCCTCGGGCTCTTCGTGCTCGGTGTGGTCGGCGGCTCGCTGGCCGGACATTTTGCCGGGCGCCAGCGCAAGGCGGCCGTGCTCGCCTTCGTCACGCTCGCCCTGCTGATCTCGGCCGGCCTCGATTCGATCGGGCTCGGCATCGCCGGCGCCGGCGTGCTCGCCATCGCGATGGGTGCCGAGAACAGCGTCTTCCAGCGCGACGGCGAGGTCACGATCGGCCTGACCTACATGACCGGCACGCTGGTGAAGATGGGCCAGCGCATTGCCGGCGCCCTGCTCGGCGGGCCGAAGCTCGCCTTCCTGCGCCATTTCGTGCTCTGGCTCGGCCTGCTCAGCGGCGCGATCGCGGGTGCCGTCGCGCATGGCCGCATCGGGCTCGACGCGATCTGGCTGGCGGCAGGTGCCGCCGCGCTCTTCACCCTCGTCGCGCTCTTCATGCCCGAACGCGACTGACGGGCCGCTTTGCCGCGCCCGAGGAATCGGTCATGCTCCCGCGCAAACTAGCCGGAGCCTTACCGATGCGCGCCTCAACCATCCTCGTCCCGGCCTTCGCCGCGCTCCTGCTCTCCGCCTGCCAGACGCCGTCCGGAAGCCCGCCGCCGGCACCGGCACCGTCGCAGGCTGCCCCGGGCGTCACGCCGAACACCTTCCGCATGCCCGCGGGCACCGGCTGTTCCGGGGAGGTCGAGCGCTTCCAGGCGGTGATCGACAACGACCTCGCCACCGGCCACACCACCAAGGGCGTGCATGACCGGGTCAGCGGCGAGATTTCGCGCGCCCGCTCAGCCTGCTCCGCCGGCAACGATGCCGGCGCGACCGGCCAGATCCGCGCGGCCAAGGCGAAGTTCGGTTATCCCGGCTGAACTAGGCTCGTCATGCTCGGGCTCGACCCGAGCATCTCGGAAACCAGTGGCTTCTTGTCCAGAGATTCTCGGGTCGAAGCACAGCTTCGCCCGAGAATGACGGCGACGTTCAGGCCGCCAGGCCCCGCTTCTCCAGCAGCGCATCCGGCGTCGGCAGGCGGCCGCGGAAGAGCGTATAGGCCTCGGCCGCATCGCGCGTATCGCCGGCCGAATAGATGTAGCGCTTCAGCTTCTCCGCGACGGCGGGCGAGAACACGTCGCCCGTCTCGGTGAAGGCGTTGAAGGCATCGGCATCCATCACCTCCGACCAGAGATAGCTGTAATAGCCGGCCGAATAGCCGTCACCCGAGAAGACATGGGTGAAATGCGGCGTGCGGTGCCGCATGGTGATCTCGGCGGGCATGCCGATGCGGGCAAGCTCCGCCGCCTCAAAGGCAAGCGGATTGACCTCCGCCGGCGCCTCCAGCGAGTGGAAGGCGAGATCGACCAGCGCCGAGGAGGTATACTCCACCGTGGCGAAGCCCTGGTTGAAGGTCTGCGCGGTCTCGATCTTCTCGATCAGGGCCTCAGGGATAGGCTCGCCCGTCTCGGCATGGCGGCAATATTCGCGCATCACCTCGCGCGTCATGAACCAATGCTCGTAGAGCTGCGACGGCAGCTCTACGAAATCGCGCGCCACCGAGGTACCGGCGAGCGAGCCATAGGTCACGTCCGAGAGCAGCCCGTGCAAGGCATGGCCGAACTCGTGGAACAGCGTGCGGGCATCGTCGAGCGAGAGCAGCGCGGGCTTGCCCTCGGCGGGCTTCGCGAAATTGCAGACATTGACGATGATCGGCCGGGTCTCGCCGTCGAGCTTGCGCTGGCCGCGGAAGGCGCTCATCCAGGCGCCGGAGCGCTTCGAGGCACGGGCGAAATAATCGCCGACGAACAGGCCGATATGGCGCCCGCTCGCCGTCTCCGTCACCTCGAAGATGCGGACATCCGGGTGATAGCCCTTGAGTTCCGGCCGCTCCGCGAAGGACAGCCCGAACAGCTTGCCGGCGACGTCGAAGGACGCCTGCCGGATGCGGTCGAGCTGGAGATATTGCTTCAGCACGGCCTCATCGAGCGCATAGGTCTTCTGCCGGACTTTCTCGGCATAGTGGCGCCAATCCCAGGGGCGGATCGGGCCGTTCTCGCCCTCGCTCTGCGCCAGCGCCGCGAGATCAGCCGCCTCGCGCGCCGCGCGCGCCTTGGCCGGCTTCCAGACCAGCTCCAGCAGTCCCCGCACATGCTCCGGCGTCTTCGCCATGGCGTCGTCGAGCTTGAAATGCGCGAAGGTCGGATAGCCCAGCAGCTTCGCCTTCTCGGCCCTGAGCTTCACCATCTCGGCGACGATGGCGCGGTTATCGCTCTCCCCGCCGTTCTCACCGCGCTTGCTCCAGGCAATGAAGGCTTCCTCGCGCAGGTCGCGGCGGGTCGAGAAGGTCAGGAAAGGCTCGATGATCGAGCGCGACAGCGTCACGGCATGCTGGCCGGGCTTGCCGCGATCGGCGGCGGCACGCGCCATCGCCGCCTTCACGAAATCCGGCAGGCCGGCGAGGCCCGCCTCGTCCGCGATGAACAGCGCATAGGAGGATTCGTCCTTCAGCACGTTCTGGCTGAACTGCGTGCCGAGCCCCGCCAGCCGCTCGTTGATCGCGGCAAGCCGCTTCTTGTCCTCGGCATTGAGTTTCGCGCCCGAGCGGATGAAGCCTTTGTAGCTGCGCTCCAGGAGGCGGGCCTGCTCGGGGCTCAGGCCGAGCGCATCGCGCCTGGCATTGACCGCATCGACGCGGGCGAACAGCCCCTCATCCATCATGATCGCCGACCAGTGCCGCGAGGTGATCGGCGACATCTCGCGCTCGATCGCCTGCAAGGCCTCGTTCGTATCGGCGCCTGTCAGGTTGTAGAAGACGCCGCCGACACGGCTGAGCGCCCGCCCTGCCCGCTCCAGCGCCTCGATCGTATTGGCGAAATCGGGCGCGGCCTTCTCAGTGACAATCGCCGCGATCTCAGCCTTGTGCTTGGCGAGCGCCGCCTCGAAAGCCGGGCGGATATGCTCCGGCCTGATCGCCGCGAAGGGCGGAAGCCGGAACGGCGTCTCCCAGCGCGTAGCGAAGGGATTTTCGGCCGGCAAGGGCAAGGCCTCTGGATACTTGGCTTCGGGATAGGCGGTCTCGGCAGAGCTCATCGGATCACTTTCGCGAAACAGGCAGGGTCACTTGCCGTCGAAGATATGTGCGAGATAGCGGCGCATGAAGGGCGGCATGTCGTGCTTTTCGGTCTCGGTGAGATCGCGCACGATCACGATGTCGGAGAGTTCCTCCTCTTCGAGGTTCTTCATCCGCTCCAGCATCAAGGCGCGCGCTTCATCGGCCGGCAGGTCGATCCTGACCTCGCGCATGAAGGCGATGCGGCCCTGCTCGATCAGCGCCGTCCAGCCTTCGCCGACCGCCAGTTCCTCGGCGCGCAGGCCCGTCTCCTCGCCGAGTTCGCGGGTGACGCTGCCGGCGAGATCGAGCGTGCCGTCGGGGCGGGCATCCTCACGATCGGGCGTACCAGCGGCGAAATAGACCTTGCCGGCATTGGCGGTGTGGTCGCCCATCTTGCCGCAGAGAAAGGCGCCGTCATTGGCCCTGAGCGCAGCCATGGCGAAGCCGTTGCGGATGACGGGGCCGGGATGGCCGACATCGCGCCAGGTCATGAAGGCGGCATAGTCCGTCTCGAAATAACCCGCCTCGAACACGCCGTCGCGGATCGCGGCGCGGTGCTGCAGCATGACACGGCCGTTGAACATCGTGGGCTTGCCGGCGCTGATCTCGGCCCAATGCGCCGCGATCTTCTCAGCGTTCTCGCGCGCGAAGGTCCAGTCATAGGGCTCGACCAGGGCATCGACCCGCGACAGCCGGACGATCGAGCCGTTCTCGACGTCATCGCTCACAACAGCACGCCCTCGCTGACCACGATCGCCGAACCGCCGATCCGAGCAGAGACCAGCGCACCGCCGCGCACGCTCAGCTCCAGCGCGATCTGCGAAGGCCGGCCCATCTCGTAGCCCTGCTCGACGACGAGGCGGTGGTCGCCATCCTCCGGCTTGTCATAGGCCATGATCGCGCCGGCAAAGGCCGCAACCGCCGAGCCCGTCGCCGGGTCCTCGACGACGCCGGCGCCCGGCCAGAACATGCGGGCGTGGTAGTGATGCCCGACCTCGGCGGTCTCGCGGCAATAGACGAAGGCATTGCCGTTCGGCGTCGCGGCCATCACCCGTTCGAAGGCACCGGCGACCTTCGCCCTGGCGACCGCCTCGCGGCTCGTGACAGGCACGGTCGTATAGGCGACGCCGGCCGAGAAGGCGCTTGGCCGATGCGCGTCGAAGCCGAGATCGGCCAAGTCGAGCCCGAGCGCTTCCGCCAGTTGCGCATCAGCAACCGGCAGATCGAGCGGCTCCGGCAGGCGCGGCAGGGTGAAGGTGGCGTGGCCGGCATGGCTGCCCTTGATCGCGACAGCGCAGGAGACCGGCCCGACCTTCTCCTCCAGCACCAGCATGTCGGCAGGCTTGCCCTCGGCCTCGTCGGTGAGCGCGAGCCAGACCGCCGTGCCGACCGTCGGATGGCCGGCAAAGGGCAGTTCGCCACCCGGCGTAAAGATGCGGATCGCGGCGCGATGCTCCGGCTTCTCCGGCGGCGCGACGAAAACCGTCTCGGAGAGATTGAACTCCCGGGCGATCGCCTGCATCGCCTCGGTGTCGAGCCCCTCCGACTGGAGCACCACGGCCAGCGGGTTGCCGGCATGGCGGCGCGTGGTGAAGACGTCGAGCGTGACGAAGCGGCGTTTCATCGATGCGTCCTTGGGGATCAGCCTTCGGGGATGTCGAGTTCGACGGTGAGCGGGCAATGGTCGGAGGCCTTGGGCCTATCCCAGCCGGCGCGCGGATAGCGGTTCGCGCAGGTCGCAAGCGTCGCCATCGAGCGGTCCGGCTCGCGCGGATCGAGCGGCACCCGGTAAGGCAGGCCACGGCGGATCATCTGCATGGCAGGCCTCGGGTTCGCCGCCGCCAAGGCAGGCGAGAGCAGGATGTGGTCGAGCGGCATATGGCTGTCGACCAGCCGCTCCTGGCTCTCCGACCAGTAGCGCCGGAAATGCGTCCAGCGCTCATGCACCGGCAGCGTGTCCATGGGATCGACCGCGAAATCGTCGAGCAGCGGCTCGATGCCGCTATTGCCCTCATCGACGACTTCGGCACGGGGCCCGAGCCCGTAGCGGTAGCCGTTGAGATCGCCGAGCACGATCCAGTTGGTCTCGCGCCAGCCGCCGCCGAAGCGCTGCTGGACCAGCCAGCGCACGGCGCGCGCCTCGGCGCGGCGCACCGGCAGTGTCGCGGTGCGCCCATCCTCGCGGCCGTTGTTCATCGACTTGAGATGGCAGCCGAACAGGCTGAGGCGCCGCCCATTGAGGCTCAGCTCCACCTCCAGGCAATCGCGCGCGAAGACCTTGGCCTGCGGCCCGATGCCGAGCATGGCGAGCTCGCGATCATGCACGCCGGCCTGCGCGAAGGTCAGGTCCTTGTGCGAGCGCACCGTGACCTGCCCCGGCCCGAACAGATCTTTCCGCGCCGCGAAGCCGATATCGATGTTGCGGCGGTCATTGCCGTCGATCAGCGTGAAATGGCCGTAGCGATGGTCGGCGATGCGGTGGACGTAATTGGCGAAGAAGGCCTGCAGGCTCGCCAGCGAATCGACCTCCTGCAGCATCCAGAGATCGGCCTGCGCCTCGGCGATGGCGAGCGCCGTCATCTGGCGCTTGTCGTCTTCCAGCGCGACGGCAAGCGAGCGCTCCACGGCGTCGCGCTCATCGGCACGCGGGAAATGGAACAGCGACATCGCAGCCGCCGTCTCGGTGCGCCCGCCCGGCTCGAAGCGGTGGCGCGTCAGCAGGTTCTCGACATTGAAGGTGCCGACGCGCAGCTTCATCGTCGGACGCTCAGATCGCTTCCGGCGCGAAGACCTGCGAGGGCGTGACGAACTCGTCCTGCGCCGCCACCGTCAGGATCTCGCGCGACCCCGCCTCCTTCGTCCGCTTCAGCAAACCGTAGATCGAGGAGGCCGCCTTCGACAGCGCAGCCGACGCCGATTCCTCGCGCAGGTAATGGGTGAAGAACAGGGCCGCGATCGCATCACCCGCGCCGTTGACACTGACATCGAGCTTGGGCGTGCGCACCCGCCAGCTGCCCTTGGCATCGGCCGCCATCAGGTCGATCGAGTCGCCCGGCGTCTCCTCGGTCTCAAGCGAGGTCACCATCACGACCTTCGGGCCGGCATCGCGCAGCGCCTCGACCGCCCGATGCGCATCGGCGAGGGTCTTGATCTCGACATCGGTCAGCAATTCTAGCTCGAACTGGTTCGGCGTCACGATATCGGCGGCCGGCACGGCCTGCTCGCGCATGAATTCAGGGATGCCCGGCCGCACGAAGACGCCGCGGCCGACATCGCCGATGACGGGATCGCAGCAATACAGCGCCTTCGGATTGGCGGCGCGCACCCGCTCCACCGCCGAGAGGATGGCATGGCCGATATCGGCCGAGCCCATATAGCCGGAGATGACGCCGTCGCAGCTCCCGAGCACGCCGCGCTCGGCGATGCCGTCCATCACCTCGTCGATCATGCCGCCGTCGAAGACGCGGCCCTTCCAGCTGCCATAGCCCGTATGGTTCGAGAACTGCACCGTATGGATCGGCCAGACATCGACACCGAGCCGCTGCATCGGAAAGGTCGCGGAGGCATTGCCCACATGGCCATAGGCGACATGAGACTGGATCGAGAGAATATTCATGGTCCGAAGCGATACCCCGTTCGCGGTGGGACCGCGAACCTAACGGCTCCCGCGCGGGGCGCAAATCGAAAGCGGTGAAGCGACCTATCGCTAACGCGCGGCGGCTATTCCCGCGGCGCGACATTGGCCATCGTCGTGGTCAGGACATAGCGCAGGCCCTCGGGCCGGTAGTCCAATTCGACCTCACCCTGGAATTTCTGCGCCATGACGCGCTCGACCAGCCGCGAGCCAAAACCCTGCCGCCGCGGCTTGGCGACAGGCGGCCCGCCGCTCTCGATCCACTCGAAGCGGAACGCATCCTCGCTCTGGGGCCGGCCGACACTCCAGCGGATCGAGACCTCGCCGGTCTCGACCGAAAGCGCACCATACTTCACCGCATTGGTCGCCAGTTCGTTGGCGGCGAGCGCCAGCGTCATCGCCTGGTCGGCCGTCAATTGCAGCGGCGGCCCTTCGACCCGGATCGTGCCGATATCCGAGCGATGCGGCGCCAGCGCGCCGTCGATCACGGCGCGGATCGGCGCGCTGCTCCAGCTCGACCGGGTCAGGATGCTGTGCGCCTCGCCGAGCGTCGCGATACGGTCGCTGAGGATGGACTGCGCCTCCTCCAGCGTCTCGGCCGAACGGAAGGTCTGGCTGGCGATCGCAGCGATCATCGCCAGCGTGTTCTTCATGCGGTGCGCGAGTTCGGCATTGAGCAGGCGGCCGTTGCGCTCGGCCTGCATCTTGCCGGTCGTCTCCATCACCGTGTCGATCACGCCGAGCACGCGGCCGGTCTCGTCGCGGATCGGGCTGTAGCAGAACGTGAACCAGGTCTCTTCCGGATGGCCGTAGCGGTCGATGGTGAGCGGAAAATCCTCGATGAAGATCGCCTCGCCCGCGAAGGCGTTGTCGACCAGCGGGCCGATATCGTCCCAGACCTCGGCCCAGACGTCGCGGAACGAACGGCCGAGCGCACAAGGCTTGTCGCCGAGGATCGGTCGGAAGGCATCGTTATGGATCGTAATCAGGTCCGCGCCCCAGACGATGCATTTGGGAAAGCGCGAATTGACCATCATGCCGACGGCGATCTTCAGCGCGGCGGGCCAGCCGGCGATCGGCCCCAGCGACGTCGCGCTCCAGTCATGATCACGGATGGCAGCGGCCATGTCGCCGCCACCATCCAGAAAGGCGTCTTCGCCGCTCACGTATTTTCCCCAGCGCGAATCGGCGCAGCATGCACGGAACGCAGAACGGGCGCGACGTCAAAAGACAGGCGCCGCATTCGCGCCCACAATCAGGAGCCGGAGGCAGCCTTCTTGGCGAAACCGTCGAGGAAGGTCTTCGACAGGTCGACATTCGAGTTGGTCAGCTCGGGGTCGAGCAGCTTGAGCGAGTCGTACATGCTCTTCATCGCATCCGGGGTCGAGATGCCGGTGCGCGAATAGCTCTCCTGCGAGTTCTTGACCGCCTGGAGATAGAGCGGCTTGTCGCCGAGCAGGTACTCTTCCGGCACCAGCGCCGCGACATCCTCGGGCTTCGCCGTCTCCAACCACTTCAGCGACTTCATCAGGGCATTGACCAGCTTCTGGGTCGTGACCGGGTTCTTCTCGGCGAAGTCGTTCTTGAGATAGAGCACGGCCGCCGGGTTCGAGCCGCCGAACAGGCCCTTGGTGCCGGCCTCGGTGCGGGTGTCGATCAGCGAGACGATGTCGCCATCGGCCTCGAGCTTCGAGGTGACGGGATCGAGATGCGAGATCACGTCGATCTGCTTCTGCTTGATCGCCGCGATCGCGCTCGCACCGGCGCCGACACCGATGATCGCGGCATCCGTGGCCTTCAGCCCCGCCTTGACCATGGCGTATTGCGCCGTCAGCGCCGTCGAGGAGCCGGGAGCCGTGACGCCGATCTTGAGGCCCTTGAAGTCCGCCGCGGACTTCACCTTGTCGGCGAGGTCCTTGCGCACGGCGATGGTGATCGCCGGGAAGCGCCCGAGTTCGATCACGGCGCGGATGTCCTGGCCCTTCGCCTGCATGCGAATGGTGTGCTCATAGGCACCGGTCACGACATCGACCGAGCCGCCGACCAGCGCCTGCAGTGACTTGGCGCCACCGCCGAAATCGTTGATCTCGACGTCCAGCCCCTGCTCCTTGAAGAAGCCCTTCTTCTCCGCGACCGTGAGCGGGAGGTAATAGAGCAACTGCTTGCCGCCGACGCCGAGCGTGAGCTTCGGCTTCTCGGCATTCTGGGCGAAGGCCGGGGCGGTCAAAGCCGCCAGCGCGAGGCCGGCCGCCAGCATCAGGTGTCTGCGGTTCATCGGGGTTCCTTCCCTGCGGATTGCTTTGTTCTGAAAGCCTTCTTGCAGGCAGTTGTAGTGAGTAGCCCGCGACCCGCCAACCCCGCCTTGCGTATGGGCCGGGCGTCTCAGTGCAGGATGCGGCTGGTATAGAGCGCGACCGCGAAACAGGCTGCGGCGATCCCCAGCAGGGCCCAGCTCGCGCGCGTCGGATTCTCCAGCGCCGCCTCGGAAGGGTTGGCAGGGTCGTAATGCACCTCGACCTTCGCCCCGACCGGATAGCGCCCGACCACCCTGTCCGCGATGGCGCGGGAGCCGGACACGACCAGCCCGACCGCGACCTGCCGGCTGGCATAGCTTTGGCCAGCTACCTCGTAGCGATACTCCACGATCGGCACATAGGTGCGGCGCGTCGGGCCGGAATCCAGCGAACCGCGCTCCTCGACCCGGCTCTCGACGATCTCGCCCGGGACCACCGGCCAGGCATTGGCGCGCTTGAGGCGGCGCCGATAGGCCAGGAAGAAAGCGAGCGCCGCAAGGCCGATGCCCGCTGCGAACAGCGTGACCGTCACATCCGCATCCGGCGCAACCGACCGCAGGGCGGCCGGCCCGAACGCAAAGGCCCAGTAGATACCGGCGGCGATCACCCCGAAGAACGCCAGCACCCCGCCGCAACCCTTGACGATGCCCTTCGGCGCGTCGCGCTCCAGCACGTTGCTGTCGGGATCGGCGGGGTCGTAATAGACCGTCACCGTCGCCCCGACCGGGTAGCGCTTCAGCGCCTCGTCGGCGAAAGGGCCGCTGATATTGCCAAGGCTGACGCGCGTGCCCTGATAGTTCCGGCCCCGCACCGAGAAACTATAGGCGACATCCGGCACGTTCTCGGTCGTACCGATGGTGCTGCCGGCCGGCGGGCTGCGGCTCGCCATGCGCGAGCGGGTGATCCGGCCCTGCACCTGCGCCCAGCCCTTCGCCTGCCGCACCTTGAGGAAGCCGTTGACGATCAGCGCGATCAGCATCACTGCCATCGGCAGGAAGATCAGCGCGACGACGCCGAAGGTCGAGTTCGCGAAAGGCAGGCGCTCCTTCCAGCTATCCGGCAATTCGGAGATGATGAAAAGGAGCGCGATCGAGGCGATGACCGCGATGATCGCCCAGACCGGCGGCTCGCCCCGCGCCTCGGCCGCCTGCTTGCCGGACGCCTTGCGCTGCCAGGCACGCTCTTCGCGCCAACCGGTCTCGCCGCGCAGATAAGCCAGCAGAACCGCCTTCAGCACCGCCGCATCGACAGTGTCGTCAGCCTCGAAACGGTTCTCGCCGTCGTGATAGGTCAGGCGGAACCGCCCCTTGCCCTTGGCGAAGGCTTCGATATCCCCGTCATCATCCGCAAGATTGACGAACCAGCCGGCCTCGCCGCGACAGCCATCGACCGCCGCGATGACATCCGCCGGCTTGGGAGATTCGATGATGCGGTCATTGACGTCGAGTTCCATGACCCGCCCCCGCCACGCTTGATCGCGGGGCGGAGCATGATCCTGCCCGGCCCCGCTAGCAAGCGGAGATGACGTTAGGTCGTCGTCGTCGAACTCTGTCCGGGTCGCCAGACCAAGAGCCGCTTCTCGATCAACGTCACCAGCGAGTCGATCGCAATGACGAAGATCGCCAGGATCAGCATGCCCGAGAACACGCCGGTGACGTCGAACACGCTCTCGGCCTCATGGATCTTGTAGCCGAGCCCGGCCGAGGACCCGAGATATTCGCCGACGACAGCACCGACCAGCGCGAAGCCGACCGAGGTGTGCAACGAGGAGAACATCCAGGTCAGCGCGGACGGCCAATAGACATGCTTGAAGAGCTGGCGCTCGTTCATGCCGAGCATGCGGGCATTGGCCAGGATCGTCGGCGAAACCTCGCGCACGCCCTGGTAGACGTTGAAGAAGACGATGAAGAAGACGAGCGTGAAACCGAGCGCCACCTTCGACCAGATGCCCAAGCCGAACCAGAGCGCGAAGATCGGCGCCAGCACGACGCGCGGCAGGGCGTTCGCCGCCTTGATATAGGGGTCGAACACCGCCGAGAGCAGTTCGCGCCGCGCGAAGGCGAAGCCGAACAGGATGCCGGCGAGCGAGCCGATGACGAAGGCCAGCACCGTCTCGGTCAGCGTAATGCCGAGATGCCAGTAGATATCGGCACTGGTCAGCTGCTTGAAGGTGCGCGTCAGCACCGCGACCGGCGTCGAGAAGAAGAACTGCATCGTCTTGACGTCGCCGAACAGGCTCGTGGTCGTCACGACATGCCAGACCAGCAGAAAGGCCAGCATCACCAGGATCTGGAGCGAAAGAAGCTTCACGCGCTTCATGACGCGTCTCCCCCGACGAGCTCGCGCCCCTCGCCCATCGCATAGGCCTTCTGGACCTCGACGCGCAGCGAGGCCCAGATGTCGCGATGGATTTCGTGGAAGGCCTTCTCCAGCCGGATATCGGCGATGTCGCGCGGGCGCGGCAGGTCGACCTTGTAATCGGCGACGATCCCCGCCGCCGGCCCCGCCGACATGACCACGACCCGGTCCGAGAGCGCGATCGCCTCCTCGAGATCATGGGTCACGAACATCAGCGCCTTGCGGTCGCGCGACCAGAGATCGAGCAGGAGATTGCCCATGATCTGCCGGGTCTGCGCGTCGAGCGGCCCGAAGGGCTCGTCCATCAGCAGGATCTCGGGATTGCGGATCAGCATCTGCGCGAGGCTGACGCGCTTGCGCTGCCCGCCCGAGAGCATATGCGGATAGCGGTCGACGAAGGTGCGCAAGCCGACGCGGCCGAGCCATTCGCGCGCCCGCTGGTCGGCCTCGTGGCTTGGCACGCCCATCGGCTCCAGCGCGACCTTGACGTTCTCCAGCGCCGTCTTCCACGGCATCAGCGCATCCTGCTGGAAGAGATAGCCGGCGCGCCGGTTCAGCCCCGAGAGCGGCTTGCCGAAGATGCCGACCGTGCCGGCCGAAGGCGTGAGCAGGCCTGCCGCCGCATTCAGCAGCGTGGACTTGCCGCAGCCGGTAGGCCCGACGATCGAGACGAACTCGCCCGGATGGACCTTGAGGTCGATGCCTTTCACCGCCTGATAGCGGCCGCCATCGGCGAGATGGAAGGTGATGTCGATGCCGCCGAGCGCCACCGCCGGATTATCAGACGAAACCGCCCCCGTGCCCGCATGCGCCTGCGGGCGATCCTGCAACTCCATGAAATCCGTTTCCCCGTCGGGCTCAAGGCTGGTGCCTGGCCGTCAGCTTTTTTCACGTTGCCGGAATTAATAGGCGATCATCCGGGGAAGGCAACGCCCCGCCCTGCGGCGGCCCGTCGCTTGCATCGCTCCATCGACACGGCCATATGGCGGGACCGACCCGACCCCGCTGGAGCCGAGCCGAACGCCATGGCCGAACTGGAACAAGCCATGAAGGCGCTCGTCGACTTCATGCAAACCCATCAGCAATGGGCGATCCCGATCGTCTTCGCGGTCGCCTTCGCCGAATGCGTCGCGATTCTCTCCTGGCTGGTGCCAGCGACCGTGTTCTTCACCACATTCGGCGCCGTCGCCGGCGCTTCCGGCCTCAATCTCGTGCCGCTCGCTCTGGCGGCCTCGCTCGGCGCAGGCAGCGGCTTCTGGGTATCCTATGTCGCGGGCGTCCATCTGGGCCCCCGCGTCCACGATTACTGGCCGTTCCGGAACAATCCGCAATTGCTCGATCGCGGCCATGCCTTCTTCGAGAAATGGGGCATCGCCAGCATCCTGATCGGCCATTTCTTCGGGCCGCTGCGTGCCGTCATCGCCATCGTCGCCGGCATCGTCGCGATGCCGTTCTGGGCCTTCCAGCTCGCCAACTGGCTGGCCTCCTTCGCCTGGGGCTTCGGCCTGCTCTATGCGGTCGGCCGCTTCAGCGAATTCCTCGCACGCTGAGCGACCACCGAGGTCGGGGCGCTTCGGCAAAGTAAAATGCCGGCCGCATGACGCGGCCGGCATCGGCTGGTCGCTCAGCCTGCGCTACTTTGCGCCGAGGCCGCCTCGGCCTCACGCAGCGCCTGGGCGCAGTCGTCGCAACAGACCTCGACGGTATTGCCGCCGATCGTCACCTGGACCGTGTTCTCGTCGAGTTCGCAATCACAGGCTGCACAGGTTCCGCTCATGGCTTGGTCTCCTTGATCCGGGCCGGTCAATCGGCCGCCCCGAGACAGACCACGCCGCGAAAGGCGCCGCTGTCGGATTCTTTAGCGATCCGCTCGGGGCGGCTCGGGCTGCCTGCGCTGAGGCCGCGCAGGATGTCCTCGACGCGCTCTCCGCCCGCCAATCCGCGCCGCTCCTCGGCCCGCAGCGCGATGATCGCGGTCGGATCGCCGAAATAGCGAGCGGCCGAAGCATCGCGCAGGTCGCTGCCGCGCAAGCCGAGATCGCGCAGATCGTGCTCGCTCAATTCACAAAGCCTGCTGAAATCGCGGCGGGCCTGCAGCCAGCTTTCAATGCCGCCGACGAGCCTGCCCAGAGCCAGAAATGCAGTGGCGGCAGGCTTGGCCGCCCCGATGATGAAGCTGATCACGATGTGTCTCCCTGGTCAGAAGCGATGACCTGAGGAAACACCAGGGGACTGACAGCTGCTGTCGGAATCTTTCGCGACCTGTGACAGCTGATGTCAGCGGAGATGCAGCGATCGCTGGAACTCTGCCGGGCTGCGGCCGTAGGCCTGACGGAAGGTGGCGCTGAAATGGCTGTGGCTGGAAAAGCCCAGCTCCAGCCCGAGCTGGGTGAGGTCGTCGCACGCGCCCAGCAGATCGAGCGCGCGGCCGAGCCGCAGGCGCAACTGATAGCGATAGAGTGGCATCCCCTCGACCTGGCTGAAGACCTGCGTCAGATAGACCGGCGAAACGCCGACCTCGTCGGCGATCTCCGCGAGCGTCCAGCGTCGGGCGAGATCGCTCGCAATCACCAGCTTCGCACGGTCGACGAGCTTGCGCCGCCCCGCAGAGCCGCTCACGCCGTGTGAGGTCCTTTCGCCGAAGACTCGTCGCACGAGCGTGAGGACAAGAGTTTCGGCCTCGAGCGTTTCGGCCACGCCGCGATGCAGGCTGTGCCGCAGCAGCGCGACGAGAGCCTGGGCGCGCGGATCGATCCGTCGCCGCTGCATCGCGAGGGCGTTCGTGCCCCGCTGGAGCAATTCGGCCGGCACCAGCTCGTGCAGGACAGCCTCGTCCAGCTGCAGATCGAGACAGGCGTCGCCGCCGGCCACGGGGTGGCTGACCTGATAGCCCTCGTAGGGATTGAAACAGAGCAGCTGATTGCTCTCCGCGACCACATCCTCGCGGCCGACATGGCGGACGAACAGACCGCGATACGGAAAGACCAGATGCGTCCTGTGCGTGCACTCCTCGTCGCTGCGATGCCGACACTCGCCAGAGCAGACCACATCCCGAACGACGGCGATCTTGCTGTCGAGAAGATTGCTGATCGAGAATTCCGCCATGGCCGTCTCCCCGGAGCCTCGCCTCGCGACAGGTAAAGCCCTTACGACAATCGAAAGGCGATGATTGTCAGCAGCGCTGAAAGGCTTGGCCTGAGGCCGCCGGAAACCTGACTGGCCGGTGAACGCCGCATTCGGAAATCGTTCAAACCGAAAGGCGCTTCTTCATGTCGTCGCATCGCGGCACACCCCAACGGTGAAGCCCGGCGCGACACGCTGAACGGCCCCGTGCCGCCAGCGTCGTCCGACGGAGGGACCCGGCCCCCGGCGGATGCGATGATCCGGGCCGACCCGCGAGGTCCCAGTCATGACGATGTCACGTTTCCTGATCCCCCTCGTCGCGCTTGCCGCCATGGGCGGCCAGGCCTTCGCCCAGACCGCGACGCAGGCTCCCGCCACCCCGGCCAAGCCGGCCGCGCCCGTGACAGTGCCCGCCGCCCCGGCAGCGCAAGCCGCACCCGCCGCGAAGCCCGCAACCCCGGCTGCCGCCACGCCCGCAGCGGCCCAGGCCAAGAAGATCAACATCAATACCGCGACCGCAGCCGAGCTCGACACGCTCAAGGGCATCGGCGAGGCCCGCTCCAAGAAGATCATCGAGGAGCGCGGCAAGGCGAAGTTCAAGGATTTCGCCGACCTCGTGAAGCGCGGCACCCTGCCCTCGAATGTCGAGGCCGAGATCAAGGACAAGGTCACCTTCTGATCGGTCCCCGCCTGTAAAAAAGCCTCCGGCGCCAAGCGCCGGAGGCTTCCTCCGGTTTCATCTTTCAATGCGGTGCCTCAGGCCAGGCCGAGGACCACAGCCAGCATCATCGCCAGCGACAGCGCCATCACGACGCGGATGCCGACCGGCGTTTCAAGAATGCGTAAGAGTTCCATCACGGCCTCCCCTGTGGCGGGCAAACACGAACGGCTTCGCAAAACTCACGTTCAGTAGATGGTCGCCTCGATCACGATCCAGGCGATCGTCACCATGACGAGCCCTCCGATCAGGACCATCAGGACCGGCCGGTCGAGAAAGCCCTGCCGCGCCTCGACAGGTGTTTCCACCGCCGGATCGGCATCGCTGTGATCATCGGCCCGCATCGGCGGAATCGGATCGCCGCCGCGCAATTGCTCGGGGTCCTGAACCGGCACTCTGGGTCGCGTATCGACCGTCATGACCGTCTCCCTTGGTCTGTCGCAGGCCTTTCCGGCCATGCACCGCAAGGAAAACGCCCGGGCGCGCGGAGGGTTCCAGCCGGCGCCGCAACGAAAGCGGGCGGCAGCCTCTCGGCCACCGCCCGCAAACAGGAAAATCAAATTATATCAATCGACTGCAGGATATTCTGGAATCAGGTCCGGAACATCTTGAATCAATCTGGGAAGCGGCTTCCCCTCCCGTCATTCTCGGGCGCTGCACGGCAGCGACCCGAGAATCTCCAACCGGAAAGAGCGCCTCTCCGTCCTGAGATGCTCGGGTCAAGCCCGAGCATGACGGAGCTTGGAAGAACTCAGTTCTTGGTCTTGTCGACCAGAGCCTTGGCCTTGATCCACGGCATCATGTCGCGGAGCTTGGCGCCGACTTCCTCGATCGGATGGGCGGCGTAGCGGGCGCGGGTCGCCTTGAACGAGGTCTGGTTGACCTTGTTCTCGAGCATCCAGTCGCGGGTGAACTTGCCCGACTGGATGTCGGTCAGGACGCGCTTCATCTCGGCCTTGGTCTCGGCGGTGATGATCCGCGGGCCGGTGACGTACTCGCCGTACTCGGCCGTGTTCGAGATCGAGTAGTTCATGTTGGCGATGCCGCCTTCGTAGATCAGGTCCACGATCAGCTTCACCTCGTGGAGGCACTCGAAATAGGCCATCTCGGGGGCATAGCCCGCCTCGGTCAGCGTCTCGTAGCCGGCCTTGATCAGCTCGACCAGGCCGCCGCAGAGCACGACCTGCTCGCCGAAGAGATCGGTCTCGCACTCTTCCTTGAAGGTGGTCTCGATGATGCCGGCGCGGCCGCCGCCATTGGCCGAGGCGTAGGACAGGCCGAGGTCATGGGCGTTGCCGGTCGCGTCCTGATGGATCGCGATCAGCGTCGGCACGCCGCCGCCGCGCTGATACTCGGAGCGGACGGTGTGGCCGGGGCCCTTCGGGGCGACCATCAGCACGTCGAGGTCCTTGCGCGGCTCGATCAGGTTGAAATGAACGTTGAGGCCGTGCGCGAAGAGCAGCGCGGCGCCTTCCTTCATGTTGGCATGCAGCTCGTCGCGATAGATGTCGCCCTGCAGCTCGTCCGGGGTCAGCATCATCATGATGTCCGAGACCTTGGCGGCCTCCGACGGGGTCATCACCTTGAAGCCGGCCTCTTCGGCCTTCTTGCGCGTCGCCGAACCTGCCTTGAGCGCAATGATGACGTCCTTGACGCCGGAATCGCGCAGGTTCAGCGCGTGGGCGTGGCCCTGCGAGCCGTAGCCGACGATGCAGACCTTCTTGCCCTTGATCAGGTTGATGTCGGCATCACGATCGTAATAAACGCGCATGGGTGTCTCCTTTGTCACGCGTTGGACTTGTCCCGGCCCGAGGCCTTCAGCCCCGCGCCGTAGAGGGTGAGAAACTGCTCGGTCGCCCGCTCGGCGTCCGTGGCGATCTCGGCCCGGCTCAGCGTCAGCGTGTCGCCGAGCAGGAGCCGGATCTGGACGTCGCGGCCGGCGAGGCCGAAGAAGGTGCGGAAGGCCGTCTCGGTATCGTCGAAGGCGAGCAGACCCGCCTCGCGCCCGGCATCGAGCACCGGCTTCAGGCGCTCACCGATGGCGAAGCGGCCATTGGCCAGCACGATCGAGCCGAGATTGCCGTCGCGCGAGGCCGCCTGGCTGATGCCGATACGGTTGAGCGCGATCGAGGTCGGCGAGGTGATCACCTCCAGCCAGTTTGCAGCAAAACCCTTCAGGCTCTCGCGCAGCGCGCCGGCATCGAGATTCTGCCGGTCGAAATTGCCCGCCCTCACCTTCGAGGCCTGCCATTGCACGGTCGCGGTGAGCAAACCGTCGCGGTCGCCGAACCACTTGTAGAGCGTCTCCTTGGAGCAGCTCGCGCGCCGCGCCACCGCGGTCATGGTGAGACCACTACCCTTCTCGACCATCAGGCTCAGCACGGCATCGAGCACGGCCTGCTGGCGCGCTGTCAGCGCCTCGCCTTGCGTCTCTGCGGAGCCTTGCGTCATGGGCGGAAGAAATCCAGTACCGTACGTTACGGTTCAGGCATCTATCGCAGCGACGGGCAGCCCGCAAGCGTTATTCGCAACTGGCGCATGGCCGAAGAAGAATTATCTCTGGGCGATCGGATATCGAGGAACGGAGCCCTTCATGACCCTGCCCAGCGCCCATGCCGTCGTCAGCTTCTGGCGCGAGGCCGGCCCGGAGAAATGGTTCGCCAAGGACGAGGCTTTCGATGCCGAGATCATCAGGCGCTTCCTCCCGGCCCATGAGGCCGCAGCAGCCGGACAACTCGCTGATTGGGAGGATACCCCGGAAGGCGTCTATGCGCTGCTGATCCTGCTCGACCAGTTCCCGCGCAACATGTTTCGCGGCAGCCCGCGCGCCTTCGCCACCGACGCGCAAGCGGTCGAGATCGCCGAGCGCGCGATCGCGAGAGGGTTCGACGAGACCTACCGGCCGCCGGAGAAGCGCTTCTTCTACATGCCCTTCATGCACTCGGAAGGGCTCGCCGATCAGGAGCGTTGCATCGAACTCTGCGCCGCCGCCGATGACGCGGACGGCGTGAAATATGCCGAGATCCACCGCGACATCATCCGCGATTTTGGCCGCTTCCCGCACCGCAACCCGGTTCTCGGCCGCAAGACCACAGCGCAGGAAAAGGCCTTCCTCGACGAAGGCGGCTTCAGCGGCTGAAGGATCGCGACGGCCGTCAGGCCGTCACCTCCCGATGCGCCTGCGCCATGTCGGCGAGGCTCTTGAAGTGGAAATCGACGCTCGGCCGCTTCTCGGGGACCTGCGTCGCGCCGCTTCCCGCCTTGTCGAAGCGCCGGTCGATCCAGGCTCGCGCCAGCCCGGCCTTCTGTGCCGGCACATGGTCGTGGAACAGGCTCTGCGCGGTATGCAGCACCTCATGCGCGGCGAGCCCGAGATCGGCCGCGAGATGCTCCAGCAGGAAGGCGAAGTTGCGCGGATCGGGCTTGTAGGAGCCGATATCCTCGGCGGTGTAGATGCCGTCGAAAGTCACGCCGAGCTTCCGGTTGCTGGCGGCGAAGCTCTGGCGGTCGACATTGGACAGGATCACGAGCTTGTAGTGCCGCTTGAGATAGGCGAGCGCCTCGGCTGAATCGGGAAAGGCCGGCCAGTCCGGCACCGAGGCGCCGAAACGCTCGTTGAGATCGGCATGGATGCGCACGCCTAAATCCCGGGCGAAGCGGGCATGCACCGCGGCCAGCAGCGTCGGATAGCGCAGGGAGGGCGTCGCCTCCTCCTGCTCGGTCTCATAGCGGGCGAAACGGGCGAGCGCGTCCTCCCGCTCCAGCGCGATCCCGCCAGCGCTCAACAGCGGCTGCAAGGCGTTCCAGATGCCGGTCTCCCAGTCGATCAGGGTGCCGTAGCAATCGAATGTCAGGACTTTGAAATCGGTCAGCTTCATGGCCGGGCGCTCCTCAAGTGGTCATCGCGAGCGCTCAAGCTAGCCAACACCGGCGCTGCCGTGATGAGGCGAAGCTCCGAACGGCTTGACCGAAACTGCGATGCCGGGTCAGGCCCCTGCCGGATTACGGTTCGCGGCGCGGAAATCGCTCGGCGTCAGGCCGAAGCGGCGCTTGAACTGCCGGTTGAAGGATGCGGCGTTCTGGTAGCCTAGATCATAAGCGATCTCCGAAACCGGCGCGGCCGTCGTCGCCAGCCTCTCGGCGGCGCGCTCGAACAGGCGCTGAAGCTGCAACTGCTTGGGCGAGCGGCCCATGGTCGCCCTGAACAGCGCGTGGAACTGGCTCTGCCCAAGCCCGGCCATCCGGGCCATCTGCGCGACGCCTGTGACCTGCCCCGCTTCGGCCACATCCAGCACGCGCCGCTCCGCGCGCGACCAGGGCTGCGGCCGCTCGCCCGGCTCGACCAGATGCAGCGCCGTCATCGCCATGCGCGCGGCGGCCCCGCTCGGGCAGGCCCCGGTTTCAACCTCGGCTCCGAGCTGGCGGAACATCCGCCACAGCCAGGGCGCGATCGGCAGGAGCGAAGGCTCCGCGCTGTTGAGCAAGGCCGGCTGCGCCTCGCTACCAAGGCCCGCCACGTCGACATCGAGGATGAACATGCTGCAATCGCTACTCGGCTCGAAGCCGTGCTCGCAATGCCGTGGGATCAGGGCGACACAGTTATGGGAGACGACGCCCCGGCGTCCTTCGACATCCAGCCGCATGGCGCCCTGCATCGGCAACAGGATCTGGCTGAAATTGTGATGATGCCGATCGCCACCGCGATAGCTGCGGACCTCAAGCTGGATCGACATCGGCCGCCCTCCTCACCAAGTCATGCGCGCCCATGCCTCGCGAGGCAAGGCGGCATGATTCAGGCGGCGGGTCAGCCGCCCGCGACCTGCTGGCTCGCGATGCGCTGCAGGAAGATCGCCGCGATCGTCAAAAGGAACCCGGCCCACCACAGTGGCGAGCGCAGGCTCTTGCCGCTGCCGAGCGGCTCGACCTGCCCCTTGCCGGAAAGCCGCATCATGATCGGCCAGGCGAAGCAGGCCAAACCGGCAATGCCGAGGAAAAGCGCGATATGTTCGAGGCTCGGTGTCGTCATGCCCTTACGCTCGCAAATGCTGGCTTCGCCGGGAAGGCCGGTCCCAGTTTCAGGGTCTGTAGGGGATCGCCATACAGCCCCGCGACGAGCAGGGCCAGTTGCCTGTCGATGCCTGGCAGACGCGCCAAAGGCGGCACGAGCCGGTCACGCAGCAGCGGCAGCAACCGGCTGTCGGATTGGTAGAACGGCGTGAACAGGCGGCTCGCCGCCTGATAGAGCCGGACATGGAATCGCCGTAGCTGCGCATAACGCTCCAACGCGTCGGCGATATCCGCAGCCTCGTTCACCGCCATCGCCAGCGCATAGGCATCGAGCAAACCCATATTGGCGCCCTGCCCGAGCTGCGGGCTGGTCGAATGGGCGGCATCCCCGATGAAGGCGAGCCCGCGCCCGGCCGGGACCGGCAAGGTGTGGTGCCGATAGGAAGCCAGCAGCAATTGTTCGGGCGCGGCGATGCTCTCAAGCATCGGCGCTGTCTGCGGCCAGTGACGGAGCACGTCCACCTTCCACGCATCCAGACCGCGCGCCTGCCATTGCGCATGCTCGGCCGGCTTCAGGCTCCAGAAGAAGGAAGCGAGCAGCGTCTCGTTGTCATGCTGCCGGCCGATCGGCAGCACGCCGACCATCACGCTCGCCCGATGATAGCGCTGCTCCAGCGCATGCGGATCGAACCCCGCCGCCAATGGCGCATTGGCCCAGATCGCGCCATAAGCCAGCGGGCGCTGCCGCACCGGCCGCAAGGCCCGGCCGATCAGGGGCGAGCGCGCGCCCGTGGCATCGATCACGAGGTCGAAGGGCCCGAGCTTCCGCCCGTTATCCAGGACGAGCGAGACATTGCCGCCGCTGCCGCTCTCGACATCCGTGATCTCGCAGCCGGTCTCCACCGCGATCCCGCGCGCCGACACGGCTGCGAACAGCGCCTCGAACAGGCTGCCGCGATGAATGCCGAGGCCGAAGGCGTCGGGGCCGAGCGCCGCGTAGCGCACATCGAGCACGACGGAACCTGTGGCCGCGCCGAGCCCATAGAGCCGGTCGAGCCTGCTGCCGCGCGCGATCAGCGCATCGGCAAGGCCGAGTTCGCGCAAAACGGCGAGCCCGGTCGGCTGCAGGATCAGGCCGGACCCGAGCGGCTGCGGCGTCGCGAAGCGCTCGACCAGCGTCACGCGATGCCCGGCGCGCTCCAGCAGGAGCGCAGCCGAGAGCCCTGCCGGCCCGCAACCGGCAATCGCGATCTCGTAGCGGCGCGTCACCGGCAGCAGCCGGTGGTCACATCGATTCCGGGCCGCGGCTCATCGCGGCGATGCCGGTGCGCGAAACTTCGGTCAGGCCGACCGCCGTCATCGTCTTGATGAAGCGCTCGATCTCCTCGGTCGCTCCGGTCAGTTCGAAAACGAAGGAGGTCAGCGAGGCATCGAGCACGCGCGCCCCGAAGGCCGAGGCGAGGCGCATCGCCTCGACGCGGTGATCGCCCTTGCCGACGACCTTGACCAGCGCGAGCTCGCGCTCGATCGCCTCGCCCTGCTCGGTCAGGTCGACGACGCGATGCACCGGCACCAGCCGGTCGAGATGCGCCTTGATCTGGTCGATGACATTGGCCGTGCCGGAGGTCACCACCGTGATGCGCGAGAGATGCTTCTCATGCTCGGTCTCGGAGACGGTGAGGCTCTCGATATTGTAGCCGCGGCCCGAGAACAGCCCGGCGATGCGGGCAAGAACGCCCGGTTCGTTGTCGACGATCACCGCCAGCGTATGGCGCGCGGTCGGCTGGGCCTTCGGAGCATTCGGGTAGTGGGTGGCGGGCTTCGACATGACGGACCTGTGAGGCGGGTTGGAGCGAAAGAGAAGGAATGATCAGCTGTGGCGGAGATCGACGAGGGCGGGTTCGTCCACCTCGTCCTGCGCTACGATCCAGGGCTCGACCAGCGCGGCGGCGAGCCACTCGCGATAGGCCGGCAGCGCGAGGATCGCGCGCATGTAGTCCTGCGAAACCGGGTCGACCGCGATGCCATAGGTATCGAAGCGGGTGACGACCGGCGCGAACATCGCATCCGCAGCCGAGAAGGCGCCGTAGAGGAAAGGCCCGCCCGCGCCGAAGCGCTCGCGCGCCTGCCGCCACAGCGCGGTCAGCCGCTCGACATCGCGGGCAACGCCGGGACCGCGATCGCGCGCGGCGAAGCGCTTGCCCAGATTCATCGGGCAGGCACTGCGCAGCGCCATGAAGCCGGCATGCATCTCGCTAGAGATAGCCCGCGCATGCGCGCGCGCCGCAGCGTCGCGCGGCCAGATCCCGGCCTGCGGATGCGTGTCATGCAGATACTCGCAGATCGCCAGCGTCTCCCATACGGCGACATCGCCATCGACCACCATCGGCAGCGTGCCGCCGCTGCCGGGCGCCGCGGCGAAGACGGTCTCCTTGAAGCCGGGCTCGTCGAGCGGCACGAGCTGCTCGGTGAAGGCGATGCCAGCCACGCGCATCAGGAGCCAGGCCCGAAGCGACCAGGACGAATAGCATTTGTTGCCGATCAGAAGCTTCATGCCGCGGCAACCTCCCACTCATCGACGAAATCGAGTGCCGCCGCGACATGCAGGGCCGTCGTCTCGAACACCGGCACGGAAACATCGCCCTGCGACAGCAGGAGGCCGATCTCGGTGCAGCCGAGAATGACGCCGTCGGCGCCCTCCTCCTTCGCGGCGCGCGCGACGATGGCGCGGTAGCGCTCGCGCGAGGCCGGCTCGATCCGCCCGCGACACAACTCCTCGTAGATGATGCGATGGACGTCGTCGCGCTCCTCGGGGGCCGGCACCAGCGCCTCGACGCCAAAGGCCCGGAGCCGGTCGCGATAGAAGCCCTGCTCCATGGTGAAGCGCGTCGCCAGCAGAAGCGGCCGGCGCGAGGACGAAGCCAGAACCGCCCGCGCCGTCACGTCGGCGAGATGCAGGAAGGGCAGCTTGGTCGCGGCGATGATCTGGTCCGCGACCTTGTGCATGGTGTTGGTGCAGAGCACGAGGCAGGAGGCCCCGCCCTGCTCGAGGCGGCGCGCGCTCGCGGCCAGCACAGCACCGGCCGCAGCCCAGTCGCCCTTGGCCTGCATTTCGGCGATACCAGCGAAGTCGACCGAATGCAGCAGCACGTCGGCCGAATGCAAACCGCCCGAGCGCGCACGCACGCCCTCGTTGAGGAGCCGGTAGTAGACCGCGGTCGACTCCCAGCTCATCCCGCCGATCAGACCGATGCTGGCCATGGTGTTTTCCTTCAATCGTACCCTCAGCCCTCATCCTGAGGAGCGGGCGAAGCCCGCATCTCGAAGGATGATCCAGATGCCTCCCCGCCCGTTTGAGCATCCTTCGAGACGCCGCTGACGCGGCTCCTCAGGATGAGGGCTGAGGGAGACTGGATGAGCTCAAACGAGCTGCTTGCCCTTGGCGTCGATGATCTCGCCGGTATCGCCCTCGAAATCGGGCAGGATCATCTCGTTATGGGCCTTGCCCGACGGGATCATCGGGAAGCAGTTCTCTTCCTTCGCGACGAGGCAGTCGAAGATCACCGGACCGGGCGTCTCGATCATCTCCATGATCGCGTCGTCGAGCTTGGCCGGGTCGGAGCAGCGGATGCCGTGGCCGCCATAGGCCTCGGCGAGCTTCACGAAGTCAGGCAAGGACTGCGAATAGCTCTCCGAATAGCGCCCGCCATGCAGCAATTCCTGCCACTGGCGCACCATGCCCATGTACTCGTTGTTGAGGATGAAGATCTTCACCGGCAAACGGTACTGAACGGCCGTCGACATCTCCTGCATGTTCATCAGGATCGAAGCCTCGCCGGCGACGTCGATGACCAGCGCCTTGGGATGCTTCATCTGCACGCCGATCGCTGCCGGCAGGCCGTAGCCCATCGTGCCGAGACCGCCCGAGGTCATCCAGCGGTTGGGCTCCTGGAAATGCAGATACTGCGCGGCCCACATCTGGTGCTGGCCAACCTCGGTCGTGATGTAGGTGTCGCGATCCTTGGTCAGAGCATGGAGGCGCTCCAGCGCATATTGCGGCTTGATGATCGTGTCCGAGTTCTTGTAGGCGAGGCTCTTGCGGCCGCGCCAGCCGTCGATCTTCGTCCACCAGGCGGCGAGCGCGGTCTTGTCGACTTGCGGACTGGTCTCGCGCCAGATCCGGACCATGTCCTCGAGCACATGGGCGCAATCGCCGACGATGCCGATATCGACCTTGACCGTCTTGTTGATCGAGGACGGATCGATGTCGATATGGATCTTCTTCGAGCGCGGCGAGAAGCCATCGATGCGCCCGGTGATGCGGTCGTCGAAGCGCGCGCCGATATTGATCATGACGTCGCAGTCATGCATCGCGAGGTTCGCCTCGTAGGTGCCGTGCATGCCGAGCATGCCGAGCCACTGCTTGTCGGCGGCCGGGAAGGCGCCCAGTCCCATCAGCGTCGAGGTGACCGGGAAGCCGGTCAGCCGCGCCAGTTCGCGCAGCAGCACCGAGGCATGCGGGCCGGAATTGATCACGCCGCCGCCGGTATAGAAGACCGGCCGCTTGGCGCCGGCGATCAGCTCGACCGCGGCCTTGATCTTGTTCAGGTCGCCCTTGACCACCGGGCGATAGGTCTTGTGCTGGTTGTCGCGCGGGCGGCTATAGGCGCCGGTCGCGAACTGGATGTCCTTGGGGATGTCGATCACGACCGGGCCCGGGCGGCCGTTGGCGGCGACGTAGAACGCCTCGTGCAGGATGCGCGGCAGGTCGTGGATGCTCTTCACCAGGTAGTTGTGCTTGGTGCAGGAGCGGGTGATGCCGACCGTGTCGCATTCCTGGAAGGCGTCCGAGCCGATCAGATGCGTCGGCACCTGGCCGGTGATGACGACGAGCGGGATCGAGTCGAGCAGCGCATCGGTCAGGCCCGTGACGGCATTGGTCGCGCCGGGGCCGGAGGTAACGAGCACGCAGCCGACCTTGCCGGCGCCGGAGCGGGCATAGCCCTCGGCGGCGTGGACCGCGCCCTGCTCGTGGCGGACGAGGACGTGCTTGACCTTGTCCTGCTGGAAAATGGCGTCGTAGATCGGGAGTACGGCGCCGCCCGGATAACCGAACAGGTGCTCGACACCTTGATCCTGAAGCGCGCGGACGACCATCTCGGCGCCGGTCATCATCTCGCTCATTACGCTCTCCTGCGGCTGGTCTTTTTGTCGGTCTGGAATGCGGGCAATAAAAAAGGCCCTCGGAGGGGCCTGGGCGTGCGCTGGCGTCGGGGACGCCCGGTTCGAAAACCGGCCCCTACCAGCGCACCTCTACGAGAATAAGCTTGCGCATTGCGCACATGTTCCTTGACGAAAGTTGCCGAACGCTAACGGAGGCCGCGCAGCCGGTCAAGCGTTAACATGTGCGGGGATCGGCACTTCCGTCGAGTCCGGAAAATGCCATGCCGCAAGGGAACACTTTCTCAATCCGTCGGCGCTAGGTTCTCCCCGCTCGAACCGGGACGGATATGTACTACGAGGTCCACACCGAGAATATCGCGGCCCGCGGCCATGCCCCGGAGATCGCACGGATTCTGAGCCGCTTCGCGCTTCATCGTCAGGACGGCGAGCCCGTCGGCTACGAGAAGCTCGCCGCCGCGCTGCTGCCGGAATTCGGCGAGGACCTGATGATCCTGGAACCCACCGGCGACGGCGACTATCGCTGGCTGCATTTCGGGCGCGAGATCATCCGCTATTCCGGCGCCAGCCGCCTCGGCAAGCGCCTCTCGGACATGCGCGAGCACGTCGCCCGCTTCTCGACCGACAGCTTCGACCAAGCCATCGCCGAGGATCGGCCGCTCTATACCGTGCATCGCTCGACCCAGACGGTGCGCGTCGCGCTCTGGGAGCGCCTGCTCCTGCCGACCACCACGCGCGACGGGCGCCGCTTCATCATCGCCTTTAGCCGTCCGCTGCAGTTCCGCGAGGATCTGCTCAATGCCGTGCTGGACTCCTCGCCCAGCGGCATCGTCGCCCTGCGCGCCATTCGCGACGCAGCCGGCCAGATCGAGCAGGCCGTCGTCGTCACCGCGAACCGGCGCGCCGCAGAGTTGAGCGGTCGCGCAGAGAACGACCTGCTCGACACCGATGGCCGCGAAAGCCTGACCTTCCTGTCCGACGCTTCGGTCTGGCGCCGCTGCCTCTACGCCATCGACCTGCAGCGCGCCGACACGCTCGAGGTCTCCTTCACGCGCGACGGCGCCACGACCTGGCTCAGGGTCGCGATCGCTCCGCTCGGCGACGGCCTTCTTCTCACGCTGACGGACATCACCGACCTGACGGTCGCCAACCAGACCTTGCAGATGCGCGCCGCCACGCTGGCGCTGGAGATCGGCCGCGAGCGGGCGACCCGCCGCGCGCTTTCCGAGGAAATCGGCCTGCGCGAGGAACGCGAGAAGGAACTGCGCCGCCTGGCGGAGACGGACCCGCTGACCGCGCTGCTCAACCGCCGCTCCTTCACCGAAAAGGCCAATGCCGCGATCGCGGCGAGCGAGGCGGACAGCACCGACATCGCCCTCATCATCGTCGATCTCGACCATTTCAAGCAGGTCAACGACACCTACGGGCACCCGGCCGGCGATGCGGTGATCCGTGCCTTCGCCGATCTGCTACTCGGCCAGTTCCGCAACGAGCACAACCTCGTCGGCCGCTTCGGCGGCGAGGAATTCGCCATCCTGCTGCAGGACTGCGACCTCGCCTCGGCCGCGGCGAGCGCGCGCCAGATTCAGGACGCCCTGCTCACCCGCTCCATGCCGGTCTCCGAGACCCTGGCGCTCAAGGTGACCGCGAGCCTCGGCATCGCAGCGCTTCACGCCGGCGAAACGCTGGCATCCCTGACGGCCCGCGCCGACCAGGCGCTCTATCGCGCCAAGAACGAAGGCCGCAACCGGCTCGGCCTCGCCGATCCCGCTCCTGTCGCCGAAGCGGCCTGAGGCTCAGAGCCCGAGACGCTGCGCGGCCAGTTCCAGCGCAGCCTCTGGCGCGACCGCTTCCCAGCCTGCCATCTGGTGACGGAACCACGTCACCTGCCGCTTGGCATAGGCGCGCGTATCGGCCTGGCCGCGCCGGATCGCCTCGTCCAGCGTGATCTCGCCATCGAGATGGGCGATCAGGCCCGGCACGCCATGCGCGCGCATGATCGGCAAGAGCGGATCGAGCCCTCGCTGCTTCAACCGTGCAACCTCGTCCAGCGCACCCTCACCCATCATGACTTCGAAGCGTCGGTCGATCCGCTCTCGCACCGCATCGCGCTCCGGATGGGCGAATAGCCGGAGCGTCGGCACATCGCCCAGCGGCCCCGGCTCGCGCTCGCCCTGGAAGCTCGCCAGCGAGCGCCCCGTCGCCCGGAAAACCTCCAGCGCGCGCATGATCCGCATCCGGTCGCTCGGGCGCAGTCGCTCCGCCATGGCGGGATCGCAAGCGGCAAGTTCGGCATGGAGCGCTGCCGTCTCGCGCCCCTCGGCATCGGCGCGGAAAGCGACCCGCACCTCTTCCGGCACCGGCGGCATCGCCGAAAAGCCCTCGGTGACGGCCTTGAAATAGAGCCCGGTGCCACCGACCAGGATCGGCAGGGAGCCGCTCGCACGCAACTCCGCCAGCAACACCGTCACATCGGTGGCATAGCGCATCGCCGAATAGTTCACAGCGCCATCGACATGCCCGTAGAGGCGATGCGGGACCATTGCCTCCTCGGTTTCGCTAGGCCGGGCCGACAGGACACGCAGATCGGCATAAACCTGCATGGAATCGGCGTTGACGACGGTGCCGCCGGTGCGGCGCGCGATCTCGATCGCCAGCGCGGACTTGCCGCTCGCGGTCGGACCTGCGATGAGCACCGCGCCGAATTGCCCTTCCGCCTTCACCCGGTTCCTCACATGCTCGTCGCCACACTCGTATCCGCCCACGGCCAGGCGCTGGTCGGCGAAGCCCTTCTCGCCCACCTCGCCCGCGCCCTGCCCGGCATCACCGGCACGGCGGTGCTCGACGGCGAAATCGCTGCCGACCTCTTCGCGGAAGCAGCCGATGCACGCAAGCTCGAAGCCGACATCCGCACGGAACTGACAGGCGCGGCGATCGACGTCATCGTTCAGCCGGCGGCGACGCGCCGCAAGGCGCTGTTCCTCGCCGACATGGATTCGACCATGATCGGCCAGGAATGCATCGACGAGCTCGCCGCCTTCGTGGGCTTGAAGGAGCATGTCGCCGCGATCACCGAACGCGCCATGCGCGGCGAGATCGATTTCGAACCGGCCTTGCGCGAGCGCGTCGCCTTGCTGAAGGGCGTGCCGCTCTCCGTCGTCGGCGAGATCATCCGCGACCGCATCACACTGACGCCGGGTGGGCGCGAACTCGTCCAGACGATGCGCGCCAATGGCGGCTACACTGCGCTGGTTTCGGGCGGCTTCACCGTCTTCACCGGGCCGATCGGCCAGACCATCGGCTTCGACGAGCATCGCTCCAACACCCTGCTCGCCAATGACGGCATCCTGAACGGAACGGTCGCCGATCCCATCCTGGGCAAGCAGGCCAAGCTCGACGCGCTGATCGAATTGCGCGCCCGTTTCAAGCTTGCGCCCGCGCAAACCATGGCCGTCGGCGACGGAGCCAATGATCTCGCCATGCTCGGCGAGGCTGGGCTCGGCGCCGCCTTCCGTGCCAAGCCTGCGGTGGCAGCCGCAGCCGATGCGCGGCTCGACCATGCCGATCTCACCGCGCTGCTCTATGCCCAGGGCTACACGGGCAGCGAGATCGTCCGGAGCTGATCTTACATTCCAAACCGCGGGTCATCCCGGACGGAGCGAAGCGAAGATCCGGGATCCATTCCGGAACCTTTATCGGAAGCGCTCCGGAATGGATCCCGGGTCTCACTCCGGTCGCCCGGGATGACTCGCGCCTAAGAGCAGCGCTTCAATCGACGATGAAGAGCTTCGCGCCGGTCTTGGTCGCGGAGCGATGCGCCTCGGCATTGTCGGCGACCTGATAGCTCATGCCGGCGCGGAGCGGCAGCACACGGCCGTCGGCGAGCGTGGTCTCCATCTCGCCTTCCAGGCACAGGATGATGTGACCCTTCGAGCACCAGTGATCGGCGACATAGCCGGGCGAATACTCGACCATCCGCACCCGAATGCGATTGCCCTCGGGGCCGAAATACTGGACGCGCCAGGTCGCCTCGCCGCTGTCGCCGGCATGGCGCTCCACGGGAATCGTCGCCCAGTCGGTGGTGACGAAGGGAATTTCGCTGAGCTTCATCTCGGTCTCTCCGGGCGCCGTCGCCAAGCTCTAGCCGCGTTCAACCGGTCTGCACCAGCGCACCCACCTCGTCACCGACCTGCGGACAGGGCATGAAAAAGGGCGGCCCAGCCGGACCGCCCTTTTCATTCAACCGTTTCTGCCGGTCTCAATTCATCGACACTGCGACGAAGCGGACCTCACCCTGGCCGTTCGAAACGAGCAGGAGGGCGGATTTCTTGCCTTCCTTCTTCAGCACGTCGAGCCGCTTGGTCACGTCTGCCGGAGCGTTGACCGGCTCCTGGCCGACTTCGACGATCAATTCGCCGACGAGCACGCGCTTGTCGGCGGCGTTCGAGTTGGCATCGACCTTGGTGATGACAACGCCCTTGAGGCCGTCCTTGATCGAGTAGCGCTTCCGGAGCTCGTCCGTCTGCGGCGAGAACTCGAGGCCGAGCGCGCTCGTCACCACGGGCTTGGCCGGCTCGGCCGCAGGCTTGTTCGCCGAGGCCGACTGGACCTTCTCGCCATCCTCGAGGCGGCCGAGCTTGACCGTCTTGGTCTCTTCCTTGCCCTTGCGGACCACCACGAGCGGCACGTCCTTGCCGACGGGCGTCGCGGCGACGATGCGCGGCAGGTCGCGCGAATCCTTCACGTCCTTGCCGTCGAACTTGACGATCACGTCACCGGTCTCCAGGCCGGCGGGCTTCGCCGGACCCTTCTCGTCGATGCCGGCGACGAGCGCGCCGCGCGCCGAGCCGAGGCCGAGCGCTTCGGCGGTGGCGTCGTCGACCGTCTGGATGCGCACGCCGAGCCAGCCGCGCCGGGTCTCGCCGAACTCCTTGAGCTGGTCGACGACATTGGTCGCCAGCGTCGAAGGCACGGCGAAGCCGATGCCGACCGAGCCGCCCGTCGGCGACAGGATCGCCGTGTTGATGCCGATGACCTCGCCGGCCATGTTGAACAGCGGGCCGCCCGAATTGCCCTTGTTGATGGCCGCGTCGGTCTGGATATAGGTGTCGTACGGCCCCTGGCTGATGTCGCGGTTGCGGGCCGAGACGATGCCCGAGGAGACCGAGCCGCCGAGGCCGAACGGGTTGCCGATCGCCATCACGGGGTCGCCGATCCGCATCTTGTCGGAATCGCCGAACTTGACCGAAGGCAGCGGCTTGTCGTGCTTCACGCGCAGCACGGCGAGATCGACCTTGCTGTCCTTGCCGATCACCTCGGCCTTGAGGCGCAGGCCGTCATTGAAGATCACCGTGATCTCGTTGGCGTCGCCGATGACGTGGTTGTTGGTGACCACGATGCCGGAGGGGTCAACCACGAAGCCGGAGCCCGCCGATTGCGAGCGGCGCTGCTGCGGCGCCTGGCGCTCGCCCTGCTGGTTGCGGCGGTTGAAGAATTCCTCGAACAGGTCGCCGAAGGGCGTGTCGGGGCCGAGCTGCGGCAATTGCGGCAGGTTGCGGCCCTTCGTGTCGTTGGTGGTGACCGCCGCGATGTTGACCACTGCCGGCATGACCTTGTCGACGAGGTCGGCAAGCGAGGTCTGCCCCTGGAGGAGCGGCGTGTTGGCCTGCGCATGCCCCGGCGCCAGCACCGGCGAAGCCAGCAGCGCGAGGCCGGCGACGCCGGCAGCGAGAGCGATGCGGACAGGCCTGGCTGCGGAAAGGGTGTTCGATGCCATAGGGGTCCTCATGTTCGGAAGAATACGGGCCGATCGATGCAGGCAGGCGCGCCCGATGCCTCAAGGCAGACGGACGCGCCTGATGATTGAACTCCGAAATGCGGCGGAAGGGCGACGCACGATCATGTCATCGAACACGATCATGTGCCCGCCCCCGCTGCTACCAGACGCCGCGCGCGAGCCAGACCAGGATCACGCCCAGCACCGCCGAGCCGATGCCGATGAGCCGCATCCGGTCCACCGGCGTTTCGGCCGCGCTACGGAGGGCATCCTTCGCCAGATGCGGGATCGCGGCGAAGAGAATACCCTCGATAGCGAAGACCAGGCCGAGCGCCGCGATGAAATCTAGCATTCGCGTCGCTCGCCTTGATCAGGGCCGGGCCGGCGCAGGCGTGGCAGGCGTCGCCGAAGCACCAGCCTGGCCGTCCTGACGCTGCGCGTTCGGGCCGTTGAAATACCGGAAGAACGGCGAATCCGGCGTCAGCACCATCCGCGTATCCCCGGGCTTGATGCTGGCTTCATAGGCCTGCATCGAGCGGTAGAAGGAGAAGAACTCCGGATCCTTGCCGAAGACTTCGGCGAAGACCTTGTTACGCTCCGCCTCGCCTTCACCGCGGATCACGTCGGAGCGCTGCTGCGCCTCGGCGACGATCACGGTGGCATCCCTGTCGGCCCGGGCCCGGACCTCCTGGGCCTGCTGGCCGCCGAGCGCGCGTGCTTCCGCCGCCTCGCGCTGGCGTTCGGTCTGCATGCGCTGGAACACCGCCGCGGAGTTCGCCGCCGGCAGGTCGACGCGCCGCAAACGGACATCGACGACGGTCATGCCGAAGCGCGCCGCCTCGCGGTTCACGTCGTCGCGGATGCGGTTCATCAGGCGCGAACGCTCGGTGCGAACCATCGCGATGAAGGACGCCTCCGCCAGCACCGAGCGAACATTACCGTTCACGATCGAGGCGAGCTGCGAGTTCGCGCGCGGGATGTTGTTGACCGCCTGGTAGAAGCGCAGCGGGTCCGAGATCCGGTAGCGCGTGAAGGCATCGACCACGAGACGCTTCTGGTCCGAGGCGATGATTTCCTGCGCCGGCAGGTCGAGGTCGAGGATGCGGTTGTCGAGCAGGGTCACCTGCTCGAACGGAGCCGGCAGCTTGAAATAGAGGCCCGGCGCCGTGACGACGCTGCGGACCGCGCCGAGGCGCAGCACGAGAGCCGATTGGGTCTGCGAGACCACGAAGGTGCAGGCGTACAGAACGACTGCGGCGACGATGACCGCGACGAGAAGCGCCGCGCGCAACACGGGGGAGTTCATCGCTGAGCCCCTCCCTGCTGCTGGCCCGGCACCGGGCGACGCTGCTGGAGCTGGTCCAGCGGCAGATAGGGCACCACGCCCTGCCCGCCCGCCGGGTTGTCGAGGATGATCTTGTCGGTCCCGCCCATCACGCGTTCCATCGTCTCCAGGAAGAGACGCTCGCGCGTCACGCCCGGAGCGTTCTTGTACTGCTCGTAGACCGCGTTGAAGCGGCTGGCCTGACCACGCGCTTCGGCGACGGTCTGTTCCTTGAAGGCTTCCGCCGACTGGACCAGCCCGGCCGCGCGACCACGCGCCTCCGGCACGATGCGGTTGGCATAGGTCTGCGCCTCGTTGCGCAGGCGCTCCTGGTCGGCACGGGCCGCCTGGACGTCGCGGAAGGCGTCGATGACCTGCTGCGGCGGGTCGACCTTCTGGAGCTGGACGAGGCGAATCTGCACGCCGGCATTGTAGCCGTTGAGCGTCTCCTGCATCAGCTGGCGCACCTCGGTCTCGATCGCGCCGCGATCGGTCGTCAGCACCGGCTGGATGTTGCGGCGGCCGATGATCTCGCGCATCGCGCTCTCGGCCACGGCCTTCACGGTGCCCGGCGGATCCTGGATGTTGAAGACGTAGTTCTCGGGCGCGGCCGGATCGATCTGCCACTGCACGATGAAGTCGATATCGACGATGTTCTCGTCGCCGGTGAGCATCAGGCTCTCCTCGGTGACGTCGGTCTGGCGCGAGGCTCGCACCGATTCGACCGTGCGGAAACCGACCTCGGTGGTGATCACGTTCGTCACCTGCGGCTTGACCACGCTGCCGATCGGGTAAGGCCAGTTCCAGTTCATGCCCTCGCCGGTCTTGCCGGCGAAGCGGCCGAAGACGACGTTGAGGCCGACCTCGTTGGGCCGCACGAAATAGATGCCGGAGCCGAGCCAGAGCAGGATCAGCAGCAGACCGCCGATGATCAGGCCGCGCCCGCCGATATTGCCGCCCGGTACAAGGTTCTTCAGCCGGTCCTGGCTGCGCCGCAGGATCTCCTCGAGATCGGGCGGATTGCCGTTGCCACCGCCCCCGCCTGAACCGCCGCCCCAGGGACCGCCGCCGCCATTACCTCCGCGCTGGCCCCAGGGTCCGCCCCCGCCGCTGCCACCGCCGCTCTGATTGCTCCAAGGCATTCGCGAGCCGTTCCCTTTCGTTCTATCGAGGCCGAGCCATAAGCAAATCACGGCCGCTTGTCAGCGCCTTCGACCGAAGGCGCTGGGCTGACTTGGTCATGGGCCATGGATTCGTCAACGGCGCAAGCCATTCATCGTGAACGGAAAGCGGCGATCAGCCGCGCCTGGCATAGGTGACGAAGGTATAAGGATGGTCGTTCTCGGCATCGGCTGGATGGCTTTCCCGCGCCGTCTCGGCGAAGGCGCCCTCGTCCCATCCTGGGAATGCCGCGTCGCCGGAAGGCCGCGCATGAACCATGGTGAGTTCGAGCCGGTCGGCCAGCGGCAGCATCTGCGCGTAGATTTCGGTGCCGCCGCCGATGATGACGGCATGGGCGCCCATCTCCTGGCCCAGTGACTGGGCCAGCGTCAGCGCCTCCCCGACCTCATGGACGACATGGACGCCTTCGGCATGGAAGGCGCGATCCCGCGTCAGCACCACCGTCTGACGGCCCGGCAAGGGCTTGCCGATCGAGAGATAGGTCTTGCGCCCCATGATGATCGGGCAGCCGGTCGTCAGCCGGCGGAAGCGCTGCATGTCGGTCTTCAACCGCCAGATCAGCTTGTTGTCGCTGCCGATCACGCCATTGTCGGCGATGGCCGCGACGAGGACGACCGGAAGAGGCTGCATTGCGCTCACGCCTCCGCGCCGAGCTTCGCCAGCGCTTCGCCTTCCAGCCGCTTCACGGTCCATTCGTCTTGCGCCTTGGCGCCGATCGCCCGGTAGAAGACGCGCGAGGGCTCGTTCCAGTTCAGCACCCACCAGGCGAGGCGCGGCAGGCCTTCATCGACGCAGCGCCGCGCCAGCCCCGCGATCAGGGCCTTGCCGATGCCGCGCCCTCGCTGGTCCGGCCGGACATAGAGGTCCTCCAGCCAGATGCCGTGCCGGCCGGAGAAGGTCGAATAGGTGTAGAACCACACGGCGAAGCCGACCGGCTCGCCATCCCATTCGGCGATGTCGCAGAAGGTCTTCGGATTCGGCCCGAACAGCGCGGCTTCGAGCTCGGCCTCGGTCGCCACGACCTCGTGCAGCAGCTTCTCGTATTCGGCGAGCTCGCGGATGAAGGCGAGCACGAGCCCGGCCTCGCCGGGACGGGCGGAACGGATGGTCAGGGTCATACTGCGATCGGAGCCTTGATGCCGGGATGCGGATCGTAATCGGTGATGGTGACGTCGGCGAACTCGAAATCCTCCAGCCGCGTCACTGCCGGATTGAGGGTGAGCTTCGGCAGCGCGCGCGGCTCGCGCGACAGCTGCAGCCGCGTCTGGTCGAGATGGTTCACGTAGAGATGCGTATCACCGAAGGAATGCACGAACTCGCCGACGCCCAACCCCGTCACCTGCGCCACCATATGCGTCAGCAGGGCATAGCTCGCGACGTTGAAGGGCACGCCGAGGAAGACATCGGCCGAGCGCTGGTAGAGCTGGCAGGAGAGCTTGCCGTTGGCGACGAAGAACTGGAACAGGCAATGGCAGGGCGCCAGCGCCATCTTCGGGATATCGGCCGGGTTCCAGGCCGAGACGATCAATCGGCGCGAATCCGGGTTGCGGCGGATCTCGTTCACCAGCCAGGCGATCTGGTCGATCACCTGCCCGTCCGGCGCCGCCCAGGAGCGCCACTGCCGGCCATAGACCGGGCCGAGATCGCCATTGGCATCGGCCCATTCATCCCAGATCGTGACGCCGTTCTCCTGGAGGTAGCGCACATTGGTGTCGCCGCGCAGGAACCAGATCAGCTCGTGGATGATCGATTTCAGGTGCAGCTTCTTGGTCGTGACCAGCGGGAAGCCTTCAGACAGGTCGAAGCGCATCTGGTGCCCGAAGACGGCGAGCGTGCCGGTGCCGGTGCGGTCGTCCTTGCGGACGCCCTCGGTCAGGACGCGTTGGAGCAGGTCGTGATACTGGCGCATGGCGACTCTCTGGAAGGCGCGCGACTATAGCGGCTTGGAGGCGGCTTGGCCCCGCCCGGCAGGCAGGCATCCCCAGCCTTTGCGCAGACCCTGTCAGCTGATGGCGGGAGCCTGAAGCCTCACGCAAATGCGACACTTCGTGAGCCTCCTCCGTCCGCAAACCCGCCCCAATCGGCGCCGCTCATCGCGCGCTTGATTCGTGGGGATAGTCGATATGCCGATCCTGAACGCACCCGGCAGCCTGCTGGCAGCGCTTGCTCTCAACGCCCTGATCGCGCTCTCGGCGCATGGCGAGGAGACCTATGCCAACGCTACGATCTCGGAACGGCAGGCCCGCGACATCGCCTGGAGCGCCGGGCTCGTCCATGTCGAGGAGATCGTTCGCCTGGACGATCGCTGGGAGGTCGCCGGCCGCACCGTCGAGGACGACGAGATGAGCCTCGATATCGACATCCGAAATGGACGCATTCTGAATTGAGGCAGGGAAACCGCAGTCCCTGTCGAAAAAGCGTGAGAACCCTTTCCCAACGCCACAGGCTTCCCTATATTCGCAGGTGCCGCTCGCAAGAACGGCTATGGCGATAAACGGATCTCGAAATAAGCCTTTCGGACCCGGGGGCGGTACCCGGCGCCTCCACCCCAGCCCTGCGGCGCGAGCAGCAGGAACTTGCAGCCGAGCGGTTGCAGGGCTGCGGCGGGGGCGAAATAGGATCGACGAGGGTGTAAAGGTTATCCTTTTGCTCGGCATGGTTCCGCCGTTATCGGGCCAAAGCATAGTTGCCAACGACAACAATGCTCGGGTTGCTGTCGCCGCGTAAGCGGTGCTGGTTCCCAAACCAAAGCCCTTGCGTTTAGCCGCGTAAGGCGGGGCTCGGAGGCGCCTGGCAACAGAAGCCTCCACTTCTTTTTCTGACGGCCTGCCGGCTGTTCCCGCCGGAACGCAACAAGCGGAAACCACGACTCGATGTCCAAGGATGTTCTTCGTTACGATCTCATGGTGCAGGACGCGCTGAAGGGCGTGGTCCGCAAGATCCTGACGGAGGCCGCGCGCGACGGGCTGCCGGGCGAGCACCATTTCTACGTGACCTTCCGCACGGGGGCTCCGGGCGTGCGCCTGTCGCAGCGCCTGCGCGAGAAGCATCCCGAAGAGATGACCATCGTCCTGCAGCACCAGTTCTGGGACCTGAGCGTCGGCGAGCATTCCTTCGAGGTCGGCCTGTCCTTCTCCGGCGTGCCGGAGCGGCTGCTCGTGCCCTTCGACGCGATCTCGACCTTCTTCGACCCCTCCGTCCAGTTCGGCCTGAAATTCGAGGCGCAGGACCAGGCCGAGGAGGCCGCTTCGGCAGAAGCGGAGTCTACCGAGCCTGCCCCCGCACCGGCGAAGATCGTGCCGGCTGCCCTCCCGGCCGCGAAGGGCAAGGCGCCCGCCGCCGAGCCGGCCGCCGCATCCGCGAAAGCGGAGCCGGCCACCGAGGGCGATGACAGCCGAGGCAGCGCCGAAGTGGTCAGCCTCGATTCCTTCCGCAAGAAGCCCTGACGACGGACCCCATGACCGAGACGCGCACCGAAACCGATTCCTTCGGCCCGATCGCCGTGCCGGCGGATCGATACTGGGGCGCGCAAACCCAGCGCTCCCTCGAGAATTTCCGCATCGGCGGCGAGAGCGAGCGCATGCCGCTACCGCTCGTCCATGCGCTGGTGCTGGTCAAGAAGGCCGCCGCCCATGTCAACGCCAAGCTCGGCCTGCTCGACCAGCGCGTCGCCGGCGCCATCGCCCATGCGGCGGACGAGGCGCTCGCCGGCAAGTTCGACGGGCATTTCCCGCTGGTGATCTGGCAGACCGGCTCCGGCACCCAGTCGAACATGAACGCCAACGAGGTGCTGGCGAACCGCGCCAATGAACTGCTCGGTGCCGGCCTCGGCGCCAAGAGCCCGGTCCATCCCAACGACCACGTCAATCGCGGCCAGTCCTCGAACGATTCCTTCCCGACCGCGATGCATATCGCCGCCGTGCTGGAGATCACGCGCCGGCTGCTGCCGGCGCTGCGCGCTCTCGAAAAGGCGCTGAACGCCAAGGCCGAAGCCTTCAAGCATCTCGTCAAGATCGGCCGCACCCATCTGCAGGACGCGACCCCGGTCACGCTCGGCCAGGAATTCTCCGGCTATGCGATGCAACTCCATCTCGGCATCGGCCGGATCGAGGCGGCGCTCGGCGGGCTTTATGCGCTGGCGCAGGGCGGCACCGCTGTCGGCACCGGCCTCAACGCCCATCCCGATTTCGCCGCCTTCTTCGCCAAGGAAGCCGCGACGCTGACCGGCCTGCCCTTCCGTAGCGCCGAGAACAAGTTCGAGGCGCTGGCGAGCCATGGCGCGCTTGCCGCCGCCCATGGCGCGCTGGCTGCGCTCGCCTCCGACCTGTTCAAGATCGCCAACGACATCCGCCTGATGGGCTCCGGCCCGCGCTCCGGCCTTGGCGAGATCAGCTTGCCGGAGAACGAGCCGGGCTCCTCGATCATGCCGGGCAAGGTCAATCCGACCCAGGCCGAGGCGCTGACCATGGTCGCGACCCAGGTCCACGGCAACCAGGCGACGGTCGGCTTCGCCGCCAGCCAGGGTCATTTCGAGCTCAACGTCTTCAAGCCGGTGATCGCAGCCGCTTTCCTGCAGTCCGTGCGGCTCCTCGCCGACGCGGCCGAGAGCTTCCGCGTCAACTGCGTCGAGGGCATCGAGGCCAACGAGACGCAGCTCAAGGAGCTGCTTTCGCGCTCGCTGATGCTGGTGACGGCGCTGGCACCTGCGATCGGCTACGACAAGGCCGCCGGCATCGCCAAGGCCGCCCATCACAACGGCACGACCTTGCGCGAGGAAGCGCTGAAGGCCGGCGTCGATGCCGAACTCTTCGACGCGACGGTCAAGCCCGAGCTGATGCTCGGCCCGGCCTGACGCAGGGCGGGTGCCGTGGCCGAGATCATCAACCTCCGCCAGGTCCGCAAGCAGAAGGCGCGGGCGGAGGCTGAGAAGACGGCCGAGCAGAACCGCATCTCCTTCGGCCGTACCAAGGCCGAGCGCAAACTGACTGAGGCCGAGCGCGACAAGGCCGCCCGCCATATCGACGGGCACAAGCTCGACCGCGACGACGAGCCGGAGCCGGCATGAAGCCGGAGCGCAAGCGCTCGCTCAGCATCGCCGGCCATCGCACCAGCATCTCGCTGGAAGCGCCCTTCTGGGAGGCGCTGAAGGAGATCGCAGCCGGCGAGGATCGCCCCATCGCCGCCCTCGTCGCCGAAGTCGATTCCGGCCGGGGCGAGCTCAACCTCTCATCTGCGCTAAGACTGCATGCGCTGGCGCATTACCGGAAGTTGGCCGGCGGCTCGTAGGCAGTGCGGTCAACGGCCGGCCTACTCCTGGTCACAACCACCCTTGTCATTCCGGGGCTTCGCGCAGCGAAGAACCCGGAACCCACGACTGGGCGAGCCGCCGGCAACCGCGCATCGAATGTCTCACCCAGCCGTGGGTTCCGGGTTCGCGCCTCCGGCACGCCCCGGAATGACAAGGGTTCTGCATGTCGGACCAGCATGATCGGCAACGGTTACGTCACCAACCAAAAATCACACACATTCAAGCACTTGCCAGAAACTCCGGAATCAAATCGCGAAGCGCTTGAATCAAGCTCTCAACGCAACGGCGCGTTGCGCGGTTGCGGCTGTGCCGGTGCAACGCCGCCGGTTGGCGCCTGCACCGCGCCTTCCGGCGAGCTGCTGAGCGGCGCTCCCGGCAGGACGAGCGGGCCGGGCTGTGATTGAACCTGTGGCGGCGCGGATTGTGCTGCGGCCCGTTCGGCAGCAGCGGCAGCCCGCTCGGCCGCGGCGCGGGCGCGTTCCTCGGCTTCCGCCCGCCGGCGCGCTTCCAGCTCCGCCCTCGCCTGCTCGATGCGCCTCAACTCCTCGGCCCGCTTCTCTTCGGCCAGACGACGCTGCTCCTCGATTCGCCGCGCCTCCTCCTGCCGCTTCTCCTCGGCGATGCGGGCCTCTTCCTGCGCCTTCAGGAACTCGGCGAGCTTGCGCTCGTTCTCGCGCGTCTCGCGCTCGGCCCGCAGGCGCCGCGCATGCATCGCCCGCTCGCGCGCATCGGCCTCGAAGGCCTCGACGCGCTCGATCTCGCGCGCCAGAGCCCGTGCCGCCACGGTGTTCGACAAGGCGCTGACATCGCTCTCGCGCCGGAGGTTCGACAAGGGTCCGCGCCAGGCGATGCCGATCTGCGGCGCATCGCCCGGCCAGCCCTTCGGCAGGGCGCCGAGCGGCCTCAAGCCGAGCCTGAGATCGGCAGTCAGTGCGCGCAGATCAAGGATGCCGCTCGCCTCGGCGCGCAGACCGTTGCGTTCGAAGGCGAAGGGCTGGAGGCGGATCAAGCCGCCCGCCAGCGTGAACGGCAGCGTGACATCGCCAAGCGCCCAGGCATCCTTGTCGAGCGCTTCGCTCAGGCGATCCTGCAGGCGCGATGCATCGCTCTCGGACGCATCCTCGCCAGTGCCGGCGATGATCCGCGCATAGGCATTGGGATCGAAGCGTGCGAGCCGCGTGCCGGTGAGCGCAAGGCTGCCGGCCCCGCTCAGGCCAGCAACCAGCCGCGCCGGAGTCTCGCCCGAACCGCCAAATTCGATTTGCCCCGAGGCTTTGCCGCCGACGGCGCCCTTGGTGAATTCGCCGAGATCGACCGCCATCAGGCTGAGCCGGCCGTTGAGCTGGGCGAGCCCGCCATCGCGGCGCAGGCCGAGCCGCCCGGCGAGTTGCCCGCCACCATAGCTGCCCCGGATATCATCGATCCGAAGCCCGTCCTGATCCGAGCGCAGGGCGAAGCTGGCATTCCGGATCGTCCCGCCCTCAAAGGCGAGGAGCGTCCCCGCCTCCACCGCGATATCGAAATCGGGGAAGCCCGCCACGCGTCCGAAGCGTCCCGTCGACCAGAGCGCATTCGGCGTCGCCGCCGCCTGCCCCAGCGCTGCACCCATCAATGGCCGCAGATCGGCTGCCGGCACCGCGATCCGGCCGGAGGAACGCCCCTCGCGCGGCAGCAACAGCGAGCCGTTCACTGCCATGCCGCCGAGATTGGCGGTGATATCGTCGAGCCGGATCGCCTCCTCGGCCATGCCGAGCCGCGCAGAAGCGTCTATCACCCCATCGGGCAGCAGGCGCGCGGGGCCTTCGGCGAGAATCTGCCCCGGCCCATCGGCCTGCAAGGTCAGCTGCGGTCCCTTCCCGCTATCCTCGACGACCACAGACAGCCCCTGCCCGGCGAGCGAGCCTGTCGCCTTGCCCCGGTCCAGTTCGAGAGTGAACCGGCCAGCCCCGCCCTGCTGAGGCAACGGCAGACCCAGGGCCGCGAAAGCCTGCCGCCGATCGTTGAGTTCGAAGCCGAGCGCCGCCCGGCTCCAGTTGCCGGTCCGGTCAAGCCGGCCGTCGAGCTTGAGCCTGCCCGCCGCAGCCGTGCCCTCGGCCGACAGGCTGGTCTCGCCGGAAGCCGCACGCGTCAGGCGGAAGCCGGTATCGAGCCGCGCGAGCCCTTCGCCGACGCGCTGGAGCGCCTGGATCGCGGTCTCCGGCAGCAGGGGGCCGGCCAGCGCCGTCAAGGTCTCGAAGCGCGGCGCCCGCACCCGCCCGGAAATCTCGCCGCCCTCCGCCAGCAAGGCGCCGGCACCCGTGACGGCGACGCCACCGAAGCCATCAACCGACAGCCGGCTCAGGCGCCAGACATCGCCCTCGCGCCTGAGGTCGAGATTGGCCGAACCCGGCGGGGCATTGCGGAAGCGCAGATTGGTGAGCGCCAGATCCAATGCGACGTCGCGCTGCCGGAGCAGGCCGGAGAGACTGTTGCCGGGCGGCAGCGTGTCGAGCGAGAGCCCGTTCACCGCCGCCTTGGCTGCAATCCGGTTCGGCGCGATCTCGCCTGAGGCATCGAGCCGCAGGCCCGACGAGCCGGCAACCAGCAGGCGCTGGAAGCGGCCGCCGGTGCCCGTCCAGGCTCCGACGATATCGGCGTCGATCCGCCCGAGCCGCGCGATGAAATCGGCCAGCGCCGGGTCGAGACCGGCCCGCGCCAGCACCAGCCCGACACGCCGCGCATCGTCGGCTTTGAGATTGAGCCGGCCCGAGGCACCTTCGGAATTCAGGCTGCCGCTCGCGCCCAGCAGAGCCCCGGCCACGCGCACCGAAGCCGATGCATCGCTCAAGCCCCCGTCATGGAGATGTCCCCGCAGAGCGAGCGTCGAGAAATCCTCGCCGCGCCAGATCAACTGGTCGAGATCGAGACTGACATCGAAGGCGCCCGGCAGGCCCTGCAAGGCGCGTGCAAAGCCCTGCCGCTCGGCTAGCGCCGTCGTCAGCGCATCGGCATCGAGCCGGCGCGCCCGCAGCGCCAGCGAGCCCTTTCCCGTACCGGGGAGATACTGCCCCTCGCCTTCCAGCCGCGCCGCGCCACCGGCGATGTCCAAAGCAAGCCCGGATAAGTCGAGCTGGCGGCTGCCGCCCTTGACCCGCCCGGCGAGCGCGACCGCACCGCCCGGCGAGAGATTGAAGGCACCATCAAGCTCGGCGCCGAAGCCCTCGGCTCCCTTGGGGAAGAGCAGAGCGCCGTCGAAGCCGAGCTGCAGATCCTCGCCGGTGAGAAAGGCCTTCGTCCGCAGCCGGCCGTCTGCCTCGATCTCACCCGTGGTGACGCGCAGCGACGCACCCGCGACCTCGCCCTCGAAACGCCAGGGGCCGGCGAAGCTCACCGCCGACATCTCCGCCGCGATCGGCGTGAGCGTGACGGCTGGCTTGCCCGCCTCGCGCCAGATCAGCGTCGAGCGGCTGATCGTCAGGCGGTCGAGGCTCGCGCCGGCCGGAATGCCCGTACCGCTCCGCTCCGGCAGGCGGATGACACCCGCCTCGTCCAGCGAAAGCGAGATCGCTGCGCCATCGAGCCGCGCTTCCGAGAAGCGGAACTCGCCGCGCGCCAGCGCAGCCAGCGCCAGCTCGACGGTGGCATGCTCGGCGCTGGCGGAGCTTGCCGTGCCGTCGCCCGGCCCGATCCGCACGTCCTCCAGCGCGATGCGCGGCGAGGGCAGCAGACGCAGGCCGATGGCGCCGCCGACCCGCGTCTCGACGCCGAGCGCCTCGCTCAACCGCGTCTCGATCTGCGGGCGATAGGCGCGCCAGTCGACGAAGCCGGGGCCGATCAGGGCCGCCAGCAGCGCCAGCACCAGCAGGCCGGCCAGAACTGTCAGACTCTCTCGCAAATTCCGCTGCCTGCCCCTGTCGTCATGGTGAAGTAGCGCAGGCCGCGAACGTCATTGCGAGCACAATGACGACCGGTACCGACGCCTCCCCCATCCTGCCCGCAAGTAGCGGCGAGATCACGACATTTCCGCGAACCCTGCGGGCAGCGCAAGCCGCAACGGCGTCACAGGGCGACGATTTTTCCGGGATTGAGGATGTTGCGCGGGTCGAGCGCGCGCTTCAGCGTGCGCATCACCGCGAGCGCCTCAGCCCCGTGCTCCTGCTCCAGGTACTTCATCTTCTTCTGGCCGACGCCGTGCTCGCCGGTGCAGGTGCCGCCCATGGCGAGAGCGCGCTTCACCAGCCGGTCGATGAAGGCCTGCGCCCGCTCGACCTCGGCCTTGTCAGCGAGATCGACCAGCGGCTGCGTGTGGAAATTGCCGTCGCCGACATGGCCGGCGATCGGCGCGATCAGGCCTGAGGCCTCGATATCGCGCTTGGTCTCCTCGACGCATTCGGCGAGCCGCGAAATCGGCACGCAGACATCGGTCGCGACCGAGTCGAAGCCGGGGCGCAGCGCCTTCGCCGCCCAATAGGCGTCATGGCGCGCCTGCCAGAGCTTGGAGCGGTCCTCCGCCTTGGTCGCCCATTCGAACGGTCCGCCGCCGAATTCGGCCGCGATCTCGCCGAAGCGCTCGGACTGCTCCTTCACGCCGGCTTCCGTGCCGTGGAACTCGACGAAGAGCATCGTCGTCTCCGGCAGGCCAAGCTTGGCGTGCAGGTTGACGCCGCGGATCATCACGTCGTCGAGCAGTTCGATGCGCGCCACCGGCAACCCGGTCTGGATCGTCAGGATCGTCGCATCGCAAGCGGCTTTCACCGAGGGGAACGGGCAGACGCCGGCGGAAACCGCCTCTGGGATGCCGTGCAGCTTCAGCGTCACCTCGGTGATGATGCCGAGAGTGCCTTCCGAGCCAACGAGCAGACGGGTGAGATCGTAGCCGGCCGAGGTCTTGCGGGCGCGTGTCGAGGTCTTGACGATCGAGCCGTCCGCCATCACGGCGGTCAGCGCGAGCACATTGTCTTTCATCGTCCCATAGCGGACGGCATTGGTGCCCGAGGCGCGCGTCGCCGCCATGCCGCCGAGCGAGGCATCGGCGCCGGGATCGATCGGGAACATCAGGCCCTGGTCGCGCAGATGCTCGTTGAGTTCCTTGCGGGTGACGCCGGCCTCGACGACGACATCGAGATCCTCGCCATGAACCGCGATGATCCGCTTCATCTGGGACATGTCGATGCAGACGCCGCCGAAGGCCGCATTCACATGACCTTCCAGCGAAGTGCCTGTCCCGAAAGCGATAACCGGCACGCCATGAACGGCGCAGAGCTTGACGATCTCGGAGACCTCTTCGGTGCTCTGCGGGAACACCACCGCATCCGGCGGCTGGTTCGGAATCCAGGTCAGCGTGTGGCCGTGCTGCTGGCGCACGGCGAGGCTGGTGACCAGGCGGTTGCCGAAGCTTGCAGCCAGCGCTTGCGTGACCGCCGCGATCGCCTCCGGCGCGGGCGGCAGCACTGCGGCCGGGACAGGGCTGTCATGAGGAACGGCGGCAGGCAGGCTCATTGTCAACATCCGGTTCTGGCGCTTAGACTTGGAACAGATCGGTTTCGCAATCGGTTACGCTTCGACATGGTCCTGCCATACTGGCCGGCCCAGAATGCTGACGCCGATTGCGAGCGATGCATACTAGATCATGCGACGGTCGAATGGGCAGCGGCAATAATGCCGCCGGCCCTTGAACGAGGCGCCTGTCAGGGAGGCGAACATGAAACACGATACGCGCGCCCCGGCGCTGTTCTTCGCGCCCTTCGTCTCGTCGGCGATGCGGGTCGAGCCGCAATGGATCGACTATAACGGCCATCTCAACATGGCCTATTACCATGTGCTGTTCGACCGAGCGGTCGATGAGGTTTTCTCGCTGGTCGGCCTCACCCGCGACTATGTCGAGACGCGGCATGCCTCCACTTTCACGGCGGAGTGCCACATCCTCTACAAGCGCGAACTGACCGAGGGCGATCTCGTCCGCGTCACCGCGCAACTCATCGCCTTCGACGACAAGCGCCTGCATTACTATCTGGAGATGCGGCATGCCAACGAGGGTTGGCTCGCAGCGACCAGCGAAAACCTGTCGCTGCATGTCGACATGGTCCACCGCAAGGTCACGCCCTTCCCGGCCGATATCCTTGCCAATATCGCCCTGATGAAGGCGGCCCACAGCATGATGCCATTGCCGGCCACGATCGGCCGCATCATCGGCATGCCCAGGAAATCCGCGATCCGGGTCGACGAGACCGCCGAGGAACGCGAGACCGAGACGGCGACCGAAACTCGGCACTAAAGCATGCTGACAGTTGATCGGCGGAGCTTTGCACTACGTCCCTTGTCATTCCGGGGCTTCGCGTCAGCGGAGAACCCGGAACCCACGACCGGGTGAGCGCTTTAAGCCACATGATCGCCGAGGCTCACCCAGTCGTGGGTTCCGGGTTCGGCCTGCGGCCGCCCCGGAATGACAGACATGGCGCGAAACCTCGACGAAGGGCCAGTCAACAGCGCTCCTCAGGATGAGGGCTGCGCATCTGCGCTCCTCAGGGATCGTCGTCGGGGATTTTCAGCTTGTGCCCGCAGGCCTTGCAGTAGACCGCATCCGGCTCGTGGCGCTGCAAGGCGCATTCCGGGCAGGGAAACAGCACCTTGTTCGGGCGGAACAGCGCCTGCGCCAGCCGCACGAACAGCGTGATGCCGACGATCATCACCACGATCGAGGTCAGCTTGCCGGCGACACCCGGCAGGGTCACGTCGCCGAAACCGGTCGTCGTCACTGTCGCGACCGTGAAATAGAGCGCCTGGACATAGCTCTCCAGCCCGCCCTCGTGCCGGAAGAAGAAGGTGTAGACGAAGCCGGTCACCACGAAGAGGAAGGTCGCGATATTGCTCAGCGCCCGGACCACGCTTTCCCATTCGCGGAAGCGGGTTTCGCGGAACTGCGCCCAGACGATGCCCTTGTGCGAGAGTGACCACAGCCTGAGGATGCGCAGGAAGCCGAAATTCTCCAGCCATTGCGGCATGAGCAGCGTCAGCAGGATGAAGAGGTCGAGCAGCATGGTCGGCTGGCGCAGCAGCCTGAGCATGTTGGTCGAGGCCAGCAGGCGCGCGCCGATCTCGGCGATCACGATCACCGCAACCGAATAGTCGATCCAGAGGAAGGCCGCGTTCTCCCTGAGCAATGGGGTCAGGATGAAGAAGGCGATGATCAGGAGGTCGACGACCGTCGTCACCGCCTGGAAGCGCAGGGCTGACGGCGAGCGCCCATGATAGAGCTGGCGCAGCCGGTCGCGCAGGGCTTCGAAGCGGCTCTGGTCGGGCGGGGCGTCGGCGACATCCATCGCCGTCAGCATAGGCGCTAAAGCATCGGCCCGAAAAGTGTGCGCGGTTTTCGGACAAAGCTGATGCAAGAACAAGGAGCTAAAGGATTGGACTGAATATCGTATTCAGTCCAATCCTTTAGACTGGCGCGCCGCTACGCCGCGTCGCCACCGCATGGACCGCATAGCCGCGATAGGGCGCACCGATCCGGCAATCGGCCCCGGCCGCTTCGGCCGTCGCGCACACGACCTCAGGCAAATCCTCGCGCGGCGTGACATGGAACAGCGCAAGCCAGCGCAGCAGCACTGCCTTGAACGGCGCCGGCAAGCCGGCCTGATCGCCGAAATCGACGATATGCAGCGAACCGCCGGGCGCGAGCCGGCGCAGCGCCTCGGCGACGACGCCCTGCCAGGGCGGGATCATCGAGAGCGCATAGGAGATCACGATCCGGTCGAAGCCGGCATGACCGAACAGCTCTTGGGGATCGAAGCCGGTGGCATCCGCCTGCGCGAGCTTGATCCGACGCTCCAGCCCGGCCTTCGCCACCGAGTTTTGCGCCGTCGCCAGCATTGCGCTGGAGACGTCGAGCCCATGGCAGGCGCAATCCGGATAGCGCTGCGCGATCCGGATCAGGTTGCGCCCGGTGCCGCAGCCGATCTCCAGCACGCTCCCGCCCTTCGGCGGCTGCAAACCGTCGATGAGCTGGTCGCGGCCGAGCAGATAGAACTTCCGGCTGGCATCGTAGATATGGCGCTGGTGCCAGTAGATCCGGTCCATCAGCCCCGCGGCTGAGCCGCCCGCCGGCGCCTCGGCGGCGCTCACCGCGCCGGCCCCTTCAGGACATAGAGGTGGAAGCCGCCATAAATCGCCGAGCGATCCTGCCGGCAGAGTTCGCGGCTCTTCTCCTCCTCGTAATGCCACTGGTCGAGGATCGCGGCCGGCACTCTCCCCGGGAGCAAGCGCTCGTCGGCCGCCGTGCGGAAGATCACCCGCGCGCCCGGCCGGGCCGTGCGCGTAACCTGCGACCACAAGGCCGTGAGATCGGCGTCGTTCATCCAGTCCTGCGCATCGAGCAGCACATAGGCGTCGCAGCTCTCGGCCGGCTGGTCTTCGAGGAAGGCCGTGACCGCACTCTGGCGATAGGAGACGCCGGGAGCGCGCTCCTTCACCGCCGCGAAATGCTGCTTCTGGAGATAGGGCGGGAAGGCCGCGTCCGGTCCCTCGCCATAGCGCCGACCGAAAGCCTGCTGGGCGAAGTAATTGTCCTTCAGGTCGAAATCGCAGGCGAGGCGCTCGAGCCTGAGCTTCAGCGCGCCCAAGATGCCGTCCTCGCCATCGGCGGCCAGCGCCTTGTACTGCGCCGGCGGGATGCCGAGCCCGTAGAGCGAGGCCGGCTGGCGCACCAGCCAGCGCACCAGCTTGCGCTCGAAGACCGGCGCCAGATGCCTGTCGTAAAGCGCGCGCTGCTCCGCCATGTCCCGCGCTGCCAGCATCGCCTTGGGATTGCCGCCGAGCAATCGCGCCAGCACATGGCCGGTGCCGATGAAGCGGCCGAGCAGGCCGTAGCGGTGGAATCCCCGAGCGAAGAGATTGATCCGGCGCCGCCCGTTCAGCCCCCGCCCCTCCCAGTATCCGCGCGAGACCGCATCGAGATGATCAGCGATCTCGCGATCGTAGAGCGCGACATTGGCGCGATCCCTCGCCCGGCCGAAGAAGCGCAGGAAATCCTCCTGCCTCTCCATCCGTGCCAGCGCCGCGAGCTTCAATCGGCCGAGCGCGATATGGGTAGCGTTGAGATCGACCGCGCTGACCCGGATCGGCGCCGCGGTGAGATAGGACAGGATGTTGCAGGAGCCGGAGGCGATCGCCACGACATGGTCGCCGGCCTTGAGCTCAAGCGCCGCCATGTCGACGACCGGGTCTTCCCAGATCTGCGGATAGACCAGCCCCGAGAAGGCGCGTGCGAACAGCCATTCCAGCATGCCGGCCTTGGAGAGCGTCTTGCTGCGGCGGACCGCTTGCCCGAGGCCCGAGCTCGTCATGCGGCGGGCCGCGCGTGCCGTTTGCGTCGCCTGTTCCGTCACCGGTTTTCCTCCCTTTGCGGGTGGCCGGGCTGCTAGAGGAGTCGCGTGACGGTCAGGTGACGATGCTGCGGGGATTGCCACGGCATCGTGAAACGACGGCAGGTCAGCGGGGCTGAAATCTTGCGCGCGAAGCCCCATATTGGCGGCTCGAAAGCCGATGAGGCGCTCCCGCCAGGAAGGAGATCGCAATGGGTCTGATGAGCATGTTCGGAGCTGAGAAGAAGCAGGACGAGAGCTTCCCCTTCCAGCTAACGGACGCCGAATGGCGCGCGCGCCTGACGCCGGAGCAATATCGCATCCTGCGCGGCCACGGCACCGAGCGGGCCGGCTCCTGCGCACTCAACTACGAGAAGCGCGCCGGCACCTTCTCCTGTGCCGGCTGCGACCAGAAGCTGTTCAAGTCCGGCAAGAAATTCGAGAGCGGCACCGGCTGGCCGAGCTTCGACCAGCCGCTTGAGGGCTCTGTCGGCACCACCGAGGATCGCAGCTACGGCATGCTCCGCGTCGAGGTCCACTGCGCCAATTGCGGCGGCCATCTCGGCCACGTCTTCCCGGACGGCCCGCCGCCGACCGCCCTGCGCTACTGCATCAACGGCGAGGCGATGACGTTCGAGCCGGAAGCGGCGTGAGGCACACGCGTCATGCGCGGGCTTGACCCGAGCATCTCGTGACGGAAAAGCGATGCAGAGATGCCCGGGTCAAGCCCGGGCATGACGTTTCAGATAGCGGGTACCGCCCGCCGCGCCAATGCTGCCGCATCGACCGCTGGCGGCAGGTCGCCGAACTGCCCCGACCAGCCATCACCAAGCCGCGTGGCAATGAACGCATCTGCCACGACGTTCGGCGCGAAGCGCAGCAGCAGCGAGCCCTGCAGCAGCAGCGCCAGCCGTTCCGTCAATCGCCTTGCCTGCCCCTCGTTGCGCATCAGTTCCGGCAACTCCGCCTCCAGCCGCTTCAGCGCCGCATCATAGCGCCGGTCCGCGCCCGCAGCCGCCATCAGCTCGGCCCGCAGCACATCGACCACCTCCTCCTCGCGCGCCAGCGAACGCAGTACATCGAGGCAGATGACATTGCCCGAGCCTTCCCAGATCGCGTTGAGCGGCGCCTCCCTGTAGAGCCGCGCGATCGGATTCTCCTCGATGAAGCCGTTGCCGCCATGGCATTCCAGCGCCTCGGTGACCACGGCTGGCGCCCGCCGCGTGATCCAGTATTTCGCGATCGGCGCCCCGACCCGCGCCAGCAGTCGCTCGCTTTCCGACACCTCCTGCCGGTCGAGCGCAGCGAAGAGCCGAAAGGCGAGCCAGGCGGCCGCCTCCGCCTCGATAGCGATATCGGCCAGCACGTTCTGCATGATCGGCTGGTCGATCAGTGCCTTCTGGAAGGCGCGGCGATGCTGGACATGATGCGCGGCGAGCGACACCGCCATCCGCATCAGCCCTGACGAGGCCGCCGCGATATCGAGCCGCGAATTGTGGTTCATCGACAGGCCCGTGCGGATGCCCCGGCCCGGCTCGCCGATGAGATGGCCGATGCCCCCCCTGAACTCGACCTCGGAAGAGGCATTCGAACGGTTGCCGACCTTGTCCTTGAGCCGCTGGATCGCGACACCGTTGCGCGAACCATCCGGCAGCCAGCCCGGCACGACGAAGCAGGAAATGCCCTCACCTGTCCGCGCCAGCGTCAGGAAAACGTCGGAATGCGGCACCGAGAAGAACCATTTCCGTCCGTGCAGCGAGAATGTGCCGTCGCGATTATCCTCGGCCACCGTCTGGGTCTGACGCAGGTCGGAGCCGCCTTGCGTCTCCGTCATCGCCGTTCCGACGGTCGCCCCGGTCTTGAGATGCGCCGGCCCCTGTCGCCGATCGTAGCGATTTGAGGTGACGAGAGAGCCCCACTGCTCCCAAAGCAGAGGGTCCTGCTTCAGCACCGGCGCGGCGGCATAAGTCATGCTGATCGGACAGCAGATGCCGCTCTCGGCGCCATACCAGAGATATTGCAAGGCGGCGCGGGCGACCTGCGCACCGGGCTCCGGCCGGTTCCAGGCGAGCGCATGCGTCTCCTGCCCGATCGCGAGCTCCATCAATTCGTGCCAGGCCGGATGGAAGGCGATCTCGTCGATGCGATTGCCGAAACGGTCGAAGGCGCGAAGCTCTGGCGTATAGCGATTGGCGAGATAAGCCAGCTCCTGCACCCGCGCCGAGCCGACGGTCCGCCCTGCCTCATGCAGCCGCTCGCGCGCCCAGTCCGCACCGAAGGCCGAGACGATGCCGGGCAGCACCGGATCGGCGGCAAAGGCATCATACTCTGCCAGCGCCGGCACCTGATTTGTGATCGGCTCGCCGTGCGATCGCTGCGCCATCGCCCTACCTTCCAGCTCTGCGAACAATCCCTGCCGTTAACCACCAGACTATGCCGGTCTCCGCCGTTTGCGAATCCGCCCGATTGCTGCCCCGGTTCCTGCTGCACATCGTCCCGCGCGCCACGATCGGCGCGCGACGACGGAGACCCAACGTGCGACGCGCCCTTCCGAATATGTTGCTGATCGCCCTCATCGCCGGCTTCGGCGTGTCCGCCGCTCCGGCGCACGCCCAGCCCCAACCGGTTCCGAAGGTTCAGCCGGGCGAAGGCCGCCCTTATGAAATCGTCGACAGCGAAGTCTGGGACGTGCCCGATCCGGTCTCGCGCCGCGGCTATCAGGTCTTCGTCGCCTTGCCGCCCTCCTATGCGAAGGAGCCGCAGCGACGTTACCCGGTGCTCTACGTCACGGACGCCGACTATGCCTTCCCGATCCTGCGCCAGATCAGCCGCCGCCTGAACCTCGAAGGACCCAAGGTTGAGGAATTCATCCTGGTCGGGCTGTCCTATGCCAAGGGCGAAGATGGCGCTGTCAGCCGCCGGCGCGACTACACGCCAACGCCGAACGGGCCGAGCACCGCACCGGCTGGCACGGTTCACGGCGAGGGGCCGGCGTACCAAACCTATCTGCGCGATCAGGTGAAGCCGTTCATCGCCGCCCGCTATCGGACCGATCCCGCCAGAGCGCTCTTTCTCGGCCACTCCTACGGCTCCCTGCTGGGCGCGCAGATCCTGTTCACCGAGCCCGGCCTGTTCAGCGGCTATATCCTCGGCAGCCCCTCGCTCTGGTACGACAAGCGCCATGCTCTGGGACTGGAAGCGCGCTATGCCGCCGGGAACAGCGACCTGCCGGCCAAGGTCTATCTCTATGTCGGCGCCTATGAGGCACAACGCAAAGGCGACCGGCGCTACAGCCAGACGGTCGACATGGTCGCCGACAACCGGGCGCTGGAGGCGGCGTTGCGCAGCCGGAAGTATCCAAATCTGACTCTGAAGTCGGTCGTCTTCGACGATGAGGATCACCTCACCGTCGCACCGCGCGGCTTCACGCAGGGCCTGAAATACCTGCTGCCAGCGCGCTGACCGGCGAACAGGGGCATGCTGCCACCTCCCTGTGGAACGGGATATAAAATGATCGCTCCGGCAGGGCGCAATCCTGACAGCGACATCCTATATTCGCCGGAGAACGAATCACGCACGAGCAGCGCACACCCTTGTCCGACGCAGACCCCTTTTCCGCTCCCCCGCCCCGCCCCGGCGGCCTCGCTGCGCGCGCTGCCGCGCAGCCGGCGGCCGGCTATCTCGCGGGTCTGAACCCGGAGCAGCGCCAGGCGGTCGAGGCGACGGACGGCCCGGTTCTGGTGCTCGCCGGCGCCGGCACCGGCAAGACCCGCGTACTCACCACCCGCATCGGCCACCTGATCTCGACCAGCCGCGCCTACCCGTCCCAAATCCTCGCCGTGACCTTCACCAACAAGGCGGCGCGCGAGATGAAGGAGCGCGTCGCCCATCTCGTGGGCCCGGTCGCCGAGGGCATGCCCTGGCTCGGCACCTTCCACTCGATTTCGGCCAAGCTCCTGCGCCGCCATGCCGAATTGCTCGACCTGCGCAGCGATTTCACCATTCTCGACACCGACGATCAGATCCGCCTGATGAAGCAGGTCATCCAGGCGGAAGGCATCGACGAGAAGCGCTGGCCCGGCCGGATGCTGGCGGGCTTCATCGATAGCTGGAAGAACCGCGGCCTCTCCCCCAAGGACGTTCCCGCGGGCGAGGCCGCCGTCTTCGCCAACGGCAAGGGCGGCAAGCTCTACGCCGCCTATCAGGAGCGTTTGAAGGCGCTGAACGCCGTCGATTTCGGCGACCTGCTGCTGCATTGCCTGACGCTGTTCCGCGACTATCCGGACGTGCTCCAGACCTATCACGACCGCTTCCGCTACATCCTCGTCGACGAGTACCAGGACACCAACACGGCGCAGTATCTCTGGCTGCGCCTGCTGGCTCAGGGACGCCGCAACATCTGCTGCGTCGGCGACGACGACCAGTCGATCTATGGCTGGCGCGGCGCCGAGGTCGACAACATCCTGCGCTTCGAGCACGATTTTCCCGGCGCAACGGTGATCCGGCTGGAGCGTAACTACCGCTCGACCGGCCATATCCTCGCCACCGCCTCCAAGCTGATCGCCCGCAACGAGGGCCGGCTCGGCAAGACCTTGCGCACCGAGGATGCACTCGGCGAGAAGGTCACCATCACCGGCGCCTGGGACAGCCAGGAGGAAGCCCGCCTGATCTCCGATGAGATCGAGGCGATGCAATCGAAGAAGCACAATCTCGCCGAGGTCGCGGTGCTCGTCCGCATCTCCGCGCAGATGCGCGAGATCGAGGAGCGCTTCGTCCAGGCCGGCGTGCCCTATCGCGTCATCGGCGGCCCGCGTTTCTACGAGCGCGCCGAAATCCGAGATGCGCTCGCCTATCTGCGCTGCGTGGTGTCGCCGACCGACGATCTCGCCTTCGAGCGCATCGTCAACGTGCCCAAGCGCGGCCTTGGCGACGCCACGGTCCAGCTCCTGCACAACCATGCCCGCGCCACCGGCTTCTCGCTGATGCAATCGGCCCGCGCCGCCGTCGAGAGCGACGAGTTGAAGCCCAAGGCCCGCACGTCCCTGCGCGAGCTGGTTGACGCCTTCGGCCGCTGGGCGGCGCGGGCCGAGCATATGCCGCAGGGCGAGCTCGCCGAGCTGGTGCTGGAGGAATCCGGCTATACCGAGATGTGGAAGAAGGACCGTTCGGCCGATGCCGCCGGGCGCCTCGAAAACCTCAAGGAGCTCGTCCGCTCGCTCGACGAATTCCCGGACCTGCCAGCCTTCCTCGAACACGTCTCGCTGGTGATGGATGTCGGAGACGGCGAGGCCGAGGCGCGCGTCTCGATCATGACGCTGCACGCCGCCAAGGGTCTGGAGTTCGACACGGTCTTCCTGCCCGGCTGGGAGGAAGGCCTGTTCCCGAACCAGCGCGCACTCGACGAAAGCGGCCGCGCCGGGCTGGAGGAGGAGCGCCGCCTCGCCCATGTCGGCCTCACCCGCGCCCGCAAGAAGCTGAAGCTCTATTTCGCCTCGAACCGGCGCATCCACGGCCTCTGGCAGACCAGCCTGCCCTCCCGCTTCATCGACGAATTGCCGGAGGAACATGTCGAGGTCGAGCAGGCCCCGACCAGCTATTCGCAGGGCGGCTACGGCGCCTCGCGCTTCGACCGGATGGAGAGCTTCGGCTCGACCTACAACACGCCGGGTTGGCAGCGCGCGCAGGAGAACCGGGCGAAGAACAGCGGCGGCGGCAGCGGCTTCTCCGAAAGCGGCCGCGGTTTCGGCCAAGGCAATTTCGGCAGTTCCTCCCGCCAGCGCGGCCCGCTGCTGATCGAAGGCGAGCTGACGGCGAAATCCTCCGGCGAATCCGCCTATGGCGAGGGCGCCCGCGTCTTCCACGTCAAGTTCGGCCCCGGATCGGTCGCGAGCGTCGACGGCAACAAGCTGACCGTCGATTTCGACAAGGCCGGCCGGAAGATGGTGCTGGACTCGTTCGTGCAGAGGGCGGGGTAAAATCAGTCTTCTTTGTCAACGGGAAAACGCACCTGCTTTTCCGTAGCGGGACGAATAAGGGCATGCCTAGTTGATGTGCGATTAGCGCATTCGGAACAGCCCATGCTCAACAACAGCGCCGACATCATTCGCCGCCTCGAACGCGAGGGCTGGGAATGCGTGCGCATCACCGGCTCGCACCGTGTCTTCAAAAAGCCTGGCGTCCGTGACACTATCGTGGTGCCGCATCCGAAGAAGAGCTTCGGGCCCGGCCTCGTGTTGAAAATTTACAAGCAGGCAGGTTGGCCGCGCGACTGACATGACCCATTACGTCGCCATCATCGAGGATGCAGGCCCCGACCATGCCGTCGGCGTCTGGTTTCCCGATCTGCCCGGCTGCTTCGCGGCCGGCGATACGCTGGATGAGGCCTTGCTCAACGCTCCCGAGGCGGTTGCGCTCTGGATCGAAGCCCAAGGCGGCACGGCACCACACCCCCGCACGCCCAGCGAACTACGCAGCGATCCCGAGACCTCAGCGGACATGGCCGCACATGCCATCGCCCTGATCCCGGCGCCCGGCCTATCGTTGCAGCCAGCCGCGGAGTAGAAGCAGCGCATCCTTACTGCCTCTCCCACGATGCGACCGACCATGCCTCCCGAGATCACCCTCACCGACGCCGAAGACGACGCTTTCCGCAAGCTGCTCGGCGAAGGCCTGAAAGACTATAACGACGCCGCGATCGGCCGGCACGATCGCCGGGAATTGCAGATTCGCATCAGCGATCCCGATACGGGCCAGCCGATCGGCGGCCTCGCGGGCCGCACCTCGCTCGGCCTGCTCTTTATCGACACCGTCTACCTGCCGAAGAGCCTGCGCGGCACCGGCATCGGCAGCCGCATCCTCGCCATGGCCGAGGAGGAAGGGCGCCGGCGCGGCTGCAGCAAGGCCGTGCTCTTCACCATCAGCTTCCAGGCGCCCGAGTTCTACAAGAAGCTCGGCTGGCAGGTTTTCGGCGAGATCGCGCCGAAGCCGCCGGGTGCGACCAGAATCTACCTGACCAAGGACCTCTGAGCGCTCAGGCGCCGTCCGACCGGCCGTGGGGTCGAAAAGGTGACATGACGATGCAGGCAGGGAGTCTCGCAGGTCGGCGGTCCGTGATCACCGGCGCCGGACGCGGGCTGGGCGCAGCACTTGCCATCGCGCTGGCCGAGGCCGGAAGCAGCGTTGTGCTCTGCGGCCGCAATCAGGCCGGGTTGTCGGATACTGCGACAGCCATTCGCGAACGAACAGGTAGCGAGCCTCACCGCGTCGCGCTCGATCTCGCCGATGCCGCCAACGTCGAAGCTGCCGGCCGAAAGCTCGCCGACAGCGAGGATATCGACATCCTCATCAACAATGGCGCGATGTGGCTGGAGGGGCGCGAGACAGCCTATTCCGCCGAGGAAGTACTCGGCGTCGTCAACGCTGCGGTTTCCGGAACCTTCCTGCTGACACAAGCGCTGCTGCCGGCGCTGCGGCGTTCGAGCTGTCCGGACATCGTCACCATCGGTTCGATCAGCGGTCTGCCCAATGCGGCGCTGCAGAGCGTCTCCGTTCCCTTCTACGCCGCCAAGCACGCGCAAGCTGCGCTCGCCGACGGCTTTCGCCAGATGCTCGCGGGGTCACCGATCCGCTCGATCACGGTGCATCCGCCTTATCTCGACGACATGCTGCCGGGCGACGCCGAGTGGCAGGCGAACGCACAGCGCACCAAAGGCAGCCGCGGCAGCAATCGCGATGTCGTCGAAGCGGTCATCTTCGCCTTGACGCGGCCACGCCATCTGACCTTGGCGATCACTCTCGATGCCGATGACGGCGGGCAGTTTCCGCAGACGCCCCGTGGCTGAGCGCAACCGTCGAGCCGCTACCGCTCTTCCCGCTCGCGAAATGCCTTCCGCGCCGCCGAAACCTCGCCGTAATAAGTCTCGGCCCAAGTCCAGACGCCACAGAAGGCGGCGCTGAGCTCGCGCCCGAGCTCGGTCAGCGTGTAATCGACATGCGGCGGGATCACCGGATGGACGGTGCGGGTAACCAGCCCGTCGCGCTCCATCTCGCGCAAGGTCTTGGTCAGCATCTTCTGGCTGATGCCGCCGACGATGCGGCCGACCTCGGTGAAGCGCAGCGTGCCGTGCTCCTCCAGCGCCTCCAGCACCAGCATCGTCCATTTGTCGGCGATCTGAGCGATGACCTGCCGCACCAGCGATTCCACCGCCGGGCTGACCGGCGGGATCGCCTCGCTGCGCTGATGCATCGCCGCCATGGCGGTTCGGATCGCCTGCATTCGACACTCTCCTTTTGGTGCGTATGGCACTTCTGAGCGCCTTCTTTCCATTGAAGAGTATGGGCGCCATCTCGTCTCATGCAACCACGAGAGGGCCTTGTCATGAAGATTTCCGGAAACACCATCCTCATCACCGGCGGCGGCTCGGGCATCGGCCCGGCGCTGGCCGAGGCACTGCACGCCAAGGGCAACAAGGTCATCATTGCCGGGCGCCGCGAAGCCGTGCTCGACGCGGTCACCGCCAACAATCCCGGCATGGAATCGATGCTGCTCGACATCCAGGACGAGGCCGATATCGCCGCCTTCGCCCGGCAGACCGTCGCGCGCTTCCCGAGCCTGAATGCCGTCATCAACAACGCCGGCATCATGAAGCCGGAGAACCTGCCCGCCGCCGACAATCTCGCCATCGCCGAGGAAACGATCGCGACCAATCTGCTCGGGCCGATCCGCCTGACCACCGCGCTGCTGCCGCATCTCCTGCAACAGCCGCGCGCCACGGTGCTGACCGTCTCGTCGGGCCTCGCCTTCGTGCCGCTGGCGGCGACCCCGACCTATAGCGCGACCAAGGCCGCGATCCATTCCTGGTCGATCGGCCTGCGGGAGCAGCTCAGGAACACATCGGTCGAGGTCATCGAGATCGCCCCGCCCTATGTCCAGACCGAGCTGCTCGGCCCGCATCAGGCGGTCGATCCGGCCGCGATGCCGCTCGCCGATTTCACCAACGAGGTGATGACGATCCTCGAAACCCAGCCCGAGGCTGCCGAGATCATCGTCGAGCGCTGCAAGCCGCTGCGCTTCGCCGAGGCGACCGGCAGCTTTGCGCAGGTTTTTGCCGGGCTCAACGCACAGCACGGCTGACCAAGGAGAGCGCTACTCCGCCCGATGGCAGCAGACGCAAACCTTGTTGCCGTCGGGATCGCGGAAATAGGCCCCATAATAATGCGCGTGATAATGCGGCCGCAGGCCAGGCGCCCCTTCGCAGCTCCCACCATGGGCCAGCGCGATCGCGTGACAGCTGTCGACGGTTGCGCGGCTTTCGGCCAGGAAGGCCACCATCTGGCCGTTCCCCGGCTGAGCGGTCTGCCCATCGAACGGGCGGGTCAGGAACAGCAGAGGCCGGTCGGAATCCGTCGGCTGCCAGGCGGCAGCGGCGGCTTCCGGGTCACGGAAGCGCAGCCTCAGCCCCAATGCGCCGCAAAGCGCGCCATAGAACGCCTCTGCTCGCTCGAAGGCGTTCGTTCCGACGCTGATATGGGAGAACATGCGGAGCCTCCTGCTTCCAGCTTTGGCAGCTTGGGAATGTCTCGCACCCTACCGCAAGGCGCACCGCTCGGAAGCGCAGCGATCGCATGACAACCCCGTCGCGCGCTGCTAAGGCCAGCGCATGCGCGAAGGCCTCCTGCCAGCGACGGTCGCGACCGTCCTCGAACTCTCCACCTCGGGCGAACAGGCCCGGGCCCTCACCGAATTGCTGGGCGAGATCTTCGATCCCACGGAGACGGCGATCTCCGCCTTCGAGGTCGCGGACGGGATCACCACGCTCTCGATGAACATCCCGTGGAAGGTCGAGATCTACTTCGCCAATCCGCCCGACGAGGAGGCGGTGCGCGACCTGCTGCGCCCCATCGTCGGCGAACTCGTGGACAACACGCCCTTCACCACCGTCAACACCAAGGACTGGGTCGCCAACAGCCTGGACGGGCTGAAGCCCGTCCGCGCCGGCCGCGTCCTCGTTCATGGCGCGCATGACCGGCACGTCGTCCGCACCAACGATGTCGCCATCGAGATCGAGGCTGCGCTCGCCTTCGGCACCGGCCATCACGGGACGACCGCCGGCTGCCTGCTGGCGCTCGACGCCGAACTGAAGAAGCGCCGGCCCCGCCATGGCATCGATATCGGCACCGGCACCGGCATTCTCGGGCTGGCGCTCGCCAAGCAGATCAAGCGCAAGGTCGTCGCCGGCGATATCGACGCGGTTGCGGTCGAGGTCTCCGCCCATAACGCCCGGCTCAACCATGCGCCGAACGCGCTCGATCTCTATGTCGCGCCCGGCTTGCGCCATGCCAAAGCCTGGCGCCCGGGCCATTTCGACTTCGTCTTCGCCAATATCCTGGCCGGTCCGCTGAAGCGGCTCGCGCCGTCGATCGCGCGCGTGCTCTCGTCGAACGGCACGCTGATCCTGTCCGGCCTGCTCGCGATGGATGTCGCCGGCGTCGTCTCGGCCTACCGGCACCAAGGCGTCTATCTCGCGAGCCACTCGCTGCGCGAAGGCTGGGCGACGCTGGTCATGAAAAAAGGCGGCGCAGCCCCGAGGCCGCGCCGCCTTGCCTGACCTCCGGCGCTTCCGGGGAAGCGCGAGATCGTTACTCTGTCGGCTTAGAAGCCGATATAGCCGTACTTCTTCTCGGCATCGGCCTGCAGGCTGCGGGCATCGTGCCAGACGGCGGCGGTGAACTTCGCGGCGTCAGCGATCTGTTCGACGATGTGCTTGATGATGGCGATCATGGTGATGGTCCTCAAGAGTTGTCAGCTGCGCGGCTCGGGGCCGCGGCGGCGTGAATTCAGCGGTTGAAAGGCAGGGAAACGTCGCTCGCCAGCGTCGCGGACGGGTAGCCGCCCAGCACGAGCTCTGCCTCGTTGACGAGGAGGTTGCGGGCGCGCAGTTCGCGGGCTGCGGAACGCGCACGGCTCACGACCAGCGCGGCGTAGAAGCGCTGCATCAGGCCCGGCTTGCTGGCGCGGGTTTCGCCATGGGTCCGGCCCGGTACGGGCAGCAGGTCGGCATTATCCAACACATAGGTCATGGGTCTATCTCCGAAAAACGAAGGACAGTCCCGGTCGCTTCCTCGTTCTCTTATGCGACTAAGGTGGGGTCATTTCGCACTTGCGAGAAGATATGTTCGCATATGCAAGACATGCAAAAAACGCATGCGATCCGTCCATATCCGTTAATGTTTGCGTAGATTGCATAACCAGACAGCACAATGCGATCTCGGCAGGCAGCGCCGTCCCACGGAACGGGCAGCACCCCGCCGACGCATTTGCGCTGGCGCTTTCGCGGGCGCGAGGCGACGATGGCCCGACCTAAGCCGGACCCTGCCATGACCGATTCGACCCTGCCGACCTGCCGTTTCCAGTCCTTCTCCGAGCCGAGCGATCCCAGGCTGGTCGCCGGTCGCGTCGCCGCCCTGCGCAAGGCTCTCGCCGCACAAGGGCTCGCCGGCTTCGTCGTCCCGCGCGCCGACGAGCACCAGGGCGAATATGTTCCCGCCCATATGGCCCGCCTCGCCTGGCTGACCGGCTTCACCGGCTCGGCCGGCAATGCCGTCGTGCTGGCCGACAAGGCCGCGTTGATCGTCGATGGCCGCTACACCATCCAGTCGGCCGAGCAGACCGATACCGAGGTCGTCACGCCGGTCCGCATGGAGGAAACGCCGCTGGAGCGCTGGGTCGAGCAGAACCTGCCGGCTGGCGGCAAGCTCGGCTACGATCCCTGGCTGCATACGGTCGATGGCCTCGCCCGCCTCGAGAAGGCAGCGGCCGCGGCCGGCGGCAGCCTCGTTGCCGTCAAGGCCAACCCGATCGACGCGCTCTGGAGCGACCGTCCGGCGCCCCCGACCGCACCGGTCAAGGCGCATCCGGCCGCCTTCGCCGGCGAGGACAGCGTCTCGAAGCTCGCCCGCATTCAGAAGGCACTGGCTGAGGCCAAGGTCGACGCGCTCGTCGTCTCCGATCCGCATGCCCTAGCCTGGGTCTTCAACATCCGCGGCGGCGATGTCGAGCACACGCCGCTGCCGCTCGGCTATTCGATCGTCCCGCGCGAGGGCCGGCCGACCGTTTTCCTGGCACCGGAGAAGATCACCAACGAGGCCGGTGATGCGATCGGCGCCGTCGGCGAGATCGCCCCTCCGGTCGAACTCGACAAGCAGATCGCCAGGCTCGGCGCCAGCAAGGCCAAGGTCCGACTCGACGCCGCGACCGCAGCCTCGGCGCTCGCGACGCTGATCCGCGAGGCCGGCGGCACGCCCGATGCCGGCACCGACCCGATCGCGCTGATGAAGGCGCGCAAGAACGCGGCCGAACTCGATGGCGCCCGCAACGCCCATCTGCGCGACGGCGCCGTCATGGTGCGCTACCTGTCCTGGCTGGCGCGCGAGGCGCCGAAGGGCGGCCTGACCGAGATCGATGCCGTCGCCGCGCTCGAGGCCGAGCGGCTCAAGACCGGCCTGCTCAAGGACGTCTCCTTCACCACCATCGCCGGCGCCGGCCCCAACGCGGCGCTGCCGCATTACCGCGTCAGCGAGGCGACCAACCGCAAGCTGGAACCAGGCATATTCCTCGTCGATTCAGGCGGCCAGTACGAGGACGGCACCACCGACATCACCCGCACCATGGTCATCGGCACGCCCACGCCCGAGATGCGCGATCGCTATACCCGCGTGCTCAAGGGCCATCTCGCGATCTCGCGGCTGGTCTTCGTCAAGGGCACCTCGGGCGCCCAGCTCGATGCCTTCGCCCGCCTGCCGCTCTGGCAGGGCGGCTTCGATTTCGACCACGGCACCGGCCATGGCGTCGGCAGCTACCTCTCGGTGCATGAGGGGCCGCAGCGGCTCTCCAAGCTCGGCACCACGCCGCTGGAGCCGGGCATGATCCTCTCCAACGAGCCCGGCTACTACAAGCAGGGCGAATACGGCATCCGCATCGAGAACCTGATCGTGGTCGAGGAGCGCCAAATCCCCGGCGCCGATCGGACGATCTACGGCTTCGAGACGATCACCTGGTGCCCCTATGAGCGCGCCCTGATCGAGAAGGACATGCTCGATGCCGGCGAAATCGCCTGGATCGACGCCTATCACGCCAAGGTCTGGGAGAAGCTCGCGCCGCAGGTCGAGGGCGAGGCGAAGGTTTGGCTGGAAACGGCTTGTCGGGCTTTGTGATCGGCATCGTGGGGCCGCCTTCCCTTCTCCCCTTGCGGGAGAAGGTGGCTCGGCGAAGCCGAGACGGATGAGGGGTCGCGCGACCTCTGCCGTCATTGCGAGCGTAGCGAAGCAATCCAGGAGGACGTAGAGCTCTCCCGCCCCTGGATGGCTTCGTCGCTTTGCTCCTCGCAATGACGGAAAGCATCGCGCGACCCCTCATCCGCCTGCCGGCACCTTCTCCCGCAAGGGGAGAAGGGCGATGCTCACATCACCATCCTGAACCCGACCACCGCGATAACCCCGACCGCGACCACACCCAGCAAGGGCAGCCGCGTCGCCGCGAGCGCCGTCACCGCCGCGGCGGCCGTCTCGGCCCAGCCGGTCGCGAGCGCGCTCGGCGCGATCACCGCGATCAATACGGCTGGCGGAATCGCGTCGAAAGCGGCCTGCGCCCGCGGCGAGAGGCTGAGCCGCCCAGCCAGAGCCAGCCCGGCGACGCGCGTGAAATAGGTCACGATCGCCATACCGAGGAAGGCGAGGAGATTGATCGGATCGACGCTCACGCCTTGGCCTCCTCGGTGACCGGCTGCTCTTCACCACCGGCGGCAAGCCATGCCGCCAGCAATCCGCAGAGCGCTCCCGCCGCGACATGCCAGGGCGGCCCGGCGAGCCGATAGGTCACGGCCGAGGCGATGCCGGCGGCGGCCACCGTCCAGAACGTCACCCGCCCCTTCCAGAAGGCGGCGACAAGCGCGATGAACAGCGCCGTAAAGGCGAAATCGGCGCCGAGCCGCTTGGGATCGCCGAGCACCGCGCCGATCATCGCGCCGAGCGTCGAGTTGATCAGCCAGCCCGAAACGAAGGGAATGACCATCGCGAACCAATAGGCCGGCGTCAGGCGGTGCGTGCGGGCGCGCTTCTCGGCCAGCGCCCAGTTCTCATCGGCCATGTAGTAGAGGCCGAGGAATTTCTGCCAGCGGCTGAAGCCCTGCAGCTTGGGCGCCAGCGACGCGCCCATCAGCACATGGCGCGCATTGATCAGCAGCGTCGAGAACACCAGCGCGGCGACCGGCGCCGGGCTCGCCCAGAGCTCGATCGCGGCGAACTGCGCCCCGCCGGCGAAGACCATGATGCTCATCAGGAAGACTTCGAAGGGCGAGAGCCCCTTGCTGGCGGCGACCGCGCCGAAGAGCAAACCGATCGGCGCCGCAGCCACGGCGGCCGGCCAGATATCGTTCAGGCCGCGCCTGATGTCGTCACGCATCGTGGACATGGAATCTTGGTTCTCTTGAAGCTTATTGTTCAGCCGGCATGCGCCGCGCGAAAGGCGCCGGGCGTCACCCCAAGCCGCGCCTTGAAGGCCCGCGTCAGATGCGGCTGGTCGCAGAAGCCCGTCGCCGCTGCGACATCGCCCAGGCTCTCGCCGCGCCGCAACCGCTCGCGCGCCCGCCGGACGCGGACATCGATGAGATAGGCATGGGGCGTCAGCCCGGTCTCGCGCCGGAACGCCCGGATCAGATGATGCCGGGGCAAACCGGCAAGCGCGGCAAGATCGGCCAGCGACAGGTCTTCCTCGTAGCGTGCCTCGATCGCCCGGCGCGTGCGCGCGACCGGCCCATCCTCGCGCCCGACCGCCTGCACGGTCAGATCGGCATGGCGGGCCAGCATATGGGCATAGGCGCGTAGCAGCGCTTCCTCTCCGGCCAGCGCGTCGGTGCCTTCCTCCAGCAGGCGATGCGCGGCGCTGAACAGCGCGGCGCCGGCCGGGTCCTGCACGACGGGATCACGGAAGAACGGCGTGCCAACTACCTCGTTCCCGGTCAGAGAAGCCGCGATCTCCTGCATCAGTTCGACGGAGGGGTAGCTCATCCGGTAGCGATAGCCGCCATCGCTCGGCGCGCCGTCATGGACGTCGAGCGGATGGTTCATCACGATGTCGCCGGGGCCGGCATAGAGCTTCTGCCCGCGCGCGTGCCAGACTTCGCAACCCATCTCGATCGTGCCGATCGCATAGGTGTCATGGGCATGCGGGGCGTAGGCATGGGTGCGGAAGGTCGCGGCAAGGAATTCGAGCCCATCGAAGCGGCGCGCGGCGAACAGATGCGCGCTCTCCCCCGCCCTGAGCGGGGTCTCCAGCAAGGCCTGTTCCTGCGAGATCGACTGCATGCCCGAAGATAGCGCAGAAGCCCGCCAACCTGTCTTGAAGAAAAGTGATCGGGCGCATCACGCGCCCGATCGGTTTTGTCGTTCGGAAATGAAGCGTCAGAGGGCGTGTGCAGCCGCGCCCGTACCCACCCGCTCGGGGCTCTTGGAGCCGAGCAGCAGCACGCCCAGTCCGCCGACCAGTGTCGCGACAGTCGCATAGGCGATGACGCCGAGCGTCCCGAAGCCATCGACCAGCAGGCCGCCGAAGATGGCACCGCTCGCGATCGCGATCTGGAAGGCGGCGACGATCAGGCCGCCGGCCGATTCGGCTTCCTCTTCCGGCGCGACCCGCACCAGCCAGGTCTGGAAGCCGACCGGCAAGGCACCGAAGGCGAAGCCCCAGAGCCCGACCGCGATGGCCGAGGCGATCGGCGACGCGCCGAGGAAGAGCAGGCTCACGCCCACCAGCGCGATCAGGAAGGCGCCGAAGATCACCGAGGCCTTGGCGCTGCGTGCCGTGATCGCCCCACCGGCGAAATTGCCGAAGAAGCCGCCGACGCCATAGGCCAGGAGGACGAGCGAGATCGCCTCGACCGAGAGCTTGGGGATCTGCTCCAGGAACGGGCGGACATAGGTGAAGCCCGCGAAATGGCCGGAGATCACCACGACGATGCCGGCGAGGACGAGCGCGATGCTGGGCTGGCCGAGCAGGCGGAACAGCGTGCGGATATCGGGCGAGCCGCGCGCCGGGAGACGCGGCAGCACCGCGATCTGGACGACGAGCGTGGCGACGCCGACCAGCGCCGAGAGCCAGAACACGAAGCGCCAGCCCATCACGTTGCCGAGATAGGCCCCGATCGGCGCGGCGCTGACCGTGGCGAGGGAGACGCCGGCGAAGATCAGCGACATCGCCTTGGGGAGCGCGCTGGGCGGCACGAGCCGCATCGCGGTCGCCGCGACCATCGACCAGAAGGCGCCGAGCCCGATGCCGAGCAGGACGCGGGCGAAGAGCAGCGTCGTCAGGTTGGTTGCGACAGCCGCGATGATGCTGGAGACGATCAGCAGGCCAGTCAGCGACCAGATCACGATGCGCCGGTCGATGCCGCGCGTCACGATGGCCGCGGCAAGGCCGGCGATGGCGCCGACCACGGCGGTCGCGGTCACCGCCTGTCCGGCGGCGCCGACGGAGACGCCGACATCGGCCGCCATCGGGGTCAAAAGGCTTGCCGGCAGGAACTCGGCCGTGACGAGGCCGAAAACGCCGAAGGTCAGGGATGTGACGGCGGCCCAGGCCGGCTTGTCGCGGGCCTCCTCGGCTGTGTCGTCGAATTCGATTGCTGTGGCAGACAGGGAATCTGACATGGGGTTCTCCATGAGGTTGCCGGAAGATGGGCGTGGCCTCATGGAGTTTCCATGCTATATCATCCGCATCTCATGACCGTTCGTCCAGGATTGCCATGACCGCTTCCGCCGACCACCTGACCGAGATGCTGCGGGGCCTGCGGCTCGACGGCGTCGATTACAGCCGCTGCCAATTGGCCGCGCCCTGGGGCGTCGTCTACCCGCCGACCCATCAGGCCTATTTCCATTTCATCTCGCGCGGCAGCTGCTGGCTGAAGACGCCGGCCGGCGAATGGCTGAAGCTCGCGGATGGCGATGCCGTGCTGCTGCCGCGTGGCGGCGGCCATGTCCTGGCAAGCACGCCCAAGGCCCTCGCCTCCCCGCCCTGCGAGTGCCGGGTACGCGAGTCCTACGGCAATATCTTCGATGTCGAAGGCGGCGGCACGGGTGAGCATATGCTGCTCTTCACCGGCCGGATGACCTTCAATGTCGATCTCGACCACCCGTTGCTGCGCCTGATGCCCGACCTGATGCGGATGAGCGATTTCATCGCCGACGAGCCCGGCCTCCCGCATCTGCTGGAGGCGATGGGCCGCGAGGTCATGCTGGACCGGGTCGGGGCCGGCGGCATCCTCGCCCGCCTCGCCGATGTGCTGGCGGCCGCGATCATCCGCGCCTGGGTCGAGCGCGGCTGCGGCGCCGCCAAGGGCTGGGTCGCAGCGGCGCGCTGCCCGACGATCGGCAAGGTTCTGGCGGCGATCCACGCCCATCCCGAGACCGACTGGACGGTCGAGAGCCTGGCCGAGCTGATGGGTGCCTCACGCTCCGGCTTCGCCGAGCGCTTTGCCGAGGTCGTCGGCGAGACGCCCGCCCGCTATGTCGCGCAGGTGCGGATGCATCAGGCGCGGCAATGGCTCGCCCGCGACAAATTGCGGATCGCGGTGGTGGCGCAGCGTCTCGGCTATGAGTCGGAAGCCTCGTTCAGCCGCGCCTTCAAGCGCATCACCGGCCTGGCGCCAAGCCAGGTGCGGATAGCGGGTGAAGCGCCACCGGTCGCGATGTTCACTCCGGCAGCGGAGGCGGCGGAGTAGGCAACGTCTCACGCGTCTTGGTCGGGCTTGACCCGACCATCTCAGGACGAGAAGGCGCCCTCTGTTCATGAGACTCTCGGGTCTGCGCTTCGCTCCGCCCGAGAATGACGAGCCTGTTCAGCCGCCCACCAGCTCAAACCACCCCGCCTCGTCGATCACCTCGACGCCGTGCTTGGCGGCATCCTTGAGCTTCGACCCTGCACCCGGCCCAGCGACGAGCAGGTCGGTCTTCGACGATACCGAGCCAGCCACCTTCGCGCCGAGCCGCTCGGCCATCGCCTTGGCCTCGTCCCGGGTCATCCGCTCCAGCGCGCCGGTGAAGACCACGATCTTGCCGGCCACGGGGCTGGCCGAGGCCACCGCCTCCAAAGGCTGCGGCGAGACCTGCGCCAGCAGACGGTCGAGCAGCTCCTCGTTATGGGGTTCGCCGAAGAATTCGATCAGCGCCTCGACCACCGTCGGGCCGACGCCGTCGATGGCGTCAAGTTCCTGTCGCTCAGGCGATGCCTCATCGGCCGCGGCGATGCCCGCCGCTCGCAGCGCCTCGAACGAGCCGTAATGCCGCGCCAGCAAGCGCGCCGTCGTCTCGCCGATATGGCGGATGCCGAGCCCGAAGATGAAGCGGTTGAGCGGCGGCGTGCGCCGGTCCTCGATCGCATCGAACAGCTTTGCGACGCTCTGGGCGCCGAAGCCCTCCTTGGCCTTGAGCTTCTTCAGGGGATTGGCTGCGTCGCGCGCGGCGAGCGTGAAGATATCGGCGGGTTCCCTGACGGGAAGCTCGGCATCGCCATGGAAGAACTCGATCTGCTTGTCGCCGAGCCCGTCGATATCCAGCGCATCGCGCGAGACGAAATGCTTGAGCCGCTCGACCGCCTGCGCCGGGCAGATCAGGCCGCCGGTGCAGCGGCGGATCGCGTCTTCCTTGCCGCTACGCGGATTGAGTTCGCGCGTCGCATGGCTGCCGCAGGCCGGGCAGAGCGTCGGGAACTCGTACGGCTTCGAATCCGTCGGGCGCTTGGCGAGATCGACCGCCTCGACGCGCGGGATCACATCGCCCGCCCGCTTCACCGTCACGGTGTCGCCGATACGGATATCGGTGCCATCGCGGATCGGCAGCCCCTTGGAATCGAAGCCGCGAATGTAGTCCTCGTTATGCAGCGTCGCATTGGTCACGACGACGCCGCCGACCGTCACCGGCTTCAGTCGCGCCACCGGCGAAAGCGCACCGGTGCGGCCGACCTGGATATCGATCGCCTCCAGCACGGTGGTCGCCAGCTCGGCCGGGAACTTATGCGCGATCGCCCAGCGCGGCGCCCGCGAGACGAAGCCGAGCCGCGCCTGCAGCGCGAGCTCGTCGACCTTGTAGACCACGCCGTCGATATCGTAGCCGAGCGTGGCGCGCTGGCTCTCGATCAGGCGGTATTGCGCGATCAGCTCCGCCACGCTCTCGCAGCGCTTCATCAGCGGGTTGGTGCGGAAGCCCCAGCGCCGGAAGGCCTCGACGACGCCGAATTGTGTCGGCGCCGGCAGCACCGGCATCTCTCCCCAGGCATAGGCGAAGAAGCGCAGGGGCCGCGCAGCGGTGACGCTGACATCGAGCTGGCGCAGCGAGCCCGCCGCGGCATTGCGCGGATTGGCGAATTCGGGCAGCCCCTTCTCGCGCTGGCGCTCGTTGATTCCGGCGAAATCGGCGTGTCCCAGATAGACCTCGCCGCGCACCTCGGCGATCTCTGGCACATCAGGTCCGGCGAGCGTCCCGGGGATTTCCGAGATGGTGCGGGCGTTGAGGGTAACGTCCTCGCCCTCCTCGCCGTCGCCGCGCGTCGCGGCCGCGACCAGCTCGCCCTTCTCGTAGCGCAGCGAGAGCGAAAGCCCGTCGATCTTGGGCTCGGCGGTGAAGGCGATGCCGTCCTCCTCCTTGCGGCCGAGGAAGCGGTAGACGCGTCCCACGAACTCGGCGACGGCCTCGTCGGAGAAGGCGTTGTCGAGCGAGAGCATCGGCACGCGGTGGCGGATCTTGGCGAACTTGCCCGACGGCTTGGCGCCGACCTTGGCGCTGACATCGCTCTCCTGCTTCAGCGCCGGAAAGGCCTCTTCCAGCGCGACGAGCCGGCGACGCTTCGCGTCATAGGCGGCGTCGTCCATGATCGGCTGATCGTCCTGGAAATAGGCGTCGTTGGCGGCCTGCACCGCGGCCGCGAGCAGCTTGTGCTCGGCTTTCGCCTTGCGCGGCGTCAGCTCCGCGATCGGCGTTTCGGAGGAGGTGGAATCTGCGGCGTCGCTCATGGCAAACCATTAGGCGAGATGATCGTGACGAGGAAGGGCAGCAGCCCTTGCGACAGATGCAAGGCTACGCCGCCCCGAAAGCCTGCGACAAACAAGACATTCACGCGTATAATTTGCAGGCTGGGAATTGGAAGCTCGACGCCGCAGGCCGTTGACGCCAAGGATTTCGTCGACAGCCATATGGCGAACCGGGCCGGAACCGGGAGACACGCCATGGCCAATCTCGACGGCACAGTTCATGACATTGTTTCGCTCTCGCAGCCGCGCATCAGGACCATCACGACACGGGACCTGACCGAAGCGCTCTTGCGCGGCTGGGAGGATTTCAAGGCGCAGCCGAGCCACCTCGTCTTCGTCGCTCTGATCTATCCGGTCGTCGGCATCCTGCTGGCGCAGCTCACCGTGAGCTACAACATCTTCCCCCTGCTCTTCCCGCTGTTGTCGGGCTTCGCGCTGCTCGGCCCCTTCGCCGCGATCGGGCTCTACGAGATCAGCCGGCGCCGCGAGAAGGGCATGGATTCATCCTGGGTCCATGCCTTCGAGGTGCTGCGCTCGCCCTCGATCGGGCAGATCGCGCTGCTCGGCGCCATGCTGACCGGGATATTCCTCGGCTGGCTCTTCAGCGCCTGGTTCCTCTATCGCGGCCTGCTCGGCCTGCCCGCCGATGTCTCGACCGCCGATTTCCTGCGCACCGTCTTCACCACCGCGGATGGCTGGATCATGATGGTGATCGGCAATTCGATCGGGCTTCTGCTGGCGATCCTCGCCTTCTCGATCTCGGTCGTATCCTTCCCGCTGATCATCGACCGGCATGTCGATGCGCCCACAGCGATCCGCACCTCGATCGCTGCCGTCGAAGCCAATCCGCGCGTGATGATGTATTGGGGCCTGATGGTGACCGGCTTGCTGGTGCTCGGCTGCCTGCCGATGCTGGTCGGCCTGATCGTGGTCATGCCGGTGCTCGGCCACGCCACCTGGCATCTCTACCGCAAGGTCGTGGGCTGAGGTCCGCAAGCGCCAAGGGGAACCTTTGGCGCCTAAAATGGGTTCACCCCCTGCCAAATCGAGCCGGAAGGCTCCATTCCGTCAGGGGGTTTTCATGAACAACATCATTTATCTCGTCGGCCTCGTCGTGGTCGTGCTCGCCATCCTCTCCTTCCTCGGCCTGCGCTGAGGAGGGTGGTGGAAAGCGCTCACCCAATGGGCGGCGACGCGAAGCGCACCGATCTTCAAAGAAATAGCGCCGTCATCCCGGGCTTGCCCCGGGATCCATCGGAGGGCGCCGGCGCTCTACGATGGATCCCGGAGCTGCGCTGCTTTGCAGCTTGTCCGGGATGACGGCGCTTTGGTGTAAAGGCTGAAGCTCAGCCGCGAGGGCCGCCGCGGGGCTTGCCCTTGCCGAAAGGCTTGGGACCGCCCGGACGCCCACCCTCGGGCTTGGCGGCGAAAGGCTTGCCCTTCCCCTCATACGGCTTCTTGAAGCCACCACCCGGCTTGCCATCGTCACGGCGCGGCGGGCGCGCGTCGTCGCGCGGAGGCCTGCTGTCGGCGCGATACGGCTTGCGCTCGTCGCTCCGCGGCGCGCGTTGATTCGCGTCCCGGGGCTCGAAACGCGGCCGCTGCGGCCTGTCGTCGGCAGCAGGCTCATCGCCCCAGCTCTTCCGCGGCGCGGCCGGACGCTCGGCCTTGTCCCCGAAAGCCTTGGCCGGGCGGCGCTCGGCCTCGGTCGTCGGCTCGATCACGATCTTGTCGCGATCCGGAATGCGCACCGACTCGTAGAAGCGATCGGCCACGTCGGCATCGATCTCGACCTTGGTCTCGCGGTCGAAGATGCGGATCGCGCCGACCTCGTCGCGCGTGATCCGGCCGCGGCGGCACAGCATCGGCAGGAGCTGGCGCGGATCGGCGCCCTGCTTGCGACCGATATCGAGGCGGAACCAGACAGTGTCGCCGCGCGGGCCGGCAGGCTTGCGCGCGCGCTCGCCATCCTCACCCTCGTCGCGGCCGAACGGGCGGCGCTTGGCGGCATAATCCTCGTTCGTACGGACCGGGCGGCGCTCGTCACGGCCGAAACCGGGGTCGCCGACCTCTTCCGCCGCCGGCAGGCGGGTGCGGTAGAGCCGGACCAGAGCGGCGGCGATGTCGCGCGCCTCGCGGCCCGCCATCAGCGCGTCGATCATGCCGGCATCGTCCTCGGAGCCGTCGCCATTCAGCAACGGATCGGAGAGCAGACGCTCCTGATCGAGGACGCGGATCTCCTCCTCCGTCGGCGGGCCGATCCACTCGGCCTCGACCTTGCCTTCCATCAGCAGGCGCTCGGCCTTGCGGCGGCGCGACTGCGGAACCAGCAGGACGCTCGTGCCCTTGTTGCCGGCGCGGCCGGTGCGGCCCGAGCGATGCTGCATCACCTCGGAATCGTTCGGCAGTTCGGCATGGATGACGAGGTCGAGCCCCGGCAGGTCGATGCCGCGCGCGGCAACGTCGGTCGCGACGCAGACCCGCGCCCGGCCGTCGCGCAGCGCCTGCAGCGCCGCGTTGCGCTCGTTCTGGCCGAGTTCGCCCGAGAGCGCGACCGAGGTGAAGCCGCGCTCCAGCAGGATCGCCTCGAGATGGCGCACCGCGTTGCGGGTGTTGCAGAAGACGAGCGCCACCGGCGCATTGTGGAAGCGCAGCAGGTTGACGACCGCGAGTTCGGCCTCCTTCGGGAAGACGCGCACGGCCTTGTAGGCGATGTCGGCATGGCCGCGCCGGGTCGCTTCCACCTCGATGCGCAGGGCATCGCGCTGGTAGCTCTGGGCGAGCTGGACGATCGCCTTCGGGAAGGTCGCCGAGAACAGCAGGCTGCGCCGCTCCGCCGGTGTCGTCTTCAGGATGTATTCGAGGTCGTCGCGGAAGCCGAGATCGAGCATCTCGTCAGCCTCGTCGAGCACGACGGCCTTCAGCGCGGAGACGTCGAGGCGGCGGCGCTCGATATGGTCGCGCAGGCGGCCGGGCGTGCCGACCACGATATGCGCGCCCTCGTCGAGCAGCATCGCCTCGCGGCGCGGGTCCATGCCGCCGACGCAGGAGATCACCCGCGCGCCGGTCTGGGCATAGAGCCAGGCGAGCTCGCGCTGCACCTGCAAGGCGAGTTCGCGCGTCGGCGCGATGATCAGGGCCAGAGGCTCGGCGGCGGGGCCGAGCTTCTCGGCGGTGCCCAGCAGGGTCTCGCCGATGGCGAGGCCGTAGGCGATGGTCTTGCCCGAGCCGGTCTGCGAGGAGACCAGCAGGTCGCGCCCGCGGGCAGCATCTTCGATAACGGCGCTCTGCACCGGCGTCGGGTCGGAGTAATTGCGATCGGCGAGCGCGCGCGCGAGCGGCGGGCTCGTGAGAGAAAAGGACATACGATAAAGGCCTAAGGGTTGCGGCGCCGACGAAGGAACGGCGCGAAAGCGTGACGATGGGTTCAGGCGGCACTAGAGCATCGGACCGAAAGGCGGAATGCGCTTTTCGGCAAATCCGATGCCAAAACAAAGAATTAGATCGCCCCCCGTCATCCCGAAGGACATATGGCGATCTAACGGGCATGCTGCACCATCGGATGACAGCGGCTCATAAAGCAAAGCGACACAAAAGGAAATGCGGCATTCCCGCGCCCCGCGCAGGGCTGAGCCGGGCCGGACGCGCCTTGCAGGCTGGGTGGCGGCCCCACTAGCTTCCGGCCTCATCGACGATGCGTGATGCCGAAGCGGAGAACACCAATGGTCCAGCAACCCCGCCGCATCGGCGCCTATGAGGTCCAGATCCTGCATGACGGCGTCTTCGAAGCGCCGCTCGATGTCCTCATCCATGCCGATGGCGAAGCAGCCTGCAAGGAGGCGGTCACACGCTGGGGCAAGCCGAAGGTCAGCATCACCGTGAACTGCTTCGCGCTGAAGGGCCCGGGTGGCATCACGCTGATCGATGCCGGCACCGGCCCGTCCTGGGGCGAAGCGATGGGCCATGCGCCGAGCGCCATGGCCGATGCGGGCATCGCGCCCGAGGACGTCGCCCGCATCCTGATCACGCATCTCCACGGCGACCACGCGCTCGGCCTGTTCGACGGCGACAAGGCACGTTTCCCGAACGCCGAGATCATCGTGCCCGAAGCCGATTTCGGCTTCTACGGCGACGAGGCCAATCGCACGCGGACGCCGGAGAAGAAGCAGGGCGCCTTCGCCATCACCGCGACGCTGAAGAAGCTCTATGCCGGCCGCATCCGCGCTGTCCCGGCTGGCGAGGCCCAGCCGGGCATCAGCTTGATCCCCCTGCCCGGCCACACCTGCGGCCATAGCGGTTACCTGATCGAGGGCCACGGCGAGAGCCTGCTGCTCTGGGGTGATGCTCTGCACCTCTCCGATCTCCAGGCCTCGGACCCGGATATCGGCTTCGTCTATGATCTCGACGCCGGCACGGCGCTCGCCTCGCGCCGCGGTATCCTGGGCCGTGCCGCGCATGAGAACTGGCTCGTGTCCGGCGGACATGTCGAAGGGTTCAGGCGGGTGATCAAGAAGGGCGCCGGCTACGAACTGGTCGCGGCCTGACGGCCTCAGCCGCGCAACCCCGCCGCCTGCAACAGGCGCCCGGCCGCCGCGCGGGCTTCCTCGGTGATCGAGGCGCCGGCAAGCATCCGCGCGATCTCCTCGCGCCGCGCCTGATCCTCTAGTGCCGTGACCCGCGTCACGGTGCGCGAGGCCTCGCCCTCCCCCGCCGATTTGGCGATCAGGAAATGCTGCCCAGCCTTGGCCGCGACCTGCGGCGCATGCGTCACCGAGATCACCTGCACCCGGCCGGCTAGCCGCGCCAATCGCTCGCCGATCGCATCGGCCACGGCACCGCCCACACCGGTATCGATCTCGTCGAAGACCAAGGTTGGGGCCGAGCCTCGTTCGGCCAGCACGACCTTCAGCGCCAGCATGAAGCGCGAGAGCTCACCACCCGAGGCGACCTTCATCATCGGCCCCGGCCGCGTGCCCGGGTTGGTCTCAACCCAGAACTCGACCTTGTCGAACCCCTCCGGCCCGCGCGCCGCCGCATCGCTCTCGATGCGGGTGATGAAGCGCGCCCGCTCCAGCTTGAGCGGCGGCAACTCGGCCTTCACGGCGGCATCGAGCCGCGCTGCGGCCGCCTGCCGTGCCTCGGAAAGGGCCCGCGCCAACCCGAGAAACGCTGTTTCCGCCTCGCTCAATTCCGCTTCGAGCCGTGACAGCGACGATTCGCTCTCGTCCAGCGCAGCAAGATCGCTCGCCATCGTCGCCGCGAGCACGGAGAGTCCATCGACCGGCACATCGTATTTGCGACCGGCAGCCCTGAGCGCGAACAGCCGCTCCTCGATACGCTCCTGCTCACGCGGGTCGTATTCGGCGGCACGCGTCGCGGCGGCGAGCGCCTCGCCAGCCTCTTCCAGCGCGACGATCGCGGTGTTGAGTGCGGCGATCGAGGGATCGACCAGTTCCGGTGCCTGGCCAGCCCGGCGCTCCAACCGGCGCAGCACGGCGGCGAGCGTCGGAACGGCAGAGGATTGGCCGCCGACCGCCTCATAGGCTTCGTTCAGATCGCGCGCGACCTTCTCCGCCTGCATCATGCCCTGCCGGGTCGCAGCCAGCGCGTCCTCCTCGCCGGCCTGCGGTGCGAGCTTGCCGAGCTCTTCGACGGCATGGCGCAGGAAATCCGCTTCCTTGCGCGCCGCCTCGACCCGCAGGCGCTGCGACTGCAGAGCCTGCCGCGCCCGCTTCAATGTCTCGCTTGCACCGGCGACCGCCTCGGCCTGCGCTTCCAGCCCGCCGAAACCGTCGAGGATCGTGCGGTGCTGCGCCGGGTCGGTCAGGGCGCGGTCGTCATGCTGGCCGTGGATTTCGACGATCGCGGCGCCGACCATGCGCAGAATCTGCACCGAAACCGGCTGGTCGTTGATGAAAGCGCGGGTGCGTCCGTCGGCATATTGCACGCGGCGCAGGATGAGATCGCCGTCTGTGTCGATCTCCTGCGCCTGCGCCAGCTTGCGGGCGGGATGGGTCAGCGGCAGGTCGAAGACGGCACTGACCTGCCCTTGAGCCTCGCCATGGCGCACGAGCGAGCCGTCGCCGCGCCCGCCGAGCGCCAGCGCGAAGCCGTCGAGCAGGATCGACTTGCCCGCACCGGTCTCGCCAGTGAGCACGCTCAGCCCCTCATGGAAGCCGAGATCGAGCCTGTCGATCAGGACGATGTCGCGAATCGAGAGCTGCGCCAGCATCGGCGCTCACGCCTGTCTTTGGAGACGGAAGGGTTGCCCGTGGCCCGTCATGCGAGGGGCCTCCTCTCTCGTCAGAGGCGGTTCAGCCCAACGATCCCGCCGACCGTGCGCGAGAAGCCCTGGAAGGCACGGCTGATATAGGAGCCGCGATCCTCCCGAGGCTCCAGACCGCCGCTCTGCAGCAGGGCATAGGCGTCCTTGTACCAGGGGCTGTCGGGGAAGTTGTGCCCGAGGACGGCTGCCGCCGTCTGCGCCTCGTTGGTGATGCCCAGCGCCATATAGGCCTCGGACAGGCGCATCAGCGCCTCCTCGACATGGCGCGTGGTCTGGTACTTGATGATGACTTCTCGGAAGCGGTTCACCGCGCCGGTGTAGTTGCGCTTCTCCAGATAGTAGCGCCCGACATTCATCTCCTTGCCGGCCAGCTGGTCACGCGCCACCAGGAGCTTTTCCTTGGCGTCGATGACGTATTCCGACTTCGGGTAATTGGCGATGAGCTGTTCCAGCGCCTGGATCGCCTGGCCCGTCCGCTCCTGGTCGCGGGTCGCGTCCGGGATCTGGTTATAATAGGACATCGCCAGGATGTACTGGGCATAAGCCGCATCCGGGCTCGCCGGGTTCTGCGCGATGAAGCGCTTCGAGGCGGTGATCGCCTCTTCCCATTTCGACGCCTGGAAATTGGTATAGGCCGTCATCAGCAGGCCCTTGCGGGCATAGGGCGAGAACGGCGCGGTCTTGTCGATATCCTCGAACCGCTTCGCGGCGCCTTCGCTGTCGCCGCTCTGCAGGCGGGCGAGGCCCTCGTTGTAGAGCTTGTCGGCCGGCGTCACCGGCGTCAGGTCCGGCTTGTAGACCTCCGGCTTGTCGAAGGGATTGAGCGAGGACAGGGTATCGCAGCCGCCGAGCAGCAAGGCGGCGCCCAGCGCGAGGGCGATGCCCCTGCGCGGCGAAAGACCGCGATGGATTGCCGGAAGGCTTTGCCGCGTCACGCTCACGTCGTCCGTCCTCTTTCGATCGTCCCTCGTGCATCGGACCGAAAAGTGGAAGCCACTTCTCGGAACAATCCGATGCTGAACCAAGGCTGGGTCGCCACTTTGCGTCTGGTCGGACGCGTGGCGATCCAGTCTCCGGGAAGCATGCCTTACCTCAGACGCTTCCCCCGCGCCACTGCCGAAAATCGGTTATGACGGGATTCCGCATCGCTGCGGCATCTGGGACAAAAACCCGGCGATAGGAAGGCGAAGCTGCGTTTCGCCGCGCCTGGAGCCTCCGGCAAAACCCGGAGGGGCCTCTCAGTGCAGGTCCGGCGCGAAGGCGGCCGGCGCAGCGGCAGCCATCTGCACGGCGCGCGGCGCCGCGAAAACCGGCTGGGATTCGACGATCGCGAAATTCGCGCGATCGGCGAACAGCGCCTGGAGAATCTGAACATTCATCCGGTGGCCGCCGCAATAGGAGCGGAACTCGCCGATGATCGGATAGCCGGCAAGCGCGAGGTCGCCGATCGCATCGAGCACCTTGTGGCGCACGAACTCGTCGCCGTAGCGCAGACCCTCGGGGTTGATTACCTTGTCCTCGCCGACGGCGACGGTGTTCTCGAGCGAGGCGCCCTGGGCGAAGCCCGCCTTCCAGAGCTGCTCGACATCACGCATGAAGCCGAAGGTGCGGGCCTTCGAGATCTCGCTGGCATAGGCCTGCGCGTCGAGGTCGAAGACCTTGCGCTGGCGGCCGATCACGACGCTGTCGAAATCGATCTCGACATCGAGGCGGAAGCCATGCTCGGCCGGCGCGAGCTCGGCGAAGGCGCGGCCCTGCTCGATGCGGACCGGCTGGAGAACCTTGAGATAGCGGCGCGGCGCGGTGAGCGTGGTCATGCCGGTCGCCTCGATGGCGGCGACGAACTCGCGGGCGCTGCCGTCCATGATCGGCATTTCCGGCCCGTCGATCTCGACCAGCACGTTGTCGAGGCCCATGCCGGCGCAGGCCGACATCAGGTGCTCGATGGTCGAGACCGAGGCCGGGCCGCGATCGCCGATGACCGTGCAGAGCTCGGTGGCGCTGACCTTGGTGTGCTTGGCGTGGATGAGCTGGGGCGGCATGCCCTCGATGCCCGTGCGCAGGAAGACGACGCCGGAATTGGCACTGGAGGGCTTCAGGCAGATGCTGGCGGGGGCTCCGGAATGGACGCCGATCCCGGTCAGGGTCACGGCTGCGCGCAGGGTCGTCTGCCGATCGAAGCTCATTCCGTCATCCAATCCTGATCATCGGGATCGCCTCTCATCCGCCTTGGCGGGGTGGCAGGATCACGATGTCTATCCAAGGCCGGCACCGGAGCGAACCCGGCGACGCTGTCGTTCTGATGCGCCGCAAGATAAGCTTTTGGAGCCGCCTCTCAAAATCACGCTTTCTTTCGCTGTGTTACAGCGCTGCTCAGGCAGAGCGGGTCATATAAAGCGCTGAAAGATAAACATTTTCTAACGACGAAAAACCCGCCGCGGATGATCCGCGGCGGGCTTGTTACAAAGCCGTGAGAGGCTCGGGCCCGGTCAGTTCGCCTGGCGGCGGAGGAAGGCGGGGATCTCGAGATGGTCTTCCTCGCTGGAGCGAGTCGGCGCGGCGCGGCCATGCGGGTCGAGCTGGCCCTGGGCCGGACGCGAGGCCGGCTGCGGCGCCGGGCGGCGCATGTACTCGGCGTGCGCTGCGCTCGGTGCGGCCGCCTGCGGCATCGGAGCCTGCGGCATCTGGCGGACGGGCGCCGGGGCCGAAGCCATCTCGGCCTCCTCATCCTTACGACCACCGAAGCCGACCGAAGCGAGGCGCTGCATCAGCGACATGCGCTTCTGCTCGACGGCGCTCGGCGGCTGCGGCGCGGGCTGGGCGCCGCGATGCGCGTTGAGCTGGGCCTGGCCGGGAGCCGGCAGATCCTCGACTCGCGGCATGCGGGTCGGGCGAACGACGGCGCGCTCCGGCATCGGCGGGATGAAGCTCTCGTCGAAATGCAGGTGCGGCTCGGCATGGTGGACCGGCTCGGGAGCCGGCGGAGCGGCCATGACGGGGCGCGGCTGCACCGGCTCGATGCGGATGTCCTGCGCGACCTGGGCGATCGGAGCGGGTTCCGGCATCGGCATCGGGGCGACACGGGCGGTCTCGATCACGGGAGCCGGCGGGGCGACCGGGCGGGTGGTGGCGACGGCAGCGTTGCTGCGCAGGCGGGCCTCGGCCTTCAGGCGCTCCGCGACCTGGGCGATGCGGGCCTCGGTGTCGTCGTTCTCGACCAGCGACGAGATCGGCTTGTCGATGCCGGTCGCGACGACGGAGACGCGCACGGTGCCTTCGAGCGATTCGTCGAAGGTGGCGCCGACGATGATGTTGGCCTCGGAATCGACCTCCTCGCGGATGCGGGTGGCGGCTTCGTCGACCTCATAGAGCTTCATGTCGCGCCCGCCGGTGATCGAGATCAGCAGGCCGCGTGCCCCCTTCATCGAGACGTCGTCGAGCAGCGGGTTGTTGATCGCGGCCTGGGCCGCGGTCAGCGCGCGCTTCTCGCCCTGCGCCTCGCCGGTGCCCATCATCGCCTTGCCCATGCCGCGCATCACGGCGCGAACGTCGGCGAAGTCGAGGTTGATCAGGCCGGGGCGGACCATCAGGTCGGTGATGCAGGCGACGCCCGAATAGAGCACCTGGTCGGCCATGCCGAAGGCGTCGGCGAAGCCGGTGGTCTCGTTGGCGACGCGGAACAGGTTCTGGTTCGGGATGACGATCAGGGTATCGACCGCCTCGTTCAGCTCGCCGATGCCGGCTTCAGCCATGCGCATGCGGCGCTGGCCTTCGAACTGGAACGGCTTGGTGACGACGCCGACGGTCAGGATGCCCATGTCGCGGGCGACGCGGGCGATCGCGGGAGCAGCGCCGGTGCCGGTGCCGCCGCCCATGCCGGCGGTGATGAAGACCATGTGAGCGCCCGCCAGATGGTCACGGATCTCGTCGATGACCTCTTCGGCGGCCGCGCGGCCGACTTCCGGCTGCGAGCCGGCACCGAGGCCCTCGGTGACCTGCAGGCCCATCTGAACGATGCGGGAAGCGCGCGACAGGGCGAGAGCCTGCGCATCGGTGTTGGCGACGACGAAATCGACACCGTCGAGGCCGGCCTCGATCATGTTGTTGACCGCATTGCCACCGGCGCCACCGACGCCGAACACCGTGATCCGGGGCTTCAGTTCCCGGATGTCCGGGGCTTGCAGATTCATCGCCATGGTTGCCTCTTTTGATCCCTTGTCCGGCGCCTGGCGGGAGCCGTCCCGATTGCTACGTTTGACGCCGTGGCCCGCCCTAAGGACGAGCCGTACTCACTAGAAACTGTCTTTCAGCCACCGCCCGACACGCGAGAAATACCCGTCCGTCCCGGTCATCAGAGGCCGCCCGCCGGCCGCGCGCGGCTCGAAATGCTCGACATGGGCGACCTGCGGATAGACCAGCAGGCCGACCGCCGCCGCGAAGGCCGGGCCCTTGCCGGCTTCCGGCAAGCCCTTGATCCCGAGCGGCCGGCCGGTCCGGACCTGGCCGCCGAGGATGCGCCGCGCCACTTCCGGCAGACCGGTGAGCTGGCAGGCGCCGCCGGTGAGGACGACGCGCCGCCCGGCCTGGGCCGAGAAGCCGGCATTGTTCAATCGGTCGCGCACCAGTTCGAGGATCTCCTCGACGCGCGGCTTGATGATCCGCACCAGATGCGACTTGGCCAGATGGTTCGGCATGTCGCGCTCGTCGTCGTCGACCTGCGGCACCGCGATCATGTCGCGCTCGTCGGAGGCGCTGGAGATGCAGGAGCCATGCAGCGTCTTCAGCCGCTCGGCCGCCGAGACGCGGGTCGAGAGGCCGCGCGCCACGTCCATGGTGATGTGGTTGCCGCCGACCGCGATCGCGTCGGCATGGACGAGATGCCCGCCCGAAAACACGCCGAGCGAGGTCGAGCCGCCGCCGAGATCGACGAGGACGACGCCCATCTCCGATTCGTCGTCGACGAGGACCGAGAGGCCGGACGCATAGGGGGTCGCGACCACCGCCTCGACTTCGAGATGGCAGCGCTCGACCGCGAGCATGACGTTGCGCGCCGCCGCCGCCTCGCTGGCGACGACATGCATATCGACCGAGAGCTTGCCGCCGATCAGCCCGCGCGGATCGAGCACACCCGGCACGCCGTCCAGCGCATAGCCGGTCGGCAGGGCATGGAGCACCGCCTTGCCGGGGCGCAGAGCATGGGTCGCGGCGGTCGCGAGCACGCGCTTCACGTCGCCGTCGCCGACGGAGCCGGAGCGCAGATCGACGCTGGCCGCATAATGCTGCGAGCCGATGCGCCCGCCGGTCAGGTTGACGATGACCGACTGCACCTCGACCTTGGCCATGCGCTCGGCCGCGTCGACCGCGGCGCGGATGGCGCGCTCGGCGCTTTCGAGATCGACGATCGCGCCGCCCTTCAGGCCGAGCGAGCGCTGGTGGCCGATGCCGATGATGCGGGCGACATGGGTGCGCCCGCGCAGCCGCTCATTGGTCTCGGCCGGGCTGAGCTCGGCGATCAGGCAGACGACCTTGCTGGTGCCGATGTCGAGAATCGACAAGGTCGCGCTCTTGCGCGACGACAGCGGACGCATGCGGGGGGTCAGACCCTGGGAGGTGACGTGGTTCACGCCTCGCCTCCCTTCTTCTTGGCCTTGCTCTTGAGCTGGTCGGCACGCGCCGCGGCCGCCTCTTCCGAGAGCCGCATCGTCACCCGGTCGGGCTGGCGCAGGTCGATGGCGAGCACATCCTTCTCGAGGATGCGGTAATCGCTCTCCAGCGACACGAGGCGCTGCACCGCGGCTTCCGGCTTGGTCTCGGGCAAGCGCACATCCATGCCGTTGTCGAGTTTCAGGTTCCAGCGGCGCCCGGAAACGAGCGTCGCGGCGCGAATATGCTGGGCGAAGGCGCCCGCCTGATTGCGGATCGCCAGATATTCGGCAGCCCGGTTATTGGCGTCCTTGCCGACGACCAGCGGCAGATAGGCGAAGCGACCATCGTCCATCTTGTCGATCACCGTGCCGTCAGCCGCGATCACGAAGAGCTCGCCCTTCACCTGCCAGAGGGCGTAGGGCTCGCGCTCGGTCAGCGCGATCGAGACCTCGCCCGGATAGAGCTTGCGGACGGCGGCCTCGCGAATCAGCGGCGTCGCCTCCAGCTGCTTGCGGGCCTCGTCGGCGTCGAAGAACACCAGCGAGGTCTTCGAATCGATGCCGGCCGCGACCAGGACCTCCTGCTCGGACAATCCCGAGAGGCCGGAGATGGTGACACGGTCGATGCCGAAGCCGAGCGCCCGCGCGAACATGTGGCGCGGCTCGCCGTAATTGTCCTGCATGGCCTGCCAGTGGCCGCCGAGCACGAACCCGCTGCCGAGGCTGAGCGTGAGGAAGCCGAGCGCCAGCCAGGTGCCGAGGCTCTGCGGCAGGCGCTGCGCCAGCGGCACCGCGACCGCGCTGCGGCGCGAGCGGCGCATCCAGCGACCCTGGCGCTGCTCACCCACCAGCAGCTGGGGGGCGGCAGGCGCCACCGGCAGCCGGGAGAGCGGCCGGGCAGGCGCATATCGGGGCATGGCAACGGTCTTCGTCGACATCGCTTTCACCGATCGAGGGAGGCGTCCTCCACCATCCATTTGACGAGCTCACCGAAATCCAGGCCCGCATGGGCAGCCAACTCGGGCACCAGGCTGGTTTCGGTCATCCCGGGCTGCGTATTGACCTCCAGCCAGACGAGCGTGTCACTCTCGTCGTGGTAGCGGAAGTCAGATCGGCTGACGCCCCGGCATCCGATTGCTTGATGCGCCGTTAACGCACACTCTTCGATCTGCTGGTAAATTTTCGGTAAAATTTGAGCCGGACAGATGTGGATCGAGCCGCCTTTCGCGTACTTCGCGTCGTAGTCGTAAAACTCACCGGTTGCGGCTTGTATTTCGGTCACACCGAGGCTGCGGTCGCCCATCACCGCGCAGGTCAGTTCGCGCCCGGCGATGAAGGTTTCGGCCAGCAGCATCTCGCCGCAAGGCCAGTCCGGCCGGGCGATTTCCTGCGGCGGGTGTTCCCTGCCCTTCTTCACGATGACGACGCCGACGGAGGAGCCCTCGTCGATCGGCTTGAGCACGTAAGGCGGCGGCAGGACATGCTTCTTGGCGGCCGCGAATCGCGAGACGTTGACGCCATGGGCAACGGGAACGCCGGCCGCCTTCACCACGGTCTTCGCCCGGTCCTTGCGGATGGCTAACGCGGAAGCCAGCACGCCGGAATGGCTATAGGGAATGCGCAGGATTTCCAGCACGCCCTGGATCGTGCCGTCCTCGCCGAAGCGGCCATGCAGGGCGTTGAAGGCGACGTCGGGTTTCAGCTTCGCCAGCACCTCGGCGATGTCGCGCTGCACGTCGACGCGGGTGACGCGGTAGCCGACGCTCTCCAGTGCCCGCGCACAGGCCGCGCCGCTGTTGAGGCTGACCTCCCGCTCGACGGACCATCCGCCCATCAGCACTGCAACATGTCTGGTCATCGACGCTTCGCTCCTGCGATGCGTCCAACCTCGTTAAACTTGGTTAACAGCGCGTTAACCATGACGAGCCCAGCGTTAACGCGAAGCCTTGGGGCGCAGCCCTAATACCGCGCGAAACCCGCTGCGGCCGGGCCTAGCCGATCTTCGCGAGCAGCCGCCTGAGTTCGGCGCGCTCCTCCGCCGAAAGCGCGCTGACCAGCCGCTCCTCGGTCGCGACATGGCTGACGACGATTCGGTCCACCAGCGCGAAACCGGCCTCCGTCAGCACGATCCGCAACGCGCGCCGGTCGGCCGGATCGGGCTGCCGCTCGATCAGCCCGCGCTTCTGCAAGCGGTCGAGCCGGTTCGTCATCGCCGAGGTCGAGATCATCATGTCCGCGGCGAGTTCGGAGGGCGAGAGCGCCCGCCCCCTGCCCTGGCGCCGAAGCGTCAGCAGCACGTCATGGCCGGCGAGATCGAGATCATCCCCCGCGAGATTGGCGGAAACCCCCTCACGCACCCGGTCCGCCGCGCGCCAGAGATCGCCGCAGACCGCCATGACGCTGGTGTCGAGGTCGGGCCGCTCCCGCCGCCACTGCGCCAGGATCGAATCCATCGGGCCGCCCTGCGCGTCCCGGCGCTCTTGACTCATTTTCATGCCCCATCTAATTACACGACATCAAATAATTTGATATCGAAATATATGACTTCGAACCACAATACCACCCGCCCCTCGTGGGGCAAGCCATACGGACATCCTGACATGGAACCGAGGATCGCCAGTTTCCCGATCGACCCGGTCTTTCTCGACCGCTGGTCCCCCCGCGCCTTCCAGCCCGAAGAGATCGACCAGCATGCCCTGCTGACGATGCTCGAGGCCGCGCGCTGGGCGCCTTCCGCCTATAACGAGCAGCCCTGGCGCTTCCTCTACGCCCTGCGCGGCGATGCGCACTGGCCGGAATTCCTGGCCTCGCTCGACGACTTCAACCGCGAATGGGCGCAGAACGCCGCGGCCCTCGTCTTCGTGCTGTCGGATGCCGGCGCCGGAGCGGCCGATGCGCAGGCGCAATCCCCGGCGCTGCGCAGCTTCGACACCGGCGCAGCCTGGTCCCAGCTCGCCCTTCAGGCCACCCGGCTCGGCTATCACGCCCACGCCATGGCGGGGCTCGAATACGATGTCGCGCGCCGCAACCTTGCCGTGCCCGGCCGCTTCCGCATCGAGATCGCCGTTGCGATCGGTCGCCGCGGAACGCCGGACCTCCTGCCGCCGGCTCTGCGGGACCGCGAGCAGCCGAGCCTGCGCCGGCCCCTGACGGAAACCGCCTTCGCCGGCCGCTTCCCCGCCTGACAATCCCGTGACCATCATCCCGCCCGGGAGCCCGCCATGTCGCTCAACCTCAACAGAACATTGCTCACCACGATCCTCGTGCCCTGCATCTGGGGCACGACCTACATCATCTTCACCCAGACGCTGCCGGTCGATCATCCGCTGCTCGTCGGTGCGTTGCGGGCCCTGCCGGCCGGATTGCTATTGATGGCGCTCGGCCCCGGCCTGCCGCCGCGTGACAAGCTCCTGCCACTGGCGGCGCTCGGCCTCGCCAATATCGGCATCTTCTTCGCCCTGCTCTTCGTCAGCGCCGCGCGGCTTCCCGGCGGGCTTGCCGCCACCGTCGGCTCGACCCAGCCCCTGATCGTCGGGCTGCTCGCCTGGCCCCTGCTCAACCGGCGTCCGGGCCGCGGCCAGATCGTGGCAGCGCTCGCCGGGCTCGTCGGCGTCGCTCTGCTGGTGCTCGATCCGCATGCGAAGCCCGATGCGATCGGCATCATCGCCGGCCTCCTGAGCGCCGCCTCGATGGCGACGGGAACCGTGCTGATCGAACGCTGGGGCAAGATGGGTTCGCCGCTCGCGATCGCGGCCTGGCAGCTCACGCTCGGCGGCCTGATCCTGCTGCCGGTCGCGCTGATCGCAGAAGGCTTGCCGCCGGCCCCCACCGCCCTGAACGGGTTCGGATTCGCCTATCTCGTGCTGATCGGCACCGCCCTGACCTATTGGCTCTGGATCAGGGGCATCACGACGCTCGGCGCCGGCGTCGCCTTCCTCGGGCTGCTCAGCCCGACCATGGCGACCATTCTGGGCGCCCTGCTGCTGGGCGAATGGCTGAGCCCGGTGCAATTCCTGGGCATCGCGATCGTGCTCGGCTCGACGATCGTCGGAATGATCCTGTCGCGCCGCCGCGCCTCAGCAGCTCCGGCTATGCCGCAACCCCGAGCCGCTTGATCTCCCACTGCAGCTCGAAGCCGGAGTTCTCCTTGACCCGGCGGCGAACCTCCTCGCCAAGCCCCTCGACATCGGCGGCCGTCGCGCCGCCGGTGTTGATCAGGAAGTTGCAGTGCATCTCCGAGACCTGCGCCCCGCCGACGCGCAGGCCACGGCAGCCGGCGGCATCGATCAACTTCCAGGCCTTGCCGCCCTCGGGGTTCTTGAAGGTCGAGCCGCCGGTGCGCTCCTTGATCGGCTGGGCCGCCTCGCGCGCCGCCGTGACTCGGTCCATCTCGGCCTGGATTTCCGCCTGATCGCCCGGCCGCCCCTGGAACAGGGCGGAGGTGAAGATGATGTCGCGGGTCGAGGCCGCGCTGTTGCGATAGGTGAAGCCCATATCGGCATGGGAGAGCGTCACGATCTCGCCCTTGCGGGTGACGCCACGCACCGAGACCAGCACATCGGTCGTCTCGCCGCCATGGGCGCCGGCATTCATGCGCAGCGCCCCGCCGATCGAGCCGGGGATGCCGCGATAGAAAGCAAGCCCGTCGAGCGAGGCATCCGCCGCGGCGCGGGCGACCTTGACGTCCGGCACGGCCGTGCCGGCACGCAGGCGGTCGCCGCTCTCCAGTGCGATCTCGCCGAAGGCCTTGCCGCCGAGCCGGATCACGACGCCGGGAATGCCGCCATCGCGCACGATCAGGTTGGAGCCGAGCCCGATCACCGTGACCGGAACGTCCTCCGGCAGCTTCGACAGCAGATAGGCGAGATCCTCGTCATCGGCCGGCGTGAACAGGATCTGCGCCGGGCCGCCAACGCGGAACCAGGTCAGGCCCGCAAGCTCCTGATTGGCGAGAAGCCGGCCCCGCAGGTCGGGAGCCGAGGCGCGGATGTCGGAGGAGAGGTCTGCGAAGGACATGGCGTCGCTTTAGAACATGATGGTCGCGGAGGGAAACGCTCGTCATGCTCGGGCTTGACCCGAGCATCTCTTGCCGAAGGAGGCCTCCTTGCCTCCTCTGGCCGCGATTCTCGGGTCTAAGCTTCGCTTCGCCTGAGAATGACGGCGGGGTGGACTGCGCGAAATTACCCCTTCAACGCCGCCAGTTCGCCCGGCAGCGCATAGGCCCATTGGGTGATGTTGCCGGCGCCCAGGAACACGACATAGTCGCCCGGCCCCGCCAGTTCCGCCACCATCCCGGCGAGCTTGTCGGAACTCTCCAGCGGCAGGGCATGGCGATGGCCGCGCGCCTTGATGCCGGCGACCAGCGAATCGCGATCAGCGCCGGCGATCGGCGCCTCGCCGGCCGCATAGGTATCGGCCACGATCACCGTGTCGGCATCGTTGAAGCAGGCGGCGAAATCGTCGAACAGGCTCGACAGGCGGGTGTAGCGATGCGGCTGCACGATCGCGATCACCTTGTTCTTGGTCGAGGCGCGCGCGGCCTTGAGCACGGCGGCGATCTCGACCGGATGATGACCGTAATCGTCGAAGATCAGCGCGCCGTTCCACTCGCCGGTCTTGGTGAAGCGGCGCTTCACGCCGCCGAAGCCAGCCAGCGCCTGACGGATGCGCTCGACCGGGATGCCCAGATCATAGGCGACGGCGATCGCAGCCGTGGCGTTGAGCGCATTGTGATGGCCCGGCATCGGCATGATGAGATCACGGATCACCTCGTCGCGGCCGGTCTTGCGGTCGCGGATCAGCAGCGTGAACTTGGCCTGCCCGCCGGAGAGATCGATGTCGATCAGGCGGAAATCGGCCTGCGGGTTCTCGCCATAGGTGACGACGCGGCGGTCGGTGATCTGGCCGACCAGCCCCTGCACCGTCGGATGGTCGATGCACATCACCGCGAAACCGTAGAAGGGCAGGTTCTCGACGAAGGAGCGGAAGGCCGCCTTGATCGCATCGAACGTGCCGAAATGGTCGAGATGCTCGGGGTCGATATTGGTGACGATCGCGACGTCGGCCGGCAGCTTCAGGAAGGTGCCGTCGGACTCGTCGGCCTCGACCACCATCCAGTCGCTCTCGCCCATGCGGGCATTGGTGCCATAGGCGTTGATGATGCCGCCATTGATCACGGTCGGGTCGAGCCCGCCCTTCTCCAAGAGCGTCGCGACCAGCGAGGTCGTGGTCGTCTTGCCATGGGTGCCGGCGATGGCGACGCAGCTTTTCAAGCGCATCAGCTCGGCCAGCATCTCGGCGCGGCGCACCACCGGCAGGCGCTTCTCGCGGGCAGCCAGCAGCTCCGGGTTGTCGCGCTTGATCGCGGTCGAGACCACGACGACCTCGGCCTCGCCGAGATTCTCCGCCTTGTGACCGACGAAGGTGGTGATGCCCTTGTCGGCGAGGCGCTTGACGTTGGCGCCGTCGGAGGCGTCCGAGCCCTGCACCTTATAGCCGAGATTGTGCAGGACCTCGGCGATGCCGGACATGCCGATGCCGCCGATGCCGACGAAATGGATGGAGCCGAGCTTCGGCGGCAGCTTCATGGTCCTGGAATCCTGTCAGTTCTGAGAATGGGCCGTGGCGATCACGAGATCGGCGAGGCGGTCGGCGGCGTCGGGGATGCCGGCGCTCTTCGCGTTTGCGGCCATCGTCGTCAAGTGTGCGGGCTGCGCGATCAACTTCGACAATTCGGCAGCAAGATGACGCGGCGTGAAGTCCGGCTGGAGAATGCGGGTCGCTCCGCCCACGCCTTCGAGGAAGGCGGCATTGGCCGCCTGGTCCTGATCGAGCGAGCCCGGCAGCGGCACGAGCAAAGCCGGCCGACCGATCACGGTGAGTTCCGCCACGGTCGAGGCGCCCGAGCGGGCGATCACGAGCTGCGCCGCCGCCATCTGCGCCGGCAGATCCTTGAAGAAGGGCGCGATCGTCGCCTGGACGCCGAGCGTCTCGTAGATGCCGCGCACGCGCCCGTCATCCTCGGCCCGCGCCTGCTGGACGATGGTCAGGCGCGCCCGCTCGGCATCGGTGAGGAGCTCAATCGCCGGCGGCACGATATCGGCCATGATGCGCGCGCCCTGGCTGCCGCCGAAGACGAGCAGCCTGATCTTGCCCTCTCCCGGCCAGTCGTATTCGCGGCCCGCGGCCTCGATCACGGCGGGACGCACGGGGTTGCCGACATGGCGGCACTTGGCCTGCTGCGCTTCCGTGAGTCCCCCAACCTTGGCGAAGCCGGTCGCGATCACGTCTGCACGCCCCGCGAGGAAGCGGTTGGCCCGGCCGATCACGGCGTTCTGCTCGTGGATCAGGGTGCGGACGCCGGCAAGCGACGCGCCGAGCACCGGCGGCACCGTCGGATAGCCGCCAAAGCCGACGACCACGGCCGGCTTCACCTGCCCGATGATCCGCCGCGCCGCGAACGTGCCCCTGGCGATGGCGAACAGCGCCTTGGCCTTTTGCAGCGGCGAACGACCGGACGGCGTCGCCGCCGGCACCGCATGCACCGCCTCGGCCGGGAAGTTCCCGGCGAATTCGGCGGCGCGCGTATCGGTCATCAGCACGACGCGCATGCCCTTGGCATGCAGCGCGTGGCTCAGCGCCTCCGCTGGGAAGAGATGGCCGCCGGTTCCCCCGGCCGCCAGCATGATCAGCTTGCCCGTGGCCATCAGGTCAGCGCCCGAAATCGACGGCGCGCGGGCGACGGCGGGTCAATGCCAGCAGGAAGCCGGTGCCGACCGCGAGCGAGAGCAGCGAGGAGCCGCCATAGGAGATGAAGGGCAGCGTCATGCCCTTGGCCGGCATCATGTGCAGGTTGACCATCATGTTGATCGCCGCCTGGATGCCGAAGAGCAGGGCAAGGCCGGTGACCGCGAGGCGGATGAACGGGTCCTCCGCCTTCTGGGCCACGAACAGCGCCCGGATCACGATGGCCGCGAAGAGCGCGACCAGCAGCATGCAGACCACGATGCCGAATTCCTCGGCGGTCACCGCGAAGATGAAGTCGGTATGGGCGTCGGGCAGGATGCGCTTCACGGTGCCCTCGCCCGGACCTTTGCCGAGCCAGCCGCCCTGCGCGAAGCTCTCCAGAGCCGTGTCGACCTGGAAGGAATCGCCCGAGCCCTTGTCCATGAAGCGCTCGATGCGGGCGCGAACGTGCGGCACCAGTTCATAGGCGACGAGGATGCCGACGGCGCCCACGCCGCCAAGCCCGATCACCCAGAACCAGTGCAGGCCGGCGACGAAGAACAGCCCGCACCAAACGAGGCTGACCAGCATGGTCTGGCCGAAATCGGGCTGGAGGACGAGCGGCACGATGGTGATCGGCAGCAGCAGCAGCGCCAGGATCGTGCCCGGCAGGTCCGGCCGGCGCGTGCCCTCGGCGAAGGCCCAGGCGGCCATGATGACGAAAGCGGGCTTGAGGAATTCGGACGGCTGGACCGAGCCCAACGGCCCGAGCGTCAGCCAGCGCTTGGCGCCCTTCACCTCGACGCCGAAATAAAGCGTCGCCACCACCATGGCGAGCGAGCCGAGATAGATCAGCAACGCGGCGCGCCGCACCTGGCGCGGCGTCATCAGCGACACCCCGAGGAAGATCACCATCGCGCCGACGAGATAGGCCGCCTGCCGGTTGACGAAATGGAAGGTCGAGAGCCCCAGACGCTCGGCCACCGGCGGCCCGCCCGCCATCAGCAGCACGACGCCCGAGACCATCAGGGCGACGAGCGCGGTCAGGATGAGGCGGTCGATCGACCACCACCAGCGGCCGCTGAGAGAAGGTTCCGCGCGCGAGACCATGACGGGTATCCCATCGACAAATTCGGCGCGGCCGAAACCGCGCTTGCGTGACGAATCACTCTGTCAATGAATGGTTAACCGATTGATTCCGATGCCCCGGATCGGCGGCATCCGAGCCTCGCGATCCACAGCCGCGCATGGCGCTTCGTGGCCTCTACGGCGCAGCTTCGGCCACCTCGATCAGCCTCTCGCCTCAAATCGGACTCGTGCCGCCGCTCAGATGCAGGGGCCGCTCCTGACACGCATTGTCGGCTCATGCCGGGAATTTCACGCCGCACCCGTCTCGACAGCGAAAGGACTGACCATGGCCATCGCCAAAAATACGATCTGCCTGTGGTACGACAAGGACGCCGAGGCTGCCGCCCGCTTCTATGCCGAGACTTTCCCGGACAGCGCCGTGAACGAGGTCTTCCGCGCCCCGACCGATTTCCCCTCCGGCAAGGCCGGCGACGTGCTGACCGTCACCTTCACCGTGCTCGGCATCCCCTGCCTCGGCCTGAATGGCGGGCCGACCTTCAAGCACAGCGAAGCCTTCTCCTTCCAGATCGCCACCGAGGACCAGGAAGAGACGGACCGCTACTGGAACGCCATCGTCGGCAATGGCGGGCAGGAAAGCGAATGCGGCTGGTGCAAGGACAAATGGGGCCTGTCCTGGCAGATCACGCCGCGCGTGCTGACCGAGGCCTTGGCCGTCGGCGGCGAGGAGGCGAAGCGCGCCTTCGCGGCGATGATGACGATGCAGAAGATCGACGTCGCGAAGATCGAAGCCGCCCGGCGCGGCTGAGGACGCGACTGTTCCAGCGAAGCCCTCGGCTGCGTTCGCGAGAAGGACGACAGGCCGCGCCGCAATTCCGTCACCCCGTCCGTGATCGATCCCGCAGCGACGCGATTCAAGCGCCGCTTGATTCGCGATCGGGAGGACAACTTGCGGAAGATTTGGCGTGGTGTTGCCCTCGGCGTGCTCGCGCTCGCCGCGCTCCTCTATGTCGGTAACACGAACCATCTCGCACCGGCGCGCGGCGGCGGCCCCGTCCTGCTGGCGCATCGCGGCATCGCCCAGAAATTCGACACGGCCGGCCTGACCCGGGACGGCTGCACCGCAACGCGCATGCTGCCGCCGACCCATGGCTATCTCGAAAACACGATCGCTTCGATGCAGGCGAGCTTCGAGGCCGGTGCCGACATCGTCGAGCTGGACGTCCACCCGACGACGGACGGGCAGTTCGCAGTCTTCCACGACTGGACGGTCGATTGCCGCACCGATGGCCGCGGGGTCACGCGCGAGCACAGCATGGCCGATCTCCGGAAGCTCGACCTCGGCTACGGCTACACCGCCGATGGCGGCAAGAGCTTTCCCTTCCGTGGCAAGGGCGTCGGCCTCATGCCGACGCTCGACGAGGTCCTGCAGCGCTTTCCGGACAAGACCTTCCTGATCAACGTGAAGAGCAACGACCCGACCGAAGGCACGAAGCTCGCCGCGATGCTCAACGCCCTGCCGCCGCAGCGGCGCGCCACGCTTCTGGTCTATGGCGGCGACAATCCGATCGCGACGCTGCGAGCGCAGGCTCCCGGCATCACGGCGATGTCGCGCGCTTCCCTGAAAACCTGTCTGCTGCGCTATCTCGGCACGGGCTGGACGGACACGGCGCCCGATGCCTGCCGCTCGATGGTGGTGTTCGTGCCGATCAACATCGCGCCCTGGCTCTGGGGCTGGCCGAACCGCTTCCTTGCGCGGATGGAGGCCGTGGGCAGCCCCGTCTTCGTGCTCGGGGACTATCGCGGCGGCGAGCATTCCACCGGCATCGACAGCAAGGCCGATATCGAGCGCCTGCCGGCGGGCTATGCCGGCGGCGTGTTCACCAACGAGATCGAGGCGGTCGCCGCCGTGCTCAAGCCCCGCAAGCCGGCGGCGCACTGACTAAGGCTGGCGGTTAGCGCTTGCCGCCGAAAGGCTCGAAGCCCGGCAAGTCCGCGACAAGCTTGCGGAACGTGTCGCCGCGCACCTCGAAATTCGGGAACTGGTCGTAGGAGGCGCAGGCCGGCGAGAGCAGCACCGCGATCTCACCCTCGCCCGTCGCCGCCAGCGCGTCGCGCGTGGCCTCATTCACAGCCTTGTCGAGCGTTACGCTGCGCTCATAGGCGACGCGCCCGTCATCGTCGAAGGTCGCGGCAAAGAGGTCGCTCGCCGCACCGATCAGATAGGCCTTGGCGATGTTGGGGAAGTAGCGACGGAGCGACTCGATGCCGCCATCCTTGGCCTTGCCGCCGAGGATCCAGAAGATGCCGTGGAAGGAGGTCAGCGCCTTTTCCGTGGAATCCGCGTTCGTCGCCTTGGAATCGTTGATGAAGACGACGCGGCCGATCCGGCCGAGCTCCTCCATGCGATGCGCGAGGCCCGGATAGGTCTTGAAACCCGCCGCGATCTCCTCAGCGCTCAAGCCCAGCGCCGAGCAGGCCGCAAAGGCCGCCGCCGCGTTCTGTGCGTTGTGCGAACCACGCAGCGAGCCGATTCCGGCGAGATTGGCGACGACTCGCGGCTTGCCGTCCTTCACTTCGACGATACGCGTATCGAGCCGGCCCTGATTGGCGGTGACGCCGGCGAAGACGCCCTCGTCCAGCGGCTGCTCGCCGCTGATCTTCACAAGCGGGCGGCCTCCGGCGGCCCGGCGGCGCGCCATCTGCTTGGAGGCGTCGTCATCGACGCCGACCACCGCGATATCGGCCGCCGAGACCAGCCGTTCCTTGATGGCGGCATAATTCTCCAGCGAGCCGTGCCGGTCGAGATGATCCGGCGTCAGGTTCATCTGGATGCCGACGCTAGGCGCGAGCGAAGGCGCGAGATCGATCTGGAAGCTCGAGCACTCGATGACATGGATGCGGTTCGCAGCCGGCGGCTCCAGCGCCAGCACGGCGGTGCCGATATTGCCGCCCATCTGTACGTCGCGGCCGGCTTGCTTCAGCACATGGGTGATCAGCGCGGTGGTGGTCGACTTGCCGTTGGTGCCGGTGATGCAGACGACCGGCGAACCCGGTGCGACCTTGGCCCGCTCAAGGAAGAACAACTCGACATCGCCGATGATCGCGACGCCGGCAGCCTTGGCCTTGCCGACGGTCCAATGCGGCTCGGGATGGGTCAGCGGCACGCCGGGCGAGAGCACGAAGGTCGCAAAGCCCGACCAGTCGGCATTCGCCAGATCGACGATGGCGATGCCCTCAGTGGCCGCCTTCTCCCGGCTCTTTTCGTTATCGTCCCAGGCCGCGACCTCGGCCCCGCCCGCCTTGAGTGCGCGCGCCGTGGCGAGCCCAGAGCCACCGAGGCCGAACAGGGCGACCTTGCGCCCGGCGAAGACTGTGACGGGCGTCATCGGGATCTCGCTTTCATAAGCCAACGCACGCCCTCGTTGTCATTCCGGGGCGCGCCACAGGCGCGAACCCGGAACCCACGACCGGGTGAGTCATCAGATGCCCAGTCGCCGGCGCCTCGCCCAGTCGTGGGTTCCGGGTTCTTCGCTACGCGAAGCCCCGGAATGACAAAGGTCGGTCCGACCAAGGGCGATCCGGCGGATGTCAATATCGCCTCAGCGCAGCTTCAGCGTGGCGAGGCCGACCAGCGCCAGCACGACCGAGATGATCCAGAAGCGGATCACGACCTGCGGCTCGGTCCAGCCCAGCTTCTCGAAATGGTGGTGGATCGGCGCCATCAGGAAGACGCGCTTGCCCGTGCGCTTGAACACGAAGACCTGGATGATGACCGAGAGCGCCTCGACCACGAAGAGGCCGCCGACGATGGCGAGCACGATCTCGTGCTTGGTCGCGACCGCGATGGTGCCGAGCAGGCCGCCGAGACCCAGCGAGCCGGTATCGCCCATGAAGATCTGGGCCGGCGGCGCGTTGAACCAGAGGAAGCCGAGGCCAGCACCGATCACCGCGCCGCAGATCACCGCGAGCTCGCCCGCGCCGGGGATGTGGTGGATCTGCAGGTAATTGGCGAAGATCGCGTTGCCGACGAGATAGGAGATGAAGCCGAAAGTGCCGGCCGCGATCATCACCGGCACGATGGCGAGCCCGTCGAGACCGTCGGTCAAGTTCACCGAATTGCCGGCGCCGACCACGACGAAGGCAGCGACCAGCGGGAACAGGATGCCGAGCGGAATGATCGCTTCCTTGAGGAAGGGCATCGCGAAGCCCGACGAGATCGCTGGCGGCTGCGTCTGCATGATGAAATAGCAGGCGATCAGCGCGACCACGACCTCGATCGCGATGCGCGCCTTGCCCGAGAAGCCCTTGTGCGACTGCTTGGTGACCTTGAGATAGTCGTCATAGAAGCCGATCGCGCCATAGGCCGCGGTGACGCCGAGCACGATCCAGACATAAGGATTGCGCAGGTTGCCCCAGAGCAGCACCGCGACGAACAGCCCGGTCAGGATCATCAGCCCGCCCATGGTCGGCGTGCCGCGCTTGGCGAGATGCGATTCCGGCCCGTCCGTGCGGATCGGCTGGCCCTTGCCCTGCTTGATCCGCAGCCAGGAGATGGCCGAGGGCCCGAAGAAGAAGACGAAGAGCAGCGCCGTCGCGGTCGCCCCGCCTGCGCGGAAGGTGATGTAGCGGAAGACGTTCAGCACCGGGAAGGTGCTGGCGAAGTCGGCGAGCCAGACGAGCATGCTGCGGGTTTCTCTTGTAAATCAGTCTTCGGCAGGCACGGCAGGAAAGCGCGCGAGGATCGCCTTGACGATCGGACCCATGCGCGTGCCCAGCGATCCCTTGACCGTGACAGTGTCGCCGGCGCGAATCGCATCGAGCACGAGCGGCTCCAGCTCGCTCGCGGAGGCGGCATAAGCCCCCCGCATGGCGGAAGGCAAGCTCTCATGCAGCCCTTTCATCAGCGGGCCGCAGGTGAAGACCTTGTCGATCCCGTTCGAAACCAGCGGCTCGGCCAGCCCGCGATGCAGCTCCGGGCCGGTCTGCCCGAGCTCGAGCATGTCGCCGAGCACGGCGATGCGCCGGCCGCGGCCCTCGATCGGCAGGCGGCCGAGATTCTCGATCGCGGCGCGCATCGAGGCGGGGTTGCCGTTATAGCTTTCGTCGAGCAGCGTGATCCTGCCGCCGGGCACCTGCAGCACCTGCCGCGCGCCGCGCCCGGCCGGCGGCGTGAGATCGCCCAGCGCCAGCGCAGCCAGTGCGAGATCGGCGCCGAGCGCATGGACGGCGGCGAGCACCGCGAGCGAATTCAGCACGATATGCTTGCCCGGGCTGCCGAGCCGGTAGGTCACGGGCTCGCCGAAGACGCGCGCCTCGACCGTCGACAGGTCGGGCTTCAGCGCACAGGAGATCAGCTTCACATCGGCATCAGGGCTTTCGCCGAAGGTGATGATCCGCCCGGCGGGGCCGGACTTGGCGATGTCGCGCAGCAATTCGGATTGCGGGATATCGGCATTGACGATCGCCGTGCCGCCCTTCTCCAATTCCCAATAAACACCTGCCTTTTCCTCGGCGATCCCCTCCAGCGAGGCGAAGGCGGCGAGATGCACGGGCTGGATCGTGGTGACGATGGCGACCTGCGGGCGCACCATCCGCGCCAGCGGCACGATCTCGCCGGGGCTGTTCATGCCGATCTCGTAGACCCCGTATGCAACGTCGCTGGGTGTCCGACACAAGGTGAGCGGCACGCCCCAGTGGTTGTTGTAGGAAGCGACCGGCGCATGGGTCTTGCCCTGGCGCGAGAGCACGAGGCGCAGAGCCTCCTTGGTACCGGTCTTGCCGACCGAGCCGGTAACGGCGACGACACCGGCCTTGAGCTCGGCCCTGCGCGCGGTGCCGGCATGCTCCATCGCCTTCAGCACGTCCGGCACGATGGCGAGCGCACCGACGCCCTCGAACTGAGCCGCATGGGCTTCGTCGACCACGGCGAGCGCCGCGCCCTTGTCGAGCGCGCCCTTGACGAAATCATGCCCGTTGCGGGCCTCGCCGGTGATGGCGAAGAAGACGTCGCCCGGCTCCAGCGTGCGGGTGTCGATCGAGGCGCCGGTCACAACCGGCGGCACGGCGCCCTCGGGCCGCGCACGTAGCGCCGCGATCAACTTGTCTCCGGTCCAGAGCGGGGCGCCCATTACTTGATCTCCGATAGCGCCTTACGAACCACGTCATGGTCCGAGAAGGGCAGCGTCCGGTCGCCTATGATCTGGCCGGATTCATGGCCTTTTCCAGCCACGACCAGCAAATCCCCAGGCTTCAGCATCTTTACGGCCGCGTTGATCGCTTCCTCGCGGTCGCCGATCTCCTGAAGCTTTGGCGAAGCCGCCATGATCTCGGCCCGGATCGTCGCCGGGTTCTCGCTGCGCGGATTGTCGTCGGTGACGATGGCGATATCGGCCTTCTCGGCCGCGATCGCGCCCATCAATGGGCGCTTGCCCTTGTCGCGGTCGCCGCCGCAGCCGAAGACGCAGATCAACCGCCCGGTCGCATAGGGCCTGAGCGTCGTCAGCACGGCCGCGAGCGCATCGGGCTTGTGCGCGTAATCGACGACGACGAGCCCGCCATTGGCCTCGCCGACACGTTCGAGCCGCCCGGCGACACCTGTGAGGCCGGAGATCGCCTTGAGTGACGCCGCCTTGTCCTCGCCGGTCGCGATCGCGAGCCCGGCTGCGACCAGCGCATTGCCGGCCATGAAATCGCCGACCAGAGGCAGGTCGATCGACAGCTCGCGCCCATCGAAGCCGACGGTCAACCGCTGCGAGAAGCCGTCGCGCTCGTTGCGCAGCAGGGTCAGCGTCTCGCCCTTGCGGCCGATGCCGATGATCGGATGCCCGGCCTTGGAAGCAGCCTCAGCCGCCTCCTTCGCATAGGGCTCGTCGCGGTTGATCACCACGGGAGCGCCCGCCGGCAGCAGCTCCCAGAGCCGCAGCTTCGCGGCGAGATAGTCCTCGACGCTCGGGTGATAATCGAGATGGTCGCGCCCGAGATTGAGGAAAGCGCCGGCGCTCAATCTCACGCCGTCGAGGCGACGCTGGTCGAGCCCGTGCGAGGACGCTTCCATCGCCAGCTGCGTGATGCCCTCGCCGGCAAGCTTGTCGAACGAGGCGTGCAACGAGAGCGGGTCCGGCGTCGTCAGCGAACCGTAATCGGCGCCTTTGCTGGTCACGACACCGATCGTGCCGACGCTGGCCGCTTCATGGCCGAGCGCCTGGAAGATCTGCCGCGTGAAATCCGCCACCGAGGATTTGCCGCTGGTGCCGGTCACCGCGACGATGGTCTTCGGCTGGCGCGGATGGATCTTCGCTGCGGCGAGCGCCAGCGCCAGCCGCGGATCGTCGACCTGCGCGAAGGCGACGCCCGCCGGTAGATCGGCCGGACGCGGCCCGCCCGAGACGATCGCGACGGCGCCATGCCCGACTGCATCCATGATGAAGCGCGCGCCATCGGCCTTGGCGCCGGCGAGCGCGACGAAGACATCGTCGCCGGTCACCTTCCGGCTGTCGAAGGCGACGCCATGCACTTGCTGGCTCGCGGCCTCAGCCTCGAAAATCTCGGGGAAGAGGTCTCCGAGTGTCCAGGACATCGCGTTCATCATTCCGTTGTCCTTGACCGCATCCGGCCGTCATTCTCGGGCGACGCGAAGCGTAGACCCGAGAATCTCAGGCCGGAAGAGGCTTCCGAGCCTTCTGTGTCGAGAGATGCTCGGGTCAAGCCCGAGCATGACGGTCGAGACCCAGCCATCGTCGCGCGCTCAGCGCGAACCCCAGGCACCGAGCCGCGCCATCAGCGGGAACGGCGACGGCGGCGGGTCGAAGCGCGGGTTGAGCCCCAGGATCGGCCCGGCGCGCTCGATCACGCGGCCGGTCGTGACGCCGGCATTCCACGCCGCGGTCGAATAGCCGCCGCTCTCGGCATAACCCTTCGGCTCGTCATAGATCGCGAGGAACAGGTATTTCGGCTTGTCGGATGGGGCGATCGCCGTGAAGGTCGTGAAGTTCTTGTTCTTGGCGTAGCGGCCGTTGATGACCTTCTCGGCCGTGCCGGTCTTGCCGCCGACGAAATAGCCTTCGACATTGGCCTTGCGGGCCGAGCCCTTCTCGCCGTTCAGCCGCATGATGAAGCGCATCGCCTCCGAGGTCTCGGGCTTGATCACCCGCGTCGCGACCTGGCGCGCCTCCTCTTCGCTGCGCTTCAGGAAGGTCGGCTTCATCAGGTAGCCGCCATTGACCAGGGCCGCCACCGCGGTCAGCGCCTGCAGCGGCGCGACCGCGAGGCCGTGACCGAAGGCGATGGTCGCGGTGTTGATCTCGCCCCAGCGCTGCGGAACGATCGGGGCCGCGCTTTCCGGCAGCTCCGTCGTCATCCGGTCGAGCTGCATCATCTTCTTGAGGAAGGCCTTGTGACCGTCGACGCCGACGGCCAGCGCCATCTTGATCGAACCCATGTTCGACGAGTGCAGGAAGACTTCCGGCACGGTAAGCGTGCGGCCGGTGCCGTGGTATTCCTTGATGACCTGCCGGCCGAACCGCATCATGCCGCCGGCGGTCGAATAGCTCGAATTGATGTTGGCTTTGCCGGAATCCAGCGCCATCGCGATGGTCAGCGCCTTGAAGGTCGAGCCCATCTCGTAGACGCCGACATTCATCCGGTTGATCCGGTCCTTCTCCAGCGCGTCGACCGGATTGCCCGGATCGAAATCCGGGAGCGAGACCAGCGCGATCACCTCGCCGGTATTCACATCCATGATCGCGCCGGCGGCGGCGATGGCCTTGAAGCGTTCCAGCCCCTTCGACAGTTCGTCACGCAGCAGATGCTGGACGCGTAGGTCGATCGAGAGCTTGACCGGCTTGAGGTCGGACGCCTCTGTCGCCAGTCCGGCGCCGTTCAGGTCCTGGAGCCCTTGCGAGTCGATATATTTCTCGATGCCGGCGATGCCGACATTGTCGATATTGGCGAAGCCGAGCACATGGGCTGCGGCAGTGCCGTTCGGATAAACGCGCTTGTTCTCGGGCACGAAGCCGACGCCGGGGATGCCGAGCCGGTGGACTTCCGCCTGCTGGCGCGGCGTGATCTCGCGCTTGACCCAGACGAAGCCCTTCTTGGTGGCGAGCTTGTCGCGCAATTCCTTGGCGTCGAGATCCGGCAGCACCGCCGTCAGAAGCTCGGTCGCCTCGTCCTTGTCGAGGATGCGGCGCGGCTCGGCGAAGACCGAGACCGTGCGGATATCGGTCGCCATCACCTCACCGTTGCGGTCGACGATATCGGGCCGGGCAGCCGAGATGGCGTTGGAGGTCGCGCGGCGAAGGCCGACCTGCTCGTTCGGCGCCACGCCGAGATAGACCAGCCGGCCGGTGATCGCGAGGAACAGTGCCGAGAAGCCGAGGATGACGAGGCCGACGCGCGGCTCGCTCTTCTCACCGCTCATGCGGAAGACATCGCGCAGCCAGGCCAGGCGCCCGCGCTTGACGGCGATCTCCTCCGGCCCCGCCTGCTCTGCCACCGGTGCCTGCTGATCGATCGAGCGGCTCATGGCATGGCTCCCGGCGTCGTCGCGCCTGCCTTGGTGTTACGCGGCGTCTCGGTCGGCAGGCCCAGCCCGAGATCCTCGAGCTTGCGGCCGATCGCATCGACCTTCGGGCCGCGGTTCGGGACGTCGGAGGGCTTGACGACCTGCGTCACCACGAAGGGCTGCAGGTCGAGATGGCGCTCGGCCAGCATCTGGACGCGGTCCGGCCGGTTGAGGAACTGCCATTCGGCCTTGAGCACGGCGATGGCGTCGCGCTCGCGCTGGGTCTTGGACTTGAGCTTCTGGAGATGCTCGGTCGCCAGCGTCGTCTCGTATTTGATCGAATAGGCATAGACCGCCGAGGAGACCAGCGCGCCGATGGCGATGACATGCAGGAGCTTGATCACGCTCAGGGCCTCCGGCGCGGCTGCGGGTCGGGGACGGTGGAGAGCGCGACGAGCCCGGCATCGGCCCGACGCGACGGCGCGTCGTTGCGTGCGGCTGCGCGCAGCTTGGCCGAGCGCGCCCGCGGATTGGCCCGCATCTCGGCTTCAGTCGGCGCGACGGCACCCTTCTCGACCAATTTGAAGGTCGGCTGCGCGGCGGCCAACGCCGGCGCATGGCGCGAGCCCGCCGGCACCCGGCCGGAACGCTCGGCGAAGAACTGCTTGACGATACGGTCTTCGAGGGAATGGAAGGTCACCACGACGAGCCGACCGCCCGGCTTGAGGACGGTCTCGGCCGCATGCAGCGCCCGGACCAGCTCGCCGAGCTCGTCATTGACCGCGATGCGCAGCGCCTGGAACACGCGCGTCGCCGGATGCGCCCCGCCGGGCTCGCCCCAAACAATGCTGGCGACGAGATCGGCCAATTGCTTGGTGGTCGTGATCGGCGCCTTGCGGCGGGCCTCGATCACGGCCCGGGCGACGGCGCGCGAGCGGCGCTCCTCGCCATAATGGTAGAAGATATTGGCGAGCAGCCCTTCCTCGGCCTCGTTGACGAGGTCGGCAGCGCTCTGCCCGGCGCTGCTCATGCGCATGTCGAGCGGCCCGTCGAAGCGGAACGAGAAGCCGCGCTCGGCCTGATCGATCTGCATCGAGGAAACGCCGATATCGAGCACGACGCCGTCGAGCGGCGCCATCCTGAAGCGCTCAGCCTCCTCGGCCAACTCGCCGAAATTGGCCTGCGACAGCGTCAATCGTCCAGCCATCGCGGCAACGAGGTCGGCCCCGCCCGCGATCGCCGAGGGATCGCGGTCGAGCCCGAGCAGGGTCACATCCGGCGCGGCATCGAGGATCGCGCGCGAATAGCCCCCTGCCCCGAAGGTACCGTCGAGATAGCGCCCGCCGGCCTGCGGCGCGAGCGCGGCCAGAACCTCGGCGAGCAACACGGGCACATGACGAACCGGTCCGCCAATGGCTCCGCCGGAACGGTCGCCATGGTCCGTCATGTGCCCGAGCCTCCCGTTGGAATGGTCAAACTGCCGAGCGTGCGCTTCACGTCGCGCAGGCGCGTCCGCGCCGCGTCGAGATGCGCGCGGAACCGCTCCGGCTCCCAGATCTGAAACTTGTGACCATGGCCGACGAAGGTCACCGCGTCGCCGATGCCGGCATGCGCCTTCAGCGCCTCGCTCAGCACCATCCGCCCCTCCGTGTCGATCTTCAGCACCTCCGAGGTGCCGTTCAGCGCGGTCGAAAGCAATTCCCACTCGTCCGAGAACGGCGAGAAGCGCGCGAGGATGTCGTCGATCGTGGCCCGAAGCGCATTGCCACCGGCATCCAGCGCCGGCAGGTCGAGGCCCTGATGAACATAGAGGCCCTCGTAGCCATCCTTCGCCAGAACCGCGCGGAAGCTCGATGGAATGGAGACACGCCCCTTGGCGTCGAGCCGGTTCGTGAAATTCGAGACGAAGCGGTCCGTCAACGCCGCCTCCCGGCCTGCTCTTCAAGGCGCCACTGCTGAGATGGGCGAGCGGCGAAAAGACTCCCCGTCGAGGCAGGCAAGGCAGCCCAGCAAGCCAAATTCCGCGCGGCACACGGAGCCTGACCCTTGGTTTGCCTGCCGGCTTCGACGGGATGATTTGGGATAGCATGGGCCTATATGGGCGTCAATGGAATCGCAGGCGCAACGGCGCACCTGCGGGGACTCTCCGCCATCACAGCTCGTTAAGGTTAAGTATCCGTAAGCACGCGCAATTCGGCGCTGCCCGACCCTAAGGGCAGGCGGAGAAACGCATCAGCGCTGCGAAAAATTTTTACGAAAGCGGGGCGTTATTTTCGGCGAGCTGGAGAGCCGCGCCGTCCGGAAGCCACTCGGAAGGTGCCATCCCTGTCATTCCGGGGCGCGTCTGCGGCGTGCCCCGGAATGACAGGGATGGCAGCTACGGCAAAAAACCACCCTCAATCCTCGCGCGATGACGCCAGCAGCGCATCGCGGACAAGCCCGAGCTGGTCGCGCAATCGCCCCGCATCGCCGGCCGTTCCGCCGAGCGCCTCGCCGACGGCGTCCTGCACGCAGCGCCCCTGCTCGCGCAGCCCCTCCCCCTTCTCGGCGAGATGGATGCGCACCTGCCGCTCGTCGCGGGCATCGCGCTCGCGCCGGATCAGGCCGGAGGCTTCGAGCCGCTTCAGCAATGGCGTCAGCGTGCCGGAATCCAGCATCAGCCGCTCGCCCAGCTCCTTCACCGTGAGCCCTTCCTGCTCCCAGAGCACGAGCATCACGAGATATTGCGGATAGGTCAGCCCGAGCGCGGCGAGGATCGGGCGATAGGCCCGGTTGAAGGCATGGCCGACCTGATAGATCGCGAAGCAGAGCTGCTGCTCCAGACGCGGCGCTCCCTCCCGGTCCTTGTCCTGCTTCGCCATAGCGCCCTCGCCGATCACCTTGTTTCACGGAAAGCTGAAAGCGGCCCCACAATCAACCGCCCTCCGCCTCACTCAAATTAATTGTTGACAATCTAATTGCACACAATCTATATAGCAAACATCGCTTCACCCCAGGAAGGAAACCCGATCATGAAGACGCTCTATACCGCCCATGGTTCCGCCACCGGCGGCCGCGAAGGCCTGGCCGCGACCGATACCGGCAACGTCAAGCTCGTGCTGAACACGCCCAAGGAACTCGGCGGCGGTGGCGGCGAAGGCACCAATCCCGAGCAGCTCTTCGCCATGGGTTATTCGGCCTGCTTCCTCGGCGCTCTCAAGTTCGTCGCCGGCAAGGAGAAGGTGAAGATCCCGGATGACGCGAAGGTCTCGGCCGATATCGGCATCGGCGCCCGCGACGACGGCCAGGGCTTCGGCATCACCGCGAAGCTGACCGTCTCGGTGCCCGGCCTCGACAAGGCCGCGGTCGAGGACCTCGTCGCGAAGGCCCATGTGGTCTGCCCCTACTCGCACGCGACGAAGGGCAACATCGCGGTCGAGACGGCGGTGGCCTGAGGGCTCACCATCAATCAACACGCGCCGTCATCCCGGACGCAGCGAAGCGAAGATCCGGGATCCATGCCTGAACCTTCTTCGGAAGCGCTCCGGCATGGATCCCGGGCCTCCCTACGGTCGCCCGGGATGACGCGATTATTGGAATTACGTCGGAAAGTCGGGAAGCAAGGTGCCAGTCGGCCTGTAAGCCGGGTTCTGGATGGCTACCGGATTTCTCCGATAACGTGACGGCCATTCCTCTGGGACGCGCATTGCTGCGCGCCTCGAGCAACCAACCCGGACGACAAGGCACAGAAACCTGCCCCTGCCCGCTTGCGCGGGCAGCATCGTCCCTATTCGGTTTTGCTCCCGGTGGGGCTTGCCATGCCGTCCCCGTTGCCGGGTCCGCGGTGCGCTCTTACCGCACCTTTTCACCCTTACCCTGCCGGAAAAGCCGAAGCTCTCCAGCGCAGGGCGGTTCGATCTCTGTGGCGCTTTCCCTGGGGTCGCCCCCGCCGGACGTTATCCGGCACCGTGTTTCCGTGGAGCCCGGACTTTCCTCCCTCGCGAGCGAGAGCGGCCGTCCGGCCGACTGGCGTGGGGGAGATGCGCGCTGGCGCGCCCGGCGTCAAGCGAAACCGGGCGGTATCAGGTCAGTTGCGGGCGGTGATCGTGCGCACCTTGGCGCAATAAGTGCGGTTGGCGCCGCTCATGCGGTTGGTCATGTGGCCGCTCTGATACTTCATGATCGTGCGGCAGGTGTCGCCGCCGGCCATCTTATAGGCCATGGCGAGGTACTTCATGCCGTAGCGCGCATTGGTCTCGGCATCGAGCAACCCGCTCGCGCTGCCGGAATAGCCCATGCCGCGCGCCGTCTGATGGCGGATCTGCATGAGGCCGTAATTGCCGGCGTTCGAAGCGCGGGGATTGTAGCGGCTCTCGACGCGCACGACGGCGTCGGCCAGCGAGAACGGCACACCGTTGGCAGCGGCATGGCGGGCGACGATCGCCTTGATGCCCTCGGAGCCGGCCGGAGCGGCAAGCGCACGGCTGGCGCGGGTCTCGGTCTTGTCAGCTTCAAGCTTGGCGGCTTCGGCCTTGGCGGCGCGGGTCGCGGACTTCGCCTTGGGAGCCTCGGCCTGGACATCCTCGCCCTTGCCCTCAGCAGCCTTGGCGCGGGCGATCTCGGCATCACGAACGAGCAGCGACCGGGGGTCCGTTTCCGCGTTGACGAAATCCTCGGCCAGGGCAACCCCGGAGAGGCTAATCAGGCACGCAGCCGCAAGACCACCACAGATATATCGCATGTCGAATTTGAACCCCATTGAGCCATGACTGGCCGATGGGGCTGCTCAACTGATGGTCGAATGTGTCGATAATCTGGCGCATTCCACAGAAAAACGCACAAAAATTAGCGTATACAGGAATTTATTCTATATTTAACTATTCAGTATTCATATGTATTCGCTAGCGCGAAAAACTTCGCCGGCTCCCCGCCCCCGAATGCGAATCAAGCAGGCGAATCAGCCGCCACATTTCAGCCGCATTCCCGGCCGGAACTGCATTTTTGGCGCGGCAGGCCGTCGCACCGGGCGCTCTTGCGCGATATCCCTCCCTCCTTTCATCATCCGCGCATTCGGATTCACCGGGATCGGTTTTGTGATGGCTTCCTCTTTCTGGGGCGCTCTGGGGGGCGGCGGGCTCGGGCTCGTGATCGGCGGCCCGCTGGGCGCGCTTCTCGGCGCGCTCGCCGGCCATGTCCTGGTCGATCGCGAGGGCGCGCCCTTCGGCCCGGCGCCGCGGGAGCTGGTCTTCACCACGGGGCTCGTCGCGCTCGCCGCCAAGATGGCGCGCTCGGACGGCGTCGTGACCTGCGACGAGGTCACCGCCTTCCGCCGCATCGTCGAGGTCCCGCCCGACCAGCAGCAGCGCATCGAGCGCCTGTTCGACCTCGCCAAGCAAACCAGCGCCGGCTTCGAGGCCTATGCCACGCAGATCGCCGGCGCCTTCAAAGACGAGCCCGCCCTGCTGGAAGACGTGCTCGACGGGCTCTTCCTGATCGCCGCCGCCGATGGCGCGATCCATGAGGCCGAGCACGCCTATCTCCAGTCCGTCGCCGGCATCTTCGGCATCACTGAGGCTGATTTCGCCCGGATCGAGGCCCGCCATGCCCGCCGGCCGGACGATCCCTATCTCGTGCTCGGCGCCAGCCGCGAGATGGACGACGCCGAACTGAAGCGGCATTACCGCCGCCTCGTCGCCGAGACCCATCCCGATCGCGAGATCGCCCGCGGCCTGCCCGAGGAAGCGGTCGCGATCGCGACGCGCCGGATCGCCGCCATCAACGCCGCCTGGGACGCGATCCAGAAGGAACGCGGCATGAGTCGCAGCCTCGCGCCCGAACCCGCCTGAGCCAGCCCGCATGACCGATATCGCCCCGCCGGACGTGGCCAAGCCCGACAGCCGCTTCGCCTCGAAAATCTTCCCCTCACCAAATCATGGCGAGCGCAAGCATGCGGACGGCACGCCGGGCCGCCGGCCGGACATGCTGATCCTGCACTACACCGGCATGCCGGTCGCGGGCGAAGCGCTGCAATGGCTCTGCAACCCGGTGGCCCAGGTCTCCTCGCATTATTTCGTCTTCGAGAACGGCCACACGCTCCAGCTCGTGCCGGAGGGCCGGCGCGCCTGGCATGCCGGCGCCTCGCATTGGGCCGGCGAGACCGACATCAACTCGGGCTCGATCGGCATCGAGATCGCCAATCCCGGCCATCCCGGCGGCCTGCCCGACTATCCTGAGGAGCAGATCGCGGCGACGCTGAACCTCTGCCGCGACATCTGCGAGCGCTGGTCGATCCCGCCCGAGCGGGTGCTCGCCCATTCCGACATCGCGCCCGGCCGCAAGATCGATCCCGGCGAGAAATTCCCGTGGCGCCGCTTCGCCGAAGCCGGCGTCGGCCTCTGGACGGAGCCGGCCCCGATCAGCGGCGGGCGCTTCTTCGCCCGCGGCGAGAGCGGCCAGCCGGTCGAGGCCTTGCAGGCGATGTTCGCCATGCTGGGCTATGGCGTGACCGTCGACGGCGTCTTCGACGAGAAGCTGGAAGCGGTGGTCGCAGCCTTCCAGCGTCACTGGCGCCAGGAGAAGGTCGACGGCGTCGCCGATTCCTCGACGATCACGACGCTTCGCGACCTGCTCGCCGCCACGCAAGCCGCCCGCACCGCCTGAGCTGCGGCTAAGCCAAAGATTGCAGGAAGTTAACTCGCCGGACGGTGCGCTTTCTGGCAAACTCTTCTTCGCTCGCGCCCAGGTGCGAACGGGATGGGGAAACGACCTTGCGCAGATGGCTGATCGGAACCGGGCTGATCGTTCTCGCGGCGGCCGGCGGCTATTGGGCCCTGCGCCCTGCCGGCAGCAACGCCAATGAGTCGCCCTATCGCACGGCGCCCCTCGATCGCGGCCGCATCACCGCCGCCGTGCGCGCCACCGGCACGCTGACGCCGGTCACCACCGTCCTCGTCGGCTCGCAGCTCTCCGGCCAGATCGTCGAGGTCCTCGCCGACTATAATTCGCAGGTGAAGGCCGGACAGGTCGTCGCCCGCCTGCAAAGCGACCAGATCCGCACGCGCCGCGACGCCGCCCAGGCCGATCTCGAGCAGGCCCGGGCCGATCTCATCGTCAAGACCGCCCAGCTCGAACGCGCCCGCGCCGCCCGCATCAAGGCGGATTCCTTCATCCGCGATATCGAGGCGCAGCGCGCCCGCACCTCCGCCCAGCTCGCCGACGCCAAGCGGACTTTCGAGCGGCAGGACCAGCTCTTCAACCGCTCCACCGGCTCGCAGCAGAATCTCGACACGGCCCGCACGCAGGTCGAGGTCCAGACCGCCTCCCTCGCCTCGAACGAGGCCCAGCTCGCCTCTGCCCGCGCCGAGCTCAAGGGGCTCGATGCCGATATCCAGCTCGGCGAGGGGCAGGTCCAGTCCGCCCAGGCAGTGATCGCAGCCCGCGATGCCAAGCTCAGGGACATCCTGATCGATCTCGAACGCACGCAGATCCGCTCGCCGGTCGATGGCGTCGTGGTCCAGCGTCAGGTCGATCTCGGCCAGACCGTCGCCGCCTCGCTCTCCGCGCCGACACTGTTCCAGATCGCGCAGGACCTGCGCACCATCGACATCTACGCCAATATCGACGAGGCCGATGTCGGCCGGCTGAAGCCCGGCCAGCCGGTCTCCTTCACCGTCAACGCCTATCCCAACCGCAATTTCCAGGGCCGGGTCGAGATGGTCCGGCTCGGCGCCCAGACCATCCAGAACGTCGTCACCTATACCGGCATCATCCGCGTCGAGAACCGCGACATGGCGCTCCTGCCGGGCATGACCGCCAATCTCCAGGTCGTGACCGAGGATCGGCCGGACGCGCTGCGTGTGCCGAATGCCGCCCTGCGCTTCCGCCCGGCCGGCGCAGCGGGTGCGGCCCCCGCCGGGTCAGGCACGAGCCCCGTGGCGGTTCCGGATGCCGGCGAGCGCACGCCCCGCGCCGCCAACGCCCTGCGCGAGCGGATCGAGACCGAATTGCAGCCGACGCCCGAGCAGAAGCAGGCGATCGCCGAGATCCTCAGGGAACGTCGCGGCAATCGCGAAGCCATGGCCGGCCTCTCGCCGGAGGAGCGGCGCGCCGCCTTCCGCGCGGCCGGCGCCGAACTGGTCACGAAGATCGGCGCGGTGCTCGACCCCGAGCGACGCGCGAAGCTCGAAGCCATCATGCAGGAAGGCCGGCGCGCGGCGCCCAGCCGGGGCATTCCCGGCCGCGTCTATGTGCTGGACGAAGCCGGCCAGCCCAAGCCCGTGCCCGTCATGCTCGGCCCGACCGACGGCGCCTTCACGGAACTGCTCGGCGGCGACGTCAAGGACGGCGCGCAGGTCGTTACAGGCGGCGGTCCGCGCCTGACGACGGCGCCGGAACCGCCGGCCTCCCGCGCCCGCGGGCCACGGCTGTTCTGAGGGCGCCGCGATGCCCCTGATCGAAACCCGTGACCTCTCCCGCGTCTACGATCTCGATTCCGGCCGTGTCACGGCGCTGGACCGGGTCTCGCTCACGATCGAGGCCGGCGATCTCGTCGCGGTGATGGGTCCGTCCGGCTCGGGCAAATCGACCTTCATGAACCTGATCGGCTGTCTCGACCGGCCGAGCGGCGGTCACTACGTGCTGGACGGCGTCGCGGTCGAGACCTTGTCGGGCGACGGGCTCGCCGAGCTGCGCAACCGCAAGCTCGGCTTCGTCTTCCAGCAGTTCAACCTGCTGCCGCGCATCGATGCCTGCGCCAATGTCGAACTGCCGATGGTCTATGCCGGCGTCACCCGCGCCGAGCGGAAGCGGCGCGCGCTTGCCGCACTCGCCCGCGTAGGCCTCGCCGAGCGCGCGCATCACCGCCCGATGCAGCTCTCCGGCGGCCAGCAGCAGCGTGTCGCCATCGCCCGCGCGCTGGTCAACGAGCCACGCCTGCTCCTCGCCGACGAGCCGACCGGCGCGCTCGACAGCCGCACCGCGCTCGAAATCCTCGCGCTCTTCCAGGACCTCAACCGCGAGGGCGTCACCGTCGTCCTCGTCACCCATGATGCCGAGGTCGCCCGCCATGCACGCCGGCTGATCCGCTTCCGCGACGGCCACCTGCTCAGCGATCTCAGGCAGGAGCCCGCCGACGCCCGCGCCGCGCTCGCGGCCTTCGACGCCGGCATCGGCCTGCCGGAGGCCGCCGCATGAGTCTGACCGAGGCGATCCGCTCGGCGCTGTCCGCCATCGGTGCCAACGCGCTGCGCTCGGCACTGACGATGCTCGGCATCATCATCGGCGTCGCCGCCGTCATCGCCATGGTCGCGATCGGCTCCGGTGCCCGCGCCCGCGTCACCGGCCAGATCAAGTCGCTCGGCGCCAATCTCGCGATCATCCAGTCCGGCAACGTCACGCAGGGCGGCGTACGCCTCGGCGCCGGCGCCTCCTCGACGCTGACCGACGAGGACGCCGCCGCGATCCTGCGCGAGGTCGAGGACGTCACGGCCGCCGCACCGGTCCTCATCACCCGTGCGCAGGCCGTCTATGCCGGCGCCAACTGGTCGACCCAGATCACCGCCACCGATCTCGACTTCTTCGCCGCGCGCGAGTGGGAGATCGGGTCGGGCCGGCTGTTCGAGCCCGAGGAACTGCGCAAGGGCGAGATCGTCGCCGTGATCGGCCAGACGGTCGCGCGCAACCTCTTCGGCGAGGAGAACCCGCTCGACCAGCAATTCCGCATCCGCAACGTGCCCTTCAAGGTCATCGGCGTGATGGCATCGAAGGGCCAGTCGGCCCTGGGGCAGGATCAGGACGACGTCATCTTCGTGCCGCTCGACACCGGCCGGCGCCGCATCGTCGGGCGCAACTATGCCCGCGACCGCTCGGTGCAGAGCATCATGGTCAAGTTCGCGAACGAAGAAGCGATCACGCCGGGCATCGCCGAGGTCACAGCCCTGCTGCGCCAGCGCCACCGGCTGATGGAGGATCAGGAGGACGACTTCATCGTCCGCAACCTCACCGAGATCGCGAATACCGCAACCGCCGCCGCGACCACGCTGTCATGGCTGCTTGCGGCCGTCGCCGCCGTCTCGCTCCTCGTCGGCGGCATCGGCATCATGAACATCATGCTGGTCTCGGTGACAGAGCGCACCCGCGAGATCGGGCTCAGGCTCGCGGTCGGCGCGCGCCAGAGCGCCGTGCTGACCCAGTTCCTGATCGAGGCGACGACGCTGGCGACCATCGGCGGCGCGGTCGGCGCCGGGCTCGGCATCGCGGCAGCGCTGACCATCGCTCATGTCGCCGGCTGGCCCTCGGTGATCTCGATCCAGACCATCCTGATCGCGGTCGGCGTCTCCGGATTGATCGGGGTGTTCTTTGGCTTTTACCCGGCGCGCCGGGCCGCGAGGCTCGATCCGATCGAAGCGCTCCGGCGCGAATGAGGCAGGGGATTTTATCGCACTGCGCAAGGGTCGCTTAACCCCACCCGCCCTAGGCTGCCCTTGAGGCAGTCAGGAGGCGGACCGTGAACAGCCAGCAGCTCACCGCGGCAACGCAGCCCCTCTACGATCGCGCGGTCGCTGCCGCCGCCGTCGGCGCCTGGGAATGCAATCTCGCCAATGAATCGCTGAGCTGGACCGACGGGGTCTACGACCTGTTCGGCCTGCACCGCGGCTCCGCCATCTATCGCAGCGCGACGCTGGACCTCTACGAGGAGCGCTCGCGCCGCGAGATGAACCAGCTGCGCAGCAAGGCGATCAGCACCGGCCAGGGCTTCGCGCTGGATTGCCGCATCAAGGCCGCGAATGGCGACAAGCGCTGGATGCGCCTCATCGTCGGCGTCGGCTATGAGCACGGCCGGCCGATCCGCATCTTCGGCTCGAAGCAGGACGTCACTGCCGAGAAGGGGCTTTGGAGCGAAACCGCGGCGCTGGTGCGGGCGAACGCAACAACGAACCTCACCGCGCGCCGCAGCTTCACCGACGCCGTTCGGCAGTTTCGGCAGGAACGCGGCCGCGAGCCCGAGCGCTTCGCCCTTGCCATCTTCGAGATCGATCGCTTCGCGACTCTCGTCGAGAATTACGGCCGCCCCGCGGGCGACGATGTGATCCGCAATTTCGGCGAGCGGCTGCGCCGGCTCTTCCCCGACGCGCTGGCCATCGACCAGACCGGCCCCGGCGCCTTCGCCCTGCTGCTGCGCATGCCCGGCGACAAGGGCTATCTCGCCTCGATGCTGTCCGGCACCCGCAAATTGCTGTGCCGGCCGATCCCGCGCGGCAATCACGTCATCGATTTCACGCTCTCGATCGGCGCAGCCCTGCTGACGCCGGAGGGTTATCGCGAGCAGAACGAGATCTTCGCGGGCGCCGAGGCCGCGCTCCAGGTCGCCGGCATGGCCGGGGGCGACTGCGTCCGTGTCTTCGACGGGCCGGTGGCCGCCGTCAGCCGGGTCGTGCTCGCCGGCTGACGGCGCTGAAACGCTCCGGCTGCCGTTAGCTCTGCCCGGTCAGGCGGCCTCTCCGCGCGCCAGTGCCTTGAGCTTGGCGCCGACCTCCGCAATCGCCTGAATCGCCGGCACGTATTCGCGGCCTAGTGGCGTCAACGCGTATTCCACCGAGGGCGGCGAGCCCGGCAGCACCTTCCGCGCGACGACGCCCTTGGCCTCCAGGCCGCGCAACCGGGCGCTGAGCATCTTGGCCGAGATCGCGGGGATGTCGCGGCGCAGTTCGCCGAAGCGGCGCGGGCCGCCGCTCAGAAACCAGACGACATTCGGCGTCCAGGCTCCGCCGAGCACCAGCATGCAGGTGCCGACATCGCAGGTCTCCGGCGGCTCCGGAGACCGATTCCTGCGAATTTTCAATGCCATGCGGAAAACCTCCGGTAACCGGGAGGATACCGGAAAATGAAGTTACGACAAGTAATGAGGTATACAAAGGTTATCATCGGAACCTAACCATGGCGCATCACCGATCCACGGAGATGAACCGTCATGAAGCTCTATTTCGCACCCGGCGCCTGCTCGCTCTCGCCCCATATCGCGCTCCGCGAGGCCGGCCTGCCCTTCACCCTCGAAAAAGTCGACATCGTCACCGGCAAGACCGCGAGCGGCGAGGACTTCGCCGCGACCAATCCCAAGGGCTACGTTCCCGCACTGAAGCTGGACGACGGCAACGTCCTCACCGAAGGCGCCGCGATCGTCCAGTACATCGCCGACCTCGCTCCATCCGCCGGCCTCGCTCCCCGGCCCGCGACGCTGGAACGGGCGCGGTTGCAGGAATGGCTCAATTTCCTCGCAAGCGAGCTGCACAAGGCGTTCTCGCCCCTGTTTCGGCCCGGGATAGACGCGAGCGGGCGGCAGGAAGCCCGGACAGCGATCGCGCGGCGCCTCGGCCATATCGAGGCCGCGCTCGCCGATGGACGCAGCTACCTGCTCGGGGACGCCTTCAGCGCCGCCGACATCTATCTCTTCGTCATCGCGGGCTGGGCCGAGGGCAAGGAGATCCCTCTCTCGGCCTGGCCTCGCCTGACGGCCCTGCTGGAGCGCGTCGCGGGCAGGGACAGCGTGCGGGAAGCGCTGAATGCCGAACGCCTCGCCGCCTGACCCGAGGCACGGCACCATGAACGCGCAATTCACCCCGATCGAGGCCCTGCTCGGCCGCTATTTCGACGGCCTTCATCACAGCGACGCGGCCCTTCTGGGCCGCGTCTTCCATCCGCAGGCGGTCTACGCCTGCGCCACCGATGGGCGGCTGACCCACATGACGATGGACGCTTATATGCCGATGGTGGCCGCCCGCCCCTCTCCGGCCAGCCGCCAGGAGAAGCGGCACGATCGGATCATCTCGATCGCCTTCGTCGGGCCGGTCACGGCGCTGGCCAGGGTGGAATGCGCCATCGGAGAAAAGCGCTTCACCGACCTGCTCAGCCTCGTCCAACTCGATGGCGAGTGGCGCATCATCGCCAAGGTCTTCCATTTCGATCTCGTGCCCGCGGCCTGACGAGAGCGGCACCCGAATGCAGATCAGGGAGTTCGGTCACAACACTGTCGCAGGGGAAGCTCTAGAAGAAAGCGATCGATCGAGACCTCACCTGCGGCCGGGATCGGCCCGGCCTTGCCGGGGCGGTTACGGCCGCGCCGCAAGCCTCGCCGGTGCGTCAGCCCCGGCCGCGCCGGGAATCTCCGATGCAGATCGACATCTTCTCGCAAGTCATCGTGCCAGTGATCGGCGGCCTGGGCATCTTCATGCTCGGGCTCGAATTCATGAGCAACGGCATCCAGTCGCTCGCCGTCAACAAGATGCGGGCGCTGCTCGCGCGGATCGCCGGCACCCCGTCCAAGGGCGTGCTCGCCGGCACCTTCATCACCGGCGTCATCCAATCCTCGACCGCGATGACCGTCATGGTCGTCGGCCTCGTCAATGCCGGCGTGATCGGGCTGAGGCCCGCGATCAGCGTGATCATGGGCGCCAATATCGGCACGACGCTCGGCAACGGCCTGATCGCGCTGCCGCTCGGGCCGCTTGGGCTGCTGCTCGCCGGCATCTTCGCGCTGCTCCACATCTTCGCCAAGACCGACAAGGTCAAGAACATCGCGCTCGCCTGCATGGGCTTCGCGCTGATCTTCTACGGCCTCAACCTGATGACCGGCGGCCTGCGCCCCCTGCGCAACATGCCGGAGGTGATGGGCGTGATCTCGGCGCTCAAGGCCGACACCTATCTCAACCTGATCTACTGCGTGCTGATCGCCGCCGGCATCACGGCGATGATCCACTCCTCCTCCGCGACGATTGGCATCGTCATGGGGCTCGGCGCCGCCGGCATCCTCGACTGGAAGACCGCCGTCGCCTTCTCGCTCGGCGCCGATCTCGGCACCACGATCACCTCCTGGATGGCCTCGCTCAACCTGTCGAAGAACGCCAAGCGGGCGGCCTACGCCCATATCTCCTTCAACATCATCGGCGTGATGGTGACGATACCGCTCTTCTTCATCTCGATGGACGTGCTGACCTGGGCGATGCAGTGGTTCGGCGGCGATCCCGGCGTGCCCGTGATCAAGGACGGCAAGGAGACCTTCCCGCTCGTGCCGGTCGCGGTCGGCCTCTACTCGACCTTCTTCAACATCTTCAACACGCTGTTGCTCTTCCCCTTCGTCGGCGTGTTCGAGCGGGTGCTGTCGCGGGTCGGCGCCACCTCGGCCGAGGATATCGAGGACTATTCCCAGCCGCGCTATCTGGTGAAGGCCCATGACCATGCCGAGGCGGTGCAAGCGATCCAGCGCGAGACCGGCCGCTATCTCGAGGCCGCCCGGCTCTTCATTGATATCGCCAGCGGCAAGCCGGACGCGCCGGACAAGATCGAGGAGCACTATGCCGCGATCGACATCCTCAACCGCGACATCCGCGCCTATACCTCCGGCATGTTCACGCCCGAGATGCCCTATACTCGGGCCGATCTCGTCGCCAGCCTGATCGAGGAAGAGGATTTCACCGCGAGCCTCGGCGAGACGCTCTACCAGATCGCCCGCCGCATCGAGCGCCAGCCCTTCGGCGAGCAGGGCCGAAAGCTCGTCGACACCGTGCTCGACAAGGTCTCCGAGACACTTGCCACCATCGTCCCGATCGGACAGGAGCGGGCCCCGGCGACCGGCATTGCCGAAGCGCGCAATGCCGAGCTCCTCGCCCTGCGCGAGCGCTGCCTGCGCCTCGGCTCGGAATTGCCCTGGGTCGAGCGCGGCGCGATCCTTGCCTTGCTCGGCAGCGCCGAACGCGCCTTCTTCCTGATCGAGCGCATCGACGCCGAACGCCGCTCGGTCTCGCGCGAGATCGCGGCAGTGCCGGCCGGCGCGAAGGCCGGGGAAGCCGGCCTCGGCAGCCTGACGCCTGCGGCCGTTCCGGCCTGAACCGACATTCGACGCCACGAACGCGAAAGCCGCCCCACCGGGCGGCTTTCTTGTGTCAGAGGAGCTTGGTGAAGACGATCTGCCCGTCGAGGCCCCGGCCCATATCGCGCCAGCCATGGCGGACATAGAAGCGCTCTGCCCGCGTGCCGGCGCCGGTTTCGAGCCAGGCCTGGGCATGGCCCGCAGCCTTCAGCCCGATGAGCGCCTCATCTAGCAAAGCGCGGCCATGGCCCCGCCCCTCCTGCGCCGGATCGATGAACAGGGCCCAGATCAGGCCGGTCTGATGGTTGGCGCAGGCGAAGCCCACGATCTCGCCGGCGTCTTCCGCGACGACGAAGATCGCCTGCTCGCGATACCAGGCGACATCCGCGTCCGTCACCTTCGACGGGTCGCTCAGGATGTTCTCGCGCACGTCCATACGGATAGCGCGGATGCGCGGATCATCCGCCGCCACCGCCTTGCGGATCAGCCTTGCCTTGTCAGTCGTCACGAACACTCTCCACCGCTGCGGCAGGCGTGATGCCCGCCACGGCGATAGAAGGCAACTACTCCGCCGCCTGCAGGCGATAGGCGGCCGTGTCGTAGTTGAGGATCGGCGCGAGCCAGCGCTCGACCTCCTCGATCGTCATGCCCTTGCGCTGCGCGTAGTCCTCGACCTGATCGCGCTCGACCTTGGCAACGCCGAAATAATAGGCCTCCGGATGCGCGAAATAGAGCCCGGAGACCGAGGAGCCCGGCCACATCGCATAACTCTCGGTCAGCTTCACGCCGACGCGGCGCTCCGCCTCGAGCAGACGGAAGAGCGTCTCCTTCTCGGTATGGTCGGGCTGGGCCGGATAGCCCGGCGCCGGGCGGATACCCTGATATTCCTCGCGGATCAGATCCTCGTTCGAGAAGGTCTCGTCCGGCGCATAGCCCCAGAACTCCTTGCGGACGAGCTGGTGCATGCGCTCGGCAAAGGCCTCGGCGAAGCGGTCCGCCAGCGCCTTGACCATGATCGAGCGATAGTCGTCGTTGTCGCGCGCGAACTTCTCGGAGATGCGCTCTTCCTCCGCGCCGGCCGTGACGGCGAAGGCGCCGATGTAATCGGGCGCGACGCCTTCCGGCGCGACGAAATCGGACAGGCACATGTTCGGCTTGCCGTCGCGCTTCGAGAGCTGCTGGCGCAGGCCATGGAAGGTCGCGAGTTCGTCCTGCCGGCTCTCGCCGGTATAGAGGCGGATATCGTCGCCGACGGCATTGGCCGGCCAGAAACCGATCACCGCCTTGGGGTTGAACCAGCGCTCCTCGACGACGCGCTTCAGCATCGCCTGCGCATCGTCCCAAAGCGCGCGCGCCGCCTCGCCCTGCTTCTCGTCCTGCAGGATCGCCGGGAAGCGGCCCTTCAATTCCCAGGTCTGGAAGAACGGCGTCCAGTCGATCACCGGCACGAGATCGGCGATGTCATAGGTGCGGAAGGTGCGCGTGCCCAGGAAGCTCGGCTTCGGCGGCTGATAGGCGCTCCAATCCGTCTTGAAGGGATTGGCGCGCGCCTTGGCCAGTGGCTGGCGCTGCTTGTCGGCCTCGGAGCGGCGATGCGCCTCGGCGACCTTGGCGTATTCCGCCTGCACGCCCGCGACATAACCCGGCTTCTGTTCCGACGACAGCAGGCTGGAGACCACGCCGACGGCGCGCGAGGCGTCGTTGACATGCACGGTCTGGCCGGCGCTGTAGGCCGGGTGGATCTTCACCGCCGTATGGACACGGCTCGTCGTCGCTCCGCCGATGAGCAGCGGGATATCGAAGCCCTCACGCTCCATCTCCGAGGCGACGGTCACCATCTCGTCCAGCGAAGGCGTGATCAGCCCGGAGAGGCCGATGATGTCGACCTTCTCCCGGCGCGCCGTCTCCAGGATCTTCTGGGTAGGCACCATCACGCCGAGGTCGATCACCTCGTAATTGTTGCACTGGAGCACGACGCCGACGATGTTCTTGCCGATATCGTGGACATCGCCCTTCACCGTCGCCATCAGCACCTTGCCGGCGGCCGAGCGCTCGGAGCCGCCGTTCAGGCGCTTCTCCTCCTCCATATAGGGCATGAGATAGGCGACGGCCTGCTTCATCACGCGGGCGGATTTCACCACCTGCGGCAGGAACATCTTGCCCGAGCCGAAGAGGTCGCCGACCACGTTCATCCCCGCCATCAGCGGGCCTTCGATGACGTGCAGCGGCTTGGCAGCGTTCAGGCGCGCCTCTTCGGTATCGACATCGATGAACTCGGTGATCCCCGCGACCAGCGCATGCTCCAGCCGCTTCTCGACCGGCAATTCGCGCCAGGCCAGGTCCTTGCCGGACGCAGCGACCGAACCGTCGCCCTTGAAGCGCGGCGCGGCTTCCAGCAGGCGCTCGGTCGAATCCTTGCGGCGGTTGAGGACGACATCCTCGCAGAGTTCGCGCAGCTCGGGGTCGAGATCGTCATAGGAGCCGAGCTGGCCGGCATTGACGATGCCCATGTCCATGCCGGCCTTGATGCAATGGTACAGGAAGACCGAATGCATCGCCTCGCGCACCTTCTCGTTGCCGCGGAACGAGAAGGACAGGTTCGAGACGCCGCCCGAGATATGGGCATGCGGCAGGGTCTCGCGGATGGCGCGCGTCGCCTCGATGAAATCGTTGCCGTAATTGTCGTGCTCCTCGATGCCCGTCGCCACCGCGAAGATGTTCGGGTCGAAGATGATGTCCTCGGGCGGGAAGCCGATCGTCTCGGTCAGCAGCTTGTAGGCCCGCGTGCAGATCTCGATCTTGCGCTGGAACGTGTCGGCCTGCCCGACCTCGTCGAAGGCCATGACGACCACCGCCGCACCGTACTGCCGGCAGATGCGCGCCTGCTCAAGGAAGGCTTCCTCGCCCTCCTTCATCGAGATCGAGTTGACGATCGGCTTGCCCTGGATCGTCTTCAGACCGGCCTCGATCACCGGGAATTTCGACGAGTCGACCATGATCGGCACGCGCGAGATATCCGGCTCCGAGGCGATCAGGTTGCAGAATTCGGTCATCGCCTTCTCGGAATCGAGCAGGCCCTCGTCCATGTTGATGTCGATGACCTGCGCGCCGTTCGCGACCTGGTCGCGCGCCACATCGAGCGCGGCGGCATAGTCGCCGGCCGTGATCAGCTTCCGGAACTTGGCCGAGCCGGTGACGTTCGTGCGCTCGCCCACGTTGACGAAGGGGATGGTCTCGTCGAGCGTGAACGGCTCCAGACCGGCCAGCCTGAGATAGGGCTTCGTCTCCGGGATCTGGCGCGGCGCCTTGCCGGCGACCGCCTCGGCGATGGCGCGGATATGGTCCGGCGTCGTGCCGCAGCAGCCGCCGACCATGTTGACGAAGCCGGAATCGGTGAATTCGGCCAGCATCTTGGCGGTCGCCTCTGGGCGTTCGTCATAGAGGCCGAATTCGTTGGGCAGCCCGGCATTCGGATAGGCGCAGACCAGCGTGTCGGCGATGCGCGACATGTCCTTGATATGCGCCCGCATCTCGCGGGCACCGAGCGCGCAGTTGAGGCCGATGGTCAGCGGGGCTGCATGGCGCACCGCGTTCCAGAACGCCTCGACCGTCTGGCCGGACAGCGTGCGGCCCGAGAGATCGGTGATCGTGCCGGAGATCATCACCGGCAGGCGAATGCCCTTCTCGCGATAGACCTGCTCGATCGCGACGATCGCGGCCTTGGCGTTGAGCGTGTCGAAGATCGTCTCGATCAGCAGCAATTCCGAGCCGCCATCGATCAGGCCCCTGACCTGCTCGGCATAGGAATCGCGCACCTGATCGAAGCTCACGGCGCGGAAGCCGGGATTATTGACGTCGGGCGAGATCGAGAGCGTGCGGTTGGTCGGGCCGATCGCCCCGGCGACGAAGCGCCGCCGCCCGTCTTCCTTCTCGGCGATCATCGCCGCCTCGCGGGCGAGCCGCGAGCATTCGACGTTCAGCTCATAGACGATCGCCTCCATGCCGTAATCGGCCTGGGCGATCGAGGTGCCGGAGAAGGTGTTGGTCTCGACGATATCGGCGCCCGCCCGGAAATAGGCGAGATGGATGTCGCGCAGCGCCTCGGGCTGGGTCAGGGCGATGATGTCGTTATTGCCCTTGAGGTCGTGGTTGAAGCCCTTGAAGCGCTCACCGCGAAAATCGGCTTCGGAGAGCTTCAGGTCCTGGATCTGCGTGCCCATCGCGCCGTCGAGCACGAGGATGCGCTCACGCGCGGCCTGGCGCAGGGAGCGTTCGATCTCGGCGCCGTCAACGGGAGCGGGAATGAAGTCGGACATCGTTACGCTTTCCAACCGGAAACGGGTCTGCTCGAAAACTCAGCCCTCATCCTGAGGAGCGCTTCGCAGAAGCGCGTCTCGAAGGATGCTCCAGATGGTTCCGGAGCCTCCTGAAGCATCCTTCGAGACGCCGCTGGCGCGGCTCCTCAGGATGAGGGCTCGTAATTCACTCCGCCGCCGCTGCCTGCGCCGCCGGCTTCTCGGGCTTCAATCCCACGAGATGGCAGATGGCATAGACGAGGTCGGCCTTGTTCATCGTGTAGAAATGCAGGTCGGTGGCGCCACGATCGATCAGGTCGAGAACCTGCTCGGCGCAGACGGCCGCCGCGACGAGGCGGCGGGTCGCGACATCGTCCTCCAGCCCCTCGAAGCGGTCGGCCAGCCATTGCGGCACGCTGGCGCCGGTCTTGCGGGCGAAATTCGCGGTCTGCCTGAAATTCTGGACCGGGACGATGCCCGGCAGGATCGGGATCTCGATGCCCCTGGCGCGCACCTTGTCGAGATAGCGGAAATAGACGTCGTTATCGAAGAAGAACTGGGTGATCGCCCGCGTCGCGCCGGCATCGACCTTCTTCTTGAGCGCATCGATATCGGCATCGAGCGAGGCCGCTTCCGGGTGCTTCTCGGGATAGGCCGAAACCGTGACCTCGAAATCGCCGATCCGCTTCAGGCCGGCGACGAGGTCCGAGGTCTGGTGGTAGCCGTCCGGATGCGGCTCGTAAGCCGTGCCGAGCCCACCGGCCGGATCGCCGCGCAGCGCCACGACATGGCGCACGCCAGCGTCCCAATAGGAGCGGATGACCTCGTCGATCTCGGCCTTGCTCGCCGAGACGCAGGTGAGATGCGCGGCAGGCTTCAGCCCGGTCTCCTCGACCATGCGCTTGACGGTGGCGTGGGTGCGCTCGCGGGTCGAGCCGCCGGCGCCATAGGTCACCGAGACGAAGCTGGGGCCGAGCGGCTCGAGCCGGCGCACGCTGTCCCAGAGCGCGAGCTCCATCTCCTCGGTCTTCGGCGGGAAGAATTCGAAGGAGACGCGCGGGCGGCGGGAGCCGTGGCGGCTGGGGCGGAAAGCATTCATCACGCAACCTCGAGATTGATCGTGCGGGCCGGCGGATCGGCCTGGACGCGCCGGTCGCGGCCACGCCAGAGCATGACCGGGAGCTGGCCCGAGCCGCCATCGGCAAGGGTGACTTCGCGGGACAAGTCGCAGGACAGGCCCGCCTCGGCGAACCATGCCGCGATCTGCTGGCGGGAGAAGCCCAGCCGGCGATGCGCATGCTCGGTCCGCAGGAATTCCATCTCGTGCGGCGCGAAATCGACGACGATCAAGCGCCCGCCGGGCGCCAGCATCGCGGCGGCCTCGCGCACCGCCCGGCCGGGATCGTCGAGGAAATGCAGCACCTGATGGATCACGACGAGGTCGAAGGAGCCGCGCGCGAAAGGCAATGCATAGATGTCGCCCTGCCGCAGCTCGACGCGCGATAGCCCCGCCTGCTCCAGATTGGCGCGCGCCACCGCCAGCATCGCATGGTTGGCATCGACGCCGACGGCGCGGCCGAATTTCGGCGCGATCCGTTCCAGCATCCGGCCCGTGCCGGTGCCGAGATCGAGCATCGCGCCGGGCGAGCCCTCGCCGACGGCATCCTCGACCGCCGCCTCGACGGCATGGTCGGGCACATGCAGGCCGCGCAACCGGTCCCAGTCGCGCGCGACGCTGGCGAAATAGCTCTGCGCAGCCTCGGCCCGCGTCGCCCGCACCGCTGCGAGCCGCTCGCGATCGGCCGCGAGCACCGGGTCGCTCAGGTCCAGCCAGGCGGCGAGCGACGCGGCGAAGGCCCCACCCGGCCCGGTCTCGTCCAGCCTGAAGAAGGCCCAGGCCCCCTCGCGCGAACGCCGGACCAGCCCAGCCTCGGCCAAGAGCTTGAGATGGCGCGAGATGCGCGGCTGCGACTGGCCGAGGATGTCGGTGAGATCGGAGACCGAAAGCTCACCCTCGGAGAGCAGCGCGAGGATGCGCAGCCGCGTCTCCTCGCCGGCGGCCCTGAGGCCCGCGAGAAGCACATCGGAAGACAATGTCGTCGGCTGCCGCACGCGCTGGCGTCCTCTGTCGACAAGGAAAAAGATATAAAGATATCTTTATATCGAACACGCCGTTCGTGCAAGCGGATTGTCGTGCGGAAAACAGGACGGAGCCATCGGGGAGAAGACGGCGACGCGCCGCGCTGGCAATGAGGGATTGCGCAGCCTCCCGCATCAGCGTCCCGCCACTCTCTGTGAGCGAAAGAACTCCCTGGCCGCCTGGTAGACCCGTCGGCCTCATGCTTCCATGACCGGCCGCCGCCGATCCTCCTCCGCAACATCCGCTTCCGACCCATAGCGGCCGCGCGAAAAGTGCAGGATGATGCCCCGCATAGGCTTGCGAGGACTGCAATGTTCAAGCGCATATACGAGTTCTTTGCCCCCCAACCTGAGGAGGTGTTCGCCCAGCGTTTGATATGGGGGGCGGGCATGGCTCAGTCCATGAGCATTTCGCTGGTTCGCATCGACGGCAAGTTCCGCGTCGAGTTCAGACTGCCTAGTGATCCCGAAACAGGTAGAATCCAGCCATTCAAGCTTTCTCCGGACAAGCTAGATGAACTGATCACCTACCTACAAAGCTGTCGGGATTTCGTGCGGAAGCCGCGATGACCGCTTCCGACCCGTTGCTGTCATTCAAAAAGTGCGGAATGATGCTTCGTAGAACCAAATATGAAGCTTGCTCAGACGGTGTGACATGCAGATCATGCTCCAGATCATCGATTTTGGAGTTTTCGCTTTTGTAATAATCTCGATGGTTGAATTTTATAGATGCATGTACCTGTCGCGCACGTCCTCCGACGTTGCCGGCAGAGAAAGATACTCAAAACGATATCATCTAATTGCGTTGTTGGGCGTCGCTCTAGTTCTGTCCTATCTTTCCTTAAGAACTGGGGTCAATTGGCTAAATTCGCCTGCTTAAAGGTGTTTCTGCCAAGACATTCAACAGTCGAGCTTAGCGGGCACGCTTCCGACCCATAGCTGTCGCTGCCAGAATGTGCGACGTTGCTCCAATGTCCCGTTTATGCTTCTCAGAGCCTTGGCATGCTGAAGATGTTGCGAGCCCCGTATCCCATACTGGTCATAATAATCGTTAGCTTCATTTCTAGTTTCGCCGCACAAAGCGCGCATCATAAATTCGATTTAAGTCCACTTGTGACAGCATCTCTAGCATCACTAATCATGTCTGCGGGTCTCGGTCTGGCATATCTCGTTATGTTCAGGGGGAAATAATCGCCCGCCGATCCCATTACGACCGCTGACGAGCGCGACGTCAGCTTCCGACCCTTTACGGTCATTTACGGGCCGGAGGCATCGGCTCCTGCTTCGCGACCTCGCGCACAACGTCCAGCCAAAGCATCATCGCCCGCCTGTCGCCGCGCTGACGCGCAAGGTCAGCGATCCGTTGAGCCGCTTCGAGCGCCGAAGTACCCGCTTCCCTTATCAGCGTAGCCGCCTCGCGTTTCACCAGGCGATGCCGCTCTAAACGGCCCTCGGCGAATGCGGCCACGAAGTCGAACAAATCGAGGAACCGGAACATCGCTAGACGCAAGTTGGAGACTATGACCATCTGATCCTTTCGGGATCGATGCTGCAAGCTCCGCTTCCGCATCATAGCGGACGCTCTTGCGAACGTCGCAACCGCGATGCCATGCTTCCTAACCAGGCGACTTCGGGAGTGAAGCGAGGATGCACAGCGGCTCATGCCTGTGTGGCACGGTCACGCTGACGGTGGCAGATCGTCTGCCAAGTCCCAATTTCTGCCATTGCCGCATGTGCCGGAAGCACTCAGGCCATTACTTCGCGTCGACCGACGTGCCCAGGGCTGCCTTGACGATTGTCGGCGAGGAGAAACTGGCGTGGTTTCAATCCTCGGAGAACGTCCGGCGCGGCTTCTGCTCGACATGCGGCTCGTCGCTCTTCTGGGATCGGCCGGATCGGGATTGGATCGCCGTGGCAATGGGCGCTTTCGACGGGCCGACAGAGACCGCTGCAGATTTGCATATCTACGTCGCCGACAAGGGGGACTACTACGAAATCGCAGACGGCCTGCCGCAATACGGCACCGTTCCACCGCGCGCTTGAGGCGTTGGGAGCGAACGACCGTTTTCAACCCGTTGCACACACCCGCTTGCGAGCGAGATGGGACTTGTCGCGTTGCTGTCTTTTGACATTGCGATGCGAACAGGTTGGATGATAGGGCCGCCAATTCGGCGCACTCCCAGAGACCTTTACGTGCACGACTTCCAAACTGATCTCGACGCGATTTCAAGAATCGACGCCGTGCCAACTATTCTTGATGTCGTCTGCCAGACGACGGGAATGGGTTTCGCGGCCGTGGCCCGCGTGACTGAAACGCGCTGGGTCGCATGTGGCGTCCGAGACCTCATCGAGTTCGGTTTGGAACCCGGCGGCGAGCTGAAGGTCGAAACGACGATCTGCAGTGAGATACGCGATCATCGTGAGGTCGTCGTCATCGATCATGTTGCGGAGGATCCGACCTACCGCAACCATCACACGCCGGCGATGTATGGCCTGCAAAGCTATATCTCGATGCCGATCATTCTACCGGGCGGAGAATTCTTCGGGACTCTGTGCGCGATCGATACCAAGCCTCGGAAGCTCGATACGCCCGCCACGCTCGGCATGTTCAAGCTCTTCGCCGAGTTGATCGCGTTCCACTTGGATGCTCATCGGCAGCTGAAAGACAGCCGCGATCTGCTCGATATCGAAGAGCACAAGAGCGAATTGCGGGAACAGTTCATCGCTGTCCTCGGGCATGACCTTCGCAATCCGCTCGCGTCCTTTACGGCTGGCACCCGCCTGCTCGGCAAGGAGCCGCAGACGCCGAAAGCACAGGGTATTTTGGTGCATCTTCTCAACACGACCATGCGCATGAGCTTGCTCGTCGAGAACATGCTCGATTTCGCCCGTGGCAGGTTGGGTGGCGGCATCACCATCGACACGGCGGAAGAGCGTTCCGCCGCCGACACGATTGATCAGGTCGTCAATGAGGCTCGAACCTCATCGCCCGACAGGGTGATTACCTTCGAGCATGCCTTGTCGGTTCCGATACGAGCCGACCATGCCCGCATCGCACAGATGTTCGGAAACCTTCTCGGCAACGCGATTTCGCATGGGGCTACCGACAAGCCCATCCGCGTCGAAGCGGTCGTCATCGAAGGCGAGTTCCGGTTGTCCGTGGCGAATGCCGGCAAGAAGATACCGGAGGAACTCCTGATAAAGCTGTTCCAGCCTTATTTCCGTGGCAGCCAGAACAGGCGCGAGGGGCTCGGGCTTGGGCTCTATATCGCCTCCGAAATAGCCAAGGCACATCGCGGGCGGATCGAGGTTTCCTCAAGCGATGATGAGACGAAGTTCACGTTCTCAATGCCGTTGATCAGCTAGAACACGCTCGACCGCATGGCTGATCTGGCTGGGTGTATAGGGCTTCGGCAGAAATCGCGCGAAGGGCGGCAACTGCGCCGCCAACGGGCGCGCTCTTCCCGATGCGATGAGGATGCCGATGGGCGGCCATCTGTCTCTGACCATGGCCGCAAGCGCCAGACCATCCATCGATCCCGGCATCTCGATATCGGTGAAAATCAACACGATATCGTCGCGCTGCTGAAGGTGCTCCAGCGCCTGATCGGCAGAGGCGGCTTCCAGAACGCGGAAGCCCGCTTCCTGAAATATATCGACCGCATCCATTCGGATGAAAACATCGTCTTCCACGACGAGAACGAGCTGTTGCACGAGCTGACTTTCGGCAGGCGAGACGCCTGAGAGACTGAACGGAACTACGCGAGGTTCTGTTCCAATCGATTAACGGCGCGGTCTCACCGCTCAGCGCGGCAGTTGGAAATCTCATTTCGCTTCGCGATATCGACGAAGCGCCTTTTCGACCATTTCGTTCTCGTCGTTAGCGATCATAGCGAATGAAGCTACAATGTAGGCAAGACGTGTACGTTCCCGCTCGTGTTCCTCTTCATCGATACCCATCTTCAGGATCTGCCAAGCGGTTGACCTGAGACCCTTTTCTCCTGCGTTCTGAGGGAGAGTACTGGGTTTCATTTCTGGCCTCGGGCGGCCTGCTTTTCCAGCGTGGATTTGAGGGCGAACTCGGCGGGCGTGATGTTGCCGAGGGCCGAGTGGGGTCTGTGGCGGTTGTAGTCCTCCTTCCATGAGGTGATGGCGCTGCGGGCCTCGACGAGCGTCGAGAACAGCGTGTCGTTGAGGCACTCGTCCCGGAAGCGTCCGTTGAAGCTCTCGATGAAGGCGTTCTGCGTCGGCTTGCCGGGGGCGATGTAGTGCCACTCGACGCCGGTCTCCTGGCACCAGCGCAGGATCGCCATCGAGGTGAACTCGGTGCCGTTGTCGGACACGATCGTCCCCGGCCGGCCACGCAGCCGAATGACGCCATCCAGTTCCCGAGCCACGCGCAGACCTGAAAGCGAAGTGTCGGCGACGAGCGCCAGGCATTCGCGCGTATAATCGTCGACGATGGCGAGCACCCTGAAGCGACGACCGTCCGAGATCGTATCGGAAAGAAAATCGAGGCTCCAGCGCGCATTGGCCCGATCAGGCACGAGCATGGGCCTGCGCGTGCCCAGTGCCCGTTTGCGGCCGCCACGCCGGCGCACCTGCAGCTTCTCTTCGCGATAGAGCCGTCGCAGCTTCTTCTGGTTCATCACGATGCCCTGGCGGTCCAGCATGATGTGGATCCTGCGATAGCCGAACCGCCGGCGCTCCGCCGCCACGGCCTTCATCGCCTCGCGCAACAGGGCATCGTCCGGCCGGGTGCTCGTGTAGCGCACCGTCGAGCGGTCGATCGTCAAGGCCAGGCACGCCCGACGCTGGCTCACCGCATGCACCGTGCAGGCATGAGCCACCGCCTTCCGCTTCGCATCGGGCGTCACCATTTTTTTGCGGCGACATCCTTCAGGATCGCGTTGTCGAGCATCTGTTCGGCCAGCAGCTTCTTGAGGCGGGCGTTCTCATCCTCGAGGGTCTTCAGCCGGCGGGCGTCCGACACGTCCATCCCGCCATACTTCGCCTTGAACTTGTAGAAGGTCGCCGAGGAGATGCCGTGCTTGCGGCAGACATCCGCCGTCGCAGATCCAGCCTCCTGCTCCTTCAGCATCCCTATGATCTGCTCTTCCGTGAATCGTGAGGGGCGCATCGTCCGTCTCCTTGAGTGACGGACTCTACTCAAATCTGGAGGAAGATCGGGGCTCAGGTCAAAACAGAAAGCTGCGTCGCCGCGCGTCCCCGGACGCACCGCGCTCACGCGGCGTCCAGGCGAGCAGCCCCAGATGCCCGCCCGCGGAGCCGGGGCGGCGCGAGGTCGTCGCTATTCGACATCATCGGCATCGGCACGCAGCCGTCGGCTGCGAACGCCGCAAGGCTCCGCGCATCCCCCGGATGCCCAGACCCGAAACCCCGCAGGCTAGGCCTGAACGGGGCTTTCGGTGCATCATGTCACGTCAAGAAGCATCGCGCCGGACACACAGCGAAACGCCGATCCGGTCGTCATTTTCAGGCGCGCGCTCGCCAGCACCCCGCCGCGCGCGGCAGGCGAGCCTTACGGCAAACAGAATGGTCTCAGAGCACTTTCAGATCGCCCGCGGCCGTCTTGCCGCGCTCGGTCTTCAACTCGAACGAAACCTTCTGCCCCTCCGTCAGCGTCATCATGCCGGCTTCCTTCACGGCCGTGATGTGCACGAACACATCCTTGCCGCCTTCCGCCGGTTGAATGAAGCCGAACCCCTTCTCAGTGTTGAACCATTTCACGGTTCCGGTCGCCATCGCCACATCCCTCGAAGCCAAAGCGTCTCTCACCGGCGCGGAACGCATGGCTCCTATGCCGGCAAGGGAAGGATTGACCGAAAACTGATCCTTGTCGAGATGAAAGGACAGGCAGGCGCAGCCTGAACCTTTCAAGATTTTGTCAACGCGATCCGTGTCTTGGCGCCACTGCGAGAAGAGCCGCCCAGATCGGGTTTCACTTTTCCGAACGTAGCTACCTAGCGTCCCTGCTCGTCAGGATTGTCGTGTTCTTTTCACTTCAACCGCAGGCCGATGGTTTTGGTCTCTCCTGCCGCGCGCATCATCTTGGCGACATCGTTCCGTTCCCGCAGCCGCCGGACAAAATCCTCACCATCGACTACCGGGCTGAAGTCTCGCCGGCTGCATCGAGCCGGAAGAAGGAGGCTCCGCCCGGCGCGATCCTTGCAGGCCCTCTGGTGCCGGAAGCCGCCAGCCGATACAGGCCTCGCCATGTCCCAAACCGCCGTTCCCGCCATGCCGCAGCAGCACCGCTTCTACGAAGACCTCCTCGCCCTGCCGCTGGGCACGCTGATGATCAGCTTCGGCATCGTCCTCTACGCCAAGGCGACGCTCTTGACCGGCGGCGCGGCCGGGCTCGCGCTCCTCCTGCAATTCGGCACGGGCGCGGATTTCAGCCTGCTCTTCTTCGTCATCAACCTGCCGTTCTACTGGCTCGCCTTCCGGCGGATGGGCCTGCCTTTCAGCTTGCGCACCTTCGTCGCCGTCGGCCTGATCTCTGTCTTCGTCTGGGCGACGCCGGGCTGGTTCCGCATCGAGGCGGTGGCGCCGCTCTATGCCGCCATCGCCGGCGGCGTCGCGATGGGGCTCGGCCTGCTCGCGCTGGCGCGTCACCGCACCGCGATCGGCGGCGTCAACATCCTCGCGCTCTACCTGCAGGAGCGCCATGGCCTGCGCGCCGGCTGGGTCCAGCTCGGCATCGACGCAGCGATCTTCGCCGCCGCTCTCTTCGTGCTGCCGCCCGACAAGGTCGCGCTCTCGCTCCTCGGCACGCTCGTTCTCAACGCCATCCTCGGCATGAACCACAAGCCCGGCCGTTACATGGCGGTGTCCTGACGAAAGGCCCGTTTGCGCCGCGGAACGGTTGCGCCCTGCCCGCCAGCATGCGAGCAAGCCCGGAGGACAAGACGGGACGCCAACGGCGAGACGAGACATGGCCCAGCCCCTGACCATCGAAGACCTGCGCCTTCTGGCCAAGCGCCGGGTGCCGCGCATGTTCTACGACTACGCCGATTCCGGCGCCTGGACCGAGGGCACCTACCGCGCCAACGAGACCGATTTCGCCAAGGTCAAGCTGCGCCAGCGCGTCGCGGTCGACATGACCAACCGCTCGCTCGCCTCCGAGATGATCGGCCAGCCGGTTTCCATGCCGGTCGCGCTCGCTCCCACCGGCCTCACCGGCATGCAGCACGCCGATGGCGAGATCCTCGCCGCCAAGGCCGCAGCCAAGGCCGGCGTGCCCTTTACACTCTCGACCATGAGCATCTGCTCGATCGAGGATGTCGCGAACCACACCCAGGCTCCGTTCTGGTTCCAGCTCTACGTGATGAAGGATCGCGACTTCATTTCCCGCCTGATCCAGCGCGCCAAGAAGGCCGGCTGCTCGGCCCTTGTCCTGACGCTCGACCTGCAGATCCTCGGCCAGCGCCACAAGGACATCCGCAACGGCCTCTCAGCCCCGCCGAAGCCGACCATCGCCAACCTGATCAACCTCGCCTTCAAGCCGCGCTGGTGCCTGAAGATGCTGGACACGCCGCGTCGGCAGTTCGGCAATATCGTCGGCCATGTCACCGGCGTCGCCGACATGTCCTCGCTCTCCTCCTGGACCGCCAGCCAGTTCGATCCGCAGCTGAACTGGGACGACGTCCAGTGGATCAAGGAGCAATGGGGCGGCAAGCTGATCCTCAAGGGCATTCTCGATCCGGAAGATGCCGAGATGGCCGCCAAGAGCGGCGCCGACGCCCTGATCGTCTCGAACCATGGCGGCCGCCAGCTCGACGGCGCGCTCTCCTCGATCGAGGCCCTGCCCGGCATCGTCGAGCAGGTCGGCAACCGCATCGAGGTTCTGTTCGACGGCGGCATCCGCTCGGGCCAGGACGTGCTGAAGGCGATCGCGCTCGGCGCGCACGGCACCTTCATCGGCCGCGCCTTCCTCTACGGGCTCGGCGCCATGGGCGAGCGGGGCGTCACCGCCGCCCTCGACATCATCCGCAAGGAGCTCGACACCACGATGGCGCTCTGCGGCCTGCGCGATATCAAGGATGTCGACGAGCGCATCCTCGTCGGCGGCCGCGCCGGGGCGATCAAGCGGCTGGCCTCGTAGTCGCTGGCCATCATTCGACGACGACGCTCGCCGTCAGGCTCAGACAAGCAACATCGGAACGCCGTAATCCATAAGGCGGCGATCCGATGTCACCAGGGTCAACTCGCGGGCGATAGCCTGGGCCACGATCATCCTGTCGAACGGGTCGCCATGGTGACGCGGCAACCTGGCAGCCGCGAGCGTGTCATCAAGCTCGATGGGCAGCCAGGCGACACCGAGAGCCTGGACCTGCGCCCAGGCATCGTCTGCGAAGGCCAGTTTTCGCAGGCTCCGCTTGATTTCGAGCTCCCACACCGATGCGACGCTGACGAAGACCTCCTCGGCTTCATCGATCGTCAGCCTCATACGGTCGGATAGGCGCTCCCGATCGACGCCGACCCACCACAGCACGGTCTGACTATCGAGCAACAGCCTCATGCGCCGCTCGGCTCGTCGGAAGCCTCCTGATAGACTTCGAATAGCTCGGTGAGGTCATTCTCAGGCTTCCACCAGTCGGGATCGATCTCGACAAAAAGCCCGGCCAGCTGACCAGATTGGCGCCGTGGGCGCTGGGCCTGCGGAGGATCGACCTGCACCAGCTTCACGGCCGGCACGCCGTTGCGCGCGATGACGACCTCCTCGCCGCGCAAGGCCTGTTCGATCAATCGCGAGAGACCGGTCTTGGCCTCGTGCACGTTCACGATGGTCATCGCCCTCTCCATATTAGCTAAGCTTAGCTAATATGGAGAGGGCGGATTTGAAAGGCAACGTCCCGCCAAAGCGGTCCCCCGCCGGGACAAGCCCGGCGGGGGTTTTCATAACATCAGGCACGATACCAGGACGCCAGGTTCCAGGTGTCGACATCCCAGCCTGAATGGTCATGCGAGAGGGTGTTCGACGCGGCGACGACCTTCTTGCGCGACAGGATCGGCAGGATGACGTTGGCTTCGCAGAAGATCTCGTTGACCTTGATCAGGAGCGCGGCGCGCTTGGCCGGATCGAGCTCCTTCTGGGCGGCCTTGTAGGCCTCGTCGGCAGCCGGGTCGGTGTAGCGCGAGACGTTGCGGCCCAGCCACTTGTTCTCCTTGTTGGCGACTTCCCACGAGGTGAACTGGTTGAGGAAGCGCTCCGGATCAGGCTGCGGCTGCGTCGTGGTGTACATCTCGATGTCCACGTAGAGCTTGGTGTAGGTGTCCGGATTGGCAACGTCCGACGAGAAGAACACCGAAGCGGTCACCGACTTCAACTCGATATCGATGCCGGCGCGCTGGCAGGCCTGCTTGATGATCGCCTGCACCTTCTGGCGCGGAGCGTTGATCGAGGTCTGGAAGACGTATTTGAGCTTCTTGCCGTCCTTCTCGCGGATGCCGTCCGAGCCCTTCTTCCAGCCGGCATCGTCGAGAATCTTGTTCGCCTTCTCGATGTTGAACTCGTACTTGAGCTTCTCCGACTTGAACTGCTTGGGCTCGTTCACGAAGCTCGCCGTGGCAGCGCCGGCGCGGCCATAGATGAACTTCTGGATCGAGTCGCGGTCGATCAGCAGGTTGATCGCCTGGCGCACGGCCGGGTCGCTGAGCGTCGGGTGCTTGGTCTTGACGCTCGAACGCTCGCCATCGACCTCGGTCCAGGGATCGGTCGTGTTCAGGGTGATGAACTCGATATCGCCGGCAGCAGCGGCGCTGATCTTGCCGCGCCCGCCCATCTCCATGCGCTTGAGGACTTCGTCCTCGACCAGCGTATCCCAGGCATAGTCGTATTCGCCGGTCTGCAGCACGGCGCGAGCCGCCGAAACCGCATCACCGCCGCCCTTGATCTCGAACGTGTCGAAATGCGGACGATTGGCGACGTGATAGCTCTCGTTGCGAGCGCCGGAGAGGATGTCGCCCGGCTTGAAGTCGACGAACTTGTAGGGGCCGGTGCCGACGGGCTTGAGGTTGGCCGGAGCCTCGCGCGACTTCGCGCCCTTGTACTCGCCAAAATGATGCTTCGGGATGATCATGCCGGCGACGCCGACGAAGGGATCGGCCCAGAACGGCGTCGGCTTGGCGAAGATCACCTTGACGGTGAAATCGTCGACCTTCTCGACCTTGATGTCCTTGTAGGCGCCGGTGGTGTAGGCGGCCGTCGCCGGGTCGGCAGCGTATTCCCAGGTGAAGACGACGTCGTCGGCCGTGAACGGCTTGCCGTCATGCCACTTCACGTCCTTCTTCAGCTTCCAGATGACGGTGGTGCCGTCCTCGGACAGGCCGCCATTGGCCTTGGTGGGCACCTCGGCCGCGAGCTGCGGGATCAGGTTGCCTTCCTTGTCCCAGCCGGCAAGCGGCTCGTAGAACACGCGCGAGGCGATCTGATCCTTGGTGCCCGAGGCGAAATGCGGGTTCAGCAGGGTCGGGGCCTGCCAGAGCAGCATCTTCAGCGGTCCGCCGCCGCCGGCCTTGGTCGGCTTGTACTCAAGCGTGGCATTGGCCATCGCGACATCGTTCCAGGCGAGGATCTGGGTCGCGATCGGCGCGGTGATGCCGAGCGCCGCCATCTTCTGGATGAAGGAGCGCCGCGACAGCCCACCCTTCTTCACGTCCTGCACCATACCCTGGATATACTGGCTAGTCATAATCAACCTTCACGTCATGGCAGCAAGAACACGATCAATAACTTGACCAGTTCCAGATCGGATTTATCAGTTCCAAGGCGTAGAATTGCTTTGGACGCGACTCTGCTCCTAGGAGGCGCTGCCTTAATCATAACTTAAGTCGTCAGACGGGAACCGCATGGCGGACCTGCTTGCCACTCGTAGCCCCGGCTAAATTACGCTGATTCACAAGGGAAAAACGCTGCGCACCCGGCTAACGGGAGTCATGTCATAGCGTCGCAGCGGGGCCCTCCCGGCGCCGGGAACCGCATTTGCCGACCGCCAGCCGGCTTTCGTAACATGGCCGCGCTGGGGCACATCCCGCAGGAGCGACCGCATGAGCGCAGAGGACAAGCCACGCCTTCTATCGGGCGGCAACCCGCAGATTCCGAAGGGCGACGGCGACGCGCCGGTGCAGGCCTATATCGCCGCCATGCCCGGCTGGAAGAGCGCGGTCGGCCGGCGCATCGACGACCTGATCGTCAAGGCCGTCCCCGAGGTGACGAAGGCCGTGAAGTGGAACTCGCCGCTTTACGGCACCGGCAACCAGACCTGGTTCCTCGGCATCCACTGCTTCACGCGCTACGTGAAGGTCTCGTTTTTCAAGGGCGCGCTGCTTGACCCAATGCCGCCGGGTACCTCGAAGCAGAAGGAGGTGCGCTATCTCGACATCCACGAGAGCGACGCCCTCGACGAAGCCCAGTTCTCGGGCTGGGTCAGGCAGGCGAGCCAGCTGCCAGGCGAGCGGATGTAGAATCGCCAGCGCCATCCGGGCACCGCGATCAGGATAGTTCCTTCAGCCCGCCGGGCGTCTCGATCTGCGCCCTGTAGCGCAGCTCCGGCCCATGGCTGACGACAGGCCCCCGCTCCGTTCCCAGTTCCTGCAACAGCGCCGCGATCGCCTGCGCCTCCGGATGCTCCAGCGTGAACCCGCGCAAGCGTGCGCCCAAATCGGCGATCGTCGCCATCGAGCGCGCCTTGCCGCGCCGGTCGATGATCGAGGGAGCCGCCCCGCCCCAGGGCAAAGACCCGTCATCGGGAATGGAGAAATCGAAGGCAGGGGTGTCCATCGGCAGCGCGGCCTTGCGACCGAAGATCGCCTCCCGACCCTTCAGGACAGCGTCGATACCATCGGCCCGCGCAACCCAGCCGCGCAAGCGACGGCCGGCATCCCAATCCCACCGGACCTGCTTCTGGTCGTCGAGTCCGAACCAGCGGGCGCGTCCGGGATGTGCCCCGTCGGGATCGAGGGCGACGATCTCCAGATACGTCGTGCCGCCGAGCTGAAGCAGGTGGTTATGGGTCCCCATATACCCGTGCCGCTGGCCGAAGGGCACATCGAGATCGAGGCAACCCCGAACATGCGCGACGCCCTCTACAAGCGTCGGCGCGATGACGGTGAGATGGTCGAGGGTCAGCATGCTGCCAGTTGAGGCCGACGCGCGCCTGTAGTCCAGCGCCTGCGATCGCGAACCGCTTCGACACGCCTCAGCGCATCTTAAAGCAACACATGAAAAAGCCCCGCGGAACCTTGCGGCACCGCGGGGCTTTTCGATTCAGATATCAAGCACTCAGCGCGAGAACTTCTTGTACTGGATGCGCTTCGGAATGGTCGAGTCGATGCCGAGGCGGCGCTTCTTGTCCTCCTCGTAATCGGCGAAGTTGCCCTCGAACCACTCGACATGGCTGTCGCCCTCGAAGGCGAGGATATGGGTCGCGATGCGGTCGAGGAACCAGCGATCGTGGCTGATGATCACGGCGCAGCCGGCATAATCCTCCAGCGCCTCTTCCAGCGCGCGCAGCGTGTCGACGTCGAGGTCGTTGGTCGGCTCGTCGAGCAGCAGCAGGTTGGCGCCGGACTTCAGCATCTTGGCGAGATGGACGCGGTTGCGCTCACCGCCCGAGAGCGAGCCGACCTTCTTCTGCTGGTCGCCGCCCTTGAAGTTGAAGGCCGAGCAATAGGCACGGGAATTGATCTCGCGCTTGCCGAGATAGAGGATGTCGTTGCCGCCGGAGATTTCCTCCCAGACGTTCTTCTTGTCGTCGAGCGAGTCGCGGCTCTGGTCGACATAGCCGAGCTGGACGCTCTCGCCGACCTTGATCGTGCCGGCATCCGGCTTCTCGACGCCGGTGATCATCTTGAACAGTGTCGTCTTGCCGGCGCCGTTGGGGCCGATCACGCCGACGATGCCGCCCGGCGGCAGCTTGAAGGAAAGGCCGTCGATCAGCAGCTTGTCCTGGAAGCCCTTCGACAGGTCCTCGAAATCGACGACGTTGTTGCCCAGCCGCTCGGCGATCGGGATGATGATCTGGGCGGTGTCCGGCCCCTTGTTGTTGGCCTTCTGCACAAGCTCGTCATAGCGCTGGATGCGGGCCTTGCTCTTGGCCTGGCGGGCCTTCGGCGAAGCGGCCATCCATTCGGCTTCGCGCTCCAGCGTCTTCTGGCGCGACACGTCCTCGCGGCCTTCCTGGGCGAGGCGCTTCTGCTTCTGCACCGACCAGGCCGAGTAGTTGCCCTCATAGGGGATGCCCTGGCCGCGATCGAGCTCGAGGATCCAGCTGGTGACGTTGTCGAGGAAGTAGCGATCGTGGGTGACGATCAGGATCGCGCCCGGATAGGTCCGCAGATGCCCTTCGAGCCAGGCGGTGGTCTCGGCGTCGAGATGGTTGGTCGGCTCGTCGAGCAGCAGCAGTTCCGGCTGCTCCAGCAGAAGCTTGCACATCGCGACGCGGCGGCGCTCGCCGCCCGAGAGCTTGTCGACGGCCCAGTCATCCGGCGGGCAGCGCAGCGCGTCCATCGCCTGGTCGACCTTCGAATCGAGATCCCAGAGCCCCTTCGCCTCGATCTCGTCCTGGAGATTGGTCATCTCGTCGGCGGTCTCGTCCGAATAGTTCATGGCGAGCTCGTTGTAGCGATCGAGAATCGCCTTTTGCGGGGCGACGCCGAGCATGACGTTCTCGCGGACGGTCAGGCTCTCTTCGAGCTTCGGCTCCTGCGGCAGGTAGCCGACGCGCGCACCTTCCGCGACCCAGGCCTCGCCGGTCCATTCCTTGTCGAACCCGGCCATGATCTTCAGCAAGGTCGACTTACCGGCGCCGTTGACGCCGAGGACGCCGATCTTGGCATCCGGGTAGAAGGACAGGTGAATGTCCTTCAGCACCTGCTTGCCGCCCGGATAGGTCTTGGACAGGCCGCGCATATGATAGATGAACTGGCGGGACATGGGGCGAGCGGGCTCCGCTTTCGAACGCTTGCGACAGGGATGTCGGGAAATCTGGCCGCTATGTAGCGACCGGGCGCGTCGCCCGCAACCGCCTGCCGGTGGAGCAGGTGCCTTTCACAAAAGCGGTAGAGCGATCCGGGCGCCCTTCCCCCGGCACGGCTTTTGCCGGAAGCTCATCCGGCCTGAACGCTGCCGGAGCCCGCCGATGAGCCTGCCCGCCGTCCTGTTGCGTCTGCTTGCTGGCCTCGCTTTTGCGCTGCTGGCAACGATTCCCGCCGGCGCCCAGTCGAACGAGCCTGGCTGCCGGCCGGAGATGGCGAGCCTGCGCCTGCCGATCCACCGGGTCCAACTGGCGAAGGACGAAGCGCGGCTGACCTTCGTCGGCCACGCCACCTTCCTGATCGAGACGCCGGGCGGGGTGAAGATCGCGACCGACTACAACGACTATGTCCGCCCGCCGGTGACGCCCGACATCGCGACGATGAACAAGGCGCATTCCACCCATAACTCGCGCAATCCCGACCCGGCCATCAAGCATGTCCTGCCCGGCTGGGACCTGTCCGGCCGCGGCGCCGCGCAGCACGACCTCACCTTCGGCGATGTCCGCGTCCGCAACGTGCCGACCAATATCCGCACCTATGAGGGCGGCACGGACTATGACGGCAACTCGATCTTCATCTTCGAGATCGGCGAGCTCTGCATCGCCCATCTCGGCCATCTGCATCACCCGCTGGAGCCCGGCCATCTGCGCGCGCTCGGCCGGGTCGACATCGTGCTATTCCCGGTCGACGGCAGCTACACGCTCGACCAGACCGGCATGCTCGACGTGCTGAAGTCGATCCAGGCGCGAGTGATGATCCCCATGCATTTCTTCGGCGGCGGCACGCTGAACCGCTTTCTCGCCCGCACGCAGGACATCTGGCCGGTCGAGCGCCGCGAGCAGGCGACGATCACGCTGGGCAAGGCGACGCTGCCGGCCAAGCCCACCATGATCGTCCTGCCCGGGCATTAGCATCTTGCCATCATTCTCGGGCTTGCCCCGAGAATCTCAGCCCGGAAGAAACTCCTGCGCCTCCACGTTATGAGGTGCTCGGGTCAAGCCCGAGCATGACGACCTGCCTCAGGTGTTCACGCCGCCGTCGATGGCGAAGCCGGCGCCGGTGATGAAGCGCGCCTCCTCGCTGGCGAGATAGGCGACGAGCCCGGCGATGTCCTCCGGCTGGCCGTAGCGCGGGATCGCCATGCGCGCCCGCTGGGCATCGGCACCGGGACCGCCAGCCGGGTTCATGTCGGTATCGGTCGAGCCGGGATGGACGATATTGACGGTGATGCCGCGCGGGCCGAGATCGCGCGCCAGCCCCTTGGTGAAGCCGATCAGCGCCGCCTTGCTCATCGCATAGAGCGTGACGCCGGGCTCGACGACGCGGTCGGCCAGGCAGGAGCCGGTCGAGATGATCCGCCCGCCCTCGCCCAGATGTGCCGCAGCCGCCTGCGAGGCCAGCACCACCGCGCGAACGTTGACTGAAAGCGTCGCGTCGATATCGGCGAGGCTCCAGTCCGCGACCGGGCCGCCGCGATAGATGCCGGCATTGTTGACGAGGATATCGAGGCCACCGAGCGCTTTGGCAGCATCATCGACTGCGCGCGTCACCGCGGCGGGGTCGGCGCTGTCGGCGGCGATGGCGAAGCCCTTGCGGCCGAGCGCTTCGATCTCCTTCACGACAGCAGCCGCCTTGTCGGCGGAGCGCTCATAGGTCAGCGCGACATCGGCTCCCTCGGCAGCAAGTCTGCGGGCAATGGCGGCGCCGATTCCGCGGCTGCCGCCGGTGACGAGCGCGCGCTTTCCGGCAAGGCGTGACATGGCAAACTCCATTTATGTGATGATCGATACATAATACATGCTGCGCTTGCCTGCGGTGGTCAAGGGAAATATATAATGGTCATCACAAAATAATTTCGAGGAGGCGGATTCATGGCCGAGCGCGGCCGTCCACGCAGTTTCGACCGGCAGGCAGCGCTGGAGCGCGCCATGGACGTCTTCTGGGAGCGCGGCTACCAGGCGGCCTCGATGAGCGACCTCACCGAGGCCATGGGCATCAATTCGCCGAGCCTCTACGCCGCCTTCGGCAGCAAGGAAGAGCTCTACCGCGAGGCGATCCACCATTTCGCTGCGACCGAGAGCGACGATATCCTTGCGCCGCTCCAAAATGCGCCCACCGCGCGGGCCGCGCTCGAAGGCTATCTCATGGCGAGCGCGAAAACCTTCACCCGGCCCGGCCGGCCGCCCGGCTGCATGGTCGTGCTCTCGGCGGTGAACGCCGTCGGCGTGGGCGACGAGACCAGCCGCATCCTGCGCGAGATGCGGGCCGGCAGCGTCAGCATGATCGAGGAACGGCTGCGGCGGGCCATCGACGGAGGCGAATTGCCGGCATCGCTCGATCCGCATCCGATCGCGAGCTACTACGTCACCGTCCAGCAGGGCATGTCGATCCAGGCGCGCGACGGTGCCTCACGCCAGATGCTGGAGACGATCGCGCAGGGCGCCATGGCCGCATGGGACAGTCTCACCCGGCCACGCGCAGCCGCCTGAAGATCCGCGTTAACGCCTCGCTGAGACTGATTTCAGGCTTTCCTTGCCCTTGCGGCAGATCGCGGCATCCTGTCGGCAACCGGGAGACTGCCCCCATGCGCCGCTTCGCCGCCCTCGCCTGCCTGCTCGCGACCGCCACCTTGCTGCCCGTCCAGGCCGAGGCGGCGCGGTTCCGCATGGGCGGACGCAGCTCGGCCAGCCCGGCCAAGGTGAGCCGCAGCATCGTGATCGTGCCCGGCATCACGGCCGGAGCCAGCCGCGCACAGGCCGCGACCGGCCAGCCCGAGCGCGTGCCCTTCCCGATGGCGACCGCCGAGCGCGAGGCGCCCTTGCCGCTGCGCCTCTCGTCCAATAGCGAAACCAAGAGGCGCTGGTGCCAGACCGATATCGTGGTCGGCGGCTTCTGCATGATGAACTGAGCAAGCCGTCGCTCAGGCGCGGCTGACGCGCCCTTCCAGCGGATAGGCCGGGTCGCTGTAGCCCGGCGTCGAGGGATGCCCCGCCGGCACGAGCCGGTCGATCAGCGCCTCATCCTCAGCGTCGAAGCCGGCATCGAGCGCCGCGAGATAGGCTTCCCACTGCTCGAAGGTGCGCGGCCCGGCGATCGCCGCCGTGACGAAGGCGTTGTTCAGCACCCAGCGCACCGCGAACTGGATCGGCGTCAGGCCCTTGCGCCCCGCATGCTCCTTGATCGTCTGGGCGATGATCAGGCTTTCCTCGCGCCATTCCGCCTGCATCATCCGCCGGTCGCCGCGTCCGGCGCGCGTGCCTTCCGCCGGTGCCTGACCCGGCGCGTATTTCGCGGTCAGCACGCCCCGGGCTAGCGGCGAATAGGAAGCGACGCCCAAGCCGAAATGGCCGCAGGCCGGCAGATGCTCGACCTCGGGCATGCGGTTCATCGCGTTGTAATAGGGCTGGCTGACGACCGGGCGGTCGATGCCAAGCTCGTCGCAGAGCCGGCAGATCTCGGCCAGCCGCCAGGCGCGGTAATTCGAGACGCCGAAATGTCTGATCTTGCCCTGGCGGACGAGATCGGCGATCGCGTGCACCGTCTCTTCCAGCGGCGTCGTGTGGTCCTCCTTGTGGAGGTAGTAGATGTCGATGGTCTCGCTGCCGAGCCGGCGCAGGCTGTCTTCGCAGGCACGCAGGACCCAGCGCCGCGACAGCCCGCCATTCATCGGCCCCTTGCCCATGACGTTGGCCACCTTCGTCGCCAGCACCCAGTCATGGCGATGCGCGGCGATGGCGCGGCCCGTGACCTCCTCGGACTGGCCCTCGTTATAGACATCGGCCGTATCGATGAAATTGATCCCGGCTTCGCGCGCACTGTCGATGATCCGGCGCGAGGTCGCCTCGTCCGCCGGACCGCCGAACATCATCGTGCCCAGGCAGAGCGGCGAGACCTTGAGGCCGGAGCGGCCGAGACGGCGATAATCCATGGCAGATATCCTCGAACGGGGTGGCCAAACCTGCCGCAGCGCCGCGCCATATGCCAGCGCCCGGCGCGCAGGCACGCCCTGCATCACGCGGCCGACCGGCAAGGAAATGCTTAATCTTTCGTGACAGGGTGGTGCGTCGTCACAGGGACGCCCGATGAATCTCGCCCAGCTCGTCAAGAGCCAGACCCTCGCCACCTTGCTGCAAGCGCTCGACGCAGGCGGCGAGCTGTCGGCTGGCCGGACGGTGCAGGCCAGGCTCGCTTCGCTGGAACCGGACGGCACCGCGACCGCGATGATCGGCGACAGCAAGGTCGCGCTCGTCCTCGCCGGCCCTCAAGCCAGGCAGGCAGCCCTGCAACCGGGCGCCACGCTGTTGCTGCGCCTCGACCCGCCCGAGCAACCCGGCGGAGACCTGCGCGCCACACTGGTCGAAGTGCGCCCGCCATCGGCAGCGGCAACGGGGCAGGCCCAGCCGCAACCAGCCGCAGCACCTCAACCCGCACAGCCGAACGCGCCTCCGGCTTCGACAGCGGCTCCAGCCCGGCCGAACCCGGCCGCAGTCCTCGCTCCTGTGCCACAGCCGGCCACCTCACCGGGATCGGTGGTCGCGCATCCGCCCTCACCGGTCGCGGTGCAGCAAGCTTTCCTGCAGCAAGCCCTGCAGGCGCTGGGCCTGCCGGCAGCGCAGACGGCCGCCACGCCTGCGATGGGGGCAGGCTCCACCCCCACCGCCAACGCCACCCCACCGGCAGGCGCTGCGTCTCCTGCCACTCCCGTGATCACGGCCGCGACCGCGCGCGCCGTCGCCGGGCCGCTGCTCGGCCCCATGCTGCAACATCAGGCCGGCCTCGCCCCGCTCTTCGCCAATCTGCGGGCGCTGGCGCAGGGAACGATCTCGCTGGCCCTGCCCAAGACGCTGCCGCCCGCGATCCAGCAGGTTCTGGCACAGGCTATTCCCGCCGAACGGCAGGCCCCGACGGCGGCACGGCTGAAGGAAGCCTTTCAGGCGTCCGGGCTCTTCCTCGACGCCCGGCAAGCCGCAGCACTACCCGCACCCCGGCAAGGCGATCTCAAGGCCGGCCTCCAGGCCCTGCGCGAGACCTTGCTGCCGATCATCGACGCCTTGTCGCCGGACCCGAAGGCGAGCCGCCATGAGCACGGCAGCGAGCAGACAGCGGAGCTGCAGACCGGCTCCACCGACCAATCCACCCGCCTTGCCCCGCCGCGACGCGACGGTCCGCTCACGCCGCAGCCAGCCGTGGAGCCCTCGCTGGCGCCGGGCGAGAAGCCGCTCGCCATCGCCGAGACCCTGCTCGACCAGACCGAGGCCGCGCTCGACCGGATCAAGCTGACGCAATATGCCTCGCTGCCGCTGGAGCCCGCCCGGCAGGACGGCACACAACCAGCGCAGCGCTGGCTCGCCGAGATACCGCTCGCCTTCCAGCAGGGCATCTCGATGCTGCCGCTCCAGGTCGAGCGCGACCCGCCCCGCCGCGACGCGCAAGGGGTGAGCCCGCCGGTCTGGCGCATCCGCTTCGCGCTCGATGTCGAGCCGATGGGGCCGCTCCAGGGCGTCGTCACCTTGCAGGGCCGCGATGTCGGTGTCTCGATCTGGGCGGAGCGCGAGGAGACGAGCCAGCTCCTGCGCGGCGCCGCGCCTGGTCTCGAAGGCGCCCTGCTCGATGCCGATTTCGCCAGCGGCGCCATCGATATCCATACCGGCCAGCCGCGCGTGATGCAGCCGACGGCCGGCCAGTTCCTGGACCGCCTGTCATGAGCGCGCCGCAGCCCCCTCGGATCGCCGTCGCGCTCGAATATGACGGGCACGGCGCGCCGCGCGTCACCGCCAAGGGCCGCGGCGAGCTGGCCGAGCGCATCGTCGAGACCGGCAAGGAGCATAACGTCGCCGTCGAGCAGAACGCGATCCTCGCGCAGGCGCTCTCGGCGGTCGAGCTCGACGACCAGATCCCGGAAGAGCTCTATCGCGCCACGGCGCAGGTCATCGCCTTCGTCCTCTCCCTGCGCGGTGAGTTGCGCCGGCCGAACCGGGACGGCCATCGGTCTTGAGCACGATCGTCGTCAGGCGCCTCGGCCCCGCCGCTTATGCGGATCTGGGACCGGTTTTCGCGGAACTCGCGCGCCATGCACTGGAGCCCAATCCGCATATGGCTCCGGCCGCAATCTCGGCCGCGACGACGCTCGTGCCGGAGGAGGAGATCGTCGTCCTCTGCGCCTGGCTCAGCGAAGCCCTCGATTTCGAGCAGCTCGTCGGAATCTGGGCTTTCCGTCGCATCAAGGGCTGGCGCAGCGGCTTTTCCGCCGCCCTCGCCTCACCGCTCGTGCCGCTCTACGAGGTCTCCTCCCTGCCGGTGCTCGACCGCGACCACGCGGCGGAGGCGGCACGCGCCCTGATGCGCTATCTCCTCGGATCGCGCGATCTGCCGCACCGGCTTCTGCTGCCGCTGCTGCCGCTCGACGGCCCCTGCTACGCCGTGCTCGCCGAAGCCTGCCGCCAGACCGGCAGCACGATCTCGACCTATGAGCGCTGGGTCCGGCCGGTGATGATCCCGCGTCCGGACGATAATTTCGAAGCCTATCTCAGGCGCACGCTCGGCTCTTCCTACAAGAAGCGGATGCAGCAGTTCCGGGCGGTAGGGAAACAAGGCGCCCTCACCTTCCGGCGCAATCGCGGTCGTGGCGCGCTGGAGGCGCTCGACGCCTTCCTCACGCTCGAAGCCTCCGGCTGGAAGGGCGAAGCCGGCACCGCCATCGCCTGCCTGCCGGCCGACACCGCCTATATGCGCCGCCTGGCCGAACTCTGTGCCGCCGACGACACCTTGCTGATCGACACCCTGCTGCATGACGGCCGCGTCATCGCCATGGGGCTGCTGATCGATAGTGGCAACCGCCGGCATTTCCTCAAGATCGCCTATGACGAGACTCAAGGCCGCCATTCCCCCGGTCGGACCCTGGCGATCGCCATGCTGCAGGCCGATTTCAACGGCACGCCGCCTGCCTTCTTCGACAGCGGCGCCGGCGAAGGGGTCGATGCCGGCACCTATGTCTGGGGCGAGCGCCGCGAGATGGCCAATGCGATCATTCGCGTCGGCCCGGGTCGCCTGGGCGCGGCCGAGATCGCAGCCTTCAGCCGGATGTGGCTCAGGCGCCTCCGGGATGCCGCCCGAGCCCGATCCGCCCGAGCAGCCAACGGCCGACCTCCGGCTTGAAGTGCAGCGTGTCGAGCCAGTAGCGCGACGAGGCCTTGCCGGGATCGAAATCTTCGAACGGATGGTCCGAGACGAAGTCATGGAACGGCAGGCCACGCCGCGCCGCGAGCGCTGCGACATCCCGTCGCCAGGACATCAGCTCGGCAGCCCTTCCGCCATCCGCAATAAGCTGCCGCTGGGCCGCGCTCATCGGCGACAGGACGATCGTGACGCCCCGCCCCTGCAACAGGTCGAGCGCCTTTTCGAGGTGGCTTAGGGCGTCCGGCTGGTAGAGCATCGCCGCGATATTCTGCTCGCGGGTGATCCTGCCCACCAGCGCGGCGTCGAAATCCGGCGTCGCCTTGTAGCCGTCACCATGCCAGAGGCCGGGCTCCATCCGCAGCGGCCGCGGCCCGCGCAGGTTGTCGATCGCCTTCGGGTTGAGCACCACCGAGACCAGCGCCTCGCGGCGCCCGGATGCCGTCGCAAGCTTCCGATCGATCGGCGGTGGCGGCGGCCACGCCGTGAACATGAAATAGTCGAGCTCGATCACCACCCGCTTGACGCTGCCGACATCGATGGCCAGCGCCGCCAATGTCGGCAGCTCCCGTGCCATCAGCGCGGAGAAGCCGGCATTGTAGACTTGGCCTGCCTCTGCCGAGGCATCGCGCGGATCGATACCGCGATAGACCACAGAAGAGCCGATCAACAATGTCTGCGGTGTGAGCCTGGCGATCTGGAGCGGCTTGATCAGGCGCATCTCGACATCGAGCAGGCGGCTCGCGCCGACGCCGTCGCGTGTCCAGGGCGGGGTGTCGCGAAACACCCAGTAGGGATCGCGCCAGAGCGTCAGCACGGTCAGAAGTCCGACCGCCAGCATGATCGTCGCCGCGAAGCAGGCGGCAAAGCTGCGTGGTTCGGCAGAACGGGACAAGGCGGCGGCAAGGCGCATGGCGCTGCGCTACCAGATCAGCCCGGTGCTGGCGAGGCCGGCTTGACCGTCCATCCGGCCCGCCGATACAGCAAGCCACCCGCAGGAGAAAGCCGATGAGCGCGACCGCCCGGATTGGAATCGTCACGGTCTCCGACCGCGCCTCGGCCGGCATCTATGCGGACGAAGGCGGGCCGGCGATCGAGACCTATTTCAGGAAGGTCCTGATCTCGCCCTGGGAGGCCGTCGCGCGGGTCATCCCCGACGATCGCGCCACGATCGCGCAGACGCTGCGCGACCTCGCCGACAAGGAGGGCTGCTGCCTGATCGTCACCACCGGCGGCACCGGTCCGGCACCGCGCGACGTCACGCCGGAAGCGACCGAGGATGTCATCGAGAAGCCGATGCCGGGCTTCGGCGAATTGATGCGCCAGGTCAGCCTCGCCAAGGTGCCGACCGCGATCCTCTCGCGCCAGACCGCTGGCATCCGGGGCAAGTCGCTGATCGTCAACCTGCCCGGCCGCCCCCGTGCCATCGCCGAATGCCTGGACGCGGTGATGCCGGCGATCCCCTATTGCATCGACCTGATCGAAGGGCCCTGGCTCGAAACCGACCCGGCGGTGATCGCGGCGTTCCGGCCGAAGAAGTGAGATAGGCGCGAAGAGGCTCAGCCCGCCGCCAGCTCCCGGCCGATCGCCTGCACGAGCTGCGGTGAGAGAGGGTCCGTCCCGGACGGAAAGCCGCCAAGCAGCGCGCCGTCGCGGCCGATCAGATACTTGTGGAAGTTCCAGCGCGGTGTGTCCGCCGGCTTCTCCGAAGCGGCCCAGCGATAGAACGGATGCGCCTCCGGGCCGCGCACGACGGACTTCTCGACGAAGGCGTAGGTCGCGCCATGGCTCTGCCGCGCGGCCTCGGCGATGGCAGCGCCTTCGAGCGGCTCCTGTCCGCCGAAATCATTGCTCGGCACGGCGACGAGCATCAGGCCGCGCGCCTGATAGCGCTGCCAGAGCTGTTCCAGCGTCGCCATCTGCCCGGCATAGCCGCAGCGCGTCGCCGTGTTGACGACGAGGATCGGCCGGCCGCGGTAATCGGCGAGCGGCATCCGTCCGCCGCCCGGCTTGTCGAAACCGAATGCATGGGCGCCCGTCAGGGCCTGCGCCACAGCTGCGCGCGACGCGATCCCCGTCACGACGGCTCCGGCGATCCCGGCGACAATCTGACGGCGCGACGGCAGCATGGTTTCTCTCCGGTTCGACAGCCGAACGGGCGGCATCATGCCCCAAAGCAAAAAGCCCCGCAGCCGGCCGGCGCGAGGCTTCGCTTCACGATGGCGAGACCGATAGGTCTCCGCAGGCAACTTTCAGCAGGCGAGAACCTTCTTCACCCGCACTTCGAGATCGCGCAGCTCGTAGGGCTTCACGACGTAATGATCGGCGCCGTTGCTGGTCGCCTCGTCCATCTTGTCGACCGAGCGCTCGGAGGTCGCCATGATGATCTTGATCTGGTTCAGTTCCGGCACCGAGCGGATGGCGCGCAAGAGGTCGATGCCGCTCATGCCGTCCATGTTCCAGTCGAGCAGCAGCAGGTCGTAGCGCTTGGTCTGCATCTTCATCAGGGCCTCGCGGGCGTTCTCCGCCTCGTCGATGTCCTGAAACTCGATCTGCTTGAGGAAATAGGTCGCCAGGCCGCGCATGCTCTTCTGGTCGTCGACCACCAGGATGCGGTATTCGCTTCTGGCCTTTGACATCACTTTGCTCCTTACGCGGTGCGTAGATTCGGCCGCTCGCCGACCAGCTGCCCGACTGCTCCACCGATCTGGGTGAGCGGGACGACCCTGTCGGCGGCTCCGATCTCGAAAGCCGCTTTCGGCATCCCGTTTACCACGCAGGTCTCCCCGCTTTGGATTAACGTCTCGGCGCCGGCTTTGCGCATGGCTAACAAACCGTCAGCACCGTCACGCCCCATGCCGGTGAGCAGGATGCCCACCGCATGGCTGCCGACGCTGCGTGCCACGGAGTGGAACATCACGTCGACGGAGGGCGAATGGCCGCTGACCAGCGGTCCCTCGCGCAGCACGCAGACGAACTCGCCGCGGCGCTCCTCGATCTCGAGATGGCGCGGGCCGCCCGGTGCCACCACGGCCATGCCGGGCCGCAGCCTGTCGCCGTCGGCGGCTTCGCGGACGTCGAGGCCGGTCGCGGTCGCAAGCCGGGCCGCGAACTTCGCCGTATAGCCCGGCGGCATGTGCTGCACGACGACGATCGGCAGCCTGAGATGGGCGAGGTCCCGCATCACCGTCTGCACGGCCGGCACGCCGCCGGTCGAGGCGCCGATCGCGATCAGCGAGGTCTTGCCGCTGCGCGCCGGCTCCCGTGGCGGGGCCACTGCCGGACGGGCCGGCGCAGCGGCGGCCATCTGCGTCATCTGCCTTGCGGCGGCGAGCATCTTGCGGCTGGCTGCGGCGCGCTGCAAAGCCGCGACGAGATGCTTCATGAAGCCGTCGAGCGTATGGGTCGTCCCATCGGGCTTCTCGATGAAGTCGATCGCGCCCAGCTCCAGTGCCTGGATGGTGTTGTCGGCGCCCGGCCCGCCGAAGGCCGAGACGATCAGCACCGGCAGCGGGTCCTGCTTGAGGACGCGCGCCAGAAGCTTTAAGCCGTGCCGGCCCGGCAATTCGAGGTCGAGCGTCACGACATCGGGCCTGAGCTCCTGGATGGCGTCCCAGCCCTCCTCGGCGCTGCCGGCGATGCCGATCACCTCGAAGCCCGGCGCAGAATTGATGATCTGCGTCATCAGCTTCTGCATCAGCACGGAATCGTCGACGACGAGGACCTTGACCGGAGCGGCGGAAGACGTCGCGACAACCATCACCAGACCTCCACTTCACCGGCCACCGGCTGCGTCTTGAGCCGGTTGAGATAGGCGATTTCCTGCTCGTGGCTGCTGTCGCGCGCGGTGGGCTGGACATGCTGCACCCAGGCCCGGCCCGTCGAGGGCTGGTAATGGATACGCCGCGAACGCGTGCCGCCGACATCCCGCGACACCACCGGGATGCCCTCGACCTTCAGGAATTCGTTGACGAAAGCGATATTGCCGTCGCCGATCGCAAGCATCGTGGCGCCCGAGAGCACGCGCGCCCCGCCGAAGACCTTCGCCTCGAAATTGCTCCTCTTGGCGCCGCGCTTCAACAGGTCATTGATCAGCACTTCCATGGCGGTGTCGCCATAGCGCTCGCCGGCGCTCGAATCCGAGCCGCCATTGTTCTTCGGCAGCAGGAAATGGTTGAGGCCGCCGACCCCGGCGACGGGATCGCGCATGCAGACCGAGACGCAGGAGCCGAGGACGGTGGCGACGATCTCGTCCTTGGCGGAGGTAATCTCGTGCTCGCCCGGCGCCACAGTGATGATCGTCGCCTGGAAACGCGGGTCGAAATAGCGGCGGGAGGACCGGGAGACGCTCATGCAGTCCTCTCGTAGATGGTGCGGCCGATCAGGCGCAGGTTCGGATGCGGTTGCGGCAGCGATTCCGAATGCCCGAGATAGAGGAAGCCGCCGGGCGCCAGCAGCGCCACGAAACGGTCGAGGATCGAGGCCTTGGTCTGCGTATCGAAATAGATGAAGACGTTGCGGCAGAAGATCACGTCGAACGGGCCGCTCATCGGCCATTTCTCGATCAGGTTGAGCCGCTTGAAGGAGATCATGCGGCGCAGGTCCTCGGCGATGCGAGCCTCGCCCCGCCCTGCCCCGCCTTCGAGCTTGAGCATCGGCTTCACATCGGACGGCAGGCGCTCGAACAGCTCCGCCGGATAGATGCCGGCCTCGGCCCGCGTCAGGATGTCGGTATCGATATCGGTCGCCAGGATCTTGAAGTCGAGGTCGCTGCGCGGCCCCACCACGTCGCGGCAGGAGGCGGCGATCGAATAGGGCTCCTCGCCGGAGGAGCAGGCCGCCGACCAGATCCGAATGCGGCCGCGGCGGCCGGAACGCTCCTGCAGCAGGCGTGGCATCACGTCCTTGCGCAGATGGTCGAAATGGTGGCGCTCGCGAAAGAAGGCGGTGTGGTTGGTGGTCACCGCGTTGATGAGTTCGGGCAATTCGCCCGCCGCCTGCGGCGTCTTGAGGAAGGCGCAGTATTCCGCGACCGAGTTCAGGCCGAGCGCCTTGACGCGCCGTGCCAGGCGGCCGCGCGTCATCGCTTCCTTGTGCTCGCGGATGACGATGCCGGCCTGCTCATAGACCAGCGTCGCGATGAACTTCATGTCGTCGCGGGTCAGGGTCACGTCGGCCATCGCGGGCTGGGCCAGCGCAAAGGGATTGGACGAGGCAGGTCTGTTCATCTCTCAAATCCCCATCCGGCCGCCAGCGGCGACGCGGCGATGCTGTGTCTGTTGCACGGTCCGCGGCGGCACCTGTGCCGTAACGGGCGCGACGTTGCGCCGGGCCGAAGCCGGAACGCCGTGCAAGGTGTGGTGGCCGCCGAGTGCCTCGATATGGGCGTGCAGCGCGGCCGCCTGGTCGGCGAGCTCGGCCGCGGCCTCGGCGCTGCGTTCGGCGAGATCGCTGTTCTGCCTGATGCCCTTGTCCATCTTGGCGACGCTGCGGCCCATCTCACCCGCCCCCCCGGCCTGCTCGGCCGTCGCGGTGGCGATCTCGGAAACCGTCGCGGAAACCTTGCCCGCCGCGGCGACGATGCGCTCCAGTGCCGTGCCGGTCTCCCGGACGAAGCCGACGCCCTCCGCGACCTGCCCGTTCGACGAGGCGATCAGCCCCTTGATGTCCTTGGCCGCCTGCGCCGAGCGCTGCGCCAGCGAGCGCACTTCGGACGCAACCACGGCAAAGCCCTTGCCGGCATCGCCCGCACGCGCCGCCTCGACCGCGGCGTTGAGCGCCAGAAGGTTGGTCTGGAAGGCGATTTCGTCGATCACGCCGACAATCTCGGAAATCTTCAGCGACGAGCTTTCGATACGCTCGATCGCGCCGATCGCCCGCGTGACGACGCCCTGTCCCTGCTGCGCGACGCTCATCGTCTCGCCAGCGAGTTCGCCGGCCTCGCGGGTGCGGATGCTGCTGCGCCCGACCGAGGCGGTCACCTGTTCGGCAGCGGCCGAAGCCTCTCCGAGATCGGTTGCAGCCCGTCCGGCGCCGGCTGCAAGCTCCGTGGTCGCGGCATCGACCTCGGCCGCGGCCTGCGAAACCCGGCCGGCGGTCGCGCGGATTGTCTCGAATGTCGTCCCGAACCGTTCAAGCGTCTCGTTGAGGCTGTCCTGAAGCTGGCCGAGGCTGCCCTGGTGGGTCACCGGGATGCGCCGGTTCAGATCGCCCTCCGCCATGCCGGAGACGGCATCGGCCATCTGGTCGAACGTGCCCTCGAGCAGCGCGTTGATCCGGTTCAGGCCCTTGACCGCATGGCCGAGCGGCAGCGGCTGGCCTTCCGACGACAGCCGGCGGGAAAAGTCGCCGGCCTCGGCCGCCTCGACGAGTGTCACGATTTCACCGGCGAGCTTGAGGTCGCCGGTCATCTCGCGCCATTCCACGGCGGTGCCGAAGCTGCGGCCGTCGGCACGCATCATGGCGGTCAGGGTCAGGCAGATCGTGCGGCGGCCGAGCGTCAGGCGCACCGGCTGGCCGCTGAGCGGTTGATGCTCACCCTGCACGCGCTCCATGACACGGCCCAGCATGTCCTTGGCGGAACAGCCCGGAAAGGCGGCGCGGAAATCCTCCTGCGCCTCGCCGAAGAAGCGCAGCAGCGCCTTGCTGACATAGACGACGCGGCCGGCAGGGTCACAGAGCATGATGCTGGCGCGGCCATGGTCGAGCGCGGCGCGCAGGCGCTCGGCTTCCTGGCCCTGCTCATGGATCGATGCGAGCGCGCGCGACAGATCGGCCCCCTCGCCTGATCCGGACAGGTTGGGAAATGTGACGTCGCCGCCCTCGGCCAGACGGGCCGCAGCGGCGGCGCTCCGCGCAAGCGGACGGGTCGAGCCCCAGGCCGCGACCCCGCCGAACAGCGCGACGGTCGCGACCGCGGCTGCGCCCAGGGCGGGCGCGCCGGCGAAGGCGGCATAGGATGCCAGGCTGCCGGCAAGCGCCGCCGAACCGGCGGCGAGCAGCGGCTGGCTGACCGAGAGACGTGAGAAGGGGCCGAGCGCGCTGCCCATGGGGTTCGATCGTTTCTTGTTCTCGCCCGCTTCTTGAACGCTACGCTCGGGCTGGTCTCAAAAGGTCAGGCGGCCCGGCTGGTCTTGATCAGGGCCTCGGCGCCGCCGTCGCGGATCACGGCCGCGAGGTCGAGCAGCGCGACGATGTCGGTGTCGAGCAGAACGAGGCCTTCGATCAGGCCATGCTCGTCGCGCTCCAGGTCCGGCGCCGGACGCACCGCGGTGACCGGCACGTCGACGATATCGGAGACCGAGTCGACCAGCAGGCCGGCGGTCTTGTCCTCGACATCGACGACGACGATGACATGGGTCGCTGTCGCCTCGGTGGCGCCGAGCCCGATCGCGGTGCGCAGGTCGTAAACCGCGAGGATGACACCGCGCAGGTTGAGCACGCCGCGCACATGCGGGGCCGCATGCGGCAGCGGCGTCGTCGCCTGCCAGCCCTTGATCTCGCGGACCATGCCGACATCGATGCCGAAGGTGCGGTCGCCGACCTTGAAGGTTACGATCCGGCGCGCGGCCGATTCAGGCTGCGCCGACGAGAAGTGCTTTTCGCCGAGTTGGAGCGTCATGGTCATCCAGCCATCTTGAGGTCAGATTGAGGGGGGCGGCTGCCGGACGCGGCAAGCCGTAGCATCGAGTCGATATCCAGGATCAGGGCGACGAGGCCGTCGCCGAGGATCGTCGCCGCCGAGGCGCCGTTGACCGCGCCGTAATTCGCCTCGAGGCTCTTCACGACGACCTGCTGCTGGCCGACGATCTCGTCGACGGCGATGCCAACATTGTTGCCGCGCTCGTTCTCGGCGATGATCACGATGTTCTCGTTGGTCGTGCCCATCGAGCCCATCACGTCGCCCAGCCGATAAAGCGGAGTGACCTCACCGCGCCAGCGCAGGACTTCCTGGCCGAAGGGCAGGCGCTCGATCGGGGTCGAAGCCAGGTGCTGGGTCTCGATCACCGAGGCGATCGGGATGACATAGCGGTCGTCGCCGCAGCGGATCACCATGCCTTCGAGCACCGCGAGCGTCAGCGGCAGGGCGAGCGTGAACTTGCAGCCCCGGCCCGGCTCGGAGTCGACCGAGATGCGCCCACCGAGCGATTCGACGTTCCGGCGCACGACGTCCATGCCGACACCGCGCCCCGAGACGTCGCTGACAACCTCGGCAGTCGACAGGCCGGCGGCGAAGATGAGCTGATCGATCTCTTCCGGCGCGAGCTTCTCGTCCGCGCCGACAAGGCCACGCGAGCGCGCCTTGGCGAGCAGCCGGTCGCGGCCGATGCCGCGCCCGTCATCGGTGACGGAGATGACGATGCGGCCGGCACGATGCTCGGCGACCAGCTTGATCGTGCCCTCGCGCGGCTTGCCGGCTTCGATGCGATCGTCCGGCGTCTCCAGCCCATGATCCATCGAGTTGCGGATCATGTGGGTCAGCGGATCGGCGAGTTCCTCGATGATCGTCTTGTCGACCTCGGTGTTCTCGCCTTCGAGCACAAGGCGCACTTCCTTGCCGAGCGTCTGGGCCAGTTCGCGGACCAGGCGCGGCATGCGCTGGAACACGGCCTTCACCGGCTGCGCGCGGACCGCCATGACGTGGTCCTGCAATTCGCGGGTCTGGCGCGACAGCGTCAGCATGCCCTCGGCGGTCTTGGCGTGGACGTCATATGGCAGCGAGCGGACGCATTCGACCAGCATGGACTGCGTGATGACGATCTCGCCGACGAGGTTCATCAGCTTGTCGATGCGGTCGAGATCGACGCGAACGCTGACGGCCTGACGCTGGCGCGCCGAATTGTCGGGGGCGGCCGGAGCACGCGGCGCCGCGCGGGCGACGGCGGGCGCCTCCGCGGCGACAACCGCAGCGGCTACGGCGACCGGGGCCGGCGCAGGCTGGATATCGGGCTCGTTCGCTGCTTCCGGCGCGGCGCCGAGCTTGGCGAGGATCGCGGAGAGGTCGGCAGCAACCGCGCTGGAGACTTCCGACTGGGCGGCCGGAGCCTCAGCGACCTGCGGAGCCTCAGTCACGGCCGGCTCCGGGAAGCTGATCTCGAATTCCTCGTTCGCGAGGCTGAAATCGAAGCGGCCGTGCAGATCCTCGACCGTGAGTTCGGTGCGCAGGTCCACGTCGAAGCGCATCCAGCAATCGCTGACGTCGATGCTTTCGAGCGGCGGCACCTGACTCAGGTCGCAGCGGATCGAAACGATGTCGTCGGCCGGCAGGGAGCCCAGCACGACGCGTGGTTCGATCACGCGGCGGAACAGGTCCGGCTCCGGCATGATGCGCAGATGGACGTCGCGGCCGGGCTTGCCGGTGGCGCGCGCAGGGGCGGCGACGGGCTCGTCGTCCCAGCCGTCATCGGAGGCGGCCGCCGGAGCTGACGTCTTCGCCTCGACCATGGCGAGCAGGTTGCCGAGCGCGGCGATGCCGATGGGCGCATCGTTGTTGGCGGCGGGGGCGGCCGGTTCCGGAGCGGGCGCGGCAGGAGCCGCCGGCGCGGCGACGGGCGCCTGCGGTTCCTTGCCGACCTGCTCGAGCGCGGCCAGCAGGTCCGGACGCTCGGTCGCGGGCTCGTCGTTGCGGGCGGCCGAGACCAGATCGGCGACGGCATCGGCGCAGCGCAGGAACAGCGCGAACGGCGCGTCCTCGATGGCGACGCGGCCTGACCTCAGATGGTCGAGCGAAGCCTCGAAGACATGCGCGAAGCCGACCAGCTCCGTGCAGCCGAAGGCACCCGCGCCACCCTTGATCGAGTGAATGGCACGGAAAGCGGCATTGACGTCCTCAGGGTCGGTGGAACCCTCGTCGAGAGCCTGGAGCTTCAGCTCCAGCGCGCCGAGGAGTTCCTCGCATTCCTGGAAGAAGGTCTGCTTGAGTTCTGCCAACGGATCCATCGGCCGACCTTCAGTTCTGGTAGCGCGCGACGAGGCCGAGCAGCGTGTTGGGTTCGAAAGGCTTGACCATCCAGGCGCTGGCGCCGGCACGGCGACCCTCGGCCTTGATCTCGGCGCCGTTCTCCGTGGTCAGCACGATGATCGGCGTGTTCTGCCCGGCGGGACGCGAGCGGCAGGCGCGCGTGAATTCGATGCCGTCCATGATCGGCATGTTGAGGTCGGTGATCACCAGATCGGGGCGGAACTGGTCGAACTTGGTCAGTCCGTCCTCGCCGTTCTCGGCCTCCGCCACTTCATGGCCGGCATTGCGGAGCGTCAGGCTGAGCAGGCTGAGCAGGGTCTTGGTATCGTCGATCGCCAGGATTTTCATACCTGATCACTCCAGAACGAGAGCGCTGTGAGCGGCGTCGAAGCCGATCGCCCGCAAGGATTCGCGGCATTCCTCGGAAGCCGCCTTGAGCGTGACCGAAAGCCCCCGCGCGGCGGCGCTGGTGGCTGCGGAGTGGAGAAGCTGGATCCAGAGACTGGGCAGCGGCCCGGCCTCGGCGCATTCGACAGCGATGCTTTCCCGCTGTTCCAGCGCCACCAAGAGCTGGTTGCGGAACGTCGCGGCCTCGGTGCGGCCGAGGAAAGGGGGAAGCGAGACGGTGATGACCATGAAGAGCGACCCAGGATTGCGTCAGGAGCATCGCGTCAAACTGGTAAAAACTTCGCTAAATATGTTCAGCCGCATCAATACTCTTGGCATTTTCGCGGCAGCTGCGGCCTACCTGGGGTTGTCGCCGGCTACGGCAGCGTTGTGGCAAGGCCTGATCGGTTACGCCAGAAGGGCGCCGCAGCGCCGATACGACATGGCGGGCAAGAGATTCGGTGCGATAGCCGGACTTTCTTGGCGGCGCGCACGAGCGAAGTCCTGGCGCCGGGGCGGCCCGGTTTCGTTGGGAAAAACCTTGGGGCAACCGTCAGAAGATGGCGTTGCTGATCGCGCGCGGCACCAGCGTGATCTTGCCTTCAGCCTCACGGTATTTCCGGGGCATGTTGATGACGCCCGAGAGATGAAGCCAGAGATTGTTCGGCGAGATCGGCTTCGTGACGATCTCATGCGCGCCGAGCTTCGCCGCCTGGACGACCGAACGCCGGTCCGGCCGCTCCATCATGACCAGCACCGGCGCCTTGGCGAAGGGCGAGGTCTTGAAGGAGCGGATCGCAGCCAGGCACTTGACGCTGTTCCCTTCCGGCATGTCCCAGTCGAGGATGACGATGTTCGGCTGCTTCTGGATGAAGGTCGAGGCAGCCGAGGACAGGTCCGACGCCTCGAAGATGCGGTTGAGCTGCGCCTGGTACAGCATGGTGCGCACGATCCGGCGATAATGCGGGCTCGGATCGATGAGCAGCACCGAAAGGTTGGGAAAGGAAGGCGCTAAATGCATGGCGCTGGCTCGGGAACTCGCTTACTCAACTCGACAAATTGCATACGGCCGGCGGCTAGACCTTGAGCCCGAAGCGGAAGCCGCCCCAATGCCGCCCCTTGACCATGATCGGCGCCGACAAGTCTTCCATCACGAGGAACTGCCCGCCGCCCATGTCGCGCCGGTAGCTCTGCAGCAGGAACGGCTTGCGGTTGCGCGCGGCGGCAAGTCCTGTCCGATCGTCGAAGATGCGACGGTTGCGGCAATTGGCGTTGTTCCAGACGGGATCGCCGCCCTGGGGCTGCGCATACTTGCGGTTATGCGTCGGCAGGAAGCCGTTGCGGTCCACTGCAGCGCAGAACACGATCCGCCCGTTCGAGGTCAGGAGCTCTTCCTGCAAGGGCGGCAGCAACCGGTCGGTGAGCGCCACGAAGCGCGTCATGTGCTGGACGGGGTCCGAACCCGGGATCGGTCGATAGGCTTCGTCGAACAGGTCGGCCAATGTGAGCTCGCCGCGCTCGATCGCTGCCTCGAACATCTCGCCGATCGTGCCGGCCGTCTCCATCACCGTCGCGATCAGCTCCGACTGTGCCGTGCGCACGCCGGATGCCGCGATCGAGCCGAGGATGCCCTCGCTGATCGCGACCAGCGCCTCGGTGCGCTGACCGGCTTGCTGGAGATTGTCCGTGGAGGCATCGACGCCGGCGACAAGCGCGGCGAGATCGTGCCCCGCCTTGGCGCAGGCTTCCGCATTCTCCCGCGTCGGCCGTGACACCGCCTCGATCTCGCCGATCAGTTCGACGACCGAGCGGCCGAAGCTGTCGAACTCACCGATCTGCTGCGAGATCGTCTGGCTGCCCGCCTGGGCGCGCTGTGCCGTCTGTGCATTCTCCTGGCTGCGGCGCGCGACGGCGTCGACGGCCTTCACGAGCAGGTCGAGCTGGGCAGCACTCGCCGCCGTCGCCTCGCGGGTCTGTTCCGCCAGCGCCTTCACGGCGGCGGCGATGACGGCGAAGCCCTTGCCGGCCTCGCCGCTGCGGGCCGCCTCGACGCCGGCATTGATCGACAGGAGCTGGATCTCGCGGGTGATCGACTGGATCGCGTCGCTCGACGCCCGCGCCTTGTGCGCGTCCCCGACGGCCTGCGCCAGGATCTGCGACATCGACTGCGCTTCCTGCGACAGGGTCGCGATATCCGCCTGCGCGGCGTTGAGCCCGAGCCGGACCGATGTCGTCACGCGTTCGAGCCCGGTGCGGACGCCGGAAGCCGCCGCCTGCGCGCCCTCGGCAGCCTGCCGGATCGCGTTGTTCGCCTGCGACACCTGTTCGACGGCGCCGACCACGCGGCGCAGGCCGGCCGTCTGCTTGTCGAACTGTTGCGTGACGTCGCCGACGCGCCCGGCGATATCCGTGATCTCGGCGCTGAGCTTGCCGAAACGGGCCGCGATCTCGCGCACCGCGCGCTCGGCGCCCGTCCCGGCCGGCTCGTCAACAGGCGCCGCTGCAATCGCGCCAACGGGCAGATCGAGCTTGCGAGCCAGTGCATGCATGGCGGGACGCCCCTTCAACCCGGGAGGATTTCTCTCGGAACCGTAGAGAAACGCGGTAAATCGCCGGTTAAGAGCCCGTTCCGGCGATTTACCACTTTCGGCGTGCACGCCGGGATTGCGATATTGCCCTAGGGTCAACGGCCAGGCGCGTCCGTGCTATAGCTGCAGCGATCGACGGCGGACCCGCAACGGGCAACGCGCGTTGAGCCAGAAGCCAACTCGCCCGAACGCTTTCCGGAGGAATTCCATGACCGTCATTTCCGCCGTCTCCCGCCGTGGCCTGATCGGCCTGGGCGCCGCAGCGCTCGTCGTCGCCGCCGCGCCGCGGGTTTGGGCGCAGGCCGCAGCCCCCGCAGCGCCGACCGGCCCGTTCTCGCTGCCGAAGCGCGCCTATGAGGCCAATGCACTGGAGCCGCATATCGACGCGGCGACGATGGACATCCACTACAACCGGCACCACGCGGCCTATGTCGCGGCGCTGAACAATGCCGCCAAGGACAACGGCGTCATCGCCAAGGCCTCGGTCGCCGAGCTCATCGCCGATCTCGGCCAGCTCCCGGAGAGCATCCGTACCCTGGTCCGCAACAATGGCGGCGGCCATGCCAACCACAGCATGTTCTGGGAGATCATGGCGCCGGGCGCCGGCGGCGCGCCGACCGGCGAGGTCGCAGAGGCGATCACCCGCGATCTCGGCGGCTTCGACAAGTTCAAGGCCGATTTCGAGGCGGCAGGCCTGCGCGTCTTCGGTTCGGGCTGGGTCTTCGTCACCGTCGACAAGGCCGGCAAGCTCGCTTTGCTCGGCAAGCCGAACCAGGACAGCCCGATCATGGACAAGCAGCTGGTCCTGCTCGGCAACGACGTCTGGGAGCACGCCTATTACCTGAAGTACCAGAACCGCCGCGCCGACTATCTCAAGGGCTGGTGGAACGTGGTCGACTGGAAGAAGGTCAACGAGCGCTACGCCGCTGCCAAGGCTGGCAAGCTGGCGCTTTGATGACACGCGTCATTCTCGGGCGAAGCAAGGCTTCGACCCGAGAATCTCTCGCAGGATAGGGCGCCCCCCTCCAGAGATGCTCGGGTCAAGCCCGAGCATGACGGCGCGTTGCGCTAATGCCCGACCTTCGCGCCGCCCGTCCCCTCGCTGAGGCGCGGCAGGAACCAGGCGAGTAGCCCCATCAGCGGGATGAACGAGCAGATCTTGTAGACCGCCTCGATGCCGAGAATGTCGGCGAACTCGCCGAGCAGCGCCGCCGCGAGGCCGCCGAGCCCGAAGGACAGCCCGTAGAAGAAGCCGCCGACCAACCCGACGCGGCCGGGCAAAAGCTCCAGCGCGTAGATCAGGATCGCGGCGAAGGCGCTCGACATGATCAGGTTGATCACGATCGTCAGCACGCCGGTCCAGAACAGGTCGGCATAGGGCAGGATCAGCGTGAAGGGCAGCGCGCCCAGGATCGAGAACCAGATGATCTTGTTGCGGCCGATCCGGTCGCCCAGCATGCCGCCCCCGAGTGCGCCGACCGCTGAGGAGGCGAGGAACAGGAACAGCATCACCTGCGAGTTCTGGATCGAGATGCCGAACTTGCCCATCAGATAGAAGGTGTAGAACGACGAGAAGCTCGCCGAATAGGCGTTCTTCGAGAACAGCAGGATGATCAGGATGGTGATCGCGAAGGCGACCGAACGCTTGCCCGGACGGGCCGGCGCCGCGCTCGCCGCCGCAGCCTTCGGCGGCCGCGCCCTGTCGAGCCGCGCATAGCTTGCTGCCGTCCAGACCATCAGCATCATCGCGACCAGCGCCGCGACCGAGAACCAGGCGAGGCTGCCCTGCCCGCGTGGCACGATGATGAAGGCGGCGAGAAGCGGCCCGAGCGCACCGCCCGTCTGGCCGCCAACCTGGAAGATGCCCTGCGCCAGGCCATGCTGGCCGCCGGACGCGTTACGCGCCATGCGCGTCGCCTCCGGGTGGAAGATCGAGGAGCCGATGCCGACGCAAGCCGCCGAGAGCAGCAAGAAGCCGTAGCTGCCGGCATAAGCGAGGCCGATCAGCCCCGAGAGCGTGAAGCCCATGCCGACCACCATCGAATAGGGCATCGGGTGCTTGTCGGTATAGAGCCCGACCGCCGGCTGCAGCAGCGAGGCCGAGACCTGGAAGGTCAGCGTGATCAGGCCGATCTGGCCGAAATCGAGCCGGTAGGCTTCCTTGATGATCGGGTAGATCGCCGGGATCAGCGACTGGATCATGTCGTTGAGCAGATGCGTCACGCTGAGCGCGATCAGCACCGGCATCATGGCCCGTTGCGGCAGGGAGGCGGTCGGCGCGCTGGCGGTCATCTGGGCTAAGTCCCGCGGCATCTCCGGCAGGCCGATTCCCGCCTCGTGACGCGGTCGAAGGCTCTAGAGGATCACCGGCACGGGCACAATTTCGTAAGCCGGCGCCACGGCATTGCGTTCACCGCATGGGCCGATGGCGGGCGCCCCGGACGAAGCGCCCGCGTTGCAGGCTCACGCCACCTTGTCGAGCGGATAGAGCGGCCGGCGGACGCGGCGATAGGGCAGCTTGCTAAGATCGGGCGTGCAGAGCGCACCGCTGTCGCAGACGGTGACCTTGCCGGCGATCGGCTCGAAGGCGGCGCGGAAATGCTGCATCGACTTCAAGCCGACGACGCGCTTCGCCGCCGGGTCGATGCCGAACGCGCGGAACTGCTGCAGGTCGTTCATCTGGGCGCGGATCGTCGTGACGAGAATCTCGATATCGCCGACGCGCAGCACGGCGCAGGGGCCCCAGCTCGCCTGCAAGCCGCCGATCATCGGGCCATCGCCGGTATAATCGCCGTCGCTGACACTGACGAGCGTGCCGGTAAGCTCCAGCGGCCCGCCGCCGATCTCGGGATCGACCTTGCCGCCGAGCCTGACCGAGACGGTCGAACCCGGCTTGCCCTTGCGCAGCGCGGCCGCGACCTCGGGATCGACCATCGGCCCGAAACAGGCGTCCTTGAGATCGGCATCGATCATGCCCTTGAGCAGGCCGGTCGCGTCGCCATAACCGCCGCCGCCGGGATTGTCGGCGTAATCGGCGATGATCAGCGGGCCCTTCGTCGCGACGTACGACTTCGCCTCGTTGACCGCATCCTCGACCGAAAGGAACGGCGTCACCACGTCGAAACGGCGCTGCCACATGTCCTCGACCATCGCTTCGGCGAAGGCCTGGTGCCGCTCGCGGTCGCCTTCGCAGGTGACGAGCACGGTCGGCCCGACCTCGCGGATATCGGCATTGCCGAAACCGCCATTGACGCTCACGGCGAAGACGCCGGCCTCCTTCTCATAGGCCTTGGCCTTGGCGATGCGCTCGACCATCGGGCCGATGTCGGTGCGCCCGCCATTGACCTCCTCCAGCATCGGCCGCTCGGCGCGCAAAGTCACCGGCTTGATCTCACCTTTCAGTGTCCGCTGCATGATGCCTGCCGCGAGCTTGCCGATCTCGCGCATATCGACATGCGGATAGGTCTTGTAGGAGACGACGATGTCGGCGAGATCGGTCATCTTGCGGGTGACATTGGCATGGGGATCGAGCGTGATGCCGATCGGCACGTCAGGCCCAAGCACGGCGCGGACGCGCTCCAGCAACTCGCCCTCCCCGTCCTCGCAGAACTCCGTGACCATGGCGCCGTGCAGGCCGAGCAGCACACCGTCGATCTTTCCCGCATGGGCCTTTGCGGCCTCGACGATGACGCCGGCGATCCGATCGAAAGCGTCGCGCGTCACCGGGCCGGAGGGCTGGGCGGCAGCGCTGATCGCGTGGATGACGTTCCACCCCGCCGGGCGACCGATATCGAGGAAGCCGGCGATCGGCGTATTGGCCTCGGCCCGCGCGGCGATCGCGTCCTCGCCGAGCTTGATGCCGCGATCGGTGAAGGCGGCGTAGTCGGCCGGGCAGCGGCTGAAGGTATTGCTCTCATGCGAGAACTCGGCGGTCAGGACGGTGAAGCTCATGGCGTTCCTCTGGCTGCTTTCGCGAGTTGTTTGGGGGAGTTCAGCCGTCCCGCAGCGGGCGGCGGATATCGAGCGCCTCGATCAGCGCATCGCCGAACAGGTTGATGGCGATGACGGCCGTGGCGATGACGAGGCCGGGGAAGATGATGATCCAGGGCGCGATGAAGATCTGCGCCGTACCGGAACTCATCATCGCTCCCCAGCTCGGGACGGGCGGCTGCGCGCCCAGCCCGAAGAAGCCGAGCGTCGCCTCGAGCACGATCGCATCGCCCGTCGCCAGCATCCCGGCGACGATGACCGGCGTCATCGCGTTGGGCAGGAGATGCAGGAAGAGAACACGCCCCGGCCGGGCGCCCGCCGTCACCGCAGCATCGACGAAGAGCTCGCCCTTCAGCGCCATCACTTGCGCCCGCGTCAGCCTGGTGAATTGCGCGAGATAGGCGATCGCGATGGCGATCGCCGTCGAATGCAGCCCGGGCCCCAGGATCGCGATCAGGATCAGCGCCAGCAGGATTTCGGGGAAGGACCAGGTCAGGTCGACGAAGACGGTGACGACCTTGTCGAAGATGCCGCCGAAATAGCCGGCGGCGGCGCCGAGCGTCGCGCCCATCAGCACCGAGAGCGCGATCGAGAGCACGCTGACGCTGAGCGAGGTCCGTGCGCCCTGGATGATGCGCGAGAGCAGGTCGCGCCCGAACTCGTCTGTGCCGAGCCAATGCGCGGCCGAGGGAGGCGTGTTGGCCATGGATAGCTTCTGCGCGGCGTAATCATAGGGCGCGATCCAGGGCGCGAAGATCGCGCAGAGCACGAGCGCGAGCAGGAACAGCGCGCAGATGGTGCCGCGCGGCGAACGAGCCAGCCGGCCGACGAGAGAGGAGCGGCTCATCGGGCACCCATCGCTTCACGCAACCGCGGATCGAGCGCCGCCTGGGCGAGATCGCCGATCAGCGTGCCCAACATCACCGCGATCGCCAGCATCAGCAGGCAGCCCTGCACCAGCGGGTAATCACGCTGGCCCAGGCCCGTGATCAGCAGCGAGCCGAGCCCCGGCCGGGCGAAGACATACTCGACCGTGACCGCGCCACCCAGGATCCAGCCGATGCGCAGGCCCAAAATCGTCATCACCGGCAGCATCGCCTGCTGCAGGATATGGCGGAGCTGGATACGCCAGAACGGAACGCCCTTGGCTTGCAGCACCCTTACGAAATCCCGCTGCGAGATTTCGACCATGGCGGCGCGGGTGACGCGGGCGATCAGCGCCGTGCCGCCGATGCCGATGGTCAGCGCCGGCAGCACCAGCGCATCCCATGTCCGCGCGCCCGAGACCGGGAACCACTCGAACTGCACGGCGAACATCAGGATCATCAGCAGCGCGAGCCAGAAGCTCGGCAGCGTCGATCCCAGCAGGATGAAGCCCATCACCGCCCGGTCGAACAGGCTGTCGCGGAAGGAGGCCGCGAGCACGCCCGTGACGATCCCGACCACCGTCGAGAAGATCAGCGCCGTGCCGCCGAGCGCGAGGCTATGCGGCATGTTCTCGGCGATGAGCTGGGAGACCGGCTGGCGCATCACGATGGCATCGCCGAAATCGCCGGTGACGACCTTGGCGAGCCAGCGCCCGTACTGGACCAGCAGCGGCTGGTCCAGGCCGTAGCGCGCGATCATCTGCGCCCGCTGCTCGGGCGAGGAGCCGACCTGGATCAGATGCTCCAAGGGGTCGCCCGGCACGAGATGGATGATCATGAAGATCACCAGCGAGACGGCGAGGAAGACCGGCACCAGCATGGCGAGGCGCCGGATCGCGAAGCGCAGCAAGGATCGATCTCCCGCGTAAGTTCGTCCCGGCTCAGTTGGCCGGGGCGATGTCGATCATCGACTGGCTGGAGAAGCCGATGCCGCGAATCTTCTCGGGCATCACGACGCGCTTGCCATAGGCCAGGCTCTGCACCGGCTGGTAGATCGGCGCGAACGGGTACTGCGACAGCACGTACTCATGGTACTTCGTGAAGTTCGCGACACGCTCGTCCCAGGTCTTCGACTTGTTCATGGCGATGTCGTTGAGCTTCTCCGCCTCGGGATCGTTGAACATCGAGACATTGGGGTAGCCCGCGCGCTTGGCCGCGAAGAACCAGTCGACGATATCGGCATTGGTCCACTGATAGGCGCGCACCGCGAGCTGGTGCTCCGTCTTCTTGCGGTACTGCGCATTGATCGAGCCGGCATCGACGATGCTGATATCGGCCTGCACGCCGACGGCCTTGAGCTGCGCCTGGACGATCTCGGCGAGTCGCTTGAACTCGGTGCCGTTCTGGGCCCAGAGCTTCACCTCGAGGCGCTTGCCGTCCTTGACCCGGATGCCGTCGGCGCCGGGCTTCCAGCCGGCCGCGTCGAACACCTTCTTCGAGCGCTCGGGGTCGTAGGAGATCTTGTACTTGGGATCGACCTGCGACTCCTTGAGCGAGGAGATCAGAAAGGTGTCGGCGGTCTCGCCGTTGCCGCCATAGAGGCTGGTCAGGATTTCCTTCTGGTTGACGGCGAAGGCGGTCGCCTCGCGCACCTTGACGTCGGTGAACGGCTCGACGCTGGTGTTGATCGGCATATAGACCACCTCGTTGCCGGGGATGGTCACAAGCTTCACCGCCTTGTCGGCCTGGATGCGCGGCAGGAAGTCGGTGGGCACGTTGACGAGCACATCGGCGCCGCCGGTCTTGAGTTCGAGGTAGGCGGTCGATTCCTCGCCGATCTCGCGGAAGGTCAGCTTCTTGAACTTGGCCGACCCCTGGTTCTTCGACAGGGCGGAGGCCGATTTGTAGTCGTCGTTGCGGACGAGCACGGTCTGCTGGCCCACCGTGAACTGCTGCATCTTGTAGGGGCCTGTGCCGATCGCCTCGGTCACGCCGAACTTGTCGCCGAGCGCTTCATAGGATTTCGGCTCCGGCACGCACATGAAGGAGCTTGCGAGGTTGAACAGCAGGTTCGGGTCGGGATGCTTCATGTGGAAGCGCACGGTCAGGTCGTCGACGACCTCGACCTTCTCGATCGCCTCGACGGTGAAGGCGTTCTCGGTGCCCTTGAACTGCGGCACCCACCACTCGATCGTCTTGGCGTTGAAGGGTTCGCCATTGTGGAACTTCACGCCGGGCTTGAGCTTGAACGTCCAGAGCTTGCCGTCCGGGCTCGACTCCCAGGAGGTCGCGAGCTGGCCGTGGAAGCTCTGGTCGGCATCCTGCACCACCAGCCGGTCATAGATCAGCGTCGTCGCCGTGTTGAGCTTCGTCGCCTTGATCGGGTTGTAGGTCGGCGCGCCGACAAGGCGCGCGGTCATCACGAACGTGGCTTCCTGCGCCAGCGCCGTGGTGGCGGCAAGCGCCGACAGGCCCAGCGCCAGGAGGCTCCCCTTCATCATCGTCTTCATCCCGTTTCCCCTTTTGTTTCGAGATGCTGCGAAAGGCTTTGGATCGCGGCCGTCAGCCGAGCGGGCCGGAACTGTCCCCGACATGGCCGGTGAAGCGGCCGTAAAGCTCGGCCATCCGGTTCAGCCGCGCCTCGACCTGCGGGCCAAGCTCGACGAAGACCGCGTTGATCAGCAGGTTGCTCAGGCTCGCCATCTGCGCGGTCGAGTCCCAGAACAGGTTGAACTCGGTCGAGACGACCAGCATCTCGTCGACGAGCCCCTGCCCCCAGTCGCAGAAGGAATCGGTGATGAGCGTGGTCTTGATGCCCGCCGCCTTCGCCTGTTCGGCCAGCACCTTGGCCATGCGCGAATAGCGCCGCGCCTCGAAGATCACGAGGCAGCGCTCCTTCTCTCCCGACAGCAGCAGGTCCGAGAAATTCCCGGCGGCGAGATCGGCGAGATGCACGCCGTCGCGCAGATATTGCAGCTGGTTGGCGAGGTACTGCGCGAGCCCGCGCTCGGTCTGGAAACCCGTGACGTAAACCGACGAGGCCGTCGCCAGCCGGCGGGCGACGCGCCTCCACTCTTCGCTCTGGGCAAGTTCGTAGATGCGCACGAGCCCGGCGATCTCCAGCTGGAGGCTGCGCGCCAATTGATCGTCGCCGGCGAGGCTGCGCTGCTGGAAATCGCGCAGGCGGTCGCTGATCAGCCAGGGCCTGTCGCCGATCTCCTCGGCGAGATTGGCCTTGAGGTCCTTCAGGCTCTTGTAGCCGAGCGTCCGGCAGAAGCGCCCCACCGTCGGCTCGCTGAGCGAGACCTTCTCGGCCAGGCTCGCAGCCGTCTCGAAAGGCAGGCTCGCCATCTGCGCCAGCATATAGCTCGCCAGCGCCTTGTCGGCCCTGGAGCCGTTGGCAAGGCAAGCCTGCAATCTCTGGCGAAGCGTCTGCGACATCGGCACTCCCGCGCTTCAGGAGATCAAGAAATTTTTCTTTCAAACTGTCAAACGATTTTTATTTTCTTGCAAAACTGGTTCAATTGGGGCTCGGTTCGGCTATGCCCGATCTCGGGCCAAAGGGGATGGATTCGACTGGCGATGGCGACCGCGACAGGACAGGCCGATGTGATCGTGCTCGGCGCTGGCATCGTCGGCGTGAGCGTGGCGCTGCACCTGCAGGAGCGTGGACGGCGCGTGCTGCTCGTCGATCGCGGCGAGCCCGGCGCCGAGACCAGCCACGGCAATGCCGGGCTGATCGAGCGGTCCTCCGTCGTGCCCTATGCCTTCCCGCGCGATCTCGCGACGCTCGCCAGCCTGGCCTCCAACCGCTCGATCGCCGTGCGCTACCGACCGGCCGCGCTGCTGCGAATGGCGCCATGGCTCGCGCGCTACTGGTGGAACTCGGCTCCGAACCGGCTCGATAAACTGGGCCGCGCCATCCTGCCATTGATCGAGCGCTGCATCGAGGAGCACCAGCGCTGGACTCAGGCTGCCGGCACCGAGGCGCTGATGCGCAGCGAAGGCTGGATCGAGTTTTATCGCACACAGCGAGGCCTCGACCTCGCGACCCAGGGGGCAGCCGAACTCGCCGCCTATGGCCTCACCTATGACCTGCTCAACGAGGAGGCTCTACGCCGGCTTGAACCCGGTTTGCTCACCGGCAGCGTCTCCGGCGCCGTGCATTGGCGCGACCCCGTTACGGTCAGTGATCCCGGCGCGGTGACGCGCGCCTACGCTGCGCTCTTCGTCGCTCGCGGCGGCCTGCTGAAACCGGCCGACGCTGCCAGCTTGCAGCAAGATAACGGGACGTGGCGCCTCTCCGCCGATGGCGGGAACTGGCAGGCGCCCGAGGCGGTCGTCGCGCTCGGCCCATGGTCGAACGATCTCGTCGAGCGTTTCGGCTATCGCTTCCCGATCGGCTTCAAGCGCGGCTACCACATGCATTACGAGAGCGCCGCCGAAACGGCGCCGCAGCATCCGCTCTGCGATGCCCAGGCCGGTTTCGTGCTGACCGCGATGCAGCGCGGCGTCCGCCTGACCACGGGGATCGAGCTGGCCGGCCGCGACGAGCCTTCCGATTCCTGGCAGCTCGATCAGGCCGAGCGCATCGCGCGGCAGATCGTGCCGCTGGGCCGCCGCCTCGATGCCGAGCCCTGGCGCGGTGCCCGCCCCTGCCTGCCCGACATGCTGCCGATCATCGGCGCGGCTCCTCACCATCGCGGCCTGTGGTTCGCCTTCGGCCACGCCCATCACGGCTTCACGCTGGGGCCCGCGACCGGCCGCCTGCTCGCCGAGATGATGACCGGCGCGCCGACGCTCTGCGACCCTGCGCCCTTCGCGGCCGAGCGCTTCCTGCCTCAGGCCCGTGTCGCCTGAACCGGCGGGCGCCGCCGTACTCGTCCACAGCCTTCATTCGAGGCGTTTCCGCAACGGAGACGCAATAACTCCTCGCTAACGATGATCTGCGCACGCTTCGGCTCATGATCACGGCGGCAGCCGGCCCGGCGACCGCCGATAGCGCGCCGCGACGATGGATTGAGCGATGAAGAGCCTGACGATACGCCGCCGCATCCTGATCAGCTTCGCCGCGATTCTCGCGGTGATGTCCGCCATGGCCGGAGCCAGCTATCTCTGGTTCCTCCAGACCGAGCGGGAGGTGATCGAGGTCGAGACCAAGACCGTTCCTGCTCTCTATTACAGCGCGCAGCTGATGGTGGTCTGGGCGGATAGCAACCAGTTCGCCGGTGAGCTAGGGCGGGCGAACACCACGGCAGAGGTCAGCCAGGCCGCCGATGCGATCCTTGCCAACCGGGCAAGGCTGCGCGAGCTGCTCAAATCCTACGAGCGCACGGTCGACTCGGAGACGGACCGGCGCAACCACGCGGCTGCCTCGCAACTCATCGAACAATTTGCGGCGGCGGAGGATGCGATCCTGGCTGCCAGCAAGCAGGCAGCAGCGAAGGGGGAAACCTTCGATCAATCCGCCGCCGTCAAGCGTGATCTCGAACCGATCGGCGTAAAGGTCCGCAGCACGCTCCGCGGGATGGTCGATTTCAACAAGGCCGAAGCCGACGAATCGACCCGCCAGATCGTCACGATCGTCCGCGCCGCCGAGCTTGGCTTAATCGTCTGCTTCGCGATCGCCGTCGTCCTTGCGGTCCTCTGCGGCTACCTGCTGTTCCGGGCGATCACGGTGCCCCTCGGCAAGCTGCTCGGCATCGTCGACCACATGCGGCAGGGCGATTTCAGCGAGCGCCTGACGCTGGAGCGGCGCGACGAGTTCAGCACGCTCGCCGATGGCGTCAACGGCATGGCCGACGATCTCGCCGGGCTTATCGGCCAGGTCCAGAAGTCGAGCATCCAGGTCAACACCTCGATCACCGAGGTCGCCGCAACCTCGAAGGAACAGCAGGCGACGGCCAACGAGATCGCCGCCACCACGACAGAAATCGGCGCCACCGCCAAGGAGATCTCCGCCACCTCCAACGAGCTCGCCCATACGATGGACGAAGTCTCCGCCGTCGCCGAGCAGACCGCGACGCTCGCCAATGGCGGGCAGGCCGGGCTCGCGCGCATGGAGAGCACGATGCGGCAGGTGATGGAGGCCGCCGGCGCCATCAATGCGAAGCTCGCGATCCTCAGCGAGAAGGCCGGCAACATCAACCAGGTCGTAACCACCATCACCAAGGTCGCCGACCAGACCAACCTGCTCTCGCTCAACGCCGCGATCGAGGCGGAGAAGGCCGGGCAATATGGCCGCGGCTTCGCCGTGGTCGCGACCGAGATCCGACGCCTCGCCGACCAGACGGCCGTTTCGACCTACGATATCGAGCAGATGGTCAAGGACATCCAGTCGGCCGTCGCTGCCGGCGTGATGGGCATGGACAAGTTCTCCGAGGAGGTTCGCCGCGGCATGCAGGAAGTCCAGCAGGTCGGCGGCCAGCTCTCGGAGATCATCGAGCAGGTCCAGGGGCTGGTGCCGCGCTTCGAAGGCGCGAACGAAGGCATGCAGGCGCAGGCGACCGGCGCCGGCCAGATCAGCGAGGCCCTGTCCCAGCTCAGCGAGGCCGCGCAGCAGACGGTCGAATCCCTGCAGCAATCGACTCTCGCCATCGACGAGCTCAACCAGGTGTCCAGCGGGCTGCGCAACTCGATCTCGCGCTTCAAGCTGCGCGCCTAGAGCATTTTCAAGCGAAGTGGACACCGGTTCGCGTGAAGAAAATGCGACAAAACAAAGGCTTGGGGTATTTCTGCGGTTCGAAGAAGCGCGAAATGCCCCAACAAGAAGGGCGGAACGGAACCGCGCGATGCTGTTTCTGATGTTCCAGCTAGGACAGGATCGCTACGTGCTCGATACCGGGCAGGTCGAGGCCGTGCTGCCGCTGCTCGCGACCAAGCAACTCCCCGGCGCCCCCAAGGGCGTCGCCGGCGCGATCAATTATCGCGGCCGGGCCGTGCCCGTGGTCGATCTCGCCTTGCTGGCGCTCGGGCGCCCGGCCGAGCCGCGCCTGAGCACCCGCATCATCCTGCTGCGCTATCCATCCGGCCTCGGCAGTGACGATCTCCTCGGCCTCCTGGTCGAGCAGGCTGTCGAGACCATCGAGCGCGATGCGGCCGATTTCACCACATCCGGCGTCGAGGCCGGCATGCCGCCCTATCTCGGCCCGGTCGCGAGCGACGAGCGCGGGCTGATCCAGTGGGTCCGGGGCGAAGCCCTGCTCACGCCCGAAATCCGCGACATCCTGTTCCGTCAGCAAGCGACGGAGCCGTGATGGACGAGACCGCTCCGATCCGGGATTTCGAGAAGCTGCTCAGGGAAACCATCGGCCTGAGCATGGAGACGGTCGGCGCCTCCGTGATCCGCCATGCCCTGAAGCGGCGGATGACCGCCTGCGCGATCTCCGATCTCCACGCCTATTGGGCTTTCGTCACGTCGAGCCCGGCCGAACGGCAAGAGCTGGTCGATGCCGTCATCGTCCCCGAGACCTGGTTCTTCCGCGATCGCGAGGCCTTCGGCGCGATGGTCCGGCATCTGCGCGAAAACCGGACGGGTAATCGCCCGCTGAAGCTGCTCAGCCTGCCCTGCTCGACCGGCGAGGAGCCCTATTCCATCGCGATGGCCCTGCTCGATGCCGGCTTCCCGGATGGCAGCTTCCAGATCGACGCGATCGATGTCAGCAGCCGCAACCTCGTCCATGCCGAGCGTGCGATCTACGGCAAGAACTCCTTCCGCGGCACGGATATCGCCTTTCGCGATCGCTATTTCGAGGCTGCGGAGGGCGGCTTCAGGCCGCACGGCATCGTCCGCCGGCACGTCCGCTTCCGCCTCGGCAACGTCCTCGCCGCGGCGACGCAAGCCGGGCAGGAAACCTACGATGTCGCCTTCTGCCGCAACCTGCTGATCTATTTCGACCGCGAGACGCAGGGAACGGCCCTGACCCGGCTCCGGCAGATGCTGGCCGATGACGGCCTGCTCCTGGTCGGTCCGGCCGAATCCGGCCTGCCGGTCCTGTGCGGCTTCGCCTCGGTGCGCTTCCCGCGTGCCTTCGCCTTCGTCAAGGCAGCCGCCGCACGCGTGAAGCCGGCCGAGCCGCCAGTCGCGCGAAAGCCGAGACCGGCTGCCGTGAAAGCAGCCCCCTTGCCGCAGGCGCCCAAACCCGCGCCTCGCCCCTTTGCGCAGAAGGCCGCTTCCGTCCAGCCATCCGCCCCCTCGCCCGACCAGGCAGCTGCCAGCCTGACCGAGATCGAGCGCGCGGCCGATGCCGGGCGCCTGACCGAAGTGAGCGCAGCGGCCGAACGCCATATCGCCGAGTTCGGTCCGTCGCCCGATGCGTTCTACTGGCTGGGGCTCGCTCATGACGCCGCCGATGCGGTCGAGGACGCCATGCGCAACTACCGCAAGGCGCTCTACCTCGCGCCTGACCACCAGCGAGCCCTTGCCCAGCTCCGGCTGCTCCAGCAGCGGCAAGGCGACCATGGCGCCGCCAAGGCCCTCGCTGACCGGCTCGACCGGCTGGCCAAGCGGAGCGGCACCTGATGTCGGCCGAGAACGCCCCGATGACGACCGAAGGCATCGACGAGTGCTGGCGCGAGATCGGCGTCAGTGGCGACCGTTCCTGTCCGGAGCTGGAGGAGCAGCTCCACTGCCGCAACTGCCCGACCCATGCGCAGATCGCCCGCAAGCTGCTCGACCGCCCCCTGCCGCTGGGTTATCGCGACGAGTGGACACGGCATTTCGCCGGGCGCGACGAGAAGGCCCCCGAAGGCGAGGAGATCGACAGCGTCCTGATCTTCCGCATCGGCGAGGAATGGCTCGGCTTGCCGGCCGCGATCTGCCGCGAGATCGCCGAACCACGCCCCGTCCATTCCCTGCCCCATCGCCGCAGCGAGGCCGTGCGCGGCATCGTCAACGTTCGCGGCGAATTGCTGATCTGTGTTTCGCTCCAGGCCCTGCTCGGCATCGGCGGGGCAGCCACCTCCCGTGGCACCGATCGCATCGCCGTCTTCCCGCGCTTGATCGTCACCGGCGAAGAGGCCCGTCACGTCGCTTTCGAGGTCGACGAGGTCCATGGCCTCCACGCCTACCGCGCCCATGAACGCAGCGCGGTTCCGGCAACGGTCGGCCGCTCGGCGGCGAGCGTCGTCGAGACGATGATTCCGTGGGAGGGCCGCGCCGTCGGCTGCCTCGATGCAGGCCGCCTGCTCGGCCTGATCGACCGGAGCATCGCATGAGCGGCGAGGACCTCAGCGACCTCTCCATGCTCGAGCTGTTCCGGGCGGAACTGGCGGCGCAGTCGCAGGCCTTCACGGCCGGCCTCCTCGCCCTCGAGCGCGACCCGACCGCCGCCGTTCATCTCGAAGCCTGCATGCGCGCGGCCCACTCCTTGAAAGGCGCCGCCCGCATCATCGATCTCACGCCGGCCGTGCAGGTCGCGCATGAGATGGAGGAGTGCCTCGTCGCCGCCCAGCACGGCAAGCTCCGGCTCAACCAACGGCATATCGACGCGCTGCTCGCCGGGCTGGACCTCCTTGCTGCGATCGCTGCCGGCGCGGACGAGCCTGAGGCGCAAACAAGGAGCAAGATCGAGACCTTCACCCAGGTCTTGCGGCAGGCCACCGACGAAACGGAGGCGCCTGTGCCGAGCGCCTCTCGTGACGATGCTGCCGCCTCAGGCAACGCCCTTGCCACCGAACCGCCAACTCCCGCGGCGCCTGTCCTTGCGGACACCCCCGCCCTGACAGCGGATGGCGCGGCCGGCGAGCGCATGGTCCGGGTCACCGCCGACAGCCTGAACCGCCTGCTCGGCCTCGCCGGTGAATCGCTGATGTCGGCGCGCCGGCTGCGGCCGTTCAATGACGGACTGCTGCGGTTGCGGCGCGTCCAGGCCGAACTCGCCAAGAGCTTCGAGGATCTGCGCGCCGCGATGCCGGCCGATGCCGATGGTCGCGCCGCACAGGCCCTGGCAACCGCACAGCTGAAGCTGGCCGAGGGCCAGGCGCTCCTCGTCCAGCGCCTCGACGAGATGGACACGGTCGACCGGCGTGCGACCGATCTCGCCAATCGGCTCTATGATGAGACGCTGGCAAGCCGAATGCGGCCCTTCGAGGACGGCGTCCGGCATTTCCAGCGCAATGTCCGCGATATCGGCCGGGCGCTCGGCAAGACGGTGCGCCTCGACATCGTCGGCGGCGCCACCAGCATCGACCGCGACATCCTCGACCAGCTCGACGCGCCCCTCGGCCATCTCCTGCGCAATGCCGTCGATCACGGCATCGAGGGCCCCGAACAGCGCCGCGCCAACGGCAAGCCGGCCGAGGGGCTGGTGCGGCTGGAAGCCCGGCACAATGCCGGCCTGCTCCAGATCATCGTCTCGGATGACGGCGGCGGCATCGATATCGAGGCGCTCCGGCAGGCAACGCTCGCGCGTGGCCTCACCACGGCCGAGACGGTCTGGGATCTCAGCGAGGAGGAACTGCTCGAATTCCTCTTCCTGCCCGGCTTCTCGATGAAGGCGACGGTCAGCGACATCTCCGGCCGTGGAGTCGGCCTCGATGCGGTGCAGGCCATGGTCCGGCAGGTGCGCGGCCAGGTCACCATCGCCTCAGAGCCCGGCATCGGCACCCGTTTCCAGCTCCAGCTCCCACTGACGCTGTCGGTGATCCGCGCGCTCCTGGTCGAGATCGACGGCGAGCCCTACGCCTTGCCGCTCACCGCGATCGCCCGCGCCTTGCGGCTCCCGCGCGACAAGATCGAATTGCTCGAAGGCCGCCCGCATTTCCGCCATGGCGAACAGCAGGTCGGGCTCGTCACCGCCCATGAGATTCTCGGTCGGGGCGAGGCGGCAGCGGACGGGGCGGAGCTGGCGACGGTCGTCGTCGGCGAAGGCGACAATCTCTATGCGCTGGTCGTCGACCATTTCCTCGGCGAGCGCGAGCTCGTCGTCCGGCCGCTCGATCCGCGTCTCGCCAAGGTCAAGGATGTCAGCGCCGCCGCCCTGATGGATGACGGCTCGCCGGTCCTGATCCTCGATGTCGAGGACCTGATCCGCTCGATGGAGAAGCTGGTCTCGGGCGGGCGCCTCAGGACGCTGGAGCGCAGCGTGGCGCGCGCGGGCCAGAAGCGCCGCAAGCGCATCCTCGTCGTCGACGATTCGCTGACGGTGCGCGAACTGGAGCGGAAGTTGCTCGACCATCGCGGCTTCGAGGTCGAGGTCGCCGTCGACGGCATGGACGGCTGGAACGCTGTCCGTTCCGACACCTTCGACCTTGTCGTCACCGATGTCGACATGCCCCGCATGGACGGCATCGAGCTCGTGACCCTGATCAAGCGCGATCCCGGCCTGCGCAACCTGCCGGTGATGATCGTCTCCTACAAGGACCGCGAGGAGGACCGCCGCCGTGGCCTCGATGCCGGCGCGGATTACTATTTGACCAAGGGGAGCTTCCACGACGAAACTTTGATCCATGCGGTCGTCGACCTGATCGGCGAGCCATGAATCAGAGCATGCGCTGTGGGGGCGTTTCATGAAAATCGGGCTGGTCAACGACCTGCCGATGGCGGTCGAATTGTTGCGACGCGTCATCGTTTCCACGGCGGAGCACGAGGTCGCCTGGATCGCCATGAACGGCCGCGAAGCGGTCGAGGCCTGCCGGCGCGACCGGCCGGACCTGATCCTGATGGATCTCAACATGCCGGAGATGGATGGCGTCGAGGCCACGCGCCGGATCATGGCCGAGACGCCCTGCCCGATCCTGCTGGTCACCGCCAGCGTCGATGCCAATGTCTCCGGCGTCTACGAGGCGATGGGCCATGGCGCGCTCGACGCGGTCGATATCCCCAGCGTCGGCCTGACCGGGCACTCCTCGGCGCAGACCGCGGCGCTCCTCGCGCGCATCACGACGATCGGCCGGCTCTCGCGCAGCCTGCCCCCGACGCCCCGCAGCCAACGCCGGGCGCCGTCTCCCATTTCTCCTTCGCAACGCCTCGTCGCCATCGGCGCCTCCGCGGGCGGCCCGGCGGCCGTCGCGGCCCTGCTGGGCGGACTGCCTCCCGAATTCCCCGCAGCGATCATCCTCGTGCAGCATCTCGACGAGCAATTCGTGCCGGGCTTCGCCAGTTGGCTCAGCCAGCATTGCCGCCTGCCCGTCCGGCCGGCCCGCGAGGGCGACCGGCCGGAGCGTGGCGCGGTGCTGATCGCGGCGAGCCCCGACCATCTCGTCTTCAGGGCAAGCGGAGAGCTCGGCTACCGGGTCGAGCCGCGCGACTATCCCTACCGCCCATCGGTGGACGTCTTCTTCGAGAGCGTCGCGGAACGCTGGCAGGGAGACCCGGTCGGCGTCCTGCTCACCGGCATGGGCCGCGACGGCGCCCGTGGACTGAAGCTCCTGCGCGACAGGCAGTGTTTGACGATCGCGCAAGACAAGGCCACAAGCGCGGTTTACGGGATGCCCAAGGCTGCCGCTGCGATCGGCGCGGCCGCGGAGATTCTGCCGCTGGCCGCGATCGCCCCTCGCCTGAACGAGGCGTGCGCTCCGTCGTCCTGATGAAGGTTGCCCTATGACAGGCGAAACGAAATCTTCCCTGCCTGATGTCCCGCCACCGGCCGACAGCTACCTGTCCATGGTCCTGCTGGTCGATGACCAGGTCATGGTCTGCGAGGCGGTACGGCGCGCGCTGGCGCATCACGGCGATGTCGATTTCCACTACTGCACCGACCCGCTGGAGGCGATCACGGTCGCCCAGCGCGTGAAGCCGACCGTCATCCTGCAGGACCTCGTGATGCCCGGCGTCGACGGGCTCGATCTCGTCCGCCAATACCGCAAGCACCCGGCGCTCCATGCGGTGCCCGTCATCGTTCTCTCGACCAAGGAAGACCCGGCGACCAAGAGCGAGGCCTTCCACGCCGGCGCCAACGACTATCTCGTCAAGCTGCCCGACAAGATCGAGCTGATCGCTCGCGTGCGCTACCACACCCGCGCCTATCTCGATCATCTCCAGCGTGACGAGGCCTATCGTGCCTTGCGCGAGAGCCAGCGCGAGTTGATGCGCGCCAATCTGGAACTCGAACGCCTGACCCGGATCGACGGCCTGACCGGCCTCGGCAACCGGCGCTATTTCGACGAGTACCTCGCCGCCGAATGGAAGCGCTGCCAGCGCACCCAGAGCCCGCTCTCGGTGCTGATGATCGATGTCGATCATTTCAAGCGCTACAACGACGCCTATGGCCATCTTGCCGGCGACGACGTGCTGAAGCAGATCGCACGCGTGATCCAGGACGGCTCCACCCGCTCGACCGACCTGGCCGCGCGCTTCGGCGGGGAAGAGTTCGTGGTCATCCTCACCGGCGTGCCGCAGGAAGGGGCGGTCCACGTCGCCGACCGTCTGGTGCAGGGCGTGCGCGACCTCAATATCGCGCATGGGGCGGACCGCGTAACGATCAGCGTCGGCGTGGCCACGGCCTGGCCGGATGCCGAAAGCGAACCGGCACGGCTGGTCAATGCCGCCGACCTTGCCCTGTTCCGCGCCAAGAACGAGGGCCGCAACCGCCTCGTCTCGGCGGAGCTGCCGCCGAACCGCTGACGGTTCCGGGGCCGGCCGATGGCAAGCATAGGCAATATCTATTTGCCTGCGCCGCCCCTCCCCTGAAATCCTGAGCTGGACGGTTCGCCCGCTATCGCGGCGCGGATCCGTCGCGTCATCGCCCCGCAGCAGCTCCCGCCCGGCCCGGCGGAGAGGAGACCGTCATGCCCAGCCTCGACACGGCCCGTATCGACATCGAGCGGTTCTGGACCACGATCGAGCGCTCGGCCGAGATCGGCCCGGGGCGGCCGGGCGGGCTCTCCCGTCTCGCGCTGTCCGATACCGACAAGGAGGTCCGCGACACCTTCGTCGGCTGGTGCCGCGAGGCCGGCCTCACCGTCCGCGTCGACGGCATCGGCAACATCTTCGCCCGCCGCGCCGGCACCGATGACAGCCTGCCGCCGGTGGTGATGGGCAGCCATCTCGATACCCAGATCAATGGCGGCCGCTTCGACGGCATTGCCGGCGTGCTCGGCGGCCTCGAAGTCTGCCGCACGCTCGATGCGCTCGGACACCGCACGCGCCGGCCGATCGAGATCGTCAACTGGACCAACGAGGAAGGCGCGCGCTTCTCGCCGCCGATGGTCGGCTCCGGCTGCTTCGTCGGCGCCTATACGCTCGACTTCGCGCAAGGACGCACCGACGAGGAAGGCCGCACGATCGGGCAGGAGCTGGAGCGGATCGGCTATCGCGGCGAGATGGAGGCCACGCCCCACTCCTTCGACGCCTATGTCGAATTCCATATCGAGCAGGGCTACTATCTCGACCGCGACGGCATGCAGGTCGGCGTCGTCACCGGCGGCTTCCCGAGCACCGGCATGCTCGTCGAGTTCAAGGGCGAGACCGCCCATACCGGCCCCTGGCCGATGGAGCGGCGCCGCAACGCCCTCTTGGCCGGCGCGCGCCTGCTGGTCGAGACCGACGAGATCGGCTGGGCCTATGCCGCCGGCGGTGGCAAGGCGACGGCCGCGCGCCTCGCCGCCTGGCCGAACAAGCCGGGCATCCTGTCAGACTGGGCGCAGGCCGTCTGCGACGTCCGCCATCCCGATCCGGAAACCTCCGAGGTCATGGCCGAGCGCGTGCGCCGCGCCGTCGGAGAATCCGCCGCCCGCGCCGGCTGCACCGCCGAAATCCTCGATGTCTGGAAATGGGGCGGCAGGATCTTCGCGCAGGAGCTGATCGACAGCGTCCGCCAGACCTCTCTGGCGCTGGGCTACCGCACGCAGGACATCCTCAGCCAGGCCGGCCACGACGCCTATTTCGTCGCCCGCCATGCGCCGACGACGATGATCTTCGCGCCCTGCAAGGGCGGCATCACCCATAACAACGCCGAACTCTGCACGAAGGAGGACCTCGAACCTGGCCTCAACGTGCTGCTTCACACCGTCATGGCGCGGGCGGATCGCTGAGCAGAACCGCGGCGGCCTCGGCCGCCGGCTCCTCCTCGGTCGCGCTGAGCCGCTGCTCGAACAACCGCAGGAAGGCCTCTTCCGCGGCGCTGAGCTGCATCGCCGGGTTGGAGATGAAATAGAGATCGGCCCCAAGCAGATCCTCGGGCCGCGCCAGATTCCAGAGCGAGCGGCTCTCCAGCGCCTCGGCCACCGAGGCCAGAGGCAGGATACCGATGCCGAGCCCGGCTGCGATCATCCTTGTGACCTCCTCCAGATTGGGGCTGGAGCCGACGACCCGGCTGCCGAGCCCCGCCCCTTCACGGACCGAGACCATCGGCTCCAAGGCGCCGTCCTGCCCACAGGCGAGCGCGACGAAGGGCTCGTCGCGCAACTCCGCGAGCGGCACGTCGGAGAGCCCAAAAAGCGGATGCCCACGCCCGCACAGGATGCCGAATTCCTCGCGCAGCAGCGGCCGGCAGTCGAGCCCGGCCAGGGGCTTGGCGAGCAGGCAGAAGCCGAAGGGGCTGAGCTTCTGCGAGACTGCGCGGACGATGTCCTGGCTGTTGGCGACGTCGATCCGCACGCTGACGCCGGGATGCTTGCGGTTGAGCTGCGTCAGCGTCCGGTCGAGCGGCGGCAGCACGACATGGGTGACGACGAGCAGGCGTACGAGCCCGGTCAGGTCGTCATGATCCTCCGAGAGCCGGTCGCCGATGCGCGCCACGCTGCGGTAGATGTCGACGCATTCCTTGTAGAGCAGTTCGCCGCGCTTGGTCAGGACGAAGCGGCGGCTGTCGCGCTGGATCAGCTGGCCGCCCAGCGTCTCCTCCAGCCTTTGCAGCGCCGCGCTGACCGTGGGCTGGCGCACGAGCAAACGGTCGGCCGCCCGCGTGATGCTGCGCTCCTCGACGATGACGAGGAAGCTGTGCAGCAGGTTCCAGTTGAGATGATGCAGCTTCGGCTTCGTTCCGCTCAAGCGAGCTTCTCCCCCTTCGGTCGTCCCTGCCCCTTATGCAAACCGGCTGCCGTGGCAAGCCTATGCTTAGCATAGGAACTGTCTATTGGACCCGGTTTCGCGGCTTCCCTAGGTTCGGCAGAACGCGACATCCTCCAGCGCAAGGGCGACCATGACAGCGACCGGATCATCGGCCGAAGCCTCGATCGCACAGCGCGCCGCGCTCTTCCGCGAGATCGAGACCGCGACGCTCGGCCATATCCTGACCGAGGGTTTCATGGTCCCGGCGATCCAGTGCGTCATCGAGGGGCCGCGCGTCTGCGGGCCGGCCCTCACCGTCAGCGTCCCGCCCGACGATGGCGCGGTGCTCTCCTGCGCGCTGACGCAGGCCAAGCCCGGCGACATCCTCGTCATCGATCGCCAGGGCGACGATCGCCATGCCTGCTGGGGCGCGGTGATGACCGCCGCCGCCCAGGCCGCCGGCATCGTCGGCGTCGTCATCGACGGCTTCGTCACCGATGTCGCAGCGATCCGGGCTTCGGGCCTGCCGGTCTGGTGCCGCGGCCGCTCGCCGCTGACGACAAAGCTTCTCGGCAAGGGCGGCTCTATCGGCGAAACCGTGAATTGCGGCGGCGCGACGGTGCGCGCCGGCGACCTCGTCCTCGCCGACGAGAACGGCGTCTGCATCATCGATCCCGCCGAGGCCGAAGCTCTGGCCCGCACCTGCGCCGCCATGCAGGCGGCCGAGCCCGATGTCATCGCGCGCGTCCTCAAGGGCGAACGCATCGACGAGATCAACGGCGCGCGGAAGCTCTGGGAAAAGTTGCGGACTTCGTAGGTTCCGGCCGCGGAATCGCCCATAGAGGCGCACTCCGGCCGGATGGATCATCCAGAAACACAGGGGAACACACCGATGAAAATCTTGGGAACGACCGCGCTGGCCGGCGCGCTGCTGGCCGCCTCTTTTGCCTTCGCACCGGCTCCGGCCATGGCCGGCAAGGCCGACGATACGCTCAACGCCGCCTTCGCGCTCGAGCCGGAAGCGCTCGACACCTACAAGATCGCCGGCCGTGAGGGCCTGATCCTCGCCCGGCACATCTATGACGGCCTGCTCTACAAGGATCTCGACACCGGCGAGATCAAGCCGGCGCTCGCCAAGGCCTGGCGCTTCGTCGACCCCACGACGATGGAATTCGACCTGCGCGAGGGCGTGACCTTCCATAACGGCGCGAAGTTCACCGCCGACGATGTGGTCTACACCCTGACCACCGTGCTCGACCCGGCTTACGGCACGCGCTTCCGCATCGCCGTGGACTGGATCGACAAGGTCGAGAAGGTTTCGGACTTCCAGGTCCGCATCAAGATGGCCAAGCCCTTCGCCGGCGCGGTCGAGATGCTGGCCGATGCGCTGCCGATCTACCCGGCCGCCTATTTCAAGGAAGTCGGCTCCGCCGGCATGGCGGCCAAGCCAGTCGGCACCGGCCCCTACAAGCTCACCGAGATGACGCCCGGCATCCGCTATGCCTTCGAGCGCTTCGACGGCCACTATGCCGGCAGCCCGAAGGGCAAGCCCGCGATCGGCAAGATCGTCGTGCGCACCATCCCCGAGCTCAACACCCAGTTTGCCGAGCTGATGGCCGGCAAGCTCGACTGGACCTGGCGCATCCCGCCGGATCAGGCCGCGCGCCTCGCCAGCCGCGTGCAGATCGTCAACGGCCCGATCATGCGCATCTCCTATGTCGGCATGACCGTGACCGGGAAGGGCAAGGACTACCCGACCAAGAACCTGAAGGTGCGTCAGGCGATCAACCACGCCGTCAACCGCGAGGCCATCGTCAAGGCCTTCGCCGGCGGCGCCTCGCAGGTCCTCAACGCCGCCTGCAACCCCAAGCAGTTCGGCTGCGCGCAGGACGTCATGAAATACGCCTATGACCCGGCCAAGGCCAAGGCGCTGCTGACCGAAGCCGGCTTCGCCAATGGCGTCGATATCGAGATGGTCTTTGCCGCCATGCCGCGCCCGGTCGCCGAGGCGATCGCCAGCGATCTCGGCAAGGCCGGCATCCGCGTCACGCTGAACGAACAGCAATACGCCGCCGGCGTGCAGAAGTGGCGCGCGGGCGAACTACCGACCTTCTTCACCAACTGGGGCAGCTACGGCACCGGCGACGTCGCCTTCATCATCTCCAACTTCTTCGGTGGCGGCGCCGACGACCTCGTGCAGGACAAGGACGTGATCGAGCTGGTCAACGCGGCCGACACCTCGCAGGACCGGGCGCTGCGCGAGGCGAACTACGCCAAGGCGCTGAAGAAGATCGCCGATCAGGCCTATTGGCTGCCGATGTACGACTTCAACATCAATTACGGCCTGTCGCAGCAGCTCACCTTCAAGCCCCATCCGGACGAGTTCGCCCGCTGGTGGCTGTCGAGCTGGAAGTAACGGCTTCGCTCCTATCGCCGCGTCGCTTCCAGTCCATGACTGGTAGCGGCGCCATCCCTGCCAGGCAGGCCGACCCGCTATCCCCGGAGCCGTCATGCTGCCCTTTCTCGCGCGCCGCCTGATCGTCGCCGCCCTCGTGGCGCTTGCCGTCTCGGCCGTCGCCTTCGGATTGATGTTCGTCTCCGGCGACCCCGCTGTCGTCCTCGCCGGCCAAGCCGGCCGGGCGCAGGATGTCGAACTGATCCGGCAGGCCTATGGCCTTGATCGGCCGATCCCGCTGCAGTTCCTGAGCTGGATCGGCAAGGCCTTCGCCGGTAATTTCGGCACCAGCCTCTATTTCAACCTGCCGGTGGCGCCGATCATCGCCGAGCGGCTCTCGGTCACGCTCGTGCTCGGCTCGGCCGCCTTCCTGCTCGCACTCGTTGTTGCTGTCCCGCTCGGCATCCTCGCCTCGCTCAAGCCCGGCGGCACGCTCGACCGCATCGCGCTGATGCTCGCCGTGCTCGGCCAGGCGATCCCGAGCTTCTGGCTCGGCCTGATCCTGATCGTGGTCTTTGGCGTCTGGTACGGGCTCGTGCCGATCTCCGGCACCGAGAGCTGGCAGGGCTACATCCTGCCGGTCGTCGTGCTCAGCTACTACGCCATGCCCGCCCTGATGCGCCTGACGCGGGCCGGCATGATCGACGTGCTCACCGCCGATTATATCCGCACCGCCCGCGCCAAGGGCGCCTCGCAGCCACGCGTCTTGCTGGTCCACGCCCTGCGCAACGCCGTGCTGCCGCTGGTCTCGCTCGCGGCCGTGCAGTTCGGCCTGATGCTCTCCGGCTCGATCGTCATCGAGAGCGTCTTCGCCATCAACGGGCTCGGCCGCCTCGCCTGGGAATCGCTGCTGCGCAGCGACCTGCCCGTGGTGCAGGCGATCATCCTGATCCTCTCGCTGATCTACGTCACGCTGACCACCGTGGCCGACCTGATCAATGCCTGGCTCGATCCCCGCCTGAGGAGCGCCTGATGTCGATCGCCGACAGCCCTGCCATCCGCCGGCGCAAGCTCTTCAAGGGCCTGAGCGCCAGCAGCGCCATCCGCATCGGCGGCGGCCTGCTCGCCGTCATCGTCTTCGTCGCGATCTTCGCGCCCTGGCTCTCAAGCCATGATCCGATCGCGCAGGATCTCGGCAAGCGCATGATCCCGCCCTTCTGGTATCCGGGCTCGGACCCGGCACACTGGCTCGGCACCGACCATCTCGGCCGCGACTACCTTGCCCGCCTGCTCTATGGCGCCCGCGTCTCGCTCCTGATCGGGCTTGGCGTCACGCTCTGCGCCGGGTTCATCGGCACGATGCTCGGCCTCGCCGCCGGCTATTTCGGCGGCCGCGTCGATATGGCGATCAGCTTCATCGTGACGACGCGGCTCTCGCTCCCGATCGTGCTGGTGGCGCTCGCCGCCGTGGCCTTGGGCGGTGCCTCGCTGAAGACACTCGCGATCGTGCTCAGCCTCCTGCTTTGGGACCGTTTCGCGGTGGTCGTGCGCGCCGCGGCGCAGAGCCTGCGCAGCCGCGAATTCGTGCAGGCGACCCAGTCCTTCGGCGCCTCGCATCTCTACATCATGCTGCACGGCATCCTGCCGAACCTGCGCAACACGTTGATCGTGGTCGCGACGCTGGAGATCGCCAACGTCATCCTGCTCGAAGCCGCGCTCTCCTTCCTCGGTCTCGGCGCCCAGCCGCCGACGCCGTCCTGGGGTCTGATGATCGCGGAAGGACGCGAGCATATCCTGTTCGACCCCTGGCTGATCGCCTTGCCGGGCGCCGGGCTCTGCCTGCTGATCCTGGCGGTGAACCTGCTCGGCGACGGCGTCCGCGACGCGCTCGACGAGCGGCGCTGAGCGAACCGTCGTTATCCTCGGAACCACGCCGTCATCCCGGACAAGCCGCGAAGCGGCGCGGATCCGGGATCCATCGTAGAGTTCCGGCGCCCTCCGATGGATCCCGGGGCAAGCCCGGGATGACGAAGCGGTTCCGAGGGAAATTGGCGGAGATAGGCGCGCTCAGCCCAGCGCCTTCACCATGTTGCGGGCGATGACGATCTGCTGGATCTGCGAGGTGCCCTCGTAGATCCGGAACAGGCGCGCATCCCGGTAGAAGCGCTCGATGCCGTGATCGGCGATATAGCCGGCCCCACCATGGATCTGCACGGCCCGATCGACGACGCGACCGACCATCTCGCTAGCGAAGAGCTTGCAGCAGGCGGCATCCGTCGCGACATCCTCGGCCCGATCCTTGGCGCGCGCGGTCTCCAAGACCATGCAGCGCGCCGCATAGGCCTCCGTCCGGCTGTCGGCGAGCATCGCCTGCACGAGCTGGAACTCGGAGATCGGCTGGCCGAACTGCTTGCGTTCCACGGCATAACGCAGGCTGTCATCGATCACGCGCTCGGCCATCGCGACGCAGACCGCCGAGATATGGAGGCGCCCGCGATCGAGCACCTTCATCGCCGTGCGAAAACCCTGCCCCTCGCGCCCGCCGAGCAGCGCATCGGCGGGAACGCGGCAATCCTCGAAGATCACATCCGAAGTATGCGAGCCGCTCTGGCCCATCTTCTTGTCGACCGGCCCGAGCGAGAGCCCCGGCGTGCCCGCTTCGACCAGAAAGGCCGAAACGCCCTTGGCGCCGGGCTGCGACGGATCGGTGCGTGCGAACACCGTGAACAGCCCGGCATGCGGGGCATTGGTGATGAAGCGCTTGGTGCCGTTGAGGACATAGCCGCCCTCGACCTTTCGCGCCGAGGTCTTCAACGAAGCGGCATCGGAGCCCGCCTCCGGCTCCGTCAGCGCGAAGGAGCTGATGAGTTCGCCCGAGGCCAGGCGCGGCAGGTAGCGCTGCTTCTGCTCCTCCGTGCCGTCCATGATCAGCCCCTGCGAGCCGATGCCGTTATTGGTCCCGATCAGCGAGCGGAAGGCCGGCGATGTCCGGCCGAGCTCGAAGGCGACCCGGACCTCCTCCTCCATCGTCAGGCCGAGACCGCCGAACTCTTCCGGGATCGAGAGACCGAACAGGCCCATGTCCGCGATCTCCCGGCGAATCTCGGCGGGAATGCGATCCTCCTGCGCGACCTGATGCTCCAGGGGCCGCAGGCGCTCGCGCACGAAGCGCGCCACGCTCTCCAGCAGCCCCTGCATCGTCTCGCTATCCAAGGCCATCGTCCTCTCCCTCGCTTGCCCTCGCCCGGTGCCTCGGGCTTCCTTGACAAGGCGGGGCAGTTAAATACCTTCCAGCCGGTAAGTAAATATCGGGAATGCGAGGCGGCAGGCGATGGGCGCGGCACTAGACGGCATCAAGGTCCTCGATCTCACCCGCGTCCTTGCCGGCCCCTGGGCGACCATGACGCTGGGCGATCTCGGCGCCGAGATCTGGAAGATCGAGCAACCCGGCGCGGGCGACGACACGCGCGGCTGGATGCCGCCCTCGGTCGAGGGCATCTCGACCTATTATCTCGGCGCGAACCGCAACAAGAAGAGCCTCGCCGTCGATATGGGCACGACTGAGGGCCGCGAGATCATCGTCGAACTCGCCCGCAAGGCCGATATCCTCGTCGAGAATTTCCGGCCGGCCTCGCTGCGCAAGTTCAGGCTGACCTATGAGGACCTCAAGGCGATCAACCCGCGCCTGATCGTCTGCTCGATCTCCGGCTATGGCCGCGGCCATGCGCAGGAGGAGCGGCCCGGCTACGACTTCATCATCCAGGCCGAATCCGGCTTCATGGCGATCACCGGCGAGCGCGATGGCGAGCCGATGCGGCTGGGCGTCGCCTTCATCGACCTCGTCACCGGCATGAATGCCGTCCAGGCCGTGCTCGCCGCGCTCTACATGCGCGAGCGCAGCGGCGAGGGGCAATGGCTCGATATCGGCCTCAACGACAGCGCCCTGTTCTTCCTCGCCAATATCGCCTCAGGCCATCTCAATACCGGCAAGGATCCCGGCCGTTACGGCAATGCCCATCCCAGCATCGTACCCTACCAGATCTTCGCCTGCATCGGCGGCCGGATCGCCATCGCCGTCGGCAATGACGAGCAGTTCCGCCGCTTCTGCCGGGCGCTCGGCCTGGCCCAGCTTTCGGACGATCCGCGCTATTCGACCAACCGCAAGCGCACCGAGCATCGCGAAACCCTGCTGCCCCTGCTCGAACAGCATTTCGCGGGCCTGAACCTGACCGAAGTACTGGCTGACCTGCGCGCCGCCGGCGTGCCCGCAGGCGATGTCCGCAGCGTCGGGCAGGCCCTGAGCAGCGACATCGCCGAATTGCGCCAGAGCGTCGTCTCGGTGCCCTCACCGACGATCGGTACCTTCCGCTCGGTCCGCAGCCCCTTGCGCATGTCGGCAAGCCCCCCGCGCGAACCGACGCCGCCGCCCGCAGTTGGCGAGCATACCGATGCGGTCCTGGCCGAGCATCTCGGCCTTGAGCCCGGGCAGATCGAGCGCCTGCGCGCTGCCGGCGCGATCGGCTGAGGCCAGCCATGGCAGGACCGAACACCACAGCGAAACCGAAGCGCCAGGGTCGCCCGCCGACGATCGAGAACGCACGCGACCGCATCCTCGACGATGCCGCGCGGCTCTTCGCCCGCGACGGCTATGACGGGACATCGCTCGGCGAGCTCGCCGCTTCGGTCGGCGTCACCAAGGCGGCGATCTACCACTACTTCCCGAACAAGAAGGAGATCTACGAGGCGATCATCGTGCGCACGCTGGAGGGGCTGCGCCGTCACGTCTCGCAGGCGACGGCCGAGGCCTCCGGCCCGGAAGAGGCGCTCGCCCGCTTCATGACCGCCCATGCCGATTTCTTCGAGGATCACTATGACGGCTTCCTCACCATGCTCGTCGGCTATGGCGGCATGGAGAACGTCGTGATGATCGCGGAGGCGCAGAAGCTGCGCGACAAGCACGAGCAGGCCCTGAGGCAAATCATCGCCGACGGCGTCTCCAAGGGCGCCTTCCGCCCGCTCGATATCGACATCACCAACCGCGCCGTCCTCTCGATGCTCAACTGGATGGTGCGCTGGTTCAAGCCGGGCAAAGGCCGCCGCGCCGCCGCCTTCGCGCAGGATTATTGCGACCTGCTGCTCGGCGGCTTGCGCGGCTGATTTCAGGTCACCGCAGAAAACACCTTGGCCAGTCCGGCAACGCCGCGCCGGATCACATCGACCTCATGCGCCGCATAGCCGATGACGAAGCCGGCCTCGGCCGGCCGCTCGGTCCCCGAGGCATAGAGCGGCCCGATCGGATAGAGGCCGATCCCTGCCGCGCGAGCCGCTTCGACGATCGCCGCCTCGCGCTCCGCCGGAGCGCCGTTCAGCCAGGCGACGACATGCAGGCCCGTATCCGCGCCGGTCACGGTCAGGCGCGTCCCGCATTCATCGGCGAGAGCCTGCAGCAGCGCCGCCCGGCGCTCCGCATTCCGCCTGCGGACGCTGCGGACATGGCGCTCGTACCCACCGCTCGACAGGAACTCCGCCAGCGCCTCCTGCTCCAGCAAGGGCGTATGCCGATCGGTCAGGCGCTTGGCCTCCGCGAAGACAGGGCTGAGATCAGGCGGCACGACGAGATAGCCAAGCCGCAGCGTCGGCGAGAGCGTCTTCGAGACCGTGCCGAGATAGATCACCTTGTCGGGCGCCGAGACCTGAAGCGGCGGGATCGGCGCGACGCCATGCCGATACTCGCCATCGTAGTCGTCTTCGACGACCATGGCCCCGGCCTCGGCAGCCCAGTCGAGCAAGCCCCGCCGCCGCGCCGCCGAAAGCACGCTGCCGAGCGGATACTGGTGAGACGGCGTGACATAGGCCAGTCGCGCCGCCGGCAAGCCCTCCGTCCTGATGCCCTCGCGATCGACGGAGACAGGGATCGTCACGCCGCCCGAAGCAGCGAAGGCATGCCGCGCCAGCACATAGCCGGGGTCTTCCATGACGAAGCCATCGCCGGGGTTGAGCAGCAGCCGGGCGCAGAGATCGAGCCCCTGCTGCGAGCCGTTGACGACGATGATCTGCTCCGGCGCGCAACTGATCCCACGGGCGCGCCACAAATAGCTCTGCAAGGCCTCGCGAAGCGGAGCCGAACCCTGCGGATCGCTGTAGCGCAAACGCTCGGCCCGGCGCAGGCTCGCCCGGTTGAGCGCGCGGCGCCAGGCCAGCATCGGAAAATCCGCCCCGTTCAGATCGCCATAGCGGAGATCGGCGACGCGGTAGGTCTGGAACCGGGCCGGCGCGGGCAAGGCAAGCAGGCGCTCGGCAAAATCGGACAGGGCTCGCACGCTCGCCGGAGCATCGGCCTTGGGTATTGGAGCAGCCGCAAGCCCGCGCGCCACGACGGCTCGCGCGCCGGGGCGGTTGAACAGATAGCCCTCCGCGATCAACTGCGCATAGGCCGCCGTGACCGTCGTCCGCGACACGCCCCATTCGATGGCGAGCGCCCGGCTCGACGGCAGGCGATCGCCCGGCCGGTATTCTCCGTCATGGATTCGCTGCTTGATCGCGGCGATGATCCGGCGGGTGACGCCCTGCTCTTCCAACTGGACCACTCAAAACTCTTGGAACTGGATATTCCTGAAGGTCCAGATTGCAGGCATGACGGCGGCGGCACAAGGAGTTCCCGCATGTACACCCCACCGGCCTTTCGCGACGAGGACAGGACGAGCCTGCTGGCGACGATCCGCGCGGCGCGTCTCGCCACCTTCATCACCGCGACCGCGGAAGGCCCGCTGGCGACGCCGCTGCCGCTCTTCATCGATGAGAACGAGGGCGAGCATGGCGTGCTCTACGGCCATCTCGCCAGAGCGAACCCGCAATGGCGCGTGCCTGCCGTCGGCAACGGCCTCGCCATCTTCGCGGGACCGGACGCCTATGTGACGCCGAGCTGGTATGCGGTGAAGCAGGAGACCGGCAAGGTCGTGCCGACCTGGAATTACGTGACCGTCCACGCCTCCGGTCCGGTCGAATTCTTCGACGATGCGACCCGCCTGCTCGATGTCGTCACCCGCCTGACCAACCTGCACGAGGGCGACCGCGCCGCGCCCTGGGCGGTCTCGGATGCGCCGCCCGAATTCGTCCAGGCGCAGTTGCGCGGCATCGTCGGCCTGCGCATGCCGATCGCGACGCTCGAAGGCAAACGCAAGCTCAGCCAGAACCGCAGCGCGGCCGACCGCACCGGCGTCGCCGCCGGCCTCGCCGAAAGCGAGCGGCCGACGGAGCGCCATGTCGCGACCCTGATCCCGGTCTGAGGGGCGGGGCGCGCCGGACTTACGACGCCCGCTTGGCGACGATGGTCAGTTCGCCGTCATTGTCGAGCGAGGCCAGCACCACGTCGCGGGAGGTGAAGCCCTTCGTGGCCAACGCCGATTTCAGCTTGGGCTCGCCCTCGATTGCGGATTGGACCCGCTGGAGCTGCCCCGCCGGCTGCGCCTTCGACTGCTGCGTGACCTGCTCCTGCGCGGCAGCCGGCAGCGCGTCCATGTCGACGACGCTGACCGTCTTGATCGTGGCGGCCTTCTCCTCCGAGGGCGCGGATTGGGCCGGCGGCGTCGGCGTGGCCGGCGCTTGCGCCATGGCGCCGCCCGAGACGAGCAGCGCGGTTCCGATGGCAATCATGGCCTTTCGCATGGAGAGTTCTCCTCTGTATTGGCGATGAGATGAAAGGTCATCGGACAGCCCAAATGCGGTCTCAGGCTGGAGCCGGTCTGGTCATTTCGCGGTGATGTTGTGGCGAAGCCTGCCACAACTTCCACGGCCTCAGGCCGGCCGCAGCTGCGCGAAAACCTCCTGCGCCTTGAGCGGCCGCGTCGCCGGGAAGGCCCGCGCCAGCAGGTCGAGCGCCTCCTGCAGGCGGGGCGGATCGACATCGCCGTCGCGCACGCCCTGCCGCTCGGCATGGTTCATCTCGATGGCGAGCGTGCCCTTGAGGCGGCGCAGGTTGATCGCGCGGTCGAGCTGGGGCCGCATCTCCATCACGGCATCGATCCCGGCTTCCGGATCGGCGCGCAGGTCGGCGAAGCCCTTCGCCACCGCCTCGACCAGCACGCGCGCTAGGCCGGGATCGGCCAGCAAGGCAGGCGATGCCAGCAGGGAATTGCCGTAGAAGGACGGCAGCCAGTCGCGGTACTCGATGAAGCCGACCTTGTCTTCGATCGAGAGCCCCTCCTCCGAGAGCGAAGCCTTGATCGTGTTGACGAAGCCGAAGACGCCGTCGCAGTCGCGCGTCTCGACCATCCGCCGCACCATCAGCCCGAGCGAGTCCTCCGAGAAGATCAGCTTGACGCGGGAGGCATCGATCCCGGCCGCCACGACGAGCGCCGGGAACATCTGCAATGCCGCATCATAGGTATGGCCGAGCACCGTGCGCCCTTCCAGGTCGCGCGGCGTCGCAATGCCCTCGCCCGTCCGGACGGCGATGGTCAGCGGCGTCTGGTTGAAGGCAGCATAGATCGCCTTCGGCCCGGTCTCCGGCGGCAGCCCGCCGAGTGCAAGCGCGAGCGCGTTGAGGTCGCCATAAGCGGCGTCATAGCCGCCGCCGAGCAGTTCGGGGATGACGGCGGACGCGCCCTTGCCGGCATGCCAGTCGATCGAGATGCCGGCATCGGCCAGGTAGCCGCGCCGTTCGGCGAGAGCGAAGCCGGCATGAGGGCCGGCGAAGGGGCCGTTCAGGAGGATGCGCAGGCGTTTCAAGCGACGGCTCCTTGGGTCTGGCGGGTGCGGGCAAGCTCTGCAGCCGGCGGCAGGAAGCGGGCTGTGAACAGGCGTTCGGTCGCGGGGACGCGCGGCAGGTTCTGCGCGCTGGCATGGCGGCGGACGCTCTCGGTGAAGCGCACCGCGTCGATCATGCCGAGGCCGAGCCGCTCGCCATCGGGATGGGCGAGCTCGACGGCGAGCGTGGTTCTCCATCGGATGCGCTCGACCTCCCGGTCGGCCTCGGGCGCGAAGCTCAGCACGGCGTCGAGCGCGGCCTCCTCGTCGGCGAGGGCCTCGACGACGCCGCGATTGATGGCGGCGACCAGGCGCGTCAGCGCCTCCGGCTCCTCGGCGATGACGCGCGGCGAGGCCATGAAGCCGCTGCCATAGAAGAACGGGGCGTAATGGTCATAGCGCAGCCAGCGCAGTTGCGTCGCCGCGTCCTTGCCCTGTGCCGCCAATGCAGCGGTGATGGTGCTGACATAGCCGAACAGGCCATGCGGCCCGCGTTCCGTGTCGAGCCGCGCCACCAGTTCCGCCATCGCACCGTCGGCGGTCTCGACCTTGACGGCATCCGGATCGAGCCCGGTCGCCTCGGCGAAGGCCCGGAAGGTGCGCAGGCCCACATCGGAGGCATGCCCGATCATATGCTTGCCCTTGAGGTCGGCCGGCGTCGTGATCGGGCTGCCAGCGGGCACCGCAACCGCCGCCGCCGAGGCGTTGAACAGCGCATGGACGCAGGTCGGCGCACGCTCCGGCTCGGCCGCCGCGACCTCGATCAGCGAATTCAGGTCGCCATAGGCGAGGTCGAAATCGCGCGCGACCAGTCCGGGCGCAGCGTTATAGGCGCCGGTGCCCGGCGTGAACTCCAGTTCGATCCCGGCGTCAGTGACATAGCCGCGCCGGATCGCCAGCAGCAGCCAGGCCTGCGGCCCGCTGAAATTGGCATTGAGAAGCATCTTGAAGCGTTTCATCGCGAATGGCCCTTGCACGGGGAAAAAGTGGTCGCAGGGCGCGCTTCCATCGATGCGCACGCGCCCCGCGACCCAGTGGGAGGCCCCGTCACTCTTCCTTGAGTGTGTCGCGCGCCTGCCGCAGGCTCGGCAGCAGCACGACCATCAGCAGCACGGCCGCCGTCAAAAGCAGCCCCAGGCTCAGCGGCCGCTCCCAGAACACGGAGAGGCTGCCGCGGGACAGGAGCATCGCGCGCCGGAGGTTTTCCTCCATCAGCGGTCCGAGGATGACGCCGAGCAGGAGCGGCGCCGGCTCGAATTCCAGCTTGATCAGGACATAGCCGAGGATGCCGAAGGCGATCGTCAGATAGACGTCGAAGACGGAGCTGTTGATCGAGTAGACGCCGATGCAGCAGAACAGGATGATCGAGGTGTAGAGCAGCCGGTAGGGAACCTGCAGCAGCTTCACCCAGAGCCCGACCAGCGGCAGGTTGAGGATCACCAGCATCAGGTTGCCGATCCACATGCTGGCGATCATGCCCCAGAACAATTCGGCATGCTTGACCATGACCTGCGGGCCGGGCGTGATGCCCTGGATCGCCATCGCGCCCGCCATCACCGCCATCACCGCGTTGGACGGCACTCCCAGCGTCAGCAACGGGATGAAGGAGGTCTGCGCGCCGGCGTTGTTCGCGGCCTCGGGTGCGGCGACACCCTCGATCGCGCCCTCGCCGAAGCGCTCCGGCGTCTTCGAGATCTTCTTCTCGATCGCATAGGCGGAGAACGAGGCGAGCAGCGCGCCGCTGCCCGGCAGGATCCCCAGCGCCGAGCCGATCAGCGATCCCCGCAGGATCGCTGGCGTCGCCGCCCTCATCTCCTCCCGGTTCGGCATCAGTTCGCGGAACGGGATCGCCTGCGGCCGGACGATCTCCTTCTCGAGATTGTAGATGATCTCCGAAAGCCCGAAGAGGCCGACCGCGAGGCAGACGAAGTTGATGCCCTCCGCCAGCGCCGGCACGTCGAAGCTCATCCTGGGCAGCGGGCTGTTCGGATCGGTGCCGACGAGGCCGAGCAGGATGCCGACCAGGATCATCATCACCGCCTTGAGCAGCGACCCGCTGGCGAGCACGATCGCGGCGACGAGGCCGAGCACCATCAGCGCGAAATAGTCCGAAGGCCCGAACTGGAGCGCCACCTTCGACAGGGCTGGACCGAACATCGCGACCAGCAAGGTCGAGACCGTGCCGGCGAAGAAGGAGGCGATCGCGGCGATGGCGAGCGCCGCGCCGGCCCTGCCCTTGAGCGCCATCTTGTAGCCGTCGAGCGCCGTCACCAGCGACGAGGCCTCGCCCGGCACGCGGGCCAGGATCGCGGTGGTCGAGCCGCCGTATTGCGCGCCGTAATAGATGCCCGCCAGCATGATCAGCGCCGAGACCGGCGCGACATGGAAGGTGGCGGGCAAGAGCATCGCCATGGTCGCGACCGGGCCGATGCCGGGCAGGACGCCGATCAGCGTGCCGACGAAGACGCCGAGCAGGCAGAAACCGAGATTGGTCGCGGACGCGGCGACGGAGAAGCCGAGAGCGAGATTGCCGAGCAGATCCATGGCGCGCTCACCTCGGCAGGATGGGGATCGCCAAGCCCAACAGCTTGACGAAGATCAGGGCGGAAGCCGCCGCGAGGCAGACGGCCAGCACGACGTTCTCCCGGAAGCGGGTGATCGGGCTCGCGAAGCCGCAGACGATGATCAGGATTACGATGGCCGCGAGAATCCCGAGCCTGTCGATCGTCAGTCCGAACAGCGCGATGCCGGCGGAGATGACGGCCAGCGGCCTGAACTGGAAGTCCGGCAACGGCTTGCCGGATTTCAGCATGGCAGTGGCGATCATCGCGACGCCTCCGGCAATGATCAGCCAGGAGACGGTGGCCGGCAGGTAGCCGGGGCCCATCTGGCGCAGCACGCCGCGTTCAAGGTCCCAGGAGGCGGCGAGGCCGAGCAGTCCGAGCGCCGTGACCAGCAGCCCGGAGGCGAGCTCGGCCCGCCCCGGCCGGACGGGGGAGAGGCTGGGCTCGCTCATTGTCCGGCCGCCCCGGCGGCGATGATCATCGGCCGCCACACGTCGATCTGGTCGGCGACGAAGGTGGAGAATTCGGCCGAGGTCATCGGGTCGTAGTAGTTGCCGATCTTCGAGAATTGGTCGGTGGTGGCCTGGCGCGTGCAGATATCGGCGAGCGCGGCGCTCATCTTCTCCGCGATGGCCGGCGGCAGGTTGGCGGGCGCGCTGATGCCGTGCCAGTTCTTGACCGAGACGTCGTAGCCCAGCTCCTTGAAGGTCGGAATGTTCGGCACCGCCGGCAGGCGCTTGTCGGAGGTGACGCCCAGGCCGAAGAGCTCGCCCGCCGCGATCTGCGGCACGCTGGTGACGATGCCCTCGAACTGCAGGCCGATGATGCCGGCCGTGAGGTCGATCCTGAGCGGCCCGGCGCCGCGATAGGGCACATGGAGGATGTCGATCCCCGCCGCGCGGCAGAAGGTGTTGCCGGTGATATGGCCGATCGAGCCGACGCCGCTGGAACCGAAGCTGAGCTGGCCGGGGTTGGCCTTGGCCTTGGCGATCAGTTCGGCCGCCGTCTTCACGCCGACATTGGCGTGGGCCACCAGCCCGCCATAGGTCGCGCCGAGATAGCAGACATGGGTGAAGTCCTTGACGACGTTGTAGGGGATCTTCTTGAACATCGTCGGCGCGATGGTGAAGGGCGCGTTGTTGGAGAGCAGGAAGGTGTAGCCGTCCGGCTGCTCGCGCCGCAGGATGTCGCCCGCGACCGTTCCGCCGGCGCCGGGGCGGTTATCGACGATGAACTGCTGCCCGAAATGCTCGGACAAGGCTGGCGTGATCGCCCGGGCGACGAAGTCGCTGGAGCCGCCGGGCGGGAAGGAGATCAGAATGCGCACCGGCTTCGTGGGCCAGGCGGGCTGCGCCTGGACCACGGCCGGGCAAGCGAGCGCGGAAGCCGCCGCGAGCTTGCCGAAATGCCTGCGTGTAAGGGTTGTGACCATGACCGTTCGTCCTCTGAGCAGGCCACTGACGGGCCCTTGTTGTTATCGGGGAGAGGCTGGGCTTAGTGCCGCATCCGGGGGCTTGTTCCGGGGCGGGTCGTCGAGAAGGGCGAGCGCGACATCGAAGCCGATCGTGGTGGAATCGAAGACCCGGACGCCGAGGCCGGCGCAGCGGCGCGACAGCGCGTGCCCGCCGAGATTGGTGCTCCAGATCAACAGGCCTTCCGGCTCGGCCCGCGCACAGAGATCGGAGGCCACGGCGATCAGGTCGTCATCCGTCACCGCCGCCGCCTCGAAATTGTCCTCGATGCCGAGCGCCGATGACGCGATCACGGTGATGCCCTCGTCGCCGAAGGTGCTGGTCAGCCGCTCGCAATCGTCGAGGCCGCCCTGCGCGATCAGGGCGATGCGGCGAATGCCGTCGGCTTTCAGGACCTGGAGGGTCGCCAGTGCCGTCGTCGTCGCCGGCACGCCGGCGATCTCCTCGATCATCCGGCACAGCACCCGGTCGGGCTCGAAGCCGAGCAGCGCCCCGCGCGTCGCATTCCACAGGATGACGTCGGGCCGCGTATCGGCGAGCAGCCGCGTCGCCCGACGGAAGCTGTCGAGTTCGTAGCCGTCGCTCGGATGCCCGGAATAGGGAACCCGCGTCATGCAGATGTCGAGATCGGGGCGGCTTTGCCGGATGACATAGGCGACACGCTCGACCGTCCGGTTGGACGACGGCAGCACGACCCCGATCGTCGGCCGCGAGGCCTTGTCCGGCCTGCCGCCATCCTCGCGGCTGCTGCGGCGCGCGTTGGGCTGCCTGATGCGTCCGGCGTCGATCATGCACGCTCCCCCTGCGCCATGAGGGCCTAAGGCCTGTTGACGTAAGGTAGGATCGGCGCTTCGAATGTTGCCGTCCAGCTCAGAATTTGTAACTCTCCATTCTCAAAATTAGGATGGTCAAATGCGCGCCTCCCTCGTCCCCGCCGCTCTTCGCTATGTCGAGCAGGTCGCTCGCTCGGGCTCGATCCAGAAGGCCGCGCGCGAGCTCCATGTCGCGGCCTCCGCGATCGACCGGCACATCCTGCTGCTGGAGCGGGACTTCAACATGGAGTTGTTCGAGCGGCTCCCGCGCGGCATGCGCCCCACTGCGGCCGGCGACGCCATCATCGCGCTGGCCCGCAACTGGCTGGCCGACGAGCGCCGCGCCGCCGCGGACCTGCGCCAGCTACAGGGCGTCGATCAGGGCCACACCCGGCTCGTCGTGATGGACAGCCATGTCAACGGCTTCCTGCCCCGGCTGATCCGCGGCCTCAATGCCGAGCACCCGGCAATCTCGCTCGATGTCGAGGTCGCGAGCCCCGATGCGGCCTTGACCGCGCTGGCCGGCGATGCCGCCGACATCGCCGCCGTCTTCAACCTCGTCCCGCGCCGCGAAATCCATGTGCTCTGGAGCGCAGCGCTGCCGGTCGGCTGCGTCGTCGCGCCGTCCCACCCGCTGGCGAGCGCCGAGTCCGTCAGTTTCCAGGAAGCCTCGACCCACCGCATCGCCCTGCAGAGCCGCGCCCTGACGATCCGGCGCTATCTCGACATGCATCATGGCTGGCTGTTTTCCGACCCGCGCCGGGCCGTGGTCACCAACTCGCTCCAGCTGGTGAAACAGCTCGCGCTCGAAGGCGAATATCTCGCCTTCACCTCGGAGCTCGACACCGCGCCGGAGTTGATGAACGGCTCGCTGGTCTTCCTGCCGATCCGCGACACCGCCGTCGAGCCGCAATCGGTGAGCGTCGCCATCGATGCCCGCCGCCCGCTCTCGCGCGTCAGCCGCATCGTCTCGGAATGGCTGATCGCGGAGATCGCCGGCTGCCTCGCGGCGGTTCGCGCCAGGGCCAGTCAGGCCACGGCCCCGTAATCAGGCGCCGTTCCTGATCAATTCCCGCGCGATGATCGTGCGCTGGATCTGGTTGGTGCCCTCATAGATCTGCGTGATCTTGGCGTCGCGATAGAGCCGCTCGACCTCGAAGCCGCGGATATAGCCGGAACCGCCGAAGACCTGCACGGCATTGGCCGTCTGCGCCACCGCCATGTCGCTGGCGAAGCACTTGGCCATCGAGGAGGCGGAAGTCGCGGGTTTCTCGTGATCGATCAGCAGCGCGGCACGTTCCACCAGCGCGCGAGCGGCAGCGATGTCCTTGGCCATGTCCGCCAGCAGCCATTGCAGGCCCTGGTTGTCGAGGATCGGCTTGCCGAACTGGCGCCGGTCACGGGCATAAGCCAACGCCGCTTCCAGCCCCGCCTGGGCGATGCCGACGGCCAGCGAGGCGATGCCGACGCGGCCCTTCTCCAGCACGCTCATCATGATGTGGAAGCCGCGCCCCTTCGGGCCGAGCAAGGCTTCTCGCGGAACCACGACACCATCGAAATTGAGCGCGCCGACCTGGCTCGCGCGCTGGCCCATCTTGTGCTCCTTCGGCCCACGCGAGACGCCGGGCGCATGCAGATCGACCAGGAAGATGCTCATGCCGCGATGGCCGGCGGCCGGATCGGTCGAGGCCAGCACGAAGCCGAGATCGGCGACGGGCGCGTTGTGGATCCAGAGCTTGCCGCCGTCGATGACATAGCCCTCGGCGGTCTCGCGCGCAGTGGTGCGGACATTGGAGAGATCGGAGCCCGCCTCGGCCTCGGTCAGGCAATAGGCGACGCGCGTCTTGCCGGCGAGGATGTCGGGCAGGCGCTGCAATTGCTCGGGCGTGCCGTAGCGGGTCAGCAGCGTGCCGATCAATTCGACGAGGCCGCATTGGTCGGCGACGGATGAATAGCCTCGCGACAATTCCTCCATGACGATCGAGTAGGCATAGGTATCGAGCCCGGCGCCGCCATGTTCCTCCGGCACGGTGATGCCGAACAGGCCGAGCGCGCCCATCTGCGCGTAGATTTCAGCCGGAAAGGTCTCGTCGCGGTCGAGATCGGCGGCAACGGGCCTGACGACCTCCTCGGCGAAGCGCCGGGCGGTCTCGCGGGTCTGGTCGTAGATTTCGGCGTCGAGCAGGGGGGCGTGCATGACCTGCCCTCCCCTCAGGCGATGCCGTTGAGAGCGCAGAGATGCGTCATCCGGCGAGCGGCCAATTCGGGATCGATCAGCAGCCCCGACTGGTCCGCGAGACGGAAGAGATCGGCGTAGTGCAGGATGCCGCGCGCGGATTCAGCGCCGCCGACCATGCGGAAATGGGTCTGGAAGCCGTTGAGCCAGGCGAGGAAGACGACGCCGCATTTGTAATGCTGCGTCGGCGCCTCGAAGAGCCGGCGCGAGAGCGCCACGGTGGGATCGAGGATCGCATGGAAGCCGGCGCGGTCGCCCGCCTCCAGCCTGGCGAAGGCGGCTGCGGCGGCCGGCGCGATCGGATCGAAGATGCCGAGCAGGCCGTGCGAGAAGCCCTGATCGTCGCCGCCGATCAGCTCCGCGTAGTTGAAGTCGTCGCCGGTATACATCACGACGCCCGCCGGCAGGCGGCGGCGCATAGTGATCTCCTTGCCCGCGTCGAGCAGCGAGATCTTGATGCCGTCGATCTTGTCGGCGTGGTCGCGGATCAGGGTGAGCACGGTCTCCATCGCCGGCTCGAAATCGCGGCTGCCCCAATAGCCGGCAAGCGCCGGATCGAACATCTCGCCGAGCCAGTGCAAGATCACCTTGCCCCGGCATTGGCGGATGAGGTGGCCATAGACGGCAAGGTAGTCGTCCGGCCCCTTCGCGACGCGGCAAAGCGCGCGGCTCGCCATCAGGATGATCTTGCCGCCATGCTCCTCGATATGGCCGATCTGCTCCTCATAGGCGTGGATCACATCGTCGAGGCTGCGGGCATCCTGCGGAGCAAGCTGGTCGGTGCCGGCGCCACAGGCGAGATCGGCGCCCGGCGTCGCCTTGGCCTCGGCGAGGACGCGGGTGATCAATTCGGCGGCGTTCTGCCAGTCCAGCCCCATGCCGCGCTGGGACGTGTCCATCGCCTCGGCGATCTTGAGGCCGAGCCCCCAGAGATGATGCCGGAAAGCCAGCGTCGCATCCCAGTCGACGGCCGGCTCGCGCCAGGGATCGACCAGTTTCAGCGGGTCGGCGACGACATGGGCGGCGGCATAGACGGTGCGGATGCCGTTGGCTTTGGCCGTCTGCGGGAAAGGCGAAGGCGGCGCCAGCCTGTAGCGCTCGCTGCGGCCGTCCATGCGGGGCAGGCTGATCTCGACCATCGCTTCCTCCGGTGAATTTATTGGAACGTTCCAATTAAGAAACGCGTTTCCAGCCTTATACAGAGGCAATAAAGGCTTTGAAAGAGACATATTGCGCGCCGATCCATTCACTGATAATGGAACGTTCCAAGAAAAGAACAGCGCCACGCGCATCAGGGATGAAACGATGCCGCAGCCGCAAGGCAGCAAGGGAAAGGTGACGATCATCGAGATCGCGGACGCCGCCGGCGTCTCGAAATCGACGGTCTCGCTCGTCCTCACCGGCCGCGGCGCGGTGAAGCCCGAAACCCGCCAGCATGTCCTGCAGACCATGGACCGGCTCGGCTATGTCTATAATCGCGGCGCCGCCAATCTCCGTAACGCGCAGTCCCGCATCGTCGGCCTCGTCCTCAACGACCTCTCCAACCCGTTCTTCGCCGAATTCGCGATCGGCGTGGAGAAGGTGCTGCAGATGGCCGGCTATGTCGCCTTCATGGCCAACACCGCCGAGAGCGTGGTGCGGCAGGAGCAGGTGATGCGGATGATGCGCGAGCATGGCGCCGGCGGCATCATACTCTGCCCCGCGCTGGATACGCGGCCCGAGCATCTCGATTGGGCCAAGGCTGCCGGAACTGCGCTGCTGGTCGCGATCCGCCGCCTGCCCGGCGCCGATACGAGCATCGTCGTGCCGGAGAACCTCCTCGGCGCCAGCCGCGTCACCCGCCACCTCATCAATCTCGGCCATGAGCGCATCGCCTTTCTCGGCGGCATGCATTCGATGGTCGTCCGGCAGGAGCGGCATGGCGGTTTCCTCTCGGCGATGGAAGCGTCCGGCCGCAGCGTCGATCCCGCGCTAAACCTCGAGAGCATGCCGACGCGCGACGGTGGTTTCAGCGCGATGAGCGCGGTGCTCTCGCTCGCCGATCGGCCGACCGCAGTCGTCTGCTACAACGACGTCACCGCGATCGGCGCGATGCTCGCCGCCGCGCGCCACGGCCTCATCGTCGGGCGCGACATCGCGATTGTCGGCTTCGACGACACCAGCGAGGCGCGCCATGTCTCTCCGGCGCTGACCACCGTCGCGGTCGATCCCGTCGGCCTCGGCGAGCGCGCCGCAGCCCTCCTGCTGAAGCAGATCAACGATCCCGCCGCCGAGCCCGAGAGCTTCATCGGCCCCGCCCATCTCGTCATCCGCGAATCCTGCGGCGCCTATCAGCGCGCGCTCGCGGCCGCCGGCTGAAACTTTCCGAAGAGACAAGAGATCATGGCCTTCCCCCGCATCCTCTCCGCCGACGAAGCCGCCGCCCTGATCCCGGACGAGGCGATCGTCACGGTGTCCTCCTCCTCCGGCCTTGGCTGCCCCGATGCGGTTCTGGCGGCGATCGGCCGGCGCTTCGACGCGTCCGGCCATCCGCGCAACCTGACGACGCTGCACCCGATCGCGGCCGGCGACATGTGGGGCGTCAAAGGCGTCGACCACATCGCCAAGCCCGGCCTGCTGGCGCGGATCATGGGCGGCTCCTACCCCTCCGGCCCATCCTCGGCCGAGCCGCCGGCGATCTGGAAGATGGTCACGGGCAACGAAATCCCGGCCTACAACATCCCGAGCGGCATCCTGTTCGACATGCATCGCGAGGCCGCGGCCAAGCGGCCGGGCGTGCTGACCAAGATTGGCATGGATACCTTCGTCGATCCCAAGCATCAGGGCTGCGCCATGAACGCGCGCGCCATGGCCGAGCCGATCGTTGCCCGTGTCGAGTTCGACGGCGAGGACTGGCTCTATTTCCGCAGCATCGTGCCGAAGGTCGCGATCATCCGCGCCACCACAGCCGACGAGCGCGGCAACCTCTCCTACGAGCATGAGGGCGGACTGCTCGGCCCGCTCGATCAGGCGCTGGCGGTCCGCAACAATGGCGGCATCGTCATCGCGCAGGTGAAGCGCGTGGTCGAGGCCGGCAGCCTCAATACGCAGGCCGTCTTCGTGCCCGGCATCCTCGTCGATGCGATCGTGGTCGCGCCCGACCAGATGCAGACGACACAGACCGTCTACGATCCCGCCATCTCCGGCGAGGTGCGCCGGCCGCTATCGAGCTTCGAGACCCCGGCCTTCGACGTCGCCAAGGTCATCGCGCGCCGCGTCGCGCAGGAATTGCGCCATGGCGACGCCGTCAATATCGGCTTCGGCATCTCGGCCAATGTCCCGCGCATTCTGATCGAGGAAGGCCAGCACGGCGCCGTCACCTGGGTGATCGAGCAGGGCGCCGTCGGCGGCGTGCCTCTCCTAGAATTCCAGTTCGGCTGCGCCTCCAATGCCGAGGCCATCGTCCCCTCCCCCTACCAGTTCACCTATTTCCAGGGTGCGGGCTTCGACATGTCGCTGCTCTCCTTCCTGCAGATCGACAAGCTGGGCTGCGTCAACGTCTCGAAGCTCGGCGTGCGCCCGCATGTCACCGCCGGCGCCGGCGGCTTCATCGACATCACCGCACGGGCCAAGCGCATCGTCTTCTCCGGCTATTTCAGCGCCGCCGCCAAGCTCGCGATCGCGGATGGCAAGCTCGTCATCGAGAAGGAAGGCAAGGTCAGGAAGCTCGTCGAGGCTGTCGAGCACATCTCCTTCTCCGGCCCCCGCGCCATCGCCCAGGGCCAGGACATCACCTATGTCACCGAGCGCTGCGTGATGAAGCTGACGACTGAGGGCATCGTCGTCACCGAGATCGCGCCGGGCGTCGATCTGGAGCGTGACATTCTCGCCCAAAGCGAGTTCCCGCTGCTGGTGCCCAAGCCGCCGAAGCTGATGGACGCCGCGCTGTTCAATGAGGCGTTGCTCGGCCTCGAAATCCCCGCGAGGGCGGCATGAGCGATCCCGTCCGCCTCGACATCGCTTCCGGCATCGCGACGATCACGCTCGCCCGGCCGGAGAAGCTCAACGCGCTCGACGACGTCATGGTCGGCCTGCTCGGCCGCTTCGCCGAGACGATCGATGCAGACCGCTCGGTGCGTGCGGTCATCCTGACGGCCGAGGGCAAGGCCTTCTGCGCCGGCGGCGACATCGTCGCCTGGGGCGGGTTATCTCCGCTGGAGATGGGTCAGGGCTGGGTCCGCTCCGGCCACCGCGTCTTCGACAAGCTCGCGCGCATGAAGCCGCCGGTCATCGCCGCGATGAACGGCCATGCGCTCGGCGGCGGGCTGGAGCTCGCCGTCACCGCCGATATCCGCATCTGCGAGGTCCAGGCCAAGATCGGCCTGCCCGAAACCGGGCTCGGCATGATCCCCGGCTGGTCCGGCACGCAGCGTCTCGTCCGGCGCCTCGGCGGGCAGGTCGCACGGCGCCTTGCGCTCACCGGCGAGATCGTCACCGCCGAGAACGCGCTTTCGCTCGGCATCGTCGATCAGGTCGTCGAGAAGGGCGGCGCGCTCGCAGCCGCGCAGGCCATGGCCGAGCGCATCTGCCAGCGCGGGCCGGTCGCCAATATCGTCGTCAAGCAGCTCATCAATGCCGCCGAGGACGAGGATAGCGGCGCGATCATGGAAGCGCTGGCGAGTTCGCTCGTCTCCTATACCGACGACGTCAAGGAAGGCGTCTCCGCCTTCCAGCAAAAGCGCACGCCGACCTACCGGGGAGAGTGAGATGACGCGCCCCGTTGCCCTCATCACCGGCGCTAGGCGCGGCATCGGCCGCGCCATCGGCATCGCCCTCGCCAAGGCCGGACACGACATCGCCTTCACCGATATCGCAGAGGACGAGGCCGTCGCCGAAGCGTTGAGGCTGTTCGAGGCAGAAGGCGCGACGGCGCGCTTCTTCAAACACGACGTCGCGGCCGTCCCGAGCCATGCCGGTCTCGTCGCCGATGTGAAGGCGGCTTTCGGCCGGCTCGATCTCTTCGTCTCCAATGCCGGCATCGGCGCGCCCGTGCGCGGCGACATGCTGGAGATCACAGAGGAAAGCTTCGACCTCGTGATGGACATCAACCTGCGCGGCGCCGCCTTCCTGAGCCAGGAAATCGCCAAAACGATGCTCGCGGACAGGCCGGAACGCCCGGCCATCGTCTTCATCACCTCGGCCTCGACGGAGCTGATCTCGATCGACCGGGCGCAATATTGCGTCTCCAAGCTCGGGCTCTCGATGTGGGCGAAGGCGCTCGCGGTCCGGCTGGCGCCAGAGGGCATTGCGGTCTTCGAGATCCGGCCGGGCGTGATCCGAACCGACATGACCGCGAAGGTCGCCGCCAAGTATGACGCGCGCATCGCCGATGGACTGATCCCCGCCGGGCGCTGGGGCGAAGGCGAGGATGTCGCGGCCGCGGTCGCTGCCCTGACGAGCGGGCAATTCGCCTATGCGACGGGGACAGTCATCAACGTCGATGGCGGCTTGCTGATCCCGCGTTTGTAGCAAGACTGGACCGACAAGACCGAGAAGCCAGCGCCAAGCCGGCCGGATTTGCAGGAAGGACAGGATCGATGAAGGCTGTTGAGCAGCGGAAGCTCCGGAGGGGCTTGCCCGCATGAGCTATGAGTTCGATTTCGCCGACGTCTTCGCGGCCTGGCCCGAATTGCTGCAGGGGCTGTTCAATTCGCTCGTGCTCTCGGCGCTGGCGATGGCGATCGGCATGGTGGTCTCGGTCGCCGGCGCGCTCGGCAAGACCTCGGGCCCGAAATGGCTGGTCTGGATCATCGACGAATATATCGAGCTGATCCGCAACACGCCGTTCCTGATCCAGATCTTCATGATCTATTTCGGCCTGCCCTCGCTCGGCCTGAAGATGACCTCGAACACGGCGGCGCTGCTGGCGCTGGTCGTGAATGTCGGCGCCTATGGCATCGAGATCATCCGCGCCGGCATCGAGAGCATCCAGAAGGGGCAGATCGAGGCCGGCAAGTCGCTGGGCATGCGCCCGCTCCAGATCTTCCGCTACATCATCCTGAAGCCCGCGATCCAGGCGATCTACCCCTCGCTGACCAGCCAGTTCATCCTGCTGATGCTGAACACCAGCGTCTGCTCGGCGATCGCGGCGAGCGAGCTGACGGCGGTGGCCGGCGACATCCAGTCGCGCACCTTCCGCAGCTTCGAGGTCTATTTCGTCGTCACATGCATGTATCTCGGCCTCTCCGTCTTCTTCTGGACGGTCTTCGCCGCGATCGAGCGCACCTTGCTGCGCAAGCCAACCCGGTGAGGTGAGACGATGCGCACACTCGGCTCCCCCGACATCATCTACATCCTCATGGCAGTGCGCTGGACGCTGCTGCTCTCGCTCGTCGCCTTCCTCGGCGGCGCACTTGGCGGTGCGCTGGTCGCGCTTGCCCGCACCGGCGAGTATAAATGGCTAAGGGTCGCCTCGGCCGGCTACATCAAGGTCTTCCAGGGCACGCCGCTCCTGATGCAGCTCTTCCTCGCCTTCTTCGTGCCGGGGCTGTTCGGCTGGTCGGTCGATCCCTGGACGGCGGCGGCGCTCGGCCTCTCGCTCCATGCCAGCGCCTTCCTCGGCGAGATCTGGCGCGGCGCCATCGAGGTCGTGCCGCGCGGGCAATGGGAGGCGGCGACCTCGCTCGGCCTGCGCTACGCCCCGAAGATGGTGCTCATCATCGCCCCGCAGGCGATCCGCATCGCGATCCCGCCGACGATCGGCTTCCTCGTGCAGCTGATCAAGGGCACCTCACTCGCCTCGATCATCGGCTTCGTCGAGCTGACGCGCGCGGCGCAGATCATCAACAACGCCACCTTCCGGCCCTTCACGATCTTCGCGCTGGTGGCGCTGGTCTATTACGTCATCTGCCGGCCGCTCTCGGCCTACAGCAAGAGAATGGAGCAGAAGCTCCTCGTCGCCGCGCGATAATCAGCGTCGATGCAACACGAAGCCCACCTCAGAGGAGAACGACCCATGTCACTGTTTAAATCGATTTGCCGCCGCAGCCTTGGCGCGCTCGTCTTCGCCGGCCTCGCCGCCGCAGCTCTCAACACCGCGCCCGCCCAGGCCGCCACGCCCGACGAGATCAAGGCCCGCGGCAAGCTGATGGTCGGCGTGCTGACCGACTACCCGCCCTTCGGCGGCACCGACGCCCAGCAGAATCCGGCCGGCTACGATGCCGATGTCGCCGCCCTGATGGCCAAGGCGCTCGGCGTCAAGCTCGAGCTCGTGCCGGTCACCGGCCCGAACCGCATCCCCTACCTGCTGACCAACAAGGTCGACGTGCTGATCGCCACCTTCGGCATCACCGCCGAGCGCCAGAAGCAGGTACTCTTCTCCAACCCCTACAGCACGCTGACGATCTACGTGCTCGCCCCCAAGAGCCTGAACATCAAGACGGCGGAAGACCTGAAGCCGGTGACGATCAGCGTCGCGCGCGCCTCGACCCAGGACACCGCGATCAGCGCCGTCGCGCCGGCCGGCACGCCGCTCAAGCGCTTCGACGATGACGCGACCGCGCTTCAGGCCCTGATCTCCGGCCAGGTCCAGGCGATGGGCGCGAGCAACACCATCCTCGCCCAGCTCCTGAAGGATTATCCGCAGCTCAATATCGAGCCGAAGATCACGCTGCGCGAGCAGGCCAACGGCATGGCCTTCCGCAAGGCCGACACGGCGCTGGCCGAGTTCTCCAACAAGTTCATCGCCGAGATCGAGGGCAATGGCGAGCTCTCGAAGATCAACCAGAAGTGGTTCGGCATCCCGCTGCCGAAGCTGCCGGCGATGCCGCAGTTCTGACCACGCCTGACAGGTGCCCGGCTTCGCGCCGGGCACCTCTTTCGACTGTCATCCAGAACGGTTTTGCAGATGTCCGCGACAGCCCCGGCCGCCACCGATCACGAGATCGGCGACGTGATCATCGAGATGCGCAAGGTCGACAAGTTCTATGGCGACTTCCATGTCCTGCGCGATATCGACCTCACCATCTCGCGCGGCGAGCGCATCGTCATCTGCGGCCCCTCGGGCTCGGGCAAGTCGACGCTGATCCGCTGCTTGAATCAGCTCGAAGAGCATCAGAAGGGCGAGATCGTCATCGACGGCACCACCGTCCATGCCAAGCTCAAGGGCATCGAGGACATCCGCCGCGAGATCGGCATGGTCTTCCAGAGCTTCAACCTGTTCCCGCACCTGACCGCGCTCGAAAATTGCACGCTGGCGCCGATGAAGGTGCGCGGCACGCCGAAGGCCGAGGCCGAAGCGACAGCCCGCAAGATCCTGGAACGCGTCCATATCCCCGAGCAGGCGCATAAATACCCGGTCCAGCTCTCGGGCGGCCAGCAGCAGCGCGTCGCGATCGCGCGTTCGCTCTGCATGAATCCGAAGATCATGCTGTTCGACGAGCCGACCTCGGCGCTCGACCCCGAGATGGTCAGCGAAGTCCTCGACACGATGGTCGAGCTCGCCGAGAGCGGCATGACCATGATCTGCGTCACCCATGAGATGGGCTTCGCCCGCAAGGTCGCCGATCGCGTGATCTTCATGGATGCCGGCGAGATCGTCGAGATGGCGCCGCCGGAGCAGTTCTTCTCGGCCCCGCAGAGCGAACGGACGCGCAAGTTCCTCGGCCAGATCCTGCATCACGCCTGACGGCCCTTCTCCGGCACGGGGAAGGCTGCGCGCGCTCTGCAACCTGGGATTGATCCCGCTTGTGCGGAAATCGATCCGATAATAGAGGAATTGGGCCGACCATCATCCCCGAGAGAGCGCAGTGACGGCAGCCCCGTTCCCGATGATGCGACTGCGGACGGACGATGTCCCGCGCCGGGAACAGATGGCCTTCGTGCACGACTTCGTCGCGCGCCATGTCGGCGGACTGGAATTCCGCCCGGCCGACCGGGACAATATCCGGATCGATATGGAAGCCATGATGCTGCCGGGCGGGCTGACCGTCGGCCGCGGCCTCTATGCGCCGATGCACGGCGCGCGGACGCGCGGTCTGCTGCAGGACGGCCGCGAGCACTACCTGCTGACGATCCATAACGAGGACCACGAGGTCGCCGTCGATGGCGGCAGGATGATCAAGGTCTCGGCCGGCGATGTCCTGCTGCTGAACGAGGCGGTCTGCTTCGAGTTCTGGCAGGGCAAGCCGATGTCCGTCGACGTGCTCTCGCTCGACCAGCGGCGGCTCGCGAGCCTGGCGCCGCGCGTGGCGCTGGAAGCGAGTTATGTCATTCCCGCGGCATCGGCGTCGCTGTCGCTGCTCTCTGGCTATGTCGAGATGCTGCGCCGCCATCCGCCCGTATCGGTCAGGGCGAGCGAAATCGCCTCCCGCCATGTCTACGACCTCGCCGCGCTGGTCCTCGACGGCTTCGTGCATGGCGGCGCCGAGCGCAATGCCAGCAGCATCGCGGCGGCGCGGTTGAAGCTCGTACGCAAGGATATCCTCGAACGGCTCGCCGATCCCGGCCTCGGGATCGAGGCGGTCGCCCGGCGCCAGGGCATCACGCCGCGCTATGTCCAGCGCCTGTTCGAAGCGCAGGAGACGACCTTCTCCGACTTCGTGCGCGACCAGCGGCTCGATCTCGCCTTTCGCATGCTCCGCGAGCGCGACCCGGCCTCCTGCACGATCACGACCATCGCCTATGATGCCGGGTTCTCCGACGTCACCTCCTTCAACCGGGCCTTCCGGCGACGCTTCGAGGCGACGCCCTCCGAAGTCAGGGCGAGCGCTCTGAGAGGCTGATTCAAGCCAGCCTTTTGCAATCCGGCCGCGGAAAAACCTCTGCTTTGTTCGCCGGCTGCAAAATCTGTTCGCCGCGATCCGAGACGGCCCCTCCTTCCCCGCCATAGCGTCCGCCCCCTCTGAACGGTGGGGGAATGGCTCCTACTTCGTCGAAGCCGGAGCCCTCGCATGACGATCGCACCGTTTGCGATGCAGCGGCTGTCGACAGAAGAGATTCCGCGCGGCGAGCGGATGGCTTTCCTGCACGATTTCATGGCCCGGCATGTCTGGAGCGGGCGGCGGCTGCTACCGGCCGACCCTGACGATATTCGCGTCGATCTCGAAGCGATGGCGCTGCCCAGCGACCTTCTCGTCTCCCATGGTCGCTTCACGCCGATGCGCGGCATCCGGGCGCGCGACCAGTTGCAGGACGGCCGGCAGAACTACGTCTGGACGATCCAGGACGACGAGCGTGAGGTTTCGGTCGCGGGCAAGCCGCCGATCAGGATCGGCGCGGGCGATCTCGTGCTCGTCAACGAGGGGACCTGTCACGAATGCTGGCACGGCCGCTCCACCTCCTTCGACTTCGTCTCGCTCGACCGCCGGCTGCTGGCCGACCGCGCACCCCGCATCGACATCGAGGCGAGCTACGTGATTCCGGCGGCGACGGAAGGCATGTCGCTGCTGAAGGACTATGTCGCGCTGCTGCGCCGCAATCCGCCGGGCTCGGTCAGGGTCGCCGAGGCGGCGGCGCGTCATGTCTACGACCTCACGGCCCTGGTCCTCGGTGGCGTGCTGCGGGGCGGAACCGAGCGCAACGAGAGCAGCATCGCGGCAGCCCGGCTCAGGCTCGTGCAGAAGGACGTCCTCGAACGCCTCTGCGATCGCGATCTCCAGATCGAGGCCGTGGCAAGGCGCCAGGGCGTCACGGTGCGCTATGTCCAGCGCCTGTTCGAGAATGCCGGGACGACATTCTCCGATTTCGTGCGCGGGCAGCGGCTCGAACACGCCGTCCGATTGCTGAAGGAGCGCGACCTCGCCTCCAGCACGATCACGACGATCGCCTATGATGTCGGGTTCTCGGACGTCTCCTCGTTCAACCGTGCGTTCCGCAAGCGCTTCGATGCCACGCCTTCCGAGTTCCGGGCGGACATCCTGAGTCGCCGCGCCACCCTCCCGAGAGGCGAGGAATGACGGATGAAGGCCTTCAATGCGGGTCGTTGGCCGCTCCTGCCGCCAATCCCCGAAAAATGCCCGGGGCGATGTTCGTTTCCTGCAAAACCGCTTCGCTCCCCGCGCAGACGGACCAACCGCCCTCTTCCTAGAATCCGGCTCGAATTGCGCGAAAGCGCTGCTCCGCTTTGCCGAATGGGCCGTGCCGACAGCCTTCATTCTCGGCCTTGGAAGGGATTTCGAGTGCTGTCGATCTTAAGCGCCCGCAAGCACGGTGCCGCCGCCGCGCGCCGCCCGAAGCGCCGTCTCCTGTCGGCCGCGCTCTGCGCCGGCTTCCTGTTCGCCGCCGATCCCGCAGTGGCCCTGACGCGCGACGAGGTCGCCAAGGTCGCGGAGCTGATCGCGGCGCTGCAGCCGGGTTTCGGCTCCTTCGCCTATGACGAGGAGATCGTCGGCGAGTGGTTCGAGCGCGATTCCGCCGAGCGCGGCCTGATCCGGGCCGCCGGCTTCACGGCGGAAAGCTGGAAGACCGCGGTCGGCGATACCTTCCGCGGCCTCGCCGCCCTCGCCCCCCAGAGCGAGATCGACACGTTGCGCGCCAAGCTGGACGCCGGCGCGAGCGGCCTTGTCGGGTTGAACGCGGCCCAGAAGGCGGAGGCCTTGCAGGCGCTCCGGGTGGAATTCGCGCGGATGCTGGCGTTCCGCACCGAGGGCGCGCGCTTCGCCGACATCGTGCGCCCGCTCGCGCCGCGCCTGAAGGCGATCCTCGACAACAGCTCCGACTGACGCCCGACCATCACCGCCGGCCGACGCTCATCTCGTGTTTCCCAAAGGCCCATGATGAAAACTGCTTCCTCGAAGCGCCCCGTGCGCAGCCATGCTCTCCGCAGGACGAGCCTTCTCTCGGCGACAGCCCTCGTCGCGGCCGGCACGCTGGCTGCGCCCTCAGCGCAGGCGAACTCCGTGCTCTACACCGTGAGCGGCACCTATGCGGATGCGATCACGGTCGGAGCGACGAGCGTGATCCGGACCCAGACCGGCGTCGACGCGGTCTTCGCGGGCACCGTCACCTATAGCGACCCCACCGTCGGCTATCTCTTCCTCGGCGATACCTCGGCCAATAACGGCACCATCGTCTTCGCACCGACCAGCATCGGCGGCACCCTGGGCTACGACTATCTCAGCATCGCCGGCGGCGTGGTCCGTTTCGGCAGCGATGCGGCGCGGACCTTCTACAGACGGTCTGGAACGGCGGTGATCGTCTCCGGCGGCACGCTCGATCTCGGCGGTGTCAGCCAGACCATCAGCCTGGTGAGCCACCTCGGCGTGAATGCCGGCACGATCACCAACAATGGCCCCGGCGCCGCCACCCTGACCATCGCCAACAGCATCGACTTCAACGGGGCGATCACCGACGGCGCGAACGCGCTTGGCCTGCGCTTGCAAGGCAGCGGTACGCAGACCCTCGGCGGCAACAGTACGTATTCCGGTGGCACGACCCTGGCCGCCGGCTCGCTGCTGACGGTGACGCATTCCAATGCGCTCGGCACCGGCGCCCTGCGTTTCGAAGGGCTGGGCAGCACGCTTGCGCTGAACGATACCATCTCGCTCGCGAACAATATCAGCCTGGCGGCGGGCGCCACCGCCGTCTTCACCGTCGGCAGCGGCACCGGCCGGCTCATGGGCGATATCGCCAGCAACAATGGCGACCTGTTCAAGGATGGCAACGGCGAACTCGTCCTCGGCGGCGCTGTCAATGCCGGCCGCATCTTCCTCAATCGCGGCAGCCTGACCTCGGCCACGCCGCTCGGCGGCAACATCTCCGATACAGCGTCGATCATCGTCTCCCCGAACGCGACCTTCAACGTCCAGGGCAACGAGAAAATCTACGAGGTCATCGGCACCGGGCAGGTGGCGCTTGCCAATGGCGCACAGCTGACACTCGGCCGCGACGGTAACGGAGGATCGGACTTTTCGACCACCTCCAGCAACCTGATCACGGGCGCCGGCTCGCTGCGCAAGGAAGGCGACAACCGTCAGACACTGCGCGGCGCCAACACCTATTCCGGCGGCACCACGCTGGCTGCCGGGACGCTTCGCGCGGGAATAACCGGCGCTCTCGGCACCGGCGGGCTCACGATCGCCGGCCAGGGAACAACGCTTGCCCTCATCGACAACGTCCGGCTCAACAACGCGATCACGCTCGATCAGGGCAATCTCAATGTCGAGGTGGAGAGCGGCACATCCACACTCGGCGGGCGAATCACGCGAGCGAATCCGGCGGAGGTCCGGGACTTCCACAAGAACGGTCCGGGCAGGCTCATCCTGGCCAGCAATGGGTCGGACGTCTCGCATGCCTATGTGAACAGCGGCCTCCTGCAGGTCGACGGCACGATCACGGCCCAGACCCTGCAGGTGGCGAACACTGCCGGACTTTCCGGCATCGGCACCGTCAACGCCAATGTCACGGTCGCGAATGGCGGCACCTTGCACGGGCGCTCGGACCAGACCCTGACCATCAACGGCAACCTGATCCTGAACAGTGGCTCCACGATCGAGGTCGAGCTCGATGCCCCCAGTACGCGCGCCTTGTTCGGCGTCGGCGGCAACCTGACGCTCGACGGCGGCCTGAACATCTCCAGCGCCGGCAATTACGGCGAGGGCGTTTACCGCCTCTTCGACTACGACGGAACGCTCACCGATAACGGGCTCGACGTCACCGCAGCACCACCCGGCTCAACCGCGACCATCCAGACCGGCGTCGCCCGCCAGGTCAACATCGTCGTGGGATCAGGCGCCGGCCCGGTCTGGCAGTTCTGGGACGGCGGCCAGACCGTGTCCAACGGCCAGGTCGATGGCGGCACCGGCAACTGGGGCGGCACCACCAACTGGACGGATGCGAACGGACAGGTCAACGCGGCCTGGGCCGGCGGGCATGCGGCCTTCCAGGGCGCATCCGGCACGGTCACGATCGCTCCGGGCGGCGTATCGGTGCACGGCATGCAGTTCGCCGTGAACGGCTATTCCCTCAATGGCGGCCCCATCACGCTGGCGGCGCCGCAGACCGTCATCCGCGTCGGCGACGGCACGAACCAGGGCGCGAACTTCATCGCCCGGATCGGCTCCGACCTCACCGGCACCGGGGGATTGCTGAAGACGGACCTGGGACGGCTGATCCTCGACGGCAACAACAGCTACCAAGGCGATACCTACGTCCTGGGCGGCAGGCTGGAAGGCAACACGGGCAGCATCCGCAACAACATCGTCAATAACGGCACCGTCGTCTTCGATCAGGCGCAGAACGGCAGCTTCGCCGGCAGCATCACCGGCCAGGGCGGCACCATGATCAAGGACGGCGTTGGGACGCTGCGGCTGACCGGGCTCAACACGCTGGAATGGTCGATCCGGAACGGCGTCCTGTCCTCGACCACCGACGCCTTCCGCGGCAACCTCGACATCCGGGGCGGCGCGACGATGCGCTTCGAGCAGAACGCCTCGGGCACCTATGCCGGCAACGCCCGCAGCAGCGGCAATGGCGACGGCCGGCTGGAGATCGTGGCCGGCGCCGGCAACATCATCGCCTTCACCGGCGATTCCAGCGGCTTCACCGGCATCACCACGGTCGAGACCGGCGCCCTCGCCGTGAACGGCCAGCTCGGCGGCACCCTCGGCGTTACAGCGGGCGCGCGCCTCCAGGGCATCGGCACGGTTGGCGAGGTGACGGTCGCCGGCACGATCGCGCCCGGCAATTCGATCGGCACGCTCAATGTCGCCGGCAACATCACCTTCAATCCGGGCTCGACCTACGAGGTCGAGATCGATGCCGCGGGCCAGTCGGACCGGATCGTCGCCGCGGGCAGCGCCACGATCAACGGCGGCTCGGTCAGGGTGCTGGCCGGCGCGGGCAGCTATGCGCCGCAGACGCGCTACACCATCCTCACCGCAGCGGGCCCGCGCACCGGCACCTTCACCGGCGGCGTGAACTCGAACCTCGCCTTCCTCGACCCCGCGCTCAGCTACGACGCCAACAACGTCTACCTGACGATGGTCCGCAACGGCCTGAGCTTCCAGACTGTCGGCCTGACCTGGAACCAGGTCGCCGCCGGCGCAGCCACCGAGAGCCTGGGCGGCAGCCACGCCGTCCATGATGCGCTGCTGACCCTGTCGGCGGATCAGGCGCGCGGCGCCTTCGACCAGCTTTCCGGCGAGGTCCATGCCTCGGCCCGCACCGCCCTGATCGAGGACAGCCGCTTCCTGCGCAGCGCCGTCAACGATCGCCTGCGCGCGGCTTCCGGCGGCGTCGGCGCCGCTCAGGGGGATGCCGTCACCTATGTCGATGGCAAGCCCGTTCCGGCTGCGCCCGGCCCCGACCGTTTCACCGTCTGGGGCCAGGGCTTCGGTTCCTGGGGTCGCACGGATGGCGACGGCAACGCGGCGAAGCTGGGGCGCAAGACCGGCGGCTTCTTCATCGGCGCGGACACCCCGGTCTTCGACCGCTGGCGCCTGGGCGCCGTCGCCGGCTACAGCCGCACCACCTTCGACGTGAAGAGCCGCCATTCCTCGGGCACGAGCGACAACTACCATCTCGGCCTCTATGCCGGCGCCAACTGGGGTGCGCTCGCGCTGCGGACCGGCGCCGCCTACACATGGCACGATATCGAGACCAACCGGACCGTCGGCTTCGCCGGCTTCAACGACCGGTTGAAGGGCGACTACGGCGCCGGCACGGCGCAGCTCTTCGGCGAGCTCGCCTATGGCTTCTCCATGGGAAGCACCCGCTTCGAGCCCTTCGCCAATCTCGCCTATGTCAATCTGCATACGGACGGGTTCGCCGAGCAGGGCGGCGCGGCGGCGCTCACCGGCACGGCCGCGAACACCGATGCGGTCTTCGGCACGCTGGGCCTGCGCGCCTCGACCACTTTCACCCTCGGTGGGGCGAACCTCACGGCGAAGGGCATGCTCGGCTGGCGCCATGCGTTCGGTGATACGACGCCGCTCGCCGCCCTGCGCTTCGCCGGTGGCGGCAGCCCCTTCGGCATCGGCGGCGTGCCGGTCGCCCGCAATGCGGCGGTGATCGAGGCCGGGCTCGATTATGCGATCTCTCCGAACGCCACGCTCGGCATCAGCTATGGCGGCCAGTTCGGCTCCGGCATCGCCGACCATTCCGCCAAGGCCAACTTCAATGTCAGGTTCTGAGGACTGCATGGATCATCGTTCCCGCTCCCTCATCCTGACAAATATCGTGGCGCTGTTCCCGATCGCCGAGCAGGCGGACGCGATGTTCGCCAGCCGGCTGCTCGAAACCTATCCGGAGGTCTATCGGCTCTTCGCCCTGGAGCTCGAGCCGCAGGAGCGCAGCCTCGTCCTGACGTTGCGGCTGATGTTCGGGAATTCCCGGCACTTCGGAGAAGTCCTGCCGATCGTGCAGGAGCTCTCCCGGTCCCACAGGATCGGCCGCCTGATCGAGCCTCACTATCAGGCCCTGGCGGGGACGCTGCTCTGGACGCTCAGGCGCAGCCTCGGCCCCGCTTTCACGATCGAGGCCGAACTGGCCTGGCAACGAGCGCTCGAAGGACCTCCTGAACCGGCTGACGCGTCCTCGAAAGCCGAAGGCCGAAAGGCGATCGCATGACCGGCTCCCCGCTTCGCATCCTCGGCACCATCGGCTTGGCCGGGCTCGCCGGCTCCAGCCAAGCCGCCCCAGTCGCGGGCCGGGGCGGCGGTCCCGTGCCGCCACGCATCGAGATCGCCCAGGCTCCGGCAGGCGCGCAAACCGCGGTAGCCGGAGCGACGCTGCCCGGCGGCGCGTCCTCCCTCAACGAAACCTACAAGGACTGGCGCGTCGTCTGCGCCCAGCAGGCCAGCACCAAGCGCTGCGTGCTCAGCCAGATCCAGGCGCAGCAGGATGGCCAGCGCGTACTCGCCATCGAGCTCAATGCGCCGGCGGGCAATGCCGTGGCCGGCGTGCTGGTGCTGCCCTTCGGGCTGTCGCTCGATTCCGGCGTCGCCTTCCAGATCGACGAGAAGCTGACGGCACAGCCGATGCGCTTCCGCACCTGCCTGCCGAACGGCTGCCTCGTCGCGGTCAGCTTCGATGCGCCGACGGTCATGGCCCTGCGAACGGGCACGGCGCTGAAGATCAAGGCGACGGCCGATGGCGGCGCCGCCGCGCCGTTCTCGATCTCGCTCCAGGGCTTCGCAACCGCCCTCGACCGCGTGGCGACGCTGTCGCGCTGAGGCCGGAACGCTGCGCTCCGGGGGCGGCACAGAATGCGTTGGAGATGAGGCTTCGGGGCGAAGGCAAGGCCTTCGCCCCGAAACGCTTCAGGCCGTCAGCTCGGTCGACTTGATCATGTATTTGAACGTATCGGGGTCGAGGCAGTCGAGCAGCGCTCCCGCGACCTCCGCCTGCGGATACATCAGGAAGCCGACCTTGTGCCTCGAACCCGGCAGGACAAGGTCGTGCGCGACATTGTAGCCGAGCCAGTTGCCTTCCCAGGCGCCGAACAGCGCCTGCCGCGCCGCAACCACCTTCGGATCGTCGACCGTGTTGTTTCCCGGGGGCTCCTCGAGCACGACCTTGCGCACATCGGCAGGATCGGTAGCCACCCAGCCATAGCCGTCGAGCCAGATCTCTGCCCGGCAATGCTGGGCCTTGGTGATGACGTCCGAACCCGTCCCGAGGCTCTTGTAGCCGAACTTCGAGGGCGCGACGCGGATGCCGTAGATGTCCCTGGCCGGTATGCCGGCGCTGCGGACCAGGGCGACATAGAGCGCGTTCAGATCGGCGCATTTGCCGCTCAGGTTGCCGGTCCGCAGCATCGAGGCGACGTCGCCGGTGCCGCAGCCGCGAGTCTTGGCATCGCGGAAGGTGTTCGCCACGACCCATTCATAGATCGCCCGCGCCCTGTCGAGATCGCTTGTCTTGCCGGCAGCTGCTTTCTCCGCGGTCTCCCGGACGATGCCGTCGGTCGGCATCAGCTCCGTCGCCTCAAGATAGAGCTTGCGGTCGGCCTCTCCCAGCGCCGGCACGGCTGATTTCGTCGCAAGGTCCTCGGCCCGGTCGCGCAGGGAGAAGCCGCTGCGGACCTCGACGCGCGGAGCGCTCTCGCCATCCTTGAAGACGAGATGCAGGAGCTCGGCACCGTATTTTGGATCCCGGACGATCTCGGCCGACAACGCATTGGTTTCCCAACCGCTCTTGCCGGGCTTGATCCACTCGTCCTCCCGCACCGAAGGCAGGGGAATCCAGGCCTGAGCCTTGCCGTTTGCCGGCAGTTCGAGCCGCGTCGCCACCTCGAAATCACGCCAGGCCCCGGGTTTCGGCGCGAAGGGCGCCGTCTGCGCACCGGCAGGGCGAGGAAGTGCCAAAGCGGCTGCAGCGCAAGCACCGGTCTTCAACATGTCGCGACGGCTGATCATGGCGGCGTCTCCTTTTCCCCTCGGTTGCTTTTCGGCGGTGTGGCAGGCAAGGCCGCAAGCGCTGCTGCAACCGACCGGCTCGTCCAGTCGAGCGGCTCGACAGCTTTGAGCGCAGGCCTGAGATCGCGATCGAGCACGAAGCTCGTCGGCAGGCCCTCGACCTGCCAGGTCTTCATCGCGCCGCGGTCGCGATCCAGCAGGATCGGAAAGGCGACGGGACGATCGCGGAAGAAATTGCGCACCCGCGCATCGACCTCGCCGACACTGATCGCGAGGATTGCGGGACTGCCCTTCCCCGTGGCGGCAAGCGCGTTCAGCGAAGCCATCTCCTCAATGCAGGGCGCGCACCAGGTGGCGAAGAAATGAACGATGACGGGTTTGCCGCGAAATTCAGCGAGTTCGATGCCGGGGCCGTCAAGCTGGCTCAGCGCGAGCGCCGGCACCGTCTCGGCGGGCCATGGGCGGAGTTCGTCAGCCGCACAAGGGGTACCGACGATCATAAGCGACAGGGCGGCCAGCAGAATTCGCCGGAACGGCTCCAGCCTGCAACTCAGTCGATGAGCGCCCCGAAACTCGGGAGCCTTGACGGCAGCCACATCCCATCTTGCGGGCAAGGCTCAGGAAACGTCAATTTCGACTTTTGACGAGACGAACGATGGCAGAGCGGCCCCAGCGGAGCCGAAAGTCCACAGCATGCCTCGCCGCAAGACCAGGCTCGGGCAAAGCTGGATATGCTCCCATCCGGCGGACGAGAGCACCACGATCTGCAACGGCAGCTCAAAAGCTCAGTCGATCAGCGCGATCCCCTGGATCTCGATCAGCATGGCGGGATCGGCGAAGCCGGTGACCGTGACCGCGGCGCTGGCCGGGAAATCGGCACCGAATATCTCGGCGCGAATCTCGGTCATACGCGTGGTGTTGCGCGCGTCGGTGAGAAAGACCGTCATCGTGACGATGTCCTTCAGCGTTGCGCCCGCTTCCTTCAGCGTCGCCTCGATGTTCCTGAAGGTCTGATAGGTCTGCGCGTCGAAATCGCCCGCCAGGGACTTTCCGCCATCGTCCTTCTGGCCGGTATGCCCGGCAATCCAGATCGTCTTTCCGCCTTCGGTGACGATCGCCGGCGAGAAGGCACGGGTCTTTTGCCAGGTGCCTCGAATGAAAGTCTTCTTCATCGCCCTGCCCTCAGTGTCAGCGAAGATTGCATCTGCAATCGATTGCAGAAATAGCAGTTGCGGTCAAGCGCGGGATATGGGTACTCCCGTCAAAGCCCTTCTGCATCATCCCGGATCGCCCGACTTTGGAAAAAGAGACGCGACGGCTCAATGTGACGCTGAAACAGGTGGCCGAGCGTGCCGGCGTCCATGCATCGACGGCGTCGCGGGCCCTCAACCTGGCCACGCGCTCCATGGTCGTGGCGGAGGTGGTCGCGCGGGTCGAGAAGGCTGCGGCGGAACTCGGCTATCGGCGCGACCCGGTCGCGGCCAGCCTCCGGACCGGCCGGTCGCGGCTGGTCGGCGTTCTGGTCCCCGATATCGCGAACCCCGTCTTCAGCCCCATCCTCAGTGGGGCGAGCGAGTTCTTCGCCGCACAGGGCTATGCCTTGATCGTGGCGGATGTCGGCAACGATGAGGGGCGACAGATCGACCTCGTCGAGGGGTTGGCGGCCCACCGCGTCGACGGGCTCATCCTGGCGACCGTCAGCCGCGAGGATCCTCTAGTCGACTATTGCCTGCAGAAGAAGCTGCCGGCCGTCCTGGTCAACCGCGCGGAAATGCAGACGCGCCTGCCTGCGGTCATCTCGGACGATGCGCTGGGCATGCAGCTGGCCGTGGATCACCTGACCCAGCTCGGGCATCGCGTCATCGGGCATCTCGCCGGCCCGTCCCGCCACTCGACCGGATACCTGCGGCACAGAGGCTTCCAGCTCGCCGTCATGTCACACGGAATCGCGCTGGACGACGCACCTTGTCAGGAGGCCGGCGCCTATAGCCGCGAGGAGGGAGCGGCGGCGACGCGACGCCTGCTCGCTGCCCGGCCAGACCTGACTGCCATCGCCGCGGCCAATGACCTTCTCGCCCTGGGCGCCTACGATGCACTGCGCGAGGAGGGGCTGAGCTGTCCCGACGACATCTCGATCATCGGGCACAACGACATGCCGATGCTCGATCTCACCTCGCCCGGACTGACCTCGATCAGGATCAGCCACAAGGAGATGGGACGGCGCGCGGGGCAATTGCTGCAAGCGGCCATCGAGAACCGCGATTCACCGCCTCACAACATCGTCCTGCCCTCACAGCTCGTCATCCGCGGCTCGACCGCGCCGCCTCCGAGCTCCACGCATCCGCGCCGGGGAGAGGTTCGGGATGCGACCGCCGACCCGTCACGCAAGCGCCGCTGAACGGTAGCTGTCATCGACATAGGCTTCCGGCGGACCGAGCGGCTTATCGCCATGCGCGCTATAGCGGTGCCTCAGCGCGATGACCTCGGCGACGCCGTCACGGTCGATCGCAAGCGATCTCGTGATGCCGCCGCGCGCGATCAGAGCCTCATAGGCCGGGTCGGCCACGAGGCTGAGCTGGGGCATTCTCCTGCCCAGAATATCGCAGGCAGCCTGGCGGTTGGCGGGATCGCCGAGCCAGGCCACGCTGTCGTGGAACGCTGCAATGAACGCCTTGAGCGCCTCGGCATTGGCGCGCGCCCAGCTCTGCCGCGAGCCGCCGACCACACCCTGATAACTGCCGAGCACCTGCTTCGCGCGGACCAGCCTGGCCTTCCCCGCAGCCTCGGCCGCCAGGCAGAGCGGGGCGTTCAGCAGCGTCGCCGTGCAAGCCCCCGAATTCAGCGCGGCGAGCCGCTCAGCCCCCGTGCCGACGCGGACATAAGAGACGTCCTCATCCCTCAATCCCTCCTGCCGCAAAAGCTCCCGCAGAACGAAGGCGAAGCCGGTGGTCATGGCATCGACGGCCAGGGTTCCGCCACGCAGCGCCGCGAGCGAATCGACGTTCGGCTGCGCCATGACGCTGAGCAGCCCGTCATCGACGCCCATGAAGGCGAAAAAATCGACCTCGCCCTCGAGGGGCTCTTCGCCGTGCCCCTCGGCATAGGCGATGATGTTGTCGATCGACGTCAGGGCAATCTGCGCGCTGCCATCATGAAGCTCGCGGGCCATGTGGCGCGAATTGGGTGTCAGGCTGACACGCAGGTCGATGCCGGCCCGCGCGAAGATGCCCTGATCGAGACCGGCGAACAGCGGCCAATTGGACGCGCCCGGAAAGGCAATCACATGCAGCGGCGGCGTCATCGAGCTGTTCCCCTCCTCTGTAAACGGGTCAGGGCCGCCGGCCGCGGCACGCGCGGTTCCTGACGCCGCTCTCTCGCTACCCCCGGCCGCGTGGCGCAACCTGGTCGTCCTGCGGCAGCATCGACACGCTGCTCCCGCCCACACCTCAAGGCCCGCTTGACGATGAGGCTCCCTCGCGAGCCGCGACTCGCAAGTCACATACAATCGATTGTACGGATCGGTCAACACCGAACCTCCAGAGCTTGGCTAGAGAATACTGGGCGCAAAACTCCCAAAACTCATCAAATTCCGCTCTTATCGGAACCACACCACGCGCATTTAGCCGAGATTCCAGCCATTGAAAGCGGAGAGCAAAGCCAAAGAGCTCCTCTACAGCGCGACGCCTTGCAATATGCAATCGATTGCATTATCCAAGCTACCGGGAGGCGCCAATGATTATCGAGACCGAGCAGATGCTCACCAGCGCTGTCATCGACGCGATGGCAGGCGCCAACGATCCACGGCTGCACGAGGTCATGGCAGCACTTGTGCGCCACGCCCACGCCTTTGCCCGCGAGGTCAAGCTCACCGAAGCGGAGTTCGAGAAGGGCCTGGCCTTCCTCAATGCGATCGGCCAGGCGAGCAACGACACGCATAACGAAGCCGTCCTGTTCTCCGACGTGCTCGGCTTCTCGACGCTGGTCTGCCTTCTGAACAACGGCAATGCCGGCGCGACCGAGACGGCTTCGGCGCTGCTCGGCCCGTTCTGGCGGATGAATTCACCGAGGACCGCCAATGGCGGCTCGATCCTGCGCTCGCCGACGCCGGGGCCGGAACTCTTCGTCAATTGCCAGGTCGTCGATGTCGATGGCGCCCCCATCGCCGGCGTGGAGATCGACGTCTGGCAGGCCTCGCCCGTCGGGCTCTACGAGAACCAGGATGACGGGCAGGCCGACATGAACCTGCGGGGCAAGTTCCAGACCGATGCCGACGGTCGTTTCGCGTTCCGTTCGGTCCGGCCGGCCGGCTACCCCGTCCCGACCGATGGCCCGGTCGGGGAGCTGCTGCGCGCGCAGCGGCGCGAGCCCTATCGGCCGGCGCACCTGCACTTCCTCGGCTTCAAGCAGGGCTACAAGACCCTCATCACCCAGGTCTTCGTGGCTGAGGACGAGCGGCTCCAGAGCGATGTCGTCTTCGGCGTCACGCGCCATCTCGTCGGCTCCTATCGCCGGCACGAAGACGGCCCGCCGCCCGCGCCGGGCGTGACAGCCCCCTGGTACACGCTCGACTACGGCTTCGTCATGGAACCCGGCGAAGCCAAATTGCCCGCCCCCCCGATCAAGTGAGCCCAGTCATGACCTATCCCAAGGACCTTTCGGGCAAAGTGGCGCTGATCATCGGCGGAGCCGGGGCGATCGGCACGGCGACCGCCGCCATGCTGGCGCAGGCAGGGGCGACCATCGTCATCACCCATATGCCAGGGGCGGCGTTCGAGCGCACCGCGGCAGACATCGTCTCGAATCTGCCCGCCGGCCGGAACCACGGTCATTTCGCCGCCGATGTCGTGGACACGCCTTCCCTGATCGCTTTGCGGGAGGACATCGCCGCGCGCTACGGGCGGCTGGACATCCTGGTGAACGCGGCCGGCTTCACCAGGCCCGTCCCGCATGGCGACCTCGACGCGCTCGACGACGATCTCATCGACAGGATGTTCCAGGTCAACTGGCGGGGGCAATTCGCGACCATCAGAACCTTCGCACCCTTGCTCAAGGCCTCGGGCGATGGGCTCGTGGTCTCGATTTCCTCGATCGCCGCCTTCACGGCGGTCGGCTCCAGCATCGCCTATTGTGCCGCCAAGGCCGGCATCGACGTGATGACCAAGGCGCTTGCCCGGGTCATGGCACCGGAGGTGCGCGTGCTCGCGGTCTCGCCGGGCGTCGTCGACACCCAGTTCGTGCCGGGGCGTGGCCTCGACTTCAACGACAAGGTGGCGGGATCGACACCGCTGAAGCGCATCGGCAATGTCGACGATATCGCTGCGGCGATCACCGCCTGCGCCACGCATCTGGGCTTTTCGACCGGACACATCGTCCAGGTCGATGGCGGCCGTGCGCTGTGAGATCGCCGATGCGTGCCCCCCGCGACAAGGTCATCATCACATGCGCCATAACCGGCAATCTGACGAAGCCGGAGCAGACGCCTCATCTGCCGATCTCGCCCGCACAGATCGCCGATTCCGCCCTGGAAGCGGCCGAGGCCGGGGCTGCCATCGTCCACCTGCATGTCCGTGACCCCGCCACCGGCAAGCCATCGATGCAGCTCTCGCTTTATCGCGAGGTAATGCAGCGCATCAGGCAGTCGAACCTGGACGTCATCGTCAACCTGACAACCGGACCGGGCGGGCGCTTCGTGCCCTCGGATGCCAACCCGCGCGAGGCCGGGCCAGGGACCACGCTGACCACGCCGGAGATTCGGGTTGCCCATGTGCTCGATCTGAAACCCGACATCTGCACGCTCGACCTCAACACCATGAACTCCGGCGGCGAAGTGGTCATCAACACGCCGCGCTCGGTCCGCCGCATGGCGGAGCTGATCCGGCAGGCCGGCGTCCTGCCCGAGATCGAGCTCTTCGACACCGGCGATATCGCCTTGATGCGCGACTTGATCGCGGACGGGACGCTGACCGGCCCGCTGCTGTGTTCCTTCGTGCTGGGCGTCCGCTACGGCCTGCAGCCTTCCCCCGAAACGATCCTCTACGCGCGCAACCTGCTGCCGCCCGAAGCCCAGTTCACGGCGATCGGCATCGGGCGCGCCGCCTTCCATTGCGTCGCGCTCTCCTATCTCAGCGGCGGCCATGCCCGCGTCGGGCTGGAGGATTCCGTCTACATCGATCGGGGCGTGTTAGCGCCTTCCAACGCGGCGATGGTCGCCAAGGCGCGCCGCATCGTCACCGAGCTCGGCGGCACGATCGCCACCAGCCACGAGGCACGCGCCCTTATCGGCCTGCCGCTGCCGGAAACAGCATCGAACCCTGCGAAGGCCGCCCCATGAACAAGCTCGAATCTTCGCTTTCAGGCGCTGCGGTGGCGCGCAGCCTGCGCGTGCTGGAGAAGGCCGCCGATATCGGCGCAATGGACCTGCCGCTCAGTCCGCGGGAGATGCGCCGCCCCGCCGCCGGGGAAGTGCTCGTCGAGATCCGCGCCGCCGCGGTCAATCCCTCGGACGTCAAGGCCGCCACCGGCCTCATGCCTTACGCGGTCTTCCCGCGCACGCCGGGCCGTGACTATGCCGGCATCGTGGTGGCTGGCGAGCCCGGGCTCATCGGCCAGCAGGTATTCGGATCTTCAGGCGATCTCGGCATCCGCCAGGACGGCTCGCATGCCAGCCATATGCTGGTGGAGGCGGATGCCGTCGTCGCGCTGCCGGCCAATCTCTCGCTGGCAGAGGCGGCAGGCATCGGCGTCCCTTTCGTCACCGCCAACGAGGGGCTGCGGCGTGCCGGTTTCAGGGGAGCGGACGAAACCGTCCTGATCATGGGGCTCTCCGGCAAGGTCGGACAGGCGGTCGCTCAGATCGCGAGCTGGCACGGAGCCAAAGTGATCGGCGTGGTTCGCGGCGGCCAGGAGTTCCGAGGCCATGTCAACGGCGACATCGCGATCCTCGATGCCGCCTCCGATGTGGCGACGCGCGTGCGCGAGCTGACGGGGGGACGCGGAGCGAGCCTGGTCTTCAACACGGTCGGGGACCCCTATTACGAGATCGGTACGAAATGCATGGCGGTGCTCGGGCGGCAGGTCTTCATCGCCGCTGTGCACCGCAACGTCACCTTCGACATCCTCGCCTTCTACAAGGGCCGGCACAGCTATGTCGGCATCGACACGATCGCGCTCGGCTCGGTCGAAAGCGGCGCGATCCTGCGCGAGCTGGCGCCGGGCTTCGCGTCGGGCCATCTGCGCCCGTTCCCGATCAAGCCTGAGGCGATCTTCCCGCTCGAACGGGCCATGGAGGCCTATCGCGCGGTGATCGGCGGCTCGCGCGATCGCCTGATCCTCGACCCGACCATCCAGGGGTGAGCCGATGCATGTGACCAGGCTTGCCGAGGCGCAGTTCTACGAAGCACCCGGCCATTTCGACATGAAGATGCTGCGCCTGCAGGGGCGCGAGGCAGGCCCCGGCGACACGCTCTGGCTCGGCCTGTCCCACATCCTCCCCGGAGGAGGCACGACGCTGTCGGCCTCCGGGCAGGAGAAATTCTACGTGGTCCTCGACGGTGAGGTCACCGTCGTCACCGAGGCCGGCCTCGTCACGCTCGGGCCGTGGGATTCCTGCCGGGTCGCCCCGGACGAGGCGAGGAAACTGGAGAACCGGACGAACCGGCCCTGTTCCATCCTTCTGGCCATGCCTCTGGCCTGACGCAACCGAAACGGGCGGCGCGAGAGCCACAAGAAGGGCCAGCGCTCAATATCTGTGAAACGGGAGGACCGCATGCAAGAAGGTGGCATTCGCAGGAAAAACTCACATCCGTCCCGGCGGCAGGCGCTTGCAGCGCTCGGCGCGCTGGCATTCTGCACGGCGCCGGGGATCGCGGCAGCGCAGGCCTGGCCCCAGCGCCCGGTGACCGCCGTCGTGCCGCTGGCCGCAGGCAATGCCATCGACATCGTCGGACGTATCGTGCTCGATCAGATGTCGAAGCAGCTCGGCCAGGCCATCGTCGTCGAGAATCGCCCAGGGGCCGGCGGAACCATCGGGGCGACCGTCGTCGCCAAGGCCGCACCGGACGGCTACACGATCCTCGTCCACTCCTCGTCGATCGCGATCGCGCCGGCGCTCTACTCCAAACTGTCCTACGATACGCTGGGCGATCTCGTGCCGGTCATTCCTTTCGGCTTGCAGCCGAGCGTCTTGGTCGCGTCTCCGAAGAAGGGCTACAGAAACGTCGCCGATGTCATGGCGGCGGCGAAAGCAAAGCCCGGCGCCCTGAACTACGCCTCGGCCGGCACCGGCAGCACCTCGCATCTGGCGGCGTTGCGCATGTTGTCCGGTGCTGGCGTCAGCATGCAGCATATCCCCTATCGAGGCCCGGCGGACGCCATCTCCGGACTCCTGGCCGGCGAGATCGACATCTACTTCCTGCCATTATCCGCGGCGATTCCGCACCTGAAGGAAGGCGCGCTGACAGCCCTCGCCGTCAGCACCACCAAACGGGCGGCAGAACTGCCCGATGTTCCGACCACGATCGAGGCCGGGCTACCGAACTCCACCTATGAATTCTGGATCGGGCTGTTCGCTCCGGCCAAGACGCCACAGCCGATCGTCGACCGGCTCTACGAGGAAGCCAGCAAGGCGCTCCAGATGCCGGCGGTGCAGGAGCGGCTGCGGACTGTCGGCATGGAGCCGATGCCCATGACCCGCGACCAGTTCGAGAAGCGCATGCGGACCGAGGTTGCCGAGATCGGCGCGCTGGTGAAAGCCGCGGGCGTCCCTCCGGTCAATTGACGCGCATCGGTCGATATTGGCGCTGAGCAGCGGCTGAATGCGCGGTGGCTTCGGAGCTTCGCGCACGAAGCAAAAATTGGTCGGCCGGGCCGGACAGAACAGGATCGCAACCGTCCTGCACGCCAAGGCAGTACACCGCTCCTTTCGAGAGTGAGTGCAACGCGAGCGGCTGTTTCGTTACAGGAATCGCTGTTTCGTTCAGGCCCCGGCGATCTCTTGCCGGAGCCACTCTGTGAACGGCGCCGTCGCCGCGTTGGCATCTGCTGTCCGGGATCGGACCAGCCAGTATCCGAGCGAAGGCGATGTCACCGGCTCCGGCAGCGGCGCGACGAGGACGCCGCGGCGGAGATGGTCGGCGACCAAGAGCCCTCGCCCCATCGCCACGCCCTGGCCGTTCACTGCTGCTTGCAGAACGATGTTGTAGTCGGTCAGCTGCAATCCACGGTCGGCGGCGAGCTCGACGCCCATCTGCCGCGCCCAGACCTCCCACTCGGTCGGGCGCTGGCTGAACAGCAGCGTGTGTCCGTGGATATCGTTGGGTACAGCAAGCGGGTTGCGCGCGGCCAATGCCGGACTCATCACCGGCATGAGCCGTTCGGTGGCGAGAAACTCGCAACGCGAGCCGGGCCAGTCCCCCTCTCCGAAGCGAATGGCGATGTCCGCCTCTCCAGATTCGAGGCTGGCCCGGCGCAGAGTCGGATCCAGCACCAGCTCGATCTGCGGATTGGCGGTACGGAAGGCATCCAGCCGGGGCAAGAGCCAGTTCGCGGCGAAGGATGGCAGCAGGCTGACACGCAGCCGCTGGCATTGCGCATCCGCACGCACGGCGCGTGTACCCTCGGCGACCAGGGAGAAGGCGCGCGAAACGCTGCCGAGATAGCGCTCGCCGGCCGCCGTCAACGCGACGCTGCGAGGCTTGCGCTCAAACAGCACGACGCCGAGCGCCTGCTCCAAGGCGCGAATATGGTGGCTCACCGCGCTCTGCGTGATCAGCAGCTCCTCCCCCGCGCGGCGAAAGCTCAGAAGCCGTCCCACGGCTTCGAAGGCGCGCAGGGCATGAAGCGGCGGCAGATCGGCGGAGGATCGCATAATGTCAGACCGTTTCGGCAAGCATGCCTTGAGTCTCTACGGCAGCTCCGACTCATGAGCCAGATCGATTGCAACATGCCGATGCTTCGAATTGGTCAGCAGGGATCGCAGGCGTCATCGTTTTCCATCGAAAGGATCACGCCATGACGATCACCGACCGCCTGCGAGCTCTCGGATATGCACTGCCGACCTCCGCAGCTCCCGCAGCAAACTATGTCTCGGCGACGCGGGCCGGCTCCACCGTGTTCATCTCAGGCCAGATCGCGCAGGACGATGAGCGGATCCACCGCGGACGGCTCGGCGCCGAGCTGTCGGTCGAAGAGGGGCGCGCGGCCGCAGGCGCCGCAGCGCTCAACGTCATCGCCCAGATCGCGGCCGCGACGGAGGGGCGTCTGACCGACGTCGCCCAGGTGCTCAAGCTCGGCGTCTTCATCGCGAGCACGCCCGATTTCGTTGAGCATTCCCAGGTTGCGAACGGCGCCTCGGATCTGCTCGTGCAGGTTTTCGGCGAAGCCGGACGCCATGCCCGGTCGGCCATCGGCGTCGCCGCGCTGCCGCGCGGCGCCAGCGTCGAGATCGAGGCGATCGTCCAGCTCGCGGTTTCGCCATGACGAACCATTTCGATATCGAGGCGCTGCGAGCTGCAACGCCGGGCTGCGCGACGAGCGTTCACTTCAATCACGCCGGCGCCTCCCTGATCTCCGCCGCCACGCTGGCCGCGATCACCGGGCATCTGGAGCGGGAAGCCGCGCACGGACCGCACGAGGCAGCAGCCGCCGTCCAGGACAGGCTGGACGCAGCCAGGGCCGATGCGGCGCGGCTCCTGAACGCCTCGACTGCAGAGATCGCCTTTACCCCGAGCGGCTCGGCCGGCTGGGGCCTTGCCTTCGCGGCCCTCCCCCCATTGCGAGCCGGCGACCGCCTCCTCGTCGGTCGCCAGGAATGGGGCGGCAACCTCGCGACGATGCAGGCGGCAGCCGATCGGACCGGAGCCCGGATCGAGGTCATTCCCTGCCGCGTGGATGGTTCGGTCGACCCACAGGCACTCGCAGCGATGCTCGACGAGCGCGTCCGGCTGATCGCGTTGACATGGCTGCCTGCCAACGGGGGACTGATCAACGACGCAGCGGCAATCGGCCGGGTCGCGCGTGCAGCGGGCATTCCCTATTTCGTCGATGCCGGCCAGGCGCTCGGGCAGATTGCGGTCGATGTTGAGGCGATCGGCTGTGACGTGCTGAAAGGCGCCGGGCGCAAGCATCTTCGCGGGCCGCGCGGGACGGCGATCCTCTATGTCCGCCAATCCTTCCGGCCGCAGCTGAGGCCAGTCTTCCACGACGTCCTCTCGGCGCCCTGGACGGCACAGGGGCCGGCGCCGCGACAAGATGCCAGGATCTTCGAGACCAGCGAGGCGCCCATCGCGCTGCTGCTCGGGCTTGGCAACGCGTTACGCGAGGCACTGGCGCTCGGTGTCCCCTCGATCCGCGCACGGATCGATCTCATCGCGACCCGGGTACGTTCCGAGCTGGCTTCGATCGGCGGTGTGGCGATCCACGACCTCGGGCAGGAACGATCCGGCCTGGTTTCGTTCACGATCCGCGATCTCGACGCGAACGAGGTCAAGAACCGCCTGGCGGCCGAAGGAATCAATGTCGGCGCCAACGGGCCGGCCTATACGCCCTTCGACATGCAGGCGCGCGGGCTTACCGGAATCGTGCGCGCATCGGTCAGCTATCTCACGAGCGAAGGCGACATCGCCCGCTTGATCAACGCCGTCGCCGGGTTGGCTGCCGAGGCCCGGTCATTCGCGAACACCTAGCCAACCGGGCGATCATCGCTGCGCGTGTGGCGAACCGGCCAGAGAAGACTCGGGATGCCGCTTCTGAAACGCCGCAAACAGGCCGGATGAGCCCCAAAGCGCACCACCGGCACAATCCTCTGGCTAAGGCATTGATCTGAAACGGAATGGTGGGCCGGGCCGGCCTTGACCATCTCCGCCATTTCAACGAGTTAGCGCAAAATGAGACCGGGGCGAAAGTCAACGATCTCAATGCCTCTCCCGAGGCGACTGTCTCATCCGGTTCAACGCCGGCGAAGCTCTGTCAGCTCGGCCCGGTAGCATCTGCACTCTATGCTGAAATCAACGCTGCGGCGAACGCCGAGCAGCTCGACGGCATCGGGTCGCGGCTGTGGCCGCTCTGGAGCGCCGGCCAGATTCTAGACGATGAGGCGGAGTTCCTGTCGGGCGCCATCGAGGGACGCCGCCCGAACGCCGGAGCGCGCGCGCGTGCTGCTGGCGCCCGGGTAGAGCCGCCTCGCCTCAATGCACGGATCGGCAGCCATTTCCCGCCTCGCCAGCGCCCGCGTTCTCCTGATCGTCAGGCTTCGCGGGATCGTCGGCGGCGCCTCGGCGGATCGAGCGCTTTGCCGGACACGCTGCGCCACCACTACACCGAGGGGCAGCGGGCAGTGCTCTGCATCATTGCTGGCGAGGTGAAGGCTCGCGGCGCCTGCGCTCTACCGATCGACAAGATCGCCGCGCTGGCCGGTGTCTGCCGCACGACCGTGCAGACGGCCCTGCAAGAAGCGCGGCGCCTTGGTCATCTCAAGGTCACTGCCCGGCCGGTCGCCGGTCGGAAGAACCTGCCGAACCTCGTCGAGATCACGTCGCCGGAGTGGCGCATGTGGATAAAGCGCGGTTATCCTGCGCATCGCCCGATAGGGTCCAATCCTGCAAATTCGGTGGCCCCCACGAAGAACCCCTACACATATAAGGGGAACGCCGAGCGTGATCGCAGCCGCTCAGAGGGCTTGGCGAGAGGAGAATGCGGCAAGCGCAGCACCTATCCTGAGAGCGTGGCGCGCTATGGCTAGCTGGCCCTACAACACGAGCACCTGGCAGAAGCTCAGGCAGGCGAAGCTTGCTGAGACGCCCATGTGCTACGCCTGCGACCTGCGCGGGCTGATCGTGCCGGCCGTCGCCGTCGACCATGTCCGCTCGATCAAGTCCGGTGGTGCGCCATTCCCCTCGCTCGATGGGCTGATGAGCCTGTGCGAGCGCTGCCACAATGAGAAGACGAGCGCAGTCGATCAGCCTCGGCGCGCCTCGTTCGGACGTCGGTTCAAGGGCTTCGACGCTTCCGGCAACCCCATTGATCCGGGCGATGATTGGCATGGTGGGGGTGCCTCCGATCACGGCGGTTGCGGGAGGGCAGACCGTTGTGGGAGTTCGGAAAATACTTAGTTTCAGACACTTAGCTTGGATCGGGGCATAGCGAGATGGCACTTCGGGGCGTAGGAGCGAAGCCGCTTTCGGAACGCGGCAAAGTCGGCGGTCGCGAGGTCAAGCCGTGGGAGGTGCCCGGCCTGACCCGGCCCGAGCGCGTCATCGCATTCTGCGAGGATCTGCCGATCACGGCCGGTAAGCTCGCCGGCACGACGATGAAGCTCCGCGAGTGGCAGCGCGAGTTCATCCGCGATGTCTATGCCGAGGACGCGGCTGGCCGCCGGCCGGTGCGCACGGCGGTGCTGAGCATGGGCCGCAAGAACGGCAAGACGCAGCTCGCGGCGGCGCTGGCACTCTGTCACCTGCTCGGACCGGAGGCGGAAGCGCGCGGCGAAGTGTATTCCTGCGCACTGACCCGCGACCAGGCGGCGAAGCTCTATGCCGAGATGGCGGCCATCCTGCAGGGCCATGCCGAGCTGGACGATCGCTGCAACATCGTGCGCTTCACGAAGCAGATCGAGGTTTTGACCGGCGACGGCGCCGGCTCGATCTATTCCGCGCTCTCGGCTGATGCCGGCAGTAAGCTCGGCCTGTCGCCTTCCTTCGTCGTCTATGACGAGCTGGGCAGTGCGCCGAATCGGGCGCTCTTCGACGCCATGGACACCGCCACGGGCGCCCGCGACAACCCGCTGATGATGGTGATCTCGACGCAGGCCGCCGCCGATTTCGCCGTCATGTCGGAGCTGATCGATTACGGGCTGAAGGTCACCGATGGCGATGTCATCGATCCCAGCTTCCACCTGACGCTCTACGCCGCGCCGCAGGATGCCGACCCCTGGGCGCCAGAGACGTGGCGCGCCGCCAATCCGGCAATCGGCGACTTCCGCTCGCTGGAGGACGTCGAGCGGCAGGCAGCGCAGGCCCGCCTGGTGCCGTCGAAGGAGGCTGCGTTCCGTAACCTGATCCTCAATCAGCGCGTGTCGGCTGTCTCGCGGTTTATCCACAAGGCCGAATGGGACGCCAATGCCGGCGCCGTGGACTTCGGCCGGCTCGACGGCCGGGAGTGCTATGCCGGGCTCGATCTCGGCGCCACGCGTGACCTAACAGCGTTCGTCATGGTGTTTCCGGATGAGGGCGGCCGATTCGACGTGGTGTCGCGCTTCTTCATGCCGGAGGCGAATATCGAGGAGCGGTCGAACGAGGACCGCGTGCCTTATGACCTATGGGCGAAGCAAGGGCTGATCACCCTGATCCCCGGCTCGACGATTGATCCCGGCTTCGTCGCAGAGGCCATCGCCAGCGCAGCGGTCCGCTACCAGTTGCAGGCGGTCGCCTATGACCGCTGGCGCATCGAAGATCTGCGGCGCGAGCTGGGCTTGTTCAGCAGCTCTGTCCCGCTGACGCCCTTTGGGCAAGGCTTCAAGGATTTCTCGCCGGCGGTCGACATGCTGGAGCGCTGCGTCGCGGAGAAGCTGCTGCGCCATGGCGGCAACCCGGTGCTCAACATGTGCGCCGCAAATGCTGTCGTGACGCGCGATCCCGCCGGCGGGCGAAAGCTCGACAAGTCGAAGGCGGCCGGCCGGATCGATGGGCTTGTCGCGCTCGCGATGGCACTCAGTGTGTCGAAGCGGCACGAGCCGGAGGCGCTGCCTGCTTGCTTGGCGGAACTGATCGCCTAATCACTAATAACGTTATCGGTGACGGCAGAAATAAGGGTATCACGGTGACACCCTTATTTTCCTCACTTGCAACGTTTTAGTGATCAACCGCGATCGGACCGCACTGAATTGCGCTGATTTAGCACGATATTCCGCAATATTGCGGATTTAACTGTCAACGTTGACAGTGATCTCACTGGAAGCGCTTCCAGTGAGCCCAAAATAAGGGTGACATGGTGTCACCCTTATTTTGGCTCTTTCGGCTTATCGCGCTTCTCGATGGCGGCTTTAGCACCAGGCGGAAGCATGTCGAACAGCTTATCGGCTTCGAGCTTTTCAGTAATCAATCTTTGACAAATTCTGTTGATACACCGCAGTAGAAACTCAGCCGTTTCGCGATCGTCTTTTAAATCAATCTCTCCGGGATGAACCGCATTGTTTCCGATGACGCGAACCGCGTCGAGCATCTTTGCGATATCGGGGTTCAAACCGCGCGATACAAGCTCTCCAATTTGATCATTTAAGTTACTGCTCTTGCATTCCAGAAAGATGCAAAACTCTTGAATTGCCAACCGCGAGAGAGCGGCGGAAGCGCGAGGAGAGATTTCTAGAATACCAGAAGCCTCTAAAAAGACGGGCTTGATCGACGCAGGAAGATCTTCATGAGCTTCCACAGCGCCTGCTGGTGGGTAAACAAGACGATCCGATATCCAGACGCTGACTTCACTGCAATGATCGCACTGCGCAACTTCAACTTTATACAATTTATACGCGTAAATGTCAGAGTTGTCGCTAGCAAGAAAAACGTCGTTTGAAAGTAGCCTCCTAGCAAGTTTAGCGATCTGCTCGGCGCCTTCCTCACCATTCTCTGCTCTCTTCTCAAAATCCTGAACAATCTTAACTGAGGTTCTGTTCGGAAGAGCGCCTTTCTTTAAAGCGTTAGCGAAAACATTGTGCCAGTGTTGAACGGCTCGCACGTGACAGTGAGGGCAATTAAATCCCGTTTTATCGATGGAGGGAGTCGAATACCTGTCGCTCACGATCGGCCCCTCAGTCGGACACCAGCCCCTCCGCCATTCTGCGGGATAAACTCCACCCCGGCCTCCTCCAATGCAGCTCGGATTGCAGCCTGATTTGCAGGAGTCATCGATAGCGGCCCGTCCACGCCCTCAGCGCGTCGTATGGTAGCAACGCCTACTTTCGACGCCTTTGCCAGGTCCTCCGCGCGCCAGCGGACCAAGGCTCGCGCCGCTCTCATTTGAGCGCCCGTGATATCAGACATATCGTTTGATAGCCTATTGATCGTTCGTAATCCAGATGATATGACGCATATCATTAGATCGCTCACAAACCAATAGGACGTGATATGCGCAACACACCCGTTCGCGCGGCTGGCGGAGCTTTGCCGGAAGCCGTGTCCCTGAGCCGCCGGTTCGTCTTCGGTGGCATTGCTTCCGCCCCGGCGCTTGCGCTCCCTGCGCTGGCGTCGCAGGAGCCGGCCTCGCAAAAGGAAATCGCGCAGCGTGTGCGCGAACTGGCTGGCCAGATGTCGGAGCTGCTTACCGAGCTCGACGGCGGCGGCTGGCAGGTTGAAGTGCTGCCGGCCCTGTCGGGCATTTGGCGGTACGAACTGGAGCGCACTGATCTGGACGCCAATGTCCGGCTCCATCGGTCTTTGACGACTGCCGCCGGCGCCCTAAACGAATTGCAGCCCGGCGCTTGGCGGGTCGGATGCAATGTCTCGATGGGGTTCGCCGTCATCGCGAATGACGAATGGCGCCGCTTTGATAGGCCTGCCGATATCGGGGAGCGGCGGGGATGCTGAGCCGTCCGGAGCTACGCCTCGTACTGGAAGGGCGGATCGAGCAGCATCTCGCCGCGGCTACTCGGCTGATTGCGGCACTCGATCGCATCGATCCAGACCCTGATCTGGAGCCTGACAACGACGCCGAAGATGGTGCCGATCTGGAGGATGATCGTGCGGATTGGGAACCGTCTCTCGGCTGGTCACCCTGCAACGTCCACCTGGGCATGGTCGATCTGGAACTCGACGATAGCGATGTCGAGGGCGACGGGCGCGGACTCAGGGTCGTTTGACACCTACTACATTATAGGAAGGCGCTTGACGCTCTTGGTCCAATAAAGTAGGAAGTAACAATCAGGGCTTCCCGATTTTTGGATTTCGATGTGCTGGACCTGAGTGTTCACGAACTGTTTTCCGGCCCGGAGATCGAGCGGGCTTGCCGGTTGCCGCCGCGATCGATGGAGCTGTTGAAGCGCCATGCAATTGCCCCGGCGCCGGCAATCCCCGGCTCGCGCGGCAAGGCAGATATGTACGAATTCAAGGCCTTTGAGGTGTTCGCAGCGACTTCGGCTCTCGTGGCTACCGGCAAGGGCATTGTCGCGAGCGCGCGCATCGCGATCGCCCTGACCGAGGAGCTGTTTTCCAGCTACGACGAAATCCCTTGGGGCGCAGGCCATTGGCGCGGCCTCAAGCGCGAATCGATTGATGAAGTGATCAATGAGCGGGGTCGCGTCATCCCGCTCCAATTGTTGCGCAAGATCATCAAAGATACCGACAAAAACATCGGCAAAGCATGGAGCGATGACTATAAATTGATCATTGCCGATGAGGTGAGAGCTTATTCAGCAACGGATCAACGCTTAGCAATTGCGCATCCGTATAAGGTGAAAGCGACATCTCTTGTCCCTGAATTTTACATCCTGCCGACCCCGCGCGGAGAGGATGTTACGATCCAGAAGGTCAATGGCGAAGAGGATTACGTAAGCTTTATTGAATCCTTGGATTTCGCGATCGGCGTTGTGCAGGTGAATTTCAGCTTGGCAATTCGTCGGGCGCTTTACGACATTCACGACATGCGCCGTCGAGCCGCTGCCGGGACACTTAGATGATCCCGAGGCTCTCCTTTTCTCCTCCTCATGAGTTTGCGGCGCGCTGTGCGCGTCGTGATCCCCGCTGTGAAGCGGCATGTCCCAGCGCCGGCAACACCGGACCGATGGAGCCCGATCCCGTCCTCGGACGGCTATTCCCGCAACCGATTGAACGTCGTGACGACAGTCCAGTCCCTCAGAAGGATCTTTATCCATGAAACTCCATGACCTGCGTGAGAAACGCGCCGCCAAGATCGCCGAGATGCGCGCGATCAACGAGAAAGCCCTCACCGCCAATCGCGATTTCGACGATAGCGAGCGTGCCGCCTTCGACGCCTGCGAAAAGGAGACGCGCGCCCTAGACGATCAGATCGGGCGCGTCGAGCGTCTCGACGCAATGGAGCGCAGCGCTCCGGCGGAGCAGGTCGGCGGGGCCGAGATGCAGCGGGAGCTTCGCAGCTATTCGCTTTCCTCGGCGATCAATGGCGCGCTCTCCGGCCGACTGACCGGCCGCGAGGCCGAGATGCACCAGGAGCTGTCGAAGGGGCGCGAGCAGCGCGCCGGCGCCGGCGTCCACTTGGCGGTGCCGACCGAGATCCTGCTCGGCGAGACGCGCAATCAGACGGTCGGCACCGGCTCTGCTGGCGGCTTCACCGTCGCGACGCAGGTTGCGGCCGTCGCCGATCGTTTCCGGCCGGCGCTGAAGGTGCAGGGCATGGGCGCCACGGTCATGGCGAACCTGACAGGCTTCCTCGACCTTCCGAACCTCGCCTCGTCCGGCATGGCGAGCTGGGTGGCGGAGAACGGCAACGCCACGCGCAGCGCCGTCACCTTCGAAAAGGTCAGCATGGGGCCGAAGACGATTACGGGCGAATATCGCCTCTCGCGCCGCCTTATGCTCCAGTCCGGCGCCTCGATCGAGGATCTGCTCCGGCGCGATCTCGGCTTCATCCTGGCGCAGGGCCTCGACCTGGCCGCCATCGCCGGCACCGGAGCGAGCAACCAGCCGCGCGGCATCCTTAATACGGTCGGTGTGGCAAAGGAGACGACCGAGACGGACTTTGCCGACACCACGGCAAACCTGATCTCCGCTCTGGAGCTGGACGATGTCACCGGCACGGCGGCCTTCCTGACCAATCCGACCGTGATGAAGGCGGTGCGGAAGATGAAGGACGCCGATGGGCATGTGATCCCGGCAGCCGAGCTGTTCCACGACCAGCGCGTCGAGGTCTCGACGCAGGTCCCGACCAATCTCGGCGCCGGCACCAACAAGTCCGCGCTGATCTACGGCCTCTGGAGCGAGCTGGTGCTCGGCTACTGGTCGGCGGTCGATATCCTGCTCAACCCCTACCATCCGGACGTGGCTTCGAATGGCGGCGCGCTGCTGCACGCCTTCCTCGATGCGGACGTGGCCGTGCGCCACCCCGACGCGTTCCGCTACGCGGAGATTTGAGCCGTGGTGACGGTCGCCGACGCCAAGGCCCGCCTCGGAATCATCGGCACCGCCGACGATGTCCTCCTCGATCAGTTGCTCGAGGAGGCGCGCGCTTATCTCGCGCGCATCGGCGTCGTAGTCGATCCTGAAAGCGGGCCGGTCGGCTCGGCGATCGTCGTCATTGCTGGAACACTTCTGCGGCGCGCCAAGGACCATGGCACGCGGCAGGAGACGATCGAAGGAATCGGCAGCCGCTCGACCTTCGATCCCGCCTCGCTCGATGAGGCGGATTGGACGCTCGTCCGTCGCCTCTGCGATCCCTATCGAGAGGTGACGCTGTGAAGACCGAACGTCGCGCGCTCCCGCTGGAAATCCGCGCCAAGGGGCGCAAGCTGGAAGGCTATGCCGCCACCTTCGCGAACCCCGCCACGATCGGCGGGCGCTTTGTCGAGACCATCGCGCGCGGGGCATTCGCCGCCACGCTGCGCAACCGGGGTGATATCCTCGCACTGGTCGACCATGATCCGGGCCGGGTGCTGGCGCGGACCCGCTCCGGCACGCTGCGACTCTCCGAGGACGAGAAGGGGCTCGCCTTCTCCCTCGACGTGCCCGACACCTCGCATGGCCGGGACGTGCTGGCGCTTGCAGAACGTGGCGACCTTGGCGGCATGTCCTTCGGTTTCACTGCCGTGGACGAGCACCGCGACGGTGATCGTCGCGAGCTGCGTGCCGTCGAGCTGCACGAGATATCGATCGTGCTCGCCTGGCCAGCCTATGACGGCACGATCGTTCAAGCCCGCTCGCTGGCCCACCCTGCGCCGCTCCGAGCCTGCGCGGAGCGCACCCTCATGCTTCTGGAGCTGTCCCGATGAGCTGGCTCTCTCGGCTGCTGGGGCGCGAGGCGCGCTCCGAAACCCGCGTCCGCTCCGATGATCCCTACATCGCTGAATGGTTCGGCTTGCAGGGTGGCGCCGGTGCCCATGTCGATCCGCAGCGCGCCGGCGGCATCGCCACGGCGGGCGCCTGCATTTCGATCATCAGCCAATCGCTCGCCGCGGTGCCGCTCAACGTCTATCGCCGCACCGCGAATGGCGGCCGGGAGCGCGCGACCGATCATCCGCTCTATGGCGTGCTGCACGATGCCCCCAACGGCGTCATGACGGCTTTCGAGGCCCGCGAGACGCTACTCGCCAGCCTCCTCATGACCGGCAACGCGTATGCCGTGCTTGAATGGAACGCGCGCGGGCAGGTGACGGGTCTACATCCGCTCGATCCGGGCCGTGTTGCCGTCGAGCGGCTGGAGAGCGGCCGGTTGCGTTACCGCGTGACGGAGCGTGCTGGCGTGCGTGTCTATCTTCAGGACGAGATCCTGCACCTCCGCTATCGCCTCGCGCGCGACGGGGTGATGGGGCTTTCGCCGATCCAGCTCGCACGCGAGACGTTCAACCTCGCCCTGACGCAGCAGGACACGGCTGCCGGCCTTGCGGCCAAGGGAAACCGGCCCTCGGGCGCGCTCGTGTTCCCGAACGCCATGGGAGCGTCGGGAAAGAACGATGCGCTTGCCGCGCTCGGCGCCAAGATCAGCGCGAACAGCGTCACCTCGAATGTTCTGGTGCTCGACGGCGGCGCGGAGTGGAAGTCGTTCTCCATGACGGCGAAGGACGCGGAATTCCTCGAAAGCCGGAAGCTGACAAATCTCGATATCTGCAAGATCTGGGGCGTGCCTCCGACCGCTGTCGGCATCCTCGATCACGGCACCTATTCCAACGTCGAGATGGAGAGCCGGGCGCTCGTCGTGCGCTGCCTGGCGCCGATGGCGCGGCGCGTCGAGCAGGCGATGAATGTCGCGCTGCTGCCGGCCGGGAGCCGGAAGACGCTATTCGTCGAGCACGATCTCGCCGGCCTGCTGCGCGGCGACATGAAGGCGCGTTACGAAAGCTATCGTATCGGCCGCGAATGGGGCTGGCTCAGCCCGAATGAGATTCGGGGCTGGGAGAACCTACCGGAGATCGACGGTGGCGAGGAATACCTGTCGCCGCTCAACATGACGCCGCTCAATGAGCGGGGCCGTGTGGACCCCTCGGCCGAGCCGGAGGGCGAATAGGCTATGGCGCGATCGACCCTTCGCGAGCTCAGTCTCCCACGCTTTGCGCTCAAGCGCGATGAGGCGGCGGCTTCGCTTGCGATCTCGGTCGGCACCTTTGATGCCTGGGTCCGTGACGGCCTTATGCCGAAAGGCCGGAAAATCAGGGGCAACACGCTATGGGATGCGGAGGCTGTGCGCGAAGCCTGGCGCAGCCTTATTGATGGGGAGATCGACGACGGATCGAACCCCTTCGATGAGGTGGTCGCATGATCAAGACCCGCCTGAAATTCCTCGTCTACGATCCCGATCCTCGCGGTAATCCGCGCTACTACGTGCGCATGCCTGGCCAAAAGAAGGTTCGCATCCGCGAGCCCTTCGAGGATGCCCATGGTGTCACCGAAAAATTCATGGCCGCGTATTTCAAGGCGCTGGAGCAAATCCAACCCGCAACGCCAAAGGTGTTACGGGCCGAGACGTTCAATTGGCTGGTGGATCAGTTCTATCGATCCGCAGCCTTCAAGGATCTCGATCCCGACACGCAGCGTGTTCGCCGGCAGATCCTCAACCGCTTCTGCGAAACCGCCGGCGATCTGCCGTTTCGCAGGTACCGACGCTCCGACCTGATGAAGAGCCGCGAGAAGCGGCGCTCAACGCCGGGCGCGGCCGACAACCTAGTGAAGGCGCTTCGTCGTCTGTTCAACTGGGCGATCGAGCAGGAGCTTATGACCTCGAATCCTGCTGCCGGCGTGAAGTCGATGCGGAAGGGTGAGGGATGGCACACCTGGACGACGGGAGAAATCTCGAAGTTCCGCGAGCATTTTAAGCTCGGCACCCGCCCTCGCCTTGCCTTAGAAGTGCTTCTCAGCATCGGCGCTAGACGTTCGGATGCGGCTGCGGTCGGTCGTCAGCACGAAAGCGGTGGTTGGCTCAAATTCACGGCGGCGAAGAACCGCAAGCGATCACCTACCGTGATCGAAGTCCCGATCCGGCCCGAGCTGCGCGCAGCGATCGACCAGACGCAGACGGGCGATCTCACCTACATCGTCAGCGATCAGGGCAAGCCCTACACAGTCGAGAGCTTCGGCAACAAGTTCCGAGACTGGTGCAATGAAGCTGGCCTGCCCCATTGCTCTGCGCACGGGCTCCGCAAGGCCGCTGCCGTCGATCTTGCCGAGAATGGCGCCACGGCATCCGAGCTGTGCGCAATCTTCGGATGGACGAAGCTGGAGACAGCCGAGATCTACGTCCGGAAGGCTCAAAAGAAGCGCATGGCGGGCAATGCATTTGCCCGCCTGGACGATTACCGCGCGAAGGAAAGTGTCTCACTTTCGGGCCGTTCTAAGCCCTCTGAGACAAAGCGAGGAAAAAGCCTTGGAAAATCAAAGCCGAAATAAGGAGGTGGTGGGCCGGGCCGGACTCGAACCGGCACCGGCGCTGTTATGAGCAGCGAGCTCTAACCATTGAGCTACCGGCCCGCTCCTCGCCTAGCATCGCCGCTACCCGGCAAGCAAGGCGCATGCGGCCGGAATCGAAAGGGCCTCCCGACAATGCCGGGAGGCCCTGTTCCACTCACGGAAGCCGGGTAGCTCCGGTCTTCCGTATCAGGCTGCGGCGGCCTGCCTGTGCTCGCCATGCTCCTCGGCCGCATGGCCCTGCCGGAAGGTGAAGCGGCCGATATGCTCGGTCAGCGCCCGCGTCTGCTCGTCGGTCAGCGCGAGCGCGGCATTGGTCTCCTCGACCAGCGCGGCGTTCTGATGCGCCATCGTGCCGATGCCGTCGATCTCGGTATTGATCGCCGAGACGTCGCTCGCCTGGTTGCGGGCGGTCTGGGAGATGCCGTTCATCAGGCCGGTCAATTCGTTCACCGAGGAGACGATCGCGCCGAACATCGCCGAGGTCTCCTCGACCAGCCCGACGCCGACCTTGACGTCGCCATGCGCCGCCTCGACCAGCTTCTTGACGTCGTTCGAGGCATCGGCCGAGCGCTTGGCGAGGCTACGCACCTCGGTCGCGACCACCGCGAAGCCCTTGCCGGCATCGCCGGCACGCGCCGCCTCGACCGCTGCGTTCAGCGCCAGCAGGTTGGTCTGGAAGGCGATCTCGTCGATCATCGCGATGACCTCGGAGATCTTGCTCGACGACTGGCGGATGCGCTGCATCGCTTCCAGCGCCGACGCCACGACCTTCTCGCCCTGTTGCGCGCGCTCTTCCGCGCCCTGCGCCATGCCGGTCGCCTGGGCGGCCTCGCTCGCGGTCTTCTTTACCGTGCCGGCGAAGGCGCCGAGCTGGTTGGTCGCCATCGAGACGGCGTTGCTCTCCTCGCTGGTACGCTCGGCCAGATCGGTGACGCCGTCGAGGATCTCGCTGGTCGCGCTACGGACGGCCGAAACCGTCTCGGCAAGGCGGGCAAGCGTGCTCTCGAACTCGTTGGCGAGCGCATTGGTGCCGTCCTTGAGCTCGGCGAAGGCCCCCTGATACATCCCCTCGATCCGGGTCGAGAGATGGCCGGCCGACAGCTCCGCCAGCACGTCGCAGGTTTCCAGCAGACCGGTCTGGACCGTTTCCAGCAGCGAGTTGACCGAACCGGCGAGCGCATTGAGCTCGGGATCGGCGAACTGCGCCGCGACGCGCTGGGTGAAATCGCCGGCCGCGGCGGCGGCGACGACGACGCCGAAGGCCTCGCCCAGCTCGCGCATCATCTCGCGGCGCTGCTCCTGCGCCCGCGCCTCGTCCTCGACCTTGGCAAGCTCGGCGGCGCGCAGCGCCACCGCGTTGTCGCGGAACAGCAGGACGCTCTTCGAGATATCCGAAATCTCGTCATTGCCCTTGGTGTCGACCACCGTCTCCAGCGCGCCATCGGCAATCGCCTTGGTCGCAGCCCAGAGGCGGTTGAGGCGGCCGACGATCATCGGACGAACGAAGAGGAAGGACAGGGCCAGCGCAACCAGCAGCGAGGCGATACCGATCGCCGCCAGCGTCATTTCGCTGCGCTCGATCACCGCCTTGGTCGAGTCGCGGCCGGCAATCGCGCCGCCGCGTGCCGAGGCCACGAGCTCGCCGACCTCGCGGCGGACCTTCTCCGCCGCCTGATCGAGATTCTTGAGACCCGCGGCGATCGCGGCTTGCGTCCCCAGATCACGTTCGCGGATGGCGACAAGCCCGCCTGCGCCCTCGCCGAGATCGGTCACGGCGTTGACGGCCTGGCCGCGCGCCGGATTGGCCTGGAGCATGTCGGCCGCCGTCAGGAGGCCGCGAACCTGGCCGAGCTGCGCCTTGAGGCGCGCCTTGGCATGTTCCAGCTTCTCGGTGCTGTCGACCTGGGAGATCTCGCGCAGCAGGCCGACGGTCTCACTGATTTGAAGTTGGAGCGCCTGGGCGGTCTGGAGCGAGGACAGGTCCTTGTCCAGCACCTTGGACAAGGCGGCGTCGAATTCGGTACCAGTGAGCTGGGCTGCGCTGGTGATGTTCATCTTGACGTTGAACTGCGCGTCCGACGTCTCGAAATCCGCCATGGCGCTGAAGCCGTCGCGGGCCTTCGACAGAGCGGTGAGCGCGGTCGCGGTATCGGCGGCGTTGCGCAGCCGCTCTCCGGTCAGGTCGTTGATGTCGTTGATCTGGCGGGCCAGGTCGTCGATCGCCGATTGCGGCTTGGACTTGTCGACCTTGCCCTGCTCGGCGATGCGCCGGAGCAGCTCCAGCTGGCGCGCCTCGACGGTATCGAGCTCGCCGGTCAGGGTCGCGCGCTGCTGCAGGGTCGAGACCTCGCTGAAGCGCGCCGCGAGCGCGGTCGACTGCGTCGCCGCCTGCGACAGTTCGAGCGCGAGCTCGACCACGGGCATCTTCTGGCCAACGAGGTCGTCCACCGTCTGATCGACGCTGTTATAGGAGAACCACGCCACCGAGGACGAGACGATGGTCAGGGCCGTCATCACGCCGAGGGCGGCATAGATCCGGGGCGCGATACCGATCCGCAACGGCTTGCCCTCACGCACGGGCTTGGCTTTCGTCATGAAGTCGTACTCCGGATTCACGCAACGCTGGAGAAAGGAGTTCAGAACAGGAGGAACCACCTGCCCGGGGCTTAGCCCGTGCTGGTGCGATCGTGCGGCGGACATGGGAATCCCCTCCCTCCCCCGGCTTGCAGGCCAGGCGGCAGGATCCGCATGCGGCATCGAAAGTCCATGGAAGTCCCCTGGCCGGGGCATTCCCCGGTCTGGAGCGCAGCATCGTCCAAGTGCGCTTAAAGAACGCTTAAAGTGGATTCTTTTGAATCACTCGCGCAGCAGAGAGATTCACCTGACGTTAGAGGAGGTTAAATCGCTTTAACCTTCAAGCTTCGGCATCGGCCCGAAAAGTGGCCCGCGGTTTTCGGATCGAGCCGATGCAAGCTCGAAAACCGAAAGCAGCGGACTGAATATCCTATTCAGTCCGCTGCTTTCGGCACAGGGCGGGGGCGGCCTTCCTCATCGATCGCGACGAAGGTGAAAGTGGCGTCGGTGACCTTCTCGTGCAGCGTGGTGCGGAAGCGCTTGGCCCAGGCTTCGACATGGATCTTCATCGAGGTGCGCCCGACGGATTCGATCTCGGTATAGACGCTGAGCACGTCACCGACTTTGACCGGCCGGAAGAAGGTCATCGCATCGACCGCGATCGTGACCACGCGGCCCTGCGCCTGGTCGACGCCGGCGATGCCGCCGGCCTGGTCCATCCGCGACATCACCCAGCCGCCGAAGATGTCGCCATTGGCGTTGGTATCGCCAGGCATGGCGATCGTGCGCACGGTCAGCGTCCCGCGCGGAGCTTCATCGGGGCCGTCAGCAGCAGGGCTCATGGGCATCCTTCAGGCAAGCGGGAGAATCCGCCCGGCCGATGATGCTGACGCTACGGCGCGCGCGCAAGCCGGCGCTTTGCATTGCCCAGCGATGTCGCCGACACTCTCGACAGGCCACGCGAACAGGGATCGATGCCATGTCCAGCGCCAGCAGCTCCAAGCCCGAACCCATGATCATCATTTCGCTGCGCTATGCCGATGCGCCGCGGATGTATGACTGGCTGATCGAGGCCTTCGGCTTCGAGAAACATGCCGCCTATTATTCCGAGGACGGCAAGACGCTCCTCCACGGCGAACTCAGGATGGGATCGAGCTTCGTGATGCTCGGCTCCTCCGAGGGCAACGAATTCGGCAAGCTGGTCTCGCGCCCGGCCGAACTCGGCGGCACCACCGCCTCGCCCTATATCGCCACCGACGATATCGACGCCCGCTGCGAGCGCGCCCGCAAGGCCGGCGCCGAGATCTGCATGGAGCCGACCGACCAGCCCTATGGCAGCCGCGACTTCATCTGCATGGACCCCGAGGGCCATGTCTGGTGCTTCGGCACCTACAGGCCGGCTCAGCCAGCGACCTGAAGCGGCGGTATCGACCGCCTTGCCCGCAGCATCAGCCAGCAGACCACGCCGAGATTGACGAGGTTCCAGGCGAGCCCGTTGAGGAAGGCCATCCGGTACGAGCTGAAATAGTCGAAGATCATGCCCGAGAGGTAACCGCCGAAGGCCATGCCGAGCACGGTCACCGACATCACCAGGCCGATGCGCACGCCCGCCTGCTTGGCCGGGAGATATTCGCGGATGACGACGGCGTACATCGGCACGATGCCGCCCTGGAACAGGCCGAAGATGCCGCTGACGACATAGAGCGACTGCAAACCGTCGAACCAGAGATAGAGGAAGAGCGCCACGCCCTGCATCAGCGAACCCAGCGCCAGCGTCGCCACGCCGCCGATCCGGTCGGCGACGAAGCCCGAGCCGATGCGGCTGACGATGCCGAGCAGCATCATCAGCGAGAGCATCTCGGCGCCACGCGCCACGCCGTAGCCGAGATCGCCGCAATAGGCGACGATATGGACCTGCGGCATCGCCATGGCGACGCAGCAGGCAAAGCCCGCGACGCAGAGCAGGAGCTGGAGCTGGCCGGCGCTGAGGCCGAGATCGCCGCGCGCTCCCGCGCTGCTGGCCTCGGCGGCCGCCATCGTCGCCGCCGTCGGCTGGCGCCGGAAGAACGGTGCGAGCGGCAGCAGCACCACCAGCGTGACGATGGCGATGCCGAAATGCGTGGCGCGCCAGCCATGGTTGGCCATGCCCCAGGTGATGACCTGCGGCCAGAACACGCCTGCGAGATAGCTGCCCGAGGCGCCGCAGACCACGGCGAGGCCACGATGCTTGCGGAACCAGTGCGACAGGTCCGAGATCAGCGGCGAGAAGCCGGCGGCGCTGCCCATGCCGATCAAGAGCCCATGCGCCAACGCGAACTGCCAGAGCGAATGCGACATCGCCGCAGCGGAATAGCCGGCCGCGAGCAGGAAAGCGCCGATCACGATCGGGACCATGATGCCGTAGCGATCCGCGACCCGGCCCATGATGATGTTGCCGGCGCCGAAGCCGAGCATAGCGAAGGTGTAGGGCAGCGAGGCGCCGGCCCGCAGCGTGCCGAACTCGCCCTGCATTGCCGGCAGCACGACGACGACCGACCAGGAGCCGACGCAGGCGACCGTGCCGATCACCAGCGCGACGGCGAGCCGGAGCCAGGCATAGGACGAATCAGGTTGGTAACGGTCGGCGTCCTGGGACATGCTTCCTCGGCGGCCACGCATTTGTAGGTGGCTCTTCTCCGGGCAGCTTTAGCGGCTGGAATCCGCCGGGCAAGCACCTGCGGGACAGCCCTGCCGCGCGCCAGCGGCAGGAAGCATTCCGAATTCCCGCGCCGCAACCTCAGCGGAAGACGCGATCGCCTTCCATGTCGACGATCTGCTGGCCCTTCACCAGGGTGAAGTCGGCGGCCTCGGCCTGCCCCGGGAAACGGTCGGCCCGGATGAAGCGATGGCTCTTGGTCTCGCCGTCGACGACCTTCTCGATCACGCCGCAGAGCTGGTACTGCCCGCCCTCCTGATAGGGCGTGGCATGGATGGTGAAGCCGTTATGCTCGATGCTCTTGACCGGGCCGGCGGGCTTGTCCTCGGCTGGCTTGCGGCCACCGAACAGTGATTTGAAGAAAGACATGGTGCCTCCGCATTGCTCGCGGCCTGATATAGGACAGGAGCGGCTTCAAGGGGAGCGCTGTTTCGCTTGAATCGGGGAGAGCCCATCGCCGGCCCTGCCGCTTGAACGGCGCTGCGCCGCTTCCCACATTCAAGGTGTTCAGGGCAGCCGCAAGGCTTCCCGATATCCCGCCGCCCAAGCGGCTGCCTCCGGACAGGGAGGTGGTCATGACACTCGGCAAATTTCTGATGATCGCGGGGCTGGCCGGCGCGACGCTCGCAGCACCTGCATTCGCCCAGCTGCCGTCGCCGCGCGGACCGCCCTGCGCCGACCGCAACCATGTCGTCGGCCAGCTGCGCGAGACCTTCGGCGAGCGCAGGATCGGCAGCGGGCTGGCGGAGAGTGGCGTCCTGTTCGAGCTCTATGTCGGGCCGACCGGAAGCTGGACCTTGCTGGCCACCACTCCGGCCGGCAGGAGTTGCTTCGTCGGCGCGGGCGAGGCCTGGGAGCCCATGCCGGAACCGGACCTGTTCGCGGTGCGCTAGGCGGGTTGGCAAGCCCACGCCGATTGGCTATGCAGCCGCCATCGGGCTTTCCGACCCGTTCGTAAGCGTCTCACGTCAGGCAACGCATCCGTCCGGCATGCGCCGTATCAGATGCATCCGATGCGGCCTGCACCTTGCGAAAGCCTGACTGATGTCCAGCCCTGCCTTCCCTCGCCTTCCCGCCCGCTATGCCGGCGTGGTGATGCCCTTCTTCCTGTCCATCCTGATGACCTTCGTCGTTTCCGGCATCTCGACCCTGAAGGCTCTCGGCCCGACAGCCGAGTTCCTTCAGACCTGGCCGGCCTCCTGGGCCCTGTCCTGGCTTGTCGCCTTCCCGACGCTGCTCCTCGTGCTTCCCATCGTCCGGCGCCTCGTTGCACTCGTGGTCGCGCCGCCGGCCTGATCCGTCACGCCGATAGGTGGAGGGCGACCTCGCGCCGATGTGGCCGCTGGCGGTGCTCGAACAGATAGATGCCCTGCCAGGTGCCGAGCGCGAGGCGTCCGCCCATCACCGGAATCGAGAGCGAGACCGGCGTCAGCGCCGCCTTGATATGGGCCGGCATGTCGTCCGGCCCCTCGTCGCGATGGGCGAGATAGGCCATCGCCGGATCATCCGCCGGCGGCACCAGCCTGCGGAAGAACGCGTCGAGATCGCGGCGCACGTCCGGGTCGGCGTTCTCCTGGATCAATAGCGAGCAGGAGGTGTGCCGCACGAACAGCGTCAGCAAGCCGCTGGTCTCGCCGCTCTCCTTGACGAAAGAAACGGCACGGTCGGTGAACTCGTAGAGTCCCGGCCCGCGCGTCTCGACGCTCAGGATCGCCTGCCGCGCCATCAGCGCTCGGTGAGCGCGAGCTTGGCGCCGAGCGCGACGAAGGCTGCGGCGAAGCTCCGGCGCAGCCAGGCCATCACCGCCGGGCGGCTGATGACCTTGTCGCGCATCGCCGCGGCGAAGAGCCCGTAGAGCGCGAAGACGATGAAGGTCATCGCCATGAACACGCCGGAGAGCTCCAGCATGCGCGCGCCCGGGCTTACCTCGTCGGCGGCGATGAACTGCGGCAGGAAGGCGACGAAGAAGATCGAGAGCTTGGGGTTGAGCAGGTTGAGCGCCAGCCCGTCGCGCAGCACCAGCCAGGCCGAGCGCGCATCGGACTTGGTCTCGACCTTGAGCGCGCCATGTTCCTTGAGCGTCTGCCAGGCCATGTAAAGCAGATAGGCGACGCCGGCATATTTCACGATGGCGAAGGCGAGCGCGCTGGCATGCAACAGCGCCGCGATCCCCATCATCGCCGCGATCAGATGCGGCACGATGCCGATCGTGCAGGCGAAAGCGGCGAGCACGCTCGCCCGCGAGCCGCGCGTCAGGCCGGCGGCGATGGTGTAGATCGCGCCCGTTCCCGGCGAGGCGACGATGATCAGCGAGGTCAGCAGGAATTCCGGGGACATCAGGAGCTCAACCCTTCGAAGATGCCGCCGATGACGGTGACGACCGCCTCGCCGGTCGCCACCGCGACGGTTCCCACGCCTTGGACCACGGCCCCGGCCACATCGATCGTGACGGTTCCCGCGATATCGAGCGCGCCGCCGATGATGTCGGCGGTGGCGGACCCGGTTTCCTGCTTCGGTTCGTTCTGGGCTTGCGCCTGGAGCGCGGCCTGAGCGGCCTCGATCTCTTCGGGCGTTGGGATACCGGTCATCTGCTCTCCTCCGACGGAAGCGCCGATCTTCGCGGCGACCTTAGCAGAACTGTGGCAGGATCGGGCAGTTGGCAGAGATGGCTATCGCGCCTGCCAGAAATGGAGCTGCCCGACATGGTTGTTGCCGGACAACCTGTCGTCCTGCGCCACGATCTTGGTGCCGTCGAACAGGTCCCAGTGGTCACCGGTGGTCCGCTCCATGAACAGGAAGGACCATTTCTTGTCTCCCGCCGTCTGGTAGCAGTTTTCCAGGTAGAGCACGCCCTTGCGACCGAGCACCTTGGGCGTGACCTCCCGACAGACGCCCTCGATATCGGGCTTGCCATAGGCGCGCCGGATGCGCGGCAGCAGCTCCGCGGCCCGGATGAAGAGCATCTGGCTGAGCCCCCGCAGCGGCTCCCGCGAACCGCGCGGAACCCCGGATTGCGGCCCGCCCGGCAGCGCCCGCGCGCCCCGGAAGGATGTTCCGAGCTCGTCGTTCATGATGGCTTCGATCGTCGCATCGTCCCCGGAGGGCGTGATGCGCATCGTATAGCCCATGCAGATGGCGCAGCGATTGAAGGTATCGCCGACCGCGCTCTTCGCCCACGGGCGAACCGTGGCGTAGCGGTCGGCAAGGGAGTCATAGGTGAAGGGGAGCATGGGCGATCTCCTGGAGCGGAAGGCGGTGATCCCGAAGATCGACCACCTGTCCGCAATGATCGAGCGGCGGCAGACTGGCCAGCCGCCGCTGCGCGAGCATCCTCCGTTCGCAGGAGGGCTTATCCGGCAAGCCACGGCAAGACCCGCCAGAAAAGAAAAACCCGCCTCCGCAGCGCGGAAGCGGGTCTCGTTCGTGATCTGCAGGAAGCCGCCCGACCGTCAGTTGTCGAGAAAGCTCCTGAGCTTCCGCGAGCGGCTCGGGTGCTTCAGCTTGCGCAGCGCCTTTGCCTCGATCTGGCGGATGCGCTCGCGGGTGACGCTGAACTGCTGGCCGACCTCTTCAAGGGTGTGGTCGGTGTTCATGCCGATGCCGAAGCGCATGCGCAGCACTCTTTCTTCGCGCGGGGTCAACGACGCGAGAACTCGCGTCGTTGTTTCACGAAGGTTGCTCTGGATCGCGGCGTCGATCGGCAGGATCGCGTTCTTGTCCTCGATGAAGTCGCCGAGATGCGAATCTTCCTCGTCGCCGATCGGCGTTTCCAGCGAGATCGGCTCCTTGGCGATCTTCAGGACCTTGCGCACCTTCTCCAGCGGCATGGCCAGCTTCTCGGCCAGCTCCTCCGGGGTCGGCTCGCGGCCGATCTCGTGCAGCATCTGGCGCGAGGTCCGCACGATCTTGTTGATCGTCTCGATCATGTGCACGGGGATGCGGATCGTGCGCGCCTGGTCGGCGATCGAGCGGGTGATCGCCTGCCGGATCCACCAAGTCGCGTAGGTCGAGAACTTGTAGCCCCGGCGGTACTCGAACTTGTCGACCGCCTTCATCAGGCCGATATTGCCTTCCTGGATCAGGTCGAGGAACTGCAGGCCGCGGTTCGTGTACTTCTTGGCGATCGAGATCACGAGACGCAGGTTGGCCTCGATCATCTCCTTCTTGGCCTGACGGGCCTCGCGCTCGCCCTTCTGGACCATCAGCACGATCTTGCGGAATTCCTGGATCTCCAGGCCGGTCTCGGAGGCGAGCGTATGCACCTCCTCGCGCAATTGCTTGATCCGCTCCAGCTCGGCCGCGACGAACTCCTTCCAGCCGCGCGAGCCGAGCTTCGAGACGCGCAGGACCCATTTCGGGTCGAGCTCGCCGCCGACATGCTGTTTGAGGAAGTCGTCGCGCGCCACGCCATAGCTCTCCGCGAGGCGCAGCAGGCGCGTCTCATGGCCGATCAGGCGCTTGTTGATGTCGTAGAGCTGCTCGACCAGCGCCTCGATGCGGTTGTTGTTGAGCGAGAGCGACTTCACCGCGGTGATGATGTCGTCCTTGAGCTTCTTGTACTTGCGGTCCTGCGACGGCGAGAGCTTGGTGTTCTCCAGCCGGTTGGCAATGTCCTGGTCCTGCAGGCGACGCAGCTTCTTGTAGTCGTCGGCGATGGCGTTGAAGGTCTCGAGCACGCGCGGCTTGAGCTCGGCCTCCATGGCCGAGAGCGACACGTTGTTCTCCATGTCGTCATCGTCCATGTCCGGCGGGGTCTCGCCCTCCGGAGTCTCGGCCTGTTCGGCTTCCTCGGCCTCCTCCTCGCCTGCCGCGGCGGGGTTCTTGCCATCGGGGCCGGCATAGGTGGCTTCGAGATCGATGATGTCGCGCAGCAGCACCTTGCCGTCGACGAGCTCGTCGCGCCAGATGATGATGGCCTGGAAGGTCAGCGGGCTTTCGCAAAGTCCCGCGATCATCGCCTCGCGGCCGGCCTCGATGCGCTTGGCGATCGCGATTTCGCCCTCGCGCGAGAGCAATTCGACCGAGCCCATCTCGCGCAGATACATGCGGACGGGATCGTCGGTGCGCTCGGTCGGCTCCAGGTTGCGCTTGGTCTCGACCGGCAGGGTCTGGCGCGAGGCGTCGACCATGTCGCCGCCCTCGGGCTCCTCCTCGTCGCCGCCGCCGTCCTTGCGGGCCGCGCGCTCCTCGCCGGCCGCTTCCGGGTCCTCGTTGTCGACAACGTTGATGCCCTGCTCGCTGAGCTGGCCGAGCACGTCCTCGATCTGCTCCGAGGAAAACTCCTCGGAAGGCAGAACTTCGTTCAGTTCGTCATAGGTGACATAGCCGCGCTTCTTCGCGAGCTTGATCATCCGCCTTACGGCCTGATCGGTCAGGTCGAGCAACGGGCCGTCGGTAGTCGGGGGGGCATCCGGCGCGACCTGATCGGTCTTTTCCCGTTCGCTCGCTTTAGTCGCCATCAATCAGCGCTCCGCACTCGCGCCGGCCATGGCCGAGACAGCCATATACCGACGCATAAAAGGGCGGCGCGACCGCAGGCCCGGCGCGCTCACCCACCCAAATCCAGTTGCAGATGGCACCAGACGTCGTTGACGAATCGTGAACCACCCCACAGCTTGCGCGCACTTGGACACGCGTCCACCACTCGCTGGGTAATCAATCCTCGGACATGGCCTCGGTGCCTTCGATTGTCTCGAGGCGGGCCTTCACGTCCTTGATCCAGGCGAAATTGGCTTCGGTCGCGTCATCAGCCAAGGCGCGCTCGGCTGCTCTCAACTCGCTATTTAGCGTCCGCGCGCGATGATGCAAGACGATGGCCTGATGAATCGAGTCAAAAACCGATTCAGGATCAGCATCTTGCGCGAGTTTCAGCCGCTCGGCCGGCCCCGTCACGGCCATGAGATGCCCCTGCGCTTCCCTGACTCGCGGCTGCGCCAGCCGATTCGCCAGCGTCTCCCGGTCGAGCGTGTCCTCGACGGCATCGAGCAGCGCCTGCCGGAAGCGCTCGGCCGCCGGCCCATCGAGCGACAGCTCCGCGATCTCGTCGGCGCAGCGCATGAGGAGGTCAGGATGGCTCGCCAGCGCCAGCAGGATGAAGGCCTCGCGCTGGTCCTCGCCGCGCAGCTTCGCTACGAGGCGTGACTGCGTCAGCGCGCTCGAAGCTTTGAGCGGCCCGGCGAGCCATGGCGGCACCTGCCGGCCGAACCCGCCGCGCTGGGGCGCTCCGCCCCGGCCGCGCTGGAAGTTCCCGCCCCCGCCGCCACGCTCCTGACGCGCAGGAGCTGCGCTGGCGAAGAGCTGCGCCAGCCGCTCGTCCATCTCGCGGCGATAATGCTTGCGCGTGGTCTCGTCGCGGATCTGCCCGAGCGGCTCCTTCAGGCGTCGCTCGAAGGCGGCGCGGCGCTCCGGCGTATCGAGCGGGCCGGCCTCGACCTCGCGCTGCCAGAGCATGTCGACCAGCGGGCGCGCCGCCGCGACCACCTCGGCGATCGCCTGCCGCCCGCCCGAGCGGGCGAGATCGTCCGGGTCCTGCCCGTCCGGCAGCAGGGCGAAGGAGAGCGACTTGCCCGGCTCCAGCAGCGGCAGCGCGATATCGATCGCCCGGCTCGCGGCCTTGCGGCCGGCCTTGTCGCCGTCGAGGCAGATCACCGGCTCGTCGGCCATGCGCCAGAGTAGGCCGAGCTGGTCCTCGGTCAGGGCCGTGCCCAGCGGCGCCACCGTCTGCGGGAAGCCAGACAGCGACATGGCGATCACATCGACATAGCCCTCGACCACCACGACCTGGCTCGTGTCATGCGCGGCCTTGCGGGCATTGTGGTGGTTGAACAGCAGATGGCCCTTGTGGAAGAGCGGCGTCTCCGGCGAGTTCAGGTATTTCGCCGCAACCTCCGAGCTCATCGCCCGCCCGCCGAAGGCGATGACCCGCCCGCGCGAATCATGGATCGGGAATATCACCCGGTCGCGGAAACGGTCATAGGGCACGGCGATCTCCTCGCCATGCACCAGCAATCCCGCCTCCATCATCAACTCGGCCGGGACTCCCTTCCCCGCGAGATGATCGCGCAGCGCGAAACGGTCGGCCGGACCATAGCCAAGGCGAAAGCGCGTGCGCGCCTCGCCGTCGAGCCCGCGCGTCGCGAGATAGCGCCGGGCTCCGCCGCCGCGATCGCCCATCAGTTCGGCCTCGAAGAACTGCGCCGCCAGCTCCACGACCTCGTGCAGGCCCTTGCGCTTCTCCTCCTGGACCTGCGCCTCGGCCGTGATCTTCGGCAGGATGACGCCGGCCTCGGCCGCGAGCTTCTCGACGGCTTCGGGGAAGGAGAGCCCCTCGGTCTCCATCACGAACTTGAAGATGTCGCCGTTCTTGCCCGACGAGAAATCGAAGAACGACGCCTTCTGGTCATTGACGAAGAAGGAGGCCGTCTTCTCGGCATTGAAGGGCGAGAGCCCCTTCCACTCGCGCCCGGCCTTCTGCAGGCGCACGCGCTTGCCCACGACCGCCGAGACAGGCAGCCGCGCCTTGATCTCCTCAAGGACGGAGGGCGGGAATTTCATGGCGCCCTGTCTGGACCCTTCGGAGCCCGATGCCAACCGCCAAGACGCCCCGGGCCGAGCTTATGGACCATATCCACAGCGCCCCCCATCTGGTAAAGAAAATCGGAGAAAAGGAAGAAAGCCATGGCGCTCAACATCAAGGACCGCGAAACCGAGGAGGCCGTGCGCCTGCTCGCCCGCCGCCGCGGCCTGAGTTTGACCGAAGCCGTGCGCCAGGCCGTCAGGAGCGAGCTCGGCAAGGACGAATTGTCCGAGGAGGAGAAGGCCCGGCGCGTGGCGGCGGCCATGGCGCGGATGGAAGCGCTTTACAAGAAGTACGACATCAAACCGACAGAGCGCTCGATGACCCGCGACGAGATCGACGATTTCCTGGGCTATGATGAAAACGGCCTGTGGTCGTGATCGTCATCGACACATCCGCAGTCGTCGCCTGCCTGGCCGAGGAGGCCGAAGCTGCCGAGTTCACAAAGAGAATCGCGCTGGCCGAGCGTCGCATCATATCGAGCTTCAACCTGTTGGAAGCGCGCCTCGTTCTAGTCTTCTCGAAGGGAATTCCCGTAGAAATCGTCGATGACTTCCTGACGAATGAACGCATAGAGGTCATCCCCTTCGACGAACCGCTCTCCGATCTCGCCTTCGAAGCCTATGGCCGTTTCGGCAAGGGCCGTCACGCCGCTCGTCTCAACATGGGCGATTGCGCCGCCTACGCGCTGGCGAAAGCGCGCGGCTGGCCGCTGCTCTACAAAGGCGACGATTTCTCCGAGACGGATATCGAGCGGGCCTGAGGCCCGCCCGTTGCCGGCTCAGCCGCCGAGCGCGGCCTTCACCATCGGGCTGACCTTGCCGAAATCCATCTGGCCGGCATAGGCCGCGCGCAGGACGCCGATGACCTTGCCCATGTCCTTGACGGCGGTCGCGCCGGTCTCAGTCACGGCCTTGTCGATCGCCGCCTTCACCTCATCGTCCGACATCTGCTTGGGCAGATAGGACGAGATCACCGCGACCTCGACGCGCTCGCCATCGGCAAGCTCCCGGCGGTTGTTGGCATCGTAGATCGCGATCGATTCCTGGCGCTGCTTGATCATCTTCTGGAGCACGCCGAGGATCTCGTCGGCGGTCGCCTCGCCCTTGCCGGCGCCGCGCGCCTCGATGTCCTTTTCCTTCAGCGCGGCGCTGATCAGGCGGATCGCCGCGACCTTCGCCTTCTCGCCGGCCTTCATCGCTTCCTTCATGTCGGCCGTGAAGCGCTCGCGCAGGCTCGTCATCTCGTTGTTCCTTTTTCTCTTGTGCGGCCTGCGCCAGCTTTGATTGACGGGCCGCGCCCGGCTCTTTAAGGCTCGCGTTCCAGACCGGCGGAGTGGATTGCCGCAGCCCCGCCCCCGCATTTTTCCGCTCAAGCGGACTGGACCGAGACATAGACATGACCGCTCCCGAAGGAAACCCCGCCGCAGACGGCTGGACCGAACCGCGCGCGACCGCGCTCCTCGTATTGGCTGATGGCACTGTGCTGGAAGGCTTCGGCCTCGGCGCCGTCGGCGAAGCGCCGGGCGAGGTCTGCTTCAACACGGCGATGACCGGCTATCAGGAAATCCTGACCGACCCGTCCTATGCCGGGCAGATCATCACCTTCACCTTCCCGCATGTCGGCAATGTCGGCGTGAACGAGGAAGATACCGAGACGGTGAACGCCGCCGCCTCTTCCGGCGTGCGCGGCTGCGTGCTCCATGCCGCGATCACTGAGCCCTCGAACTGGCGCGCGAACCGCCATTTCGACGCCTGGCTCAAGGCCCGCAATATCGTCGGCATCTGCGGTGTCGATACCCGCGCGCTCACCGCCCTGATCCGTGACAACGGCATGCCGAACGCGATCCTCGCCCATAGCCCGGACGGTGTCTTCGACATCGAACGGCTCAAGAAGCAGGCCGCCGCACTGCCCTCGATGGCCGGTCTCGACCTCGTCCCGCTCGTCACCGCCTCGCAGCGCTATGATTGGAACGAGACCCCCTGGGTCTGGCCGGCCGGCTACGGCAAGCGCGAGAGCAACCAGTTCAAGGTCGTCGCCATCGATTACGGCGTGAAGCGCAACATCCTGCGCCTGCTCGCCAAGGCCGGCTGCGACGTCACCGTCGTGCCCTCGACCGCGAGCGCCGAGGACATCCTGGCGCTCAATCCCGACGGCATCTTCCTCTCCAACGGCCCGGGCGACCCGGCCGCGACCGGCGAATATGCCGTGCCGGTGATCAAGCAACTGCTCGACCGGAAGGTCCCGACCTTCGGCATCTGCCTGGGCCACCAGATGATGGCGCTCGCCATCGGCGGCCAGACCATGAAGATGAAGCAGGGCCATCACGGCGCGAACCATCCGGTGCAGGACAAGACCACCGGCAAGGTCGAGATCGTCTCGATGAACCACGGCTTCGCGGTCGATCCGGCGAGCCTGCCGGCCAATGCGGTCGAGACCCATGTCTCGCTCTTCGACGGCTCGAACAGCGGCATCGCGCTGACCGACCGCCCGGCCTTCAGCGTCCAGCACCATCCGGAAGCCTCGCCCGGCCCGCAGGACAGCCACTACCTCTTCACCCGCTTCACCGAATTGATGGCGGCCGAGAAGGCGAAGAAGGCGGCCTGAGGGCCGCCGAAGGAGACGGGCATGATCCACCAGTTGCGCATCTACGAGATCTTCGAGCGCAACAAGGCGGCCTTCCATGCCCGCTTCCGCGACCACGCCGCGCGCATCATGGCCCGCCACGGCTTCCGCATTGTCGCCATGTGGGAAACCGCGAGCGCCGGGCGCACCGAATTCGCCTATATCCTCGCCTGGCCCGATACGGAGACCAAGGCCAAGGCCTGGGCGAGCTTCATGGCCGATCCCGAATGGATCGAGATCAAGCGCGTGACCTCGCTGGAACATGGCAGCCTCGTCGGCGCGATCGAGGATCGCGTGATGACGCCGACCGCCTATTCGCCGGCACTCGATTGACAACGGCCGCCCCCGCGCGCTTTAAGCAGGGCATGATCAGCCTGCTCGCCTTCCTTCACGGCTATTACGCCCCGCTCTCATAGAGGCGGTGGCATTCCCATGTTCAACCGCCGCGCTGGCGGTTGAATTCAGGCAGATCACCCGGCATCGCGGCTCACCACCGAGCGAAAACGATGTCCTCCTCGATCAGAACCATCTCCACGATCGGCATCATGGGCTTCGGCGCCTTCGGGCGATTGATGGCCCGCCATCTCCAACCGCATTTCGCCTTGCGTGTCTGCGATCCCGGGAGCGCGCCCGAGGCCAATACGACCGGCAAGGGATTGCAGCCGGCGACGGCCGCCGAAGTCGCCGCTTGCGATCTCGTCATCCTCGCCGTGCCCGTCCCGGCGATCCCCGAGGCGATTACGGCCCTGCGCCCGCATCTCAAGGCCGGCGCGATCGTGCTCGATGTCGGCTCGGTCAAGATCGGCCCGGCCCGCGCCATGCAGGCGGCGCTGCCTGATAATGTCGAGATCATAGGCACGCACCCGCTCTTCGGCCCGCAGAGCGCCCGCGACGGACTTGCCGGCCTCAAGATCGCGCTCTGCCCGATCCGAGGGAAAAGCACGCCGCGCATCGCAGCCTTCCTGCGCCATGTGCTCAAACTCAAGGTGATCGTCACTACGGCCGACGCCCATGACCGCGAGGTTGCGATGGTGCAGGGCCTGACCCATCTCATCGCCAAGATCCTGGTCCGCATGGAGCCACTGCCCCGGACGATGACCACGGCGAGCTTCGACCTCCTGATGCAGGCGACCGAGATGGTGCGCTACGACGCGCCCAACGTCTTCATGGCGATCGAGCGTGCCAATCCGCATGCCAAGGCGGTGCGCGACCGCTTCTTTGCGCTCGCCGAGGAGATGCGGTTGTTCCTGGAGAACGGCCATCTTGAAGCCGCGCCGTCAGCCGCCACCCTGCCTCACAAGGTCGCAGAGGTCGCGCAGGCCTAGCCTTCGCCGTCCCACCCGAAGACAATGCAGAAAATCACGAATGCCCCAACGATGACCGACAATCCCCTGCTCTACCCGGGCGCCGCCCATCCCGACCTGCGCGAGCCGATGATCGCGGAGCTCGTCCGCACGTTCTATGCGCGGGCCAGGGAGGACAAGCTGATCGGCCCGGTCTTCGCGGCCGCCGTCGAGGACTGGGACCACCATATCGGCAAGATCACCGATTTCTGGAGCGGTGTGATGCTGCGCACCGGCCGTTACGACGGCCGCCCAATGCGCCCGCACCTGATCCTGCCATTGGAAGGCAAGCATTTCGATCGCTGGCTCGACCTGTTCGAGATCACCGCCCATGAGGTCTGCCCGCCCGATATCGCGCAGGCCTTCATCGTCCGGGCGCGGCGCATCGCCGACAGTTTCGAGATGGCCCGCGCCAGCCAGCGCGGTGAATTTGCCGCGCCGAGGCACAGCTTGCGCTGAATGCAGCCCGTCATTCTCGGGCGGAACGAAGCGCAGACCCGAGAATCTCAGGCCGAAAGAGGCTCCAACGCCCACTGGTCACGAGATGCTCGGGTCAAGCCCGAGCATGACGCAAGGAATGGCTAGGCCGCTCTGGCTTCCCGGCTGAGAAACGTCGCGATTTCCCCGCGATCGGCTCCCGCTTCGAGCGCAATCCGCTCGGCCAACGCCGCCGCCGATGGCCGCAACGCACCGAGCGGCCGGTCGAGCCAGTAGGAGACCGGGTTCAGCGCCTCACGCTCATCCACACGAACGATCCGCCCCACCGCCAGTTGCTCGCGCGCCAGAGGCGGACGCGCCAAGGCGATGCCGAGCCCATGAGCGGCCGCATCCAGCACGAGATTATAGTCCTCGAAGCGCCGATCCTGCGGGCGCGGGCGATAATCCAGCCCCTGCGCCGCGAACCAGGCCTTCCAGCCGGCGGCATCCGAATCATGGATCAGGGGCTGCGCGAGCAGACGCTCCGGCGCCCCTTCCCCGATCGCTTCGGCAAGCTGCGGAGAGGCGATCGGGAAACACCATTCCTCGAACAGCTTGAGCGAAAGCCGGTCCGGCGCTCCGCCGCGCCCGCAGCGTATCCCGAGATCGACGCCCTCCTCCTCGAAATCCACCTTGCGATGCTCGACCTGCAGCACGATCCGCAGCGATGGCGTCCCGGCCTCCAGCACGGCCAGTCGCGGCATCAGCCAGAGCGCGCAGACCGAGGGCGGCGCGCTGACCCTGACCACCGAGGCGCCCCTCACCTCGCGCCACCGCTCCGAATTATCGGCGATCAGCGCGAAGGCCTCCTGCGTGCGCTGGAGCAGGCGCTGGCCTTCCGGCGTCAGCGAAACGCCCCGCGCCTGCCGCAGGAAGACACGCAGGCCCAGCCAATGCTCGAGCTTGGCGATCTGCCGGCTCACCGCGCCATGGGTCAGGTTCAACGCCTCCGCTGCGGAGGAGAAGCTGCCGGTCCGCGCGGCCGCCTCGAAGGCGCGCAAGGTGTCGAGCGGTGGCAGGTTCGAGCTGTGATCCATTCTCACAGCTCATGCGCGAATTGTTCGTTTGTCAATCAGCTCGCCGAGGCGCTTATCGGGAGCAACTTCTCGTCATCGATGGATCGACGCCATGTCCTCCTCAAGCTGCACCTCCCCCAGCCTCGCCGCTTCCGGCGCCCAGCGCCTCGACCCGACGCTGGTCTTCACCGTGACCTTCACGGTCATGGCCTGGGCCTCCTCCTTCCCGGCGATCCGCGCCGGGCTCGCCGGTTTCGGCCCGGCCGAGATGGCCGCATTGCGCTTCGCGCTCGCCGGCGGCCCGGCCGCGCTCTTCCTCATCGCGACACGGGCGAAGCTGCCCGAGCTCGGCGATATCTGGCGCTTCCTCGTCGGCGGCGTGATCTTCATCGCGGGCTATGCGCTGCTCTTGAATTTCGGCCAGCGCGTCGTGCCGGCCGGCCCCGCCGCCTTCATCATCAACACCAACCCGATCATGACGGCCGTGCTCGCCATGATGATCCTGGGCGAGCGTTTCAGCCTGACTGCCTGGCTCGGCACGGCCTTGTCCTTCGCCGGGATCGGCGTGATCGCGCTCGGCAAGGGGCTCGATGTCGAAATCGGCCTGAGCGTGCTGCTGATCCTCGGCGCCGCCTTCTGCAATGCCATCACCACGGTCGTGCAGAAGCCGCTCTTTGGCCACTACAAGCCCCTCCATGTCGCCGCCTGGAACATGGCGATCGGCGGCTTCGTGCTGCTGCCCTTCCTGCCCTCGGCGATCGAGCAGGCGCAGGTCGCGCCCGCCATCTCCTTCTGGTCGGTGGTCTATCTCGCGGTGGTGCCGAGCCTGATCGCCTACGGCACCTGGGCGATCACGCTCTCGCGCCTGCCGGCCGCCCGCGCCTCGAACTTCCAGTACGCCGTGCCGCCGATGGCGATGCTGATCGGCTTCTTCTGGCTCGGCGAGGTGCCAACGATCTTCGGCCTGATCGGCGGCGCCATGGCCTTGGCCGGTGTGGTCGTCGTCAACCTGAAGCGCTGATCAAAATCCCCTCGCCGCCAGCGCCTTCTCGTCATCCGCGATATAGTCGCGGATGATCGGGACGGCGCTCTTGTGCTGGCCGAGAAGGAGCTGGAACACCATGTCGCCGCCGATATCGAAGGAGATCGAGCAGGCGCAGAGATAGAATTCCCACATCCGGGCGAAGCGCTCGCCCATCATGGCGACGACCTCCGCGCGCTTCGCCATGAAACGCTCGCGCCAAGCCTCCAGCGTCCAGTGGTAGTGGCGGCGCCAGAACTCGCAGTCGGACGCCCACAGGCCGGTCTGCTCCTGCGCCGCGAAGACCTCCGACAATGCCGGCGCATAGCCGCCCGGGAAGATGTACTTGTCGAAGAACGGCCCGGTGAAGCCAGGCGGCCCGACGCGGCCGATGCAATGGACCAGCGCGATCCCGTCCGGCGTCAGCAGATCACGGATCTTCCCGAAGTACTCGCCATAATGCGCGACGCCGACATGCTCCATCATGCCGACCGAGACGACGCGGTCGAACGTGCCGCCCAGCTCGCGATAGTCCTTGTTGATGAAGGTGACGACATCGCCAACGCCGGCCGCCTCGGCCCGCCTCGAGGCCGCCGCCATCTGGTCGGGCGAGACGTTGAGCCCGGTCACCTTCGCGCCACAGGCCTTTGCGAGATAGATCGCAAGCTCGCCCCAGCCCGAGCCGATATCGAGCACGCTCATGCCGGGCTCGATCTTGAGCTTGGCGGCGAGGTGCCGGAGCTTCGCCTTCTGCGCGGCCTCCAGCCCGACCTCAGGGCTGTGCCAGTACGCACAGGAATAGGTCATCGTCTCGTCGAGCCAGAGCCGGTAGAACTCGGTTGGGATGTCGTAGTGATGCTTGACCTTCTTCCCGGCGACGCCGAGCGGATTGTGCATCCGCCAGCGCCGGATCTTGAAGCGCACCTTGCGGATCGCCTGCTGCAACGGGTCCTTGCGCATCTCGCGGCGCTGCAGCCAGAACAGCGTCAGCAGGTCGTGGATCGTGCCGTCCTCGAAATCGATCCGCCCGTCCATGTAGCCCTCGGCCAAAGCGAGCTCGGGATTGAGGAAGAGCTCCCGCTCGACGCGGTTGTCGTGGAAGCGCACGGTGACGGCGGGTGCGGACTTGGTCACTCCGGCAAAGAGCAGTTCCGCCGGTCCGGCGCCGAAGACATGCCGCTTGCCGTCCGGCGTGATGACCGTCAGGCGACCGTGGCGGATGAAACGCTTGAGCAATCGCGGCAGCAGCAGCATGGGCGCTCCTCGTCTCGATTCGCCAACTAAAGCCGAAACCCCGCGGCCTCGAAACCCCCGAAGGTTGCGGAGCCACCCGGCTTGCGCGTAGTCATCGGGAATACTGGCGCAACCCGAGGGTCGACCGAACACATGTCCTGGCGCGATTTCTGGAACGGCGAGCATTCGATCTACGTCTCGCCGCGCCACAAGGCCCTGCATTACCGCGCCATCGCGACCGACCTGATCGGCCATATCCCGGCGGCCGACGCGGTCGTCCTCGACCATGGCTGCGGCGAGGCGCTGGATGCCGCCCGCGTCGCCGCGTCCTGCGGCAAGCTCTATCTCTGCGAGGCAGCGCCTAACGTGCGCGACAAGCTGCGCGCCCAGTTCGGCCGCAAGGACAATATCGTCGTGGTCTCGCCCGAGGAGGTCGAGGCTCTGCCGCCGGGCTCGCTCGATCTCGTCGTCGCCAATTCGCTGCTGCAATATCTCTCGCGCGACGAATTGAAGGCGCTGCTGGACACCTGGCGCGACCGGTTGAAGCCCGGCGGTGCGCTCATCCTCGCCGACGTCATCCCGCCCGATGTCAGCCCGCTGACCGATGCCTCGCAATTGCTCGCCTTCGCCTGGCGCGGCGGCTTCTTCCTGGCGGCGCTCGGCGGCCTCGTCCGCACCGCCTTCTCGGACTATCGCAAGCTCCGGGCGCAATACGGCCTCTCGACCTATACGGCCGAGGCGATCACCGCCCTGATCCGCGAGGCCGGCTTCGCGGATGTGCAGCGGCCGGAGAATTTCGGCCACAACCCGCACCGGATGACCTTCAAGGCCATCAAGGCCGCAGCATAGACGAAAGTAGAATTCAGTTCGGCATTCCGATGTTTCCGCCTCGGAATTCCCTTACGGAAGTTCGTCATACGCCTTGATTTGACGCTTCAAGTATGGCTTTGACCGCGGCTTGCCCCGCGAGATTTCCGTGCAGGACCAGTTCACCTGTCCCTATTGCGAAGCCGCGCTCAACCGAGGCGTGCTGTCCTGCCGCAACTGCGGCCGGGATCTCACACCCGTGCTGCCGCTGCTGCACCGCCTCGATGCGCTCGAAGAACGGCTCGCCGCCGCCGAGAAACGCGCCGAGGAGGATCGCGCCGCGCTCGCCGCAGCCCGGACAGCAGAGCCGGTCAGGGCCGCCGCCTTCGCGCCCGCGGAAGCACCGCAGGAGCCGGCGCACGCCCCTCTGGGGCTCGCCCGCCGGCGTTTCTGGGTGCTGCCCTTCGGTCTGGTTCTGCTGCTGCTCGCCTATTGCGCGGTCATCCTCTGGCTCGACCTGCCGCTCTGGACGCTGCGCCTCGCCTCGATCGCGATCCCGTTCTTCACCGGCCTGATCTATTTCGGCATCCGCCCGCGCCTGATCGCCTTCGATATCGGCGTCGCCATCGCCTTCGCGATTTTTTCCGTCGCGACCATGAACGCGTTGCTGGGTTGGCACGACAACATACCGCTCCTTCCGCAAGGGTCGGTGGCCTGGCGCGAGACCTCGTTCTACGCGCTGAGCATCGGCGCCTCCATGTTCTCGGGGATGTTGCTGCGCGTGACGCAGGCTGCGCTCACCGCGCGTGGCCTCGTCTCGCTGCCGGAACTGCGAAAGGGGCTGCAGGCCGTCCACGGCAAGGTGCCGATGGAAACGCTGAAGACCATCGAAACCACCATCCTGATGGCCGGCACCGCCGTTTCGGCCATCGCCGGCCTGATCGCCGCAATCCTTGGAGTGAAATAGGACGATGATGAAGTCTGTGCTCGCTCGGCACATTCTGGCTGCCGTTCTCGCCACCGCCACCTTGCCGATGGCAGCGCAAGCTGCCGATCCGGTCCATCTCATCACGCGCGAGGAAGCCGGCCTGCCGGCGGCGCCCAAGACGGCCGCCAGCACGCGCAACCTGACGCGCGGCCCCGGCATCGACACGCTTCCGACCCCGGACAAGGGCGTCGACGGCAAGCCGTTCCGCCTCAACGTGCGCTTCATGCCGGCGAACGGCGTGCCGATCGACCCGGCGACGGTGCGCGTCTTCTACCGGCGCGACCCTCCGGTCGACATCACCCAGCGCATCAAGCAGTACATCACGCCGGGCGGCATCGACGCGCCCTCCGTCGTCGTGCCGAGCGGGAACCATGTCATCGAGATCGAGGCCACCGACAAGGAAGGCCGCATCGGCCGCAGGCAGATCACGCTGACCGTCGCCCCGACATCGTGAGGCAATCAGGCGTGACGCGCCCGGTGCGTCACGCCGCCCTGTCCGCGAAGCTGAAGAACTTGTGGCCGAGGAACGAGAACACCATCACCACGCCCGTGGTGACGAATTGCATCGGCAGATAGGGCAGGCCCGCCCGCGCCACGAAGAGATGCATCAGGATGCCGGTGAGCACGAAGCCCCCAGCCGCGATCAGGGCGAAGCGCCAGCCGGCCTGGGCATGACTGCGGGTCGCGTCGAAGGTCATCCAGCGGTTGAGCGCATAGGATACAAGCGCGCCGACGATGAAGCCGGCGAGCGTCGCCGGCACCGGATCGATCCGGCCAAGTTCGACCAGACCGATCAGCACGCTGTAATGCGCGACCGCCGTCAGCCCGCCGGCCAGGACATAGGCGGCGAGCTGACGAAACTGGCGCGGATAGCGGCGAAGCGGCATCCGCGCTTCCTAGAGGATGCCGTAGGTTCACGGAAGCCCGTCAGCCCGCGTCGCTGCCGGCGAGATTGGCCGGCATGCCGCCGACCGGCATGTCGAGCCCCTGCTTCAGCGTATCGAGATGGTACTCGCGGATGCGCCCATTGGTCGGGTCGCTGACGAAGGCGCTGCCGCCGATCACCGCGAGTCCCGGCGTCGGGGTCTTCGCACCATAGGCGCAATCGAAGGCCGGCACCGCCTCGAAGGCCGCAAGCTCCTTCCAGGCCGGCGCGATCTCATAGACTCTGAGCTTGCCGTCCGGCGTCAGGTTGGCGAGCCGGCCACCATTGCCGCTGAGCTCGAACTGGCAGGCGGCCTGCCCGCCCGGCACGGCCAGCACATCCTCGATCTTCAGCGCCCTCGCCTCCGGATCGATCCGCAGCAGCGCGTCGTAAGGCGCCTTCAAACCGTAATTGCCGACGAGATGGCGCCCGGCGTCGCGCGACTTCAGCGCGCTGACGCGGCGCTCGTCGGGATAGCCGAGCTTGCGCCCGCTCCACGCCGCCGCAGCCCCCTTGCCGGCCTTCGACAGAACCAGCAGGCCGCCGCCTGCGCCCTCGGCGCAGCCGAAGACATGACGCCCGCCCCGCGCTTCGGCCGAGCCGTGGAAGAGCTTGCAGGAGGCATCGGGCTTTGCCGCGTCGTCGAACAGCGCGACGCGCTTCCAATCCTTGCCCTCCACGAGAATCTCGAAGCCGTTCGGACGCGACGAAGCGCTGCGGTCGTCGCCCTTGGCATAGGCCGGGTTCGGGATCGACATCAGCCATTGCCGGTTGCCCAAGGGCACGGCGATGCCGTGCTGCGGTGCCGGGCTCGGCCAGGTCGTGACGGAGGGCTTGTCCTTGGCCAGGCTATCGATCGCGACCAGCACGGCCTTCGGCTCGCTCTTGCCCTCCCAGGGACGCAGGCCGTCGAAGAACAGCGCGAGCTGGCCATGGCCGGAGAGCACATGCGCCGGCCGGTCGCCCTTCACGGCGAAGTCGAGCAGCTTCGGCGTCGCCTTGTCGAGATCGACATGGTCGCCATGCGATTCGGCGATCAGCCCGGTATCGAGGATGCGCAGCGTGCCCGCCTCGTCCCCGGTCTTGACCACGACATAGCGCCCGCCGGAGACGCCCGCGAAGCCGGGATTGGCCTTCGGCATATCGAAGCTGTGCGTGACCTCGCCGCTGTCGAGATCGAGGATGCGGACGACCGGCTTCTCGTGATCGGCGAAGACGAGGCGCCCGCGCAACGGGGCATGATCATGGGCGAAGGCCGCGGAAGCGAGCAGGCAGCCGGCAAGGCCGGCAGCAGCGAAGCGGGGAGAAGGCACGGGAGAGCTCCAAGGCAATAATGCAATACTATAACATTACATCACTGCCCCACAAACTCAACCCGCTTGCGCGCCTCCAGTGGACAAGTCGGGGCGCCGGCAAGCGCCCGACAGGCGCCTGCCGAACAGCGACCAGCCCGTCGGACTCAGGCCCGAACCTCGAACACCATGTTGAACGGCGTCTCGGTCGCCCTGCGGAAATGCTGGAAGCCGGCATCCATCGCGACCTTGCGCAAACGCATCTCGCCGGCCTGCGCACCCAGCCCCAGCCCGACCTCCTGCGAGAGCGAGGCCGGCGTACAGATCATCGTCGAAGCCCCGTAGAAAATCCGCCCGACCGGGTTCAGGTTGTCCTTGAGATGATCGTGCGCGAAGGGCTCGACGATCATCCAGCTGCCATCCTCGGCCAGCGTCTCGCGCACATGCTTTCCGGCGCCGACCGGGTCACCCATGTCGTGCAGGCAGTCAAACATGGTCACGAGGTCGTATTTCCGCTCCGGGAAATCCTTGGCCGAGGCGCGCTCGAAGACGATGCGGTCGCCGACACCGGCCCTCTCCGCCGCCTCGCGGGCCCGCTCGATCGAGGGCCCGTGATAGTCAAAGCCGTGGAAGCGCGATTGCGGATAGGCCTGCGCCATCAGGATGGTGGAGGAACCATGCCCGCAGCCGACATCGGCGACGGTCGCGCCCCGCTCCAGCTTGGCCTGGACGCCGTTCAGTGCCGGAATCCAGTCCGCCGTCAGATGCGCGTTATAGCCCGGCCGGAAGAAGCGCTCGGTCCCACGGAACAGGCATTTGCTGTGCTCGTGCCAGCCGAGCCCCGAGCCGGTACGGAAGGCCTCCTCGACCTTAGGCTCATCGACCCACATGGACTGGACGATCTCGAAAGCCCCGGCGAAGAAGGCCGGACTGTCCTCCTCGGCGAAGGCCATGGCCTGCTCGGGCGAGAGGCTGAAGCTGTCGCTGCCCTCGTCATAGTCGACATAACCGGCCGAGGCCTGGCCCGCGAGCCATTCGCGCAGATAGCGCTCCTTGAGGCCGGTCTTCTCGGCCAGTTGCTGGGAGGTGACGGGCTTGCCGTCGGCCATCGCCTTGTAGAGGCCGAGCTGGTCGCCCAGCACGATCAGCGCACCGGTGACGGAGGCACCGACGTCACCGACGAGGCGTCCAACCAGGGCATCGAGTTTCTGAGGGTCGGCAGCACGCATGGCCATGCTCCTCGGGTTCGGGCGTGGCCGGTGCCGTACGCGACCCGGCTCGACGCCATCGCGGAAGCAAGGACGCTAGACCCGTGCGAGGGCCTGTCAACGTGACGAAGTCTGACCCTGAGCCTGCTCGGCACCCGCGAGCCATTCCGACCCCAGCCGCGGCAGGTTCGGATCGCGCCGCGCCGTCTCGATGACGCTGTCGATCAGCCCTGGAAAGCGCTGGTTCAACTCCTCGCGCCGGATGCTGAGATAGCGCGACGTGCCCTCCACCCGCATGCGGGTGATGCCGGCCTCGCGCAGCTTGGCGAAATGGTAGGACAGCAGCGAGGGCGAGGCGAAGGCGGTGAAATGGCTGCAGCGCGCCTTGTCGACCTCGTTGACGTCCGAGAGCGCAACGAGGATGCCGAGCCGGATCGGATCGGCCAGCGCGCCGAACACGTCGGCGGGTGCAACATCCTCGATATCGGGGTGAAAAACCGGCTTCATGGCCTTCGAGATAGGCGATGCAGCCGCTCCTGACAATATTCAACATTCATTGAAATTACCCTTGCGGTAATTGTGGCACGGGTTTATTTCAACGATCCTTGAATTTCGAACCCAGCTTTCGAAACAGCGATCATCCGCAAGGATCATTCCCATGGATACGCGCCTTCTCTCGCTTGCCGGCGGCGCCTTCGCCATCGGCACGGGCAGCCTGATCGTCACCGGCATCCTGCCCCATCTCGCCTCCGGCCTCGCCGTCTCCGTCGATACCGCCGGCCTCCTCATCTCGATCTTCGCGCTGGCCTACGCCATCGGCTCGCCGATCCTCTCGACCGTGCTCGGCGATGCCGATCGCAAGCTCGTCCTGGCCGGCGCGATCACTGTCTTCGGCCTGGCCAATCTCGGCGCCGCCTTCGCCACCGATTTCTGGGTCGTGATGGCGGCCCGCATCGTCATGGCCCTCTCGGCCGGCGTCTTCATGCCTGCCGCCAATGCGGTTGCCGTCGCGGTCTCCGCCCCGGAACGGCGCGGCCGCGCCATCGCGCTCGTCACCGGCGGCATGACCGTCTCGCTGATCCTGGGCATCCCGATCGGCACCGCCGTGGTCGGCTTCGGCGGCTGGCACCTCGCCTTCCTGATCGTCGCAGGTTTGAGCGCGCTCTCGCTGGCGGGCCTTCTGGTCAAGCTGCCCAAGGGTCTGCCGCATGGCACCAACACGTTGCGGGAGCGGCTGCAGGTCGCGGGGCGCGGCGACGTGCTGCTGGCGCTGGCCACGACCATGCTGTGGACCACCGGCGCCTTCGTTCTCTACACCTATATCGCGCCCTTCCTGACCAACCATGCCGGCATCACCGGGCCCTGGCTCGCCGCGACGCTGGTCGTCTCCGGTCTCGGCTCGGCCATCGGCAACCAGCTCGGCGGCATCGCCAGCGACCGTTTCGGCCCTGAACGCTCGCTCGCCGTCGTGCTGTCGATCCTGGCGGCAGCGCTCTTCACCGCCTCGCTGATCGCGATCAGCCTGCCGCCGGCTCTGGCGATCTGGCCGATTCCCTTCGTGCTCTTCGTCTGGAGCGCGGCGGGCTGGGCCGGTCATCCCTCGCAGATGTCGCGACTGGCGGCGATGGCGCCGGACGCAACCGTGGTCGCGCTCTCGCTCAACGCCTCCGCGCTCTATTTCGGCATCGCGGCCGGCGCAGCGCTCGGCCAGCAGGTGATGCGCCATGCCGGCACCTGGCCGCTCGGCTTCGTCGGCGCCGCCTGCGAGGTCGCGGCGCTCGCGGTGCTCGCATTCACCCTCTACCGCAAACGCGCCGCCAAGCGCGTGCCGCCCCTCTCGGAAACGGCAGCGCCGGCCCGCAGCTGAGACGGCGCGGCGCGGCTCAGGCCGCTTCCGCCCGCCGCCAGGCCGGGAACGGGTCCGGCAGGTCGCGATAGCGCTCGGGGTTGAAGCGCAGCGGCAGGGCATCGCCGAGGAGGCAGAGATCGAGCGCGGTCCGAATCGCCGCCTCGTCCAACTCCGTGCCGATGAAAACCAGCTCCTGCCGGCGATCGCCCCAGACGGAATGCCAGTTGCGGTTCAGGATCGCCTGCCACTCGGGATGCTCGGGCCAGCGCGAGCGCGGCACGGCGGCCCACCAGAAGCCCATCGCCTCGGTGCGGCAGATGCTGCCGGCGAGCGACATCTCGCCAACCCAGTCCGGCCGGGTCGCCAGCCAGAAATGCCCCTTGGCACGGATCAACCCCGGCCATGTCCGCCCCAGGAAGGCGTTGAACGTCTCGGGATGGAACGGGCGCCGCGCACGGTAGACGAAGGAGGAGATGCCGTATTCCTCCGTCTCCGGCACATGGTCTTTAAAGCCGTAGAGCTCCTTGTGCCAGAGCGGATGCTCCTGCGCCTTCTCATGGTCGAACAGGCCGGTATCGAGCACGGCATCGAGCGGCACCTTGCCGAAATCCGCCGCGATCTGCCGCGCATCCGGATTGAGCGCGCGCACGATTCTGCTGACGGCCTCGCGCTCTTCCGCCGAGGCGTCCGAGATCTTGTTCAGCACGACGACATCGGCGAACTCGATCTGCTCCACCAGGAGATCGACCAGCGTGCGCTCGTCGCCTTCCCCCGCCGTCTCGCCGCGCTCGCGCAGGAAATCGCGCGAGCCGTAATCCCTGAGCAGGCTCGCGGCATCGACCACCGTGACCATCGTGTCGAGCCGCGCGACATCGGACAGCGAAAGCCCGGCCTCGTCGCGAAACTCGAAGGTCGCGGCGACCGGCAGCGGCTCGGCGATGCCTGTTCCCTCGATCAGCAGATAGTCGAACCGCCCCTCCTCCGCGAGGCGGCGCACCTCGGCGAGCAGGTCGTCGCGCAAGGTGCAGCAGATGCAGCCATTGCTCATCTCGACCAGCTTCTCATCCGTGCGCGAGAGCTTGCCACCGCCCTCCCGCACCAGATCGGCGTCGATGTTCACCTCGCTCATGTCGTTGACGATGACCGCGACCTTGCGACCCTCGCGATTGTTCAGGATGTGGTTGAGCAGGGTCGTCTTGCCGGCTCCGAGGAAGCCGGAGAGGACTGTGACGGGCAGGCGACGCATGAAGAGACCTCGAAATGAAATGTTATAATATAACATTCCATAGAAGCCTCATGCCTGGCAAGGGGCCATGACGAAGCCGTGCACATCTGGCCGTGCCGCTCCTTTTAGCTTTCCCCCGCGGCCTTCGCCGTCTATAGCGAGCGCCTAGCATTCATTCAGACGCTCGCCACGCCTCCGCTCGCCCGATCGGACCGGCCTTGCGCGCGCCTGCCCAAGACCGGTCGAGATCATGCCCAAGCGCACAGACATCAAGTCCATCCTGATCATCGGCGCCGGCCCCATCATCATCGGCCAGGCCTGCGAGTTCGACTATTCCGGCACCCAGGCCTGCAAGACGCTGAAGGCCGAGGGCTACCGCATCATCCTGGTCAACTCGAACCCGGCGACGATCATGACCGATCCGGACCTGGCCGACGCGACCTATGTCGAGCCGATCACGCCCGAGATCGTCGCCAAGATCATCGAGAAGGAGCGGCCCGACGCGCTGCTGCCGACGATGGGCGGCCAGACCGCGCTGAACTGCGCGCTCTCGCTCAACAAGAAGTCGATCGTCCAGCCCGATGGCAGCAAGATCAGCGTGCTCGAGAAGTTCGGCGTCGAGATGATCGGCGCCACCGCCGAGGCCATCGACAAGGCCGAGGACCGCGAGCTCTTCCGCGAGGCCATGACCAAGATCGGCCTCGACACGCCGCGCTCGCACCACATCAAGACGCTCGGCCAGGCGCTCGACGCGCTGGAGGATATCGGCCTTCCCGCCATCATCCGCCCGTCCTTCACCATGGGCGGCACCGGCGGCGGCATCGCCTACAACAAGGGCGAGTTCATCGACATCGTCGAGCGTGGCATCGACGCCTCCCCCACCAGCGAGGTTCTCATCGAGGAGAGCGTGCTTGGCTGGAAGGAATACGAGATGGAGGTTGTCCGCGATAAGAAGGACAACTGCATCATCGTCTGCTCGATCGAGAATTTCGATCCGATGGGCGTCCATACTGGTGATTCGATCACGGTCGCGCCCGCGCTGACGTTGACCGACAAGGAATACCAGATCATGCGCGACGCCTCGCTGGCGGTGCTGCGCGAGATCGGCGTCGAGACCGGCGGTTCGAACGTCCAGTTCGCGATCGACCCGGAAACCGGCCGCATGATCGTGATCGAGATGAACCCGCGCGTCTCGCGCTCCTCGGCGCTGGCGTCAAAGGCGACGGGCTTCCCGATCGCCAAGGTCGCGGCGCGCCTCGCCGTCGGCTACACGCTCGACGAGATCGAGAACGACATCACCGGCGGCGCGACGCCTGCCTCCTTCGAGCCGACGATCGACTATGTCGTCACCAAGATCCCGCGCTTCGCCTTCGAGAAGTTCCCGGGCTCCGAGCCGACGCTGACCACCGCGATGAAGTCGGTCGGCGAAGCCATGGCGATCGGCCGCACCTTCCAGGAATCGCTGCAGAAGGCGCTGCGCTCGCTGGAGACCGGGCTCGACGGCCTCGACGAGATCGAGATCGAGGGCTTCGGCCAGGGCGATGACCGCAACGCCATCAAGGCGGCGATCTCGACCCCGACGCCGGACCGCATCCTCCATGTCGCCCAAGCCATGCGCGCCGGCTTCACGGACGAGGAGATCCACGAGAGCTGCAAGATCGATCCCTGGTTCCTCGCCCAGATGCGCGAGCTGGTCGAGACCGAGCAGAAGATCCGCGCGATCGGCCTGCCGACCACGCCCGGCGCCTTCCGCCAGATCAAGGCGATGGGCTTCTCCGACAAGCGCCTCGCCGCCGTCTCCGGCAAGACCGAGGCCGAGGTCCGCAAGGCGCGCCGCGCGCTGGAGGTCCGCCCGGTCTACAAGCGCATCGACACCTGCGCGGCCGAGTTCGCCTCGCCGACCGCCTACATGTATTCGACCTATGCCATGCCCTTCGCCGGCAAGGCGGCCGACGAGGCCAATCCGTCCGACCGCAAGAAGGTCGTGATCCTCGGCGGCGGGCCGAACCGCATCGGCCAGGGCATCGAGTTCGACTATTGCTGCTGCCATGCCTGCTACGCGCTACGCGATGCCGGCTACGAGACCATCATGGTCAACTGCAACCCGGAGACGGTCTCGACCGACTACGACACCTCCGACCGGCTCTATTTCGAGCCGCTGACGGCGGAGGACGTGCTCGAGATCCTTGAGACCGAGAAGCAGAACGGCACGCTGATGGGCGTCATCGTCCAGTTCGGCGGCCAGACCCCGCTGAAGCTGGCGAACGCGCTGGAAGAGGCCGGCATCCCGATCCTCGGCACCTCGCCCGACATGATCGACCTCGCCGAGGACCGCGACCGCTTCAAGCGCCTGCTCGACAAGCTGCACCTGAAGCAGCCGAAGAACGGCATCGCCTATTCGGTCGAGCAGTCCCGCATCATCGCCGGCGAGCTCGGCCTGCCTTTCGTCGTGCGCCCGTCCTATGTGCTGGGCGGCCGCGCCATGGCGATCATCCGCGACGAGATCCAGTTCGAGGACTATCTGCTCGGCACCCTGCCCTCGCTGATCCCCTCCGAGGTCAAGGCCAAGTACCCGAACGACAAGACCGGCCAGATCAACACGGTTCTCGGCAAGAACCCGCTGCTGTTCGACCGCTACCTGTCGGATGCGATCGAGGTCGATGTCGACTGCCTTTGCGACGGCAAGGACGTCTTCGTCGCCGGCATCATGGAGCATATCGAGGAAGCCGGCATCCATTCCGGCGATTCGGCCTGCTCGCTGCCGCCACGCTCGCTCTCGCCTGAAACCCTGGCCGAACTGGAGCGCCAGACCAAGGCGATGGCGCTGGCGCTCGATGTCGGCGGCCTGATGAACGTCCAGTACGCCATCAAGGACGGCGATATCTACGTGCTCGAAGTCAATCCGCGCGCCTCGCGCACGGTGCCCTTCGTCGCCAAGGTGATCGGCCAGCCGATCGCCAAGATCGCCGCCCGCGTCATGGGCGGGGAAAGCCTCGCGAGCTTCAACCTGAAGCCTGCGAAGCTCGACCATGTCGGCGTCAAGGAAGCGGTCTTCCCCTTCGCGCGCTTCCCCGGTGTCGACGTCCTGCTCGGGCCGGAAATGCGCTCGACCGGCGAGGTCATCGGCCTCGATCGCTCCTTCGACACCGCCTTCGCCAAGAGCCAACTCGGTGCCGGCTCCAAGGTGCCGGTCAAGGGCACGGTCTTCGTCTCGGTCCGCGACGAGGACAAGCCGCGCATCGTGCCGGCGGTCCGCATCCTCGCCGATCTCGGCTTCCGCATCCTCGCGACCGGCGGCACGCTGCGCCACCTGCAGGAGCAGGGCATCTCGGCCTCCAAGATCAACAAGGTCCTGGAAGGCCGCCCGCATGTCGTCGACGCGCTGAAGAACAGCGAGATCCAGCTGGTCTTCAACACCACCGAGGGGCCGCAGGCCCTGGCAGACTCCCGTGCACTCCGGCGCACGGCCCTCTTGCACAAGGTGCCCTATTATACCACCTTGGCCGGAGCGATCGCAGCGGCGGAGGGCATAAAGGCCTATTGCAGCGGCGATCTCGAAGTACGATCGTTGCAGTCGTATTTCGAACGCGCGGCCTGACCGGCCGCACGGCGCGAATTCTAGAGATTGAGGCGGAAGCGCGGGAGCCGGCGGTCGATATGCCGCCGGTGAGCCGCGCTTTCGGAGCTTATGGGACGGAAGGTATGGAAAAGGTTCCGATGACCGCGGGCGGCTTCGCCGCCCTGGAGGCCGAGTTGAAGGACCGTCAGCAGGTCCAGCGCCAGCGCATCATCACCGCGATTTCCGAGGCGCGCGCGCTGGGTGACCTTTCCGAGAACGCGGAGTACCACGCGGCCAAGGAAGCGCAGTCGCTCAACGAGGGCCGGATCATGGAGCTCGAATCGCTGATCGGCCGCGCCGACATCATCGATATCGCCAAGCTCGCCGGCGGCGACACGATCAAGTTCGGCGCCACCGTCAAGCTGATCGACGACGATACCGAGGAAGAGAAGAGCTACCAGATCGTCGGCGAGCCGGAATCGGACGTGAAGTCCGGCAAGGTCTCGATCGGCTCGCCGATTGCGCGCGCGCTGATCGGCAAGAAGGTCGGCGATTCCGTCCAGGTCAACACGCCCGGCGGCGGCAAGTCCTACGAAGTCGTCAGCGTCGTCTTCCGCTGAGATCAGCTTCATTCTCGGGCGAAGCGAAGCGCAGACCCGAGAATCTCGTGACAGGGGGCGTTGAGCCTCCTCCGGCCGGAGATGCTCGGGACTTCGCCCGAGCATCACGCCGCTTCCCTACCCCGCCAGCACGACCCGCATCGCCTTGATGATGCCGTCCACCGCGACGCTGGCCAGGATCAGCCCCATCACGCGGCTGATGACGCTGGCGCCGGCATTGCCGATCACCGCGATGATCCGCGAGGCGCTGAACAGCAGCACGAGCATGATCGCGAAGATGATCGCGATCTGCAGCACCGTCTCTGCCTGCTCGGCGAGGCTGAACTTCGAATTGTCGGTGACCGTCATCACCGTCAGCATCGCGCCGGGACTGGCGATGCTCGGGATCGCCAGCGGATAGACCGCCTTTTCGAGATCGGAGGAGCGCAAGAGCTTCTGGTCCTCCTCCAGCTTCGATTCGCCGAAGATCATCGTCAGCGCGAACAGGAACAGCACGATGTTGCCGGCGATCTGGAACGAGCTCAGTTCGATATCCATCGCGCTCAGCAGCACCTGACCGAGCAGGACGAAGAACAGCAGCACGAGGAAGGCGACGAGCGAGCCATGCAGCGCGATACGCCGCGCCGCCGTGGCGCTCAGGCCGGCCGTCACCGCCAGGAAGACCGGCAAGGTCCCGATCGGGTCGATCACGACCCAGAGCTTCACGAATTCGGTCAGCCAGCGATCCACGGCAGTGCCCCCTCGGCCACGCCTGACGCAGACGCAGCTCCCCGCTCCGATAGACCGGGTTTCGACACCGCTTGGCAACCGTCGCCCGCGCATGCTCGGCCCAGCCGCCGGCCATGGACTATCGCGGGTCCGCACCTACATTGAAGCGACAAGGCTTTCGGAGATCCGATCATGATCACCCGTCGACATGTCCTGGCATCGGCGCTCGGCGCCACCGCATTGGCGCTCGTACCCGCCGCCTCGCCCGCTTTCGCGCAGACGCCGGCGGTGGGTGCGATCCGGGTCGAGGCGCTGCCCTCGGTCGTCGAGGCCTGGGGGCCGCATTTGCCCATGGTGAAGGCCGAGCTTGAACGGACCCTCGCCGAAATCCTCGGCCCGGCCTACCAGCCCCGGACCGGAAACCGGCTTGTCGTGACGATCGGCAGCATCTGGCTCGCCAGCTATGCCGGCGGCAGCAGGCTGTCCGATGGCGGCAGCAGCAACGACACGCTGGAAAGCACCGCAGCGCTCTACGACCGCAAGGGCAAGCTGTTGGCGAGCCACCCGATCCGGTCGACGGAAACCTCCGGCGGTGCCGGCGCCTGGTATCTGCCCGATGTCGACCAGCGCCGCCTGAAGGCGCTCGCCCGCAACAACGCCTGGTGGATCAAGCGTTATATCGCGAGCTGAAAGCCGCACTCAGCCGAAGGGAACGATCGGCTCGTCCTTGACCCGGTCGAGGGCGAGCGCGGTCCGGACATTGCGGACATTCGGCATGGCCGTGAGCTCGGCGACGAAGTCTTGGAAGGCTTTCAAGTCCGGCGCCACGCATTTCAAGGAGAAGTCGATATCGCCCGAAAGGGTCCAGCACTCGCGCACCGTCGGCCAGTTGCGCATGCGCTCCTGAAAGGCGACGAGATCGGCTTCGGCCTGGCTCGCCAGATGCACGAAGGCGAAGCAGACCACCTCGAAGCCCAGCTTCCGCTCGTCGAGATCGGCATGGTAGCCGCGGATCAGCCCGGCCTCCTCCAGCGCGCGCACACGCCTGAGGCAGGGCGGCGGCGAGATGCCGACGCGGCTGGCGAGCTCGACATTGGTCATGCGCCCATCGGCCTGGAGTTCGCGCAGGATGCGCAGGTCGATATCGTCGAGTTTGGGGCGCACGAAAATCCTCGCGTGAAGGTCGCGCTGGTGTAGACGGCGCCGCCAAGCGATACAAGGCGCATGCCACGAGCCCAGAAAGCCATGCACGACAATCCGGAGCCGAAACTCTGGGTCCTGACCGACGGCAAGGCCGGCGACGAATTGCAATGCCTCGGCGTCGCTGAACGGCTGGGCGTTGTGCCGGAGGTCCGCCGCGTGAAGCCGCGCAAGCCATGGGCCTGGCTGATGCCGCGCGGGCCGATCGACCCGCGCGAGGCACCGGACCGGCCGGACAGCCCGCTCAAGCCCCCCTTCCCCGATATCGCGATCGCCTCCGGCCGGCGCGCCGTCGCCTATCTGCGGGCACTGAAACAGGCCTCGAACGGCGCGACCTATACCGTCTTCCTCAAGGACCCGCGCACCGGCTCCGGCACGGCCGACCTGATCTGGGTCTCCGGCCATGACCGGCTGCGCGGCGACAATGTCCTGGTCACCACGACCTCGCCGCATCGCCTGACGCCCGAGAAGCTCGCCGCGGCACGCGCCGCACCGCCTGCGGCGATCGCGAGCCTGAGCGCGCCGCGCGTCGCCGTGCTCGTCGGCGGCGACAGCCGGCACCATCGCTTCACGCCGGCCGATATCGAGCGTCTTGCCGGACAGCTCGACCAACTCGCCCAATCGGGTGCAAGCCTGATGGGCTCGCCCTCGCGGCGGACCTCGCCCGCGCTGGGAGCTGCCGTCGCCGCCGTCTTCGCCAAGCATGGTGGCTGGTGGTGGGACGGCACGGGCGAGAACCCCTTCCTCGCCCTGCTCGCCAATGCCGATGCGGTGGTCGTCACTGCCGACTCCACCAACATGGTCGGCGAGGCCGCAGCGGCCGGCGTTCCCGTACTCGTCTTCGAACCCACGGGCGGCCATCCCAAGATCGCGGCGCTGGTCGCGGCACTGGAGCGCGAGGGCGTTGTGCATCGCTTCTGTGGACGCCTTGAAGGCAAGGCTTACGAACCGATAGACTCAACGCCGATCATAGCCGATGCGATACGGCAAGGCTGGCTGCGCCACCGGGCTGCCCTGGGGTTCACGCGCTCCTGAACCCGGCGACCCTTGTTTCGGCGCTGCGCCTGCGTATCTGACGGATCGAGACTGCGGCCCCAAGCCCGCAGGAGAGGAACTGAGACGATGGCCCATACCCACGCCCGCGTCATGATCGTCGGCTCCGGCCCGGCCGGCTACACCGCCGCGATCTACGCTGCCCGCGCCATGATGGAACCGGTGCTGATCTCCGGCATGCAGGCCGGCGGCCAACTGATGATCACCACCGATGTCGAGAACTATCCCGGCTTCGCCGACGTCATCCAGGGCCCCTGGCTGATGGAGCAGATGCGCGCCCAGGCCGAGCACATGGGCACCCGCATGGTCTCCGACCACATCGCCCGCGTCGATCTCTCGCAGCGCCCCTTCCGGCTCTGGGGCGATGGCGGCGAGACCTATTCCTGCGACGCGCTGATCATCGCGACCGGCGCCCAGGCCAAGTGGCTGGGCCTGCCCTCCGAGCAGAGCTTCCAGGGCTTCGGTGTTTCGGCCTGTGCGACCTGCGACGGCTTCTTCTTCCGCAACAAGGAGGTCGCGGTCGTCGGCGGCGGCAACACTGCCGTGGAGGAAGCGCTCTATCTCGCCAACCTCGCCAGCAAGGTCACGCTGATCCATCGCCGCGACAGCCTCCGGGCCGAGCGCGTGATGCAGGAGCGCCTGTTCAAGCACCCGAAGATCGAGGTGGTCTGGGACAGCGAGATCGCCGAGATCTGCGGCGGCACCACTCCGCCCAGCGTCACGCATCTGCGCCTGAAGAACCTCAAGACCGGCGCTGAGAGCGAACTGAAGACCGATGGCGTCTTCATCGCCATCGGCCACAAGCCGGCGACGGAGCTGTTCGTCGGCCAGCTCGCCATGAACGAATCCGGCTATCTCGATGTCGAGGCCGGCACGACCCGGACCAATGTCGATGGCGTTTTCGCGGCCGGCGACGTCACCGACGAACATTACCGTCAGGCGGTCACCGCCGCCGGCCTGGGCTGCATGGCCGCGCTCGACGCCGAGCGCTGGCTTGCCGCCAACGCGCTGGATCGCCGCGAAGCCGCGGAATAAAGGCTTTCGCGCAACCCATCACTGACTCTGATGGGTTGCGTCACCAGATTCACGACGAATAACAGAGACTCCCTGTCACACAGGCGTTGACGCACAACGCCTTTATCCCCCATCATGCAAAAAACGCATAGCGGGGGAAGCGCGGTGGATTGGGACCGCATTAGAATCTTTTATACGGTCGCGGAGTCAGGCAGCTTTACAAAAGCTGGCGACGTTCTCGGCTTGAGTCAATCGGCCGTCAGCCGCCAGATCGGCGCGCTGGAGCGGGAGCTGCGCGCGCCGCTGTTCCATCGCCATACGCGCGGCTTGATTCTCACCGAGCAAGGCGAATTGCTGTGGCGTGCCGCCCGCGAGATGACGCAGCGGCTCGAGCGCACGCGCTCGCAGCTCTCCGAGACCCGCGAGCACCCGTCCGGCGAGCTCAAGGTCACGGCGACCCGTGGCCTCGGCGGCCACTGGCTGACGCCGCGCCTCTCCGAGTTCATGGATCTCTACCCCGACATCCGGGTCGAGCTCATCCTCACCGATGAGGAACTCGACCTGTCGATGCGCGAGGCCGATATCGCGATCCGCCTGCGCCAGCCGCAGCAGCCGGACCTGATCCAGCGCAAGCTCTTCACCGTGCACTTCCACGTCTATGCCTCGCCGGCCTACGTGAAGCGCTTCGGCGAGCCCAAGAGCTACGACGATCTCGACAACCACCGCATCCTGTCCTTCGGCGGCACCTCGCCGTCTTACCTGACGGCGGTGCACTGGCTCGGCACGATGGGGCGCGACCAGCGCAACCCGCGGCCGATCCATCTCACGGTCAACAACATCACCGCGATGAAGCGCGCGGTGGATTCGGGCGCCGGCATCGCCGTGCTGCCGGACTATCTGATCGAGACCGGCTCCCCGCTCGTGCAATTGATGCGCGAGACCGAGATGCCGCAGCTCGAGAGCTACCTGGTCTATCCCGAGGAGATGAAGTCGGTCGCCCGCGTTCAGGTCTTCCGCGACTTCCTCATCCAGAAGGCCCAGCGCTGGACCTACTGATTTCGCCTCATGGGTGAAAAGGAATCGGGCGCCGCAAGGCGCCCTTTTCAATTCTGGCGGTTTTGTGACCAAGCAAGCATCTCGCATGCGCCAAAATCGGATCGTTCGCCTGAAAACTGTTCAGCAGCGGACGAAAACCGGGTTTCCGAGGGGCCTGCAACTTCCCCGCGCAGGCCTCATCCTGCAACGAACGCATATTTCTCAATCATTTAGGCTCAAATTAGCGCCATCTGCCCTTGGTTCATGCAACAGGCGCATGGCGGACCCAAGGTATGTTGCATTGCAAAATGGCAGGTCATGGCCGATATTGAACTCACGGTTGTTCGAAACGGGCTCCGCAATCTCCTCCCGGCGTTGAGTTCGTTTCAGCCGTTCCCCTCTGAGATGTTTGGCGGTTTCGCCAGATGTTTCAAACTTTCAAAGCCGGCTCCCCTCGGGGACGCCGGCTCTTTTTTTGGCCTGACCACTGGCTGCCGGTGTCGCCGGAACGAAAAAGGCGCCGCCCGGAGGCGACGCCTTCTTGCAAGCGCAGAGGCGGCTTCGATCAGGCGGCGAGCTTGCCGGCGATCTTGGCGAAATTGTCGACGAAGCCCTGCAGGAAGCCGCGCGTCGCCTCGTTGGTGACGTTGCTCTCGGCGTCGATCAGGTCATCCTTGAAGGTGACGAAGACCTGGCTGCCGACGACGACACCGGCGAGATTGGTCAGGATCATGCGCAATTCGTTCTGGGAGACGGCCGTACCGACGGCGCCGCCGCTGGTGCCGGTGACGGCCACGGTCTTGCCGGCCCAGGAATTCTTGCCATAGGGGCGCGAGGCCCAGTCGATCGCGTTCTTGAGCACGGCCGGGATCGAGCGGTTATGCTCGGGCGTGACGATCAGGATCGCGTCGGCGGCCTCGATCTCGCGCTTCAGGCGCAGTGTCGACTCGGGGCGGTTCGGCTCCAGATCCTGGTTGAACATCGGCAGGTCGTCGATCTGGACGAAGGTGGCGTCGAAAGCGCCCTCACCCAGCTTCGCCAGCGCCTGGGCCAGCTTGCGGTTGATCGATTCGCGGCGGTTGCTGCCCACGATGACGGCGAGCTTCAGTTTGGCCATGGTAGTCCCCAGTGAGGGTGGAAAGGCCGGCACAGTAGAGGCCGCGCCTCACGCCGCGCAAGCCGCCGCGCTGCAAGGGCGATATTGCGTGAATTCAAGCTGCGAGGCTGGTCAGTGCCGCCCCGGCCGCGCCGCCAGCGGCAGGGCGTCGAACAGACTGGGCTCGGCGCTGGTGCGCGCCTTCTCGATGGTCAGGATTCTGAGCTTGATCTCGACTCCGCCCTCGGCCGAGAAGCCGCCGGTCTTGCCGCCAGCGGCCAGCACCCGGTGACAGGGCACGATGATCGGCCAGGGATTCTGGCCGAGCGCGACGCCGACGGCCCGCGCCGCACCGGGATCGCCGATGCGTTGCGCCACCTCGCCATAGGTCAACGTCTCGCCATGCGGAATGGCGAGTGCAACCTCATAGACCTTGCGGTTGAAGTCCGAGACGCTCTCCAGCGCCACCGGCAGATGCGACAGGTCGCGCTTCTCGCCATCGAACAGCGCCCGGATGCCGGCCACGGCTTCCGCGACGAAGCCCTCGGCCTCCGTCTCGTCGGCCTCGGGAAAGCGCCGCTCCAGGCGCTTGCGGGCCGCCGCCTCGTCGCGCTCGGGCAATTGCGCGCCGATGAAGCGCTCGCCCTCCCAGACGACGGCGCAGGGGCCGATCGTGGTCTCGAACAGGTGGAAATGCTGGTTGGCCATGTGCGACCCGTGTCGTTCCGGCTTGGGATGACACGAGGTCTAGCACGGCAGCGGCAGGAGACGGCACCCGAAACCTGCCGAGGCCCTGCCTCACATGAAGAGCTTCTCGCCCTCCAGCCCCTTGTAGAGCCCGGCGACCTGCTCGCCATAGCCGTTATAGATCTGCGTCGGGCGCCGCTCGCGCGAGCCCAGGATCTGCTCGCTCGCCTGGCTCCAGCGCGGGTGCGGCACGGCCGGGTTCACATTGGCCCAGAACCCGTATTCCGAGGCCTGCAGCCCCTCCCAGAAGGTCTTCGGGCGCTCGGCGACGAAGCTGATCTTCCGGATCGACTTCACCGACTTGAAGCCGTATTTCCACGGCGTGATCAGGCGGATCGGCGCGCCATGCTGCGTCGGCAGCGGCTTGCCGTAGATGCCGGTGACGAGCAGCGGCAACTCGTTCGTCGCCTCGGCGATGGTCAGCCCCTCCGTATAGGGCCAGGGATACCAGCGCTGGTTCTGCCCCGGCGCGACGCGCGGGTTCAGGAAGGTCTCGAAGCGAATATACTTCGCGCCCGAGAGCGGCTTCGCCAGCGCGACGAAGGAGGCGAGCGGAATGCCGGTCCACGGCACCGCCATCGCCCAGGCCTCGACGCAGCGGAAGCGATAGAGCCGCTCCTCGATCGGCAGCTTGCGGATCAGGTCGTCGAAGCCGATCTCGAAGGGCTTCTCGACGAGCCCGTCGACCTGAATGGTCCAGGGCCGTGTCGCGAGGCGCTTCGAGGCATCGACGATGTCCTTCGACATGCCGAATTCGTAGAAGTTGTTGTAGTTCGCGGCGTCGTCTTCCGCCGTCTGCGGCACACCCAGAACATAGGCGGCATTGCGCTTGGCCGGGTAGAGATCGAGCGTCGGATCGGCGCTTTGAGCCGTCGCAATGCCCGGCAACGCGGCGCCTGCGATCAATCCAGCCCCCGCGGCCATAAGCTGGCGGCGATTGAGGAACACGCTCTCGGGCGTAGCCTGGCTTTCCGGCATTTCCCAGCCGGCACGGCGCTTGATCAGCATGACGGACATACTCCGTTTTCGTCGGGCCGACTTAGGCCACGAAAGCGGGGTCACGGCAATTCACGAGGGAGAGAGACGCGACCTATCCCCTCTCCCCTTGCGGGAGAGGGTTGGGGTGAGGGGTCGCGCGACACTGATCGCTAGCGACTCAGGGCAATATGACCCCTCATCCGTCCCGGCTGCGCCGGGCCACCTTCTCCCGCAAGGGGAGAAGGAAAGAACATCAGCCCCGCGCTTCCAGCGCCTTGATGATCGCCGCGCCCATCTCGCTGGTCGAGACGGCGTTGGCGCCCGGCGCCGCGATATCCTTGGTGCGGGTGCCGGAGCCGAGGACGTCGGCGATCGCGCCTTCGAGCCGGTCGGCCGCCTCGCCCGCGCCGAACGAATAGCGCAGCGCCATCGCGAAGGAGCCGATCATCGCGATCGGATTGGCGAGGCCCTTGCCGGCAATGTCCGGGGCCGAGCCATGGACGGGTTCGTAAAGCGCCTTGCGCTTGCCCGTGGCGGAGTCCTCGGCGCCGAGCGAGGCGGAGGGCAGCATGCCGAGCGAGCCGGTCAGCATCGCCGCGACGTCCGACAGGATGTCGCCGAACAGGTTGTCGCAGACGATGACGTCATATTGCTTCGGCCAGCGCACGAGCTGCATGGCGCAGTTATCGGCGAGCACATGCTCGAGCTCGACATCCTTGTACTCGGCGGCGTGCAGCGCGGTGACCGTCTGCTTCCAGAGTACGCCGGTCTTCATGACGTTGTGCTTCTCGGCCGAGGAGACCTTGTTGCGGCGGGTGCGCGCCAGTTCGAAGGCGACGCGGCAGATCCGGTCGATTTCCGGCGTGGTGTAGAGCTGCGTATCGACGCCGCGCTTGGAGCCGTCCTCCAGCGTGACGATCTCCTTCGGCTCGCCGAAATAGACGCCGCCGGTAAGCTCGCGCACGATCAGGATGTCGAGGCCTTCGACAACCTCGGGCTTCAGCGAGGAGGCCGAGGCGAGCGCCGGGTAGCAAATCGCCGGGCGCAGGTTGGCGAACAGGCCGAGATCCTTGCGCAGGCGCAGCAGGCCGGCTTCCGGGCGATGCTGGTAGGGCACGTCGGCCCATTTGGGACCACCGACTGCGCCGAACAGCACGGCGTCGGCGTCCTGGGCGAGCTTCATGTCGCCTTCGGAGATCGCCTGCTTGTGCGCGTCATAGGCCGCGCCGCCGACGAGCCCCTTCTCGATCTCGAAGGAGCCGAGGCCCTGCTTGCCGAACCAGGAGACGATCTGCTCGACCTGGCCCATCACCTCGGGGCCGATGCCGTCGCCGGGGAGCAGCAGGAGCTTGTGGGTCGCCATGGTCGTCGCCTCGCGCTTGATCGTGAACCGAACCGGTTTCCGGTCTTGCGGCGGTGATTACGGGCGGAACCGTGGCGACGCAAGCGGTGGGCCTGCGAAGCCGGCGCATGGCAGGCCATGCGCCGGCGCCGGGAGCGCTGCTCAGGCCTTCTTCTCCATGTTCCAGAAGAACTGGACCGGCGCGAGCACCATGCCGCTCAGGTTCCGGCGGAACGCCATCGGCTGCTGGACGAGGCCGCAGGGAACGTAAGGAACGGCCTCGAAGCCGCGCTCCTCGATCTTCGCCGCGATCTCCTTCTGCTTCGCCTCCTCCGGTGTCGCGATCCAGGTGTCGCGCAGCCCTTCGATCTGAGCATCCTCGGGCCAGCCGAACCAGGCGGAGCCGCCATTGGCCCGCATCAGCGGATGCAGCGCCGGATTGAGCGTGTCGGCGCAGGACCACAGCGTGTGGAACACCGACCAGCCGCCCTGATCGGGCAGGCCGCGATTGGCACGCCGGCCGATGAAGCTCGCCCAGTCGGTCGCGACCAGCTCCGAATTGATGCCGAGCTTCTTGAACAGATCCTCTGTAACCATGCATTGCTGATAGGCGATCGGCTGGTCGGCCGGCGCGAGCAGGACGACCTTCTCGCCCTTGTAGCCAGCCTCCTTGAGCATGGCCCTGGCCTTCTCGAGATTGCCCGGCATGGCCGCCGCCCCGCCCGCTCCCGACGACATCGGCGAGCCCGGGGTGAAGAAGGTCTTGGCCGGGCTGTAGAACGCCTTGTCGCCGACGACCGCCTCCATGTAGTCGGTCTGGTTGACGGCGGCCATCACGGCCCGGCGGATCGCCGGGTTGTTGAAGGGCGGCTGCAGCTGGTTGAAGCGCATCAGCAGGAACAGGCCGAGTGGCACGTTCTCGATGACGACGTCCTTGTTGCCCTTCAGCATCGGGATCAGGTCGACGGGCGGCTGCTCGTACCAGTCCAGCTCTCCCTGCATCAGGGCGCCGGCCGCGGCCGCCGCTTCGGTCAGGGCGAGCCACTCGATGCGATCGATCCGGGCGACCTTGCCGCCGGCGGCCCAGGACGGGGCCTCCTCACGCGGCTTGTACTTGGCGAAACGCTCGTAGATCGCGTTCTGGCCGGGCACCCACTGCTTGTCCATGAAGCGCCACGGGCCGGAACCGACCGCCTCCGTGATGTTCTTCATGTGGTCGGCCTGCGCGATGCGCTCCGGCATGATGAAGGGCACGTTCGACGAGAGCTTGCCGAGCGCGGCCGTCATCATCGGGAACGGCTTCTTCAGGCGGATGCGGAAGCTGCGCTGGTCGACGACGTCGTAACCGTCGACGAAGGTGGCGAAGGTCTGGCCGAAGGCATCCCGCTTCGACCAGCGCGCGATCGAGGCGATGCAATCCTGCGCGCGGACCGGCGTCTCGTCATGGAAGGCGAGCCCGTCGCGGAGGCGGAACGTCCAGCTCAACCCGTCCGGCGCGGTCTCCCAGGCCTCGACCATCTGCGGCTTGATCTGGAAATTCGCATCGGTGGCGAAGAGCGTGTCGTAGATCAGGTAGCCGTGATTGCGGATGACATAGCTGGTGGCCGTGATCGGATCCAGCGAAGGCAGAGGCGTCGAGGGGTTGAAGCGCAGCGTTGCCGCCGCCCCCTGCGAGAAGGCCCGGTTGCCCATGAAGGCTGTCGCGGCAAGCGCGCCAGCTCCTGTGAGGACCGTGCGACGGCGTATCGACATGGCAGATCTCCCTCTTTTTGTAGGCGGATGCCTCAAGGGCATCGCCTAGCAAGGGATATACCAATTGTCGGCACCCTGTCGACAACTTGCCGTCAAGCGCTTCCGATACGCGCGGTCACTTCGATCTCGACCTTCATCTCCGCCTTGAGCAGCCCGGTCACGACATAGATCGCGGCCGCCGGCCTGATCTCGCTGAAGAACTCGCCGCAGACGGCCAGCACCGGCTCGCAATAGCTGCGGTCGGTGACGAAATATTGGGCCCGCGCCACCTGCGCGAGCGAGGAGCCGGCCTCCTCCAGCACGGCGCTGATCGTGCGGAAGATGTTGCGGGCCTGCTCGGCCGCATCCTCCGGCAGCAGCATGGTGGCGTAGTCGTAGCCGGTCGTGCCGGAGACGAAGACGAGATCGCCGTCGATCACGGCGCGTGAATAGCCGAAGCTGCGCTCGAAGGGCGAGCCGGTGGAAATCAGGCGGCGGGTCATGGCGTCTCCGGAGGCTTCAGATGCGGCAGGAAGGCTTTTCCCAAGCGCTCCCGCGACGCCACCCGTTTTCTGCGCGATCAGACCCGCCCGCCCTTGAGCGCCCGCAGAACCTTCTCGCCCGGCCGTCCGGTCTGAGGCATGCCGATCTTCGCCTCGATCTCCTTGATCGCCGCCCGCGTCAGCGAGCCGACGGCGCCATCCGGCTCGCCGACATTGTAGCCGCGCTGGATCAGCAGGCGCTGCAGCTCGCGGCGTTGCTCGCGCGACAACGGCAGGTCGTCGGTCGGCCAGTCGCCCTGCACGCCCGGCTTGCCGCGCAGGCGATCGGACAGCAGCGAGATGGCGAGCGCATAGGAATCCGCGCCGTTATAGCTGTAGGCGGCGTCGTAGTTCTTGAAGACGAGGAAGGCCGGGCCGTTGCGCCCCGCCGGCATCAGCAGGCCGGCATTGCCCGAGCCCGTCAGCGCCGAGCCGTCATATTTGACGATGCCGCGCGAAGCCCAGCTCGACACCGGTTGCTTCGGGTTACGCCCGGTCGGGCCGGAATAGCCACCGGGCACGCGCACCTCATAGCCCCAGGTCGCGCCGGTGACCCAGCCCGCCTTGTCCATGAAATTCGCGGTGGAGTGCAGCGCGTCGGGGATCGAATCGACGAGGTCGCGCCGGCCGTCGCCATCGCCGTCGACCGCGAGCCGGAGATAGGTCGAGGGGATGAACTGGGTGTGTCCGAAAGCGCCTGCCCAGGAGCCGAACAGCCGCTCGGGCCGCACGTCGCCGCGCTGAATGATCTGCAGCGTCGCGATCAATTCGCCCTTGAAGAAGGCGTTGCGGCGCGGCGCCAGGCAGGCGCCGGTCGAAAGCGCCTGCACCAACGGCATCTTGCCCCGCGCCTTGCCGAAATCGCTTTCGACGCCCCAGACGGCGGCGATGGTGTGCCGGTCGACGCCGAAGCGCTGTTCGGCCGCGGCGAGGGTCGAGGCATGCTGGCGCATCATCGCACGCCCTTCCGCCACCTTCTCCTCGTCGACGAGGGTGCCGAGATAGTCCCAGATCGGAGTCTTGAACTCCGGCTGGTTGTTCATGGCTTCGATGACCTTCATGTCCGGCTCGACGCCGACCATGGCCCGGTCGAAGGTCGCGCCCGAGACGCCCTTGGCGGCGGCCGCCGACTTCAACCCGGCAAGGCAGGACTGGAACCCGCTCTGCGCCGAGGCGGCGGAGGCGAGAAGGACGAGTGGCAAGGCCAGTGTGATTGCGCGCATGGTCTCCACCGAATCGCAGAATTCACGCAAAACTAGGGCGTCGCCGTTAACGGAAGTTAATCATGCTCCATCTGGCGGCGCGGCCCCGAATCCCGCTATGGGAGCGGCGCCCTTCGGAACCTCCGCCCGTGCCCCTCACCGTCGAACTCCTCGGCTTCGCCGCTGCCGCGCTGACCAGCCTGTGCTGGCTGCCGCAGACCTGGCGTACATTGCGCACCCGCGACACCCGCGCGATCTCGCTGTGGACGCAACTTCTGCTCGCTTGCGGGACGGTGCTCTGGCTGGTCTACGGCGTCCAGATCCTGTCCTGGCCGGTCATCGTCGCCAATACGCTGACCCTGCTGCTCGTGCTGGCCATCATCACCATGAAGCTGCGCTTCGGCTGAACGCCCGAGCGCCTTGAACCATCGCGCAGAAGGCTACCGGCATGCCCTCGCTTTCCATGGCCCATCTCCTGCCGATCGTGATGCTGTTCGGCTCGAACATCTTCATGACCTTCGCCTGGTACGGGCATCTCACCTACAAGAGCACGGCGATCTGGCTCGCCATCCTCGCGAGCTGGATGATCGCGCTTCCCGAATACATGCTGGCCGTGCCGGCCAACCGCATCGGCTCCGCCGTCTATTCCGCCGCCGAGCTCAAGACGATGCAGGAGGTGATCACGCTCACCGTCTTCGCCGGCTTCTCGGTGTTCTGGCTCAAGGAATCGCTGACCTGGAGCCATGCGGTCGGCTTCGCCCTGATCGCGGCCGGCGCCTTCTTCATCTTCCACGCCAAGGCCTGAGCGCCGCGCTTCACTTTCCCTTCGACAGGACTACTGCCTTGCAAAAGACGGCACTGCTTCTCTGCGGCCTCGTGCTCGCCCCCACGGCTGCCCTCGCCGGCCCGACCTGCAGCCCGAGCGACGACAACGCGCGCATCCTCTCCGGCCCTTCGGCAAGCGCCGTCCATCGCAATTGGCAGGGCGGCAAGCAGGTCGGCTACGGCTGGTCGCTCCAGGTCGAGCGCAGCGCCCATGATGCCGCCGGTACCGAATATTATTTCGGCGATCTCTACGACCCCAATGGCAGCCTCGCGACTCGCAAGGTCTTCGTCATCGAGCGCGAATGGGATTGTGGGCCGTAAGGCCTCGTAGGGCGTCATTCTCGGGCTTGACCCGAGAATCTCTGGCAGAATGGAGCCCCTCCTCGTCCTGAGATGCTCGGGTCAAGCCCGAGCATGACGAGCCCGCCTCACTTGGCCGGCCTCACCCGCAGCACCTTCCCGTCGGCATCGTCGCTGAGCAGGTAGAGAAAGCCGTCCGGCCCCTGCACGACGTCGCGGATGCGCGCGCCGATATCAGTCAGCAAGCGCTCCTCCCCAGTCACCTTCTCGCCTTGCGTCGAGAGCCTGACCAGCATCTGCCCGGCCAGCGCTCCGACGAAGAGCGAGTTCTTCCAGGCCGGCCAGGCCGCGCCGGTATGGAAGGCGGCCCCGGACGGCGCGATCGACGGGTCCCAGTAGAACAGCGGCTGCTCCATGCCGGGCTTCGCCGTGCCCTCGCCGATCTTCGCGCCGGAATAATCGACGCCATAGGTGATGACCGGCCAGCCATAGTTCAGCCCGGCCTTGGGCGTGTTGACCTCGTCGCCGCCGCGCGCCGCATGCTCGGCTGTCCAGAGCTGCCCGGTATCGGGATGCAGCGCCGCGCCCTGCACGTTGCGGTGGCCGATCGACCAGATCTCCGGCGCCCAGCCATCCTTCTTCGGATTGTCGGCCGGCGTCGCGCCATCCGGTCGGATGCGGATGACCTTGCCGAGATGGTTGGCAGGGTTCTGCGCCTGATCGCGCTGGCTGTAGCGGTCCCCCACCGTGACGAAGAGCGCCCCCGTCCGGTCGAAGACAAGCCGCGAACCGAAATGCAGGTTGGAATTGATCGCCGGCAATTGCCGAAAGATCACCTCGACGGCCGTCAGCGCCGTGCCCTGCTCGTTCAGGCGCCCGCGCGCAACGCTAGTGCCGCTGCCGCCGGAGCGCGGCTCGGAAAAGGAGAGGTAGACGAGGCGGTTCTGCGCGAAACCCGGATCGAGCGCGATGCCGAGCAAGCCACCCTGTCCGCGTGCCGTAACGCTCGGCACCCCGTTGATCGGCCGCGAGAGCTTGCCGTCTTTCTCGACCAGCCGCAGCCGGCCCGGCCGCTCTGTGACCAGCATGCGCCCATCCGGCAGGAACGCGAGGCCCCACGGGTTTTCCAGCCCGCTCGCCACGGTCTCGACCGAAAGCTCGCCGGCGCTGGAGGGATAGCGCTTCTGGGCCGATGCCGGCAGCGCCGGGCTCGCGAGCGCCAGCACCGTTCCGAGCAAACCCACCAGACCCAATCGCAGCATCACGCTCTCCTCGCTCCATCCGGCTCCTGACCGGAGATAGAGGGGAACGCTGCCGATCACCAAGCCGTTGCGGCCAACTCACGACGAAGTGAGACGATCGGATAATCTCAGCCCTCATCCTGAGGAGCAGCAGAAGGCTGCGTCTCGAAGGATGTTCCAGCAGGCTCCGGAACCATCTGGAGCATCCTTCGAGACGCCGCTACGCGGCTCCTCAGGATGAGGGCTGAAGGAATATCAGTAGTTTCCGATCCCTATTCCGGCTTCACGCCGGCATCAGCAATGATCTGCTTCCAGGTCGCGATTTCCTGGGCGTGATAGGGCTTGAACGCTGCGGGATCGCGCACCTTCAGCGTGAAGCCGAGCTTCAGGATCGCCTCGCGGGTCTCGGGCTTGTTGAGCGACGCGATGACCGCCTTCGACAGCTTGTCGAGCACGTCGTCCGGCGTCTTCACCGGGGCGAAGAAGGCCGCCCAGGAATCGGCGTCGGCATTGCTCACGCCCTGCTCGCGCAACGTCGGGATGTCCTTGGCGCGCGGGTTGCGCTCGGGGCTGGCAAGAGCGAGCGCACGCAGCGTGCCGGCATTGATCTGCTCCAGCACGCTCGGCAGCGTCGAGTTGGCGATGTCGATGCGGTCGCCGATGATCTCCTGCACCAGCGGCGCCGCGCCGCGGAAGGGCACATGCGTCATCTTGATGCCGGTGCGCTGCATGAACAGCTCCATGGCAAGATGCGAGCCGGAGCCGACGCCGGTCGAGCCGTAATTGAGCTTGCCCGGATCGGCCTTGGCGAGCGCGATCAGCTCCTGGATGTTCTTCACCGGCAGGCCGTTGCGCACGACGAAGGCGTGCTCGAAGGCGCCGACGCCGGCGAGCGGCGCGAAATCCTTGACCGCGTCGTAGCCCGGCTCCTTCAGCAGGAACATGTTGTTGCCATGCGTCTGGTTGTTGCCGAACACGATGGTGTAGCCGTCCGGCGCCGCATGGGCGACGGCGCGGGTGCCGACGGCGCCCGAGGCGCCGGCCCGGTTGTCGACCACGACATTATGCCCGAAGGCGGCCGAGAGATCCTGCGCCACGAAGCGCGCGATGGCGTCGGTCGGCCCTCCCGCCGGATACGGCACGACCAGGGTGATGACCTTGCTCGGGAAGCTCTGCGCGCGGACGATCGACGGAGCGAAGACGGCGCCGGCCATCAGGCCGAGCGTGGAACGGCGGGTCAACGACATGGACTTCCTCCCGGGCGCCCGCCTGAATTGGCGAGCCTGCTTTGCGGCGAGATTTACGGGCAAAGGCGCCATGCGTCCAGCAGCACCTAAGGCGCAGTCAGCCTCGACCGACCTGCGGCAGACGCGGACCGTTACGGTTCGGACGAGCCTGTCCTGTACGGGACGAGCTACCCACTGAGCCCTGCCCGCTTCAGCCGCTGGATCGCAAGATCGAGCGCCTGAAGGAAGGCCGAGCGGTCCTTCTGCGAGAACGGCTTCGGCCCGCCCTGCACGGTGCCCATCGCGCGCAGGTCCTCCATCATGTCGCGCGTCGCCAGCGCCATGCCGATCGAGGCCTCGGTGAAGGGCTTGCCGGTCGGCCCGATCACGTCGGCACCGGCCTTGATGCAGCGATCCGCCAACGGGATGTCAGCCGTGATCACGATCGAACCGCGCGAGACCCGCTCGGCGATCCAGTCATCGGCCGCATCGAAATTGCCGGGCACTGTGACCCGTTCGATCCAGGGCTCGCGCGGCACATTGAGGAAGCTGTTGGCGACGACGAAGACATGCAGGCGATGCCGCCCGGCGACGCGATAGACCTCGTCCTTCACCGGACAGGCATCGGCATCGACATAGATTGCGATCGGACCGGCAGCGTTCGTCATGAACCGGCCTTCGCATGTCCGGGCCGCAGGGGCAAACCGCTCACAATTCATGACGTTTCTGCCAGACATCAATCAGTTGCGCTTGCGATCATGGCCCGTGAGTCATAAACCACGCGCGCGCCCTTTCCGGCGCTCATCCGTCCGCCTCCTCCGGAGATCAGTCCCATGGCCTTTCTTGCCGATGCCCTGAAGCGCGTGAAGCCGTCCGCGACCATCACGATCACGCAGAAGGCCCGCGACCTGAAAGCCCAGGGCAAGGACGTGATCTCGCTCTCCGTCGGCGAGCCCGATTTCGACACACCGGACAATATCAAGGCAGCGGCGATCTCCGCGATCCAGCGCGGCGAGACCAAGTACACCCCGGTCTCCGGCATCCCGCAACTGCGCGAGGCCGTCGCCCGCAAGTTCAAGCGCGAGAACGGCCTGGACTACAAGGCGAGCCAGACCATCGTCTCGACCGGCGGCAAGCACGTCATCTACAACGCCCTGCTCGCCACGCTGAACCCGGGCGACGAGGTCATCTGCGTCTCGCCCTACTGGGTCTCCTATCCCGAGATGGTCGCGCTCTGCGGGGGCACCCCGACCTTCGCCGAGACCTATCTCAAGAACGACTTCAAGCTGCAGCCCGAGGACCTCGAGAAGGCCATCACCCCGAAGACCAAGTGGGTGATCCTGAACTCGCCGTCGAACCCCTCGGGCGCCGCCTATAGCCATGCCGAGATGAAGAAGCTCACGGATGTGCTGATGCGCCATCCGCATGTCTGGATCCTCACCGACGACATGTACGAGCACCTCGTCTATGGCGATTTCCAGTTCGTCACCCCGGCGCAGGTCGAGCCCGCCCTCTACGAGCGCACGCTGACCATGAACGGCGTCTCGAAGTCCTATGCCATGACCGGCTGGCGCATCGGCTACGCCGCCGGCCCGCAAGCTCTGATCAACGCCATGGACCTCGTGCAGGGCCAGCAGACCTCGGGCACCTCGGCGATCTCGCAATGGGCCGCGGTCGAGGCGCTCGATGGCACGCAGGAGCATATCCCGGTCTTCAAGAAGGCGTTCGAGCGTCGCCGCGACCTCGTCGTTTCCATGCTGAACCAGACCCGCGGCCTGAAGTGCCCGGTGCCGGAAGGCGCCTTCTACGTCTATCCCGACTGCTCGGCCCTGATCGGCAAGACCCTGCCGAACGGCAAGAAGATCGAGACCGACGAAGACCTCGTCATGGGCCTGCTGGAGACGGAAGCGGTCGCGGCCGTCCACGGCTCGTCCTTCGGCCTCGGCCCGAACTTCCGCATCTCCTACGCCACCTCGGACGAGAAGCTGGAAGAGGCTTGCCGCCGCATCCAGCGCTTCTGCGCCGAGCTGCGCTGAGCACGATGACCAAAGGCGCCGCAACGCGCCGGATCGTTCTGGCCGGGAGCTTCATGCTCCCGGCCTCTTTCGTTTTCGGGCAATCGGCAGCAACGCTTTCACCGCGCGAGGCCCATGAGGCGGCGCTGGCGAAGCGCATCCTGCTGGTCGATATCCGCGGGGCGCAGGAATGGGCCGATACCGGCCTGCCGCAGGGCGCTCTCGCGCTGGATGTCGATGCACCGGCCTTCGAGGTCAGGATCGCGGGCTTGCGCCTCGACCATCCCGGCAAGCGCATCGTCCTGATCGACCGGACAGGCGCGCAGGCGGTCGCCGTCGCGCAGAAGCTCGCCGGGCGCGGCTGGCGCGATCTCGCGGGCGTGCGTGGAGGGGTGCTTGGGCCGGGTGGCTGGCTGGCGGAGAAGCTGCCGGTTTCGGCTTACCCATAAAGAACAGCCGTCATGCTCGGGCTTGACCCGAGCATATCCTGCAGAAAAAGGCGCCTCCTCCGGCGAAGAGATTCTCGGGTCTGCGCTGCGCTCCGCCCGAGAATGACGGCACGTCTCAGTCCTCGCCGCGCGCCTTCAACAAATCCGGCCGTCGCGCCCGCGTAATACGCTCCGCCTCCGCCCGCCGCCATTTCGCGATGCGGGCGTGGTCACCGGAGAGCAGCGCGTCCGGCAGGCCCCTGCCCTCCCATTCACGCGGGCGGGTATAATGCGGGTATTCGAGCAAGCCGTTCTCGAAGCTCTCGTCCTCGCCCGAGGCGACCTTGCCCATCACGCCAGGAATGAGCCGCACGCAAGCATCGAGCAGCGTCAGCGCCGCCATCTCGCCGCCGGAGAGGATGTAGTCGCCGATCGAGACCTCGATCAGGTTGCGCCCTTCGATCACCCGCTCATCGACGCCCTCGAACCGCCCGCAGACGATGACGAGGCCGGGCCCTTCAGCCCAGTCTCGCACCTGTTCCTGCTTGAGCGGCCGCCCGCGCGGCGACATCAGCAGGCGCGGACGCGCATCATCCGCCGGCACCGCTGCATCGATCGCCGCGGCGAGCACGTCGCAGCGCAGCACCATGCCGGCGCCGCCGCCGGCCGGGTTGTCGTCGACATTGCGATGACGGCCGATGCCGTGCTCGCGGATCTGATGGCTATCGAGCGACCACAGCCCCTTGCGCAGCCCCTCGCCCGCCAGCGAGATGCCGAGCGGCCCCGGGAACATCTCCGGATAGAGCGTCAGGATCGAGGCGCGGAAGGACATGCCTTCAAGCAAAGCGCAGCGCAGGCAAACCGTCCAGCGCGGTGAAGTCCGGAGCCGAGGCGATCAGGTTGTCGTAAGCCGCAAAGCCCTCGGGTCCGAGCAGGGTGAGCAGCGCCACAGCCCGCATGCCGGCGCGGCGTGCCGCCTCGACGCCGAGTGGCGCATCCTCGAAGACGATGCAATCGGCCGGATCGACCTTCATGCGCTCGGCTGCGGCCAGGAACATGTCGGGATGCGGTTTGCCGCGAAAACCCTGGCTCGGCGAGACGATCGTCGAGAAGCGCCGGCGCAGGTCCAGCGCATCGAGCACCACCTCGATATTGTCAGGCGGCGCGGCGGTGCCGACCGCCATCGGCACGCCAGCCGCATCGGCGCGTGCCATCAGATCGAGCAGGCCGGCGGTCGCCGCGACATGCGGGCGATAGGCCTCGCGATAAAGCGCTTCCTTGGCATCGCCCATCGCGGCGATCTCGTCGGCGGTCGCATTCGGGAAATAGGGGCCGACGATCTCGCCCAGCGCCATGCCGGCGGTGCGGGCCGAAAAGGTCTCGCGGTCGAACGGCAGGTTGTTGCTGACGTGCCAGCTCTCCCAGGCATCGTCATGGAAGCGCATGTTGTCGACGATGGTGCCGTCCATGTCGAAGATCAGCGCGCGGGCCGGCCTATTGCTTGTCATCGTCGGGCTCGAACAATCCCAAGGGGGGCTCGGCCTCGATCCGGCGCGCGGCGATGTCGATGCGCGGCGCGAAGGCCTTGGTGAAGGGCATCAGGACGAAGCGCCCGTCCGGCGTCTTGATATCGAGCAGGTCGCCGGCCCCGTAATTCTCGACCATGGTGACGGTGCCGAGCACCGCTCCATCAGGCCCGACGACACTGCAGCCGATCAGGTCGGCATGCAGGAACTCGTCTTCATCGGCATCCGCCGAGAGCTTGTCGCGGGCGACGAAGAGTTCGGTCCCGTTCAGCGCCTCGGCCTGCTCGCGCGTCGTCACGTCCTTGAGCCGGGCGACGACCACTTCCTTGGCCGGGCGGATATCGGTGATCTCGAAGCTGCGGCCCTTGCCGTCGGTCAGCGGGCCGTAACCGGCGATCCCGAGGGGATCGCCGGTGAAGGTCTTGATCCTGACCTCGCCGCGCACGCCATGCGGCGCGCCGACGATACCGAGCAGGATGAGGTCGCTCATGTCAGCACGCCATGCCCGGCCTTGAGCCGGACATCTCCTTGAGAAAACCCTCGGGCCGAGGCTGCGCCTCGCCCGAGACCGACGTGCGGACGATCAGGCTCACGCCTCGGCGGCTTCTTCAGCGGCCGGAGCAGCGGCCTTCTCGGCCTTCTTCTCGGCGCGCTCCTTGGCCTTCTCGCCGGGAACAGCCTTGTTCGGGTTGTTGCGGGCAGCGCGCTTGACGAGGCCGGCGGCGTCGAGGAAGCGCAGCACGCGGTCGGTCGGCTGGGCGCCCTTGGCGAGCCAGGCCTGGACCTTCTCGATGTCGAGCACGACGCGGTCGGCGGCGTCCTTGGCCTTCATCGGGTCATAGGAGCCGATCTTCTCGATGAAGCGGCCATCGCGCGGCGAGCGCGAGTCGGCGACGACGATGCGGTAGTAGGGGCGCTTCTTGGCGCCGCCGCGGGTCAGGCGAATCTTGAGGGACATGGGTCTTCTCCGGTCAGGTTTGGTTTCAGTTTCAGTGTTTCGCAGACGTAGCCGCCGGATGCCGGTAGATGCCGACCTCGGTGCCACGGATCACGAAGGGTTTCTCGAAGCGCGCGCCGAGACGTTCGGCGACGCGGATCGAGGGTCGGTTGTCGGGATGGACCAGGCTCATCAGTGTGGTCCATCCCAAGTCGCGATAGGCATAGTCACGGGCGCGCAGCGCAGCCTCGGTCGCATAGCCACGACCATGCTCGCCTGCGAACAGGCTCCAGCCGATCTCCGGCTCGGGCCAGCCTTCCGGCGAGAGCAGACCGCACCAGCCGACGAGCCGGCGGTCGTCCTTCGCCTCCAGCGCCCAGAGGCCGTGGCCGCGCAGCGCCCAATGGCCGGCCATGGCGGAGAAGCGGCGCCATCCGTCCCAGCGGTCGCTGGTGCCGCCGACATAGCGGGTCAGGTCCTCGTCGGCGTAGAAATCGACGAGCACGTCGAAATCGGCGGCCGTCCAGCCGCGCAGCCACAACCGCTCTGTTTCCAGAACGGGAATCACTTCTTCTTGCCCCCGAACGGGTTACCCAGACCGGGCAGGCCGCTGCCGCCAAGGCCCGGCAGCTTCGGCATCATCCCGGCCGGCGGGGTCACGCCCTTCGGCAGGCCGGGGAAGCCGCCCGGCGGCATCGACGGCAGGCCGCCGCCCGCGCCGAGCTGCTTCTGCAATTCCGCGAGCTGCGCCGGATCCATCTTCGAGGGATCGGGCATGCCGGCCGGCAGGCCGCCGCCGAGCCCGAACATCGAACCGAGCTTACCGAGCATGCCGCCCTTCTGCTTGGCCATCATCTTCATGGCATCGGCCATGCCGCGATGCATCTTGAGCAGCTTGTTGATCTGCTCGGCCGTGGTGCCGGAGCCGGCGGCGATGCGCTTCTTGCGGCTGTTCTTGAGCAGGTCGGGATTCTTGCGCTCGGCCGCCGTCATCGAATCGATCGCGGCGATCATGCTCTTGAACATCTTGTCGCCGACGCCGGCATTGGCGAGCTGTGACTGGGCCTGCTTCATGCCGGGTAGCATGCCCATCACGCCGCCGATGCCACCCATCTTTTCCATCTGCTGGAGCTGTGCGCGCATGTCGGAGAGATCGAACTGGCCCTTGGCCATGCGCTGAGCGGTGGCCTGCGCCTGCTCGGCATCGATCGTCTGCGCCGCCTTCTCGACGAGCGAGACGATGTCGCCCATGCCGAGGATGCGGTTGGCGACGCGCGACGGGTGGAACTCGTCGAGCTCGTCGACCTTCTCGCCGATGCCGACGAGCTTGATCGGCTTGCCGGTGACGGCGCGCATCGAGAGCGCCGCACCACCGCGCGAATCGCCGTCCATGCGGGTCAGCACGATGCCGGTGAGGCCGACGCGGGCATCGAAGGCGCGGGCCGTGTTGACGGCGTCCTGACCGGTCAGCGCGTCGGCGACGAGCAGCACTTCATGCGGGTTCGTCGCAGCCTTGACCTCGGCGACCTCGGCCATCAGCGTGTCGTCGAGCGTCACGCGGCCGGCGGTGTCGAGCATCACGACGTCGTAGCCGCCGAGGCGGGCGGCCTCGACCGCGCGCCTGGCGATCTGCACGGCCGACTGGCCGGCGACGATCGGCAGCGTCTGCACGCCGACCTGCTGACCGAGAATGGCGAGCTGTTCCATGGCGGCCGGGCGTCGCGTATCGAGCGACGCCATCAGCACCTTCTTCTTGTGGCGCTCGGTCAGGCGCTTGGCGATCTTGGCCGTAGAGGTGGTCTTACCGGAACCCTGAAGGCCGACCATCAGGACCGGAACCGGCGGCACGGCATCGAAATTGATGCCCTCGCCCTCGCCGCCTAGTGTCTCGATCAGGACGTCGTTGACGATCTTGATGACCTGCTGGCCGGGCGTGACCGACTTCAGCACCTCGGCGCCGACGGCGCGCTCGCGCACCTTCTCCGTAAACGAGCGGACGACCTCGAGCGCGACGTCCGCCTCCAGCAGCGCGCGCCGCACCTCGCGGAGCGCCGCGTTGACGTCCTCCTCGGTCAGCGAACCCCTGCGGGTCAGCCCCGAGAGGATGCCGGAGAGCCTGTCGCTCAGCGTGCCGAACATGCGGACCTGCCTGCTTGCCTCAGGAAGCCTTCAGCACCACGACCTCATCGCCAAGCGGTTTCGCGCCCGAGGGCGCAATCGCGCTGTCGGGCGTTGACCTCCGGGCTCATGAAAGCGGCTTGCGCGGCCCGGTCGGCGGATGTGGTTTCGGCGATGTCGGCGAAACGGATGCGGTCTTAAAGCGGAAGACTGTGGCGAAAGTCAAGTTTTGGGGACAGGCAGGCGCTGAAAATGGCGCTCGGGTTGCACGGCCGCCCTCTTCCACGCATTGCTGGACGGTTCGATTCATCATCAAGGGACCGACGATGCGCTTTTCCGCCCTTCACAGCCTGCCCCTCGCTGCCGGCCTCGTGCTTGCCAGCCTTGCCCCGGCGATGGCCCAGCCCTGCGCCAGCAACTTCAAGGTCGATGGCGTGCCGATGATGACCGGGCTGAGCTACCGCACCTGGGACCTCATCCCCAACCGCCAGCCCGCGGCCGTGCTCAGCGATCTCGGCGCCGCGGTTTCGGCCGAGGGCTTCGCCGACATGCGCATCGACAAGGCGACCAGCGCCGTCGTCGCCATTCAGGAGACCACCGGCTCCGGGCGTCCGCAGACCCTGCGGATCACCGCCCGCAAGAACGGCAAAGGCACCCGCGTCGATGCGGTCTTCGTCGTCCAGGCCGGACAGGTCGCGCCGGAGGATTATGTGCGCAAGGCGTTCTGCCGCGTGATCGGCGGCGCACGCAGCTAAGTCACGGAAATCGCGCGGCCCCAGAAAGGCCCTGATCGGGCGGCATCGCTGCGGCCCGATTCGCAAACGTGCCGGCCCATGACACTGAAACCCGCCTCGATCCTGCTGGCCCTCTCCGTCCTGCTGGCCGCCTGCGCCGGCGATCCGCGTCGCGAAGGCCCACTCGATCCGCGCATGGTCGAGAAGGTCGCGGCCGTCTCGCTCGACCCCGCCCAGGCCGGGCGCATCCTCAACGCCTATCGCGCCAGCCAGGGTCTCGGCCCGGTCCGGCCGGACCCGCGCCTGATGGCGATGGCGCAGCGCCAGGCCGATGCCATGGTGGCGAAGAACGCCCTGTCGCATGACGCCGGCGGCGACTTCACCGCCCGCATCCATGCCGCAGGCGTCGACAGCGTCCGCGCCGCGGAGAATCTCGGCGGCGGCTATTTCTCGGTCGAGGAAGCCTTCGACGGCTGGCGCAAGTCGCCGGGCCACGACGCGAACCTGCGCATGAAGGAAGCGACCCGCTACGGCATCGCGCTCTCCAAGGACCCGCGCACCAGCTACCGTGTCTGGTGGGTGCTCGTCGTCGCGGCCGATCCCGAGCCGCGCGTGACCCTGGGTTACGGTGACAGGCCTCCGCAGCCTCGCTAACCAGCGACATCCGTCACTCCCCAGCGAGCGTTCAGATGTCCATTCGTTCCTTTATTCCTTTCGTCATTGCCGCTACCGCCTCTTTCGCCGGCCTGAGCGGCGCCCAGGCCCAGCCCTGCGCCACCAATTTCACCTCGTCGGGCGTCCCGATGGTCTCGCAGATCACCTACAAGACCTGGGACCTCTCGAAGAAGGCTCCGGCCGCCGTGCTGCCTGCGATCCTCCGGGCGATCGAGGCCGATCGCGATTTCGGCGATATCCGCACCGACAAGGCGAATGGCACGATCACTGCCATGCAGGAGGTCACCGGCTCGGGCCGCCCGCAGATCCTGAAGGTGACGACCCGCAAGCAGCCGACCGGCACCCGCATCGACATCGCCTTCACCGTCCAGCCCGGCCAGATCGCGCCTGAAGAGGCTGTGAAAAAGGGCCTCTGCGACTTCCTCAAAGGAGCGCGCTGAGCCGGTCTGACAAGGCTTCATTCGGCTCTTTACAAACCCCCGCTTCTGGTGATGGCTCTGGTCTTTAGCGGAGCCATCACCATCATGACCTTCGAAGCCTGGATCGCCTTCACCGCCGCCACCGCCGCCCTTCTGGTCATTCCCGGACCGACGATCCTCCTCGTCATCTCCTATGCGCTCGGCCAGGGCTGGCGCACCGCCTTCCCGATCGCCGTCGGCGTCGCGCTCGGCGATTTCACCGCGATGACGCTCTCGATGCTTGGCGTCGGCGCCCTGCTCGCCACCTCCGCTTTGGTGTTCACCGCGCTGAAATGGATCGGCGCGGCCTATCTGGTCTGGCTCGGCATCAAGCTCTTCCGCGCCGGCGGCACGCTCGACGCCAAGCCGCGCGAGGATGCCGCTCCCGGCTGGAAGATGCTCGGCCATGCCTGGCTGGTGACGGCGCTGAACCCGAAGAGCATCACCTTCTTCGTCGCCTTCCTGCCCCAGTTCCTGGACACCAGGGGCGATTTCTGGACTCAGATGCTGATCTTCGAGGCGACCTTCATCACCCTCGCCTTCGCCAATGCCATGGGCTACGCGCTGATCGCCTCGCGGGCACGGGCCGTGGTCAGCAATCCGCGCGCAATCGGGCTGTTCAACAAGGCCGGCGGCACGCTCCTGATCGGGGCCGGCGTCGCCACCGTCGCGATCCGCTCCGGCAGCAACTGACGCCGATCATGTCGAGCAAGGACGACCAGACGCTCGGCTTCTATGCCGAGGAAGCCAGCGCCTATGCCGGCCGCGACCGGCTGGCCGAGCACCGCCGTATCGACCCCTTCGTGGCCAGGCTCTGGCCCGGCGCCCGGATTCTCGAACTCGGCTGCGGCGGCGGCCAGGATAGCGAGGAGATGCTGCGGCGCGGCTTCGATGTCGTGCCGACGGACGGCTCACCGGAACTGGCGGCGCAAGCCGAGCAGCGCCTCGGCCGTCCGGTCGGCGTCCTGCTCTTCGAGGATCTGGAGGACGTCGCGGTCTATGACGGTATCTGGGCGCATGCCTGCCTGCTGCATGCGCCGCGCCCAGCCCTGCCCGGCATCATCGACCGGATACACCGTGCCCTGCGTCCGGGCGGCGTCCTCTATGCCAGCTTCAAGGCCGGTGAGGCCGAAGGGCGCGACGGCCTCGGCCGCTATTTCAACTATCTCTCATCAGATGAGCTGCGCGCGGCCTTCGGCAACGACGCCCGCTGGCAGTCCCTGACGATCGATGAGGACACCGGCTCCGGCTATGACCGCCAGCCGACGCGCTGGCTTCACGCCTTGGCGATCAGATCGCCGGAGCCTTGACGGAAGGTTGCGGCGGCCTACCTGTTCTGGACCATGACCCGCCGCAAACTCCTCTCCTTCGTCGGCCTCGGTGCGCTGCTGGCTTCGACCGGCGCCGCCTGGGGCGCGATCTCCCGCTCGCGCAATCCCTATTACCAGGGCCCCGTCAGCGACCATTTCAACGGGCTCGTCTTCAGCGACGGCCGCCCGGTGACCAAGGGCCTCGCCGATGTGCTGCGCTGGCAGACCGGCAAGCGCGAGCGCGAGGCCTTCCCCCTCGCCTATCAGGCGCCCCCGCAGGACAAACCGTCCGCCAGCGTCAACGGCATCAGGATCGTCCATCTCGGCCATGCCTCCTTCCTGTATCAGGTGGCCGGCCTCAACCTGCTGATCGACCCCGTCTATTCGCTACGCGCCAGCCCCTTCTCCTTCATCGGTCCGAAGCGCGTGAATGCGCCGGGCGTCGCCTTCGCCGACCTGCCGAAGATCGACGCTGTGCTGGTCACGCATAACCATTACGACCATCTCGACATCGAGACGCTGGCGCTGCTGCATGCCAGAGACCAGCCGCGCATGATCATGCCGCTCGGCAATGACGCGATCGTCCGCGCCCGCATTCCCGATGCCCGCACCGAAGCGCATGACTGGAACGACCGGCTCACGCTCTCGGACAAGGTCGCGGTGACGCTGGTGCCGAGCTACCACTGGTCGGCGCGCGGCGCTTTCGACCGGCGCATGGCCTTGTGGTGCTCCTACATCTTGGAAACACCGGCCGCGAAGATCTTCCATATCGGCGATACCGGCTACCATGACGGCTCGTTGTACCAGGAACTGGGGAGCCAGCACGGGCCGTTCGACCTCGCCGTGCTGCCGATCGGCGCCTATGAGCCGCGCTGGTTCATGTCGGACAACCACATGAATCCCGACGAAGCGGTCAAGGTCATGCTGGCGCTAGGTGCCAAGCAGGCGATCGGCCATCACTGGGGCACCTTCCAGCTCACCGACGAAGGCGTCGAGCGCCCGCCCGAGGCGCTGAAGACCGCACTCGCGGAAGCCGGCCTGCCGGAAGAGCGCTTCAGGCCGATGCGGCCGGGTTTGAGCTGGAGCGCGTGACGACCCTTGTCATTCCGGGGCGGCGCATCGCGCCGAACCCGGAATGACAAGGAAAGTTACTTCGGCTGAACGTAGACGTTGATCTCGAGGTTTGGATCGCCGGGGTCCTTGAGGTCGCTGACATACTCTTCCAGGAAAGCGTCCTTCACGGCGATGCTCTTGGCCTCGAGATAGGCCGTGATCGTCTCGTAGGTGGAATCGATGTCGTCATAGGGCGCGATATGCTGGAAGCGCAGCGCCTTCCCAGCCGGTGACGCGCTCAGCTTCACCCCAGGCCCGAGCGCGGGAGGCGGGCCTCCGGCCGGCACCGCGACGGGCAGCATCGCCTCGAAACGAAAACCGTCATCGGTCGTCTCGACAAAGAGCGACAAAGGCCGACCGGCAACCGGCAGACCCGCCTTTTGGGCCTCGGCACGCAAGGCGTTGAAGCTCTCCGACAGCCTCTGGAAACCCTGGTCCCAGCTCGCCTGCCCCGACAGCAGCAGGACGGGCTTTGCGGCCAGCGTGACCTCCTCGATATCGCTGGAATCGCTGCGCCTGCCGGCGAGCGTCGCATTGGGGTCGGGCACGCCGGTCTGCTGCTGCACGGGCGGCAGGGGCTGGCCCGGCGGCGGCAGGGTCGGCGGCGGCTGCACAGGCTGTGGCTCGACCGGTCCGGGCAAGGTCGGCGCGGGCTGCACCGGCTGCGGCACCACCGGGTTCGGCGCCGGCGGAGCCGGCTGGACCGGCTGCGGCCCCGGCTGGGAATCCGGCACGGGCGCAGGCGGCGTCTGCGCCGGAGCGGACGGCATCTGGGCTGGGCTGGCGCCGGGCGGCGGGGCAAGCGGCGCCGATTCGACGGCGGTCGGCGGTGCGACGCGCGCCTGAGCGAGAGCCATTCCGCTCGGCAGGCTCGCCAGGCCGGCGAGCGCCAGAGCACAAATCCGGGAATACCGCCGAGAATCACGCATTGTCACGGCCCTGAGTTTCACGCGATTCGCGCCCTTGCGGCGCAACATAGAATGTCCACCTTGTCTCAGGAACGGGGACGAGGGTGGCTTTTTCACGTCGCCTCGGCCATAGACCCCTTATTCACGGGACGTGTGACCAAATGAACGCTCTGGCCAATCGCCGGTTCCTGAAGATGAACGGGCTCGGCAACCAGATCACGGTGCTGGACCTGCGCGGCAGCAAGCACCTCATCAGCGAGGCGGAAGCCCGCGCCATCGCCTCCGAGCCGCGCGCCCGCTTCGACCAGCTCATGGTTCTGCACGATGCCATCACGCCCGGCACCGACGCCTTCGTGCGCATCTACAACACCGATGGCTCGGAAGCCGGCGCCTGCGGCAACGGCACGCGCTGCGTCGCCTGGGCGATGATCGCCGACCCGCAGATGGGCGATGCTACCAAGAGCCATCTCGCGCTCCAGACCAAGGCTGGCCTGCTACCGGCAGTGCGGGAGGGGGAGACGCTCTTCACCGTCGACATGGGCATCCCGCGCCTCGCCTGGGACCAGATCCCGCTGGCCGAGCCCTTCGAGGACACCAGCCGCTTCGAATTGCAGATCGGGCCGATCGACAACCCGATCCTGCACACGCCCTGCGCCGTCAACATGGGCAATCCGCACGCGGTCTTCTTCGTCGCGGACCCCTATGCCTACAATCTCGAGCAGATCGGCTCGCTGCTTGAGAACCACCCGATCTTCCCCGATCGCGCCAATATCGAGCTCGCCGCGGTGAAGGCGCCCGACCACATCGTGCTGCGCGTCTGGGAGCGCGGCGCCGGCATCACTCAGGCTTGCGGCTCGGGCGCCTGCGCGGCGCTGGTCGCGGGCGTGCGTCGTGAACTCACCGCCCGCAAGGCCACCGTCAGCCTGCCCGGTGGCGATCTCGCCATCGAATGGCGCGAGCGCGACGGCCATGTCCTGATGACCGGCCCGGTCGAGTTCGAATGGGAAGGCACGCTCGATCCGGCCCTGTTCGATCAGGCGGCGTGATGGCCCTGGAGCATTTTCAAGCGAAGTGGCGCCGGTTCGCGTGAAGAAAATGCGACCAAACAAGAACCCAGAGCATGTCCACGTTTCTCCGAAACGTGGACATGCTCTGGAGGTCGTCACCTTCGGCTGTCGCCTCAATATCGTCGAGAGCGAGGCGCTGAGGCTCCAGGCGGAAGCCGCCGGGCTGAAGGATGCCGCGATCGTCAATTCCTGCGCCGTCACCGCCGAGGCGACCCGGCAGGCGCGGCAGGCCGTGCGCCGCCTCAAGCGCGAGCAGCCGGACAGGCCCGTGATCGTCACCGGCTGCGCCGCGCAGATCGAGCCCGCCCGCTTCGCCGATATGCCGGAGGTCGACCGCGTCCTCGGCAATGACGAGAAGCTGCGGCCCGAGAACTGGACGGCGCTCGCCCGCTCCAACAGTCTCGGCCATCCCGATACGGCAGCGACGGACAAGCTCGATGTCGGCGACATCATGGCCCGCACCGTCCTGCGCGCGCCCGTCACCGGCCGCTTCGCCAGCCATACGCGCGGCTTCGTCCAGGTCCAGAACGGCTGCGACCACCGCTGCACCTTCTGCGTCATTCCCTTCGGACGCGGCAATTCGCGCTCGCTCGCCATCGCCGACGTCGTCGCGCAATGCCGGACCCTGCTCGAAGCCGGAGCCCGCGAGATCGTCCTGACCGGCGTCGATCTCACCAGCTATGGCCGTGACCTCGCGAACGAGCCGACGCTGGGCGCACTTGCCGGCGCGATCCTGCGCGCCCTGCCCGAACTGCCGCGCCTGCGCCTCTCCTCGATCGACGCCGTCGAGGTCGACGATGCGCTGCGGGACCTGCTCGCGACCGAAGCCCGCCTGATGCCGCATCTGCATCTCTCGCTGCAGGCCGGCGACGACCTCATCCTCAAGCGCATGAAGCGCCGCCACAGCCGCGATGATGCCATCCGCTTCTGCGCGGAGATCCGGGCCTTGCGTCCCGATATCGTCTTCGGCGCCGATCTCATCGCCGGCTTCCCGACCGAGGACGAGGCGATGTTCGCCCGCTCGCTCGATCTCGTCGCGGAATGCGGGCTCAGCTTCGTCCATGTCTTCCCTTACTCGGCCCGCCCCGGCACGCCGGCTGCGCGCATGCCGCAGCTTTCGGGAGAAATCGTCTCGGAGCGTGCTGCGCGGCTGCGTACGACAGCAGGTACGGCGCAGCAGCGTCATCTAGCAGCGCGCATCGGCCGCCCGCTTAGCGTCCTGACCGAACGCGGGAATACCGGCCGTGCAGAGGATTTCACGCTGGTTCGTTTCGCCCGCGACATCGCGCCGGGCGAGATCCTGCCGGTCACCGGCCACGCCGCCGACGGCAAGGCGCTTCTCGCGGCCTAACCAACCGCGTCATTCTCGGGCGAAGCGAAGCGCAGACCCGAGAATCTCTCGCAGGATAAGGCGCCTCTTCCGGCCAGAGATGCTCGGGTCAAGCCCGAGCATGACGAGCTTGTTCGACCGAGGATTGGTGGATCGGAAAAGAATAGCCGCCTCGGTCGCCGATGGGAGGAGGAGTGACCGAGGCGGCAGAGCCATGCCCGGAATGGCAGACCCACTTCTTAGACGCAGCAACCCGCCAAAAGGTTCAAAGCCTCACGCGACCACGGATCCGCGCACGCGCTGGACCTGATTGTTGCAATATCCCCGTGGGTTCCAGACCGGCTCCAGCGGCTGGACGCTGCCCTCGGCATCGCGCGCCCGCGCCATGACGACGAACGGTCCTGATGGTTCGGCGGCGACCTCCACCTCGAAGCGTCGCCAGGCAAAGCGTCCCTCGCCGGCCTGCAATTCGACATCCTGCCAGCTTTCGCCGCCGTCGCTGGAGATCGCGACCGCTTCCAGCGCAACGGCACCGCTCCAGGCGAAGCCCGCGACCTTCAATCGTTCGCCCTGCTTCGCCACGAAGCCGTCTGATGGAGCTGTGATCAGCGACTTGACCGGCATGTCGGTGATGACAGCGAAATTCTCAGGGTCGAGGGGCTCGCCGGGGTGCACCGGCCGGATCGGCATCCGATAATCCGTCCCGCGCATCTTCTCGCCGTCATGCTCGATATCGCGCAGGGTGATCCGGTCGAGCCATTTCTGCCAGGCAGAGCCGGGATAGCCCGGCGCGACGATACGCAGCGGGCCACCGTGCAGGCGCGGCAAGGGCTCATCATTCATGGCGAAGGCGATCAGCGTTTCAGGAGCCACCGCCTTGGCCATCGGCAGGCCGCGCGAGAGCGCCGCCTTCTCCGGCTTGCCGATCTGACGGTCCGGCGCGTGATGCGCGGTGTAGACCGCGCTCTGCTTCGGGCCGGCATGCTCCAGCACATCCGCCAGCCGCACGCCCGTCCAGCGCGCGCAGCCGACGGCACCGAGCCGCCATTGCAATCCATCCGTCGCGGGCGAGAAGCGCGAGCGGCCATTGCCGGCGCATTCCAGCACCGCGGTGACCGTGACGGTTTCGAAGCGCTGGCGCAGGCCCTCGACGGTCCAGACCGCCGGGCGCTCGACCTCGCCATCGATGGTCAGCGTCCACTCGGTACTGTCGTCGATCTCCGGTAGATGGCCGTTATTGCGGATGAAGAAGGAATCGACCGGCGTGATCGACTCGTCGAGCAGCGCGAGCGCCGGCTCGGCATTCAGCGCCTCCTCCTCGTAGACATGGAGGCCGGGCTTCAGGCGGCGCAGCAGCGGCAGTTCGACGAGGCGATGAGGCAAGCGGCAACGATCTCCGGTGACGCGTGGCGGTCACCCGCCCACGCGAAAGCCGACAGAGATGGCACGATGCTCGCCCGCCTGTCGACCGCCCCCCAAGGTGAGAGCTTGCTCCTACAGCCCTCATCCTGAGGAGCCATTCTCTTGGAATGGCGTCTCGAAGGATGCTCCAGATGTCTCCGGAGCCTCCTAGACCATCCCTCGAGACGCCGCTGCGCGGCTCCTCAGGATGAAGGCTCCGGAAGTTCCTGGAGGCGTCAGCGCTGGGCAACGACCTCCTCGCGCAGCGCACGGCGCAGCACCTTGCCGACATTGGTCTTCGGCAGGCTCTCGCGGAAGAAGATCTGCTTGGGCACCTTGTAGCCGGTCAGATTCTCCTTGCAGTAGGCGCGCAGCGCATCGGTCGTCAGGGTCGGGTCCTTGCGCACGACGAAGGCGGTGACCGCCTCGCCCGAATGCTCGTCCGGCAGGCCGATCACAGCCGATTCCAGCACGCCCGGATGCGAGGCCAGCACGTCCTCGACCTCGTTCGGATAGACGTTGAAGCCGGAGACCAGCACCATGTCCTTCATCCGGTCGACGACCTTGACCTGCCCGTCCGGCAGCATGACGCCGACGTCGCCGCTGCGGAAATACCCGTCCGCCGTCATCGCCTTGGCGGTTTCGTCCGGGCGATTCCAGTAGCCGGCCATCACCTGCGGCCCGCGGATGCAGATCTCGCCCGCCTCGCCCATCGGCATGTCGTTGCCTTCGGCGTCGCGGATCGCGATCTCGGTCGAGGGGATCGGATAGCCGATCGTGCCGCTGAACTCGGTCAGGTCCGGCCGGTTGATCGTGGCGATCGGCGAGGTCTCCGACAGACCGTAACCCTCGATGATCGGGCGGCCGGTCACGGCCTTCCACTGCTTGGCGACCGCGGCTTGCGTCGCCATGCCGCCGGCGACGGCGAAGCGCATCTCGGAGAAATCGACTTGCCTGATCTCGGGATGGTTGGCGAGCGCGTTGTAGAGCGTGTTGACACCGGAGAAGAGCGTGAAGCGGCTCGCCTTCAGCGTCTTGATGAAGCCCGGGATGTCACGTGGATTGGCGATCAGCAGGCTCTTGGCACCGATGCGCAGCATGAACATGCAGCAGCAGGTCAGAGCGAAGATGTGGTAGAGCGGCAGCGCCGTCACCATGACATGCTGGTAGTCGCTGCGGCCGAGCGGCGGCTCCAGCACCCATTCCAGCCAGAAGCCCGCCTGCTGAACATTGGATGCGACATTGCGATGCGTCAGCGTCGCGCCCTTGGCGACGCCGGTCGTGCCGCCGGTATATTGCAGGAAGGCGACATCGTCCGGGGCGACCGTCACCGGCGCCATCCGGGCGCCGCCCTGCAGAACCTGCTGGAAGCCGACCGAGCCCGGCAGGTTGTAGGGCTTCACCACCTTCTTGATGCGGCGCGCGACGAAATTGACGATCTTGCCCTTGAAGCCCATCAGGTCGCCGGCCGTGGCGACGACGATGGCGTCGAGCTTCAGGTTTGGCTTCGCCTCCTCCACGACATGGGCGAAGTTCTCGATCACCACGAGCACCCGCGCCCCGGCATCGTTGACCTGATGGGTCAATTCACGTGCCGTGTAGAGCGGATTGACGTTGACGGCGGTGAAGCCGCCGAGCAGCACGCCGAAGAGCGCCGCCGGATAGGCCAGGATGTTCGGCATCATCAGGGCGACGCGATCGCCCTTCTTCAGTCCCTGAGCCTGCAGCCAGCCGGCGAAGGCCTCGGCCGCCTGACGGGTCTCGGCGAAGGTGATCGTCTTGCCGAAGCTCTCGAAGGCCGGGCGGCTGGCATAGGTCGAGCAGGCGGAACCGATCAGGTCCACCAGCGTGCCGACCTTGGCGTCGTCGAGTTCCGGCGGAACGGCCGGTGGATAATGCGCTAACCAAGGTCGCGAGGCATTCCTGGCCTGCGTGGCGCCGGTCGCGGTCATTCTTCCCTCCCTCTCGCCCGGTTGGCCGCCTCGCGACGGGTTCCGGTGCATTTTCATGATCGTACAGTGCGGAACAGCGGCCGGGAGCGCAAGCTCCAGCCACCATGAGCTGTCGAATGTTCACATCTAAACAGTCCGCACGGCACGAAATCAAGCCCGATCCGGGAGCCAGGGAATGGCTCCCGGAGGGAAGGCGGGCCTGAATTCCCGGTTCAGCGCGCCTGCGCGAGGGCGAGCGCCTGGGCGGAGACCACGGCCTCGGCCGGCTTGCCGGCAAGTTCCGCAAGATGGTCGAAGCGCGCGCTGAACGAGCCGACGCCGGACGTGGCCGAGCGCAACTCGACGATCAACCCGGTCATCTCGGCTTCAGGCACCAGCGCCTTGATCTGGTCCCAGCCGCGCCAGCCGGGGCGCGTGTCGTAGCCGAGAATCTGCCCGCGCCGGGCGGAGATCAGCGCCGAGGCCCGCGACATCGCCTCCGAGGGAATCACCACGTCGACCGAAAGGATCGGCTCCAGCAGCACCGGCTTCGCCTGCGGCATTGCCTCGTTCATGGCGAGCCGCGCCGCCTGCCGGAACGCCATGTCGGAGGAATCGACGGTGTGGTAGGAGCCGTCGGTCAGCGTCACCGCGACATCGACGATCGGGAAGCCGAGCGGTCCCTTCTCGCAGAAATCGCGCATGCCGGCCTCGACCGAGCCGATATACTGGCGCGGCACGACGCCGCCGGTGATCCGGTCGACGAACTGGATGCCCTCCCCGCGCGGCAGCGGCGCGACCTCGATCACGACGTCGCCATACTGGCCGTGGCCGCCGCTCTGCTTGCGATGCCGGCCGCGCGCCCCGGCTTGGCCGCGGATTGTTTCGCGATAACCGACCTGTGGCGTCTTGTTGAGCACGGTGACGCCATAGCGTCCGGCGAGCTTCTCCAGCGCGACGCGTAGATGCATCTCGCCCTGGCCGGACAGGCGGGTCTCGCCGAGTTCCGGCACCTGCGTGACCGCCAGCGCCGTATCCTCCTCCGTCAGGCGCTGCAGCGCTGCCGCCAGCCTGACATCGTCCTTGCGCTCCTTCACCGCGATGGCGAAGGCATGCACGGCTTCGGGCGGGGCGACCGCGCTGACCACGCTCGCGCGGGTCTTGCCGAGCATAAAGGCCTCGCCCGTCGCGATGCCGTCGAGCTTGGCGAAACCCGCGACATCGCCCTCCTCCGCCGCGGGCTTGCGGCTCTGCTCGGCGCCCTTCAGAGAGACGACGCCCGCGATACGGGCCTCGACGCCGCTCGAGGAGGTCACGACATCGCCTTCCGCCAGCCGGCCGCGCATCACCCGCGCCAGCGAGACCTTGCCGCCCTGGCTCGAATGCCAGGTCTTCATCACCTGCGCGAGCGGCGGGCCCTCCGGCAGGATTCCGGCGCGTCCGCGCGTCTCGGCCAGCCCCGGCGCCTCATGCCTGAGCGCCTTGAGCAGCCGGGTCACGCCATTGCCGCGCTCGGCCGCTCCGATCAGCACCGGCACGACATGGCGATGCTGCAATTCACGGGCGAGATCGTCGAAGACGCGGTCGCGCGGCGGCTCCATGTCGCCGAGCAATTCTTCCATCAGTTCGTCGTCGTAATCGGCGAGCCGCTCCAGCATCGAGAAACGCGCTTCCTTCTCGCGGCCGGCTTCGTCGACGGCCAGCGGCACGATCTCGCTCGGCGCATGCTCGCGGTAGATGAAGGCCCGTTCCAGGGCGAGATCGATGAAGCCGATCGCGATGCCCTTCTGCCAGATCGGGATCTGGCGCAGCAGCAGCGGCGTGCGCGAGGCGCGCTGCAGGATGGCGAGCGTCTCGCGCACCCGGCGCGAGGCCGTGTCGATCTTGTTCAGGAACAGGAAGCGCGGGATGTCGGCTTCCTCCAGCTCGCGCAGTACCAGCTCCAGCGCCGGCGCCTTGCGGTCATCCGCCTCGCAGACGACCACGGCCGCATCGACCGCCGGCAGCACATGGCGCATCTCGTGCAGGAACTCGACCGAGCCGGGGCAGTCGATGAAATGGAAGGTGTCGCCGAGGAAATCGACACTCGCGACGGTGGGCTCCGTGCTCATCTGGTGGGCGCGCGCCTCGGGCGCCGCATCGCCGACCGTGTTGCCGCCCTTGACCGTGCCGGTGCGGGTCAGCGCGCCGCATCGCATCAGGATGCTCTCGAGCAGCGTCGTCTTGCCGCTCTGGAAGGGGCCGACGATCGCGATGCATCGCGGCCCCGCGCGTCGGGTGCCGTTTGCGGAGACTCCGTTCTGTGCGGATGCGGGCATGGCTTCCTCCTTCGGGACTGGCCGCGATGGAGGAGAAGGTCTGGCAACCCCGGCTCCGGCGCGGCGGAAAGCCGGCGGGAACCGCGAATGCGCTCACGCCGGATGGGCGGCGGTCGCTCGGGCCCGACAGGGTCGGGCGGCCGTCGGAGAGGCAGTTGGACGGAGGTTCGCGCCGATCGGGAGCGGACGCAAGGGCTTTGTCGGCGGTCGCGAAAATGGGCTGCGATATTGCTCAGTCAGGCCGTTTCGCGCCCGCGGCGGGGTTGGTTTGATGCATCGGCTGGCCGGCCGGCGCCGTCTCTCGGCCGTATTCACGATTTTGGGGCGTTTCGGCTGCGGGCGCGCCGCCGGTTACCGGGCGATTGGCGCCGGGCGCTTGCTGCGTCGCGCCGGAGCCGGTTCCCTGCTGCGGCGCCATGCCGCTCGATCCCGAGCCGCTACCGGTTCCTTCTTGGGCCGTTGAGGGCGGCGAAGGCGTCTGGGCCTCGGCCATCCCCGTCGCGGCCAGCACGGCTATTGCAACCCCTACTGCATATGATTTCATCGCTTGTCCTCCCGGCTGCCTCGCACGGAGGACCATGGCCGACCAACGCCATCGGGCCGGACACGGTTCCGGCGGGAACCCGGAAGGCCGCCAGACATTCTACGAGGCGGACGGCCGCTACGGTCGTGATGGAGCATGGAGACAGCCGATGCCCGCGAACGCCTCGCAGACGGAATTGGACGAGCGCATCGCCCTTCTCCGGCGCAACATCGCCGAACTGATGGAACAGGCGACGGGCGCCTCCGGCGCGGCCGTCGAGGAGGCCCTCGCCGATCGGCTCAGCGAACAGCAGGACATGCTCAACGAGCTGCTGAAGCAGCGCGAGGCTAAGGGCTAGCGGCGTTTTCCCGCGCCGGCTGCATCTGCCCCTTTTGTCATTCCGGGGCGCGCCGCAGGCGCGAACCCGGAACCCACGACCGGGTGAGACATTGCATTCGCCGTTGGCAAAGGGCTCACCCGGTCGTGGGTTCCGGGTTCTTCGCTGCGCGAAGCCCCGGAATGACAACGGGTTCGCGCACGAAGTTCAGAGGTTGCGCCGCTCGCCGCGCAGTGTGGCGAGCCCGATGCCGGCCGCATCGAAGCCGCCATCGACCGCCAGCACCTGCCCGGTGATATAGGTCGACCGGTCCGAGCAGAGGAAGAAGATCGCCTCGGCCAGCTCCTCCTCCAGCCCGTAGCGGCCGAGCGGCACGGCATCGCGATAATCCGCGCGGATCTCCAGGCTGTGCACCGCCTTGGCCATCGCGGTCTCGACCGGCCCGGGCGCGACTGCGTTGACGCGGATGCCAAGTCCCGCGAGCTCGACCGCCTGCTGCTTGGTGAGATGCGCGAGCGCCGCCTTCGAGGTGCCGTAGGCCACCCGCAGCGTCGAGGCGCGCAGGCCCGAGATCGAGGTGATGTTGACGACGGCGCCACCGCCATTGTCGGCCATCGCGCGCGCCGCAAGCTGTGTCGCCAGGAACGGGCCGGTGAGATTCACCGCCATCACCCGCTGCCACTCGTCATGGCTGGTTTCCAGCAGGGGCTTGAACACCGCCGTACCGGCATTGTTGACGAGGGCGTCGAGCCGCCCAAAGCGCTTGGCCATGCCGGCGAAGGCCGATTCGAGCTGCGCCGGCATCGCTACGTCGCAGGTCAGCACCAGCACCCGCTCGGGCGTCGCGATCTCGGCCGCGGCCCGCTGGAGCCCAGCCCCGTCGATATCGAGCAGGCCGACCTGCCAGCCTTCAGCCAGGAAGCGCTTGGCCGTGGCGAGGCCGATGCCGCGCGCGGCGCCGGTCACGAGGGCGGTCTTGATAACGGGATCGGTCATGGCATCTCGTCCGATGGCGTGTCGCTTCCACACAGGCTATGCATGCCGGCAGCGTGGCCAACAAGCCGGGATTGCCGCTCGACAAACCCACCGCGCTCCTGTATGGCCCCGCACTCAACTGAAAACAGCGAGCCGAAAGCCCGCGCTTCCGCGCGAATACGGCCATGGAGAGACCCATGAACATCATCGAACAGATCGATGCCGAGCAGATTGCCAAGCTGAGCGAAGGCAAGGCCATTCCCGCGTTCCAGCCCGGCGACACCGTGCAGGTCAACGTCAAGGTCAAGGAAGGCGAGCGTAGCCGCGTCCAGGCCTATGAAGGCGTCGTGATCGCCCGCAACGGCGGCGGCCTCAACCAGAGCTTCACCGTCCGCAAGATTTCCTATGGCGAGGGCGTCGAGCGCGTCTTCCCGCTGTTCTCGCCGAACCTCGACTCGATCAAGGTCATCCGCAAGGGCAAGGTGCGTCGCGCCAAGCTCTATTACCTGCGCGATCGTCGCGGCAAGTCGGCCCGCATCGCCGAGCGCGTCGATGCCAAGCCCTCCAAGGGCCAGAAGGGCGCCGGCAAGTAAGCCGAACCCTCAGCGCCGAAAGCATCGGCACAACGAGATTGGAACGCGGTCCTTCGGGGCCGCGTTTTTTCTTGCCTGAAGGCCAAGGACGGCACCCCTATCCACCAGCTTTTTCTGGAACCGCAGCGTCATCCCGGGCTTGCCCCGGGATCCATCGAAGGGTTCCGGCGCTCTACGATGGATCCCGGATCTGCGCTGCTACGCAGCTTGTCCGGATGACGCCGCGGTTCCATCGCGCTGAAATGCAAAAATTGCATATCGGAAGCATGGATTTCCGGTTGATATGCATTTTCAGAACATATAAGTATGACAATCATTAGCATGCTATTTATGTTGGTGCTATGGACCTAACCCAGCTTCAGGCCGCGTTCACCGGCGAACTTGCCGCCGTCAACCGCAAGCTGCGCGCGCTCGTCGACGACCGTGCGCGCGACATGGGCCTGACCCTCTCGCGGGCGCGCCTGCTGATGGAGCTCGCCAAGGCGGACGGGCCGATCCAGTCCGATCTCGCCGGCCTGCTCGATATCGAGCAGCCGACGCTGGTCCGGCTCCTCGACGGGCTGGAGCGCAACGGCATGATCGAACGCCGCTCCGTCGAGGGCGATCGCCGCGCGCGCCGCGTCTTCCTGACCGAGACCGCCCGCGCCCAGGCGCAGGACATCCTCGACTTCCTCGCCGAGCTGCGTGCCGGCATCCTGCTGGGCATCGCGCCCGAAGAGCTGGAAGCGGCGCTTGACGTCCTGCGCCGCACCTCGCGCAATATCGCGGCAGGCCGGAGCGCCGCCCCGTGAGCACGTCCGAACCATCCGCCGCGCCCGTCGCGCCGCCTCCACCGGCCGGGCTGACGATGCCGCCGGCCCGCGCGCTCGCCTATATGCTGGCTTCGGTGACGCTGGCGATGACGCAGCAGATCGGCGCGAACCTCGTCAACACCAATGTCTACCAGATCCAGGGCGAGCTGGGCGCCACCCTCGCCGAGACCAACTGGCTGATCGCGGCCTATATGGCGCCGAATGTCTCGCTCTCGATCGCCCTGATCAAGATCAGGATGCAGTACGGCCTGCGCAATTTCGCCGAGATGAGCCTCGCCGGCTTCGTGCTCGCCGCCTTCCTGAACCTCACCTTCGTCCACGACCTGCCCTCGGCCGTGATCGTGCGCTTCATGAGCGGCATGGCGGCGGCGCCGATGTCCTCGCTCGCCTTCTTCTACATGATCGAGCCCTTGCCGCCGCAGAAGAAGCTCACCGTCGGCCTGTCGCTGGCGCTGACCAACACCACGCTCGGCATCCCCGTGACGCGCCTGATCTCGCCCTGGCTGCTCGATCTCGGCGGCTTCCATGGCCTGACGCTGTTCGAGATGGGCCTCGCCATGGTCGCCTTCGGCTTCGTCTATGCGCTGCCGCTGACCACACCGCCGCGCGTCAAATGCATCGGCCCGCGCGATATCGTCAGCTATATCCTGATCGCGATCGGCTTCGGCTCGATCGCGGTCGCGCTCAGCCTCGGCCGCATCTACTGGTGGTTCGAGGCGCCGTGGCTGGGCTGGCTCCTCGCCTGCGCCGTCATCTGCCTGACGCTGGCGGTGATCGCCGAGCTGCATCGCGACAGCCCGCTCATCGATATCCGCTGGCTGACCAGCCCGACGACGCTGCATTTCGCCGGTGCGCTGCTGCTGATGCGCGTCGTGCTGGCCGAGCAGACCGTCGGCGCCTCCAATTTCTTCCAGGCGCTCGGCATCCAGAACGAACAGACCCTGTCGCTCTACGGCGTGATCCTCTGCGCGATCCTGGCCGGCGGCGTCACCTGCGCGCTGCTGCTGCGGCCGGGCCGCGAGAACTGGTTCTACGGCACGGCCCTCGCCTGTGTCGCGCTCGGTGCCTGGCTCGACAGCGGCGCCACCAGCCAGACAAGGCCGCACGATATCTGGCTGAGCCAGGCACTGGTCGCCTATGGCTCCGGGCTCTTCCTGCCGGCGGCGATGGCGCAGGGCATGGGCAGCGCCATCGTGCGCGGCCCGCTCTACATCCTGAGCTTCATCACGGTCTTCCTGTTCACGCAGAGCATCGGCGGCCTGCTCGGCTCCGCCATTTTCGGAACCTTCATCACGCTGCGCACCACGTTCCACTTCAACGTGCTGGCCGAGCATTTCGTCCTGTCCGATCCGTTCTTCGCCCAGCGCGTCAACCAGTTTGGCGGGATCTATAGCCATGTCCTGACAGACCCGACGCTGCTGCGGGCGGAAGGCGTGACACTGCTCACCCAGCGGGCCTCTCAGGAGGCCATCGTCCTCGCCTATAACGACGCCTTCATGCTGATTTCCGCGATCGCCGCTCTCGCCCTCGCCGGCCTGCTCGCACACCTCGCCTATCTGCAATTGCGCAAGCCCGCCGCCCCTATCGCTCAACCCGCACCCTGACCGCCATGTCCCGCATCCTCCGCTCCGTCTCGACCTATGTCGCGCTCGCCATTGGCCTCGTCGGCCTCGGCATCATCCTCTACGCCTGGCGGCTGCCGCCCTTCGCCAGCGCCGTCGAGATGACCGAGAACGCCTATGTGCGCGGGCAGGTCACGATCATCGCGCCGCAGCTCGCCGGCTATGTCGCCGAGGTCCCGGTGCAGGATTTCGCTACGGTGAAGAAGGGTGATCTGCTTCTGCGCATCGACGACCGCATCTTCGCCCAGAAGCTGGAGCAGGCCCGCGCCGGCCTCGCCGCCCAGCGCGCCGCGCTCGCCAATTCGGATCAGTCGCGTGCGGCCGCCGAAGCGCGGCTGCGCGCCGCCGTCGCCAATGTCGCCAGCGCCGAGGCGGCCTTGCGCACGGCCGAGGCGAACTGGGGCCGCATCGAGCCATTGCGCGAGCGCGGCGTCGTCAGCCAGACCTCGACGGACCAGAGCCAGCAGGCGCTCGATCAGGCCCGCGCCTCCATCACCGCGACCAATGCCGCCGTCGATGTCGCCCGGCAGGACATCCAGACCGCCATCGTCAACCGCCAGTCGCTGGTGGCAGCGGTCGAGGGCGCCGAGGCCGCAGTCCACCTCGCCGAGATCGACCTCAGCAACACCCGCATCACAGCCCCTCAGGACGGACGGCTGGGCGAGGTCCAGGCCCGGCTCGGCCAATATGTCTCGGCCGGTACGCAGTTGATGGCGCTGGTGCCGAACCAGGTCTGGGTCATCGCCAATTTCAAGGAGACGCAGCTTGCCGGCATGCGCACCGGCCAGCCGGTGAGCTTCACCGTCGATGCGCTGCGCCATGCCCGCATGACAGGGACGATCGAGCGCTTCTCGCCGGCGGCGGGCTCCGAGTTCAGCGTGATCCGGCCGGATAACGCCACCGGCAACTTCATCAAGATCGCCCAGCGCGTGCCGGTGCGGATCGCCGTCGATCCCGGCCAGCCCCTCGCCGAGCGGCTGGCGCCCGGCATGTCCGTTGTCGTCAGCGTCGACACCTCCGCATCGCGCTGATGGCGCGGCGCGAAAGGTCAGTCGTTGGTGTCGAGGTCGGTGAACAGGAACCCGGCCGGCGTCCGCGTGAAGGTGAAGATCGCCGCGCCGCAGATGACGGAATAGACGTCATTCTTGTTGCCGTCGACGGCATAGACGGGCTTGCCGCGCTGGAGACAGGCGCGGTTCTTGGCGGTGAAATCGCGCGGATAAGCCTTGGCGCGGAACTGCGCCGCGTCGCGAACGGTATCATCGGCCATGAAGGGCAATTTCGTCAGAGCTGCGACGGCCGCTGCATCATTCGCCTTCAGCGCCGCACGGAACTTGGCGATGAAGCCGTCGAACTCCTTCTGCACGGCAACAGGAGCTTTCCCTGGAGCCTGGGCGAAGGCGGGAGCCAGTTGCAGAAGAACGGCCGCAACCGCGATTGCCGAAATCCTCATGTTTCCACTCCCTTTGATCGGAAACGCCGTGAAGATGCAGGCCAGTGCGAGAGATGCTATCGCAACGTCACAGCTGGCTCTAGAGAAGGCTGTGCGCTGGCACGCACGGTCATCTCGGCGCCGCCACCCTTGCGTCACGCCGATGGCGCGGCTGCAACGGCATCGATTGTCCGTCTTGATTGGAACTGCTAAACAGTAGCCATGTCGCCGTGTGAGCATCATTTGCAGCGCTTCAGCGCCGTGCAGGGAGAGGGCCATCTGCCGCCCCTGCCGACGACGCAGGACTTTGCCGCGCTGCATGACCATGCCCGTTTGCCCTGGCGCTTTTTCGGCCGCTTTACCGCCTCCATTGCCGCAGGCCTTACCGGCGCCTGAGACCGGCCGCTTCCGCGCGGCCGGCGACAGGCGAACCGTTTTTGCGTGCCGGCGCGAGCAAGCCGGCGCATGATCTCCAAAACCGATTTCAGAAGACCGAGACCAAGCCATGACTGCGACCAAAGGTCCCCAGACGCTCTACGACAAGATCTTCGACGACCATGTCGTCGACCGGCAGGATGACGGCACCTGCCTGCTCTATATCGACCGCCACCTCGTCCATGAGGTGACGAGCCCGCAGGCCTTCGAGGGCCTGCGCATGACCGGCCGCAAGGTCCGCGCACCTGAGAAGACGCTCGCCGTCGTCGACCACAACATCCCGACGACGGACCGCACCAAGGGCATCGCCGAAGAGGAAAGCCGCATCCAGGTCGAGGCACTCGCCAGGAACGCCCGGGATTTCGGCGTCGAGTATTTCAACGAGCTCGACAAGCGCCAGGGCATCGTCCACATCGTCGGCCCCGAGCAGGGCTTCACCCTGCCCGGCACGACGATCGTCTGCGGCGACAGCCACACCTCGACGCATGGCGCCTTCGGCGCGCTCGCCCACGGCATCGGCACCTCGGAGGTCGAGCATGTGCTCGCCACCCAGACGCTGATCCAGAAGAAGGCGATGAACATGCTCGTCCAGGTGGACGGCACGCCTGCCCCCGGCGTCGGCGCCAAGGACATCACGCTCGCGATCATCGGCGAGATCGGCACTGCCGGCGGCACCGGCTCGGTGATCGAATATGCCGGCGAAGCGATCCGAGGCCTGACCATGGAAGGCCGCATGACGGTCTGCAACATGTCGATCGAGGGCGGCGCCCGCGCCGGCATGGTCGCGCCCGACGAGAAGTCCTTCGCCTATCTGAAGGGCCGCCCCAAGGCGCCGCAGGGCGCGGCCTGGGAGGCCGCCGTGCGCTACTGGGAGACGCTGCGCACCGACGAGGGCGCGCATTTCGACCGCGTCGTCCGTCTCGACGCCGCCAACCTGCCCCCGATCGTCTCCTGGGGCACGAGCCCGGAGGACGTCATCTCGGTCACCGGCGCCGTTCCGGACCCGGAGCTCATTGCCGACGAGGTCAAGCGCGCCTCGAAGAAGCGCGCGCTGGAATATATGGGCCTGACCGCCGGCACCAAGATCACCGACATCCCGCTCGACGTGATCTGGATCGGCTCCTGCACCAACGGCCGCATCGAGGATCTGCGCACGGTCGCCAAGATCGTCGAGGGCAAGAAGCTCCATGAGAGCCTCGACTACGGCATGATCGTTCCCGGCTCCGGCCTGGTGAAGGAGCAGGCCGAGGCCGAGGGCCTCGACAAGATCTTCATCGCCGCCGGCTTCGAATGGCGCGAGCCCGGCTGCTCGATGTGCCTCGGCATGAACCCCGATCAGCTCAAGCCCGGCCAGCGCGCCGCCTCGACCTCGAATCGCAATTTCGAGGGCCGTCAGGGCTATCGCGGCAGGACGCATCTCGTCTCGCCGGCGATGGCGGCGGCGGCGGCCCTCACCGGCCGCTTCGTCGACGTCCGTACGCTGGGCTGAGGCGGACAGGCGGGGAGCTGACCATGTCGAACGATCCCCGCGAAGCCGGCCGCGAAGCCGAATCCAAGGCGGCGCTGGACCGGGTCAAGCGCGACAGCGAAAGCCTGCTCGGCTCCTCGATGGGCCGGGCAGCCGATCACTTCTCGGGAGCCGACGCGCCCGAGGGCGACAAGGTCGAGCTCTGGGGCCGGCGTATCGGCCGCTCGCTCTCGCTTCTCGGCGTCATCGTGCTGGCCTGGTGGCTCGGCCACCAACTGAAATTCTGGTGATGGGCAAGACCGTGGACGCCAGGGTCACGACAACAGCAGAGATCGACTGGGACGGCGTGAAAGCGCCGTCGCGGGAGGCGTTCGAAATTCTGGCGCAGGCCGCCTTCGACCGCCTGCCGGAGGAATTCCGCGCGCTCTGCTCGGATGTGATCTTCAACGTCACCGAGTTTCCCGAGGACGACGTGCTGAAGGAGCTGGAGGCGGAAAGCCCGTTCGACCTGCTCGGCCTGTTCAGCGGTGTCGGCCTGCCCCAGCAGGGCTATGCTCCGCAGACCGGCCAGATGCCCAACACCATCCACCTCTATCGCCGTCCGATCCTCGACTACTGGGCCGAGCATGACGAGAGCCTCGGCTCGATCGTCACGCATGTCATGGTCCACGAGATCGGCCACCATTTCGGCTTCTCCGACGAGGACATGGAAGCCATCGAAGCCGGGGCGGAGCGCTAGGCGATGCTGGACGAACTGATCCGCAACCTGCCCGGCCTGATGCTGGTCTATTCGGCCTTCATCCTGGCAGTCGCGAGCCCTGGTCCGAGCAATCTCCAGATCATGGCGACCTCGATGGAGCGCGGACGCAGCGCCGGCTCCACCTTGGCGCTCGGTGTCACCGCCGGCTCCCTGACATGGGGCATCCTGGCCGCCATCGGCGTCACAGGCCTGATCGTCGCCCATCCGGGCGCGCTCTACGCCATCAAGATCGTCGGCGGCCTCTATCTGCTCTTCCTCGCCTGGCGTTCCGCACGTTCGGCGATGCGGGCCGAGATGCCTCCGGCAAAAATGGTGGCTTCGGGGCGCCGCACCTTCCTGCGCGGCTATCTCATGCACATCACCAACCCGAAGGCGATCCTGAGCTGGACGGCGATCATCGCGCTGGCCCTGCGGCCCGATACACCGCCGGTCGTGCTCTACGCCATCATCATAGGCTGCATGCTGATCTCGCTCGCGATCAACCAGTTCTATGCCGTGCTGTTCTCGACGGCGTCGATGATCGCGGGCTACCGCCGCATTCGCCGCAAGGCCGAGGCCTGCCTCGCCGCCTTCTTCACCTTCGCCAGCTTCAAGCTGCTGACATCGCAGCTCTGAAACCCTTCACCGCCATAACCGCAAGAACATCGCCAAAAGGCCCATCGGAGCTTCCGCCATGCAGCCCTTCACCACCCTGACCTCGACGCCCGCGCCCATGAAGGTGGTCAATGTCGATACCGACATGATCATCCCCAAGCAGTATCTGAAGACGATCAAGCGCACCGGCCTCGGCACCGCGCTGTTCTCGGAAATGCGCTACAAGGACGACGGCTCGGAGAACCCCGATTTCGTGCTGAACCAGCCGGCCTACCGCAAGGCCGAGATTCTCGTTGCCGGCGACAATTTCGGCTGCGGCTCGTCGCGCGAGCACGCGCCCTGGGCGCTGCTCGATTTCGGCATCCGCTGCGTGATCTCCACCAGCTTCGCCGACATCTTCTACAATAACTGCTTCAAGAACGGCATCCTGCCGATCAAGGTCACTCCCCAGCAGCTCGACATGCTGTTCGACGACGCCGAGCGCGGCTCCAACGCGACGCTGACGATCGATCTGGCCAGCCAGACGATCAAGGGCCCGGACGGCGGCGAGATCAAGTTCGAGATCGACCCCTTCCGCAAGCACTGCCTGCTGAACGGCCTCGACGATATCGGCCTGACCATGGAGAAGGGCACGAAGATCGACGCCTACGAGGAAAAGCTGAAGCAGCGCGCCTGGGCGTGAGATCAGGCATCATTCGCTGATTTCACTCGGAAACACGCCGTCATCCCGGGCTTGACCCAGGATCCATTCCGGAACGCTTACGAGCGAGCTTCAGGCATGGATCCCGGATCTCCGCTGCGCTGCGTCCGGGATGACAATGTCTCGCTCAATCCAGTCAATCGCTAAGCAACCAGCCCCTGTACCGGCCTGAGATCGCCGGTCTCCGGGAACACGGTCTCGGCCAGCACGGGGCCGGACACGCCGAAGAGCTCCGATACCACGCCCTTGGCAACCGCTCGGATATCCGTCGTCGGCTTGAGGTCGCGGTTCTGGTAGAGCTGCTCGGGCTTCAGGCCCGGCCAGTCCGCGACGATCCGGCCGCCCTTGACCCCGCCTCCGACTAAGAAGGCGACGGTGCCGGTGCCATGGTCGGTCCCCGTCGTGCCGTTGACAGCCGCCGTACGCCCGAACTCGGTCGCGACCATCACCACCGTATCCTTCCAGACCGGACCGAGCCCCTGCTCGAAGGCGGCGAAGGCACCGTCGAGCCCGCCGAGCAGATTGGCGAGACGCCCCTTGGCGCCGCCTTCGTTCGCATGGGTGTCCCAGCCCTCGAAAGCGAGCGCGGCGATGCGCGGCCCGTCATCGGCGCCGACCAGCGCGGCCGCGCCCTCCGCGATGCGCCGCATGCCCTCGGCCGTGTCCGGTCCACCGCCGCCCCTCTGCTCGCCGGCCATGCCGCGCCTTTGCGCCAGCCCTTCCGTCTCGATCGCCTGAGCCAGCGCTCGCGCCAGCCCGGGGTCGCGCTGGCCGTAGAGATCGGCGAGCCGCATCGTCAGGTCGCTGCCGGCGCGCGCCATCCGTGGCGGCGCCCAGCCCAGCACCGGCGCATCGCCGCGCACCACCAGCGGCGGCACGACGCCGACGCCGAGCACGCCCTTGCGCGAGATGCCCTCGCCGGCCGGCAGGCTCGCGATCAAGCGGTTGAGCCAGCCGGTCTGGGTCGCGCCCGCCCCCGGCTGGCCGCTCTCCAGAACGTCCTGCCCGTCGAAATGCGAGCGCTCGCGATAGCCGGTGGCCGCAGCGTGGACGATCGTCGCCTGCCCCTGCTTGTAGAGCCGCGCGAGGTTCGGCATGGCCGGATGCAGGTAGAAGAAGCCGTCGAGCGGCAGCGCCGCCTCCGGCCCGTCCTTGGCGAGCGCGATGCCCTCGCGCAGGCCGGCATAATCGGGATCGCCGATCGGCGGCACGGCCGAGAGCCCGTCGAGCGCGCCGCGCAGAATGACCAGCAGGAAGCGCGGATCGCGCGAACCCGCCGCCGCATAGGCGAATTTCGGCACGAAGGACCAGGCGAAGAGCGCTCCGGCCGCACCAAGGATGGCGCGGCGCGACGGCGTTATCCGTTCGCAATCATCGTCGTCGTGATCGACCATCGGCGTCACCTCCGCTGGAATTCGGGCGACATCAGCAGGAGCGCGAGCGCCTGCGGCTTGCTCTCGGCTCGCGCCACCGCCTGCTTCGTCTCGGGCGAGAGCAGCGGCCCCAGCACGTCCTCGCAGAGCACGCGCGGATCGGCGACAGAACCCGCCGCCTGCCGCCCCCATCCGGCAGCGACATCGACGCGCGTCTTCAGCCCCTCGGCCGAAGCCCAGGCCGCATTGTCGTCGGCATAGCCATTGGGGCCGGAGGGCTGCCAGAACGGTTGCCCCATAACGCCGGCCGGTCCGATGATCTGGCCGAAATCCGGCTTGCGGCCAAGCGCGCGATATGAGGCGAGCAGGAATTCCTGCGGCGAGCGGATCTTGCTGGCCGGCGCGCGCCAGGCGGCGTCATCCTCGATCAGGACGCGATAAACCGTCGGCAAGTCGCCGCCGCTCTGCCGGAATGTCAGGGCGAGCTTCTCGACCAGCGCACGCGGTGGCGCATCGGCCACGAAATGACGGACGAGCTTCGTCGCGATGAACCTGGCCGTCGCCGGATGGCGCGCGAGATCGGTCAGCGCGGCGATGCCTTGCGCCTTGCCCGGCTGGTCGTAGCGGCGCCCGAGCAGTGGCGTCACGCCGGGCTCGTGCAGGCCGGCATTGAAGGCGAAGGAGCCGGGAAAGCCGAGCACGCCCTCGCGTCCGACCACCGTCCAGCCCGTGATGATCCGGGCGAGATTGGTCACGTCCGCCTGGGCATAGCCGCCGGAGACGCCGAGCGTGTGCAGCTCCAGGATTTCGCGGGCGAGGTTCTCGTTGAGGCCGCGCCCGCGACGGCGCCCGGCCGGCGAGTTCGGGCCGACCGACTGGCGGTTGTCGAGGAAATCCAGCATCGCCGGATGGCTTTCCGCTGCGATCAGCATGTCCTCGAAGCGGCCGAAGACATGCGGGCGGATCGCCTCGCGCTCATAGGCGCCGGCCATGATCCGGCTCATGTTGCTCTTGGTCGCACCAATGCAGAAATGGTTCGACCAGAACATCACCAGCCGCTCACCGAAGCCGGTCTCGGCCGCAAGCGCGAGATCGACGCGCGCCTTCACCTCGTCGCGATAGGTCCGGTACGGCAGCGCCGGCTCGTTTGCGGGCTTCGGCGCGGGCGCCATCTGATTCTGGGCTCCCACCGGAGCAGCCTGCGGCACGGCATTCGCGACCTGCATGCCTGGTGCCGGGGCGGCGACACGGCGCGCCTCACGCTCGCGCTTCTCCTGATCCTCGAAATCATAGAGCGCCTTGCCGATCTCGGCCGCGCCGGAAAAGGTCGCGCCCTCAGGCTGTGCGACGCTGCCGGCCGCAATCTCCGCCAGAAGCCGGTCGCGAACCTGCGCCCGCGCTGACTCGCCCTGCCCGGGCTTCGGCCCGAGGCCGAACCGTTGCAGTGCAATCGCCCCTGCCTTCAGCTCGCCCGTTTCCGCCATCCGCGAGGCCTCCGCTGGTCGTGATGCGAGGATCGATATCGACTATGGCGAAAAGCCGGCGGCTTTCATGACAATTCGGCAATGTTTGGCGAAGCTGGTCTCGAAACAGGCTTGAACAAAGCTTTTCGCTCGGGTTTTAGCGAATGGCTTCCAGCCTCAGCCTCGTTTCGAGCGTGACGTATTGAGCGCGACGGCCTCGCCAATGAGCGCCTTGAAGGCATCCGCGTCCAACGTCTCGCCCTCGCGGATATCGATAGCGCGGCGGGCATTGCCCTCCAGGCTCGAATTGAACAGGCCGGCAGGATCGGCCAGCGAAGCACCCTTCATAAAGGTCAGCTTGACCACGTTCTTGTAGGTCTCGCCGGTGCAGATGATGCCGCCATGGGACCAAACCGGCACGCCGCGCCACTTCACCTCCTCAATGACGTCGGGATCGGCCTCGCGGATCAGCGCGCGCATCCGTGCCAGCGTTGCGCCACGCCAGTCCCCGAGTGCCCCGATCTTCGCGTCGATGAGCTCGGACGCCGCCTGGTCCTGAACCTCGTCCTTCGCCATGACCGTTCCCTCGCTCCAGCGTCTAGACCACCACCGTGACCGCCTCGGCCGCGCGGGTCAGGCCGGTATAGAGCCAGCGCGCCCGGTGCTCGCGGAAGGCGAAGCTCTCGTCGAAGAGCACGACATCGTCCCATTGCGAGCCCTGTGACTTATGCACGGTCAGCGCATAGCCGAAGGTGAACTCGTCGGTATGCTTGCGCAGCTCCCACGGCACTTCATCCTCGGTGCCGTCGAAGAAGTTCGGCAGCACCGAGACCTTCACCGCCTTGCCACCGGCATCGTCCTCCGGCGTGACGCGCATGGTGATCAACCCCTTCTTCGAGGTCTTGATCTCCTGCACGATCCAGGAGCCACCATTGAGCAGGCCCTTGCTCTTGTCGTTGCGCAGGCAGACCAGCTTCTCGCCGGCGACCGGGCTGTTGTCGGCACGACCCATCAGCTGGCGGATGCGGGCATTGTAGTTGCGCCGCGTCTTGTTCATGCCGACCAGCACCTGATCGGCGCCCATGACGATCTCGGGATTGATCTCGCCCCGCCGGATCACGCGGCTCGGGCCGTATTCGCCGAGTTCGAGCTGCCCGCCCTCGCGCACGATCATCGACATCCGCACGATCGGGTTGTCCGCCGCCTGCCGGTGGACCTCGGTCAGCATGACATCCGGTTCCTGCTCGGTGAAGAAGCCGCCGCCCTTCACCGGGGGCAACTGGGCCGGGTCGCCCAGCACCAGAACCGGCGTGCCGAAGGAAAGCAGGTCCCGGCCCAATTCCTCGTCGACCATCGAGCATTCGTCGATGATGATCAGCTTCGCCTTGGCCGCCGCGCTGTCGCGGTTGAGCGCGAAGATCGGGCTCTCCTCATCGACGCCGCGCGAGCGATAGATCAGCGAATGGATGGTTTGCGCGCCATGGCAGCCCTTGTTGCGCAGCACGAGCGCGGCCTTGCCGGTATAGGCGGCGAAGACGACGTCGCCATCGACCGCTTCCGCAATGTGGCGCGCGAGCGTGGTTTTGCCGGTGCCGGCATAGCCGAACATGCGGAAAAGCTGCGGCTCACCGGTCTGCAGCCAGCGCGCCACGGCGGTCAAAGCCATATCCTGCTGGGGCGACCAGCTCATCGCGGAACCATCATTAAAAGAGGCATGGCGCAGATGGGGCCGAGTCGGGCCGCGAGGCAAGCCCGGCGATGCCGGAACCGCTCAGGCGGCGCGCAACCTCCTGACGAAAGCCTCGGCCTCGGCCTGCAGGGCGTTGATCCGTTGGTCGAGCTCCCGTGCGCTCGCCGCGCCGGTATCGGCCTGGCCGACGGTCTGGAGATTGGCGGCGGCGATCTCGCCCATCGCCAGCGCGGCCGTGCCGGTCACATCGGATATCCGCGCCACGGTCTCGCCGAGCGAGCCGAGCAGCTCGACATGCGAACCGACCATGGTCGCGATCTCGGTGCCGGTCTGCTCGACCGCCGCGACGCTGGCCCCGATCGCCGACACCGCTTCGGCGGCATGGGACAGGGCCTCGTCGGCCTGCGCGATCCGGCTGACGATCCGCCCGGCAGCATCCGATGCCTGATTGGCGAGCGTCTTCACCTCCGCGGCGACCACGGCGAAGCCGCGGCCATGGGCCCCGGCACGCGCGGCCTCGATCGTCGCGTTGAGGGCGAGCAGGTTGGTCTGGCGCGCGACCGCATCGATGATGCCCACGACATCGCGGATCTGGGCCGCGTTCTCTGTGAGACGCGTCACCAGCGCATGGGTGCCGGCCGCCTCTCGGGTCGCGTCGGTTGCCATTTCCGAGACCCGCCGGACCTCGGCATTGATCTGGCCGACGACGAAATCCAGCCGCAGGGCCGCCTCGCTGGAACGCCGCGCATCGATCCCCGCGCCATCGACGGAAGCCGCCGCCGTCTCGGTGCTCCGCGAAATCTGGTGGACGCGAACCGCCGCGTCCTGCAGCGCCATGCGCAGCACCTCGCTGGACCGCCCGATCTCGCCGAGCAGGACGCCGAGCCGCGCCTCGAACTCGTCGGCGATTCCCGCAAGCTCGGCATTGCGGAGCTGTTCCAGGCGCCGCGCATCGTCGGCCTCGCTCTCGCGCGTCACCAAAGTCGCCCTGATCTCGCTGAGCTGACGCACGACGCGGGCGAGCTGGCCGATCTCGTCGGCGCGGTCGCGATGCGGCACGTCGATGACCCGGTCCGACGCCACCGCCTGCCGGATCGCCTCCATCAGATTGCGCAGGGGTCGCGTCAATTGGCTGCGCAGCATCAGCAGCGCGAGAAGCGCGCCTCCCAGCGGCAGCAGAACCGCGAAGAGAATCGTCCGGAAGCGCACGGCCTCGGCCCGTGCGGCGGCGCGCAAGGAGGCGTCGCTGGCCCGCTTCGCGAGCTGATCGCGCAGCGCAGCGGTCGTCGCGACGATCTCATCGACATTGGCCCGCGCCTCCTCGGCGCCGGCCTCCAGCAAGGCGGCCTTGGCCGAGACGCGCTGGCCGATATCGACGATGCCATGCTGGAAGGCGATGAAGGTCTTGATCCGCGCATCGAGCGTCGGGTTCGCGTCGCGCAGGTTCGCCGGCAGGGCCGAGATCAGATGCGCACGCGCCGCATCGACCAGATCGATGGCAGCGTCGAGCTTGCCGAGCATCACCTCGACCTCCTGCCGGGAACTGTCCGCATCGACCCGGCTGAGTAGTGCAGCCGCCGCGATCCGGCTGGACAGAAGCGAAGCGCTGCCGGCAAGGCGGATATCCGAGAAAGCGCCGGCATCGATGCGCCGGGCCTCGTCGAAGCCGCGCAAGGCGCTGGCGAGGCCGAGCGCCCCGGCGAGACCCAGCAGCGCGAAGAAAATCATGATCTTCGCCGTCAGTCCCAGTCGCCGCATCGTAGCCTCGGTCTCGTAGTCCCCGTCCATCTGACAGAGGCGAACGAACACGAGGTTAACGCGAAGCAAGATGACGTAACGATATCAATAACTTAGCCGGATACGTAATAATCCTCCACACCGCCGCGCGAGCCCTGTCCCGGCGCGATTGCGAGGGATCGCGGGCCGGCCTAGCTTCACGCCATGAGACGCCGCGCCAAACGAATCCTCCTGCTCTGCCTCGGCTTGGCCTTCATCGGCTATGCTGCCTTCGTGCTATCGCCCTGGCCGTCGGCGCTGCTGACGCGCCTCGCCTTCAGCTATGGAGCATCGAAGACCACGGCCGCGCTCGCCCCGCATGTCCCGGCCGGCATCCGCGAGCAGCGCGATATCCGCTACGGCGGCGCCGAGGACGAGAAGCTCGACATCTATCTTCCGCCGGGGGGCCGCATCGAACCTGGGCGCCCGACCATCGTCTGGATCCATGGCGGCGCCTTTGTCGCCGGCGACCGGCAGGACGTGGCGCCCTATCTCAAGATATTGGCCGGGCGCGGCTTCGCAGCGGTCGCGATCGGTTACACCCGTGCGCCGACGGCCCCTTATCCCGGCCCCGTGCTCCAGGCGAATGCCGCGCTCGGCTTCCTGCAGCGCGAAGGCCAGCGCCTCGGGATCGATCCCACGCGCATCGTGCTGGCGGGCGATTCGGCCGGCGCTCATATCGCCTCCCAGCTCGCCGCCGGCCTGACGGGCAAGGACTACGCGGAACTGCTCGGCCTGAAACCTGCCGTCGAGGCGGCAGCGCTACGCGGCACGGTCCTGTTCTGCGGCGCCTTCGATCCAACGGCTTTCGAGCTGACCGGCCCCTTCGGCGGCTTCATCCGTTCCGTACTTCTCGCCTATTTCGGCACGTCGAATCCCTTCGACAGCGAGCGCATCACCGAGGCTTCCATACCGCGCTATGTCACGGAAGCCTTCCCGCCGAGCTTCATCTCGGTCGGCAATGGCGACCCGCTGGCGCCACAATCGGTGGTGATGGCGCAGGCCCTGCGCGATCGCGGCGTCATGGTCGACACCCTGTTCTTCCCGCCCGAGACCGAGCCGAAGCTGCCGCATGAATACCAGTTCGATCTCGGCCGCCCGGAAGGGAAGCAGGCACTGGAGCGGCTGACGGCCTTCCTCAGTGGGCTCTCCCGCTGACAGCCGCGTCTACAGCACCAGCCGGAGCAGCGGCCGCCCCGGCTTCTGCCGCGCGACCTCGACGAAGCCCGCGCGACGGAACACGCTTTCCGGTCCGACATAAAGCCCCTCAACGCTGCGCCTGTCCTCATTGTCCATAGCCGCGGCCTCGATCAATCGCGCGCCGCTATCGCGCGCGAAGGCCATAGCTCCATCAAGCAGCGCACCTGTGACGCCCTTGCCGCGAAAGCCCTTGCGCACGAAGAAGCAGGAGGCCGCCCAGTTACGGGCATCCTCCGCAGGTGCATCAGGCAGCGGCGTCGAGGCGCGGCGGGGATTGTTCCATTCGGGGATATCGGCGCGCGGGCCGACCTGCAGCCAGCCTACGGCCTTGCCCTCGGCATAGGCGAGCACGCCGGGCGGCGGCCCCTTCTTCACCCGGTCCTCGAATAATTGCCGCGCCCCCTCGCCCAGCAACGGCTTGCGCAATCGCTGCGGCATGCGGAAATGATTGCACCAGCAGCCATAGCAGGGCCCCTGCGGGCCGAAGAGGTCCTCCAGATCGCCCCAGCGCTCGGGCGTCAGCGGCTCCACGACAAAGCCCGTCCGGTCCATCGCTATCTCCCGATCCGCAGCAAGGCGGAGCATCTGGACAGGTCATCAAGATCGGCAGATCACTATGCGACACTGCCGGAGACCAGCGCCATGTCGCTCGAAACCTATGCCGCCTATCTCATCGCCTGCATCGTCATCATCATCGTTCCCGGGCCGACGGTCACGCTGATCGTCGCCAACAGCCTGAAGCACGGTACCCGCGCCGGCCTCCTCAACGTGGCAGGAACCCAGTTCGGGCTTGGCATCATGGTCCTCGTCGCCGGCATCGGGCTGAGTTCGGTCGTCGCCGCGCTCGGCCATGGGTTCGAATGGCTCCGGCTGGCCGGCGCCGCCTATCTGATCTGGCTGGGCTGGAAGATGTTCCGTTCGGCGGGCGCCGATCTCGACGGCACGGCTCCGGCGAAGCCGCCGCGCGGCGGCTTCTTCCTGCAGGGCGCGCTGGTTGCCCTCAGCAACCCGAAGACGCTCCTGTTCTTCGGCGCCTTCTTCCCGCAGTTCCTCGATCCCGCGCGCGACCACGCCACCCAGATCGCGATCATGGGCGCGACCGCGCTGGTCTTCGCTGCGCTCAGCGACGGCGCCTATGCCCTGCTCTCCGGCAAGGCCGGGCATTTGCTGTCGCGCAATCGCGTCCGGCTGCTGTCGAAGCTCAGCGGCGGCTTCCTGGTCGGCGGCGGCCTCTGGCTCGCCTCGACGCGGGCGAGCTGAGGCCGTCTGCCGTCACCAGGCGATCGCCTCGCCGGTGTAATCGCGGAAGCTGTTGGTCTGCGCCATGCCGGAGGCGTCGATGGTGCGGATCAGCCCATTGGCGCTCTCGGCCGGCGTGATGTCGGCGCCGCTGCCGCCCATGTCGGTCTGCACCCAGCCGGGATGGAACAGCATCACGCTGACATCGCGCGACCGCACGCTGTTGCCGAAGACGACCATGGCCATGTTCACGGCCGACTTGGACGAGCGGTAGATCAGCGCATTGCCGGGATTGGCCGCGATGGAGCCCATGCGGCTGGAGATCGTCGCGATCTTGCGGCCCTGCCCCGCCTCGACATTCGGCAGGAAGGCCTGCGCCACCCGGATCGGCGCGTAGACATTCACCTCGAAGACCTCGCGCCATTCGTTGAAATCGACATCGAGCCCGCTCTGTCGGTCGCGCGGTCCGTAAAGGCCCGCATTGTTCAGGAGCACATCGATGGGCTGCCCGGCGAGCGCCTCCTTGGCCGCCGCGACGCTGGCATCGGAGGTGACGTCGAGCTCCACCGGGATCAGCGCCGCCGGATGCTCGGCCGCGAGCTCGGCCAGAGCTCCGCCCCATGGGTTGCGCGCCGCCGCGATCACGCGGTCGCCCCGGCGCAGCAACTCGATGGTGATGGCAAGTCCGATGCCGCGATTGGCGCCGGTGATCATCCAGGTCTGGGGCATGTCCGTCTCCTCGTCCTGCGGAAGAGCTTGCCGGGCAAGGCCGCCGAAGGAAACTGCCAGATACGCAAAGGCATCCTGCGGCTGTTGCAGAATCTGCATCCCGCTTGCGTGAATATGCAAATTGAACCATATGAATATTCATATCCCTGTGTGAATGTTCACATGGGTTTCACATGGAGCTACCGTGCCGCTCTACATCCGGGACGACGATGTCGATGCCCTCGCCGGTCGTTTGCAGCGGATCGCCGGGACGCGCACGAAGACCGAGGCGGTACGGCAGGCGCTGGAGCACGAGCTCGACCGGCTGGATGCCGCCCGCCCTCTGCGCCAGCGGCTCACCAAGAGCCTGGCCCTCGCCGACGCCATGGGCAGCGGGGCAAGTGACTTCGACCTGAAGTCCTTCACGGACGCACTGTGGGACGACGCATGATCTATCTGGATGCTTCGGTCATCGTCGCGATCCTCGGCCGCGAAAGCGATGCCGATGCGATCGTTGCCCGCATCGAAGCCGCGGAACGCCCGTTTCTGGTTTCACCCACCGGCCTGTTTGAAGCGGCCATGGGACTGGCAGCCAAAAAGGCTCGCGAAACCGGAAAGACGTTGGACGCGCAATTCATCGACCTGGCGCAACAGGCCGTCCAGCAATTCGTGGCGGACATTGCCGCCAACGAAATCACCATCACTCCAGCAATCGGTACAGCCGCACTGGAAGCCGCCAAGCGCTACAGCCGCGCCATCGGCAGTGCAGCCGCACTGAACTTCGGCGACTGCTTCGCCTATGCCTGTGCCAAGGAGCACGGTGCCGCCCTGATCTACAAGGGCAACGACTTCGTAGAGACCGATCTTGGCTGATACCGACACAGCGCCGGTATCAGCCTAATCCGGTCAGCCCTTCGCCTTGCCAAAGCCCCCGGCCGTCGGCGTTATCACGGTCACTGCCTCGCCCGCCTGGAGCAGCGTCTGGTCGGAGGGCTTCAGCTCCTCGACCGTGCCGGAGAGCCTGCGCACCAGCGTCTTGCCGAGTTCACCCGCCTCGCCGCCATCGACGCCGAAGGGACGGACCCGGCGATGCGAGGCGAGGATCGCGCAATCCATCGTCTCGCGGAAGCGGATGGTGCGCGAGGTGCCGTCGCCGGCCGACCATTCGCCCTTGCCGCCCGAGCCCTTCCGGATGTGGAAATCCTCCAGCACGACCGGGAAACGCGTCTCCAGGATCTCCGGATCGGTTAGGCGCGAATTGGTCATGTGGACATGCACGCCCGATGTGCCGTTGAAGCCGGGGCCGGCCGGCGAGCCCGAGCAGATCGTCTCGTAATACTGGTACTGGTCGTTGCCGAAGGTCAGGTTGTTCATCGTGCCCTGCGAGCAGGACATTGCCTTGAGCGCGCCGAACAGCGTGTTCGTCACCGCCTGCGATACCTCGACATTGCCTGCGACGACCGCCGCCGGATAGCGCGGCGCCAGCATCGAGCCCTCCGGCACGACGATCCTGATCGGACGCAGGCAGCCTGCATTCATCGGGATCGCGTCATCGACCATGACGCGGAAGACGTAGAGCACGGCGGCGCGGGTGACGGGCGCCGGAGCGTTGAAATTGTCCGGCCGCTGCTCGGAGGTGCCGGTGAAATCGACCGTCGCCTCGCGCTTCTCGCGGTCGATGGTGATCTTCACCTTGATCGCGCAGCCCTGGTCCATCGGATAGGTGAACTCGGAATCGTGCAGCTTGGTGAGCAGCCGCGCCACGCTCTCGGCCGCGTTGTCCTGGACATGGCCCATATAGGCCTGCACGACATCGAGGCCGAAGGAGCCGATCATCTTCTTCAGCTCCGCCAGACCCTTCTCGTTGGCGGCGATCTGCGCCTTGAGATCGTTGACGTTCTGCACGACGTTGCGCACCGGATAGCGCGCGCCGGTCAGGCGCTTGACCAGTTCCTCCTCGCAGAAGCGGCCCTGATCGACGATCTTGAAATTGTCGATATAGACGCCCTCTTCCTCGATATTGGTCGCCAGCGGCGACATCGAGCCCGGCGCGGTGCCGCCGACATCGGCGTGGTGGCCGCGGCTCGCCACCCAGAACAGGATCTCCTTGTCCTCGGGGTCGAAGACCGGCGTGCAGACCGTGATATCCGGCAGATGCGTGCCGCCATTATAGGGCGCGTTCAGGCAGTAGACGTCGCCGGGCTTGATCACCGGATTGTTGGCGATCACCGTCTCGACCGAACGATCCATCGAGCCCAGATGCACCGGCATATGCGGCGCGTTGGCGACGAGCGCCCCGGTCTGGTCGAAGACCGCGCAGGAGAAGTCGAGCCTCTCCTTGATGTTCACGGAATAGGCGGTGTTCTGCAGCGTCACGCCCATCTGCTCGGCGATCGACATGAACAGGTTGTTGAATATCTCGAGCATCACCGGATCGGCCTTGGTGCCGATTGCCGCCTGCTGGATCAGCGCCTTGACGCGGACGAGCACGAGATGGTCGCGGGCCGTGAGCTTGGCGCTCCAGCCCTCCTCGACGACGACGGTCTGGTTCGGCTCGATGATGATCGCAGGTCCGGCGACGCTCTGGCCGGGCTTGATCGCCTCGCGACGGACGATCGCCGCATCGTGCCATTGGCCCTTGGCGAAGAAGCGCGTGCGCTCGGCCGCGACCGGCTCGCCGGCCTGCTCACCGGCCGCGGCCTCTTCGAATTTCGCACCGCCACCGACGGCCTCGACCTCGACCGCCTCGACGACCAGCGCCTTGGTCTCGTCCATGAAGCCGAAGCGCGCCTTGTGCGCGGTCTGGAAGGCCTCCTGCATCACGGCGCGCGTGCCGGCAGGGACTGCGATTGCGGTATCGGTGCCGGAATAGCGGATATGGGCGCGCACATGGATCGCGATATCGCCCTCGGCGACGCCCTGCCCTGCGACTTCTGCCTTCGCATCAGCGGCGAGCTTCGTGGCGACAGCTTCGATCGCGGCCTTGACCTCGCCGTCGAGCGCGACGTCCAGCGCCGATGTCCGCGTCGAGCGGATTTCGGCCAAGCCCATGCCATAGGCGGAGAGCAGGCCGGAGAACGGGTGCAGCAGCACGGTCTTGATGCCGAGCGCGTCCGCCACAAGGCAGGCATGCTGGCCGCCGGCACCGCCGAAGGAGTTCAGCGCGTAACGCGTGATGTCGTAGCCGCGCTGGACCGAGATCTTCTTGATCGCCTCGGCCATGTTGGCGACGGCGATCTGGATGAAGCCGTCGGCGACCTCCTCAGGGCTGCGCCCGTCGCCGACCTCGGCCGCCAGCACCGCGAACTTGTTACGGACGATACCGACATCGAGCGGCTCGTCCTGCTGCGGTCCGAAGATCGCCGGGAAATAGGACGGGATCAGCTTGCCGACCATGACATTCGCATCGGTCACCGCGAGCGGCCCACCGCGACGATAGGCGGCGGGACCAGGATTGGCGCCGGCCGAATCCGGCCCGACACGGAAGCGTCGCCCATCGAAATGCAGGATCGAGCCGCCACCGGCCGCGACCGTATGGATCAACATCATCGGCGCGCGCATGCGCACGCCGGCGACCTCTGTCTCGAAGGCACGCTCATACTCGCCGTCGAAATGCGCGACGTCGGTCGAGGTGCCGCCCATGTCGAAGCCGATCACCTTGTCGAACCCGGCCGAGCGGCCGGTCTCGGCAAGGCCGACCACGCCACCGGCCGGGCCTGACAGAATCGCGTCCTTGCCCTGGAACAGCTCGGCCGCGGTGAGGCCGCCCGAGGACATCATGAACATCAGGCGCGCGCCGGTGCGGGCGATATCGAGCTCTTCGGAAACCTGCTGCACATAGCGGCGCAGGATGGGCGAGAGATAGGCATCGACCACGGCGGTGTCGCCGCGCCCGACCAGCTTCACCAGCGGCGAGACCTCGTGGCTGACGGAAACCTGCGGGAAGCCGATGTCGCGCGCGATCCGGGCCGCGACCTGCTCATGCGCCGTGTAGCGGTAGCCATGCATGAAGACGATCGCCACAGCGCGGAAGCCGGCATCGTATTGCGACTGCAGGGCGCTGCGGATCGCCGCCTCGTCGGGCGCGCGCTCGACCGTGCCATCGGCCAGCACGCGCTCGTCGATCTCCTCGACCGCATCATACAGCGCCTCGGGCAGGATGATCTGCTTGGCGAAAATGTCCGGCCGCGCCTGGTAGCCGATGCGCAGCGCATCGCGGAAACCCTTGGTCGTAACCAGCAGCGTACGGTCGCCCTTGCGCTCCAGCAATGCGTTGGTGGCGACGGTGGTGCCCATACGCACCTCACCGATGGTCCCGGTCGGGATCGGCTCGCCTGCCTTCAGGCCGAGATGCTCGCGGATGCCCTGCACGGCCGCATCGCGATAGGCGCCCGGATTTTCAGAGAGCATCTTCCTGGCATGGAGATTGCCAGCCGGATCGCGGCCGATCACGTCGGTGAAGGTGCCGCCGCGATCGATCCAGAAGTCCCAATGAGCCGCCGACATAGACCCTCTCCCCCTTGGACAAGCCGGGATCGCCCGACACTGATAAATCATCGATAAATCGTCGATGAGTTATTGACAAGGCGATTCCGCCGGCTACGATCCCGATTGTGGCTGGAACATGGCTGAGGGGCCGGGCCGGCGCGAAAGCGGAGGATGCGACGATGCGAGCAATCCTGGCAACCGGGCGCACCTGCGCTCCCATCGGATGGGAGCGCCTTCGATGATCCGTCGCGCACTCGATTTCCTCTATCTCGCCGCCGGCTACATCGCCGGTCTGTGCCTGATCGTGATCTTCGTCCTGATGATGCTGCTTTCGGTCGGGCGCGATATCAATTTCAACGTGCCGTCCGGCGACGATTTCGCTGGCTGGGCCTTTGCCGCCATGGCCTTCTTCGGCCTGGCGCATACCTTCAAGAAGGGCGAGATGATCCGGGTCGGGCTGCTGATCGAGCGCCTGCACGGACGCGCGAAAAAGGCGGCCGAGCTGTTCGCTCTCACTGTCGCCGCGCTCTTCATCGGCTATTTCACCTGGCAGACCGGGAAGCTCGCCTATGATTCCTGGCAGTATTTCGACATGTCCACGGGCGTCGTCTCGGTGCCGCTCTGGATCCCGCAACTCTCCCTTGTGCTCGGGCTGGGAACGCTCCTGATCGCAATCGTCGACGAATTCGTCATCGTCCTGCGGACGGGTCGCCCGACCTACGAGCCCGAGCCGCCGAAATCGGTCGAGGAACTGGTCGAGCGCGTCGCTCAGGGCGGAGGCGTCTGATCATGAGCCTGCCTGTTCTCTCGCTCGTCCTGCTCGGCTTCCTCGTCCTCGTCCTCGGCTCCGGCATCTGGATCTCCGTCGGCCTCGGCCTCGTCGGGCTGCTCGCCATGTGGCTCGTCACCGACGTGCCGATCGGCCAGGTGCTGGCGACCACGGTCTGGAGTTCCGCCAGCGGCTGGACGCTGACGGCCTTGCCGCTCTTCATCTGGATGGGTGAAATCCTGTTCCGGACACGCCTGTCCGAGCAGATGTTCCTGGGGCTCTCGCCGTGGCTGCAATGGCTGCCCGGCCGGCTCATCCATACCAATATCGTCGGTTGCGGCATCTTCGCCGCCGTATCGGGCTCCTCGGCGGCGACGGTCGCGACGATCGGCAAGATCTCGCTGCCGGAGCTTCAGAAGCGTGGCTATGACGAGAAGCTCAGCCTCGGCACGCTGGCCGGCTCCGGCACGCTTGGCCTGCTGATCCCGCCCTCGATCCCGATGGTGGTCTACGCGGTGACGGCGAACGTCTCCGTGCTTCAGGTCTTCCTCGGCGGCTTCCTGCCCGGCCTGCTCGTGATGGCGCTCTATATGGGCTACGTCATCATCTGGTCGCTGCTGAACCCGGACAAGACGCCGCCGCGCGACCCCTCGATGCCGTTCATGGAGAAGATGCGGCAATCGATGAAGCTGCTGCCCTGCCTCGTGCTGATCGCGGCGGTGTTCCTGGCGCTCATCCTTGGCTTCGCCACCGCGACCGAATGCGCCGCCTGGGGCGTAAGCGGCGCGCTGTTCCTGGCCTGGTGGAGCGGCACGCTGACCTGGAACACGCTCTTCCAGAGCATCATGAGCGCCACCCGCCTTACTTGCATGATCATGCTGATCCTGGCGGGCGCGGCCTTCTGCACGGCGGCGATGGCCTATACCGGCATCCCGGCCGCGCTGGCCGAATGGGTCAAGGGGCAGCAACTCTCGACGCATATGCTCGTGCTGGCGCTGACCTGCATGTACATCATCCTGGGCTGCCTGATCGACGGCATCTCGATGATCGTGCTCACCGCCGTCATTGTCCTGCCGATGGTCAAGGAGGCGGGCTTCGACCTCGTCTGGTTCGGCGTCTATCTCGTCATCCATGTCGAGATGGCGCAGATCACCCCGCCGGTCGGCTTTAACCTGTTCGTGCTGCAGAACATGAGCGGCAAGGACACATGGACGATTGCGAAAGCAGCGTTTCCGTTCTTCATTCTGCTGAACGTCGCCGTCCTCATCATCACGACCTTCCCGCAGATCGTGCTCTACCTGCCGAAGCTCGCCTTCCCGGACTGATCCTCGGCTCCATCATCACAAGCAAGAGAGAGGGAATGACATGATCAACCGCAGACATATCGCGACCGCCGCCTTCGCCTTCGGCGTCAGCGCGCTCGCCTTCGCCATGCCGGCCTCGGCTCAGACCAAATGGAACCTGCCGGCCGCCTACCCGAGCGACAACCCGCACAGCGAAAACCTCGTGCTCTTCGCCAAGGACGTCGAGGCGGCCACCGGAGGCAAACTCCAGATCACCGTCCATCCCGGCGCCTCGCTGTTCAAAGCGCCCGAGATCAAGCGCGCGGTCCAGTCCGGCCAGGCCCAGATGGGCGAGGTCCTGCTCTCGATCCACGAGAACGAGGATCCGATCTTCGGCGTCGACGTCGTCCCCTTCCTCGCCACCTCCTATCCCGATGCCATGAAGCTCTACAAGGCGTCGAAAGCGGCGATCGAGAAGAAGCTCGACGCGCAGGGCATCAAGCTTCTGTTCATGGTCCCCTGGGCGCCGCAGGGCATCTACACCAAGAAGGACGTCAACACCTTCGAGGACCTGCGCGGCCTGAAATGGCGTTCCTACAATGTCGGGACCTCGCGCCTCGGCGAGATCGCCGGCATGCAGTCGGTCACGATCCAGGCGGCGGAACTGCCGCAGGCGCTGGCGACCGGCGTGGTCAACTCCTTCATGTCGTCGGGCGGCACCGGCTACGATTCCAAGGTCTGGGAATCGCTGACCCACTTCTACGACACGCAGGCCTGGATCCCGAAGGACGCGACCTTCGTCAACAAGGCCACCTTCAACGCCCTCGACAAGGCGACGCAGGACGCACTGCTCAAGGCCGCCGCGACGGCCGAGGAACGCGGCTGGAAGATGTGGCAGGAGAAGGCCGGCTGGTATCTCGACCAGCTCAAGGCCAAGGGCATGAAGGTGCAGGCGCCCTCGCCCGCGCTCGCCGCCGGCTTCAAGAAGGCCGGTGAGCAGCTCACCGCCGACTGGCTGAAGAAGGCCGGCGCCGAAGGCCAGGCCATCGTCGACGCCTACAAGAAGATGTAACGGCCGCCTTCGGCCCCAATCCAGACGGGGTTTCCCTTTCCATCAGGAGAGGGAAACCCCGAACCGCTTCCGGATCGAACCGTGCCCGCATCGCCTCCTCCACCCGACGACCTTGGCCCGATCGTCTCTTCCGGCCATCTCGCGTCGGGAGCCCTGCCGGCGCTCTCGGAATTCGAGTTCGCGCTGAGCATGACGGTGCACGCCTTCCAGCGCTGGATGATCCGCTGCATGGCGGCGGCCGGCATCGCCGATCTCTCGCCGCTCGATGTGCTCGTGCTGCACAACGTTAATCACCGCGGCAAGGCCAAGCGCCTCGCCGATATCTGCCTTGTCCTCAATATCGAGGACACGCATCTGGTGAACTACTCGCTGAAGAAGCTCGAGCGGCTGAAGCTGCTCAAGGGCGGCCGCAAGGGCAAGGAGAAGACCGTCGAGGTCACCCCCGCCGGCGAGGAGGCCTGCCGGCGCTACGCCCAGATCCGCGAGCAGCTCCTGGTCAAATCCATTCGCGCCACCGGCGCAGATCCGGCTCGGCTCTCCGAGATCGCCGCCGCGATGCGCTCGCTCTCCGGCCAGTACGACCAGGCGGCGCGGGCGGCGGCGAGCCTCTGATCAGCCTGGGCCGTCAGCTCTTGCCCGGCTCGGGCAGGTCGGCATAGCGCCCGGCATAATCCGCATCGAGCGCTTCGAAACGCGACCAGAACCCGCGCCGCGGAGCGCCGCTGAGCACGTCCTCCAGCAGGCCCAGATGCATGTGCCAGCCGCCGGAGACGCTGGTCATCTCCGCCTTGCTCGGCAGCTTGCGATGCGTCAGCACCAGCAGGACCTTCTCGCCCTTCGGCAGGAGCTCGAACTCGACCTCCGATTCCGGCTCCCCGCCGCCGCCCCAGGTGAAGGCGATGAGCCGGGGCGGCTCGTAGCGCGTGATCGTCCCGGTCGAGCGCACGCCGTTCTCATGCACCTCGCGATAGGCTTCCGGCGGTGCCTCGTCGGTGATGTCAGAATGCTTGAACAACATCTCCGTGCGGCCGCCGACGCGCAAGTCGAAGGCGCCCGAAGCGAGCCACTGCCCGCGCTTCTCCGACTCGGTGAGATACGACCAGACCCGTTCCACAGGCCACGGCAGCAGGCGCTCGAAGCGCACTGCGCCGCTTTCCAGCACGACGCCATATTCGTTCATCGGGTTTCTCCCTCGCCCGGTTCGGGCTTTGCAAGTTCCTGTTCCAGGATATCGAGGTGGCGGCCCCAGAAGCGCCGGACCTTGCCGAGCCAGGCGTCGAACGCTTCAAGCCCCGCCGGATCGAGCCGATAGATCCGCTGCTGCCCCCGAGCCTCCACCGTCACCAGCCCGGCCTCTCTGAGCACCTTGAGATGCTGCGAGATCGCCGGCGCGCTGGCGCTGAATCGGGCCCCGATTTCGCCTGCCGACAGCGCCCGCTCGCCCAGCATCTCGACGATGCTGCGGCGTGTCGGGTCGGCAAGGGCGGCGAAGCGATCCATGGCCTATTACTTCGCCACTCACTTAATTAAGTCAATACTTAATATTTGAGGGTCATGGGGGCATGCGGAAACGCGGATTGCCACGCGCCCCGGACTCCGCCAGTGGTGACGCGCCTCTGGAACCCTTTCGCCTGCCATGACCGCCCGCAACGCCTCGCTCGTCGGCATCGCCATGATGCTGCTCGGCATCCTGCTGTTCTCGCTCAACGACGTGATGGGCAAATGGCTGGTCGCCACCTACACGGTGGGCCAGCTCCTCGTGGTGCGCAGCCTCGCGGCGCTCGTCGTCATCCTGCCCTTCGTCTTCAAGCAGGGCGTGCAGCGGACGTTGCGGCCGGAACGCCCCGGCCTGCAGGCCTTGCGCGTGCTGTTCAGCTCGGGCGAGGTCGCGCTGTTCTATCTCGCCGTCAGCTACCTGCCGCTCGCCGACACCATGACGATCTGGCTGGCCGCGCCAGTCTGGGTGGTGATCCTCGCAGCGCTCCTGCTCGGGGAACGCATCGACGGCCGGCGCTGGCTCGCCATCGCATTGGGCTTCGCCGGCGTCGCCATCTCGCTCAATCCAAGCGGCGCCAGCCTGTCGATGCCCGCGCTGATCGCGCTGTTCGGCAGCTTCCTCTTCGCCGCGATGATGATCGCTGGCCGCCAGCTGCGCGGCACGCCCGATGTCACGCTGGTCGCCTGGCAGACGCTCGGCGCCCTGCTGATGGGGCTCGCGCTCCTGCCCTTCGGCTGGGTGACGCCGAGCCTGAAGGACACCGCCCTGCTCGGCCTGCTCGGCATCGTCGCGATGGGCGCGCATATCTGCGTCACCCGCTCGCTCAAGCTCGCGGAAGCCTCGGTCGTCGTGCCCTATCAGTACACGCTGATCGTCTGGGCGCTGGTCTTCGGCTGGTTCATCTTCGGTGACTGGCCGACGCCCGCCATGCTGTGCGGCGCGGCCCTGATCGTCGCGGCGGGCCTCGTCCTGCTCATCCTCGAACGCAAGGCCGCGGCGGCGCCGGCCGTGCTCGAAGCGACCGGAGCCGGCGCGCCCTGACGGGCTCGCCGCTGCCGAGCGCCCTCAATAGAGGCGCGTGCGATAGCCTTCCTCGAGATTGCGATCGGCCTCGTCGCCGTCGACCGCCTTGGTCTGGTCGGCGATGATGCGGCCAAGCGTCGGGAAGGAGTGGCGCGGCACCTGCGTCGCCGGATCCCACAGCTTCGAGCGGATCAGCGCCTTGCCGCAATGGAAATAGGCTTCCTCGACCTCGACGATCAGGCCCGTCACCGGCGCGCGCTCCTGCATCGCGGAGGGAGCCAGAAGCTCCGCATCGCGCGTCGCCCGCCCCTTGCCGTTGACGCGCAGGGTCTCTGGAATGCCCGGGACCATGAAGACGAGCCCGACGCCCGGCGCCGACATGATATTCCCGAGTGAATCGACCCGGTTGTTGCCGCGCCGGTCGGGGATCAGCAGGGTCTTGTCGTCGAGCACGCGCACGAAGCCCGGCCCGTCGCCGCGCGGGCTGGCGTCGGCATTGCCCTGCGCGTCGCTGCTCGCCAGGACGAGGAAGGGCGAGAGCGCGATGAAGTCCTTGCAGAACTGGTCGAGCCGGCGCAGCACCTTGCCCGTCGCCAGCGGATGGACGGGCCCGATATGGCCGCGCAGGGCTTCCTCGTCCTCGATGCGCGCCGCCGGATCGTCGAAGCAGTCCATGATGTCGTTTCCCCGTGTTTCTGCCGCCAATCTGTCCGATCGCGGCGCCTCGCGCCAGCGCGGGAGGTTTCTGCCGGCCAGCCTTTGTCCGCATGGCGCCGTGCCGCGCGCATGCGCCTTGACCGGTGACCGGCACATCGCCATCGTGCGCGGCATCTTCGCCCTCTCATACGAGGCCTGATTCCATGCGCCGCGCCCTGCTGCGAACCGCTCTTGTTTCCATCGCCTGCCTTGCGGGCTTTGCCGCCAACGCGGCAAGCGGCCGCGTGGTCCATCCGCTGGACCGCGCAGAGAACCGCACCTTCCCGATGTACGGCAACCTTCCGGGCTGCGACGATCCGGCGGTGCTCGGCGAGGTCACCAACCGCTTTAATTCGCGCGAGAGCACGTTCTGGGGTCCGCTCCAGGCTGTCTCCTATGACCGCATCGGGCAGATCGGCTTTCGCAGCTGGGGCGATGACTTCATCCCGCGGCGCTTCTGCAGCGGCCGCGTTCTGCTGAATGACGGCAAGTTCCGCCGCGTCGATTACTCCGTGCGCGAGAATCTCGGCCTCTTCGGCCTGACCTGGAACGTCAACTGGTGCGTCAACGGCCTCGATCGGCAGCGCACCCACGCACCCGACTGCAAGATGGCGCGCCCCTGATTGCAGGCTCTCCGATGTTGAAATCGCTGGCAATCGCGGCTCTGGCGCTGTTCGGCTTCGCCGGGGCCGGCCATGCGCAGGATTTCGGCCAGCGCGGCGGCACGCCGGGCGATTTCGATTTCTACGTGCTGGCCCTGTCCTGGTCGCCGGGCTTCTGCGAGCTCGACGGCGACCGCTCGCGCAACCGCGAGCAATGCGGCGAAGGCGCCGGACTGCGCTTCGTCGTGCACGGACTCTGGCCGCAGAACGAGCGCGGCTATCCCAGCGAATGCGGCCCGGCCGGCCGCACACCCTCGCGAATCGCAATGGAGCAAGCCGAAGGCCTGTTCCCGACCGAAGGCCTCGCCCGCTACCAGTGGCGCAAGCACGGCACCTGCACCGGCTCCAGTCCGAGCGACTATTTTCGTGACGTCCGCCGCGCCCGCGAGAAGGTGGTCATCCCGCCGACACTCGCCAAGGCCGAGCGCGACCAGACCTGGACCGCGATCGATCTCGAACGCGCCTTCGCCGCCGCCAATCCCGGACTGCGCCCGGACATGATGTCGGTCGCCTGCAAGCGCGGCGTGCTGCAGGAGGTGAAGATCTGCTTCACCCGTGATCTCCGCGATTTCCGTTCCTGCCAGCAGGTTGATCGCTCCGGCTGCCGCGCCCGCGAGTTCACCGTCGTCGCGCCGCGCTGATAACCGAATGTGGCAGGACTTTGCCGCTTCCGGTCGGGAGCGGCTTCCTCTACCAACGGCAGCATGAACTATCGCCATGGCTTCCACGCCGGAAACTTCGCCGATGTGCTGAAGCATGTCGTTCTGACGCGCATCCTGCTGCATCTCAACGCCAAGCCGACGCCCTACCGCATCATCGACACCCATGCCGGCAGCGGCCGCTACGATCTCGATTCGGAAGAGGCTTTGCGGACCCATGAATGGAAGGACGGCGTCGCGCGGATCGACCGTTCGCCGCTATCCCCGGCGGTCGAGGCCTTGCTCGCTCCCTATCGCGCCGCGCTGGAAGGCGCTCGCGCGCTCTATGGCACCGGCGCCTATCCCGGCTCGCCCTGGCTCTGCCGCCACGCGATGCGGCCCGATGACCGGCTGGTCGCCGCCGAGCTCCACCCCCCGACTTACAAGAAGCTCTCGGAGGCCATGGGTCGCGACAAGCGCTGCAAGCCGCTCGCCATCGACGGCTGGACGGCATTGCGGGCCAATGTGCCGCCGAAGGAGCGCCGCGGCCTTGTCCTGATCGACCCGCCCTTCGAGGAGAAGGACGAGTTCGCGATGCTCGCCGACCAGTTCATCGCGGCGCATCGCAAATGGCCGACCGGAATCTATGCGCTCTGGTATCCGATCAAAGGTAGCAGCGGCATCGGATCGCTGATGGATGCGGTGCTCGATGCCAGAATCGGCCGGCTCCTGCGCCTCGAAATGGATGTCGACCGCCCCGAAGCGGCCGGCGGCCTCAGCGCCACCGGCCTGCTGATCGCCAACCCGCCCTGGACGCTGGCCGAGGAGGCCGAAATCCTGCTTCCTGCATTGACCGAGCGGCTCGCCCAGGGGCCGCGCCCGCGCTATCACTGCGAGGCGATCCGCCCCGACGGCTGATCGACCACTTTATCGCTCCGCCTCAAGGATATCGCCGATGCTCGTCCTGCGCTCCTCACCCGCCTCCCCGTTCGGCCGCAAGGTCAAGATGGCGGCCCTCGAACTCGGGCTGATGAGCAAGATCGAGATCGTCGCGGCCGATACGACCGATCCGACGGAGGTGCTGCGCCAGCAGAACCCGCTCGGCAAGATTCCGACGCTGGTGCTGGAGGACGGCACGACGCTGTTCGATTCGCGCGTCATCGTCGATTATCTCGACCATCTCAGCGGCGGTAAGCTGATCCCGGCCGGCGAGGCCCGCTTCGTCCAGTTGCGCTTGCAGGCTCTCGCCGACGGTATCTGTGATGCGGCGCTGCTCAAGGTCTATGAAGGGCGCTTCCGTCCGGAGGAAGCCCGCAACGCCAACTGGGTCGCCCATCAGGACGGCAAGGTCGCGCGTGGACTGGCCGCGCTCGAAGCTGCGCCGCCCGCCTTCCCGGAGCGCCCGCGTGTCGGCGAGATCGCGCTCGCCTGTGCGCTGGGCTATCTCGACCTGCGCTTCGAAGGCTCCTGGCGCGCCGCTCATCCGAAGCTCGTCGCCTGGCTCGACGATTTCGCCGCCCGCGTCCCGGCATTCGAGGCGACACGCTTCAAGGGCTGATCGCGCCGAATAGCGGCGACAGCTCACGCAAATGATGAAAGCCGGCGACTCAGGTCGCCGGCTTTTTTCTTGGGCCCGCTCAGGCGTCGGTGCAGCCTTGCCCGCCGGCAACAAAAAAACCCGGTGGCCTAGGCCACCGGGTCCGTTCTGTCTCCGGAAGGAGAGGATCAGAACTTGTAGCTGAGACGGGCGCGGACGACCGAGAAGTCGGTGCCGACCTTGGTGCCGGTGTTCAGGATGCTCTTCTCGCCCAGGTCGACGTACAGGTACTCGACGCCGGCGATCAGGTTGTTGGTGATGGCGTACTCGAGGCCAGCGCCGACAGCGTAACCGCCGGTGTGGCTGCGGTCCGACGAGAACGCCAGAGCCGGGATCGAGGTCTTCACGTTGCCGTAGGCCCAACCACCGGTGATGTAGGGCATGAACCGGTCGAAGGCGACGCCAACGCGAGCGCGGACCGTGCCGAAGTAGTCGGTCTTGACGCGGACGAGGCCGAGGTTGTTGCCGCTGCTGAGATCGGCAGCCTGCAGGTCAGCCTCGAGGCCGACGACGAACTGGCCCATCTGGTAGTTGTAGCCGACCTGGCCACCGCCGACGAAGCCGTCGAGATCGCCGACATTGGCGAAGCCGTTGGCGTTCACGTTGCCCCAGCCGTAGCCGGCGTTGGCGCCGACGTAGAAGCCGGTCCAGGTGAAGGCGGGAACGTAGACCGGAGCCACAACCGGGCCCTTGCGCGACGGCAGGTCAGCGGCCGAAGCGGCGCCAGCGGCGACGAGACCGAGCGCGGCAACGCTCGCAAGCAGATACTTCTTCATGACAAACTCCTTAGTCGTCGCTGTCGCCGGGAAAACCCGGCGGTTGATTTCGATGAACCCGTTATAAGACCGGGAGCCGGCTTTGTCTGTTGCATCGGAAGCACATCTGCCTTGCAGACCGCGGCAGAAATGCGGCACGAATGCGATAACTGAACGCAAATAGGTAAAACCAGGTTAACCAACCAGCGACTAGCCACCATGGTAAATCGAATACTAACAGTAGTTCGACCCCACGCCGCCCTAGGAACATGGCCCGGCCTACAAACGCGGCTGCTTATCCAAGGTTCCCGCGGCGATTGCGGCTTTTTTCGCCTGTCTTGCCGCTCCGTCCCGCCCGTGCTTAAGCCTTGAGACGACAGGAACCGAAGAAGAACCGTGCTGCCCCTCTCGATTTTCATCATCGCCCAGAACGAGGCGGACCGGATCGGCCGGACCATCGAAGCGGCGCGGGCGCTGAGCGACGACATCGTCGTCGTCGATTCCGGATCGAGCGACGGCACCCAGGCCCTGGCCGAGTCGCTCGGCGCTCGCGTCATCTTCAACGCCTGGCCGGGCTACGGCCAGCAGAAGCGCTTCGCCGAGGACCAATGCCGCCACGACTGGCTGCTCAATCTCGATGCCGATGAAGTCGTCCCGCCGGACCTTGCCGCCGAGATATCCGCTCTCTTCGCCAATGGCGCGCCGACGAAGGACGCCTACAAGGTGCGAATCGCCGAGATTTTTCCCGGCGAGGGCGCACCGCATCGCTTCGCCTATGCGCTCGCCCCCGTGCGCCTCTACCGCAAGAGCAAAGGCCGCTATTCGGCCTCGCCCGTGCATGATCGCGTCGATCTCGCCGCGGATGCGCAGGTCGGGCGCCTGCGCGGGACCGTGCATCATTTCTCCGTCCGCTCGCTGGGCGAACAGATGGACAAGCTCAATGCCTATAGCGACGCGCAGGCCGACGACCTCGATGCACGCGGCGGCACGCTTTCCGTCTTCCGGCTGGTCGCCGAATTCCCGGCCAATTTCCTGAAGGCCTATATCGGGCGGCGCCATGCGCTGCGCGGCATCTACGGCTTCATGACCGCGATGAACTACGCCTTCTATCGCTATCTGCGCGTCGCCAAGCACTGGGAGCGTCGCCTTCAGCGGCGCGCTTCCGCCCAGGCGACGACGCACCCTGCGAAGCGCGAGGGCCGCGATGGCTGAGGTTGCGCTCGTCACGGGCGGCGCCCGCCGAATCGGCCGCGCCATCGTCGAAAAGCTGGCAAGCACCGGCTATGCCGTCGCGATCCACCACGGCGACAGCCGCGAGGATGCCGAAGCTCTGTTGAGACAACTTGAGGCGAGCGGGGCGAAGGCCTGCCTTTTGACCGCCGATCTCGTCGACCCCGCGGCGGTCGCGACCCTGATTCCCGCGGCCGAGGCGGCGCTCGGCCCCGTCACGCTTCTCGTCAACAACGCCGCGAGCTTCCTTGCCGACGATGTCCGATCGCTGGATATCGCCACCTGGAACCGTCAGTTCTCGATCAACCTGCGCGCCCCGTCCCAGCTGGTGGGCATCATGGCGGAGCGCCTGCCGGCCGGCGCGACAGGCGCCGTCGTCAATATCGTCGACCAGCGCGTCTGGAAACTGACGCCACAATATTACTCCTACACCCTGACCAAGGCCGCGCTGCTCACAGCGACCCGGACCCTGGCGCAGGCGCTGGCCCCGCGCATCCGTGTTAATGCCGTCGGCCCCGGCCCGACCTTCCCGAACAGCTATGATGGCGCGGACCGGCTGGAGCAGGAAGCCGCCGGCACCCTGCTCGGGCACAGGATAGCGCCTGAGGAAATCGCCGACGCTGTGCTTTATCTCGCCCGCGCCAGCTCCGTGACCGGCCAGATGATCGCCGTCGATGCCGGGCAGCACCTCGGCTGGCGCACGCCCGACATCATCGGCTGATTCGCTAGAGAGCGCCTTCGGCGCGATAGGGCGCGCGGCCGCTGGCCAGCGCTGCATCCAGCAGATCGAGCCGGTCCTGCCCCCAGAACACCTCGCCATCGAGCACATAGCTCGGCGCGCCGAAGACGCCGGCCTCGACGGCCTGGCCCAGGGTCTCCTCATAGCGGAGCTTGACTGAGGGCCCCTCGGCCGCGTCGAGCAAGGCCGTCCCGTCGAAGCCTGCCCGCGCCGCGCAGGCCAGCAGCGCCTCGGGGCGGCTCATGTCCTCGCCCCGCGCCCACAAGCCGGCCATCACATCGCTGATGAAGGCGTAGGGGTCGCCGTCCTTGGCCCGGATCGCGATCGTCATGCGATCGGCCGATGACGGATCGAACGGAAAATGCTTCGGCTGCAGCACGAGCGGCAGGCCCCGCGCCGCGCGCCAACGCTGGAGATCGAGCAGCCGATAGCGCTGCCTGACCGGATGCCGCTTCGGCAGCGGCAGGCCGCCAGTCTCGTCGAACACCGAGCGCAGCGGCATCGGCCGGTAGTCGATCGCGCAGCCATGCCGCCGGGCGATCTCGTGAAAGGCCGCATTGCCGAGATAGGTCCAGGGCGAATGTAACGAGAAGTAATAGGTGATCGAACGGGACAAGATCGCCTCGCGGGCTTTTGCAGACAGCGATAGCATCACCGCCGCCCGGCCCTTCTTGCAAGGCCGCGGCCGTGCGCCTCGTGCAGCCCGGCCCCGCGAGGAGCCGGGAAGCTCGCGGAGAGGCAGGTCAGGCGGCCTTGTTCTTCAGCGCGCCGATGATCGCGGTGAGAATCGCGCCGCCGGCACCGCCCGAGATCAGGTTGGTCAGGATGCCGCCGACGCTGAGATTGCCGCCCTGCGCCGCCGCGCTGATCGCCGGCAGCAGAAGCGGGATCAGCTGCCCGAGCACGCCACCGCCCACGAGCCCGGAAATCGTGTTGCCGAGCGTCCCGAGGTCGAAGCTCGGGCTGGCCTTGCCGGCCGCATTGCCGCCGATCGCACCGGCGATCAGGTTCATCAGGATCTGTTCCATCTCGGCCCCCGCATCTGAATGCATCGCCCGAAGAACATCTGCCCGAGAGAAGCGATGCGTTCCCGCGGCAGCCGGAACGATGCGCCTGCCGAAGCCGTGCGACAAGCCGTCGCGCCGCTCCATCAACTGCTATCGGCTCAGTCGAGCGCGATCGCCGCGATCAGGCGGCCGTAATCGGGTTCGCCGCGATGGGTCGTACGCCGATAGCTGAAGAAGCGCTGCTCGTCGCCATAGGTACACAGGCCCATGTCGACGAAGCGGCCGATTCCCGCCTCCTGCGCCTTGAGCCCGATGAAGGCCGGCAGGTCGAACATCGCATGCGCAGCGCGCTCCGACGGCGTGAAGAAGCGCGCATAGGTCCGATTCTCGGCCTTGAAGCGCTCGCTGAATTCCGGGCCGACCTCATAGGCCTTGGCGCTGATCGTCGGGCCGAGCACGGCGGTGATGCGCTCGCGCCGGGCGCCGAGCTTCTCCATTGCCGTCACCGTCGCACCGACGATGCCGGTGAAGGCGCCCTTCCAGCCGGCATGGGCGGCACCAATCACCCGCGCCTCGCCATCGGCGAAGAGAATCGGCCCGCAATCGGCGGTAGAGACGCCAAGCGCGACATGCGAGGCGGAGGTCACCATCGCGTCGGCCTTGGGGCGATCGCCCGGCCAGGGGCCCGTCACCACTTCCACATCGGCAGAATGGACCTGGTAGAGGCTGATCAGGTTTTCCGGCGCGACTTCGAGATGGCGCGCCATCCGTGCCCGATTCTCGGCGATCGCCGCCGGAGCGTCGGCGGAGCCGAGCCCGCCATTCAGCGAAGCGTAGATTCCGGTCGAGGCGCCACCTTCACGGGTGAAGAAGGCGTGACGGATGCCGGCTTCTCCGGCGAGCTCGCGGGCGGTGATGAACATGAAGCAGATCCGGTTGCGCGAGGCCGCGAGCGGCCCGCTGGGTTCAGCCCCGATCTGGCAGCCGATGAAGGTCAAATCCGGGCAGGGGCGGCAGGTTCCGCTGCGATAGCGCGAGAACCTTGAACAAATCGCCCATGCCGGTCTCGCCTTGCGCGATCAAGCGGTCGAAGGCGACCGAAATCGCCGCGCGCTGGTCGGGATTCGCCTTGAGCGACAGCGCCTGCGCCCGCTGCGGAAGCCCGAGTGCCAGCAGGACATCGCGCTGCGTCGCCGGGCCGTGTAGCGCGGCGCCGGCCTTGAGAGCGGCCTGTCCCATCCGCTCGAAATCGACATGGACGGTGAGATCCGCCTCGCCGGGCTCCGCGAGCGGAGCGACGAACTCATGCCGTTTCATCGCCTGCAGCGTGTCGCCGAAGCCGGAACGCGCCGAGCCGTAATCGATGAGCAGTGCCGCCCCGCCTGCCGAAGCGAGATGGCCGGCGAGCTGCGCGACGATATCGAGCGCGATCGAAGGCTGCTCGAACACATTGCCGATGGGCGCGGCGATGTTCAGCCCGCTCTCGCCCGCTGCGGACAGGCCGAAGGCGAGATCGCCGTCATCGCCGAGCCCGACCAGCCGCTCGCGCCAGCCTTCCGCCGTCATCACGAACTGGTCGAGCGGCAGGGCGTCCAGGAACTCGTTGGCGACCACGATGACCGGGCCGTCGAGCGCGCCGGCAACCGTATCGTGCCAGACCGGCTCGAATGCCTTCAGCGCTGCCGCCTGCCGGCCGCGCAGCACAGGGCTGGTTTCGACGAGATGGACCGATAGGGCCGCATGGAAGCCCGGCACGATTCGCGTCGCCCGCAGCATGTCGGCCATCAGCGTCCCGCGTCCCGGCCCGAGTTCGACGAGTCGGAACCGCGCGGGCGCGCCCATAGCCTGCCAGGCATGGGCCACCCAGAGACCGATCAGCTCGCCGAACATCTGGCTGATCTCGGGGGCCGTGGTGAAATCGCCCTCGGCCCCAAGGGGATCGCGCGTCATGTAATAGCCATGACGGGGATGGCCGAGCGCCAGCGCCATGTAGCGGCCGATGCCGATCGGCCCCTCCTGCCGGATCAGGTCGACGATCTCGGCCTTGAGCGTGGTCACGCCCGCGCCTCGCCGGGCGCCTCGCGCTTGCTGCGCAGCACCAGCCACAGGCCGGCGAAGAACACCGGCAGCGACAGCAGCATGCCCATGGTGATGCCGCCCGAAAGAGCATCGACCGATGTCCCGAACAGGAAGCCGAGCTGCGGATCGGGTTCGCGGAAGAATTCGCAGACGATCCGCGCGACCGCATAGCCCATGCCGAAGACGCCGGCGACGAAACCCGGCCGCCTGAAGCCACCGAAGCGGACCAGCACGTTCACAAGGATGAAGAGCAGCAGCCCTTCGCCGAAGGCCTCGTAGAGCTGGCTCGGATGGCGCGGCAGCGGCCCGCCATTCGGGAACACCATGGCATAGGGGAAATCGGGCGCCGGCCGGCCCCAGAGTTCGCCATTGATGAAATTGGCGATGCGCCCGAGCAGGAGCCCGATCGGCACCACGGCCGCCGCGAGATCGAACACCGACAGCGCGGGATAGCCACGCCGCTTCGCGAAGAGCCACAGGCCGAGCGTCGCGCCGATCAACCCGCCATGGAAGGACATGCCGCCCTGCCAGATCGCGAAGATGTCCTGCGGGCGTTCGAGATAGCGCGCGAGGTCATAGAACAGCACGAAGCCGATGCGCCCGCCGAGCACGACGCCGAAGGCGACGAAGAGCAACATGTCGTCGAGTTCGATGGCTTGAGGCCGCGCCCGCCCGCCCCACAAGCCGTCGGCGGCGACGAGCTTGCGCGCATACCACCAGCCGCCGAGCAGGCCGACGACATAGGCAAGCCCGTACCATTTGATCGCCAAAGGCCCGAGCTGCACCGCGACGGGGTCGATCATCGGGAAAGGAATGGCGAAGACGGGCATGGCAAAGTCCGGTGGCGGGCGCGGCGAGATGGCCGCGCGCCCGCTGAATGGTCAAGGAAAAAGGCTGGCGCGTGGCGCCCTCGCTCAGAGCTTAACGATCAGCTTGCCGAAATTCTTGCCCTCCAGCAGGCCGATGAAAGCCTCCGGCGCGTTCTCCAGCCCGGTGACGATGTCTTCCTTGTATTTGACCGCGCCCTCGGCGATCCAGCGCGCCATCTCCTCGCGGAAGGTCGGCCCCTGCGCGGCGGCGAATTCGCGCTGGATGAAGCCGCGGATCGTCAGGCTCTTCGACAGCACCTGCCGCATCATGCCCGGTAAACGGTCCGGCCCCGGAAATTCGCCGCTCGCGTTGTAATGCGCGACGAGGCCGCAGACCGGGATGCGCGCGAAGGTGTTGAGCAGCGGGAAGACCGCATCCCAGACATGGCCGCCGACATTCTCGAAATAGACGTCGATGCCATCCGGACAGGCCGCGGCGAGCTTGGCCGCCATATCGGGATCGCGATGGTCGATCACCGCGTCGAAGCCGAATGTATCCCGCACGAAGGCGCATTTCTCAGGACCGCCGGCGATGCCCACCGCCCGCGCGCCCTTGATCCTGGCGATCTGCCCGACCGCAGAGCCGACCGGACCGCTCGCCGCCGCGACCACGACCGTCTCGGCCGGCTTCGGCTGGCCGATAGTGAGCAGGCCGGCATAGGCGGTGAAACCGGGCATGCCGAGCACGCCGAGCGCCGTCGTCAACGGTGCGGCTTTCGGGTCGAGCTTGCGCAATTGCGCGGCATTGGCGACCGCGTAGGACTGCCAGCCGGAATGCGAGAGCACGATATCGCCGGGCTTGAAGGCCGGATCGCGGCTCTCGATGACCTCGCCGACGGTCCCACCCTCCATCGGCTGCCCGATCTCGGTCGCGGCGGCGTAGGATTTCGCCGCGCTCATCCGCCCGCGCATATAGGGGTCGAGCGAGAGATAGAGGATCTTGAGCAGCACCTGCCCCTCGGCGGGCGCCGGGATGGCGGCATGCTCCAGCCGGAAATTCTGCGGCGCCGGGCGCCCCTCGGGCCGGGAGGCGAGCACGATGCGAACGCTGTCGGGCTGGGACATGGGTTTCAATCCTCGATGATGAAGGGCGTGGGCCTGTCCCTCTCATATTGGCGCAGCCTGAAGCGGACGGCAGTCCCCTCGCCCTGCATTCGCAGCCGGCGCGAACGCGTCGATGACATGGCAACGCGATTGCCGGGCTTTGCTCAGCCCCGGTCGCGCCGCTCGCGCAACCGCTCGAAGGCAGCAGGTTTCGATCGCACCCGCCACGTCGCAATGACAGCGTCGGCATTGGCGTCCCGATCCTGCATCGCATCCACCTCGGTATCGTAGAGGCAATAGGAATGGATGCGGTGGAAATCGCGCCGGGCGTCGCCGATCGGCCTGTCGCCACGTTCGCGCTCGCGCCGCTCGAGCTCCTCCAGCGCGCAATGGACGCCGACGAAGAACACGTCATGGCCGGCGAGCGTATCCGCGAGCCGCAGCAGCCAGGCCTCGCTCTCCATGATGTGCTCGACGATGAGGTCGTTGCCGGCCTCGACATAGGCGAGAAGCGAGCGCTCGAAGCCGAGGAAGAAGGCTTCCCGCATGGCTCGCCAGTCGAACTCGCCGCTCTTGATCCGGGCACTCGGCAGAACGCCGGCATCGCGCAGGTGATCGATCGAGATGTGCCAGAACGGCGTATCGATCCGCGCCTGGAGGGCGCGCGCCAGCGAGGACTTGCCGCTGCTCGACGCGCCGTTGAGCAGGATGATGCGGCCGGGCGCGGGAGAGGAATCGTTCATGGCACGCGCTCTTCCCGCCGGGCACAGGCCGCGTCGGCCGAAATGCAGACGGGCGGCACATCCTGATGGCCGCCCGTCTGAAACCTCGTCAAGGGAAGAACGTCAGAGCGCCTTCGCGGCAGCCCGGCTCGGGCGCTTCGAAGCGACCTTGCGAACCGGGGCGGCCGCCTTGGCCGCAGCTTCCTCGGCATCTCTGGCCAGCCGAAGGGCCCGCAGCTTCTCGGTCTTGAGGCGGGCCTGACCGGCCTCATCCTCGACCGCCTGCCAGGCGTCGAGCGCTTCCTTGCGGCGCTGTTCGGTCGCCGAGACGGCCTCCTGCGCCCGAGCAGCGATCTCGTCCAGCTTCATGCTGCGGCTCGACATGCGAAACTCCTACTCAACGGCGCTGATCGGCCTTCCGCCAATCAGACGGCGGACGGCGGACGCGGGGCGCCGGGACGGGCCTTGCCGACCGGCAGCTTCCGCTTCGGCGCCGGCAACAGACCTTCGCGCTGCGCCTGCTTGCGGGCGGCCTTCTTGGCGCGGCGAACCGCCTCGCCCTTCTCGCGGGCCCGGCGCTCGGACGGCTTTTCGAATTCGCGGCGCTGCTTCATCTCGCGAAACACGCCTTCGCGCTGCAGCTTCTTCTTCAGGACGCGCAGCGCCTGCTCGACATTGTTGTCCCGAACGAGAACTTGCATGGTCATCCTTTCCAGAAAGCACAAAGGGCCGGGCTTGTTGGTCCCGACCCTTCACTTAACCGTTGGTGCGAAACGTCGTGTCGTGGCGCCGGTACATCCGCGGCGGCCTCAAAGCGTCGTCGTCCCGCTCCGGAACGGTTACTCAGCCCGCAGGTTGTCGGCCGAGCTCTTGCCCGAACGCTTGTCCTGAACGATCTCGTACGAGATCTTCTGCCCGTCGCGCAGATCGCGCAGACCGGCGCGCTCGACGGCGCTGATGTGGACGAAAACGTCCTGCCCGCCATCGTCAGGCTGAATGAAACCGAAACCCTTGGTGGCGTTGAACCACTTGACAGAACCAGAAGCCATAGGTGCCTCCCGCAAACATGTTTATCCAAGCCCCATGGAAAACATGCGGCGGCGAATTCGATCAGAGGAAGAAAATCATCAGCATGTCGCGCTCAAGCGTCGCGAGCGGCCAAGTCATCAGGCCTAAATCGAAACCAAGAGATAGGCCTTGACCACCCCGATGTCAAATCGACAACGAAAAGGCGCCTTTGGGAAAACCAAAACGAGCATCGCGTCACGCAAGGAACAACGTTGGAGGAACGATCGTCAATAGCGGCTCGACATTTGGTTTTATCAGCTGGCGGATAGCGGCCAATTCGCGGGCAGGACAGCACCTCTCCTGACATGACGAAGCCGCTCCGGCATCCTACATGGAGACCGAGAAGACGCAGGCCCAAGACGCCGCAGGATAGAGTACGCAAGCGCATGAGTCGCGAACGCCAGGACGATCTGCCCCAGGACGAGTTCGAGGACGAGGAGGACACCCTCCCCGGCGCCGAGCCCGCGCTCGTCCTCGCGGAAGCCGCGCCCGGCGCGCTCAAGGCCGGCATCGAGGTCATCCAGCAATTCGCCAAGCACCTGCCGAACCGGCCCGGCGTCTACCGGATGTTCGATCGTGCCGGCGAGGTGCTCTATGTCGGCAAGGCCAAGAGCCTGAAGAATCGCGTGACCTCCTATGCCCGCGGCATGGCGCATACCAACGCCGTCGCCCGGATGATCGCCGAGACGGCGAACATGGAGTTCGTCACCACCGGCACCGAGACCGAGGCGCTGCTGCTCGAGTCGAACCTGATCAAGCAGCTCCGGCCGCGCTACAACGTGCTGCTGCGCGACGACAAGTCGTTCCCCTATATCCTGCTGACCGGCGATCATGACGCCCCCGCGATCCTGAAGCATCGCGGCTCGCGCCAGCGCAAGGGCGACTATTTCGGCCCCTTCGCCTCGGTCTGGGCGGTGACGCGCACCATCGACGCGCTGCAGAAGGCCTTCCTGATCCGCACCTGCGCGGATTCCTTCTATGAGAACCGCACCCGCCCCTGCCTGCTCTTCCAGATCAAGCGCTGCGCCGGCCCCTGCACCGGCGAAATCTCGATCCCCGAATACCAGGGGCTGGCCAGCCAGGCGCGCGACTTCCTCTCCGGCCGCTCCTCGGCCGTGAAGCAGCTCCTGTCCGCGCGAATGCAGGAAGCTGCTGAAGAGCTCGAATTCGAAAAAGCCGCCCGCTATCGCGACCGCCTCGCCGCGCTCTCGGCCGTGCAGGCCGGGCAGGACATCAACACGCAGGGCGTCGAGGAGGCCGACGTCTTCGCCATCGACGAGCAGGCCGGGCAGTTCTGCGTCGAGATCTTCTTCTTCCGCAACCACCAGAACTGGGGCAACCGCGCCCTCTTCCCGCGCGCCGATCGCTCATTGACGCCGGCCGAGGTGCTCGCTTCCGTCGTCGCCCAGTTCTACGACGACAAGCCGCCGCCGCGCCTCGTACTGCTCTCGCACCCGGTCGAGGAGATCGAATTGATCGGGCAGGCGCTCTCGGCCCGCGCCGGTCGCAAGGTCGAGGTGGCCCATCCCAAGCGCGGCGAGCGTGCCGATCTGATGGCCCATGCTGTCAAGAACGCCCGCGAGGCGCTCTCACGCAAGCTCGCCGACAATGCCGGCCAGAGCGCGCTGCTCGCCGCGCTCGGCGCCGCCTTCGGCATGGAGACGGCGCCGCGTCGGGTCGAGGTCTACGACAACTCGCATATCATGGGCACGAACGCGGTCGGCGGCATGATCGTCGCCGGGTCGGACGGCTTCGTGAAGAACCAGTACCGCACCTTCAACATCTCGACCGACACCATCGCCGGGGACGATTTCGGCATGATGCGCGAGGTGCTGACACGGCGGTTCGCGAAGTTGGCGAAGGAAGAAGGCATAACCCTCAGCCCTCACCCCGAGGAGGTCGCGTTAGCGACCGTCCCAAAGGACGCTCCAGAGGGCGAGGGAGCCTCAGCGATCATCCTTCGAGACGCGCCTGAAGGCGCTCCTCAGGATGAGGGCTCCCGCGGAAAAAGCCGCAAGGCGGCGAAACCGCGCAAGGACGAGGACGGCTTCCCCTCCCGTCCCGATCTCGTCATCGTCGACGGCGGCAAGGGCCAGTTCAGCGCCGCGCTCAAGATCATGAAGGATCTCGGTGCGGCCGACATCCCGCTCGTCGCTATCGCCAAGGGGGAGGATCGCAACGCCATGCGCGAGACCTTCCATATGGAGGGCCGCGAGCCCTTCAAGCTCCAGCCGCGCGACCCCGCGCTCTATTTCATCCAGCGCCTGCGCGACGAGGCGCATCGCTTCGCCATCGGCACCCACCGCGCCAAGCGCAAGCGCGAGACGATGAAGAACCCGCTCGACGAGATCCCCGGCATCGGCCCCTCGCGCAAGCGGGCGCTGCTGCTGCATTTCGGCACTGTGAAGGCGATCCAGCGCGCCAAGCTCGACGACCTCATGCGCACGCCCGGCGTGAATGCCGCGACTGCCAAGGCTGTGCATGATTTCTTTCATGATGCGTAGAGCATCGCGCGAAAACGCGGAAAACCGGCGTTTCGCAGAAGCAATGCTCCATGACGTTGAAAGCGAGGCCGTTTTTCGCCTTCGGACATCCCCGTTGAAAGACGACGCGGTCGCGAAGTTCTGCCACATTCACGCTGTTGCGTGTTGACGCTACTGCTGCCGCCTTGCTTTGGTGCATCTCGTGACGATTCTTCCAGACGCCATCAGGCGGCGCGGCCCCTGGTCGCTGCCCAACCTCCTCACCTACGGGCGGATCCTGGCGATCCCGGCCCTGGTGGCGATCCTGTTCTGGCCGCGCGACGACTGGATGCGCTGGCTCGCGCTCGGCATCTACACCGTCGCTGCCATCACCGATTATCTCGACGGCTACATCGCCCGCGCCTGGAGCCAGCAATCCGCGATCGGACGCATGCTCGACCCGATCGCCGACAAGCTGCTCGTCGCCGCCCTGCTGCTGATGCTGGTCTATACCGGCCAGATCGAGGGCTGGACGCTCTGGGCCGCGATCGTGATCCTCTGCCGCGAGATCCTGGTCTCGGGCCTGCGGGAGTTCCTGGCCGATCTCAAGGTCAGCGTGCCCGTCAGCAAGGTCGCCAAGTGGAAGACGACGGCGCAGCTCTTCGCGCTCGGCTTCCTCATCGCTGGCCCGGCCGGCGACAAGGTCCTGCCCGGCAACACCACGATCGGCATCGTGCTGCTCTGGGCCGCGGCGGGCCTGACGATCTATACCGGCTGGGACTATTTCAACGCCGGCATCCGCCATCTCGTCGCGGAAGACGAGCGCGCGCCATGAGCACCGCAGCCGCCATGGCAGCGGCGGGCACGCGCCCGGTCCGCATCGTCTATTTCGCCTGGGTGCGCGAGCGCGTCGGACTGCCCGAGGAGACGCTCGACATCCCCGTCGATCTCGCCACCATCGCCGATCTCGTGCGCTGGCTGAAGGCGCGCGGCGAGGGCTACGAAGCCGCCTTCGCCGACGAGGCCGTCGTGCGGGCCGCGCTCGACCATGTCCATGCCAAGCCGCAGGCCCGGCTCGGCGCCGCCCGCGAGATCGCCTTCTTCCCGCCGATGACCGGCGGCTGAGGCCGTGACGTCCCCCCTCATCCGCATCCAGCGGGAAGATTTCTCGCTGCAAGACGAGATCGACGCGCTCTCGGCCGGCCGCGCCGATATCGGCGCCGTCGTCTCCTTCACCGGGCTATGCCGCGACGAAGCCGGCACGCTCGCCGCGCTCGAACTCGAGCACTACCCCGGCATGGCCGAGGCCGAGATCGCCCGCGTCGCGGCTGAAGCCTCCGCGCGCTGGCCATTGCTCGGCCTCGTCGCGATCCATCGCTACGGGCTAGTCAGGCCGGGCGAGCAGATCGTGCTGGTGCTGGCGGCTTCGGCCCATCGCCGCGCCGCGTTCGAGGCGGCCGATTTCATGATGGACTATCTCAAGACCCGCGCCCCGTTCTGGAAGCGCGAGCACCGCGCCGACGGCACGCTCGGCGGCTGGGTCGAAGCCAAGGCGGATGACGACGATGCGGCGGAACGCTGGAAACAGGATTCCTGACGGCTGGAAGAGCGCCGCGCTCGGCGCTGGCCTCGCTCTTGCGCCGGCCCTCGCTTTCGCAGCCGCACCGGAGCCGAAGAGCTTCCGCGATTGGATGGCCGGCTGCGACAATCTCAAAAGCTGCACCGCTCTGTCGCTCCCGAATGAGGCGGCCGACCCGGTCGCTTATCTGCGCCTGGAGCGTCCGGCCGGGCCGGACATGCCGGCCGAACTGACCCTGCGCCTGCGCGGTGACTGGAAGACCCCGCCCCGGTCGGTCCAGCTCAAGCTCGATGGCGCGCCCTTCCCTGCCGGCGGCAAGGCAATGCCGGCGGAAACCGATGGCGACATGCTGTCCCTGACCTTCAAACCGGCCGAGGTCACGGCCCTTGTCGAGGCTGCCCGCAAGGCCACGAAGCTCTCCATCGCCGCTCCGCAGGTAGCGGCCGAGGTTTCGCTATCGGGTGCGGTGGCGGCCCTGCTCTGGATCGACGAGCAGCAGGGGCGCCTCAACACGACCTCCGCCCTGATCCGCAAGGGCAGCGGCACGAACGTGCCCGCCGCCCCTGCCCTGCCGGTCGTCATCGCGAAGCCCGCAAGCGCCGCGCTGTCGGAGAAGGACGGCAAGGCGCTCACTGCCGCGCTGCGCAAGGAACTCAAGCAGCGCGACCCCGATGGCTGCGAGGACGACGAGACACTGATCAGCATCGACGAGGCCTGGACGCTTGACGGCACGCACAGCCTCGTTTCGCTGGCCTGCTCGCGCGGCGCCTACAATGTCTCGAATGCGTTCTGGATGATCGAGCGTGGCGACGCGAAGACGGCCAAACCGGTGGCCTTCGCGCAAGGCGACGGCGACGCGAAGAACACGCTGGTGAATGCCGAGTTCGACCCGAAGAGCGGCCGCATCACTTTCTTTGCCAAGGGACGCGGCATCGGCGATTGCGGCGCCGCGGGTGGCTATGCCTGGACCGGCAGCGCCTTCGTCCAGATCGATCTTAGCCTGATGGGCGAATGCCGCGGCATCGGCTCCGAGGACTGGATCACGCTGTATCGCAGCGAGATCAAGTAGGGAGCGTCATTCCCGGGCGGAGCCAAACTCGGCTCTAGGACGGGCGTTCAGAACCACGATTTGTCATTCCGGGGCTTCGCACAGCGAAGAACCCGGAACCCACGACCGGGTGAGCCGCCTGCAACCGGGCATTGGGGTATCTACCCAGTCGTGGGTTCCGGGTTCGCGCCTGCGGCGCGCCCCGGAATGACAGAGGTGGAGTTTGGAACCGCGATGTCGCGCCTCAAGCCGCTTTCGTCTGCGGGCGCACCGCGGCCGAGTAGTCTTCCATGATCACCTTGCCCATGTTGCCGGTGATGAAGTTGTACGGGCCGATCTCGGAGACCAGCGTCACCTCGGCGGCCGAGCCGGTGATGAAGCACTCGTTGAAGCTCTCCAGCTCCTCCGGACGGATACGCCGCTCCACCACCTCGAAGCCGCGCTGGCGGCACAGGTCGATCACCGACTGGCGGGTGAGCCCGTTCAGAAAGCGGTCGGCCAGCGGCGTATGGATCACACCGTCCTTGATGAAGAAGATATTGGCGCCGGTGCATTCGGCGACATTGCCTTCCCAGTCGAGCATCATCGCATCGGCATAGCCGCCGCGCTCGGCCTTGTGCTTGGAGAGCGAGCAGATCATGTACAGACCCGCCGCCTTGGCATGAACCGGCGCGCAGGCCGGGTCCGGCCGGCGGTAATCGGCAACGTCGAGGCGGATGCCCTTCAGCTTCGCCGCCATGTCGAACATGCTCGGCCACTCCCAGACCGCGATCGCGGTATGGATCGTGTTGTTGCGGCCGGACACCGCCATCATCTCCGAGCCGCGCCAGGCGACCGGGCGGATATAGGCGTCCTTCAGGCCGTTCTCCTTGAGGCAGAGATACTTGGCCTCATCGAGCTCGGCGACCGAATAGGGGATCGTGAAATCCATAATCTCGGCCGACTTGTGCAGGCGCTGCGAATGCTCGGTGCTCTTGTAGATCACGCCGTCATAGGAGCGCTCGCCCTCGAAGATGCACGAGCCGTAATGCAGCCCATGGGTCAGTACGTGAATCTTCGCGTCCTTCCACGGCACGAGCTTGCCGTCGAACCAGATGACGCCATCGCGCTGGTCGAAAGGAATGACTGACATGGACCTTCTCCTGGGTGCTTGTTTCCGGAACTCCGGCACAGCCGTTTTCGGAACGCAAGCCTGTGTCTAAAGCTGCGCCGCAGCGGTACGTTTTGAAATAATCGTTCGCTCAGCGCCCTTGACCGGTAATCTTCCGTCTGAGATATGTCAATAAGGCTGACCCAAATTTTTGGAAGCGCGTTTTGGTCCCATCTCCTTCCGACGCCGAAGACCTCCCGCTCAGGCCCTCTTCCGAGGCGGTCCCGCATGACCTGATCGAGCTGCTGTTCTTCGCCTATCGCGACTTCGTCGGCGACCCCGACCGCATCCTCGCCGATTACGGTTTCGGCCGGGCGCATCACCGCGTCCTGCACTTCGTCCAGCGCCGGCCGGGCCTGACCATCGCCGAACTGCTCGATATCCTCCAGATCACCAAGCAGAGCCTCAATCGCGTGCTCAAGGAACTGGTCGAGAAGGGCTATATCGAGCAGCGCACCGGCCGGCAGGACAAGCGCCAGCGCCATCTCCACACCACGCCTTCCGGCCAGGACCTGGCGCTGCGCCTCGTCCGCCTCCAGGCCAAGCGCATCAACCGCGCGCTTGAAGGGGCCGGTCCCGAGACCGCCGCCATCGCGGCGCGGTACCTCGCCGCCCTGATCGACCCCGCCGAGCGGCCGAAGGTAGAGCGACTTCTCGACAAGCCTTAGCGGCGACCGGCTCCCTACGTTATGCTATGGGAGCCCAGCACCGCGAGCGCGCCGGCTAAGACCGGCGCAGGAGAAAGGCGCGAGATGATCGCAACCGAGACCCTGGCGAAGCCGGCCCGCAAGCCCCTGCCTGACGAGGCCCCGCATATCCTTGTCGTCGACGACGACCGGCGCCTGCGCGAATTGCTGGGCCGGTTCCTCAGCGACAACGGCTACCGGGTGACGACGGCGGCCAATGCAGCGGAAGCCGATACGCGACTTGGCAACCTCGTCTTCGACGCGATCGTGCTCGACGTGATGATGCCCGGCGAGAACGGCTTCGACTTCGCCCGCCGCTTCCGTGGCGGCTCCGCCGTGCCGATCCTGATGCTGACCGCCCGCGCCGACGGCAAGGACCGCATCAACGGCCTCGAAATCGGCGTCGACGACTATCTCTCCAAGCCGTTCGAACCGCGCGAGTTGCTGCTGCGGCTCGGCAACATCCTGAAGCGCACGCTGGTCGTCGAGGCCGCGCAATCCGGCACACGGCCCGATTTCGTCCGCTTCGGCCCCTTTATCTACGGGCTGGCGCGCGGCGAATTGCGCAAGGGCGAGGAGACCATCCGCCTGACCGAGCGCGAGCGCGAGATCCTGACCGCATTGGCGGAGCGTGCCGGCGAGGTCGTGCCGCGCGAGGAACTGGCCGCACAGGGCTCGGCCGCCAATGACCGCACCGTCGATGTCCAGATGAACCGCCTGCGCCGCAAGGTCGAGCGCGACCAGACCGATCCGCTCTATCTCCAGACCGTGCGCGGCGTCGGCTACAGGCTGGTGACGGACCGGACGTGACGCCGCTGCAACCCGGCAGGAAAGGCCCGTCCGCGCTGCGCTCCGCCGCACGTGCGCTGGCGCGCGTCTACGCCGGGCTGGAGCATGCGGTCGAAAGCCTCGGGAAGGCCGTGCGGCCAGTCATCAAGCGCATCGGCCGGCCCTTGCAGATCATAGCGCGCTACATGCCCAAGGGGCTCTACCCGCGCGCCCTCGTCATCGTCATCGCGCCGGTCGTGCTGCTGCAATCGGTCATCGCCTATGTTTTCATGGAGCGGCACTGGCAGACGGTGACGCAGCGCCTCTCCTCGGCCGTCTCCGCCGACATCGCCATGCTGATCGATGTCTACGAGAGCTACCCGCAGGATGCCGACACCACGACGCTGTCGCGCATCGCCGCCGAGCGCCTCGGCATGGACCTCGACATCATCCCCGATTCGGACCTGCCGGCGCCGGGCCCGCGCCCCTTCTTCTCGCTGCTCGACAACGCGCTCTCCACCGAGCTCAGCCAGCAGGTCGCCCGCCCCTTCTGGCTCGACACGGTCGGCCGCTCCAGCCTGATCGAGATCCGCATCAAGCTCGGCAAGGACGTGATGCGCATCCTGACGCGGCGCAACTCCGCCTATGCCTCGAACAGCCATATCTTCCTGCTCTGGATGATCGGCACGTCGCTGATCCTGCTCACCATCGCGGTTTTGTTCCTGCGCAACCAGATCCGCCCGATCCTGAAGCTCGCCGATGCGGCGGAGGCTTTCGGCAAGGGCCGCGACGCCGATTTCCGGCCGCGTGGCGCCCGCGAGGTCCGCCGTGCCGGCAATGCCTTCATCGAGATGAAGCGCCGCGTCGAGCGCTCGATCGGCGAACGCACGACGATGCTGAACGGCGTCAGCCACGACCTGCGCACCATCCTCACCCGCTTCAAGCTCTCGCTCGCCCTGATGGAGCGTTCCTGGGAAATCGAGGCGCTGGAGAAGGACGTCGACGAGATGAGCCGCATGCTCGAGGACTATCTCGCCTTCGCCCGTGGCGATGCCGGCGAGACCGCGATCGAGACCGATATCCGCTCGCTGCTGGAAGAGTTGAAATCCGATGCCGAGCGGCAGGGCCACCAGACCGAACTGACGGTGATCGGCGATCCGCTCGTCGTGATTCGCCCCGACGCCTTCCGCCGCCTGCTCACCAATCTCGTCTCGAACGCCGCCCGCTATGGCGACCGCATCGCGATTCGCGCGACCCATGACGCGCGCTACCTGATCGTGATGGTCGACGATGACGGCCCCGGCATCCCGCCCGACCAGCGTGAGGACGTCTTCCGCCCCTTCTTCCGGCTCGACGAGGCTCGCAATGTCGATGGCGGCGGCACGGGCCTCGGCCTCGCCATCGCGCGCGACATCGCCCGCGCCCATGGCGGCGACATCATGCTCGCCGATTCACCGCTCGGCGGCCTGCGGGCGACAGTGCGGTTACCGGTCTAGAGCCGCGCGGTTTCGCTCGACAGCCGCGAAAGTCGAGCGCTAGTCTCCTGCTGACGCAAGGGGAGGCCGGACATGCGGTTCCTGAGACGATCTCTGGCTGTCCTCGCAGCGGCCCTGCTGCTGACGGCATCGGCAGCCCAGGCCGAGGAGGTCGTCGATCTCGGCAACGGCTTCGTCGGCAACGGCCGGGCGCTGCTCAACAAGCCGGCCGGCAAGGCACGCGCCGGGCTCGTGCTTCTCACGGGCGGCGACGGCAATATCGGCATCGGCTCCGACGGCAGCGTCGCGCGTGGCGGCAACTGGATCGTGCGCACCCGGGGCGCCTATGCCCGCAGCGGCATTGCCAGCATCACGCTCGATGCTGGCGCCGACCCGGCCAAGGCCGTGGAATACATGCGCGGCATCGCACCCCGCGTGGTGGTGGTGGCGATGAGCCGGGGCGCCCTCAAGGTCGCCGATACGCTATCGGCACGGCCGGACGGGGTCGTCTTCGCCTCCTCCATTCTGGACGGCGCGCCCGGCATGATCGGCGATCCCGGGCGGCTGCCACCGACGCTGATCATCCACCATCGGCAGGACAGCTGTCGCCTGACGCTGCCGGAATCGGCCGTCACCTTCCAGCAATGGACCGGCGGCAAGGCACGCCTGATCTGGATCGACGGCGGCAGCTCGACAGGCGATCCCTGTCAGGCCCGCGCCTATCACGGCTTCATCGGTCGCGAGGGTCAGGTCGTCGCCGCCATCACGAGCTTTGCGGGCGCGCTGCGCTAGCCGAGGCACCGATCGGGGCAAGCTCCGGCAGTCGCGCCACCGCATGATCGATGAAGGCGCGCACCCGCGGCGCCGGCTGTCGACCACCCGGCACCACGAGCTGGACCGGCAAGGGCGGCGGCTCGAATTCCGGCAACAACCGCACCAACGTTCCCGCAGCGAGGTCGTCCGCCGCCTGATAGGACAAGACCCGGGCCAGCCCCCGCCCGGCCCGCGCCGCGATCAGCACGGACTCCACCTCGTTGACGATCAGGCGCGGCGTCAGGACGACGGCGCTTCCCGAACGCGGCCCACCGAAGCGCCAGGTCAGCGTCTGGTTGGCAGCGACGCTCGCGATGGTCTCATGCGCGGAGATATCGGCCGGGCGCCGCAAGGGCGGGCAATTCGCGAGATAGGATGGCGCCGCGACGAGGATGCGCCGGACCTCCCCGACCTTCCGCATCAGCAGGCCGGAATTCGGCAGCGGCCCGATCCTGACCGCGAGCTGCAGATCTTCCTCGATCAGGTCGAGATTGCGGTCCGCCAGCACGAGCTCGACCTGCACTTGCGGATAGCGATCGAGGAACTCGCTCACCAACGGCGTGACATGCCGCCGACCGAAGGAGAGCGGCGCAGTGATGCGCAGAAGGCCGCTCACCGGCTCGGCCGCAGCAACGCCCAATGCCGCCTCGTAATCGGCGAGCAACCGCCGGGCCGTTGTTGCAAGTTCCCGACCGGCATCGTTCGGCGTCAGACGCCGTGTCGTCCGCGCGATCAATTGCGTCCCGACCCGCTCCTCCAGCCCGGCAAGAGCCCGCGTCACAGCCGGGCGCGACTTCCGCAAACGCCGTGCCGCGCCGGCCAGGCTGCCGGCATCGACGATCGCGACGAAAATCGCCAGCTCCTCGATCCGGTCCATCGCATCGTTCCGGAAATTGAAATTCTAAGTTCAACCGATAGCAGATTTCGGCATTCTTCCGAAACGATCATGATGCCCCGCAAATCAGGAGCATTGCCATGCCGTCGCCAGAGATCATCCTCCACGGAACGCCTCTTTCAGGTCACGCCCATCGCGTCGAGTTGCTGCTGCTCGCGCTCGGCCTGCCCTATCGCACCGAGGAGGCCCCGGCCGACGTCCGGCGGGGCGAGGCCTTCCGCAAGCTCAACCCGCTCGGCCAGATTCCCGTGCTGCAGGATGGCGACCTCACCTTCGCCGACAGCAATGCGATCATGGTCTATCTGGTCCGGCGCTATGCCCCGGACAGCGCATGGTTGCCGCTCGATCCGGTCGGCGCCGCCCATGTCCAGCGCTGGCTCTCGATCGCCGCTGGCGAGGTCATGCACGGCCCCTCCATCGCCCGCCTCGTCACCCAGTTCGGCCTGAAGGACGACAAGGCCCGCGCGCAGCGGATCGCCGCCCGGCTGCTGACGTTCATGGAAGAGCATCTCATGACACGCGACTATCTTGCGGCCTCCCAGCCGACGATCGCCGATCTCGCCTGCTATTCCTATGTCGCGCATGCGCCGGAAGGCGGTATCTCGCTGAAGCCCTATCCGGCCGTGCGCCGCTGGCTCGCTCGCATCGAGGCCCTGCCCTTCTTCAAGCCGATCCCGCCTTCGCCCCTGCCGCCGGAGCTCGACAACGATGCTGCCTGACGGTCCCTTCCACACCGGCGAGCTGGCAGCGCAGGCGCTGGCCGGCGTCGCCTCGCGCGGTGCCGGTATCCGCCCGTTCATGCCGGATCAGCACCGCATCTTCTTCGGACAGTTGCCCTGGCTCTTCGCCGGCATGCTCGACCGGGACGGCTGGCCCTTGGCGACGGCGCTGGCCGCTTCTCCCGGTTTCGTGGAAAGCCCGACCCCAACTGCGTTGACGATCGCGGCCCTGCCCTCGAAGGATGATCCGGCCTTTGACGCGTTCCAGCCGGGCAGCCCCATCGGCCTGCTGGGTCTCGAACTGGAAACCCGCCGCCGCAATCGCGCCAACGGCCGGGTCGGGATCGTTACTCCAGACGGCTTTACCGTCGAAATCGAGCAGAGCTTCGGCAATTGCGCGAAGTACATCCAAGTCCGCAATCGGCTTCAGGATGAAAAGGAACTCGCCTCGCCAGCCATCAGCCTGTCAGGCCTGGATGCAGAGGCGCGCGTACTGATCGCAGGAGCCGACACGCTGTTCATCGCCAGCGCCGCGGCGCTTGAAGCCGAGACCGGCGGCGTCGACATCTCGCATCGCGGCGGCCGGCCCGGCTTCGTCCGCATCGACGGCGACACGCTCACCATCCCGGATTTTGCCGGCAACAGCTACTTCAACACCTTCGGCAACCTGTTGCAGGAACCCCGCGCCTCCCTGCTCTTCGTCGATTTCGCGACGGGCACGCTGCTGCAATTGCAGGGCGAAGCGGAGATCGTCTGGCAGGGGCCGGAGCTGGCACGGCTCGACGGCGCCGAGCGCCTATGGCGCTTTCATGTGAAGCGCGGCTGGCGCCGGCCCGGCGCGCTCCGCCTGCGCTGGTCGGCGCCGGAATTCGCACCGACCACCTTGCAGACCGGCCTGTGGCCGGTGGCCGCCTAGAAAAGCCTGCCGCCGATCGGGACTTCATGCCCCGGCCCGATCAGGACGACTTCACCCTCGGCATCGGGGATGCCCAGCGTCAGCACCTCCGACATGAACTTGCCGATCTGGCGCGGCGGGAAATTCACCACCGCGAGGACCTGCCGGCCGGGAAGCTCTTCCGGCCGGTAGTGCTTCGTGATCTGCGCCGAGGATTTCTTGCGGCCGATCGTGCCGCCGAAATCGATCACGAGCTTGATCGAGGGCTTGCGCGCCTCAGGGTAAGGCTCGGCCTCGACGATCGTGCCGACACGGATGTCGACCTTCAGGAAATCGTCGAAGCCGATCTGTGCGGCCGGAGCCGCGGGCTCGCTCAAAACTCCGCCCAACCGTCGTCGCGGGCACCGGTCTTGGGCGCCGCAGCAGCGCCGTTGGCGGCCTTGGCGCGCGGGACGGCGGGGCGCGGCGCAGCAGCGACCGCCGCCCGCATGGTCTGCGAGATCGCCTTGAGCCGGGCGACATCGCCGCCAAGCTGGAAGCGCGCGACCAGCGAGGAGAGCCGGTCGGCCTCCTGCGACAGCGAATGCGCGGCGGCGGTCGACTGCTCGGCCATCGCGGCGTTCTGCTGCGTCGCCTGGTCCATCTCGCCGACGGCGGAGTTGACCTCCTGAAGGCCTGAGGCCTGCTCCTGCGCAGCGCCCGCGATCTCGGCCACCAGCGTGGTGACGCGCGTGATCTCGGAGGCCATGCGCTGCAACGCGCCGCCGGTCTGGCCGACCAGCGTGACGCCCTTCTCGACCTCGATGGTCGAGGCGTCGATCAGGGTCTTGATCTCCTTGGCGGCGGAGGCAGAGCGCTGCGCCAGCGCGCGCACCTCGGACGCCACGACCGCGAAGCCCTTGCCGGCGTCGCCGGCGCGTGCCGCCTCGACCGAGGCGTTGAGCGCGAGCAGGTTGGTCTGGAAGGCGATCTCGTCGATGACACCGACGATCTGCGAGATTTCCTGGGCGGACTTCTCGATGCCGCCCATCGCCGTCACCGCATCGCGAACGATGCTGGTCGACTGCTCGGCCTCGGTCTTGACCTGCTCCGTCGCCTGGTTGGCGAGGCGGGCGCTCTCGGCGGTCTGGCGGACGGTGGCGGTGAGTTCGTCCAGCGCGGTGGCGGTCTCCTCGACCGAGGAGGCCTGCTGCTCGGTGCGGCTGGCGAGATCGTCGGCCGCCTGGCTGATCTCGGTCGAGCCCGCCTTCATGCTCTCGGTATTGGTCGCGATCTGCCGCATCGCGTCCTGCAGCTTGGCGATGGCGCCGTTGAAGTCGTCCTTCAGCTTGACGTACTCGGCGGTGAAATTGTCCTCGATCCGGTAGGTCAGGTCGCCATCCGAGAGATGCTCCAGGCCCTGGCCCAGCGCATGGACCACATCGGCCTGCACGCGGGCATGCTCGGCGCGATCGGCCTCGTTGCGACGGCGCTCGCCATCGGCGGCGTGGCGGTGGCCAGTGGCCTCCTCCTCCATGCGGATCTTGTCGGCCTCCATCGCCTCCTTGGCGAGGGCGGCGTCGCGGAAGACGACGAGCGTGCGTGCCATCGCACCGATCTCGTCGGGCCGCTCCTGATGCGCGATCGGGGTGTCGAGCTGGCCGGCAGCCAGGCCTTCCATCGAGCCGCGCACGGAGTGGAGCATGCCGGAAGCGCGGCGGCTGAGCACGATCACGAGGCCGAGCATGATGAGGCCGAGCGGCACCAGAACCTTGGCGACGCCGCCGACCATGCCCATGAACGCCGCATCGACGTCATGGACATGCAGGCCGGAGCCGACCACCCACTGCCATTGCGGAATGCCGATGATGTAGGAGATCTTGAGCGAAGGCTCCTTGTCGCCGGGCTTGAGCCAGCCATAGTCGACGAAGCCTTCGGTCTTCGCCTTGGCCAGCGAAATCATATCCTGGACGAAGAACTTGCCGTCCGCGTCCTTGAGCGGCTTCATGTCCGTCGACTGGATCTTCTTGTTCGCGTGCAGGACGCTGATGCCGTCGTAATTGATCAGGAAGTAATAGTTCCCGCTGTCGAAGCGCGCGCTGTCGAGCGCAGCCATCGCCAGCTTCTTGGCCTCGTCTTCCTTCAGCTCGCCGCTCTGGACGCGCGCCAGATAGCCTTTGACCGTCGTCGCGGCCGACTCGACGGCGTTCTTCATCTCGGCCCGCTTGAGCGTGATCATCTCGTTGCGGGCTGCGTTAAGCGTATAGCCGACGCTGCCGACGGCGATCAGCACGGCCAAGGCGGCGATCAGACCGAAGGAACGGCTGATCGAGAGGGTAGCAAGCTTCCGGGTGAACGACATTCGCGTATCCTGCGCGGATGGGGATTCCCCTCATTCGCGCAAAATGGCTAAGGCACGCTTAACGTTGACCCGATTTCGCCACATTTCGTCGCAGGCAGCGCGAGGCTGCCTCCGCGCTCAGATCGCCGGCGCGTAATCCTCGTTATCCTCGCCGCGCTCCGACGCCCGCTCGCGCCGACGCCCCTTCAAGGGACGCCCCGAGCAGATCGCGCGCGCCAGCCCGCGGAACGGTGCCGTCAGCCGGTGCACGTCCTCGACCCGGGCCATGATGCGCCCGGCCGTCTTCAGCTCGCGGTCGAGCCGCGCCATCGTCTTCGACAGCTCCGGCTCGTCATCGTCGAGCCAGGCCTCGGAAACCCGCGCCATCAGCAGCACCGCACCCTGCACCCGCAGGTGCCCAAGCGCGTCCTCGGTCGGGATGCCGGCAGAGGCGAGCATATAGCGCCAGGAATTGACCGCGCCGCGATTGAGCGCCGCCAGCGCCAGCGGATCGCGGCGAATGACCGGCGCGATCTTGCGCAAGCCGGCCTTGTAGGGCGCCATCGCGTCGAGCCGGCGCATGACGAGATCGAAGAGCCGCTCCTTGACAGGCTCGCCCGCGAGATCGTCCGAGGCATTGGCGAGGACAGCGTCATCGACGATGCGGGTCACACCGCCGAGCATCGCGAGCTTGGACGGAAACAGCCCGCGCAATTGCGAGAGCGTCAGCCCGGCCTCGGTCGCGATATCCGGCAGCTCGATCTGGTCCCAGGGCCGCTCCGTGGCGAGCTTCATCAAGGCATCGACCGCACGACGGCGCGGGTCGACGGCAGGCGCAGCCTCGGGCTGGGTGGAAACGGGTTTGCGGGCCATGGGCAGCTCCTCTCGCTTCGCGTCGAGAGGAGGTTAGGCCGCTATCGTGGCGGGTGGAAGGCGGTTCAGCCCGAAAGCTCGCCGGCGCGACGTTTGGCAGCAGCCACGGCCTTGCGCATGAGCGGCTTCATGCCGTCATCGGCCATCAGCACCTCGAGCGCCGCAGCGGTGGTGCCGCCGGGCGAGGTCACGTTCTGGCGTAGCGTGCCGGGCGGCAGCGGCGACTGGAACAGCAATTCGCCCGCCCCTTCAACGGTCGCCCGCGCCAGCCGCTCGGCGACATCTGCCGGCAGGCCGGCATCCTTGCCCGCCGCAGCGAGGCATTCGACAAGATGGAAGACATAGGCGGGGCCCGAACCCGACACGGCGGTCACCGCATCGATCAGCCCCTCGTCGTCGAGCCATTCGACCTTGCCGATGCTGCCGAGCAGAGCGTCAGCGGTGGCGCGCTGGGCGGCGCTGACGCCCTTACCGGGCGCCGCGGCGGTGGCGCCGCGCTGCACGGCCGCGGGCAGGTTCGGCATGGCGCGGATGATCGCGCCGGCATTGGGCAGGCGCGCCGCGAGATCGCCCAGCGTCTTGCCGGCGAGGATCGAGATCAGCAGCGTGCGGGGATGGATGAAGGCCTGCACCGCTGGAGCCGCCGTGTCGAGCATCTGCGGCTTGGTCGCCAGCACGACGACATCGGCGGCGGGAATCTCCTTGGCCGAAGGGTTGACCCTCATGCCCTTCTCATTGGCGAGCGCGACCATCTCGTCCGACGGCTTGGGGTCGATCAGGCTGATGCCCTTCGGATCGATGCCGATGCGCAGCCAGCCCTCCAGCATCGCTCCGCCCATCTTGCCCGCGCCGATGAGGACGAGCGATTGCGGCAGGGAAGCGGTCATGGCGGTTCTCATCGCTTGGAGACAGGGCACGCGCCCGGATTTGCTCCCGGGCAGCACAGGACCAGAGCCTGCAAGGGCTGACCGGGTCAAGCCCGGCCATGACGGCGGCGCAGCGGTTCAGGCTTCGCCGACCGTCTCCAGGATCGCGCCTTCCATGCCTTCCTTGGCGGTCTTGCCGGCCCAGACGACGAACTGAAAAGCCTGATAGTAGCGCTCGCAGGCTTCGACGGCGGCCTTGACCAGCGCGATCGCCTGCTCCTCGGTCGGCTCGGCCCCGCCGGAGAGCAGCAGGGCGTGGCGGTACATCACCACGCTTTCGCTGCTCCAGAGGTCGAAATGGCCGAGCCAGAGCTGCTCGTTGACGAGGCTGACGAGTTGCAGCACCTCGCCGCGCCGCCGCTCCGGCACCTTCAGGTCGAAGGCGCAGGCGATATGCAGCGCCTCCACCTCGGCGAGCCAGGTGACCGCGACCTGGTATTCCGACCAGCCGCCGGTGACGGCAACGGAAAGTTCGTCCTCGCTGTCGCGATCGAACGCCCAGTCATTGAGCGCGGCGAGGCGTTCGAACAGGTCGAGAGGATTGGAAGGCCGATCCAGCTCGGCATCCATATCGAGGTCCATCATGCCCTAGGGTCCACCTTCCGGATGCTGGCGCATCCGGCGCGTTCGAGAAGAGGAACACGGCGACTGGAAAGCCGAAGGAACGCAACACACCTCCGGAACCCCTCATACGGAGGCGTTCCCATCCGGCGCGGCAGGATGAATCCGCCCGACGAATCAATTCTTTCCACCGACGATAGCGCAGGCGCTGTGACGCTCCCAACACGGCGCCAAGCTCCGCGGATTCGGCCGGCGGGCTCAATCCCCTGGAAGGGCTGTCCACAGCACATGGCTGTGGACATAACCTCAGGGCAGTCAGGCCTTGCCGAGCTTGTCCTCCAGCGCCTTCAGCCGGGCGGCGAGCTTGTCGTTCTCCTCGCGGGCGATCAGCGCCATCTCGCGCACCGCCTCGAACTCCTCGCGGGTGACGACGTCGAGATCGCGCAGCAGCCGCTCGATCTGGGTCTTCACCACGGTCTCGACCTCGCGCCGCACGCCCTGCGCCGCGCCGGCGGCATCGGTGGCGAGACGAGCGATATCGTCGAGGATGCGGTTGCCGGGGTTCACCATGGCTCTCTCCTTGGAGGCGCGAAACTCTCTGAGGACAGCCTATAGGCAGCCCGCGCTGAGCCCGCAATTGCGACCGGATGTCGGGCTTGCTCCTCGGCAGCCGGCGCGCTCACATGGCGACAGCTTCGGAGAAACGCGCCATGGCCCTGCATTTCACGCCCGCCGAATTCGCCCGCCGCCGCGAAGCCCTGCTGGCGGCGATGCAGGCCGAGCGCCTCGATGCGCTCTTCCTGTTCCAGCAGGAATCGATGTTCTGGCTGACCGGATACGACACCTTCGGCTTCTGCTTCTTCCAGTGCCTCGTCGTCAAAGCCGACGGCACCATGGCGCTGCTGACCCGCTCCGCCGATCTCCGGCAGGCGCGGCAGACCTCGAATCTCAGCGATATCCGCATCTGGAAGGACGGCCGCGACGCCGATCCCACAGTCGACCTGCTCGCGCTGAGCCGCGATCTCGGGCTTGCCGGGAAGCGCATCGGCGTGGAGTTCGAATCCTACGGCCTCGTCGCCTCGAACTATCGCAAGCTCGAAGCCCGCTTCTCCGGACAGGTCGAACTCACCGACGCCTCGTTGATCGTGACCCGCCTGCGCGCCGTGAAATCGGCGGAAGAGATCACCTATGTCCGGCGCGCCGCCGTGCTCGCCGATGCAGCCGACCGCGCGGCGCTCGACGCGATCCGGGCCGGCGCCGACGAAGGCGAGATCCTCGCCGCCCAGCACAATGCGATCTTTGCAGGCGGCGGCGACTATCCCGCCAACGAGTTCATCATCGGCTCCGGCCGCGACGCCCTGCTCTGCCGCTACAAGTCAGGCCGGCGCAGGCTCGACGCCAACGACCAGATCACGCTCGAATTCGCCGGCACCGACCGGCATTATCACGTCGCCGCGATGCGCACCGTCGTCATCGGCGAGCCCCGCCCGCTCCACCGCCCCTATCACGCCGCCGCGCGCGACGCGCTCCTCGCTTGCGAGGCCGAGCTGAAGCCCGGGCGCACCGCAGGCGACGTCTTCGCCGCCCATGCCCGCGTCTTCGACGAGCACGGCCTCGCCCAGCACCGGCTCAATGCCTGCGGCTATTCGCTGGGCGCCAAGTTCACCCCGTCCTGGATGGACTGGCCGATGTTCTACGAGGCGAATGATTGGCCGATCGTGCCGGGCATGGTGATGTTCGCCCACATGATCCTGATGGATTCCGCCAGCGAAACCGCGATGTGCCTGGGCCGGACCTATCTGGTCGGCGAAGGCGGCGCCGAGGCGCTCAACCTGCCCGATCTGGACCTCGTCATCCGTTGAGCCTAGAAGAAGCGCGCAGGGAATCTCGAAGCAGTCCACAGCCCAAAGGGCGGGAGGCGTCATGATCAACCGTTTTAGCGGCCTCGTTCTGGGGCCGGTTTTGGCGCTGGCTGTCGCCGGCTGCCAGGAAACCACCCAGACCGCTTCCCGCCCGCGCGTCGACGCGCCGGGCGTCCCGGTCTCGGTCCAGAGCATCTCCGGCGCGCCGGAAAACGTCACCACCAGCTTCGCCGGCTTGCTCGGCGAGGCCGCGGCCGAGCGCAAGATGGAGATCGTTCCCGGCAACAAGCCGGCGCGCTTCCGCGTGAAGGGCTATCTCACGGCCCAGCCGACCGAGGACGGCCAGACCTCGCTCGCCTTCGTCTGGGATGTCTATGATTCGACCAAGCAGCGCGCCCAGCGCGTGCAGGGCGAGAGCATCGGCAAGCGCAGCGGCGGTTCCGATCCCTGGGCCGGCATCGACCAGACGATCGTCGCCAAGGCCGCCTCCGACTCGATGGACGCCATCGCCGGCTTCCTCGTCACCGCGCCGGGCGTCGAGACGCTCGCGGTCGACGACAAGGCAGCGAAACCCGCGAGGGCGGGCACCCGGGTCGCCGCGACCAGCGACAAGAAGAGCTGAACCGACAAGCGCAGCCCGCCTCATGGCGACGCTGCGGCAGTGGTTTCCGGGTCACGGCGCGTCGCCCTGCGCTTTTTGACCACCGATATTGCACTGCAACGGTCGACTCCATCCGACCGCGCTGTTAAGAGCCGTTCGAATTGAGCCGGCAATGCCGGCCCTCCCTGCTCAGCCTTACTGCAACGGTGCGCTACGGCATGGCCTCCCACTTCAAAGTCGTCGCCGGCAACTCCAATCGTCCGCTGGCCGAGGCGATCTGCCACCATCTCAGCATCCCGCTCGCCAAGGCCTCAGTCCGGCGTTTCGCCGACATGGAGGTCTTCGTCGAGATCCAGGAGAACGTGCGCGGCCAGGATGTCTTCATCATCCAGTCGACCTCGTTCCCGACCAACGACCATCTGATGGAGCTGCTGATCATCACCGATGCCTTGCGCCGCTCCTCGGCGCGCCGCATCACGGCGGTGATCCCCTATTTCGGCTATGCCCGTCAGGATCGGCGCGCCTCGGGCCGCACCCCGATCTCGGCCAAGCTCGTCTCCAACCTGATCACCCATGCCGGCGTCGACCGCGTGCTGACGCTCGATCTCCATGCCGGCCAGATCCAGGGCTTCTTCGACATCCCGACCGACAACCTGTTCGGCGCCCCGTTGATGGCGCGCGACATCAAGGACCGGCTGGAATGGAAGAACGCCATGGTCGTCTCGCCGGACGTCGGCGGCGTGGTCCGGGCGCGCGCGCTCGCCAAGCGCATCGATGCCCCGCTCGCCATCGTCGACAAGCGCCGTGACCGGCCGGGCGAGTCCGAGGTCATGAACATCATCGGCTCGGTCGAGGGCCGCTCCTGCATCCTGATCGACGACATCGTCGATTCCGGCGGCACGCTGGTGAACGCGGCCGATGCGCTGCTCGAGCAGGGCGCCAAGGAAGTCTTCGCCTATATCACCCATGGCGTGCTCTCCGGCGGCGCGGTCGCCCGCATCGCCGGCTCCAAGCTCAAGGAACTGGTCATCACCGACTCGATCATGCCGACCGAGGCCGTGAAAGTCGCCCGCAACATCCGCGTCATCTCCATCGCCGGCCTGATGGGCGAGGCAATCGAGCGCACGGCGAGCGAGACCAGCGTGTCGAGCCTGTTCGACTGAGAGGTTTCGGCTTGGGCAACTCACGCGCCCTCGTCCTGTTCTCCGGCGGCCAGGACTCCACCACGACGCTCGCCTGGGCGCTCGACCGCTTCGATGCGGTTGAGACGATCGGCTTCGACTACGGCCAGCGCCATCGCATCGAGATGGAATGCCGCGAGACGATCCGCGCCAAGCTGCCGGGCCTGTCCGCCCGCTATGCCGAGCGACTCGGCCCCGACCATGTCGTCGATCTCAAGGCGCTCGGCGCGATCTCCGAAACGGCCCTGACCCGCGAGACCGAGATCGCCTTTGCCGAGACGGGCCTGCCCACGACCTTCGTGCCCGGCCGCAACCTGATCTTCCTGACCTTTGCCGCAGCGCTGGCCTATCGCCGCGACCTCAAGCACATCGTGCTCGGCGTCTGCGAGACCGACTATTCCGGCTATCCCGACTGCCGCGACGACACGATCAAGGCGATGCAGGTCGCGCTCAGCCTCGGCCTCGATCGCAGGTTGGTGCTGCACACACCGCTGATGTGGCGCGACAAGGCCCAGACCTTCGCGCTGGCACGCACCATAGGAGGGCAGGCCCTTCTCGACCTCGTGATCGAGGACAGCCATAGCTGCTATCTCGGCGACAGGACGACCCTGCATGACTGGGGTTACGGCTGCGGCCATTGCCCGGCATGCGATTTGCGATCAAAAGGCTTCGCGGCCTATCTCGAAGCCCCCGACGATACTGGACTTATTCCATGACCCGTGACCGCCAGCGCCAGACGGAGGGCTTCATTGCCCTGGCCCTGTTCGCACTGACCATCCCCGCCGCCAACTGGCTGATCGGCAATGCCGGCGCGGTCTGCGTGCCCAATGGCCCCTGCCTCGTCCCGGTCTGGCCGGGCGTCATGGCGCCGAGCGGCGTCCTGATGGTCGGCCTCGCGCTCGTCCTGCGCGACATCGTCCAGCGCCGCCTCGGCCCGCTCGCCGGCCTCGGTGCCATCGCAGTCGGCACGCTGATCTCGGCCATGCTCGCCCCGCCCGCCATCGTGCTCGCCTCGGTCGCAGCCTTCCTGCTCTCGGAACTCGCCGATTTCGCGGTCTACACGCCGCTGCAGCGTCGGCGCTTCGTCACGGCCGTCTTCGCCTCGAGCGTGATCGGCCTCGTCGTCGACAGCCTCGTCTTCCTGCATCTCGCCTTCGGCAGCCTCGACTTCCTCGCCGGCCAGATCATCGGCAAGGCCTGGATGGTGCTGCTCGCCCTGCCGCTGATGCATCTGCTGCGCCGACGCGACGAGAGGCTGGGCCTCGTGGCCGCCTGAGAACCGGAAAGCGCGGCGCCACATAAACTTTGCAGCCGCGCCTCAATCTGACCTTAAGGCATTTACGGTAGGGAACGGGTTCTTCGGCGAGCACTCAGTCGGATAATCCGTGATCAGACCTTCGGGCCGCCTGCAGGCTCTTCAGAACGATATTCTTGAAGATATCGCGCGCGGCGAACCCCTGGTCGCCTGCATGGAGCGGCTGTGCCATCGTGCCGAGGCGATCTCGCCCGGCGTGATCTGCTCCGTCGTCACCGTCGACGACCAGGGTTGTCTGCAGCCCCTCGCCTCCCCCAGCCTGCCGTCCCATTATGTGAGTTGCATCAAGGGATTGCCTGTTGGACCCAATGTCGGCTCCTGCGGAACCGCGGTCTTCCGCGGGGAGCCTGTCGAAGTCACCGATATCGCCACCGATCCGCTCTGGGCGCCCTATACCGGGCTTGCCCTGCCGCTCGGCCTGCGCGCCTGCTGGTCGACACCGATCAAAGCCCGCGACGGCCGCGTCGTCGGCGCCTTCGCCTTCTATTTCAACCGGCCCCGTCGCGCCCAGTTGCTCGAACGCCAGATCGTCGCGACCTGCGTCCATCTCTGCGCCATCGCCATCGAGCATGATGAGGTCCGCACCCGCAATCACCGCCTGGCCTATTTCGACACGCTGACCGGCCTGCCGAACCGCAGCCAGTTCAACGGCGCCATCGCCGAGATGAGCGCCGCCGGCCGCCGCTACGGGCTGATGCTGATCGACATCGACCATCTCAAGCTGGTCAACGATACGCTCGGCCACGCCGCAGGGGACGCGCTGATCGCCGAGGTCGGCATGCGGCTCGGCACGGCGCTCGCAGGCTGCCTGACCTGCCGGATCGGCGGCGACGAATTCGCCGTCCTGATCCCGGATTGCGAGGGGCCGGCGCGCATGCGTTCCCTCGCCTCGGCCGCCACGGCAGCGATGGCTCTCCCCCTCGACCATGACGGCCACAGCGTCGTTCCGAGCATCACCATCGGCGGCGCCATCGCCGGCGAAGACGGGCTCGACAGCGTCACGCTGCGGCAGAATGCCGATCTCGCGCTCTACCACGCCAAGGAAACCCGGCGCGGCCGCTATGTCCGCTTCCGCAGGCGCCTGCGCAGCGCGATGATGCAGCGCATCCGGGTGCGCCGCGACGTCGATGGCGCACTCGGCGATGAACGCATCATTCCCTATTACCAGCCGGTCATCCGCCTCGACACGACCGAGGTCGTCGGCGTCGAGGCCCTCGCCCGGATGCGCCTCGACGATGGCCGCATCGTCACTGCCGGCGAGTTCCAGGATGCGCTCCGCGATCCGAAGATCGCCCACCGCACGACCACGCAGATGCTGACGGCGGTTGCCGCCGACATGGCGGAGTGGCGGGCGAGCGGCCTCAATTTCCAGCATGTCGCGGTCAACGTCACCTCGGCTGACTTTCAGAAGGGCGACCTGGTGCAGCGCGCCAACCGCATCCTGGAGAAGGCCGGCGTCCCGATGCAACACCTCGTGGTCGAGGTCACCGAGCAGGTCTTCATGGGCGGCCGCAAGGACGGCGTCGCGCGAACCATGGAAGCGCTGCGCGCCTGCGGTTCGCCGGTCGCGCTCGACGATTTCGGCACCGGCTTCGCCTCGCTAACCCATCTGCTCGACTTCCCGATCGACATCATCAAGATCGACCGCTCCTTCGTCGGCTCGATCGACAGCGGCGCCCGCAGCGAGATCATCATCGAGGCGCTGCTGACGATGACCCGCCGCCTCGGCATGAAGATCGTCGCCGAGGGTATCGAGAGGCAGGCGCAGGCCGAGCGGCTCACCGAATTGGGCTGCCGCCTCGGCCAGGGCTACCTCTATTCGCCGCCGGTTCCGGCCTCGGTCATCCGCGAATGGCTGCTGCGCTTCGCCCAGCCGGCGCAGGCGACGCACCCCGCCGACGGCAAGGTCGCGAACGCAGCCTGAGCCGGGCTTGAGATCGCGGCGATTTTCGCCTATGAGCACCCCTGCGTTCGGCTGACACCCTTGGAGGCTCTGAACGCACCAGCCCAATGGCCGCCACGAGGCGGCCTTGTCATTTACAAGTCAAGGACATCCAACATGACCGCCGTGAAGCAAATCGAGGCTTCGGCGCGCGCACAGGTCGGCAAGGGGGCCGCTCGTGCTGTTCGCCGCCAGGGCCAGACGCCTGCCGTGATCTATGGTGGGGGCGCCGCTCCCGAAGCCATCGCGCTCGACGCCAACAAGACCCGCCAGCTGATTTTCGGCGGCCACTTCCTGACCACGATCTTCGAGATCACCGTCGCCGGTAAGAAGCAGCGCGTCATTCCGCGCGATTACCAGCTCGACCCGGTCAAGGATTTCCCGATCCATGTCGACTTCCTGCGCGTCGCCAAGGGCCAGACCGTCACGGTCCAGGTTCCGGTGCACGTTGTCGGTCAGGATAAGAGCCCGGGCGTCAAGGCCGGCGGCCTCGTCCAGATCGTCGAGCACGCGCTCGACGTCACCGTCGAGCCCGACAGCATTCCGGAGTCGATCGACGTTTCGGTCGCCGGTCTGAACATCGGCGACTCCGTCCATGCCGACGCGATCAAGCTCCCGGCCGGCGCCAAGCTCTCGGTCGGCGCTGACGCCACGATCGTCACGGTCTCCGCGCCGACCGTCGAGGCCGAGCCGGCCGCCGACGCTGCCGAAGCTTCGACCGAAGCCAAGGCCTGATGAAACGGCGCCAGCCGGCGCCGCTTCCGTCTGGAACGCTCACGAGACGGCCGGGGCAGCCCGGCCGTTTTGCTATGTATCGATAAGCCTGCCGGAGTCCCGCCATGCTGATCTTCGCCGGCCTCGGCAATCCCGGCGCGCGCTATGCCCGCAACCGGCACAATATCGGCTTCATGGCCGTCGACGAGATCGCGCGCCTGCATCGCGCCTCGCCCTGGCGCGCCCGCTTCCAGGCCGAGGCTTGCGAGGCGACGATCGGCACTGAGAAGGTCATCCTGCTCAAGCCGCAGACCTATATGAACGAGTCGGGCCGTTCGATCGGCGAGGCCGCGCGCTTCTTCAAGATCGCGCCGGCCGATGTCGTCGTCTTCCATGACGAGCTCGACCTCGCACCCGCCAAGTTGCGGGTGAAGCTCGGCGGCGGCAATGCCGGCCATAACGGCCTGCGCTCGACTACGGCGGCCATCGGCAACGACTATCGCCGCGTGCGGATGGGCATCGGCCATCCCGGCGACAAGGCGCTGGTCCACGCCTATGTGCTCAACGATTTCGGCAAGCCGGAGCAGCCCTGGGTCGAGGACCTCTGCACGGCCTGCGCCGACCACGCCGCCCTGCTCGCCGCCCATGACGACACCGGCTTCCAGAACAAGGTCCATCTCTTCATGGATGCGCGCGGCCACGCCGCCGTGAAGCGCCTCGGCGAGAAGAGCGACGACTGATTTTCCCTGATAAGAAAACGTGGGTCATCCCGGACGGAGCGCAGCGGAGATCCGGGATCCATGCCTGAGCTTTGATCGGAAGCGCTCCGGAATGGATCTCGGGTCAAGCCCGGGATGACACCGGTGGTTCCAGAGCTATAACGGCAGCTTCGCTCCCGCCTTAGCCACCGTGACGCGGCTCGTGCTGTAGCTGCCATCGGCCTGCCGGCTCGCCGTCATCGCGACCTGCGCGCCGGGCTTGAGTTCGCTCGCCTCGGCAGGCGCCGCCATCAGGATCGTCGCTTCCGGCGTGATCGCGACCTTCTGCTCGCCGCCCGGATAGCTCAGCACGAGATTAGCGCCGTCGACCCGCGAGACCGTCTCCGCCACCGTCGCATTGGTCATCGTCGCATCGGGCAGCACGCCCCAGGGCCGGTGCCCCTCGCCCGTGCCGCGCATCGCCTCCGGGAAGATCACGACCTGCACGGCGAGCAGCGTGCCGTCAGCCTGAGGTTTCGCGCCGACGCCGATGAAACTGCCCTTGGCGATATCCGAGGTCTTCGCCGCGACCATGCCGCCGACGGAGAAGCCCGGCGCCAGCGCGACCTTGATCTCCCGGCCGTCCGCGGCCTTGAGCTCCAGCGTGGTCCCTTCCATCCGCTCGACCGTGCCGCGCAACCGCGTTCCCGGCGCCTGAGCGACGGCCATGCCGCCGACGAGAGCAAAGACCGAGAGGGCGAGCGCGAGGCGGATACGGTTCATGGCGAGGCTCCGAGTGGTGCGGGCAAGCAACCCGCCCGATCCAGCACCTGCCCCCGTCAAGCCGCCATGCACGTTCGCGTGAGGCACACGGCCGCCATAAGGCGCGCGGCACTTGTCTTTATCGCGCAAGCCCCCCAATAAGGCCGCAACTTTCAAAGCTTCACGCCCGGCGGCAGCTACCCGCCACGGGCAACGGAACAGGCGATCCATGGGTTTCAAATGCGGTATCGTCGGCCTGCCGAATGTCGGCAAGTCGACCCTCTTCAACGCGCTGACGCAGACGGCCGCGGCCCAGGCTGCGAACTACCCGTTCTGCACGATCGAGCCGAATGTCGGCGACGTCGCCGTGCCCGACGAGCGGCTGGAGAAGCTCGCCGCCATCGCCGGCTCCAAGGAGATCATCCCGACGCGGCTGACCTTCGTCGACATCGCCGGCCTCGTGCGCGGCGCCTCGCGCGGCGAAGGGTTGGGCAACCAGTTTCTCGCCAATATCCGCGAATGCGACGCCATCGCCCATGTCGTGCGCTGCTTCGAGGATGGCGACATCACCCATGTCGAGGGCAAGGTCGCCCCGATCAACGACATCGAGATCATCGAGACCGAGCTGATGCTGGCCGATCTCGAAAGCCTCGAGAAGCGCGTCCTGCCGCTTGAGAAGAAGGCCAAAACCGGTGACAAGGAGGCCAAGGAACTCGCGGACCTGATGAACCGCTGCCTCGCCCTGCTGCGCGAGGGCAAGCCTGCCCGCCTCGTCCAGGTCGCCGCCGACGAGCGCAGGACCTTCGAGACGCTCGGCCTGCTCTCCTCCAAGCCCGTACTCTATGTCTGCAATGTCGAGGAAGCCGCCGCCGATAAGGGCAATGCCTTCTCCGAACAGGTGAAGGCCCGCGCGGCGGAAGAAAATGCCGTCGCTGTCGTGGTCTCGGCAAAGATCGAGAGCGAGATCGCCGTGCTCCCGACCGCCGACCAGAAGGATTATCTGGAAGCCGTCGGCCTCGACGAGCCCGGCCTGAACCGCGTGATCCGCGCCGGCTACGCCCTGCTCCATCTCGTCACCTATTTCACGGTCGGCCCGAAGGAGGCCCGCGCCTGGACGATCGAGAAGGGCACCAAGGGGCCGCAGGCCGCCGGCGTGATCCATACGGATTTCGAGAAGGGCTATATCCGCGCCGAAACCATCGCCTACGAGGACTACATCGCCAACAAGGGCGAGTCCGGCGCGCGCGAGGCCGGCAAGTTCCGGCTCGAAGGCAAGGACTATGTCGTCGCCGATGGTGACGTGCTGCATTTCCGCTTCGCGAACTGAGAAAGCCGGCGATGTCGTATTTCGAGGATTTCGTCCCGGGCCAGAGCGCACGTTCGCGCAGCCTCGGCGTCTCGCAAGACGATATCGTCGCCTTCGCCTCGCGCTATGACGCGCAGGATTTCCATGTCGACCCCGAAGCCGCCAAGGCAAGCTTCGTCGGCCGCCTGATCGGCTCGGGCTGGCACAGCTGCTCCCTGCTGATGCGCCTGATGGCGGAGGATTTCCTGCTCGACGCCGCCAGCATGGGTGCGCCGGGCATCGAGGAGGTGAAATGGCTGCGCCCCCTCCTCCCCGGCGACAGCGTCAGCGCCCGCCGCACCGTGCTGGAGAGCAAGGCCTCGCGCTCGCGCCCCGAGATGGGCCTGGTGCGCTTCAAGCTCGAACTGCTGAATCAGCGCGACGAGCCGATCCTCGAACAGACCAACTGGATCATGTTCGGTCGCAAGGGCTCCGGCATCGGCACGCACCCGGCCGGCCCCTGGCTCGACCATGCGCCGATCTACGAGCGCCCGGCCGTCGAAAGCCCGCTGGAAGCCCCCGCCGCGCCGCCTGAGCCGCCGCGTTTCTTCGAGGAGCTCTCGGTCGGCGACAGCCACGAGCTTGGCAGCTTCGTCTTCACCCCCGAGGAGATCGTCGCCTTCGCACGCAGCTTCGATCCGCAGCCCTTCCATATGGACGAGGCGGCGGCGCGCAACAGCTCCTTCGGCAGGCTCGCAGCCTCCGGCTGGCACACGGCGGCCGTCTGGATGGCCTGCATGGTCCAGCATCGCCGGCGCCAGCTCGCGGCCGCACCGGACCGCCCCGCACGCCTCGGCCCCTCCCCCGGCTTCAGGAACCTGCGCTGGACCAAGCCGGTCTTCGCCGGGGACCGGATCACCTATCGCTCCGAGGTGATCGACAAGCGCGAAAGCGCCTCGCGTCCGCAATGGGGCCTGTTCTTCCACCGCAACACCGGCACGAACCAGCACGGCGAAGAGATCTTCAGCTTCGACGGCTGCGTTTTCGTCGAGCGCAAGCCGGCCTGAGATCAGCCCGCTTTAAGACCAGCCGCCGCGGAGAGAGGCGAAGTCTCGATCCGGTCGCGGCCATTGCGCTTGGCGGCATAGAGCGCCGCATCGGCATGGACATAGAGCGCGTCGCCATCGAGCGGCCCGTGGCCGCAGCAGAGCCCGATCGACACCGTGGCAGCCTGCAATTGCGCATCGACGGCACGCCAGGGCGCCTGCGCCAGCGCCTGCCGGATCGCCTCCGCGACCGCCATCGCCTCGCCCTGCGTCGCATCCGCGATCAGGACGCCGAACTCCTCGCCGCCGAGCCGCGCGACAAGGCGAGCCGCACCGGTCGGCGGGCCGGCGATGATCTGCGCCACCAGGCGCAGGCAGGTATCGCCGGCGACATGGCCGAACTGGTCGTTGATCGCCTTGAAATGATCGACATCGACGATCAGCAGCGCCAGCGACTGTGGGCGCGCCGCTTCGCTGGCGAGGCACTCGATGAAGCGGCGGCGATTGGCGAGACCGGTCAGCCCGTCCGTCTGCGCGAGCTTGACCAGCTCGGCATTGGCCTCGCGCAAGGCATCCTGCGCGCTGATCAACGCGGCCTGCTGGCGCTTTGCCGCCGTCGTGTCGGCGTGGATGAAGCAGCTCAAGCCCTCCAGCGTGTGCCGGGCGACGACGCGCCGCCAGCGTTGGCCGGGCAATTCGATCTCGAAGGGCGCGCCGTCATAGCGCAGGCCGTTGAGGATGCTGGCACGCAGGCCCGCAACCGCCGAGACGCCGCGCCAGCACTCGCTGACGATCTCGTCGAACTTCAAGCCGACGACCAGCGTGTCGGCCGGGATATCGTAGAGGTCGCGGAAGGCGTCGTTGGTGGCGATGATCCGATCCTCGCCATCCAGCAGCATCGCGCCGTCCGGGATGAAGCGCAGGGCTTCGAAGGCGGGCAGCAGCGCGTTGGTCACGGCACCGGCCCGACTTGGCGCCTCCAGCATCTGCCACATCCGCACCCGCCCGCCGCAGGGCGCCAGCAGCGAGGTCGCGCGTAAGCGCCGGCCGTTATGCAGGAATTCGAAGGCCTGCGTCTGGTTCTCGTGCCGCGCCATGCCCTCGGCGATGTAACGATCGATATCGTGCATCTCCTCGGGCGCGAGCCTGAGCGTGTAGAAGCGCCGGAGGTTCTCGATATAGGGCTCGCCGGGATAGATCAGCCCGTCGTCTTCAGGGAAGAAATGCAGGAACGTGCGATTCCAGCCCACGGCACGATGCTCGGCATCGTACTCGCAGACGCCGACCGACAGCACATCGAATGACTCGTGCAGGTAGCGCGAAACGATCATGCGCCACCCTATGGTGGTAGTATTTAACGGAGCGTAAGACGATTGAGCTCAGGTCAACCGACCTTGCCGTAGCCCGCGAATTTGGCGCCGACGCGCTCCATCTCGGCCGCATCGAGGATGACCGGCGCGATCCCCGCCGCGAGAATATCGAGATACTGCCCGGCGAGGTTCTCGACCTCCGCGACGATGGTATGAGCACCCGCGAGCGTCTGGCCTAGCGCGATCACGCCATGGTTGGCGAGCAGCACGGCCTTACGCCCCTCCAGCGCCTTCACCGCGTTCTCCGCAAGCTCCGGCGTGCCGAAGGTGGCGTAGTCGGCGCAGCGCACATCGGCACCGCCGCAAAGCGCGATCATGTAATGGAAGGCCGGGATGCCGCGCCGCGTGCAGGAGAGCGCCGTGGCCCGCGGCGAATGCGTATGCACGATCGCCTGCGCATCCGGGCGCGCCTTGTAGATCGCGACATGGAAGGGCCATTCCGAGGACGGCTTGCGGCTGCCGCCGAGCACCGTGCCGTCGAGCCCGAGATGGATCAGGTCTTCCGGCTTCGTCTGCGCATAGGGCAGGCCCGAGGGCGTGATCAAAAGGCCGTCGCCGAAACGCGCGGAGACATTGCCCGATTTCGACGGGCAGAAGCCCGCCCGGTCGATCGCCTGCGCGACCGCGACGATCTCCTGCCGCAGTTCCTGCTCGGTCATGTCCTGTCCCCGTACGCCAGATCGGGAAAGAGCTGCGCGAGGCCGTCAGGACTGGCCGCGCAGACACCGCGCTCGGTGATCAGCCCCGTGACGAGCCGCGCCGGCGTCACGTCGAAAGCGGGGTTGGCCGCACCGCTGCCCGGCGCAACGACGCACACGGTCCTGACCTCGCCGTCATCGGCGAGCCCGGAGAGATGCGTTACCTCGCGCGCCGCGCGCTCCTCGATCGGGATATCGGCGAGGCCGTTGCGGATGCTCCAGTCGATCGTCGGCGAGGGCAGCGCCACATAGAACGGCACGCCGTTGTCATGCGCGGCGAGCGCCTTGAGATAGGTCCCGATCTTGTTGGCGACATCGCCGGAAGCCGTGGTCCGGTCGGTGCCGACGATCACCATGTCGACCTGCCCGCGCTGCATCAGGTGGCCGCCGGCATTGTCGGTAATCACGGTATGCGGCACGCCATGAGCGCCGAGCTCATAGGCCGTCAGCGCCGCGCCCTGGTTGCGCGGCCTGGTCTCGTCGACCCAGACATGGACGGGGATGCCGGCATCGTGGGCGAGGTAGATCGGAGCCAGCGCCGTGCCCCAGTCGACCGTGGCAATCCAGCCAGCATTGCAATGGGTAAGGATATTGACCGGCGCGCCGACGGGTTTCCGCGCCGCGATCTCCGCGATCAAGGGCAGGCCGTGCTCGCCGATCGAGCGGCACAGCGCGACATCCTCGTCGCAGATGGCAGCGGCCTCGGCATAGGCCGCCTCGGCACGCGCCTCCGGAGACAGTGAAGCCAGGGCGCCGCGCATTCGTGCCAGCGCCCAGTGCAGATTGACCGCGGTCGGCCGGGTCGCGCCAAGCAGCGCGAGTGCAGCCTCCAGCGCCGCGTCTGAAGCATCGGCCCGCATGGCAAGCGCCACGCCATAGGCGGCCGTCGCGCCGATCAGTGGCGCGCCGCGCACAACCATGCTGCGGATCGCATCAGCCGCCTGCTCGGCCGTGCCCAGCGCCACCGTCTCGAAGCGGAAGGGCAAGCGCGTCTGGTCGATCACCACGACGCGCCAGCCGTCCTGCGCGAGCCAGATCGTCCGGTAGTGCTGGCCGTTGATCTTCATGACCGCTCAATCAACGGCAAAGGAGACCAGCGTGCGCACGGGCACGCCGAGCCGCCGGATCTTGTCGGCGCCGCCGAGCTCCGGGAGATCGACGATGAAGCAGGCCGCCACGACCTCGGCGCCGAGCCCGGCGAGCAGGTTGACCGCGGCCTCCGCCGTCCCCCCTGTCGCGACGAGGTCGTCGACCAGCAGGACGCGCTCGCCCGGCTGCACCGCGTCGCGATGGATCTCGATCTCGTCCGTGCCGTATTCGAGCGCATAGGTCGCGCGCAGCGTTTCCAGCGGCAGCTTGCCCTTCTTGCGCACCGGAATGAAGCCGGCCGAGAGCTGATGCGCCACCGCCCCGCCCAGGATGAAGCCGCGCGCCTCGATCCCCGCGATCTTGGCGATCTTCAAGCCCGCGAAGGGCTGCACCAGCTCGTCCACCGCGCGACGGAAGGCCCGCGCATCGCCCAGCAGCGTGGTGATGTCGCGAAAGACGATACCGGGCCGGGGATAATCCGGGATAGCGCGGATGCTGTCGGCGAGGTTCATGGGCACCGTCTCATACGGATCGACGGACGCCTTGGTCGGACGCCGGGCCGGCTTCGTCAAGGGCGCCGTCATCACGCCACCTTGAGCACCCGTCCTGCGACGGCATCGAGCTTCGCCAGCAGGGCCGGATCACGGAAGGCCGGCGCCGTCACGATGGCGTTGTCGAGCGCGTTATGGGAGCCGGCCGGGCACGGCTCGCGCTGCGCCGGGAAATCGGCGGCGAGCCGCGCCACGAGGCGCCGTGCCTTGTCGGCATTCTCATGCAGAACGGCGATGACCGAAGCCACATCGACGGCGCCGTGCAATTCGTGCCAGCAGTCGTAATCCGTCACCATCGCAACGGTCGCATAGGTGATCTCGGCTTCGCGGGCGAGCTTGGCCTCGGGCATCGCGGTCATGCCGATCAGGTCGTAGCCGAGGCCGCGATAGGTGGTCGATTCCGCATAGGTCGAGAATTGCGGGCCTTCCATCGTGACCAGCGTGCCGCCGCGCACGAAGGGTAGTTCCTCCGCCTGCGCCGCCGCCGCGATCCGCGCCTGCAGGGCGGGGCCGACCGGATGGGCGACCGAGACATGGGCGACGCAGCCCTTGCCGAAGAAGGAGTTCTCGCGCCGGCTCGTCCGATCGACGAATTGGTCGACCAATACGAACAGGCCGGGATAGAGCGCGGCCTTGTAGGAGCCGCAGGCCGAGAGCGACACGAGATCGGTCACGCCCGCCCGCTTCAGCACGTCGATATTGGCGCGGTAGTTGATCTCGGAGGGCGGGATCGAATGGCCGCGGCCGTGACGCGGCAGGAAGACGATCTTCGTCTGGCCGATCCGGCCGATCCTCAAGCTGTCCGAAGGCTCGCCCCAGGGGCTGTCGATGCGCTCCTCGCGCAGGTCCGTCAGGCCCGGCAGATCATAGATGCCCGATCCGCCGATGATTCCGAGAACGGCTTCGCTCATGGTCGATTCCCTGTTGCGGCGCGGAAGGGATCATCTTTCGATGACGGTCGCAATACGATGGGGCAGGATGCCGTCATGCTCGGGCCCGACCCGAGCATCTCCTGCCGGAGGCAGCTCCGGAATCTCCTTCTGTCCGAGATTCTCGGGTCTACGCTTCGCTTCGCCCGAGAATGACGGTCGCCCAACGAAAAAGGCCCCGTCGCCGGGGCCTTTTACAGAATGATATCCAGCCGGATCAGTGGGCCGCCGAGCCATCCGGCATGCGCGACCACACCTTCTTCTTGGTGTAGTAGAGCAGCCCCGCGAAGATCACGAGGAAGAGCATCACCTGCAGGCCGATGCGCTTGCGCGCCTCGAGATGCGGCTCCGCCATCCACATCATGAAGGCGGTGACGTCGCGGGAGTACTGGTCGACGGTCTCCGGCACCGGCGACTTGCCATCCGGCCCCTTCGGATACTCGACCTGACCGTCCGCCAGCGGCTTCGGCATCGCGATCAGGTGGCCGGGCATGTAGCGGTTGTAGTTCTGCCCCGGCAGCAGGGTAACGCCCGCCGGCGGATCCTCGTAGCCGGTCAGCAGGGCGTGGATATAGTCCGGTCCCTGCTCCTGATACTGCGTGAACATGTCGACGATGAAGGTCGGGAAGCCGCGGGTATAGGTCCGCGCCTTGGCCAGCACCGAGAAGTCAGGCGGATAGGCGCCGCCCTGGGCCGCACGGGCCGCCTGCTCGTTCGCGAACGGCGAGGGGAAGCGGTCGGCCGGGCGGCCGGGCCGGTCGAACATCTCGCCGGCCTCGTTCGGGCCATCCTTGATCTGGTAGGTCGCCGCGAGCGCAGCAACCTGGCCCTGCGTGAACTCGGGGCCACCGGGCTGCGACAGGTTGCGGAAGGCGACGAGGCTCGCGCCATGGCAGCTCGCGCAGACCTCCTTATAGACCTTGAAGCCGCGCTGCAGCTGGGCCCGGTCGAACTTGCCGAAGGGCCCGGAGAACGACCAGGTCAGCGCCGGCGGCTTGGGGCCGGCCTCGGCGGCCTGCGCGGCCGGCTGGACGAGCGCCAGCGAGAGGCCGGCGGCGAGCCCGGTCAGGGCGAGACGAAACGATGTTCTGCTCATGGTTCCGTCAGCCCTTGACGCTCGGTTCGGCAGCGGTGGCGGTCGCGACGCTGGCCGCCGACCCGCCCTTGGCGGAAGCGAGCACGGCGTCGGCGATCGAGGTCGGCAGCGCCTTCGGCCGCTCGAACAGGCCGACGACGAAGAGAGCCACGAAGAAGCCGAAATACAGCACGGTGAAGATCTGCGAGGCGATGACGTAGCCGCCCTCAGCCGGCATGGCGCCGAGATAGCCGAGGCCGATGCAGACCACGACGAAGGCCCAGAACAGCTGGCGCCCGATCGGCCGGTAGCTCATCGACTTGACCTTGGAGGTGTCGAGCCAGGGCAGGAAGGCGAGCACGACGATGGCCGCGCCCATGGCGAGCACGCCGCCGAGCTTGTCGGGAATGGCACGCAGGATCGCGTAGAACGGCAGGAAGTACCATTCCGGAACGATATGCGCCGGGGTCGAGGCCGGGTTCGCCGGGATGTAGTTGTCGGCATGGCCCATGAAGTTCGGCTGGTAGAACACGAACCAGGAGAACAGGATCATGAACACGACCATGCCGAAGATGTCCTTCACGGTCGCATAGGGCGTGAACGGCACGGTGTCCTTCTGGACGTTCTTCACCTCGACGCCGGTCGGGTTGTTCTGGCCGACGACATGCAGCGCCCAGATGTGCAGCACGACGACGCCGAAGATCATGAACGGCAGCAGATAGTGCAGCGAGAAGAAGCGGTTCAGCGTCGGGTTGTCGACCGAGTAGCCGCCCCACAGATAGGTGACGATCGTCTCGCCGATCACCGGCAGCGCCGAGAACAGGTTGGTGATGACGGTCGCGCCCCAGAAGGACATCTGGCCCCAGGGCAGCACGTAGCCCATAAAGGCGGTGGCCATCATCAGCAGGAAGATGACGACGCCCAGAATCCAGAGCACCTCGCGCGGGGCCTTGTACGAGCCATAATAAAGCCCGCGGAAGATGTGCACGTAGACGGCGATGAAGAACATCGAGGCGCCGTTGGAGTGCAGGTAGCGCAAGAGCCAGCCGTAGTTCACGTCGCGCATGATGTGCTCGACGGAGTTGAAGGCCATCGACGCGTGCGGCGTGTAGTGCATCACCAGGATGATGCCGGTGATGATCTGCGCCACCAGCATGAACACGAGGATGCCGCCAAAGGTCCACAGGTAGTTCAGGTTGCGCGGGACCGGGTAGGACACTGCCGAGTCATGCGCGAGGCGGATGATCGGCAGGCGCGCGTCGAGCCAGCGCTCGATACCGGTCTTCGGGACGTAGGAACTGTGACCACTCATGAAGAATGCCTCAAGGCTGTCTCATCTTGGCGGGAAAGCGTCGAGCGCATTGCTCAGCCGATCCGGATCTTGGTGTCGCCGTTGAAGGCGTAGGGCGGCACCGGCAGGTTGAGCGGCGCCGGGCCCTTGCGGATGCGGCCGGAGGAATCATAGTGCGAGCCGTGGCAGGGGCAGAACCAGCCGTCGTAGTCGCCCTTCGATTCGCCGGGCGCGGTGCCCAGCGGAATGCAGCCGAGATGGGTGCAGTTGCCGAAGATGACGAGGAACTGCTCGTGGCCGGCCTTGGTGCGCTGGGCATCCGTCTGCGGGTCGCGCAGCGTGGCGACATCGACCGCCTTGGCCTCCTCGATCTCCTTCTTGGTGCGATGGCGCACGAAGATCGGCTTGCCGCGCCAGAACAGCTTGATTGCCTGACCTTCGGCGATCGGAGCCAGATCGACATCGACCGGGGCACCGGCAGCGACCGTCTGCGCGTCGGGCGCGAGCTGGCTGATCAGGGGGATGACAACGGCACCGACGCCTACGGCGCCTGCGGCGCCGGTCGCGAGCATCAGGAAATCGCGGCGGGTAGTTCCGGTCGATGTATCGGTCGCGTGAGCCACGATCCAATCCTCTTACACGTCTTGCGAGCTGGAACAGCTCGAAATTATCGCCTCTCGCCCTCATTAGGGGCGCGCCGCGACCGCCGCAATGCGGCGGTGCGTCACCTTCGGCTCTTTGACATGCAGATTGGACGAAGTCTACTGTCGCGAACGCCCCGCTATGCATGGCGCACAGGCGGCGGTGGAAGGCGTCAGACGGCGAGCTTTTCCGGATCCGCAGCGGCCAGGAATCCACCCGACTGGCGCGCCCAAAGCCGGGCATAGAGCCCGCCCCGCGCGATCAGCTCGTCATGGCTCCCGATATCGGCGATCCGTCCGCCGTCGAGCACGATCAGCCGGTCCAGCGCGGCGATGGTCGAGAGCCGATGCGCGATCGCGATCACGGTCTTGCCCTGCATCAGCACCGCGAGTTGCTCCTGGATCGCCGCCTCGACCTCCGAGTCGAGCGCCGAGGTCGCCTCGTCGAGGATCAGGATCGGCGCGTCCTTGAGCAGCACGCGGGCAATCGCGATGCGCTGGCGCTGCCCGCCCGAAAGCTTCACGCCGCGCTCGCCGACGCGCGAATCGAAGCCCTTGCGGCCATCCTGATCGCCGAGGCCCTGGATGAAGTCATGCGCCTCGGCCTGCTGCGCCGCGAGCGCGATCTCGGCCTCGCTCGCACCGATCCGGCCATAGGCGATATTGTCGCCGATCGAGCGGTGCAGCAGCGAATTATCCTGCGTCACCATGCCGATCTGGGCGCGCAAGCTATCCTGCGTGACATGGGCGATGTCCTGCCCGTCGATCAGGATGCGCCCGCCTTCGAGCGGATAGAGCCGCAGCAGCAGGTTCACCAGAGTCGACTTGCCGGCCCCTGACGGGCCGACGAGGCCCACGCGCTCGCCCGGCCTGATCTGCAGGTCGAGCCCCTCGAACAGCCCCTGTCCGCGGCCATAATTGAAGCGAATCTGGTCGAAGCTGATCGCGCCCTTGTCGACGACGAGCGGCACGGCATCGGCTGCATCCGGCAGGTCATGCGGCTTGGCGATCGTCTCCATGCTCTCCTGCACGGAGCCGATATTCTCGAAGATGCCGCGCACCAGATGGATCAGCCAGCCCGACATCTGCACCAAGCGCAGCACCAGCCCGATCGCGGCCGCGACCGCACCCGGCGTCATCTCGCCCTGGCTCCAGAGCAGCAGCGCGAGCCAGGCCGTGGCCACCACGAGCAGGCTGTTCATCGTCTGCAGAATGACGCTGACGCCGGTGATCAGGCGCGACAGGTTGAGGAAGGAGGCGTTCCACCGCGTCAACGAGTCGCGGACAGCCGAGCGCTCGGCATCCGCCCGCGCGAACAGCTTCACCGTCAGGATATTCGTATAGGAATCGACGATGCGCCCCGTCGTCGTCGAGCGCCCCAGCGAATTCGCCTCCGAGCGCTGCTTCGCGCGCGGCACGAAATAGATCAGCAGCGCTACATAGGCCGAAAGCCACAGGATCACCGGCAGCGCCAGCCACAGGCTCGTCTTGCCGAAGAAGCCGATCGCGACCGTGGCGAAGACCAGCGCATACCAGAGATCGTCGATCACCTCGATCGTCGCGCCGCGGATCGACTGGCCGGCCTGGATGACGCGGGCGGACAGCCGCCCGGCGAAATCGTTCTGGAAATAACCCAGCGCGTGACCGAGCGTGTAGACATGGTTGCGCCAGCGGATCTGATTGGTGATCTGCGGCACCACCACCTGGTCGACGATGGCGTGGTTGGCGAAATAGATCAGCGGCCTGACGACGACGAGCAGAAAGGCCGCGCCCGCCAGGAGCCAGCCATGATCGCGGAAGATCGTCTCGGGCGACTGCGTCGAGAGCAGGTCCACGAACCAGCCGACCATCAGGTACATCGCCGCCTCGATGCCGCTGAAGCCGAGGCCGGTCAGCATGATCAGGGCCATCCAGCCCTTCACGCCCTTGATGTGGTGCCACATGAAGGGCCAGACGCCGCGCGGCGGCGTCTCCCGCTCGTCGAACGGAGCGAAGACGTCGATTCGGCTTTCGAGCCAACGGAAGAGCGGAGCGAACATGCCTGCTTCGCTAGCGGGAATGAGAGGACGGAACAAACGACAATTCGGGATACCGGCTTTCCCGTGCCATCCCTTGTCAGGACTCGGTCGGGCAGGCGTCGCCGCAGACGCAGCTAGGCGCCCCCGATGGCGGGATTAGGGCAAGGGCAAAGAGTCCAGCCGCCCGAAAGAGAATTCAGACTCTAAAGATCAAATAATCATAAAATCATCACGACGACGTATAGCGCCCGATATCCTTCAGAATCATTCCAAAGGAACCCGAAAGCAACGAGCCCTGTTCTCGATGGCGTAGACTAACCGCCAAGGAGAGAGCCATGCGGCTGCGAATACTCGGCGCGTTGAGCGCCTGCACACTTCTCGCTGCTTGCAACAGCGTAGCTGAATATACCTCGTTCGATGGATGCGACGGCCTGCGCGGTGCAGCCATGAGCAAATGCCTCAAGCTCGCCGCATCCTATAACCCCACGGTGAGCTCGCGCGGCGCGATGACGGGGCCTGGTTCGAGCATCAATCCGGGAAGCCCTGGTGGCCCGGGCACGCCCGGCAACCCGAGCAATCCGAACAACCCCGGCGGTCCCGGCTCCCCCGGTGGCGGAACCTCGGGGGGCATTCTCGCCCTGGGGCTCGGCCTGGGCGCCAATGGCGGCGGGCTCGGCGCCAATGCCGGAGCCAATGCCGGGTTGGGCTCGGGCGGTCTTGGTGTCGGAGCCGGCGCGAATGCCGGTTCCGGTGGTAGCGGCGTCGGCGCGGCCGCAGGAGCCGGTGCCGGCAATGGCGGCATCGGTGCCGGAGTGGGCGCCGGTGTAGGCAATGCCAGCACGGGCGGCGTTGGCGCCGGAGCCGGTGCCGGAATCGGCAGCGGCGGCATCGGGGCCGGCCTTGGTGCCGGGCTCGGCGACGCCACGGGCGGCCTGGGGGCAGCGGCAGGCGTTGGCATCGGCGGTGACGGGGTCGGGGTCGGCGCGGGCGTCGGCAACTCCTCGGGCGGCCTCGGAGTCGGTGTCGGCCTCAACTGATCCGCAGAACCACGGAATCGGGAGCGCTCGTCGGCGGCAAGCCGTAAAGCCCTCCCGGTTCAACGCCGGCCGGCGAGCGCGAGCAAGCGAACCCATCTGCCGGCCTTGACGTCTTGCAGCGCGACCCGTCATCACCCCGGCATGCTTCGTCTCGCCCTTTTCCAGCCGGACATCCCGCAGAACACCGGGACGATGATCCGCATGGCCGCCTGCCTCGGCCTCGCCGTCGATATCGTCGAGCCGGCCGCCTTCGACGTGTCGGACCGGCATTTCCGCCGCTCCGGCATGGACTATCTCGAACGCGCCGCCGTTGCCCGGCACGATTCCTTTACGGCCTTCGACCAGTGGCGGCGCGAGCATGGCCATCGCCTCATCCTTGCCGAGACCGACGGCGCGATCCCGCTTCCGGATTTCCACTTCCAGCCCGGCGACATCGTCCTGCTCGGGCGCGAATCGGCTGGCGTGACGGCCGAGGCCCGCGCGGCGGCGGACACCAGCCTCCACATTCCCATGCGCGCGGGTTTGCGCTCGCTCAATGTCGCACTGGCGGCAGCAATGGTAATGGGCGAGGCATTGCGACAGACAGGCGGCTTCCCGGGCCGCGATGGAACAGACGATGACCACCTCGAAACCCGTTGAATCCCCGCCCGCCGATCCGGTTGTCGTCGAAGCGCTGAAGCCGCGCGCGGCCGCCTGGTTCGAAAGCCTGCGCGATCGCATCTGCGCCGCCTTCGAGGCGGTCGAGGACGAGGCCACCGGCCCCTTCCCGCCCGAGTCGGAGGCGGCCGGGCGCTTCGTCCGCACGCCCTGGCAGCGCACCAATCATGACGGCGCGCCCGGCGGCGGCGGCGTCATGTCGATCATGAAGGGCCGCGTCTTCGAGAAGGTCGGCGTCCATGTCTCGACGGTGCATGGCAGCTTCCACCCCGATTTCGCGGTGCAGATTCCGGGCGCAGCGCAAGATCCGCGCTTCCATGCCACCGGCATCTCGCTGATCGCCCATCCCTGGAACCCGCACGCGCCGACCGTGCACATGAACACGCGCTTCGTCGTCACCACGAAGCCCTGGTTCGGCGGCGGCGCCGATTTGACGCCGGTACTCGACGCACGCCGCGATCAGGACGACCCCGACGCGCGCGATTTCCACGCGGCGATGCGCCGGCCCTGCGATGATCACCCGGCGGTGGCGGATTACTCGCGCTTCAAGACCTGGTGCGACGAATATTTCTTCCTGAAGCACCGCAACGAGCCGCGCGGCATCGGCGGCATCTTCTACGACTATGTCTGGACCGGCGATATCGAGGCCGATCTCGCCTTCACCCGCGCCGTCGGCGAGGCCTTCCTCGGCAGCTATCCCGACATCCTGCGCCGCAATATCGGCAAGCCCTGGAGCGAGGCCGAGCGCCACGAACAGCAGGTCCGGCGCGGCCGCTATGTCGAGTTCAACCTGCTCTACGACCGCGGCACGATCTTTGGCCTGAAGACCGGCGGCAATGTCGATTCCATCCTGTCCTCGATGCCGCCGACGGTGCGCTGGCCTTAAGGCCACGCTTGCCCGACCGCTTGGTCGAGCAACGCGAACTGAGCCTCAGCCGAAGCCGGGGAACCGGCTTCGATCCAGCCTCGTCGGGCCGCCTCGAGGGCCCGCCCGACGCTCGGTCCGGGCGCGATACCGCGCCCGATGACATCCTTCCCCGTCGGAAGGAAGGGCGGCGTCCGGCCGAGCTCGGCAATGAGCCGCTGCACACCGTCCCTGTCCTCACCCTCTGCCGACGCATTGAGCAGGACGAGCGCCGCAGCGGCCGCGTCGTTCCCGGCGTCATAGGCGACATGGCGAAGCGCCGCGATGCCGGGCAGATCCGCTCGGCCGCCCAGAGCTTCCAGAGCCCGTGCGATCCGCTCGATCCGGTCGAACTCCTCGTTCGAAAGCCGCAACCGTTCGCGCAGGCGCAACGCGTCCTCGCCAACGGCAACCGCCAGCGCCGCCAGCCGAAACGCTGGGTGAACACCCGCGCCGTCATCTCCCGCGATCGCGGCGAAGCGCGAAAGATGCGGCACGCCGCCGATCACCGGCATCAATAAACCCGCGCCGGCCATAGCGCCGATCGTCGCGACAACGCCGGGCGCCACCAGCAGCTTCAGCAATTCCGCCCGCACCCGTTCGCGCGACAATCCGGCGAGCCCCTCGCGGCCGGCAATGCAGGCGCTCAAGCCCTCGGCATCAGGCGCGCCGGCGCCATAGCGGGCATGAAAGCGGAAGAAGCGCAGGATGCGCAGGTAGTCCTCGCGGATTCGGGCCGCGGCATCGCCGATGAAGCGCACGCGTCGCTGTGCGAGATCGTCGAGCCCGCCGCAATAATCATGGAGCGTGCCGTCCCGGCCGAGCCCGAGCGCATTGATGGTGAAGTCGCGGCGCAGCGCGTCCGCCACGAAATCGCGGCCGAACACGACCTTGGCCCGGCGCCCATCGGTCTCGACGTCGCGCCGCAGCGTCGTCACCTCGAAGCTCACGCCCTCGCCGACGAGCGTGACCGTGCCATGCTCGATCCCGGTCGGCACCGCCTTGAAGCCGGCCGCCTTGCCGCGCCGCATCGTCTCCTGCGGCAAGGCGGTGGTCGCAAGGTCGATATCGCTCGCAGGCTCGCCGAGCAGGAGATTGCGCACCGCGCCGCCGACGACCCGGGTTTCCTCGCCGTCACCGTCGAGCGCCGACAGCAGCCGCGCAAGAACCGGGTGGGCCAGGAAGCGCGCGATCTCGCCGGCACGGTGCCCGCTCATTTGAAGCGGCCGGGCACCAGCACCCCATTCTCCATATGCGGCGGCTCGTAGGCGCCCTTGCTCCGTGGCGCGATCAAGCCGCCATAGACCAGCACGGCGATGGCCAGCAGGAAGCCCACGACCGCCAGGCGGAAGACATGCGGGCTCCAGTGCTCGACATCGAAGGGGTTGCGCCGCTTGATGACGAGATAGCCTGCGAAGATGCAGAAGGGCAGGACGAAGAGCAGAACCTCTTCGATGATCGCGCGCAGCATCGCTTCGTTATTCCCGGGCGCGTCGTCCGCGCAGACACAAGTTTACATCGCCGCATCGGATTCGTCCGAAAAGTGCATTCCACTTCTCGATCCGATGCTCTAGCCCGCCAGCCGCTCATAGAGATTGCGGATCATGCCGGCGGTCGCGCCCCAGATATAGCGACCCTCGAACGGCATCGCATAGTAGGTGCGGAAATGCCCCTTCCATTCGATGCCCTCGCGCTTGTGGTTGGCGGGATCGAGCAGGAAGGAGAGCGGCGTCTCGAAGGCCTCGTCGACCTCATTATGGTTGATCGTCAGCGAGAAGGGCGGTTCGACCAGCGCCACCACCGGCACGATCCGATAGCCGGTGCCGGTGAGATAGGCGTCGAGGAAGCCGAGCGTGCGAATATGCGAGCGCGACAGGCCGATCTCCTCCTCGGTCTCGCGCAAAGCCGTGACGACCGGCGAGCCGTCGATGGCATCGACCCGCCCGCCAGGAAACGCGACCTGCGCCGAATGATTGCGGAGCGCCGCGGCCCGCTGCGTCAGCAGCACGGTCGGCCCCTCGGGGCGCGGCACGATGCCGATCAGCACGGCAGCCGGGACAGCGCGCTTCTCATCGGGGATCGGCACGGATGCCGCCTGATGCTCATGGTCGCCGCGCGGCCGGCTGATGACATCGCCCAGTAGGGGCGGCTCGGCCCGCAGCCGCTCACGCGCCAGCGCCGCAAAACCCTCGCTGCTCAGGTTGAGGGCGGTTTCCGATCTCATCAATGCTAGATGCCCTCGATCTCGCTCGCCGGCACCGCCGGATAGAATCGTCCTGCCGAGGCGACTCCGAACATGGCCGCGCCTTCGACATCCTTTACTTCGCCGAGCGCCAGCAGGTCATAGGTCAGCGCCCGCGTCAGCCGAGCCCAGAGGCCGCGCCGGACATGGACATAAGGTGTCAGCCCGTCCTGTGCAGCCCGCACGAAACGCAAGCCATGGTCCGGCCCGACGCAGACGAGATCGTCGACCTGCGTCCGGAACGCGAGCGTCCGAGCGTCGCCCTCGCCATCGACCTGCATCTCGACGGCCTGGAACGGCGCGTCGTCGACGGTGATCCCGACCTTCTCGACCGGGGTCACGAGAAAGTAATCGTCGCCCTCGCGCTTCAGCACCGAGGAGAACAGCTTCACCAGCGCCGGCCGGCCGATCGGCGTACCCATGTAGAACCAGGTGCCGTCGGCAGCGATGCGCATGTCGAGATCCCCGCAGAAAGGCGGGTTCCAGCGCTCCACTGGCGGCAGGCCGCGCGCCTTGCCGCCGCCGAGCGAGGCCATCAGGCGCTCCATCGCATTGCCCGGTCCGGTCATCGGAAGGCCAATCCCCACTTGCTGCGGCATCGTGCTTGCATCGCGTTTCCGCCTTGAACTCCACATAATCGTGAAGCCGAGTTGATGTGTACCATTCCATTCGGCGCTTGAGCCGCCGTGATGGCCCGTCCACACTGAACGGCCGAACGCATCGACGGTTCGCATGGCGGCGCAACGGCCCGCGACAGAGTGAAGGAGACCGACATGGCGGCGCAAGTCCGGGCAAACGAGAGCACTTCGCCGATCGACCTCGACACAGGCATCGTCGAGGCGGCCGAAGCCGCGCTCGGTGCCATCGGCGCGGCGCGCAAGGAGATCGGCCAGGTCATCTTCGGCCAGCAGAAGGTCGTCGATCTCTCGCTGGTGACGCTGCTCTCCGGTGGCCACGGCTTGCTCGTCGGCGTTCCCGGTCTCGCCAAGACCAAGCTCGTCGAGGCGATGGGCACCGTGCTCGGCCTCGCGGCCCGCCGTGTCCAGTTCACGCCCGACCTGATGCCCTCCGACATCCTCGGCTCCGAGGTTCTCGACGAATCGAGCGACGGCAAGCGTCATTTCCGCTTCATCAAGGGCCCGGTCTTCGCCCAGTTGCTGATGGCGGACGAGATCAACCGCGCCTCGCCGCGCACCCAGTCGGCCCTGCTCCAGGCGATGCAGGAGCACCATGTCACGGTCGCCGGCGAGCGCTATGACCTGCCCGCCCCCTTCCACGTGCTGGCGACGCAGAATCCGATCGAACAGGAGGGCACCTATCCGCTGCCCGAAGCCCAGCTCGACCGCTTCCTGCTCGAGATCGATGTCGGCTACCCCGACCGCGAGGCCGAACGTCGTATCCTGCTGGAGACGACCGGCGCCGCCGAATACAAGCCCTCCCCGGCGATGACCTCCGAGACGCTGATGTCGATCCAGCGCCTCGTCCGCCGCCTGCCGGTCGGCGACGCCGTGGTCGAGGCGATCCTCGATCTCGTCCGCTCCGCCCGCCCCGGCGAAGGCGAGGCTTCGGTCACCGACAAGCTCTCCTGGGGTCCGGGCCCCCGCGCGAGCCAGTCGCTGACGCTGGCGGTGCGTGCCCGCGCCCTCGTCGAGGGCCGGCTTGCTCCCTCGGTCGACGATGTCGCGGCCCTTGCCATTCCCGTGCTGAAGCACCGCGTCGCGCTGACCTTCGCCGCGCGCGCCGATGGCGAGACGGTCGAGGGCCTGATCGGCAAGCTCGTGGAACGGCTGGGATAGGCCGATGTTGCGCACGCGCGTCCTGGGTCCTGGCGAAAGGCGGCCGTCGCGGCCGGTCCTCACGGAATCTCTCGACCTTGCCGCGCGCCTACCGCGCCTGATCCTGGAGGCGCGCCGCGTCTCCGCCAGCATCCACGGTATCCATGGCCGGCGCCGCTCCGGGCCGGGCGAGACTTTCTGGCAATATCGCCCGCTGGTCGCCGGCGAATCGGCCTCGCGGATCGACTGGCGCCGCTCCGCCCGCGACGGCCATCTCTTCGTCCGCGAGCGCGAATGGGAAGCCTCGCATTCGATCTGGCTCTGGATCGACCGCTCGCCCTCGATGGGCTTCGCCTCGTCGCTGGCGATGACCTCGAAGCTCGATCGTGCACTCGTCGCCGGTTTTGCGCTGGCCGAGACGATGGTCGAAGGCGGCGAACGCGTCGGCCATCTCGGGTTGACCCGCGCATTGGCCTCGCGCCGCATCGTCGAGATGCTGGCGCAGGCGATCCTCGCGGACGAGCGCAACGCCTCCTCCGACCTGCCGCCGGAAGCGCCGCTGCCCCGATTGGCCGACGCGATCATCATCACCGATGGGCTCTCGCCCGCCTCGGCGCTCGCCCAGCGGATCGCCACGCTCGCCTCGTCGGGCGCGCGCGGCCATGTCCTGCTGATCGCCGATCCGATCGAGGAAACCTTCCCCTTCAGCGGCCAGGCCGAATTGTTCGACCTGGAGGACGGGCTCACCCTGCGCGTCGGCGATGCCGGCGCCTGGGGCGATGAGTACCGCCAGCGCCTCGCCGCCCATCGCGAGGCCATCGCGGAAGCCTGCCGCAAGGCCGGCTGGACCTTGACGCTGCATCGCACCGACCGGCCGGCCAGCGAAGCGGTGCTGCGCATCGCGAGCCTCGTCGCCGCCTCGCGCAGCGCCTCGGGCTTCTGAGGGGAAACGCCGATGCTCAGCGCCCTGCCCTTCAGCTTTACCGCCCCGCTCGCTCTCGCCGCGCTCGCCTTGCTGCCGGCGCTCTGGCTGATCCTGCGCGTCACGCCGCCGCGCCCGCGCCGCATCGATTTCCCGCCGCTCAAGATCATGGCGGACCTGATCGCCAAGCGCGAAACCCCGGCCCATACGCCCTGGTGGCTGCTCGCCTTGCGCATGGCGGTCGCAGCGCTCGCCATCCTCGCCGTCGCCGGCCCGGTCTGGAATCCCGTGCGGGATGCCGCCCCTTCGCGCGGCCCGGTCCTGCTCCTGATCGATAACGGCTTCGGCGCCGCCACCGACTGGGCCGAGCGCGTCTCGGTGGCCGAATCGCGCATCGCCGCCGCGACCCGCGAGGGCCGCCCTGTCGCCGTGCTCGGCCTCGCCGAAGCACCAGCTGCCATCGCGCTGGCCGAGCCTCGGATCGCGCTCGACCGGTTGCGCGCGCTTCCGCTCCAGCCGCATGCGCCGGATCGTTCCGCGCATCTCCAGCGCATCGAGGCCTTCCTGCAAGGCTCTCCCTCGGCCGAGATCGTCTGGGTTGCCGATGGGCTCGCCGTCTCCGACGATGGCAGCTTCCTCGCGCGTTTGAAGCAGGACGCCGAGGCCCGCCGCCTCGCTGTTCATGCCGCCCCGGCCGCGCAGCTCGCGCTCTCCGCGCCCGAGAATCTCGCCGGTGCCCTGACGGTCAAGGTGCTGCGCCCGACCCCAAGCGCCGCCGCGACGGGTCAGGTCCGCGCGCTTGATCTCAAAGGCCTGCCGCTCGGCAACGCGCCCTTCATCTTCGAGGGCAACAATCTCGAAACCGCCGCCCGCCTGACCTTGCCGATCGAGGTCCGCAACGCCGTCTCGCGGCTGGAGATCGTCGGCGAGCGCAGCGCCGGTGCCGTGGCGCTGCTCGACGACCGGGCCAAGCGCCGCCGCATCGGCCTGGTCTCCGGCGCGACCGCCGATACCGCGCAGCCGCTGCTGTCGCCGACCTATTACCTCTCCCGCGCCCTCCAGCCCTTCGCCGAGATTCGCGAGCCGCGGCAGGGTTCGACCGATCCGATCGGCGAGTTGCTGGCGCAGAATCTCTCTGTGCTCGTTCTCGCCGATATCGGCGCGCTCGATCGCGAGACGGCCGAGAAGGTCACGAGCTTCGTCGAGCGCGGCGGCGTGCTGCTGCGCTTCGCCGGGGCTCGCCTCGCCGCCGCTTCCGACGACCTGACGCCGGTGCGCCTGCGCCGTGGCGGCCGCACGCTCGGCGGCGGCCTGTCCTGGGAGAGCCCGCGCAAGCTCGCGCCCTTCACCCGCGAAAGCCCCTTCTTCGGCCTGACCATCAGCGACGACATCCGCGTCAGCCGCCAGATCCTGGCCGAGCCGGAGCCCAACCTCTCGCGCAAGACCTGGGCGGCGCTGGAGGACGGCACGCCGGTCGTCACCGGCGAGCGGCGCGGCGACGGCCTCATCGCCATGGTCCATGTCACCGCCGACACCACCTGGTCGAACCTTCCGCTCTCGGGCCTCTTCGTCGACATGCTCCGCAAGATCGTCAATCTCGCCGGGAACGGCCCCGCCGCAGTCGAGGCACAAGCCGACGACGCGCGCGTCGAGACCCTCTCGCCGACCCGCGTGCTCGACGGTATCGGCCAGTTCCGCTCGGCCCCCGCGACCGCCCAGCCGGTGGCGCGCAACTATGCCGGCCGCGCGACGCTCGCCCACCCCCCCGGTCTCTACGGCCCGACCGACGGCTCGCTCGCGGTGAATGCGCTGACGCCGGCCGACACGCTCGCAGCGCTCGACCTCGCCAGCCTCGGCGTCGCCGTGCTGCCGATCGACGAGCCGGTGGCGCGCGACATCCGCCCGCTGCTCCTCGTCCTCGCGCTACTCCTGCTCGTCGCCGACACGCTGGCGACGCTCTGGCTCGGCGGGCGCCTCAGCTTCGCCCGCCTGCGCAAGGTCGCCGCGCCGGCCGCGATCCTGCTCGCGCTCGGCGCCTCCTTTGCGCTGGCGCCCGATACCGCCCACGCCCAGCAGCCCGCCCCGAACGCGCAGGCCGATACCCGCCCGCCGATCCCGCGCGCCCTGCTTGCCAATGGCGCGCAGACGCGGCTCGCCTATGTCGTCACCGGCGAGACATCCGTCGATAACATGTCGAAGGCCGGGCTCCTCGGCCTCAACATGGTGCTCGGCGCCCGCACGGCGCTGGAGCCGGGCGAGCCGGTCGGCGTCAGCGTCGAGCGCGACGAACTCGCCTTCTTCCCGGTGCTGTACTGGCCCATCGTCGCCGGCCGGCCGTTGCCTTCGGCCGAGACGCTGCGCAAGCTCGAAGCCTATATGAAAGGCGGCGGGCTCGTGATCTTCGACACCCGCGACGCGATGAGCGCCCGGCCCGGCGGGGGCACCACGCCCGAGGGCGACCAGCTCAAGCGCATGCTGCAGACGCTCGACATCCCCGAGCTGGAGCCGCTGCCGCGCGACCACGTCCTGACCAAGACCTTCTACATCCTCGACGAGCTCGTCGGCCGTTACGACACCGGCACGACCTGGGTCGAGACCCTGCCGCCGGCCGACAGTGACGGGCGCCGCCCGGCACGCGCGGGCGATAATGTCTCGCCGATCATCATCACCGCCAACGACCTCGCCGCCGCTTGGGCGATCGATCGTCGCGGCGAAGGGCTGGTGCCGCTCTCCGGCGGCGATCCCCGCCAGCGCGAGATGGCGCTGCGCGCCGGCGTCAATCTCGTCATGTACGCGCTCACCGGCAACTATAAGGCCGATCAGGTCCATGTTCCGGCCCTGCTCGAGCGGTTGGGACAATAGCCATGTGGAGCGTCTCCCTCGCCCCGATGGTTCCGCTACCGCTGCTGATCGGCCTCGCCGTGCTCGCGGCTTTGGCCGCTGGCGCCGCGATCGTGCTCGCTGGTCGCAGCGCCATCCTGCGCGCGCTCGCCCTCGTCGTGCTGACGGCGGCGCTGGCCGATCCCTCGCTCGTCTTCGAGGATCGCGAGCCGGTCAAGGACGTCGTCTCCGTCGTGGTCGACCGCTCGGCCTCGAACCGCCTTGCCGACCGCGCGGCCCAGACCGATGCCGCCGTCGCGGAGATCGAGCGGCAATTGCGCGGCATCCCCAATGTCGAGCCGCGCATCGTCGAGCTGCGCGACGCGCAAGGGACGAATGACGGCACCCGCCTGTTCGAGGCCCTGTCGTCGAGCCTTGCCGACGTGCCCTCCGAGCGCGTCGCCGGCGCGATCGCGATCACCGACGGTCTCGCCCATGACGCGCCCGCCACGGCCGAGGCCCTTGGCCTGCGCGCCCCGCTGCATGTCCTGACCACCGGCCGCAATGCCGAGATCGACCGGCGCATCGTGCTGGTCGATTCGCCGCGCTTCGGGATCGTCGGCAAGGACCAGATCATCCGCCTGCGCGTCGTCGACAAGGGCGGCCCCGGCCGCGCCGGCCTGACCATCCGCCGCGACGGCGAGATCATCGCCCGCCGCGAGGTCGCAACCGGCCAGACCGTTCAGGTCCCCGTCCGCATCGACCGGGGCGGACCGAACGTTGTCGAGATCGAGGCTCAAGCGATCGACAACGAACTGACGCTGGCGAACAACCGCGCCGTCATCACCATCGAGGGCGTGCGCGACAAGCTCCGCGTTCTGCTGGTCTCGGGCGAGCCGCATCCGGGCGAGCGCACCTGGCGCAACCTGCTCAAGGCCGACGCCAATGTCGATCTCGTGCATTTCACCATCCTGCGCCCGCCGGAGAAGCAGGACGGCACGCCGATCAACGAGCTCTCGCTGATCGCCTTCCCGACGCGCGAGCTGTTTCAGGTCAAGATCAAGGAATTCGACCTGATCATCTTCGACCGCTACGCCAACCAGTCGATCCTGCCGCTGCTCTATTTCGAGAACATCGTGCGCTATGTCCGCGACGGCGGCGCGCTGCTCGTCGCGGCCGGTCCCGAGTACGCGGGCTCGCAGACGTTGGCGCGCACGCCGCTCGGCCAGATCCTGCCCGCCCTGCCCGATGGCAGCGTCATCGACGAGGCCTATCGGGCCACGGTCAGCGAGCCCGGCAAGCGCCACCCCGTCACCCGCGACCTACCGGGCTCGGAGGTCTCGCCGCCGCGCTGGGGCGAATGGCTGCGCATGGTCGGCGCCCAGGCGCGGGCCGGCGGCGCCCCCGTCATGACCGGCCCCGGCGACCGCCCGCTCTTGATGCTGGCGCGCGAGCAGAAGGGCCGCGTCGCGCTTTTCCTCTCCGACCATGCCTGGCTCTGGGCCCGCGGCTTCCGCGACGGCGGCCCCTATCTCGACCTGCTGCGCCGCCTCAGCCACTGGCTGATGAAGGAGCCGGAGCTTGAGGAGGAGGCGCTGCGCGCGACCGTCCGCGGCGCCACCGTCGAGGTCGAGCGCCAGACGCTGCGCGACAATCCCGGCCCGATCACCATCACCGGCCCCGATGGCCAGTCGCGTACCGTCACGCTGGAACCCGGCCGCCCCGGCCTATTCACCGCCCGCATCCCGACCAGCGATCTCGGCCTCTACCGTCTGACCTCCGACAATCTCACCGCCTTTGCCAGCGTCGGGCCGGAGAACCCGCGCGAGCTGATGGAGGTGGTCAGCGATCCCGGCGCACTCCAGCAATTGGCGCAGGCGACCGGCGGCTCCTCGCGCCGCATCGGCCGCGAGAGCGGCTCGGCCGTCAACCTGCCGCGCATCGTGCCGGTGCGCTCGGGCAGCCAGTTCGCCGGCAATGACTGGATCGGCCTGAGGATCAGCGATTCCGGCATCGTGCGCGGCGTGCGCATCTCGCCGCTCTTCATCGGATTGCTCGGCCTGGCCGTGCTGTTCGGCGCGCTCGTCGCCGGCTGGCTCGGCGAGAGCGGCAGGCGCCTCAGGCGTCAGAGCTGAAGCGCATCGAGGTCACCGCCCCGCTGCGCTGCTTCAGCACGCCCTCGACGAGCTCCAGCGCCAGGAAGCGCGCCGGATCGGCCGGGCCCGGCAGCACGAGCTGGCCTGGCGGCAGCACCTTGAAGCCGAAGCGAGCATAATAGGGCGCGTCCCCGATAAGCAGGATCAGGTCGTGCCCGGTCTCGCGCGCGGCCTCGATCGAGCGGTTCATCAGCGCGGCGCCGATACCCCGGCCCTCGAAGGCGGGGTCGACGGTCAGCGGGCCCAGCATCAGCGCCTTGTGCCCGCCGGCCAGCACCGCCGTCACCTTCACCGAGCCGACGAGGAAGGTGCCGACATGGGCGGCGAAGGACAGGGCATGATCGGGCGGCACGCCCTCGCGCAGCCGGAAGGCGGTGCGGGCGAAGCGGCCGGGGCCGAAGGCGCGCTCATGCAGGCGCTCGATCGCGGCGGCGTCCACGGGCAGTTCGTGGCGGATGGTCAGAGGCAGGGATGTCATGATGATCGACGTGTAGCGCGGGAGGCGGATCGGCTGAGCGAGGGCAGGCGTGTGCGGGCGCATGACCGGAAGGGCGCATTCAGCGCGCCGGTCGTCGCAGGTCTCGCAGGCTCAGTCGGATCATCATGGAAGCGCCTCTAGCAGAGCATCCGAGCGGCGTCCATCGATCTTGTGTCGATCCCTTACAGAGACTTGCTCGCCTTGCCGGATTGGTCTCAACTCCGGTCTCCAGCGGGGGAACAGATCACGGAAGCCGAAGGCGATCTCGCCTGTCGGAGCGGAGGAAGCGGATGCCCGGATTGAAGCCACTCGCCCCTGCCCTTCTTCTGGCGGCGATCTGCCTGCCCGCGTTCGCCCAGCAACCGGCCCCGCCCAAGGAGACTGTCCGCGACGAATTCTTCTGGCTCGGCGAGATCAACAAGGCGAGCACGGTCATCAATGCCGAGCAGGGCCTGCTCGACCGGGCGCTGGCGCCGAAACTGGCGCAGGGCATCGCCAAGGTTATCGAGGCTGGCAACCAGCCCGGCGCGAGGCGGCCTTCGACCGTCATCACCTTCGAGCCGCTGATGATCAAGGAAGCCGGGGTCGAGGTCACGCTCATCCATGCCGGCCGTTCCAGCCAGGACATGCACGCGACCTACAGGGCTGCGATCATGCGCGACCGGCTCCTGACGCTCGCCGGTGAGCTCAACCGCGCGACACGGACCATGGTCGAGCTCGCCGCGGCCCATCGCGACACGATCGTGCCCAACTACACCAACGGCGTCGCCGCCCAGCCCAACAGCTACGGCCATTACCTGCTCGGCCTCGTCGCCGGGCTCGATCGCGACGCGCAGCGCATCCGCGAGACTTATGCCCGCGTCGATCGCTCGCCGATGGGCACGACCGTGCTCAACGGCACGAGCTGGCCGCTCGATCGCCAGCGCATGGCGGATTATCTCGGCTTCACCGGCCTCGTCGAGAACGCCTATGACGCCTCGCAGATCGCGGCTGCCGACCTGCCCGTGGAGGTCGGCGGCATCGTCACCGGCATCGCCCTGCATGTCGGCGGCTTCATCGAGGACGTGATGACGCAATACGCGCAGTCGCGGCCCTGGATCATCTTGCGTGAGGGCGGCGGCAACACCTATGTCTCCAGCGCCATGCCGCAGAAGCGCAATCCGGGCCTGCTGAACGGCACGCGCGAGGACGCCTCGACCGCGCTCTCCCTGGCCATCGGGCCGGTCTTCAGGGCCCATAACATTCCGCCCGGCATGCCCGACGCCAAGGACGCCAAGACCAACAGCGCCATGGTCGACAGCGCGGCCAAGTCGCTGCAAGGCCTCGACCGCATCCTGAAGGCCCTCGCCATCGACCCCGAGCGCGCGCTTGAAGAGCTCAACAGCGACTGGACAGCCTCGCAGGAACTCGCCGACGTGCTGATGCGGAAATACAAATTGCCCTTCCGCGCCGGCCACCATTTCGCGTCGGAGGTCGTGGACTACGCCAAGCTCAACAACATCAAGCCGACCGATTTTCCCTATGCGCAAGCGCAGGCGATCTACCGCAAAGCGGCGCCGGAGATGGGGCTCGCCGCAGCCGATCTGCCGATGAGCGAGGCCGAGTTCCGCTCGACGCTCGATCCCCTGGCGATCATCCGGAACCGCGCGACCTCGGGCGGTCCGCAGCCGGCCGAGATGGACCGGATGCTGGCGGAGGCCAGGCAGCGCCTCGACCGGCAAGATACCTGGGTCAAGGAGCAGCGCGGGAAGATAGCGGCGGGGCTTGCCAAGCTCGACGCCGATTTCGGCACATTGGCGAAAAGCGCGAACTGAACGCGGGCCAGCCGCCTCACCAATCCGTCGCAGGCGGCTGCCCGGAGACAACCTCCGCAAGCCGCCGCCGCGTGGCCGGCGTCGTCCCCTCCGGCAGGTGGTCCAGCGGAAAGAAGCCGGCTTCGGCGATCTCGCGATCGGGCTGTTTCGCATGCGCGATCGAAAACGAGCGGACGACGAAGAGCGCGACATGATCGCGCCGCGAGATGCGTCGGTTCAGGAAGAGGCCATGCAGACTGGGGCGCTCACCGAGGACGACGCCGGCCTCCTCCGACAGCTCCCGCTCCAGCGCCTCCAGCATCGTCTCGCCGACCTCGACGCCGCCGCCCGGCAGATACCAGCCGGGAATATAGGTATGGCGCACCAGACAGACCTCGCCGCGCTCGTTCAGCACGACGGCGCGCACGCCGAAGGTCATGCCCCGCGCGAAGCGGAAATAGATATGCAGCAGCCGGCTGAGCAGGCGCTGCCCAAGCGAGCGCGGCTTCTCCAGATCGATCTCGGCTGGTGGGGGCGTCGCTGATTGCATCCGATCGAGTCTCAAGGGCGAGTTAATTGTCTATGCAAAAACCGCATGACGGACCGTCAAGTACATCAGTTGTTCTGCCACAAACGCGCCCCAAATGAGGCAGATATCGCTGCCCAACCACAGGACACCAGGACCATGCTGCTCTCTTTCATCATCGCTCGCTTCAAGGCCAAGCCGGCCTATGTCTGGAAGCCCGCCGTCACCATGACCGATTCCCGCATCGTGTCGGAACTGACCGGCGCCGCCAACTAAGGTCTTCGGACCCTTCCGCAGTCCAGGCGCGCCATCGGCGCGCTTGACTGACGGCCTCCTGCGGGGGCAAGCGCTAGAGCGTGTTCAAGCTCGCGCATCTGTCCGACCCGCATCTTGGCCCGCTCGCCGGGTTTTCGCTGCATCAGCTCTTTGGCAAGCGCGCGACCGGTTACGTCAACTGGCGTCGCAAGCGCAGGCACGCCCATGACATGGATATCCTGGCGCGCATCATCGCCGATATCCACGCGCATGCGCCCGACCATGTCGCCTGTACCGGCGATGTCGCGCATATCGGCCTGCCCGACGAATTCAAGACCGCCATCGCCTTCCTCGACGAGCTCGGCCCGCGCGAGAAGGTCAGCTTCGTGCCGGGCAATCACGATGCCTATGCGCGCTCGTCATTGAAGCCGCTGGCAGGGCTGCTCGCCCCCTGGATCGTCGATGACGAGGGCAAGGCCGGTTACCCCTGGTATCGCCGCCGCGGGCCCGTCGCGCTGATCGGCGTCAATAGCGGCGTGCCCACCTTGCCGCTGATGGCCACAGGCCGCGTCGGCAGCGAGCAGATCGCCCGGACCGAGGGGCTGCTGGACCGCGCCCGCGACGAAGGCTTGATCCGCGTCGTGCTGATCCATCACCCGCCCTATACCGGCGGCGCCAAGCGCGGCCGCGAGCTGGTCGATGCCGCCGCTTTCGAGGCCATGCTGAAGCGCAAGGGCGCCGATCTCGTGCTGCACGGCCATAATCATAGCTTCTCGCTGGCCTGGCGGCCGGGCCTGCGTCGCGACGTACCGATCGTCGGCGTGCCCTCGGCCTCGATCGGCCCGCGCGGCCATGGCGAGCTCGGCACCTGGCACCTGTTCCGCATCGAGGGCGACGCGGCCCAGCCGCGGATCACGCTGGAGCAGCGCGGCTTCGAGCCGGACGGCACCGTCATCCTCCGCCAGGAGATCGCGCTGCACACAAAACCCGTCTGACGCGATGCCGCGTGGTTTCCGAAGCGCCGTTTACCGGTCTTTCACGGGCTGCGCCTAGGATTCCCTTGCGGAAGGAATGCGCCATGTTCGCTGGGACGCTCGGCAGAAGCCAGTTCTTCGTCAGATCCTGCCTGGTCGGCATCACCGAAGCCGTCCTGCTCATCCTCTGCGTCGCCCTGCAATACGAGGCGTTCCTCGGCCCTCCCGGAGAAGGGCGACACCGGCTTGCGGCGACCACCTTCCTGGTCAGCGCCTTCTTCGGCTTCAAGCGCATCGGCTACGCCATCCGCCGCAATCGCGATGCCGGCGGCGGCGATATCTTCCCCGGCCTCTATGCCATCGGCATCTGCACGGCGCTCGTCCTGCAGACCCAGGCGCTGATCGTGCGGACGAATGACAGCCCGTTCAACAGCACGACATATGCCGGGATTCTCGCCTTCATCCTGATCGGCATGTGGCTCTACCTGCTGTTCGCAGCCTCCGCTCCAGGCGCCACAGCCGCGAGCAGCACGTTTTCCTCAGGCTTCAGCCGCGCCAGCGAGGACGACACGGCCGCCGCCCCCTCCCATCTCTCGCTCGCCATGGAACAGGCGATCGCCGGCACCAAGCCGATTCCGGCGGCCCCAGTGCCGCCCCGGCCGCAAGGCTTCCTCGGATCGGTCCGGCGGCCCCCGCCGCCGCCCCAGCGAACCCAGTTCGGCCGGCGCGGCGTCAAGTAATCCGTCTGCGATCAGACGCAGCGGCCGCCGTCGACGGCCAGCACCGAACCCGTCACCATGTCGGCCTCGTCCGAGCACAGGAAGAGCGCCGCATTGGCGATATCCTGCGGCGTCGAGAAGCGGCCCCACGGGATCGAGGCCGTGAACTGCGCGCGGCGCTCCGGCGTGTCCTCGCCCATGAAAGTGGCGAGCAGCGGCGTCTCGCCCGCGACCGGCGCGATCGCGTTGACGCGGATCTTGTCCGGCGCGAGCTCGACCGCCATCGACTGCGAAATCAGGTTCGCCGCGCCCTTCGAGCCGTTGTACCAGGTCAAGCCCGGACGCGGGCGCACACCGGCCGTCGAGCCGATGTTCAGGATCACGCCGCCGCCATGCTGCCGGAAATGCGGCACTGTCGCGCGCGCCATCAGATAGATCGATTTCACGTTCACCGCGAAGATCCGGTCGAACTCCTCCTCGGTCACCTCGGTCATCGGCTTGTTGCGATGGGTGGTGCCGGCATTGTTCACGACGATGTCGAGCCGCCCGACCTTGGCCAGGATCTTCTCGACCGCCTTGTCGACGCTCTTGGCCTTGCCGACATCGCAGGTCACGGCGAAAGCCTTGCGGCCGATCGCCTTGGCGGCTTCCTTGGCCTTGTCGCCATTGATGTCCAGCACCGCGACGCGCGCGCCCTCGCGCACGAAGGTCTCGGCGATGCCGAAGCCGAACCCTTGCGCTGCGCCGGTCACCAGCGCGGTCTTGCCCTTCAGTCTCATGGTCGCTCCTCGTGCTCTGCGATTGCGCGATGTTTGAAACGATTGAGCGCCCCGGTAAATGCGCTTTCGTGCGCAGGCCGATACGGAAATCGAATGGCGGGACCTTAGGCCCCGATCTCCTCGCGCAGCATCTCCAGCTCCAGCCAGCGCTCCTCGGCCTCGCCGATCTCGCGCGCGACCTCCTCCAGCCGCGCCGTCGCCTTGGCGAAGAGCTTCGGATCGCGCGTGTAGAGATCGCCGGCGACCGCCGTGTTGAGCTTCGCGGCCTCGGCCTGCAAGGCGTCGATCTTCTTCGGCAGCGTCTCCAGCGCATGCTTCTCGTTGAAGGAGAGCTTGCGCTTGGAGGCGGATGCGGCCGGCACCGACGCTGCAGCCTTGGGCGCAGCGGGCGCCGCCTTCTCGACAGGCCGTGCCTTCGCCCCGACACCGCGGCCGCGCTGCGCCAGCATGTCGGAATAGCCGCCGGCGAACTCCGTCCAAACGCCATCGCCATCCGAGATCAGCACGGAGGAGACGACGCGGTCGATGAAGTCGCGATCATGGCTGACCAGCAGCACCGTGCCCTGATAATCCGCGAGCAGCTCCTGCAGCAGGTCGAGCGTCTCGAGGTCGAGATCGTTGGTCGGCTCGTCCAGCACCAGCAGGTTCGAGGGCTTGGCCAGCGCCCGCGCCAGCATCAGCCGCCCGCGCTCGCCGCCCGAGAGAGCGCCGACCGGCGTGCCACGCTGGATCGGCTGGAACAGGAAGTCCTTCATATAGGAGATCACATGGCGCGGCTGGCCGCCGACCATGACCTGGTCCGAGCCGCCGCCGGTCAGGACGTCGCCGAGCGGCGTTTCCGGATCGAGGCTTTCGCGACGCTGGTCGAGCGTCACCATTTCCAGCGCCGTGCCGAGTTTCACCTTGCCGGAATCGGGCTTGAGTGCCCCGGTCAGCAGGTTGATCAGCGTGGTCTTGCCGGCGCCGTTCGGCCCGACGATGCCGATCCGGTCGCCGCGCGCGACGCGCAGCGACAGGTTCTTGGCGATGGTGTTGTCGCCATAGGCCTTGGCGACATCGATCGCCTCGATGACGAGCTTGCCGGAGGCCTGCGCCTCGCTCGCCTCCAGCCGGACATTGCCCTGCGCCGCGCGGGCCGTGCGGCGCTGGTCGCGCAAGGCATGCAGCTCGCCGAGCCGGCGCTGGTTGCGGGTGCGCCGGGCGCTGACGCCATAGCGCAGCCAGTCCTCCTCGCGGGCGATCTTGCGGTCGAGCTTGTGGCGATCAAGCTCCTCCTGCGCCAGGACCTCGTCGCGCCAGGCCTCGAACTCGCCGAAGCCTCTCTCGGCTCGCCGGGTTACCCCGCGGTCGAGCCAGATCGTTGCGCGCGAGAGCGAGGTCAGGAAGCGCCGGTCGTGGCTGATCAGCACCATGGCCGAGCGCAGCGACTTCAATTCCTGCTCCAGCCATTCGATGACGGGCAGGTCGAGATGGTTGGTCGGCTCGTCCAGCAGCAGGATATCCGGCTCCGGCGCCAACACCCGCGCCAGCGCCGTACGGCGCGATTCGCCGCCGGACATCGTGGCGGGATCTTCTTCACCGGTCAGGCCGAGTTCCGTGATGAGATATTGCGCGCGATAGGCGTCGTCACCCGGCCCCAGACCAGCCTCGACATAGGCGAGCGACGTCTTGTAGCCGGTGAAATCCGGCTCCTGCGGCAGGTAGCGGATGGTCGAGCCCGGCTGCACGAAGCGCTCGGCATGGTCCGGCTCGACGAGCCCCGCCGCGATCTTGAGCAGCGTCGACTTGCCCGAGCCGTTGCGGCCGACGAGGCAGACGCGTTCCCCCGCCGAGACCGCGATCTCGGCGGCTTCGAGCAAGGGCTGTCCGCCGAAGGTGAGCGCGACGTCGCGCAGATGCAGCAAGGGGGCCATGATCCGTCCTGTGTTCGGCCTGCGGGATAGACCGCCACCGCTCCGCTGTCACGCCCACAGGGAACCACCTTTGTCATTCCGGGGCTTCGCGCAGCGAAGAACCCGGAACCCACGACTGGGTGAGCCGGCGGCAACGAGACGAATTATGTTTCACCCAGTCGTGGGTTCCGGGTTCACGCCCTTGGCGTGCCCCGGAATGACAAGCGTGTAGCTCAAAGCCAATGCGGTCGCGTGCGATGGCACAGCCCTTGCCAGCCCCCTCCCGCCCCTTATCGTGATCGGGATCGAGCCCTGATGAGTCCAAGAGCGATGCCCAGCGAACGCCCGATCGGAATCGGTCATAATGGCGGCCCGCCGCTGAAGGAGCGCAAGCGCCGCGCTGCCACGGGTTCCGGCCAGATCGGCCGCTATTTCGACTGGCGCTTCGCCCATCGCAAGGCCTGGAAGAAGCCCCGCGAGATCGCGCTCCGGCGCGAGGAGAAGGCCTCGGCGCTGGGCCTGACCTATGAGGAATATGCGCTCGAGATCATGGAGCGCGGCTATTTCCCGCAGCCGGAGCATGTCGAGACGATCAAGTCGAAGCGGGCCCAGCGCCGCAAGGATGGCGGCGTGGTCGGTCAATCGCTCAAGGGCATGAAGCTGAGCTGAGCCGCCTAGCTGCCGAGCCAGCGCCGGGCCAGGCGTGTCGCCGGCTTCTCGAAGAAGCGGTAGAGCAGCAGCGCCGCGATCACGGAACCGGCCAGCGCCAGCGCGATATAGAGCGCCGGCGAATACAATCCGAGCCGCAGCACGATCTCGCGCATCCCGCGGATCACAAAGGGATGGACGAGATAGAGCGCATAGGAAGCGTCCCCCACCGCGGCCAGAGCCTTCACAGGCGGAAGCGGCATGATGCCCTCGCGGCCGCAGCCGGCAGCGAGCATCAGGAGCACAGCCGCCCCTCCCCGCCACAACACGCTGCTCCACGGCCCATCCGTGCCCGGCAAATGGGCAGCGGCGATCAATAGCGCGGCACCGGCCAACGCGACGGCGATCCGCATCGCCCCATGCAATCGCAAGCCCTTTTGCCGGAGGATGGCAATCCCCATCCCCGCCGCGAATTCGAGCACGATCGGCTGGCCCCAGAAACCGAAGGGCAGCGAGAGCGGCCCCTTCAGACTCTCGACCGCGACCAGCAGCGCCAGCACGAGCGTGATCGCCGGCAAGGTCCAGCGCCGCGGCAGCATCAGCCCGGCGGCGAACAGGGCGTAGAACAGCATCTCGTAATTGAGCGTCCAACCCAGCGAATAGACCGGCTGGATGAAGCCTTGGGTCGAGATCACCGGCCAGAACAGGTATGAGCCGAGAACCTGCTGGAGGTTTGGCACGCCCGAATTGAGCACGGCCGGGACCGCGAACCCGACCAGCAGGAACAGTGTCGTCATCGCCCAGTAGAGCGGCACGATCCGCGCCAGCCGCCGCTTCAGGAACAAGCTGGAGGCGCCGTCCCGGCCGAACAGGTCCTGCGAGGCATGGACCATGATGAAGCCGGATACGACGAAGAAGATGTCGACGCCGGCCATCCAGGGCAGGAGATCGCTGCGCGTGAAGCCCAGGCCCGCGCGGGCGGCGACGACGGCCGCATCCGGCTGGACATGGTGGATCGCGACCATGAAGGCCGCGAGCGCGCGCAGGACCTGGATCGAATGGATGGGCTGCACGCGGACCTATGCGACGTGGTGAGAAGGCCGCTCAGCCAAACCACAGCCGCTTGGGATCGTCGAGCCCGAAGCGATGCAGATTGGCGGCGATCGCAGCCAGCCCCTGCTCGGCCGCGTCCGTCGCGGTGATGACATGCAGCGCGAAACGCTCCGCCAGTTCCTCCATCGGCGGCTTGCCGGCGAAGGCCGTGCGAATCGCCGTCTTGTCCGCGAGCGGCAGCAGATGCGGCGCGATGCCGCCTGCGATGTAGACGCCGCCCGTCGCCTTGAAGACGAGCGCGAGATCGCCGGCAACGCGCCCCAGCAGGCGCCAGAAGCAGACGACGGCCATCAGCGCCGCCGGATCGCCGTCATGGGCGAGACGGGAGACATCGGCAGCGCTGACCTCCGCCTCCAGCATGCCGGAGGTCCGGGCCACGGCCTTGTGCAGGCGCACCAGCCCGTCGCCGCTCAGGAGATGCTCGACGGTGAGGCGTGGAATCCCCTCGCTCAACGCCGGCCAGATCTTCTGCTCGGTCTGGTCCTCCGGGCCGATGCCGATATGGCCGGATTCGGTGGGGATCAGCATGCCGCGCTCCCCCCGCATCAGCAGGGCCGCCGCGCCGAAGCCGGTCCCCGGCCCCAGCACCAGCTTGACGCCTTCAGGCTCGGGATCGCCCTCGACCAATGTCGAGAGATCACCCGGCTTCAGCACGGCGAGCGAGGCCGAAAGCGCTTCGAAATCATTGACCATCAATCCCTGGGTGAGGCCGAGCGCACCCGCGATCCGCGGCCCATCGAGATGCCAGACCGCATTGGTCAACTGCGCCTGCCGGCCATCGAGCGGGCCGGCCACCGCGAGCACGGCGGATCGGGGCTTCTCCGGCAGCTCGGCGAGCACGGATGCAAAGGCGGCTTCAGCCGTCGGATGGCTCCCGGTCCCGATCCGTGCCAGCGGCCGATGCGCGCAGTCGGCATCGCTTACCAGCGACAGGCGGCAATTGGTGCCGCCGATATCGGCGACCAGCACCGGATAGGAGATCGAGGGCGGGCGCATCAGAGCGGCTTCCGCCACGGCGCGAACCAGCCGAGGCCTTCAAGGGTGCTGGCCTCCGGACGGTACTCGCAGCCGACGAAGCCGTCATAGCCGAGGCCGTCGAGCTCGTTGAACAGCGTCGGATAGTCCGGCCCCGAGGCATCGGGCTCATGCCGGCCGTTGGCGCGGGCGATCTGGACATGGCCGACGAGCGGATAGAGCGCCTTCAGTCGTGCCGAGACGTCGCCATGGATCAATTCGCAATGATACATGTCGAATTGCAGCCGGACATTCGGCCGGCCGGATTCGCGAACATAAGCCGCCGCCTGATCGAAATCGTTGAGGAAATAGCCCGGCATGTCCTTGCCGTTGATTGGCTCCAGCAGGAGGTCGATGCCCTGCTCGCCAAGCTTGTCGGCGGCATAGGCGAGCGAGGCCCGATAGGTCTTCTGCGCGACGGGATCGTTCGGGTCGGCGAGCCCCGCCATCATGTGCAGGCGCTTGACGCCGGTCTCGTGCACATAGGACAGCGCGGTGTCGACCGAGGCCCTGAATTCGTCCTCGCGGCCCGCCAGCGAGGCGATACCGCGCTCGCCCTTGGCGAAATCGCCGGGCGGCAGATTGTAGAGCGCCTGCGTCAGATTGCCGCCCGCCAGAGCGAGCCCGACCTGTTCGGGCGTATGCTCATAGGGAAAGAGGAACTCCACCGCCTCGAACCCCGCCTCGGCGGCCGCCTTGAAGCGATCGAGGAATTCCCATTCGGTGAACATCATCGACAGGTTGGCGGCAAAACGCGGCATGGGTCTCTCTGCAGGCTGGGCGGTATCGGTCGCCGCAGGCTAAACCGATGCGCCCGCCGCGTCATGGCCAAACGCGACAGAAAGGCAATGCGTTCCGCTGCGGCCGGCCGAGCCTCACTTCTTCTCCGGCTTCGACGGCGGGTTGGGATCGGTCGAGAAGCGGCGGAACACCATGTCGGGCGAAGACGTGTTGTGGCGCGAATGCGTCGTACGCCCCATCCAGATATCGGTCGCCTTGCCGCCGGGATAGGACATCAGCGCCTCCTCGCGCCAACCCTTGGCGCCGGGCTCGCGCAGCGCGATACGCGCGACGTCGTTGTTGAACTCGGTGACATACATCGAGCGCAGCGCCAGGAAGCCCTTGCCGCCGGTCACCGGCTTGTCGAGCACGGCATCGAGCACCATCCGGTTCTCGTCGACGCTGTCGAGCTTGAGGCTGCCGGACGAGCCGTCCTTGAAGTTCAGTTTGAAGGTCAGCGTCTTCGGATCGAACTCGATCTCCTTGATGTTCACGACCGGGCGTCCTTCCTGCTCGATCGGCCCGAACAGGAAGGAGGAACCATAGGAGGAGAAGCCGAGATGCTCCGGCGGCAGCGGCCGGGCGCGCCAGTTGCCGTCCTGCGGGTAGACGACGAGCACCTCGTGGGACTTGTCCTTGCCGAGCTTCCAGAGCTGGACAAGATGCAGGCCCTTCTCGACGCGGTCGCCGACGCGGAAGGTCGCCTCGGCCGGGCGCCAGAAGCTCGGGAAGGTGTAGCCGACCAGCCAGTAATCGATCGATTCGTAGAAGGTGACGCGGCGCGGCGGCGTCGGCGGCGCGAAGGACGGATCGCCCTTCATGTCGCAATTCGTCCAGTCGGCATCCCAGTTGTCGCGCACGAGGCCGGCGACATAGGCCGGATGCGCCGCCTCGATCTGGAAGCGCCGGACTTCGGGCGAGACCGCCTTGATCGTGACGTTGTCCTTCTCGGCGCAGAGCACCGGTTCGGATTCGTTCTTCACCTCGACGGCCACCTCGCCTGCTGCCCGCGCGACCGTCAGCGAGGCAAGGAGAGCGAGCGAAACCGCGAGAGGGCGAAGCAGGCTGGTCATGATAGTCCTTGGTAAGGTTTCGGAAACAGCTTGAGCGCGCCTGGATGAACCGTGGCTGACCAGACTGGGGCAAGAGCATGGCATGCCGCGACAACGAGCCAGCTTCCGGCAGTCGGCGCAGCACTGCTACGAACCAAAGACGCAGAAGTTCCCATCTCCGCAACCGACGGAGCGATCGATGCAGCCGCTGCTTTTGGGCGCCGGGGTGGTGATGGCGTTGACGGCGCTGGTCCATTCGGTCGTCGGCGAGATCCTGATCTTCCGGCAACTGCGCAGGGGCGGCATCGTTCCGACCGAAGGCGGCCCGCTGCTTCGGGAACGCCATGTCAGAATCCTCTGGGCGAGCTGGCACCTCGTCAGCATCCTCGGCTGGGCGCTCGCCGCGATCCTGATCGCGATGGCACAGGCGCCGGCCACGCCTCTGCCGAACGCATGGCTGTTGAAGGTCGCGATCGCGGCGTCGCTGGCAGGTTCGGCGCTGGTGCTGTTCGCGACGCGCGGGCGCCACCCCGGCTGGTTCAGCCTGCTGGTCGCCGCGATCCTGGCCTGGCTCGGCGGCAGCAGCTTCTGAAGCCGCGGTTCAGCCCGCCAGGATGGCGTAGACATCGCCGGAATTGGCCTCATGCGGCAGGCTGCGCAGGTGATCGCCCATCGCCTCGGCACTCGCCGGCTCCGCGAGCTCGAGCACCTGGCTCTCTCCGATCGCGACATTGAAGCGATAGGGTCCGAGCGTCTCCAGCAGGACGAGGCAGGCCTCGGCGACATCGCGCTGGATCGTCGTGAACTCGAAGGAGATCACCGGCACCGCCTTGGTCAGCCCGGCCAGCACATGCGCCTCGAAACCCTCGACATCGATCTTGAGCAGCTTCGGCAGGCCGTAGCGCTGGATCAACCGGTCGAGCGTCGTGCAGGGCACGGTGATCTCATGATCCCAGACCTGCCCCTCCCAGCCTCCGGCCCCCGCAGCGGCACCGATGAAGGCAGCCGAGGCGGTCGAAACGGTGGGGTTGTCGCTGTTGATCCGGAGCGCGATCGAGCCCTCATGGTCGCCGCAGGCGGCCTCCACCAGCGTCACCAGCGGATCGCGCCGGTGGATCAGGCGGATGACGCGGGCAGGGCCAGGCTGCGGCTCCAGCGCGACGACACGCGCGCCAAGCCTGCGGAAGGAGGAGATGCGGTCGCCGACATGGGCGCCGATATCGAAAGCGAGATCGCCCGGCTTCAGGAACGCTCCGTAGAGCCGGTCCATCGCCGCGTTACGCTCCTTGTCACCGTGATAGATGCGCAGCGAGCGCGACAGCGCCTTCACCGTGCCCTTGGGATAGGTGACGGCGTTCATGCCGCCTCCCTGTCGCGGATCGCGGCAAGCACCGGCGGCAGGTCGAAATCCTCGGGGATGCCGCAGAGCCCGCGCCGCGCCAGCCAGGCACCGCAAGCCGGCGCGGCCGTCAGCATCGCGAAGGGGATCGCCAGCACATAGCCCGCGGTCAGCGGCAGCGACCAGACCAGCACCGCCGGCGCCATGATGCCCAGCGTGACGAAAAGATAGGCGCCGAACAGCAGATGCGGCCACAGGCCGGCGAAGGCCGTTGAGAAGGACAGGGCATGGGCATCGCGCGCCTGCCCGTTCCAGCCGATCTTCGCCCGCCCGAAGGCGAGCCCGATCATGAACAGCGTCGTCCGGAAGCTCGACACCGCTCCTTGCAGGAAGGCGAAGACGAGTTCGATCGCGGCCGAGACCAGGAACCGCGCCTTGCCGCCATAGCGCGCGACGCCGCCCCGCGTCAGCAGGATATCGGCAAAGCCGGCAAGCTTCGGCGAGAGATACATCGCGAGGAACAGAAGATAGAGCCCGGCGGCCAGCACCACCGGGTAATCGGCGATCCCGCGATCCTCGAACACCTTCAGCGGCAAGAGCGCGATCATCAGCGTCCAGGCCGGCAGGCCGAGAAACATCAGGATTGCCCAGACCAGCTGGAAGCGGCTCATCGGCTTGAGGCCGGGAATGTCGAGCAGCTTGAGATATTGCAGATTGCCGAGGCACCAGCGCAGGTCGCGCGTGGCGAATTCCAGCATGGTCGGCGGGTTCTCTTCCCAGCTTCCGCCCTCGACCGGCAGCACGCGTACCTCGTAGCCGGCGCGGCGCATCAGGGTCGCCTCGACCTGATCATGGCTCATCACCGCGCCACCCAGGGGCGGGCCACCCGGCAGCACCGGCAGATGGCAATGATCGCGGAACGGCGCGATCCGAACCAGCGCGTTATGGCCCCAGAACGGCCCGCAATCGCCGCCCCACCAGGCCGAGCCCATGGTGTAGGGGCGCATGCCGTGGCGCATGCCGAACTGGAAGATGCGTGCGAAGGCCGAACGGCTGGGCATGCCGACCACGAGACTCTGCAGGATTCCGAGCTTCGGATGGGCTTGCATCATTCGGGCCATCCCGAGGATCGTCTCGCCCGCCATGACGCTGTCGGCATCGAGCGGCAGCATCAATTCGTAGCGCTCGCCCCAGCGCTCGCAGAAATCGCGGAGATTGCCGGCCTTGAACCCGGCATTGTCGCTGCGACGGCGATAGGTCAATCGCGTCGTGTCGCCGAGTTCGCGTGCCCAGGCCTCGGCTAGCCTTTCCTCGGCTTCGGCAACCGTCGGATCGTTGGTGTCCGACAGCACGAAATAATCGAACCAGGCGCCTTCGCCGGTCGCATCGAGGCTGTCCTTGACGACCTTGAGGCGGCGGAAGGCACGCGCCGGATCCTCGTTGCGTAGCGTCATCAGGACGGCGGTGCGCAGGGTGAGCGGCATCGCCTCTTCGCTGGCCGCAGCAAACGGCGCGACATCGGCAAGCCCGTCCGCCTTGCCGTGCAAAAGCCAGAGCCCGATCGCGGCATTCCAGAAACCGAGCACGGTCCAAGGCGCGCCGAACAGGAAGGCGACGAAGATCGCGACATCCGCGACGCTCCAGCCGCCTGCCGCGAGCACGCGAGCAAGCCCGGCGAGCAGCAGGGCCAGCGTGACGAGATTCAGGACAAGGACGAGGAACCGCCGGCGGCGCAGCGCCGTTTCCGCCTGCAGCCCGGCCGGGGTCAGACCGTTCGGCCCGGCCTCTTGCGCCGCCCGCCGGAACGTGGTCGGAGCGGAACGCTGGTTCATGGCGGTCTCTGTCATGGTAGGCAGACAGGCTCGGACGGACGGGATCGGACGCGAATGGCGCGGGAGCTAAAGCCTGCAACACCGATTGACGCAAGGACCAAGGCTCTTGCGCTTTGGTATACAGCCTCCCGTGAATGCAACCTGAACGAGGTCACCCTGCCCGCGCTTGGGCCGGAGGACTGCCTGCTGACGACACTCTGGAGCGGCGTCAGCCGCGGCACCGAGCGGCTGGTCTGCGAGGGCCGCGTCCCCTGTTCCGAGCACGAGCGCATGCGCGCGCCCTTTCAGGAAGGCGACTTCCCGTTCCCCGTCAAATACGGCTATTGCGCCGTCGGCCGCGTCGATGCCGGCCCGCCGGACATGCTCGGCCGCGTCGCGTTCTGCCTGCATCCGCACCAGGACCGCTTCGTCGCCCCGCGCGACAGCCTCGTCCTCGTGCCCGATAGGGTGCCGGCCCGCCGCGCCATCCTCGCCGCCAATATGGAGACCGCTCTCAACGCCCATTGGGATGCCGGCTCCGGCCCCGCTGACAGGATCGTGATCGTGGGCGGCGGCGTGCTGGGCCTGCTCGTCGCCTGGCTGGCGGCCCGGTTGCCGGGAGCCGAGGTCACGCTCGTCGATGTCGAGCCTGGCCGGGCTGCGCTCACCGCCGAGTTGGGCTTCCATTTTGCCCTTCCCGACGCCGCGCCGCGCGATGCCGATCTCGTCTTCCACGCCAGCGCTACGGCGGCGGGTCTCGAAACCGCTATCGCGGCCGCGGGCACCGAGGCGCGGATCGTAGAGCTCAGCTGGTACGGCGATGGCGCCGTGCCTGCGCCACTTGGCGGCGCCTTCCATGCCCGCCGGCTTCAACTCGTCTCCTCGCAAGTCGGCCTGGTCTCGGCTTCACGCCGCCCCCGCTGGGATTATGCCCGCCGTTCGAAGGCCGCCATGGCCTTGCTCGCCGACGACAGGCTCGACGCGCTGATCACCGACGAGATCGCCTTCCGCGAATTGCCGCAGCGCCTGCCCGGCCTGCTCGCACCGGGCGCCGCTGGCCTGACCGCCGCGATTTGCTATGAAACGCAGCCCTGACCGGGCCGCATAACCAACCCATCTCCGGGAGATCGCATGTTTTCCGTCGAAGTCCGCGACCGCATCATGATCGGCCATTCCCTGCCCGATCCCTTCTTCGGTCCGGCGCAGAACATGCACGGCGCCACCTTCGTGGTCGATGTCGCCTTCTTCCGGGAGACGCTGAACAAGCAGAACGTCGTCGTCGATATCGGCGCCGCGCTCGACACCCTCGCCGAGACGCTGAAGCCACTGAAGTACCAGAACCTCGACGCCCTCCCGCAATTCGCGGGCGTGCTGACCACCACCGAATTCCTCTGCAAGCACATCTTCGACGCCATGGCTCAAGCCGCGAAATCGGGCGCGCTCGGCGCCGACGGCGCAGGGCTGGACAGGATTCGCGTCACCCTGCACGAGACCGACCTCGCCCGCGCCAGCTACGAGGGCACGCTCGCGTGAGCGGCATCGTCTTCGCCATCCCCGGCGACATCGATGCGCCCACAGGCGGCTACGGCTACGACCGGCGCCTCCTTAGCGAATGGCGCGAGGCGGGCATCAAGGCCCGCCATCTCGCGCTGCCCGGCTCGTTTCCGTTTCCGACTGAGGCCGACCTCGCGGTGACCGAGCAATTGCTCGCAGCGGCCGCACCCGACGACATCCTGCTCATCGACGGCCTCGCCTATGGCGCCTTCCCGGAGAAGCTTGCCGCCCGATTTGCGAACCGGCTTGTCGCACTGGTTCACCATCCATTGGCACTGGAGACCGGACACAGTCCGGCAGTAGCCGAGGCGCTGCGTCACAGCGAAACGCTGGCGCTGCGTCATGCACGCGCCGTCGCGACCTCCAGCCCCGCGACGAAGCTGACCCTGGCCGCGGAATTCGACGTCCCCGCCGGCAAGATCGCGGTCGCGATCCCCGGCACGGACCCGGCACCGCGCGCGAAGGGCTCCGGCCGCGGCGAGGCGCTGCACATCCTCGCCGTCGGCTCGCTGATCCCGCGCAAGGGTTACAACGGCCTCATCGCGGCGCTGACGGCCATCGCGGACCGCCCCTGGACCCTGACCATCGCCGGCACGCCCGATCACGCCCCCGCGACGGCAACGGAACTCCGCGACGGCATCGCGCGCGCCGGACTGGCGGAACGGATCTTGCTGACCGGAGGTATCGGGGCCGACAGGCTCGCGCAACTCTATGACGAAGCGGATCTTTTCGTGATGTCATCGCTCTATGAGGGTTACGGCATGGTGCTGACCGAGGCCCTGGCGCGCGGCCTGCCGATCGTCACCACGCTGAGCGGTGCCGGCGCCGAGGCCCTGCCTGATGCCGCAGCACTCAAGGTCCCGGCCGGCGACGCTGCGGCACTTGCCAAGGCCCTCGCAAGACTGATTGATGCGCCGGCAGAGCGTCGGCAGCGTGCCGATGCCGCGTGGGCCGCAGCCAGCGATTTGACGCGTTGGAGCGAGACCGCGCGCATCGTGGCGCAGGCCTGCGGGCGCGGCGACGGCCGAAAGGTGGGGTAATGGCTGGTTTCTCTCCGGAATGGCTCGCCTTGCGCGAGCCCGCAGATCACGCCGCGCGCAATCCGCAGGTTCTCGCGGCGGTCGGCAGCTATTTCGCCGACAAGGCCTCGCTCTCCGTCCTCGATCTCGGCTGCGGCGCCGGCTCCAACCTGCGCGCCAGCTACACCGCCCTTCCCGACCGCCAGCACTGGACGCTGGTCGACCACGATGCCGATCTCCTCGCCTTCGCCCGCGAGCGCCTCACCGAGTGGGCCGACGAGGCGCGCGAGCAGGGCGAGGAACTCGTGCTCGCCAAGGACGGCAAGACGCTCACGGTCGACACCCGCAAGGTCGACCTGAACAAGGACCTCGAATGGGTGCTGGGCTGGCAGCCCGATCTTGTCACAGCCGCCGCCCTCTTCGACCTCGCCTCGAAGCGCTGGATCGAGCGCTTCGTCGCAGCGCTCGCCAGCCAGCATCTGCCGCTCTACGCCGTGCTCACCCATGACGGCCGCGAGACCTGGCTGCCGGAACATCCGGCCGATCCCGGCATCCATGCCGCCTTCGTCGACCATCAGCACCGCGACAAGGGCTTTGGCCCCGCCGCCGGCCCCGATGCCTGCGAAATCATGGCGGAAGCTTTCCGCAAGTCGGGCTTCGCCATCTCCAGCGGCGACAGCAACTGGCTGCTTGATGCGAAGCGCCGGCCCTTGCAAGAGGCCTTGGCGGAAGGCATCGCCACAGCCGTCGGCGAAACCGGCCGCCTCGACCCGAAAACGATCACAGATTGGCTCAAGGCGCGCTGCAAGGCCGAGTCAGCCATGATCGGGCATCAGGACCTCTGGGCTCGGCCGATCTAGCAATCCGCTATTTCAGCCACGGCAGCATGCGCCGCATCACGCCGTCCTTGAGGATCAGGTAGTGGTGCAGCGCCGCGCCGATATGCATCAGCGCGAGCGCGCCGATCGCCAGCGCGAGCTTGCCGTGGATGTCGAGCACGCGCTTGGCCGCCTCCTCGTTGGGCTTGGCCAGCGCCGGCAGGTCGAACAGGTCGAAGATCGTCAGCGCCGGAAACAGCGAAACGCCGATCCAGCCCAGCAGCGGCACGACGAGCAGCAAGCCGTAGAGGAGCCAGTGCACCAGATGCGAGGCCGCCTTCTGCCACCAGGCCAGCGTCGGCTCGTCCGGCGGCGCGCCGTGCAGCAGGCGATAGGCGAGCCGGCCGGCGGTCAGCCAGAGCAGCAGGAAACCGACGAGCTTATGGGCGCTGTAGAGCCCGTTCGTCAGCCCATCCCAGATATTCAGGACATTGCCGCGATAGCTCATCGCGAGCCCGACGGGGATCATCGCGAAGACCGCGACCACCGTGATCCAGTGCAGCGTCCGGGCAAGCGGGCTGTAGGTACGAGTTGCCGGCATCTCGCCTTGCATCGGAAAGCCTCCTCACCTGCTGCCGGGGCGATATTCATCTCACGTTCAAGCGCATGCGCCCATAGGACGGCGACATGCTCCGGAAGTTCCCGTTTTCGCTTGCCGATGGACACCATCTGACGCGGTTTTGATCATGGAACCGGCGCCCCGTCCGCCACGTTGCTGGCAGAGCGCAATGCAAGGCCCTATATCGATACCCGATGGTGCCCTGGATGCCCCCTCGGCCGGTTGCGCCGGCCCAATCTGACGGACTTTTCGATGCCTGAGTCGCGTACGCTCTTCGGCCCATCCCTCCAGACGGATCTCGTGAAGGTCGAGCGGGCGATCGCCGAGTTTCGCGCCGCCCGCCCGGTCCTGCTCCGCGATGGCGAGCGGCTGGCGCTGGCCCTTTCCGCCGAACTCGCCGACGCCGAACTGGCTCGCCGCTTCGACACGCTGGCGCAAGGCCGCGGCCATCTCGTGCTGAGCGCCGCGCGCCTGCGCCGCCTCGGTGCCAAGGGACGCCTGGAAACCGGCATTTTCGCATTGCCGACCATCGACACCCCGCGCATCGAGACGCTGGCGCTCAAGATCGACAGCCGCATGGATGCGCCGGTCGCCCCGGCCTCGGCGCTGGATGAGGCGGCGCTCGAACTGGCGCGCCTCTCGCTGGTGCTGCCGGCCATCATTCTCGTGCCCGTAACCGCTGAGGCCATTGCCGGCGAGCCGCTCGTCGAGGTCGAGATCGCGGCGGTGAATGGTTACCGCGCCGAGCAGGCGGCGACGCTGAAGATCGTCGGCCGCGCCCCGGTGCCGCTCGAAGGCGCGCCGGACACCGAATTCGTCGTTTTCCGCGGCGGCGAGGGCCTGCGCGACCAGGTCGCGATCATCGTCGGCAAGCCCGACCTTGCCTCTGCCGTGCCGGTGCGGCTGCACTCGGCCTGCCTGACCGGCGATCTGTTCGGCTCGCTGAAATGCGATTGCGGCGACCAGCTCCGCGAGACCGTGCAGTGGATGGCCGAGAACGAGGGCGGCATCCTGCTCTATCTCGACCAGGAAGGCCGCGGCAACGGCATCTCCAACAAGATGCGCGCCTACAAGCTGCAGAGCCAGGGCTGGGACACCTATGACGCCGACGAGGTCCTCGGCTTCGATCTCGACCAGCGCCATTTCGACTTCGCCGCGACCATGTTGAAGCAGCTCGGCGTCTCCAGCGTCGTGGCGCTGACCAACAACCCGCAGAAGATCGGCGCGATCGAAGCGGCAGGTCTCGAGGTCGCGGCGACGCAGCGCGTCCTTGGTCGCCCGAACGCGCATAATGTCCGCTATCTCGCCTCGAAGCGTGACCGCGCCGGCCATTTCATCGACATGGACGCGCTGATGGCGCGCGCCGCCCCGACGGATTGACCGCGTTCCCGCTCGTGATCAGGCCAGGCTGATGCCCGCGCCCGACGACACCCTGCCCGACAGTCCCGGACGCTGGCCGCTCGCCAGCGTCTGCGCGATCGTGTTCATCGCCTGGCTTGCCCTGTCATGGCCGTGGCTCTCGGGCACGCTGACCATACCCTGGGACGCCAAGGCGCATTTCCATCCGCAGCTCCAGTTCCTCGCCGATGCCTTCCACAAGGGCCTCTCGCCGTTCTGGACGCCTTATGTCTTCTCCGGCTCGCCGCAGGTCGCCGATCCGCAATCGCTGATCTTCTCGCCCTCCTTTGCCCTGATCGCGGCGCTGAATCCGACTCCCGACTTCCGCTGGAGCGACGGCGCCCTCCTCGGCACCTTGCTGCTCGGCGCTCTGTCGATCGTCATGATCTTCCGCGACCGCGGCTGGCATCCGGCCGGCGCGGTCGTCGCAGCGCTCTCCTTCGCCTTCGGCGCGGCCGCCGCATGGCGCATCCAGCATGTCGGGCAGGTGCTGAGCCTTGGCTATTTTGCGATCACGCTGTTCCTGCTGTCCCGGGCGCTGGAACGCAGCTCGATCGCCTATGGCTTCGCCGCCGGCATCGCTTCCGGCTTCATGGTGCTGGGGCGCGATCAGGTCGCGCTTCTGGGCGTCTATGTCCTCGCCGGGCTCACCGTCGCCGCCATCCTGATGGCGCAGAACCCATGGCGCGCCTTCCGCACCAGCCTGCCGCCGCTCGTCGCAGGCACGCTCGGCGCCATCCTCGTCGCGACGGTGCCGATCCTGCTGACCGCCTTCATAGCGCAGGAATCGAACCGCCCCGTCATCGATTTCGTCGAGGCCGGCAAAGGATCGCTCCACCCGGCAGCCCTGCTGACCGGGCTCTTCGCCAATCTCTACGGCGCGGCCGGGCCGCTCGCCGATTTCTGGGGCGCGCCAAGCCCGGCCTGGGAGGCGCGCTTCGGGCCGCTCGGGCTCTTCCTCGCCCGCAACATGAGCCAGCTCTATCTCGGCCTGCTGCCGATGGGACTGATCCTGACGGTCGGCCTCGTCCGTGGCGCGCTCTGGCGGCGCGAGATCGTCCCGCTCACGGTCGCGGCGATCATCGTCCTGCTCTTCGCGCTCGGCCGCTACACGCCGGCCTTCCGGGTGCTGTTCGAACTGCCGGGCATCAGCTTCTACCGCCGCCCGGCCGATGCGCTCTTCATCCTCGGCGCCCTGCTCGCTTTGCTCGGCGGCTACCTCACCCATCTCGTCATGACCGGCGCAGCACCCAAGGCGCGGCCCTGGCAGATCGCCCTCGAAGCCCTGATCTTCGCAGGTGCGCTCGCCTTCGCGCTCTGGCTCGCCTGGACGGTCGGGCGCATCCCGGTCGCCACCATGCCGCTGATCATCGCGGCGCTCTGCGGCATGCTCTCGCTCGGCGGCCTCATCGCTGCGCGCGGACTATCGAGACGCGGTTCCATCCTCGCAGCGACCATCGTGCTGGCGGCGACATTGACCATGGATCTCGCCGTCAACAATGGCCCGAGCGAATCCACCGCCCTGCCCGCGCAGACCTATGACGTCCTGCGCAAGAACAGCAGCAACGACACCATTGCGCTGCTGAAGCGCGAAACGGCCCGCACCATGGCGCCAGACCGGCGCGACCGCATCGAGCTCGCGGCCATCGATTTCCACTGGCCGAATGCCAGCCTCGTCCACGATCTCGACAACACGCTGGGCTACAACCCGCTGCGCCTCGGCCTCTATAGCAAGGCGACCGGTGCGGGGGACCATGTCGCCCTGCCCGACCAGCGCACCTTCTCCCCCCTGATGCCGGGCTACCGCTCGCTGCTCGCCGATATGCTGGGCTTGCGCTTCATCGCGACCGGCGTGCCGGTCGAGCAGATCGACAAGCGACTGAAACCCGGCGACCTCAGGCAGATCGCCCGCACCAAGGACGCCTTCGTCTACGAGAACCAGCACGCTCTGCCGCGCGTGCTGCTGGTGACAGAGGCCCGGAAAGCAGATTTCGACGCGATCCTGAAGACCGGCGAATGGCCTGTGGATTTCGACCCGCGCCGCACCGTCCTGCTCGACCGCGATCCCCCGCCCTTGCCCACCGGCCCGCTCGGAGCGAACAGCGTCGCGATCCGCGACTACGGCACCACGACCGTGACGCTCGCGGCCGAGACGGCACGCGGCGGCTATCTCGTGCTCAACGATGTCTGGCACCATTGGTGGCAGGTCGAGATCGACGGCCGGCCCGCCGAATTGCTGCGCGCCAATGTCCTGTTCCGCGCTGTCGTCGTGCCTCCCGGCAAGTCGACGGTGCGCTTCGTCTTCCGCCCGCTGCAAGGCCTCTGGCAGGACATCGCCACGCATCTGCGCAAGCCTCCGGCAACGCAGCCCGGATAGCGGCAGGCTGCGACCGGAAGGCGAAAATCACCTCTCCTGCCAATTTTGGCCGCGCTATCGTGGCAGAGAGCCCGCCTGACAACCAGACTTGCGAGACAACCATGACGGCGGCACCCGCTTCGATCCGGGGCGAGAAGGCGACGCGGCGCGAATGGCTCGGCCTGATCGCGATCGCCCTGCCCTGCATGATCTATTCGATGGATCTGACGGTGCTGAACCTCGCGGTGCCGACGCTGACGCGCGAATTGAAGCCGAGCGCCAGCCAGCTGCTCTGGATCATCGACATCTACGGCTTCATGGTCGCCGGCTTCCTGATGACCATGGGCACGCTGGGCGATCGCATCGGCCGTCGCCGCCTGCTGATGATCGGCGCCGCCTTCTTCGGCGTCGCCTCGACGGTGGCCGCCTTCTCGAACAGCGCGGAGATGCTGATCGCGATGCGCGCGGTGCTCGGCATCGCCGGCGCAACGCTCGCGCCCTCGACGCTCTCGCTGATCACGGTGATGTTCACCGACGAGAAGGAACGCACCTTCGCGATCTCGATGTGGATCGCCAGCTTTTCGGCCGGCGCGATTATCGGCCCGGTCGTCGGCGGCTTCCTGATCGAGTATTTCTGGTGGGGCTCGGTCTTCCTGATCGCCGTGCCGCCGATGCTGCTCCTGCTCGCGATCGGTCCCATCCTGCTGCCGGAATACCGCGCCCCGAATGCCGGCAGCCTCGATGTCTTCAGCGCGCTGCTCTCACTCGCGGCCGTGCTGAGCCTCGTTTACGGCATCAAGCACTGGGCGGCCGAGGGCTTCGATTGGCTGGCCGCAGCGGCGATCCTCGTCGGCCTCGCCTTCGTCCTGATTTTCATCCGGCGCCAGAAGCGGCTCGCCGACCCGATGGTCGATCTCGCGATGTTCCGGATTCCCGCCTTCCGAGCGGCGCTCGCGATCAACCTCGCCGGCATCCTCTTCATGTTCGGCAGCTTCATCTTCATGGCGCAGTATTTCCAGCTCGTCGCCGGTTTGACGCCGCTGCAAGCCGGGCTCTGGTCGCTGCCTTCGGCTATCGCCTTCACGCTCGCCTCCTTCGTCACGCCCGCTCTGGTCGGGCGCTACAAGCCGGCAACCTTGATGGCGGGCGGCATGGCGCTCTCGGCGATCGGCTTCACCTGGCTCGTCTTCGCACCGAGCCTGATCCAGATCGTCGCAGCCTCGGTCGTGTTCTCGATCGGCTTCACGCCGGTGATCACGCTGACGACCGGCATCGTCGTCGGCTCGGCCCCGCCCGAGCGCACCGGCGCGGCCTCGGCCATGTCGGAAACCTCGGCCGAACTCGGCGGCGCGCTCGGCATCGCCGTGCTCGGCAGCCTGGGCGCCGCGCTCTATCGCAACCGCATGGCGGATGTCGCGGTGTCCGGCGTCAGTGCGGATGCGCTCGCTCCGGCCCGCTCGACTTTGGGCGGCGCACTGGCGCTGGCCGCGGGGCTTTCGCCCGATCAGGCCGGGCCGATGTTGGCGCGGGCCAGCGAAGCCTTCATGGTCGGCTTCCGCGCGGCAGCGATCCTGTCGATCATCGGCATGCTGCTCTGCATCGTCATCACGCTGACGACCTTGCGCGACGCCCGCACGGGCGACGCGCACTGAACACGCGCCTCAGGCCAACGCGCCCATCGCCGCGATCGGCTGGACGGGCAATCCGTCCATCACCTTGGCGAGGCCGGCCGCATCGACCTCCCCGCCCCGCATCGTCTCGTCGCGATGGATGCCGCCCGCGATGAACAGGCTGTCAAAGCCCATCAGGCGTGCACCGGCCAGATCGGTGCGCACAGCGTCGCCGATCACCAGCACCTTGCCGGTCTCAACCGGCCGGCCGCCACGGGCATCGGCCGCCGCCGCGAGCGCAAGGTCATAGGCCGGGCGATAGGGCTTGCCGGCCCAGGCGACGGAGCCGCCGAGTTCCTCATAGATCGTCGCCAGCGCACCGGCGCAGGGCAGCAGGTCCTCGCCGACATGCACGACGAGATCGGGATTGCCGCAGATGAAGGGCAGGCCGCGCCGGGCAAAGCGCTCCAGCAATGGCCGGTACTGCTCCGGCGTCTCGGTGCGGTAGTCGTTGAGCTCGGTCGCGACGACGATATCGGCCTTGTCCTCATCGACGAGCGTGACATCGAGCCCGTCGAACACGGCCCGGTCGCTCTGCCAGCCGATATGGTAGGCGCGCTTGTGGTGGCTCTGCGCGATCAGGGCGCGCGTCACGTCGCCGGAGGTGACCAGCCGGTCCCAGGCCTCGCGCGGCACGCGCTTGGCATCGAGCAGCCCGGCGACCTGCTGCGACGGCCCCGGCGCGTTCGAGAGCAGCACCACCGTGCCGCCGCGTTCGCGATAGGCCATCAAGGCCTCGCAGGCCGGCTCCAGCGCCCAGAGCCCGTCATGCACGACGCCCCAGACATCGCTGATCAGCACATCGTAGCGGGCGAGGAGATCGCCTGCCCTCTTCAGAACCGGAACGCTCATCAGGAACGCGCCTCCGCGGCGATGCGTGCCTCGACATCGGCGCGGCGCGGCAGCGGCGCGACTGCGCCATAGCCCAGCGTCGAGAGCGCCGCCGCGACATTGGCATAGGCACCGGCGGCGAAGGCATCGCCCGTGCGCAGGTATTCGGCGAGGAAGGCGCCGTCATAGCAATCGCCCGCGCCCGTCGCGTCGATCGCATCGACCTTGATCGGCCGGAAGCGCTCGCGCCGGACCGGCGTCGCCACCAGCGAGCCCTCATGGCCGAGCGTCAGCGCGACCACGCGCGCACCAAGCCCAAGATAGAAATCGACGATGGCATCGGGGTTGTTCAGCCCCGTGAGCTGCGTCGCGTCGTCGAGGCCGGGCAGGATGATGTCGGCCATGGCGCAGGCGGCGTGGATGATCGCCCTGGCGCGGGTCAGCGGCCAGAGCTTCAGGCGCAGATTGGTGTCGTAGGCGGTGAGCACACCGGCCTTGCGCGCGGTATCGAATGCATCGAACACCGCGTCGCAGGCGCTGGCCGAGATCGCCTGGCTGATGCCGGAGGCCTGGATGATCCGGGCGGAGCGGATCAGATCGCGCGGCAGGTCGCGCGGACCGTAGAGGCTCGCGGCCGAGCCGGCGCGCAGATAGGAGAAGACGTGACCGGAAGGGCCGTGATCGACGAAATAGAGACCGGTCGGCGCGCTCGGATGGGTCGCGACATGGCTGTCGTCGACGCCTTCGCGCTTCCACAGGCCGCGGATCGAATGGCCGGCGCTGTCATCGCCGAGCGCCCCGAGATAGCCGACCGACATGCCCTGGCGCGCGGCCGCGACCGCGCAATTCGAGGTGTCGCCGCCATGGCCGAACAGGAAGGCGCCGCTCTCGGCGCGGGTCGCATTGAACTCGCCGAGCGGTTCGCCGAGGCAAAGGAGATCGAAGCGGCTGTCGGTCACGTTTCAAACCATTCAGATGGCGTGGGAACGCCGGGGAACACAGCCTTCCTAGAACATCGAATGGCAAAGTGAAATCCGCTGTCGGCGAAGAATTCGACGGCCGAGGATGCCTGCGGCCGCGCCTATTCCGCCGCCTCGCGCTTCGGCGCCGCGCTCATCAGCCGGTCCGCCAGCTTGACGATCTCCTGGCGCAGGGCTGCGTCGTTGGCGCCCGCACCCCCTGCCCGGCGAAGACCGGAAATCTCGTCCATGAGTTTGGTGCGATCGTCCCGCGCCTGGGTCAGCGCGCCCTGCAGCGTCTGAAGCTCGGCCCGCAACATCTCGATCTGGCTCTCGCGTTCGTTCTGAGCGTTCTGCAAGGTCGCGACCTCCTCCCGGTTTCGCCGCTTGGCCGCCTCATGGTCGTCCTTCGCAGCGGTCAGCGCCAAATCCAGTGCGCCGCGCATGTCCCTGGTCGCGGCATGGTCGGCCTGTTCCTGCCGAAGCTGCGTGTCGAGCTGCTGCGCCGCCACGCCTGCCGCGCTGGCGCGGGCATCGGCCGCCGCGAGCCCGGCCTCGGCCTGTGCGGCCCGCGCATCGAAGGCATCGGCCCGCACCCGCTCGCCATCGCGCTCGCCGGTCATCGCGCGCAGCGCAGCCTCGCTCTGGACGAGGCGCTTCTCGGTCACGGCGAGCTTGTCCGCAAGCTCGTCGCCCTTGGCCTGCAGCACCATGATGCGGGTTCCGTCCTCGACCTGCGCGACGCGCAATTTCTCGGCACCACTACGGCTCTCAGCCAGCTCCCGCTCGCGCTCCGCCAGCAAGGTCTCGATCCGCCCGACCGTCTCCCGCTCACGATCCAGCTCGCCGTTGCGCGCGACCAGATCGGCGCCGGTGCCGGTCAAGGCCGAGCGCGTCTCTTCCAGATTGCGTTCGAGGCTTGCGAGATCCGCCACCCGCTTCTCGAGCGTGGCAGTGGTTTCAACATGGCCGGACCGTTCACTGGCGAGCGCGGTCTGCGTATCGGCAAGCTCGCCGCGTGTCTGCGCGAGATCGATTTCGAGCCCGCCGATCCGGTCGTCGCGCTCGCCGAGCTCGCGTTCCAGCCGGCCGATCGTCATGTCGCGCCGGCCGAGTTCCTGCATCGCGCCGGCCTTGGCGGCGAAGCCGCGCTCGGCATCTTGCTCGGCCGAGCGCATGCGCAGGGCAAGCTCGGCGCGCAGATGATCGCGATCGGCAGCGATTTCGGCGAGCGACAACGGGAATGCGGCCTCGGCCCGCTTGCGCGCCAGCCTGTCGGCCCGCCGCGCCAGCGCCGGCACGGCCGCCAGGGCCATGAGGGCGGCGCAGAGGAAGCCGAGCGCGAACAGCATGGCGGCTTCGATCAAGTCTCAGGACTCCCGGCTATGGGCTGAGGCCGAATCTGCCATGGCGGGAGCGCCATGGCCAGAGCTAGTCGCCCCGGCCTAGAACGGGTTCCAGGTCGCCTGCTGCGTGAACTTGAGATAGCCGAGATTGACGCCGAGCCGCCAGCCGACGCCGGTGCGGATCGGCACCACGGTGATGCCCTCGGCCGTGAGCGCGGTGAAGCCGAAGCCGCCGATGAAATAGGCCGAGCCATCGACACCGGCGAAGCGCTGGTAGAGCGCGTCGACCACCGGCAGGTTGTAGACCAGCATCATCGTGCGCGCGCCCTCGCCGCCGAAATCGAAGCCGATCGAAGGTCCTTGCCAGAATACGCGGCGGTCACCGGCATTACGGGTATAGAGCTGACCCTCGCCATAGCGCAGGCCGCCGACGAAGGCGCCGGAGGCTTCCTGGCCAAGGACATAGCCGTTCGGCTCGCCCCAGCGGCGCACCGCCTCCTCGATCGTCAGCGCAAGCCCACGCGAGACGTTGCCGAAGAACTTGTGGCCGGAGCCGACGAGTTCGTTCTGGGTGAACGATTGCTGTTCCTTGTACTTCTGGGCGAGCGCCGGAAGCGGCATCCCGCTCAGGCTCGCGCCGGCCACGGCGAGACCGCCCGTGATCAGATTGCGGCGGGTCTGGGTCATCAGCGACATCTCCAGGCAGGGCGCCAGACAAGGCAGAGCGCCGGGGCGGTTCGATCGTCCGTCCGCTCGGCACCGGCGAAGGCTGCGCGGCAGCCGGCCCGGGATGGAGGCGAGACGGGCCGGGGGGCGGGCCGATCCTGGGCCATCCGCCGCCCGACCGAACGTCGAAACGTGACGCTCGGCGAATGCGAATCAATTCGGTAACGGATTTGATACGCCGTAAATCTATCCAAGGCGTGAAGATTCCGGAGAGCCGCTCGGCCCGGGATGAGGTCCCATTGAGGATTTGATGCGATGAAGGCCGCAACAAGGCAGCGCTGGGTCTTGCTCGCGGCTTGTCTCTCGATCCTCTCCCCGACCGGACGGCCAGCCCTGGCGAGTACCCCTTCCGCCACGCCGGCCGCGGCGACGCCCGTGCCCTTCCCGGCCCTGCCGGACATGCCGTCGCTCGGCGAGGTGATGCAGCGGGACCTGCACACCGGTCTCGCCATCAACGGCTTCGATCCTGTCTCCTATCGACTCGGTGCAAAGCCGCTGGCCGGACGCGCCGAATATGAGCTCATCCAGAACCGCTTCGTCTGGCGCTTCGCCTCGCAGGCCAATCTCGAAGCCTTCCGCGACGCTCCGCAGATCTACGCGCCGGCCTTTGGCGGCTTCGATCCAACCGGTGTCGCCAATGGCGTCGCCGTCGAAAGCGATCCCAGCCTGTTCGCGGTGATCGGATCGCGCCTTTACCTATTCCGCTCGGCCGAGAACCGCCAGCGTTTCCTGCGGGAAGCCGGCTTGCTGGCGCAGGCCGAAAGCCGCTGGAACGCCGTACTGCGCTCCGTCGCCCGCTAGCCGCTCGGCCTTAGCCGCCACAATCCCCGGCGATCGCCTGCCGGGCCAGGGCTTCGCTCGATGCCGCCACGAAAGGCGGGTTGCGGAACTGCCGCTCGCTGCGGCCGTAATCCGGCAGCGTGCCGTCCAGGGTCAGCACGATCCCGCCCGCCGCCGAGAGAATGGCATCGCCGGCCGCGATGTCCCATTCCATCGTCTGGCCGCAGCGGACATGGATATCGGCCTCGCCCGAGGCGATCATCCCGAATTTCACCGCCGACGAGACCGGGATGCCCTTGCTGCAACACATCGAGGCCGCGATGCCGTCGCTGCGACCGTCGCCATGGAAGCGGCTGACCAGCGCGACCGGCCCCTCGCCCGGCACGGCCCGGACGCTCGTCCGCCGCGCTTCGCCCAGAAGGGCGCCGTCCGGAGCGAAATCCTGTTCAAAGGCATGCTCGCCTGAGAACCAGAGTCGTCCGATGGCCGGGGCCGCGATCGCGCCCGCGATCGGGCGGCCGTCGCTGACCACGGCGATCGCCACGCAGTAGCTGTCGCCGCCCGCAAGGAACTCGCGCGTGCCGTCGAGCGGGTCGAGCAGGATGAAGATCGCGCCGGGCGCCGCGTCCTGCGCGGTTTCCTCGCTGACGATCGGAAAGCCCGGCAGCAGGCGCGCCAAAGCGTCCTTGGCGGCGTGATCAGCCGCAAGGTCCGCGGAGCAGACCGGCGTGCCGTCGCTCTTCATCCGGACGTCGCGCGCTGCCCGCTTCGCCAGCAGGACCGCGGCGCTCACGCCGGCAGCTTCCGCCAATTTGCGCCCCAGCCCGTCGCGATCGCGCAGGCGGGGATCGTCATGGCCGATCATCGCGGCCCATCCTTCCCGTAATCGCTCCCGATATGGCGATTAACCACATGAAAACCAAGATGCCAGCATATCAAGCGACAACGACGCCCCAATTCCGGCGCATCACCGTTTCCCAGGACCCAGCCCCCATGACCGACATCTCGCTCGAGCCGCTCGATCTGGCTGCGCTTCTCTGCAGCCGTGTCTGTCATGACGTGATCAGCCCGGTCGGCGCGATTGTCAACGCTCTCGAGGTTCTGGAGGAAGACGATCCGTCGATGCGCGATTTCGCGCTGGAGCTGATCAAGAAGAGCGCGCGCGCCGCCTCGGCCCGCCTGCAATTCGCCCGTCTCGCCTTCGGCGCAGCCGGTTCGGCCGGCGCGATGATCGATCTCGGCGATGCCGGCAATGTCGCCAACGGCTTCCTCAACGACGAGAAGCTCTCGCTCGACTGGGAGGCGCCGCGCGCCCTGCTGCCGAAGAACCAGGTCAAGCTCCTGCTCAACCTGCTGGTGCTGGCGACGCAGGCCGTGCCGCGCGGCGGCAAGCTCGTCTCGCGCGCGACCGTCGAGGGCGAGCAGGGCACGTTCGAGATCACCGCGACCGGCTCGCATGCCCGGATTCCCGCTCATGTCGAAGAGCTCATCGCCGGGCGTTCGGAGACGGGCACGATCGACGCCCACGCCGTCCAGCCGCTCTATACCGGCATGGTCGCCCGTGCCGCCGGGATGGGCATCACCTTCGCCATCGAGGGCGACACGGTGACGATCAAGGCCACCAAGGCTGCGTGAACGATCGTTACCGGTCGAGGCGCGATCTCAACCGATCATAAACCGTTCTCCTGCTTTAGTTCCTGCAGCGTTCCGCGTTGAGTGAAGTTCCTGCATGGACGAGCTGCTGCAAGAGTTCCTGACGGAGACCGGCGAGAATCTCGACACGGTCGATCGGGAACTCGTTCGCTTCGAGCAGGACCCCAACGACCGCGACATCCTGCGGAACATCTTCCGGCTGGTGCATACGGTGAAGGGCACCTGCGGCTTCATCGGCCTGCCCCGGCTGGAAGCGCTGACCCATGCCGCCGAGTCGGTGATCGGCCAGTTCCGCGACGGCGCGACCGTCAAGCCCAGCGCCGTCACCGCGATCCTGGAGACCATCGACCGGATCAAGGACATTCTGGCCGAACTCGCCGAAAAGGGGCAGGAGCCGGAAGGCAATGACGAGACGCTGATCGGCGAATTGTTCGCGCTGGCCGAGCATGCCAAGGGCGAGCTCAAGCTGAATCCGCCGGCCGATCCTTCGCTCGATCCGGTCGCGGCTTATCTCGCGCGCCACGGCCAGGCCGCCCCTGTCGCGAGCAGCGCGGAAGACATCATCTTTCGCAGCGCGCCGGGCCCGCAGCGCGGTCCCGACGGCCGGATCGAAGGCCACGAAATCGCCGCCCCGGCCGAGGAGACGCATGGCCCGGTGCGCAGCAGCAACACGGGCCCGGCCACGCTGCGCGTCAATGTCGATACGATCGAGCATCTGATGACGATGGTCTCGGAGCTGGTCCTGACGCGCAACCAGCTCCTCGAGGTCTCCAGGCGGCAGGAGGATGCCGGGCTCAAGGCCCCGCTCCAGCGCCTGTCGCTGATCACCGCCGAACTGCAGGACGGCGTGATGAAGACGCGCATGCAGCCGATCGGCAACGCCTGGTCGAAGCTGCCGCGCATCGTGCGCGATCTCAGCGCGGAACTGGGCAAGCGCATCGAGCTGATCACCGAAGGCGCCGAGACCGAGCTCGATCGGCAGATCCTCGACCTGATCAAGGACCCGCTGATCCACATGGTCCGCAACTGCGCCGACCATGCGATCGAATTGCCGGCCGACCGGCGCGAGGCCGGCAAGCTCGAGCACGGCACGATCCGCCTCGCCGCCTATCACGAGGGCGGCTCGGTCACGATCTCGATCGCCGATGACGGGCGCGGCCTCAACATCGAGCGCATCCGCGACAAGGCCATCGCCAAGGGTCTGGCCACGGAGGCGGAGCTTGAACGGCTGAGCGACGGTCAGATCGGCCGCTTCATCTTCCATCCCGGCTTCTCCACCGCCGACAACGTGACGGCCGTCTCGGGCCGCGGCGTCGGCATGGATGTCGTCAAGGCGAATGTCGATTCGATCGGCGGCACGGTCGATGTCGCGAGCCGCCCCGGCCTCGGCACGACCATCACCATCAAGATACCGCTGACCCTCGCCATCATCTCCGCGCTGATCGTGGTCGCCGGCGAGGACCGCTACGCCATCCCCCAGATCGCCGTGCGCGAGCTGGTGCGGGCGAAGGCCGGCGACGACAACCGCATCGAGGAGATCAACGGCGCTCCGGTGCTGCGGCTGCGCGGGCGCCTGCTGCCGATCGTCTCGCTGCCGGGGCTGATGGCCTCCTCCGGCAAGGAACATGCCGGGCGGACGGATGGCGAGGGCTTCATCGTCGTCACCCAGATCGGCGAGCGGCAGTTCGGCATTCTCGTCGACAGCGTCTTCCACACCGAGGAAATCGTGGTGAAGCCGATGTCGAGCAAGCTGCGCCACATCCACCTGTTTTCCGGCAACACGATCCTCGGCGACGGCACCGTCGTGCTCATCGTCGATCCCAACGGAGTCGCGCGCCTGGTCGGGGCGGCGATCACCGAGGATGTCCAACAGGAACCGCGCGAGACGGCAGCCCAGGTGCATCGCGGCGAGCGTACGACCATGCTCGTCTTCCGCGCCGGCACCGGCAGCCTCCAGGCGCTGCCGCTCTCCCTCGTCACGCGGCTCGAGGAGATCGAGGCCGGCGAGTTCCAGCGTAGCGGCAGCCGCACATTGCTGCATTATCGCGGGCGCCTGGTTCCGGTGACGCCGGTGGCGGAGACGCAGCTGCGCGACAAGGGCATCCAGCCGCTGGTCATCGTCTCGAACGGCGACCTCACGGTGGCGCTCGCCGTCGAGGCGATCGTCGACATCGTCGAGGACACCTTCGAGCTGGAAATGGCGGCGGCGGAGGAGCGCGGCATCATCGGGTCGGCCATGATCCGCGGCCGCGCCACCGACGTTCTCGATCTCGCCCACTATCTGCCGCTGAACGAGCCCGGCTGGTTCGCGGGCGGGCGTAGCGCGGAGCTTCCCGGCCGGATCCTGCTGGTCGAACCCTCCGACTTCCTGCGCGACATGCTCGGCCCGGTCCTGAAGGCTTCGGGCCGGACCATCGCGACGCTGTCCGACTTCAGCGAGACGGGGCTCGCCGGCGGCGAGCCGATCATGACCGCGATGCTCGATCTCGATCGCGACAGCGACGCCGCCTTCGCCTTTGCCGCGATCCTGCGCGAGCGGGCCAAGGGGGAGCGCCTGCGCATCCTCGGGCTCACCACTTGCGCCACGCCGGACCTGCACATGCGGGCTGTCCAGGCCGGTTTCGACGATGTCGTCGCGAAATTCGACCGTCGCGCCCTGCTGAGCGAGCTCAATACGGCCGGCGCCGACCTGAGGCATGCGGCATGATGGCGAACGAACCTCATTCTCCCGTGCCCGCCGCGCCTGGCTTCGGCGATTCGCTCGACTATGTGACGATCCGCGTCGGCGAGCAGCTGCTCGGCCTGCCGATCGGCCGCGTCCAGGACGTCTTCATCGCCAACCGCATCACGGTCGTCCCGCGCGCGCCCGACGAGATCGTCGGCCTGATCAACCTGCGCGGCCGCATCGTCACCGCGATCTGCCTGCGCAAGCGGCTTGGGCGCCCCGCTCCCCTGCGGCTCGACGGACAGGGCCGCACCGAATTGACCGCGATCGGCATCGACCATGGCGGCGAGGCCTATGCGCTCATCGTCGATGCGGTCGGCGAGGTCATCCGGCTCGACCGGTCCACCTTCGAGCCGCTTCCGGTTCATCTCGATCGCGTCTGGGCGGCGCTGGCGACGGGCATCCATCGCCTGGCCGGCGAGCTTCTCGTCGTCCTCGACCTCGACGCCGTCCTCGATCTCGACCTTCGCAGCGCGGCCTGACGGCAACGCCACAGTTTTTGGAGACCCAGTCATGAAATACTGCCTCGTCGTCGACGACTCAGCGGTGATCCGCAAGGTGGCCCGCCGCATCCTGGAAGGGCTGCAGTTCCGCATCGCCGAGGCCGAGGATGGCGCGCGCGCCATCGACGCCTGCAAGGGCGAAATGCCGGACGCCGTGCTGCTCGACTGGAACATGCCGATCATGGACGGCTACGAGTTCCTGCGAACCCTGCGCCAGATGCCGGGCGGCAAGCGCCCCAAGGTGGTCTTCTGCACCACCGAGAACGACATCGCCCATATCGCCCGCGCCATGCACGCAGGCGCCGACGAATACATCATGAAGCCCTTCGACAAGGAGATCGTGGCTTCGAAATTCCATCAGGTCGGATTGCTCTGAGCCGAAGCCTGCCGATGCGGCAACGCATCGGCGACGCCTTGACCGAGATGCCTTCGCCTATGCCGCCAGCCTAGAGAGAAACATGCCGATGTTGTCTCCGCGCGCGCTTCCCGCAAGCCCCGCATCGCGGCACAAAACCGTGGTGATCGCCGACGATTCCGTCGTCGTGCGCGGGCTCTTCGCGCGCTGGCTGGGCGAGGCCGGCAATTTCCATGTCGTCGCCGTCGCCGGCGACGGCGAGACCGCGGTCGCCCACGCGACCCGCTTCAAGCCCGACGTGATGGTGCTCGACCTCGACATGCCTGGCGTCGACGGCGCCGCCGCCCTGCCCCAGATCCTCAGGGAAAGCCCGAACACGGGCGTCCTGCTCGCCGCGACCCTGAACGAGCGCAATACCCGCCTCGCGCTGGAATGCATGACCCGGGGCGCGATGGACGTCGTCTCCAAGCCGGACAGCCGCAGCGGCATGACGCTGTCGCTCGACTTCCGCAGCGAGTTCCTGCTCAAGCTCGGCAACATCGTCCACACGCCGGTCAGGCCCGGCGCGCTGCCGCCCGAGATCGACACCGACCTGCCGCATGCGGGGCCCGTCAACCTGCGCCCGCTCGTTTCGGTGATGCCGCGCTATCTCGTGATCGGCGCCTCGACGGGCGGCCCTCGCGCCGTCGCCAAGGTGCTGTTCGACATCGGCGAGGGCCTCAACGACCTCACCACGATCGTCGTCCAGCATATGCCGCCGCTCTTCACCGCCTCCTTCGCCGAGCAGGTCGCCAACCATATCGGTGTCCCCGCCCGCGAGCCTTTCGACGGCGAGCGCCTGATGCGCGGCACGGTCTATATCGCGCCCGGCGGCCGCCATCTCGGCATCGACCGCCGGCTCGGCCATATCGTCGCCCGCATCGGCGACGAGCCGCCCGTCAATTTCTGCCGGCCGGCCGTCGATGTGCTGTTCGGCGATGCTGCCCGCCATCTTGGCGCGGCCGCGCTCGGCCTCGTCCTCACCGGCATGGGCAGCGACGGCACCGATGGCGCCGGAGCCTTGCGCAAGGCCGGCGCCGCCGTCATCGCCCAGGATGAGCCGAGCAGCACGATCTGGGGGATGCCCGGTTCGGTCGTGCGGGCCCGCCATGCCAGCACCGTCGTCGCGCTCGACGAGATCGGGGCCTCAATCCGCTGCCTCGTGCGCGGGGTGCAAACGGCATGACCGAAGCCGATTTCGCCTTCCTGCGCCTTCTGCTGCAACAGCGCTCCGGCCTGTCGCTGACCGCGGACAAGCGCTATCTCGCCGAGAGCCGGCTCGGCATCCTCTGCCGCCGGCGCGGCATCGCCGATCTCGAGGCGCTCGTCCGCCAGCTCAGGCTCTCCCGCGATCCGGGCCTCGAAAGCGCCGTGGTCGATGCGATGACCACGAACGAGACCCTGTTCTTCCGCGACCAGACGCCGTTCAACCTGTTCCGCGACGTCATCCTGCCCGAGCGGCTCGCCGCCAACGCCGCCAGCCGCTCGCTGCGGATCTGGTGCGCCGCCGTCTCCAGCGGCCAGGAGGCCTATTCGCTGGCCATGCTGATCGACGAGCTCGGCGACCGGCTCGCCGGCTGGAAGATCGAGATTCTCGGGACGGATATCTCAGCGGAGATCCTCGAAAAGGCCCGCGCCGGCATCTACAGCCAGTTCGAGATCCAGCGCGGCCTGCCGATCCAGATGCTGCTGAAGCATTTCCAGCAGGTCGGCGACAAATGGCAGGTCTCGCAGCGCATCCGCGCGATGGTCGAGTTCAAGCAGCACAACCTGCTGGAGCGCAACGACCAGTTCGGCCGCTTCGACGTGGTCTTCTGCCGCAACGTCCTGATCTATTTCGACGTGCCGACCAAGGTGAAGGTGCTGGAGATGCTGACGCCGCGCCTGGTGCCCGACGGTGCCTTCGTGCTCGGCGCGGCCGAAACCGTGCTGGGACTGGCGACGAAGCTGACCTGCGACCCGCAGCACCGCGGCCTCTACCGGCACGCCGGGATGGCAGCCGCCCCCGTCGCCACCTCTCCTGCGCCAAGTCTGCGGCCGCGCCCCGCCATCACCGCCACCGCGCTGCGCGGCTGAGAGCCAAAGCCCCCCGTTGCCGGAATAGTCTCGTCATTCCGGGGCTTCGCGTCAGCGAAGAGCCCGGAACGCATGAACACGACGCTGTTCCAGTTCGTGACGCTCGCCACAAGCCCGGCCAGGACGGCGAATGCCGTACCATGGATCCGGGCTCGCCCTTCGGACGCCCCCGGAATGACGACGCAGAGACAGTCAGCCCCCGACGGCCATTAGCGACGCGCACCGCACAAACAAAAACCCCGCCTCTCGGCGGGGTCCCCGTCGACCTGTCGTGTACATCCGACGATCAGGTCAAGAACTGGTATGCCGTCGCTTCATGACCGCCCGATGACGGGCGGGCGACGGAAATGCATCAGGCCGGGATGCGCTCGTCGACTTCGGACGGCTCGCGCAGGACATAGCCGCGGCCCCAGACGGTCTCGATGTAGTTCTTGCCGTCCGACGCGTTGGCGAGCTTCTTGCGCAGCTTGCAGATGAAGACGTCGATGATCTTGAGTTCGGGCTCGTCCATGCCGCCATAGAGATGGTTGAGGAACATCTCCTTGGTGAGCGTCGTGCCCTTGCGGAGCGAGAGCAGCTCCAGCATCTGATATTCCTTGCCGGTCAGGTGCACGCGGGCGGCATCGACCTCGACCGTCTTGGTGTCGAGATTGACGACCAGGTCGCCGGTGGTGATGACCGACTGGGCATGGCCCTTCGAGCGGCGCACGATCGCATGGATGCGGGCGACGAGCTCGTCCTTGTGGAACGGCTTGGTGAGATAGTCGTCGGCGCCGAAGCCGAGACCCTTCACCTTGTCCTCGATGCCGGCGAGGCCGGAGAGGATCAGGATCGGCGTCTTGACCTTTGCGACGCGAAGCGAGCGCAGCACCTCGTAGCCCGACATGTCGGGGAGGTTCAGGTCGAGCAGGATGATGTCGTAATCGTAGAGCTTGCCGAGATCGACGCCCTCTTCGCCGAGGTCCGTCGTATAGACGTTGAAGCTCTCCGATTTGAGCATAAGCTCGATGCTTTGAGCGGTCGCGCTATCGTCCTCGATCAGCAGAACCCGCATGTCCACGTCCCCAATTTCGCCCGCAGGGCAGGTTTGACCGTTGTTTCCGCCCGGACCGTTCGGCCCTGGACGACGACGCACTTGCCCAATGAAACGCCACGCGACACGCTACGAGGAAACTGGTTAACAAACCGTGATTCCCGAGCGCAAGCGCTTCCTCGGAGAAAGTGAACGATCCTTGTCCAAGTGAGTCGAATTTGACACGGATCGCTGAACTTCTCGGCCGCGAAAGCGCCTTTCGCGGAAGCTTGCTTCGGGAAACAGGGCGATAATCGCCTTGCGACACGCGGCAGCCTCGATTTGCAGTCTTAACCACAGAGCTTAACAGCTGGTAAATGAGCGCAATTTGTTAGGAACCCTTACCAAATCATCCACAGGGCTCCCGACGGCCGCTATGATGCGCGCGAACCCTTCCGGCCACGCTGACACGATGCGATGAATTCCCCGTCCCACGGCCATGACCGCCTCTCCGCTTTGGCGACCGCCATCGAGCATATCGAGGGCGTGACGATCTATGGCCGCGTCATCGGCGTGCGCGGCCTGCTCGTCGAGGTCGCCGGGCCGATCGGTGCGATGAGCCTGGGCGGGCGCGTCGGCATCGAGATCGCGCCGGGCACGCGCGTTCCCTGCGAGGTCGTCGGCTTCTCCGGCGACAAGGCGCTGGTCATGCCCTTCGGCGGGCTGGACGGCGTCCGTCGCGGCTGCCCCGTCCATGTCGATCGTGCCCAGCCGGGCCTGCGCCCCACGCCGGCCTGGCTCGGCCGCGTCGTCGATGCGCTCGGCCGCCCCGTCGATGGCGGCCCGCCCCTGCCGCAAGGCGACACGCTCTTCGCCTATCGCAACGATCCCCCGAACGCCCATAAGCGGCGCCGCGTCGGGCGACCGCTCGACCTCGGCGTGCGCGCGCTCAATACCTTCCTGACCTGCTGCATCGGCCAGCGCATGGGCATCTTCGCCGGCTCCGGCGTCGGCAAATCCGTGCTGCTCTCGATGCTCGCACGTTACGCGCAGGCCGACGTCAACATCATCGGCCTCGTCGGCGAGCGTGGCCGCGAGGTGCAGGAGTTCCTTCAGGAGGATCTCGGGCCGCAGGGCCTCGCCCGCTCGATCGTCGTCGTCGCGACCTCTGACGAACCGGCCCTGATGCGCAAGCAGGCGGCGCTGACGACGCTGACGCTCGCCGAATATTTCCGCGATCGCGGCCTGCAGGTGATGTGCCTGATGGATTCCGTGACGCGCTTCGCCATGGCGATGCGCGAGATCGGGCTGGCCGCCGGCGAGCCGCCCACCACCAAGGGCTACACCCCGACCGTCTTCGCAGAACTGCCGCGCCTGCTCGAACGCGCCGGCCCCGGCACCGGCGACGGCGCGATCACCGGCCTCTTCACCGTGCTGGTCGATGGCGGCGACCATGACGAACCGGTCGCCGACGCGGTGCGCGGCATCCTCGACGGCCATATCGTGATGGAGCGCTCCATCGCCGAGCGCGGCCGCTATCCGGCCGTCAACATCCTGAAATCGGTCTCGCGTACGATGCCGCGCTCCTGCGACCCGGCCTATTATCCGGTCGTGCAGAAGGCCCGCTCGACGCTCGCGACCTATGCCGACATGGAAGAACTGATTCGCCTCGGCGCCTATCGCCAGGGTGCCTCGGCCGAGGTCGACGAGGCGATCCGCCTTCATCCCGCGCTCGAAGCCTTCCTCAAGCAGGCCAAGGACGACGCGACCCCGCTGCATGAATGCTACGCCCGCCTTGCCGCCATCATGAGCGGTACGGTCTAATCATTGCCCAGACCCCACGCCGCAGGATGTCCGACCGATGATCGCAGCGCTTCTGATCGGCCTCGTCGCGCTGATCCATGTCTACATCGTCATTCTGGAGATGGTCTGGTGGGACACCCCGCGCGGCCACAAGGCCTTCGGCCTCACGCCGGACTTCGCTGCGCGTTCCAAGGTGCTCGCCGCCAATCAGGGGCTCTATAACGGCTTCCTCGTCGCCGGCCTCGCCTGGGGGCTCTGGCTCGGCGCGGAAGGCTTCGCGATCAAGCTGTTCTTCCTGGGCTGCGTCCTCGTCGCCGGGCTCTTCGGCGCGGCGACCGCGAGCCGCAAGATCCTCTATATCCAGGCCCTGCCCGCCGCGCTCGCCATCGCAGCCCTGCTCGCCCGGATTTGAACGCGGGCTCAGCGGCGCGCCACCATCCGCACCAGCGCGAACATCGCTGCGAACCCCACAGCCTGAATGGCCGCCGAGATCATCAGTGTCGGGCTGGCACCAAGCCGCTCGACCATCACCGCAAAGAGCAGCGGCGCCGCGGCGAAGGTCATGTTCTGCGGCACGGTGAGCTTGCCGAGCATCGTCGCGAAGCCGTTGCGGCCGAACAGGGCCAGCGGCAGCGTCGCCCGTGCGATCGAGATCACGCCGAGCGCCGCGCTGAACAGCGTGACGAAGATCGCAGCCGCCGTGATCGTCATCGCGACGAAGGGCAGCGCCAGGCACAGGACAGGCCCCAGCAGCAGGCCGAACAGCGCGACCTTCTCGGCCGGCAGCCGCTCGCCCAAAGTCGCATCGATGGCGCGCGCGGCGAGCGTCGCGGGGCCGCTGAGCGTCGCGACCCAGACGGCCTCGGCCTGCGTCAGCCCGGCCTCCTGGAACAGGCTGATCAAATGCAGCGGCAGGCCCCAGGAAACGAGCCCGCTGGCGGAAAAGGCGAGCGCCACCAGCCAGAAGGCCGCCCGCCGCGCATGCGCCGGCACGCTGCCATGTTCGCCCGCCGATCCAGCCCCCTGAGCGGTCGCCGAGGCGGCCGCCGGCGCGGCAGCGCGGTGATAGCGCGGGATCGCCGCATAGATCGGCAGCACGATCAGGAGCTGCATTCCAGCGAAGATGAGCAAGGTCGTCCGCCAGCCGTAGGCGTTCATCAGAGCCGCGGTCAGGGGCCAGAACACGCTGGAGGCGAGCCCCGTGACCAGCATCATCAGGCCGATCACCCGCCGTGTCCGGTCACCCATCAATTGGGAGATCGTGACGTTGCCGGTATTGGCGAGCGACATCGCGTGGCCGAGCCCGATCACGAACCAGCTCGCGAGATAGCTCACAGGCCCCTGCGCCAGCGACAGCACGCCGAGCCCGAGCGCGCAGATCACCGCGCCCATGCACATCGAGCGCCGCGTGCCCTCGCGGTCGAGCACGCGCCCGATCGCGGGGGCAACCAGCGCCCCGGTGATCAGCAGGATGGTGATGCCGCCGAAGACGATCTCGGCATTGAGCCCGATCTCGCGATCGAGCGCGCCGACCAGAACCGAGGGCGAATAGAAGGTCGAGCCCCAGCCGATGATGCGGGTCAGCGCCAGGCCGGAAAGCAGGGGGCCATGCCCGCCGAAACGAGAAGAGGCAGCCAAGACAGGATATCCGCGGGAGGCAAATCGGCCGAACGGCCACGCTCCCTCACTCACTAGATGATCCCGACAGCCGGCGGCAGCAGCCGGAACGCGGGCGGATCATGCGTCAAAGGCAGCCCGTTCCGGTAAGGAAAGGTCAACCTCCTTGCGCCATGTTGCTCCTCGTCTCGCGGATGGAGTTCTGGCGTGCGCCGAGGGGTCGGCAGCGCTGATGCGTAATCAGGAGTTGAAAACGACATGAAGTCGCGAGAGACGCTTCTTCGGCTCAAGCGCTTCCAGGTCGACGAGAAACGTCGCCGGGTAAGCCAGATCGAGATGATGATCGCCGATTTTCACCGGATGGCGAGCGATCTCGATCGCGAGATTCAGGCCGAGGAATCCCGTGCCGGCATCGCGGACCCCGCCCATTTTGCCTATCCGACCTATGCCAAGGCAGCCCTCGGCCGCCGCGATAACCTGCGCCAGTCAGCGGACAACCTGAAGGGCCAGCTCGACGAGGCCAAGGCCGAGTTGCAGGAAGCCTTCGAGGACATGAAGAAGGTCGAGATTCTCGACGATCGCGAGCGCGCCTCGGAACGCGCGGCGGAAGCCGCCCGTGACCAGGCCAGCATGGACGCGATCGGGCTGCGCTCGCGCGTCTGAAGCCGGTCTCACGAGTTCAGAGAAAAGGGCGGCGTCCTCGCGGGCGCCGCCCTTTTGTCATGCGATGACGGGATGGTGTTCGACGGAGTCCCGCCGCATCTTGCCGGTGAGGCGCGGGTCGTCGTCGACCTCGACCCCGCGCTTGAACACCGTGAAGCCCGAGCGCTGGTAGAAGGCGAGCGCGGCCGGGTGGTCGAGCGTGCAGGTATGCACCCAGAAGCGCGCAATCGGCTTGGCCCAGGCCAGCGCCAGCGCCCGGTTCATCAGCCACCGGCCGGCGCCCTTGCCGACCACAGCCTCGTCCAACCCGAAGAAGGCGAGCTCGCCCTCGCCCGGCACGCGGAAATCCAGCTCGAGCAGGCCGACATCGCGCCCCTCGAAGCGAACCGCGTAGAGCTCGACCGCCGGGTCGGCGAGGATCGCCTCGATCTCGGCGCGCGGCTTCGTCAGGCGGCTGAACCACATCCAGCGCTCGCCTAGCAGGCGGTAGACGGCGAGATAGCGCTCGACATCGGAGCGTCCGATCGCATCAAGCGAAAAACCTTCGATCCCGGCCGGATCGGGCCGCTCCGGCGGCCGCGCGAACATTTCGAGCGAGGTCACGATCGTCGCGATCTTGCCGGGCGGCAGGTCGGTCGTACCGGTCAGGGTGATGGTCAGGTTCTGGGTCATGAAGGGCTGTTCGGCGGCTCGCAGGGAATCTGCCGCGATCATGACATGATCGAGGTCGAAAGATCACCGCATGCCGATGCATGCCCGGCGTCACGGCATCGCGCCCCGTCCCGCCTCCCCGGCCGGACATCACGATGGATCCAAGCGCTTGCGAGGCGCGATCCGCCTTCACGCCCGATCGAGGATGAGACGAGATGAACCGCACCGCCACCGTCCTGGCAGCCCTTCTCGCCGCCGGCCTGCTTGCCGGCGCGGCCCAGGCCCAGCAGTCCCATGGCGGCCATGCCGGCCACGGTGCCTCGGCTGCGACGGCCAAGCCCGGCGACAGCGCCTCGACCAAGGCCTATCGCGACGCCAATGCGAAGATGCACAAGGACATGGACATCCCCTATTCCGGTGATGCCGATGCCGATTTCGTCCGTGGCATGATCCCGCATCATCAGGGCGCGATCGACATGGCCAAGATCGTCCTCGCCCATGGCAAGGACCCGGAGATTCGCAAGCTCGCCGAGAGCGTCATCCGCGACCAGGAGAAGGAGGTCGCGATGATGCAGGACTGGCTGAAGAAGAACGGCAAGTGACCGCCGCTTCACGCCCCTGACCTTGGGTGAGGGTGAGCAGGCTCAAACGCTTGCCCTCGCCCTCCCCCGCTGGCACAGAGGGGATAGGTTCGCGCCGCAGCGGTGACGACGTGGGCCCCCGACCCGTCACCATCTTTTTCCGAGCCCGCGGCCTTTCATGAAACGCTATCTCGACTATCTCTGGCCGATCATCGGGCTCGTCGCGGTCATCTGGTCCGTCGAACTGCTCTGGGACAAGCTCAAGGCCGAGGCCGGCTCGGACGCCACGATCGAGGCGCTGCTCGCCGATGCCGGGCTCTGGCAGAGCATCAAGATCATCGCCCACCGCATCGGCCACAAGATCGCGGTGATTCCGCCGGAAGCCTTCCTCCACGCAGCGCTCGCGACACTGGTCGCCTATGCCGCGCTCGCCTGGTACGACCGCATCGCCCTGATCCATCTCGGCAAGGAGAAGGGCATCTCCTGGTTCTATATCTCGCTCTGCTCCTTCGTGACCTATGCGCTCTCGCACAATATCGGCGCCTCGGTCTTCTCGGGCGGCATGGTGCGCTACCGCGCCTATACGGCGAAGGGCCTGACGGCGGCGGAGGTCGCGGTGCTCGTGGCGCTCTGCTCCTTCACCTTCGCCTTCGGCACCATCTTCCTGATGGGGCTCGTGCTCATCTACGAGCCGCAGATCCTGCATCCGCTGGAGCGGATGTCGAAATGGTTCGCGATCACCGACAACACCGCGCGGCTGATCGGCATCGGCATGCTCGCCTTCGTCGCGCTTTACACGGTCGGCTCGTGGCTGCGCTTCAAGCCGCTGAAGATCGGCAAATTCGAGATCATCTACCCGCGCCTGCCGATCGTCGCCCGGCAATATCTCGCAGCCCCGCTCGAACTCGCGGGCGCCGCCGGCATCATCTATTTCGCCCTGCCGGACCAAGGCAATCCGGGTTTCCTGATCGTGCTCGGCGCCTTCCTGCTCTCGTTCTCGGCAGGCCTGCTCAGCCAGGTCCCCGGCGGCGTCGGCGTGATGGAGGCGGTCTTCCTCGCGGTGATGCCGGGCGTTCCGGCGCCGGCCGTCTTCGCGGCGCTGCTGGTCTGGCGGATGTTCTATCTCATCCTGCCGCTGGTCTTCTCGCTGCCGATCGTGCTCGCCTTCGAGCGAGCCCAGCTCAAGCGCAGCACCCGCATCGCCCCGCCGCCGTAGAAGCAGCGGTCATGCTCGGGCTTGACCCGAGCATCTCATGCCGAAAAGAGCGTCTTATCCTGGAAGAGATTCTCGGGGCTCTGCGCTTCGCTTCGCCCGAGAATGACGCCCTAGCGCTTGAGCGCGATCGCGGCCGCGCCGAACATGAGCAGCGCGCCGATGGCTTCCGACCAGCCGAAGGGCTCGCTCAACGCGACGACGCCGACCGCAACCGCGATGGCCGGGCTGACGAAGGCATAGAGCCCGGCCCGGAAGGCGCCCCAGTCACGCAGCAGCCGCATATAGATGGTGAAACCCATCAGCGAACCGCCGACGATCAGGAAGAGCACGGCGGGCAGCACCGGCCAGCTTGCCAGCGCCCTGACATCGGCAAGGCCGACCGGCTCCAGCGTGAGCGAGACAACGGTCAGCCCGATGCCGCCGATCAGCGTCTGCCAGCCGGCGAGCGTCAATGTCGGCATCGTCCCGGCGATCGGCCGCGAGAGCACGGCGCCGACGCAATAGAACAGCGTGCCGCCGGCCACGGCCGCGAGCCCCATCGCCTCCAGCGGATCGCCATGCGCCGCCGAGAGCCCGCCCATCGCCCGCGTCGCGAACAGGAAGCCCAGGCCCACGGTGCCGAGCGCGATCGCCGCGATCTTGCGCCCGTCGATCCGCACGCCTTCGATCGCACGGCTGGCCAGCAGCGTGTAGATCGGAATGGTCGCGAAATTGACGATGGCCGCGAGCCCGCTCGGCGCGTGCTTCGTGCCCCAGAACAGCAGCGCGTAATTGGCGGTGTTGAGCAAAAGCGCAGTAGCAATCAACCGGGGCCAGGCCCCGGCCGAAACCTTCGGCGCATCGCGCCCGGCCCAGAGCAGCATGATGAACCCTGCGAGCGAAAAGCGGGCCGCCGCCAGGAAGATGGGCGGGACATGCATCGACCCGACCTTGACCGGCAACCAGGTCAGTCCCCAGACGAGGCACATGACAGCGAAGAGGGCGGCGTTGCGCGACATCTCTCCCGCTTAGCCTCGGGCCCTCAGCCTGACCATTGCGCCGCAGGCATCGGCGCCCCGTGGAAAGCGGAGGCGAGCCTCAGACGCTGCCGACCGTCTTGAGGCGCACGCGCGGGTGGATTTCCGCCTGCGACAGCACCGGCGTCTCCCGGCGGAAGCGCTCGATGATCTGGCGGGCGAAGGGTCGCGCCATGGCCGAGGTGACCAGCGCCGGCATCTCGCCGATGCGCGCCGCATCCTCGAACTTGTCGCGGACGTGATGCACGAATTCCTGCAGGCGCGAGGGCTGCATGGCCAGATGCCGGTCCTCGCCCTGGCCGATGATCGACTCCGCGAAGACGCTCTCCCAGGCCGGCGACAAGGTGATGATCGGCAGCACGCCGAGCCCGTTCGAGAACTGCGCACAGATCTGGCGGGCAAGCCGGGCGCGGACATGCTCGGCGATCTCGCGCGGGTTGCGCATCCCCGACGAAACCTCTGCAATGCCCTCGATGATCGTCGGCAAGTCGCGGATCGAGATGCGCTCGGAGAGCAGGAGCTGGAGCACACGCTGGATGCCGGTGGTCGAGATCTGGCTCGGCACGATCTCCTTGACGAGATCGGCATGGTCCTTCGGCAATTCACGCAGCAGCTTCTGCACCTCGGAATGCGAGAGCAGCTCGGGCATGTTCGACTTCAGCACCTCGGTGAGATGCGTCGAGATCACGGTGGCGGCATCGACCACGGTGTAGCCGCGCAACTGCGCCTCGTCCTGCAAGGCCGCGTCGATCCAGGTCGCCGGCAGGCCGAAGGTTGGCTCCAGTACATTGTGGCCCGGCAGGTTCACGGCGCCGCCCATCGGGTCCATCGCCATGTACTGGCCGGCATAGACGATGCCCTGGCCGGCATCGATCTCCTTGATCTTGATGAAGTAGTGGTTCGCCTCGAGCTGGACGTTGTCGACGATGCGCACCGCCGGCATGACGAAGCCGAGCTCGGCCGCGAGCTGCCGGCGCAGCGCCCGGACCTGATCGGTCAACCGATCCTGCCCGCTCGGCGCATTCACCAGCGGCAGGAGCCCGTAGCCGATCTCGATCTTGAGCTCGTCCATCTTGAGGAGGTCGTTCAGCGTCTCCTCGCGCGGCGTGCCGTCTGCCGAGACCGCGCCGCCGGCCTGCGCCGGATCGAGCAGGCCCAGCTCCGCCTCGCGGGCCTTGGCCGCCTTGCCGAAACGATAGGCCAGGTAGCCTGCGCCACCTGCCAGCGCGAGGAAGGGCAGCATCGGGATGCCCGGCAGCAGCGCGATCAGCAGCATCACCGCCGCAGACATGCCCAGCGCCTTGGGATAGCCCGAGAGCTGCTTGCCGAGCGCCTTGTCGGCCGCGCCGCGCACGCCGGACTTCGAGACGAGTAGGCCGGCCGCGGTCGAGACGATCAGCGCCGGGACCTGGCTGACGAGGCCATCGCCGACGGTAAGCAGGGTATAATTCGTCGCGGCCTGGCCGAAGCTCAGCCCCTGCTGCGCGACGCCGATGACGATGCCGCCGAGCACGTTGATGAAGGTGATCAGCAGGCCGGCGATGGCGTCGCCGCGCACGAATTTCGAGGCACCGTCCATCGAGCCGAAGAAGGAGGATTCGTCTTCCAGCGCCCTGCGGCGAACCTTCGCGGTCTCCTGGTCGATCAGGCCAGCGGACAGGTCGGCGTCGATCGCCATCTGCTTGCCGGGCATGGCGTCGAGGCTGAAGCGGGCAGCGACCTCGGCGATACGGCCCGAGCCTTTGGTGATGACGACGAAGTTCACGATGATCAGGATCGTGAAGACGATCACGCCGATCACGAAATTGCCGCTCATCACGAAGCCGGCGAAGGCCTCGATGACATGGCCCGCAGCCGCGGTGCCTTCATGGCCATGGGCGAGGATCAGGCGCGTCGAGGCGAGGTTCAGCGCCAGCCGGAACATGGTGACGATCAGCAGCACGGTCGGGAAGGCCGAGAACTCCAGCGGCTCCTCGATGAAGAGCGCGGTCATCAGCACCAGAACCGACACGATGATCGAGAGAGCCAGCATCAGGTCGAGCAGGATCGCCGGCATCGGGAAGACGAGCACCACCAGGATGCCCATGACGCCGATGGCGAGGAACAGGTCGGGACGGTTGAACAGCTTTCCGAGCGCCCCGCGATCGGGAACGGTAAAGCCTCTGCCTTGCCCTGCCGTCACATCGGTCATCGACCGTTCCGCCCCACGCCCGTTCCCTGTCCAAGACAGGACGCGCCCCGAAGCAGGGCGCAGCTCGGCAATTCTTGCCGGGCCTATGGTGAATGATTGGTTAAGCGGGGCCGCAAGAGCCTGTCCCCGAATGCTCCATCGGAACCTTCTCGGCCGGGCACCGTTGCCTCTCGACGCCATGCGCATGGCGGCCGTGCCGCCATCTCCGCGCCAGCCTGACTTTCAAAGCGCCGCAAGAGCGCCGTTCCGATCGGGGGCAACCCGTGCAACAGGCCCAGCCTCAGGGAAACGAACACCCCGTCATCGCCACCGACGTGCCCGCCCGGCTCGACCGCCTGCCCTGGTCGCGCTTTCACACGCTCGTCGTCGCCGCGCTCGGCATCACCTGGATACTCGACGGGCTTGAGGTAACGCTTGCCGGCTCGGTCTCCGGCGCGCTCAAGGAAAGCCCGGCCCTCAGGTTCACCAATACCGAGATCGGGCTTGCCGGCGCAGCCTATATCGCCGGTGCGGTGCTGGGCGCCGTGTTCTTCGGCTGGCTCACCGACCGGCTCGGCCGCAAGAAGCTCTTCACGATCACCGTGCTCGTCTATCTCGCGGCGACGGCGGCCACCGCCTTCTCCTGGAACGTCGCGAGCTTCATCGTCTTCCGCTTCCTCACCGGAATGGGCATCGGCGGCGAATACACCGCCATCAACTCGACGATCCAGGAACTGATCCCGGCCCGCGTCCGCGGCTGGACCGATCTCGTCATCAACGGCTCGTTCTGGGTCGGGGCCGCCATTGGCGCGCTCGGCTCCATCGTCCTGCTCGACCCCGCCTGGATCGATCCGGAATATGGCTGGCGCCTCGCCTTCTTCATCGGCGCGGCGCTCGGCCTGATCATCCTCTTCCTCAGGCAATGGATCCCGGAAAGCCCGCGCTGGCTGATCAGCCATGGCCAGCCCGAGCGCGCCGCGGCGATCGTCGCCGATATCGAGCGCCGGGCCGGCTTCGTCGCACCGGCCGGCGAGATCTTGCCCCTGACCCGCCTGCGCCCCCGCGCCGCGACCCCGCTCGGCGAGGTCTTCTACGCGCTCTTCGTCGTCCATCGCGAGCGCGCGCTGGTGGGCCTCGCCCTGATGCTGTCGCAAGCCTTCTTCTACAACGCGATCTTCTTCACCTACGCATTGATCCTGACCGATTTCTACGCGGTGCCCGCGCAGAACATCGGCTGGTTCATTCTCCCCTTCGCCGCCGGCAACTTCCTCGGCCCCCTCCTGATCGGCCGGCTCTTCGACACCATCGGCCGCCGCGTGATGATCGCGGCGACCTATGCGCTGTCTGGCCTGCTGCTCACCGGCACGGGCTATCTGTTCTGGAAGGATCTGCTGACGGCCTCGCAGCTCACCTTGTGCTGGAGCGTCGTCTTCTTCTTCGCATCGGCTGCCGCCAGCTCGGCCTATCTCACCGTTTCCGAGACCTTCCCGGTCGAGATGAGGGCTCTCGCCATCGCGATGTTCTATGCGATCGGCACCGGCGCCGGCGGTATCGCCGGCCCCTGGCTCTTCGGCATCCTGATCGATACCGGTTCGCGCGGCAGCGTCTTCGCCGGTTATCTGCTGGGCGCGGCGCTGATGCTCGTAGCGGCAGCGATCGCCGCGCGCTTCGCCTTCCCGGCCGAGCGCAAGCCGCTCGAAAGCGTGGCGAGACCGCTCAATGCCGTCGACTGACCGGGCAGCGCCCATGACCATGTCGCGCGAAAATGGGCCCAATGGAACAAAGCATCATTTAAATGCATTATTCCCCGTCGGCATTCGCTCTCTAAGAATGTCGTTGGAGATGTGGTGACAACAGTCTGGAGGCCGTCGTGGACAGACGCTCATTCCTGATGACATTGGTCGGCGGTTTCGCCGCGGCCGGCATGGGCGGAATCGCCGCAGCAGAGGCCGCCCAGCCCCAGCTGGTGCCGAAGCCGGAAGCCGAACCCGCCAAAGGCGAAGAGGCAGTGACCGCAGAAATGAAGGAGGCGATCGACAAGACCGACGCCGAGTTCAGCCAGTACTATTATTACCGCCGGCCGCGCTATTATGCCCGACCCCGCTACTATGCGCGCCCGCGCTACTACTACCGCCCGCGCTATTATGCCCGGCCGCGCTACTACTATCGCCGGCGCTACTATTGACCGGCGCCCGGGTCAGGCCGCGCTGATGCGCGTCTGACCCGGCTCGGCCACCGTGATGCCGGCCGAAGTATATTCGCTCAGCTTGTTGCGCAGCGTGCGGATCGAGATTCCCAAAATCTTGGCCGCATGCGTGCGATTGCCGAGGCAATGATCGAGCGTATCGAGGATCAGCTCGCGCTCGACATCGGCAACGGTGTGCCCCACCAGCGAACGCGTCACCGCCTCCGCCGTCTGCGCCGCACGCGCGGCGGGATCGCGCGACGGCGCCGGCGACAGCGCCTCCCCTTCTGGGCTCAACACAGCCGCGGCCGCGATCTCGGTCCCGCTCGCCAGCAGCACCGCCCGGTGCATCGTGTTCTCCAGCTCGCGGACATTGCCACGCCAGGCGCTGGTCAAGAGCAGCTTGCGCGCATCGGACGCGATCGGACGCGCCGGCAGCCCGTTCAGATCCGCATATTTCTTGGCGAAGTGATCCGCCAGCACCAGGATATCGCCCGGCCGCTCGCGCAGTGCCGGCAGGCGCAGATGCACGACGTTCAGCCGGTAGAGCAGATCCTCGCGGAACGAGCCTTCGCGCACGGCATCGGCCAGATTGCGGTTCGAGGTCGCGATGATCCGGATATCGACCTTGACCGGCTGCGTGCCGCCGACACGGTCGATCATGCGCTCCTGCAGCGCGCGCAGCAGCTTGGCCTGCAGGCGGACATCCATCTCCGAGATTTCGTCGAGCAGCAGCGTGCCGCCATTGGCTTCCTCGAACTTGCCGATACGGCGCGCGATGGCGCCGGTGAAGGCGCCCTTCTCATGGCCGAACAATTCGGATTCGAGCAGGTTGTCGGGAATCGCGGCGCAGTTCACCGCGACGAAGGGGCGGTCCTTGCGACCGGATTTCTGGTGCAGGTGACGCGCGATCACCTCCTTGCCGGTGCCGCTCTCGCCGGTGACCAACACTGGCGCTTCCGAGCGCGCGATCTGCGAGGCGAGCTGCACGACGCGCTCCATCGCCGGGTCGCGCCAGATCAGGCTGGACTGGTCGGCGGCGACCGCCTCCAGCACCGCCGCGATCAGCTCAGGATCGGGCGGCAGCGGCACATATTCGCGCGCGCCGGCCTGGATCGCGGCCACGGCGGCGCGGGTATCGGTCGAGGTGCCGCAGGCAACGATCGGTGTGCGGATGCGCTCGGCCTCCAGCGCCGCGACATAAGCTGCGATCGGCTGCACGACATCGATCATCAGGAGATCGGCGCCCTTGGTGCGCAGCACGGCCAGCGTCTGGTCGAGGCTCTCGGTATGGGTCACGGCCGCGCCATGCGACATGGCGATCTTGGCGGCTGCGATGATCTGTCCCTTGAGACCGCCGGCAATGATGAGGCGCATGGCTCAGGTCCTTCCGTTCGTCGATGTCATGGGGCGGGCCGTCACCGGTCCGCCTTGATGATTTCCGTCATCGTCACGCCGAGCCGGTCCTCGACGACGACGACCTCGCCGCGCGCGACCAGCCGCTCGTTGACGAAGATGTCGATGGCCTCGCCGACACGCCGGTCGAGCTCGAGCACCGCACCCGGCACGATCTGGAGCAGGTCGCCGACCGCGACCTTCGAGGAGCCGAGCACCGCTGAAACCGTGACCGGCACGTCGAAGACCTGCTCAAGATCCTCGGCCGTCTTGACCGGCACCGGGCCCGAACGCGCCACCGACATGTCGCCCTGATCGAAGGACAGGTCGGCCTGGTTCAGCGGCGGCAGGTTGAGATCGTTGTCCTGGCTCATGGCTCAGACCTTCATGGTTCCGCATGGCCCTGGCCGAACACGCGCGAGACCGCCTGTTCGACCAGAGCCGCGAGTTGCTGGCTGTCGAGGACGAAGCCACCCTCCGCCCATTCGATGCGCCCGTCCCCGGGCGTGATGTCGGATTGCCCGAGCACGATCAGCTTACCGGCGAAGCCGTGTTCGGCAGCGAGCTTGCGGACCAGCTCCTCGGCTGCCTCGACCACGCTCTCATGCACGCGCAGCACCAGGTGCGGCGCCGTGCGGGCATGGCTGAGGCACTCGCGAATGGCTCCCGCCAGCGAGGCCAGCGGCTTCTCCGCCAGCGCCGCCCCGGCCAGCGCCTTCGCCGTCACGATGGCGACATGGGCCGCATGCTCTTCGATTGCGGCCATGCGTGCGGCTTCTTGAGCGAAGAGCCGCTCGGCCGAGCGCGCCAGCTGCCCGGTCAGGCCGACGAGCTGGGCCTGCGCCTCGCGATGCGCCTGTTCCTGCCCGGCATGGAAGCCCTCGGCCCGCGCCGCAGCAATATCGGCTTCGCCGGCGGCCTTGCGGCTGCCCTCGCGGAAATCCGTCCCGAACAGGAATTTCTTCGCGGACGTCATCTCAGTACACCAACTCGTCTTCGGCGCTGCCCTTGGACAGCACGATCTCGCCCTTGTCGGCGAGGTCCTTGGTCAATTGCACGAGCTTGGTCTGCGCCTCGTCGACCTCCTTGAGACGCAAGGGCCCCATGGACTCCAGGTCGTCCTGCATGTTCTTGGAGGCGCGCTGCGACATGGCGCTGAAGAAGAAGTCGCGCATCGACTGGCTGGCGCCCTTGAGCGCGCGCGCCAACGTGTCCTTCTCGGCCTGACTCACCAGCGTCTGCAGCCCGGCCGGATCGAGCTTGCCGAGATCCTCGAAGGTGAACATCAGGGCGCGGATGCGCTCCGCCGCTTCCTGGTTCGAGGCGTCGAGCGCCGAGAGGAAGCGCAGCTCGGTCTGCCGGTCGAAGCCGTTGAAGATCTCGGCCATCATTTCATGCGGATCGCGGCGGCGGGTTTGCGTCAGGGTCGAGACGAACTCGGTGCGCAGCGTGTTCTCGATATGGTCGAGTGCTTCCTTCTGCACCGATTCCAGCCGCAGCATGCGCCCGACGACCTCGATCGAGAGGTCGTTCGGCAGGTTGCGCAGCACGTTGGCGGCGTGCTCCGCCCGGATCTTCGAGAGGATCACGGCGATGGTCTGCGGGTATTCGTTCTTGAGGAAGTTCGCGAGCACGACCGCGTCGATATTGCCGAGCTTCTGCCACATGTTGCGGCCGGCAGGGCCCCGGATTTCCTCCATGATCAGCGCGACCTGATCGGTCGGCAGGATCTTCTCGAGCAGCGAGATCGTGCGGTCGAAGGAGCCCGTCACCGCGCCGGCGCTGGAGAGCTTGCCGACGAAATCGAGCATCAGGCGTTCGACCTCGTCCGCATCGACCGTGCCGAGCTCGGCCATGGCGCGCGTGATGATGCGGATCTCGTCGTCGTCGAATTCCTGCCAGATCTTGCGCCCGTGCTCCTCGCCGAGCACGAGCAGGATGACGGCTGCGCGCTGCGGGCCGGTCATCTCGGCGACGGTGGTCACGCCGAACCCGCCGCCCTCGATGGCGTCCGGCAGACCGGGGTTCCGCGTTGCGATGGATCGGGTATCGGCCATGTCTCAGCGCCCCGTCACGCGGCGGATCTCTCGTGGATCCAGCTCCGCAGCACCGCGACCGAGTCGGCCGGATTCTGCGAGACCAGGGCCCCGATCTTTTCCACGGACTGCGCCTTGAGCTGTCCCTTGACCTGGGCGATCGCCAGCATCCGCTCGGAAGGCGCCGCATCGACGTCGATGGGCAGCGGCTCGCCGTCGGCGCCAACCGTCATCGCCCGCCCGCTGCCGGCCGGATCGCCGGTCGCGTCAGCGGGCCCGACGAGGACGCCGCCATTGCGCATGAAGGAGGGGATCGCCCGGACATTGCTGTTGTCGGCTGCCAGCACCTGCTTCAGGAGCGGGCGCACCACCGTCATCAGCACGATCACGGTCAGCAGCGAGATCACGGCAAGCTCGGCGAAGCGGATCAGGTCCTCCCGGGTGAAGGAGGTGAGCTGCTGCATCAGCGTCTGCTCGGTGAGATCGGCCGGCGGCGGGGGCGCCTCGGCAAAGCGCAGGTTGACGACCTCGACCTTGTCGCCGCGGCCCTGGTCGAAGCCGACCGCGGTGCGCACCAGCTCGCCGATTCGCTCCAGCTCCTCGTTGTTGCGCGGCTGGTAGGCCATCTCGCCGGCCGGGCTGCGGGTGTAGTTGCCGTCGACGAGAACCGCGACCGAGAGCTTCTTGACCCGTCCGCCCTCCAGCACCTCGGTACGGGTCGTGCGCGAGATCTCGTAATTGGCGACTTCTTCGTTCTTCTGGGAGTTCTCGCGCTGGTTCTGCTGCGCGCCTTGCGTCTGCTGCGCGCCCGGCAATTCGTTGCCGACGGTGACCGTGCCGTTGCCACCCTCGGTCGTGGTCGAGGCTTCCGTGCGGTTCTGGCTCGAACGCAGGACACGGCTTTCCGGATCATAGCTCTCGGAGCGGCTCTCGACGCGGTTGGTGTCGAGCGCGGCCGAGACCTGCACCCGCGCCCGGCCGTAACCGACGACACTGGCGACGATGTCCTCGACCTGGCCCTTGATGCGCTTCTCGATCGCGGTCTGGCGCTCCTCGATGCCGAGCCCGATCAGGCCCTGGTCGCTCTGGGCGCCGTCGGCCAGGAGCCGGCCGCGCTCGTCGACGATCGAGACCCGCTCCGGCTTCAGGCCATCGACGGCCGAGGCGACGAGATGGCGCACGGCCCGGACCTGCGCGGCATCGAGCTCGCCGGCAAGCTTGAGCGCGATCGAGGCACGTGGCGGCTCGCGGTCGCGCTCGAACAGGCGCCGCTCCGGGATGACGAGATGGACGCGCGCCGCCTGCACCCGCCCGATCGAGCGGATGGTGCGCGACAGCTCGCCTTCGAGCGCGCGCAGATGATTGATGTTCTGGACGAAGCTGGTCGAGGAGAAGGCGTCGCCCTTGTCGAAGATCTCGTAGCCGACGCCGCCGCCGGCCGGGATGCCCTTGCTCGCGAGGTCGAGCCGCAGACGCGGCACGTCGGCCTTCGGCACCAGCACCGTCTGGCCGTCGCCGCGCAGTTCGTACTTGATGCCGCGCGCATCGAGATCCTTGAGGATGGCGCTGACGTCCTGGCTTCCCAGCTCCGAGAACAGCACGCTCATTGCCGGCTGCGACATCCGGAGCATCACGAAGCCGAAGAAGCCGACGAGCACCAGCGTGACGGCCAGCATGGCCGCCAGGCGCGCCGCGCCGAATTTGGCAAACTGCTCGATCAGGCCGCTCACGCCGTCATCCGTCCCACAGAATCGCAGGGACGGCGCACCTGCTCCGACCCACTAGGCAAGTTTTTCCCAGTGCATGGTTAGCGGGCGGTTAATTTTTGGATGCGGGTCGTTAATCTTTCTCGCCGGCCAGAGCATTTTCAAACGAAGTGGGCGCCGGTTCGCGTGAAGAAAATGCGCCAAACAAGAATTTGGAGCGGTTCAGCGTTCCCAAGGAGCGCGGAACCGCTCTGGTGGCGCAAACGCCAAAGGCGCCGGCCCTGTCAGGGCCGACGCCTTTGAAAAGAAACGGAAATGATCTGCTTCTTACTGGCGGTAGTGCTGGATGCGGGTCGTCCGCAGGCCGGCGAGGCCGTGCTGGTCGATCGACATCTGCCAGCTCAGGAACTCATCGACGGTCAGCGTATAGCGCTGGCAGGCTTCCTCGAGGCTGAGCAGCCCGCCGCGCACGGCAGCCACCACCTCGGCCTTCCGCCGGATGACCCAGCGCCTGGTATTCATCGGGGGCAGGTCCGCGATCGTCAGCGGACTTCCGTCCGGTCCGATCACGTACTTTACCCGCGGTCGCAATGGCTCGGTCATGGTACTCTCACACAACTCAACAGAGCTACTGAGGGCAGCATAGGCGGGTGGTTTTAAGAATTGGCTAAAACGATCGCCTCGGATGTCCACGACTGATTCGTCCGCGCTCAATCGCCGCGGACCACGCTCTTCACCTTGTCGATCGGGATGCTGATCCCGCCGATCTTGAGCATCGGGATCGACGAGGTGAAATCGACGCCGTCGACCACGCCGCTGATCTGCGTCTTCGCCGTGATGGCATCGCCCGCCACGCTCTTGGCATCGATCGTGACGGTGTACTCGCCATCCGCCGCCTTGCTGCCCGTGGAGGTCGTGCCGTTCCAGCTATAGGTCTGGTCGCCGGCGCTGAACGATCTGGTCTCCGTCTGGACCACGCTGCCCTTCGAATCCTTGATCGTGATCGTCGCGGTGCCCGCGGAGGGCATGGTGACCTTCCAGTCGGCTTTGCCGTTGAGCAGCCGCGCCGTGGCGCCATCGGCCGTGACCGTGGAGCCGATGAACCCGACCGCGTTCGTCGCCGTCCCTGCCGCGCTGAGGCTGAGCAGGGAGGCGAGCGTCTCGTTGGTCCTGAGCTGCTGCTCGACGCCGGCGAACTGCACGAGCTGCTGGGTGAACTGGTTGGTGTCGAGCGGATCCAGCGGCGACTGGTTCTTGAGCTGCGTCGTCAGCAGCGTCAGGAACTGATCGAAATTATTGGCAATGCCGCTCGTGGAGCCGGTCACCGTGCTGTTGCTGGTGCCCGATGTACCGGATGTGCCTGATGTGCCGGAGACCGCCATGGCGCTTGTCCTCGTTCAGATGCTGAGATCGACGCCGCCGAGCCGGACATAGCGGCGCTGCGGAACGGGGTCGATGGAAAGGGGAGTGTCCTCGGCCAGATCGGCGCCATCGGGCTGGCGCGCGCGCTGCGGCGCCTCGTCCTGCTGGCGGTTCTGGCGGAAGGCCGATTGGTCGGACGGATCGCGCAAAGTGATGTCGACGCCGGCATCGGACGGCTTCAACCCCGCCTGCTCGAAGGCGCGCTCCAGCGTGCGCGCATCGCGCTGCAGGAGATGCAGGGTTTCGACGCGATCGACGACCAGCTTGGCGCTGACCTCGCCCTTGTCGGAGATCGACAGGCTGACATCGACGCGGCCGAGTTCGTCGGGATCGAGGCGGATGTCGAATTGCCGCGAGCCCGACATGGCGCGCAGGCCGATCTCGATCGGCACGACATGGATCGGTGTCGGCTGGCCGCTCGCCGTGCCCTGGCCCGGAGCGCCGGGAGCGTTACCAGCCGCCGCATTCGGATCGAACGGCTGGACAAGGCGGTCATGCCCCGATTTTCCGGGCGCCTGCTGCAACAGTGTCGAGAGGTCGAACGGCGTTGCCGGCTGCTGAAGGCTATCGAGCGCCTTGGCCTCGGCAGGTGCCTGCGTGCCATTGGCAGCCGCAGGCTGGTCGGCCTTCGCCAGGATGTCCGCAAGCTCTTTCACGCCCTGCCCGGCCGTTCCGACCGCAGGCACGCCCGGCGCGGTCTTGCCGTCATGGGCAACGACGCCTGCGGCCGGCGCCTGTTCCGTCGCCGGCATGGCGACGACAGGCAATCCTGCGGCTGCGGCAGCGAGGTGCGCCCGCGCGGTATCCTTCTTCGTGCCCCCCTCGGTCGACATCGCCTCGACGGCCTCGCCCTCGGCGGCATCGACCGCCAGAAGCGGGCCCTGCGGCAGCAGCGCAGGCAGAACCGCGACCGGAACCGGCACAGCCGGGGTCTGGGTTTCGACAACAGGAACGGGTGCCGCGGGGCCAGTCTCGCCCTCGCCTGCGGCCTTGCCTTCCACCTTCGAACCGTCCTGCGCCTCGCCGGCAGCTTCACCGGTTTCGGTCGCCTCGCCTTCGCCGGCAGGCTTGGCCTGCGCGCCCATCTGGGCGGCAGCCATCGCGATCAGGAACGCGACCCCGCTCGCATCGGTCTTTGGTTCCTGCGGCATGGCCGCACCGGACTGGACGGGTGAAGAGGTCGGCACAGCCGGCGAGACGACTGTCTTCGAAGCATCCAGCTGCGCCTTCAGCTTGGCCGGATCGACGACCTGCTCCGCAACGGTCGCATCCTTGGCGGCAGCGGCTTCCGGCGAGGCTGCGGCCTTGCCGGCCGCGCCCGCCTTGCTCGCCCCGGCAGTCGCCGTCTCGGCTTCGGGCAGCGCAAAGACCTCGCCGCCCTCGCGCTGCTCGGTTTGACCGGCGCGCGACCGGGCAACTGGCGCTTCGGCGAGGGCCTGACTTGTGAACGCAGACTGGATCGGCATGAACGGTCCCGTGACGTGGGCAACAACGCGCCCGACCCGGTCCAGCAAGTTGCGAGCCAGAAACGGCCCTTGCTGAATCAAAGGCTTAGAACCATCTGACATGGGGAGCGGGCAATATGAGCCCGGTCCCAGAAGCCCAGGCCGGCAGGATTTGCCGATCCTGCTGGCGGCATCGGAGCAAAGCCGGTATAGAGCCGGCAGACGCGCCGACGCCGCCTTTCGAGCCTCCCGAGCCAGCCACGACACAGCCGAGAATGACCGCGCCCCTCCGCAATTCCCTCGACATCGCCAAGCCGCCCGCGGCCACACGCGTCGTCGCGGCGATGTCCGGCGGCGTCGATTCCTCGGTGGTAGCAGCTCTGCTCAAGCGCGAGGGCTACGATGTCATCGGCGTCACGCTCCAGCTCTATGACCATGGCGCCGCCGTCCATCGCGCGGGGGCATGCTGCGCCGGGCAGGACATTCACGACGCCCGCCGTGTCGCCGAAACGATCGGCATCCCGCACTACGTGCTCGATTACGAAAGCCGCTTCCGCGACGCGGTGATCGAGCGCTTCGCCGAGAGCTATCTCGCCGGTGAGACGCCAATCCCTTGCGTCGAGTGCAACCGGACCGTGAAGTTCCGCGACTTGCTCGATCTCGCCAAGGAGTTGGGCGCCGACGCCCTGGCGACCGGCCATTACGTGCTCAGCCGCGATCTCGGCAACGGCCATCGCGGCCTGTTCCGTGCCGCCGATGCCAGCCGCGACCAGAGCTATTTCCTCTATGCCACGACGCAGGAGCAGCTCGACCTGCTGCGCTTCCCGCTCGGCCATATCGACAAGGCGCAGACCCGCGCGCTCGCGGCCGAGCTCGGCCTCGCCATCGCCGACAAGCCCGACAGCCAGGATATCTGCTTCGTGCCGAACGGCCGCTATGCCGATGTCATCGAGCGCCTGAAGCCCGGCGCCGCCCGCCCTGGCGATATCGTCCATCTCGACGGCCGCATCCTCGGCCATCACGACGGCGTGCTGCATTACACCGTCGGCCAGCGCAAGGGCCTCGGCATCAGCGCGAGCGAGCCGCTCTACGTGCTGCGCCTCGACGCCGACGATGCCCGCGTCATCGTCGGCCCGCGCGAGGCGCTGAGCGTGCGCGAGGTTCGCCTGCGCGACCTCAACTGGCTGGGGGAGATGTCGCTCGACGCCCTGCCGCCCGAAGGGCTCGACGTCGCCGTGCGCGTCCGTTCGACCCGCGCCCCGCGCGAGGCCCGCCTCTTCCGCGACGCGGACGGCCTGCGCATCGAGCTCGCGAGCGATGAGGAAGGTGTGTCGCCCGGCCAGGCCTGCGTGATCTATGCCGATGCCGGCCCCGGCTCCCGCGTCCTTGGCGGCGGCACCATCCTGCGGCGTCCCCTCGCCCTGCCGGCCGCGCCCGCACCGGCCGCCCTCGCCCTGTCCTGACCGTTCAGGCCCGCTCTTCCGCTCGGATTCCCCATCATGCCGGTGACCTACGACCTCGACGGCCAGAAGCGCGTCTATGCGACCTGGGCCAAGTTCTATGACCGGATCTATCAGAACATGCTGGCGCGCCCGCAGCGCGAGGCGGTCGAAGCGGCCTGCGCCTGCGGCCCTGACATTCTCGAGATCGGCGTCGGCACCGGTCTCACCCTGCCCTATTTCACGCCGAACTCGCGCGTGCTCGGCGCCGATCTTTCGCTCGACATGCTCAGGGTCGCCCATCGCAAGGTGGTGAACCAGAAGCTCGACCATGTCCGCGGGCTGATGGTGATGGATGCCTGCCGGCTCGGCTTCGGCGACGAGCGCTTCGACGCCGTCACCGCGCAATTCGTGATCACGCTCGTGCCAAATCCCGAGCAGGCGCTGGCCGAGATGGACCGCGTCCTGAAGCCGGGCGGCGAGATCATCATCTCCAGCCGCCTCGTCGATGATGGCGGCATGCTGGCGCCGTTCTGGAGCGCGGTCGCGCCTCTGTCGAAGGTGATCGGCTGGAGCTCCGATTTCAAGGTCAGCCGCCTGACCGATTGGGCGAAGGCGACCGGCCGCTACGAGACGGTCCATGTCGGGCGCGGCTATTTCAAGGTCGTCCGGCTACGCAAGCTCGCCTCTGTTCACAAGAGCTGAGCGCAAGGCTTGACGAGGCCGGGTCGTGGCGCCTATATCGCGCCTCGACGACGAGCCGGCTTGCCGGCTTCGACCCTGTGGCGGGGTAGCTCAGCTGGTTAGAGCAGCGGAATCATAATCCGCGTGTCGGGGGTTCAAGTCCCTCTCCCGCTACCACTTCTTTTCATAGCGAAATCAATGATCTGGATACGGTCACGCCTGGGAACAGAGCGTGATTTCATGTCATAGTCGCTTACGACACGTTTCGTTTGATTTCAACGACTTACAGCAACATCGCTTGCCGGCTCGTCGGTGAGAATGCCGCGCCCATCAGCCTTTTCGCGCGGGCTAGACTGGACTCATCGCCACCCCGCTTATCATGACGGGCTCGCTTCGCGTAACGGGACGATGATCACCCGCATGGCGTCAGCACGTTCTTGCTGACCGGTGTTCATTCGCGCAATGCGCCGGGCGACGGGAACCCCATTCCCCTATCAACGTTTTAAACCCAGCGTGCGCTAGGGCGGCCGCATATCCGGGGGGATCCCATCATGTCGCCACCGTCTCGACGCGCATTTCTCGTCCTGCTTTCCGGAGCCGGTCTGTTGAGGGGCCGCGTCTCCTCGCAAGCGCAGACGCCCGCAGGAGCCGCTAAGGGCTTCGGCTATCAAGACGTCGTCCAGCAGGCGATCGCGCTCGCGAAGCAGCCTTTCGATGCCGAGAGCGCGAAGATTCCAGCCGAGCTCTCAAGCCTGACCTATGACAGCTATCGCGAAATCCGGTTTCGGCGCGACAAAACCTTCTGGCGCGAGAGTGGATCCGATTTCCGCCTGCTGCCCTTCCATCTGGGCTTTCTGCACAACAAGCCTGTGCAGGTTCACATCATCAACCACGGCAACGCGATCCCGATCCCCTTCACGACCGGTCTGTTCGAGTACGGCAAGGTTCCCGTGCCCAAGAATCTCTCGCCGGCGCTCGGCTTCGCGGGTTTCACCGTCACCACCAACCTGAACGACCCCAAGGTGCAGGACGAGGTCATCTCCTTCCTGGGCGCGAGCTATTTCCGCTTGATCGGCCGGGGGCACCGTTACGGACTTTCGGCGCGTTCGCTCGCCTTGAATGTCGGCGGCGAGGGTCCCGAGGAATTCCCGTTCATGCGGGCGCTCTGGGTGGAGGAGCCGTCGCGTGACACGACCGAGCTCGTCATCTACGCCCTGCTCGACTCCCCGTCGGTCGCAGGCGCATTTCGCTATGTCGTCAGCCCAGGCCGCAACACCTCGATGGACGTGACCGCGACGATCATCCCACGCAAGGAGATCGAGCGGATCGGCATCGCGCCGCTGACCTCGATGTTTCAGGCTGGAGAGGGCGATCTCGGTCAACGAACTGATTTCCGTCCCGAAATCCACGATTCGGACGGGCTGATGATGCAATCCGGCAGTGGCGAATGGATCTGGCGTCCCATTCGCAATCCCAAGGTGCTGCGCATATCAAGCTTCGGCGACAAGAACCCGCGCGGCTTCGGCCTGATGCAGCGCGACCGCGATTTCGGCAGCTATCAGGATCTGGAAGCGCGCTACGATGCGCGGCCAGGTTACTGGGTCCAGCCACAGGGTGACTGGGGCGAAGGCCGGGTCGATCTCATCGAGATTCCGACGGATAACGAAGCCTTCGACAACATCGTCGCTTGCTGGACGCCGAACAAACCACTGCCCAGTGGTCAGGCTGCCGAATTCAGCTACCGCATCTCGGCATTGTCGACGACCTGGCACCTGCATCCTTACGCCCAGGTGCAGCAGAGCTTCAACGGCTCGGACATCGAGGATGGTGTTTCCGAGGGCAAGGGCACGAAACGCTTCATCGTCGATTTCGCTGGCGGCGACCTCGCCTACTATCAGAGCGAGCCCGAGCGCCTGGAACTGGTCGCGACGAGCACCGCCGGCTCCATCACCACGAAGATACTGACGTTCAATGCGCCATTGAAAGGCGTGCGCGCCATCGTCGATGCGACGCTGCCGGATGGCCAATCGGCCGAGCTTCGCATGTTCCTGAGAGGGCGAAATCGCACCTTGAGCGAGACTTGGACCGCAACTTGGTCGGTTCCGGCGGGCGACGCCGCGCGGCCGCAGCCTTCGAAGAGCGAACCGCCGCGCAAGTGACGAATCTGCCCTTCAGTTTCCCATGTCGCAATCGTGCTGACTGCGACTTCGCTGACCATCGTTCTGCCCGTCGTCGATCGCTCAGTAGAGAGATAGGTCGTACGCGATAGCAAAAGGCTGAGCCGATGGCAGGCGCGGCGCGCGGAACACTCGTCACTCGCGCCCGTTCCTCCACGATTGGAGGACAAACCCATGGCAAAACAACCTGAAGCTTTGGCTACCTTCGCGGCAAGCGCCCGTAACGATGGGAAGAAGCCTCGCAACATTGGCCTTCACGCAACGGATGAAACCAGACCTCTCCCCACCGATTCACAACAGAAAGCAGATGCCGCAACCAAGGTTCTGCGAGAGGGTGTGCTCCACAAGGACCAGGGAGCCGACCAAGCCGTCGATGCTCTGCCGGATAGAACGCGAGACATCAAACGGCGCTCCTGACCAGAGCGGCGAATATCGCCGGGTCATCAGACGTTTCGATGGTCTCGGGCTTAGGCGAGATTGACTGTTGACCCGGCCCAAGGAGCAGCTTGTCTGAGTGCCTGAGAGCGCACATGTTCGGCGATCCACTATGGAGATGCATATGGCTAACGGCGTCGTGAAATGGTTCAACGAGACCAAGGGCTATGGCTTCATAACCCCGGACGGCGGCGGCAACGACGTCTTCGTCCATATCAGCGCTGTCGAGCGCGCTGGCCTGCGTGGCCTGAATGAAGGGCAGAAGGTTTCTTACGAACTCGTGGCTGACAAGCGGTCGGGCAAGCAATCCGCCGACAACCTCAAGGTTGGGTAGAAACAAGGGTCATGCGTTCCCGGGGAGCCCATGCATTGATCGGACTGGCCACGCTGGTCGTCGTAGCTATGCTTTTCGGACTCGCATACTGGTTCAGCAGAGGGCAGACCGATACGGTCGATGTCCGGTTGATCTTCAACGGCAAGGTTTCGGGCTTGGGGCGAGGCTCCAGCGTCCTCTTCAACGGCCTGCGGGTGGGCGAGGTCACGGACATCGAGATCGAGCCCGGTGATCCCCGGCAGATCTACGCCATCCTGAAGATCAGCCGATCGGCTCCCTTGCGGGCGGATACCACTGCCCGCCTGGAAGGTCAGGGCTTGGCCGGCATCGTCGCGGTGCAGCTTCGTGGTGGCAGCCCGAACGCCGCTCGGCTGACCGCGGCTCCAGGACAGATGCAGCCGACAATCGTCGTCGAAGACTCCGCGAGCATTTTCGAGAAGGTCGGATCCACTGCAAAGAGCATCAATGAGTCCCTTGTCACGATCGAGGGAGCAATCCAGGCCAACGCTGGGCCGATAACCGAGAAGATCAAGGAAGCCGAGCGCTTCTCGGCTTCCTTGAACGACAGCTCATCCTCCGTTGAGAAACTGATGAAGGGGGTTGAGACCGTAGCGGAATTCGTCACCCCGCTGCCGCAGAAACTGAAGACATTCGGCGACGACTACCTGAATTCCCTGCGTACGGTCGACAAAAATTGGATCGTCTCCATCATTGGAGATTTCGATCAGCTGACTAGCACTCTGGCTGATGTAGCCCCTGATGTGCGAAGCGTTATCAAGACAGCCGCTTCCGTGAGCGAAAAGCTCAACAGAGCCAGTGACAATGTCGATGGCGTCTTGAAGGGAGCCCAGTCATTCCTGAATGCCGCGGTCGATACCAATGGGCGGAGCGCGTTTACCGAGGTTGCCGAAACCGCAAGATCCCTGAGCGCCCTTGCAAGCAGCCTCGATCGCAGCTCAGCCGCCGCCACTGTCGAGATTATCCGACTGACGGGCGCCGGCTTGAGGAGCGTCGAGAACTTTACAGCAAATGGGCAGGGCAGCCTCTCAGGGTTCATCCGGACCCTCGAGGGCGTCAATCGAAATCCTCAGAGCCTGCTCTTCGGCAGCAAGAACCGCATCCCCGAATATCGCGGTTCCCGCTAGCTGGCGATATTCAAGTTCATCCGTGTAGTCGGGCGGATAGCGCCGGGCGAGAGAGCTCTGTTCGCTGCGTCGCCCCGTATTCGCATGCACTCGCAGTCTAGCTTGAAACGTCAGCCTCGGTTCCGTCGAGGGACAGGCTCGCGACATAGATGGGAACACCGGTTTCGTTCCGAACGACGACACGCAGGCCAATATGATCAGAGGTCGGCAGCTTCTCGCCGATCATAACCGCCAGGATCGACTTTGCGGCATGCTTCGCTGCTTCGAGGTCAGGAAAATCTACCCCCTCGTCATCCGTATCAGGGGCAGAACCGTCATCGGTATCAAAGTAAAACCGTGCCATCTCAGCAGAATGCCGCTCGCCCGCCCAAGTTCCTTGTCGAGCCTGAAATCTGCATCACTCGTCGTAGTGCTTCAAATGCAGATAGTTCGGGTCGAAATCAGCGCGCTGGCACAGACCTTCCCAATCCAGAATACGGATTAGATTCGCGCGTACTTCTACCAGCCTTTCCCGCTTGAGCTCTCGCAATTTCTTGTTGGTGTGAACGGTCGATAACCCCAGCACATCGCCCATTTCAGGCTGGTTGAGCGGCAAGCCGCATGTCACCCCATCCGACAGGCCGATGGCCTTCATTCGCGTCACGTACTCGCAGAGGAAATGCGCGATGCGCGCTGGAGCGCTCCGCTTCCCGAGACTGACTGTCCAGCCTCTTAGAATGGATGCCTCGACCAGAACCTCCAGCCAGAATGCCTTTGAAATCGCATAGGATTTCTGGAGCGTATGCTTGATCGCAACATGAGGGATGAAGCCGACCAGTGCTGGCGATAGCGTGCCGACGGTGTGATCCATCGTATCGATATGGATCGACTGAAGGTCAGGGATATCGCCTGGCATATGCAGCGAGAGAATTTGCCTTCCGCCGTCTCGAACGACCTTGTACCGGCACAGCAAGCCTTCGAGAACGATGCAGCACTGATTGTTATGGCGGCCTTCGAGAATGATGTCTCGACGCGCTTCGTAGCGCCTTATCGAGATAGGCAGGCTAAGGAGAATTTTGGTGTCATCTGCGGAAAGCCTTGATCGCGTTTCCAACTTCCTGACCAACGCATCGAGTTGCGACAAAGGCCGCATCAATGCACATCCAATGTCATCGTGTCGGCGTTCGACAGCGGCACAGAAGGACAGAGGTTCAGCAAAGCGGTCGAAGGCGCAGTCATTACGCCTTCGTAGTCGGCTCAACCTCGGCAAGAGATGTCATTTGACAGAGCCAACGGGCAAGTTCGTCGAATTTTAGTGCCCGAGGAGCTCACGCTGCGCCCTTGGCCCCTGAGCCCCCATGTCAGGGAAACGGCACGGAGCGCACCGTGGACTTTCGCGCGAACAGTCTCCCGGCTGTATAGCGAATGGCATCGGGCCTGCCTCGCCCATGGTCCTTATGGTCGCGGTGTGGGGATGGCACCGAAGGGCGTAGGGTTGCGTTGTACGAGGCACCGCATTTGAACAGCTCAGGGAACTGGGTGATAAGTCCCGGCGTCGCGCCACCCGAATGGCAGGGAGCGAATGGACAAGCAGCTTTATCTTGAACGCCTCGTTCTCAAGCTCGAAACCCATATTCCCTTGCCGCCTGCCGAACGGCAGAAATTGCTGGATCTGCCGCTTACCCTGAAGCGCTTCGAAGCCGGCCAGGACATCGTCAGCGAAGGCGAGATCACCAAGCAGTGCTGCTTGGTCGCCGAAGGACTGGTTTGTCGCTACAAGATCGTTGGCGACGGCGTGCGGCAAATCCTGTCGCTTCATCTTCCCGGCGACATTCCGGATATCCACTCGCTGCTGATTGAGCGCATGGATCATTGCCTGGGAGCGCTGACGCCCGCGGTCGTCGGCCTGATCCCGCATGATGCCGTCCGAGCGCTCACGCGAGCATCCTATCGGATATCCGAGGCATTCTGGCGCGAAACGCTCATCGAAGCCTCGATCTACCGCGAGTGGATGGTGGGTATCGGGCGCCGCTCGGCACCCAGCCGCATCGCTCATCTGCTCTGCGAGTTCATCACCAAGATGACAGCCATCGGCTTGTCGGACGGCGTGACCTGCAACCTGCCTTTGACGCAGCCGGAAATCGCCGATGCGCTCGGGCTGTCCACGGTTCATATGAACAAGAAGCTCAGGGAGATCCGGGAAGCCAAGCTCATCCGGCTCCGCGCCAATCGACTGACCATTCTGGATTGGAGAGGGCTTTGCGAATTGGCGGATTTCGATCCGGACTATCTGCACCTCCAGCCCGGTGCCGCCAAAATCGCAAGCGCTTGAGGAACAGCTTGGCGCTGGCTGCATTAGGCAGGCATGCCTAGTTACTTCTTCCATACCCGCGACGGAGAGAAGCTCGAATTTGACGAGGAAGGCACAGATTTGCCCGATGACCAAAGCGCGCGAAATGCCGCCAAGGAATTGCTCGCCGCGTTGAACCGCGAGAAGCTGCCCAATGGCGACCACATGTCGCTTTCTGTCACCGTACAGAACGCCGAAGGGGCAGAAATCTACATAGCCAGTTTGCGCTTGGATGGCCTGCCGCCGTCGAAGCCAGCCAAGAAGGGTTAGGCCGTCACCTGCGCGCAGCTTCGCTCGGCCAGCGCCAGTTCATGACGGTCAGCGGATAGGTCTATGCGCGTGGTGCACGCAGATGCATTCGCTGCAATGTCATTTGCTGTTGCTCTGCAAGCTTTGATCGGCGCAAAGAGAGAACCCTCACCGGCTGGTTCTCCGCATGCCTATCTCTCAGGCGTTCTTTCAACGCTCGAACGCCCTGCTCCTGGCTGTCGGCATCGCCGTACTGGTCGTCATCGTCGCCACATCTCTCTGGCTGACAACCGCAAGCGAGCGCTATTTCGGCGAAGTGACCGCAGCCCGCGCCGTGCGAAGCGCAACCGCTGACTTGCTGTCTCTCGTGCAGGATGCCGAGACGGGCCAGCGCGGCTACCTGCTGACACGGGACGAAAGCTATCTTGCTCCCTACAGCGCAGCGGCCTCCCGGCTTCCCGACCAACGCGCTCGGCTTGAACGCGCCGCAGCGAGGCTGCCCGAGGTCACTCCCATCCTGCAGCGGGTCAATAGCGAGCTCGACCAGAAGATGGCTGAGCTCGCGGCAACCGTTGAAGCGACGCGCAAGGGCGACACCGAGACCGCGCTGAACCTCGTCCGCAGCGGCGCCGGCAAGCGCCTGATGGACGAATTGCGCGGCGATCTCAGCGCTATTCTCGCAATCTCGGAAAAGGAGCTGCGGGAGGCGATCGACGCCCAGGTCACGGCTGCGACCAGGTTGCGCTGGACCACGATCATCGGCGCGATCCTGATCCTCGCCATGGCCGGCGCGGCGAGCTGGACGATCATCAGCTACACGCGCGAACTGATCGCGGCGCGGCGCGAGGTCGAAACGCTCAATGTCGGGCTGGAAGAACGTGTGCGCGAGCGCACGGATGCGCTCGTCAAGGCGAACGAGGAGGTCCAGCGTTTCGCCTATATCGTGACGCATGACCTGCGCGCGCCGCTGGTGAACATCATGGGCTTCACCAGCGAGCTGGAGGCGATGTTCAAGCCGATCGAGGCCTATGTCGGCGCCGGGGCCACTGCCACGCCGGAGCAGAAGGCGGCGGCCGAGGAGGCGCTGCGCGTCGATGTCGCCGAGGCGATCGGCTTCATCCGTTCGTCGACCCGCAAGATGGATGGGCTCATCAACGCGATCCTCAAGATTTCCCGCGAGGGCCGCCGCGAATTGCGGGCCGAGAGCGTCGATCTGACCGCGCTGATCGAGACGGCTGCAGCGGCCGTCCACCATCAGGCCAGCGCGGAGGAAGGCGGCGGGATCGAGATCGACGCGCAGGTTCCCCGCATCACGAGCGATCGCCTGTCGCTCGACCAGGTCATGGGCAATCTCCTCGACAACGCCATCAAGTACCGGGCGCCGGATCGCCCCATCCGGATCGCCGTCCGCACGCGCCGGGAGCGCCGCGGCTGGGTGAAGATCGAGATCGAGGACAATGGCCGCGGCATCGCGGCGACGGATCACGAGCGCATCTTCGAATTGTTCCGGCGCTCCGGCTCGCAGAATACGGCGGGCGAGGGCATCGGCCTCGCCCATGTCCGCACGATGGTGCGCAATCTCGGCGGCGACATCGCCGTGCGCTCAGAACTTGGAAAGGGCACGACCTTTACCGTGACCCTGCCCCCCAACCTCGCGGCCGACAGACGGAGTGCCGAAGCGTGACCAATGGAAAGCCCGTCTCGATCATCATGATCGAGGACGATGAAGGCCATGCCCGCCTCATCGAGAAGAACATCCGCCGTGCCGGGGTCAGCAACGAGATCATCCCCTTCACCAACGGCACGGATGCGCTGAACTATCTGTTCGGTGCCGACGGCTCCGGCGCCATCAGCGCCGGCCGCCAGCTCCTCATCCTGCTCGATCTCAACCTGCCCGACATGGGCGGCGTCGCTATCCTCGAGAAGGTGAAGGCGAACGTGCATACCAAGCGCTCGCCGGTGGTCGTGCTCACCACGACCGATGACAGCCGCGAGATCCAGCGCTGCTACGACCTGGGCGCCAATGTCTACATCACCAAGCCCGTGGACTATGACGGCTTCGCCAACGCGATCCGTCAGCTCGGACTGTTCTTCTCCGTCATCCAGGTTCCGGAAACGCCATGACCGGCTTGCGCGGTCGCCGTTGATGCCGAACCGGCCCATCAACGTCCTCTATATCGACGACGACGCCACGCTCGGGCGCCTCGTGCAGCGCATGCTCGCGCGCCACAACTATGTCGTGGAGCATGTCGAGACCGCCGAGGCCGGCCTCGCGCGCGCGGCAGCGGGCGGAATGGACGTCATCATCCTCGATCACGATCTGGGGACAGCTTCAGGACTCGATGTCCTGGCTGCGCTGTCCACGGACGCGGCTGCTCCCGCAGTCATCTACGTGACCGCTTCCTCGGAGTTATCGATCGCCGTGACGGCGCTGAAGGCCGGCGCCATGGACTATGTCGTCAAGACGGTCGGCGAGGATTTCGAGGTGCTGCTGCGGGCCGCGCTGGAACATGCCGTCGTCAAGACGCGCCTGACCCGTGCCCGCGAACAGGCCGAGCAGGAAGTCAGGGCGGCGCGCGACCGGGCCGTGACGCTACTGGCCGAGGTCAATCACCGCGTCGCCAACAGCCTGTCGCTGGTCGGTTCGCTCGTGCGGATGCAGGCCAATTCGGTCGAGGATCCCGGCGCCAAGGCGGCGCTCGCCGAGACGCAGGCGCGCATCACCGCGATCGGCAATCTGCATCGCAGCCTCTACACCTCAGACGATGTCCGCTCCGTGGATCTTGCGGGCTATCTCCGCTCCCTGCTGGAGGAGTTCGCGCAGTCGCTAGCCGGCTCCGGCCAAATGCCGACGCTCCGCTTCGAGGCCGTGCCGATCCTAGCCAAAACCGACAAGGCGATCTCGATCGGGCTGATCGCGACGGAGTTGGTCACGAACGCGCTGAAATACGCCTATCCGAACGGTCAGGGCGAGGTCCGGGTCAGCCTCACTCGCGAGGACGATACCGTCACGCTCAAGGTCGTCGACGACGGGATCGGCTGGACCGGATCCGGCGCGATCAGGGGCACCGGCCTCGGCAGCAAGATCGTGCGTGCGATGGCGAAGAGCCTCGCCACCGAACTGCGCTATGCCGATACGGGCGGACGCGGCACGCACGCCGTCATGGAACTGTCCATCGCCGGCCTGGCACCTCCGGCGTCCGAGGCGGCCTGAACCGCGTCGGGCGCTGATGAGCTACGCGACGCCCGGAAGCCTGCGCAGCGCCGCCTCAAGCGAAGCGAGATTGTAGGGCTTGCGCAGCGTCGCCGCCTCGGCGACGCCGAGGATCGCAAGGTCGTCATAGCCGGTCGCGAAGAGGAAGGGCACGCCGAGCTCGCGCAGGCGATTGCCGATCGGCTCGGAGGTTTCGGAGCCGAGATTGACGTCGAGGATCGCGAGGTCCGGCGCCGTCCGGCCCAGGAACGACAGGGCCTCGGAGACATTCGCGCAGACCTCGACCTGGCTCGCGCCCAAGGTCGCCAGCATGTCCTCGCAATCCATCGCGATGATGAACTGGTCCTCGACCAGCAGCACGCGCCTGCCTTCCAATGGCCGGCCGGGCTTGCCCCTGGTCGGCACGGGGGCCTCTTCGGGAGACGCGGCATCCTCCGTCCAGCGGACGAATTTGGCGGGGATGCAGAGCTTCGCCGTGATGCCCTCGGGCTCGAAGGCCAGATCGCTTCGCCCGCCGAGATCGTAGGGGATGCTGCGATCGATCAGGATGCTGCCGAAGCCCTGGCGGGACGGCGGCCTGACCGGCGGTCCGCCGCGCTCCTGCCAGACGATCTCGCAATCCCCGCCGGCATTGGCGGACCAGTCCACCGTGAGTTCGCCGGTCTTGACGGATAGCGCTCCGTATTTGGCGGCGTTGGTGATCAACTCATGGATCACGAGAGCAACGACCGAGAAGGCGCGGGCATCGAGGGCAACGGACGGCCCGCGAACCGTGATCGTGCCGCCGCTCGTCCGATAGGGCGAAGCTTCCGCGTTGACGAGATCGAGCAAGAGCCCGCCACCGCTCGCCCGCATGGCCTGGTCGTGGGCGATGGCAAGCGCCTCGATCCGCCCCTTCAGCGAAGTGACGTAGGCCTCGATCGTCGCGCCTTCCGCGAGCGGATGGGCAACGATCGATTTGATCAGGGCGAGGATGTTCTTGACCCGGTGATTGAGCTCTTGATTGAGCATCTTCTGGCGGATTTCGGCCTTGTTGCGCTCGTCGGCCAGGAGTTCGCTCTGGCGCAGCACGACCTCGATCAGGGTCCGACGCGCGGATTCGGCAAGCTCGCGCTCCACCGGCGTCCAGGTCTTGGAGTGACCAGCCACGGTCTCCTTCCAGACGGCGAAGCTCTGCCGTGGCGTCAGGCGGTCGCCATGGGGGCCTGTCGTATAGGTCTTGTTGGGGTCGCCGCCCCATTCGATCGTATGGACCAGTTCCTTGCGGAAGAAGAACAGGTAGTCGCGCGGAATCTGGGAGAGCGGGATCGCGAGCATACCCGCGAATGCGTCGGCGAAAATGCGTGCTGACGGCAGTGCCTCGGCCAGCGCCGTGGTTGCCCAGATTCGTCCTTCGCAGACCGACCCAGCGAAAGCGGCCAGTTCCTCAGCGAACTCGGCCGGCGGCGCGCTGCCTTCAGCCCGCCACTCGCCATTCACCCAGACGCCGACGCCGTCACTTTCGACGAGGTTGCGGAACTCCGCGAGATGCTGGCCGAGGAAGCCGGAGGCATCGGTCACATGCGCCGCTGACGAAAGCAGACCGTTGAGGAAGTCCCGCGCCTTCTCCGCTGCGAGCAGCATCTGCTTCTGCGTGAGGGCACCGAGCTGGAGCGCGAAGAACTCGCCGAAGATCTCCGCAGCGATCCGGCGGTTCATCGAGAGCGAGCGCGGGCTGTAATGGTGGCAGGCGATCAGGCCCCAGAGTGCGCCATCGACGATGATCGAGACCGACATCGAAGCCGAGACGCCCATGTTGCGCAGATATTCGCAATGGATCGGCGAGACGCTGCGCAGATGCGCATAGGACAGGTCGAGCGGCTCCCCAGCCGCATCGAGCACGGGCGTGATCGGAAAGCGCTCGCCGCTCGAATCCGAGACGACGCGAATCGGGTTGAGGAGATAGAGTTGCCGCGCCTGCTGCGGAATATCGCTTGCCGGGAAATGCTGCCCCATGAAGCTTTCGAGGTCGGGGCGCTTGGCTTCGCTCACGACCTTGCCCGAGCCGTCTGGCGCGAACTGGTAGATCATCACCCGGTCGTATTGCAGCACCGCCCGGAGCAGACGCGCTGCGTTCTTGATCAGCTGGGCCGGCGTCGTCACGTCCGAGAGCCGGCCGACCAGCGTCCGGGCGAATTCGAGCGGCGAGCTCGGCCCGGCCGGGACGCTCTCCTCGAACTCGATGATGGCGTTGCCCTTGAAGGCATGGATCGAAATGTCGAACTCGCGATCCAGCACGGGAAGGCGATAGCGGGGCATCAAGCCGGCTCGGGAGGGCACGCCGGAACGGGCGAGCGCATTGCGCATCTCATGCACCACCGGCCCGCCGAGAACCTCTTCGAGCCTGCGGCCGACGAGTTCGAACTCCCCCAGGCCGAGGAAGGCGCTGGCATTGCTGGAATGGCGCCTGATCGTCACCGCCTCGGCATCGCACACGATCATGCAGCCATGCGGCTGGACGCTGCCGGGAATATGGATCGGCTCGCGATCGCAGTTCGTCAGATCAACAGTCGTCATGCGAGAGAGAGTTCTTCCGAGGTGAAGGCCTGGATGGCATGCATGAAGACCGCCCTGCCCGCTTGAGCTGCGGCATCCCATGCCTGCCGGTCGAGCCCTTCAAGCGCGACCAGCAGCATGCGCCAGCTGTCGAGGGAGCCGGCCTGCGCCGAGAGGTAGCGGGCTCCGTATTCAGGCCCGAATCCCAGAGCATCCACTCCCTTCACCAGCACGCGCGCGCCCAGGGCGGAGCCTTCGAGAACATAGGCAGCTCCCAGGAAGGCAGCCATGTCATTTGACAGATGGAAATGCTCGGCCGCGGGAAGCGGGAGCGCGAGGTCGGCGAGATCCGCCTCCAGCTCCGGCAGAAGTTGGCGCGGCTGCCATGAGGAGGTGCGCGCGGCATCGACATTCAATAACGCCGCCTCGACCGGCGCGCGATGGCGGTACGTCCCCTGCAGGAAGCGGGCATACGCGATGCGGTTCGAAAAAACGCCGACGATGGCATCCAGTTCGCGATGAAGCTCGCTCGTCTCGTCGCGCAGGAAACTTCTGATCTCAATCATTGCATCGGCATCCAGAATCGTTCCGCATCAGCATTGCTATAACCTGATATCGACGGAAACGGCGCTGTTTTCATTGCGGATTTTCCTGTCGCTCCGGTCCGCCCAGCATTCTTATCCAAGGGATTGGCTTGAAACCGGGCCGAGATCGCCTTAAGAACATATAGTGAACAAAAGGAAGAGTGATGGCACAGCTCTCGGTCCTGGAGAAGCTCGAAATCCTCAGCGACGCTGCGAAATACGACGCCTCCTGCGCGTCGAGCAGCACCACGAAACGGGATTCGCGTGATGGAAAGGGGCTGGGCTCCACGACGGGCGCCGGCATCTGCCATTCCTATGCGCCCGATGGCCGCTGCATCTCGCTGCTCAAGATCCTGCTCACGAATTTCTGCAGCTTCGACTGCGTCTTCTGCATCAACCGTTCGTCGAGCAATGTTCGCCGCGCCCGCTTCTCGGTCGAGGAAGTCGTCGCGCTGACCCTGAATTTCTACCGCCGCAATTATATCGAAGGCCTTTTCCTGTCCTCGGGCATCATCCGCTCGGCCGATTACACGATGGCCGAGCTTGTGCGCGTCGCCGAAACGCTGCGCCGGCAGCATGGGTTCCGCGGCTATATCCATCTCAAGCTGATCCCCGGCGCGAGCCGCGATCTGATCGAACGCGCCGGGCTTTTCGCCGACCGGGTGTCGATCAATGTCGAACTGCCGAGCGAGGCGGCACTCGCGCGCTTCGCTCCGGAGAAGCAGGCGGGCGAGATCAAGAGCGCGATGGGCGGCCTCAAACTGAAGATCGAGGCCGCGCGCGAGGAACGGGAGAAGAGCGCGAAGGCCCCGGCCTTCTCGCCGGCCGGGCAGAGCACGCAGATGATCGTCGGTGCCGACGGCGCGAGCGATTCCGCCATCCTGAATCGCAGTGCCTGGCTTTACGGCAGCTTCGGCCTGAAGCGCGTCTATTACTCGGCCTTCAGCCCGATCCCGGATGCCTCGCACCAGTTGCCGCTCCAGCCGCCGCCGCTGATGCGCGAGCACCGGCTTTATCAGGCCGACTGGCTGACGCGCTTCTATGGTTTCGAGACGGAGGAAATCCTTGGGCATGGCGAGATGCTCGATCTCGATATCGACCCCAAGCTCGCCTGGGCTTTGCGCGAGCGCGGGCGCTTTCCCGTCGATGTGAACCGGGCCGATCGCGAGACTTTGCTGCGGGTCCCGGGTCTTGGCACGCGCAGCGTCGATCGCATCCTGGCTTCGCGACGGTTGCGCCGGCTCCGGCTTGAAGATGTCGGTCGATTGACGCGCTCGCTCGCGACGATCCGGCATTTCATTCTCGCGGAGGGCTGGCGACCGGGCAGCGGACTCGACGCGCCGAACCTGCGGGCACGGTTGAAGCCGCAACCGCGACAATTGACGCTCTTCCCGTGATCGCGGCCCGGCTGAACGGGCCAGCCGATTTTGCCGGCTGGCGCCGCGAGGCACGCCGGCTGGCGCTCGCCGGCGTCCAGCCCGAGGCCGTCGCCTGGCTGACGAGCGAGGACGATGCCGGATTGTTCACGATGGAGAATGACGCCCCGGTCGCGGACGGAAGTGCCGCCCTGACTGTGTCTCGCCGTTTCATCGAGCTTGCCGAAAACGTCGTCTGTCATCGGGATGCCGGCCGTTTCGTCCTGCTGCACCGCCTGCTGCTGCGTTTGCAGGACGAGCCGCGCTTGCTCGACAATGCAGCCGATTCTGACATCGCACGCGCCGAGGCGATGGCCCGCTCGGTGCGCCGCGACCTGCACAAGATGACCGCCTTCGTCCGGTTCCGGGCCGTGTCGGGCGCGGGCGAGGACGGCCCGTTCATTGCCTGGTTCGAGCCGGAGCATTTCATCCTCGAACGTGCCGCGAGCTTTTTCACCGGGCGCTTCGCCGGGATGATCTGGTCGATCATGACGCCGCAGGGGTCGTTGCACTGGGACGGCACGGCCCTCCAACTCGGTCCCGCCGCCAGCAAGGCCGACGCGCCGGACGGCGATGCCATGGAGGCCTATTGGCTCACCTACTACGCCAACATCTTCAATCCGGCCCGCCTGAAGCCGAAGGCGATGAAAAGTGAGATGCCGGTGAAATACTGGCGGAACCTACCCGAGGCCGAATTGATTGTGCCTCTGATCGCAAGCGCCGCCCGGCGAGCAGAGGATATGGTGATGCGCGCCCCGACGCAGCCACCCGAACGACATGTCAGGCAGCTTCGGCATCGGCCCGAGGTGCCTGCCGACGATCCCGTGATTACGTCCTGGCAGGATGCGGCCGCTGCGGCGCAACGCTGCCGGCGTTGCGAGCTTCATTGCCACGCCACGCAGACGGTTTTCGGAGAAGGCCCGCTGGATGCACCTATCCTGTTCGTCGGCGAGCAGCCCGGAGACCATGAGGACCTGGCAGGCCGGCCCTTCGTCGGACCGGCAGGGCAGGTTTTCGATCGGGCGATGAGGGAGGCCGGTCTCGATCGGGCGCGCGCCTATGTCACCAATGCGGTGAAGCACTTCAAATTCCAGCTGCGCGGCAAGCGCCGCATCCACGAGAAACCCAATGTCGGGGAGATCAAGGCCTGCCGCTTCTGGCTCGATCTCGAACTGCAATTCGTGAAACCCCGGCTTGTCGTTGCCCTCGGCGCCAGCGCCCTGCGATCGCTGGTGGGGCATGCCGGCTCGTTGGCCAGTGCGCGGGATCGCGAGCTGGCGCTCGAAGATGGCACGCCGCTGCTGGCTACCGTCCACCCCTCCTTCCTGCTTCGCCTGCAGGATGAAGAGGCGCGGTCTCGCGAGTACGCCCGCTTCGTCGTTGATCTCGCCCGTGTGCAGCAACGGGTGTTCCGGCACTAAGCCATCTTGGTGAGACCTGAGCCGCTTTGCCGTGGCTCGCGGATACCGTACGACCGACCAACCGCTCTGCTTTCTCAGGAAAACGGCCTTGCCCGCCAGCGACGTCAATATCGCCTCGTTCCTCTCCGAGATGTTCGATCAGGCGCCGACTTTCATGGCGCTGCTGCAAGGGCCGGAGCATCGCTTCCAGCTGGCGAACCCCAGTTATCTGAGACTGGTGGATGGCCGCGACGTCATTGGAAAGACCGTCTCCGAGGCGCTTCCGGAAGCGGATGCGCAAGGCTTTGTCCGGATTCTCGACGAGGTCTATCGATCCGGCGAAGCCTATACGGCCTCCGGTGCGCGGTTCGTCATGCAGGGGCAGCCCGAAAGCCCGATCTCCGAGCGTTTCCTCGATTTCGTCTATCAACCCCTCATCGGTCCACAGGGCAACGTGACCGGCATCTTCGTGCAGGGAAGCGACGCCACCGAGCGCAGCCTGGCCGAACGGCGCCTGTCCGATAGCACCGCTCTCTACAAGGGGCTGTTCGACGCGATCGACGAAGGCTTCTGCATCATCGAATTCTTCGACGGGCCGCACGGGCCGGACAGCGATTACATCCATATCGAGGCCAATGCGGCCTACGCCCGGCACGCCGGAATTCCGAACGTCGTCGGCCAGAAGCTGCGCGAGATGGTCGGTGCTGAAGCCGATTCATGGGTGGAGCGCTATGGCGCCGTCCTGCGCACCGGCACGCCCATTCGCTTCCAGCAGGAACTCGTCGCCACCGGCCGCTTCCTGGAGCTGGCTGCGATCCGGATCGAGCCCGCAAGCAGGCGGCAGGTCGCGGTCCTCTTCCAGGACATTACGGCACGCCGCCAGGCCGAGCTCGCTCTCGCCAAGCTGAACGAGACGCTCGAACAGATCGTGGCGGAACGCACGCAGAAGCTGCTCGCCGCGGAAGAGGCCTTGCGCCACAGCCAGAAGATGGAGGCGATCGGCCAATTGACCGGCGGGGTCGCGCATGACTTCAACAACCTGCTGCAGGTGATCTCGGGAAATCTGCAGCTCCTGGCCAAGGATGTCGTCGGAGATGAGAAGGCCGAGCGACGCATCGCCAATGCCATGACCGGCGTTGCCCGCGGCTCGAAGCTCGCTTCGCAACTGCTCGCTTTCGGCCGGCGGCAGCCGCTGGAGCCGAAGGTCGTCAATCTCGGTCGCCTGGTTCGCGGCATGGACGACATGCTCAGCCGCACCCTCGGCGAGGGCATCGAGATCGAGACGGTCGTGGGCGGCGGGCTCTGGAATTCCCTGATCGACCCGACGCAGGTCGAGAATGCGCTGCTCAATCTGGCGATCAACGCGCGCGATGCCATGAACGGCTCAGGCAAGCTGACGATCGACCTCGCCAATGCCCATCTCGATGACAGCTACGCTGCCCGGCACAGCGATGTCGCAGCGGGACAGTATGTGATGCTGGCCGTCAGCGACACCGGCTCCGGCATGTCGGCCGAGGTGCTGGCGAAGGCCTTCGACCCGTTCTTCTCGACGAAGCCGGAAGGAAAAGGCACCGGGCTTGGCCTGTCGATGGTCTATGGCTTCGTCAAGCAGTCCGGCGGCCACGTCAAAATCTATTCGGAACTCGACCACGGGACCACGGTGAGGCTTTACCTGCCCCGCTCGGTTCAGAAAGAGGCTGTCGAGACTGTCGTCGACAACAGCCCGATCGCGGGTGGGACCGAGACGATCCTGGTGGTCGAGGATGACGAGCAGGTTCGCAGCACGGTGATCGAGCTGCTCACCGATCTCGGCTATCGCGTTCTGCGGGCCAGCGATGCAACAAGCGCGCTTCACGTCGTCGAAAGCGGCGTTGCCATCGATCTGCTGTTCACCGACGTGGTGATGCCCGGACAATTGAAGAGCCCCGAACTTGCCCGGCTGGCGCGCGAGCGCCTGCCGCATCTCGCCGTGCTCTTCACCTCGGGCTACACCGAGAACTCCATCGTTCACGGCGGCCGCCTGGATGCGGGCGTCGAGCTCCTGTCCAAGCCCTATACACGGGAAGCGCTGGCGCGAAAGCTTCGGCTGGTGCTTGCCGCGCAGAAGGCGCGCGCTCCTCAAAAGGCGGAACAGGTATCGGCTCAGGACAAAGGTTCGGAGCCGGCCGCGCCAAAGCCTGCCACCGTTCTGATTGTCGAGGACGATGCGCTGATCCGCATGAATACCTGCGATATCCTCGAAGATGCCGGTTTCTCCGTCATCGAGGCAGGTAGCGCCGAGGAGGCCATGTCGATCCTGCAGGATCACCCGGTCGATGTGCTCGTCACCGATGTGAAGCTCCCCGGCGCTTCGGGCGTCGAACTCGTGCGGAAGGCGAGAGAGCAGAACGGCTCGCTCTGCGTGGTGTTCGCGACGGGTGACACCTCAGAGATCGACGTCAATGGCGAGGTGGTTGTCTCCAAGCCCTATAGTCCGTCGGCCATCGTCAATGCGATCGCGAGAGCGCGGAGTTCGTAGATCCGTGCCGTGATCGGCCGGCGCTCAGGTTGTACCACCAAGCTCCCCCGCCTTGGGCGAGAGGCGCCACGTCCACTTGCGAGACACCAGGTCGACAAGAGCGCCCGCGATCCTCCGTGGTCCGCAAACTCCGCCAATCGTTCCGAACCGCGTCTTCAGGAACCTATCCGCTGCGCCAGCCGTTTTGCCCTCACTTTCGCTCGCCAGCAGGAGGGGCTCATGGACAGCATCATTTATCTCGTCGGTCTTGTCGTGGTCATCATGGCCATCCTGTCGTTCCTCGGTCTTCGATAGGAATTCGCCATGTCCATGTCTGGAACAGACGTCGTCGTCGCCCCGGTTACCGTCAACAAGGAGAACCGCTCCTATGTGCAGTGGGGGCCAATCCTCGGCGGTGCGGTCATCGCGACAGCCATCTCGACCATCATGACGGTCTTCGGATCGGCGATCGGCCTGTCGATGGTCTCCGCCGATTTCGAGAAGAGCTCCAGCGCCACGGCGCTGGCGGTCGCAGGCGCCCTGTGGGCGCTCTGGGTCATGGCCTCGGCGACCATGGCCGGCGGCTATCTCGCTGGGCGGATGCGTCAGCCTAGCTTCGATGCCAATGGCGAGGAGCGCAAGGTGCGCGACGCGACCCATGGTCTGCTTGTCTGGGCGACCGGGGCGCTTCTGATCACCGTCGTCGCGACATCGTCGCTGTTCGGCGCGGCCAAGACCGCGGTCAGCGGCGTCGCCAGTGCGAGTTCGGGCGTGGCCTCGCTGGTTTCGCAGAATGTCGATCCGCTCGCGATGGCGCTCGACAATGTCATGCGCGCCAGCGGTCAGCAGCCGCCGACCGCCCAGGAGCGTGACGAAGCCTCCCGGATCTTCGTCAGCGCGCTGAAGAACGGCAAGATCGAGCAGGTCGACCGGGACTATCTGGCCTCCCGGCTCGCCGCGCGGTCCGGCATCAGCGAGCAGGACGCGCAGAAGCGCATCGACGACGCCTATGCCCGGCTGTCGCAGGCCAAGGAAACCGCCAAGCAGGCGGCCGAGCGTGCACGCAAGATCGCGGTCCTGACCGCCTTCCTGACCGCGGCTGCGCTGCTGGTGGGAGCGGCTGCGGCGGCCTGGGCGGCAACGCTCGGCGGCGAGCATCGTGACGAGAACCTGCTGGTCGCCCCGACGCTCTGAATGATCGTGCCTGTGCAAGCCCGGCTCCCATGGAGCCGGGCTTTTTTGCGATCTGTCGAAACGATCGGATCGCCGCAGCGTTGCTCCGGCAGCACTTTCAGAAAGGGCATGCGATGATCGACCGGAACCACGAACGAAATGACAGCACCAACGGCCCGACCGAGCCGAACCAGCGCCCGCCCGAAAAGCGCGAAGACGCTGCTGATGATGCGATGAAGGGCGCGAAGATCATCTCCGAGGGCAATCAGAAGCAGCGGGCGAAGGACCAGGACACTCCTCCGGCCGGTCCACATGCGAAGGAGTCGCAGACGAACAAGGATGCGACGCCGGGTTCCGGCGCGCTCCCTCCGACCAAGCCCGTTCGTCATATCGACCCCGGTACTGGCTGACCTTCATCCACCTTCTCTCCGCGAAGTCGCATTGGAAGGTGTTCCGTGGAAAAGCTGAAGACCTATCGCGCCAAGCGCGATTTCCGGAAAGGAAGTTTCGGCTGCGATATATCCGCGGGCTCAGCGGGATTGAACGTTCAGGATCTCGTGTTTTATGAGCTTGCTATGGCCGATGCGTCGGATCGAGGCGGCTGCGTGGCATGGCGTTGATCAAACTGCCCGCGGTAAATCTCCGCGCTGCAATCCTTGCAGCCACCCTGTCCTCAAACGCCCGAAGACCGTTGGAGATATCGCGGAGTTCACACGCTTCCGCCGAGCCTTCCGGCGCGCCAAACAGGTCTTCGAAGCGCTTCAGTGCCCTGGCGAGGTCTTCGAAGTTGCGGATAGGGAGTCTGATCATCTCTCGCAGTCGGCAGATTCGTGGCGTCAGATCGTCCTGATGTTCCCACTGGGGCGGGTCGCGGCTTCAGCTGGATCCGGGTGGCCGGACGTCGAAGCGACATGCTTCTCCGCGGCAGCACCGTCAGGATCATTGGCTTCATAAGGAGGGTGAGGGCCGCTCGCATGACGTGAACGCGGGTTTGGACCTGCCCTCGACTCGCCCTCATCGCCTGGTTGTCCCGGTCGACGGGGCGTGTCGAAATGTCCAGGCGCAGACGCCGCACCGGTCAGCTGGCGGTCTTCCCAGTCTTTGACTGTTGCGACCAGCCCAGCCAATTCGTCCGCTTCGGTCGAGCCTGCTTTAGCGTCAGCGAGCTGGTGAATTCTGGCTTTAGCCGCCTCATATGCGGCCGTGGAAGCAATTGCCATGGGCCTCGTTCCCTTTGCATCCCAGTCGGCAACGAGCTGCTCAATGATGCCGATACTGGATTTGGTGATGTGAACGCGGGCTGCGCCGTCTTCGACGAACCAATCATCGCCTTCGCGGCGAATGGCGAGCGTCGCGCTCACGTCTTCGCTCCGCTATCGAGTGCCATGCGGCGAAGCTGTGCCTCCACAGCATCCGCTGAGGAGCCGACTTCGCGGACAACGTCCTCCAGCTGCGCCTTGGATACACCCAGCTTATCCGTCCAGTATCGGATCTGGTCTTTGCTGAGATGGATCTGTGAACGGTCTAGCGGCTCCCGCTTTCTCTCGTCGTCTGGCATGCGAACCTCCTGACGACGAATCAATCGGCCGGAAGGCGTAGAGTTCCGCAAATCCGCGCTATTCTCGATTTCCAGCGCTTTGGATGCGTCGTCCCATGAGCTCGACGAGCTCGCGAACGGTTTTGCACCGTTGCATCGCCTCGTCCGGCATCATGTCGCAATCGTATTCCCGCTCGATCGCGTTGCCGATCAGCGTCAGGTCGTCGATTGTGAAGCCGATATCGTCGACCTTGGCATGGGGTTCGAGCAGCTCGGGTTTGACCAGCCCTTCGACGGCGATGATTTCGAGCAGACGCTCCACCAAGCCAATCTCCGTCGGCTCCAGATCACCTGACCCGATATTTGTGTCGTCATCAGCGCCCATGCGTCGCCCGCCAGATCTCGACATTCAAAGCAAGTTGGATAGGCGCGCGCTGTTCAGGCGCAATGTCCGCTGCTCTTGCTGGATCGGCGATGAGCCTGAGAGACGTCTGATGCTCAGCCAGGGATTCGATCATCTTGTCATGAGCCTCATTCCACCGGGCGCCTGATCGCGACAGCAGTTCCAAGGAAGGAACTCCAAGGCCGTCACCCGCGTTCCCTTGATCTCCTGTCTCACCCCAGACAGCCCAAAACTAAGCCCCGTCCGCTCCGGCTGGCGAGGCCATTTTTTTGTTTTGCAACACGTTGATCATCTGAAGTATTCGGCTTCAGGCTTGGAAGGACGAGCGAGTGGATCGCCGTCCCCGCACGGGCGATGCCCGGCCATTCTCGTTTCGGGGGCTCAGCAGTCCTGACCGATAATGCGATGGAACGCGTTCGCCTGCCTCCACGTTCTCCCTGCATACGAGCTCAGGAGGATGACATGGACCATTCTAAGCATACGCGTCTCGCGACTACGGAATTGACGCCCGAGATTCTGGAAGGTGCCACGATCTACGGCCCCGGCGATGAGAAAGTCGGCTCTGTTTCCCATCTCCATGGATCCCAGGTCGTCATCGATGTGGGCGGGTTCCTGGGCATCGGTGCCAAGCCGGTATCCGTGGCGATCTCCGAGCTTGAGTTCATGCGCGACGAAGATGGCGACGTGCACGCCGTAACGAACTGGACGAAAGACCGGCTGAAGGAGATGCCGGAACACATCGATCCATGATCGTCGGATCGGAAGCGCGAAAAGGTCGGTCGCTGTGTCTTCGAGCGGGAACTTCCCACGCGTTCGCATGTTGTCTGACCGCGCGGCTCCCATGCCAATGAAGCCGTGCCGCTGAGTGGAGCGGATAAAGCCCCGGCCAATCGGCTCCGCTCTTCTACCGCCGATCTGGAAGCGAGCCGCGGATGTACCGGCAGCGACCGATCGGCTGGTAGCCCATGGAATTCGGTAGTGCTCGTCCTCGCGGCAGAGCAAAGGGCTGGAGGCCCACAAACCCCGTCGGCGCTCCCGGCGGGGTTTTGTTATGCAACGGAACGATTTCCACGGCTGCCCGTTCGCCGTTTGCGGGAGGAATTTCTGACATGCGCCAGTCCGCGGAATAGGAGACCATATGGGCGTCGTCGATGACGGCCGACGAACCGCGGACATTGAGGACGTTGAAGCCTCTTCCTTGGCGCCTCCTAAAACGGCGCCTATCCGCGGCGTACTGAAGTTGCTGGTGCGGGCAAGTTCGTCCCGGTCTAGCCTCGGCCGACTAGGCGCATTGCTCATTCTGCTAGCGGCGCTTTCGGCCTTCGCGTTCCTGGGATACCTCTTGCCTTCGCTCCTGTGGTCAGCCGCTCGCTCGTGAGCGCACGGAGCGAAAGCTCGTATATCTGTTCGCGACCCATCGTGCCGTGAGTCACGTCCGGACGCGTGCGCTCAGCTGCAGGTCGTGAGCTGTGCTGAGCAAATCGTCACCGGAGCAGAGCTGCCCGACCGGGCTCCCGGAACGATCCAGCCCCGCCCCAGCAGCTTACCTTCCAAGGTATGGATGGTGACCTCGACATTGCCGGCGCGGCAGGCGTGGACGGCAGCAACATGGACGCCTGGTTCACCATCCCCGCTCGGGAAGCGGGTTGAGACGGGAGCTTCGGCAGATGGGCTGGCGCGCAGGCCGTCTCCCGACTGGATATGGAAGTCGAGCCGTGATCCGTGCACCCAGCCTCGACCGCGATACCAGCGACCCAGCTTGCGCTTCTCGTCGGCTGTCTCGATGTCGTCGACGTTTGCATTCTCGATCAGAAAGAAGCCGTCCTTGACGGCGACGATGTCCACTTGCGCGCCCTCGTCGGGGCTCTGAAGACGCTTCCTTGCAGCCGGCAATGTGCCAACCATGGGAGCCTTCGCCGACGCCCCCGAACGCACATTGGTCTTTCCGTCAGCATCGACCACGAACGCATGGAACCGGCAGGCCTGAACTCCAGCAGGCAACGGTGTCTTTTGCGCGTTGGCCGATTCTGTCGCCAGCAAGAGGACAACGCTGACGGCGCACGAAACCGATGTGATCGATGATCGATACATGATCCCTCCATAAACGCACGCCGCGCTGGCAAGGCACAGATTAGAAGGCTGCCGCGTCGACCGCCAGTTGCCGGTGACATGCAGAACCACTGCCGTGCGAGGGCGTCACGCTCCGATGGGACGTTTCATGCTGGCCCGCGTCCGTCAGCGACCTTGAAGGGCGAGCAGGTTGACGTCGATCGTCCGGGCGCGGAAGCCAGCCTCGCAATAGCAGAGATAGAACTCCCAGAGCCGGCGAAACGCCTCGTCGAAGCCCAACGGCGCGATTTCTGCCCAGCCTTCCAGGAAGCGCCGACGCCACTCCTTCAAAGTCATGCCGTAGCTGTCGCCGAAGTCGAGCTGTTCGACCACGGCGAGAGCGGCAGCCTCGGCGCTTCGTTTCAGCACCGGAACCGACGGAAGACTCCCTCCGGGAAAGATGTAGCGCTGGATGAAATCGGTGCCCTGCTGGTAGCTCTCGAACAACGCATCGTCGATCGTGATCGCCTGTAGAACGACCCGGCCGCCGGGCCTGAGCGAGCGGCTCAGGGTATCGAAGTAAGACGGCCAGTAGGCGCGGCCGACCGCCTCGATCATCTCGATCGAAACGATGCGGTCGAACTGTCCGGCAATGTCGCGATAGTCCCGGAGTTCGACGGTGACCCGCTCGGACAGGCCTGCGGCGGCGATGCGCTGCCGTGCCGCTTCGAGCTGAGCCGGCGACAAGGTGATCGCTGTCACCCGGCAGCCCTCGCGGGCCAGCCGCTCAGCCAGCGCCCCCCAGCCGCAACCGATCTCCAGGACATGCTCGCCGCCCGAGAGACCGAGCATGGCGATGATCCGGTCCAGCCGGCGCTGTTGGGCGGCCTCGAGCGTCTCGGCCGGCGCCTCATAGAGCGCCGAGGAATACATCATACTGGCGTCGAGCCAGCGGCCGTAGAAGTCATTGCCGAGGTCGTAATGCGCCGTGATGTTGCGGCGGCTGCCGCTACGGGTATTGGCGTTGAGAACATGCCGCAGGCGGTTAAGCAGCCGCGCCGGCCAGGCACCTGAAACCAGCTTGCGCAGCGTCGCATCGTTGCGCGCACCGAGCTCGATCAGTGCCGTGAGGTCCGGCGTGTGAAGGTCGCCGTCACGATAGGCCTCGGCCAAGCCGATATCACCATCGAGCAGAAGCCGGCGGATCGAGCGCCAGTTGTTCAGGATCATCGTCGCCTGAGGCCCCGGCATGCCCGGCGCGCTGCAAATCCGCTCGCCGTCTGGCGTGAAGACCGTCAGGTGGCCGACCGCGATCCGGGATAGAATGCGGCGCAGGAACCAGCGCGACAGGCCCATTCCGCGCGATGGCGCAAACACCTGTTCCGACATACGAAGGCGATGCTCGGTTTCCGGCCGGCTCATGGCTGCAGCTGTCCTTTCGCATGGGACGAGGCGATGCGGCCCCGACTGAAGGGCGGCTCAGGCGCGGCCGAATGCGGCTGCCAGGGGATGCGCTTCGCCAGCAGCCGCAACGCATGCCAGTGAATGGCAGCGGTGACCTTCAGCGTGAGGAGCGGATGCGTCGCCAGCAGCCGCAACAGCGCTGCGTCGCTGAGTTCCGATCGCTGGCCGCTCAATACGGCCGTGATCAGGCGCCCTTCGCCATCGCTACCATCGATGGCGATGGAGACACGCTCTTCCGGTGGGGCCACCGTGAAGTCGTAGCTCATGCCGAGCTTCATGAACGGCGAGACGTGGAAGACCTTGCCGGCCTCCTGCCTCAACGCGCCGTCAGAAGCACGGGCCGGCGCGACATAGCTGTGAACCTCGCCGAAGGTGTTGTGCACCTCGTAGACGGTGGCGCAGAGACTGCCGTCGCGGCGATAGCAGAAATAGGTGCTGAGGGGGTTGAAGGCATAGCCGAGGATGCGCGGCATGGTCAGCAGTCGGATCGGGCCACCATCATACGCGATTCCGGCTTTCGCCAGAGTTTCTTCGATCTGGGGTCGTAGAGGCCGACCGCTGCGATCCCCGTAATCCGCGTCACGAAATGCGTAGAGATTGAAGCGGTTATGCGAGAACAGCGTGAGTTTCGCGGCCAGCCGATCGATCTCGTCGAGATCGAGAAGAAGCCAGAACACGCGATAAACCAGCGCATGCGGTCGCGGCCGAAACCGATGATGCCTGACACGGCCGACATAGAGGGCCGATTGCAAGGTCATGCGGCCAGCTCCTGCCGGGGGGCGACCGGAATCCGCCCGGATTCATCGCGAACCTGCCAGGGCCGACGGACACCGCCGAGCGCCTCGGCAACGGCAAGCCCCGCCTGCAAGCCGTCCTCATGGAAGCCCGAACCGAAATAGGCGCCGCAGAACCAGCTCCGACGCACGCCCTGTAGCGACCAGAGCCGCTCCTGCGCCTCGAGCGCCGCCGCATCGAAGAGCGGGTGCTCGTAGATTTCCTCGTGAAGGATAGTCTCTTCGCGCAGCGTATCCGGCGGATTGAGCGTGACGAAGAAGGGCCGCTCATCGGGCAGGCCCTGGAGTCGGTTCATCCAGTAGGTGACAGCACAGGCGGAATCCGGCTGCGCACGATGACCGATATGGTTCCAGCTCGCCCAGGCGCGGCGACGTTTCGGCATCAGCGCCGTGTCGCCATGCAGCACGGCGCGATTGCGGCTGTAGCGGAACGCGCCGAGGGCCTCGATCTCGCCCGGGCCGGGGTCGGCGAGCATCGCCAGCGCCTGGTCGGCATGGGTGGCGAAGACGACATGATCGAACGTCTCGGTCCAACCGTCGCCGGTCAGGATGACAGCATTGGCTTCGCGCCGAACCCGCCGCACCGGCGAGCCGGCTCTCACCTCGCCCGAGAAGGCGGTGCGCAGCTTTTGCACATAGGTGCTGCTGCCACCGGTCACGGTGCGCCAGACCGGCCTGTCGGTGAGCTGCAGCAGGCCGTGATTGTGATGAAAGCGCAGGAAGGCCGCTGCGGGATAGGACAGGATTTCCGCGCAGGGCGCCGACCAGATGGCCGCAGCCATCGGCAGGAGATGGTCGTCCCGGAAGGCGGCGCCGTAACCGCCGGCAGTGAGATAGTCGCCAAGCGAGACGCCGGCCGCACCGCCTGCAAGCGCGTCCCTTGAGGCATCGCGGTAGAAGCGGGTGATGTCCTGCAGCATCGCCCAGAAGCGTGGGCGCACCAGATTGCTGCGCTGGGCGAACAGGCCGGCGACGCTGGTACCGCTATATTCGAGGCGCCCGCCGTCGAGCGACACCGCAAACGACATCTCGGTCGGCTGCGTGGCGACACGCAAATAGTCCATCAGCGCGATGAAGTTCGGGTATGTCGCCTCGTTGTAGACGATGAAGCCGGTATCGACCGCGGTCTCCCCGGCAACGCGAACCGTGTTCGCATGCCCGCCGAGGCGGGGCGCGGCCTCGAACAGCACCACGTCATGCGCCTGACCTAGCAGCCACGCGGCCGACAGGCCGGAGATGCCGGCACCGATCACGGCGAGCCTCATTGCCTTGCCCTGCGCCCGCTCCATCGTCGCGTCCCTGCTTTTCATGACCGGTATACGCGCCATGAGCCGGACTGGATTTGTCGCGGGGCCGCCGAAAACGCGCAGGCGGCGTGACCCAACGCCGGGTCACATGCGTAGACGAAGGGAAGCCGGGATAATCCGTGAGAGGTCGGAATGATGCTCGTGAGCAGGCTGAAGCGGATGGCTGCCGCGCTCTGCGCCTATGCGGCGCATCCCGATCCCCGAAGCGCCGTGGCCAATACCGTCGCGCTGGTCATCGTTTCGAACCAGCCCTTCTATCCGCTTTATATCGACTGGGCGGTCTCGCCCGTCATCGCGCCGTCCTACCTGACTTTCCTGTCGACGCCGTTCTTCGCGGCTGTGCCGGCAGCCATGCGACGCAGCACCTTGCTCGGGCGAGCGCTGCTTCTCTCAGCCGGCATCGGCAACACAATGCTCTGCCGCGCTGCCTTTGGCGCCGGCTCGGGGGTCGAAGTCTTCCTGCTTCCCTGTCTCATGCTGGCTCTGATGCTGTTTCGCCGCTCGGAGCGCGCCTTTGCGCTCGGCTTCACAGCGCTCGCCTTCGCCGCCTATCTCCTGCCGGCAGCTCTTCTCGGCGGGCCGATACACCTTTACCAGACTGACGAATACGCAGCCCTGCAGCACCTGAATTTTTTGAGCGCCGCATCCCTGACAGTCCTGATCGGATGGCTCTTCTCCGGGCATCTCGACACAATTTCGCGCGCCGATGAAACCAACGATGTCCGGGGAGCGTAGAGGAGACGCACCCGCCGAAAGGACTTCGTCATGACGCGCCTTCTGCTTGCTCTCGCCCTCGCTGCCATTGCGATTGAAGGCGCGGCCGCCAGCGACATTGACGGCACATGGCTGCGCGATGACGGCAACGCACGCGTGCGCATCGCGCCTTGCGGCGACAAGATCTGCGCCACCAATCTCTGGATCGGCGACACCAGCAAAGGCGAGGCGGCCGGCGACAAGCTCGTCATGACGCTGGCCCGCCAACCCGACGGAACCTTTTCCGGTAGCGCCTACGACCCCAAGCGCGACTGGACCTACGCGATGACGATCACCGCGATGCCCGGTGCGCTGACCACGCGTGGTTGCATCGTCGGGCGCTTGATCTGCCGCGACGTGAACTGGAAGGCCGCCGAGTGATGGCGAGTGATCTGATCCCGGTGATCCGGCGCGGCACTGCCCGCGTATCTCGTTCATGGTCCCCGCTCTCGCCCTGACTGTCGACGGCATGCGCGAGGCGGGAGCCAGCGTTCAAGGAGGTCGTTTCATCGCTTTGTTCGACCCCAATAGACTGATTGCCGCGATTGCGCGCTCGGGGGACCGGGCCGCTTTCGCCGCGCTGTTCGACCATTTCGCGCCGCGCGTGAAAGGGCTGCTGATGCGCGGCGGCACCTCGGCGGAGCTGGCCGAAGAGGTCGCACAGGAAACGCTGCTCGCGGTCTGGCGCAAGGCTGGCCTGTTCGACCCGGCGAAAGCGAGCGCCTCCACTTGGATTGCCACGATCGCACGCAATCTGCGCATCGACATCGCCCGTCGCGAAACGCGCTCGCGGCTGTCGCAAGTTTACGAGATTCTCGATGACGAAGCCCCCGAACAACCCGATGCGACGCTCTCCGGCGCCGAACGCGATGCGCGTGTGCGGGCCGCGATGACCCAGCTGTCTCCCGACCAGTACCGTGTGGTCGAGCTCGCCTTCCTGGAAGGCTTCAGCCACCAGGACGTTGCCGATCGCCTCGCCATCCCCTTGGGCACGGTGAAATCCCGCCTGCGCCTGGCATTGTCGCATCTGCGCGGCCGGCTAGAGGATCTGCGATGAGCATCATCCATCGCCCATCCGAGGAGACGCTCGCTGCCTTCGCCGCAGGACAGCTCGACGAGGGCCTGGCCGTTGTCGTCGCCTGCCATATCGAGGCGGATTCGGAGAGCCGACGGCGCCTGCGGGAGCTTGAGGCCGTGCAAGGTGCGCTGCTGGATACGATCGAGCCCGTCGCGATGGCGACCGCTCCCCGGGATGTTGGAGCGGTCGCGCAAGCCGTACCGGTTCCCGGCATGGCGGGTTCCGCCCCCGAAACCGGTATGCCGCAGGTGCTTCGTCCCTATGGCCTTGGTCCGTGGCGGCCGATCGGCATCCGCATCGCCATGCGGCGCGTCGAGGTTCCCGGCGCAACCGCGCGCGTCTTCATGCTGCGTGCCGGCCCGGGGATCGCCCTGCCGCACCACAAGCATACCGGGTTCGAATGGACCACGATCCTCGCCGGTGCCTACGAGCACGAATACGGGCGCTATGCGGCCGGGGATTTCGACGAAGCGGATTCCGAGCATGACCACACCCCGCGCGTCGACCCTGTCGAGGGTTGCACCTGCATCGTCGCGATGACGGGAAGCGTGCAGCTGCAGGGATGGCTTGGCCGGCTGCTGCAGCCGCTGGTGCGGTTTTGACGATCTCAGCCTTCGTCGTGGCTCTGGCCTTCGTGGCCGTGGCCATGTCGGCCTTCATGGCATTGGCGACGATGGTGGAGCGCCGCACCGGCAATTCCGGCTGGATCGACGTGGTCTGGACCGCCGGGCTGGGCCTGACGGGGATCGCAGGTGCGTTGCTGCCCTTCGGGACCGGACCGATGTCGCGGCGCCTGCTCGTGGCAGGGCTTGCACTGGCCTGGGCGCTTCGCCTCGGCCTGCATATCGCGCAGCGCACGAGCGGCATCGCTGAGGATCCTCGTTATGCGAGACTCAAGCGCGACTGGGGCAGCGATGCCTCCCGGCAACTCGCCAGGCTTTTGCAGATGCAGGCGCTGGCCAGCATTCCGCTGGGATTGGGCCTCATCCTCGCGGCACATAACCCCACGCCTTCGCTCGGTTGGGGCGATATCGCAGGCATTGCCATTTTCGTGACAGGGCTGGTGGGCGGAGCGCTAGCCGACAGTCAATTGCGCGCGTTTGCCCGCTCAGGCCGTGGCGGCGTCTGCGACCGTGGCCTCTGGCGCTGGTCGCGCCATCCCAACTACTTCTTCGAATGCGTGCTCTGGTGCGCCTATCCGGTGCTCGCGCTGGCAGTCGGCTACCCTTGGGGCTGGCTCGCCGTGTTGGCGCCGGCCTGCATTACAGTGCTGCTGACGCGCATCTCCGGCATCCCGCCTTTGGAGGAGCATATGCTCGCCAAGCACGGCGACGCCTATCGCGCCTACCAAAACCGAACCAGCGCCCTGATCCCGCTGCCGCCGAAAGGAGCGACGTGATGACGATCATGCAGAAGCTCTCGACCTGGGGCGAAGGCCTCCCCGTTCCCGATGCCGTCAGTCGCATGGTCATCGCCTCGCTGGTCGGGCGAACGGATCGTTCGCTCGCGGGACAGCCGGCTGATGCCGCAGCCTTCGCCCGCGACATGGCGGCGTTTCCGATCGCCGTTCATACCGACGCCGCCAACGCCCAGCATTACGAGGTGCCGGCCGCCTTTTTCGATCAGGTGCTTGGCGCGCGGCGCAAATATTCCTGCTGCTACTACGCCGATCCCGGCGACACGCTGGCGGCAGCGGAAGAGAAGGCGCTGGAACTGACCGCGGACCATGCCGATCTCGCCGACGGGCAGGACATCCTCGAACTTGGCTGCGGCTGGGGCTCGCTGTCGCTGTGGATGGCGGAGCGCTATCCTAAGGCGCGGATCGTATCGGTCTCCAATTCGGCCTCGCAACGCGCCTTTATCGAGCAGCAGGCGCAGCGCCGCCATCTCGGCAATCTCCGCGTCGTCACTGCCGACATGAACGCGTTTGCGACCGACGAGCGTTTCGACCGTGTCGTCTCCGTTGAAATGTTCGAGCACATGGCGAACTGGCGCGAACTCCTCGGGCGGGTTCGTGGCTGGCTGAAGCCGGACGGCCGCCTCTTCATCCATGTCTTCGCTCACAGGCAGGGCTGCTACCGCTTCGATGCGGCGGATACGGGTGACTGGATCGCGCAGCATTTCTTCACCGGCGGCCTGATGCCGAGTGCTGCGCTCGCGCACCAGTTCCCGGACCTCTTCGCGGTGGAGGCCGAGTGGCGCTGGAGCGGCGAGCATTACCGCGCCACGGCAGAGGACTGGCTGGCGAATTTCGATCGCAATCTCGCGAAGATCGACCCGATCCTGCGCGAGACCTATGGCGCGCAGGCGCCGCTCTGGCGCCGCCGCTGGCGCCTGTTCTTCCTGGCGACAAGCGGCTTGTTCGGCCATGCCGGCGGCGAGGCCTGGGGCGTCCATCACTACAGATTGCGCGCAACCTGACGGCCCGGGGCTAGACCCAGCCCCAGTCGGCAAGGCGGCGGACGACGCCAAAGGCAATCCATGTGCACAGGCCGACGACGACCGTGCCGTAGACGAGGTCAACCAGCGTGATCGTCAAGGTCCACGGCCGCAGCGTGGCGTAGTTCGTCAGGTCGTAGGTCGCGTAGGCGAGCAGGCCGATGAGCGCGCCATTGATCAAGGCGGCGCTTGGGCTGCCCTCGCGCAGAGCCGGCATCAACGCGAAATAGACGACCCCGAGCGGGAAACCGAAATAGAACAGCGCCGCAGGCCAATAGCGCACCTGCTCGACGATCAGGTCTCCCAGTACCGGGCGATAGAGTTTGGCCGTCATCGTGCTCAGCCAGATGGCATCGCAAATGCCGAATGCGATGAGGAAGGCGACATAACCGGCGATGAAGCGCATCGTGACCTCCAGGGGTTCCGCGAGGAGATACGCCAGGCAAGCTGACGTGGTTCAGTGTCGCCGACGATCCTGAACCATCGCGGCGCAGATCCATCCCGACGGCCGGAGCGTATCGATAGCGATGTTTCCTCGACCCTAGGCGGCCATGACGACCCGAATTGCCCGACGCACGATCCTGCCGCTGCTTGCCGGGCTCGCCCTACCCGCTTGCACAGCCCTGCGCCCCGGCGGCCTGACCGAGGGCGCGCGCGATGTCGCCTACGGCCCGCATCCCCGGCAACGGATGGATATCTATGTGCCTCATGGCGATGGAGGTGGGCCGAAGCCGGTTGTCTTCTTCATCTATGGCGGCTCATGGGCCAACGGGGCGAAGGAAACCTATTCCTTTGTCGGAGACGCCCTTGCCGCGCGCGGCTTCGTCACGGTGATCGCGGATTATCGCCTGGTGCCCGAGGTCCGCTTCCCGGTCTTCATCGAGGATGGTGCGCTGGCACTGCGCTACGTGCGGGACAACATCACGCGCTTCGGCGGCGCACCGCGGAACCTCCACCTGATGGGGCATTCCGCGGGCGCGTATAATGCGATGATGCTGACCCTGGACGGGCGTTACCTCGCCGCGGCGGGCATGCGTTCCAGCGACATCCGTTCGACCATCGGCCTCTCCGGCCCTTACGATTTCCTGCCGTTCGACATCGACGTCACGAAAGAAGCGTTCGGAAACGCGCGCGACCCTGCCCAGACGCAACCGATCAATTTCGTGCGCCGCGACGCTCCGCCGATCTTTCTGGTGACGGGCTCGGACGACACAACGGTCCTGCCCCGCAACAGCGAGCGCCTTGCGCGGGCGCTCAAGAAGGCTGGCGCCCAATCGGTCTCCCTGAAGATCTATCCGGGGCTTGGCCATGCCGGCACAGCGACCGCGCTCTCCAGGCTGCTGAAATGGCAAGCGCCTGTCCTCGACGATGCCGTCGCGTTCTTGCAAGCGACGTGAGGAAGTTCCCAACCGCTGGTCAGCGCCTCTGTTGCGGAGCTGCCCGGAAATCGACACACCTTGGGTGTCCTTTTGATCGTTGCGGCCGCTCACGAACGGCTCCGAAGTTGAAGCGCCGCATCGCACCGCTGACAGAACACCGTCAGCCGCCGAGCGTGGCCTGACCATCGTCATGACCACGGATGAACCGGCCCATGCGCTCGAAATCGGCGATTACCCCGTCCCGCTCTACGGGGCCGGCCGCTTCTAAGCAGGGACGGTGGCAGACATGCGCGCGCCGGAGCGGCTGTCGACCCTCTGTTCTATCGGCATGCAGAGCCCGGACCACGCCGATGGCTGATCCGCCAGGACCCTGCTTCACGCCGCATCCCGCCGGCGCCGACGCAGCGCGGATGTCCGCATAGAGCAAGCACGGACCCTCAACCAACCGCTGGCGTCGGCGGGCCAGGCGGCGGATCACGCCTGCGCGTGCTTGATCAGGTTGTTGCGGAGCTTGACGATCGACTTTTGCGTCTTCGCGAACTCGTCCGCCTCCATCCCTGTCGCCTTGACCAGACTCCGCTGCGCACCCCGCTCGCGCAGGCGCCGCCCCTCCTCCGTCAGGCTGACGATCACCTGCCGCTCGTCGCCGGGATCGCGCTGGCGGCGCAGATAGCCGAGTTCCTCGAGCTTCTTGAGGATTGGCGTCAGCGTGTTGGATTCGAGAAACAGCTTCTCGCCGAGGCCCTTCACCGTCTGATTGTCATCCTCCCACAGCGCCACGATCGCGATCCACTGGGTATAGGTGACGCCCAGCTCCTCGAGGATCGGCTTGTAGGCCCGGCCAAAGGCGAGATTGGCCGAATAGACCGCGAAACACATGAAATCGGCGAGATTCCTGGTGGCGAGATCAGGCGGCTTCGATTGGGTCATCAACATCTCCCATATCCGTACAGGCCGGATGCAACCCATATAAATCGCATCCGATTAAATCGGAAGGGATTGACACGCGGCTACGCGCTTCTAGATAAAGCGTATCCGATTAAAGCGGATACGATTCAAATCAGAAGGCGCAGCATCATGAGCACCAAGGTTCTCTATACCGGCCGAACCCACACCACCGGCGGGCGCGACGGCGCCGCGCGCAGCTCCGACGGCCGCCTCGACGTCACCCTCTCCCCGCCCGGCTCGTCCGGCGCCGGCACCAATCCGGAGCAGCTTTTCGCGGCGGGCTGGTCGGCCTGCTTCATCGGCGCGCTCGGCCACGCCGCCGGGGCGCGCAAGCTCCGGTTGCCCGCCGACACGGCCGTCGATGCCGAGGTCGATCTCGCCAATACCGATGGCGCCTATTTCCTGCAGGCGCGGCTCAATGTCAGCCTGCCCGGCATCGAGCGTGAGGTCGCCGAAGCGCTGGTCGAGGCCGCGCATCAGACCTGCCCCTATTCCAAGGCGACCCGCGGCAACATCGAAGTGGTGACCACCATCGCATGACGCTCCAGCCGATGGCCGCTTCCCTGCCGGGGAACGGCCATCGGGTCATGGACGGCCGGCCCGGGCAACCCGGGCCTGTCACCGACGACGCCAACGCCTGAACGGGAGCGCTCCGATGTCGCTTTTCATTCTGTCCTATCTCGCGGGCGTTCTGACGATCGCGTCGCCCTGCATCCTTCCCGTCCTGCCGTTCATCCTGGCGCGCGCCGACCGGCCCTTCCATCGGAGCGGCCTGCCGATGCTGCTCGGACTGGCCATCGCCTTCGCGGCGGTGGCGAGCCTCGCCGCCTTCGCCGGCGGCTGGGCGGTCGCGGCAAACCAGTTCGGCCGTGCCGCCGCGCTGGTCCTGCTCGCCATCTTCGGCCTCGGCCTCATTCTGCCCGCGCTCTCTGCCAGGCTCGCGGCGCCATTCGTCGCGGCAGGATCGCGGTTGACGCTATGGGCGCAGGACGGACGCTCAGGCCTGGTTTCGTCAGTAGCACTCGGCGTGGCCACGGGGCTGCTCTGGACGCCCTGCGCGGGCCCGGTGCTGGGTCTCATCCTCTCGGGCGCGGCCTTGAGCGGCCCCGGCGCCCGGACCAGTGCGCTTCTGCTCGCCTACGGCCTCGGAGCCGCCACCTCGCTGGCCGCCGCGCTGCTGGGCGGGCGGCTGGCGCTCATGCGTCTGCACCCGTCGCTGCCTTGGGTCGAACGGGCACGCCGGCTCGCCGGTATCGCCGTCATCGGCAGCGTCGCTGTGCTGGGTCTCGGCCTCGATACCGGCCTGCTTCAGCGCCTTTCCACCGAACAGACCAACAAGCTGGAGAACACGCTGGTGAAACTCGTTTCGGATCCGGCGAGCCTCTGGCCGAACTCTGCGGTGGCTGCGAGCCCCGACACGATCGCCGGCCCCCTCGCCTCGCTGCTTGGCCGGACGGGCTGGATCAACTCGGCCCCGCTTCGCGCGGAGGATCTTCGCGGCAAGGTCGTCCTCCTCAATGTCTGGACCTATTCCTGCATCAACTGCCTGCGCGCGCTGCCGCATGTGAAGAGCTGGGCGGCCAAATACGAAGCGCAGGGCCTCGTCGTCATCGGCGTCCACGCCCCGGAATTCGCCTTCGAGAAGGTCCAGGACAATGTCGCCCGGGCCAGCGCCGCGCTCGGCATCCGCTATCCGGTCGTGCTCGACAACGATTTCCGCATCTGGCGCGCCTTCGGCAACAGCGGCTGGCCGGGTCTCCATATCGTCGGCGCCGATGGCCGCATCCGCCATCAGGCAACCGGCGAAGGCCGCTACGAACAGACAGAGCGGGTGATCCAGCGCCTGCTGGCCGAAGCGAACGCCACCGGCACCGCCGGCTCCAGCCAGCCGGTCGAGGGCCTGGGCACGCAGAAGGAGGCCGACTGGGGCAACCTGCGCTCACCCGAGACCTATCTCGGCCATGACAAGGCCGAGCGTTTCGCCTCCCCCGGCTCGCTCACCCGCGACGAGCCGCGCGAATACCGGCATCCGGCCACCCTGCCGGCGAATTTCTGGAGCCTGTCGGGCAACTGGACGGTCGGCCCCGAATTCGCTGCGCTGAATGCCGCCGGTGGAGGACTGCGCTACCGCGTCCATGCCCGCGACCTGCATCTCGTACTGGTCCCCGGTACGCCCGACCAGCCCGTCCGGTTTCGCGTCAGGATCGACGGCGCAGCACCAGGAGCAAGCCACGGCTCGGATACCGACGAGCAGGGCTTCGGCACCGTTCGCGATGGCCGGCTCTACCAGCTCGTGCGCCAGGCAGGGCCCGTCGGCGACCGCATCGTCGAGATCGAGTTTCTCGACGCGGGCGTGCGCGCCTACGCCTTCACCTTCGGCTGATCTCGCGATCGACGCGCCTCCCAGCCTCCCCAGTCCCCAGGAGAACGATCATGCAAGTTTCCGATTCATCCGAGCGCATCGACCTGAAGCGCCGTGGCTTCATGACGACCGCCGCCGCGGCTGTCGCCGCCGCAAATCTCGGCCTCATCGGTCGGGTCGTCGCCCAGCCTGCAACCGGGCCCGACTCCAGCGGCTTCACCAGCATCAGGCAGATCGAGGCCGGCGTCCTGAACATCGGCTATGTCGAGGCCGGCCCGGCGGACGGCCCCGCCGTCATCCTCCTGCATGGCTGGCCCTACGACATCCACAGCTATGCCGATGTCGTGCCGCTGCTGACGGCCCGGGGCTATCGCGTGATCGTGCCGCATCTGCGCGGCTACGGCACAACCCGGTTCCTGGCGGCCGAGGCGCCCCGGAACGGACAGCAATCGGCCCTAGCCGTCGATGTGATCGCCCTCATGGATGCGCTCAGGATCGAGAAGGCCGTTCTCGGCGGCTACGACTGGGGCGCCCGCACCGCCAATATCGTCGCTGCGCTATGGCCGCGGCGGGTCAAAGCTATGGTTTCGGTCAGCGGCTACCTGATTGGCAGCCAGAGCGCGAACCGGATGCCCCTGCCGCCGAAGGCCGAGCAGGAATGGTGGTACCAATACTATTTCGCGACCGAACGCGGCCGGGCGGGCTATCAGCAGAACACGCATGATTTCGCGCGGCTGATCTGGCGGACGGCATCGCCGCGCTGGGCCTTTGACGACGCGACCTTCGCACGCAGTGCCGCCTCGCTCGACAATCCGGATCACGTCGCCATCACGATCCACAACTACCGCTGGCGGCTCGGCCTGGCGGAGGGCGAGGCCCGGTACGACGATCTTGAACAGCGGCTTGCCCAGGCTCCGTCGATCATCGTGCCGACAATCACGCTGGAAGGCGACGCCAACGGCGCGCCGCATCCCGAGCCGGCAGCCTATGCCAAGAAGTTTTCGGGCTGGTATCAGCACCGCACGCTTTCTGGCGGAATCGGGCACAACCCGCCGCAGGAGGCGCCCGCAGCCTTTGCCGAGGCGATCATCGCCGTCGACCGCACGTGACCCCGGCGGCCAAGTGTTTTACATGCAAATCGACCGAGGGCAGCGAGTCGGGATGCCATGCAAGACGCAGCGGATGCTGAAACGCAGCACAAGAACCACGCGGTCTATTTCGTGCCGGGCCTGCATCGCGGCCTGCGCGCGCTGGAGATCGTCGCCGGCGCCGGCCGCCCGCTGGGCATCTCCGAGATCGCGGCCGAGCTCGGACTGACGCGGTCCTCGGTCTTCCGGCTGGTCTACACGCTGCGGCATATGGGCTTCCTGGAGGAGGAGCAGTCAAAGCAGTTCACGCTGGGGCCGCGCGTCCTCAATATCGGCTTCGCCTTCCTCGCTTCCAAGGACATCATCGAGATCGCCCGCCCCGAACTTGAGGCGCTGCGCGACGAGACGCAGGTCTCGGCGCATCTGGCGATCCGGGACGAGCGGGACGTGCTGTACCTGAGCTGCGTCCAGACCCGGTCGGGCTTCCTCAGCAACATGAATGTCGGCTCGCGCGTGCCGGCCTATGCCTCGCCGATGGGCTGGCTGCTGCTTGCCGGCCTGCCGCAGGCGGACATCGCGGACCTCTTCCGCACCACCGCCTTCGAGCCGCTGACGGACCAGACCCCGAGCTCGATGCAGGCTCTGCTCAAAACGGTCGAGACGGCGGCAGGGCATGGTTTCGTAATCAGCAGAGGCGTGATGGAAGCCGCCGGCAGCTCGATCTCGGCACCGATCCGCAATCGCCGCGGCGAGATCGTCGCGGCGATCGATATCTCGGGCCCCGATTCCGCCTTCGACCTCAGCGAGATCGAAGGGCGCTATCTGAAAGCGGTATGCGCGGCGGCGAAGCGGATTTCCGAACGCCTGGGATAAGCGGCCTCAGGCCGACAGCCCCAACATGACGCGCGCCTCGGCCGACGTCGCGAGCGAGCCGCCAAGATTCTCGACGATGGTTGCGGCCTTCTCGACCAGCTCGGCATTGTCGCGGGCGAGTACGCCCTTGCGGATATAGACATTATCCTCAAGCCCGACCCGGACATGGCCGCCGAGCAGGAAGGCCTGTGCCAGCAGCGGGAATTCATGGCGGCCGATGCCGAAGCCCGCCCAGATGCAATCCGGCGGCAGTTGCGAAGCGAAATAGAACAGCGTCTCGGGATTGGGGATCGCGCCATAGCGCACGCCGAGCACGATCTGGATCAGCAGCGGATTGCGCAAAGTGCCGTCTTCCTGCAATGCCTTCGCGAGCTGCAGGTCGCCGCCGTCGAATATCTCGAGCTCCGGCAGCACGCCTGACGCATAGATGCGCCGGGCCATCTCGGTGACGTTGCGCGGCGTGTTGATCACCACCGCGCTGCCCGAGAACATCGTGTTCAGGTCGAGCGTGCAGATCTCCGGTTTCAGCCCCTCGACATGGGCAACGCGGCGCTCCGGCGTGGTCAACGTCGTGCCGGGTGCCGCGACGGCCGGGTTGTCGAGGCCCGGAACGTAGCGCCCGCCCTCCCCGGTCGAGAGATTGAGGATGACGTCGGAGCCGGACTGCCGGATGCGATCGACGATCTCGCCGAAGAGGCCGAGATCCATGCTGCCCTTGGTCGTCACCGGATCGCGGGCATGGATATGGACGACCGCCGCGCCTGCCTTGCCGGCCTCGATGGCGGCGGTGGCGATCTCGGCCGGCGTCACCGGCAGGCCGGGATGCTGGTCGCGGGTCGTCAGGTTGCCGGTGACGGCGCAGGTGAGGATGGTCTTGCGGGACAAGGCGGGGCTCCTCAGGCAGCGGTATCGGTGGCGGACAGGGTCGTGGCGAGCGCGCGCCCGAGCTTGCCGACGATCTCGTCGACATGGCCGGCATCGATGATGAAGGGCGGCGCCAGCAGGACGTGGTCGCCGTCGACGCCGTCGGCCGTGCCGCTCGACGGATAGCAGATCAGCCCGAGCTCCTGCGCCTCCTGCTTGATCCGCGCCGCCAGGTTCCGCTTCGCCACGAAGGGCCGCTTGCTGTCGCGATCGGCGACCAGCTCGATCGACTGGAACAGGCCCCGCCCGCGGATATCGCCGACATGCGGATGCTGGCCGAAGGCGTCGTGGAGCCTCTCGGAGAGCAGCGCCCCCATGCGCTGGACATTGTCGAGCAGGCCGTCCTGCTCGATCGTCTCGATCACGGCGATGGAAGCGGCGCAGGCGACGGCATGGCTCATATAGGTATGGCCGTTGGCGAGGAGGCCTGAACCGGCCTCGATCGCAGCCGTGACGCGTTCGCTCGCCAGCATCGCGGCGATCGGCTGGTAGCCGGCGCCCAGCCCCTTGGCGATGGTGATGATGTCCGGCCGCACGGCTTCCTGCTCGCAGGCGAAGAAGGCGCCGGCGCGGCCCATGCCGCACATCACCTCGTCGGCGATGAAGAGCACGCCATGGCGGTCGCAGATCTCGCGGATGCGGGCGAAATAGCCGGGGACGGCGGTGACGGTGCCGAGCGTCGCCCCGACGATCGGCTCGGCGACGAAGGCGGCGACGGTCTCGGGGCTGAGGCGCCGGATCTCGGCATCGAGCTCGTCGGCGACGCGCAGGCCGTAGGCTTCGAGCGTCTCGTCGTCGCGCCGATTGCGATAAGCGTAGCAGGGCGCGATCTGCGAGGTCTCGATCAGGATCGGCTGGTACAGCTTGCGCCGGCCGGGATGGCCACCGACCGCGAGCGCACCCAGTGTGTTGCCGTGATAGCTCATCCGCCGCGAGATGAAGCGGCTGCGCTGGGGCTGGCCGATCTCGACGAAATACTGCCGCGCGAGCTTCATCGCCGCTTCCATCGCCTCCGAGCCGCTGCCGAGGAATGCGACGCGCCCCTGCCCGAACCCCGCCGGAGCGCGATCGATCAGCATCTGCGCCAGGGTCTCGCTCGGCCCATTCGTGAAGAAGGAGGTGTGGGCGTATTCGAGCCGTCCGAGCTGGGCCGCGATCCATTCAATGACACGCGGATGGGCATGGCCGAGGCAGGAAACGGCGGCGCCGCCGCTGGCGTCGAGATAGCGTTTGCCGGCGGCGTCGATCAGATGGACGCCCTCGCCTTTCACTGCGAGCGGCGGCGTGCTGCGAAGGTTGCGGTGGAGCACGGCGGACCGCTTCGGCATGCTGTTCGACGGTGGCACGGCGCTCTCCGAGGCTGTCACAATTCTGTTGATATACAAAACACAGTTCCATATAAGAAACAATAACGGAGTAGCCGCCCCTTGAGCCTGTCAGCGCAACGCCCCTTTCACGGTATCCGGGTGCTCGACCTGACCCATGTCCTGGCGGGTCCGTTCTGCGCCTATCAGCTCGCCCTGCTCGGGGCCGATGTGATCAAGATCGAGCCGCCCGGAATGCCCGACACGGCGCGCGGACGCGGGCCGGACGATGCGCTCAACGCCGCCGGGCTCGGCATCAATTATCTCGTCCAGGGCTCGAACAAGCGTTCGCTCGCGCTCGATCTCGCCACGCAGGATGGGCGGGCGATCCTGCTCGACCTCGTCGCGGGCGCGGATGTGCTGGTCGAGAATTATCGTGCCGGCGCGCTGGCGGCACTTGGGCTCGGGCCGGAGACGCTGCAGGCGCGCAATCCCCGGCTCATCTACTGCTCGATCACCGGCTTCGCCCGCGGGCATGAGCGCGAGGGGGTGAATGCCTATGACAATGTCATCCAGGCCGCGTCCGGTGTCATGGCACGGACCACCGGACGTGCAGGCGAGCCGGTGAAATCCGGCGCCTCCTTCATCGACTATGCCACGGGCTATGCCGCCGCCTTCGCGATCTCGGCTGCCCTCTTTCAGCGGCAGGCCAGCGGCGTCGGGCAGGTCATCGACTGCTCGATGTTCGAGACCGCCCTGACCCTGATGGCTCCGGAAGCCGCCGCCGCCCTCTATGAAGGCCCAAGCCAGCCGCGCCCGAAAGAGGCCGGGCTCGGTACCTACGAGACGGCGGATGGGCTCCTGATGCTCGGGGCATTCAACGCCCGGCAGAACAAGCGTCTGTGGGAAGCATTGGGGCGTCCCGACTTCGCCGCGCTCGATGGCTGGCCGGAACTCTGGGCGTCCGCACAGGCGATGCGCGAGGCGCTCGTCCCGATCATGCGCACGCGCACCGCCGCCGCATGGGAGACCTATCTCCACGGCATCGGCATCCCGGCCGAGCGGGTGCGCAGCCTCGACGAAGCGGTACGCCTGCCGCATCTCGACAAGCGTGGCTTCTTCCACGCCGTGCAACTGGACGCGGCGGGCGCCGCCGCGGTCTCGGTGCCGCTGACGCCCTTCTCCTATGCCACAGCCGGCCCGGCGATCGACCGCCCCCCGCCGCGACTGGGCGAGCATAGTGCCGAAATCCTTGGAGAGATCGGCCGCACGCCGGCCGAGATCGCCGTGCTGAAGGAACGGGGCGTGATCGCATGATCGGCAGTTTTCCCCGCCATGAGGCCGAGCTGTTCACGCGCCTGCCCGAGGCGCTGCACTGGACGGGAGAGCCGACCGACTGGGTCCGCACCACGCGGCCGGGCCAGCGCCTGCATTCCTTCCTCGAAGGCCCCTGCTTCGATGCCGAGGGTCATCTCTGGCTGGCCGACGTGCCCTATGGCCGGCTGTTCCGGATCGCGCCGGATGGCAGTTGGCGGCTCGCCTTCGCATATGACGGCGAGCCGCATAGCTTGCGCCCGCGCGGCGACGGGACCTGGCTCATCGCCGACTACCGCCACGGGCTGCTCATCTGCGATCCCGCGGCGCAGAAAGTCACCACGCTCTGCGGACGCGTGAACACCGAGCCCTTCCGCGGCCTGAGCGACCTCACCATCGCGCCCAATGGCGATGTCTGGTTCACCGATTCCGGCCGCTCCAGCCTCTCCGACCCGACCGGCCGGGTCTATCGCTTGCGGCAGGGCGAGACCAAGCCGGAATTGATCCTCGCGAACGTGCCCTACCCCAACGGCATCGCGCTCTCGCCGGACGGCAAGCTCGTCTATCTCGCCGCCACCCGCGCCAACGCGGTCTGGCGCTTCATGGCCGAGGCGCCCGATCTCGCCTGGCCGATGGTCGGCACCTTCCTCCAGCTCTCGGGCGGGCTCGGCCCGGACGGCCTCGCCGTCGATGCTTCAGGCCGGCTCGCCATCGCGCAGGCGCAGGCCGGACGGCTCTATCTCGTCGATGCGCTCGGCGATCCCGTCGCCGTGGTCCATACGCCGGGCGGGCTCTGGACGACGGCCTGCGCCTTCTCGCCCGACCAGTCGACGCTGTTCATCGTCGAAGCCCAGACCGGCAGCGTCTTCCGTGTTCCCATGGCCCGGCTCCTTGCCAACTCTTCCTCAGGACGACCCGCATGACCCTGCTGACGAAGGACACGCTCAAGGGCTTCGTGCCGGCCGTCGTCACCCCTTTCGACGCGCGCGGCGAGATCATGGAGGGCGCCTTCGCGCAGCTGGTCGAGCATCTCATCGGCATCGGCGCGCAGGGCATCTGCGTGGCCGGCGACAATGGCGAGAGCTGGGCGCTCGACCGTGACGAGCGCGCGCGGCTCACCCGCATCGCCGTCGATCGCAGCGCCGGGCGCGTCCCGGTGATGATGGGCTGCACGGCGCCGGGCTCCAAGCAGACGATCCAGTATGCGCAAGCCGCGCGCGATGCCGGCGCCGCCGGCATCCTCGTCATGCCCCAGACCTATGTGATGAAGGCGACGCGCGAGGAATTGCTGCGCCGCTTCGACCTGCTGGGCAAGGCGGTCGACATGCCGATCGTCCTCTATAATTCCCCGCGCCGCGCCGTGATCGAGCTCTCGATCGACGATGTCGCCGCGATCGCGGGCATCGCCCCGGTCGTCGGCATCAAGGAATCCAACCGCGATATCGGCCACCTCACCCGCTTGCTGCACCGGATGGGCGACAGGATCGCGGTGATGGTCGGCCCGGCCTATTACATCCTCGCCGGCAGCGCGCTTGGCGCCTCCGGCTTCATCGCGACCGGTCCCGAGCTTCTCGGCAAGACGGGCGGGAAACTGATGGAGATCGGCCGCAGGGCGCCGGATACAGCCTATGTCGACGCCCATCACAAGCTCACCATCGTCTACGAGACGCTGATGTCGCTGGGCACCTGGCCCTCCTCCTTCAAGGCGGCGCTGAACCTTCAGGGCCTGCCGGCCGGCGTGCCGCGCGATCCGCTGCTGCCGCTTGCCGGACCGGCGCTCGACAAGCTGCGCGCAACGCTCGACGAACTCGGCCTCCTGCCCGGCGACTGAGATGAAAGGCGATCTGCGCATCCTGCCGATAGGCGCCTGGAAGCGGGAGGTCAGCTTCAGCTTCGACGGCGAGACGCTGAGTGCCGCCGAGGGCGAGACACTGGCCGCCGCGCTCCATGCGCAAGGGCGCCGGACGCTGCGGATCCATCGCGACGACGGCGGCCCGCGCGGCGCCTTCTGCTTCATGGGCGTCTGCCAGGAATGCGTCGTGCTGATCGACGGCCGGCAGACGGAAGCCTGCCGCACCCTCATCCGCGAGGGCCTCGTCGTCGAGAGGCTGCGATGAGCACACCGCTCGATCTCATCGTGCTGGGGGCAGGCCCCGCCGGAGCCGCGGCAGCGATCAAGGCGCGCGCGCTTGGCCTGTCGGTCGCGGTGATCGACGAGGCGGCGGAAGCGGGCGGACAGGTCTATCGCGCGCCCTCCGCCGGGCTGGAATCGGCTCCGGCCGATGCCGAGCGGGCGAAAGGCGATGAACTCCGCGCGAAACTCGCGGATAGCGGCGCGATCCTCCATACCAACCAGCGTGTCTGGTCGCTGACGCCGGGCTTCTCCGTCATCGCGATCGGCCAGGAAGGCCCCCTGACACTGGAAGCGCCCAACCTGATCGTGGCCGCCGGCGCGGTCGAGCGGCATATCCCGGTCTCCGGCTGGACCTTGCCCGGCGTCATCGGGCTGGCTGCAGCGACCATCCTTCTCAAGTCGCACGGCGTCCTGCCGGGGCGGCGGGTGGTGGTCGCGGGCGCGGGGCCGCTGCTTCTGCTCGTCGCCAGCAAGATCGTCGCCGCAGGCGGCGAGGTCGCGGCGATCGTCGATGCCTCGCACCGCGCAGGCTGGCTCGCCCGGCTCGGCGCGATGGCAGCGCGGCCGGACCTCATGGCCAAAGGCGCAGGCTGGCTGCTGCACCTACTGAAAGCGCGGGTTCCGATCCATTCAGGCGCAGCCATCCATGCGATCCATGGCACGGATGGCGTCACATCGGTCGAGATCGGTCGCATCGACGGAGATTGGCGGCCGGTTGGCGATCCGGTTCGGACGATCGAGGCCGATGCGGTCTGTCTCGGCTTCGGCCTCTCGCCGTCGACCGAGGCCACGCGGCTACTCGGCGCCCAGCACCGTTATGCGCCGGAGCTCGGCGGCTGGGTCCCCGAGGTGAGCGCTTTGCTCGAAACCTCCGTGCCAGGCCTGTTCGTGGCCGGCGATGGCGGTGGTATCCGTGGTGCCGACGCCGCGCCGCTCTCGGGCGAACTGGCAGCGATCGGCGTCGCGCGCCGGCTCGAACGTGGCAGGGATTTGGAACGGGAGGCCGCGACGGTGGCAGCACGCTGGCTCCGGTCGTCTCGTTTCGGCGCGGCCATGTCGGCGCTTGCCATGCCGCCGCCCGGCGCCGCCGCCCTGATCGATACAGAGACGACCGTTTGCCGTTGCGAGGGCCTGACCCGCGCGACGTTGGACGCCGCGATCACGGCCGGTGCGAGGACGCTGGCCGACCTCAAGGCGACGACGCGCTGCGGCATGGGGCCTTGCGGTGGCCGCGTCTGCGGCGAGGCGGCGGCCATGCTGATCGGCGCGGCGACCGGCCAAAGCCGCGAGACGATCGGCCAGCCGAGCGCCCGGCCTCCCCTGCGCCCGGTCCCGCTCGCCGCTATTGCCGGCACCTTCGACTACGACGACCTCCCAATCCCTGCCCCGGCCCCGCTATGAGCGAAACCTACGATCTCGCCGTAATCGGCGGCGGCATCCTCGGCAGCGCCGCCGCCTGCCGCGCTGCCGCAGGCGGGATGCGGGTGATCGTCATCGAGCAGCGGACGATCGGCAGCGGCGCGTCCGGCGTGAATGCCGGCACGCTCTCGCTGCAGATCAAGCGCGTCAAGCTGATGCCTTACGCCCTCAAGGGCCACGAACTCTGGGAGCATGCCGGCGCGCATGTCGGCTTCCACAAGACCGGCGGCATCACACTCGCCTTCAACCAGCGCGAGGCCAATCTCCTGCACGAGCGCATGGCACTGAAGCGCGAGGCGGGCGCACCGATCGAATTGATCTCGCCGGCCCGCGTTGCCGAGATCGAGACCAACCTGTCGCGCAAGGTCGTCGCGGCGAGCTGGTGCGCCGAGGACGGCTACGCCAATGCCAGCCTGACGGGCGCCTATTACCGCGCGCTGCTGGAGGCGGCAGGTGTCGCCATCCGCGAACACACGCCCGTCACCGCCATCGACAGCAGCGGCGGCGGTTTCGAACTCGCCACGCCAGCAGGCACGATCCGCGCGACACGCCTGCTCCTGGCCTGCGGTGCCTGGCTGAAGAGCGCAGGCACGATGATCGGGCTCGACCTGCCTGTCCGGGCGCGCGTCAACACCGTCTCCGTCACCGAGCGCGGCCCGGCGCTGGTCGGCACCGTGATCGGCCATGCCACCGGCCTGCTGACGCTGAAGCAGAAGCCGAACGGCAGCGTGCTGATCGGCGGGGGGTGGCAGGGCACCGGCTCACCGGAACAAGGTCGCGGTGCGGTCGATCCCGAGACGCTGCTGCCGAATCTCAGGCTCGCGATGTTCGCCGTGCCGGGCCTTGACCGCTTCCGGGTGGTGCGCTCCTGGACCGGCTTCGAGGCCAATGTCCCGGATTTCTATCCGCTCGCAGGCGCTGCGCCCGGCGTCGAAAACGCCTTCCTGCTCGGCTGCGTGCGCGGGGGCTACACCATCGGCCCCTATATCGGCGCGCTGATGGGCGACCTCATCCTCGGCCGGGAGCCGGAGCTGCCGCTCTTCGACCCCTGCCGTTTCTCCACCGACGCCGCTGCCGCGGCCTGATCGCACAGGTGACTGCACCCATGGCCAAGGATCTCAATCGTCTCGACGGGCGCGTCGCGATCGTCACCGGCGGCGGCACCGGCATCGGCAAGGCGATCGCCGAGGCCTTCGCGCAGACCGGTGCCCATGTCGTGATCTCCGGCCGCACCCGCGAGACGATCGAGCCGGTCGCGCAGGCGATCGGCGGTACGGCCGTGCCCTGCGACGTCGCAAAGCTCGACGAGGTCGAGGCGATGTTCGCGCAGGCGCAGGCGATCACCGGCAAGGTCGATGTTCTCGTCAACAATGCCGGCCAGAGCGGGCCGATCGGCAATATCGTCGATGTCGATCTCGATGCCTGGCGAGCTTGCGTCGAGATCAACCTGTTCGGCACGGTGAATTGCCTGCGGGTCGCGAGCCGGATCATGAGCGCGCAGGGTTCGGGCTCGATCGTCAACATGTCGTCGCTGATGGGCCTCAAGGGCTATCCGATGCGCAGTGCCTATTGCGCCACCAAATTCGCCGTCATCGGCCTCACCGAAACGGTCGCGCGCGAGATCGGCCCGGCGGGCGTGCGCGTCAACGCGCTCTGCCCCGGCGCGGTCTCCGGCGAATTGATGGACCGGGTCGTCGCGAAGCGCGCCGCCGCCGAGGGGCGCGATCCCGCGGAGATCATCAAGCAGAACTACACGGATGTCGCGGCGCTGCGCCGCTGGGTGACGCCTGAGGAGGTCGCCGCCGCCGCCCTGTTCCTGGCGTCCGACGCCTCCTCCTCGCTCACGGGCGAGCGCATCAAGACCGATGCCGGCCGCTTCTGACGATGTGTCAGCGATCTTGAATAAAACAAAGTTTTGTATATAAACAAAATCAAAAGAGGGGTGAAGCGATGCGCAGATGGTTCGGCGAGGCCGCGCGATGAGCGATGCGTCCGGCACCAGCAACCGGCTGCCTCCTCTCGCCGAGGACACGGTCGGTCCCTATTACCCCTACTCATTCCTCGACGGCGATCGCAGCGACCTGACGCGGCTGCATTACGGGCTGAGCGTCGGCCCCAAGGGGCAGCAGATCATCCTGCGCGGGCGCCTGCTCGACAGTGACGGCCAGCCTGTCGACGATGCGCTGGTCGAGTTCTGGCAGGCCAACGCCGCCGGCATCCTGCGCACGCCCGACAGCGATGGCCATCCCGGGCTCGATCCCTTCTTCGACGGGTTCGGGCGCCTGATCACGACCGCCGAACCCTTCGAGTTAAAGACGGTCAAGCCTGGCCCAATCAGGGCCGATAACGGGACGCCGGCGCGCGCGCCGCATATCACGCTGACCATCTTCTCGGACGGGATCACGCGGCTGGTCACGCAGGTCTTCTTCGAAGATGAAGCGGATGCCAATGCCGCCGACCCCCTGCTGGGGAGCCTGCCTCCGGAGCTGGGCGCGCGACTGATCGCGAGGCGGATCGGGTCGGTGGGCGACGACGTCGCGCTCTACGAGATCGCGATCGTGATGCGCGGCCCCGGCGAGACACCCTTCTTCGACGATCTTTCGAGCTGAGCGGAGACGTCCATGACCCTGAATCGCGGACGCCTGATGCTGCCCGGCCCGACTGACGGTGCCGCCGAGCGGCGCGTGCCGATCGAACGCCTGCACCTGATCCCGGAAGCGGCTCGGCAGAGCTTCGTGCCCTGGCTCTCCGACCTGCCGGGGCTCAAGCTCGGCGAGAACGACCTCACCCGCATCGCGCCCGGTCGACCGCAGGCCGAGGGCGAGGTCATGGAAATTTCCGGCCGCGTGCTCGACGAGTTCGGCCGGCCCGTGCGCCACACCCTCGTCGAGATCTGGAACGCCAACAGATGGGGGCGCTACACCCATGTGAAGGACCCGGTGCGCGAACGGCTCGACCCGAATTTCCTCGGCTTCGGCCGGACGATGACCGACGAGGCTGGGCGCTACCGATTCCGCACGATCCGGCCGGGCTCCTACCTGGCGCGGCCGGACATCGACCGCTGGCGACCGGCCCATGTCCATGTCTCGATCCGCGGCGGCTCGGCCCGACTGATCGCGCAGATGTATTTCGAGGGCGACCCGCATCTCGCCCGCGATCCGATGTTCATCCTGCTCGGCGAGGCGCAAGGCCGGCATTTCGGCCAGCCCGCCGGCCAGGGCCCGAACGGCGAAGCGCTCTACCACTGGGACATCGTGATCGGCGGCCGCAACACCGCCTATTTCGAGACGTGACAGCCAGGATCAGCATCTCGGCGCAGCCTTTGTCGGGAGCCGACGAGACGTTCGGGTGATCCTCACGTGTCGCTAGCCCGCTCTGAAGAGCGGCGCTCACGTGAATCAGGTCACGCATTCGATCGGCGGCGTGCGACACCGTGATGCCGGCCAAAGCGCTGACTCTGTGCATGACAATCCCGACGCGCTTGCCGGACCCCGCTCCTCGGTTATGCTGGAAAAAACGCATAATCCTGGGAGGGGCGATGATAATCTGGTCGATGATCGTCTGGTTGGCCTGTGCTGCGGTCTTTCTCGAACTGGTCGAACGGGCTCCGTCCATCGACGGTTGAAGCGCGCACTTGATCGGCCCGCGGGGTGAGCGGCCGGCTCGGGAAGCCGAAGCGGCTCGCATGAGTCGCTTGCCCGCAAGGTCGGATGCCTGCGGCGCAGGCAGCCCGGCACCGCAGAGCGCCCTTGCGGACAGCCTGAGGCCGACCGAAATCACCACGCCATGACGGCGCGCCTCAGGCTGCCCCGGCCGCCGCGAAGGCTTTTCCGACGATCTGCCGCGCATCCTCCTGGATCGCGGCCAGATGCGCCTCGTCCCGGAAGCTCTCGGCGTAGATCTTGTAGACCTCCTCGGTGCCCGACGGGCGCGCCGCGAACCAGCCATCCGCCGCCGTGACCTTGACGCCGCCGATCGGCGCGCCGTTGCCTGGGGCATGGCTCAGGATCGCGGTGATCGGCTGACCGGCGAGCTCCTTCGTCGCGATCTGCTCGGCCGACAGGTTCTTGAGAACAGCCTTCTGGCTCGCGCTCGCCGGCGCATCGACGCGCGCATAGCGGGGCTCGCCGAGCTCCGCCGTCAGCTTGCCGTAGAGCACGCCGGGGTCGCTGCCGGTCTTCGCGGTGATCTCGGCGGCGAGCAGGCCGAGGATGATGCCGTCCTTGTCGGTCGTCCAGGCAGAGCCATCCATGCGCAGGAAGGAGGCGCCCGCGCTCTCCTCGCCGGCGAAGCCGAAGCTGCCCGAGATCAGCCCGTCGACGAACCACTTGAACCCGACCGGCACCTCGACGAGCTTCCGGCCGAGCTTGGCCGCCGCCCGGTCGATGATCGCGCTCGACACCGCCGTCTTGCCGATCGCGGCATCCGCGCGCCAGCCCGGCCGGTTGGCGAAGAGGTAGGCGCTCGCCGCCGCGAGATAGTGGTTCGGGTTCATCAGCCCGCTGCTGCGCGTCACGATGCCGTGCCGGTCGGCATCGGTATCGTTGGCGAAGGCGACGTCGAAGCGGTCGCGCATGCCGATCAGGCTCGCCATCGCATAAGGCGAGGAGCAGTCCATCCGGATCTTGCCGTCCCAGTCCGCGGTCATGAAGCCGAAGGTGGGATCGACCTCCTTGCTGACGATCGTCGCGTTCAGGCCGTAGCGATCGATGATCGGCTGGTAGTAGTCGAGCCCGGCGCCGCCGAGCGGGTCGATCCCGATCACGACGCCGGCCTGCCGGATCGCCTCCATGTCCACGACGCTGGCGAGGTCCGAGACATAGCCGGTGATGTAGTCGTGCCGGTGGACATGCTCGCTCTTCAGCGCGGTCTCGTAGGGGATGCGCAGAACCCCTGCGAGCTTCTCGGTGAGGAAGGCATTGGCCCGCTTCTCGATCCAGCCGGTCGCGTCGGTATCGGCCGGCCCGCCATGCGGGGGGTTGTATTTCAGGCCGCCATCGGCCGGCGGATTATGCGAGGGCGAGATCACGACGCCATCGGCGAGTCCGGCGGAGCGGCCGCGATTATGCGCGATGATCGCATGCGAGATCACCGGGGTCGGCGTGAAGCCGAGTTTCTCGTCGATGATCGTGGCGACGCCATTGGCCGCGAAGACCTCCAGCACGGTCTCCAAGGCGTTGCGCGAGAGCGCATGCGTGTCGATGCCGAGGAAGAGCGGGCCGTCGATGCCCTGCTCGCGGCGATAGAGGCAGAGCGCCTGCGCGATCGCGAGGATATGCGCCTCGTTGAACGAGCGCAGCAGCGCCGAGCCGCGATGGCCGGAGGTGCCGAAGGCGACCTGTTGCGAACGCTGCGCGGGATCGGGTTGCTCGTAATAGGCTTTGGTGAGGGCCGCCACGTCGACGAGTTGGCCGGGCTCGAGCCGCTTGCCGGCCAGGGGACTCACGGAATCGCTCATGTAGGCTCTCGTTCTAGGCACGTCAGGACGCGACATCCCTTATAGACGCCGGCATGAACAGAGTTGCAACGGAATGCGACAGTCTCACGGCACAGGCGAGGATTACGCACCGGCAGCGCGTTCCTTGGCCGCCCTGTCCCGCATCAGAGCCCGCTCCCTCGCGTTCTGCGTCAGCGCGACCGCGCTGTCGAATGCGTCTGCCGCCTCCCGGTGGCGGCCGAGCTTGGCGAGCAGGTCGCCGCGCACGCCCGGTAGCAGGTGATAGCGTTTGAGCGCCGGTTCGCCGGCCAGAGCCTCGACCAAGGCAAGCCCTGCCGCCGGCCCATCCGCCATGCTGACCGCCACCGCACGGTTGAGCTCCACGACCGGCGACGGCGTCACCCGCCCAAGCACGGTGTAGAGCGCGACGATGCGCTTCCAGTCGGTCTCCTCGGCCGTGCGGGCACGGGCATGGCAGGCCGCCAGCGCCGCCTGCAGCAGATAGGGGCCGGGCGCCGCTCCGGCGAGCCGCTGTGCCTGCTCCAATGCAGCAAGGCCGCGGCCGATCAGCAGGCGGTCCCAGCGGGCGCGGTTCTGGTCGAGCAGCAGGATCGGCTCGCCATCGGCGCCGACGCGCGCCCGCAGCCGCGAGGCCTGCAATTCCATCAGCGCGACGAGGCCGTGGACCTCGGGCTCGTCAGGCGCCCGCGCCGCGAGGATGCGCCCGAGCCGCAGCGCCTCCTCGCACAAGGACGGCCTGACCCAGTCCTCGCCGGCCGTGGCCGAATAACCCTCGTTGAAGATGAGGTAGACGACCTCCAGCACAGAGGCGAGGCGCTCGCCGAGCTCGACGCCGGCCGGCACCTCATAGGGCACCTTCGCTTCGCTCAGCGTCTTCTTGGCGCGCACGATGCGCTGCGCCATGGTCGGTTCCGGCACCAGGAAGGCGCGCGCGATCTCGTCGGTCGTGAGGCCTCCGAGGAGCCTGAGCGTCAGCGCGATCCGCGCCTCCTTGGGCAGCACGGGATGACAGGCGGTGAAGATCAGGCGCAGCAGGTCGTCGCCGACCTCGTCATCGAGCGCCTCGTCGATATCCGGCATCGCCGGCCTTTCACTGTCGATATCGCGGCCGATCTCGTCCTGCTTGCGCCGGGCCATGATCTCGTGGCGGGCGGTGTCGAGCGCGCGGTGCTTGGCGACCTGCATCAGCCAGGCGGCCGGATTGCGGGGCACGCCCTCTTCGGGCCATTGCTTCAGCGCCGCGACCAATGCGTCCTGCGCCAGTTCCTCGGCCCGGCCGACATCGCGGGTCAGCCGCGCGAGCCCGGCGATCAGCCGGGGCGCCTCCATGCGCCAGACCGTCTCGATGGTGCGGTGTGCATCGCTGCCCGACATGGGAAGCGATACACACCATCAGCCCATCGGCTGGCAAGCGGCGCCTTGGTCGCTCAGCCCTGCCCTTCGGACTCGGCCTTGAGGCGGTCCCACTGCGCCGCGGTTTCCGGCGTGACGATCTCGCCGAAATCGGCCAGCTCGAACAACGGCCGGATCTCGATCTCGGACGGGCCGGGCATCGGGTTGGGGCAGCGCTTGACCCAGGCGATCGCCTCGTCGAGCGAGGCGCATTCCCACAGCCAGTAGCCGGCGACCAGCTCCTTGGTCTCGGCGAAGGGGCCATCGACGACGGCGCGCTTGGTGCCGTCGAACTGGACGCGCGCTCCCTTCGAGCTGGGGTGGAGGCCGTCACCGCCCTTCATGATCCCGGCTTTCACCAGCTCCTCATTGTAGGCCATCATCGCCTCGAGCAGCTCCTGGGTCGGCGGCGCGCCGGCTTCGCTGTCCTGGGTCGCCTTGACCATCACCATGAAACGCATCGGTTTTCTCCTTTGAAAGGCGGAAGCACGGCTCGCGCCTGGATTGGATTTCGGGATTTACGTCGTTCAGCCGACAAGCTTCGCTGCGGCGGCCTGGATGCGCTCTTCCTGCTCGCGCAGTTCAGGCGTCAGCGCCTCGCCGAAATCCTCCATCTCGAAGATGCGGCGCAATTCGATCTCGGCGCCGTCGTCGAAGGGCGCGCGCTTCAGCCACTCGACCGCCTCGTCGAAGGACTTCACCTGCCAGATCCAGAAGCCGCAGAGCAGCTCCTTCGTTTCGGCGAAGGGGCCATCCGTGATCGCGCGCTCGCTGCCCGAGAAGCGCATGCGGATACCCTTCGCGCTCGGATGCAGGCCGTCGCCCGCCAGCATGATGCCGGCCTTCACCAGCTCCTCGTTATAGGCCCCCATCCGGGTGAGGAGCTCTTCGCTCGGCATGATGCCGGCTTCGCTGTCCTTGCTTGCCTTGACCAGAACCATCACACGCATCGGTTTTCTCCTTGGGTTTGGGAGAACCGGGCGGCTCCGGCGAAAGCCGCCGAAACCCGTTCTCTGACTGCACGTCGAACGGGCGCGACCGGAATCGACAACACTGGGAATCTTTTTTGATTTTTTTTTTGCGAAGCCGCCCACGCGCTCCATCCGGAGCGAACGCGGGCAGCTTCGATCCGGTTCAGGCGCTGCGCGGCAGCGCCTCCAGGAAGCGGGCCGGCTCGCCCTGCGAGGGGGTCGTCAATTCGCCCTCCCACATCACCTTAAGCCCACGCACGAAGGTGCCGACCGGCCAGCCAGTGACGGTGACGCCGTCATAGGGCGTCCAGCCGCATTTGGAGGCACTCCACTCCTTGGTGATCGTCTCGCGGCGCTTGAGATCGACGATGGTGAAGTCCGCATCGTAGCCGACCGCGATCCGGCCCTTGCCTTCCAGCCCGAAGATGCGCTGCGGACCGGCACTGCTGAGATCGACGAAGCGCTCAAGCGTCAGCCGGCCGGCATTCACATGGTCGAGCATGATCGGCACCAGCGTCTGCACGCCCGGCATGCCGGAATGGCTCGCCGGATAGGGATGATGCTTCTCCTCATGGGTATGCGGCGCGTGGTCGGAGCCGAGCACGTCGACGATGCCCTGCTCGACGCCCCACCAGATGCGCTGGCGATGGCTGTCGTCGCGAATCGGCGGGTTCATCTGGGCATAGGTGCCGAGGCGTTCGTAGCAGTCCGGGGCGACCAAGGTCAGATGGTTCGGCAGCACCTCGACCGTCGCGACATCCTTGTGGTCTTTCAGGAAGACCATCTCTTCGCCGGTCGAGATATGCAGGATGTGGACGCGCGCGCCGGTCTCGCGCGCGATCCGTACCAGCCGCTTGGTGCAGGTCAGCGCCACCTCCGGCGAGCGCCAGACCGGGTGGCTCGACGGATCGCCCTCGACCCGCAGGGGCATGCGCTCGCGCAGCATCATCTCGTCTTCGGAATGGAAGGCGGCGCGGCGGCGCGTGCGCTTCAGGATCTCGGCGACGCCCCTGTCGTCCTCGACCAGCAGGTCGCCGGTCGACGAGCCCATGAACACCTTGATGCCGGCGGCGCCCGGCAGCCGCTCCAGCTCCGGCACGTCGTTGGCGTTCTCATGCGTGCCGCCGACCCAGAAGGCGAAATCGCAATGCATGCGGTGGCGCCCGCGCCTGATCTTGTCGGCCAAAGCCTCCGGCGTCGTCGTCTGCGGAATCGTGTTCGGCATCTCGAAGACGCAGGTCACGCCGCCGAGCGCCGCCGAGCGCGAGCCGCTCTCCAGATCTTCCTTGTGGTCGAGCCCCGGCTCGCGGAAATGCACCTGGGAGTCGATCACGCCCGGCAGGATATGCAGACCGGTGCAGTCGACGGTCTCGCCGGCCGAAGCCTGCGAGAGGTCGCCCAGCGCCATGATCTTGCCGCCGGTGACGCCGACATCGCGCGCGACGCGGCCATCCTGGTTCACCACCGTGCCGCCCTTGAGGATCACGTCATAGGTCTGGGGCATGGCTGTCTCCGGCGGTTGAGTGAAAGACCGATGCAGCCTACCTATCGGCCAACGCGTCGTCCCGGAAGCCCAAACAGTTTTCGGGTGGCGCCAGCGTCTCCTTTTCGGCTGTCGAGACCTCGACCCGAAACCAGAACTGGAACGGCCTCATGTCCGCCACACGATTGATCGATCGCGGCGTCATCCGCGTCAGCGGCGACGATGCGCGCGACTTCCTGCAGAATCTCGTGACCAACGATCTCGATCCGGTCGTGCCCGGACAGGCCGGCTACGGCGCGCTGCTGACGCCGCAAGGCAAGATGATCTGCGATTTCTTCATCCTCGCGCTGGCGCCGGAGGATGGCGGCGGCTTCCTCATCGACTCTCCCCTGCTCCAGACCGCCGACCTGATGAAACGCCTGAAGCTCTACAAGCTGCGCGCCAAGGTGGCGCTGGAAGACCTGACCGAGAAGAGCGCGGTCATCGCCTCCGCCGATGGCGCTGCGCTGCCCGAGGATGCCGGCTTCGTCTATGACGACCCGCGCCTGCCGGCGCTCGGCCAGCGTGCCATCACCGATGCCGATGGCGTCGAATCCCTCGTCACGGCCGAGCCGGACGCCTATCACGCCCACCGCATCGCGCTCGGCATCCCCGCGGGCGGACGCGACTTCGCCTATGGCGACACCTTCCCGCATGAGGCGCTGCTCGACCAGCTCGGCGGCGTCTCCTTCAAGAAGGGCTGTTATATCGGGCAGGAGGTCGTCTCCCGCATGCAGCATCGCGGCACGGCCCGCACCCGCGTCGTGCCTGTCGTCTTCGACGAGGGCATCGCGGCCGAAACCGGCGCGGAGGCGACCGCCGGCGGCAAGCCACTCGGCAGCATCGGCTCTGGCGCCAACGGTCGAGCGCTTGCCATGCTGCGGCTCGACCGGCTGGCCGACGCGCTCGCCGCAGGCACGGCCCCGCTCGGCGGCGGACTGGCCTTCCAGCTCGCGGAGAAGCCCGGCTTCATCCGCTTCCCCTTCCCCGGCGAGACAGGCTTCGGAGCCGCCGCAGGAGCAGCCCTATGAGCGACGCCGTCATCGTCGGTGAGGAACGCATCGCGATCCAGGGCGCGGACGGCAAGTTCCGCTGCCGCTGGCCGGGCACCGATCCGCTCTACATCGCCTATCACGACACCGAATGGGGCGTGCCGGAATATGATTCCCGCGCGCTCTGGGAGAAGCTGATCCTCGACGGCTTCCAGGCCGGCCTGTCCTGGATCACCATCCTGAGGAAGCGGGACGCCTTCCGCGCCGGCTTCGCCGGTTTCGAGCCGGAGGTGGTCGCCCGCTTCACCGAAGCCGATGTCCAGCGCCTGCTCGCCGACCCCGGCATCATCCGCCACCGCGGCAAGATCGAGGGTACGATCAAGAGCGCGCAGGCCTATCTCAGGATCAGCGAGCGCGAGCCCTTCGCCGATTTCCTCTGGAAGCATCTCGACGGCCGCGTGCTGCAGAACAGCTACCGGACGCAGGGCGAGGTCCCGACCCAGACCAAGCTTTCCGAGACGATCTCGAAGGAGCTGAAGAAGGCCGGCTTCACCTTCTGCGGCCCGACCATCGTCTATGCCTTCATGGAGGCCTGCGGGCTGGTCAACGACCACCTGACCGGCTGCTTCCGCTGGAGCGAATGCGCCGCGCTGGCGCGCGACTCGCGCCCCGCAGCCTGATGGCCCGCAAGCCCGAACCGCCCCGCGCCTGGCAGCGCATGCTTTCAGGGCGCCGGCTCGACCTGCTCGACCCCTCGCCGCTCGACATCGAGATCGAGGACATCGCCCATGGTCTTGCCCGCGTCGCCCGCTGGAACGGGCAGACGCGCGGCGCCCACTCCTTCTCGGTCGCGCAGCATTCGCTGCTGGTCGAGGCGGTCGCCGCCCATCTCAATCCGGACTGGAGCCGCGGCTGGTGCCTGATGGCGCTGCTGCACGACGCGCCGGAATACGTGATCGGCGACATGATCTCGCCGTTCAAGGTGGTGATGGGCGACGCTTACAAGAGCGTGGAATTGCGCCTGTTGGCGGCGATCCATCTGCGCTTCGGCCTGCCGGCTGCGACGCCAGCCATCCTGAAGCGGAAGATCAAGGAGGCCGATACCATCGCCGCCTTCTTCGAGGCGACGCGCCTCGCGGGCTTCGAACGCGAGGAGGCCCTGAAATTCTTCGGCCGGCCGCAGGCGCTGCCGACCGAAGTTCTGTCCTGGCTCGATCCCCTCGATACCGAGGCGGCGCAGGCGCGCTTCCTTTCGCGCTTCACCGCGCTAGGCGAGGCTGGGCTTACAGGGTCAGGCGCACCGCACTGATCTCGCTGGCGATCGCCTTGAAAACCGGGCTGAGCTGCGAGGCGTTCTTGACGTCGTAATACATCTCCGGCCGGGTCGCGCAGTTCTTCAGCAGGGTCGCATCGCCGTCGATGACGCGGATCGTGTAGAGGTTGATCCCGGCATTCTTGACCCCGGTGCAGGCTAGGCTTGTCCGGGCATCGATATCGTTGCCGTTCGTCGTGAAGCGGTTCTCGGTATTGTCGCCGTCGGTCAGCAGGATCATGTACCTCTTGAGATTCGGCTCCGTGGAAGGTTTGGCCTCCATGAAAGGAGCGGGCGGCGACAGCGTGGCCCAGCCCCAGACCGCCCCGATCGTGACGTTGGTGTTGCCGACCGGCGTCATCGTGTCGACACGGGCGTTCAGCGTCGCCCAGTTGGACGTCAGCGGAAGGACCTCCGCGAGCGAGGTCTGGCCGCACCAGGTCGCGGGATATTGCTGCGCGCTGGCCGCATAGGAGCCTGCATCCGTTACGTCGTAGTTCTGGTCGCGGTCGGCGATGCAGCCATGGCTCTGCGCCCAGACCGCCTTGGTCAGCGCCTCGTTGCAGGTCCTCACGCCCTTGTTGTTGGTCTTGCAGCCCGAGAGCGTGGAATCCGGTTCCGCCACACCGCCGGGTGTCGTGCAATTTGCGCCATTCCTGTCGCAGCTCATCGTCACTGCGCGCGTCATGCCGTAACGGATCCACTGCTCGTCCTTGAGCCCGCGGTCGATGCGGACCTGGGTGTTGAACGGCACGATCGAAATCTTGATCTGGTCGGCATCGAGCGACGCATCCTTCATGATTTGGATCAGATCCTTGGACGCCTGCTTCAACGCCGTCATCTTGCCCGATGACGACATCGAACCGGTATTGTCGAGCACGAGGGCGAGCTCGATCTTGTTGGTTCCCCAGGTCGACTGGCTGTTGGAAGAGACGGGAATCTGGTCGTTGCCGAGCACGCGGGCAATGGTCGTCGGCACATTGGCATTCGCAGTGATCTTGATCGTTCGCGCCGTCCGGTCGATCGTCACGGTGGCGGCCGAGAACTGGTCTTTCACATCGGCCGGCAGGTTGTCGCGGATCCAGGCGTTGATGCGGGCAGTCACCTGCGCGTCCGTCAGCTTCTGGGCATCGCGTGCCGCCATCAGCGCGGCGGAGTCGATCGCCGAACTGAGTGCCTGGCGGGCATTGCTGGCGCGGGAGTAATCGACGGCGACGCCGACGACGCCCATCAGCGGAACAAGCGCGAGCCCGAACATCATCAGGAAGTTGCCGCGCTGATCCTGCCGGAAGCGCCGCATCATCTCAGGCAGGAAACCGAACGTCATCATGTGCCTCATCCAGGGCCGAATTGCCGCATTCGACCCTGGAAGCGTTGGCGGTGGGAGCTTACGAATTGCTAAAACCGATTTGCGGAAGTCGGGCCTATCTGCACATTTTGAATGGAAACTCTCTGCCGTTACGTCATCCTGCGTTTGCCGCAGCAGAAATACAACCAATAAGTGTATCTATGGTTTCTTGCCCGGAAAGGATGCTATTTCCGAAACGGAACAAGTGATCGTCATTTTTTCCGGATTTTGCAAAGCACGATTTCACGGAATGATGGCCTCAACCTGATCGGAGAACCATCCATGTCGGACACCCCCACCCTCGCCCTGCCGGCCGGCGTCGTCGTCAAGGGCGCCCTGCAGCCCGGCTTCGACCAAATCCTTTCCACCGAGGCGCTCGCCTTCGTCGCCGACCTGCACCGTCGCTTCAACGAGACGCGCAAGCGCCTGCTCGCGCTCCGTGCCGAGCGGCAGAAGCGCTTCGACGCCGGCGAGACGCCCGACTTCCTGGCCGAGACCAAGCATATCCGCGAGGGCGACTGGAGCGTCGCGCCGATCCCGGCCGATCTGCTGGATCGCCGCGTCGAGATCACCGGCCCGGTCGACCGCAAGATGATCGTCAACGCGCTGAACTCAGGCGCCAAGGTCTTCATGGCCGATTTCGAGGATGCCTCCTCGCCGGTCTGGGCCAATATGATCGAAGGCCAGATCAATCTCCGCGACCGCTGGGCGAACAGGATCGACTTCACCGATCCGACGAACGGCAAGGACTACAAGCTCAAGGACAAGCCGGCCGTCCTGATCATCCGCCCGCGCGGCTGGCATCTGCCGGAGCGGCACATCATCATCGACGGAGAGGAGGCCTCGGGCTCGCTGGTCGATTTCGGCCTCTATGTCTTCCATAACGCCAAGGCGGCGCTGGCCGCCGGCTCGGGCCCGTATTTCTACCTGCCGAAGCTGGAGAGCCATCTCGAGGCCCGGCTCTGGAACGACGTCTTCGTCGCCGCCCAGTCGGCGCTCGGCCTGAAGACCGGCACGATCAAGGCCACCGTCCTGATCGAGACCCTGCCCGCCGCCTTCGAGATGGACGAGATCCTCTACGAACTGCGCGAGCACATGGCCGGCCTAAATTGCGGCCGCTGGGACTACATCTTCTCCTTTATCAAGAAGCTCGCCCGCAACAAGGCCTATGTCCTGCCGGACCGCTCGCAGGTCGTGATGTCCAAGGCCTTCCTGCGGGCCTATTCGCTGCTGCTGATCAAGACCTGCCACAAGCGCGGCGCCTTCGCGATGGGCGGCATGGCGGCGCAGATCCCGGTCAAGAACAACCCGGAAGCCAATGCCGCGGCCTTCGCCAAGGTCAAGGCCGACAAGGAGCGCGAGGCCGGCGACGGCCATGACGGCACCTGGGTCGCGCATCCCGACCTCGTCCCGGTCGCGATGGAGGTGTTCGACCGGCTGATGCCGCAGGCCAACCAGCTCGACAAGAAGCGCGACGATGTCTCGATCGGCGCCAAGGACCTGCTGGAGGTCCACCAGGGCACGCGCACCGAGGAAGGCTTCCGCGAGAACATCCGCGTCGGCGTCCAGTATATCGAGGCCTGGCTGCGCGGCCGCGGCGCGGTGCCGATCTACAACATGATGGAGGATGCCGCGACCGCCGAGATCAGCCGCGCCCAGATCTGGCAGTTCTGCCAGTACGGTGTCGATCTCGAAGGCGGGATCAAGGCCGATGCGGCGCTGTTCAAGCGTTGCCTGCCGGAAGAGATGGAGCGCGTGAAGGGAGAGCTCGGCGCGGAGAACTATGCCAAGGGCCGCTTCCCCGAGGCGATCGCGCTGTTCGAGACGCTCTCGCTGGCGCCGAACTTCGAGGACTTCCTCACCGTTCCCGCCTACGCCAAGCTGAACTGAACTAGGTTGGATAGATGCTCGGAAGGGCGCCGCGGCATCGCGGCGCCCTTTTCATTTGCACGGTTCAGTGCAGATGCCACCAGACCCGCGCGCCGATGAGAATGGCGAGCAGGACGACCGACCCGAACAGGTGCAGCAGGTCGGCCTTCCAGCCGCCGGCCGATGTCCTGGGAACGGATCGGTAGATCGCTTCCCTGCGGCGGCGATAGGTCCCGATTGCGGTCATGAAAACCTCCATCCGGTTCGCGGCGGGCGCAGCCGCGCCCGCTCTGGATTCAAAGCCTGCGGGCTGCCGCCACGCCGTTGCCTGTTGGCTTCGTCGCCATGCCGACAAGCGGATGCGGCAGATCCTCGATGGCGTCGCAAAGCAGGGGCACGCATTCCGGGCGCGGCGGCGCGAGCGGCGCGCGGCAGGCGGCGCCCACCTCCGGATGCAGCATCGACAGCGCGAGCTTGATCAGGACCGGATCAGGCTCACGCGCGAGCAAATCGAGCAGCGGAACCAGCCGCCGCTGCAGGATCTGCGCCTGCCCGTAGAATTCGGAGCGCGCCGCGCTGTCCAGCCGCGCCAGCCAATGCGGCGCGAGATTGCCGACGCTGGTGATCGCCCCGCAGCCGCCCGCGAGCAGATAGGAAGGAATCGTCTCGGCCGCGCCGGTCAGGCGCATGAAACGGCGGTCGCGCGCGCGCGCGATCCGATCGCAGCGGACCAGATCGCCCCGCCGCTCGAGGATGCCGACGATGTTCGGCGCCCCTTCCAGCATCTGCAGCGTCTCCAGCGCGATCTCGACGCCGCAGCGATCCGGGTCGTTGTCGAGGATGATCTCGAGCCCGGTCGCCTGCGCCGCCGCCAGCGCATGAGCCGCGAGCCCGGCCTGCGTCGGCCGGTTGTAATAGGGCATGCGCAACAGCAGGGCCGAGGCGCCGGCCTTCTCGGCAGCGGCGATCTCGGCGACGGTCCCGGCAGTCGAATAGCTGCCGACGGCGGCGATCACCGGGTAATGCCGGCCGGCGATGCGACGGGCGGCGGCGCAAAGCGCCTCCCGCTCCGCGCCGCTCAGCGTCGGGCTTTCTCCCGTCGCGGTGCCGACCACGATGCCGTCGGCGCCCTGCGCGATCTGCCAGAGAATGAGGCGTTCCAGCGCGCCATAGTCGATCCCGTCTTCGTCGAAAGGCGTGACCAGCGCGGTGAACATGCCGTGAAGCCAGTGGTTCATGGCATGGCCTCAGAGCAGCGAGAGCGTCTTGGCGGTCACCCGGACCGCGCGCGCCCGGTGTCCGGTCTCGAAGACGGCGTAGCGGAGCGCGGCACTGCGATCGCAGAAGATGCCGCCGCCACGCCCATGCGTCTCGACGGCGAGCCAATGGCCTTCCGCGTCGCGCCCGACCAGGAACTGGAGCGGGCCGCCGAAGGATTTGCGAGGGATACTGAACATCATCCTGTTTCCCGAACGGCCTCCAAGGGCCGCCCGGACAAGCTAGGGGCGGCGCCATAGGCGTTCGAGACGAGGCAAGGGGCGATACCATCAAGATTCCATAGGGATCGCGCGCCACGCGCTTTGACATCCACCAGCCGGACGGGCTCAATCCGCGCCCCTCCTTCCGGATTCGCCCGATGCGGTACCGCCTCTTCGCCACCCTCGTCGCAACCAGCCTGCTGGGCGCCTCAATCGCTCAAGCTGCAACGCTCGCACCGGAGCAGCGCTTCAGGACGTTAGGCGACTTCTCCGCGAAGAAGGCGGGCAAGCCGGCGCGCGATGTCAGCGGCCTCGCTTGCATGCCCGCCGCGAACGGAACGCAGCGCTGCCTGCTGATCAATGACGAAGGCTCCTTCGCGCAATTCGCCCGCATCGCCGAGAATCGCATCACCCCGGATGCGACCCTGCCCATCATCGGGACCGAAGCCTCGTCCGATACGTTCGGCCAGCCGCCGCAAGGCATCTGCAAGATGCCCGGGCGCTTCGCCGAGCTCGACGGCGAGGCCGTCGCCTATGCCGACGGCGCCTTTTATGTCGCAGGCTCGCATGGCTGCTCGCGCAAGAAGGGCGAGTTCCGCCTCTCCTCCTTCCACCTCGCCCGGATCAAGGTCGATGCGGAAGGCTCGCCCGCAGGCAAGGTCGAGCTCACCTATCGCCTGAGCGACATGCTGCGCGCCGCCGGCTCGGCCGCGCCCTTCTTCGGCCGGGGCCTGATGGACGATAACGGCCTGAACATCGAAGGCATCGCGGTCGTCGGCGACACGCTCTGGGCCGGCCTGCGCGCGCCTTCGCTCGGCAATCGCGGCTTCCTCGTCGGCGCCTCGCTCAAGGCCCTGTTCGCGCCGGGCCATGCACCGGCGACGGAGGCACCGCGCGTCTTCGAATTGCCGGCCGGCAGCAACCGTGGCATCCGCGACCTCGCGCCCCTGCCTGACGGCCGCCTGCTCGCCCTGCTCGGCCCGGCACAGGAACAGGCTCTGCCCTATTCCCTGATGCTGATCGACCCCGCCAGGCCCGATGTCTCAACCTCTCTGGGCGATCTGCCCGGCCGCGGCGGCGACAAGGCCGAATCCCTGACCGTCCTGGGGCAAGACGCCAAGGGCCTCGCGGTCCTCGTCGGCTATGACGGCCCGAAGAACGGCCATTTCGAATCCTACCGCCTGCCGCTTGGACCGCGCTGACCTCATGGATTTCCGCAACGACCTGTTCCGCCTCGTCGAGCGCTATCGCGCCGAGGTCGCCGGCCCGCACGAGCATCTCGCCCTGCTGCGCTGGCAGATGACTGAGGACCACGCGCTCGACCGGCGCGACACTTTCCCAGGTCATCTCACCACCAGCGCCTTCGTGCTCTCGCCCGATCATGCGCAGGTCCTGCTGATCGACCATGTCGTGATCGGCCGCTGGCTCCAGCCCGGCGGCCATTGGGAGGAAGCCGAGCACTTCCATCTCTCGGCCGCGCGTGAGGCGATCGAGGAAACCGGCGTGCAGGACCTTGTCCTGCATCCCTGGCATCAGGGCGGCGACCTGCCCTTCACCATCGACAGCCACGACGTACCCGGCAAGCCGTCGCGCGGCGAGCCGGCCCATATCCATCACGACCTGCAATATCTCTTCCTGGCCGACCCAACCCTGCCGCTCGTCGCCCAGATCGAGGAGGTCCATGCCGCCGCATGGAAGCCGATCGACGCACTGGCCGGGATCGCGCCGCGCGCGCTGGAGCGATTGTCGAAACTGCCGAAGCCCTGACTGTTGCGGCGCAACAACAGCGGGGCTGATTGCGGAAACGACTATGGCTCTTTTATCGCGGCAGGGTCAGGCTCCCGACATGGTTCAGTTGAGGATGGAAATAGTTATTGCAATTGATTTGCATTAGCGTATCAATCCGAGACCTCCCCGGAGCACACCTATGTCTTCGAAAGCCATCGCTCTCGCCCTGATCGCCGCGGCCCTCTCGGCCCCCGCCATCGCCGCCGACCTCTCGTCCCGCAAGGGCGCGCCCGTTGCACCGCCCCCCGTCGTCTCTGCCTGCACGGAAAGCGAGGGCATCCCGACCGACGCCTTCGGCTTCACCACCGGCTCGGATGTCGCCGATACCGGCTCCTTCGGGACCAGTTTGACCTATGGCGGCGGCTTCGGCACCCGCGGCGGCAGCTCGAACAGCCATGGCTTGACCCTGCAGGGCTCCTACGGCCTCTTCCCCTGCTTCGAGATCGGCCCCTACGTGCTCGGCAACATCACCAGCGCCTCGGCTGGCGGCGTCAGCGCCGACTCGCGCGCCTTCGGCGCCGGCGTCGAGATGAAGTACAAGCTGCTCGGGCGCGACATGCACGGGCTCGGCCTGACTCTGGTCATCGACCCCAGCCTGAACCGCACCGATCCGGACGGCGCCGGCCGCTTCACCACCTACAATACCGGCATCCGCATCTTCGCCGACAAGACGCTGATACCGAATACGCTCTATGCCGCACTGAACGTGTCGCATGACCTGACCTGGACCGGCCCCTCGCCCTATCAGCGTTCCTCGACCTTCACGGTCGGTGGCTCGCTCGCCTGGCAGGTGCAGGAAGGCCTCTATCTCAGCGGCGAAGTGCGCCATATGCGTGCCCATAACGAGCTCGGCTTCGGCAACGAGGCGGGCTACGCGACCTTCGTCGGCCCCGGCGTGTTCTGGCAGGCGACGAAGCAGCTCGCCCTGTCCGCCGCTTACAACATCCAGGTCTCCGGCAAGGCCAAGGGCGAGCCGGGCAATCTCGACCTCACCAATTTCAGCCAGCATCTCGTCAAGGTGAAGCTCGGCTACAGTTTCTGACCCTCTCCTGACGACACATCGATGAAAGAGCGGCAGCGGCGACGCTGCCGCTCTCTGCGTTTCGGCGCGCCTTGGCGTTGACATACTCCCCCTCAGTACCATAGCGTCGCGGCAACCGGAGCCTCGGTGCCGATGCCTCACACGCCCGAAGATAAGAAGCGCGCCGTCACGCGGCTGCGCCGGATCAGGGGCCAGACCGACGCCCTGATCGCCGCCGTCGAACGCGGCGAGGAATGCGGCGCCCTCCTGCAGCAGCTCGCGGCACTGCGTGGCGCTGCGACCGGGCTGATGGCCGAGGTGCTGGAAAGCCACCTGCGCGAGACCATGACCCGACCGTCCGAGGCAGCGCCGGCAGAGGACAACGACGAGATCGCCGCGATCATGCGGGTCATCCGCCCCTATCTGAAATGAACATCCGCAAGGAAGGAACCACCCGATGAAGACCCGCGCCGCCGTCGCCTGGGAAGCCGGCAAGCCCCTCACCATCGAAACCATCGAGATCGGCGGCCCCAAGGCTGGCGAGGTCCTCGTCGAGGTCATGGCGACCGGCATCTGCCACACCGACGCCTACACGCTCTCGGGGCTGGATTCGGAGGGCAAATTTCCCGCGATCCTCGGCCATGAGGGGGCGGGTATCGTGCGCGAGGTCGGCGCCGGCGTGACCTCGCTGAAGCCCGGCGACCATGTTATCCCGCTCTACACGCCGGAATGCCGCAGCTGTAAGTCCTGCCTGTCGCGCCGGACCAATCTCTGCACCTCGATCCGCGCCACCCAGGGCCAGGGCGTCATGCCTGATGGCACCTCGCGCTTCTCCTGCGATGGCGGCGAGGTCTTCCACTACATGGGCTGCTCGACCTTCGCGAACTTCACGGTGCTGCCCGAGATCGCGCTCGCCAAGGTCCGCGAGGACGCCCCCTTCGACAAGATCTGCTATATCGGCTGCGGCGTGACCACCGGCATCGGTGCGGTGATCTACACGGCCAAAGTCTGGCCGGGCGCCAATGTCGTGGTCTTCGGCCTCGGCGGCATCGGCCTCAACGTCATCCAGGGCGCCCGCATGGTCGGCGCCGACAAGATCATCGGCGTCGACATCAATCCGGCGAAGCAGGAGATGGCGCGCAAGTTCGGCATGACCGACTTCATCAACCCGAGCGAGATCGGCAACGGCAAGGTCGTGCAGGCGATCGTCGACCTCACCGGCGGCGGCGCCGACTTCTCCTTCGACGCGACCGGCAACACCAATGTCATGCGCCAGGCACTGGAGTGCTGCCATCGCGGCTGGGGCGAGTCGATCGTCATCGGCGTCGCCGAGGCCGGCAAGGAAATCGCGACGCGCCCGTTCCAGCTCGTCACCGGCCGCGTCTGGAAGGGCACGGCCTTCGGCGGCGCGCGCGGGCGCACCGACGTGCCGAAGATCGTCGACTGGTACATGGAGGGCAAGATCAACATCGACGACCTGATCACCCACAAGCTCTCGCTCGACGAGATCAATACCGGCTTCGACCTGATGCATGAGGGCAAGTCGATCCGCAGCGTGGTCGTCTACTGAGCGGCCGTTCCACTGCCTCATTCGGCAGGCACTGAAGCACCACCTCTGTCATTCCGGGGCAGCGCAACGCGCTGAACCCGGAACCCACGACCGGGTACGACGCTTGAATAAGCCGACCGGGCAAAGGCTCACCCGGTCGTGGGTTCCGGGTTCGGCCTCTGGCCACCCCGGAATGACAAGCGTTATGCCAAGACTTTGAAGGACCCGCCCCATGGAACTCCTCTCCTCCTCGAAGACCTTCGGCGGCTCGCAGCGCGTCTACCGGCATGACAGCGCGGCCTGCGCCTGCCCGATGACCTTCGCGATCTACCTGCCGCATCAGATCGAGGACGGGCCGGTTCCGCTGCTCTGGTATCTCTCGGGGCTGACCTGCACGCACCAGAACGTCATGGACAAGGGCGAGTATCGTGCCGCGGCAGCAGCCAACGGCATCGCCATCATCTGCCCCGATACGAGCCCGCGCGGCGAAGGCGTGCCGGACGAGCCGGAGAACTGGCAGTTCGGCGGCGGCGCCGGCTTCTATCTCGATGCGACGCAAGAGCCCTATGCGAAGAACTACCGCATGGAAACCTATATCCGCGACGAATTGCCGGAGCTGATCAGCCGGCATTTCCCGGTCGACATGAACCGGCAAGGCATCTTCGGCCATTCCATGGGCGGCCATGGCGCGATCACGCTCGCGCTGAAGAACCCTGACCGCTACCGCTCCGTGTCCGCCTTCGCACCGATCACCCAGCCCTCGACCGCCGGCTGGTCGCGCCCCGCCTTCGAGAAATACCTGGGCCCGGATGAGACAAGCTGGCGCGCCTATGACTCGACCCTGCTGATCGCCGACGGCCACCGCGTCCGCGACCTGCTGATCGACCAGGGCACGGCCGACGGCTTCCTCGAGGAGGGTCTGCGCCCGCAATTGCTCGATATCGCCTGCGCCGCGGCCGGCATCCCGCTCCAGCTGACCATGCGCGACGGCTACGACCACTCCTACAACTTCATCTCGACCTTCATGGCCCAGCACATCGCCTGGCACGCGGAGCGCCTGACGGCATAAAGCCCCTGATGCGGGAACGGCCACCGTCCCGGCCGCGTTGAGAGCAGCACAGCCTCAACCGGCACCGGGGGATCGTTCCATGGCCAAGCGCCGCATGCCGCAGAGCGACCGCTCACTGTTCACCCGCCTGTCGCAAGCCGTCTCGCATTGGGCCGGACGGCCGCAGACCTTCATCGGCGCGGCAGGGCTCATCGTGCTCTGGGCGCTCTCCGGCCCCTTCTTCGGCTATAACGACACCTGGCAATTGGTGGTGAACACCTCGACGACCATCGTCACCTTCCTGATGGTCTTCATCATCCAGAACAGCCAGAACCGCGACACCGCGGCGATGCAGATCAAGCTCGACGAGCTGATCTGCCGGCTGGAAGGCGCCCGCGAGGAATTGCTCGATCTCGAAGAGCTCGACGAGGACAAGCTCGAAGCCATCCGCCGCGAATTCGAGGCAATGGCGGCCAGGGCCCGCAAGGGCGCCGGCGCGGCAGCAGGAAAGCCCCTCGCCTAGGCAGGCCGTCCCGTGGCCCAACTCGCAGCACGCCATGCGCGTGGACGCATTCCGCCCAGTCTTCGTTCACGCCCCGGTAAGGTTAGCTTTTAGGGTTAAGTGTCATTTAAGAAATCACTGCCATGGTCCTTCCCGTTGGTAACACGCGCGGGCTGCGTTCTCTGCGCCGCGCAAACGTGAAGGACACTGCCATGGGCAGCCTGAAAACTCTCGCGCTGGCGGGCGGCTTGGCCCTCGGCGTCTCCGCCGCGGCGCAGGCCGCGGACCTCAACTACGCTCCGCCTCCCCCGCCCGAGCCGCTCGGCCTCAAGGGCACGATCTCCAGCGGCATCTACCTGCGCGGCGATATCGGTGTCGGCGTCCAGAGCGTTGGCAAATATCATCAGGACGACGTCGCGCAGTTCGGCGGCACCTTCTTCGGCAAGAGCGACAACGCCGTCTTCTTCGGCGGCGTCGGTGTCGGCTATCGCTTCAACAACTGGCTGCGTTTCGACGTCACCGGCGAATATCGCGGCGGCGGCTCGATCGGGGTGAACGACATCGTCTTCAACCCGTTCAACAACGGCAACCAGACCAACACCTACAAGGGTAACCTGACCTCGCTGGTCACCCTGTTCAACGGCTATTTCGACCTCGGCACCTGGAACTGCCTGACGCCCTATATCGGCGCCGGTATCGGCTTCTCGCAGAACCGCATCAGCGGCCTGACCGACCAGGGCGCCCTGCTCGGCAACTTCGTCGGCCCGACGCTGGGCTATGCCAATACCGGCAGCAAGACCGACCTCGCCTGGGCCCTGATGGCCGGCGTCGGCTACGAGGTGAACAAGAACCTCACCCTCGAAGTCGGCTACCGCTACCTGAACCTCGGCGACGCCCAGTCGGGCCGCCTGGTCAACGCCTTCACCGGGCAGATCCAGGCTCCGCTCAAGGCCAAGGACATCGAGAGCCACGATTTCCGCATCGGCATGCGCTGGAACTTCGGCGACCCGAACTGCTGCGGCACGCCGGAGCCGGTCGCCTACGCCCCGCCGCCGGTGGTGCGCAAGTACTGATCTCAAGTACCGATCCGAAACGTCGGATGAAGACACGAAACGGCGCGGGTGCTCCCCGCGCCGTTTTGCTTGTGTCAGCGCAGCAGCGACTGCCCGGTCATCTCGGCCGGCTGCGCCAGCTCCATCAGCGCGAGCAGCGTCGGAGAGATATCGGCGAGGCGCCCATCGGCAAGACCCTTGCCCTGCCCGCCGACCAGCATCAATGGCACCGGATTGGTGGTGTGGGCGGTATGCGGCTTGCCCGTGACCGGATCGACCATCAGCTCGGCATTGCCATGGTCGGCGGTGACCAGAAGCGCCCCGCCCTGGCGCCCGATCGCCTCGGCAATGGCGCCGAGTCCGGCATCGACCGTCTCGACCGCCTTGATCGCGGCCGCGAGCACGCCGGTATGGCCGACCATGTCGGGATTGGCGAAGTTGAGCACGACGAGATCGTAGCGCCCCGAATCGATCGCCTCGACCGCCTTGGCGGCGAGTTCCGGCGCCGACATCTCCGGTTGCAGGTCATAGGTCGCGACCTTGGGCGACGGCGCCATCACCCGGTCCTCGCCCGGATAGGGCGTCTCCTCGCCGCCATTGAAGAAATAGGTGACGTGAGGATATTTCTCGGTCTCGGCCATGCGGACTTGGGTCCGCCCGGCCTTGGCGACCGTCTCGCCCAGGCCATTGGCCAGCGTCTGGGCTGCGAACAGCATCGGCATGACCTTGTCGAGCTCCGCGCTGTAGGAGGTCATGCTGACCGCCTTGACGAGCACCGGCCGGCGCGGCCGGGCGAAGCCGGCGAAGTCCGGCTCCAGCACGGCGGCGAGGATCTCGCGGATGCGGTCCGAGCGGAAATTGAAGCTGAGCAGCCCGTCGCCGTCCTTCATCCCGGCATAGACGCCGATCGCGGCCGGCAGGATGAACTCGTCGGTGACGTTCTGCGCATAGGCCGCGGCGATCGCAGCCTGCGCATCCGGGAAGCGCTCGCCCTCGCCCAGCACCATGGCGCGCCAGGCCTTCTCGACCCGCTCCCAACGATTGTCGCGGTCCATCGCGTAATAGCGGCCGGATACGCTGGCGATGGTGGCGCCCGCCGGCAGCGCCGCGGCGAAGGTCTTCACATACTCGGCCGCCGATTGCGGCGGCGTATCGCGCCCGTCGGTGAAGACATGGACATGCACGGTCACGCCCTGCGCGGTCAGGATGCGGGCAAGTGCCACCGCATGGTCCTGATGGGCATGGACGCCACCCGGCGAGACGAGGCCGAGCAGATGGCAGGCGCCGCCGCTTGCCTTCAGTCCGGCGACAAGGCCGGTCGCCTCAAGCGCTTTGGCGATCGAGCCGTCGGCGATCGCCTGGTTGATGCGCGGCAGGTCCTGCATCACCACGCGGCCGGCGCCGAGATTGAGATGGCCCACCTCGGAATTGCCCATCTGCCCCGGCGGCAACCCGACATCGAGCCCGGAGGTGTGCAGGAAGGCATGCGGGTTCGCCGCCCAGAGTCGGTCGAAATTGGGGGTGTTCGCCAGCCGGATCGCGTTATTCTCGCTCTCCTCGCGCCAGCCCCAGCCATCGAGGATCATCAGCATCACGGGGCGAGGCGGCATCGGCTTGACCTGTCGGCAATGGTGAAAACTGCTTGTGCGGATACCACGCGCCACGCCGCCGATGCGAGTGTTAAGAAGGCAGCGGACCACCATGGAGAAGACGCATGTCGATCAAGGCGCTGGTTTTCGATGCTTATGGCACGCTCTTCGATGTCCAGTCGGTCGCCGCCGTCACCGACGCCGCCTTTCCCGGCCATGGCGCGACGATCACCCAGATCTGGCGGCTGAAACAGCTCGAATACACCTGGCTGCGCGCCCTGATGGATCGCTACGAGGACTTCTGGACCGTCACCCGCGACTCCCTCGATTTCACGCTGAGGACGCTCGGCCTCGCCTCCTCTCCCGAGCTCGTCGCCAGGATTGCGGCCGCCTATGACGCGCTGCTGCTCTACCCGGAAGCACGCGCCGCGCTCGAAGGCCTCGCCTCCCACCGCCTCGCGATTTTCTCCAACGGCAGCCCGGACATGCTGAAGCGGCTCGTCGCCCATGCGGGGATTACCGACCTCCTGGAGACCGTGATCAGCGTCGACGAGATCGGCGTCTACAAGCCCGATCCGCGCGGCTATGCCCATGTCGAGAAGCGGCTCGGCCTCGCCCGCGACGAGATACTCTTCGTCTCATCCAACGGCTTCGACATTGCCGGCGCCAAGGCGCATGGTTTCCATGTCGCCCGCATCGAGCGCGTGCCCGCCGGCCGGCTGCGCGGCGAGCTTGCCGCTGCCGCGACGATAGACCCGGCATTGATGTTCAAGGCGCTCAGGATGCAGCCGGAGCAGCTCGGTTTCCAGGCCGATGCGACCATTGCCGCGCTGACCGATCTCGTCTCCTATGTCGCCGGACTGAGACAGGCCTGACGCGCCTCGCGTGGAGACCCCGATGATCAAGCTCTACTACCACCCCTCGCCGAACCCGGCGAAGATCGCGCTCTTCCTGGAAGAAGCCGGCCTGCCCTACGAGATGGTGCCGGTCGATACCCGCAAGGGCGACCAGTTCAAGCCGGAATTTCTCGCGATCAACCCCAATGCCAAGACGCCGGCCCTCACCGATGGCGACGTCACAATCTTCGATTCCAACGCGATCCTGCTCTATCTCGCCGAGAAGACCGGCCAGTTCCTGCCCGATGACACGCCGAAGGCGCGCGGCGAGATGCTGTCCTGGCTGATGTTCGTCGCGACCGGCATCGGCCCCTATTGCGGCCAGGCCGTGCATTTCAGCCGCTTCGCCCCGGAGAAGCTGCCCTACGCCATCAACCGCTATGCCCGCGAGGCCGAGCGGCACTGGGGCATCGTCAACGACCTGCTCGCAAGCCGACGCTACATGCTGGGCGACCGCTACACGCTGGTCGACATGTCGATCTGGGGCTGGGCGACGCGGCTCTCCTTCGCCATCGGCGAGACCTGGCCGGAGATGTTGCCGCATGTGAAGCGTCATCTCGACGAGATCTCGGCCCGCCCCGCCGCGCAGCGCGCCGTCGCGCTGAAGGACCAGTTCGCCTTCAAGGCGGATTTCGACGCGGAAGCGCGGAAATTCCTGTTCCCGCAGAACGCCCATCTCGCGAGCTGATCGCGACCCGGCACCGCCTGTGCATCATGCCTGCCCCGCCGGCGAAAGCGCTGGCGGCGGCGGGCTTTTCGGGCCAGTGTCCGCCCGGTTCCGCGCTCGGGAGACGCGGGCAGGAATAGCCTCCGAGAGGACGAATGCCGACCGATATCGAGATCGCGCGCGTAGCCACGCTGCAGCCCATCGCCACGATCGCCGCAAAGGCGGGCATCCCCTCCGAGGCCCTGAATCCCTACGGCAAATACATCGCCAAGATCGATACCCATGCGATCCCCGGCTTCCAGGCGAAGCCGGACGGCAAGCTGATCCTCGTCACCGCGATCAGCCCGACGCCTGCCGGCGAAGGCAAGACCACGACGACAGTCGGCCTCGGCGACGGGCTTTCCCGCATCGGCAAGCGCGCGCTGATCGCTTTGCGCGAGCCCTCGCTCGGCCCGAGCTTCGGCATGAAGGGCGGTGCGGCCGGCGGCGGCTATGCCCAGGTCGTGCCGATGGAGCAGATCAACCTGCACTTCACCGGCGATTTCCACGCGATCACCAGCGCCCATAACCTGCTCGCGGCGATGATCGACAACCATGTCTACTGGGGCAACGGCTTAAACCTCGACACCCGCCACATCGCCTGGCGGCGCGTCCTGGACATGAACGACCGGGCACTGCGCTCGATCGTCTCCTCACTCGGCGGCGCCAGCAACGGCTTCCCGCGCGAGGACGGCTTCGACATCACCGTCGCCTCCGAAATCATGGCGATCTTCTGCCTTGCCCGCGACGCCGCCGACCTGGAGGCGCGCCTCGGCCGCATCGTCATCGGCCGCACCCGCGACAAGCGCCTCGTCACCGCCGCCGAGATCAAGGCGACCGGCGCGATGAGCGTGCTGCTCAAGGACGCGCTGATGCCGAACCTCGTGCAGACGCTGGAGGGCACGCCGGCCTTCGTCCATGGCGGCCCCTTCGCCAATATCGCCCATGGCTGCAATTCCGTCATCGCGACCAAGGCCGCGCTGAAGCTCGCCGATTACGTCGTCACCGAGGCCGGCTTCGGCGCCGATCTCGGCGCCGAGAAGTTCTTCGACATCAAGTGCCGCAAGGCCGGGCTGAAACCGGCCGCCGCCGTCGTCGTCGCCACCGTCCGCGCGCTCAAGATGCATGGCGGCCTCGCCAAGGACGCGCTCGGACGCGAGGACCTGAAGGCGCTGGAGGCAGGGCTCTCGAACCTCACCCGCCATGTCAACAATATCAGGAAATTCGGCGTGCCGCCGGTCGTCGCGATCAACCATTTCACGACGGATACCGCAGCCGAGCATGAGCTGATCCGCAACTACTGCCGCAACCACCTCGGCGTCGAGGCAGTGATCTGCCGGCACTGGGCGGAAGGCGGCGCCGGCGCCGAGGAACTCGCCCGCAAGGTTGCGGCGCTCGCCGACGAGGGCGAGGCCGATTTCGCTCCGCTCTACCCCGATGCGATGCCGCTTCGGAAGAAGCTGGAGACGGTGGCGCGCGAGATCTACGGCGCCGAGGGCGTCAGCGTCGATGCCAAGCTGCAGGCGCGTTTCGCCGAGCTGGAGGAGGCGGGCTTCGGCGACCTTCCGGTCTGCGTCGCCAAGACCCAGTATTCCTTCTCGGCCGACCCGACGCTCCGCGGCGCCCCCTCCGGCCACATCGTCCCGCTGCGTGAGCTCAGGCTCTCGGCCGGCGCCGGCTTCGTCGTCGCGATCTGCGGGGACATCATGACCATGCCCGGCCTGCCGCGTGAGCCCGCCGCCGAGCGCATCCATATCGACGCGCAAGGACGCATCGAAGGACTGTTCTGAAAGGCGTCATCCCGTGCGCGCCGCAGCGTGAAACGCTGCTGCGCAGACACGGGACCGTCTCCCGGAAAAGGCGCCCTCCCGTCGCGCGATCCCGTGTCTGCGTAGCGGCACTTCGCGCCGCAACGCGCACGGGATGACCACGATTTCTTAAAGCTTACGCAACGGATCGGCCCCTACCTTGCGCCATCCCGCAAGGAAGCCGACCCGATGAGCCAGGCCGAAACCGGTCTGCCCCGCACGCATAGCCTGAAGGCCCGGGTCATGGGCTGGACGCTCGCCATCCTGGTGGCGATCGCGATTCCGGCCGGCGCGGCCTTCCTGTGGATCGTCGACGCGACCGTGGTGAAGCTCGGCACGCTCGTCGCCGAGAAGCAGATCCTGTTCGATCGCTATCGCGGGCTGGAAGCGCTGATGCGCGAGGTCTCGCTGGCCGAGACCGTCGCCCGCGCGCCCGCCATCGTCGACTGGGCCGAGAACGAGAATGATCCCGGGAAGGCCGAGCGCGGCTTGGCCGAGCTGGAGCATTACCGCCAGTCCTTCCGGGACCGCAGCTATTTCGCCGTCATCGCCGGCTCGGGTAATTACTATTTCAACGACAAGGACAACAGCTACGAGCACGCTCGCAAGCGCTACACGCTCTCGGCCGCCAACCCGCGCGACGGCTGGTACTACAAGACGGCGGCGCTCGGCACAGGCTGCCACCTGAATGTCGACAACGACGACAACCTCCGCGTCACCAAGGTCTGGATCAACTGCATCATCCGCAAGGATGGCCGCGTGCTGGGCATCATCGGCAGCGGTCTCGACCTGACCCAGTTCATCCGCGAGGTCGTCGATATCCCGCAGACCGGCGTGCAGAGCATGTTCGTCGATCGCAGCGGCGCCGTGCAGGCCCATCGCGACGCCAGCCTCGTCGACTTCCACAGCCTGACCAAGGACATCTCGTCCAAGAAGACGATCTACCAGATCATCGACAACGACCCGGACCGCAGCCTGCTCGGCCAGATGATCGCCCGCGTCGGGGCCGGCGACGACCTCGTGCAGTCCCGCTTCATGACCGTCGATGGCAAGCGCGTGCTCGTCGGCGTCGGTTATCTCGACCGCCTCGGCTGGTTCAACGTCACGGTGATGGATATCGACCGCATCATCGACCGCAGCCTGTTCCTGCCGCTCGGCCTGCTCTTCGGCGTGGTCCTGCTGGCGGCGGCCGCCCTGATGACCCTGCTGTTCAAGCGCGCGGTGCTCGACCGGCTTGCCCGCGTCGAGCATGCCGCCAGCCATGTCCGCGCCCGCGAGTTTCGCGCCGTTGCCATCGATGCCGGGCGCGACGAGATCGGCCGTCTGTCGCAGGCCTTCGGCACGATGGCGCGCAGCATCGAGGAGAACACCGCCCGTCTCGAGGAGGCCGTGCGCGAGCGCACCGAGCAGCTCGAGCGCCTCGCCCATGCCGATCCGCTGACCAGCGTCTTCAACCGCCGCGGTTTCGAGCGGGCCTTCGCGAAGAGCCGCAGCCGTGCCGGCCGCACCGGCCATCAGGCCGGCCTGCTGCTGGTCGATCTCGACAATCTCAAGCCGCTCAACGACCGCTACGGCCACCAGAGCGGCGACGAGGTCATCGCCGAACTTGCCAAGCGGATGACGGCGCTGCTGCGCGACCGCGACATCTGCGCCCGCTGGGGCGGCGACGAATTCATCCTGCTGCTCGACAATGTCGACCGCGCCGGGTTGTCGGCCATCGCGGGGGCGATCGTCGCAGCCGCCGCGGAACGCCCCGTCGCTCTCGACAGTGGCGCCTCCGTCTTCGTCACGACCAGCATCGGCGCGACCCTCCTGGAACCGGAGGATACGCTCAACGAAGCCGCCAGCCGGGCCGACGAAGCGCTCTATGTCGCCAAGCGCAACGGCCGCAACGGCTTCGCCATCAGCCCGCCGGATGAGCTTCCGCTGCGCCGGCGCAGCAGCGCCTGAAGCGTGTCATCCCGTGCGCGCTGCGGCATGGAATGCCGCTGCGCAGACACGGGACCGTCTCCCTGAAAAGGCGCCTTCCCCTCGCTCGATCCCGTGTCTGCACCGCGGCACTTCGCGCCGCAATGCGCACGGGATGATACGCTTCAAGCGAAGTCGAGCTGGACCTTGATCGCCTTCGACTTGTCGGCGGCGAGGTCGAAGGCCTCGACCGCCCGGTCGACCGGGATCGACGCCGTCAGCAACGGCGACAGGTCGATCGAGCCCGAGCCGATCATCGCCACCGCCCAGTCGAACTCCTCGTGAAAGCGGAAGGAGCCGCGCAGGTCGAATTCCTTGGCGACGACGACGTTCATCGGCAGCGTGAACTGACCGCCGACGCCAATCTGGACGATGACGCCGCCCGGCCGGACCACGTCGAAGGCGCCGGTCAGCGCATGCTGGTTGCCCGAGGCCTCGAACATCACGTCGAAGGCGCCCTTCTCCGCGCCGTACTCGGCCTTGAGCCGCTCCGGCTCGGCCGCGACATTGACCGTCGCTGTCGCGCCCATCCTGCGCGCCACCGGCAGCGGTCCGTCCACGACATCGGTCGCGACGATCTCGGAGGCGCCCGCCGCCTTGGCGGCGAGGATGGTCAGCGCGCCGATCGGCCCCGCCCCCGTCACCAGAACGCGCTTGCCGAGCAGTGGCCCGGCGCGCTTGGCGGCATGGAGGCAGACCGAGAGCGGTTCGGCGAAAGCCGCTTCCGCAGCCGTGACGCGCGGCGCGACCTTCACCGCCTGACGCTCCTCGACGACCAGAACATCGCGGAAACCGCCCTGCACATGCGGGAAGCGCATCGCCGAGCCGTAGAACAGCATATCCGTGCAGTGCTGCTGCAAGCCCATCTGGCAATAGCGGCAATGGCCGCAGGCGCGGCTCGGATTGACCGCAACCCGGTCGCCCGGCTTCACCCGCGAGACCTCGCCGCCGATCGCCTCGACCCGGCCGGCGATCTCATGGCCGAGGATCATCGGCTCGCGTACGCGGATCGTGCCGAAGCCGCCATGCAGGTAGTAATGCAGGTCCGAGCCGCAGATGCCGCCGGCCTCGATCCGCACGCGCACATCGCGCGGCCCGAGTTCGGGCGCGGTCGTCGGTTCGACGCGCAAATCCTTCTCGGCATGGATGACGACGGCACGCATGGCTCGCTCCCGAATTCGCCGCGCGACGGCGCGTGGCACCATTGTCTAATCGATTGAAACCTGCTTACCCAAAGCAGCGCCCCCGGCGCAAACCGAAATCGCCGGATCCGGCATTTTGCGAGGATAAGCCATGTCGCTGTCGCTGTTCAGTCTCGCCGGCAAGATCGCGCTCGTCACCGGCTCGGGCCAGGGCATTGGCCTCGCGCTCGCCGAAGGGCTCTCGGATGCCGGCGCCCATGTCGTGCTGAACGGCCGCGACCGGGCAAAGCTGGAGCGGGCGCAGCAGGCCCTCACGGCCGCCGGCCGCAAGGCTTCCATCGCTCCCTTCGACGTCACCGACCACGCAGCGGTCGAGGCCGGCGTCGCCATGATCGAGGCCGAGATCGGCCCGATCGACATCCTGATCAACAATGCCGGCATGCAGAAGCGCGCGCCGATCACCGAATTCCCGGTCGAGGGCTGGCACGAGGTGATCAACACCAACCTGCATTCGGTGTTCTACGTCACCCAGGCCGTGGCCAAGCGCATGGTGCCGCGCAAGCGCGGCAAGATCATCAGCATCGGCTCGGTGATGAGCGAGCTCGGTCGCGCCACCATCATCCCCTACACGGCGTCCAAGGGCGCGGTGAAGATGATGACGCGGGGCCTCGCCGCGGAGCTTGGCAAGCACAATATCCAGGCCAATGCCATCGGCCCCGGCTATTTCGCCACCGAGATCAATGCCGCGCTGATCGCGGATGAGGCCTTCTCGAACTGGGTCTGCACTCGCACGCCGGCCGGGCGCTGGGGCGAGACGAAAGAGCTGGCCGGCGCCGCGATCTTCCTGTCCTCGGCAGCGAGCGATTACGTCAACGGCCACCTGCTGATGGTCGATGGCGGCCTGACCTCGGTGGTGTGAATCCGTTCGGCCCCAATTGTCATCCCGGGCGCAGCGAAGCGAAGATCCGGGATCCATTCCGGAACGGTTCAGGCATGGATCCCGGATCGGCGCGGCTTCGCCGCTTGTCCGGGATGACCCGCGTGTACGCTAGACCAGCAGGCCGTGCCTGATCAGGCCGCGGCCTTCGTTACCGCCTCGACGACATCGTCGACCGCGCGCTCGACCAGGTCGCGGTCGTCGCCCTCGGCCATGACGCGGATCACCGGCTCGGTGCCGGAGGGGCGGATCACCAGGCGGCCGCTCTCGCCGAGAAGCTGCCTGGCGGCCTCGATCGCGCTCACGACCGGCTTCTCCTCCAGCGGGCGTCCCTTCTTGTAGCGGACGTTCTTGAGAATCTGCGGCAGCGGCTCGAAGCAGTGGCAGACCTCGGAGACCGGCTTGTCCATCCGCTTGACCACGGCGAGCAATTGCAGCGCCGCGACAAGCCCGTCGCCGGTCGTGCCGAAATCCGAGAGGATGATATGGCCGGATTGCTCGCCGCCCAGATTGAAGCCGTGGTTGCGCATGTGCTCCAGCACATAGCGGTCTCCGACAGCCGTGCGCGCCAGCGTGAGGCCGAGGCCCGCGAGATAACGCTCCAGGCCGAGATTGGACATGATCGTCGCGACGATGCCCGGCGCCGAGAGCCGGCCATCCTCCAGCCAAGAGCGCGCGATCACCGCCATCAGCTGGTCGCCGTCGACGACCTGGCCCTGCTCGTCGACCACCAGCACGCGATCGGCGTCGCCATCGAGCGCGATGCCGACATCGGCGCGCAATTCCCGGACCTTCGCCACCAGCGTCGCCGGATGGGTCGAGCCGACATCGCGGTTGATGTTGAAGCCGTCGGGCTCGTCGCCGATGACGATGACCTCGGCGCCAAGCTCCCAGAGCGCCTGCGGCGCGACCTTGTAGCCGGCACCGTTGGCGCAATCCAGCACGATGCGCAGGCCTTCGAGGCTCATGTTGCGCGGCATGGTGCGCTTGGCGAACTCGACATAGCGCGCATCGGCGCTGTCGATTCGCTTGGCCCGGCCGAGCTTGGGCGACCCCGACAGGCGGGAGGTCAGGTCGCCGTCGATCAGCCCCTCGATCTCGCGCTCGACCTCGTCGTTGAGCTTGTAGCCGTCGGGGCCGAACAGCTTGATGCCGTTATCCTCGTAGGCGTTGTGCGAGGCGGAGATCATCACGCCGAGATCGGCGCGCATCGAACGCGTCAGCATCGCGACCGCCGGGGTCGGCATCGGGCCGAGCAGCATCACGTCCATGCCGACCGAGGTGAAGCCCGCGACCATCGCGTATTCGATCATGTAGCCGGAGAGGCGGGTATCCTTGCCGATCACCACCCGGTGGCGATGCTCGCCGCGGCGGAAGGCGATACCCGTGGCCTGGCCGACCTTCAGGGCGAGGTCCGGCGTGATGACGCCGTTCGCTCGCCCGCGAATGCCGTCCGTTCCAAAATATTTGCGCGTCATCGTGATTCGGTTCCCAGCGGCGGCTCGCGCCCGGTTTTGGCCGTTCTATAGCCAAAAAACCTTTCCGCCTCGTCACAAATTGTGACGGAGCGTGACATCGCATTCGAGCGAACGAAAAAGGGCGGCCTCACGGCCGCCCTTTCGCATTCCATCTCGGCCAACCTCAACCCTGCGGCTGCGGCTGCGGCTCCAGGCCGGCATCCGGCTCGCCGCGCTTGCGGCCCTTGCCGGCGCTCGGCACGGCCGAGCCGCGGGGCGCATGCGGCGTATCGTCGGCATCGCGCACCGGGCGCTTGCCGGCGATCAGGTCGCGGATTTCCTCACCCGTCAGCGTCTCGAACTCGAGCAGCGCCTCGGCCACCGCGACGAACTCGTCATGGTGATCGGTGAGGATCTTCTTGGCGTCGGCATAGCCCTCGTCGACGAGGCGCTTCACCTCGGCATCGATCTTCTGCGCGGTCGACTCGGAGAGCGACTGGCTGCGGCCCATCGACATGCCCAGGAAGACCTCTTCCTGGTTGTCGCCATAGGCGACCATGCCGAGCTCGTCCGAATAGCCCATCTGCGTGACCATGGCCTTGGCCATCTTGGTCGCCTGCTGGATGTCGCCGGTCGCGCCCGAGGTGACGTTCTCGCGGCCGAAGGTGATCTCCTCCGCGACGCGCCCGCCCATGGCGACCGCGAGCTGCGAGGTGAACTCCTTGAACTTCATCGAGTAGCGGTCGCCCTCCGGCAGGAACTTGACCATGCCGAGCGCACGGCCGCGCGGGATGATCGTCGCCTTGTGCACGGGGATGCCGGCCGGGACATAGAGGCCGACGATGGCGTGACCGGCCTCGTGATAGGCGGTCAGCTTCTTCTCCTCCTCCGACATGGCCATGGACTTGCGCTCGGCGCCCATCATGACCTTGTCCTTGGCGTCCTCGAACTCGCCATGGGTGACCATGCGCTTGCCGCGGCGGGCTGCCAGCAGCGCCGCCTCGTTGACGAGGTTCATCAGGTCCGCGCCCGAGAAACCGGGCGTGCCGCGGGCGAGGATCTTGAGATCGACATCCGGCGCCATCGGCACCTTGCGGACATGGACGCGCAGGATCTTCTCGCGGCCGGCGACGTCCGGGTTCGGGACGACGATCTGGCGGTCGAAGCGGCCCGGACGCAGCAGCGCGGGATCGAGAACGTCGGGACGGTTGGTCGCGGCGATGATGATGACGCCCTCGTTCGGCTCGAAGCCGTCCATCTCCACGAGGAGCTGGTTCAGCGTCTGCTCGCGCTCGTCATTGCCGCCGCCGAGGCCGGCGCCGCGATGGCGGCCGACCGCGTCGATCTCGTCGATGAAGATGATGCAGGGCGCGTTCTTCTTGGCCTGTTCGAACATGTCGCGGACGCGGCTGGCGCCGACGCCGACGAACATCTCGACGAAGTCAGAGCCCGAGATCGTGAAGAACGGCACATTGGCCTCGCCTGCGACGGCGCGCGCGGTGAGCGTCTTACCGGTACCGGGAGGGCCGACGAGCAGGACGCCGCGCGGAATGCGCCCGCCCAGCCGCTGGAACTTCTGCGGGTCGCGCAGGAACTCGACGATCTCCTGCAGGTCCTCCTTGGCCTCGTCGATGCCCGCGACATCCTCGAAGGTGACGCGGCCATGCGCTTCGGTCAGGAGCTTGGCCTTGGACTTGCCGAAGCCCATCGCCCGGCCGGCGCCATTCTGCATCTGGCGGGACATGAAGATCCACAGGCCGATGAAGATGACGAAGGGCAGCGAGTTGACCAGCAGCGCCATGAACCAGGGCGTGCCTTCCGACGGAGCCTTGGCCGAGACCTGCACGCCCTTCTGGGCCATGGTCTTCAGCAGGTTCGGATCGCCATAGGGCGCATAGGTCACGAAGCTGCGACCATCCGAGAAGGAGCCGGAAATCTCCTGGCCGGCGACGACGACGTTCGAAACGCGTCCGGCCTCGGCCTCGTTGATCAGCTGGCTATAGGGGATTTCATTGGTGCTGGCACGCTGGCTCGGGCTCTGGAACAGAGTGACCAGCGCCAAGACCAGCAGGAAGATCACCACCCAGAGGGCGAAATTGCGAAAATTCGGATTCATTCCCAGTCCGATCGGGCCTCCCGGATCGCCGGATGAGGCCTAGAGTTTCCCGATGATCAATTTAGGTGTCGCATACGTCCTTGCCAAGGGAAAGCAATGGCGTGGCGGCACTATGACGCCGAAGGGTGAACACCGCGTCTGCGAGGGGGCTCGATTTGCAGCGCCAGGACTCTGTCGCGGCCGAGCGAGAGAATGCAGCCCGACAAGGTCCGCCGCAAGGTCGAACCGGCGCGGGCCGCCTCCACCAAAGCTGCCCCACAGGCCTCCAGCCGCTCCAGCCGGCCGTAGCCTTCACTTCCCGGCCTGACCGCATCGAGCGCCAGCCCAAGAACCCGCAGGACGATCTCTTCCGGCTCCGTGACGAGTGCGGAGAAACGCAGGCGCAGACCACCTTCGGTCGCTCCAGCCGGCAACATCACCTCCGCCAGCACCCTGCTGGCACGATGCGCGGCGGCCTCGTCCAGTCGCGCCATTCTCTCCGCCAGCCGCCCCAGCCGCTCTGCCGTCAGCCCCTGCTCCGCCAGTACCGGCATCACCTCCCGCCAGCGCACCCGCTCGAACCGCTGGTCGCGATTGCTGGGGTCGCGGACGAAAGACAACCCGCGTGCTTCTGCCGTCGCGACGAGGCGCGCCTTGGGGATACCGAGCAAGGGCCTTGCCAACGGAACCCCATCGACCTCGCTACGCCCGCGCATCCCGACGAGCCCGGAAGGGCCGGAGCCATGGGAGAGCCGCATCAGCATCGTCTCGGCCTGATCGTCGAGCGTATGGGCCGTAACCAGCGTCGCGCCGTCGAGTCGCCTCGCCTCGTTCGCCAGAAGGGCATAGCGGGCCCGGCGCGCTTCAGCCTGTACGCCGCTCGCCGGTTTTCTGCCTTCCCAGCGCAGGGTCGCATGGCCAACGCCGAGCTTGGCGCAGAGGCCCGCGACAGCGGCAGCCTCCTCGGCGGATTCCGGGCGCAACCCGTGATCGACCGTCGCAGCATGGAGAGCCGGGCGACCGGGCAGCTGAGCCCAAGCGGCCAGAAGCGCCAGAAGCGCCACCGAATCCGGCCCGCCGGATACGGCGACAAGCAGTGCTGCCTCATCCGACAGCCCTTTAAAAGCAGCGCCGGCCTCGACGAGCGAGACCGGCGCGATGTTGTCTGCGATCGGGGCCGCGCTCAAGCGCAGCCGGAGCGGCGGCGTTCGCGAACGATACCCTGGCGCACCGTGTTGGAGGCGCTGGGATAGTCGACGCCGACCTTGGCATAGGTGGCGCAGGCCTGTTCCTTGGCGCCGAGCCCATTCAGGGACATGCCGAGCTTGAGCAGGCTGTCCGGCGCCTTGGCCGCCTTCGGCGATTCCCGCGAGATCTTCAGGAACTGCTCGGCCGCCTCGCGATAGCGCTGGCGCTGGAGATAGCTCTCGCCGAGCCAATAGGTCGCATCGACCGCCTGCCGGTCGCGCGGATAGCTCTGCAGGAACTGGCGGAAACCCATCTCGGCCTGCTCGTATTCCTTGCGCTGGAGCGAGGCGAAGGCGAGGTCATAGGCATCCTTGGCGCTTTGCGGGCCGCTCGCGGCGGCGACGCTCGCGCCGCGCGGTCTGTCCTGCGGCAACCCGCCCTGCGGCACCGGCCGCCCGACACCTTGCAGGTCCAGCGGCTGGCCCGTGGCCGGGCCGCCGGCATAATCATCCTCGATGATGCCGGCGATCGCGCCGCCGCCGCCGAGCTGCTGGGGCGCCCCGGCGGCACCCTGCTGCATCGTCGGATCAAAGGCGTCGCCGCGGCGTTGGCGCTGCGGCGCTCCGCCGGCAGGCGGCGCGCCCGCCGGGCCGGGAGCCGCCGTGCTCGGACGCCCGCCACCGCCCTTCTCGTTCAGGCGGAAATCGACGTCTTCCTGGAACTTGCGGAGCTGCTCGGAGAGCCGCCGATTCTCGAACTGGAGCTGCTCGATCTGGCCGGACATCTGGCGCAGCTGGTTTTCCAGCCGCGTCGTGCGGACCAGCAGATCGGCCGCGTCCTGCGCCGTGGCCGGCACAACGCCGCCGGCCAACGCAGCGGAGAGCGCCAAAGCGGCCAGTCCCGGACGGGAGAGATGGCGGGCTAGGAGAGAACGAAGCATCGTTGAGACCGGTTTCCGTACATGTCGCGCGCGTCTCTATACCATCAGCTCACCACGGCCAAAATATGAACATTTTCATGGCGGGCCTGATCAGAGGCGCGCCATGTGCAAACCTAGGGCAAACGCATAAAGAACCACTGGCGCTTTGCCGGCGACGACCCTACATTGGCGGAGCGGGGCTGCCTGGTGCGTGCGAGACAGCATTCCCCGGGCCCATACGACTCCCTAGGGAGCTGTCCCTGACCGGGTCCCTGGATCCGGACACACGGCGCCCACCTACTTCTGTAGGTGTCCCGGGATTCAAAACTCCACGGCCGAGGTGGCTCCGCAACCTTCATGACGATGACGTCCGACACGCACGCTCCGCCCTCCCCGCGCAAAGCGGCCCTCCGCGCGGAAGCGCTGGCCCGCCGCGACGGGCTCGATCTCGACAATCGGCTGGAATGGGATGCGGAGATCGCCGCCCACGCCCTTGCCCTCCCAGTCTGGAAGGGCAGCACCGGGCCCGTCTCGGCCTATTGGCCGATGCGCTCGGAGGCCGATCCCCGCCCGATCCTCGAAACCCTGCATGAGCGCGGCCTGCCGCTCTGCCTGCCGGCTATCGTCGACAAGCGCATGATCTTCCGGCGCTGGGCGCCCTATGAACCGATCGTGCCCGGCGGCTTCGGCACGCTCGTTCCCGCGCCCGACCAGGCGGAGCTGAACCCCACGATCCTGCTCGTGCCGCTCGCCGCCTTCGACCGGCGCGGCTACCGCATCGGCTACGGCAAAGGCTATTACGACCGCGCCCTCTCCGAACTTGGCCCGACCGTCAGCATCGGCATCGGCTACGCCGCGCAGGAGATCGACGCGGTGCCGGAAGAGCCGCATGACCGGCGCCTCGACTGGATCGTGACCGAGCGCGAAGCCCTTCGTTGCGGTTGATTCCCGCGCGCCTTCGCGCGAGGGAGAAAGCCTTCGCGGTTTTCGAGTCTGTTTCATGCGCCTTCTCTTCCTCGGTGACATCGTCGGCCGCCCCGGCCGGATTGCGGTTCAGGAGCGTTTGCCCGCCCTGCGCGAGGCCTGGAAGCTCGACTGCGTCATCATCAACGGCGAGAACTCGGCCGGTGGCTTCGGCATCACCGAAGCGATCTGCGACGAGATCCTCGCCGCTGGCGCCGATGTCGTGACGCTCGGCAACCATTCCTGGGACCAGCGCGAGGCCCTCGTCTTCATTAACAGGCAGGATCGCTTGATCCGCCCGGCCAATTATCCGCCGGGAACGCCCGGCCGCGGCGCGACCGTGATCGAGGCCCGCAACGGCGCCCGCGTCCTCGTCGTCAACGTCATGGGCCGGCTGTTCATGGACGCGCTCGACGATCCCTTCGCCGCAGTCGAGCGCGAACTCTCCGCCTGCCCCCTCGGCGAAGTGGCGGACGCCGTCATCGTCGACGTCCATGCCGAGGCGACCAGCGAGAAGCAGGCCATGGGCTATTTCCTCGACGGCCGCGCCAGCCTCGTCGTCGGCACACATACCCATGCACCGACCTCCGACACCCGCATCCTGCCCGGCGGCACCGCCTACCAGTCCGATGCCGGCATGTGCGGCGACTATGATTCCGTGCTCGGCATGCAGAAGGACGAGCCGGTCCGCCGCTTCCTGCAGAAGGTGCCGGGCGCCCGCCTCGAGCCGGCGACCGGCGAAGGCACGCTCTCCGGCGTCGCGGTCGATATCGACGATGCGACCGGCCTGGCCAAAGCGGTCTGGGCCGTGCGCGTCGGCCCACATCTCAGCCAGGCCGTGCCGGAAGCCTGGATTTCCTGACGCTTTACGGCCCGCGCAGCGCTTGCGCGCGGGCGGAGCCGGCGCCTATAAGGCCGGCTTCCAGCGCTTTCCGCCGCAACCCTCGAAGGTAACGAGCTCCCATGGCCGGCCATTCACAGTTCAAGAACATCATGCACCGCAAGGGCAAGCAGGATGCCGTGCGCTCCAAGCTGTTCTCGAAACTGGCCCGCGAAATCACCGTCGCCGCCAAGATGGGCATGCCCGACATCAACATGAACCCGCGCCTGCGCATGGCGGTACTCGCCGCGCGCGCCGAGAACATGCCGAAGGACAACATCCAGCGCGCCATCAACAAGGCGGCCGGCGGCGAAGGCGACAACTATGATGAGGTCCGCTACGAGGGCTACGGCCCGGGCGGCGCCGCCGTCATCGTCGAGGCGCTGACCGACAACCGCAACCGCACCGCCTCCGCCGTGCGCTCCTACTTCACCAAGTCGGGCGGCGCGCTGGGCGAAAGCAACTCCGTTTCCTTCATGTTCAACCGCGTCGGCGAGATCAGCTATCCGCCGGAGGCCGGCGACGCCGACAAGCTGATGGAAGCCGCGATCGAAGCCGGCGCCGACGACGTGATCTCGGACGAGAACGGCCACACCATCCTCTGCGCCTTCGACGCGCTGAACGAGGTCTCCAAGGCGCTCGAAGCTTCGCTGGGTGCTCCCGCCTCGGCCAAACCCGTCTGGCGCCCGACGACTTCCGCTCCGCTCGACGAGGACAAGGCGGCCTCGATGATGAAATTGATGGAAGCGCTCGACAACGACGACGACGTCCAGAACGTCTTCGCCAATTTCGAGATCGCCGACGACATCATGGCCAAGCTCAGCGCCTGAGCCGAAGCCAGCACCTTCCGCATCATGGCCGGGCCCGTCTCGGCCATTTGCGTTTTTGCGGCCTCGATATGGCGTCGAGAACGCGGATGCCCGCGACGTCTCCTACCGCCCGATCACGACATCCCAGAGCGGCAGGCTGATCAGCGCGCTGAGAAAAATCACCAGATAGGCCCCGCGCCGGAAAGTCTCCTCCGAGGCCAGCCGGAAGCCATGCGTTCCGGCCCAGAGCCCGATGCCGTAGACGGCGAAGAGCGGCACCGCCATCAGCAAGGCGCCGCCGGTCAGAATTCCCTTCCACCACAAGACCGTGCCGCTGATCAGCGTCGAAACGCCGAAAAAGGCCTGCAGGTTGGCCCGCGTTTTGTGCCGGTCGTTGCGCTGCGCGCCGAGCCAGAACACCGCGAGCGGCATGCCGCCGATCGAGGCCATGCCGTTGAACAGACCGGACAGCGCCCCGACCCCGAGCGAAAGCGGAATCGTCGGCCGCCCGTGATAGCGCCAGCCCGACGCCATCAGCGCGACCGCGATCAGCACGAGCAAGGCCAGCACCCAACGCATCGTCTCGCGGTCGAGCCAGATCAGCAGCCAGATGCCGGCCGGCAGCGCCAGCGTCGCGGTCAGCAGCAGCGGCAGGATCTCGCGCCATTCCGCCTGCCGGGCGCTGCGCGCCGCGATCGGCAGCGCATAAGGCAGGTCGATGAACCAGATCAGGCCGAGCGCCGCTACCGGCCCCAACACGACCGAGGCCAGCGGCATGAACACCATGGCGAAACCGAAGCCGGTGAAGCCGCGCACGAGCCCGCCGAGCAGCGTCGCGGCCAGCAGGACGGCGATGCCGGAGGCCGAGACGCCGGGCATGAAGGAAGACAGGATCGAGGACATGGAGCCGGCTGGAGAAGAAAGATGCGGCGAACCATGCCCGCAGGCCGGCAGCAAGAACAACTTTCCTTTTTGATGTCATCGATCAGGGGAATTCATCCCGCCCCGTCCCGTCGCCCGTCTCGGCGCGGGACAAATCCGAAACATCCGCTAGGTTGAGCCCGTCATGGCACCTCCGATTCGCATCCTCGGCATCGATCCCGGCCTCCGGAAAACCGGCTGGGGCATCGTGATCTCGGAAGGCAGCAAGCTCTCCTTCGTCGCCTGCGGCTGCATCGAGAGCGACGGCACCCTGTCGCTCGGCCAGCGCCTGCGGCAATTGCACGAAGGCCTGAACAAGGTCCTCGCCGCGCATCGCCCGCACGAGGCCGCCGTCGAGGAGACCTTCATCAACCGCGACCCGCAATCGGCGCTGAAGCTCGGCCAGGCCCGCGGCATCGCGCTGGTCGTACCGGCGCTCGCCGGGCTCGATGTCGCGGAATATGCCGCCAACCTCGTCAAGAAGACCGTGGTCGGCGTCGGCCATGCCGACAAGAAGCAGGTCCAGGCGATGATCCGCGTGCTCCTGCCCAAGGCCGAGACCTCCTCGGCCGATGCCGCGGACGCACTTGCCGTCGCGATCTGCCATGCCCAGCATCGCGGCATGAAGGCGCTGGTCGCGCAGATGCGAGCGGCGGGTTGAACGAGACGGCCGGGGGAACGAGACGATGATCGGCAAGCTCAAGGGCCTGATCGATTCCTATGGCGAGGACCACGTCATCATCGACGTGCAGGGGGTCGGCTATGTCGTGCAGTGCTCGGCGCGCACGCTCCAGCGCCTGCCCCAGCCGGGCGAGGCGGCCGCGCTCTCGATCGAGACCCATGTCCGCGAGGATGCGATCCGCCTCTACGGCTTCATGTCTGACAATGAGCGCGACTGGTTCCGCCTGATGCAGGTCGTGCAGGGCGTCGGCGCCAAGGTCGCGCTTGCGATCCTCTCGACGCTCGATCCGGGCGGGCTCGCCACCGCTATCGCCACCAACGACAAGGCCGCGATCGCCCGCGCGCCCGGCGTCGGCCCCAAGCTGGCACAGCGCCTCTGCGCCGAGCTCAAGGACAAGGCCCCGGCCTTCGGCCATATCGATCCGGGCGTCGCCCAGCTCGCCGGCGCGCTCGAAGACCGCAAGCTGCCTCAACCGATCGCAGACGCCGTGTCGGCGCTCGCCAATCTCGGCTATCCTCAGGCGCAGGCGGTGGCAGCGGTTGCGGCTGCGGCCAAGGCCGCCGGCGATGGGGCCGGCACGGCCCAGCTCATCAAGCTGGGCCTGAAGGAACTGGCGAAGTGAGCGAAGCGCCCGACGAGCTTCAACTGCGCGTCGTCACCGACAAGACCGAGCTGTGCCGCATCATGCTGGCGAGCTGGGGCTCGCACAGCATGATGATCGACCTGCACGTCTACGATGTCGCCGAGATCGACGCGCTCGGCCTGTTCGACGGCTCGGGCAAGACGGCGGCACTGGCAAGCTGGACCGTGCGGGGCGACAGCGCCTATCTCTGCGCGCTCCATTCGCTGAAACCCGGCGAAGGCGTTGCGATCCAGATGCTCGACGCCGTGATCTTCGCCGCGCGCAAGGCCGGCGCGAAAAGGCTCAAGGCCATGCTGACCAATGACAACATGCCCGGCATGACCTTCTACCAGCGCCGCGGCTTTCGCCTCTCGGGGCTTTATATCGAGGCGATCGACCACTACCGCTCGGTCGTGCCTGATATCATCAAGACGGGGTACAAGGACATTCCGATCCACGACGCCATCGAGCTGGAGATCGCGCTGTGAGCGAACCCAAACGCTCCGGCCTGATGACGGCCGAACGCCGCGATGACGACAGCGAAACCTCGCTGCGTCCTCTGTCTCTGTCCGATTTCACCGGCCAGGCGGCGGCGCGCGCCAATCTCCAGGTCTTCATCAACGCCGCCAAGAGCCGTGGCGACGCGCTCGACCATGTCCTCTTCGTCGGCCCACCCGGTCTCGGCAAGACCACGCTGGCGCAGATCGTTTCGCGCGAGCTCGGCGTCAATTTCCGCTCGACCTCGGGCCCGGTCATCGCCAAGGCCGGCGACCTGGCCGCCCAGCTCACCAATCTCGAAGAGCGCGACGTGCTCTTCATCGACGAGATCCACCGCCTCAACCCAGCGGTCGAGGAAATCCTCTATCCGGCGATGGAGGATTATCAGCTCGACCTGATCATCGGCGAAGGCCCCGCCGCCCGCTCGGTCAAGATCGACCTGCCCAAATTCACGCTCGTCGGCGCCACCACCCGCGCCGGCCTTTTGACCACGCCGCTGCGTGACCGCTTCGGCATCCCGATCCGGCTGCAGTTCTACACGGTCGAGGAATTGCAGGGCATCGTCGCGCGCGGCGCCCGTGTGCTCGGCGTGCCGATGTCCGACGACGGCGCCAACGAGATCGCCAAGCGCTCCCGCGGCACGCCCCGCATCGCCGGGCGCCTGCTCCGGCGCGTGCGCGACTTCGCCATCGTCGACGGCGACCCGATCGTCACCCGCAAGGTCGCCGACAAGGCGCTCTCCCTGCTCGATGTCGACGCCATCGGCCTCGACCAGATGGACCGGCGCTATCTCACTACCGTCGCGATCAATTTCGGCGGCGGCCCGGTCGGGATCGAGACCATCGCCGCCTCGCTCTCCGAGCCGCGCGACGCGATCGAGGAGATCATCGAGCCCTTCCTGCTCCAGCAGGGCTTCATCCAGCGCACCCCGCGCGGGCGCCTGCTGACGCCCCATGCCTTCCGCCATCTCGGCATGCCCGAGCCCTCGCGCGAGACGGCGCAGTTCGGGCTGTTCGGCAGCGATGAGGACGGCGAATAAGGCGGCGCATCGTCCGGCATATGCAGGATGCGCGACCGCCCGCCGCGCTTCACCGATCAGGTATCGCCTCGGAGGTCGCCCATGTCAGCCACCCATCTCGTCGCGCCGACCGCAACCGTCTTCGGATTGCTGGCGGCCGGCCTTGCCCTCGCCGATGACGGCGTACCTTCGGGCCCGGTGAAGGAGGCCTATGCGATCACGGTCAAGACGCTCGCCGGGCGCGGTGCGCCGCCCTGGCGCCCGCCGCATCGCGACAAGCTGATGACGAAGGACTTCGCCGCCCTCTTCGCCCGCGACGACCTCTTTCAGGACGAGGCCGGCGAAATGGGCCATATCGGTGCCGACCCCTTCATCAACGGTCAGGACGGCGAGGTGAAGAAGCTGAGCCTGGACACGATCCCCGTCGCGGCCGGCAAGGCGACGGTGCTCGCGAATTTCCGCAGCTTCGGCAAGCCGGTCGTCGTCGAGTTCAGGATGCTCCGCGAAAATGGCGGCTGGCGCATCGACGACATCGTCAACAGCTTCGAAGGCAAGGCCTATTCGGTCCGCGAACAGTTCTCGCAGCCCTATGATTGCGGCTCCTTCATGGGCAAGCCCTGCAAACGCTGAACGCCTGTAGGGGAAAGCCTGCCGATTTTCTGGAGACCCACGCCGTCATCCCGGACAAGCCGCGTTAGCGGCGCCGCTCCGGGATCCATCGTAGAGCTCCGCGACCCTTCGATGGATCCCGGGGCAGGCCCGGGATGACGCCGTGGTTCCGAGATCACTCGGCAGCGTCTACGACTGCCGCGCGATCTTCGAGCGCATCATCGCCGGCCGCGCGCCGGCATCGTTCAGCGCACCTGATTTCACCGCCTTCGGATTCTCGACCGGCCGCATGCCCTTGCCGGCCGTGCGGCTGGCAGGCCTCTCGGCCGCGAGCTGGCGCTGTTTGAGGGCGAGCGCCTTCCGCGCGAGGCTGCGCTGGCTCGGCAACTTGGCCTTCTCCTCGCGACGCGTGCGCTCGGCGCCGACGCGCTTCAGCGCCGCCGTCAGCGCATCGGCCTTCGCCTTCGTGCCGGTATTGTCGGTCGCGGCCCTGGCACCCTTCGGCTCGGCCTTGCCGCGCATCTCGCGCTTCTGGCGGCGAGCGCCGTCGCGGGCCTTGTCGCGGCGCTCACGCAACTTGGCGGAGAGGTCGCGCAGCTCATCGTCCGGAAGAGCCCCGATCGCGCTGCGATGGGTCCGGGCGACGAGATCGGCCTCGGCCTTGTCGAGCAGCCTCGCGGTCGCCTTGCTGGATTGCGCCATGACGGATCCTCCCTTGCTGTGATCACGCAACGGGCAACGCCTCTTCGGCAAAGCAGTTCCAGCCTTTCCGAAGCCATACCTCCTGGTCTATGGCAGCTTCAGCCGTTCGAAACCGCTCCGGAGTACCATGAGCAGGGTCCATCGCATCGAGGTTCGCGTCTATTACGAGGACACCGACTTTTCCGGCGTCGTCTACCACGCCTCCTATCTGCGTTTCATGGAGCGCGGCCGCACGGAACTGATCCGCGCGCTCGGCGTCGAACAGCGCGAACTCTTCGACGGCGAGACGGCGCTCGGCTTCGCCGTGCGCAAGATGACCATCGACTTCCTGCGACCGGCCGTGATGGATGACTTGCTGACCGTCGAGACCCGCTCGGTCGAGGCGCGGGGCGCCACCATGGACCTCGAACAGCGCGTGCTACGCGGTGAGGAGGTGCTGATCACCGCCGCGGTCAAGGTCGCCTGCGTCGGCGGCGGACGTGCCCGCCGCATCCCCGACGGCTTGCGCAAGCGCCTGATGCTCGACGACTGAGAACCTCCGCGACAGTCGACGCAGCCCCACCCGCATGTTAGCGCTCCTTACATGAGCTGGAAGCGCGACCGCCCCGAGACACCCCGCGGCTATCACCATGGCAACCTCAAGGAGGAGCTGGTGAAGGCCGCCCTCGGGCTGATCGGCGAGAAGGGTCCCAACGGTTTCACCTTCGCCGAGGCCGCGCGCATGGCAGGCGTCAGCCCGGCCGCGCCCTATCGCCATTTCCGCGACCGCGACGAACTCCTGGCCGATGTCGCGGCCCGTGGCTTCCAGGCTTTCGAGGCGGCTTTGTCGCACGCCTGGGACCAGGGCCGGCCCGATCCCGAGACCGCCTTCCACCGGCTGGGGCGCGCCTATCTCGCCTTCGCCCATGACGAGCCCGCCTATTACTCGGCGATGTTCGAGGCCGGCGTGCCGCTCGACGCCAGTCAGGAACTGCGCGCCGCCGCCGACCGCGCCTTCGCCGGCTTGCGCCAGGCCTCCGAAGCGCTGATCGCGCAATTGCCGCAGGGCAAGCGGCCCCCGGCCCTGATGATGGCCCTGCATGTCTGGGCGATGTCGCATGGCGTCGCCGCCCTGTTCGGCCGCGCCGATGGCGGGCGCCGCCCCCTGCCGATGTCGGCCGCGGAGCTGCTGGAGGCCGGCATGCTGATCTACCTCCAGGGCCTGGGCATCGGCCGCAACGGCCCCTCCACGTCCGGCTGATTCTTTTTGCCGAGCCCACTTCTTGACAAGCGGCAGGGTCAGGCGCATCTATGTAAATGTGATTTACATTCACGCTGGTTCAGTGAGGGAGCAATGCCGATCGTCGAGAAGCTGGACGAATATGGAAAGGGTGCCTGGATCGCCTTCGCGGTTCTCGGCTTCATCCTGTTCTGGCCGTTGGGTCTGGCGACCCTGGCCTTTCTTTTCTGGAGTGGACGCATGGGTTGTGGATATGCCGGGGACCGGTACGAACACCGGATGAGCCGCCTGCAGGGCAAGATGGACCGCCTGCGCGAGCGCATGGCCGGCCGCGAAGGCGGCTTCGGCAGCGGCTTCGGCGGCTGGGGCCGCGGCGGCCCCTCCAGCGGCAACCGCGCCTTCGACGAGTACCGCGCGGAGACGCTGCGTCGCCTCGAGGACGAGCAGCGCGAATTCCACGACTTCCTGGGCCGCCTGCGCATGGCCCGCGACAAGGCCGAATTCGATCAGTTCATGACCGAGCGCCGCAACAACCCGCCGGCCAACACCCCGGCCCAGCCCGACGCGGCCTGAGAACGGCCCTGCCCATCATCGGGACATCATCCAGCCCGCCTCGATCCTTCGAGGCGGGCTTTTCTTTCGGGATCACTGGGACCAAGTGCTCTCGCTTCGAAGGTCAGCCATGGATCGGGAGCGAACGCTGACCGGCATTATGCCACCTTGGAGCGTACCGCCTCCAATAATCACAATTACTTCTTGCTATTCGTGCAATTGAAGCGCCTTGTATGAGCAGTGCTGCCTTTGCGCACCGCCCTCCCGCCCGAGCATTTCGGCCGGCAATCATAATCGAGAGAATTATGCAACCCGGCCACGGCAGGTTGATCCTGCGCGACGGTACGGATCTTCTTGTCGGTTATTGCCTTTTGCGTTCCCACGCAGCTAGCGGCTGCCGCGGCATTCTTATTGGCAACATCCGGTCAATCGATCAGAGCACTTTCCTCAAGCCCATTAAAATCGCCTTGGGCGAGGGCAATGCGTTCGTTGCGCATGTCGTCAGCCACTCCGAGCGTCATATCCGGTTTGCAACGGACCTCGGCCAACTCATCTCTCGAGCCAAGGGGCGCTTTGGCCGCCGTTCAGGCCGGCCGCTCGCGGTCAAGTCTTAAGGCTAGGCTCACAGCAGCCTCAGGCGTAAACCCTGCTGGGCGGAGCCGTGGGCGCCTCCAGCCGGAGAAACTCACCATGCTCAACGGAATTGGTTCAGTCACCTTGCGAAGCGGTCGGACGCTGCCTGTCACGTACCAGTTTGGCTCTCATCAGGAGCATCATTGGGTCGGGTATCTGATTGTCGAAACGGAGCACACCGATCCCAGCGAGTTTTCCTACAAGGTCCTCCTTCATTGCGAGGGCGGCACAGCAGTGGAACTCGCAGTAACCAACTGGACTGACCGGTACATGACGGTGGTCGGGCGCCCGTTGCCGCAGCTGGACAGGGTGGCTTGAAAGCGTCCTGTGCCCAAGCGAGCCCTTGCTGCACTCGCCTTCACAAGGGGAGCGCAGCTGTGAATTCAGATGGACGATAACGGAACGAAGCGGTCTCCGCTTTGCAGGAGTTTCTACCAGGCCGGCGTCACGGTGCAGGTGGAGATTTATCAGCTGGCCTGGTCTGACGGATGGACGCTCGAGCTTGTCCACACCGACGGCGGCTGGACCATCTGGCTATCTGAATTTGCGACGGACGAAGCGGCAATGGCCGAGTTCACCGCTCAAATCGCGAAGACTGGCTTACCAAGCCTGGTAGCAGGAACGCAGCTCCACTTTCCGACGATCCATTGACGGGTCGAGTTCCCCGCCTCGGCCTTTCCAAAGGACGTTCAGCTCGCTCTCGGCTCCAGGGGGCTTTCAAATTGAGGAGCGAGACATGTCGCATCTTTTCAAGGTCGGAGACCGAGTCAGCCTAGCATTTGGCTTTCATGACCAGAATGCCACCGGCACCTACGCTGTCACCCGACTTCTGCCGACGCGCATGAATGGCGAGCCCCAGTATCGCGTGAAGGGTAGCGACGATCGCGAACGCGTCATTGGCGAAGGACAGGTCGCCGTGCCAGGGAAAACCAGTTCATTTGGGCGGCGAAACAACGGCCATAATCCAATCACCGGTGCCTTGAACGATATCGCGAGCAAAATGCGAAACATCACTGACTGACACATTGGGTTTCCTGGCGGCTGAGAAAAGCTGCCGGGCTCCGAACACCGCCATCTTGCCCCGTCAGGCCCATTCGGTGAGGTTTTTTCGTTCTGAACAACGTCAGCTAAGGGGCGTCAGCAGACATCGCGCGTCCGCCGATCTACGATGCTGCCCCCAACAGCACGACGAAACCGCCCCCATGAGCCTGCGCGACACCCGCAATCTCGACTACACCGTCATACTCTGCGATCGCATGGCTGAGACGCGCTCCTTCTATCGCGATGTGATGCGCTTCCCCATCGAGACCGACCGCGAGACCTGGGTCGATTTCCGCGTCGGCTCGAGCCTGGTCGCCCTGCGCCCGCGCGGGGTCTGGCCGGTCTGCGACGATGGGCCGATCCCGCCCGCATCGGCGCCGGTCCAGCTCGCCTTCCGCGTGCCGCTCGCCGCGTTCGAGCGCTGCCATGAGGAGCTGATCGCTGCCGGCGTGCCGATCCTGCGGCCGCCGACCGACATTCCCGCCTGGCGACACCGCACCCTGTTCTTCCGCGATCCCGAAGCGACGATCATCGAGATCTACGCGGAATACTGACCACCTGCCGAAGCGGCGCCTCCCGCCTGGATCCGCTCGTGAAAGACGCCCGCGGCTTTTTCCGCCGTCGCGTCCGCGCCGCATCTCCGGCGTATACCCCACATTAACCTTGCCGGATGCTTAACTCGGTCTGGAGCATGCGTTCCGTGGGAAACCCCGTTTCGGCCCATCTTTCGCCGGATTCACGCGCGATTGGAGGGATACGGCATTTCCCCGGATCGCGGATCGGGCGGCGGCGTGGGTCTCCCGCGACGCAAGCGGCGGGGTTTGGGCCGGGGCTGGAGCCTTGAAGCCTTCAGCATCGGCCGTACCGCCTGGGTTGAGAAGGATGACAGGATGAACCCCGCCGACGTCGCGCAGGCCGCGCCGCAGATCGACATGTCGTTCTGGACGCTGTTCTGGCACGCACACATCGTCGTCAAGCTGGTCATGATCGGCCTGCTCGGCGCTTCGGTCTGGTGCTGGTCGATCATCGTCGACAAGACCCTGCTCTATCGGCGCACGCGCAAGGACATGGACGCCTTCGAGGAGGTGTTCTGGTCCGGCCGCTCGCTCGAGGAGCTTTATCGCGACCTCGCCAGCAAGCCGGTCAACGACATGGCCGCAGTCTTCGTCGCGGCGATGCGCGAGTGGAAGCGCTCCTTCGAGAATGGTGGGCGCTCGGTCGCCAGCCTCCCCCAGCGCATCGACAAGGTGCTCGACGTCACCATCCAGCGTGAGACGGAACGGCTGGAATCGGGGCTGCTCGTGCTCTCGACCATCGCCTCGGCCGCGCCCTTCATCGGCCTGTTCGGCACCGTCTGGGGCATCATGACCTCGTTCACCGCGATCGCGGTCTCCAAGAATTCCTCGCTCGCGGTCGTCGCGCCCGGCATCGCCGAAGCGCTCTTCGCCACCGCGATCGGCCTTTTCGCCGCCATCCCCGCGCTGATGGCCTACAACAAGCTCCAGGCCGAGGTCTCCAAGGCCCAGGGTCGTCTCGAAGCCTTCGCCGACGAGTTCTCCGCGATCCTGTCGCGGCAGATCGACGAGCGCATGGCAGCGTGAGGACCTGACCGATGGGTATGTCAGCCGCTTCAGGCGCAAAGGGCGGTTCCGGCCGCCGGGGCCGGCGCGGACGCCGCCATGGCGCCATCGCCGAGATCAACATGACGCCGTTCATCGACGTCATGCTTGTGTTGCTCATCATCTTCATGGTCGCCGCGCCGCTGATCGCGACCGGCGTGCCGCTCGACCTGCCGCAGACCGGCGCCAAGCCGATCAATGTCGACCAGAAGCCTCTGACCATCGCCATCGACAGCAAGGGCCAGATCTTCCTTCAGGACGAGCCGACGCTCGAGCCCGACCTCGTCGCCAAGCTCCAGGGCCTGGCCAAGCAGGGCTTCGACGAGCGCGTCTATGTTCGCGGCGACAAGCAGGTCGATTACGGCCGTGTCGCCTCGGTGATGTCGACCATCACTGCCGCCGGCTTCAAGCGGGTCGCGCTCGTCACCGAGCCGAGCCGCTGAGAGCTGAGAGTTAGAGAGTAAGGACGTTAAGGGCGTGAAGCTTTCGACCTCCGAACCTGGCATGCTGGTGTCGGCGCTCGGCCACGCGACGTTCCTCGTCGCGGGGCTGCTGGCGTTCTCGTCGCCTGCGCCGCTGCCGGATAATGAGGAGGCGATCGCCGTCGAGGTGATCGACCCCAGCGCGCTGAACCAGGTGACGCGCGGCGAGCGCAGCGCCGAGAAGGTCCAGGCCCAGCCGACCCCGCGCGCCGAGCGCCAGTCCGAAACCGTCGAGCGCAAGGAAGCAGGCGAGGCCAAGGCCGACACGCCGGCCCCGCCCTCGCGCCCGCCCGAATTGAAGACCGCCGAGAACAACGCGGTCGCGCCCCCGCCCCCGGCCCGCCCTGTCGAGCAGCCGAAACCCGAGGCCAAGCCGCCCGAGCCCGCCAAGCAGCCACCGCAGAAGAGCGAGGCCGCCGCGGCGCGCGAGGCCGAGCAGAAGCGCGAGGAACTGGCCAAGCTCGCCGAGGAGGCCGAGCTCGCCTCCAAGGCGAAGAAGGCCGAGGAGGAGGCGAAGGCCGCCGCCAGGGCCAAGGCGGAAGCCGATGCCCAGGCCGCCAAGCGCGCCGCCGATGCGAAGGCCAAGGCCGAGGCTGTCGCCAAGGCCGAAGCCGAGAAGGCCGCGAAGGAAAAGGCGGAGGCTGCCGCCAAGGCGAAGGCCGAAGCCGAGCAGAAGGCGAAGATCGCGGCCGAAGCGAAGGCCAAGCAGGAAGCCGAGGCCAAGGCGAAGAAGGAGGCGGAGATCGCCAAGAACTTCAACGCCAGCGATATCGCCAAGCTGCTTCAGTCGAAGGAGAAGGCGCAGTCCTCCGGCTCCTCCGCGCCGCAGGTCAACCGCACGGCCTCGCTCGGCACCGAGCGCGGGTCGTCGCAGAAGCTCAGCCCCTCGCTCCGGGCCCAGCTCATCGGCATCATCCAGGACCAGCTCCTGAAGTGCTGGAACGTGCCGATCGCGCTCGCCAACGCCCATGGCAGCGGCAATGTCGTGCCGTCCGTGCGGATGAAGCTGAACACCGACGGCTCGCTCATCGGCCAGCCCGGCGTGATCAACTCGTCCGCGGATCCGCTCTTCCGGGTCGCCGCCGATTCGGCGCTGACCGCCACCCGCCGCTGCGCGCCGTTGCGCATCCCGGCTCAGTTCGCCTCCTATTACGACGACTGGCGCGATGTCGTCGTCAATTTCGACGCCAGGGACGTCATGTGACCCCGATGATCGACCGTACCCCCCTCCCCTTCCTCGCGGCTGCGCCGACGCGCCGCCGCCTCCTCGCCACCGCCGGCGCGGCACTGCTCGTGCCCGCCGCGGCCAAGGCAGAGCTCGTCATCGACCTGCGCGGCGGCGCCTTCCAGCCGATGCCGATCGCCATCGCCGATTTCGGCGGCGAGGGCGGCGTGCTCGTCTCCGGCGTCATCACCAACAACCTGAAGCGCTGCGGCTATTTCACGCCCGTCGACAAGGGCCGCTTCCCGGAAGCGAACCCGCCCTTCGACGCCGCGCCGCGCTTCGACGCCTGGAAGGCGGCGGGCGTGCAGGCCCTCGTCACCGGCCGCGTCGCGCGCGATGCCGGCCGCATCCGCGCCGAGTTCCGGCTCTGGGACGTCGCGACCGGCACCCAGACCGACGGCCAGCAATATTTCACCGACCCGAGCAATGCCCGCCGCGTCGGCCACATCATCTCGGACGCGATCTTCTCGAAGGTCACCGGCCTAGGCGGCTTCTTCGACACCCGCGTCGTCTTCGTCGACGAATCCGGCCCGAAGGAGACGCGCCGCAAGCGCCTCGCCATCATGGACCAGGACGGCGCCAATGTGCGCTACCTGACCAATGGCGACACCTCGGTGGTGACGCCGCGCTACTCGCCGGTCTCGCAGGACGTCACCTTCATGACCCAGCGCCTGGGCGAGCAGCCGCGCGTGCAGGTCCTGAACATCGAGACCGGCCAGCGCCAGGTCGTCGGCAACTTCCCTGACATGAGCTCGAGCCCGCGCTTCGCGCCCAACGGCCAGCGCGTCGTGCTCTCGCTGCAGCAGGGCGGCAACGCCAATCTCTACGCCATCGATATCGGCTCGCGCTCGACCACGCGCCTGACCTCGACGGCGGCGATCGACACCTCGCCTTCCTATGCGCCGGACGGCTCGCGTATCGTCTTCGAGAGCGATCGCGGCGGCCAGCAGCAGCTTTATGTGATGCCTGCCGGCGGCGGCGAGGGCCAGCGCATCTCCTTCGGCCAGGGCCGCTATTCGCAGCCCTCGTGGTCGCCGCGCGGCGACCTCATCGCCTTCACCCGTCAGGGCGGCGGCGGCTTCGCTATCGGCGTGATGCGGCCGGACGGCTCGGGCGAGCGCATCCTGACCGAGGGCTTCCATAACGAAGCCCCGAACTGGGCGCCGAACGGCCAGTACCTGATGTTCTTCCGCGATCCCGGCGGCCAGTCCGGCGGCAAGCTCTATATGGTCGACATCACCGGCCGCGTCGAAGTGCCCGTGCCGACCCCGGCCTTCGCATCCGACCCGACCTGGTCGCCCCTGCTCAGCGGCCAGCGCTGAGACGCAAGGCGCTCGTCAGTCACATTCTCTTCGAAGCCGCCCGACAATTCCGGGCGGCTTTTTCTTTGGCGATCCTGCCGGCTCAGTCGCGATAGACCGGCTCCTCGGTGTCGAGCTGCCGGCGGATCGAGGCGAGATGCAGGCGCGCCGATTCCGGATCGCCCTCACGCATCTGACGATAGGCCGCTTCCGCGATTTCGGGCTTCACCGGCTTGACCTGCCGACCCGTCGAGAGCGCCAGCGTCTGCACCTCGCAGGCCCGCTCCAGATAGTAGAGATCATCCCAGGCCTCGGCGATGTTCGGCCCGAGCACCATGACGCCGTGATGCTTCATGAAGACGATATCGGCATCGCCGACCGCAGCCGCGATGCGGTCGCCCTCGCGCTCATCCAGTGCCAGCCCGTTATAGTCGCGGTCGACCACGGTGCGGCCGTAGAACTTCAGCGCCGTCTGGCCGGCGAAGATCAGCGGATCGCCCTCGGTCATAGAGAGCGCCGTCGCATAGGGCATATGCGTATGGAACGCGACCTTGGCACGCGGGATGTTCTTGTGGATGCGGGCATGGATGTAGAAAGCCGTCGCCTCCGGCTGCCCCTCGCCTGAAACGACATTGCCGTGGAAGTCGCAGATCAGGAGCTTCGAGGCCGTCAGCTCCCGGAAGGCCCAGCCATAGGGATTGACGATGAAGAGGTCGTCATGGCCCGGCACCAGCGCCGAGAAATGATTGCAGATGCCCTCCTCGAAGCCATAGCGCGCCGCCATCCGGAAAGTCGCGGCGAGGTCCCGGCGCGCTTCCCAGACGATATCGGAATCGAGATCGGGCTGGTTCGGACCACGCAGGGGCGTCACGCTCGCGGCGCCGGACTTGAGGGAATGGGCCATCGCGATCTCCGGTCGGAACAGGAAGGCGGACCGAGGCAGTCATCGGGCCGTGTGCACCACGATAGACCGGGGAACGCGAAAGATGCGCTGCAATTGCGCGCCGCGTTTGCGCGATTTTTTCGCGCTCGGCCGAAGAGTTGGGCTTACCCCTCGACCTTGCGGGTGCCGCGCCCTCTGCCGGTATAGGGCAGGATGAACAGGTAGAGCCCGCTGAACAGCAGCAGGAAAAGCGGCAGCAAGGGCGAATAGACGATCCAGGCCGGCGGCTCGCCGCGCGCCATCGCGATGAAATTCGCGAGAACGGTGGCCGTGAAGATCATCGACAGCCAGCGATGGCCCTGCCGTATTGCGATATTCCAGGTCAAGAAGACCTCCTTTTTGTGGGAGAGGAGAGGAAGGCGGCGCTGCCCTAGTCGGCGCGTGCCGTGACCTCTTCGAGCTTGGCGAAGAACTGCTGCCAGCCTGCCTTGGCGCCGCCGAAGGCCTGCTTCTGCTCCGGCCGGAACCCGACCTGCTCCATGCGCAGATGCGTGCCCCGGGGCGACGGCGTCAGCGTGAAGGTCACCACGCTCTTGAGGGCAAAGGCCGGGTCGTCATGCGCGAAGTCCCAGCTATAGGACAGCGAACGATTGGGCTCGACGGTCAGCACCTCGCAATCCAGCACACCGCCCCAGTCGCCGCGCAGGTTGAAGCGGTGGCCGACGCTCGGCACGAAATCGTTCTTCATCAGCCATTCCGCGATCAGATGCGGCTGCGTCAGCGCCCGCCAGAGCTTTTCCGGTGGATGGGGCATCTCGCGCTCGACGATGACGGAGCGGGTTTCGGTCATTGGTCCATCCTCTTGAGCAGGTCTTCGAGATCGTCGAACCGGCTTTCCCAGTATCCGGCCATGCGGTTCGTCCAGTCGGCCAGAGGCGCGAGCGCCGCGAGCTGCGCGCTGTAATGCGTCTGGCGGCCCTGATGCCGGTCCCGCACCAGCCCGGCCTGTTTCAGGACGGCCAGATGCTTCGAGACCGCCGGCTGCGACACGCCGGCCTGCGCCGTCAGCGCCACGACCGTCTGCTCGCCCTGACTGCACAGGCGTTCGAAAATTCCGCGCCGGGTCGGATCGGCCAGGGTCTTGAAGAGCAGGTCATGTGTGTCGGGCATCGAAAAACCATAACCAAGTGGCTATGAATTATTCCATAACCATCCAGCTATGAATTCGTCAACCCGAAAACCGCGGCTCCTTTTGGCCTTAGGCGCAGGCACCCCGCTCGAAGCGGGACGAGACGACAGCCGCGACGCATTTCCGCCCGAAGCGCAGGCTATCCCTGTGTTCGCGACGCAACAGCCAGTGCCGCAAACATCTTTCGCCATAATTGGTTAACCATAAGCCGCAATGCCGCCACTTCGCCCTGATTTGGCAAGGTCTCGTTTAGGTTGACACTTCATTGATGAGGCATCGCGAAGCCTTCCCCGAAGTGCCCCGCCACATCATTCGATTGCCCGGAGTCCAGCCATGTTGACCACTTTTGTTTCCGGCGGCCGTGCCGTCCGTTTCGCCGCCGCCATCGCCGCCACGCTCGCGCTCGGCGCCTGCGCCAAGGACCAGAACGCCGACGGCTCGGGCTTCGGTGCCGGCGGCGCCGCGACCCCGGGCAGCGCGCAGGACTTCGTCGTCAATGTCGGCGACCGCGTCTTCTTCGAGACCGACTCGACCGACCTGACCTCGACCGCGACCGCCACCCTCGACAAGCAGGCCGGCTGGCTGCAGCGCTACCCGCGCTACAGCTTCACCGTCGAAGGCCATGCCGACGAGCGCGGCACCCGCGAGTACAACTATTCGCTCGGCGCCCGCCGCGCCCAGACCGTTCGTGACTACCTCGCCTCGCGCGGCATCCAGGCCAACCGCATGCGCACCATATCCTACGGCAAGGAGCGCCCGGTCGCGGTCTGCAACGACATCTCCTGCTGGTCGCAGAACCGCCGCTCGGTCACGGTGCTGGACGGCGCCGGTGGCGCCCCCGGCGTCTGATCCGCGCATCACGACAAAAGAAAGGCCCCGGATGGAAGCATCCGGGGCCTTTTTCATTTTTCCGAAGCCGTCATTCTCGGGCGAAGCGAAGCGGAGACCCGAGAATCTCCGGCAGGATGAGGCGCCTTTTCTTCACGAGATGCTCGGGTCAAGCCCGAGCATGACGCTCGTCTCTATCACCCCACCGCGGTCGGGATCAGGCTCCGCGCCACGCCCTCGATGCGCTCGGCCGCAGCGACCAGCGCTTCCGCCGCCCGGTCTTCGACCTCGCTGAGGCGCTCGTCGGCAGCGCCGGCATTGCCCTGCGTCGCCGCGAGATCGGCTTCCAGCTTGGCCAGTCGCTGCTTCAGTTCATGGACCTCGTCGGCCACCATCAGCGCCGCCATGACATGCAGCCGCATGTCGCCGATCTCGCCGAAGGCCTGCCGCATCTCGCCGATCTTCTCGTCATAGAACCGGGCGAGCCCTTCGAGATGGGCCTCCTCGCCCTCCCCGCAGGCCATGCGGTAGGCCTTCCCGGAAATCATGACGTTGACTTGCGGCATTCGGTCTCCAGTTCCGCTTTAGCTTTGAGTGGCCTCGGGCTCCGGCGGCTGCTGCGCCTCGACCCGCGCGATCACCGCGCCGACGACGTTCATCGCCCGCTCCAGCCGCTGGTCGACATCGGCCGCGGCCGTCTCGACCTGCCCGAGGCGCGACATCGCGCCGTCGAGCTCGGCCGCCAGCCGCGCCCGGTCGTCCTGCATCAGGGCGAGTTCGGTTTCGAGATTGCCACGTCCACGCTCAGCCTCGACCCGCCGCCGCGCCGCCGCCTCCAGCTGCCCGAGCGCCGTATCGAGACGGGCCAAGGCATTGTCCAGCATCAGGCTCGCCACCGTCGCTCTCCTTTCAGATCGAAGCCGGCTCACACGATTCGTGCCACAATTTACAGCAAAGCGCCGGAAAACAGGAATCGATCTCACAGCTTGTAAACACGTCCTCGCAACGGCTTGCCCGAAGCAGCTGAGGCGCCGCCTGCGGAAAACCGACCAAAAGCGTTGCCTGCGACCCCGAAAGCAGGTTTTGGCGAATTGACTCGCAGGGAGGGCCGGGCCTAATCCACCCCGTCCTTTCCAAGCCTGCCGCAAGCGGCGGCAAGACTGCCTTCCCCCCTCGCCGGCCCGCTGTCGCGCAGGCCGGCCCGGTCCTCCCGCCCGCCCGACGGAGCCCTGTGAGATCATCATGACCACCATCGATCGCGCCCAGCACGACAAGCTCGCCAATGCCATCCGCGGCCTGGCGATGGATGGCGTCGAGAAGGCCAAGTCCGGCCATCCCGGCCTGCCGATGGGCGCCGCCGACATCGCTGCCGTGCTGTTCACCCGTGTGATGAAGTATGACGCCGCCGACCCGCGCTGGCCGGACCGCGACCGCTTCGTGCTCTCCGCCGGCCACGGCTCGATGCTGCTCTACGCCCTGCTCTATCTCACCGGCGCGCCCGGCATGCAGCTCGACGACCTCAAGGCCTTCCGCCAGCTCGAGTCGAAGACTCCCGGCCACCCCGAGAACTTCATGACCTCGGGCGTTGAGACCACCACCGGCCCGCTCGGCCAGGGGCTGGCCACCGCCGTCGGCATGGCGATGGCCGAGCGCATGCTCGCCGCCGAGTTCGGCAAGAAGGTCGTCGACCACCACACCTATGTGCTGGCATCCGACGGCGACCTGATGGAGGGCATCAGCCAGGAGGCGATCGCGCTTGCCGGCCACCAGAAGCTCAACAAGCTGATCGTGCTCTGGGACGATAACGGCATCTCGATCGACGGCCCGCTCTCGATCACCGACAATGTCGACCAGGTCGCGCGCTTCAAGGCCTGCGGCTGGCGCTCCGAGCGCGTCGACGGCCATGATCCCGAGGCGATCGAGGCCGCGATCAACCGCGCCCGGAAGTCGAACAAGCCGACCATGATCGCCTGCAAGACCGTGATCGGCTTCGGCGCGCCGAAGAAGGCCGGCACCTCCAAGGCGCATGGCGAGCCGCTCGGCGCCGAGGAGCTCGCCGCCGCCAAGCAGAAGCTCGGCATCACCGGCGGCGCCTTCGAGGTCGCGGCCGATGTGCTCAAGGCGTGGCGCGGCTTCGGTGCGGCCGGCGCCGCCGCCCACAAGGATTGGAGCGAGCGCTTCGCCACCCTCTCCGAGCGCAAGCGCGGCGAGTTCGACCGCCGCTTGGCCCTTGCCGTCCCGGCCAAGCTCGACAAGGCGATCCTCGCCCATAAGAAGGCGCTGATCGCCGCGCCGCAGGCTGTCGCCACCCGCAAGGCCTCGGAGCTGGCTCTCGAAGCCATCACCCCGATCATGCCCGAGCTGGTGATGGGCTCGGCCGACCTTACCCCGTCGAACAACACCCGCACCAAGGCTGCCGAGGACTTCACCCCGAAGACCCCGAAGGGCCGCTATGTCCGCTACGGCATCCGCGAGCACGGCATGGCTGCCGCGATGAACGGCATCACGCTGCATGGCGGCTTCCGCACCGGCGGCGGCACCTTCCTGGTCTTCGCCGACTATGCCCGCCCCTCAATGCGCTTGGCCGCGCTGATGAGCCTGCCGGTCGTCTATGTCATGACCCATGACTCGATCGGCCTCGGCGAGGACGGCCCGACCCATCAGCCGGTCGAGCAGGTCGCAAGCTTGCGCGCCATGCCGAACATGCGCGTCTTCCGCCCGGCCGACACGATCGAGACCGCCGAGGCCTGGCAGGCCGCGCTGGAGCGCACCGACGGCCCGACGGTCCTCGCGCTCTCGCGCCAGAACCTGCCGCAGCTGCGCACCGACGCCACCGCCAAGAACCGCTCGGCCACCGGCGCCTACGAACTGCTGGCGGCCGAGGGCGGCAAGGCCCAGGTCTCGCTCTTCGCCTCGGGCTCCGAGGTCGAGCTCGCCGTCGCCGCGCGCAAGCTCTTGGCCGAGAAGGGCGTCCGCGCCCGCGTCGTCTCGGTGCCCTCGCTCGAGCTTTTCCTTGAGCAGGACGAGGCCACTCAGGCCTCGGTCATTGGTTCGGCTCCGGTCAAGATCGCCGTCGAGGCCGGCGTGCGCTTCGGCTGGGATGCCGTCATCGGCCATGACGGAACCTTCATCGGCATGAACTCCTTCGGGGCCAGCGGCCCCTACAAGGAGGTCTACAAGCATTTCGGCATCACGGCGGAGGCGATCGCCGACGCCGCGATGAAGAAGCACAACGCCTGACGGCCTATTTGCCGCAGGCAGGGCTGATTTTCCCGAAAGACATCTTGCGTTCGGCCATTCTTTGGCCGAATTGCCCGCGTGGATAGCGACGGCTTACGCCGGACGCTCGGCGAAGGAGAGGAAGACATGACGGTCAAGGTGGCGATCAACGGCTTCGGCCGCATCGGGCGCAACGTTCTGCGCGCGATCATCGAGTCGAAGCGCAAGGACATCGAGGTCGTGGCGATCAACGATCTCGGCCCGGTCGAGACCAACGCCCATCTCTTCCGCTTCGACTCCGTCCATGGCCGCTTCCCCGGCACCGTGACCGTCTCCGGCGACACGATTGATGTCGGCCGCGGCCCGATCAAGGTCACCGCGATCCGCGATCCCAAGGACCTGCCGCACAAGGCGCTCGGCGTCGACATCGCCTTCGAGTGCACCGGCATCTTCACCACCCGTGACAAGGCCGCCGCCCATCTCGCGGCCGGCGCCAAGCGCGTGCTGGTCTCGGCCCCCTGCGACGGCGCCGACCTCACCGTCGTCTTCGGCGTCAACCATCACGAACTGACCAAGGACCACGTCGTCGTCTCGAACGCCTCCTGCACCACGAACTGCCTCGCGCCGGTCGTGCGCGTGCTGCATGACAGCGTGGGCATCGACAAGGGCTTCATGACCACGATCCATGCCTATACCGGCGACCAGCCGACGCTGGATACGATGCACAAGGATCTCTATCGCGGCCGCGCCGCCGCGCTCTCGATGATCCCGACCTCGACCGGCGCCGCCAAGGCGATCGGCCTCGTGATCCCGGACCTGAAGGGCCGTCTCGACGGCACCTCGATCCGCGTTCCCACCCCGAACGTCTCGGTCGTCGACTTCAAGTTCATCGCCAAGCGCAAGACCACGGTCGAGAAGGTCAATGAGGCCATCATCAAGGCGTCGAAGCGCGGCCCGCTCAAGGGCATCCTCGCCGTCACCGACCAGCCGAACGTCTCGATCGACTTCAACCACGATCCGGCGTCCTCGACCTTCGCCCTCGACCAGACCAAGGTCATGGACGACAAGTTCGTGCGCGTCCTGTCCTGGTACGACAACGAATGGGGCTTCTCGAACCGCATGAGCGACACCGCCGTCGCCATGGGTGCCCTGCTCTGATCCATCACGTTTGTGCCCTTCTCTGAGGGCATGATCCATGAATGCGAGGCCGCGCTGCCAAGGTGCGGCCTCGCCCAATACGTCCCAGCTACGGAGCGCCTATGGCCAAGATCGAGCCGACCGTCGTGACCCCGGCGAACACCGAGCAGCCCGTTTCCTCCGGCCCAACGCTCGTGGCGACGACGCCCGCTTCCGAGAGCGCAGTGCCCGTCACCGAGCCGCGCAAGCTCGACCAACTCTCCCGCATCGAGGAGAAGGCGGCGCGCATCGAGGAGAAGTTCGCCCGCTACGAGGCCGTGCTGACCCGTGCGGAAGCCTCGCTGGAGCGTAGCGCCCACAAGGTCGACGCCGCCGCCGGCACCATGGATTTCGCTGCGATCCGCGGCGAGATCACTGCCCTGCGCAACCGCATCGACGCGACGCCGCGCGCCGGCACGCTGTTCATGACGGCGATCATCACGGCAGTGCTGACCGTGATCCTCACCATCCTCGTGCTGAAATTCGGCGTGCCCGGCCTGTTCGGAGGCCTGCTCGCCCGATGAGCTTTCGGGACGTCGCACTCTTGGCCGTGCCGCGCAGCCTGCGCTGGCGACCGGTCGAGGGCGTCGGACTGGAGCATCTCACCCTCGCCACCACGCAAACCGGCATTCGTGCCGAAGCCGTGGTCATCGGCGAGCGCGGCGAACCGCCCTATGGCGTCTCCTATCGCATCGACTGCACGGCCGATTTCGCGGTGACCAGCTTCGCCATCGCGACGACCGATGGCCGCCGCCTCGCGATGGAGCGTCGCGCCGGCCGCTGGCATGACGCCGCCGGCACGCGGCTTCCCGCCTTCGACGACTGCATCGACATCGACCTGCAGGGCTCGCCCTTCACCAACACCCTGCCGATCCGGCGGGAGCGCTGGGAGATCGGCCAGAGCCGCAGCTTCGCGATGCTCTACATCCCCTTCGACGATTTCGTGCCGACCATCGACCGGCAGACCTATACCTGCCTCGCTCCGCGCCTGTTCCGCTACCAGGCGGCCGATGGCAGCTTCGAGGCCGAATTGCCTGTCGACGAGGACGGCCTCGTCGTCGATTATCCCAGCCTGTTCGAACGCATCCGATAAGAGAGCCCGATGACTGCCTTCCGCACCCTCGATGACGCCGATCTCTCGGCTAAGCGCGTGCTTGTCCGCGTCGATCTCAACGTTCCCATGGAGGATGGCAAGGTCAGCGACACCACCCGCATCGACCGCATCCTGCCGACGATTCGCGAGATGGCCGACAAGGGCGGCAAGGTCGTGCTGCTCGCGCATTTCGGCCGCCCCAAGGGCCGCGACGACAAGAACAGCCTGCGTCAGGTCGTGCCGGCTCTGACAGAGGCGCTCGGCCGCCCCGTCACCTTCGTGGACGACTGCATCGGCGATGACGTCGCCAAGGCGCTGACCGCTGCGAAGAACGGCGATGTCCTGCTGCTGGAGAACACCCGCTTCCACGCCGGCGACGAGAAGAACGATCCGGAGTTCGTCAAGGCGCTCGCCGCCAATGGCGATCTCTATGTCAACGACGCCTTCTCGGCCGCGCACCGCGCGCACGCCTCGACCGAGGGCCTCGCCCATGTCCTGCCGGCCTATGCCGGGCGCACCATGCAGGCGGAGCTCGAAGCCCTTTCCGCCGGTCTCGACAACCCCGCCCGCCCGGTCATGGCGATCGTCGGCGGCGCCAAGGTCTCGACCAAGCTCGAATTGCTCGGCAATCTCGTCAGGAAGGTCGACGTGCTCGTCATCGGTGGCGGCATGGCCAATACCTTCCTCGCCGCGCGCGGCGTCGATGTCGGCAAGTCACTCTGCGAGCATGACCTCGTCGGCACCGCCCGCGAGATCGAGGAGAAGGCCAAGGCCGCCGGCTGCGAGATCGTCCTGCCGGTCGATGCGCTGGTCGCCCGCGAGTTCAAGGCCCATCCCGGCCATCGCGTCGTAACGGTCGGCGAGGTCGCAGCCGACGAGATGATCCTCGATGCCGGCCCGCTCAGCGCCGCCGATGTCGTGCTGCGCCTGGACAAGATCAAGACGCTGGTCTGGAACGGCCCCTTCGGCGCCTTCGAACTGCCGCCCTTCGACACCGCGACGGTCGCCGTCGCGAAGGCCGCGGCCAAGCGCGTCAAGGCTGGTGGGCTCGTCGCCGTCGCCGGCGGCGGCGACACCGTCGCGGCCATGAACCATGCCGGCGTCGCCGACGACCTCTCCTATGTCTCGACCGCGGGCGGCGCCTTCCTCGAATGGATGGAAGGCAAGGCCCTGCCGGGCGTCGAGGCGCTCAGGAAGCGCTGATCCAGCCGACATGGGCTGCCCTTGCGGCAGTTCATGTTTATGCTATGTTCTCTTCATGAGCGAGAATGTGCAGAGCGCGATGTTCGAGATCCTGAAGAAGATTCAGGCGGACCTGTCTTCGTTCAGGGCCGAGGTGAATACGCGCTTCGAGCATCTGGAGCAGCGCTTCGACACCATGGGTGACCTCGTCCGCAAGCAGCGCCGTGACACCGCCGGCCTGCTCGTCATGGCGAAATCGGTCACCGGCAATTTCGCCGAGGAACTCGCCGCGATCGAGGAGCGCGTCGCCGCTCTCGAGGCCCGCGGGCGCTGATCTTAAGCGCGAATTCCGCTTTCGCTTTACCTTCGTCGCTTTTCGCCGCTAAACCCGGCTTCTGTCTGTTTGTCCAAAGGGGAGTGCCATCGTGGCCCGTATCACGCTTCGCCAGTTGCTCGATCATGCCGCCGAGAACGACTACGGCGTGCCCGCCTTCAACATCAACAACATGGAGCAGGCGCTGGCGATCATGGCGGCGGCCGATGCGACCGACGCGCCCGTCATCATCCAGGCCTCGCGCGGCGCCCGGTCCTACGCCAACGACATCATGCTGAAGCACATGATGGACGCCGTTACCGAGATCTACCCGCATATCCCGGTCTGCGTGCATCTCGACCATGGCAATGAGCCAGCGACCTGCATGACCGCGATCCAGGCCGGCTTCACCTCGGTGATGATGGACGGCTCGCTCAAGGCCGACGGCAAGACCCCCGGCGACTGGGACTACAATGTCGGCGTGACCAAGACCGTCACCGACATGGCCCATCTCGGCGGCATCTCGGTCGAGGGCGAACTCGGCGTGCTCGGTTCGCTCGAATCCGGCGAGGGCGAGAAGGAGGACGGGCACGGCTTCGAGGGCAAGCTCAGCCATGACCAGCTCCTGACCAACCCGGACGAGGCGGTGAAGTTCGTCGCCGAGACCAAGGTCGACGCGCTCGCCATCGCCATGGGCACCTCGCACGGCGCCTACAAGTTCACCCGCAAGCCGGACGGCGCGATCCTCGCGATGCACGTCATCGAGGCGATCCACAAGCTGCTGCCGAACACGCATCTCGTCATGCACGGCTCGTCCAGCGTTCCGCAGGACCTTCAGGACGTCATCAACCAGTATGGCGGCAAGATGCCCCAGACCTGGGGCGTGCCGGTCGAGGAAATCCAGCGCGGCATCAAGCACGGCGTGCGCAAGATCAACATCGACACCGACAACCGCATGGCGATGACCGGCCAGATCCGCAAGATCCTGTCGGACAACCCCGGCGAGTTCGATCCGCGCAAGTACCTGAAGCCCGCCATGGAAGCGATGACCAAGCTCTGCAAGCAGCGCCTTGAGGAGTTCAACACCGCCGGCCAGGCCTCGAAGATCAAGCGCGTCATCACACTGGCCGACATGGCCAAGCGCTACGCCAAGGGCGAGCTCGACCCGACCTTCGGCGCCAAGAAGGCGGCCTGAGCTAACTCGACTGGCCGCCACGACAGCCGCTCTGCAGCCAGCATTTTGTCGGATCGTCCACAACGCCGCCGGGCAACCCGGCGGCGTTTTTATTGTCCGCAAAGGGATTGATAATTTAGGTCAATTGCCCTAATTCAGGTTTAGGACATTCGACCTACAACGTACGAAATGACGCAGCCGGAGAGAGCGACGGGGGAGCGCATGGGAGCAGCGGCAACGAAGCAGCATATCGTCGAGGCAGCCGACAACCTGTTCTACGAGCACGGCTTCGAAGCGACTGCCTTTGCCGATATCGCCGCTGCAATCGGCATCTCGCGTGGCAATTTCTACTACCACTTCAGGACTAAGGACGAGATTCTCGACGCCGTCATCACGCAGCGGCTGGAACGAACCCGCCAGCTTCTCGATGGCTGGGAACGTGACGCGATCTCCCCGCGCAATCGCATCCTGAGCTTTGCCGGAATACTGATCGCCAACCGCACGAAGATCATGCTCTACGGCTGCCCCGTCGGCTCCTTGTGCCTGGAACTCGCGAAGCTGGACCACTTCGCGCTCGGCCGCGCGACCGAGCTGTTCACGCTATTCAAGGGGTGGCTTTCCACTCAGTTCAGCATGCTCGGCCGTGGCCCCGATGCAGACGCTCTCGCGATGCATCTACTGATGCGCAGCCAGGGCGTCGCAACGCTCGCCGCAGCCTTGCGGGATGGCAGCTTCATCGAGAGGGAGGTCGAAGCGATGAAGGTCTGGCTCGATGCGCAGTGTCCCACCGCTCCGATTGCTCCTGCCTGCTGATCCATCGATACAGGGAGACCGCCATGTTCGTCGTCACGCTTCGCTTTTCCGCCAACAAGGCTCAGGCATCGAGCCTGATGCAGGCGCATAATGACTGGATTCGCGGCGGTTTCGATGACGGCGTTTTTCTGATGACCGGCAGCCTGAAGCCAGGCCTGGGCGGTGTGGTCATCGCCCATCAAACCACGCGCGCCGAACTGGAAGCGCGCGTGGAGAGGGACCCTTTCGTTGCCGAGGATGTCGTCAGCGCCGATATCCTCGAAATCGCGCCAGGGCGCGCTGACGACCGGCTGGCCTTCCTGCTGGCCTAAGCCCGCTGCCTTTGACGGCAGGCCGCCTCAAACGCCGATCTTGCCGCCACCCTTCTTGGTGATCGCCACCACGGAGGGCCGCACCGGCATGTCCGGCTTGAAGTCCGGCCAGCGGGTCGAGAGATCCTCATAGTAGGACCGGCGGCCGAATTCGGGCCAGTCCGGACCGTCATCGCCGGGATGCTGCACGGCGACGAAGGCGGTGGTGTCGTCCGGCGTGAAGCAGGGCCCGCACAGCTCCGCGCCATGCGGCACGCGGTAGAACAGCTTCGAGGTCCGGCGCGCGCCGCCCTCGGTATCCACCGCCCAGAGCCCGTCGGTGCGCCCGGTCACGTCGATGCCGTTGCCGTCGGTCGAGACCCAGAGCCGCCCGGCGGAATCGACCACGGCATTGTCGGGCATGCCGAACCAGCCGTTCTTCGTCGTCTCGGTCGAGAAGCTGGCGCCGACCGCCGCGACCGACGGGTCACCGCATTTCAGCAGGATTTCCCAGCGCCCCTTCGTCGCCGTGTGGTCGCCATCGGCCTCGGCGATCTCGATGATATGGCCGAAGGCGTTCTTGGCGCGCGGATTGGCGGCGTCGACCTCGCCATCCTTGCGGCTCGTATTGTTGGTCAGCATCACATAGACGCGCCCCGTCACGGGGTTGGGCGTGATGTCCTCCGGCCGGTCCATCTTGGTCGCGCCGAGCAGGTCACCGGCGCGGCGCGCCTCGATCAGCACGTCGGCCTGATTCTGGAAGCCGTTGGCGGCCGTCAATGGTCCCTGCCCGAAGACCAGTGGCAGCCATTCATGCGTGCCGTCCGCCGCGAACTTGGCGACATAGAGCGTGCCGGCATCGAGCAAGTCGAGATTGCTGGCGCGGTTGTTCGGGTCGAAGCGGCCGGCCGTGACGAATTTGTAGACATAGTCGAAGCGCTCGTCGTCGCCGAGATAGGCGACCACGCGCCCGTCTTTGGCGACGATCATGTCGGCGCCCTCATGCTTGAAGCGGCCGAGCGCGGTGCGCTTCTTCGGCACCGAATTCGGATCGAACGGGTCGACCTCGATCACCCAACCGAAGCGGTTGGCCTCGTTCGGCTCCTTGGCAAGGTCGAAGCGCTCCTCGAAACGGCCCCAGGCGTAAGGCGAGGACGGCACGGCGAGGCGCTTGTAGTTCGCCTCCTCGCGATGGCCCTCCGGCAGCTTGCCGGAGAAATAGCCGTGGAAATTCTCCTCGCCCGAGACGAAGGTCCCCCAGGGCGTCAGCGCGCCCGAGCAGTTGTTGAGCGTGCCCAGCACCTTGCGGCCGCTGGCATCGGCCCTGGTCTGGACGCGCTCGGTGCCGGCGACCGGCCCCGAGAGCTGCATCTCGGTCGCCGCGGTGATGCGGCGGTTGTACTTGGAATCCTTGACCAGCGCCCACTCGCTGCCGGTCTTGCGGATTTCCGCGACCGTCGCGCCATGCGCCATCGCCTCGATCGCAAAGCGCTCCGGCGTCGCGTTCTTCATGACGGGCTTGCCGTCCTTCATCTCGACCACGCCCGGGAACATCAGGTGCGGATTGGTGTATTCGTGATTGACGAAGAGCAGCCCATGCGCGGACGGGTCGGCCGCGCCGGTCATCGGCACATAGCCGACGAAGTCGTTGTTGTAGCCGAACTGCTTGCTCTGGGCCTCGGCGCTCTGCTTCGCCGGATCGAAGGCCGGCGCATCGGCCGTCAGCGGGTCGCCCCAGCGCAATAGCACCTGCGCCTCGTAGCCATCAGCGACATGGTGATCGGCATCGACGCCGACCTCGACCTCCTTGAAGGCGAAGGCGGATTTCGCGCCTTGCGCCTGCGCTTCCGCGGCGCTCTCCAGCGCCAGCGTGCCGACCGTCGCCGAGATCGCCGAAACCGCCAGCGCGCCCTTCAGCAACCCACGTCTGGAGAAGCGCTGCGAGATCAGCTCGCCCATGGTCGGGTTCTGGGTCGGGTTCCGCGGCTCGGCGTCCTCATGCTCCAGCATGCTGGCGCCGAAGGTGGATTCGTGATCGTCGTCGCGCATGATCGGCCTCGGTCGCTTCGGATTGGAATAATGCGCAGCTAGACCCGGCCATTGACAGCCGCATGACATCACCGTCCACCGGCGGGCCATTTTCGTGCAAGCTCCGCGCCCCAGGCTGCCCCCGGCCCCGCGCCTGCCGCCCTTTCCGTGTCCCACGTTTTCTGGTTCAACGCTGGCTTGCTTCCGTTCCAGCCGGCTTCCCGCACCATGTCGATCGTCTTCTCTGCCCTGGTCGCGGTCTTCGTCGGCTTCGCCGCCTCCGTCGCCGTCATCCTGCAGGCCGCGCAGGCGCTGGGCGCCACGCATGGCCAGACCATCTCCTGGATCGCCGCGCTCTGCCTCGCCACCGGCGCTTCCAGCCTCTTCCTGTCCTGGCGCTATCGCATGCCGATGATCTGCGCCTGGTCGACGCCGGGCGCCGCCCTGATCGCGGCCGTGACCGGCTTCGACATGGCCTCTGCCGTCGGCGCCTTCCTGGTCGCCGCGGTGCTGATGATGCTGACGGCCGCCTTCCGCCCGCTCGGCAAGCTGATCGAGCGCATCCCGATGCCGGTCGCAGCCGCCATGCTCGCCGGCGTCATCTTCCGCTTCGTCGTCGCGGTCTTCGACGAGATGCGGCTCTCGCCCGGCCTCGTGCTGCCGTTGCTCGCCGTCTTCCTCGTGGCGCGGTTGCTCAACCCCTTCCTCGGCGTCATCGCCGCGCTCGTCGCCGGCATCGCGATCAGCTTTGCCGGAGGGTTGGCGCATTGGCCTGCCGGAGCAATGACGCTGAGCGGCCTCGAATTCGTCACGCCACGCTTCGATATTGCCGCCATGCTCGGCATCGGCGTCCCGCTCTATCTCGTCACCATGGCCGCCCAGAACCTGCCGGGCTTCGCCGTGCTGCGCGCGGCCGGCTATAATCCGCCGACCGCGCCTTCCCTGTTCGTGACGGGCCTGACCTCGCTCCTGACCGCCCCTTTCGGCGCGCATATGACCAACATGGCCGCGATATCGGCCTCAATCTGCACCGGCGGCGATACCCATCCCGACCCGGCCCAGCGCTGGAAGGCGGGCGTGCTCTATGGCCTCGCCTATTTCGTCGTCGCCGCCTGTACGGGCCTGCTGATCGCCCTGCTGCTGGCCTTGCCCAAGGCGCTGATCGTCGCCGTGGCGGGCCTGGGGCTCGTCGGCTCGCTGACAGGCGCGCTTGGGCAGGCCATGGCCTCCGACAAGGAGCGCTTCGCCGCCGTCGTCACCTTCGCCGTCGCCGCCTCCAGTCTTTCGCTTTTCGGCATCGGCTCGGCCTTCTGGAGCCTCGTTGCCGGTCTTGCGGTCTTGACATTGGACTTCGCTGCGGGCCGTTTGCGCAGCCGATCATGACCACACAATCATTCTCCACTCGCCTGATGCTCGTCACTCCTCCCGTCGCGGACGCGGAGGCCATGGCCTTTCGCCTGATGCAGGCTATGGCCGGCGGCGATATCGCCGCCGTGCTGTTGCGCCTCACCCCCGGCGATGACCGCAGCCGGATCGAGCGCGTCAAGCGCCTCGCCGGCCCGGTCCAGGCCAATAGTGTTGCGCTCGTCGTCGAGGACAATGCGCTCGTCGCCGCGCGCGGCGGCGCCGACGGCGTCCATCTCACCGGCGGCCCGGCCGCGGTTGCCGAGGCCCGCTCCAGCCTGAAGAGCGAGCGCATCATCGGCATCGGCGGCTTGCGTGCCCGCCATGACGCCATGGATGCAGGCGAGGCCGGCGTCGACTACGTGATGTTCGGCGAGCCCCGCCCGGATGGATCGCTGCCGCCGCTGGCAGCCGTGGTCGAACGCGCCGGCTGGTGGGCCGAGATCTTCGAGACACCCTGCGTCGCCTATGCGCCCGATGCCGAATCCATCCCCGCACTGGTCGAGACCGGCGCGGAATTCGTTGCGCTCGGCACCTGGGCCTTCGACGAAGGGCAGGATATCCGTGCCCTGGTCGAGCAGGCCAACCAGGCGATCGCCGCCTGTGCGGCTCGGAAGGCGGCGCGATGAAACGGCTGGCCGGGCTCGTCCTGCTCGCCGGCGCCCTGCTCGCGGCTCCGGTTGAGGCGGCGCCTGTGCCGGACATGGCCTATGGCGCCTATCAGACCGGCCATTACCGCCGCGCCCTGTCCGAGGCGCTGAAGCGCATCGAGGCCGACAACAACGATGCCGCGGCGATGACGCTTCTCGGCGAGCTCTATCGCCAGGGCCTCGGCGTCCCGCCCGACCAGAAGGTCGCGACGGAATGGTATGAGCGGGCCGAGGCGCGCGGCGACATCAACGCCGCCTTCGCACTCGCGACCCAGCTTCTCGACGAGAAGAGCGGCAAGCGCGATACGGCACGCGCCGGGGCCTTGCTGGAGAAGGCCGCCGCCGCTGGCCACCCCGCCGCCAACTACAATCTCTCCCTCGCCCTGCTCGCGGCCAACAAGGAGGCCGAGGACAAGCGCGCCGTCGCCAGCCTCGAGATCGCGGCGAAGGCACAGGTCGGTGATGCCATGTATGCGCTCGGCGTCCTCGCCAAGCAGGGGCGCGGCATGCCGGCCAGCGAAGAGGCCGCAGCCCGCTGGATGAAGCAGGCAGCCGCTGCGGGCAATGTCCCCGGCGAGGTCGAATACGCCATCATGCTGTTCAACGGCACCGGCGTGGAGAAGAACGAGGCCGCCGCGGCCAGCCTGTTCCGGCGCGCCGCCTGGCAGGGCAACCCGATCGCCCAGAACCGCCTCGCCAAGCTCTACCAGTTCGGGCTCGGCATCGCCCCGGACACGATCGAGGCCGCCGCCTGGCATCTCGCCGCCCGCTCGCAGGGCCTCAAGGACGCCGCGCTCGACGACCTGTTCGAGCGCCTGAAGCCCGAGCAACAGGCCCGCGCCGCCCGCATGGCCGCCAGCCGGATCAGCAGCGCCGTCTTGACGGCGCCCTAAGACCCGCGCAAGTGACGGCTCGCTAAATTTTTGCCGGGCGCGAGGCTTGCGCCGCTGGCTCATCGCGTCGCGTCGGCGCGCAAGAGGTTTCCGATGATCCGTTCCCCCCTGATGACCGTTATGACCGACGCCGTGATGAAGGCGTCCCGCTCGCTGAAGCGCGACTTCGGCGAGGTCGAGAACCTGCAGGTGCTCGCCAAGGGCCCCGGCGACTTCGTCTCCAAGGCCGATCACAAGGCCGAGGAAATCCTGCGCGAGTCACTGGAGAAGGCACGTCCCGGCTACGGCTTCGTCCTGGAGGAGAGCGGCGTCGTCCACGGCACCGACGAGAGCAACCGCTGGCATATCGACCCGCTCGACGGCACCCACAACTTCCTGCGCGGCATTCCGCACTGGAACATCTCGGTCGCGCTGGAGCGCGACAACCAGTTCATCGCCGGCGTGATCTACGACGCTGCCAAGGACGAGATGTTCATGGCCGAGAAGGGCAAGGGCGCCTTCGTCAACAACCGCCGCCTGCGCGTCTCCGGCCGCAACGAGCCGGCCGACATGCTGATCGGCACCGGCATCCCGCATATCGGCAAGGGCGGCCACGGCCAGTTCCTGCGCGAGCTCGCGGCCGTGATGCCGCGCTTCGCCAATGTCCGCCGCATGGGCTCGGCCGCGCTCGACATCGCCTATGTCGCCGCCGGCCGCATGGACGCCTATTGGGAGCGCGGCCTCAACACCTGGGATTTCGCGGCCGGCGCCGTGCTGATCCGTGAGGCGGGCGGCACCTTCGGCACGCTCGACGGCAAGCCGATAACGAGCGCCAAGGACATCATCTGCGGCAACGAGGCCGGCGAGCGCGCGCTGAGCGCCGCGCTGAAAACCGCAGCAGCCTGAAACCTAAGCGCCACGAAACTGTTGCTCTTTCGTGCTTGATCCCGGCGGCGTGGGAGGCGACAGTCCTTCCCGCACTCCGAGGCGAACGGAAGACGACGCATGGCGACTGAGGATTTTGCGGCCGAGCCGGCAACGGCCGCACCGACGCGGGCGCAGGTCCGCTTCTCCAGACCGCTTCGCTACGTCGTCCGCGCGGTCCTCTTCCTCGCCCTGATCGGCTTCCTCGGCTACATCCTGCAGCGCGGGCTGGTCGACGCCTTCATGACCAACCCGGGGCTGAACGGCCTCATCCTGGGCGCCCTGCTCGTCGGCTGCCTGATCGCGCTGCGCGAACTCTGGCGCCTCCATAGCGAGGCGCGCGCCGCGACCAATCTCGCCGCCTCTCCTGCATCGGCCGAAGTCCGCCGCGGCCAGGTCATCGCTCCGCTGGGCACCGTGCTGCCGGCGCTGGAACGCGGCACGCTCGCCCCGGCTCAGGCGGCATCGACGCTCGAATCGATCGCGGTCAGGCTCGACGACGGCCGCGAAGTCCTGCGCTATCTCGGCGGCCTGCTCGTCTTCCTCGGCCTGCTCGGTACGTTCTGGGGCCTGCTCGACACGGTCGGCTCGGTCGGCGGCGTCATCAAGTCGCTGCGCACCGGCGCCGAAGCCGGCGTGCTCTTCGACGAATTGAAGGCCGGCCTCTCCGCCCCGCTCGCCGGCATGGGCCTGTCCTTCTCGTCCTCGCTCTTCGGCATCGCCGGCTCGCTGATTCTGGGCTTCCTCGACTTGCAGGTCGGGCAGGCGCAGCGCCGCTTCCGCAACGAGGTCGAGAGCTGGTTGGGCAGCCGCACCGGCACACCCGAGGCGCCGGCTGCTCTGCTGGGTGCCGGCAACCCGCTGGCCGACCGCTTCGAGCAGCTCAGCGCCGCCATGGCCGACGGCGCCTCCAACAACCGCGCCGCGACCCAGGCCCTCTCCAATCTCGCCGAGGGCATCCAGGGCCTTGTCCAGCACATGCGCTCCGAGCAGCAGATGATCCGCGACTGGGTCGAGGCGCAGGCCGCGCGCGAGAAGGACCTGAAGCGCCTGATCGACCGCCTCACTGCCGACCAGGTCACCGAGCCATGATGGCGCCGGACAGAGCAGGAACCTGATCGATGGCCCTCTCCCGCGCCCATCGCCGCGAGGAAACGAATTTCTGGCCCGGCTTCGTCGATGCGCTCTCGACGATGCTGATCGGCATCGTCTTCCTGCTCACCGTCTTCGTGCTCGGCCAGTTCTTCCTGTCGCAGGAGCTGACCGGCAAGGACACGGCACTGGAGCGGCTCAACAAGCAGATCTCTGAACTGACCGACCTGCTCGCCCTGGAGCGTTCCTCGAATCGGCAGGCGCAGGAAAGCCTCCAGCTCATGCAGTCGACGCTCGCGCAGACGCAGGGCGACCGCACCCGTCTGCAGGGCCTGATCGACACGCAAGCCGGCAGCAATGCCGGCGCCCAGCTCGCCGAATCACAGAAGGCGCTCGACGCCGAGAAGCAGCTTTCCGCCCGCGCCCAGGCCAGCGTCGATCTGGTCAACCAGCAGATCCAGGCCATGCGCCGCCAGCTCGCCGCGCTGGAAGAGGCGCTCGCGGCCTCCGAGGCCAAGGACAAGGATTCGCAGGCCCGCATTTCCGAGCTCGGCTCGCGCCTCAACGTCGCGCTGGCCCAGCGCGTGCAGGAACTCGCGCGTTATCGCTCGGACTTCTTCGGCCGCTTGCGGCAGGTGCTAGGCACGCGGCCCGACATCCGCGTCGTCGGCGACCGCTTCGTCTTCCAGTCCGAGGTCTTCTTCGATGCCGGCCAGGCCGTGCTGAAGCCCGAGGGCAAGGGCGAGCTCGACAAGCTCGCGACCATCCTGCTCGATCTCGGCAACGAGATGCCGCCCGACCTGCCCTGGATCCTGCGCGTCGACGGCCATACCGACAACCGCCCGATCAAGTCGGCCCAGTTTCCCTCGAACTGGTATCTCTCCTCGGCCCGCGCCATCGCCGTCGTCGAGTACCTGATCTCGCGCGGCCTGCCGACGGACCGCGTCGCCGCGACCGGCTTCGGCGAGTATCAGCCGCTCGACGTCGCCAACACGGACGAGGCGCACCGGCGCAACCGCCGCATCGAGTTCAAGATCACCGAGCGGTGAATCGCCGGTATCCGACCGTCATTCCGGGGCAAGCGCGCAGCGCTTGAGCCCGGAACCCATGACCACGACGCGGCTTCAATTCGTCATGCTCGCCCTTGTGGCGAGCGTCCACGTCTTGAACACAGCGCTGCATCGATGAAGACGTGGATGGTCGGGACAAGCCCGACCATGACGGCAAACCGCGTGTTCATGGATTCCGGGCTCGCTCCTGCAGAGCGCCCCGGAATGACGGAGAGGTTCCCGAGCAACCGCTTACGCCGTCTCCAGCCCGAACTGCAGCGCCGCCAGCCGCGCATAGAGCCCGCCGCGCGCCTTGAGTTCGGCATGGCTGCCCTCCTCGACGATGCGCCCGTCCTCCATGACGAGGATGCGGTCGGCCGAGAGGATGGTCGCCAGCCGATGCGCCACCACCAGCGTGGTCCGGCCTTGCATCAGCCGGTCGAGCGCATCCTGCACCGCCCGCTCGCTTTCGGAATCGAGCGCCGAGGTCGCTTCGTCGAGCAGCAGGATCGGCGCATCCTTGAGGATCGCCCGCGCGATGGCGAGGCGCTGGCGCTGGCCGCCCGACAGCGTCACGCCGCGCTCCCCGACCACCGTCTCGTAGCCATCAGGCAGGGCGCGGATGAACTCGTCCGCCGCCGCAAGCTTCGCCGCGGCCTCGACCTCCTCCTGCGAGGCGTCGGGGCGGCCATAGGCAATGTTGTCGCGCACCGAGACGCCGAACACCGTCGGCTCCTGCGGCACCAGCGCGAAACGCTCGCGCCAGGCCTCCGGATCGGCCTCCGGCCCCGCAACGCCATCGACGACGACGCGCCCGTCCTGCGGGTCGTAGAAGCGCAGCGCCAGTTGCAGCACCGTGCTCTTGCCGGCGCCTGAAGGCCCGACCAGCGCGATCCGCTCGCCCGGCCGGACCGAGAAATTCAGGTTCGACAATGCAGGCCCCACGCGGCCGGGATAACTGAAGGAGACGTTCTCGAAGGCAAGCTCGCCGAGCGAGGGAGCCGGCATCGGCTTGGGATGCGGCGGCGCGGCGATGGCAGGCTTCAGCGCCAGAATCTCGCCAAGCCGGCTGGAGGCGCCGGCGGCCGCGCTGATATCGCCATAGACCTCGGAGAGCTGGCCAAGCGAGCTGGCCGCCAGCACGGCATAGAGGATGAACTGCGACAGCCGCCCGCCACTCATGCGCCCGTCGAAGACTTCGGTCGCTCCGGTCCAGAGCACGCAGACGACGCTGGCGCTGACCAGGAAGATCGCGACGCCCGAGAGCAGTGCGCGCGAGGCCGTCGCCTCCCGCGAGGCCGCATAGGCATCGTCGGAGGCCGCCTCGAACCGCGCGGAGCTCTGGCGCGCCGCGCCGAAGGACTGCATCGTGCGGATCGCGCCGACCGCCTCGGCCGCGAAGGCAGAGGCATCGGCGAGCCGGTCCTGCGCCGCCCGCGAGCGCCGCCTGACCGAGCGGCCGGACAGGACCAGCGGAATGACGATCAGCGGGATGACGCCGATGACGATCGCGGAGAGCCGCGGGCTCGTCGCCACCATCATCGCGAGAGCCCCCAGCGCCATGATGGCGTTGCGCAGCGCGATCGAGGCGGTCGAGGCGAAGGTCGACTTGATCTGCGTGGTGTCGGCGGTGAGCCGCGAGACGAGGTCGCCCGCCCGGCTCGAATCGAAGAAGGCCGGCTCCAGCCGGGTGAGATGGCGGAAGACGTCGGCGCGCAACGACGCGACGATGCGCTCGCCCACCGTCATCACCAGATAGAAGCGTGCCGAGCTCGCCAGCGCCAGCACGCCGACGACGCCGATCAGCAGGATGAAATAGCTGTTGGCGAGCTGCTGTTCGCCCCCGGTGAAACCGACATCGATGACGCGGCGCACCGCCAGCGGCAGCGCCAGCGTCGCCAGCGAGGCGATGACCAGGGCGACGAGCGCCAGCGCGATCCGGCGCTTCTGCGCCCGCGCATAGGGCCAGAAGGTCGCGAGCGAGCGGAAATCGGGCTTGGCCTTCTTGTCGTTCTTGTCAGCTTCGGCCACGCACTGGGACTCCTGCTTCGCGCGCACGCGTCGCGCACGCTCTTTCAACCAATCTCAATCTTGCCTCCGTGAAGCCGATCATGGCCGGATTGGCAAACGACGCAACGCCGCAGGGGAGCCCCCGGGGACGTGTTGTGCTTGCGCTGAGGCGCTGGCTGCGATATGTGCACGCGACTTCACGACAGGCTCATCCGAATTCTTTCGACGGGCCGGGCAGGCTCGCCTGCTTGTCGATGCGCCCGTTTTTGTAGCTCCGAGGATTTCGTCATGGCCAAGGCCGGCATCCACCCCGATTATCACACCATCAAGGTCGTCATGACCGATGGCACCGAATATGCCACCCGCTCGACCTACGGCAAGGAAGGCGACACGCTGAACCTTGACATCGACCCCAAGACCCACCCGGCCTGGACCGGCGGCACCCAGCACATGCTGGATCGCGGCGGTCGCGTCTCGCGCTTCAACTCGCGCTTCAGCGGCATCGGCGCCATCGGCAAGAAGTGATGCTGCGGCGCTCCGGCGCCGCCGTCATTGATCTCGAACAAAAAACCCGGCCTCGCGGCCGGGTTTTTTGTTTTGACATGGTCGTGTCGGGGCACCCGGAGGCGCCGCACACCTGAGAGGCTCAGCGCCCGAAGCCGAGCCGGGCCTCGAGGCTGGCAAGCTGGTTCAGCACGGGGTTCACGCTGGCGCGGACCGGCGCCGTGCCAGACATCTGGCCTTCGAGATGGCGGATGCGCTCCTGCAGGCGGAAGGAATGCGCCATCAGGTCGCGCAGCCGCTCCGGCAGCTGTGCAACGACATGCTCGGCCGGCGGCGCCATCGGGTCGCCGATCTTGACCTTGTTATGCTCGGTGCGGGCCTGCTCGGCGGTGAGTTCGCCTTCAGCCACAGCCCGCTGCACCAGAAGCCAGGAGGCGATCTGCATCAGGCGCGTCGTCAGGCGCATGCTTTCGGTGGCATAGGTCAGCGAGGTCTCGCGCGGCAGCGCGGCGGCGTCCTTGCGCCCGTCCCCATCGAGATAGCTCGCCGTCTGCTCGACCAGCCCCATCCCCTCCCGAAACAGCAGCATGAAGGCATCGGAGCGCACGAAGCCCCGTGCGAAGGAAATCGCGCCCTCTTCCGTCTGCGGATCGAGCAACTGGGCGTCGTTCATTGGTGTCTCCCATCGGCACAAACCCGTGCGCCTCTGGAACGCGTCACGGATATGGTCGCCGATGTCGCAAGGATAGCGCCGATCGGGGTTTCCGGCGTCGGTAAGGTGCCGTTAACCTTAACGAGGCTAAACCGCTGTGGCGACAACAAGGCAGGCGGCTCCACAAGATCGAGCCGACCGGCCGACGCAAGGGAACGCGCAAGACAAAAAAAGAGCCGCCAAAGGCGGCTCGAAGGTCAACAGGGAGGCGTCAAACAGAGTGGGCAGGAGCCACTCGACATCCAGACAAACTGGATGATGCGATTCATACTTTGGAATCATTAACGCCCGGTAAACGGGCGTTTCTTTTTGACGCTTTTTCAGGCGGGCTTGCGGAAGAACGCGTCCGCCGCGGAGCGCGAGGCGTCCTTGCGCGATCGCGTCTCGATGAGCCGCTCGATCTCGGCCTTGAGCGCCGCGATGCGCTCGTCGATCTCGGCCAGCGACAGCATCGACAGGTCCTGCCCGATCTCATGCACGCTCTTCGGCTTGGGACGGTCGTCCTCCGGGAATATCGACATGGCGGCCTCGCATCTGCTCAAACTGCGCGCGGCACGCTAGCTAAGTTTCGACCGCAGTCACGCTGCGACGCACCAATCGAGGACGAAACCATGACGACCATTCCCGAGACGATGACGGCGATCGGCATGGCGGCACCCGGCGGCCCCGAGGTCCTGCGGCCGGAAACGCGCCCGGTGCCGAAGCCGGGGCCCGGCCAGATACTCGTCGCCATCGCCGCGGCCGGCGTCAACCGCCCCGACGTCCTGCAACGCCAGGGCGGCTACAACCCGCCGCCCGGGGCCTCCGACATCCCTGGCCTCGAATTTGCCGGCACGGTAGTTGCGCAGGGCGAAGGTGCCAGCCGCTTTCCAGTAGGATCAACCGTCTGCGCCCTCGTCGCCGGCGGCGGCTATGCCGAATATGCGGTGGTCGACGAGAGCAACGCCCTGCCCGCCCCCAAGGGACTGACGCTGACCGAAGTCGGCGCGATCCCCGAGACCTTCTTCACCGTCTGGACCAATGTCTTCCAGCGCGGCCGGCTGCAGGCCGGCGAAAGCTTCCTCGTCCATGGCGGCTCGTCCGGCATCGGCACCACCGCGATCCAGCTTGCCAAGGCTTTTGGCGCAACCGTCATCGCGACGGCCGGCTCCGACGACAAATGCGCCGCCTGCCTTGAACTCGGCGCCGACCATGCCATCAACTACCGCACAGAGGATTTCGTCGCGGCGGGCAAGGCCATGACCGGCGGTCGCGGCACCGACCTGATCCTCGACATGGTCGGCGGCGACTATATCGACCGCAATTACGAGCTGGCCGCCGATCAGGGCCGCATCGTCCAGATCGCCTTCCTCAACGGCCCAAAGGCCACGGTGAATTTCAGCCGCCTGATGCTGAAGCGTTTGACCCATACCGGTTCGACGCTCCGCCCGCGCACGGTAGCCGAGAAAGCCGCCATCGCCGCCGAATTGCACGCCAAGGTCTGGCCGCTGCTGGAGGCCCGGCGCTGCAAGCCGCTGATCCACGCGACCTTCCCGCTGGCGCAGGCGGCCGAGGCCCATCGCCTGATGGAGTCGAGCACCCATATCGGCAAGATCGTTCTGACGGTGTGACCGTCTGCAATCACACGCTTTTCATGGACACCTGCCCCGCCCTCGCCTATAAGGCGCGCCATCCTGCTCATCGTCGATGATTTGGATGGCCGGCCGGGGAGGCCGGTCGGCGCATGAGAGCTATTGTCCGCGACCCTGCCTTTATGAGCCCCTGCGAGCGGCGGCGCGAAGGCGAAGAGGAGACCGTCCCCGTGTCACAAACCCCGCTGATGCCCAAGGCCACCGCGGTCTGGCTGGTCGAGAACACCTCGCTGACCTTCGAGCAGATCGCCGAGTTCTGCAAGCTGCACCCGCTCGAGGTGCGCGGCATCGCGGACGGCGAAGTCGCCGCCGGCATCAAGGGTCTCGACCCCATCACCTCCGGCCAGCTCACCCGCGAGGAGCTGGAACGCGCCGCCAAGAACCCGAACCATCACCTCAAGCTCGCCGAGCGCAAGGTGAAGGTGCCGGAGATCAAGCGCACCAAGGGCCCGCGCTACACCCCGGTCTCGAAGCGCCAGGATCGTCCGAACGCCATCCTCTGGCTGCTGCGCAACCATCCCGAGCTCAAGGATGCGCAGGTCATCCGCCTGATCGGCACGACCAAGTCGACCATCGCGCAGATCCGCGACCGCACCCACTGGAACGCCCAGCAGCTCACCCCGATCGACCCGGTCAGCCTCGGCCTGTGCTCGCAGATCGATCTCGATTTCGAAGTCGGCCGTGCCTCCAAGGACCGCCCGGCCGCGCTGGCCGAGGCCGGCTCGACCCTGCTCACGGTGGAAGAAGCGATCGCTCCGGAGCCCGTGCGCAACGAGAGCCAGCCCTTCGCCGACATGAGCCGGCCGAAGCGCGAGGAAGAAGCGGCGATCGACGTCGATTCCGTCTTCGCCAAGCTGAAGCAGCTCAAGCGCCCGGCCGAGGACGAGGACGACGAGGGCTGAGGCTCTCCATAGCCGTCATGCTCGGGCTTGACCCGAGCATCTCGGAAACCAGCGCTCTCCTGTCCTGAGATTCTCGGGTCGAAGCTTCGCTTCGCCCGAGAATGATGGCCTGATCGGGGGCCCTACCCGATCCCCCTGCCCTTCAGCGCCGTGCCGATCTCGCCGAGCACCGCGATATCCTCGATCGTCGCCGGCACCGCGTAGTCCTCGCCATCGGCGATCTTCTTCATCGTCGCCCTGAGTATCTTGCCGGAGCGCGTCTTCGGCAATCGCGCGACCGTCAGCGCCAGCTTGAAGGCAGCGACCGGCCCGATGCGTTCGCGCACCAGCGCGACCAGCTCCTTCTCGACCTGCTCGGGCGTCACCGTCGCGCCGGCCTTCAGCACCACGAAGCCGCAGGGTTGCTCGCCCTTCAGCGCGTCGCGGATGCCGACCACCGCGCATTCCGCCACGGCCGGATGCGCCGCCAGCACCTCCTCCATGCCGCCGGTCGAGAGCCGGTGACCGGCGACATTGATGATGTCGTCGGTGCGGCCCATGATGAAGACATAGCCGTCCGCGTCGATGAAGCCGGCATCCGAGGTGTTGTAATAGCCCGGATAGGTCGCGAGATACGCCTCCCTGAAGCGCGCATCGTCGTTCCACAGCGTCGGCAGCGCGCCCGGCGGCAAGGGCAGCTTCAGCACGATCGCGCCCATCTTGCCCGCCTCGACCGGCCGCCCGCCCTCATCGAGGCACTGCACGTCCCAACCCGGCAGCGGCACCGTCGGCGAGCCATGCTTCACCGGCAGCAGCCCGAGCCCCAGCGGATCGCCGACGATCGGCGAGCCGCTCTCGGTCTGCCACCAATGGTCGATCACCGGCACCTTGAGCATGGCCTCGGCCCATTTCAGCGTCTCGGGATCGGCCCGCTCGCCGGCGAGGAACAGCGCCCTGAAGCGCGAGAGGTCGTGCCCGGCGAGATGCTTGCCCTCGGGATCCTCCTTGCGGATCGCGCGGAAGGCGGTCGGCGCCGTGAACAGCACCTTGACCCCATGCTCGGCGATCACCCGCCAGAAGGCGCCGGGATCGGGCGTGCCGACCGGCTTGCCCTCGTAGAGCACGCTGGTCGCGCCCTGGATCAATGGCGCGTAGACGATATAGCCGTGGCCGACGACCCAGCCGACATCGGAGGCGCAGAACATCACCTCGCCCGGCCCGACATCGAAGAGCTGGTCCATCGTCGCCTTGAGCACGACCATGTGCCCGCCATTGTCGCGCACCACGCCCTTGGGCCGCCCCGTCGTGCCGGAGGTGTAGAGGATATAGAGCGGATCGGTCGCCGCGACCTCGACGCAATCCGCCTTGCGCCCCGCGGCCTTCGCAGCAGCCACCAGCGTGCGCCAGTTCCTGTCGCGGGTGACATGCATCGAGGCGTCGGCCTGGGGCCGCTGCAGCACGACGCAAGTCTGCGGCTTGTGCCTGGCCATCTCGATCGCACCGTCGAGCAGCGGCTTGTACTCGACCACGCGCGTCGGCTCGATGCCGCAGGTCGCGGTCAGGATGACCTTGGGCTCGGCATCGTCGATGCGCGTCGCCAGCTCCTTGGCCGCGAAGCCGCCGAACACCACCGAGTGCACGGCGCCGATCCGGGCGCAGGCGAGCATGGCAAAGGCCGCTTCCGGCACCATCGGCATATAGATCAGGACGCGGTCGCCCTTGCCGACGCCGAGCTCCTGCAGGACGGCGCCGAGCGTCGCCACCTCTTCCAGCATCTGCGCATAGGTGTAGCTCGTCTTGGTCCCGGTGACCGGGCTGTCATGGATCAGCGCGACCTGCTCGCCGCGGCCATCGCGCACATGTCGGTCGAGCGCGTTGAAGCAGGTGTTGCAGGTCGCATCCGGGAACCAGCGCCCATAGATGCCGGCCGCCGGATCGAAGGCCTTCTCGGGCGGCTTGATCCAGTCGATGCCCTTGGCCATGTCGAGCCAATAGGCATCGGGATCGGCCTGCCAGCGGGCATAGGTTTCGGCATAGCCTTGCGCGGGGCGGGCGGGCGCCGCATGGGAGCCATTCATCGGAAGCGTTCCTCTGCGCCGGGTTTCAGCCTAAAGCCCCGTGAGCGAGCCGGCGATGGCGGGGCTGATTTTGCGCGAACCCTGCGCTCTTCCCCGCGCCCAGCGCAAGCGCGCCGCCTTAAGACTTTCGCCGATCCCGACCTGCCTCTCCCAGCCCTGCGGCGCAGTATCACATGCCCTTCGACCTGCTCTTCTTCGCTGCCATGGTCCCGGCCGTCGTCCTGACCGGACTGGCCAAGGGCGGCTTTTCCGGGATCGGCCTGCTCTCCCTGCCCTTGATGGCGCTGGTCGTCTCGCCAGTGACGGCGGCCGCGATCATGCTGCCGCTCCTGATCGCGCAGGATGTCGTCTCGGTCTGGTCCTACCGGCGCGATTTCGACCGCCGCAATCTCGCGACGCTGGCGCCCGGCGCCCTGCTCGGCATTCTCGTCGGCTATCTGTTGGCGGCGAAGGTTTCGGATGCCGCCGTCGTGCTCGCCGTCGGGCTGATCTCGGTCGGCTTCGCTTTGCGCCGCATGCTCAGCGACGGCAAGAAGCCGACTGTCGCCACACAGGCGAACTGGAGCGCCGGCAGCCTCTGGGGCTTCTTCTGCGGCTTCACCAGCATGGTCGCCCATGCCGGCGGCCCGCCCTTCCAGATTTATGTCATGCCGCAGAAGCTGAAGCCCGCCGTCTTCGTCGGCACCGGCGCGATCTTCTTCGCCGCGATGAATCTGGTCAAGCTCGTGCCCTATCTCGCGCTCGGCCAGCTCAACGGCCAGAACCTCCTGGCCTCGGCCGCACTGCTGCCCTTCGCGGTCGCCGCGACCTTCGCCGGCGTGTGGCTGGTCCGGCGCGTGCCGCCCGAGCGTTTCTACGGCATCATCTACTGGCTCCTGCTGCTGGTCGGCGCCAAGCTCGTCTATGACGGTCTGCGCGGCCTGCATCTTCTCGGCTGAAGAATCACACCGTCATTCCGGGGCGTCGCGCAGCGATGAGCCCGGAATGACGAGGCGGTTTCGGGGAAACCCGGTGGCTCGCGCGATTGCGCCGTATCGGAAAAAGGGATGGATTACCTGGGAGCGCGCCAGCCGCTAAGGCTTGCGGCGCTTGCGAGGAAGGCTCCCGATGACCCGTTCGGCCTATGACACCGATCTCGACCGCAATCCGGCGAACTACCAGCCGCTGACGCCGCTCGCCTTCCTGGAGCGCGCGGCCTCGGTCTTCCCCGAGCGCACCGCGATCATTCACGGCTCGCTGCGTCGCTCCTATGCCGAGTTCTATGCCCGCTCGCGCCGCCTCGCCTCGGCGCTCGCGAAGCACGGCGTCAGTAAGAACGACACAGTCGCGGCGATGCTACCGAACACGCCGGCCATGCTCGAATGCCATTACGGGGTGCCGATGGCCGGCGCCGTCCTCAACACGCTGAACACAAGGCTCGACGCCGCGATCATCGCCTTCTCGCTCGACCATGGCGGCGCCAAGGTGCTGATCATCGACCGGGAATTCTCGAAGACGATCAGGGAGGCGCTGGCGCTCTGCAAGGTGAAGCCGATCGTCATCGACTATGACGATCCCGTCTATGACGGCCCGGGCGAACGACTGGGCCAGATCGAGTACGAGGAACTCGTCGCCTCCGGCGATCCGGATTTCGACTGGCTGATGCCGGGAGACGAATGGGACGCCATCGCGCTGAACTACACCTCCGGCACCACCGGCGATCCCAAGGGCGTTGTCTACCATCATCGCGGCGCCAACCTGCTCGCGACCTCGAACGTCATCACCGGCAATATGGGCCGGCACCCCGTCTATCTCTGGACGCTGCCGATGTTCCACTGCAACGGCTGGTGCTTCCCCTGGACGATCTCGATCGTCGCCGGCACCCATGTCTGCCTGCGGCAGGTCCGCGCCAAGGCGATGTACGATGCGCTGGCAGACCATGGCGTGACCCATCTCTGCGGCGCGCCGATCGTGATGTCGACGCTGCTCAACGCCACGCCCGAGGAGCGCCGCGACTTCCCGCAGACGGTCTCCTTCTTCACCGCGGCCGCCCCGCCGCCCGAAGCCGTGCTCGCTGGCATGAAGCAGGCCGGTTTCGAGGTCACCCATCTCTACGGGCTGACCGAGTGCTACGGCCCCTCCGTCGTCAACGACTGGAATGACGACTGGAACGCGCTCTCAGCGGCCGAGCAGGCCGCCAAGAAAGCCCGCCAGGGCGTGCGCTATCCGGCACTCGAAGGGCTCGACGTGCTCGACCCCGAGACGATGCAGCCCGTCCCGCGCGACGGCCAGACGCTCGGCGAGGTGATGATGCGCGGCAATGTCGTGATGAAGGGCTATCTCGGCAACCGGAAATCGACCGAGGCCGCCTTCGCCGGGGGCTGGTTCCATACCGGCGATCTCGGCGTGCGCTATCCGGACGGCTACATCCAGCTCAAGGACCGCTCGAAGGACATCATCATCTCCGGAGGCGAGAACATCTCCTCGATCGAGGTCGAGGATGCGCTCTACAAGCACCCGGCCGTGCAGGCTGCCGCCGTGGTCGCCCGCCCCGACGAGAAATGGGGCGAGACGCCCTGCGCCTTTATCGAATTGAAGCCGGGCAAGACCGCGACGGAGGCGGAGATCATCGCCTGGTGCCGCGAGCATCTCGCATCGTTCAAATGCCCGCGCACGATCGTCTTCGCCGAGGTCCCGAAGACTTCGACCGGCAAGATCCAGAAGTTCAGGCTGCGCGAGATGGCGCGGGCGCTCTGAACCCGCACGTCACGCTCGGGTTTGCCCCGAGCATCTCGGAAACCGGTGCTTTCTCGTCCTCAGATTCTCGGGTCGAAGCGACGCTTCGCCCGAGAATGACGGAGACACCCAGCCGAAGACCGGATCCTCACGCCCCGGCGCGATCGAGCCGCCCATTCGGCGTGACGCGATCAACGGTTTCCGGCAGGACCTGAGACAACCGATCCAGCAACTCGTCACGCGACAGGCCCGTCCGCTGCGCGATCGCGTCGATCACCTGCGGGCCGAGCGCCTGTTCGAGATCGTTGGGTGCGACCTCCTGGTTGGGGCCGTTCTGCACCCAGGAATCGACCTTCTCGCCCTGCCCGGCCTGCCTGAACCGGTCGGCAAGCTCGCCGAGCCCGCCATTCAGCACGCTGCCGATGCCGCCGGCACCCAGCAATCCGCCAAGGCCACCGAGAAGTCCGCCGCCATCGCCCTGCGGCGCTGCCCCGGCCTGGCCGGGTTGCGGGGCCGGAACCTGCCCCGGCTCCGGCTGGCCGCGGCCGCCCAGCCACTCCGCGATCTTGTCGCGATTCTGATAACCGGCGACCGCGACGAGCCCGAGAAGGGCGGTCAGGGACGGGAAACCGCTGCTGCTGTTGTCGTCACTCACGGCGCTCACTCCGTTTGGGAAAGGAAGGTCGAACTTAGACCGCGCGGTTGCGGCCGCTGATCGCACCCCAGACGACCAGCACGATGATGGCCCCGACGACCGCGCCGATCAGCCCGGCGCCCTGCCCTGGCGCGTACCAGCCGAGGGATTGGCCGAGATAGGTTGCGACGAAGGCGCCGATGATGCCGAGGATCGTCGTCAGCACGAAGCCCGCGGGCTCGTTCGAGCCGGGCATGATGAACTTGGCGATAACCCCGGCGACGAAACCGATGATGATGGTCCAGACTATGCCCATGGCAGCCTCCCCTCGCGATGCGCGCCCGGCTTCAACGGGTCATCGCAACAGAAGTTCCCGCCGATTTGTGTCATTCCGTTGACGGCGCCCGCCCCGGCCTTCCGCCAACGAAAAACCGGCCCTTTCGGGCCGGTTCATCCGCATCTTCATCGCATTCAACGGGCCACTCGGCCCGCCGGCTCAATGCAAGGTTCGCTCCGGAATGGTCATCCGTACGCGTTCGATCTCATCCTTCAGTTGCAACTTCTTCCGCTTCAGCTCTGCGAGGCTGAGGTCACTGGAAGACGGGCTCGCCACAGCCTGGGCGATAGCGTCCTCGAGTTGACGGTGCTTGCGCTCGAGTTCCGCAAGACGGGTCTGCAACGACATCTGGATCCTCCTGATGAGCAGTTGACGTACCAATCTGGCATAGAGCCGGCTTCACGTCTTCCCCATGCCGTCACACGGCATTCATGAGATTCTGTGATCGTGACCGGTCCGTTTCCGGAAAGCCGTGAATAGATGACTTCCCTATGCTTGCGCCGCCTCGCCCGCACTTGCGGGACGCCGGGCGACACGCGCATAGTCGCCCCCGATCAAGGCGATGATGAGATGCCCATGGGATTCGAGCTCAGCCCGGAAGAGGTCGAGACCTTCACCTCCGAACTCGCGCGGCTGCGCGAGGAGCATCGCGATCTCGACAGCGCCATCGACGCGCTGGAGCGCGTGGGCTCGATCAATCAGGTCCAGGTCCAGCGCCTGAAGAAGCGCAAGCTCTACCTGAAGGACCGCATCACGCAGATCGAGGACGCGCTCACACCCGACATCATCGCCTGACGCCAGCGTTTTCCGGCGCCCTGGCGCCGATTCGCCCTTGCTTACCCGGCGTCTACCGGTCTAGATCGCGCGCTTCCGGAGCCGAGCCCGAGCGCATTCCATGGAAGCCAGCAGCCCCCCCGTCGCCATCATCATGGGCAGCCAGTCCGACTGGGCGACGATGCGTCATGCGGCCGAGGCGCTCGAAGCGCTCGCCATCCCCTATGATGCCCGCATCGTCTCCGCCCACCGCACGCCGGACCGGCTCTTCGACTTCGCCAAGGGCGCCAAGGCCGAGGGCTTCAAGGTCGTCATCGCGGGGGCCGGCGGCGCGGCGCATCTGCCGGGCATGACGGCCTCGCTAACGCCGCTGCCGGTCTTCGGCGTCCCCGTCGAATCCAAGGCCCTGTCGGGGCAGGACAGCCTGCTCTCGATCGTGCAGATGCCGGCCGGCATCCCCGTCGGCACGCTGGCCATCGGTCGCGCCGGCGCCGTCAACGCAGCGCTCCTCGCCGCCGCAGTGCTCGCTCTCTCAGACAGCGCCCTCGCCGAGCGGCTCGACGCCTATCGCGCCCGCCAGAGCGCCGGCACCGCCGAGCGCCCCAACCGGGACGAGGCATGAGCGCGCCCGTTCCCACCGGCCTTGCGCCCGGCGCCATGCTCGGCATCCTCGGTGGCGGCCAGCTTGCCCGGATGATGGCGCTTGCCGCCGCCGATCTCGGCATCCGCTGCCATGTCTTCGCGCCCGAGACCGACAGCCCTGCCTTCGACGTTTCTGCCCGCCACACCGTCGCGGAATACGAGGATGAGGAGGCGCTCGCCCGCTTCGCAGACGCCGTCGATGTCGTGACCTACGAATTCGAGAACGTCCCGGCCGCGACCGCTGCCTTCCTCGCCGCGCGCGTGCCGCTCCATCCCGGTGCCCGCGCCCTGGCGGTGACGCAGGACCGGCTCAGCGAGAAGCGCTTCGTCTCCGGGCTCGGCCTCGCCGTCGCGCCGTTCCGCGCCGTCGACACGCTCGCCGATCTCGAAGCCGCCGCCGCCGAACTCGGCCGCCCTTCCGTGCTGAAGACCCGCCGCTTCGGCTATGACGGCAAGGGGCAGGTCAAGATCGCGCCGGGCAGCGATCTCGCCGAGGCGCATGAGGCGATCGGACGTTTCCCCGCGATCCTCGAAGGCTTCGTCTCCTTCGTGCGCGAGGTCTCGGTCGTCGCCGCGCGCGGGCTCGACGGCTCCTTCGCCGCCTTCGACGTCTGCGAGAACGAGCACCGCGACCATATCCTCGCCTATACCCGCATCCCCGCGAATCTCTCGGAAGGCGCGTCGCTGCAGGCGATCGATGCCGCCCGCCGCATCGGCGAGGCTCTCGGCTATGTCGGTGTCTTCACGGTGGAGCTGTTCGTGCTGGAGGCCGAGGGCGACCTCGCCGAGCGTGTCATCGTCAACGAGATCGCCCCGCGCGTCCATAACTCCGGGCACTGGACCAGCGAAGGCGCCGAGACCTCGCAGTTCCACCAGCATGTCCGCGCCGTCTGCGGCTTCCCGCTCGGCTCGACCGCCCGGCGCGGCCGCGTCGAGATGGAGAACCTGATCGGCGCGAGCGCGCTGCGCTGGCGCGAGCTTCTGGCGGAGCCCGGCGCGCATCTGCATCTCTACGGCAAGCGCGATGCCCGCCCGGGCCGCAAGATGGGCCATGTCACCCGTGTCACGGCCGAGCACGCTTGAACGATCGGATGGCGCCTATTCCTGAACTGCATGCGGCCCCGCATTTTCAAGGGTTCGCGGCGTGGACAGGCGAAATGAATTCTGCTATCGGCACCCATCTTCGCGCGGTGGGCTCTGCCTTACCGCCGGCCCCAATTTCTGGATCAACCCGCTAAGGACGGACGTTTCACGTGCAGGTTCTCGTTCGCGACAACAATGTCGATCAGGCGCTCCGCGCCCTCAAGAAGAAGATGCAGCGTGAGGGCATCTTCCGTGAGATGAAGCTTCGTGGCCATTACGAGAAGCCTTCCGAGAAGAAGGCGCGTGAGTCGGCCGAGGCCGTGCGCCGCGCCCGCAAGCTCCAGCGCAAGAAGCTCCAGCGCGAAGGCCTCCTGCCCGCGCCGGTGAAGCCCAAGCGCCCCTGAAACCCTTCGGGCGGCCCCAACGGGCCGCCAGGATAGGGCCGATAGCGTTTCGCGCCTGGAGCCCGCTCCGGGCGCGTTGTCTTTTCTACGGCGTTAACCAAGTTTTGGCGGGTTTCGGGCGTTTTCTCCGGCAAGGCGCTGTCGGTTGGGAGCGCGATCACGCCGCGACGGCCGCAAGGCCGGCATCCCCTAATTCGGGGCCTCGCGGCAGGCGAAGCACGAAACCGATGAGGCAGAGCATGATCCGAGGCAGTAACTGGTTGGCCGCAGCCGGCATGGCGCTGGCGCTCGCGGGGTGCGACACGGTCTCCAACCTCGGCTCACAGCCCGCCGTCGCCGAGCTCGACACGCGCGACAGCGCCGATGCCAGCGTCAATATCGGCTCGCTCAGCGAGGTCATCTCGCGCAATCCGAATGATCCCAACGCCTATAACACGCGTGGCGCGGCCTATGCCCGCGTCGGCCGCTTCTCGGATGCGATCTCGGATTTCACCAAGGCGATCCAGATCGACCCGAACCTCGCCTCCGCCTACACGAATCGCGGCCTGGCACTGCGCCAGAGTGGCAGGGCCGATTCGGCGCTCGCCGATTTCAACCGTGCCACCACCGCCAACCCGAACTATGCGCCGGCCTATATCGCGCGCGCCAACCTGCTGCGCCAGCAGGGCAACAGCCAGCAGGCGCTGGGCGATCTCAACACCGCGATCCGGCTCAACCCCGAATCGGCGGAAGCCTTCCATGCCCGCGGCCTCGTCTATCAGAAGGAAGGCCAGCACCAGCACGCCGTCACCGATTTCGACTCGGTGATCGACCGCAATCCCTACACCGCCCCGCCCTATATCGCGCGCGGCCAGAGCCTGAACGTCCTCGGCAAATACGATGCCGCGCAGGAAGACTTCACCGCCGCGCTCAACGTCGATAACCGCAATGCCGATGCCTGGGCCGGCCGCGGCTTTGCCTTCGAGAAGCTCGGCAAGAAGGCGGAAGCCTCGGAAGCCTATCAACGCGCGCTGGCGATCGACGGCAACAATGCCCAGGCCCGCGCCGGCTCCTCGCGCCTCGGCGGCGGTGGCGTCGGCGGCTTCTTCCGCAGCTGACGGGATCGGGCGCGGCGTCAGGGACGAGCGCCCGCTCCCTCCCCGATCGCACGGCTCTCCGCTCCCGCGATGCTCCCCGACGCGACCTCGGCCAGGAAACGCCGGATCTCCCCGATCGAGCCGTATCGCGGCAGGTCGGAATGCCGTCCGGCCGGAAAGCGCAGGAAGCGCTTGGGCGCGTTCGCGAGCTCATAGAGCTGCTGCCCCTGGGCGAAGGGAATGACCTGGTCGCGCTCGCCATGCAGCACCAGCAGCGGCGCCTTGACCCGGCCGATGACCGCATCCGAGCGGAACTGGTCCTTCATCAGCAGGCTGAGCGGCAGGTACGGATAGGTCCCTTGCGCCACCGACAGCGTCGAGCGGTAAGGCGCCTCCAGCACCACCGCCTGCAACGGCACTTCGGCGGCGAGCTTCAGGACGACGCCGGTGCCCAGCGACTCGCCGTAGCCGATCAGGTTGCCGGCCCCGAAGCGCGCGGCCGCAACCCCATAGGCCGCCCGCGCATCCTGCAGCAGCCCCTCCTCGCTCGGCATACCCGAGGAGCCGCCATAGCCGCGATAGCTGACGGCGAAGAGCCCCGCGCCGTCCTCGGTGAGCCCGCGGAAGCGCTCGATCCGCCCTGGCCGCCCGAGATTGCCGGAATTGCCGTGGAAATAGAGCACGACCGGCTTGCCCGCGCGCGGCGGCACCACCCAGGCGACGAGCCGCTCGCCATCGGCCGTGGCGACGCTGACCTCCTCGGCGGCGGCCAATCCGGCCGAGGCGATGTCGGCTTTCGCCGGATCGCGCGGAAACACGAGCTCGCGCTGGCGCATGTAGAGCGTGCCGAGCACCGCCAGATAGGCCGCAAGGCCCAGCAGCAGCACCGGTTTCAGCAGACGCAGGATCATCGCGCGGCACATGTTCCGAAAACGAAAGGGCCGGCGATCAAGCCGGCCCTTTACAGCAATCCGATGGCGGGGCGGTGCCCGCTCAGTGAGCCATCGCCTTGACGATCTCGTCGGTGACCTTCTTGGCGTCGCCGAAGAGCATCATGGTGTTGGGGCGGAAGAACAGCTCGTTCTCGACGCCGGCATAGCCAGCCGCCATGCCGCGCTTGATGAAGAGCACGGTCTTGGCCTTCTCGACGTCGAGGATCGGCATGCCGTAGATCGGCGAGGACTTGTCGGTCTTGGCGGCCGGGTTGGTGACGTCGTTGGCGCCGATGACGAAGGCGACGTCGGCCTGGCCGAATTCCGAGTTGATGTCCTCGAGCTCGAAGACCTCGTCATAGGGCACGTTCGCCTCGGCCAGCAGCACGTTCATGTGGCCAGGCATGCGGCCCGCGACCGGATGGATGGCGTATTTGACCTCGACGCCTTCCTTCTTGAGCAGGTCGGCCATCTCGCGCAGCGTGTGCTGCGCCTGCGCCACCGCCATGCCGTAGCCCGGCACAATGATGACCTTGCCGGCGTTCTTCATGATGTAGGCTGCGTCGTCCGACGAGCCCTGCTTGACCGGACGGGCCTCGACCGCGCCGCCCGCGCCGGCCGCGGCATCGTCGCCGCCGAAGCCGCCGAGGATGACGGAGATGAAGCTCCGGTTCATCGCCTTGCACATGATGTAGGACAGGATCGCGCCCGACGAGCCGACCAGCGCGCCGGTGATGATCAGCGCCATGTTGCCGAGCGTGAAGCCGATGCCGGCGGCAGCCCAACCGGAATAGGAGTTCAGCATCGAGACGACGACCGGCATGTCGGCGCCGCCGATCGGGATGATCAGCAGCACGCCGAGCACCAGCGAGACCGCGACGATCAGCCAGAAGACGGTGTGGCTCTCGCTCTTGATGAAGATCGCGAGCAGCACCACGAGCGCGATGCCGAGGCCGATATTGATGCCGTGGCGCTGCGGCAGCATGATCGGCTTGCCGCTCATCCGCCCGTCGAGCTTGAGGAAGGCGATGATCGAGCCGGTGAAGGTGATCGCGCCGATCGCGACGCCGAGCGCCATCTCGAACAGGCTGGCGCCCTTGATCGAGCCGACACGGCCGATGTTGAAAGCCTCGGGCGCATAGAGCGCGGCAGCCGCCACCAGCACGGCGGCGAGGCCGACCAGCGAGTGGAAGAAGGCGACGAGCTGCGGCATCTGCGTCATCTGCACGCGCTTGGCCATCACGGCGCCGATGCCGCCGCCGATCGCGATGCCGAGAAGCACGAGCAGCCAGCCGGAGAAGCCGGACGGCGGGAAGAACACCACGGTCGTGACGATGGCGATCGCCATGCCGATCATGCCGTAGCGGTTGCCCTGTCGCGAGGTCGTCGGGTGCGACAGGCCGCGCAGGGCCATGATGAAGAGGACGCCGGAGACGACGTAGAGCAGGGCTGAGAGGTTCGCGGCCATGGCGATCAGCCCTTCTTCTTGTACATCGCGAGCATGCGCTCGGTGACGAGGAAGCCGCCGAAGATATTCACCGAGGCGAGTATCAGCGCGAGGAAGCCGAAGACCTTGGCCCAGATCGGCCCGTCACCGAGCGCGGGCAGGGCTTCGACGCCGACGGCCAGCAAGGCGCCGACGACGATGACCGAGGAGATCGCGTTGGTGACCGACATCAGCGGCGTGTGCAGGGCCGGCGTCACCGACCAGACGACGTAGTAGCCGACGAAGACGGCGAGCACGAAGATCGCGAGGCGGTAGACCGTCGGGTCGACGCCGCCGGTCGCGATGCTGGCCGCGGCCGCGGCCTGGTCGGCATAGCGCTCGGCGAGCTCGGCTGCCTGTTTGGCGAGGGCCGCCGCGTTGCGCGCCTGTTCGAGAGCCTGTTCGGTGGAGGGAGTTGCCATGGTCGGAATTCCTTACGCTCAGGCCTTCGGCGCGAAATTCGGATGGATGACGGCGCCGTCCTTCGTCAGGGCGGTCGCCTTGACCAGCTCGTCGTCCCAGTTCACCGCGAGCTTCTTCTCGGCCTTGTCGATCAGCGTCTCGACGAAGGCGAAGAGGTTCTTGGCGTAGAGCGCCGACGAGGTCGCAGGCAGGCGGCCCGGCACGTTGAGATGGCCGACGATCTTGACGCCGTTATCCGTCGTCACGACCTCGCCCGCCTTGGCCAGTTCGCAGTTGCCGCCGCGCTCGACCGCGAGGTCGACGATCACGGAGCCGGGCTTCATGCTCTCGACCATCGCCGCCGTGATCAGCTTCGGCGCCGGACGGCCCGGGATCAGCGCGGTGGTGATGACGATGTCCTGCTTGGCGATGTGGCTGGCGGTGAGTTCCGCCTGCTTCGCCTGGTATTCCTTGGACATCTCCTTGGCGTAGCCGCCGGCGGTCTGCGCCTGCTTGAACTCCTCGTCCTCGACGGCGAGGAATTTTGCGCCGAGCGATTCGACCTGTTCCTTGGTGGCGGGACGCACGTCGGTCGCGGTCACGATGGCGCCCATGCGGCGCGCGGTGGCGATCGCCTGCAGGCCGGCGACGCCGACGCCCATGATGAATATCTTCGCGGCCGGCACCGTGCCCGCCGCCGTCATCATCATCGGCAGCGCCCGGCCGTACTCGGCGGCGCCGTCGATCACGGCGCGGTAGCCGGCGAGATTGGCCTGCGAGGACAGAACGTCCATCACCTGCGCACGGGTGATGCGCGGCATGAACTCCATCGCGAAGGCGGCGACATTGGCCTTGGCCAGGGCCTGGACCTGCGCCTCGTTGCCGTAAGGGTCCATCGTCGCGATGACGAGCGCACCGGCCGGCAGGCCAGCGATCTCACCCTCGGACGGACGGCGCACCTTCAGCACGATCGCCGCGCCGGCGAGCGCTTCCGCCGCCGTTTTGGCGAGCGTTGCCCCTGCCGCCTCATACTCCGCATCGAGGATGCCGGAGGCTTTGCCTGCCCCGGCCTCGACCACGACCTCGGCACCGAGGCCCTTGAACTTGCGGACGGTCTCCGGCGTCGCTGCGACGCGGGTTTCCGCCCCTTGCGTTTCGGCTGGGACAGCAATGCGCATGGCGGGGGCAGGCCTTTCCGGCGTTATGGGGAGACGGTCAGAGCAGGAGCAGCGCGAGCAGCATCAGGACGAGCGCGACGAGCGGCGCACGCCAACCGATCGACGGGGCGGCGATACCAACACCGGTCCCGAGGACGGCAAGCAGCGTACCGATCAGCGCCGTGCCCCAGGCATGCTTCGTGCCACCGACGGCGAGCGCCGCGACGATGGCAAGGCAGGCGACCGTTCCGACCTCGGCGAAATGAATGAACCCGGTATAGGTCCGCTCGTGCTCGGGATAGTCCATCGCGGGAGCGTCGGCGTGATGGGCGTGGTCGGCCATGGTCTCGATCCTGAAAAAGACACAGTCTCTCTAAGCCTGTAGCGCACCCGCGACGCACGGGCAACGCGGCAGCGTGCTGCAACCGTGGAGCGTGGCGCGACCACACCGCACTTATCCTCTTTAGCGGCGATATCGAGGCGATTCAATCGATTTAGATAGAAGGATATTCTTTCGTTGCCGCTGTTTTTGAAGCGATTAACGCCAGTCCGCATCGACGGCAGCGTCATCTCGCAAATCCGCCTATGCTGGATCGTCGAACGGAGACACCGGTGGGCGATCCGACCAAGCAAGCTGCGAAAGATCACCTGACGGACCTCGGCCCTGCCCTGCGCGAGAAGGCGAAGCGCTGGTTCGCCGAGGCGCATGAGCAGACGAAGCGCGATGACGAGGATATCGCGCGATGGCGCCACACCTCCGGTGGCGGTGACGGCGGAAGCGCGGGCTTCTGCGACGACTGCGGCGGAGGCGGTGACGGCGGGAGTGGGGGCGACTGAGCGACGCGAGGCTAGGACTTCAAGCCCGCCGCGACCAAAGCCGCGCCCTGTCGCTCGGCAACGCGCTCAACCGAAAACCCCTCGATTTCCGCCTCGAACAACCGGTGGAAGTTCAATTCGGCGTCGAGATGCAGGAAGACGCCGCCGAGCCCGATCGCGGCGCGGTCCATGAACACGAATTCGCGCGGCACCGTCACCGGCCCGCGCGCCTTCAGGGCCTGATGCACCTGGAAGGCCTGCTTGCGGCCATACTCGGCCGGGCTGACATCCTCGGCGATGCGCCTGACCCGATCCTCCAGCAGCGGCCCGTAGATGAAGCGCGCCCAGATGTTCAGGGTATCGACGAGGTCCTTGGTCAGGCCCTTGAAGCCCCAGGTCTCGTAGGCATGGACGACGCGGGCCTCCTCGCCGTCGCGCAGGCCCTTGTAGAGATCGACCACGCCGCCGACGAAGCTCTCCGGGAAGATGCGGATGCAGCCATAGTCGAGCAGGTTGATTCCCTGCGGCTCGCCGTCCTCCGAGAACACCGTGTAGTTCCCGAGATGCGGGTCGCCATGGATGACGCCGTGATGGCTGAACGGGCGCCACCACGCCTTGAACATCGCGGTCGAGATCCTGTCGCGCACCGCCTGCCCGTCCTGCTTGTGTGAGAGGATCGGGCTGCCTTCCAACCAGTGCATGGTCAGAAGCCGCCGGGTCGACAAATCCGGCTCCAGCGCCGGCACGCGCACCTCCGGCGTATCCGACAGGATCGCCTGATAGAGCGCGACATGCTTGGCCTCGCGCTTATAGTCGAGCTCCTCGCGGACGCGGGCACCGATCTCCTTGGCGATCTCGGTCGTATCGATCACCGCGCCCATGCGCCGGTGCAGCGAGAACAGCACCTCGAGCTGGGCGATATCGGCTTCGACAGCCGATTCCATGTCGGGATATTGCAGCTTGCAGGCGAGCGCCGCGCCATCCAGCGTCGTCGCGCGATGCACTTGCCCCAGCGAGGCCGCCGCCGCCGGCTTCAAATCGAACTCGCCGAAGCGCTCGCGCCAGCTGGCGCCGAGCTCGGCCATCATCCGGCGCTTGACGAAGGCCGCGCCCATCGGCGGCGCCTGCGATTGCAGCTTCTGCAACTCGGCGGCGTATTCCGGCGGCACGACATCGGGGATGGTGGCGACGAGCTGCGCCACCTTCATGATCGGACCCTTCAGCCCGCCCAGCGCCTTGGCCAGTGCCTCGGCATTGGTGGCATCGCGCCCCTCGACGCCGAACAGCCGGGCGCCTGCGATCCGGGCCGCCACCCCGCCGACATTGGCGCCGACGCGGGCATAGCGCGCCGCACGGGCAGAGAATCGGTTGGCTTCGGCGTCGCGTTCGGACATGCGGATAGTGCTTTCGCTGTTCCTGCCCACCTCATGTAGGCGCCGGCAGGCCGTGCGCCAATGCGACAAGCCGCGCGCAGTGCCTCCTTGTCATTCCGGAGCTTCGCGCAGCGAAGAACCCGGAAACCACGACTGGGTGAAACAGTCGATGCCTCGTTGCAAGCCGCTCACCCAGTCGTGGGTTCCAGATTCGTGCCTGCGGCACGCCCCGGAATGACAACCGTGTGGCGCTAGACTTCTTGCCCCGCCAGCAGGCAGATGCGCCGCGCCACCTCGTAGGAGGTCTCGAAAGCCGGCAGCGGCAGGAACTCGAAGCGCGAGTGGAAATTATGCGCGCCGGTGAAGAAATTCGGCGTCGGCAGGCCGCGCGCCGAGAGCGCCGCCCCGTCCGTGCCGCCGCGCATCGGGATCAGCTTCGGCGCGATCTGCAATTCGGCCAGCGCCGCCATCAGCAAGTCGAGCGAGCGCCGGTCCTCGCCCAGGCTGTCGGCGATGTTGCCATAGACGTCACTGACCTCCGAGGTGACGCGCCCGGTCGGATAGCGCCGGGCGATCTCCGCCGCGACCTCACCGATCCGGCGCTTGCGTGCCGCGAAGGACGTCTTGTCGAAATCCCGGATATTGGCCCTGAGCACCGCCTCGGCCGGCGTGGCCACGAGTTCGAGAAACCAGGTGTAGCCCTCGCGCCCCTCGGTATGCTCCGGCGTCTGCGCCCGGTCGAAGGACGCCATAAAGTCCTGCGCCATCATCAGCGGGTTCACCAGCACGCCCTTGGCCGACATCGGATGGGCGGTGACGCCGGTGAAGACGATCTCGGCCATGGCGGCGTTGAAATTCTCCCAGACGACCTCGCCGACTTCGCAGCTATCGATCGTATAGGCGAAATCGCAGTCGAACCGGGCGAGATCAAGCGCCTTGGCGCCGCGCAGGCCGATCTCCTCATCCGGCACGAAGGCGACGAGGATGTCGCCATGCTCGTCCTCGGGACGCAGCTCCGCCAGCAGCGTCATCACGATCGCGACTGCTGCCTTATTGTCGGCGCCGAGCACGCTGGTGCCGTCGCTGAAGACGATCTCGCTGCCCTTGTAGGGAGCGATCTCGGGATGCTCGGCGACGCGCAGCCAGATGTCCTTCTCCGCATTGAGGCAAAGATCCTCGCCCTCAAATCGCAGCACCTGCGCCTTGACCACCGGCGACAGTCCGACATCGACCGTATCGACATGGGCGATGAAGCCGATGCGCGGCGCGCCCGGCCTCGTGCCGCGCTTGAGCGCCGTCACCGTGGCGTGGTCGTCGATGACAACATTCTCCAGCCCGAGCGCGCGCAATTCCTCCGCGAGCAGCTCCGCCAGAACCTGCTGGCCCGGCGTGCTCGGCAGGCTCGTCGCCTTCATGTCGCTCTGGCTCTCGATCGCGACATAGCGCAGGAACCGTTCGAGCAGTTTGTCGCGCAGGCTCATAGCGCCTCTCCCTTCGCTTGTCGCGAAAGCCAGCCCCGCACCTCGGCCGCACTGGCAGGCTTCCCGCCGGCGGCCTCGACCAAGCGGACCGTATCCGCGATCAATTCACGATTCGTCTTGTCGCAGCCGAAAGGCGCATCCTCCAGCCCGCCGCGGACATGGACGCCCCGCGCCACGGCCGGGCCGATAAGATCGCGGAGCTCGACGCCGAGCCCGGCGATCATCACTGGCGCCTCTGGCGCATCCTCGGCCAGCAGCCTGAGATGGGCTTCGAGCGCCCATTCGCGCGGCGGAAAGCCCCAGGCGAAGGCATCCGAGAACATCAACCGGTAGATCGGCATCGGCATGCCCGGATAGGCCTTGGCCAAAGCCGCGCCGAGGCGCGTGAAGCCGGGCTCGTAGATCGCGTAGCTCGGGTGGACCTTGTGGCGCTCGGCCACCTCCATCCCCTCGCGGATATGCTCGCCGGGGTTCTGGTAGATGAAGCCTGCCTCGCCTTGCGGGATGCCGGCGAAGGTCGTCCAGTTGCAGGAGCCGGGATCGAGCACGCCCCATTCGGCCAAGCCACGCTTCGCCAGCTCTTCGAGATGGGTGTAGCGGCCGGAGCCGATCATGTCGCCGGCATAGCCTGAGCCCAGGATCGGTATCGTCGGATAGACGATGGCATCGACCTTCGCCCGGATACCCTCGATCGCCTGCGCATAGAGTTCCCAGTCGTCGCGCTGGCGCCCGGTCGCCATATCGTAGACATGCAGATGCACGATCGCCGCACCCGCCTCCACGGCCGCGATGCCATCCGCAACGATATCGGGAATGCTGATGGGAATGCCGGGCTGGCGCTCCTGGCCCCAGGGACCGTTGATCGCGGCCTCGACCCAGATCGGCTTGGTCATGCCGGCATGTCCTTCGGCCAGTTGTCGCGGATCCAGCGCGTCAGCCCGTCCTCGTCGACCTCGCCTGCCGCAAGTGCGAGGATCGCGGCGGCAGCATCCGCCTGCGACGGCGCGAAGGCGACGCCATTGAGGCGCAGAAACGTCATCATCGCGAGGAAGGCGACGCGCTTGTTGCCGTCGATGAAAGGATGATTGCGCGCGATCGCGAAGGCATAGGAGGCCGCTAGCGCTGCAAGATCGGTCTCGCCATAGGCGAAGCGATTGATCGGGCGCGCGAGCGCCGATTCGAGCAGGCCCGCGTCACGAATGCCGTCAGGCCCGCCGAACAGGACGAGCTGCTCGGAATGGATGTCGCAGACCGACTCGAACGGAAGCCAGAGCGGCTCCGTCACTTGGCAAGCTCTCGCAACGTCCCGGCATAGTCCTTCATGGCCTTCCGTGCGATCGCCATCGCACGCGCATGAATATTGTCATGCCGCTGCAACTTGAGAGCTCCTTCAGGCTGCCGGACTAACTCGAGCTTGTCGCCCTCGCTGAACCCGAGTTGCGCCAGCAACTCCTTCGGCAGAATCAGTCCCAGAGAATTGCCGATCTTGCGAATCTGCAGGACAGTCGCCTCGGTCTCCTCGACCTTCTTCAGCTCGCTCATCGCCTCAACCCTCCATGTTCTACAAAATGTATAACATGGGACGGGCACCGCGGCGACTCCTCCCCTTCCGCCAGGATGCCCTTCTTCCCACACCGGATGCGTCTGCCCGCCGCTTGCCAGTTCCGGTCATCGCACGCCTAATCGGGCCTCTGCGAACAGGCCGAGGCCAGACATGCTCGAACGCGGCACCACCTATGACGACACGCTGCGCCGCTTCGCCTGGCGCATTCCCGAGCGCTTCAACATCGGCACCGCTTGCTCGGACGCGCATGCGGATGGCTCAGGCAAGCCGGCGCTGATCTTCGAAGAGGACGGGGGCAAGGTCGCTACGCTCTCTTTCAACGAACTGTCCCGCGCCTCGAACCGCTTCGCCAATCTGCTCGGCGCTCACGGCATCGGGCCGGGCGAGCGCGTCGGCATCCTCCTGCCGCAATCGCCGCAGACCGCGATCGCTCATCTCGGTGCCTATAAGCTGGGCGCGATCGCCCTGCCGCTCTTTATCCTGTTCGGTCCCGAGGCGCTGGAGCATCGCCTCGGCCATAGCGGCGCCAGCGTGCTCGTCACCGACGCGGAGAATATCGGCAAGGTCGAGGCAATCCGCGATGCCTTGCCGAACCTGCGCAAAATCTTCGTCGTCGGCGCCTCCGGCCATCTCGATTTCGAGACGGAGATGGCGAAGGCCTCCGACCGCTTCACCGCCGCCGATACGCGCGCCGACGATCCGGCCGTAATCATCTACACCTCCGGCACGACGGGGAAGCCGAAAGGCGCACTGCATGCCCATCGCGTCCTGCTCGGCCATCTGCCGGGCGTGCAATTGCCGCAGGAATTCTTCCCGCAGCCCGGCGACCTGTTCTGGACGCCGGCCGACTGGGCCTGGATCGGCGGCCTGCTCGATGTGCTGCTGCCCAGCCTGTATTGCGGCGTGCCGGTTCTCGCCTCCCGCGCCCGCAAGTTCGATCCCGAAGCCGCCTTCGCCCTGATGAACAGGCACAAGGTGCGCAACGCCTTCCTGCCGCCGACCGCGCTCAAGCTGATGCGGCAGGTCGTCAATCCCAAGCGCTTCGGTTACGAGATGCGCTCGATCGGCACCGGCGGCGAGACGCTCGGCGCCGACATGCTCGACTGGAGCCGCGAGACCTTCGGCTTCCCGGTCAACGAGTTCTACGGCCAGACCGAGGCGAACCTGCTCGTTTCCAATTGCGCCAGCCTCTATCCGGTGAAGCCCGGCTCGATGGGCCGCGCCGTGCCCGGCCACCGCGTCACGGTGATCTCGCCCGAAGGCCGCGAACTGCCTGATGGCGAGCAGGGGTTGATCGCCGTCGCGAGACCCGATCCCGTGATGATGCTGGAATACTGGAACCAGCCGGAAGCTACGGCGGCGAAGTTCATCGGCGACTGGCTCGTCACCGGCGATAGCGGCGCCCGCGACGAGGAGGGTTATTTCTGGTTCCAGGGCCGCGACGACGACATCATCTCCTCGGGCTCCTACCGCATCGGGCCGGGCGATATCGAGGACTGCATCATCCGCCACCCGGCCGTGCTGATGGTCGCGGTGGTCGGCGTGCCCGATCCCGTCCGCACCGAGATCGTCAAGGCTTTCGTCCTGCCGAAGCCGGATGTGACGCCGACGGCGGAGCTCGCGACTGAAATCCAGGCCTTCGTACGCGACCGGCTGGCGGCCTACCAGTATCCGCGCGAGGTCGAATTTGTGACGGCGCTACCGCTGACCGCGACAGGCAAGATCATGCGCAAGGATTTGCGCAACCGGGAGATCGCGAAGCAGCAGGGCGGCTGACGCTTCGCGGCGTCAGCGCGCCTGCAACACCAGCTCGAAGGTCATCAGCACTGGGTTGTCGCCGCGCTTCAACCGCCCGCTCGCCAGCGCGCCGCTATAGTCGACCAGCGCGACATCGATTGCCGCCTCGAATCCGCCCGCACCACGCACGACCCGCCCATCGGTGATCGCAACCTCCGTCGCGAAATTCTCGACCACGCCGCCAGCGACGAAGCGCGCCCCGATGGTCGAGCCGACGCCGCCATGGATCACCGCCTCGCGGATGCCGCACTCAGCGCAGAAAGCTTCCAGCGCTCCGCAGAAATCGACATTCGGCTTCACGCGCAGCGCGAAGAACCGCCCTGCCCCGGCACCACCTGATCCGGCGGACACCGGCCCGAACAGCTTGAAATGCGTCTCGCTATCCGGCTCGGCTGTGAACACCGCGCCGTCGAGCCCGACGACCTGCAACGTGATCGTCTCCGCGACGGTCGTCTCGTCCGGGAGGATATGCCCGCCACTGCGCTTGCCGTCGCCCTCAACCCACAGCGCATGAGCATGGAAGAAAGGCGCGCCGTCGCGCTGGCCGAAGGTCATCGCGCCGACCTCGATCCGCGCGCCGCCTTCCGGCCGGAAGGTCTCGCTGTAGAAGGCAGCATGCTCCGGTGTCTTCGACAGCGCGGGCATGACATAGGCGAAGGGCGCGAGCTTCAACCGGTCGAGCTTCACCACGCCCGAAACGAAACCTTCGGCCGCAAACCCGCTCCTCACCGCCTCCAGCAATGGCACGCCAGCCGGCAGTGTCAGCGAGAAGGCGCGCCCGCCGCATTCCACCCACTGGATACGCTCGGGCGTGCCGGTGCCGGGCTGCTGGATGCGTCTCACGACGTCTTCCCCTTCAGGAAATCGAGCTCGCCGCGCTTTTCCAGCTCGTCCTTGACGAGGCGCTTCGGCACCTTGCCATAGCCCGATTTCGGCAGGGCCTCCCAGAACAGGAAGCGCTTCGGCATCTTGTAGCGGGCGATCTTGGGACCGAGGAAATCCGCGATCTCGGCTTCGGTCGCGTTCTGGCCCGGCCGATTGACGCAGACGGCGATGCCGATCTCGCCCCAGACCGGATCGGGCACGCCGAGCACGGCGACCTCGGCGATCGCGGGATGGGTCAGGATCTTCTCCTCGATCTCGCGCGGGTAGATGTTCGAGCCGCCGGAGATATACATGTCCGAGGCGCGGCCGGTGATGTAGACGAAGCCCTGTTCGTCCATATGGCCGAGATCGCCGGTGCGGAACCAGCCATTGCGGAAGGATTTCGCATTGGCTTCCGGGTTGTCGTAATAGCCGGCGAAGACGGCAGGCCCGATCACGCAGATCTCGCCCTGAACGCCAGGCTCGACCTCTTTCCCCTCATCGTCCTGGATCTGCACCTGCATGCCCGTGCGCTCGAATCCGCAGGTTCCGATGCGGGCATTCGGCCCGTCCTCGGCCTCATGCAGGGCGGGCGGCAGCACGGTGATGTTGCCGGTGACCTCGCCCAATCCGAAATACTGGACGATCACCTTGCCGAGCTTTTTCAGCGCCGCCTTCTGGTCCTCGCGATACATCGGCGCGCCCGCATAGATGATGTAGCGCAGGCTGGAATGATCGTGCTGGTCGGCGGCGGGGTGCTCGACCAGCATCTTCAGGATCGTCGGCACGGTGAAGATGTTGCTGACCCGGTGCCTGGCGATCAGCCGGTAGGCCTCGTCGATGTCGAAGCGCTCGGTCGGCAGCAGGATCGAGGTCGCCCCGCGCGCCGAGATCATCAATTGATGCACGCCCGCACCATGCGAGAGCGGCGCCACGACCAGCGAAGCGTCCTTTTCGGTCGAGCCCGGCACGAGGTCGCAGAGATGGTTGGTGATGACGAAGCCCATCTGGCCATGGGTCAGCACCGCGGCCTTGGAGCGCCCGGTCGTGCCGGAGGTGAAGAAGAACCAGCAGGGATCGTCATGCTCCACCGCGGCGTTCTCGACGCGCTCGCCGCGATGGCGCGCGATCACCGCGCCGACCTCGTCCTCGCCGAAAGCGGCATCCCCGATCCGCCAGATGAACTCAGGCGCCGGGCTCGCGGCAGCAACCACCGCCGCATGCTCCGGGAAATCGCCATGGCAGAGGAAGCCCTTCGCGCCGGAAGCCGTGGCGAGATAGGCGACCTCGTCGGGCAGCAGGCGGAAATTCGTCGGCACCCAGACGGCGCCAAGCCGGAAGGTCGCGAACATCGAGACGAACATCGCGTCGCAATTCTTGGAATGGACCAGCAGGCGGTCGCCCTTGCCGATGCCGCGCGCCTTCAAACCCGCGGCCAGCGCCGAGGCCTGCGCATCGATCTCCGCCCAGTCGAGGATTTTCTCGCCCCAGATGAAGGCGGGATGCGCGGGCAGGCGCCGCGCATTCTGCGTCGCGATATGGGCGAGGTTCATCACGCGCCGCGTCATCGGCACGACGCCCCCGGTCGGGGTTGTGGTTGCAGAGCTCATTTTGCGGCTCTCCCTGTCTCGATGGATCGCGGGGCGGCAGGCGCGGTCGGCCGCGCAGCCCCTTTGGATACGAACATCTGCTTGAGCAGCGCTTCCAGCCGCTCGGCCTCGCGGGCCAACGGCACAGCAACCTCCGCTTGCCGGCCAGGCGTCATCCGGCTGTCGATTGCGGCGATCGAAAGAGCGCCCGCGACACGCCCGTCCGGATAGCGGAAAGCCCGGCCGATGCCCCATGAACTGGCGACGAGCCGGCCAGGATTGAGCGAGAAGCCACGCTCGCGCGTCGCCGCGATATCGACCCGCAAGGCCTCCGGCGCGAAGCCTGGATAGCGCGCCAGCAGCGCCGCTTCATTGGCCGCAATGACCCGGTCCACATCATCGTCGGGCAGCGCCGCCAGCAGCGCGAGCGAGCCCGCGCCGACGCCGAGCGGATGCTGGTCACCGGCCTGCAAGGCATGGGTGCGCACCGGATAGGTCCCCTCCTCCCGGTGCAGGCAAATCGCGTAATTCTCGCGCCGAACCGTGAGGAAGCTCGTATCCTGCGTCTCGGCCGAAAGCCGCCTCAGGCCGTCCATCGCGATCTCAAGCAGGCCGTGGCGACGCGCCGCCAGCACGCCGAGCACGAACGCCTCTTCTCCCAGGCAATAGCGCCGCGTCAGCGGCTCCTGCTCGACGAGCCCCGCCCGCATCAAGGCCATGAGCAGGCGCCGCGTCGTCGGCTTGTTGAGGCCGCTGCCGGAGACGATCTCGCCAAGCGGCAAGCCTTCGGCCGGCTCCCGCCCGATCAGCGAGAGCAGCCCCAGAGCGCGGTCGACGCTCTGCGAGCCGGATAACCCGACTTCCGGCACGGAATTCTGCGGCAAGCGCTCCTCCAGATGGTCCATGATATGGACCTTATTCTTATCTCGCAACCGTAGATGGGCGCTTTGCGGATTGCAATGCCGCCCCCCTCGTGTAATCTGCGGCCCGTCCCGCTGCCCGGCTATTCACAGTGTGGACCGCAATCGACGCCGACGACACACAAGATCGGCGCGAAGGGAGGAACGGAACGATGGCCCTGAGGGCTCCACACAGCACGGGTGCAGTGCGCCTGACGACCGGCATCTGAGGCCATCGCATGGTCGATGTCGTCGATACGCTGCATATCCCAGAGAACCTGAGCGAGAACGAGGGCGCGCGCCCCGGCTCCGCCATCATGCGCCCGGTCGAGATCGTCGCAGCCGCCCTCGTCGCCTTCATCATCGGCGTGCTGCTGCTCGGCGTGATCTCGCGCTACGTCTTCTCGCTGCCCTTCGTCTGGGTCGACGAGGTCGCCTCGATTTGCTTCATCTGGCTCGCCATGCTCGGCGCCGCCATCGCCGTCGATCGCAACGAGCATCTGCGCCTGACGCTCTTCGTCGGCATGATGCCGCCGCGCCTGCGCGAATTCGTCGAGACGCTGGCACTCATCGCCGTTGCCGCCTTCCTGGCGGCGATGGTCTACCCGGCCATCGATTACGCGGTGGAAGAGAGCTACGTCACCTCGGCCGCGCTCAACATTCCCGTCAGCTGGCGGGTCTCGGCCATCGCCGTCGGCATCGCGCTGATGCTGCTCCTGACGATCCGCTATGCCTTCAAGACCGGGCGTCTGGCGGATATCGCGGCATCGGTGCTGATCATCGGCGGGTTCGGCCTCGCCTTCTGGCTGCTGGGGCCGACGCTGAAGACCCTCGGCTACTACAATATCCTGATCTTCCTGGTCTGCGTCGTCGCCGCCTGCCTCGTCGCGGGCGTTCCGATCGCCTTCTGCTTCGGGCTGGGTACGCTCGCCTTCCTCGCCTTCTCGACCAATGTCCCGATGATCGTGATGATCGGGCGCATGGACGAGGGCATGTCGAGCCTCATCCTGCTCTCGGTGCCGATCTTCGTTCTGCTCGGCTGTATCCTCGACGCCACCGGCATGGGCAAGGCGATTGTCGACTTCCTGGCCTCCCTGCTCGGCCATGTCCGCGCCGGCATGTCCTATGTCCTGCTCGGCTCGCTCTATCTCGTCTCGGGCATCTCGGGCTCCAAGGTCTCGGATATGGCGACGGTCGCGCCCGCGCTCTTCCCGGAGATGAAGCGGCGCGGCTACAAGCCCAAGGACCTGATCGCGCTGCTCTCGACCGGCGCCGCGATGGCCGACACCGTGCCGCCCTCGATCGTGCTGATCGTGCTCGGCTCCGTCGCCGGCGTCTCGATCGCCGGCCTGTTCAATGCCGGCTTCGTCATCGCCGGCGTGCTGCTCGTCGCGCTCGCCGGCCTCGCTCGCTGGAAGGCGGCGGCGGAGGACATGAAGGGCGTGCGCCGCGCGCCACTCGCGGTGATCGGCAAGGTCGCGCTCGTCGCGGCCCCGGCGCTGGTCCTGCCCTTCATCATCCGTGCCGCGGTCGGCGGCGGCGTCGCGACCGCGACCGAGGTCTCGACCATCGCGGTGCTCTATGCGCTGGTCATCGGCATCGTGCTCTATGGCGGCATCAGCCCGCGCAAGTTCTACCAGATGCTGGTCGAGACCGCGGCGCTTTCCGGGGCGATCCTGGTCATTCTCGGCACGGCGCTCGCCATGGCCTGGGCGCTGACCCAGACCGGCTTCGCCCGCGACCTCGCCGTCTTCATGGCGAACCTGCCCGGCGGCTGGCTCTCCTTCATGGCGGTGACCATCGTCGTCTTCATGATCCTCGGCTGCGTGCTGGAAGGCCTGCCGGCGATCGTGCTGATGGCGCCATTGATGTTCCCGATCGCCAAGAATCTCGGCATCAACGACGTGCACTATTCGATGGTCGTGGTCACCGCGATGAATATCGGCCTGATGGCGCCGCCGATCGGCATCGGCTTCTACATCGCCTGCAAGATCGGCAACGTCTCGCCCGACGAGGCGATGGGCGCGATCTGGCCCTATCTCATCGCCCTGATCGTCGGCCTCATCGTCATCGCCCTCGTGCCCGGCCTCTCGACCTGGGTGCTGTGAAGCTCACAACAAGAAACCAGACAATCCCCGAGGAGAAACGCTCATGACCATTTCGCGCCGTACACTGCTCCAGGCCTCGGCCGCCGCCTCCGCGCTCAGTACCTTCCATATCGGCCGCGCCAATGCCCAGGCCGCCGAATTCACCTACAAATACGCCAACAACCTGCCCGTCGCGCACCCGCTGAACGCCCGCGCCAACGAGGCGGTGGCGAAGATCAAGCAGGAGACCAACGGCCGGGTCGACATCCAGATCTTCCCAAACAACCAGCTCGGCTCCGACACCGACATGCTGAGCCAGGTCCGCTCGGGCGGCGTCGAGTTCTTCACGCTCTCGCCGCTGATCCTCTCGACGCTCGTCGCCAACGCCTCGCTCTCCGGCATCGGCTTCGCGTTCCCGAACTACGACGCGGTCTGGAAGGCGATGGACGGCGAGCTCGGGACTTACGTCCGCGGCCAGATCGGCAAGGCCAATCTCGTCGTCATGGACAAGATCTGGGACAACGGCTTCCGCCAGATCACCTCGTCCAAGGGCCCGATCAACACGCCCGAGGACCTCAAGGGTTTCAAGATCCGCGTGCCGGTCTCGCCGCTCTGGACCTCGATGTTCACCGCCTTCCAGTCGGCCCCGGCCTCGATCAACTTCGCCGAGGTCTACACCGCGCTGCAGACCAAGGTCGTCGACGGCCAGGAGAACCCGCTGGCGATCATCGCGACGGCCAAGCTCTTCGAGGTGCAGAAGTACCTCTCGCTGACCAACCACATGTGGGACGGCTTCTGGTTCCTGGCCAACCGCCGCGCCTGGGAGCGCCTGCCGGAAGACCTGCGCGCCATCGTCGCCAAGAACATCAATGCCGCCGCGCTCCTGGAGCGCGAGGACGTCGCCAAGCTCAATGCCGGCCTGCAGGGCGAGCTCGCCTCGAAGGGCATGACCATCAACGAGACCAAGGCCGACGCCTTCCGCGACGCCCTGCGCAAGGCCGGCTTCTACGCCGAGTGGAAGAAGAAGTACGGCGACGAGGCCTGGGCGATCCTGGAGAAGGCCGTCGGCAGCTCGCTGAGCTGATCGACAGCCACCCTCATCATCGGGCGCCGGACACGACCATGAGGCGCGGGGAACCCTCTCCTGTAAGGAGAGGGAATCCCGCGCCCTTCTCGTCCCTCATCGAAAGAACACCACATGGCCGACCGGCTGAAGGGCAAGATCGCCATCGTCTTCGGCGCCGGCTCCTCCGGCCCCGGCTGGGGCAACGGCAAGGCCGCGGCCGTCGCTTATGCCCGCGAGGGCGCCGGCGTCGCCTGCATCGACCTCAACCGCGATGCCGCCGAGGAGACCGCCGCGATCATCGCCGGCGAGGGCGGCAAGGCCTTGGCCCTCGCCGCCAATGTCACCGACCTCGCCTCGGTCGAGGCCTGCGTCGCCGAAACCGTGGGGCATTTCGGGCGCATCGACATCCTCCACAACAATGTCGGCGTCACCCACATGGGCGGCCCGGTCGAACTGTCGGAGGAGCAGTTCAACGCCTCGCTCCAGCTCAATCTCGGCTCTGTCTATCGCTGCGCCAAGGCCGTCATTCCGGAGATGCTGAAGGCCGGCGGCGGCGCGATCGTCAACATCTCATCGCTCGCCGCCATCCGCTGGACCGGCTACCCGTACTTCGCCTATTACGCGACGAAGGCGGCTGTGAACCAGGCGACGGTCGCGCTCGCGATGCAATACGCAAGGCAGGGCATCCGCGCGAACTGCATCATGCCCGGCCTGATCGACACGCCGCTGATCTACAAGCAGATCTCCTCGCAATACGGCTCCGTCGAGGAGATGGTCGCCGCCCGCGACGCGCAGGTGCCGATGGGCAAGATGGGCACCGCCTGGGACATCGCCAACGCCGCGATCTTCCTCGCCTCCGACGAGGCGAAGTTCATCACCGGCGTCTGCCTGCCGGTCGATGGCGGCCAGAGCTGCACTGCCGGCCTGCCAGGCTGACGCGGCATCGAGCGTTCATTCCTCCTTTGGAACGCTTGCTCCATTTCCGCTTCGCTGCCAGAACTGTCGCAACAGGGACGGCAACGGGAACCCAGGATGAGCGAAACCGCCGTTGCGGAGCTGCCGCGCGACTTCGACGAATTGCGCGCATCGATTCTCGCCCAGCGCGAGAGCCTGCCCAAGCGCATCGCCCAGATCGCGGCCTATGCCCTCGATAATCCCGACGAGATCGCCTTCGGCACCGCTGCCAGCATCGCGATCTCGGCCGGCGTCCAGCCCTCCACCCTGATCCGCTTCGCCCAGCATCTCGGCTTCGACGGCTTCACCAGCCTGCAAAGCGTCTTTCGCGAACGACTGCGCGAGCGCAATTCGAGCTATGAGGAACGCCTCAACACGCTGCGGGTCGGCGACGGCACGGCGGCCGGCAACCATCGCATTCTCGACGGCTTCCTCACCGCCTCGCGCAAATCGCTCGACGTGATGAGCCGCACCCTCGACGAAGCGACGCTCGACCGCGCGATCGATGTGCTCGCCCGGGCCGAGACGATCTATATCCTCGCCCGGCGCCGCTCCTATCCGGTGGCGAGCTATCTGGCCTATGCGCTCGGCAAGCTCGAAGTCCGCAACCAGCTCGTCGAGTCGGCCGCCGGCCTCGATCCGGAGATCATCGCCTTCGCCACGCCGAAGGATGCTGTCCTCGTCATCAGCTTCTCGCCCTATGCGCCTGCGACGATCGAGGACGCGCGCGGCCTCGCCGAGCGCGGCGTGCCGCTCGTCGCCATCACCGACAGCGCCTTCTCCCCGCTCGCCAGCATCGCCAAGCTCTGGTTCGAAGTCGCCGAGGCGGATTTCGGCGGATTCCGCACCCTGGCCTCGACCATGGCGCTCTCGATGGCGCTGGCGGTCGGCGTCGGCGAGGCGCGCCGGGCCGGGCGCGGCAAGGGTCGGCGCGGCGGAGCCTCCTAAAGCTTTAGGGAATGTACATTCCGCATTGACGAGAAGCTGGAATTATTATTTCATTCCGGCAACAGGGGCCGCTCGGCTCCAATGACCAGCGCAGCCGGGAGAGAGACATGACGGGACCGCTCGGCGGATCGACGCAGGCGCTCGACGTCATCACCATCGGCCGCGCCTCGGTCGATCTCTACGGCCAGCAGATCGGTTCGCGGCTGGAGGATGTCACCTCCTTCGCCAAATCGGTCGGCGGCTGCCCCGCCAATATCGCCATCGGCACAGCCCGGCTCGGCTTGCGCTCGGCCCTGCTCACCCGCGTCGGCAATGAGCAGTTCGGCCGCTTTCTGCGCGAGCAGCTTGCGCGCGAGGGCGTCAATCTCGACGGCCTCAAGACCGACCCGGAACGCCTGACCGCGCTCGCTATCCTCTCGGTCGAGAGCGACAAATCCTTCCCCCTGCTGTTCTACCGCGAGAACTGCGCCGACATGGCGCTGGAGGAAGGCGATATCGACCCCGCCTTCATCGCGAAGGCCCGCGCCGTCGTCGTCACCGGCACGCATTTCGCCCGCCCCGGCCCGGAGGCTGCCCAGCGCAAGGCAATGAAGCTGATGCACGGCAACGGCGGCAAGGTCGTGCTGGACATCGACTATCGCCCCAATCTCTGGGGCCTTGCCGGCCATGATGCCGGCGACAATCGCTACATCGCCTCGCAGGCCGTCTCCGAGCGGATGAAGACGGTCCTGCCCGGCTGCGACCTGATCATCGGCACCGAGGAAGAGGTTCTGATCGCCTCGGGCGAGAGCGAACTCCTGCCCGCACTGAAGACGATCCGTTCGCTGACGCCGGCCACCATCGTGCTCAAGCGCGGCCCGATGGGCTGCATCGTCTATGAAGGCGCGATCCCCGACGACCTCGAAGAGGGCATCATCGGCAAGGGCTTCCCGATCGAGGTCTACAACGTGCTTGGCGCCGGCGACGCCTTCATGTCCGGCTTCCTGCGCGGCTGGCTCGGCGGCGAAAGCCTCGCCACGGCCGCGACCTGGGCTAATGCCTGCGGCGCATTCGCCGTCTCGCGCCTGCTCTGCTCGCCGGAAAGCCCGACCTTCGAGGAGCTGCAATATTTCCTGAAAGAGGGCAGCCCGCACCGGGCGCTCCGCAAGGACGCCGATATCAACCACATTCACTGGGCGACGACGCGCCGCCGGGATGTGCCTTCACTGATGGCGCTGGCCTGCGATCATCGCTCGCAACTCGAAGAACTCGCAGCGAAGCTCGGTGCCGAACCCGCCCGCATCCGCGACTTCAAAGTTCTGGCGGTCAAGGCCGCCGCCCGCGTCGCCGATGGCCGCCCCGGCTACGGCATGTTGCTCGACGAGAAGCATGGCCGCGAGGCGATGTTCGAATTCGCCCGCCATCCCTTCGCCTGGCTCGGCCGCCCTGTGGAACTCCCCGGCTCGCGCCCGCTGCGCTTCGAGACGAGTCAGGATATCGGCTCGTTGCTGCCGGAATGGCCGGTCGATCACTGCATCAAGGCGCTCTGCTTCTATCACCCGGACGATTCCGAAGAGCTGAAGCGCGAGCAGCAGGAAAAGCTGCGCGGCCTGTTCGAAGCGGCGCGCAAGGTCGGCCGCGAACTGCTGATCGAGATCATCGCCAGCAAAAACGGCCCGCTCGGCGCTGACACGATCTCCCGCGCGCTGGAGGAAATCTACGCGCTCGGCATCAAGCCCGACTGGTGGAAGCTGGAGCCGCAATCCTCCCCCGCCGCCTGGGCCGCGATCGAGAAGTCCATCGCGAAGCATGATCCCTGGTGCCGCGGCGTCCTGCTGCTCGGGCTCGATGCGCCCGCCGAGGAGCTGGAGGCCGGCTTCGCCGCCACGGCTTCCGCCCCGATCGTCAAGGGTTTCGCCGTCGGCCGCACCATCTTCATGAACGCGGCCGAGGGTTGGCTCTCGGGCAAGCTCGACGACGAGGCGGCGATCGCCGACATGGCCAAGCGCTTTGAGGCGCTGACCGGCCTCTGGCTTGCCACACGCGGCCGGAAAGCGGCCTAGCGCATCGGCCCGAAAAGTGGGAACCGGTTTTCGGACCAAGCCGATGCTAAGAAGACTCCCGACCGGAGACAGATCATGAGCACCGTCCGCCTCACCATGGCGCAGGCGCTGACGCGCTTCCTCGCCGCGCAGATGACCGAGATCGACGGGCAGCGCCTGCCGATCTTCGGCGGCGTCTGGGCGATCTTCGGCCATGGCAATGTCGCAGGCCTTGGCGAGGCGCTCTGGCACGAGCGCGAGCGCCTGCCGACCTTCCGCGCCCATAACGAGCAGGCCATGGCCCATGCGGCGATCGCCTATGCCAAGGCCAATATGCGCCGCCGCTTCATGGCCGCGACGACCTCGATCGGCCCCGGCGCAACCAACCTCGTCACGGCTGCGGCGCTCGCCCATGTCAACCGCCTGCCGGTGCTGCTGCTGCCGGGCGATGTCTTCGCCAACCGCATCCCCGATCCGGTGCTCCAGCAGGTCGAGGATTTCGGCGACGGCACCGTCTCGGCCAATGACTGCTTCCGGCCGGTCTCGCGCTATTTCGACCGCATCACCCGGCCAGAACAGATCATCCCGGCGCTGACCCGCGCCATGCAGGTGCTGACCGATCCGGCCGAATGCGGCCCGGTCACGCTCGCGCTCTGCCAGGACGTCCAGGCCGAAGCCTATGACTACCCCGAGAGCTTCTTCACGGAGCGTCTCTGGACGCCGCGCCGTCCCCGCTCCGACCGCGACGAACTCAAGGCTGCTGCCGAGGCGCTGAAGGCGGCGAAGAAGCCGCTCATCGTTGCCGGTGGCGGCGTGCTCTATTCCGGTGCCAGCGACGAGCTCGCCCGCTTCTCGGCCGCGACCGGCATTCCCGTCTGCGAGACGCAAGGCGGCAAATCCGCCCTGCCGGACGACAACGCGCTCAATATGGCCGCTGTCGGCGTCACCGGCACGGAGGCCGCCAACCGGCTCGCCGCCGAGGCCGACCTCGTTCTGGCCGTCGGCACCCGCCTGCAGGATTTCACCACCGGCTCCTGGGCGCTGTTCGGCACGGCCCAGAAGACGATCATCGGCCTCAACATCCAGTCATTCGACGCCGGCAAGCATCGCGCTTTGCCGGTTGTCGCCGATGCCCGCGAGGGCCTCGCCGAACTGGCGCAGGCCATCGGCAGCTGGAAGGCCCCCGAGAGCTGGACGGCCAAGGCCAAAGCCGGCAAGGCCGACTGGCTGAAGGAAGCCGGCAAGGCGACCGCCGCCAGCAATGCCGCCCTGCCCTCGGACGCGCAGGTCATCGGCGCGGTCCAGCGCACACTGGGCTCCGACGTCATCCTGCTCCATGCGGCGGGCGGCCTGCCCGGCGAATTGCACAAGCTCTGGCAGGCCGGCGCGCCCGGCTCCTACCATGCCGAATACGGCTTCTCCTGCATGGGCTACGAGATCGCCGGCGGGCTCGGCGCCAAGATGGCCCGGCCCGGCAAGGAGGTCGTCGTCATGGTCGGCGACGGCTCCTATCTGATGCTCAATTCCGAGATCGCGACCTCGGTGATGCTGGGGCTCAAGCTCACCATCGTCCTGCTCGACAATCGCGGCTATGGCTGCATCAACCGCCTGCAGATGGCCACCGGCAGCCAGAGCTTCAACAACCTGCTCAAGGACACCCGGCACGAGACCCTGCCGGAGATCGACTTCGTCCAGCACGCCGCCAGCATGGGCGCAATCGCCGTAAAGGCAGCCTCGATTGCGGAACTGGAGACAGCGCTGGCGCAGGCCAAGGCCAACACCCGCACGACCGTCGTCGTCATCGACACCGACCCGCTGATCTCGACGGGAGCCGGCGGCGCCTGGTGGGATGTCGCGGTGCCCGAGGTGAGCCAGCGTGAGCAGGTTCGCACGGCGCGGGCGAATTACGACGAACGACGCAAGCGTCAGACCATCGGCAACTGAAGCCGTTCTCATAGGCAAGAAAGACCCGACACATGATCCGCATCGGCGCGAACCCCATCGGCTGGTCGAATGACGACATGCTGGAAATCGGCGGCGACATCCCGCTCGAAACCTGCCTGAACGAGGCCCGCGAGGCCGGCTTCACCGGTATGGAGCTCGGCAACAAGTTCCCGCGCGAGGCCGGCAAGCTGAAGCCGATCCTCGACGCCCATGGCCACGCGCTGGTCTCCGGCTGGTACTCAACCGAACTGCTCGTCCGCGACGTCGCCGCCGAGATGGTGGCCGTGAAGGCCCATGCGACGCTGCTGCGCGACATGGGCTGCTCGGTGCTGATCGCCGCCGAGACCTCGAACGCGATCCACTCCGACATCGCCAAGCCGCTTTCGGCCCGGCCCGTGCTGCCGAAGAACCGCTGGGACGATTTCGGCACGCGCTACTCTAATTTCGCCGAGGCGGTGAAGGCCGAATACGGCCTCCAGCTCGTCTATCACCATCACATGGGCACGGTCGTGCAGACCGAAGCCGAGATCGACCGGTTCATGGGCGTCACCAGCCTGGCCGTCGGCCTGCTGCTCGATACCGGCCACGCCACCTGGGGCGGCGGCGATCCGGCCCGCATCATCAGACACTGGAAGGCCCGCATCCACCATGTCCACTGCAAGGACATCCGCGAGGCCGTGATGTGGCGCTCGAACCGCGAGGACTGGTCCTTCCTCGAATCGGTGCTCGCCGGCGTCTACACCGTGCCGGGCGACGGCCTGATCGACTATGTCCGCGTGCTCAGGGAACTGCAGGGCTATTCCGGCTGGATCGTCGTCGAGGCCGAGCAGGATCCGAAGAAGGCGGAGCCCGCGACCTATGCCAAGCTCGGCCACGCCAATCTCAGCCGCTTCATCAAGGAAGCCGGGCTGGCCTGACAACAACCGTCATTCTCGGGCGCAGCGCAGCGTAGACCCGAGAATCTCCCGACAGAGATGCTCGGGTCGAGCCCGAGCATGACGAGCCCATCAGATAGGAAGCAGCCGATGTCCCATCTCAAGGTCAAGCCGCAGGGCACGAGCGGCCGCGTCACCCATGTCACGCCGGAAAGCGCCGGCTGGACCTATGTCGGCTTCGACCTGCACCGCCTGAAGCCGGGCGAGACCGTCTCGGCCAAGACCGGCACCCGCGAGACCTGCCTCGTCTTCGTCACCGGCAAGGGGAACGCGGCAGCTGACGGCAAGCCCCTGGGCGAGCTCGGCCAGCGGATGAGCCCCTTCGAGGGCAAGCCCTGGTCGGTCTACCTTCCCGAAGGTTCCGACTGGTCCGTCACCGCCACCTCCGATCTGGAGCTCGCGGTCTGCACGGCGCCCGGCCTCAAGGGCGGCCTGCCCGTCCGCGTCATCAGCCCGGACGATCTCGGCCAGGAGATTCGCGGCAAGGGCTCCAACACCCGCCACGTCACCAACATCCTGCCGGAGAACGAACCGGCGGATTCGCTGCTGGTGGTCGAGGTCATCACGCCGGCCGGCAATACCTCGAGCTATCCGCCGCACAAGCACGACCAGGACGACCTGCCGCGCGAATCCCATCTGGAAGAGACCTACTATCACCGCCTCAACCCGCCGCAGGGCTTCGGCTTCCAGCGCGTCTATACCGACGACCGCAGCCTGGACGAGGCCATGGCGATCGAGGACGGCGACGTCGTGCTGGTGCCCAAGGGCTATCATCCCTGCGCCACCTGCCACGGCTACGATCTCTATTATCTCAACGTCATGGCCGGCCCGAAGCGGACCTGGAAATTCCACAACGCCGCCGAGCATGAGTGGCTGCTGAAGGGCTGAGCCCCCGCTGTCGAGGCGCGGTTCGGCCGCGCCTCAGGGCTTGCACTTGTAGACGGTGCCGTTCGTCTCCGGCCCCTTCCACTTGATGTCGGCGACCTTGGTCACGACATGGGTCCCGCCCTGCTCCGCCGCGGCGATCTTCAGGCGCGTGATCACCGAATCGCGCGTCTTGTCGAGCGGCATGATCGACTGGGAGCTGTCCTGTCCGTCGATCTCGCCGAGCTTCGTGCAATTCTCCACAACGCTTTGCGCATCGGTGACGACGACGATGCTGCTGCGCGAAGTATGATAGGCGCAGGCGCCAAGCAGCAGGGCCGGCAAGAGCATGAAAAGGCGGGGCATCGTCAGGTCCGGACTGTGCTGATCGGGTCTGCACCCATGTTCAGCCGCTTCGATTCAAAAGCAAGCCCAGCCATCGAGAAACCGTTCCGAAGCCACGGCCGCCTCCGCAAGCTTCACCGGATTGTCGCGATTGCAGCGGAATTGTCGCGATTTGACGCTGCGAACTTTAACGCAAAGACCGCGTCATTCTTGACCTGCCGTCGCAGCTGCTCTTAAGTCGGATCAGGCCAATGGGAGGCTGAAAAGGATAAAATATGCGTAGCATTCTGATTGTTGGCGCGATGGCCGCGCTCCTCGCCGGTTGCCAGACCGCGCAGGAGTCGATGGCCGACGCCGAAGTGACCTGTGAGTCCCAGGGCTTCCGCCCCGGCAGCCGCGCCTATCAGCAGTGCCGTTCGGCGAACTATGTCGAGAACCGTCGCGCCTCGAACGAGGCCGGTTCGGCCGTCGCGGCCGGCGTGGCCGCTGGCGTCATCGGCGGCGCCCTGATCGCTGCCGACAACCGCTCCTACTACCGTGGCGGCTACTACGGCCGTCGTGGCTACTGGTGGTGAGATAACGGGGCGCCTTCCTGAGGAAGATGCCCTTGGAATAGAGAAGCCCTCCGGCGCTTGGCGCCGGAGGGCTTTTTCATGGAATGGGCGGCCCGGTGCCGGAGCCGTGAACCTCGTCAGCGTCGGGCAGCGCGCTTGCGGGCCGGCGCAGCGGGGCGCTCGCTGGCCGAAGCCGAGGTCAGCAGCGAGCCGATGACATAGGCCGCGAGCCCCAGCCCGACCACGACCGCCATCGGTTCGCGCTCCGCCCGCTTCGCCAGCATGCGCCCGCCCCGATCGGCATAGGCGCGCGCCACCGCCGCATAATCGCCGGCACGGTCGGTATAGTCATCCGCGACGTCACGCTGCGAGCGCAGCCAGCTTCCGCCGGATTTCAGGGCGCGGTTACCGGCATCGGCCGCCTCGGAGCCGTAATCCTGGAGCCAGCCGCGCCAGCGCCCGTAATCCGGCTGATAGCGCTCCCAGCCTGATGAAGGCTGGCTGCGCAGCGCCGCCCAGGCCACGAGTCCGATACCAGCGAGTCCAAGCCCGAGCGCGGCGAGTGGATGCCGCTCGACGCCCCGCACCACCGCCTGCCCGCTATCGCGGACGGCCTCGAGCGGCTCGGCCTCGTCCCAGGCTTCCTTGGCGCGCTCATAGCCGTCCTTGACCGTTTCGCTGGCCTTGTCGGCGAATTCCGCCGCCTTGCCGCGCAGGCTGCTGACGCTGGCGCCCACGGCCGCGCGCGCCTCGTCATCGGCCTTCGGAACGTCGGGCGGGAAGCTGTTGCTGCTGATCGCCATGGCGGTCTCTCCGTTTCTGAAAGGGGTCATGGCAGAGAACGAAGCGGAGGCGGCCGGGTTCCAGCCCGCGGCAAAACAACTGGGTCACGATTCTTCACCTGTTCGGCCATGACCGCGTCATGATTGGATGCGATTGACCGCGGAACAGGGGCATTCAACGAGAAGGAGAAGCGCATGCATGTTCAGCACCTCCAGATCGCTCACCCGTTCGTTCTCTCCGATCCTGAATGGATCGCGCTTGAGAGCATCGAGGAGGAAACCCGCCACTTCATCTTCGACGAGACGATGCTGCATTCCCTGCAGGATCGCGGCCTCGTCGAGTCGGACGGGACCATCTGGCGGGTCACCCAATGTGGCCAGAAGCGCCTGAGCAACCGCGACTGAGACAGATGAAAGCCCGGTGTGCCGGCAAAAGCGATCGACAATCAGGCCCGCCCTTTCGGCGGGCTTTTTCGTGCGGCGCTGGCAAAGCGCCCGCCACAGGGCCATATACCGGCTTCCTTCCCTTTCCGATGAGCTGACATGGGCAAGCCAGTTTCCATCACCATCTCACATGATCTCGGCCGGGACGCGGCGCTCGCACGCCTGCGCGGCGGCGTCGAGAAGATCCGTGACCGGCTTGGCATGGTCCGGATGCAGCTTGTCGAGGAACGTTGGGAGGGTGACGCCCTGCATTTCGGCGTCGGTGCGCTCGGCCATACCGTCCATGGCCGCGTCGAGGTCGAGGATCAGTTGATCCGCGTCGAGGTGAGCCTGCCCTGGATGCTCGCGGTCTTCGCCGAGAAGCTCAAGATCGGCGTCGAGAAGCAGGGCCAGATCCTGCTGGAGAAGCCGAAGGCCTGAATCGCATCGCCTGCCACTCCCGGCGGGCGGAATTTTCGGCAGCGAAAGCCTGAAAAGTCGTACGCCCTTCGGTTGAAATCGCAGCCTCGAAACCCCATGCTCGGATAGTTCAAACAATCTTGATTTCTTGACCTTTCGGATCTGGGAGACCCATGCATCACGGCCCGCTGATCGCCATCATCGTCGCGGGCCTCGGCCTTGCCTTCGTCTTCGGGGCGCTTGCCCAAAAGCTGCGGATTTCTCCCCTCGTCGGCTACCTGATAGCCGGTGTCGCCGTCGGCCCGTTCACGCCGGGTTTCGTCGCCGACCAGAACCTCGCCAATGAATTGGCCGAGATCGGCGTCATCCTGCTGATGTTCGGCGTCGGCCTGCATTTCTCCCTGAAGGACCTGCTCTCGGTGAAGGCCATTGCCGTGCCGGGCGCCGTCGTCCAGATCGGCATCGCAACGCTGCTCGGCCTCGGGCTCGGCACCCTGCTCGGCTGGAATTGGTTCTCGGGCGCCGTCTTCGGTCTCGCCCTCTCGACCGCCTCGACCGTCGTCCTGCTGCGCTCCCTGCAGGAGCGCCGCCTCGTCCAGACCGAGCGTGGGCGCATCGCGGTCGGCTGGCTCATCATCGAGGATATCGCGATGGTGCTGGCACTGGTGCTGCTGCCGGTGCTGGCCGAGATCATCAACGGCACGTCCTCCGGCGGCAGCGCCCCGCTGGCGACCCGCTTCGATCTCGGCGTCTGGGGCGTGCTCGGCCTGACCTTCGCCAAGCTGATCGGCTTCCTCGCCTTCATGCTGCTGATCGGTCGGCGCGTCATTCCCTGGGTGCTGCACTGGGTCGCCCATACCGGCTCGCGCGAGCTGTTCCGGCTGGCGGTGCTCGCGGTCGCGCTCGGCGTCGCCTATTCGGCCGCGACGCTGTTCGGTGTCTCCTTCGCGCTCGGCGCCTTCTTCGCCGGCATGATCCTCTCGGAATCGCCACTCTCGCAGCGTGCCGCCGAGGAAACCCTGCCGCTGCGCGACGCCTTCGCGGTGCTGTTCTTCGTCTCGGTCGGCATGCTCTTCGACCCCGGCATCATCCTGCGCGCGCCCGGCCCCCTGCTCGCGACGCTCGCGATCATCCTGATCGGAAAGTCCGTCGCGGCCTGGATGATCGTGCGCGCCTTCGGCCGCTCGCAGTCGGTCGCGCTGACCATCTCGGCGTCGCTCGCGCAGATCGGCGAGTTCTCCTTCATCCTTGCCGGGCTCGGCACAGCGCTCGGCATCCTGCCGGCGCAGGGCCGCGACCTGATCCTTGCCGGCGCGATCCTGTCGATCCTGCTCAACCCGGTCGTCTTCGCCCTCGCCGAGCGCCTGGCACCGGAAGCCCCGGCCGCGAAGCCGAAGCCGGCCGCGACTCCGGAAGCCAACAAGCCCGAGGCCAAGACCCCGGAGCCTGAGGCCGAAGCTCCGCCGGAACGCGACATCACCGCGACCAGCCTCGCCGACCATATCGTCATCGTCGGCTATGGTCGCGTCGGCAGCCTGCTCGGCGCCGGCCTGCTCTCGCAGGGCGCCAAGCTCCTCGTCATCGAAGACAATCCCGACGCGGTCGAAACGGCCAAGCGCGACGGCGCCGAACTTCTCGTCGGCAATGCCGCCGACCCCGAAGTCCTCTCCGCCGCCGGTGTCGGCCGGGCCGTGCGCCTCTTCGTCGCCATCCCCGGCAGTTTCGAGGCCGGACAGGTCTGCGAGCAGGCCCGCGCCGAGAACCCGGCCCTGCCGATCGTCGCGCGCGCCCATTCCGATGCCGAGGTCGCGCATCTCACCAAATGCGGGGCGACGCTGACGATCATGGGCGAGGCCGAGATCGCCCGCGCCATGCTCTCGCTCTGCCAGAACCTCAAGGATACCGCCAAACCAGTGCCGGCCGAGCCGGAGGCGGCGCCTGACGCGGCGAAGCCCGAAACGGTAGCCGAATTGCCGGCTCCCAAGCCGCCTACGGCCAAGCCGGCGGAAGACCCGCCGGCCGATCCCCCGGCTGCGGCATAAGAAAAGGGCGGGGCACCAGGCGCCCCGCCCTTCCTCATATTCAGTCGCTGATCGCGCTCAGTCGACGAGGTCGAAGCGCACGTCCTGCACGCCTTCGTAGAGCGTCTTGCGGCCGAGCGTGTAGAGGTTCTCCAGCCCCGAGGTCAGGGTGATGAAGTGGTTGCCGGAGAGCACGCCGGCCTTGCTGGCGAACTGCACGCCGCCATAGGCGAGCAGGATCTCGGTCTCGCTGACGCCGCCCGGATACAGGATGATGTGGCCGGGAGCCGGATAGGCCGTGTTGTTCTCGTAGCCGACGCCGAAATCGAGATCGCCGAGCGGCATCCAGACGCCCTCGCCGCTCCAGCGCACATGCACCATCTTGCTGATGAACGGCATCTGCTTCTTGAAGGCGGCGCAGGTCTTCGGCGCGGCTTCCAGCTCGAACTTGGCGTCGAACTTGAACGGCCCGGCGGTGACGATCAGCTTGCTCATGAAATCCCCGTCTTCTTGGAAGCGTTTCGAGCCTGCTGAATGACATCACGCCCGAGGCCCGCGCAAGAGCGCTCCCGGAACAAGTGAGACGCCGGAACGTGAAGGATGCGAGCGCGGCGCTGTCAGCTCGCACCTCACTTTCCTGAAGAGCATGCCGTCATCCCGGACGCAGCGAAGCGGAGATCCGGGATCCATCGTAGAACGCGGCGCCCTTCGATGGATCCCGGGGCAAGCCCGGGACGACGGAGAGGTTCGGTGCAAGACTAGCGGGCCGGGCAGCCGCTCAGCCGATCGCTTCCCGCAAGTCGAGCGTGCCGGTCTTGCCGATCGCCTCGTAATTGCGCTTGAGCCAGCGCCTGCCGGCCGTGCGGCCCATGTCGCGCAGCTTGAGCAGGAAGGACCATTCCGCGTTCATGCGCGAGGATGAGGTCAGCTCCGCCAGCGGCGGCCCGCCGTCGATCCGGTGCATCAGCACGCGCTTGTACTCCTCGCGCGGCAGCTTGCCGTCGTCGATCAGCCGGTTGACGAAATCGATCGCGCGGAGCTCGCGCAGCATCGAGGCGTTGAAGGTGATCTCGTTCAATCGGTCCTGGATCTCGCGCGCCTTGGTCGGCAGTTCCCGCCGCTGGATCGGATTGATCTGGACGAGCAGGATGTCGTCGCAATGCGCCTGATAGAACAGCGGGAACAGGGCGGGATTGCCCATGTAGCCGCCGTCCCAATAAGCCTCGCCGTCGATCTCCACCGCCTGGAACACCATCGGCAGGCAGGCCGAGGCCATCACATGGTCCGGCGTCAGGTCCTTGCCGTCGAACACCGCGATCTTGCCGGTGCGGACATTGGTCGCGGCGATGAACAGCTTCACCGCGTCGCAGGCCCTGACCTTCGCGAAATCGATGAGATCGGCGACCACGCCGCGCAACGGGTTGATGTTGAGCGGATTGACGTCATAGGGGCTCGCCACTTTCGCGAACATCTCGAAGAACAGCATGCCCGGCGGCGTGCCGTTATTGTTGCCCCAGGCGCCGAGCATGGTGTCGAGCAGCGAGCGCTCCGAGCCGCCATATTTGCCGTCGACGCTGATCGCCCGCCAGAACGCCTCGAGCTTGGCGCGCGCGCCATCGATGCCGCCGTCGATCCAGCCCTCGGCCAGCACGACGGCGTTCATCGCACCCGCGCTGGTGCCGGTCAGCGCCTCGATGCCGAGGCGCCCGTCTTCCAGGATGGCATCGAGCACGCCCCAGGTGAAGGCGCCATGCGCGCCTCCGCCCTGCAGCGCGAGCGAAACCGTCTTCTCCGCCTTCGGTCCGACCAGTCCCTTGACCGGTTCGGCCTTGCGGGAAGGGCGCCCGCTCACGCCGCGGTCCAGCCGCCATCCATCGGCAGCGTCGTTCCGGTGATCGACTTGGCACCGTCCGTGCACAGGAAGACGGCGAGCGCCGCGACCTGCTCGACGGTGACGAATTCCTTGGTCGGCTGCGCCGCGAGCAGCACGTCGTTCATGACCTGCTCCTTGGTCATGTTGCGCGCCTTCATCGTGTCCGGGATCTGCTTTTCGACCAGCGGCGTCCAGACATAGCCCGGCGCGATGGCGTTGACGGTGATGCCCTGGGTGGCGACCTCAAGCGCCACTGTCTTGGTCAGGCCGGCGATGCCGTGCTTGGCCGCGACATAGGCCGACTTGAAGGGCGAGGCGACGAAGGCATGCGCCGAGGCCGTGTTGATGATGCGGCCCCAGCCCTTCTCCTTCATTTTCGGCAGCGCGGCGCGGATCGTATGGAAGGCCGAGGACAGGTTGATCGCGATGATCTGGTCCCATTTCTCGATCGGGAACTCCTCGATCGGCGAGACGAACTGGATGCCGGCATTGTTGATCAGGATATCGATCGCGCCGAAGACCTTCTCGCCCTCGGCGATGAAGCCGGCGATCTCGGCCGGCTTGGTCATGTCCGCGCCCGAGAACACCACCTTGATGCCGAATTCCTTTTGCAGATCGGCGCGCAGCTTTTCGGCATCGGCCGGCGGCATGATGCCGTTGATGACGAGGTTGGCCCCCTCGGCAGCGAGCGCGCGGGCATAGGCGAGGCCGATGCCGGAAGTCGAGCCAGTGATCGCGGCGGTACGGTCTTTGAGGAACATGAGCGTCAAGGCTCCTGACAATCGGGGAGAAAATGCTTAGGTTCGGGCCGGACAGGGCAATGGAACGGCAGGATATCGCCGCACGTTGCCTGATGACCCTTCGCAACGCAACATGACGAAAATGCAGTCAGACGCGCATATGCATGACGACCATGTGCACCACACACATGACGGGCACGATTGCCGCCACGCCGAGGATCACCGCCGCCATGCGGCGGAGGCTCTCGCCCGGGCCGAACGGATCTGCCGCGAGCGGGGCCTGCGCCTGACGCCGATCCGGCGGCAGGCGCTGGAGGCGCTCCATGCCGACCATCGCCCCGTGGGTGCCTACGACCTGGCGGACCGGATCTCACCGGCCGGCGGGCGCCGGCTTGCGCCGATCTCGATCTATCGCGCGCTCGATTTCCTGGTCGAGCAGGGCTTCGTCCACCGGCTCTCCTCGAAGAACGCCTATATCGCCTGCCTGCACGGTCATGGCGCGAACGAGGTCGTCGCCTTCCTGATCTGCGAATCCTGCGGCGGCGTCGACGAGGATTCCTCGCCCGCGATGAAGAAAGCGGTGGCGGCGATCGCGGAAAACCGGCAATTCTCTCCGTCGCACCAGATGGTCGAGATCGTCGGGCGCTGCGAGCATTGCCGCAATGCCGGATCGTGATAGAGCAGCCGCATGAATGAGCGCGCCTTTTCCTATCTGACGCCGGAACGTGCGGGCCCGCTGGGCCGTCAGCTCACCGTCCCCGTCAAGGTCGGCCATGTCACCGTCGGCGGCGGCGCGCCCATCGTCGTGCAGTCGATGACCAATACCGACACCGCCGATATCGCGGCAACCGTCGCGCAGGTCGCCGCGCTCGCCCGCCAGGGCTCGGAGCTCGTCCGCATCACCGTCGATCGCGACGAGGCGGCGGCGGCAGTCCCGAAGATCCGCGAGCGGCTCGACCGTATCGGCGTCGACGTCCCGCTGGTCGGCGATTTCCACTATATCGGGCACAAGCTGCTGACCGACCATCCGGCCTGTGCCGAAGCGCTGGCGAAGTACCGGATCAACCCCGGCAATGTCGGCTTCAAGGACAAGAAGGACAAGCAGTTCAGCCAGATCATCGAGCTCGCGATCAAGCACAGCAAGCCGGTGCGCATCGGCGCCAACTGGGGCTCGCTCGATCAGGAGCTGCTGACGGCGCTGATGGACGAGAATGCGCGCGCCGTGCGCCCGCTCGATGCCCGCGCCATCATGCGCGAGGCGATGGTCCAGTCGGCCCTGCTCTCGGCCGAGCGCGCCGAGGAGCTCGGCCTCGCCCGCGAATTCATCATCCTCTCCGCCAAGGTCTCCGGCGTGCAGGACCTGATCACGGTCTACCGCATGCTGGCGAGCCGGGCGAACTACGCCATCCATCTCGGCCTGACCGAGGCCGGCATGGGCTCGAAGGGCATCGTCGCCTCCTCGGCGGCGCTCGGCATCCTCCTGCAGGAAGGCATCGGCGACACCATCCGCTATTCGCTGACGCCCGAGCCCGGCGGCGATCGCACGCTCGAGGTCAGGACGGCGCAGGAGCTGCTCCAGACCATGGGCTTCCGCGCCTTCGTGCCGCTGGTGGCGGCCTGCCCCGGCTGTGGCCGCACCACCTCGACCGTGTTCCAGGAACTCGCCCAGGATATCCAGAGCTGGATTTCCACCTCCATGCCCGAATGGAAGACCCAGTATCCTGGCGTCGAGAACCTCAACGTCGCGGTGATGGGCTGCATCGTCAACGGCCCCGGCGAGTCCAAGCATGCCGATATCGGCATCTCGCTGCCCGGCACCGGCGAGGCGCCGACCGCGCCTGTCTTCGTCGACGGCAAGAAGGTCGCGACGCTCCGCGGCGCCGGTATCGCCGCCGAATTCAAGGCCATGGTCGCGACCTATGTCGAGCGGCGCTACGGCGTCGGTCTCGGCGCGACCGGCTGACCCCGCCTTTGCGCGCCGCCCGCAACGTGCTAGAGGCCCCGGCCTTTCGCTGCACCGCAGCATGCGCGGAGATCCCTGATGGGGCATGAGAACCCGAATCCTGCGACCGTTCGGCCGGAGGATTCACGCTTCGGCCTCGACGCCGGGCACGGCCAGAACGGTGGCCACGGGCACGGCAAGATGGGCTACGGGGCGCTGGCGCTCGGTGCGCTCGGCGTCGTGTATGGCGACATCGGCACCAGCCCGCTCTACGCGCTGCGCGAGACGCTGCTGGCCGCGACCGGCGGCGAGCAGGGCGCGGTCATTCCCGCCAGCGTCGTCATCGGCGTGCTTTCGCTGATCCTCTGGTCGCTCGTCATCGTCGTCACGCTGAAATATGTCGTGCTGCTGATGCGCGCCGACAATAATGGCGAAGGCGGCATCCTCACCCTCGTCGCGCTGGCCCAGCGCAGCCTCGGCCGCGCCCGCAGCCATGTCGCCCTGCTGCTCGGCATGATCGGCGCCGGCCTGTTCTACGGCGACACCGTCATCACCCCGGCGATCTCCGTGCTCTCGGCGATCGAGGGCATCAAGCTCGTCACTCCGGTGCTGAACGACTACATCCTCTGGATCGCCTCGGTGATCCTGATCGGCCTGTTCGTGATGCAGAGCCACGGCACGCATCGCGTCGCGACCTTCTTCGGCCCGATCATGCTGGTCTGGTTCCTGACACTGGCCGGGCTCGGCATCTACCATATCGCCGACGATCTCAGCGTCTTCCGCTCGATCAACCCGTATTACGCCCTGCTGTTCTTCCGCGACCATGCCGGCGTGGCGCTGGCCGTTCTCGGCTCCGTCTGTCTCGCCGTCACCGGCGCCGAGGCGCTCTATGCCGATATGGGCCATTTCGGCCGTGGCCCGATCCGCGGCGCCTGGCTCTACATCGTCTTCCCGGCCCTCTGGCTCAACTATCTCGGCCAGGGCGCGCTGATCCTCGCCGACCCCAGCGCCATCGACAACCCGTTCTACCGGCTGGCACCGGAAGGGCTGCTCCTGCCCTTCGTGGTCATGGCGACGGTGGCGACCATCATCGCCAGCCAGTCCGTGATCACCGGCGCCTTCTCGCTGACCCGGCAGGCGATCCAGCTCGGCCTGCTGCCGCGCATGGAAATCCGCCACACCTCCGAGCAGACCTCCGGCCAGATCTACGTGCCGCGCGTCAACCTGCTGCTGCTCGTCGTCGTGCTGATCCTGGTCTGGTCGTTCCGGACCTCGTCGAGCCTGTCGCATGCCTATGGCATCTCGGTCTTCGGCACTATGGTGGTCTCGTCGATGCTGGCCGCCATCGTCATCCGCCGCCACTGGGGCTGGAGCCCGCTGGCGACCGGCGCGCTGATCCTGCCCTTCTTCCTGGTCGACCTGTCGTTCTTCTCGGCGAACATGCTGAAGCTGTTCCACGGCGGCTATGTGCCGGTGCTGCTTGCCATGGGCCTGACCCTGGTGATGTGGACCTGGATGCGCGGCACCAAGATTCTGTTCGACAAGACCCGCAAGACCGACGTGCCGCTGCTCGAGCTCGTCACCATGCTCTCGAAGAGCCCGCCCGCCCGCGTGAAGGGCATGGCCGTCTTCCTGACCAGCGACCCGGAGACCGCGCCGGCCTCGCTGCTGCACAACCTCAAGCACAACAAGGTGCTGCACGAGCGCAACGTCGTCCTGACCGTGCGCTCGGCCGATACGCCGCGCGTCGTCGAGGAGGAGCGCGTGCGCCTTGCCCGCATCACCGACGATTTCTGGCGGGTCGACATGGTCTACGGCTACATGGAGAGCCCGAACGTGCCGAAGGGCCTGGCCATGCTGCGCAAGCAGGGCTTCAAGTTCGACATCATGTCGACCTCGTTCTTCCTGTCGCGCCGCTCGATCAAGGCCTCGCCGCAATCGGGCATGCCGATGTGGCAGGACAATCTCTTCATCGGCCTGACCAAGAGCGCCACAGACGCGACGGACTTCTTCCAGATCCCGACCGGCCGCGTCGTCGAGGTCGGCACGCAGGTCACGGTCTGACGCGGATCGTGTCGTCATTCTGAGGCGATGCCAAGCAATCACCTCGGAGGAAACGAATAGCGCGCCGCAGAGACTGCTTGGCAAGTCGCTGCGGAGAGTCGAATGGCGGTGCTTTCGAGAACCGGAGCGGAGCGTACTACGGTACGTGAGCACCGGAAGCGCAGAAAGCGCCGTCAGTCGACCGCCGCAGTAGAATTGCCGAGTAGTCTCTCAATCGAGCCGTGCCGAAGCCGCTTCCTTCGGCACATGCTGCACCCGCTCGCGATAGAGCAGGTAGAGCCCGGACGAGATCACGATGCCGGCGCCGACGAAGGTCCAGCGGTCCGGCAGCTGGTCGAAGACGAGCCAGCCGAGCAGCAGCATCCAGATGATCTGCGAATAGATGAAGGGCGCCAGCACCGTCGCCGGCGCCAGCCGATGCGCCAGGATCAGCAGCCAGTGGCCGAAGCCGCCAAGCGCGCCGACCGCGATCATCAGGAGCCAGGGCAGCAGCGTCTGCGGCGTCTCCCAGATCCAGGGCAAGAGCGGGATCGTCGCCAGCGTCCCGGCAGCGCCGGAATAGATCATCGTCGTTTCCGATGAATCATGGCCGGAGAGCATCCGGGTCGAGAGCGAGTAGAAGGCATAGCACAGGCAGCCGAGCACGATCAGCAGCGCCGCCGGATGCATGCCGCCGATCCCCGGCCGCGTCACCACCAGCACGCCGATGAAGCCGACACCGATCGCCGCGAGCCGGCGCGGCCCCGGCCATTCGCCGAGCAGCGGCCCCGAGGCCAGCGCCACCAGCAGCGGCGTCGCGAACATGATCGAGATCGTCTCGGCGAGCTGGAGATAGCGCAGCGCCACGAAGTTGAGCGCGGTCGAGCCGAGCAGCAGCAGCGAACGGCTCCATTGCAGCCACGGGCGCTTGGTCCGCAGCACGCCGGGCCGCGTCCACGGATTGATGACGGCCAGCACCAGGATCATGCTGCCGGCATAGCGCGCGAACACCACCTGCAGCGGGTTCATCGACTGGCCGAGCCATTTCGCGCTGGTATCGAGCAGCGAGAACAACAGGACGGCCGCGCACATCAGGCCGATCGCGGCCATGCGCGCGCGGCCCGTCTCGGAAGGCGCCACTAAAGGGGAGGACACAGAGTCTCGCCATGCTCTGGAGGAATGACGAGAGCAGATTGAACCGATTTAGGCAGCGTGGCCACTACGCTGGAGCATGCACTCCATGCAGAAATCAGGCGTCGCTATCGGCCTCATCGAGATCGGTATCGGGGTCGTCATGCTCGGCACCGGCCTTGGAAAGGCCCTTGGCCGCCTTGCGCAGGAGCTTGCGCAACTGCTTGCGCTCCTTGCCGTCGAGCTTGTCGAGAAGCTCTTCCTCGACCTCGTTCCAGACCGCATCGAGCTCGGCCGCGGTGCTCTGGCCCGCTTCGGTCAGCGCGACCTGCACGAGGCGCCCGTCGCGATTGCCGCCCTCACGGGTCACGAGGCCTTGCAGCGAGAGCCGCCCGATCGTCTTCGACACGGTCGGCGGCTTGACGCGCAGCAGCGCGGCGAGCTCGCCCATCGTCATCGGGGCCGGCTGCAGCGCCTTCAGCGCCTGCTCCTGCCCCGGAAACAAACCCAGCCCGTTCAGCCTCTCGCCCATCCGCGAGCGATGCAGCCGCGCGGTGACGAGCAGGGCACGGCCGACACTCTTCTCGATTGCCTTGGTCATGGGGTCGATCCTTCGGGCCGATCCTTGGACGGATAAGCAAGACGCTTCGCCGGCTGCGTATTCGCGCGCGAACATGACAGACGGATGACATTGATATGTCAGAGCTACGAGAGCGTGAGTTTCGCCGCGACTTTTTTCAGGAAAGCGGCCCGGCTGGTCGGAGTCGAGAGATTCATCTCGTGATGGGCGAGATAGGTCGTGCGCGTCAACGGATGGCAGACCGCCCGCAACGCCCGGCAGACCGCCTTGCGCGGCGGGTCGCCCATCAGGAAGGCGCGCCAGCGCGAACCGCCATAGCTGGTCACCGCGACCAGCCGGCGAATATTGTGCAGAGCCGGCTGCGCCTTGCCATCGACCATCTTGAACGAGACGCCGGGCAGGAAGACGCGATCGAGGAAACCCTTGAGGATCGCGGGATAGCCGAAATTCCAGACCGGGAAGCACAGCACCAGCGCCTCGGCCCGTTTCACCCGCTCGACATAAGCGGCAACCGGCAATGTGTTGCTGTCGGTGTCGTGATAGCCGCGCCGCTCCTCCCGGCTCAGCACCGGGTCGAAGCCCTCGGCATAGAGATCGCAATCATCGACCTCGTGCCCCGCCGCCTTCAGGCTGGCGACGACCGTCTCATGGATGGCGGCGCCGAAGCTTTCCGGCACCGGATGGGCATAGAGGACGAGAACGCGCATGGCGGGTGTTTCCGAGAGCGGATTGCTTTCCGAAGGAACCACGACGTCATCCCGGACAAGCCGCAAAGCGGCGCCGATCCGGGATCCATCGTAGAGCTCCGGCGGCCTTCGATGGATCCCGGGTCAAGCCCGGGATGACGGAGAGGTTCCCTGCAAACTCGACACGATCCTTAGCCGACCCCGGCCTCGCTGAGGCTGCGGAACAGGAAGGTCTTGCCCGAGCGGTAGTCGTAGCTCGGGTCTTCCCAGGCGATCATCTTGCCGGGATTGAGCAGGCCCTGCGGATCGGCCTCGCGCTTGAAGGCGAGCTGCGTCTCGTCGGTCTGCTTCATGCCGCCCTCCTCCAGCGTATAGCGATGCGGGTTGAAGATCGGCGCGCCCATCTCCTCGTGGATCGCCATGATCTCCTCCAGTCGCTCCTCCGTGGTGAAACGCACCAGCGGCAGGCCGAAGCAGGTGATCTTGCCGTCGAAACGCACGAATTCGAGATGGCAGGTCACCTCGTCGCCGAAGCGGGCATGGATCTTGTCCACCAGATCGACCTGGTTGGGATAGGGATAGAGAACCTGCAGATAGGTGATCGCCGGATCGACGCGCAGGGCCCTGAGCGTCGTGTGGTTCCAGCCGAGTTCGTAAGCAGGCGGCAGGCCCTTGGCATCCTCGGGCGCGAGCTTGTCGGTGCGCAGCAAGAGCTCGGCGCCCTTGAAGCGCCGGGCATAGGCGCAAAGCGCGTCGACCGCGAAATCGGCCGCCATGACGATGACGAGATGACTGTCGCGCGGCAGGAATTTGCGGTGGCGCAGGAAATAGTCATGCGGGGCCGGAGCAGCGACGACGCAGAGGTTCTTCAGCGCGAGCCCGTCCTGCTCGCCGACCGCATTGGCGAATTCGGTCGCAGCCCGCAGGTCCTCGAAGCCGACGATGACATCGACCCAATTGTAGGCCGGGCCGAGCGGCATCTCGACCTCGGTGATGATGCCGTTGGTGCCATAGGCATGGGCGACCTTGTGCAGGTCCTCGCCGGAGAATTCGAGGATGCGCGGGCTTGCCTCCATCGTCGCGACCTTGAGCCGGATGATGTTGCCCCAGTCGCGCAAGCCGCCCCATTTGATCGAGCCGACGCCGCCCGAACCGCCAGCGATGAAGCCGCCGATCGAGGCCGTCTGGTAGGTCGAGGGATGCAGGCGCAGTTCCTGCCGCGAATGCGCCCGCGTCTCGTCGTCGATCCGGGCCATGATCGCGCCGGGCTCGGCGACATAGCGGCCGGCGGCGATCTCCTTGACCTTGTTGAAGCCGGAGAGATCGAGCAGCACGCCGCCGGAGAGCGGCATCGCCTGCCCGTAATTGCCGGTGCCGGTGCCGCGCGGCGTCACGGGGATGCCGAGTTCATGGCAGACGGCGAGCACCTGCACGACCTCCGCCTCGCTCGTCGGCGAGACCACGATATCGGCCACGACATGGTCGAGCTGGCGCTTCAGGATCGGCGAATACCAGAAGAAATCGCGGCTCTTCTGCTTCACCAGCGCCGCGTTCTCCTCGGTGCGGATGCCACTGATGCGGCTTTTCAGCGTGGCGATGTCGTAGCGTGCGGTCATGATGCTCTGCCCATCAGATGGTCGAGTTCGCGGTAGTCCGGCAAGGTCCGGTCGATCGCTTGGCCGGAAACCAGCACGGTGCGGTCGGCCTGCGGCCGGGAGAAGAGTTCGGTCCAGTCGCGCGCCCGCGTCAGGATGAGATCGGCCGGTGCGCCGACCGCGATGACGCCGGCTTCGATGCCCATCGTCTCGGCCGGCGTACGTGCCACCGCATTGGCCCAGTCCAGCCCGGAATGATCGAGCTGGAGGATGCGCGTGCCCTCGCGTAGCACCTCGACGAGATCGAGATCGCCATAGGCGTAGAACGGGTCGCGCGTGTTGTCGGAGGCGATCATCACCGGCACGCCGGCCGCCTTCAATTCATGCAGCGCCGTGACCCCGCGCCAACGCGGCGTGCGGCCGGGCTGGCGATCCTGCAGGTACATGTTGCACAGCGGCAGCGAGACCACGGCGATGCCGGCCTCGCGGACCTTGGCAATGATGCGCGCCTCGTCCTCCGGCGTCTGCAGCGCCAGGGAACAGCAATGCCCGCACAGGATGCGGCCGGTGAAGCGATGACGCAGGGCCGCGTCCGCGATGTGCTCCAGCGAGCGCGCCGCCGGGTCGTTGGTCTCGTCGACATGGAAATCGAGATCGAAGCCGTTCTCGATCGCCGCCCGGAACAGGATGTCGAGCGCCCGGTCGAGCTCCGGGATCATGTAGGTCACGCAGCCGAGCAGCCTGTCGCCATGCGCCTTCACGGCGCTGACAATCGCCGCCATATGCGCCGGTTCGAGCGCGGCATCGGCGCCGAAGAGCGGCGAGGCCTGAAGAGCGATGCGCCCGGCCCATTCCGCCCGCAGTTCCGCATAGACCGGCCAGGAGATGCCGATCTGCTTGCCCAGCGAATCGAGATGCGTCCGCATCGCCGCCGTGCCATGCGCGAAGGCGCCGCGCAGCGAGAAATCCATGCGTGCCCGCACATCCTGAGCCGACCAGTTCGCCTCGCGATCGGCGCCGACGGTATTCAATGCTCCCGGAAAGGTGCCGTCCGGATTGGGACTGCGCGGCCAGATATGGCCCTTGTCGAGATGTACATGGCAATCGACGAGCCGCGGCAGCACGATGCCACCATCGAGGCTCAAAACAGCTCCGGCCCCAGCGACTGACGTTACGGCAGGCTCGATCGCGGCCACGCGGCCATCGGCGATCGCAAGATCGACACGCGCCAGCCCATTGCGGTCAGCCGGGATATCGATGCCCTCGATCAGGCATAAGGGCACGCGCAGGTCTGTCAGGCGAAAGGCAGGCGCATCGGGCAGGCGGGCGAAACCGGTCGTCACGTTGTTTCGCCTCTGCTGCCTCTCAAGCTCCGGTTCGGAGATACCGGGCCGATGGAACAGCCGCAAGCCGCGCTGGCCCATCCTCCCCTGCTGATGGCGTCGCAGCCGGGAAAGCCGTGCATTCGGACTTGTTCAGGCGGGCGGGATCGCGCATGAGGGCGGCGTCATCAGCCAACATGAGGTCGGACCATGACCGGCGACGCCCGCATCATCGACGGCAAGGCCACCGCCGCCGCGCTCAGGGCCGAGATCGGCCGCGAAGTCGCGGCGATCAAGGCGGCGCGGGGCATCGTGCCCGGCCTCCATGTCGTCCTCGTCGGCGAGGATCCAGCCAGCAAGGTCTACGTCGCCTCGAAGGAGAAGCTCGCGGTCGAGATCGGCATGAACTCGGTCGCCCACCGGCTGCCGGCCGATACGACCGAGGCCGAGCTCCTCGCCAAGCTCGCCGAGCTCAACGCCGATGACAGCGTCGACGGCATCCTCGTGCAGCTTCCGCTGCCGAAACATATCGATACCGGCCGCATCATCGACGCCATCGACCCCGCCAAGGATGTCGACGGCCTGCACCCGATCAATGCCGGCCTGCTCGCCGGCGGCAAGAACGGGCTCGTGCCCTGCACGCCGCTTGGCTGCATGCTCTTGCTGAAGCAGGCCCTGCCCTCGCTGTCCGGCCTCGACGCCGTGGTGATCGGCCGCTCCGAGCTGGTCGGCCGTCCGGTCGCGCAGCTCCTGCTCCAGGCCGATTGCACCGTCACCATCGCCCATTCGCGCACGCGCGACCTGCCGGCGGTGGTGAAGCGTGCCGATATCGTCATTGCTGCGGTGGGCCGCCCGCGCATGGTCAAGGGCGACTGGATCAAGCCCGGCGCGACCGTGATCGATGTCGGCATCAACCGCCTGCCCGACGGCAAGCTGACCGGCGACGTCGATTTCGCGGAGGCCGTGAAGGTCGCGGGCGCGATCACCCCGGTCCCCGGCGGCGTCGGCCCAATGACCATCGCCTGCCTGCTCAAGAACACGCTGACGGCGTTCCACGCCCGGCGCGGCTGAACCTAGTAGCCAGCGAGGCCGCTACAAGCGGTCCGATTTTTCCCTCAGTTGGTCCTCGAACGAAAAAAGGAGCTGCAATCCTGCAGCTCCTTTTTTCTTGTAGCCGGGCCGCGCCAGAGGCACGGCCCGCCAGCCCGATCACATATGGATCTGGCGCTTCTCTACGGCCATCGCGGCTTCCTTCACGGCCTCGGCCAGCGTCGGATGCGCGTGGCAGGTGCGGGCGAGGTCTTCAGACGAACCGCCGAACTCCATCAGCACGGTCACTTCGGCGATCAGGTCGCCGGCATGCGGGCCGATGATGTGGCAACCGAGCACGCGGTCGGTCGCGGCATCGGCCAGCACCTTCACGAAGCCGTCGGTATGGCGCATGGCGCGGGCGCGGCCATTCGCCGTGAACGGGAACTTGCCGACCTTGTAGGCGACACCGGCAGCCTTGAGCTCTTCCTCGGTCTTGCCGATCGCGGCGACTTCCGGCGCCGTATAGACGATGCCGGGAATCGCGTCGTAGTTCACATGGCCGTGCTTGCCGGCGATGATCTCGGCGACCGCGACGCCCTCATCCTCGGCCTTGTGCGCCAGCATCGGCCCGCGCACGACGTCGCCGATAGCGTAGATGCCGGCGACATTGGTCTTGAAATGGTCGTCGATGACGACGCGCCCGCGCTCGGTCGCAACGCCCGCCTTGTCGAGGCCGAGGCCATCGGTGTTCGGACGACGGCCGATGGCGACCAGCACGATATCGGCATTGAGCGTCTTGGCCTCGCCGCCGGCCGCCGGCTCGACGGTGACGGTCGCGCCCTTCTTGCCGGTCTCGACCTTGGTAACCTTGGAGCCGAGCTGGAAGGTGAAGCCTTGCTTCTCCAGGATGCGCTGGAACTGCTTGGCGACCTCGCCATCCATGCCGGGCAGGATGCGGTCGAGGAACTCGACGACGGTGACCTTGGCGCCGAGGCGGCTCCAGACCGAGCCGATCTCGAGGCCGATCACGCCGGCGCCGACCACGACCAGTTCCTTCGGCACGGCGCCGATCTCAAGCGCGCCGGTCGAGGTCACCACAGTCTTCTCGTCGATGGTGACGCCCGGCAGCGGCGCCGATTCCGAGCCCGTCGCGATGACGATGTTCTTAGTCTCGATCTCCTGCGTCTTGCCGTCATCAGCCGTGACGACGACCTTGCCGGCGGCGGGGATCGAGGCGGTGCCGTGGAAGGCATCGATCTTGTTCTTCTTCAGCAGGAAGCCGACGCCGGTGACGTTCGCGTCGATCGTCTCCTGCTTATGGGCCATCATCGCCTTGAGATCGAGCTTCGGCTTGCCGACGACGATGCCGAGCTTCTCGAAGGTGTGGCCGGCTTCCTCGAACATCTCGGAAGCGTGCAGCAGCGCCTTGGACGGGATGCAGCCGACATTGAGGCAGGTGCCGCCATGAGTCTTGCGCTTCTCGACCACCGCGACCTTGAGGCCGAGCTGGGCGGCGCGGATGGCGCAAACATAGCCGCCGGGGCCGGTTCCGATGACGACGAGATCGTAGGCCGCAGCCATGGTGATTTCCTTTCCTGTGTTCGAATGCGGCGGCGCTTCAGCGCCCGCCGGTCACGTTCAAGACGGTTCCGTTGGTGTAGGAGGCCTCATCCGAGAGCAGCCAGGCGATCGCCTGCGCCACCTCGCGCGCGGTGCCCTCGCGCTTCATCGGAAGCTGGTCGCGCAAGGCAGCGACGCGATCGGGCATGCCGCCGCTAGCATGGATCTCCGTATCGATGATGCCGGGCCGGACGGCATTGACCCGAATGCCCTCGGCGGCAACCTCGCGGGCCAAGCCAAGGGTGAAGATGTCGATGCCGGCTTTTGCTGCGGCGTAGTCGAGATATTGCCCGGCGCCGGCCAGCACCGCCGCGGCGGAGGACAGGTTGACGATGCCGCCGCCCTGCCCGCCATGGCGGGTCGACATGCGCTTCACCGCCTCGCGGGCGCAGAGGAAGCTGCCGGTCAGGTTGATCCGGAACATCCGGTCCAGCCGGGCGAGTTCCATCTCGTCGAGGCGCTGCGGGGCATCGATGACGCCGGCATTATTGACCAGTGCCGTCAGCTGCCCGAACTTGTCCGCTGCCGCGAAGATCGCGGCGACATCGGCCTCATTGCCGACATCGCCCTTGACCGCCACGGCCTGCCTGCCCTGCCGGAGCACGGCCGCGACCGTCTCAGCCGCAGCTTCGGCATTCGCCTGATAGTTGACGACGAGATCGTAGCCGCGCTCCGCGAGCAGGATCGCGGTCGCCCGTCCTATCCCGCGGCTTCCACCCGTGACGATCGCAACGCCCGACACGTGCCCTCCCGCGCAGTCAGAAATCGATCACGGCGGCACGGATGGCGCCGGCATAGACGCCGAGACCGGTTCCGATGTTGCCGAGATCGTGGGACATGGTTTGACTATCCCGGTTTCAGGCGCAGCGGCGCAAACGCGCCAGTGCCGTGGGCACGAGGGCCAGAAGCCCGATGATGTCGGCGATCATGATCTTGCTGATCGCCGGGCCGTAATTGCCGACGATAAGCGCGACAATGATGAAGCTGGCCATGCTTGCGGCTGCGACGAGCGCAGCCACATCGCGCAACTCCGAGAGGAGCGCGGCCGCAAGCAACAGCACACCGACGATGCCGAACAGGACCGCGCGATGCCGCAGCAGGATTTCGAGATCGGGATTGGCGATCTCGAAACCATAGAGCGCTTGCAACCGGCCGACCCCGGCGACACCGATAGTCGGCAACAGGTTTATGATGCCGGCGACGACAAGACCGATGACGACGAGTTTTGCCGGAACCGCCATTGCGGCATTCTCAGAGATCGAGGACGAGGCGCGCCGGGTCCTCCAGGCCTTCCTTGATGCGAACGAGGAAGGTCACGGCTTCCTTGCCGTCGATGATGCGGTGGTCGTAGCTGACCGCGAGATACATCATCGGGCGGATCTCGATCTTGCCGTTCACGACGACCGGACGCTCCTGGATCTTGTGCATGCCCAGGATCGCGGACTGCGGCGCGTTCAGGATCGGGGTCGACATCAGCGAGCCATAGACGCCGCCATTCGAGATGGTGAAGGTGCCGCCCTGCATCTCCTCGATCGAGAGCTTGCCGTCGCGAGCCTTCTTGCCGAACTCGCCGATCTTCTTCTCGACGCCGGCGATGGAGAGCTCATCGGCATCGCGCACGACCGGAACCACCAGGCCCTTCTCGGTGCCGACGGCGACGCCGATATGGTAGTAGTTCTTGTAGATGATGTCGGTGCCGTCGATCTCGGCATTGACCGCCGGGATCTCCTTCAGCGCCTGCACGCAGGCCTTCACGAAGAAGCCCATGAAGCCAAGCTTCACGCCGTGCTTCTTCTCGAACACGTCCTTGTACTGGTTGCGCAGCGCCATCACGCCGGACATGTCGACCTCGTTGAAGGTCGTCAGCATCGCGGCGTTGGACTGGGCTTCCTTCAGGCGGCGCGCGATGGTCTGGCGCAGCTTGGTCATCTTGACGCGCTCTTCGCGGGCGCCGTCATCCGGCGCCGACGGGGCGCGGATGGCGACCGGCGCAGGCGCGGCGGCCGGGGCGGCAGCGCCGCCGGTCGCGATCGCGGCGAGCATGTCGCCCTTGGTCACGCGGCCATCCTTGCCCGAGGCAGCGACCTTGGACGGGTCGACGCCGCTCTCGGCGGCGAGACGCGAGACGGCCGGGCCGGAATCGGCGGCCTTGGTCGCGGCAGCCTTCGGGGCTTCGGCAGCAGGAGCCGGAGCAGCGGCGGGCTTGGCCTCGGCCTTCGGAGCAGGCGCAGCAGCAGCGCCGCCTTCGGCGATCATGCCGAGCAGAGCGCTGACGCCGACCGTGTCGCCTTCCTTGGCGACGATCTCGCCGAGCACGCCGGCGGCCGGCGCGTTCACTTCCAGCGTCACCTTGTCGGTCTCGAGCTCGACCAGGGGCTCGTCGGCCTTCACCGCATCGCCCGGCTTCTTGAACCACTTGCCGATGGTGGCCTCGGAAACGGATTCGCCGAGGGTGGGTACGCGGATTTCGGTCGCCATGTCAGGCCTCTGTTGTCTCGTTCTCTGGCGGCAGGTTCGGCACCGGCTAGGGCGCCGATGCGGCAATGAAATCCGGCAGCGCGTGGAGGCGCCGCCGGGAAGGATGTCAGGCCGCGAGGGCCTCGTCGAGGAAGGCGTTGAGCTGGGCGAGATGCTTGGACATCAGGCCGGTCGCGGTCGCGGCCGAGGCCGGGCGGCCGACATAGCGCGGACGCTTCGACTTCGAGCCGGCATGGCCGAGCACCCATTCCAGATAGGGCTCGACGAAGGTCCAGGAGCCCATGTTCTTCGGCTCCTCCTGGCACCACACCACGTCGGCGCCCTTGAAGCGCGCCAGCTCCTGCGCCAGCGTCTTCAGCGGGAACGGATAGAGCTGCTCGACGCGCATCAGGTAGACATCGTCGACGCCGCGCTTCTCGCGCTCCTCCAGCAGGTCGAAATAGACCTTGCCCGAGCAGAGCACGACGCGGCGGATCTTCGAGTCCTTGACCAGCTTGGTGGTCGACTTAGCCCGCTCGGCATCGTCGGCCAGCACGCGGTGGAAAGTCGAGCCCTCGGCGAGGTCGGCGAGGTCGGAGATGCAGCGCTTGTGGCGCAGCAACGACTTCGGCGTCATCAGGATCAGCGGCTTGCGGAAGTCGCGCTTCAGCTGGCGGCGCAGGATGTGGAAATAGCTCGCAGGCGTCGAGCAGTTCGCCACCTGCATGTTGTCCTCGGCGCACATCTGCAGGAAGCGCTCCAGGCGGGCGGAGGAGTGCTCCGGCCCCTGCCCCTCATAGCCATGCGGCAGCAGGCAGACGAGGCCGGACATGCGCAGCCACTTGCGCTCGCCCGACGAGATGAACTGGTCGAACACGACTTGCGCACCGTTGGCGAAGTCGCCGAACTGCGCCTCCCACATCGTCAGCGCATTCGGCTCCGACAGGGTGTAGCCGTATTCGAAGCCGAGCACGGCCTCCTCCGAGAGCATCGAGTTGATGACCTCGTAGCGCGACTGGTCCTCGCGGATATGGTTCAGCGAGGTGTGGCGGGCTTCCGTCTCCTGGTCGATCAGCACCGAATGGCGCTGCGAGAAGGTGCCGCGCTCGCAATCCTGGCCGGAGAGACGGACCGGATTGCCGTCGAGCAGGAGCGAGCCGAAGGCCAGCGATTCAGCCGTCGCCCAGTCGATGCCCTCGCCGGCCTCGACCGCCTTCTTGCGATTGTCGAGGAAGCGCTGGATCGTCTTGTGGACGTTGAAGCCGGCCGGAACGGCGGTGATCTTCTCGGTGATCTCCTTCAGCGTCTCCGCCGGCACGCCGGTGGCGCCGCGGCGCGGATCGTCCTCGTCGGCGCGGATCGCCTTCATGCCGGCCCAGCGACCGTCGAGCCAGTCCGCCTTGTTCGGCTTGAAGGCCTGGCCCGCGTCGAACTCGACCTCGAGCCTGGCCTTCCAGGCGGCGCGCATCTCGTCGAGCTCGCCGGCGGCGATGACGCCCTCGGCCTCCAGCTTCGCGCCATAGAGTTCCAGCGTCGACTTGTGGCCGCGGATCTTGCGGTACATCAGCGGCTGGGTGAAGCCCGGCTCGTCGCCTTCGTTATGGCCGAAGCGGCGATAGCAGAACATGTCGATCACGACCGGCTTGTGGAACTTCTGCCGAAACTCGATCGCGACCTTGGCGGCGAAGACCACCGCCTCCGGATCGTCGCCGTTCACATGGAACACCGGCGCCTCGACCATCTTCGCCACGTCGGACGGATAGGGCGAGGAGCGCGAATAGCGCGGATAGGTGGTGAAGCCGATCTGGTTGTTGATGATGAAATGCAGCGAGCCGCCGGTGCGGTGGCCCTTCAGCCCGGAGAGACCCAGGCATTCCGCCACGACGCCCTGGCCGGCGAAAGCCGCGTCGCCATGGATCAGCAGCGGCAGCACCTTCGAGCGCTCGACGATATCGCCGAACTGGTCCTGCTTGGCGCGCACCTTGCCGAGCACGACGGGATCGACGATCTCCAGATGCGACGGGTTGGCGGTCAGCGAGACGTGGACATTGTTGCCGTCGAACTCGCGATCCGCCGAAGCACCGAGATGGTACTTCACGTCGCCTGAGCCCTCGACATCGTCAGGCGCGAAGGAGCCGCCCTTGAACTCGTGGAAGAGCGCGCGATGCGGCTTGCCCAGCACCTGGGTCAGCACGTTGAGGCGGCCGCGATGGGCCATGCCGAAGACGATGTCGCGCACGCCGAGCGCGCCGCCACGCTTGATGATCTGCTCCAGCGCCGGAACCAGCGCCTCGCCACCGTCCAGGCCGAAACGCTTGGTGCCGGTGAACTTGAGGTCGAGGAACTTCTCGAAGCCTTCGGCCTCGACGAGCTTGTTCACGATCGCGCGCTTGCCCTCGCGGGTGAAGGCGATTTCCTTGTCCGGCCCCTCGATGCGCTCCTGCAGCCAGGCCTTCTGCTCGGCGTCGGAGATGTGCATGAATTCGATGCCGACCGTGCCGCAATAGGTCCGCTGCAGCACCGCGACCATCTCGCGGATGGTGGCGAACTCCATGCCGAGCACGTTGTCGATGAAGATCTTGCGGTCGAGATCGGCGTCGGTGAAGCCGAAGGCGCCCGGCGACAGTTCCTCATGGTCGGTGCGGCTCTCGATGCCGAGCGGGTCGAGCTTGGCATGGAGATGGCCGCGCATCCGGTAGGCGCGGATCAGCATGATCGCGCGCACGGAATCGCGGGTCGCCTGCTGCACGTCGGCGGCGGAGAGCGCCGTGCCGGCGGCCTTGGCCTTGGCGCCGAGCTTGTCGGAGATCACCTTCTCGACGACGGCCCAGTTGCCGTCCAGCGCCGAGACCAGCTCGCCATTGGCGACGACCGGCCAGTTCGGCTTCTTCCAGGACGCGCCCTTGGCGTTCTGCAGGACGGCTTCCTTGTCGTCCTTCAGCGCGCCGAAGAAGCTCTGCCACTGCTCGTCGACCGACTTGGGATCGGCCTCGTAGCGGGCATAGAGATCCTCGATATAGGCGGCGTTGCCGCCATAGAGGAAGCCGGTCTGCGCGAGAGCCTCGTTGATGTCCTGGCGAGCCATGATGCTCCTGCCTTCCTTCGCCGCTTAAGCCATGTCCGAACCCTTGCCCGGACATCCTTTTAACTTGCCGTCATGCCCGGGCTTTACCCGGGCATCTCTTGCCGTTTTGCCGTAGCCTCCTCCGGGGCGAGATGGCCGGGTCAAGCCCGACCATGACGCGCCCTGAAGAGGCGTCTGGGCCTCAGCCCTTCAACACTTCGACCAAGGTCTTTCCAAGGCGCGCCGGCGAGGGCGAGACCCGGATTCCGGCCGCTTCCATCGCAGCGATCTTGTCCTCGGCGCCGCCCTTGCCGCCCGAGATGATCGCGCCGGCATGGCCCATGCGGCGGCCGGGAGGAGCCGTGCGGCCGGCGATGAAGCCGACCATCGGCTTCTTGCGGCCGCGCTTCGCCTCGTCCTTGATGAACTGCGCCGCGTCCTCTTCGGCCGAGCCGCCGATCTCGCCGATCATGACGATCGACTCGGTCTTGTCGTCGGCCAGGAACATCTCGAGCATGTCGATGAACTCGGTGCCCTTGACCGGGTCGCCGCCGATGCCGACGGCCGTGGTCTGGCCGAGGCCCTCGTTCGTGGTCTGGAACACCGCCTCATAGGTCAGCGTGCCCGAGCGCGAGACGATGCCGACATTGCCCGGCTTGAAGATGTTCGCCGGCATGATGCCGATCTTCGACTGGCCGGCGGTGACGACGCCGGGGCAGTTCGGCCCGATCAGGCGGGTCTTGGAGCCGACCAGCGAACGCTTGACGCGAACCATGTCGAGCACCGGGATGCCCTCGGTGATGCAGATGACGAGCGCAATCTCCGCGTCGATCGCCTCGCAGATGGCATCGGCCGCGCCCGGAGGCGGCACGTAGACGACGGACGCCGTGGCGCCGGTCTTGGCCTTGGCCTCATGCACGCTGTCGAAGACGGGCAGGCCGAGATGGAGCGAGCCGCCCTTGCCCGGCGAGGTGCCGCCGACCATCTGCGTGCCATAGGCGATCGCCTGCTCGGAATGGAAGGTCCCGTTCTTGCCGGTGAAGCCCTGGCAGATGACCTTGGTGTTCTTGTCGATCAGGATGGACATGAATGATCCTAACTAATTGAAGTCTCAAGAGACCTGCGGCGGCCGTTCAACAAATGAGGCGCAGACAATCCCCAACGTCCACGGAAACATCAAAGCCAGAATGGACCCGCCCACGAAGAAGAATGCCAGACCGGCTCCTTGCGGCTCGGCAAGCCCCGAAAGCCAAACAAGGAAGCCCACTGCAATCGCAACGGCCAGGAAAACACCCAGGAACCAGAACGCCAGAAGGCTATGCCCTCTCAACCTCAATCGCCGAGCGATCAAGTATGAGATCAGCCCCAGCGCAACGCCGCCTGCGGTGAGTTCCGGCGACATGCTCCTCAGGCCTTCTTGATCGCGGCGACGATCTTCTGCGCGGCGTCGTCGAGGTCGTCGGCGGGAATGACGTTGAGGCCGGACTCGCGGATGATCTGCTTGCCTTCCTCGACATTCGTGCCTTCGAGGCGCACCACCAGCGGAACCTGAAGGCCGACCGCCTTCACCGCGGCGATGACGCCACGCGCGATGACGTCGCACTTCATGATGCCGCCGAAGATGTTGACGAGGATGCCCTTCACCTTCGGGTCGGCGGTGATGATCTTGAACGCCGCCGTCACCTTCTCTTCGCTGGCGCCGCCGCCGACGTCGAGGAAGTTCGCCGGGCTTTCACCGTAGAGCTGGATGATGTCGAGCGTCGCCATCGCGAGGCCGGCACCGTTGACCATGCAGCCGATCGTGCCGTCGAGCGCGATATAGGCGAGGTCGTACTTGGAGGCCTCGATCTCCTTCTCGTCCTCTTCCGTGGTGTCGCGCAGCGCAACGACCTCGGGGTGACGGTAGAGCGAGTTCGAGTCGAACGAGACCTTGGCATCCAGGCACTTGAGCTGGCCCTGGGTGGTCACGATCAGCGGGTTGATCTCCAGCATGTCCATGTCCTTGGCCACGAACGCGCTGTAGATCTGGCCGAGCACGGTGCCGGCCTGCTTGGCGAGGTCGCCCTGCAAGCCGAGGATGCGCGCCATGGCGCGGCCGTGATGCGGCATGATGCCGGTCGCCGGGTCGACCGAGAAGGTCTCGATCTTCTCGGGCGTGTCATGGGCGACGGCCTCGATGTCCATGCCGCCTTCGGTCGAGATGACGAAGGCGATGCGCGAGGTCTCGCGGTCGACCAGCGCCGAGAGGTAGAACTCCTTCTCGATGTCCGAGCCGTCCTCGATATAGAGGCGGTTGACCTGCTTGCCGGTCTCGCCGGTCTGGATCGTGACCAGCGTGTTGCCGAGCATCTCCTTGGCGTGGGCCTCGACCTCGGCCACCGACTTGGCGAGGCGAACGCCGCCCTTGGCGTCGGCCGGCAGTTCCTTGAACTTGCCCTTGCCGCGCCCGCCAGCGTGGATCTGCGACTTCACGACGTAAAGCGGCCCCGGCAGCTTCTTGGCGGCCTCGACCGCCTCCGCCACCGTCAGTGCCGGGAAACCGGCCGAAACGGGCGCGCCGAATTCCTTGAGGATGGCTTTGCCCTGGTATTCGTGGATGTTCATGTGCTCGGTTTCCCTGACAGCGACAACAATTGACGAAAGGGCGGCCGCGCGTCTCCGCGCCGCCGCCCTCGCTCTAGATCACGCGAGTGACGAGTCGATGTTCTTGCAGGCGTCGATCAGGCCCTGCACCGAAGCCACCGACTTCGCCAGCATCTCCTTCTCGGCGCCGTTGAGGCGGATCTTGACGACGCGCTCGACGCCCTTGGCGCCGATCACGACCGGCACGCCGACGAACATGTCCTTGACGCCGTACTGGCCCTTGAGCGCCGCAGCGGCCGGCAGCACGCGCTTCTGGTCCTTGAGATAGCTCTCGGCCATCGCGATCGCGGAAGCCGCCGGGGCATAGAAGGCCGAGCCGGTCTTGAGCAGGTTGACGATCTCGCCGCCGCCCTTGCGGGTGCGCTCGACGATGGCGTCCAGCTTCTCCTGCGTGGTCCACTTCATCTTGACGAGGTCCGGCAGCGGGATGCCGGCGACGCCCGAATAGCGGACCAGCGGCACCATGTCGTCGCCATGGCCGCCGAGCACGAAGGCCGAGACGTCCTTGACCGAGACCTGGAACTCCTCGGCGAGGAAGTGGCGGAAGCGGGCGCTATCGAGCACGCCGGCCATGCCGCAGATCATGTTCGGCTTCAGGCCCGAGAACTTCTGGAGCGCCCAGACCATCGCGTCGAGCGGGTTGGTGATGCAGATCACGAAGGCCTTCGGGGCATACTGCTTGATGCCCTCGCCGACCGACTTCATCACCTTGAGGTTGATGCCGATCAGGTCGTCGCGGCTCATGCCGGGCTTACGCGGCACGCCGGCGGTGACGATGATCACGTCGGCGCCCTTGATGTCCTCGTAGGAGTTCGTGCCCTTGTAGCCGGCGTCGAAGCCGTCCACCGGAGCGGACTCGGCGATGTCCAGGCCCTTGCCCTGCGGAATGCCCTCGGCGATGTCGAACAGGACGATATCGCCCAGTTCCTTGAGGCCGGCGAGGTGAGCGAGCGTGCCGCCGATCTGGCCGGAGCCGATGAGGGCGATCTTCTTACGGGCCATTGCCTAGTCCTTTGTTTCTGGCGCTACCATCGATCCGGCCACTGCCGGCTTCGACATTCAAAATGCCTTGGCGCTGCGACAGGCCGGGGACCCGGCCAAACCGTGCGTTCCTTTGGCCCAAACCGGCCTTTTGCCGCAACCCTCGCCGCAAAAGCGGCTTTTCTCGGGCATCGGGCGCCTCGCGCGACACCGCGCGAGAGCGGCTTATATTTTTCAATAGCTTAGAAGGGAGCCACAACCGCACTCGGTTCCAAGAGGAACGAAATCAGGCAATTACAATTTACAGAAATTGTAATTGGTCACCAGATTATTCACACGATCCCGCTGCCGAGCACCCGCAGGATCACCCGGATCAGGGTCGAGAGCCGCGTATCGACCGAAGCCTGCGGCACATCCGCCTCCAGCGCCAGCGAGGCCGGATGGATGAAGCGGTTGGTGGCATCGATCACGAAGGCGATCGCCCGGTCGCGGTCGCGTGGCTCGAACACGCCGGTCGCCATGCCCTCGTCGACCACGCGCTCGAACAGGGCACGCACGCGGGTCCGGTTGCGCCGGCTGATCGCGTGCCGCTTGGCCACCGCCAGCGACAAGGCCGCGAAGAGATGCGGCTCCTCGGTCAAGAGGTCGCGATTGGCCTTGGCCAGCGCCAGGATCAGGCGCTCCAGCTTGTCGTCCGCAGGATCGGGCCCGTCCGCGACATCGGCGAGCCGGCGCTCCGTCGCCTTCAGCCAGACATCGACGACGGCGTCGATCAGCGCGCCCTTGGAGGGGAAGTAGCGATAGACGTTGGCATGGGTCATGCCCGCCTCTTCCGCCACGGCGACGACGGTGAAGCGCTTCAGCCCGAACTTGCGCAGATGCTCGCCGGCGACCGTGAGGATGCGGGTCTCGCTCGGCTCGCGCTGCGGCATCGTCAGGTCTCGACCAGGCCAGTGGTGTCGCCGCTCGCCGCGGAATCCGGCCGACCATGCGGCATCGCGAGATACTCCTCGGAGCGCATCTCGATCAGGCGCGAGACGGTGCGGTCGAACTCGAAGGCCTCGCGCTCCTTGCTCGCGCGATAGAGCTCATGCGGCTCGGCCGCCGCCGAGGCGACGAGCTTCACATGATGCTCATAGAGCGTATCGATCAGGATGATGAAGCGCTTGGCCTCGTTGCGCCGGTCGAAATCGAGGATCGGGATGTCGTCGAGCACCAGCGTGTGGAAGCGCTGCGCCAGCGCGATGTAGTCGGAGGCGCCATAGGCCTGCGCGCAGAGATCGGCGAAGCCTGCCCGCGCGACGCTGCCGGCCGCCTCCGGCAGGACGAGGTCATGCCCCTGCACGGTGAGCACCATGCGCTGCCCCTGCGCCTTGCCCGACAGGGCTTTGAAGGCTGTATCGAGCGCGGCCCTCGCCTTCTCGTCGGCCGGGACATGATAGACCGGCGCGCCGCCGAGCTTCTCCAGCCGGAAATCGGTGCGCGCATCGAGCTTGAGGACCTCGACCTTGGTCTGCAGCAACTCGATGAAGGGCAGGAACAAAGCCCGGTTGAGCCCGCCCTCATAGAGCCGCGACGGCTCGACATTCGAGGTCGCGACCACGACGACGCCGGCCGCGAACAGCGCCGTGAACAGCCGGCCCAGGATCATCGCATCGGCGATATCGGTGACGGTGAATTCGTCGAAGCAGAGCAGATAGGCCTCGTCCGCGAGGTCCGCCGCGACCGGCGCGATCGGGTCGGAATCCTTGACCTCGCCGCTTTTGATCTTCTGGCGATAGGCGTTGATGCGGCCATGGACGTCGGCCAGGAACTCGTGGAAATGCACGCGGCGCTTGCGCTTCACCGGCGCCGCCTCGAAGAACATGTCCATCAGCATGGTCTTGCCGCGGCCGACCGAGCCCCAGACATAAAGACCCTTCGGCGCCGCCGCCGTGTCGGGCTTGCGGCCGAAGAGCCAGCCGAGCGCGCTGCCCTTGCGGGCGAGCCGGCGGGCGGCGAGCGTCTCGGTCAGGGCCTGGAGCTTCCTGACCACCGCGACCTGCGCGGGATCGCGCTCGATGGCGCCCGCCTCGACCAGGGCGGCGTAACGGTCGGTGATCGAGGCTGACATGACGGCGGGCGCTGGCGATCCGGATGAGACCTGACCGGGTTACGGCAGCGCAGCCGCCCCGGCAAGCCCGCCGGGATGTTTCCGGGGAGGAACGTCATTCTCGGGCGACGCATCGCGTCGACCCGAGAATCTCATGACCAAAGAGCGCTGGTTTCCGAGATGCTCGGGTCGAGCCCGAGCATGACGTGCAGATGCTCAGGCCGGGCTCACTTGCCCTGGTTGATGGTGACCGGCTTCACCGCGTTGTTGGCGAGGCCGTACTTCTCGATCAGCTTGTCATAGGTGCCGTTGGCCTGGAGCCGGTCGAGCGCGCCCTTGACCGCGTCGCGCAGCTGCGTGCCTTCCGCCGTCTTGGCGAAGGGGATGCCGGCCAGCGAATGGGTGAAGGGCTTGCCGAGCGGGATATAGGTGTTCGGCTCCAGCTTCTGGAAATGGCTCATCGTCTCGCTACCCTGGACGCCGCCCTGCAGGCGCTGCGTCTTAAGCTGCGTGCGGGCGTCGACCGAACCCTCGGTGCCGACCACGTTGATCGCCGGCTTGCCCTTGGCGACGCAGTTCGCCTCGCTCCACTCGCCGATCTGACGCGGCCAGTTGGTCGAGCGGCTGGCGCCGACGCTCTTGCCGCAGAGGTCCTCGGGGGTCTTGATCGTGTCCTTGAAGGCGGTGACCGTGTAGAACTGCGCGCCGGAATCCATGTAGTCGATGAAATCGGCGGTCTCGCGCCGGGCCGGCAGGTCGCTCATGCCCGCCATGACGGCATCGACGCGGCCGGTCTGCAGCGAGGGCAGCATCTGGGCGAAGGCGGTCTCCTGCCACTCGACCTTGACGCCGAGCTCCTTGGCGATGGCCTCGCCCAGCTCGATGTCGAAGCCGGCGAGCTGGTTGGTGGCGACATCCTTGAAGGCGATCGGCGGATAGTTCGGCTGGGTCGCGATCACGATCTTGCCGGCGGTCTTGACGCGCTCAGGCAGGGCCTGGGCCTGCGCGGCGAGCGCGGTGCCGGCGAGCAGCGCGGCGGCGATGGTCAAACGAAGCATGTGGTCTCTCCCTCTCTTGAATGAATGCAGTTGCCGTCACTTCAGGACGGCTGCGATGAAGTCGCGCGTGCGCGCCTGGCTGGGCGAGACGAGCACGGTCTGCGGCGGGCCCTGCTCGACGATCTCGCCCTTGTCCATGAAGACGACATCGCCCGCGACCTCACGCGCGAAACCGAGCTCGTGAGTAACCACGATCATCGTCATCCCGGACGCCGCGAGATCGCGCATCACGTTGAGCACCTCGCCGACGAGCTCCGGATCGAGTGCCGAGGTCGGCTCGTCGAACAGCATCAGCTTCGGCTTCATCGCCAGCGCCCGGGCGATGGCGACACGCTGCTGCTGCCCGCCCGACAATTCGCTCGGATAGGAATCGCGCTTCTCGGCGAGGCCGACGCGCTCCAGCAGCGCCATCGCCTCGGCGATGATCTGCTTGCGCGGCTGCTTCAGCACGGTCAGCGGCCCCTCGATGATGTTCTGCAGCGCCGTCATGTGGTTGAACAGGTTGAAGCGCTGGAACACCATGCCGGTGGCGAGGCGCTGGCGTGCGATCTCGACATCGGTCAATTCGTGCAATTCGTCGCCGACGCGGCGATAGCCAATCAGCTCGCCATCGACGCGGATCGCGCCCTGGTCGATCTTCTCGAGCTGGTTGATGCAGCGCAGCAGCGTCGACTTGCCCGAGCCCGACGGCCCGATGATACATTGCACCGTGCCGGGCTCGATCGAGAGCGAGACGTTGTTCAGCGCCTTCAGGTCGCCGAAGAGCTTGCTGACATTGGCGATCGTGACGATCGCGCTGTCGGCCTTGGCCTGGGTCTCGACCGCGCTCATGCCGCGTCCTCCTGCACCGCCGCGCGTTTGACGCGCCGCCCTCCCCGCCCCTTCGAGAAATGGCGTTCGAGGAAATACTGTCCGACCTGCAAGATCGTGACCACGAGCAGGTACCAGCCGGCCGCGACGATCAGCAACTCGATGACGCGCGCATTGGCGTAGTAGATGGTCTGCGCGTTGCGCAGGATCTCGGCATACTGGATCACGCTGGCGACCGAGGTCAGCTTGACCATGCTGATCACCTCGTTGCCGACCGGCGGGATGATGACGCGCATCGCCTGCGGCAGCACGATTCGGCGCAGCGTCGTCAGCCGCGTCATGCCGATCGACTTGGCGGCCTCGGTCTGCCCGGTATCGACGGAGAGGATGCCGCCGCGCACCACCTCGGCGGTATAGGCGCCCTGGTTCATGCCGAGCCCGAGCAGCGTCGCCATGAACGGCCCGATGATGTCGATCGTGCGCCAGGAGAACAGGCCGGGAATGCCGATGGTCGGAAAGACCAGCGCCAGGTTGAACCAGATCAGGAGCTGGAGCAGCAGCGGCGTGCCGCGGAAGAACCAGATGTAGAACAGCGCGACGCTGCGCAGCACCGGGTTGGGCGACATGTACATGATCGCGAAGACGACCCCGAGCACGATGCCGAGTGTCATCGCGCAAGCCGTCATGATCAGCGTGTTGCCGAGGCCCGCAATGATCGCCGGCGCCGTGAAGAACTGCCGCACCACCGGCCAGGCGATGTCGCCCTCGACGAAGGCCATCACGATCCAGGCGAGGATCGCGAGGATGACGGCGGAAGCGAACCAGCGCCCGTAGAAGCGCCGCGGCACGATCCTGAGCTGCGAGACCGCCGCGAGATCGCGGCTGCTGATCGAAGATGTCGCGTCGCTCATCGCCCGCCCTCCCGGCTCCAGGTTTCGAGATCGGCGAGCTTGCCGCGGAAGCGCGCGATCTGCTCGCGCACCCGCTCCGGCGCCGTGCCGCCACGGCCGCTGCGCGCGGCGACCGCGGCATCGAGCGTCAATTGGTCGAGCACGCCGGCGTCGAGCCGGGGATCGACGGCGCGCAGATCGACGGCATCGAGCGATTCAAGCTCGCGGCCCATCTCCTCGCAATAGCGCACCAGCGCACCGGTGATCTCATGCGCCTCGGCGAAGGGCACGCCCTGGCGCGCCAGATGATCCGCCACCTCGGTCGCCAGCGCGAAGCCGGAGCCGGCCTGCGCCCGCATGATCGCGGGGTCGGCGCTCATGCTGGCGATCAGGCCGGCGAAGGCGGGCAGCACCTCCTCCAGCACGTCGACGGCGTCGAAACCCGTGCGCTTGTCCTCGGCGAGGTCGCGATTATAGGACAGCGGCAGCCCCTTCAGCGCACCAAGCATGGTCACGAGGTCACCGGCCAGCCGCGCCGCCCGGCCGCGCGAGATTTCGGCGATATCCGGGTTCTTCTTCTGCGGCATGATCGAGGAGCCCGTCGCGAAGGCGTCGTCCAGCGTCACCCAGGCGAATTGCCGGGAGGTCCACAGCGTCACCTCCTCGGCGAGCCGCGACAGGTTCGTCGCCAGCATCGCCGCGACGAACAGGAATTCCGCGACATGGTCGCGCGCGCCGACCGCATCGACCGAATTCTCGAACGGCCCGTCATAGCCGAGCGCCTGGGCGCTGAGTTCCGGGTTCAACGTGATCGCCGAGCCTGCGAGCGCCGCCGCCCCCAGCGGGGACTGGCCCGAGCGCTTTTCCCAATCGGTCAGGCGCGAGGCGTCGCGCATCAGCACCTGGCCATGCGCCATCAGCCAATGGCCGAAGGTGACGGGCTGGGCGCTCTGGAGATGGGTGAAGCCGGGGCAGACCGAGGCCGCATGCTCTTCGGCCTGGTCGGCGATCGCGGTGAGCAGCTCCGCCAGCATCCCGGCGAGCGTGCGCGACTTCCCCCGCAGGTAGAGCTTGAGATTGTTCGCGGCCTGGTCGTTGCGGGAGCGCCCGGCGCGGAGCTTCGCCCCGGTCGGGCCGATGCGCTCGGTCAGGATGCGCTCGATGAAGGTATGAACGTCCTCGTCGTCCGGCCCCGGCGCGATCCGCCCCTCGACCGTGTCGCGGGCGATCCCGTCGAGCGCAGCCAGGATGGTCTCGAATTCCTGGGCCGTCAGCAGGCCGGCGCGCCCGAGCTCGGCCGCATGGGCCTTGCCGCCCGCAACATCCTGCGGCACCAGCCGGGCATGCTCGCCGGCCGCACTCGACAGCTTCATCAGGCGCGGGTCCGGCTGCTTGCGGAAGCGGCCGCCCCAGAGACGGGTCGTCTGGTTCATGATGTCGTTCTCCCCTGCGGGAAGAATGGCCTCTTGACCGAGACACCGGCAAACGAAACGATCTCCGCCACGATAGTCCAAAAAGGAATACCCCATGGCGGCCGGCCGGCCCCCTCCGTCATCGACCGCGCTCAGGGCCTTCGCCACCGTCGCGAGGCTGGGCTCGACCGCGCGTGCCGCCCAGTCGGTCAACCTGACCCAGAGCGCGGTCTCCAAGCAGATCCTTTCGCTGGAGCACCATCTCGGCGCCGTGCTGTTCGACCGCAGCCCGCTCGGACTCAAGCTCACCGAGGCCGGCGCGATCTACCTGCCCTATGCCGAGGCTGCGCTGGAGCAGATGGAGCGCGGCGCGCGGCGTCTGGTGGAGCGCAACGCCATCGCCCGGCCGATCCGCCTGCATATGGTCGCGATCGCCGGTGAGCGCTGGCTGATGGCGCGCTTCCCTGCGTTTGCCGAGGCCCATCCCGGCGTCGACGTGCAGTTCACCAACTATGTCAGCGAGAGCGAGACCGAGGAGCCGGATATCGAGATCGCCCATGGGGTCGAGCCCTGGCCCGGCAAGGAGGCGCATTATCTCTTCGGCCGCGATGTCGCGCTGGTCGCCGCGCCCAGCCTGATCGAGCGCATGGGCGGCTTCCGCCGCGCCGCCGACATCCAGAAGGCGACCCTGCTCCAGCATTACCAGATGCCGACCTTCTGGGCCGAGTTCACCGAGGCGCATGACCTGCGCGGCGCGGTGCCCGAGCACACCGTGCGCTACGGCTATTATTCGGTGATCACCAGCGCCGCCGTCGCCGGCTTGGGCTTCGCGCTGGCGCCACGCTGCTATGTCGCCGACGAGCTGGCTTCGGGTGCGCTGGTCAATCCGCTGGGCCTCGGCTTCACCAGCGCGATCGGCTGCTGGCTGACGCGCCCGCTCGACCAGCCGCCGCGCCCCGGGCTCGACGCCTTCATCGCCTGGCTGAAATCAGAAGCCGCCCAGTTCGACGCCGCCACGCGAGCACCTGTCCAACCCGCCTGACCGGCTGGCGAAACCTCCTCTTCCTCCGTGCGTTGTCGTTGGCAAGGAGGAGCCATGCTGACCATTCTGCCCGCGCCGGATCATGTCGCAGCCTATCGTCTGATGCAGACGCTGACCGGGGAGGATGTCGACGCGATCATGGCCGATATCGACACGAAGCTCGCTCGCCACGAGAAGATCGGCGTGCTTGTCGATCTCTCCGACTTTACCGACCTGACGCTCACCGCCGCCTGGAAGGACGCGCGCTACAGCATCGGCAAGCTCTGGGAACTCAGGCGCTTTCCGAAAGAGGCGGTGATCACGAACAAGGGCTGGCTCGCCGGCTTCATCGATCTGCTCGATCCGGCGATCCCCTTCGTCAAGGTCCGCGCCTTCAAGCCCGAGGACTATGACAAGGCGCTGGCATGGGCCGGCGATATCGAGGGCGGCCCCGACGCCTGAGGCTTACGCGGCACCGCCGCGCGCGAAGGTCTCGTCGAAGGCATAGCCGGCACCGCGCACCGTGCGCAGCGGATCCTTCGCATCGCCCGGCGTGATCGCCTTGCGCAGCCGCCCGACATGAACATCGACCGTGCGCTCGTCGATATAGACGTCGCGGCCCCAGACGGCATCGAGCAGCTGGGCACGGGAATAGACCCGGCCCGGCGCCTGCATCAGGAATTCCAGCAGGCGGAACTCGGTCGGGCCGAGATGGAGTTCGCTGCCCGCGCGGCGGACGCGCCGCGTCGTGCGGTCGAGTTCGAGATCGCCGGCCGCCAGCAGCCCCGCGACATGGCCGGGCTTCGCCCTGCGCAACAGCGCCTGGATGCGCGCGATCAGCTCCGGCAGCGAGAACGGCTTCACGACGTAATCGTCGGCGCCGGTCGCAAGGCCACGCACGCGCTCGGTCTCCTCGCCGCGCGCCGTCAGCATGATGATCGGCACGCGCTCGGTGTCGCGGCGCGAGCGCAGGCGCCGGCAAAGCTCGATGCCGGACAGGCCCGGCAGCATCCAGTCGAGCAGGACGAGATCGGGCGTGTGATCGCGAAGATGCAATTCCGCATCGTCCCCGCGCGCGACGCTATCGACCTCGAAGCCCTCGGCTTCGAGGTTGTAGCGCAGCAGCAGGGTGAGCGGCTCCTCGTCCTCGACGATCAGGATGCGTGCGGCCATGTCGGCTTTGACCTCAGTTTCCCGTCACCGCTTCGACCTCGATATTGGTCGTGTCGAGCTTGGGGCGGTTCGCATCGAGGGAATCGCCGGTGACGAGGTAATGGATGGTCTCGGCGATATTGGTGGTGTGGTCGCCGATGCGCTCGATGTTCTTGGCGCAGAACAGGAGATGCGTGCAGAAGGTGATGTTGCGCGGATCCTCCATCATATAGGTCAGGAGTTCGCGGAACAGCGAGGTGTAGAGCGCGTCGATCTCGTCATCGCGCTTCCAGACCTCGAGCGCCTTCTGCTCGTTGGTCGCGGCATAGGCGTCGAGCACGTCCTTGAGCTGGGCCTGCACGAGGCGGCTGATATGCTCGAGGCCGACCACCGCGCGATGCGGCGGCTGGAACTGCCCGGCGATCGCGACGGCGCGCTTGGCGATGTTCTTGGCGAGATCGCCGACCCGCTCGATGTCGGAGGCGAGGCGGATCGCCGAGATCAGCTCGCGCAGGTCCTGCGCCAGCGGCTGGCGCCGGGCGATGGTGAGCACGGCCTTCTCCTCGACCTCGCGCTGGAGATTGTCGAGGCGCTGGTCGGCCGAGATGATCTTCTGGGCGAGCGCGGTATCGCGGCGAACGAGCGCCACCGTGGAATCGCCCAGCATGCGCTCGGCCATGCCGCCCATTTCGGCGAGGCTGCGGCGGATGCCTTCAAGGTCGGTGTCGTAGGAGCGGACGATGTGGTCGGTCATAGGGGTGTCCTCCTCGTCGCCGCTTAGCCGAAACGGCCGGTGACGTAGTCCTGGGTCTGCTTCTTGGCGGGATTCATGAAGATCGTGTTGGTCGGCGCGAACTCGATGACCTCGCCTAGATACATGAAGGCCGTGTACTGCGAGATGCGCGCCGCCTGCTGCATGTTGTGCGTGACGATGGCGATGGTGAAATCGCTCTTCAGCTGCTCCAGCAGGTCCTCGATCTTGCCGGTCGAGATCGGGTCGAGCGCCGAGGTCGGCTCGTCGAACAGGATCACTTCCGGCTTCTGCGCGATGGTGCGCGCGATGCACAGGCGCTGCTGCTGGCCGCCGGAGAGGCCCATGCCGGAGCTCTTCAGCTTGTCCTTGACCTCGTCCCAAAGCGCGGCGCGGCGCAGGGCGCCCTCGACGCGGTCGTCGAGCTCCGACTTCGGCGGCTTCTCGTAGAGGCGGATGCCGAAGGCGACGTTGTCGTAGATCGACATCGGGAACGGCGTCGGCTTCTGGAACACCATGCCGACGCGCGAGCGCAACTCGTTCACGTCGACGTCGTTCGAGATGATGTTGCGGCCGTCGAGCATGATCTGCCCTTCCGCGCGCTGCTCCGGATAGAGCGAGTAGATTCGGTTGAAGATCCGCAGCAGGGTCGACTTGCCGCAGCCCGACGGGCCGATCAGCGCCGTGACGTGGCGATCGCGGAAGTCGAGATTGATGTTCTTCAGCGCCTTGTGCTCGCCGTAGTAGAAATCGAGGTTCTTCACCGCGATCCGGACGGGCGCCTCGGCATCGAGCGACTGGGGGGAGAGTTCAAGGGTCGAAAGCATCGACTTAGGTCCTCAAGGTCGGTCGCGACCGGGTTGGTTTCAGGCTCACTTGCTGCCGGCGACGATACGCCGGGCAACGATCGAGAGCACGAGGATCGAGACGGTAATGATGAGCGAACCGGCCCAGGCGAGCTGCTGCCAGTTCTCGTAAGGGGCGGAGGCGAACTGGTAGATCGTCACCGGCAGGTTGGAGACGCCGCCGACCAGCGTCGGCGAGAACCAGAAATTGTTGTTGAGCGCGGTGAAGAGCAGCGGCGCGGTCTCGCCGGCGATGCGGGCGAGCGCCAGCAGGATACCGGTGACCATGCCGGCCTTGGCCGCGCGCCAGGTCACCGAGGTGATGACGACGGAAGGCGGCGCGCCGAGCGCCGCACCCGCCTCACGCAGCGGGCCGGGAACGAGGTTCAGCATGTCCTCGGTGGTGCGCACGATCACCGGGATCGCGATAATGCCGAGCGCGACGCCGCCGGCCCAGCCGGAATAGCCGCGGAACGGCTCGACCAGGATGACGTAGACGAACAGGCCGATCAGGATCGACGGCGCCGAGAGCAGGATGTCGTTGATGAAGCGGATGAGGTTGGCGAGCTTCGAGCTGCGACCGTATTCGGCGAGCCAGGTCCCGGCGAGCACGCCGATCGGCGTGGCGATGGCGATGCCGAGGAAGGTCAGCACGAAGGAGCCGACGATGGCGTTGGCGATGCCGCCGCCTTCCGTGCCGGGGCCGGGCGTGACCGCCGTGAAGGTCGCGACCGAGAGGCCGCCGATGCCCTTCACCACGAGCATGCCGAGGATCCAGAACAGAACGAAGATGGCGGTGAAGGTGAAGCCGGTGGCGATCACCTTCATCAACCGGTCGGCGGTACGGCGCGACTGACGCACGCGCCCCCAGGGCTGGTGAGGCAGTTCGCGAGGTGTGGTCGTCATGGTCATGGGGTTGAGCCTCAGTAGCGCTTGACGCGGGCGACCAGCAGCCGCGCGATGACGAGGACGACGAAGGTGACGAAGAACAGGATGCAGCCGAGCGCGATCAGCGCGTTGAGCTGCAGGCCCATCGCCTCGTTGAACTCGTTGGCGATGCGCGAGGCGATGGTCGAGCCGGGATCGAGGATCGAGGCCGAGAGCCGGTTGGCGTTGCCGACGACGAAGGTAACGGCCATGGTCTCGCCGAGCGCGCGGCCGAGCCCCAGCATGATCGCGCCGATGATCGAGACGCCAGCCTGCGGCACCAGCACATGGCGCACGACCTCCCAGGTCGTCGCGCCGATGCCATAGGCGCTCTCGCGCAGCACCGAGGGGATCTGCTCCAGCATGTCGCGGGTGATCGAGGCGATGAACGGCACGATCATGAAGGCGAGGATGATGCCGGCGGTGAAGATGCCGAGGCCCGAGGGCGAGCGCGAGTAAAGCACCGTGCCGACGATCGGCATGCCCTCGACGATATTCGAGAGCGGGATCTGCACATAGGCCGCGAAGAGCGGCACGAAGACGAACAGGCCCCACATGCCGTAGATGATCGAGGGCACGGCGGCGAGCAGCTCGATCGCGGTCGAGACAGGCCTTTTGAACCAGGCCGGCGCGAGCTGCGTCAGGTAGACCGCGATGCCAAGCGAGAGCGGCACCCCGATCACCAGCGCGATCAGCGCCGTCGAGAGCGTGCCCACGATCGCCGGCCAGGCGCCGTACTGCTCGTTCTGCGTGTCCCAGACGCTGGAGGTGAGGAAGCCGAGGCCGAATTCGCGGAAGGCCGGCCAGCCGCCGATGATCATCGAGATCATGATGCCGGCGAGCAGCACCAGCACCAGCAGGGCCGCGCCGAAGCTGGCATTGCGGAAGAACAGGTCGAACCCGGCCTTCGGCGTTTTCCGCACGATCGGCGTCGCGCCGGGAATGCTCGTCATGTCGGTTGCTGCGGTCATCCGCGGAGGCTCCGGTGGCGTTGCCGGGATCGTCGGAAGACCCGCCCGATCCCAGCCCTCATCCTGAAGAGCATCCCGAGGGGGCTCCTCAGGATGAGGGCTTGAAGAGTGCGGCGAGGCGGGTCGAAACCCGCCTCGCCTGTTCGATCGCAGCGATCAGAAGATCGGCTTGCCGGCCGGATCGGTCACGCCCTTCCAGGCATTGCGGACCTGATCCTTCACATTCGCCGGCAGGGCGACGTAGTCGAGCTCGCTGGCGAGCTTGTCGCCGGACTTGTAGGCCCAGTCGAAGAACTTCAGCGCGGCCTGCGTCTCTTCCGGCTTCTCCGGCTTGGCATAGACCAGGATGAAGGTCGCCGAGGTGATCGGCCAGGCATCCGCGCCCTTCTGGTTGTTCAGCGAGATGCCGAAGCCCGGCTGCTCGTTCCAGTTGGCGTTGGCGGCCGCGGCCTGGAAGGCCTTCTCTTCCGGCGCCGGGAAGTTGCCGTCGGCATTCTTCACCAGGGCGTGGGAGAGCTTGTTCTGCTTGGCATAGGCATACTCGACATAGCCGATCGAGTTGGCGACCTGCTTGACCGAGGCCGAAACGCCCTCGTTGCCCTTGCCGCCGATGCCGACCGGCCACTGGACCGACTGGTTGGCGCCGATCTTCGACTTCCAGTCAGCCGAGACCTTGGCGAGATAGTCGGTGAACACGAAGGTCGTGCCCGAGCCGTCCGAACGGTAGACCGGGTTGATGTTCGCGTCCGGCAGGGTGACGCCCGGGTTCAGCGCAACGATCTTGGCATCGTTCCACTTCTTGATGTCGCCCAGATAGATCTGGGCGATGAGTTCGCCCGAGAGCTTGAGCTTGCCCGGCTCGACGCCGGCGATGTTCACGGCCGGCACGACGCCGCCCATCACGGTCGGGAACTGGATCAGGCCATCCTTGGTCAGGTCCTCGCCCTTGAGCGGGGCGTCGGTGGCGCCGAAGGCGACGGTCTTGGCCTTGATCTGGCGGATGCCGCCACCCGAGCCGATCGACTGGTAGTTCAGGCCGGTGCCGGTCTCCTTCTTGTAGGCCTCGGCCCACTTCGAATAGATCGGGAAGGGGAAGGTCGCGCCGGCGCCGGTGATGTCGGCAGCCTGGGCGGAACCGGCGATCCCGGCGGCAACGGCCGCGAGAACGAGAATCTTGCGCATGTGAGATGTCCTCATCTGGTCGCTATATGCAGCGGCCCTGTCAGAACACCCTCTGTATGACAGCCAAATGACAATCCGTCATGAAAGCTGTCATAGATGCCCGCATGCACCGTCTAGCCGTGGGCTCGCCCGGCCTCGAAGCGTGGCAGGATCGCCTTGAAGGTCGCGCCCTCGCCCGGCTTGCTCTCGATCGTCAGGCGCCCGCGATGGCGCAGCACGATATGCTTCACGATGGCGAGACCCAGGCCCGTGCCGCCGGCTTCGCGGCTCGCGGCGGTGTCGACCCGGTAGAAACGCTCCGTCAGGCGCGGCAGATGCTCCGGCGCGATGCCCGGCCCGTCGTCGCGCACGCTGAAGCTGGCCTCGCCCTCGCCGGTCTCGACGGTGATCGCGACCTCGCCGCCGGGCTTGCCGTATTTGATCGCGTTCTCGACGAGGTTCTCCATCAGGCGCAGCAATTCGTCGCGGTCGCCCGGCACCTGCAAGGCCTCGCGCGGCGTCTTCAGCGCCAATGTGACATCGCGCTCCCTGGCCATCAGCGTCAGCGAGTCCACGATCTCGCGGGCGATGCCGGCAAGGTCGACCGGAGTATCCGGCGCGACATGGGCGCGTTGCTCGATCCGCGACAGCGAGAGCAGGTCGTCGACGAGCCGCGCCATGCGCAGGCCCTGCTCGCGCATGATGCCGAGGAAGCGCTCGCGCGCCCGCTCGTCGTTGCGCGCCGGCCCTTGCAGGGTTTCGACGAAGCCGAGCAGCGAGGCCAGTGGCGTGCGCAGTTCATGGCTGGCATTGGCGACGAAATCGACGCGCATGCGCTCGATCACGCGCTGCTCGCTCAGGTCCTGGAAGGTCAGCAGCGTCGCATGGCGCAGGCCGCTGTCTTTCAGCGCGGCGATATGGATGCGGAAGGTGCGCTCGACCGGCACACGCTCGACGAGCTCGACGGTCTTGCGCCCGCCTTCGACCGCGACCTGCTCGATCGCATCGTTGAGATCGGGGTCGCGCAGCACCAGCGCGAGAAGCTTCCCGACGGCAACGCCCGGGATCAGCGCCTGCATGGCCGGGCTCAGCGCCTGCGCCACGCCCTGGCCGTCGAGCAGAACGGCCGGCGCGCCGGACGCCTCGATCACGTCCCGCACCAGCGCGGCATTGGAAGCGGATAGGTCGACCATGGAAAGCCCGGAGACAGACGGCGGATGCCGACGGGGCCTCTTCCTGAGCGGAAGCGCGGCGGGCGTCAATTCCCTTCCGCGGCCTAGCCGGCTAGGCTGCTGCCGAAGCGGAGATATCATGATGGCCAAGAAGTTCTCAGGCTCGGACGTCAAGGAACCCATCGTCGTGCCGTCGGATGATCACGCCCGGCCGGCCAAGGCCCGCACCAAATCCCGCAAGGTGAAAGGCTTCGACATCGAGGCCGACAGCCTGCCGGAAGCCATCGTCGACGCCGCCTACCACAGTGGTAACTACCCCTACGGCAAGCGGATGAAGCGCAAGCGCTACGACCGCGAGATGGAGCCGCTGCAGATCGAACTGCAGAAGCTGATGCGCTGGGCCGCCAAGCATGGCGAGCGCATCGTCATCGTCTTCGAGGGGCGCGATGGCGCCGGCAAGGGCGGCACCATTGCCCGCTTCACCCAGCATCTCAATCCGCGCCAGGCCCGCATCGTCGCCCTGTCGAAACCCTCCGATACCGAGAGGGGTCAATGGTATTTCCAGCGCTATGCCGCGCAGATGCCGACAGCCGGCGAAATCGTGTTCTTCGACCGCTCCTGGTACAATCGTGCCGGCGTCGAGCGCGTCATGGGCTTCTGCAAGCCGGAGGAAACCGAGCATTTCCTTGACGAGGCGCCCGCCTTCGAGGGCATGCTCGCCCGCGACGGCGTCCGCCTGATCAAGCTCTTCCTGACGATCGGGCGCGAGATGCAGATGACGCGCCTGCACGCCCGCTGGTACGACCCGCTCAAGCGCTGGAAGCTCTCGCCGATCGATTTCGAGTCGATCCCGCGCTTCGACGACTATTCCCGCGCCTTCGACGAGATGCTCTCGCGCACCTCGACCGAAGCCGCGCCCTGGTATGTCGTGCGCAGCAACGACAAGCTTCGCGCCCGGCTGAACGCCATCCGCCACGTCCTGCGACTGGTACCCTACAAGGACAAGGACGAGGCGGCGATCGGCACGCTGGACGAGGAGATCGTCATTCCCGTGAGCCGCTACCTCGACAATGGCGGCGAGCCGGAGGGGCGGTAAACGAGGAACGCCCCCGCGCCAACAGTACCCGAGCGAACACTCTCAGCGCCCCATGATCAATTGCGGCAGCCAGGTCGTCAGCGGCGGCCAGAGCGTGATCGCGATCAGCACGGCGACAAGCGGCGCAAGCCAGGGCAGAATCGCTCGCGACATCGCCTCGAAGGAGATGTTCGCGACCTTCGACGTCACGAACAGCACCACCCCAACCGGCGGTGTGATCGTGCCGATCATCAGGTTGAGCACGAAGATCAGCCCGAACTGGATCGGATCGATGCCGAACTGCGCCGCCGCCGGCGTCAGGATCGGGATCAGGATCAGCATCGCCGCCAGCGCCTCCATGAAGCAGCCGACAAAGAGCAGCAGGAGGTTGACGATGAGCAGGTAGACGATCGGGCTGCCGGCGAATTCGACGAGAGCCGGCCCGACCACTTGCGGAATGCGCGAGATCGACAGGCACCAGCCGAGCGCCGCCGCCGCCATCACCAGCGCCAGCACGACGCCGGTGGTCTCGACCGTCTGGACCACGAGCTCCGGCAGGCTCTTCAGCGTGAAGCTGCGATAGACGAAGAGGCCTAGCACCAGCGCATAGGCGGTCGCGACCGCCGCCGCCTCGGTCGGCGTGAAGATGCCGCCCATCATGCCGCCGAACAGGATGACCGGCGTCATCAGCGCCCAATGTGCCTCCTTGTAGGCGACCCAGAGCTGGCGCGCGCCCGGAAACGGATGGCGCGGCAGGTCGCGCTTCCGGGCAATGTAGACGACCATCGCCATCAGCGCGCCGGCCATCAGGAGGCCCGGAATGATGCCGGCGATGAACAGCCCGCCGATCGAGACGTCGGCGGTGACGCCATAGATCACCATCGGCAGCGAAGGCGGGATGATCGGCCCGATCGTCGCGGAGGCAGCCGTGATCGCGGCGGCCGTCTCGGCATCGTAGCCCTCGTCCTGCATCGCCTTGATCTCGAGCGTGCCGACGCCGCCGGCATCGGCGACAGCCGAGCCTGACATGCCCGCGAAGATCACGCTGGCGAGGATATTGGCGTGGCAGAGCCCGCCGCGCATGAAGCCGACGCAGGCCGTGGCGAAACCGAAGATTCGGTCGGTGATCCCCGCCGAGTTCATGATGTTGCCCATCAGGATGAACAGCGGTGCCGCCAGCAGCGGGAAGGAATTGGCGGATTGCGCGATCTTCTGCGGCACGATGCCGAGCGGGAAGCCACCGAGGAAGGCGAAGGCGATGGCCGCCAGCCCCATCGAGACGAAGAGCGGCACGCCGATCATCAGCGCCAGGAACCAGACCGGCAGGATCTGCAGCATCAGCGTGGTCATAGCGCCTGCGCTCCCGGCTCCGCGACCGCGACCTTGCGCCCGGCGAGCACGTCGCCGACCTCCGCCAGCGCCTGCAGGATCAGCGCCAGCGCCGCGAAGGGCATGACGATGTAGAGCGCGGCGGATGAGATCGGCAGCGCGATCGATTCCACGTCCCAGGTCCGCTCGATCAGCGCCCAGGAATAGCGCAGCAGGACCCCGGCGAAGATGATCACCGCAACTTGCGTCGCGATCTCCAAGGCCGCTTGCGCCGGACGGGGCAGCTTCTCGGCGAAGACCATGATGCGGATATGCGAACGCCGCCGCCCCGCGATGATCCAGCCGACGAAGCCGGTCCAGACCAGCAGGTACTGCGCCAGTTCGTCCGACCAGGCGAGCGGCTGGTTGATCTGGCGGAAGAATACGCCAAGCACCACCACAGTAAGCAGCGAGAGCAGCAGCACGACAGCGGCCCAGTACACCAGCCGGTCCGCCAATGCGGCGAGGGATTTCACGGAGACCATCGGCTTCCTTGATTCACATGGCCAGGCCGCCGTCATTCCGGCCGCGGCGAAGCTGAGAGCCGGAATGACGCGTTGAGAGCCTAAGCGAGCAACGCCCTAAAGCGCGGCGAGCGCATCCCAGGTGCCCTTGCCCCATTTGCTCTCGAACTGCTTCGGCAGGCTCGCCAGCACGGGCTTGGAGAAGCTCTCCAGATCAGGCTCGGTCACGGTCATGCCGGCCGCCTTCAGCGTCGCGACGAGGCTGCCCTCCTGGCTCGCCAGCTCCGCATCCTGCCATGCGACGCCATCCGCGATCGCGGCTTCCACCACGCTGCGGTCGGCGTCTTTCAGCCCCTTCCAGAAATCGCTGTTCACGATGACGAGCCGCGGCGTGATGATGTGTCCGGTCAGGATCAGGTGCTTCTGCACCTCCTGCAGCTTGGCGCTGTGGATCGTTGGTAGCGGGTTCTCCTGCCCATCGACCGCCCCCTGGCTCAGCGCGAGGTAGAGTTCGTTGAAATTGACCGGCGTCGCCTTGGCGCCCCAGGCCTCGACCATGGCGCGGAAGGTATCGACCGGCGGCACGCGCAGCTTGAGCCCCGCGACATCCGCCGCGCTCTTCACCGCCTTGGAGCCGGTCGTGAGATGGCGCTTGCCGTAATAAGTCACGGCGGCCATGCGCATGCCGCGCTTCTTCTCGAGCTCGGCATTCATCTGCGTGAAGACCGGCGCCTTGGCGACCTTCGCCATATGGGCAGCGTCGCGCCAGAGATAGGGCGCTTCCACCACCGAAAGCTGCGGCAGGAAGGAGCCGAGCGCCGCGGCGCCGTCCGTCGTCATGGTCAGCGCGCCGGAAGCGACCGATTCCATCATGTCCTTGCCGGAGCCGAGCTGGCCGGCGGGGAAGGACTGGATGTCGACGCGGCCGGAGGTCTTCTCCTTCACCTGCTTGGCGATGCGCTCGACCATCTGCACCTGCGGATGCGTCGCCGGCAGCATCTCGCCCCAGCGCAGCACGATCGCCTGCGCCCTTGCGATCGTCGGCATGAACACGGCCGCACCGGCCGCGGTGGAACCTTGGAGAAAGCTGCGTTTCGTCAGTTTCGTCATCGTCGTTTCCCTCCCGTGCGGCCGGTTTTCCGGCTCGTCGTCATGATGCGTTGCGTCTTGCGTCGTCGTCCTCGGTCGTCAGTACTGCATCGCCCGCGCGCGGGCGTTGCCGATATGGATGCTCATTTCGTCCGCGGCGCGTTCCGGGTCGCGGCTCTCGATCGCGGCGATGATCTTGAGATGGTCCTGCATCACCGGCACCAGGATGTGGTTCTGGATGCGCGTCTCGTATTGGCGGATCAGCCGGATCTTCAGCCAGGTCACACGGAAGGCCTGGCTGACGATATCGTTGTCGAGATGGTCGATGATCGCCTCGTGCATCAGCCGGTCGACATCCTCGGCGTCCTCGATCAGGCGCTCATCGCCGCCCGCCTCGGCCCGCGTGATGATTGCCTCGTGACGGGCGCGCTGCTCGGCAATCTCATCATCCGTCGCGTTCTGCGTGTAGAGCGCCGTCGCCTCCTTCTCGAGGAAGAGCCGGAACTGGAAGGCATTGCGGATCAGGTTGAGGTCGACATGGGCGACCTGCATGCCGCGCTGCGGCACCGTCTTGATCAGCCCCTCCGCCTCCAGTCGCGGCACCAGCTCGCGGATGGCGCCAAGCGGAAACCCGGTCATCGCGACGAGCTCGCGCTGGGTCACGAACTGGCCGGGCTTGATCTCGCGCGCCAGCAATCGCTCGGTGAAGGAGGCATAGGCGCGCTCCCTCAGCTTCAGCGGTTCGCCCTCGCGCGGTTCCTGCTCCGACTCGTTCACGATCCCTCCTTTAGGCTCCTTCTCAGGCGGCCTTGGCCTGCCTGATCGAATCGAAGGCGGCGAAGAGCCGCTTGCGCGCGCCTTCGTCCAGCGCCTCCAGCGGCGGGCGCATCGCGCCATAGCCGTCATCGCCATGGATATGGCCGACCAGCGCCTTCACCGCCGCCAGCACCGGATGCGAGCAGATCTCATCGACCAGCGCGCTCACCACTGGGCTGTCCTTGCCCTCGTAGACCATCGGGCGCAGCAGCCCCGGCACCAGATTGGCGAGGCCGCAGATCGTGCCCTCGGCACCGTTGCGCACCGCCTTGGCAAGCTGGCGCTCGTCGCCGACGAGGATGGCCAGCTCGCCATGCGCCTTCAGCAGCGCCTCGGTATTGGCGTAGCTGCCCGAGGAATCCTTCACGCCGATGACGAGGCCCGGGAACGCGGTCTTGAGCCGCTGCACGAGGCCGACGCTGATATCGACCGCCGTCACCGACGGGATGTGATAGAGCACGACATTGCGGGCGGAGGCGCCGAGTTTCTCGAAGAACTGCGAGAACCAGACATAGAGCCCCTCGTCGCTGACGCCCTTGAAGTAGAAGGGCGGCGCGACCAGCAATCCCTTCGCCCCGGCATCGAGCGCGAGCTGTGCCTGCTCCACCGATTCATGCATCGAGGCCGCGGCGATGCCGGCATAGATCTGCCTGGCCGGGTCGATCCCCGCTCCGATCAGTGCCCCCATCATCGCGGTCCTCGCCGGGAGACCCAGCGCCGCGCCCTCGCCCGTCGTGCCGAACAGCGTGACGGAATCGCAGCCCTCGGCCAGCACATGGCGCGCGTGATGGACGAGGCGCGGCAGGTCGATGCTCCCGCCATCCCGCATCGGGGTGGTGATCGCGCAGGAGAGGCCGAAGCGGGTCTTGTCGGAGGCCATGGGGTGAGCTTTCAGGGCTGAACGTTGACTGACATGTTAGTATGAAGGCAGAGCCGTCCGCAAGCGGTTCCGGAAGCATGTGCTAGCCGTCCTTGAGGCCTCCCGCGGAGAGGCCGGCGACGATCTGGCGCTGGGCGATGACGGTGACGAGGAGCACGGGCAGCGTCACCAGCAGCGCCGCGGCAGCGAGCGGCCCCCAGGAGATCTGCTCGAAGGTCAGCGAGTTGTAGACGGCCGAGGGCAGCGTCCGGCTCGCCTTGCCGCCAAGCACCACCGAGAAGATGAAGTTGTTCCAGGAGAAGATGAAGGCGAGGATGCCGCCGACGACGATGCCGGGCTTGGCCAGCGGCAGCGCGACATGGCGGAACGCCTGCCAGGTCGTGGCGCCGTCGATGCGCGAGGCATCCTCCAGCTCCATCGGCACGTTCTCGAAATACCCGATCATGATCCAGACGATGATCGGGATGGTGATGACGAGATGGGTGATGACCAGCGCCGTAATGGAACCCACCAATCCTGTGATTTGAAACAACAGGAAGAGCGGGATCAGGTAGGAGAGCGCCGGCGTCATCCGCGCCACCAGGATCAGCACCGCGAATTTATGCGCCTTGCCGCGCGCGATGCCGTAGCCGGCGGGCACGCCGACCAGCAGGCCGAGCAGCACCGCCCCGCCCGTGACCAGGATCGAGTTCCAGAGATAGAGCCCGAAATTGTTCTGCGCGAAGACATCGACATAGTTCTTCAGCGTCGGCGGGTTCGGGATGAAAACCGGCGGGAAAGCGGTGTTGTCGAGTTCGTTCTTGAGCGACAGCGAGATCATCCAGAGGAAGACCAGCACGGCCGGCGAGACCAGCACGAAAACCGAAGCCCAGAAGCCGAACTTTTTGAGCGTGCGGTTCATCACGCGTTCCACTTCGACTTCTGCCGGGCATAGAGCAGCAGCAGCGAGAGCATGATGATGATGACGAAGAAAATCACCACGACGGCCGAGGCATAGCCGATCTTGTAGAACTGGAAGGCCTGCAGATAGAGGAAGATGTTCAGCGTCTCGGACGCCGTGCCCGGCCCGCCCTGCGTGATCACGAAGATCGTGTCGAAGGCCTTCAGCGCATCGATGGTGCGGATCACGATCGCGACCATGATGAACGGCCAGACCAGCGGCAGCGTGATGTGCCGGAACATGTGCCAGTCATTGGCGCCGTCGATCAGCGCGGACTCGTAAGGTTCTCGCGGCAGCCCGGCCAATCCGCCGAGCACGATCAGCATGACCAGCGGCGTCCAGTGCCAGACCTCGACCAGAACCAGCGTCGGGATCACCGTCGAGGGCTCGTAGACCCAGCCGGACGGCCCGATGCCAACGAGCGAGAGCAGATAGTTCAGCACGCCGAGCTGCGGGTGGAACATCATCGTCCAGACCAGCGCGACCGCGACCGGCGTCGCCATCATCGGCATGACGAAGATCGTGCGCAGCAGGCCTCGGAACGGGAACTCGCGATGGAAGACCAGCGCCGCCGCCGTGCCGAACACGATCGGCAGCACCACCGCCAGCACCGTGAAATAGGCCGTATGCCCCATCGATTCGATGAAGCGCTGATCCTTCATCAGCTCGGCGAAATTGCCGAGGCCGACGAATTCCACCCCGCCGCCGATCTTCCAGTCCTGCCCGGACATGTAGAGCGTGAACAGCCAGGGGAAGACGATCACCGCCCCGATGACCAGCACCGCCGGCAGCGAGAACAGCCAGTAGCGCGGCGTGAAATCCGCCGAAGCAGCCGCCGCGTTCGCTTGTGTCGTACTCGGCATGCTGGCTGGCAGGGACGTGCTGGTCATGCGTTCTGCTTCACTGGAAATCACTCGTCATGCCGTGTCTCGCAAGCACGACGTCTCATCATTGAACGATGCGACACCACCGCTCCCTTCTCCCCTTGCGGGAGAAGGTGCCGGCAGGCGGATGAGGGTCGCGCAGGTCCTGAAAGTCCGGTGCTCAGCTCACGATCCGCGTCGAGAGACCCCTCACCCTAGCCCTCTCCCGCAAGGGGAGAGGGGATCGCGCCGCTCAGCCCTGCTCGCTCTTGGCGAGCACCGGCGCGAAGGTCTCCGTCGCCTTCTTCAGCTCGGCCGCGACATCCGCCCCGCCGATCGCATTGGTCAGCGCCACCCCGAATACGTCGCGGAACTCGGTCACCGGCACGATCTGCGGCAGGCCGGCCCGCGCGACCTTGGCCGAGGCCAGCAGGCAGTCGAAATACTGCTTGCCGAACTTCGACTGCGCGATCGTCTCGGTGTCGAGATAGGCCGAGGACCGGCCCGGCGCGCCCGCGCCAGCCTTGAGCATGGCGATCTGGTTCTTCTTGTTGGTCATGAACTGCAGGTAGAGCCAGGCCGCCTCCTTCTTGGAGGAGCCGCGCGAGATGCCCATGCCGTCGGCGAACATGCCGGCATGGTGCGCCTTCGGCCCCGGCGGCGTCACGCCATAGCCGACCTTGCCGACGATGCGCGACTTGGTCGGGTCCTCCAGCGGCGTGGCGAAGCCGATGCCGTCGAGCCACATCGCGGCGCGCCCCTGCATGAAGGTGGTCTGGCACTCGTTCCAGTTGAAGCCGACCTGACCGACCGGCCCGGTCTCCTTGTTGAGCTTGCGGTAGAGATCCGCCGCCCAGATCGCCTCCGGCGTATCGGTCTGCAGCTTGCCATCCGTGGAGGTCGTCTCCATGCCCTGCCCGAGCATCAGCGAGGTCCAGACCGGAACGTTCGCGTTCTTCAGGCCGCGCGAGACGAAGCCGGCGACGCCCTTCGCCGGGTCATGCAGCTTCTGCGCGACGGTGAACATCTCGTCCATCGTCTTGGGATAGGCCACACCCTTCGCGTCGAAGATCTCCTTGTTGTAGTAGACCATCCAGTAATCGACGAAGAACGGGATCGTATCGAGCGACCCATCGGCCTGCCGCGCATAGGCCACCGGGCCGGCGCCGAAATCGGCGAAATCGAAATCAGGCGCGGTCAGCGACGGGTTCTTGATGAAGGGCTCGAGATTCTCGAACCACTTGCCCTTGGCCGCCATGCGCTTCTGCACATGCAGCGAGATACCGCTGACGTCGAAGCTCGGCTTGCCCGAGGCGAACTCGATCACCGCCTTCTGGCGCTGCTGCTGCTCCGGCACCTGCTCGGCCGAGACCTTGATGCCGGTGAGTTCGGTGAACTCCTTCTCCGCCGCCTGCATCAGGTCGGAGCGCGGGTTCTTCACCAGCAGCACGTCGATCGACTGGCCGGAGAATTTCTTCCAGTCGAACGCCCCTTGCGCCTGCGCCTTGCGCAGCACGAAGGGCGAGGCGATCGCGGCGGCGCCACCGGCCAGCAGGACACGGCGGGTCGGCTTGAGAATGCTATCGGTCATCGGCGTCCTCCCCAGGACTTGAACACGGCCCGTTTCGGGCCTTTGATGGCGCGCGGAACATAAGGCGACGACCGCCTCCCGCATCCGTGATCGGGCTGGACGCTAATCTCCTTTCGGGCCGGTTGCAAGCTAACATGTTGGCGTGCACATAGTATCGCCACATCCTTCCTCCCCGCCGCCGAATCCCCTGCGAGAGCCGCCCGTGACGAGCCCGCCCCGCATCGATTCCCACCAGCATTTCTGGCGGCTCGCCCGTGGCGACTATGGCTGGCTGACGCCGGCACTGAAGCCGATCCACCGCGATTTCGAGCCCGCCGATCTCGCCCCGCATCTGGCGCAGCACGACATCGCCTCGACCATCCTCGTCCAGGCCGCCGCGACCGAGGCCGAGACGCATCATCTCCTCGCGCTCGCCGCCGCCACCCCCTTCATCGCGGGCGTCGTCGGCTGGACCGATTTCGAAGCGCCCGACGCCCCCGCCCGCATCGCCGCGCTCGCCGCCGATCCGCTGCTCGTCGGCTTGCGTCCGATGGTGCAGGACATCCCCGATCCCGACTGGCTCGCGAAACCCGCCCTCGCCCCCGCCTTCGCGGCACTCAAGCAACACGGCCTCGTCTTCGACGCGCTGGTGAAGCCGCCGCAGATCCCCTCTCTCCTCAAGCTGCTGGAGCGCGAGACGGAACTGCCCGTCGTCATCGACCACGGCGCCAAGCCCGACCTGACCGGCGCCGACCTCTCCGCCTGGCGCGGTGGCATCGCGGCACTGGCCGCGCGGCCGAACACGACCTGCAAGCTCTCCGGCCTCGTCACCGAAGCCGGCCCCGGCTGGCGCGAGGCGACGCTGGCGCCGGCCGTCGCCCAGCTCGTCGCCTGTTTCGGGCCGGAGCGCCTGCTCTGGGGCAGCGACTGGCCGGTCGCGACGCTCGCCGCTGCTTACGACCAGTGGATCGTCGCCGCCGAGCGCCTCACCGCGACGCTGACACCGGCCGAGCGCGCCGCGATCTTCGGCGGCAACGCCGCCCGCATCTATCTGACGAAGAGGGGCCGCCGCCCGTCATGCTGAAAAATCTCGACCCCGTCCTCTCCGCCGACCTGCTCTGGGTGCTCGCCGCGATGGGCCATGGCGACGACCTCGCGCTGGTCGATGCCAACCACCCGGCTGAGACCATCGCCAGCTCGACCACCAGCAGTCGCCTGATCCGCCTGCCCGGCCTGACGATGCAGCGCGCCGCCCGCGCCATCCTCTCGGTGCTGCCGATCGACGATTTCGAGCCTGAGCCGCTCAGGCGCATGGAAGTGGTCGGCGATGCCGCCGCGATCCCCGACGTGCAACGCGCGGTGCAGTCCGAGATCGACAAGGCGCTGGGCCGCGCCGCACCGCTCGCCGGCATCGAGCGCTTCGCCTTCTACGATCAGGCGCGACGGGCTTTCGCGGTCGTTCAGGTCGGCGATCCCCGTCCCTATGGCTGCTTCCTGCTGCGCAAGGGCGTCATCGCCGGCGAGCCGGGCTAGTTCACGACCCCTTGGCGATGGCCTGCTTCAGGCGCGCGACGGCCTCCGTCGCGCCGGACCTGACTTTGACCTCCAGCGTCGGCGCCTCGCGCTCGATCATCTCGATCAGCGCCTCCGGCGTGATCTCGGCCCGCTGCTGGGTCAGCTTCAGCACGGCGTTGGCGATGATGTTCGGCCAGAACGCCGCCCCACCCTTGGCCAGCCCCTTGGCCTTGCGGCCCTCGAATTCCTGGGCGAGCTGTTCGGGGGTCTTGCGGGCCATGGTCTCATCACCTGTTTCGGATCGAGCCGCTGCCTATCACGAAATCCCGCGCCTGCCTGCCCTCTTCGGTCGCACTGCCCTGCCCGCACATCGGGTCCCCGACAATCGCATTTGCATCCCGCCACGACGCAAGGCAGGAGCGGCGCCCGAGGGCCAAGACTGTGATGCGGCCGCCCGTTCAGGACCAGACCATGCCCCGCCTCGCCTTGCTCGCCGCGCTTGCCGGCCTCGTCCTCGCCGCACCGGCCGCCGCCCGGATCACCGACCGGGAGCTGAGCTGCGCCGACTGGCTGAAATCCGGCGGCCACCGCAAGAGCGAATACTCGGCCGCCGTCACGGCAAAGATCAGGGCCTTCTGCGCCAACAATCCGAAGATGAAGGCGATCGACGCCGAAATGACGATGACGGGGGATTGAGGACGCTTCCCCGCATTGCCGCGCATGCCGAAGCCCCGCTCGCGCGGATCGCGCGGCGGGTTCGAAATGAGGGGCAGCGGAGCGCCGCGAGGCGCGGGGTATTTTGCCGCTTCCATTGAGCCAGGATGCGGCGCGGATGGATTAAGCCACCATCCGCACGCCCCGTGGCGCTCCGCTTGCCGGCGTTCTTCAGTCTCCGGGCCGCGCTTATACGGCAGGGCGTTTCGCTGACCTGCGGACCCGGGCGCCAGTTCGGCAGAGACGCTTGCGCGATCTCCTTTGTCTCGTGCAGCGGATGATCCCGAAAAGGGCTAAGCCGCTTTTCGGTCCGATGCCGGCCTTGTCGCGTCCTGGCCCCGCAGATGCGGTGCCGCCATGCCTTCCAGCGAGCTCCTCGCACAGGGGCCGTAGTACCCCCAGGGCGGTGCCCCGAAGCCTCCCGGGAGTGAGTCGTAACCCCACCCGCAGGCGCCGCCCCCGCCCCGCCAACGGCATACCTCCGGATGGCTGCCCCTCGGGGACGAGGTGGAGTGAGGATAAGCTCGGGGTGTGAAGGCGGGGATAAATTTTGGTCAGAAACGGAAAAACTTCTCCGCCCCGTGCTACAGCACGGAACTGGCGGGCGCTTTAGCCGAGACACCGCCCCCGCTGGCTTTTCCACCTTCGGATTCACGAACGAAGCTGCTCACCACTTTTTATATTATCGATTAGATAACCGATATGTAGTGTTATTGAGCCTTTTTTCCAGTTTGCTTCAGAACTTCTTCGCGCCACTTGGACGAGAGTTTCACAACCTCATCTTCAGCGCTCGAATTCAGCCATGCAGAATAATAGCTTCCGCTGCGTTCAATTAACGCGGAAACTCGCTTAGAGGCTTGATTAGCCTCTGATACAATTGCACGTTTCTGTTGCATGAGCGGTTCCCCTCGCGCTACGAATCATCCTACCAGACGATTAAGGGCTCGTTAACGTGCAAAACGCACTTCAAAGACTTGAGTTCCCAGAAATCTTTTTAGGCTTGGTATCTCCAGTAGGAGCCGAATTAAAATCAACAATCGACGCGACTGAGCGCTTTTTCCGACAGAATGGCTATGATGTATTCAAAATTAAGGTGACTGACTATTTTCAGAGATTAAAAAAAGATCTCAACATTGAGCTCAAGCTTGATGAGTCCTCTTTCGATAAGAGGATCGACTCATTTATTGAGTTTGGAAATTATGTTAGAGAAATATTCAACGATAATTCTATATTGGCATCATACTCGATATATCGGATAATGAAGGCTAGAGAGCGCGACTTTCTGAAGCATAAGGAGATTTCATATCAGAAAAGAGTTTATATAATTCATCAATTCAAAACAAAAGAAGAGATTGATTTGCTGAGATTGGTTTATGGTCGCTTGTTTTTTCAGGTATCAGTCTACTCTAATAAAGATTCCAGAGTTAATTACCTTGCTCACAAGATCGCCCACGATAAAAATACAGCAGACCAATCGGATGCGCGCCCGATAGCCCACAAATTGATTGCTCGAGATGAAAACGAAAAGACGAATAAATTTGGTCAAAAACTCACAAAAATATTCCATGATGCCGATGTAATTATAAATTGCGACATTCCGTCTCGAAATGCGGTCGAAGAACAGGTATCTCGGTTTTTCGAATTAGTTTTTTCCTCCAATGAGATTTCCCCAACAAAAAAAGAATACGGGATGTTTGCGGCAAAGGCGGCCGCACTTCGTACCCTTGACCTATCGCGGCAGGTAGGCGCAGCGATATTTCGGGACACTGGTGAAATAATAACAATGGGGTCAAATGAGGTACCGAAGGCGAAGGGCGGAACGTATTGGTGCGACGAGTTACCGCATGACGCACGAGAATACACTAAAAATGAAGACTCAAACGACTCAAGAAAGATAGAAATCTTAAACGAAATATTTCAAGAAGCCGAATCGAAAATATCGTTCGGAGAATTTCTTAATAAGAAATCCGTAAAAGATTCACAATTCATGGACGCTCTCGAATACGGGCGAATTGTTCACGCTGAAATGTCAGCTTTGAGCGACGCCGCTCGCTTGGGGCAATCGGTAAAGGACGCAGTCCTATACTGCACAACATTCCCTTGCCATATGTGTGCGAAGCACATCGTTGCTAGCGGCATCAAGGAAGTTATTTTTCTAGAACCCTACCCAAAGAGCCTAGCATCGGACCTTCACTCTGACGCCATCCAAATCGAAGGAGCGTCACGCGGCCGATATGAGAGCTATAACTCCGTACAATTCGAGCATTTCTATGGAGTAACACCTCGCCGATATAGAGAACTTTTCGAAAGAAATTCCCGAAAGGAAGATGGCATATATCAACGCTACATAAAAGGCAGAAAAAGGCCGAACATAGATTTGATTGCCCCAACCTATATTCAATTTGAAGAGACAATAGTGACCGCTGGACTTAGGGCATACGAAAGATTGCGCGAGCTGCGAAGTAGCTGACATTCAGATATGCCTCGCGCTTGACTCCCCCCGCCCTCCCATCCTACCCCCATCGACGGGACACGCCCCCCCAACGGGGCGCGCCCATCTGTAAGGATGGAGACATCGATGGCGAATACCGTTCCGACCACGCGTCCGCGCGTGCCTAATTTCTCGTCCGGCCCCTGCGCCAAGCGCCCCGGCTGGGCCCTCAAGAACCTCTCAGACGCCCCGCTCGGCCGCTCGCACCGCGCCAAGATCGGCAAGGACAAGCTGAAAGCTGCGATCGACCTGACGCGCGAGGTGCTGCAGGTCCCCGCCGATTACCGCATCGGCATCGTGCCGGCCTCCGATACCGGCGCCGTCGAGATGGCGCTCTGGTCCCTGCTCGGCGCCCGCGGCGTCGACATGGTCAGCTGGGAAAGCTTTGGCGCCGGCTGGGTCACCGACGTCGTCAAGCAGCTCAAGCTTGCGGATGTCCGCACCTTCGACGCGCCCTATGGCGAATTGCCGAACCTCAAGAAGGTCGACACCAAGAACCGCGACGTCGTCTTCACCTGGAACGGCACCACGTCCGGCGTGCGCGTCGTCGACGCGAGCTGGATCGCTGACGATCGCGAGGGGCTGACCATCTGCGACGCCACCTCCGCCGCCTTCGCCCAGCGCCTCGACTGGCCGAAGCTCGATGTCGTCACCTTCTCCTGGCAGAAGGTGCTCGGCGGCGAGGCCGCGCATGGCATGATCGTGCTCTCGCCCCGCGCCGTCGCCCGACTCGAAAGCTACAAGCCGGCCTGGCCGCTGCCGAAGATCTTCCGCATGACCTCGGGCGGCAAGCTGATCGAGGGCATCTTCACCGGCGAGACCATCAATACCCCCTCCATGCTCGCGGTCGAGGACTATATCGACGCGCTGGAATGGGCCCGGAAGGTCGGCGGGCTCGACGGCCTGGTGAAGCGCGCCGACGGCAATGCCCGCGTCATCGCCAAGTTCGTGCGCGAGAACGACTGGATCGACTTCCTGGCCGTGAAGCCGAAGACGCGCTCCAACACGAGCGTGTGCCTGAAGTTCACCGACCCGGCCGTGACGGCGCTGCCGGCGGACGCGCAGGCGGCCTTCGCCAAGCAGGTCGTCTCGATCATCGAGAAGGCCGGCGCCGGCTACGATCTCGGCCATTACCGCGACGCCCCTCCCGGCCTGCGCATCTGGTGCGGCGCGACCGTCCAGTCGCGCGACGTCAAGGCGCTCATGCCCTGGATCGCCTATGCCTTCGCCGAGACCAAGGCCGGGCTCGGCAAGAAGGCGGCCTGAGGCGCTAAGCCCTGTCATTCCGGGGCGCGGGCCTTGCCCGCGAACCCGGAACCCACGACCGGGCGAGCCCTTTCCACCGCCTCTTCCAGAACCATAGCGTTGCACCCCGTCATGGGTTCCGGGTTCGGCTTCGCCGCCCCGGAATGACAGGCGGGGCGCCATCCCCCTTCTCAGCGTCAGACCGCTCCTTGTGCAGCGCGGCGCCAGCCGGAGCCTTCCATGTCCGCCCCAAAGGTCCTGATTTCCGACGCCCTCTCCCCCGCCGCCGTCCAGATCTTCAAGGATCGCGGCATCGACGTGACCTTCGATCCGAACCTCGGCAAGGACAAGGACAAGCTGGCCGCGATCATCGGCGAGTATGACGGCCTCGCCATCCGCTCGGCCACCAAGGCAACCGCCAAGCTGCTGGAGCAGGCGACGAACCTGAAGGTCATCGGCCGCGCCGGCATCGGCGTCGACAATGTCGAGATCCCCGCCGCGACCGCGCGCGGCGTGATCGTGATGAACACGCCTTTCGGCAACTCGATCACCACCGCCGAGCACGCCATCGCCATGATGTTCGCGCTCGCCCGCCAGATCCCCTCGGCCGATACGTCCACGCAAGCCGGCAAGTGGGAGAAGAACCGCTTCATGGGCGTCGAGATCACGGCCAAGACGCTCGGCCTGATCGGCGCCGGCAATATCGGCTCGATCGTCGCCGAACGCGCCATCGGCCTGAAGATGCGCGTCATCGCCTATGACCCCTATCTCTCGGCCGAGCGCGCCGTCGCGCTGGGCGTCGAGAAGGTCGAGCTGGACGACCTGCTGAAGCGCGCCGACTTCATCACGCTCCACGTCCCGATGACCGAGAAGACGAAGAACATCCTCTCGGCCGAGAATCTGGCGAAGACGAAGAAGGGCGTGCGCATCATCAACTGCGCCCGCGGCGGCCTCGTCGACGAGCAGGCGCTGGCCGATCTCATCAAATCCGGCCATGTCGCGGGCGCGGCCTTCGACGTGTTCTCGGTCGAGCCGGCCGAGACGAACCCGCTCTTCGGACTCGATAACGTCGTCTGCACGCCGCATCTCGGCGCCTCCACCAACGAGGCGCAGGAGAATGTCGCCCTACAGGTCGCCGAGCAGATGAGCGACTACCTGCTCAAGGGCGCGATCACCAACGCGGTCAACTTCCCCTCGATCACGGCGGAAGAAGCCCCGCGCGTAAAGCCCTTCGTCGATCTCGCCGAGAAGCTCGGCTCCTTCCTCGGCCAGCTCACCGAAGCGCCGGTCAAGGGCATCCGCATCGAGTACGAAGGTGCGGTCGCGAGCCTCAACCTCAAGGCGATCTCGGCTGCCGCGATCACCGGCGTGCTGCGCCCCTTCCTGCCCGAGATCAACATGGTCAACTCGGCCATGGTGGCGAAGGAGAAGGGCATCGTCGTCGAGGAACTGACCCGCGAGGTCGCCGGCAATCTCGAAAGCGTCATCCGCATCGTCGTCGAGGCCGAGGACATGCCGCGCCACGCCTCCGGCACGGTGTTCCAGGATGGCAAGCCGCGCATCGTCGAGATCCGCGACATCGCTGTCGATGCCGAGTTCGCGCCGCATATGCTCTACGTGCGCAATGCCGACAAGCCGGGCTTCATCGGCCAGTTCGGCTCGCTCCTGGGCCAAGCCGGCGTCAATGTCGCGACCTTCGCGCTCGGCCGCGACAAGCCCGGCGGCGACGCGATCTGCTATGTCTCGGTCGACGAGCCGATCTCGGACGAATTGCTGGCCAAGATCCACGAGATCCCGATGGTCAAGCGCGCCCGGCGCCTGAAGTTCTGATCGTGCTCAACCCGCTGAAGGCTCTCGTCGCCGCCCCTGCCGCGGCGGCGGAGCCTATCCATTTCGAGGTCCGCCGCGACGAGGCGGCGGGCCTCTGGTACGCGATCGATACCGGCGAGCTCGGCATCGTCACCGAGGCCGAGACGCTGGACGGCCTCCGCGAGCGGCTGACGCAGCTCCTGCCGGAATGCTTCGGCATCGAGAATTGCCCGGTCGAACTGTCGCTCTGCGATGCGGAGAATGGCGAGCCGGCCTGAGTGCCGCCGCAACCTTGCCGCAATATCACGGCCCTGTGATCGCTCCATCGCAGAGGATCGCCCATGCCTGCCCTTGCCCGCCTCGCCGCCGTTGCCCTTGCTTGCCTGACGGCCGCCCCGGCCCTCGCCGACTGGGACCGCGACAAGCTCGACAAGGCGATCGAGGGCATCGAGCAGGCCTCGAAGGGCCGCCTCGGCGTCGCTCTGATGGACCTGCGCGACCGCAAGCTCTGGTCGCATCGCGGATCCGAGACCTTCCCGATGCAGAGCGTCTTCAAGCTGCCATTGGCAGTCGCGGTGCTGCAGCAGGTCGAGGCCGGCAAGTTCAAGCTCGACCAGCCGATCACGGTGACCCGCAAGGATTTCTCGCTGTTCCACAGCCCGCTGGTGAAAAGCTTCAAGGGCGAGCGCAACGACTATCCTCTGCGCGAACTGATCCGGCTCGCGGCGGGTGAGAGCGACAACACTGCCGCTGACCTGCTGATGCGCGAGATCGGCGGCCCGCAGGTCGTGACGAAGATGCTGCGCGATGGCGGCGTCCAGGGCATGTCGATCGACCGCTACGAGCGCCTGTTCCAGCCGGAGATCTACGGGCTCAAGGGCTTCAGCTGGGATGACACGGTGGACGAGAAGGCCTTCCGCGCCGAGCTCAAGGCGATGCGGCCGCGCCTGCGCATCGCCGCCCTGTCGAACGCGCTCAAGGACAAGCGCGACGCCTCGACCCCGGAGGCGAGCGCGCAATTCCTCGAGGCTTTCGCCAAGGGCAACTGGCTGCGCGATCCCGCCCACACCGCCTTCATCGAGAAGATCGTGGCGGAATCGAAGGTCGGCACCGACCGGCTCAAGGCCGGCCTGCCGGCGGGCACGCGCTTCGCCCATCGCACCGGGCTCGGCCTCACCACGGACGGCATCAATCACGCCACCAACGATATCGGCGTCGCGACGCTGCCGGATGGTCGCCGCTTCGTCATCGTGACCTATCTCGCCGGCTCCCGCGCCGATGCCGACGAGCGCTCGGCGGCTTTGGCGGATGTGGCCCGGCTCGCGGTCTCGGCGCTGCGCTGAAAAGCGTTGCTGGCTTATACTTTATCTCGTCTTGCGCCTCAGGTTGCCCTCTTCCAGTCTGACGTTTGGGGGACAGCACATGGGCAGCTCGGTTTTCAGGGTGGGAGCCTCACAGCCGCCCCCCTTGTTCACGGACGATGGCCTCAACGACAATGCCATCGTCGGCATGTGGTATTGGGACGTGCTTAACGACCGCCTCTACGCCGACGCGCGCATGGCCGCGCTTTTCAACGTCGATCCGCTGGAGGCGATGCGCGGCACGCGATGTGATGCCTATCTCGACGGCATCCACCCGGACGACCGCGATGGCGTAGCGCAGGAGATCGAGCGCTGCGTCAGGGCGGCGATCGATTTCCACTACGAGTATCGGATTGTACCCGCCGCAGGCGAGCGACTGATCTCAGCCTTCGCCCGATGTCATCGGACAGAGGAAGGCTGCACCGGCCATTATGTCGGGATGGCCTTCGACGTCACGCAGCAGCGCAGTGCCGAATCCACCACGGCGACCTCCCGCGTCGCCGGTCACGTCCTGCAGGCCTATAGCATCGCCAAGCAGATCACCGACGAGGAACTCAAGCGGAAACTCAAGGATGTGCTGATGCGGCTCGGCATGAATCTCGCGGCCGAGGTCAAAGACCGGCCGGTCTGATTACCGCCCCAGCCGCTCGGCGATGAAAATGCCGCCGAGCACGAGGGCCAGCGCCAGCGCGTGATAGAGCCCGAAGGGTTCGCCGATGATCAGCACGGCGAGGATCGGCGCGAAGACCGGCACGAGATTGACGAAGACGCCGGCCCGGCCGGGCCCGATCAATTCGATCGCCCTCATGAAGGAGAGCTGCGAGACGATCGACGGGAAGATCACCGTGAAGGCGAGGATCAGCCAGCCCTGCGGCGTCGGCATGTAAGAGCGCCCGAGCGCGATCTCGGTCGCCAGCAGCGGCAGCGAGGCGAGGCAGGCGAAGCAGGCCATCGCCGTGAAGAAGACGAGGCCCGGCACGGCCGGCCGCTTGCGCACGCCGACGGTGAAGCCGGCATAGAGCACGCAGGCGATGATCATCAGCACATCGCCCGGCACGAAGCGGAAGGCCATGAGGATATGGATGTCGCCCCGGCTCGCCGTGACGGCGACGCCAAGCAACGTCACCGCGACGCCGATCGCCTGCATCGGGGTGATCCTGGTGCGGAACACCAGGAAGGCGCCCATCAGCACGAAGACCGGGATCGCCCCCTGCAAGATGCCGATATTGATCGCGCTGGTCGAATAGGCCGCGAGATACATCAGCGTGTTGAAGGTGGTGAAGCCGAGCGTGCCGAGCACGGCGATCAGCCGCCAATGCGCCCGCAGCACAGGCCAATGCTCGCGCAGCTGGTCGCGCAGCAACAGGGGCATGATCGCGCAGACCGCCACCCAGCGCAGCGAGGTCAGCATCATCGGCGAGATATTGCCGACGGCGAGCCGGCTCGCCACGGCGTTGCAGCCCCACATCAAGGTGGTCAACACCATCAGCAGGTAGGCATTGCCCCAGGCGCGTTGCAGCCAGGTCTGGGTAGGGTGCACGTTTCCGCCCTGTTGCGAGAAAGGGCTCATGCAATACCCTTGCGTGTACCCGGCTCATATGAGATCGGGCGCACACCTGCCCGTCGCCCTGCGCATCCCTGCGGAACGTCCCGATGATCGAAACCAGCGCCCGCCCGCTCCGCCTGCTCTTTGTCGACGGCAATATGCGCGACACCCGCGAAGGGCTGCGCCAGTCCTATGGCATGGCTTATGGCGAGGCCTATGCCGCCGAGATCGCTGCGATCGAGCCGGGCATCGTCTCCGATATCTGCCTGCCGGCCGACGAGGGCGCGAACCTCCCCGACGGCGAAGGGCTTGAATCCTATGACGGCATCTTCCTGACCGGCTCGGCCCTGCACATCTACGATACCGCCCCGCCGGTGACGCGCCAGATCGACCTGATGCGCGCGATCTATGCCAGCGGCACGCCCTGCTTCGGCTCCTGCTGGGGCATCCAGGTCGGTTCGGTCGCGGCCGGCGGCACCGTCACCGCCAATCCGAAGGGCCGCGAGACCGGTTTCGCCCGTCGGATCACGCCGACCGAGGCCGGCCGCAACCACGCATTGCTCGCCAGCCGCCCGGCCGCCTTCGATGCGCCCGCGATCCATCTCGACACCATCGCGCTGCCGGCGCACGGCACGACGATCCTCGCCTCCAACGCCTACAGCCAGGTCCAGGCCGCCGAGATCAAGCATAATGGCGGCACCTTCTGGGGTGTGCAGTACCATCCCGAATTCTCGCTGAAGCAGATCGTCGCGATCCTCGATCGCCGGGTGCCGCTGATGATCAAGGAGGGCTTCCGCAAGGACGAGGCTTCCGCGAAAGCCTGGCTCGACGACATGCTGACGCTCGATGCCGAGCCCGACCGGCAGGACCTCGCCTGGGCGCATGGCCTCGACCGCGAGGTGCTCGACACCGAGCGCCGCGTCACCGAGTTGCGCAACTTCATGGAGCATCGCGTCAAGCCGCATGCCAGCACGCGCGGCCGCGCCTGATCCCCGCACAAGTTTCGCCTGCAAACCTTGCCATGACGCCGGGCGATCGCTAGATCAGCGGCCGCGAGGCCACGACCTCCCCCAACCTGGGACATGTGCCGGGACGACCCGGCAAACCATGGGGGACCCGCTATGGCGTGGCTCTATCTGTTTTCCGCTGGCCTTCTCGAGATCGTCTGGGCTTTCACCATGAAGCAGTCGGACGGCTTCACACGTCCGATGCCCACCGCGATCACCATCGTCACGATGATCGGCAGCTTCGCCCTGCTCTCTCTGGCGATGCGCTCGCTGCCGCTCGGCACGGCCTATACGATCTGGACCGGCATCGGCGCGGTCGGCGCCTTCCTCGTCGGCGTCACCGTGCTCGGCGAAGCGCTGACGCCGATGCGCATCGCCGCCGCGACACTGATCGTCTCCGGCCTCGTCATGATGAAGCTCTCGGCGAGCTGATAGCCGCTCTTGCCAAAGCGGCCGGCGCCTTCTAGGCAGGCCGAGCCTCGGGACGACCCGCGGCCTTCGCACCTCACAGGGGACGGCCCCACGACGCGGAATGCTCCGCGCCGTCGCGCAACCCCGTGAGCGGAGGCCTTCGTCTTGGCCAATCCCAGCGACCAGTTCATCGTCAAGACTCTCATTCCGTTCGGTGTCGGCGGGGTCGATCTCGGCTTCACCAACGCGGCCCTGATGATGGTACTCGCCACCGCCGCGATCGCCGGCGGGCTCGCTCTCGCGACGCGCTCGCGCGCCATCGTCCCCGGCCGCACGCAGGCGCTCGCCGAGATGCTCTACGAGTTCGTGGCGAAGACATTGACCGACGCGACCGGGCGCGAGGGCTTGCGTTTCCTGCCGCTGATCTTCTCGCTCTTCATGTTTGTCCTGGTGCTCAACCTGTTCGGCATGATCCCCGGCGCCTTCACGGTCACGAGCCATATCGTCGTGACCTTCGCGCTCGCCATGCTGGTGATGGCGACGGTCATCGGCTACGGCGTGCTGCGCCATGGCTTCGGCTTCCTGCGGCTTTTCGTGCCCTCGGATGTGCCGAAATGGCTCCTGCCGTTCATCACGCTGATCGAGATCGTCTCCTTCCTGTCGCGGCCGATCTCGCTGAGCCTGCGCCTCTTCGCCAACCTGCTCGGCGGCCATATCGCGCTCAAGGTATTCGGCAGCTTCGTCGCGGCGCTGCTCGCGGCAGGTATGAGCTATTCCCTGCTCGCACCGCTACCGCTGCTGATGACGGTCGCGCTCACCGCCTTCGAGTTCATGGTCGCGGTGTTGCAGGCCTATGTCTTCACCGTGCTCGCCTGCATCTACCTGAACGACGCACTGCATCCCGGCCATTGATCAGCCGGGCCGCTCCTGCAAACGCAGGACGCATCGGGTGCCCGTCGCGCCTATCCGCATTCCGGCCCAATTCCGCCTTGGACGCGCCGAATTCGGCAGCGTCTATCACGGCGACGTGATTGCGATCTGGAGGGGATGATTTCGATGCGAAGCCATATTGCCGCCGCCCTGATTCTCGCGCCCGGCCTCGCCGCTGCGGCAGAGACCGAACTGTCGAGCCGGATCGACCGCGTCACGGTCTTTCCGGACGGAGCGGTGGTGACGCGGCTCGGCAAGGCCGACCTGATGCAGGGCGTCTCGCAGATCGTGCTGCGCGGCCTGCCGGCGACGATCGATCCCGCCTCGATCCGCGTCGAGGGCAAGGGCGACGGTTCATTCTCGGTCGGCGCGGTCGATGTCCGCGTCACGCCGGGCGATGCCAGGCCCGTGCTCGACACGGTGCTTGAAGAGAAGCTCAAGACGCTGCGCGACGAGAAGGAAAAGCTTTCCGGCCAGATCGGCGCGATCGAAGCGAAGCGCGCCACGATCGAGCGCTTCGCGCAGGTCGGCCCCGACAAGCTCGGCCCCGACGGGAAGGCCCTGCCCGTCGCTGACTGGCCGGCCGTGTTCGAGGCGATCGGCACCGCGCTGGTCAAGGTTCAGGACGAGTTGCGCGGCACCCGCAACCGCCTCTCCGATGTCGAGGCCGAGATCGCAGCGCTGGAGCGCGCCCGCCCGCAGGCCGGCCGCCCCGGTGCGCCGAAGCGTGACGTCGCCATCTCCGTCGAGGCGCTGCAGCCGGTCGCGGCGGAGTTCACCGTGACCTATCGCGTCACCGGCGCGAACTGGACGCCGACCTACGAGGCGCGCCTGACCACGACCGGCGAGAAGCCGGAGATCGCCCTGACGCGCCGCGCCGAGATCCGCCAGCGCACAGGCGAGGCCTGGGACGATGTCGCGCTCGCGCTCTCGACCACGCGCTCAGCCGGGGGCACCCGCGCGCCCGATCTCACCCCGATGCAGGTCGCCTTCTTCGAGCCGCCGGTGGTCTATGAGAGCCGCCCGCGCCTCGGTGCCGCGCCCGCTCCCATGGCGGCCCGCGCCAAAGCCGAAGCCGAAGTGGCGGCGGACACGTTGGCCAAGCAGTCGCAGCGCTCCGCCGCGCCGAAGCCCGCCGAAGTTCAGGTCGCGACGATTGAGGCCGGCGCCTATCAGGCGAATTTCCAGGTGCCCGGCCGCGCCACGATCCCGCAGGACGGCAGCTCCAAGACGGTGACGCTGACCCAGCGCAAGGCGGAAGCGACGCTCGCTGCCCGCACCGTGCCGGAGCTGGAACAGAAGGCCTATCTGGAGGCCGGCTTCGTCCATGAGGAGGAGGCGCCACTGCTGGCCGGGCGCGTCGCGCTGCATCGCGACGGCACCTATGTCGGCATGGGCCAGTTCAACCTCGTCGCACCGGGTGACAAGGTCGAGCTCGGCTTCGGCGCCGACGACCGCATCAAGGTCTCGTTCGCGCCGGTGAAGCGCCGCGAGAACGAGCCGGGCTGGCTCGGCCAGACCCGCACCGATCTGCGCGAGTTCCGCACGGTGGTGAAGAGCCTGCACGCCAAGCCGGTCAGGATCACCGTGCTGGAACGCATCCCCTTCTCGGAGAGCAGCGCGATCACGGTCGAGACCATCGCCGCCCAGACCACGCCACCGACCGAGAAGCAGGTCGGTGACCGCCGCGGTGTCGCCTCCTGGACCTTCGATCTGGCACCCGGTGCCGAGAAGGAGATCAAGCTCGCCTACCGCATCAAATGGCCGGGCGACCGCGAGCTCTCCTACGAGGAACAGCCGCTGCCGGGGCGATAGGCCACCTTTCCGTCATTCTCGGGCGAAGCAAAGCACAGACCCGAGAATCTCTTTCAGGATAGGTCGCCTTCTTCGGCATGAGATGCTCGGGTCAAGCCCGAGCATGACGACTCAGAACCCCAAACCCATCTCGATCTCGCGCTTGCGCCCGAGATCGTTCATCCAGGTCCGGAATTGGGGCTGCGCCTCGATCTGATGGGCATAGTGCCGCCGCAGCGCCTGCGTGAGCCTGCCGCCGCGGCCGAGCTGCTCGTCGGCGAAGCCGATCATCACCGAATTCGGCCAGGCTTGTGGCCTGATCTCGCGCAGACGGGCGAACAGCGCATCCTCGTCCTCGGCCGCATCAGCCTGTGCCATCAGCGTCATCATCGCCGCCGTCGAGCGCGAGATACCCATGTGGCAATGCACGAGGAGGTGGCCCTTGACGCGGCCCGTCGCGGTCTCGCGCAAGCCCTCGCCGAAGTTGATGATCTCGCCGACATGCTCCGGCGTCGGCATGGTCTGGCCGGGCTTCGGATCGATGATGTCATGGAAGCGCAGCGTGACGCGGTGGTGCTCGCCATAGGTCCCGAAAGCGTCGATCTCGGCCCGGTCGGGATCGATCACCGAGAGCACATGCGTCACCTCGCGGGCGCTGTTGCCGGGCAATTCCTCGATGCCGCAGATCGTCAGGGTCGAGATGGACAGGGTCTTCATGGCGCGCCTCCGCTACGGAGCCCGCCGCCTAGCGCTCTTGCGCCGGCTATACAACCACCGGAAATGACGGGCTGCCCTGCATGATTGCGGCCGGCCCCGAAGGGCCGGCCGCGATATTCCTGATCAGGCGGCCTTGGCCTGCCCGAGTTCCTGATCGACGACGCCGACCCAGTAGCGCACGCCGTCCGGGATGATCTCGTCGTTGAAGTCGTAGAGCGGCGTATGCAGGCCGACGAAGGAGCCGTCCGGGTTGACGCCGTTGCCGATGCGCATGAAGGCGCCCGGACGCACCAGCATCATCTCGGCGAAATCCTCGCCGCCCGTGCCGGGCCGGAGCTGGCCGTTGACCTTCTCGGCGCCCACCGCCGCCGTGGCTGCAGCAACGCCGACCCGCACCTGCTCGGCCTCGTTCACCAGCGGGCTGGTGCCGCGATGGTAATAGGCCTCCGCCTTGCAGCCCCAGGCCTGCGCGGTGGCTGCCGCAAGTTCGGCGATGCGCCGCTCGACGATGTCGCGCACTTCCATGGAGTAGGTCCGCGCCGTGCCGCCGATGACGAGTTCGGAGGGGATCACGTTCGAAGCGTTGACGTCGCCGCCATGGATGAAGCCGACACTGATCACCGCCGTGTCGAGCGGGGCGACGTTGCGGCCGATGATGCCCTGCAGGCCGAGCACGAAATGCGCCTGCGCGTAGGTGATGTCGGTCGAGCGATGCGGCTGCGAGCCGCCATGGCCGCCGACGCCGTGGAAGGTGACCTTCCAGAAATCCGCCGCCGCCAGGAACGGGCCGACCGTGGTGCCGAAGGTGCCGGGCGCCATGCCGGGCGTGTTGTGCAGGCCGTAGATCGCGTCGCAGGGGAAGCGCTCGAACAGCTTGTCGGCGAGCATCGCGTTGGCGCCGCCGCGGCCTTCCTCGGCCGGCTGGAAGATCAGGTTGACGGTGCCCTCGAAATCCCGGTTCTCGGCAAGGTAGCGCCCGGCCGCGAGCAGCATCGTGGTGTGCCCGTCATGGCCGCAGGCATGCATCCGGCCCGGATTCTTCGAGGAATAGGGCAGGTTCGTCGTCTCATCGAGCGCGAGGCAGTCCATGTCGGCACGCAGGCCCACGGCACGGCCGGGCTTGTTGCCGCGGATCACGCCGACGACGCCGGTCTTGCCGACATTCTCGGTGACCTCGACACCCCACTCACGAAGCTTGTCGGCGACGAGCTTGGCCGTACGGACTTCTTCGAGGCCGAGTTCGGGATGCTCATGGATGTCGCGGCGGATCGCGGTGAAGGCGGCGTGATGCTGGTCGAGCCAGGCGTCGAGCTTCGTCATGGTCGGTGAAATCCCCTCTCCTGTGGGCGGCACGCGGCATGGCCCCTCCAGTGCCGCCTGCTGACCCATAGCCCTTACGCCCGATTGTGGCAGCATCACTGCGCAGATGCTGCAGGGCGGCCATGCTCCGGCAGTTTATCCAGCCAAATCGAGGCCCTGGCTGCCGAAAAACTTGACCTGCGGGCCGTGTTGGCTCATGAGGGCTTGCAAGGACCTGCCCCGAAACCCCGGCCTTGCGCCGGGGTTTTGCATTTGCGCGGGCCGCTTGCACAAGGCAACGCGGTAACAGCAGGGACACCTCGCTCATGGCGAATGTTGTGGTGGTCGGCGCCCAGTGGGGCGACGAGGGCAAGGGCAAGATCGTCGACTGGCTCTCCAGCCAGGCCGATGTGGTCGTCAGGTTCCAGGGCGGCCATAACGCCGGCCATACGCTGGTCATCGACGGCGTCGTCTACAAGCTCTCGCTGCTGCCCTCTGGCATCGTCCGCCCCGGCAAGCTTTCGGTCATCGGCAACGGCGTCGTCGTCGATCCCTGGCACCTCGTCGAGGAGATCGGCAAGCTGCGCGCGCAAGGGGTGGCGATCACCCCGGACAACCTGCGCATCGCCGACAACGCGACGCTGATCCTGCCGCTGCACCGCGAGCTCGACCATTTCCGCGAGACCTCGAATGCCGGCATGAAGATCGGCACGACCAAGCGCGGCATCGGCCCGGCCTATGAGGACAAGGTCGGCCGCCGCGCCATCCGCGTCATCGACCTCAAGGACGAGGCGCTGCTCGAAGCCAAGATCGAGCGCCTGCTCGCCCATCACAATGCGCTGCGCCGCGGCCTCGGCATCGGCGAGGTCGATGCCGGCGAGCTGCTCGGCCAGCTCAAGGCGATCGCGGGCGAGGTGCTGCCTTATGCCACATCGGTCTGGGCGCTGCTCGATGCCGAGCGCCGCGCCGGCAAGCGCATCCTGTTCGAGGGCGCTCAAGGAGCGCTGCTCGATGTCGATCACGGCACCTATCCCTTCGTCACCTCCTCCAACATCGTCGCCGGCCAGGCCGCGACCGGCTCGGGCATGGGCCCCTCCTCGGTCGGCTATGTGCTGGGCATCGCCAAGGCCTACACCACCCGCGTCGGCGAAGGCCCCTTCCCGACCGAGCTCTTCGACGAGATCGGCGAATTGATCGGCACCAAGGGCAAGGAATTCGGCGTCGTCACCGGGCGCAAGCGCCGCTGCGGCTGGTTCGATGCCTGCCTCGTGCGCCAGACGGTCAAGACCTCCGGCATCGACGGCATCGCGCTGACCAAGCTCGACATCCTCGACGGCTTCAAGGAGATCAAGGTCTGCGTCGGCTACAAGCTCGACGGCCAGATCCTTGAGCATCTGCCGGCCGGCCAGAACGACCAGGCCCGCGTCGAGCCGATCTACGAGACCATCGAAGGCTGGGAAGGCTCCACCGCCAATGCCCGCTCCTGGGCGGACCTCCCGGCGCAGGCGATCAAGTATGTCCGCCGCATCGAGGAGCTGATCGGCGCCACCGTCGCCGTGCTCTCGACCAGCCCGGAGCGCGACGATACGATCCTCGTCCACAACCCTTTCGAGGGTTGACGGCGGGCTTCATCAGCGACAAGTGAGGCCAATGGCCGACTTCTATCCGATCCTGGCGCGTGCGGTCGCCGGGCTGCCCGAAACCTCCCCGGAGGCCCGGCGCGCCATCTACGACCGGGCGCGGGCTGCGCTCGTCGCGCAGTTGCGCGGGCTCGACCCGCCGCTGAGCGAGGCCGAGATCATGCGCGAGCGCCTGGCGCTCGACGAGGCGGTCGCCCGGATCGAGGCGGATTACGACGAGGCTCCTGCGCCGCCGCCGGCATCGGACGGCCCGGTGATCCGCACCATCGAGAACCCGACGCTGCCGATCCGCCCGCCGACGCCGAAGAAGGCGCCGGAATTCGCGCCGCTCCCCGCCCCAGCAGGACAGGATGACGGCGAGCCCTTGCCCGAGCCGGCCGAGCCGCAAGTGGCGCGCCCCCGGGTGCAGCCGCCGCGCGAGCGGCGCGTGAAGCCCGGCCATATCCGCTCCGCGGTCGTCGGCGGTGTCGTTGCGGTCGCGGTCGCGGCCATCGCCGCCACCGCCATCTATGTCCACAAGCTGCGGCCCCAGGATACTCCGCGCCCGAACAGCGAGACCGCGCAGCGAACGCAACCGGCCCAGCCCGACAATGCCGGCAAGATCGCCGAGCGCGCCGGTGAGCCCGGCACGCCGCAGCAGAACCGGCCCACCGGCAACCAGCCGAACAACGCGCCCGGCACGCCCGTGCCGCAGCCCGGCGGCGAGATCGCGGTCGCCCAGCGCGCCGTCCTCTTCATCGAGGTGCCCGAGACTCCGCAGCAGCCGCAGACCTCGACCGGCCGCGTGTTCTGGCGCCTCGACAGCGAGAGCGCCGGCCAGGGCCGTCCGATCGAGACCATCGTGCGCGCGACCGTCGAGATTCCCGACGTCGGCCTGAGCCTCGACTTCACCATCCGCCGCAACACCGATTCGGCGTTCCCGGCCTCGCATATCATCGGGCTGCGCTTCACCAGCACCGGCGACCCGGCCTCCCAGACCGTCAAGGAAGTCGGCGTTCCCCAGTTCAAGAGCGTGGAAGGCGAGCGTGGCGCGCCGCTTTCGGCGATCAACTCGGCACTGGGCGACAATCTGTTCGTGGCCGCGCTCTCGAATGTCCCGGTCGAGGTCGAGCGCAATATCGACCTCATCCTCAGCCGCAGCTGGATCGATGTGCCCGTGCGCTTCGCCTCCGGCCGGCGCGGCATCATCACCTTCGAGAAGGGCGTCTCCGGCAGCCAGACGCTGGCCGACGCCTTCGGCCGCTGGCGGTAAGGGCACCTAGCCGTCATTCTCGGGCGAAGCGAAGCGTAGACCCGAGAATCTCGTGACGAGAAGGCACTGGTTTGCGAGATGCTCGGGTCAAGCCCGAGCATGACGGTGCTTGATCTTCTAGCTCTTCCGCTCCGCCGCGAAGCGCGCCGCAGCCCGCAGCACATCCGCTTCGGCCCCGAAGCCTGACAACGCCGCCACCGCCTCGGCGCTCAGCCGGTCGCGCTCGCGCTTGGCGCCGTCCAGCCCAAGCGCGCCGACCAGCGTTCCCTTGCCCTTGTCGGCATCCTTGGCCGTGGCCTTGCCCATCTGCTCGGCATCCGATTCTACGTCGAGGATGTCGTCGGCGACCTGGAAGGTCGCGCCCAGGGCCCGGCCATAGCGGCCGAGCGCCGCCAACGCCGCCGCATCGGCACCGCCGAGCCTTGCACCGATCTCGACGCTCGCCGCCAGCAACGCCCCGGTCTTCATCGCCTGGAGCCGGCGGATCTCGGCTTCCGGAAGCGCGCCACGCACCGCCTCGAAGCGCCCTTCGGCGGCAAGGTCGAACATCTGGCCGCCGACCATGCCCCCACATCCGGAGGCTCGCGCGAGGCAGCTCACCAGGGCCGCGCGCACCGCACCGTCGGAATGCGTCGCCTCGTCGGCCAGCACCTCGAAGGCGAGCGTCAGCAGGGCATCGCCCGCCAGGATCGCCGTCGCCTCGTCGAAGGCCTTGTGCACCGTCGGCCGGCCGCGCCGCAGGTCGTCATCGTCCATTGCCGGCAGGTCGTCATGCACCAGCGAATAGCAGTGCAGCAGCTCGACCGCGGCGCCGGCGCGCTGTGCCTGCTCGGCGGGAACCCCGAGGAACCGCGCCGTCTCGACCGTCAGGAAAGGCCGCAGCCGCTTGCCGCCTGCCAGCGCACCATGCCGCATCGCGGCGACGAGGCGGGGCGGACGCGCGATCTCGCCGGGAGCCGGGGCATCGGACAGCAGCGCCTCCAGCAGCGTCTCGATGGCGGCTGCATTCTGCGCCAGCCGCGCGTCGAGATCGCCAGGGCTTGCCGGAGGGGGGACGGAACTCATGCGCAGGTCTCGCGTTCGCTGCCGGAAGGGGGGCCTTGCCGGACGTTTGCCACACCGTCAAGCTGCGCCGCCTTGGGCTCGGGCCGCCATGGCCGGGCCGTCGAACGGTAGCGGGGGTGAAGCAAGGTGCTGGGTAGGGTTCTCGGCCTGTGCTTCCGGATCGCCCTCTGGCTGCTCCTCGCCCTCGCGGCGGCGATCCTGCTCTACCGATTCGTGCCCGTACCCTCGATGCTGATGCTCGGCCGCTGGCTGGTGCTCAAGCCCGTCGAGCGCGACTGGGTGCCGCTCGACCAGATTTCCCCACATCTCATCAGGGCCGTCATCGCCTCGGAGGACCAGCGCTTCTGCAGCCATCGCGGCGTCGACTGGGTCGAGCTGAACAAGGTGCTGGAGAACGAGGACGGGCCGAGCCGCGGCGCCTCGACGCTGACCATGCAGACCGCCAAGAACGTCTTCCTCTGGCCGGGCCGCTCCTACATCCGCAAGGGGCTGGAGATTCCGCTCGCCATGGCGATCGACCTCGCCTGGGGCAAGCCGCGCGTGATGGAGGTCTATCTCAATGTCGCCGAATGGGGCGAGGGCCTGTTCGGGGCGGAGGCCGCAGCGCAGCGCTATTTCAGCAAGCCGGCAGCCCGATTGACGCCGGCTGAAGCCACGCGCCTTGCCGGCGCCCTGCCCAATCCGCTGCTGCGCAATCCGGCCAAGCCGAATCGCGCCCTGCAATCCGCCGCCGGCCGCAGCCTGCGCCAGCTCGGCCAGCTCGGATCGCTCGGGGATTGCGCCCTGCCCGGCTGATCGACAGGATATCAGCTGCCTGAGCCATGCCGGCGAAGAAATCCGGATTCGGCACTAGCAATCCTCGCCCTGACCGTGTAAGGCCAACGCCTCACGAGATTGATCCGTCGCCGTGGCGGATGCGTGGCCTTGGGCCAGCGTCCGGGCGGTGGCATGATGGAGAAGTACAATGGCCGTTCCGAAGAGAAAGACGTCGCCGTCGAAGCGTGGCATGCGCCGCTCGGCCGACGCCCTGAAGCAGCCCACCTATATCGAGGACAAGAACTCGGGTGAGCTGCGCCGTCCGCACCATGTCGATCTGAAGAGCGGCATGTATCGCGGCCGTCAGGTCTTGAAGGTCAAGACCGACGCCTGAGGCATTCCGCCTTCGGCGCAGGCCTGCCTGCGAAAGTTTGAAACCGGCCGCGAGGCCGGTTTTTCTTTGCCTTCAGCCTTGCGCGAACTGCGGGCGGGTCTTGCCGGCGAGGATGACGAGCCGCGCCGTCGCCCGATAGCAGCCGGCAGCCGCTTGCGGGCTCGCTCGCCCACGCCGGGCGAACGGCCCGATCTCGGCCCGGGCCGCAGCCGCCTGCAGGAGCACCAGCGCGGATGCGTTGGCATCGGCGGCGTTCCGTTCGCTCCAGCTTGCGGCCTCGGCCATGTCTCACTCCGGCACAGGTCAATCGCGACGAAGGTCTTGTTGCAAGGCGGCGGCCAGCCTTAACGCCGCGTTAATCTGAAATACCGCATCGTTTCGAAGCACTTCCCATCTCATGGACAGGGCGACGAAGCACCAGAACGGGGCTCCGCGGCCGTCCTCTAGAGGCCGACCGATGCCCTCCCCGTCGATCTTCAGCTTCCAGAACGGCAGCCCGGTTGATCCCCGCAGCATCCTCTCCTCGATCGGCGAAGTGGTTTATGGCTGGGATATCCAGAGCGACACGCTGAGCTGGGGCCCGAATGCGGCCGAAGTGCTCGGCGCGATTCCCGAGCAGGCCATGCAGCGCGGCCTCGCCTTCGCCGGCCTGGTCGAGCCCGGCAGCGGCCCGAGCCGCTACGACGCGATCTTCTGCTCCAGCGAGCATGACCGGGGCGAAGGCGTCATCTACCGCACCCGCTACGCCATCGATCTCGCCGGCCGCAAGATGTGGGCCGAGGATACTGGCCGCTGGTTCGCCGGCAGCGACGGCTATCCCGCGAGCGCGCGCGGCGTGCTCAGGCTCGAACGCGCCGCCCGGCCCGACGAGCTCGAGCAGTTCGGCAACGAGCTCTGCGACCGCCCGGCGCTGGTCGAGCGAATCGGCCTGGCCCTGCAGGAACACCTCCCGGCGGAACGGCCGGTCGTCGTCCTCGTCGCCGCCATCGACGAACTTGCGCGCCTCAACGACGATTTCGGCCATGAGGCCACCGACGAGATCATCAGCACCGTCCATGAGCGCCTGCGCTCGGTGACGCGCCGGCGCGACCATCTCGTCCGCTATGCCGGCAACAGCTTCGCCATCCTCCTCGTCGGCTGCCCGCCGGAGCAGGTCGAGCAGGCGGCCCGCCGCTTCATCAAGGTGGTCGCGCAATCCGCGATCGAGACCAGCCACGGCATCGCACTGGTGCGGCTGCGCGTCGGCGCGGCGAGCGCCCCCGAACTCGGCAGCCATGGCGGCACGCTGCTGGCCGCCGCCGAAGGTGCGCTGGCGAGCGCCCGCGCCGGGTCGATCGATACCGCCGTCACCGCCAAGCCCCAGCCGCGCCGCAGCCCCGGCACCGAGCAGGCCGGCTTCGACGTGCAGGCCATTGCGGCGCTGAACGACCGCCGCGTGCGGCTGGCCTTGCAGCCGATCGTCCGCACGGGCTCGCGCGAGGTCGCTTTCCACGAGGCGCTGCTGCGCGTCGGCCAGGGCGATACCGGGCTCTATTTCGCCTCGGCCGAGCTGATCCCAATGCTGGAGCGGCGCGGCCTCGTCCGGCTGTTCGACCAGCGCGTACTCGAACTCGCCATCGAGATGCTCGGCGCCGATCCCACGCTCAACCTGTCGGTCAATGTCTCGCCGCGCTCGCTGAACGACCCCGAATGGTTCGACGCCTTCATCGCCTGCACGTCTGCCGCGCGCGGCAAGGCCTCGCGCCTCATCGTCGAGATCACGGAAACCGCGACGATCGAAAGCCCCGCCCGCATCGCCAAATTGCTCGGGCGCATCAAGGACCAGGGTGCGCGCGTCGCGATCGACGATTTCGGCGCCGGCCACACCTCGCTCCGGCACCTGCGCGCCTTCCCGATCGACATCCTCAAGATCGACGGCGCCTTCACCCAGAACCTGCGCCGCTCGACCGACGACCGCTTCTATGTCCGCACGCTGGTCGAGCTCGCCGGCCATCTCGGCGTCGAGACGGTGGCCGAATGGGTCGATGACGAGATGCAGGCGAGCATGCTGCGCGACTGGGGCGTCACCTATCTGCAGGGCCATCTCGTGGGGCGGGCCGAGCTGCATGCTCCGGTGCAGCAGGCGAGCTACCGGAAGCTCGCGGCCGGCTGAAGAGGACGTTGTTTCGGGCGCGCGTTTGACGCCGAGCCTAGAAGCGCTCCCGACCCATGGCGGACTTTCCCCTCCATAGGCGCTTACCATTTGGGGTTTATATACGAACCGATTTGTAGGGTGCCGCGCATTGCTTATGAAGGAATTGCGCGGTGGCTACAGAAGCTGGTTTGGGGCACGCAAGCCCATCATGGTTCACCTCTCCCGGTGAAACAGACACATTAGCTTGGGTAGCGTTGGCGCTTATCTGCCTCGCGCTCTACGGCATCGTAACGCTGTATGCGGCTTTTGACCGTTGGGCCGAACACCGATCGCATGGCACACCACTCGCCAAAACGATCCCGACATTGCTGGCGATCGCGCTGCTCTACGAAATCTTTCCCCTCGAGCATTTCCACTTCCTGCTTCCGCTGAGCGCAGTCCTTCTCGCCCTGATGGCAGACTGGTCACGCTTCCATGTCGCGCGATTTGGCGAGGTTGAACCGCACACCGTTTCGCCAGAGGCGGCGGTTAGCACGGGATCGCCCGACGTTGCAGTCGCTGCCCATCCTGCTCAGACAGAAGGGGCCGCCAAGTGATCGAGATCCTCCTAACGTCCTTTCCGGCTGTATTCCGCTACTACCAGCTGAAGCGTCGTGGCGAAGCCATGACGGTCTGGAACATGCGCACGGCGGTGTTCCTGTGGGCCTTGCTCGCCTTCTTCCTGTTCGTCGCGATTTTCTACTTCCATCCGAAATCCTATTCCGGGCTCCTGCCTTACCGCACGGTGTCGGTCGTGGCGCAGACGAGCGGCCCTGTCACCGAGGTCGCCGTAAAGAACATGCAGAAGGTCGCCGTCGGCGATCTGCTGTTCAGAATCGAGAATACCGCCCAGAAGGCCGCGTTGAAGCAGGCCGAGGCCGAGTTCGACAAGATCAAGGCCGCAGAGGGCAAGGCGTCTGACGCCTTGAAGGTCGCTCAGGCGGCCGTAATCGTATCGACTGCATCGCTTGATAAGCTGCGGGGCGACCTCGAAAACGCGCAAGCCCTGGTCGCCAAGAACTCTGGAACCAGAGAAGCCGTGCGGTTGGCTGAATCGTCCGTCGCTATCGGCGAGGCAAACCTGGCTTCGGCGCAGGCTCAACAGAGCTTGGCGCAGGTAGAGATTTCGCAAACCCTCCCCGCGCAGCACAAGGCCGCCGAGGCAGCTCTGGAAAGCGCCAAGGCTGCGTTGGCAATGACCGAGGTGCGCTCCTTCACCGACGGTGTTGTAACTCAGCTGGCCATGAGCGCGGGCAGCCCGGCGTCCACGTTGATCTTGAGCCCCGCCATGGTGATCATCCCTGACCGCCCGGATGATCTTCCGCTTAGGATCACGGCCGGTTTCTCTCAGGTCACGCGCACGACCATCTACGAAGGCATGCCTGCGGAGATTTCCTGCGACTCCAATATCGGGCTGAGCTTCAGCAATACGGTGCTGCCGGCGCGGGTCCGTCACGTCCAGCCGGCGATATCGTCGGGCCAGATCGTGCCGGGTGGACGGCTGATCAATTTGAGCGAGCGGACGCCGCGCGGCTCGCTGCTGGTCTACTTGGAGCTGGAGCACAAGGAGCAGGAGAAGATCATGCTCGATGGCACCGGCTGCATTGTTCAGACCTATACAACCAACCTACCTGGGTTCGCGGGACACCTGATCGCCGCGACGGGTGTGGTCAAGGCCGTTGGCTTGCGCCTGAAGGTGTGGGGCTCGCTGATCGCCGGGATCGGTCTTGCCGGAGGTGGTCATTAGTCAACTGGCTTCTCGCTTGGAAGCGATTGCTCGTTGAGGGCGACAGCATGCGGACCACAGAGTCCGCTTGCGGCCCAGTTAAGACATTCACGACATCGGCCATCCGCCCAACAAAAAGCCGCGCCCCGTTTCCCGATGGCGCGGCTCAAAATCGTCAGGCTAGCCTCAGCGCGAGCGCGACAGCTTGTCCAGCCGCTCGCGCATCTCGTTGAGCTCGCGCTTGAGATCGCCGATGTCGCCGCTGGCGGCTTCCGCCGCGGGCTTCGCACCGGCCGCCGCTTCCTGCTTGGCCTGCGCCGCCGCGGTGAACGGGTTGAACAGCCGGAACGCGTCCTGGAAGATCTGCATGTTCGCCCGCGTCTGCGCCTGGATGGCGTCGAGCGCGTTGCCGCCGAAGGCCGAGCCCCCGAAGGCCTTGGTCATCTGCTCGCGGAACTTGCTCTGCTCCTGCGTGAGGTTCTCCATCGAGAACTCCAGGTAGCGCGGCACCAGTGCCTGCATGCTGTCGCCGTAGAAGCGGATGAGCTGGCGCAGGAACGCGATCGGCAGCAGGTTCTGCCCGTCCTTGGCCTCCTCGTCGAAGATGATCTGCGCCAGCACCGAGCGGGTGATGTCTTCCCCCGATTTCGCGTCATAGACGACGAAATCCTCGCCCGAGCGCACGAGCCCGGCAAGATCCTCCAGGGTGACATAGGAGCTGGTGCCCGTATGATAGAGACGCCGGTTGGCGTATTTCTTGATGACGGTCGGTTCTTTATCGCTGGCCATCGGTCCTGCTTGACGTTGATCCGCGGCCGCCGGTGGTTCCGGCGTGCTCTGCGAAACGGTCTCCCATGGTCAGACGATAGCCTGTCGGTGCTGCACCGCAAGCTCTTTGAGCGGGCGCTGCAAAAATCCGCCGAAGCCCCTGCAACCGCAGGGATACGCCCTCCCTTACGTCACCCGATTGACGACGCCCCGGTCGATTTCGCGTCTCGCCCGTCTTGACGGCGCCGCAGCAGGCTTCGAAGGTGGCGGGGAACGGTTGAGCCGGCGGGAGCGGCGCAACCGCAACAACAAAGCGAGGAACCCTCTCATGGCAGATTCGGATATCGTGATCGTCGGTGCGGCCCGCACGGCGGTCGGCGCCTTCAGCGGCGCTTTTGCCAATACTCCCGCCCATGATCTCGGCGCCGTCGCGATCAAGGAAGCGCTGAAGCGGGCCAAGGTCGAGGCGGCCGAGGTCGACGAGGTCGTGCTGGGCCAGGTGCTCGCCGCCGGCCAGGGCCAGAACCCGGCCCGTCAGGCGGCCATGGCCGCCGGCATCCCGCAGGAGAAGACCGCCTGGGGCCTCAACCAGCTCTGCGGCTCGGGCCTGCGCACCGTCGCCATCGGCCTGCAGCAGATCGCCAATGGCGATGCCAGCATCATCGTCGCCGGCGGCATGGAATCGATGTCGCTCGCCCCGCACGCCTCCTACATGCGTGCTGGCACCAAGATGGGCGACGTCAAGTTCGTCGACACCATGATCAAGGACGGCCTCTGGGACGCCTTCCACGGCTACCACATGGGCACGACCGCCGAGAACGTCGCGACCAAGTACCAGATCAGCCGCGAGGAGCAGGACCGCTTCGCCGTCGCCTCGCAGAACAAGGCCGAGGCTGCGCAGAAGGCCGGCCGGTTCAAGGACGAGATCGCGCCGGTGACCATCTCGACCCGCAAGGGCGACATCGTCGTCGACAGCGACGAGTATCCGCGCCATGGCGCCACGATCGAGGCCATGGCCAAGCTGCGCCCCGCCTTCTCGAAGGACGGCACGGTGACCGCCGGCAACGCGTCCGGCCTCAATGACGGCGCCGCCGCGCTCGTCATCATGACCGCCAAGGAAGCGGCCCGCCGCGGCCTGACCCCGCTCGCCCGCATCGCCTCCTGGGCGACGGCCGGCGTCGATCCGCAGATCATGGGCACCGGCCCGATCCCCTCGACCCGCAAGGCGCTCGAGAAGGCCGGCTGGAAGGTCGGCGATCTCGATCTCGTCGAGGCGAACGAGGCCTTCGCGGCGCAGGCTCTGGCGGTCAACAAGGACCTCGGCTGGAACCCCGACATCGTCAACGTCAATGGCGGCGCGATCGCGATCGGCCATCCGATCGGTGCGTCGGGCGCCCGCGTGCTGGTGACGCTGTTGCACGAGATGGCCAAGCGCGACGCCAAGAAGGGCCTCGCCACGCTCTGCATCGGCGGCGGCATGGGCGTCGCCATGGCCGTGGAGCGCTGAGACAAGCGCCCCGCCCATGGCGAAGCGCACGACGCTCTACCGCTATCTCACCGGCCCCGATGACGCCTCCTTCTGTCATCGGGTTTCGGAAGCGCTGAGCCTCGGCTGGTCGCTCTACGGCCAGCCCACCCTGACCTTCGACACGGTCCAGGGCCGTGTCATCTGTGGCCAGGCCATCATCAAGGATGTGGACGCGGATTACGCGCCCACCCTGCAACTGTCTGAACAATAACGGCGGCAAGCCGAAGCACCGGACCGGAAAGTGGAGTGCGCTTTTCGGGTCAATCCGATGCTGAAACAAAGAACTGGATCGCCAATTCGCGTCTGTAAGAACGCACAACGATCTGGACCGATCACGAAAAGGGAGACTGGCCTATGGCGAAGGTGGCATTGGTTACGGGGGGCTCGCGCGGTATCGGCGAGGCGATCTCGAAGGGTCTGAAGGCGGCCGGCTACAGCGTCGCCGCGAGCTATGCCGGCAATGACGAGGCGGCGGCCAGGTTCACGGCCGAGACCGGCATCAAGACCTATAAATGGGACGTCTCGGATTATGATTCCTGCGTCGCCGGCATCGCCAAGGTCGAGGCCGATCTCGGCCCGGTCGACATCCTGGTCAACAATGCCGGCATCACCCGCGACGGCATGTTCCACAAGATGACCAAGGAGCAGTGGGACGCGGTGATCAACACCAACCTCAACTCCCTGTTCAACATGACCCGCCCGGTCTGGGAGGGCATGCGCGCCCGCAAGTTCGGCCGCGTCATCTGCATCTCCTCGATCAACGGCCAGAAGGGCCAGATGGGCCAGGTGAACTACTCCGCCGCCAAGGCCGGCGATATCGGCTTCGTCAAGGCGCTGGCCCAGGAAGGCGCGCGCGCCGGCATCACGGTCAACGCGATCTGCCCCGGCTATATCGCGACCGAAATGGTCAAGGCGATCGACCCGGCCGTGATCGAGAAGTCGATCCTGCCGCATATCCCGGTCGGCCGCCTCGGCGAGCCCGAGGAGATCGCGCGCGCCGTGGTGTTCCTGGCCAGCGACGATGCCGGCTTCATCACCGGCTCGACCCTCTCCGCCAATGGCGGTCAGAACATGGCCTGATCGGGTCAGCCATACCCCATCGAGCATTTGGAACCGCCGTCCGGCAACGGGCGGCGGTTCTGCTTTCCGGTCAGGCCATGGCGGGGCGCGGCGTGCCGTCGGTCTCCGTCGCCTCGGGCGTCTGCGTGATCCCCGGATTGAGCGGGTCGATCACCTCGAAGGGCCGCTCGACCTTGTCCGGCGCCTCGCGCATCCGCATGCGCAGGCCGGCGAAGGCTGCGAGCGCCAACGCGATCGCCGCCATGAAATAGAGCAGCCCGTCGATGTCGAAGCGCGCCATGATGCCGGCTCCGACCAGAGGCCCGAGCGCCGAGCCGAAGCCGCTGACCAGGATCAAGCGCCCGCTGACCGCAACCACGCGGTCGGCCGGCATCCGGTCGAGCGCATGGGCGACGCAAACCGGATAGAGCGTCGACATGAAGCCACCGAGCAGCGCCGCCACCGGCAACACCGCGAGGAGCGAGCGCGGCATCGCCACCAGCAGGATCACCGCCGCCGCATAGCCGACCCCCAGCCCCGCCAGCACGAGGCGGCGGTCGTTGCGATCAGACAGGCGCCCGACCGGCACCTGGAAGGCGAGCCCGCCAAGCACCGCGACCAGCATGAACAGAGCGATCGTCTGCTGCGGCGCGCCGTTGCTGAGCATCCAGGCCGGCACCAGCGCGTAAAAGGCGCTGGTCACGATGCCGCTGACCACGCAGCCGACGACCGAGATCGGCGCCTGCCGGGAGAGCTCGCCGTAGCGCAACCCCGCCTCGGGCTTGAGGCCGGGCGCTTCCGCCCGCGTCGTGCTGACCATGACCAGCGCCAGCGCGAAGAGCGCGATGACGACCTGGAACGCCCCGGCCGCCTGGATCGTGAGCCCGGCGACGGCAAGCTGGCCGATCGCCAGCGCCAGGAAGGTCCCGACCATGTAGGTCGAGAAGATGCGGCCGCGCTGGTCCGGCATCGCCTTGGCATTGAGCCAGCTCTCCGTCGTCACGAAGAGCCCGACGCAGCCGATGCCGATCACCACCCGGCAGGCCGCCCAGACCAGCGCCGAGGTCCAGAGCGGCATCAGCGCGGTCGCGACCACGACCAGCCCGGCGAAGGCCGTATAGGCGCGGATATGGCCGACACGCTGGATCACGCCGCCGCTCGACACGGCGCCGATGGTGAAGCCAACGAAATAGGCGCTGAGCACGATGCCGGTCGCAGCCGGGCCGAAATCCTCGAGCGTCAGCCGCAAGGACAGGAAGGTATTGAAGAAGCCGTTCGCGAGCTGCACCAGGCTCGTCGCGGCGATCAGCGTTCCGATCTGAAGCAGCATCGGCCAATCCCTGTAGCGTCGGACCGAAAAGTGGATTCCACTTCTCGAATAAATCCGATGCAATACCAACGAGATAGACCATCGTTACCGCGTCCGGTCGGACGCGCGATGATCCAGGCGGCGGCCGACCGTGGTCGACCCGATCGGCACAGGGCTAGCCGGCGAATGTGGGCTCAATGCGTCGAGCCTTGTCCGGAGCAGCGGCCCGCAGGCCGCCGCCGGAAGGCGTCCGGCTCAGCTCTGCTGCCCGCTCTTCGGCAGCAGGAAGGTCAAGAGGCCGAAGGCCGGCAGCCAGGCGCAGATCTTGAACACCTCGATGATGCCGATCTTGTCGGCGAGCAGGCCGATGCCGGCCGCCGCGACGCCGCCGAGCCCGAAGGACAGCCCATAGAACAGACCGCCGACGAGGCCGACCCGGTGCGGCACGAGATCGATCGCGTAGATCAGGATCGCCGAGAAGGCGCTCGACATGATGAAGGAGACGACGATGCTGAGCACGCCGGTCCAGAACAGGTCGGCATGGGGCAGCATCAGCGCGAAGGGCAGCGAGCCCAGGATCGACAGCCAGATCACCCGGTCGCGGCCGATCCGGTCGCCGATCATGCCGCCGACGATCACGCCGATGGCGCCGACGACGAGATAGAGGAACAGCATGATCTGCGAGAGCTGGATCTCGATGCCGAAACGCTCGATCAGGTAGAAGGTATAATAGGAGGTGAAGGCGGCCGTGTAGCCGTTCTTCGAGATCAGCAGCATCACCAGCACGGCCATCGCCAGCAGCACGCGGCCGCGCGGCAGGCCATGGCTCGCCGTCTCGTCCACATGCGTCGATGAGGATTTCTGCTCGCGCCGCATCGCCGAATAGCGCGCGCCGAGCCAGCCCATCACCAGCATCGCGACCAGCACGACGCCGGAGAACCAGGACAGGCTCTCCTGCCCGCGCGGCATCACCACCAGCGCCGCCAGCAGCGGGCCGACGGAATAACCGATATGGCCGCCGACCTGGAACACGCCCTGCGCCAAGCCCTGACGGCCGGCGGCGGCATGGCGTGCCATCCGCGTCGCCTCCGGATGGAACACCGCCGAGCCCAGCCCGATCAGCCCCGCCCCGAACAGGACCATGGGGTAGCTATGGGCGAAGGAGAGCATCAACAGGCCCGCCAGCGTCGCGCACATGCCGGCGACCATCGCATAGGGCCAGGGCTTGCGATCGGTGACGAAGCCGAGCAGCGGCTGCAGCAGCGAGGAGGTTACCTGGAAGGCGAGCGTGATCAGGCCGATCTGCACGAAGTCGAGCTTGTAGTTCTCCTTGAACAGCGGATAGAGCGCCGGGATCATCGACTGGACGAGATCGTTCAGCAGATGCGCGACGCTGAGCGCTGCCAGAACCGGCATCAACGGGCGGCGAGCGGCGGATTGCAGCGGGATCGTGGTCATAATGCAGGCAATGAGCCGCCTTTTGCGTGCGGTCAACGGGGCCGGGAGCATGACGCCCATGGCTGCAAGGCTGAGTTGCGGTGCAGCATCACGCTCATCCGCGCCGGCACCCATCGGCAAGCCCCGCGAAACCTGCTATCGCCGCGCGGACTTCATCCCCGGCATCCTCATGACCGCCCGCACCGCGACCCTCATCGGCTTCTGCGCCATCCTGCTCTGGTCGACGCTCGCGCTGTTCACGGCGATGTCGGGCCGCGTCCCGCCCTTCCAACTCGTCGCCATGACCTTCGTCATCGGCGGCCTGCTGATCCTCGCGATCACGGCTTTGCGCGGGCAGCTCTCCCGCATCCGTCCGACACCGGCCTCCTTCGCTCTCGGGCTCTACGGCCCGTTCGGCGACACCGCGCTCTATTACGCCGCCGTGAAGACCGCGCCGGCTGCCGAGGCGAACCTGATCCATTATCTCTGGCCGCTGCTGATCGTGCTCTTCGCCGCGCTGCTACCGGGTGGCGGCCTCAAGCCCCGCCATCTTGTTGGCGCGCTGATCGGGCTGGTGGCCACAGGCCTTCTCGTCTCGGGAGGCCTTGGAAGCGGCAGCGGGCTTGCGCTCGGCCATGTGCTGGCGGCGCTCGGCGCCTTCGTCTGGGCGAGCTATTCGGTGGCCTCGCGCCGCTTCGCCAATGTGCCCTCGGAAAGCCTCTGCGTGACCATGCTGGGCTGCGCCATCCCCGCGCTCGCCTGCCATTTCGCCTTCGAGACCACGCTCTGGTCGCTGACACCCGTGGAATGGGGCGGCGTGCTTGGCCTCGGCCTCGGCTCGATTGGGCTCGCCTTCGTCGTCTGGGATATCGGCATGAAGCAGGGCGACGTCGCCCTGCTCGGCGTCGCTTCCTATGCCGCACCGGTGCTCTCGACGCTGATCCTCGTGCTGTTTGGCTATGCTCCGGCCAGCTGGCTGCTGGCGGCGTCCTGCGCGCTGATCGTGGTCGGGGCGCTGGTGGCGAGCGGCGGCGGGCGCAAAGCCTAGAGACGGAGCGTCATTCTCGGGCTTGACCCGAGAATCTCATGACGAGAGGGCTTTCGTTTCCGAGATGCTCGGGTCAGGCCCGAGCGTGACGGCCTCGATCCCACTCAATTCCGCCTGAGCAGCCGTTCCAGATAATCCAGCTCTTCCGCCGGCCTCAAGGGATCGCCAAGCCGCTTGCGCAGCTCCTCCAGGATGCGCCGTGCCCGCTGGGTCGCGCTCTCGTCGGCGCCCGGCACCTTGACCCGGCCATCGGCCCAATCGCGCTGGCGCTGCGGCCGGCCGAGCGGGTCCTCGCTGCCGCGCTGCTGCGCCGAGGGACGGCCCGCAGGACGGCCATCCGGCTCGCCATAAGCCTGCCCCTCGCCTTCGCCCTCGCCGGGCTGGCCCTGCATCTGCTGGGCGAGGTTCTGGCCGCCCTTGCGCAGGGCTTCCAGCGCACGGCCCTGCGCATCGAGCGCGCCTTCGCCCTGGCCCTGGCCGAGCTGGCCTTCCGCCTCGCGCATCGCGTCCTCGGCCTCGTCGAGTTCGCCGTTCTGCGGCGCACCCATGCCGCGCATCCGGCGCTGCAGATCCTGCAACCGCTCGCGCAAAGCCTGCTGGCGCTGCGATAGGCCCTGCCCCTGGCCCTGACCGTTCTGGCCCTGCATGCCCTCGCCGCCTTCGCCGTCCTCGCCCTGCTCGCCGGGCTGCTGCCCCGGCTGCTGGCCGCGCTGGCCCTGTTGACCGCGTTGCCCCTGCTGGCCTTGCTGACCCTGCTGGCGCTGACCCGGCCGTGCCTGCTGCTGGCCGGGGCGCTGGCCGCGCTGGGTCTGGCCCTGCCCTTGCTGGCGGCGCTGCTCGTTCTGATAGGTCTCGTCGCGCAGGTTCTGCTGGTCCCGCGTCATCCGGTCGAGATCGCCGAGCGCCTGGTTCATCTCGCGCTGGCGCGGATCCTGCTGGCCCGGACGCGCCATCTGGAGATTGTTGAGCATCCGGTTGAGCTCTTCCATCAGGCGCTGCGCCTCGGCCATGTCGCCGCGCTTCGACAGCTCCTCGATGCGGTCGAGCATGTTCTGCAGGTCGCGCGGCGTCACCGTGCGGAAATTCTCGGGCAAGCGGGCCTGGTCGCGATCGCCGTTCTGCTGTTGCTGGCGCATCATCTGCTCGGCGAGCTGGCGCATGAAATTGTCCATGGCCCGGCGCATCTCGTCGGTGAGCTTCTTGATTTCCTCCTCGGAAGCGCCGCGCTCCAAGGCCTGCTGCAGGTTTTCCTGCGCCTGCCGGAGCGCGCGCTCGGCATCGGACATGTCGCCGTCCTCGAGCTGGAGCGCCATCGCCCACATCAGCTCGGAGACCTCGCGCAGGGCATCGTCGCCGGCGGCCCGGCGCAGGCGCTCGCTCAGCATGCGCATGCCCAGATAAACGCCCGGCTCCTTCATGAAGAGCGACGGCTCGATCATCAGCGCATCCATGGCGAGCTGCACCTTGGAGCGGTCCTCGACATCCATGACGAGCTTGCGGCGCTGCTCGACCAAGGCCTTCGCCAGAGGCTTGGTGAAGGTGCGCTGCGGCAGCACGACTTCGAGCGGTTCGCTGCGGCCCTCCTGACCGGCCTCGTCCTTGGCGATCAGCACCATCCTGACCTTGGCGCCGGCCCAGGGATGCGCGGAGAAATCGACCGTGCTCTTGTTCTCATCCTCGCCCGAAGCGGAAGACGGCACGGCGAGATTCTGCTTCGGCGGCTCGACCAGCGAGCGCCCGCCCTTGGCCACGTCGGGACGTGAGACATTCACCTCGATCGAGGCGATGCCGTAATCGTCCTTGGCCTTATAGGTGATGCCGAGGCCACCGGACTGCGCCCCGGTGACCGGCTTCGGCGGATCGGTGAAGGCGATGGTCGGCGGCTGGTCGGCGACGGAGGTGATGGTGAGCGTGGTGCCGGGCGCGCCGCTGCCGGTGAGCTTCAGCGTGCCGTTGCCGGCGAGCGTAAAGCGCTTCTCCAGCACGGCCTGCTGCGGGCCGGACGGCTGGGCCGGCTTCGCGGGCGCAGCCTTGGCCTGGGCATCCTTGCCTTCGCCCTCCTTGTCGTCGGGCTTGATCAGGTCGAGCCGCCCGGTCGTGGCGACGTCCATATTCGTCTTGCCGGCGATGCGCACGACGATGACGGATTTCTCGGGTGCGCTCAGATTCGGGCTCGCCAGCTTGGCGAAATCGATCAGGATCGGCGGCAGGCGCGTATAGGCCGGCGGGTCGATCCAGGCATCGATCCGGGTCGAGGCTGCGATGGCGGACGGCCCCTTCCAGTCGAAGGCGGCGGAGAGCCGCTGCGTGACCTCGGGACCGGCAACGAAGAAGCCGGTAATGGCGGCGAGCAGCGGCACGGCGCGCAACGCCCGCCTGTCGTGGCCGGCCATGCGCGGCTGCGGCGGCTGAACCCGCAGGGAGGCGACCTGCCGGCTCTGACGCTCGACATGCAGCTTCCACAAGGCCTGCGAGACCGGATCGGCCGAGCCGATCGCGAGGCTGTCCTCCAGCGACGAGGCCGGGCGATGGCCCTCAGTGAAGGAGCGGTCGAGCCGCGTCAGCGCATCGCGATGCGTCGGCAGGACGAGGCGGGCGACATGCCAGAGGCTGGCGGCGAAAGCTCCCGCGAAGGCGAGCACGCCGACGATCCGCCCGTACCAGGGCAGATGCGTCCACAATCCGAACCAGGACACGGCGAGGAAGGCGAGGACGACCGCGAGCGGCAGCCAGAGCCGCGGCCACAGCCGCTCCCAGCCGAGCGACATGCGCGAGGCCAGCGCGAGACGGCCGAGCCGCTGGCGGATGCCGTCGATCGTGTCGGGCGCCTTGCGGCGCTCTGCCTCGCTCATGCCATCGCTCCGGGCAGCCCCCATTTCCGTCTGAACTTGCCTGACTCAAGCAGGCTAGCACGGGAATGTGGCATTGCCAGCGCGAAGAGGCGCCAACGCACAGCGCTCCGCCTTTCGTGAACGGACGCACAGGCCGTCATGCTCGGGCTTGACCCGAGCATCTCGGAAACCAGTCCCCGCTGGTCATGAGATTCTCGGGTCAAGCCCGAGAATGACGCGCGAATTTACGCGAACCAGCCGGGCAGCTTGTCCGTGCCGATGAGCTCCTCATAGCTCTGGCGCGGCCGCGTCACGGCGTACTGGTCGCCCTTGACCATGACCTCGGCGACCAGCAGGCGCTGGTTATAGGTCGAGGACATCGAGGCGCCGTAGGCGCCGGCCGTCATGAAGGCGATGAGGTCGTTCTGGCGCAATTGCGGCAGCTTGCGCCCGGTGGTGAAGGTGTCACCCGATTCGCAGATCGGCCCGACCACGTCATAGGCCAGCTCCGGCCCGCCGATCACGGGCTCCGTCACCGGCCAGATCTCGTGATAGGCCTCGTACATCGCCGGGCGGACGAGGTCGTTCATCGCCGCGTCGACCACGAGGAACTGCTTGGTCGGACGCGGATTGAGATGCAGCACCCGTGTCAGCAGGATGCCGGCATTGCCGACGATCAGGCGGCCGGGCTCGAAGCCGAGTTCGACATCGAGCCCCTTGGTCACCTTGGCGACCATCTCGGCATAGGCCTCGATCAGCCCCGGCCCGTAATCGAAGGTCCGGGGGATGTCGTAGGGGATGCCGAGCCCGCCGCCGAGATCGAGCCGGTCGACGCGGTGCCCCTCGCCCTTCAGGTCCCCGACCAGCGCGACCATCTTGGTGTAGGCTGCCTCGAAGGCATCGATCTCGCCGATCTGGCTGCCGATATGGACGGCAAGGCCCATAATCCGCACGCCCGGCATGTTGGCCGCACGCGAGTAGAGCCGGCCGACCTCCTCGAAGGAGACGCCGAACTTGTTCTCGGACGACCCGGTCGTGATCTTGGCATGGCCACCGGCGCCGATGTCCGGATTGACCCGGAAGACCGCTTCCTGCCGCTTGCCGAGCTGGCTTGCGACCTTCGAGAGCAGGTCGAGCTCGCTCTCGCTCTCGATATTGACCTGGTAGATGCCGGCCTCGACCGCGAAGCGCAATTCCTGCTCGCTCTTGCCGACGCCGGAGAACACGATCTTCTCAGGGGGAATGCCGGCGGCCAGCGCCTTGCGCACCTCGCCTTCGGAGACCGTGTCGATGCCGGCGCCGAGCGCGCCCAGCGTCTTGAGCACGCCGAGATTGCCGTTCGCCTTCATGGCGTAGAAGACATGGGTCTTACCGGCCGGCGCGGTCGTCTTCATCGCCGCCTCGAACAGCTTGTAGTGCCGCTCGATCGTCGCGCTCGAATAGACATAGACCGGCGTGCCAATCTCGGCCGCGATCCGCTGGAGATCGACGCCCTCGGCATGAAGCGAGCCGTCGCGATAGGCGAAATGATGCATGGGATAAGCTCGCAGTCAGGCTAGGCAGGCGTCATCCTCGGGCGGAGCGAAGCAGCGACCCGAGCCTGACGCGGAATAGGGACGTAGCGACGGCGCAGGCCGTCACATCAGCGGGTCAAGGACGAAGGACCGGTTCGGCACGGTGATCGCCCGGTTGGCCTTGGCCGGCTTGGCCAGCACGGAGGCCGAGCCCAGGGAGGCCGGATCGTTCTCCTTGGCGCCGATCTGGTCGTCCGGCAGGTCGATGGCGCCCGTCGCATTGGGCGGCGCCTCCAGCGGCCCCTTGCGCCCGCAGGCGCCGAGCGCAACGGCCAGCAGACCGACGACCAGCAAGGTGCGGCCAAGTTTCAGGCGGGAATCAAGCACGAAAACGAACCCTCGGGGCGAAACGTGGCGGGACCTTAGCGGAGGATGCGGCGGAGCGCGAGAGTCTCCGCATGCGTCATTCTCGGGCAAGCGCAGCGCCGACCCGAGAATCCCTTGCAGGAGATGCTCGGGTCAAGCCCGAGCATGACGCCCTATTTGGAGAGCTGCTTCAGCCAGCGCCTGGCCTGCTTGCGGACATTGGCCGGAGCCGTGCCGCCATAGCTGACGCGGCTCTTCACCGACTGGTCGACGCCGAGCACGGCGAAGACGGCTTCCGTGATCTTTGGCTCCACGCCTTGCATCTCGGCAAGCGAGAGCTTCTCCAGCCCGACCTTCTTCTCCGAGGCGATGCCGACGAGGCGGCCGGTGACGTGATGTGCATCGCGGAACGGCATCTTCAGCACCCGCACCAGCCAGTCGGCGAGATCGGTCGCCGTGGCATAGCCGAGGCCGGCGGCCTTCTTCATCACCTTGAGATCGGGCTGCATGTCGCGGACCATGCCGGCAGTCGCGGCAAGGCACAGCGACAGCGTCTGGAGCGCGTCGAACGTGCCTTCCTTGTCTTCCTGCATGTCCTTCGAATAGGTCAGCGGCAGGCCCTTCATCATGGTCAGCAGGCCCTGCAGCGCACCGAAGACGCGCCCCGCCTTGCCGCGCACCAGCTCGGCCGCATCGGGATTGCGCTTCTGCGGCATGATCGAGGAGCCGGTCGAGAACGCGTCGGATAGCCGCACGAAGCCGAATTGCGGCGTCGACCACAGCACGATCTCCTCGGCGAAGCGCGAGAGATGCATCGCGCAGATCGAGGCCGCCGAGAGCGTCTCCAGCACGAAATCGCGGTCCGAGACCGAATCGAGCGAGTTCGCCGTCGGCCGGTCGAAGCCGAGCGCCTTCGCCGTCATGTGCCGGTCGATCGGGAAAGAGGTACCGGCGAGCGCGGCCGCACCGAGCGGACACTCGTTGAGGCGGGCGCGGGCATCGCGGATGCGGCTGCGGTCTCGGCCGAGCATCTCGACATAGGCGAGCAGGTGATGGCCGAAGGTGACCGGCTGCGCCGATTGCAGATGGGTGAAGCCCGGCATCACCGCGCCGGCGTAAGCTTCGGCCTTTTCGGCCATGGCGAGCTGGAGATCGGCCATCTGGCCGTCGATCTCGTCGAGCGTGTCGCGCACCCACAGCCGCATGTCGGTCGCGACCTGGTCGTTGCGCGAGCGGGCGGTGTGCAGGCGGCCGGCGGCGAGGCCGATCTTGTCCTTGAGGTTAGACTCGACGTTCATGTGGACGTCTTCGAGCGCCCGCGAGAACGTGAAGGCGCCGCTCTCGATCTCGCCCTCGACCTTTTTCAGGCCGGCGATGATCGTCGCGACATCTTCTTTCGTCAGGATGCCGGTCTCGGCCAGCATGGCCGCATGCGCCAGCGAGCCGCGGATATCCTGGCGCCAGAGCTTCTGGTCGAAATCGATGGAGGCGTTGATCTCCTCCATGATGGCGTCGGGACCTGTGGCGAAACGCCCACCCCACATGCGATTGCTCACGACGGTCTTTCCTGCTTTTGAGGACGCATAATGACGTCTGGAAAAAAGATCGGACTGGCCCTCGGGGTCGTGGCGGCGCTCGGCCTCGCTGGCATAGCTGCCTTCTACTCCGTCACGGGCGATGCCGGCAACGGATCATGCAGCGCGGCGCGCACGGCGGTCGCGCGCATGAAGCCGCTGGTCAAGGGCGAGGTCGCGGCGGTCGAACTGCGCGCCAATCCGCAGCCGGCGCCTGCGCTCGCCTTCACCGGGCCGGACGGCCAGCCGACGACGCTGGCCGCGCTGAAGGGCAAGACACTGCTGGTCAATCTCTGGGCGACCTGGTGCGCGCCCTGCCTGAAGGAAATGCCCTCGCTCGACGCGCTCCATAAGGAGATGGGCGGGCCGGATTTCGCGGTCGTCGCGATCAATATCGACACGCGCAACCTCGACAAGCCGAAGGCCTGGCTCGCCGATAACCGGATCACGGCCCTGCCCTTCTACGGCGATCCGCAGGCCGCGACCTTCCGGGTCCTGCGCGCCGCCCACAAGGTCGAGGGCATGCCGGTCAGCCTGATCGTCGACAAGGCCGGCTGCGAGCTCGGCATCATCCAGGGACCCGCCGACTGGGCGAGCGCCGATTCGAAGGCGCTGATGAAGGCCGCCATCGGCCGCTGATTGACGGCTTTGAACCTCGCGGGCTTATTGCGCGACGGTGGGAGGTAGCATCCGTCTTAAGCGAGGTCTTCAATCGTGAACATATCCACCTTCCGCGCGGCGCTTCTGCGCTGCCTCCTCGCCGTGTCTCTGCTGGGCGCCGGCCTCGGGCTTGCCCAGGCCCAGGACCGCAAGGCCATCACCGGCACCACCGTTTCGCTTGTCCCGCTCGCTGGCTTCACCCTCTCGACGACCTTCGCTGGGCTCGAAAGCGTGAGCACCAAGGCCTCGCTCCTCGTCGTCGAACTGCCGCCGCAGGCGCATGACCAGCTCGCCCCGCTCTTCAAGGACGTCGACAAGGCCAAGGCGAATTTCGCCCGCCAGAACATCACCGTCGACGACATCGAATCGATCGAGACCGGCGCCGGCCCCGCCCCGCTGATCACCGGCAGCCAGGAGGCGAACGGCACGAGCTACGACAAGTGGATCGTGCTGCTGAAGGGCGAGAAGACGGTGATGATCACCGTCCAGTCGCCGGATGGCGCCGATCTCGACCCCGACGACATCGTCGCGATGCTGAAGACGGTCTCGCTCGGCGCCCCGCCCAGCATCGCCGACAAGCTCAAGGCCCCGCCCTTCACGGTCGCAGCCGCCGAGCCGTTCCGGATCCTCGATACGCTCGGCGGCTCCGGCGTATTGATGACAGCCGGCCCGCTCGATACCGACCCCTCCGGCACGCAGCCGATCATCGTCGTCGCCTACCAGCTCTCCGCGCCGATCCCGGCCGACAAGCTGGAAGCGAGCGCCGAAGCCCTGCTCAAGCAGACCAAGAATCTCGAAGCTGCCACGATCGCGAAGCGCGAGCGCGTCACCTTCGCCGGATCGCCCGGCGTGCTGCTGACCGGCACGGCCACGGATCGCGGCACCGAGAAGCGCTTCGCGCAGTACATGGCGGTCGGAGCAGACGGACGCTTCGTCCGCCTCATCGCGATCGCCCCGGCCAGCGCCTATGACGCCGTGAAGGCGGGCATCGAGAAGGTCGCGGCCAGCATCGCCTTCGCCGCGAAGTAAGCGCGCCTGTCACGCGCCCAGCCCAATTGGATTGGCTGATGGCGCCGACAAGGGTAAGGCAGGCGCATGACCTATACGATCGGCCTTGCCACCACCTTCCACGACCCCGCCATCGCGATCATCGGTCCCGATGGCGAGGTTCTCTTCGCGGAAGCGACCGAGCGCTATCTGCAATACAAGCGCGCGCCGAACTGCGAGCCGGATTCGGCGCCGCGCATGGAAGGGCTGCTGAAGCGCTACATCCCGGAGGGCGCCGAAGTCCGCATCGCCACCAGCTGGGGCGAGGATTTCACCGGCTTCCTCGACCAGATGGCCCGCGCCGGCTCCTTCACGCTGGACGCGCTGCTCAAGCTCTCGCCCGAGCTCAACCGCTCGCTGGTGCCGGAACGGACCGAGCGGGCCTTGATCGCCTCGCTCCATCTTAGCCAGCAGCGCGCCGGCATGGGCGTTCTGCTCGGGCTCGACCGCGCCTATGGCAAGGCCAATGTCACCGGCCTGAAGCGCTATGGCCACCATCTCAGCCACGCCGCCTATGCCTGCTGGTCCTCGCCCTTCGACAACGCCGCCTGCCTCGTCGTCGACGGCATGGGCGAGACCGGCGCCTCCGCGATCTTCGCGCTGGAGAACGGCAAGCTGCGCGAAGTGAAGCGCCATCGTGGCCGGGAATCGATCGGCTTCTATTTCGGGCTCGTCACCGACCTTGCCGGCTTCGACCAGGCCAAGGGCGAGGAATGGAAGATCATGGGGCTCGCGCCCTACGGCAAGACCGACCCCGAACTGATGGCGCTGCTGCGCAAGCTCTATCAGATAGAGGGCCACAAGCTCTCCTTCGCCAAGGCCGATGTGGTGCAGGGCGTCGCCGCTGAGATTCTGGCCAAGCGCCCGGCGGATGCTCTCGACCAGGGCTGGGCCGATCTCGCCCGCTGCGGGCAGGACGTCTTCGCCGAGATGATGGAAGCGCTGCTGGCTGAGGCAGCTGCGCTCGTGCCAGCTGAAAACCTCGTCATGGCCGGCGGCTGCGCGCTGAACTCCTCCTTCAACGGCAGGATCGCCGGCCGCCACGGCTTCAAGACGGTCTTCGTGCCCTCCGCGCCGGCCGATGACGGCAACGCGATCGGCGCGGCCTGGCTCGCCCACGCGGAAGCCAATCCGGACTGGCGTGCGCCGAAGGGACCGCTGACACCCTATCTCGGCTCGACCGTCTCGACCGAGCCCTTCGAACGCATGCAGCTCTGGGAAAAGCGCCTGCGCAAGCTCGCTCCCGACGAGATCGCGCCGGTCACCGCCAAGCTTCTCACCGAAGGCAAGCTGATCGGCTGGGTGCAGGGCCGCGCCGAGTTCGGGCCGCGCGCGCTTGGCAACCGCTCGATCATCGCCGACCCGCGCCCGGCCGATGCCAAGGACATCCTCAACGCCAAGGTGAAGTACCGCGAGGCCTTCCGGCCCTTCGCGCCCTCGATCCTGGCCGAGCATGCCGCCGACTGGTTCGAGAACTACCAGGACGCGCCCTATATGGAGCGCACGCTGGTCTGGAAGGAAGCGGTCCGCCACCGTGTCCCGGCCGTCGTCCATGAGGACGCGACCGGCCGCATTCAGAGCGTCACGGCGGAACGCAACCCGCGCTATCACGCGCTGATCTCGGCCTTCCATGACCTGACAGGCGTGCCGGTGATCCTGAACACCTCCTTCAACATCATGGGCAAGCCGATCCTGCACACGGCCGAAGACGCGATCCTGATGTTCTATACGAGCGGGCTCGACGCGCTGGTGATCGACGACTGGCTGCTGGTGAAGTAACCGACAGCCGACCGATCCGCCCCGTTGATCGGTCGGATCACGCGAAATCGCTGGTTTCAGTCCAGTTTGCGGTCATTCTTCCGGCCCATCGGAAGGAGACGACGCCATGCTGCAATTGCGCCCGAACTGCGAATGCTGCGACCGCGACCTGCCGCCGCAATCGCGCGACGCCCTGATCTGCACCTTCGAGTGCACGTTTTGCGTGGGCTGCGCCGAGACGCGCTTCGCCGGCACCTGCCCGAATTGCGGCGGTGACCTCGTGCGCCGGCCGATCAGGCCGGAGCGGATGCTGGAGAAATATCCGGCCTCGACCGAACGCGTCCGCAAGCCGCACCCGCAATGCGCGGCGGCTTGAATCTGTTACGGATGTATCCGAAGAGGCTGATCAAGCAACCAGTGAGCATGCTATGACGCTCATGCCTGTCGTCTATGGCGCGCCCTACAGCGTCTATGTCCGCGCAGTCAGGCTGGCGCTTGAAGAAAAGGGCGTGGCCTACCGGCTGGACCCGGTTGACGTCTTCGCCAAAGACGGGCCGCCTGCTTCCCTGCTGGAGCGACAGCCGTTCGGCCGCATCCCCGCCTTCGAGCATGATGGCTTCCGGCTTTACGAAGCCGGGGCCATCGAACGCTATGTCGATGAGGCATTCCCCGGGCCTGCCCTGCAGCCTTCTGCGCCGGGCGAGCGTGCCCGCGTCAATCAGCTGACGAGCATCCTCGACTCCTACGCCTATCGCACGCTGGTCTGGGACATCTACGTGGAGCGGATTTCTGCTCCCAAGCAGGGGCGTGCCCCAAACGAGGAGAGAATCCAAACCGCCCTGCCCAAGGCGCGGCTATGCCTGCGCGCGATCAATGACCTGATGGATGGCGAGCCTTATCTCGCCGGCGCCGCGCTGACGCTGGCCGATCTTCATGCCGCGCCCATGTTCGCCTATTTCACGCTGGCACCGGAGGCCGAGGCACTGCTCGCCGAGCAGCCCGCCATCAAGGCCTGGTGGGCGGCCATGGTCCAGCGACCTGCAGTGCAGGCCACCGTCTTTCCGGCCTAGACAGCTTTGCTGCGGAGATCAGCGAAAACCGCCCGCGGCCCTTAGGTGCGAGCGGGTTCGCGGCGTTAGCGAGCCTCAGCTCGCCTGCTTCACCGCGATGCCCTTCTCTTCGAAGAGTTGCTGCAACTCGCCGGCCTGGAACATCTCGCGGGTGATGTCGCAGCCGCCGACGAACTCGCCCTTGACGTAGAGCTGCGGGATCGTCGGCCAGTTCGAATAGGCCTTGATGCCCTCGCGGATTTCCTGGTCCTCGAGCACGTTCACGCCCTTATAGGGCACGCCGATATAGCCAAGGATCTGCGCGACCTGGCCGGAGAAGCCGCACATCGGGAATTGCGGCGTGCCCTTCATGAAGAGCACCACGTCGTTGTTCTTCACTTCCGCTTCGATGCGGGCATTGACGTCGGACATCGTCTCGTCTCCTGAAGCGGGTTCAAGGCCCGCCGGATGGTCTCGTTCTAATCTTGGGGAACGCTGGTCGTCAGCGCAAGGGCGTGCAGCACGCCGCCCATATTCCCCTGGAGCGCGGCATAGACCATCTGGTGCTGCTGCACCCGGGTCTTGCCCTTGAAGGCGGCCGAGACGACGGTCGCGGCATAGTGGTCGCCGTCGCCGGCCAGATCCTTGATCTCGATCGCCGCATCCGGCAGCGCCGCCTTGATCATGCGCTCGATCTCGTGGGCATCCATCGCCATGGGTCGAACTCCTCAGGCCGCCTTGCCGGCCATATAGGACGGCAGCCAGTCTTCGTGGATCTTGCGGAGATCGGCGATCGCCAGAGCCGGCTCGCCGGGCAGGGCAAGAGCCGCGCCGCCCGTCTTGCCAATGGCGAGCGCCGGCACGCCGGCAGCCTTAGCAGCCGCGATCACGGCATCGGCCTCGGCAGCCGGAACCGTCAGGACATAGCGCGCCTGATCCTCGCCGAAGAGCGCGGCATGGGCGGGGCCAGCCGGCAGCGTCTCGATGGTGGCGCCAATGCCCTTGGCCATCGCCATCTCGGCGAGCGCGACCGCAAGGCCGCCATCCGACAGGTCATGGCAGGTCGAGACCTTGCCCGACGCGATCAGCCCGCGGACGAAATCGCCGTTGCGGCGCTCGATCGCGAGATCGACCGGCGGCGGGGCGCCCTCTTCACGGCCGCAGATTGTCGCGAGATAGGCGCTCTGGCCGAGCCACCCGGCGGTCTCGCCGATCAGGATGATCGCCTCGCCCTCGGCCTTGAAGGCGACGGTCGCATGTTTCGTCACATCGGCCATGACGCCGACGCCGCCGATGGTCGGGGTCGGCAGGATCGAGATGCCGTTGGTCTCGTTGTAGAGCGAGACGTTGCCGGAGACGACCGGGAAGTCGAGCCCCTTGCAGGCCTCACCGATGCCACGGATGCAGCCGACGAGCTGGCCCATGACCTCGGGCTTCTCGGGGTTGCCGAAATTCAGGTTGTCGGTGATGGCGAGCGGCGTCGCACCCGTCGCGGTCAGGTTGCGCCAGGCTTCGGCCACCGCCTGCTTGCCGCCCTCGAACGGATCGGCCTCGCAATAGCGCGGCGTCACGTCGGCGGTCATGGCGAGGCCCCGCGGCCCGTCCTCGATGCGGATCACGCCGGCATCGCCGCCCGGCGTCACCGCGGAATTGCCGAGGATCAGCGTGTCGTACTGCTCCCAGATCCAGCGCTTGGAGGAGAGGTCCGGCGAGCCGATCAGCTTCTTCAAGGCTTCCGCGTTGCCGCAAGGCGCGGCGACGCTCGCGGCCGCGATGCGCTGCTGCGGCGCGGTCTCGATCCAGGGCCGGTCGTATTCCGGAGCCTCGTCGCCGAGCTCCTTGATCGGCAGGTCGGCCATGACCTCGCCCTGGTGCTTGATGACGAAGCGCAGCGTGTCGGTGGTGTGGCCGATGACGGCGAAGTCCAGGCCCCACTTCTTGAAGATCGCCTCGGCGGCGTCCTCATGGCCGGGCTTGATCACCATGAGCATGCGCTCCTGGCTCTCCGAGAGCATCATCTCATAGGCGCTCATGCCCTCCTCGCGGCAGGGCACCTTGTCGAGGTCGAGCTCGACGCCGAGATCGCCCTTGGCGCCCATCTCGACGGCCGAGCAGGTCAGGCCGGCAGCGCCCATGTCCTGGATCGCGTCGACATGGCCGGCGGCCATGATCTCCAGGCAGGCTTCGAGCAGCAGCTTCTCGGCGAAGGGGTCGCCGACCTGCACGGTCGGGCGCTTCTCCTCCGACTTGTCGTCGAATTCGGCCGAGGCCATGGTCGCGCCGTGGATGCCGTCGCGGCCGGTCTTCGATCCCAGATAGACGATCGCCTTACCGACGCCCGAAGCCTTGGCGTAGAAGATCTCGTCGGCCTTGGCGATGCCGACCGCCATGGCGTTGACGAGGATGTTGCCGTCATAGCGCGTATGGAAACCGGTGGCGCCGCCGACATTCGGCACGCCGAAGGAATTGCCGTAGCCGCCGATGCCGGCGACGACGCCCGAGACGAGATGGCGGGTCTTCGGATGATCAGGCGAGCCGAAGCGCAGCGCGTCGAGCACCGCGATCGGACGGGCGCCCATGGTGAAGACGTCGCGCAGGATGCCGCCGACGCCCGTCGTCGCGCCCTGATAGGGCTCGATGAAGGACGGATGGTTATGGCTCTCCATCTTGAAGACGATGGCCGTGCCCTCGCCGATATCGATGACGCCGGCATTCTCGCCCGGCCCCTGGATCACCCAGGGCGCCTTGGTCGGCAGCGTCTTCAGATGGATCTTGGACGACTTGTAGGAGCAGTGCTCGTTCCACATCGCCGAGACGATGCCGAGCTCGGTGATCGTCGGCTCGCGGCCGATCAGATGCAGGAAGCGCTGGTACTCGTCCGGCTTCAGGCCGTGCTCGGCGACGAGCTGCGGGGTGATCTTGATGTCGTTCGGAATCACGGGCTCAGGGTTCCTGACGGTCCGGCGATAGGGGTTGGCAGGGGCATAGCCTGCCTTAACGTGCGAGACAACATTCCCGGTGCGAACGGCGCTTTCAGCTCTGGATGGCGGCGAGTGCCGCCCTGAGCGGCGCCGGTATCGGCACGGGCTTCTGGCTCGCGCGCTCGACATAGACATGGGTGAATCGCCCTTGCGCCGCAGCTTGGTCGCCACCTTGCCGGAAGATGCCGATGCGATAGGTCACCGAGCTGTTGCCGAGCCGCTCGACCGCGATCCCGGCCTCCACCGTCTCGGGAAAGGCGACGCTCTCGAAATAGGTGCAGCCGGTCTCGACCACGAGTCCGACGATCTCGCTGCCGGAAAGGTCGAGGAAGCCGCCCTCGATCAGCCAGGCATTCACCGCCGTGTCGAACCAGCCATAATAGACGACATTGTTGACATGGCCGTAGGCGTCATTGTCGTGCCAGCGCGTCGGGATGGCACGGAAGACACGGAAATCAGTGCGTGTCAGGCGCGGCTGGCGTTCGCTCACCCCTCGCCTCCCGGCTTCTCGCCCGCCTTGATCTCCGGCACGCCGAGCGCATCGGCCAATCGCGCCTTGGCCGAGCCCGGCTTCAACGGCTTCTGCTGGCTCTCATGCGGCGCCCAGCCGGAGACCCAGACGAATTCGAAGGTCGCCGGCAAACGACCGTCCGGGTCGGCGAAGCGTTCGGCATAGAGCGCAGCCGCGCGCAGCAAGGTTTCGCGCCGCGATGGTGTCTTGCGCCGGGCGACCAGCGCATTGGCCCAGGCCATGGCGCGCAGGTCGCGGAACAGCCCGAAGGCGTCGCGGTAGCGCACCGTGACGATCTCGCTGTCGATGACGGGCAAGGCGAAGCCGGCCCGCTGCAGGAGCCCTCCGAGATCGCGGAGGTCGGCGAAGGGCGCGACGCGCGGGCTGACCCCGCCCGTCGTCTCGCTCTCGGCTTCGAGCAACGCCTGCCGGAGTTCCTGCAAGCTCCGCCCGCCAAGCAGGCAGCCCATGAACAGACCGTCGGGCTTCAGCGCCCGCTTGATCTGGATGAGCGCGCCGGGCAGGTCGTTGACCCCGTGCAGCGCGAGCAGCGAGACGGCGAGATCGAGCGAGCCGGCGGCGAAGGGCAGGCTTTCGAGATCGCCGACGAGATCGGCTTGGGTGCCTTCAGCCTCCACCATGCGCAGCAATCGCCCGGCCCGGCCGGCAAGGACAGGAGCGACCACGGGCAGCGCCGTGCCGAGATCGGCCGCGACAGCGAACTCACGCAGCACCGCGCCAAGCCGATCCTCCAGATCATCCGCCGCGCGCTGCAGCAGGAAATCCGGATAATCGCCGGCAAGCGCGCGCCTCAGCCGCGAACGGCCGAGCCCCCGATCGAAGACGAGACTCTGGTCACTCAACGTTGCACCGTCATAAGGGACATGAGCCCTCATCCTGAGGAGCAGCCGCGAGGCTGCGTCTCGAAGGATGCTCCAGCTTGCTCCTGAGCCTTCTGGACCGTCCTTCGAGACGCCATTCCTAACCGGAATGGCTCCTCAGGACGAGGGCTGGAGACTGGAGAACCGCCGCCTCAGCGCTCCAGCAGCTTCTCGATTTCCGCGCGCAGTTGCGGGCCGAGATCGCTGCGGTCGAGCGCATAGGCGACGTTCGCCGCGAGGAAGCCGATCTTCGAGCCGGCATCGTAGATCTCGCCATCGAAGCGCACCGCGAAGAACGGCTCCAGATGCGACAGCGCGATCATCGAATCGGTCAGCTGGATCTCTCCGCCCGCGCCCTTTTCCTGGTTGGCGAGCAGGTTGAAGATCGTCGGCTGCAGAATGTAGCGGCCGGAAATATGCAGGTTGGACGGGGCCGTGCCCTTCGGCGGCTTCTCGACCATGCCGGTGATCTTCGAGACCTTGGCCTTGGCGTCCTGGACGCCGACGATGCCGTATTGATGGGTCTGGTCATCAGGCACGGGCGCGACGGCGATGTGGTTGCCGCCATGCTGGTCATAAGCCGCGATCATCTCGGCGAGGCAGCCCTTGCCATGGCTGTAATGCAGCATGTCCGGCAGCAGCAGCGCGAAGGGCTCGTCGCCGACGAGTTCGCGCGCGCACCAGACGGCATGGCCGAGGCCGAGCGGCGCCTGCTGGCGGGTGAAGCTGGTCGCGCCGGCGGCCGGCAGGTCGTGCTTCAGCGCCTCCAGCTCTTTCGTCTTGTTGCGCTTGGCCAGCGTGTCGTCGAGCTCGTAGGCCATGTCGAAATGGTCCTCGATCACCGCCTTGTTGCGGCCGGTGACGAAGATGAAATGCTCGATGCCGGCGGCGCGCGCCTCGTCCACGACATGCTGCACGACCGGACGGTCGACGATGGTGAGCATCTCCTTCGGGATCGCCTTGGTGGCGGGCAGGAAGCGGGTGCCGAGACCAGCGACGGGGAGAACGGCCTTGCGGATGCGTTTCGTCATGCAAAATCCATTGGGCGCGATAGCCTGCCGAAGCCAGGCGATGATCGGAACGGCCGTACAACTGTCATGGTTGCCGGCCATCAGGCGGTATTAGCTGACAGGCCTTGAGAAGCCGTCAACGGTTTTTCGATAGGTCCGGTTCCTGACGAAGATGAGGCGAGAGAGACGATGGCGGTATTGGTTTCCGGCGGCGCCGGCTACATCGGCAGCCACATGGTGCTGGAATTGCTGGATCGCGGCGAGAAGGTCGTGGTGCTCGACAACCTCTCGACCGGCTTCTGGTGGGCGGTGCCGCCCGAGGCGATCTTCGTCCAGGGCGATATCGGCAACCAGGAACTGGTCGAGGGCCTGATCGGCGAATATGACATCACTGAGATCGCGCATTTCGCCGCCAGGATCGTGGTTCCGGAATCGGTCACCGACCCTCTGGGCTATTATTTCAACAATACCGTGAAGACCCGCGCGCTGATCGAGAGCGCCGCGCGCAAGGGCGTGAAGCACGTCATCTTCTCCTCCACCGCCGCCGTCTATGGCGAGCCGCCAGTCTCGCCGGTGCCGGAAGAGATCGCGCTCAACCCGATCAACCCCTATGGCCGCTCCAAGCTGATGAGCGAGTGGATGCTGCAGGACGCGGCGAAGGCGCATGGCTTCTCTTACGTCGCGCTGCGCTATTTCAACGTCGCGGGCGCCGATCCGAAGGGCCGTTCCGGCCAGTCCTCGCCGAACGCCACCCATCTGATCAAGGTGGCGAGCCAGGCGGCACTCGGCCAGCGTGACGGCCTGACCGTGTTCGGTACCGATTACGCGACGCCGGACGGCACCTGCGTGCGCGACTATATCCACGTCACCGATCTCGCCCGCGCCCATCTCGCCGCGCTCGACCATCTGCGCGGCGGCGGCGAGAGCCTGACGCTGAACTGCGGCTATGGCCGCGGCTATTCGGTGAAGGAGGTCGTCGAGGTCGTGAAGAAGGTCTCTGGGATCGATTTCCCGGTGGCGCTGGCGGAGCGCCGGGCCGGTGACCCTGCCTCGCTGATCGCGCGTGCCGACCGCATCCGCGCCGAGCTCGGCTGGCAGCCGGAGCATGACGATCTCGAGGAGATCGTCGGCCAGGCGCTCGCCTGGGAAGAGAAGCTCAGGACGAAGAACGCCTCGGCCTGAGCTTTCGGACAGATATCAGGGTGCAGCCGGCTCCTCGGCCGGCTCGCGCACTTCGAGCACCGTCAGGCGCTTCACGTCGCCGGAGCGCGTCGTCCAGTCGATCGAGCGCTCGGCGGCCATGCCGATCAGCGCGACGCCGATCGGCGTCATCACCGAGATCCGGTTCCTTTCGATATCGGCATGTTCAGGCCAGACCAGCGTGATGGTGCTCTCACGCTTGGTGGTTTCGTCGCGATAGACGATCTGGCTGCCGATGCGGGCGTGATCGGCCGAGACCCGGCTTCCCGGCAGGATGCGGGCGCGGTCGAGCTCATGGGTCAGCTCGGCGGCGAGATCGGGCATGGTGTTGGCCGCGCCGGCCGCGATGCGGCTCAGCATGGCATGGTCCGCGGCCGTGACGGTGATGGCGGGACGCTTGGCAGTCATGGGAACAGTCTTTCATGGAAAAGGCGAGCGCCCGCCGGCGGATGGAAACCGCGCGGCACGAAAGGTCGAACTCGCAGGGAAATTGAGGAGATGAAGCGCCCCCGAACCGGCGGCGCGACGCGCGACAGGCCCGGGGCTAGAAGCCCGCGATGAGGTTGCCCGAGCGGTGCAGACCGCGGCGGAAAGGGGACGCGCTATTCATCGGCCGAGAATCTGACAATCGCCGGAGCTTGTCAAATCACGAACACGTCTCATTGCCTGCCGCGCCATAGCGTCGCTGATAGGCCCGAACGCCGCCCCGCTGGCGCTCCCTTAACCCTTGATTAATCTTGTTCGGGCGCTGTGAAGATGTTTCCATCCAGCATTCGCCGGGAGTGTCCATGCGCCTGTCCGTCATCGCAGCTTCGGCCCTGATCAGCCTGGCACCGGCGCTGGCCCAGACCACCGGCTCGATCAACGCATCCGGCGCCCATGCCCGCAGCAATGCGCAGGCGACCCCGGCCAGCGCCTCCTTCGACGTCTTCGTGCAGCGGCTCTGGCCGCAGGCACAGGCGCGCGGCATCTCGCGCACGACCTTCGACCTCGCCTTCCGCGGCGTGACGCCAGATTCGTCCATCGTTGCGCTCACCAAGAAGCAATCCGAATTCAGCGCTCCGATCTGGAATTACCTGGAGAACGCCGTCGGCGGCTCCCGCATCCAGCGCGGACGCGAGGCCGCGGCCGAGAACGCCTCCGTCCTCGCCCAGGTCGAGGCGCGCTATGGCGTGCCCAAGGAGGTCGTCCTCGGCGTCTGGGGCATGGAAACCAATTACGGCTCATTCAAGGGCAGCAAGGACGTCATCCGCTCGCTGGCGACGCTGGCCTCGATCCGCTACCGCGGCGACTTCTTCCGGGATGAATTGCTGACCGCGCTCGAACTGATCGAGAAGGGCCATGTCGAGCGCAGCGAACTGAAGGGCTCCTGGGCCGGCGCCATGGGCCATACCCAGTTCATGCCGTCGAGCTACATGAAATACGCGGTCGACTGGACCGGCGACGGCCATGCCGACATCTGGACCTCGTCGAGCGATGCCATCGCCTCCACCGCCAATTATCTCAAGGGCTATGGTTGGGTGCCGGGCCTGCCCTGGGGCATGGAAGTGACGCTGCCTGATGGCTTCGACCACCGCCTCGACAAGGCGAGCTTCTCCAGCTTCGCCTCCGCCGGCATCCGCCGTGCCGATGGCGGCCGCCTGCCCTCCTCCGGCGAAGGCCGGCTGTTCTACCCGGCCGGCCATACCGGCCCGGTAATGCTGCTCACCGCCAATTTCGACGTCATCAAGAAGTACAACTCGTCCGACGCCTATGCGATGGCCGTCGGCCATCTCGGCGATCGGATCGCCGGGCGCGCCGCCATCCAGGGCAACTGGCCGACCAAGGCGCCGCGCCTCGACATGGCCGCGACCCGCGACCTCCAGAACCGCCTGAAGGCGCTCGGCCTCTACAACCACGACGCCGATGGCCGCATCGGCACCGGCACGCGCGAGGCCGTCCGCCGCTACCAGATCAGCGCGGGCGAGATCGCCGACGGCTACCCGACCCCGGCCCTTTTGACCAAGCTGCGCGGCAAGCGCTGACTCGTGGCCGCTCCCGGCCTATAATGCCGGGCGAAGGGGACCACTGGATCGGTCGATGCGCCTGCGTTCGCTTGCCATGGTTCTGGGTGCCACCTGCCTGCTCCTCCTGACGGGCGGGCCGGTCTCCCTCGCCCAGCAGCAGCCGCAACAGCAGCGCAGCCTGTTCCAGATGTTCTGGCAAATACCGGCTCAGCCACGGACCGCGCCGCAGCCGCGCCAGCGCGTCGCGCCCGTTGCCCGCCGCCGCGATGCGCCCGTCGTCGTCCGCGACGATCCGGTCATTCCCAAGGTCGATGTCGCCCATCATGTCCTCGTCATGGGCGACTCGCTCGCGAACTTGCTCGCGAACGGCCTGGACGATGCCCTCAACAGCCGCCCCGATGTCGAGGTGATCCACCGGGCCAAGCCCGATTCCGGGCTGGTCCGCAGCGATTTCTACGACTGGCCAAAAACCGCTTCCGAGTTTCTCGCCAGCGACCAGAAGATCAGCATCGGCGTCATCCTGCTCGGCCTCAACGACCGACAGCCGCTGCGCGAGGGCGACACCGTCCATGAGCCCCTGAGCCCGCGCTGGCTCGAACTCTACCGCGACCGGATCGACGCCATCGCCAATGCCTTCGCCGGCAAGCGCGTGCCCTTGATCTGGGTCGGCGCGCCGCCGATGCAGAACGGGCGCCTCTCGGCCGACATGATCACCTTCAACGACCTCTATCGCCAGCGCGTCGAGAAGGCGGGCGGGCAATATGTCGATCTCTGGGGCGGTTTCGTCGACGCCGAGAACCGCTATGCCGCGACCGGCCCGGACGTCTCCGGCCAGCCGGTGCGCCTGCGCCTCGGCGACGGCATCCATTTCACCGCGGCCGGCGCCCGCAAGGCCGCCCACTTCGTCGACCTCGTCATCCGCCGCATGATCGAGGCCGCTCCGCAGAACAGCGTCATCGCCCTGCCCGTCTCGCCCGAGACCGGCGCCCCCAGCGCCCTCGAACTTCAGCCCGGCGGCGTCGAGCGCTTGATCGACCAGATGGTCGCGGGCGTGCCGACAATCGGCCTGCCCGCCGCCTTGCAGGCCCGCCCGCTCGCCGGGCCGATCCAGCCCCTCACCGGGCAGGCGGCGACCACCGAGCAGCCACTGCTCGCCTCGATCACCGAGGCGCGCGGGCGCGGCGACGCCGCGCTCCAGCTCGAACGCGTCTTCGGCCAGGGCATCGCGCCGGACCCGGTCTCGGGCCGGCTCGACGATTACCGCTGGCCGCGCTGATCAGCCCGCCATCAGCCGGTCGAAGACCGGATCGGGATCGTCGACCTCGACCAGTTTCTTAGCCGTGATCACCCAGATCCGCGTCGCCACCGCCCGCACGAAGGCGCGGTCATGGCTGACCAGCAGGCAGGCCGTTTCCTGCTTGATCAGCTCGCCCTCCAGCATGTCCTGCCCCTCGATATCGAGATGGTTGGTCGGCTCGTCCAGCAGGTAGAAATTCGGCTCGGCCAGACGCAGCAGCAGCATCGCGAGCCGCGCCCGCTGCCCGCCAGAGAGCCGCGCCGTCGGCGCGGTCTGCGCCTCACTCGCGATCCCGGCACCGGCCAGCACGGTTCGCGCGGTCTGGTCGCCGAGATCGCTGGAACGCTTCACCGCGTCCCAGGGCGTGCGCCAGGCGTCGAGCTGCGACAGGCCCTGATCGGAATAGCCGGCCTTCAGGGTCGCCGCGCCACGGATCTCCGGGTCGGATCCGTCGAGCGCCGCCCGCAATCGCGTGACGAAGCGCGTCTTGCCGCTGCCATTGGCCCCGAGCAGCGCGATCCGGTCGCCCTTCTCGATCCAGAGCGGGCCAGTCCGGAACAGCTGCCGCCCATCCGGCGTAGCGACCGCGGTTTCCTTGATCGAGACCAGCGCCTTGGCATGGGTGCCACTGCTGGCGAGCCGGATCGCGCCGGCCGAGCGCTCCTTGTGCCCGGGCTTGGCCCGCTCCTCCAGCTTGTCAGCCCGTTCGGAGAGTTGCTTGGTCTTGACCACCAGCAGGTCCGAGCCGGAATTGATGCCGATATTCTTCAGCTTGGCCGCCTGCTGGCGAAGCGCCCGAACCTTGCGCATCTCGTTCTCGAACTGCCGGTCCCGCGCCGCGTCGCGCTCCTCAAGCGCCTGCAGCGCCCGCGAATAGGGCAAGGCGAAATCGGCGCTCTCCGCCGGGCGCAGGAACAGGGTGCGCGTGCTGACATCGTCGAGGAAGGCGCGGTCATGGCTCGCCGCTACCACGGCGCAGTCGCGCGGCAGGTTGGCAAGGAAACGCTCCAGCAGGCCGATCCGTTCGAGGTCGAGATGGTTGGTCGGCTCGTCCAGCAACAGCAGATCGGGTTCGATGACCGCAGCCCGCGCCAGCAGCATCGTGCGCTGCCAGCCACCGGAGAGCGTGCCCACAGCACGGCTGCGCAGGCTCTCCTCGACCATGAGATCGTCGAGCAGCACGTCGACGCGCCAGCTCTCGGTCTCCGCCGCCTCGGGATCGAGCGCATCGCGCACGGCATCGTAGAGGCTCATCGTTAGGAGGCGCTCGGGCGGGTCCTGCGGCGCGAAGGCGGTAACGAGACCGCGCGACCGGGTCAGCGTTCCGCCGCTCGCCTCCTCCGTGCCGGCCAGGATGCGCAGGAGCGAGGATTTGCCGCGCCCATTGACGGCGACGAGGCCGAGGCGGTCGCCCTTGGCGATGGCAAGGTCGAGACCGACGAAAAGCGGCGCGCTGCGCGCGAGCGTGAGGTCTTTCAGGGTGATCAGGGACATCGGAATCTCATAAAGTCAGGCATGCGCGCATGAGCGCGCCAACAAAGGCTGACGATGAGACGGCGATGCGCTCCCGGTCAGCCCCGCGAGGTGAAGCGCGGGGCGCAGACAGGTCCGCGGGTGCGGCAATGGAAGCGGCGGCGCGGCGCCTGCTTCCCCTTCTGGTTCGATGTCATGGCGGCAATCATAGCCGAGTCGGCGCGGTTGAACAGGGCGCTTGCCGTGGTCGTCCGCGGTTATGCGCCGTGAACGGTTCTAATCCCGCGCGATCTGACGGAGGAGGTCATGCAGATTGGGCGCCTCGGAAGCCCGCGCCTTCGCGAGCGCAGCCTCGACGGGCGCGGCGGACAGCCGGCTATACATCACATCGCGGGGAGCGAGCCCGAACTCCCTCCGGAAGGACCGGCTGAAGCTGGATGGCTCGGAAAAACCGAGTTCCTCAGCGATCGTCGCCACGGAGCGCCCTCCCGCATTCCGTGACAATTCGTTGAAACACCGCCTCAGGCGCCGCCGCTGGATGTAATGCGCCACGCCTCCTTCGCTCTCGAACAGGCGATAAAGCTGCGAGCGCGACATGCCGGCCTCCCGGCACAGGAAATCCGGCCCCAGGACGGGGTTGTTCAGGTGGAGGTCGATGAGCCGCCGGACGACCTCCTTGCGCGTCGCGGCCAGCGGCGCCTCGGCCATGACGCTGTGATCGGCCGATGGCGCGACGCAGGCGAGCAGCATCCCGCGAACCGCGGTCTGCAGCTCCTCCGGATCCGTGTTCGACAGGGCCGAGGCGGTGCGCGCCATCAGGGCAATGAACTCGCTCAGGAGCTGGCCCATCTGGCCGCCGAGAGGGCGCCCCTCTGCCGCTTCGAAAACAGCCGACAATTCGGGAAAGCCGTCGCGTGGCAGATAGAGCTGCAAACGCTCGTCCGCATCGCGTTGGCTGACGAGCGGACGCCCGAAGGACGCGACGTAGGGGGTGTTGGCCGGCACGTCGAGCGCGCCCTGCCTGCCGGATTCGCCCAGAGTCCGCTGGTAACCGAAGGCGACACCCCAATGATCGATGGGGTTGCGCCGGACGAGGCTCGCGGTGCGCATCGCCCGCAGCTTCGGAGCACGCAGGCGGGTCAGGCCGAAACCGCCGAGATCCCAGGTTTCACTCGTCGCGGAGAAGCCTTGCCGGGGGTCATCGACCTCGATCTCGAAGACCGTGTCGAACCAGCTGCGCCAGGCGTCGAGCTGTTGCGCTTTCGGTAGGCCCTCGGTGGTGAAGATAACCGGTGTCATGGAACCGAGCCGGACCAGGGAGTGCAATCTGTCTTGCACTCCCATTCCACATGACGGTCAAGTTAATTATTCGCACCTGCGAAGAATGCCGAACATTCAGGCAGATCCTGTCGCATGCCGAGCATGTCCCTCGATGCGAAGGCGCTCAGACCGGCAGGATCGTCGCGCCCATCAATTCCTTGTCGATGGCATGGGCCGCCTGGCGGCCCTCGCGGATCGCCCAGACCACCAGCGACTGGCCTCGGCGCATGTCGCCGGCGACGAAGACCTTGCCGACATTGGTCTTGTAGTCGCGGTCATTGGCAACGACGTTGGCGCGCTTGTCGGTCGCAGCGCCCGACTGCGCGATCATGCCTTCGATCACCGAGCCGGCGAAGCCGATGGCGAGGAAACAGAGATCGGCCTGGAGCACGAATTCACTGCCGGGGATGGGCTTCCGCTTCTCGTCGACGCGGGCGCATTTCACGCCGGTGAGCCGGCCGTTGCGGCCCTCAAGCCCGAGCGTCGCCGCCTGGAACTCGCGCTCAGCGCCCTCGGCTTGCGAGGACGAGGTGCGGAACTTCGTCGGCCAGTACGGCCAGACCGTGAGCTTGTCCTCCAGCTCCGGCGCCATCGGCCGGATGTCGAGCTGCGTCACCGAGAGCGCACCCTGCCGGAAGGCGGTGCCGACACAGTCCGAGGCCGTATCACCGCCGCCGACCACGACGACATGCTTGCCGGCCGCGCTGATCGGCGCCTCGCTCGAGACATCCTCGCCGCCGACGCGCTTGTTCTGCTGGGTGAGGTACGGCATCGCGTAATGCACGCCGGCGAGATTGGTGTCGGGCAGGCCGGGATCGCGCGGCGCTTCCGCCCCGCCGGTCATCAGCACCGCGTCATGCTCGGCCATCAGCGTGGCGAAGGGCAGGTTCACGCCGATATTGGCGTTGTAGTGGAAGGTCACGCCTTCCGCCTCCATCTGCTTCACCCGGCGGTCGATATGCTTCTTCTCCATCTTGAAGTCGGGGATGCCGTAGCGCAGCAGACCGCCGGCCTTGGCCTCGCGCTCATAGAGATGGACATCGTGCCCGACGCGGGCGAGCTGTTGCGCCGCCGCCATGCCGGCCGGGCCCGAGCCGACGATGGCGATGCGCTTGCCGGTGCGCTTGGCCGGGATTTCCGGTGCGATCCAGCCTTCTTCCCAGCCCTTGTCGGCAATCGCCTGCTCGATCGTCTTGATCGTCACCGGCATATTTTCGAGGTTCAGCGTGCAGGCTTCCTCGCAAGGCGCCGGGCAGATGCGGCCGGTGAATTCCGGGAAGTTGTTGGTGGAGTGGAGGTTGCGCAAGGCATCCTCCCAGCCGCCGGAATAGACCAGCTCGTTCCAGTCCGGGATCTGGTTATGGACCGGGCAACCCGTCGGCCCGTGGCAGAACGGAATGCCGCAATCCATGCAGCGCGCCGCCTGCTTCTTGATATCGCGCTCCTCCAAGGGGAGCGTGAACTCGCGGAAGTGGCGAATGCGATCGCCGGCGAGCTGATACTTCTGCTCCTGCCGGTCGAATTCGAGAAAGCCCGTGACCTTGCCCATGCCGTTTCTCTCGCCGTGTGCGCGGGGCGTCCCCGTGCGCGTGCCTTAACCTGATCGAGATGCCGGGGCGCAAGCTGGCCCCGGCGGGGTGGCGTTCGCTTATTCCGCAGCCTGCAAGGTGCGGGCCTGTTCCATCTCGCGCAGCGCGCGGCGGTACTCGACCGGCATCACTTTGACGAATTTGGTGCGGTAATCCGCCCAGTTGTCGAGGATGGTGCGGGCGCGCTCCGAGCCGGTGTAGTCGACATGGTTCGTGAGCATCTGCATCAGGCGCTCTTCATCGTGGCCCGACATGTTGGTCATGTCGATCCGGCCCTTGTGCTCGAGATCGCCGCCGTGATGGTGCAGGCGCTCCATCAGGTCCTCTTCCTCCTCGACCGGTTCGAGATCGACCATCGAGAGGTTGCAGCGCGACTTGAAGGTGCCGTCCTCGTCCAGCACATAGGCGATGCCGCCCGACATGCCGGCCGCGAAATTGCGCCCGGTCTGACCGATCACCGCGACGACGCCGCCGGTCATGTACTCGCAGCCATGGTCGCCCGTGCCTTCCACCACCGCGATGGCGCCGGAATTGCGCACCGCGAAGCGTTCGCCCGCGACGCCCCTGAAATAGGCCTCGCCCGCGATCGCGCCGTAGAGCACGGTGTTGCCGACGATGATCGAGCGCTCGGCCACCGCCTTGGTCGCCGGATCGGGCTTCACGATCACCTTGCCGCCGGAGAGGCCCTTGGCGACGTAGTCATTGGCCTGCCCGGTGAGCTCAACCGTGACGCCGGCAGCGAGGAAGGCCGCGAAGCTCTGGCCGGAGGTGCCCTTGAGCTTCACCGTGATCGTGTCTTCCGGCAGGCCGGCATGGCCGTATTTCTTGGCGACGGCGCCAGACAGCATCGCGCCCGTGCTGCGGTCGACATTGCCGACCGGCTTCTCGATCACGACCGGCGTGCCGGTCTCGATCGCATCCGCCGCCTCGGCCAGGAGCTGGCGGTCGAGCACGGTGTCGATCGGGTGCTTCTGCAACTCGACATGGCGGATCGCCACGCCCGGCAGGTCGACCTTGTGGAAGAGCTTGGTGAAGTCGAGCCCGTTCGCCTTCCAGTGTTCGATCGCGTCGCGCTTGTCGAGCAGGTCCGAGCGGCCGACGATCTCCTCGATCTTCGTGAAACCCATCTCCGCCATGATCCGGCGGACATCCTCGGCCACGAAGAAGAAGTAGTTCACGACATGCTCGGGCAGGCCCTTAAAGCGCTTGCGCAGCACCGGATCCTGCGTCGCGACGCCGACCGGGCAGGTGTTGAGATGGCACTTGCGCATCATGATGCAGCCGGCCGCGATCAGCGGCGCGGTCGAGAAGCCGAACTCGTCGGCCCCGAGCAGCGCGCCGATGATGACGTCGCGACCCGTGCGCAGGCCACCGTCGACCTGCAAGGCCACGCGGCCGCGCAGATGGTTCAGCACCAGCGTCTGCTGCGTCTCGGCAAGGCCGATCTCCCAGGGCGAACCGGCATGCTTCAGCGAGGTCAGGGGGCTTGCGCCCGTGCCGCCCTCAAAGCCGGAGATGGTGATGTGGTCGGCGCGCGACTTGGCGACGCCGGCCGCAACCGTGCCGACACCGATCTCGGAAACGAGCTTCACCGAGACATCGGCCGACGGATTGACGTTCTTCAGGTCGAAGATCAGCTGCGCCAGGTCCTCGATCGAGTAGATGTCATGGTGCGGCGGCGGCGAGATCAGGCCGACGCCCGGTGTGGAATGCCGGGTCCGGGCGATCTTGGCGTCGACCTTGTGGCCGGGCAGCTGGCCGCCCTCGCCGGGCTTGGCGCCCTGCGCCACCTTGATCTGCATCACGTCCGAGTTGACGAGATACTCGGTCGTCACACCGAAGCGGCCGGATGCGATCTGCTTGATCGCCGAGCGCTTGGAGCGGCCATCCGGCATCGGCTTGAAGCGGATCGATTCCTCGCCGCCCTCGCCGGTGTTCGACTTGCCGCCGATCTGGTTCATCGCGATGGCGAGCGTCTCATGCGCCTCGCGCGAGATCGAGCCGAAGGACATCGCCCCGGTGGCGAAGCGCTTCACGATATCGGCGGCGGATTCGACGCTCTCCAGCGGCACGGGCGCGCGGCCGTTGTCGGTGGCCATCTTGACCTTGAACAGGCCGCGGATCGTGCTGAGACGCTCGGCGTCGTCGTTCACCTGGGCGGCGAACTCCTCGTAGCGATCCTGCGCGTTGAGGCGCACCGCATGCTGCAGTGAGGCGACCACGTCAGGCTTCCAGACATGGTCCTCGCCGCGGACGCGGTACATGTACTCGCCACCGATATCGAGGCTGTCGCGGTAGAGCGGCGAGTCGCCGAAGGCGTCGCGGTGACGGCGCAGGCTCTCCTCGGCGATCTCGTCGAGGCCGACGCCCTCGATCGCCGTACCGGTGCCGAAGAAGAACTTGTCGACGAAGGCGCTCTTCAGGCCGACGGCGTCGAAGATCTGCGCGCCGCAATAGGACTGGTAGGTCGAGATGCCCATCTTGGACATCACCTTGAGCACGCCCTTGCCGACCGACTTGATGTAGCGCTTGACCACCTCGTCGGCATCGACCTCCTCGGGGAAGGCGCCCTGTGCGTGCTGGTCGAGCAGAGTGTCGAAGGCGAGATAGGGGTTGATCGCCTCGGCGCCATAGCCGGCAAGGCAGCAGAAATGATGGATCTCGCGCGGCTCGCCGGATTCGACGACGAGGCCGACCGAAGTGCGCAGGCCCTTGCGGATCAGGTGATGATGCACCGCCGCCGTCGCGAGCAATGCCGGGATCGGGATGCGGTCCGGCCCGACCTGCCTGTCGGACAGGATGATGATGTTGTAGCCGCCATGGACCGCGGCTTCGGCGCGCTCGCAGAGCCGCGCCACCGCGCCGTCCATGCCGGCCGCGCCCTCGCGCGCCGGATAGGTGAAGTCGATCGTCTTGGTGTCGAAGCGATCCTCGTAATGGCCGATGCAGCGGATCTTCTCGAGATCGTCATTGGTCAGGATCGGGGTGCGGACCTCCAGACGCTTGCGCCGCGAGGTGCCCTCCAGATCGAGGATGTTCGGACGCGGCCCGATGAAGGAGAGCAGGCTCATCACCAGCTCCTCGCGGATCGGGTCGATCGGCGGGTTCGTGACCTGCGCGAAGTTCTGCTTGAAATAGGTGTAGAGCAGCTTCGACTTGAGCGAGAGCGCCGAGATCGGCGTGTCCGTGCCCATCGAGCCGACCGCTTCCTGCCCGGTCACCGCCATCGGCGCCATCAGCAGGCGGACGTCTTCCGTGGTGTAGCCGAAGGATTGCTGGCGATCGAGCAGCGGCACGTCGGTACGCGAGGCCCGCGCCTCGACCGGCGGCAGATCCTCCAGCACGATCTGGGTGCGCTTCAGCCAATCCTTGTAGGGATTGGCGAGGCAGAGCGAGGTCTTGATCTCGTCATCGCCGATGATGCGGCCCTGCTCGAGATCGATCAGCAGCATCTTGCCGGGCTGGAGACGCCACTTCTCGACGATCTCCTCCTCCGGGATCGGCAGCACGCCGAATTCCGAGGCGAGCACGACGAGGCCGTCGTCCGTGACCAGATAGCGCGCGGGGCGCAGGCCGTTGCGGTCGAGCGTCGCACCGATCTGGCGGCCGTCGGTGAAGGCGATTGCGGCCGGCCCGTCCCAGGGCTCCATCAGCGCGGCATGGTACTCGTAGAAGGCACGCCGCGTGTCATCCATCAGCGGGTTGCCCGCCCAGGCCTCGGGCACCAGCATCATCATGGCATGGGCCAGCGAATAGCCGCCCTGCACCAGGAATTCGAGCGCGTTGTCGAAGCAGGCGGTGTCCGACTGGCCCTCATAGGAGATCGGCCAGAGCTTCGAGATGTCGGAGCCGAACAGGTCGGAATCGACGCTCGCCTGCCGCGCCGCCATCCAGTTGACGTTGCCGCGCAGCGTGTTGATCTCGCCGTTATGGGCGACCATCCGGTAGGGATGGGCGAGGCGCCAGGACGGGAAGGTGTTGGTCGCGAAACGCTGGTGGACCAGCGCCAGCGCGCTGATGAAGCGGTCGTCCTGCAGGTCCTTGAAGTAGGAACCGAGCTGGTTCACCAGCACCATGCCCTTGTAGACGATGGTGCGGCAGGACATCGAGACGGGGTAATACTCCGCCGTCTTGCGCTCCTGATGCTTGTAGACCTTGTTCGAGACCGACTTGCGGAGGACATAGACCTGCCGCTCGAACTCGTCCTCATCGGTGATGTCGTCGGGGCGGCCGACGAAGAGCTGGCGATGCACCGGCTCGGTCGCCAGCACGGCCTGGCCGAGATCACTGTTGTCGACCGGCACGTCGCGCCAGCCGAGGAAGACGAGCCCCTCCTCCGCCACGGTCTGCGAGATGATCTCCTCGCACATCGCCCGGGCAGCCGGATCGCGCGGCATGAAGAACTGGCCGATGGCGTAATAGCCCAGCGCCGGCAGGGTAATGCCGAGCCGCGCGGTTTCCTCGCGGAAGAACTGGTCGGGGATCTGGACGAGGATGCCGCAGCCGTCGCCGAGCTTCGGATCGGCGCCGACCGCACCGCGATGATCGATATTGTGCAGGATCTGCAGGCCCTGCTGGACGATCGCATGGCTCTTGCGGTTCTTCATGTCGGCGATGAAGCCGACGCCGCAGGAGTCTTTCTCGTTATTGGGATCGTACAGGCCCTGATGCATCGGCATCGCCGGATCGCGCACGGCCGGAAAACGCTCGAAGCCCACTGCGCCGCTCGACTTGCTGGTCACGCTCATCGTCAAACCCCGCTTCCCAGAACCCCGCGAGCTTGCGCCGGCAGGGAGACCCGTCAGTCCTTGATCCCGACCGCAGCGCCCCTCGGAGCCGACTCGATGTCGGCAGCAAGGATGGGGCCAAGGCGGTCCGGCCGTCGTCTTCTTGGAGGCTTTGCTTGCGCTTTGTTTCCACCGCGCCCGCGTCCTCCGCAGGCGCCTCGGGCGTGCCTCGCCCGTTCGCGCCTGTCTTCAGGCCGTCGTTTTACGGACGGCGCGCGTACGATTGGCTTTGGCGTTGGTAGCCCGGCCCTTCGTCATGCTCCGCTCCATTGCGACGGCGCGACCTTGAGCTAGAGCAGCTTTTGGTCGGCGCGGTGAAAAATGGGACAGCAACACTGTCCTATTGCGATGAACTTGCCAGAATTCCAATCTAGGCACAAGCGCCGATTTCGCGCTGCAGCGAAATTTTATTGCAAAATCGAATCCTGACCAGACATTTCCGGAACGAAAGCCTGACTCAGGCAGTCCGGTTCTTGTTTTTGGGCATGACCCAAGGTCTTGCCCCGGCGCAGCGCGCAAGCCCCCTCTCCACCGACGCCGCTTGGCAGGAAAGCGCCCTCCGCATAACCCTCAAGCCATGGATTTCTTCAGCGACAACACCGCCGCCGCCAGCCCCCGCGTCATGGCCGCGCTCGCCGCCGCCAATGCCGGCGCCGCCTCCCCCTATGGCAAGGACGACTGGACCCGGCGCGTCGAGGAGCGCTTCGCCGCGATCTTCGAGCGCGAGGTCGCGGTCTTCCTCGTGCTCACCGGCACGGCGGCGAACGCGCTGGCGCTCGCCAGCATCGTCAAGCCCTGGGGCGCGATCCTCACCCACGAGGAGGCGCATGTCGTCGAGGACGAATGCGGCGCGCCCGAATTCTTCACCAACGGCGCCAAGCTGGTCGACCTGCCCGGCACCGGCGCCAAGCTGAAGCCGGAGACGGTGACGAAGGCGCTCTCGCATCTGCGCGCCGGCGATTTCCATCAGGTCCAGGCGCAGGCGCTGACGATCACGCAGGCGACCGAATGCGGCACGATCTACACCCCTGCCGAGGTACGCGCCCTGAAGGAGGCCGTCACGCCGCGCGGCCTGAAGCTCCATATGGACGGCGCCCGTTTCGCCAATGCGCTGGTCACGCTCGGCTGCACGCCGGCCGAGATCACCTGGAAGGCCGGTGTCGACGTGCTCTCCTTCGGCGGCACCAAGAACGGCGCGCTCGCGGCGGAAGCCGTGATCTTCTTCGACCCGGCCGAGGCCGAGGAGATGAAATGGCGGCGCAAGCGCGCCGGCCAGACGCTCTCCAAGGGCCGCGTTCTCGGCGCCCAGTTCGAAGGCCTCCTCGCCGACGACCATTGGCTCGACCTCGCCCGCCACGCCAATGCGCGCGCCAAGCGCCTGGCGGATTCGGTCGCGCAGGGCAGCCAGGCCCGCCTCGCCTGGCCGTGTCAGGCGAACGAGGTCTTCCTCGTCCTGCCGCCGGCCGTGCAGGAGCGCCTGAAGGCCGCCGGCATCGGCTATTACGACTGGTCGGCGCGGTCGCTCCCGCCGGAAGCGCCGCTCAAGGATGGTGAAATCGTCGGCCGCTTCGTCATGTCCTTCGCGACGGCGCCCGAAGACGTCGAGCGCCTGGTGGCCGCGATCGCCGGTTGAGCGGGCGCATTTGCGCCCCGTTTCCAGCCGCATACCTGCCGCAATCCCTAACAAGACTAAGTGCTGAACAGTCAGTCGTTAAGGGAATTTGGCATGGCAGATCGTTCGACCGCACCGGGGCGCATCGCGCTGATGGGCCTGGTCGTGGCCGGCGCAATGGCCGGCATGGCGGGCGCGGCCAGCGCCCAGTACTATTATTATGACGGGTACGACCCCTACCCCGCCTATGGCTACGGCTATGGCTATCGTTACGACTATGGCTATGCCCCGCGCCCGCCGGCCGTCGTGCCGCGCGCGCCAGCTGCCGTCTCGCCCTATTCGGTCAACGGCATCGCCGCGCGCCGCTACGGGCTTGCCCGAATCGAGCGTTCGATCCGGCGCGAGGACACCTATATCGTCGACGGCGTCACCGCGGGTGGCCAGCGCCAGCGCCTGGTCCTCGACGCCTATGCCGGTGAATTGATCCGCCGCATTCCCTTGCGTGGACAGGCCGCTCCCAGCGTCGCCCGCGCCGACCCGCGCGAGGAGCACGCCCCGCCGCGCCAGCGCCTCGTGCCCCAGCCGCCTGAGCGCCCGGCCGAGTTCAAGGGCCCGGCCGAGGCCAGCGCCCCGGCGACGACCGTGCCGCCATCCCCGGCCGCACCGCCTGCGCCGGAACCTGCCGCACCGGTCGAGAAACCGCCGGCCGAGGCGAGCGCCCCCGCGACGACCGCGCCGCCCTCCCCCGCCGCACCGCCTGCGCCTGAACCGGTGAAGCCCACGGAAACGGCACCGGCTCAGGCCAGCGCTCCGGCGACCGCGGCCCCACCGCAGCCCGCCAAGCCGGCCGAGCCCTCGCCCGGCGCGACCAATCCGGAGACCGGCGCCGACAAGCCGAAGCTCGTCAATCCAAGCGACGTCAGGAATACCGAGGGCACCGAGCGCAAGCCGCCGCTGTCGACCGCCGCGCCTGCACCCGAGGCATCGTCGATCCCGCCGGTGCAGAACATCGACCCGACCCCGTCGACGCCGAAGCCGGAGACGCCGATCGCCCCGGTCGCCCCGATGAACTGACGGCCAACAAAAAAGGCTCCCGTTTCCGGGAGCCTTTCGCTTTCATCGAAAGCTTTGCCTGGGTTACGCGGCCTTGGCGACCTTGGCCTCGAGAACCTTGGCCGAACCGCCGTTGCCGATCGGAATCTGGCGCGGCTTCTTGGCCTCGGGGATCTCGCGCACGAGATCGATATGGAGCAGGCCGTTCTCAAGGCTGGCGCCGGTCACCTGCACATAGTCGGCAAGCTGGAAGCGACGCTCGAAGGCGCGCGCAGCAATGCCCTGATGCAGGACCTCGCGCTTCTCGGCACCCTCGACGAGCTGCTTCTCGCCCTTGACGGTCAGCGCGTTTTCCTTGGATTCGATCGAGAGGTCACCCTCGCCGAAACCCGCGACCGCGATAGTGATGCGGTAGGCGTTCTCGGCGGTCCGCTCGATATTGTAGGGCGGATAGCTCGGGGCGGTTTCGTTGCTCGTCGCCTGGTCGAGGAGATTGAACAGACGGTCGAAACCGACGGTCGAGCGATAGAGCGGGGAAAGATCGAAATGACGCATGATATGTCCTCCGAAGAAGCGACAATGATATCGGCCCGCCTCGCCTGAGCGCGGACCTTGGTTGCTTTCGCGCAGCCGGTTCTGGCCTGCGCAAACCTGATCTGGGGAGGCGTTTGGGCTTTTCAAGAGCCGTTCTCGCGAGCCCGAAATCAGCGCTCACGTTTCTTTTTCGACGCACCGACATGTTTTCGCAGGATATCCTGTGCAGGATATCGGGCATGCGGCGGCCGCGACCTCTGATGCAGCCGCGATGCGGAGCACTTGATGGCCGAGGCCGCCTTTTTCGCCGATCCGGATTATCCCGTCCCGGGGCACGGCAAGACCTGGCTCGCCACGACGCGGGACGGCGCCGCCCTGCGCTTCGCCAGCTGGCGCCCGACGGTGAAGCCGGTGCGCGGCACCATCGTCCTCGTGCAGGGCCGGGCGGAATTCATCGAGCGCTATAGCGAAACCGTCGCGGATCTGCGCCGCCGCGGTTTCCATGTGCTCGCCTTCGACTGGCGTGGCCAAGGCGGCTCGCAGCGCTTCGTCAGGCGCATCCGCAAGGGCCATGTCGGGCGGCTCAGGCATTACGAGGCCGATCTCGCTCTCGCCATGGCCGAGATGCAGGCGAAATTCCCAGCCCCCTATTTCGTCCTCGCCCATTCGATGGGTGCCGCGCTTTGCCTCGACGCCGCCCGCTCGAACGCCCTGCCAGTCGCGCGCATGGTCGCGCTCGCGCCGATGCTCGGCATCGCGATGATCGCGCATCCCGGCCGGGCGAAAATCCTGGCGAGCCTGCTCTATTGGCTCGGCCTCGGCCGCGCCTTCGTTCCGGGCGGCGGCGATACCGCGATCGCGACGAAACCCTTCGAGGGCAACCGGCTGACCAGCGACCCCGCCCGCTATGCCCGCAACAGCGCGCTCTCGGCCGCGGCGCGCGAACTCAGCATCGGCGATCCCACCATCGCCTGGATCAGGACAGCCTTCCGCCTGATGGCGCGCCTCGGCACGCCCTCGGCCGCGCTGGAGGTGAAGGTCCCGACGCTGATCATCGCGGCGGGCCGCGACCCTGTCGTCTCAACGCCCGCGATCGAGCGCTTCGCGGCGCGGCTCAAGACCGGCTCGGCGCTGGTCCTGCCGACGGCGCGCCACGAAATTCTGATGGAGAACGACGCGATCCGCGCCCAGTTCTGGGCCGCCTTCGACGCCTTCATCCCCGGCGAGGATCAGGCCCTGGCCGTCTCAGCCGGCGAGCAAGGCCATGGCGGCCTCATGCAGCGCCTTGTTGCCGGCCGCGAGGATGCGCCCGCCCCCGGCAGCGCTGCCACCGTCCCATGAGGTGACGATGCCGCCGGCGCCCTCGATGATCGGGATGAGCGCCACGATGTCGTAGGGCTTCAGCCCGCTCTCGATGACAAGATCAACATGGCCGGCGGCGAGCATGCAATAGGCGTAGCAGTCGCAGCCATAGCGCGAGAGCCGGACCTCCTTCTCGACGCGGGCGAAGGCCTTCGCTTCCGCGCCCTTGAACAGGGCCGGCGTGGTCGTCATCAGCGTCGCGGTAGCGAGATCGGTGGTCGGGCGCGTCCGCAGCTTCTTCGGCCCGCCCGGTCCCTCATAGCGCGCCTCGCGCCCGTCGCCGGAATAACGCTCGCCAGAGAAAGGCTGGTGCATCATGCCGTAGACCGGCACGCCGTTGCGCGTCAGCCCGATCAGCGTGCCCCAGACCGGGATGCCGGAGATGAAGGCGCGCGTGCCGTCGATCGGATCGAGCACCCAGACATATTCCGCATCGGTGTTCTCGCTGCCGAATTCCTCGCCGAGCACCCCGTGGACCGGGAACTGCCGCTTGATCATGTGGCGCATCACCGATTCGCCGGCGCGGTCGCCCTCGGTCACGGGATCGAACACCCCGCCCCTCGACTTGTCCTCCGTCGCATGCAGCGCGCGGAAAAAGGGCAGGATCGCCCGGCCCGACTGCGTCGCCAGATCCGCGACGAAGGCGCCGAAATCGACTGCGCTCATGAATAGGCACTCCAGTTTGCTGCTTCGCAGCATCGACTCCGCGGATGGGCCATTGAAGCCGAAGCTCGGGCGCGGAAATACCCGAAAAACCCCGGCTTTTCGTTACGGCATCATGCGCCTATCGCATAACGCCATTGATTTCGCTGATTTTAGTTGCGTTTTGCAGCGCACTCTCATATTGTGCGCTGCGAAGGGGAGATCACCTCAAACCTTCATTGCCCTCCTTGGGCGTTTCCTCCCTAGACTTGGGCCGCCACGCGAGTGTGCGGCCCTTTTTTCTTGGAAATGCCCCCGCATCGCCAGCAATCGCTATTCGGCTGCCTCGCGCCATTCGTCGAGCCAGCCGCTCCAGCGCGCGAAGCAATCCGCCATCACCGCCGCCATCGCCTGCTCGACTTCACCGAAGCCGGCATGCGGCTCCAGCGTCGCCTCGTTCATGTAGAGCGCGCGGTTCACCTCGATCTGCAGCGCATGCACGCCGGCCGCCGGCGCGCCGTAATGCTCGGTGATGAAACCGCCGGCATAGGGCCGGTTGCGGGTGACGCTGAAGCCCAGCCGCGTGAAGGCCTGCTCGGCGATGTCGATGATGTAGCCGGAAGCGCTGGTGCCGAAGCGGTCGCCCAGGATGATGTCGGATTTCGCCAGCCCATCGCGGTCGAGCCCAGCCGAGGGCATCGAATGCGCGTCGACGAGGATGCAGGTGCCGAACACGCCTTGCGTACGCTGGACGAGGCTGCGCAGGCCGGCATGGTAGGGCCGGTAGAGCCCGTCGATGCGGGCGAGCCCTTCCTGAACTGGAATCCGCCCGAAATAGATCTCCTGCCCGTCGCCGACGATCCGGGGGATGGTGCCGAGCCCGCCGGCCACACGCATCGAGCGGGTATTGGCGAAGGGTGGCACGCGGCCCTCGAACATGCGCGGATCGAGTTCGTAGGGCTCGCGGTTGACGTCGAGATAGGCGCGCGGAAACTCGGCAACCAGCAGCGGCGCGCCGAGCGCGACGCTCTGCGCGAAGAGCCGGTCGACATAGGCGTCCTCCGAGCGCCTGAGGCTGCGCAAGGGCAGGCGCGCCGCCTCGACGAAGCCGCGCGGATAGCAGCGCCCGGCATGCGGCACGTCGACCACCACCGGCACGACCTGGAGCGCCGGCTGGTACAGGCTGAACGGCCGCTCGATCTCGGCGACGACGTCGTCCGGCGCGGGCGGAAATGGGGTTGAGGACAGGCTCATCTCGCGATGACTGAAGCACACAAACCGGGGCGGTTGAAGCGATGTCGCAAACCTGAGGAAATTCGGCGTCGGATTCACGCCTTGTTTACCATGATGTTGCCTTATGGAGAGACATGGTTCCAACTGTGCGGCCGGGTGAGTACCCAACCGTTCCAGACCCGGCCTCGAGTCGGGGCGCCAGACGTTTAGAAACACAGGCCTCAGGGACGACAGATCAGGCCCATGACGAAGATACTGCTCGCTGAAGACGACAACGATATGCGTCGCTTCCTGGTCAAGGCCCTGCAGAATGCGGGCTACGACGTCGCCTCCTTCGATAACGGCCTGTCGGCCTATAATCGCCTGCGCGAGGAGCCTTTCGAGCTCCTGCTGACGGATATCGTCATGCCTGAGATGGACGGCATCGAGCTGGCGCGCCGCGCCACCGAGCTCGACCCCGACATCAAGGTGATGTTCATCACCGGCTTCGCCGCCGTGGCGCTGAACCCCGATTCGCAGACGCCGAAGGATGCGAAGGTGCTCTCCAAGCCCTTCCACCTGCGCGAGCTGGTCAACGAGGTCGAGAAGCTGCTGGCGGCCTGAGAGGCCTTTCGGCATCGCGCGAATGCGGATGCCAACAGCCTCGTGAGAATTTATGCGGCAAACGCCTTGCCACCCGCAAAGCGAGCCGCTATAGCCCCCTCACCTCGCAGCGTGATCGCGGCCCACACGGCCCGGACACGCTTCCGGAAGCCACCTCACGGCGGCGACGGGCGCGTAGCTCAGCGGGAGAGCACTACGTTGACATCGTAGGGGTCACAGGTTCGATCCCTGTCGCGCCCACCATTTGATGCCCTTGCAATACAGGGTCGAAAGGCCGCCTCACCGGGCGGCCTTTTTGCGTCCGGGCCCCTCAATCCGCTTCGCTCGGCGCGAGCTGGCGCACGAAGCGGCGCAGCAACCCCTCGAAGGCCGAGAGCGCCGGCGAGGCCGAGCGGCCGCCGGGGCGAATCATCACGATGTCCCGCGCGATCGACGGCTCGGTCAGCGGCCGCACCAGCACCGATTCCGGCGCCACCGCCCGCGCATAGGTCGGCAGCACGGCAATGCCGAGCCCGGCTTCGACCAGCGCCAGCGCGGTCGTGATCTGCGTCACCTCATAGGCCGGCTTCAGCGTGATCTCAGCGGTCTCGTAGCCGACCTCGGCCAACAGCCGGATGCCGCTGTCGCGGGTCAGCGTCACCAGCGGCTCATCGGCGAGTTCGCGCCAGCCCACCGCATCCTGCGCGGCGAAACGGCTGCCGCGCCCGCAGAACAGCATCAGGCTGTCGCGGGCGAGTGTCGTGCGCTCGATCGTGTCGTCGAGCGCCGGGAAGGTGCCGACGCCGCAATCGGCCTTGCCGAAGCGCACCGCCTCGACGACGAGGTCGTTGCGCGCATCGATGATCGCGACCTGCAGGCCGGGGTATTTCTGCTGCAGCGCCACGATCGTCGGCGGCATGATCACGGCCGCGAGCAGCGGCGGCACGGCAACCACGATCCGCCCGCGCCGGCGCTCTGCCAGGCCGTTGGCATTTAGCACGGCCGTGTCGAGGTCCTGCACGATCTTCAGCGCAGCCCCATGGAACTCGCGTCCGCCCTCGGTCAGCTCGACCCGGCGCGTCGTGCGGTCGAGCACGCGGATACCGAGTTCCCGCTCCAGGTCGCGCACCAGCTGGGACAGGGCCGGCTGCGCCATGTTCAGGCGCTCGGCCGCCTTGGTGAAGGTGCCCTGCTCGGTCACGGCCAGGAAGGCCTGGATCTGGCGCAGCGTGATCGCCATCGATGCCTCGATTTATAAGGATAGCTTCCAAATTCATACGAATGTTACGAGTTGCCGTATACCCCGGCTCTCATGCCATCATCCCTCATCGCCCGACGTATAGGTCGGGCTGCCTGGGAGAGGTTGTCGGGCAAGGGCATTTCGGATGAGAGCGCGGACCTGCCGCGCTTCACGATGCCCGCTTTGTCCGTACCGCTCCGGAATGCGGGAGCCGGCCTGATGAAATACGCCAAGAAGGACGCCAAGGCCTATGCCCGCGCCCATATGAAGGGCATCTGGGCCGCCGCGCTCACGCCCTTCACCGATACCCTCGCGATCGACGAGGATGGTTTCAGGCAGAACATCCGCCACTGGCTTGGCGATCTCGGGATCGACGGCCTGTTCATTGCCGGCAAGCAGGGCGAGTTCTTCTCGATGTCGATCGAGGAGCGCAAGCGCAATTTCGAACTGGCCGTCGAGGCTTCGGCCGGCCGCGGCCAGACCATCATGTCCTGCTCCGACCAGAACATGGACGTCGTCATCGATCTGGCGAAGCACGCCCAGAAGGTCGGCGCCGACTACATCGTCGTGCACGCGCCGATCCTGCATTTCTTCAAGGCGCAGGACGAGACGCTCTACGAGTATTACCGCACCATCGCCGACAAGGTCGATATCGGCATCGCGCTCTGGAGCCACCCGGATTCCGGCTACCTGATGAGCCCGCAGCTCTGCAACCGGCTCGCCGATATCGAGAACGTCGTCGCCATCAAATACAGCGTGCCGCGCCCGATGTATGCCGAACTCACGCGGCTGGCCTCCGACCGCATCCTGGTCAGCACGGCGTCCGAGGAGGAATGGCTCGACAACATCCTCGAGCTCGGCTGGCAGCTCTATCTCTGCTCCTCGCCGCCCTACCTGATCCAGACGGCGAACGACCGGCGCATGCGCGAATACACCGACCTCGCCTTCCGCGGCGAGGCCGAGAGGGCCCGCGCCCTGCGCGACAGCCTGAACCCGGTGCGCGAGGCCTTGCGCGGCACGCGGCCGGCCGAGAAGCCGCATGCGCACCAGAAATACTGGCAGGAACTGCTCGGCCAGGTCGGCGGGCGCGTTCGCCCGCCCATGCTGGAGCTGACCGAGGCCGAGAAGGCCGCGACGCGCGCCGCCTTCGAAGCCTGCGGCCTGGGTAAGGCGCCGCTCGCCAAGGCCGGCTGATCGAATTCGAGAGCATTTTCGAGCGAAGTGGGCACCGGTTCGCGTGAAGAAAATGCGGCAACAAGCAGCGTGACGAGGACGGGAGTGGGAACCATGGCGACCGAAGGACGGCTCAAGGCCTTCAACTTCAAGAAATGGATCGCGGAGCACGAGCACCTGCTCAAGCCGCCAGTCGGCAACAAGAAGGTGTTCGACGACGGCCAGATGACCGTGATGGTCGTCGGCGGTCCGAACCAGCGCGCCGACTATCATGACGACCCGGTGGAGGAGTTCTTCTACCAGCTCAAGGGCGACATGATGCTGAAGCTGGTCGACAACGGGAAGCATTACGACGTCACGATCCGCGAGGGCGACGTCTTCCTGCTGCCGCCGCATGTGCGCCATTCCCCGCAGCGCCCGCAGGAAGGCTCGATCGGGCTCGTCGTCGAGCCGGCGCGCCATGCCGGCCAGGTCGACGGCTTCGAATGGTACTGCTTCGAATGCCAGGGCCTCGTGCACCGCATCGAGGTCACGGTCGGGGACCTCGTGAAGGACCTGCCGCCGCTCTATGAGGCCTTTTTCTCCGACGAGAAAGCCCGCACCTGCAAGCATTGCGGCGCGCTCCATCCCGGCCGCAAGCCGCCGGCCGGCTGGGTCGCACTCTGACGCTGCCGCACCGAAAGGCGGGCTCCCCGTTCAGGGCGAGTCCGTGCTTGGATAACGGGCAGCGGCGCCTTGCGTCCCGGCCGGGGCGCGGTGATGTTGCACGGGAACAGGCCTAAGCGCGGCGGCGCAGAAACGCCGCGTCGAACCATCTCAGAGGCAAAACGGAACGACTGGAGTCCATGATGAAACTGCGCGGATTGCTCTTCGGCATCGCGACCACGCTGGCGGCCTCCACGGCGCTGGCCCAGCAGCCGGTCAAGATCGGCATGATCACCACGCTCTCGGGCCCTGGCGGCTATCTCGGCCAGGACATCCGCGACGCGTTCAAGCTCGCCATCGACCTGGAAGGCGGCAAGCTCGGCGGCGTGCCGGTCGAGCTCGTCGTCGAGGACGATGCGCTGAAGCCCGGCCAGGGCAAGCAGATCGCCGAGAAGATGCTGAAGACCGACGGCATCAAGATCCTGACCGGCATCGTCTTCTCGAACGTCGCCGGCGCGACCGTGCCGGATATCGTCGATTCCGGCGCGCTCTATGTCAGCCCCAACGCCGCGCCCTCGAACTTCGCCGGCAAGGAGTGCAACGCGAACTATTTCGTCGTCTCCTGGCAGAACGACAGCCTGCACGAGAGCGCCGGCCAATACGCCACCAATCTCGGCTACAAGAAGGCCTTCATCCTCGCCCCGAACTACCAGGCCGGCAAGGACGCGCTGACCGGCTTCAAGCGCATGTTCAAGGGCGAGATCGCCGGCGAGGTCTATACCCGCCTCGACCAGACCGACTTCGCCCCCGAGATGGCGCAGATCCGCGCCGCCAATCCCGACGTCGTCTTCCAGTTCCACCCCGGCGGCCTCGGCATCGCCTTCCTGCGCCAGTACCAGCAGGCTGGCCTGCTCGGTAAGACGCCGATGGTGCTGGCCGAGCCCTCGCTCGACGCCACCACGCTGAAGGCGGTCGGCGAATCCGCGCTCGGCCTCAGCGTCACCGCGCACTGGAACTCGGATTTCGACAACGCCTCCAACAAGAAATTCATGGAGGCCTGGACCAAGGCCTATAACCGCGCCCCGACCTACTATGCCAGCCAGGGCTACGACGCCGCGCTCGCCATCGCCTCTGCCCTGAAGGCGACCGGCGGCAAGACCGACGTGCCCGCGCTGCGCACGGCGCTGGCCAAGGCCGACTTCCAGTCGGTCCGCGGCGCCTTCAAGTTCGGCCCGAACCAGCACCCGGTGCAGGATTGGTACGCGCTCAAGGTCGAGAAGGGCGCCGACGGCACGCCGATACTCAAGACCACCGGCACCAAGGTGCTGAGCAACCATGGCGACGTCTACGCCAAGGACTGCAAGCTTTGAACCGGCAACCCCGGATCACACTGGAAACACACCGTCATTCCGGACAAGCCGCGAAGCGGCGCTGATCCGGAATCCATCACAAGGCTCAGCGCCCGACGATGGATCCCGGGTCAAGCCCGGGATGACGGTGCGGTTCCGTCGCAACGCAAACGCCGGACTTATGAAATCATGGCGTGCCGCTCCGTAGGAGCGCGCACGGCCCGAATGTGACAGCGATGACGCTCGTTCTCGAACAATTGCTCAACGGCCTGCAGTTCGGCGTGATGCTGTTCCTGCTCGCGGCCGGGCTGACGCTGATCTTCGGCATCATGGGCGTGATCAACCTCGCCCATGGCTCGCTCTACATGGTCGGCGCCTATGCCGCCGCCTTCGCCGCGGCGCAGACCGGCTCCTTCCTCCTCGCCGTGCTTGCCGGCCTCGCTGCCGCCGCCTTCATCGGCATGGTGATGGAGCTCGTCGTATTGCGAAGGCTCTATGCACGAGACCATCTCGACCAGGTGCTGGCAACCTTCGCGCTGATCCTGATCTTCAACCAGAGCGTGACGCTGCTCTTCGGCCGCCAGCCGCTCTTCGTCTCGGTGCCCCCGGCGCTGAACGGCTCGGTGCAGCTCCTGCCCGGCCTGACCTATCCGGTCTATCGCCTCGCGATCATCGCCGTCGGCCTTCTCGTCGCGCTCGGGCTCTACCTGCTGATCAACCGCACCCGCGTCGGCATGCTGGTCCGCGCCGGCGCCACCCATCGCGAGATGGTGCGTGCGCTCGGCGTCGATATCCGTCTGCTCTACACTGCGGTCTTCGCGCTCGGCGCGCTGCTCGCCGGCCTTGCCGGGTTGATGGCCGGGCCGATCCTCGCCGTGCAGGTCGGCATGGGCGAGCAGATCCTGATCATGACCTTCGTCGTGGTGGTGATCGGCGGCGTCGGCTCGATCCGCGGCGCCTTCTTCGGCGCGCTGCTCGTCGGCCTCGTCGATACCTCGCTGCGCGCCTTCATGCCCGGCCTGCTGCGGCAGGTCATGACCGGTTCGGAGGCCGATGCGCTCGGCGCCGGCCTCGCCTCGATGGGGATCTATCTGCTGATGGCGATCGTGCTGCTGGTGCGGCCCAAGGGACTGTTCCCCGCCCATGTCTGAGAACGCCATTACCCGCACGGATACTGCCGCGCCGGCGCTGGGCCGCATCCTCGCGCTGCTGGCCCTCGCCGTCGCGCTGATCGCCCTGCCCTTCATCGTCAAGGCGGTCGGCCAGCCGGCGCTGGTGCCCTTGGCGACGCGCGTCCTGATCTACGCCATCGCCGCCGCCAGCCTGAACCTCGCGCTCGGCTTCGGCGGGATGGTCTCGTTCGGCCACGCCGCCTTCTTCGGCATTGGCGGCTATGCGGTCGGCATCCTCTACCGGACCTTCGCCGACGACGCGCTCTTCCTCGGCTTCATCCCCGGCACGGACCAGCTTTTGATCACGCTGCCGGCCGCGATCCTCGTCGCCGGCCTCTTCGCCTGCATCATCGGCGCGCTCAGCTTACGCACCAGCGGCGTGCAGTTCATCATGATCACGCTCGCCTTCGCGCAGATGCTGTTCTTCCTCTTCGTCTCGCTCAAGGCCTATGGCGGCGATGACGGCATGACGATCCGCCGCCGTAATGCGCTGTTCGACCTCAACACCCGCGACGACGTGACCTTCTATTTCATCTGCCTCGCGATCGCGGCGCTGGTCTTCCTGGCGCTCTGGCGCATCGTCGGCTCGCGCTTCGGGATGGTGCTCGCCGGCATCCGCCAGAACGAGCGGCGCATGGCGGCGATCGGCATCGCGCCCTATCGCTACAAGCTCGCCGCCTTCGTCATCTCCGGCATGGGCGCCGGCCTCGCCGGCGCGCTGATGGCGAACTACCTGCGCTTCGTCAGCCCGGACATGTTGCACTGGACCAAGTCCGGCGAGCTCATGATCATGGTCATCCTCGGCGGCGTCGGCACCTTGCTCGGCCCGCTGCTCGGCGCCGCCGCCCTCGTCATCCTCGAGACCGTGCTGACGAGCTGGACCGAGCACTGGCAGCTCGTGCTCGGTCCGATCCTGCTCCTCGTCGTGCTCTTCACCCAAGGAGGGCTCAACGGCCTGCTCGCTCGCCTCGGCCTCGGCAGGAGCGCGCCATGACCGCGACGCTCCTCTCGGTGCGCGGCCTGCGCAAGCGCTTCGGCGGCCTCGTTGCCACCGACGGCGTCGATCTCGACGTGCGTGACGGCGAGATCCATGCGCTGATCGGCCCCAACGGCGCCGGCAAGACCACGCTGCTGACCCAGCTCTTCGGCGAGCTCTCGCATGATGAAGGCGCGATCACGCTGTCCGGCGAGGATATCGGCGCCCTGCCGACCGCCCAGCGCGTCCGGCGTGGCCTCGCCCGCACTTTCCAGATCACCCAGCTCCTGCCGGACTTCACGATGCTCGACAATGTCGCGCTCGCCGTGCAGGCCCATGAGGGTCACAGCTTCCGCTTCCTCGGCAATGCGCGCCGCGACGAGAGCCTGCGCAGCCGCGCCCGCCAGCATCTTGCGACGGCGGGTCTGAGCCACCGCGCCGACATCAAGGTCGCCGATCTCTCCCATGGCGAGCAGAAGCAGCTCGAATTCGCGATCGCGCTCGCCTGCGAGCCGCGCCTCCTGCTACTCGACGAGCCGATGGCGGGGCTCGGCCATGCCGAGAGCGAGCAGATGGTCGCGATGCTCTCGGCGCTCAAGGGCCGCGTCACCATGCTGCTGGTCGAGCACGACATGGAGGCCGTCTTCGCATTGGCCGACCGCATCTCCGTGCTGGTCTATGGCCGCGTCATCGCCACCGGCACGGCCGAGGAGATCCGCGACAACCCGGAGGTCCGCACCGCCTATCTCGGCGAGGGAGACGCCTGATGCTGAGCGTGCGCAACCTGCAATCCGCCTATGGCCGAAGCCAGGTCCTGTTCGACGTGGCGCTCGACATCGCCGAGGGCGAGGTCGTGACCCTGCTCGGCCGCAACGGCATGGGCAAGACCACGACCGTGCGCTCGATCATGGGCCTGCTCGCGCCGAAGGGCGGCGACATCCGCTTCGAGAGCCAGGACGTCCGCGGCATCGCGCCCGAGAAGATCGCCCGCTGCGGCATCGGCCTCGTGCCGGAGGGCCGGCAGGTCTTCCCGACGCTCTCCGTGCGCGAAAACCTCGTCGCCACCGCCTCGAACCGGCTGAAGCGCTCCTCGCCCTGGACGCTAAGTCAAGTCTACGCCCTGTTTCCGCGCCTTCAGGAACGCGCCGGCCAGTCCGCCCGCACGCTCTCGGGCGGCGAACAGCAGATGCTCGCGGTCGGCCGCGCCCTGATGACCAATCCCAAGCTCCTCATCCTCGACGAAGCAACGGAGGGGCTGGCGCCGGTGATCCGCGCGGAGATCTGGAGCTGCATCGAGGCGCTGAAGGCGCAGGGCCAGTCGATCCTGCTGATCGACAAGAACATCAATGTGCTCAAGCGCATCGCCGACCGGCACTACATCATCGAGAAGGGCCGCACGGTCTGGTCGGGCTCCAGCACTGACCTCGCGGCCAATGCGGAACTGGTGCATCGCTATGTCGGCGTCTGAGACGGACCTCTACGAGATCGTCGCGCAGAGCGCCGAGAACGATCCGGTCGAGGCCCTGCGCGATGCACTGGGTGACATCCTCGCCGGTCTCATCGCCGCCGGCTGCGGCCCGCATCACCTGCGCGAGATGGTTTGGGAAACCGATCGACCCGAGGCCTTCCACCTCTCCCGCCATACGGTCGAGCTTGCCTATCGCGAGACCTTCGCCGGCTTCCGCCCGCCGATCCGCCTTCAGCCCCGTTCCGAACCCGGCCTGACGATCCGCGCCCGCCATGCCGCGGCGCAGCCGCTGCCCGAGACGCTGGTCGATGGCTACACGCTGCGCGAGCTCGGCCGGCAATACAGCCCGCGCCTCCAGGCCGACATGAAGGCGCTGTTCCGGCAATGGAGCCGCGACGGCGAGGCCTTCCGCGCCCGCCACGGCGCCGCCGATCTCGCCTATAGCCCTGGCCGCTTCGAGACGCTCGATCTCTACCGCCCGGCCGGCGCGACGCGCGCGCCGATCTTCGTCTTCATTCATGGCGGCTACTGGCAGGCCTCGGACAAGGTCCAGCATGCCCAGTTCGCGCAAGGCCTGCTCGATTCAGGCTTCGCCGTGGCCATGCCGAATTACGGGCTGGCGCCGGATACGCCGCTGGAAGCGAGCCTCGCCCAGAGCGTCGCCGCCCTGAACTTCCTCGCCCGCGAAGCCGATGCGCTCGGCCTCGACGCCGACAGCCTGCATGTCTCCGGCCATTCGGCAGGCGGGCACCTCGCCGCCATGGCGCTCTGCGCGCCGGATGCGCCGCCGATCGCCTCGGCCCTGCTGCTTTCCGGCCTCTATCACCTCAACTCGCTCGGCCATCTGCCGCTCGGCCGCCTGCTCGGGCTCGACGATGCAGCGCGGTCCACAAGGCTGAGCCCCATCGCCCAGCCGCGCCCGCAATCCACGCGGATCGCCTTCGCGGTCGGCGAGGGCGAGAGTGACGCCTTCAAGGCGCAATCGGCCGCGCTGGCCGCGACATGGCAGGCGCCGGCGCCCCTGATCTGCCCCGGCCATCATTTCAGCATGCTGGAAGGCCTGAACGGCGGCGCCCTGCTCGACCTCGCCCTGCGAACGGCGGAAGGCCCATGACCAAGCCATCGCACAAGCCGCTGCGTCTCGCCCTGATCGGCTGGGGCGCCATCAACCGTCGCGTCGCGGAGCTGCTGGTGGAGAGGAGCAAAGGCGACATAGCAATCGCCGCTGTCGCCGTCCGCAACGCCGCCGCAGCCATCGATATCCCGAGTGGCGCGAAGCTGATCACCGCACCGGGCAAACTCGCCGGTCTCGACCTCGATCTCATCGTCGAGGCCGCCGGGCGCGAAGCGGTCGGCATCTGGGGCGAGGCGGCGCTTGGAGCGGCGCCAGCCTTCGCCGTCGCCTCGACCAGCGCCTTCTGCGATGACGCCCTGCTCGCTCGCTTGATCGCCGCCGCCGAAAGCAGCGGCAGCCAGCTCCTGATCCCGCCCGGCGCGCTCGCCGGCATCGACGGCATTGCCGCCGCTTCCCTGCTGCCGCTCGACGAGGTCGTCCACCGCATCGTCAAGCCGCCGGCCGCCTGGCGCGGAACCTCGGCCGAAACCCTGATCGCGCTCGACGGGCTCACCGCAGCGACGGCCTTCTTCTCGGGCACTGCCCGCGAAGCCGCATCGCGCTTTCCCCAGAATGCCAATGTCGCTGTCATCACGGCGCTCGCCGGCATCGGTCTCGACCGCACCCGCGTCGAGCTCGTCGCCGATCCAGCTGCGGGCGGCAATGGCCACCAGCTCAGTGCGCGCGGCGCCTTCGGCAAGCTCGAGATCGCCATCGAGAACCGGCCGCTCGCCACGAACCCGAAATCCTCGGAAATGACGGCGCTGGCGCTGGTCCGGCTGATCGAGAACCGCGTGCGCACGCTGGTGCGCTAGGCCGCGCCTCCCGTCATGCCCCGGGCCTGACCCGGGCATCTCGGAAACCAGCGCCATCTGGTCATGAGATTCTCGGGTCTGCGCTTCGCTGCGCCCGAGAATGACGCACGCGGCGAGTTCGCATCATTCATAACCATAACAATCTGAATTTATCTGATTTAGCCGACTGGATCACAGAATGACCCGCCACCTATGGTCCTTCTGAGGACGGCAGACACGCCGCGCAAAGACTGCTGAACGCATCGCCAGCCGAGGCTTCCATGACGACCTATCCCGATCTCAAGCTCTATATCGGCGGCGCCTGGCGGAAGACGGCGGAGGAGCAGCCGGTCATCAATCCGGCCGACGAGAGCGTCATCGGCGCGGTGCCGCTCGCGTCTCAATCCGATCTCGACGACGCGCTGACGGCCGCCGCCGAGGGTTTCAAGGTCTGGAGCCGCATGGCCCCGCGCATCCGCGGCGAGATCATGCTAAAGGCCGCCGCGCTGATGCGCGAGCGCGTCGAGGAGATCGCTCACTCCATCACCCTGGAGCACGGCAAGCCGCTGGCGCAGGCCCGGCTCGAAGTGGTCCGGGGCTGCGAGTTCTTCGAATGGGATGCGGCCGAAGGCCAGCGCGCCTATGGCCGCGTGATCCCGAGCGAGCCCGGCATCCGCTATGTCGTGATGCACCAGCCGGTCGGCACGGTCGCGGCCTTCTCGCCCTGGAATTTCCCGATGAGCCAGCCCTGCCGCAAGATCGCGGGCGCGCTCGCGGCGGGCTGCTCGATCATCATCAAGGCGGCGGAGGAGACCCCGGCGGGCGCCCTCCATATCGCGCGCGCGTTGCATGATGCCGGCGTGCCGCCCGGCGTGTTCAACCTCGTCTTCGGCGTGCCCGCCAAGATCTCGGGCTATCTCATCCCGCAGGCGCAGACCCGTCTCGTCGCCTTCACCGGCTCGACCTCGGTCGGCAAGCATCTCTCGGAGCTGGCGGCGCGCCATATGACGCCGGTGCTGATGGAGCTCGGCGGCCATGCCCCGGTGATCGTCTGCGACGATGTCGACCCCATCGCGGCGGCCCATCTCTCGGCCACCCGCAAGGTCCGCAATGCCGGCCAAGTCTGCACCTCGCCGACCCGCTTCTTCGTGCAGCAGGACATCTACGAGCGCTTCACCAAGGCCTTCGTCGAGAAGGCGCAGGCTACGACCGTCGGCAACGGCCTCGATGCCCGGACCGAGATGGGACCCGTCGCCAACCATCGCCGGATCGAGGCGCTGGAAGCGCTTACCGCCGATGCGCGGGCCCGCGGAGGGCGCGTGCTGACCGGCGGCGAGCGTCTGGGCAATCGCGGGTATTTCTTCCCGCCCACCGTCCTCACCGAATTGCCCGACGATGCCCGCGCGCTGCGCGAGGAGCCCTTCGGACCGATGGCGATCATCAACCCCGTCCGCTCGATCGAGGAAGCGATCGAGAAGGCCAATTCCCTGCCCTTCGGCCTCGCGGCCTATGGCTTCACCCATTCGGCCGCCCGTGCCGACCAGCTCGCGGATGGCATCGAGGCCGGCAATGTCTCGATCAACACGCTGGAGGCCTCCGTCGCCGAGGTGCCCTTCGGCGGCGTCAAGGACAGCGGCTATGGGCGCGAGGGTGGCGCCGAGGGTCTGGCGCACTATATGACCGTGAAGACGCTATCTCACAGGATGGTCATCTAGCCGCAATGCGCCAGATAGGCTGACCGGTTATCCTGCTGGCAGGAATGCCATAGGGACGAAATATTGCGCATGGACGGGGTGGAAAGCTGGCGGCTCCGGGTTTTCCCGGCATTCTGGCCGCGATGATTCGCATCCCCCTCCTGTCCCTGCTGGTGCTGGGTCTCGGCGCCTGTGCCGTGGGGCCGGACTATGCGCCGCCCGCGCTCGACCTGCCGCAGCGCTGGAGCGCGGCCGCCGGCGGCAAGACATCGCCCAAGCCAAGCGAATGGTGGCGCGGCTTCCGCGACCCCACCCTGAACGCGCTGATCGATCAGGCCATCGCCGGCAATCTCGATGTCGCGCAGGCCAAGGCCCGCATCCGCGAGGCGCGTGCCGCCCGCGAGCAGGCGGTCGGTGCCCTCTTCCCGCAGGTCGATGGCGGCGCCTCCGCCACGCGCTCGCGCTCGTCGACGGTCACCCGTAACAGCTTCCGCGCCGGCTTCGACGCCTCCTGGGAGATCGACCTGTTCGGCGCGCGCGACCGCGCCGTCGAGGCCGCGACCTATGGCACCGATGCCGCCTTCGACGATCTCGACACGGTCATGCTGACGCTGATCGGCGATGTCGCCTCGACCTATGTCGAGGCGCGCGGCCTGCAGGCGCGGATCGTGCTCGCCCGCAGCACCGCGAAGACCCAGCGCGAGACCGAGGCGCTGACCCGCACCCGCTTCCAGGCCGGCGACATCTCCGCCATCGACACGGCCCGCGCCGCCGCCCAGGCCGCCAGCACCGAAGCGCAGATCCCTTCGCTGGAAGCCTCGCTTGCCCAGAGTCAGCACCGGCTCGCCGTGCTGACCGGCCGCCCGCCGGCCGCGATGGCCGGCTATTTCAATCGCGCGGCGGCCGTCCCCGGCACGCCAGCCCCGCCGCGCGCCGGCATCCCGGCCGACGTGCTGCGCCGCCGCCCGGATGTCCGCTCGGCCGAGCGCCAGCTCGCCCAGGCGACCGCCCGGATCGGCCAGGCCGAGGCCAATCGCTATCCGTCGGTCTCGCTCACCGGCAATATCTCGACCTCGGCGCTCAAGCTCGGCGACCTCGCCAAGAACAGCGCCATCGGCTGGTCGATCGGGCCGAGCCTCAGCGTGCCCATCTTCAATGGCGGCGAGCTGGCTGCGGCCGTCGACGCGGCCCGCGCCCGGCGCGACCAGCAGGATGCGGCGCTGAAGCTCGCAGTGCTCACCGCCTTGCAGGATGTCGAGGACAATCTCGTCGGCTTGCGGCAGCAGCGACTGAGGCTCGGCAGCCTCACCGAAGCGGCCCGTGCGTCCGGCGAAGCGGCACGGCTCTCCCGCGCGCTTTACACGGCGGGCACGGCGAGCTTCCTCGATGTGCTCGAAGCCCAGCGCACGCTCTACGCATCGGAGGAATCGCTGATCCAGAGCCGGGTCGCGCTCGCGACGAGCTTCATCGCACTCAACAAGGCGCTGGGCGGCGGCTGGCTCAGGCCGGTCGAGGTCTCGGCCCCGGCCGTCGTCGATGCCGAGACCGGTCCGCGCCTGCGCATTTTCCCCATCGAGGAGCCGCAACCATGAGGCTGCGCCGCCTCCTTTTCCCCGCCCTGATCCTCGCGGCCGCCGGCGGCTACTATGTCTGGCAGGCCCGCCAGCCCTCGCCGGCCGAGACCGTCAGCCTGCCCAGCGCCGAGGCGGTGATGGGCAATGTCGAGGAAGCCGTGCTCGCCTCCGGCGCGCTGGAGCCGGTCCGGCAGGTCAGCGTCGGCGCGCAGGCGACCGGCCGCATCGTCTCGCTCAAGGTCAGGCTCGGCGACAATGTCGCGACCGGCGACCTGATCGCCGAGATCGACGGCATCACCCAGCAGAACGCGCTCCGTTCGGCCGAGGCCGATCTTGCCGCCCTCAAGGCCCAGCGCGCCGAGCGCAGCGCCAGCCTCGCCTATGCCCAGGCCGTGCTTGCCCGCCAGAAGCAGATGGTCGGCCAGAACGCCGTCTCGCGCGATGCCTTCGAGAATGCCGAGATGACGGTGAGCGTGACCCGCGCCCAGATCGAGTCGCTCGATGCGCAGATCCAGTCGAGCCAGGTCAAGGTCGAGGATGCCCGCGCCAAGCTCGGCTATACCCGCATCACCGCGCCGAGCCCCGGCACGGTGCTCGCCATCGTCGCGCAGGAAGGCCAGACGGTGAATGCGGTCCAGTCGGCGCCGACGGTCGTCGTGCTCGGCGACGTCTCGACCATGACCGTCAAGGCCAAGATCTCGGAAGCCGACGTGCTCCGCGTGAAAGCCGGCCAGGAGGTCTATTTCAGCGTGCTCGGCGCGCCGGAGCGGCGCTTCCCCGGCAAGATTTCCTATGTCGAGCCGGCACCCGACACATTGAAGACGCAGAACACGACGTCCTCGTCGAGCGCGAGCAGCTCGTCATCCGCCTCCAGCACCAGCGCCGTCTACTACAACGCCCTGTTCGAAGTGCCGAACCCGGAAGGGCGGCTTTTGACCTCGATGACGGCGCAGGTCACCGTCATTGTCGGGCGGGCGCAGAATGTCCTCACCGTGCCCTCGACCGCCGTCCGCCGCCGCGGTCCCAACGCCTTCGTCGATGTCATCGGCGCGGACGGCAAGCCGGAGCAACGCAAAGTCACGACCGGGCTCGACAACAAGATCGTCGTCGAGATCACCTCCGGCCTGAAGGCGGGCGAGCGCGTCGTCACCACCCGCAGCAGCGGCGGCCCGGATGCGACGCGCCCGACGCGCGCCCGGCGCTCGCCCTTTGGCTTCTGAGGCGCCCGCGATGGGCAAGCCGCTCATCCGCCTCGCCGGCGTCCGGCGCGATTTCGGCGAGGGCGAGGCCGCCGTCGCGGCGCTCGACGGTGCCGATCTCGTGATCGAGGCCGGCGAGATGGTCGCGATCGTCGGCCAGTCGGGCTCGGGAAAATCGACGCTGATGAACATCATCGGCTGTCTCGACCGCCCGACCGGCGGCAGCTACGAGATCGACGGCCGGCCGACCCGCGACCTCGACCCGGACGAGTTGGCGCGGCTCCGGCGCGAATATTTCGGCTTCGTCTTCCAGCGCTATCACCTGCTCTCGGAACTGACGGCACTCGCCAATGTCGAGGTGCCCGCGATCTATGCCGGCGTGCCGCCCGGCCCGCGCCAAAGCCGCGCCGCCATGCTGCTGGAACGGCTTGGGCTGGCCTCGCGCGCGACGCATCGCCCCTCGGAACTGTCAGGCGGCCAGCAGCAGCGCGTCTCGGTGGCGCGCGCGCTGATGAACGGCGCCCGCGTCCTCCTCGCCGACGAGCCGACCGGCGCGCTCGACCGCAAGAGCGGCGAGGAGATGCTGGCGCTGATCGAGGAACTCAATCGCGAAGGCCACACGGTCATCCTCGTCACCCATGACATGAATGTCGCGGCGCGTGCTCATCGCATCATCGAACTCAGCGACGGCCGGATCATCGACGACCGCCGGACCGCCCCGCGTTCGGAAGCCGTGCCGCCGCCCTCCCCCGTGCCGGCCCCGGCCGGGCTGCTGCGCGCCGGCTTCGGTCGACTCAAGGAAGCCTTCGGCATGGCGGTGCGCGCCATGGCCGCCCATAAGCTGCGCACGACCTTGACCATGCTCGGCATCGTCATCGGCATCGCCGCCGTGGTCAGCGTCGTCGCGCTCGGCGAAGGCGCCAAGCAGAACGTGCTCCAGAACATCTCCGGCCTCGGCACCAACACGCTGGAGATCTTCCCCGGCGCCGGCTTCGGCGACACGCGCTCCGGCCGGGTCAAGACATTGACCGTGCCCGACGCGCAGGTCCTGGCCGCCCAACCCTATGCCGCGAGCGTGACGCCGACGGTTTCGACCAGCGCGACGATCCGGCTCGGCAATGTCGAGGCGACGGCGCTCGTCAACGGCGTCAGCGAGCGCTATTTCGACGTGCGCGGCAGCGTGCTGACGCGCGGCTCCTTCTTCACCGCCGAGGATGTCCGCACGCTGGCACAGGACGTCGTCATCGACGAGAACACGCTCAGTGCGCTCTTCCCGAATGGCACGGCCGACCCGATCGGCACGGTCTTCCTGATCGGTTCGGTGCCCAGCCGCATCGTCGGCGTGATGCGCCAGCAGCAGGGCGGGTTCGGCGGCAGCCAGAACCCGCAGATCTTCATGCCCTATACCTCGGTGCAGGGCCGGTTCCTCGGCGATCTCTCGCTGCGCTCGATTACCTTGCGCGTCGACGACGACACGCCGATGGCGGCAGCGCAGGAGGCGGTGACGGAGCTATTGACCCACCGCCATCGCGCCAAGGACTTCTTCATCTTCAACCAGGACGAGATCCGCAACACCATCACCGCCACCACACAGACGCTGACGCTGATGATCTCCTCGATCGCCGTCATCTCGCTGCTGGTCGGTGGCATCGGCGTGATGAACATCATGCTGGTTTCGGTGATCGAGCGCACCGGCGAAATCGGCCTGCGCATGGCGGTCGGCGCACGCCGCAGCGATATCATGCAGCAATTCCTGATCGAGGCCTCGCTGGTCTGTTTCATCGGCGGCGCGCTGGGCATCGGGCTGGCGCTCGCCATCGGCTATGGCTTCGAGGCGTCGGGCTCGCAGATGCGGTTCATCTATTCGGGCGAGGCCTTCGCCGTCGCCATCGCCTGCTCGACGCTGATCGGCCTGACCTTCGGCTTCCTGCCAGCGCGCAACGCCGCGAAACTCGACCCCGTCGCGGCGCTGGCGCGGGACTAGCCGCGCCCGCTGCGACGCGGTGTTTCCGGCATGAGGCGCCCGGCGCTCGAAAGAATGCTGTCGGCGAGCGCCCGCGCCGCCGCCTGATGCGACTGGCCGCCGATGACGACGAATTCGATCGTGCCCAGCGGCGGCAGCGCCTCGCGTGGCTCGACCTCGGCCAACCCCTGCGGGATCAGGCGGGCGGAATGCGCGGTGATGCCGAGCCCTGCTACCGTCGCGGCGCGCAGGCCCGCAAGGCTGCCGCTGGTGCAGGCGACGCGCCAGGCGCGGCCAGCCCGTTCCAAAGTCTCGATCGCATGGATCCGCGTGATGCTCGGCGGCGGATAGAGCACGAGCGGGACGATCCGTTGCTCTGCCAGCCTTGCGCCCGGCGTACCGGCCCAGACGAGGCGCTCCTGCCAGGCGACCTCGCCGCGCTCGTCGCCCTTGCGCCGCTTGGCGAAGATCAGATCGAGCTCGCCCGCGTCATATTGCTCGTAGAGCAGGCCGCTGAGCCCCACCGTCAGCTCCAGATCGACCGCATGATGCTGCATGGCGAAAGCGGCCAGGATTTCCGGCAGCGCCGTATAGGCGAAATCCTCGGAGACCCCGAGCCGCAGCCGCCCGCGCAGCGTCGAGCCGGCGAGATAGCGCTCGATCCGCTGGCCGGCTTCCAGCGCCTGTCGCGCGAAGGGCAAGATCGCGTCCGCATCCGGCGTCGGACGCACGCCATGGGTGTCGCGCTCCAGCAGGCGCCGGCCCAGTCGCTTCTCCAGGCGCGCGACATGCTGGCTGACCGAGGACTGGCGCAGGCCGAGCTGCCGCGCCGCCTCCGTGAAGCTCAGCGTCTCGCAGACCTTGAGGAAGCTCTGCAGCAGGACGGGATCAAGCGGCTTCGGATCGAAATCGAACATCATCACAACTCATGATAGCCGATATCTCAGCTAGCATGGATCACAATGAAGCGGAGGAAGATTACAACGCGGCATTCCAGCTGAAGGACAGCAGATGCTCCGCCGCACCCTCGCCCGCTTCGGCATCGACCCCTATCTGATCGCCCTGATGGCGACGGTCGCGGTCGCAGCCGTTTTCCCCGCCCATGGCAACGGCGCGGTGATCGCCAATGACGCCGTCTCGGTCGCGGTGGCCCTGCTGTTCTTCCTTTACGGCGCGCGGCTATCGCCGGCAGCGGTCTGGGAAGGCCTGCTGCACTGGCGCCTGCAATCGCTCGTCTTCGCCAGCACCTATGTGTTGTTTCCGCTGCTCGGCCTCGTGCTCACCCGCGTCTTCGCCGGTGTCCTGCCATCGGAACTGATCGCCGGCTTGATCTTCGTCTGCATCCTGCCCTCGACCGTGCAGTCCTCCATTGCCTTCACCTCGATCGCGCGCGGCAATGTCGCGTCAGCCCTGTGCAGCGCCTCGGTCTCCAACCTCTTCGGCATGGTGCTGACGCCGCTGCTGGTCGTGCTGCTGCTCGATTCCAAGGGCGGCGGTTTCAGCACGCGCGCCGTCGAAAGCATCGCCCTGCAATTGCTGATGCCCTTCGTGGCCGGGCAATTGCTGCGTCGCTGGATCGGGCCCTTCCTGCAACGCCACAAGGCGCCGATCTCGCTGGTCGATCGCGGCTCGATCCTGCTCGTCGTCTATGCCGCCTTCAGCGAGGGCATGGTCGCCGGCATCTGGTCGCAGGTCACGCTCGCCGATCTCGGCCTGATCATGGCGCTCGACGTCGTCCTGCTGGCCGCCGTGCTAGCGATCACGACCTTCCTCAGCCGGCGCCTAGGCTTTTCCAAGGAGGACGAGATCGCAATCGTCTTCTGCGGGTCGAAGAAGAGCATGGCGAGCGGGATCCCGATGGCGAACATCCTGTTCCCCGGCCAGGCGCTCGGCCTGATCGTGCTACCGCTGATGCTGTTCCATCAGGCGCAGCTCTTCGCCTGCGCCGTTCTCGCCCAGCGCTATGCGCGCCGCCCGGCAGAACTGGGTGCGGAAGCGCCCGGCTTACCAGCTTCGGCCAAGGCCTGAACGGCGCAGCACCTTCCTCGTGAACATCCATCTTTGACGGGAACAGCTCCGGCCTCTCCGAGGTTGTTGTCCTGCACGGCTCAGCCGTCACCCTCTCCGAAACCAGGATTCCCCGGCGCGCCGGGGAGCGATCATGGAGGCGAGACATGAAGCAGGACGACAAGACCCAGCACGAGATCCGGAAGATCGCCTATGATCTCTGGATCAAGGACGGGCAGCCCGAGGGCCGCGATCGCGAGCATTGGGAAGCTGCCAAGGAAATCTGGGCATTCCGCAGCCACAACCACGTGCTCGAGGAATCCGGCGATTCCGACGCCGGCACGGCGAAGAAATCCCGGTCGGCTTCGAAGGCGGCGTGACGCTAGGGTCGCGCCGCCCGAAAGCCGTCAGGGGCAGGCGTAGCCGTTCGCGATTGGCTGGCAGCGTGCGCCGGTGGGCAGCACCAGCGCGCCGCGCTCGCGCTTGACATAGTCGCCGTTCGGCAGCGTGAAGCCACCGGTATAGTCCGGCGAGACCCGCGTCCCGTCCGGCAGGACGAGCTGTGCGCCGTCGCGGACGATATGCTTGGCGGGCGCGGCCTCGGGCTGCGGAACAGGCCGGGGGCGGGATGAAACGCAGCCGGCGGCCAGAACGGCAACCAGGCTGGCGGCAATCGATATCCTGATCATGCCCTATCTTTGCCGCGCCTGACGGCAGGGTGCAACCCTGCCCGCGTCCTATCGGATATCCCTCTCGGTCAGTCGCGGCCAGTTGCCGTCCGCGCGGGCAATGTAAGTCTTCGTCCGGCCGAGCCAGGTCTTCCGCACGTCGAGATCGTAGTTGAGATAGAGCCTGCCATCGACGATCGACCAGGCTTCCGGCTCGATCTTCACGAGATAGCCGCGCGACGTGCCATAGGCGCAGAAGCCGCTATAGGCCGGCAGGTAGCGCTCCGGATCGGCCTCGAACAGTGCCTTGTGCGCGGCGCTGGCGAAGCGCCAGACGGCACCGCCATGCCGGACCGAGAATTCCGGTTTGCCGAGCCGCGGCCCGCCATCGCGGAAATAGGCGACGGGGTCGTAGCCGCGGATAGCCAGACCATCCGGCGAACCCAGAGTATTGACCGGGCGGGGCGTGTCAGCCCGGGCGTGGCCGGTGCCGGCCATCGCGATGGCCCAGCCGAGGAAAGCGCGTCTGTCGAGCATGACCAACCTCCCTCAGACCCGCCGCGCTTCCAGCACCTCGAAGACATAGGCTGCGAGGTAGCCGTAGATCGCGTGGCCGATGAGGCTCATGACGGAGAGGCGCGGCACGTCGTTCAGCAGGAACTGCTGCCCGGCCAGCGGCGCGAAGAAGGCGAGCGCGATGAAATAGGTGATCACGCCCCAGATCCAGCCATCGGCCGGCATGCCGAAGCTCTTCACCCAGCGCGTCAGGACCCAGTAGCCGAGCGGGTAGAACAGGAAGCCGGTGACGAAATGCAGCAGCTTGGCGGTCGGCGTCGAGATCATCAGGCCGAGCTGATGGAAGAAGAGCGATTTCACCAGCTCCGGCGGCTCCAGCGGATACTCGGCGAACCAGGCGGTCGGCACGGCCGAGAACAACTCCCAGAAGCCGAGCCCGGCAAAACCGCCGAGCGCGAGATTGACGACGGTGCGGGTAGAGGGCAGCGCGAAGCCGCCGGTCATGGTCGCGGTGGTCATGGCGTGTTCGGTCCTTCCTATGGTCAATGAGCAATGGCGAGTGGGGTTGAAGCGATAGCGAGCGCGGCGAGGCGCCCGGCGCCGCGATGGCGCAATTGCGCCAGCCGACGAGCGGCGAAGAGGTTTGCGCCGCCGCGGCGTGTCAGCCGTTCGCCGAGGATCCGAGCGGCCCGGTCATGCTGGCCCGAACGGATCAGGCTTTCGGCATAGGCCTGCTCGAACAGGTCGCGCTGGGCATGGCTGCCGCCGATCGCGAGCAGGCCGCTGCGAGCCGCGCCGAGCAGGCGGGCCGCTTCGTCATGATCGCCTTCGTGGAAAGCGATCAGCCCGAAGGCCGCAAGCGCCCCGTTGCGGGCAGCGTCCCGCCTTTCGCTGCTGGAATGCAGCTCGGCATCCTCGATCAGGCTGCGCGCGATGGCCTCTGCCCCATCGGTCTGACCGGCGCCGAGCAGCGACAGGGCATAATGCAGGTCGGCGAAGACGAGGCGCCCGTCGTGGATGCGGCCCTCGGCCTTGGCGGCGAGCTCTTCCCAGCGATCGCCGACATCGACGCCGGCATAGCCGAGCCGGGCGAGCAGCGAGGCGCCGTTGGCGATGTCGCGGTAATCGTCTGTCGCATCGGCCCGGATTTCCTCGTCATAGAGCCGCAGCACCTCGCCGGTCTCGCCGCGCTCCAGCCGGAACAGCGCGAGATGCCAGAAGATGTGGAAGCGCAGGTTGTTGGCATGGGCGATCTCACGCCCGTCGCCGAGCCAGGCGATGCCCTCGTCGACCCGTCCGGTCATCTCCAGCACATGGGCGACGGCATGGCGACCCCAGGCGTCCCGCGGGCTCAGGGCCACGGCGCGGCGTCCGGCATGCTCGGCCTGCGCATAGAACCCGCGCTCCTCCAGGGCGAAGGCATGGCAGCCATGGACGAAGCCTGCGAGCGGGTGGCTCTCGCCGAAGCCCGGCGCGAAGCGGTTCAGGGTCGCAAGCATCTGCGCTTGGTCGCCGAGCATGAACCGCAGGCCATGCGAGAGCTTGAGCGCCAGCACGTCGAAGGGATGGGCGAGCAGGATCGCCTCCAGCCGCTCGGCCGCCCGGCGCGGGGCGTCGTCGAGCCAGAGCGCCAGCGCCTCGATCACCATCGCCTCGCGCCGCGTCACCGGCCGCCGGGCAGCGGCGGCCCGCGCCTTACCGAGGCAGTCACGTGCCGCGGCGACGAGCTCGGCCCGCGCCAGCGAGAGCAGCATCAGCCCCTTGGCGGCATGAGCGAGCGCGAAATCCGGGTCGGCAGCGAGCGCCCGGGCGAGATGCTCGGGCGTCGCGGCGGCATGGGCCATCAGCGCCTCCAGCATGTCGTTCCAGGCAAGCCGGGCCGCATCGTTCGCGACGGTGATGCGATCGCCGGAGAGATCGTGATGCATGGCACAAGACATGGGCTGCTCCATTGCCGCGCCGCGAAGGGGCGCTTGTGAGGGAGTTCGCAACGGCGCGATCAACCGGCGTTCAACTCGCTTCACGGACCCGTGTAGTCAGTGCGGGGCCTGCGGATGCGCCCTGACGCTCCGGAGCGGGCTTCTGCGCGTGGCCGGCCCAGGGCGCGCTCTTGAACCAGCCGGCCACGAGCGCGGTGGCGAGGATCAGCGCGAAACCGATGAGGTTGAGCAGCCCGACCAGAAGCTCGCCCCGCCCGGCCATGTCGGCGATTGTGCCGAGCAAACGCGCCAGCACGACGCTCGCCAGGAAACAGGCGAGCGACTGCCGTCCGATCAGGATGAGGAGATGGCCCGCGCCGCGGTCGAGCCGGTCCCGCCATGGCTCCATCAGGCTGAGCACGAGATAGGCGAGCGCGAGGAAATGCAGCACGCGCAGGATGTGCAGGTCGGTCTTCTCGCTGGCCGGGATCAGCAGGTCGCGCACCGTCTGCGCAAAGGGCCAATGCTCAAGGATGCCCCAGAAGGACAGCGGCACCGACAGCAGCAGGAAGACCCCGGTAACGAGCATCAGCCGGGGATCGCCGAGCCGGGGCACCGTCAGCCATCCCATGCCGATGAAGAAGCCGATGAAGAAGATCAATTGCCAGGCAAACGGGTTGAGGAACCAGCCGGCCCCGTTCCAGGGATTGCCGGAGAGATTGAAGCCGGTGGCCCAGACCATCGCGTAAAGCGCCACCGCAATCAGGAAAGGCAAGGCGGCATGGACGCGCCGCGCCAGCATCATCACGGGCACCAGCGCCAGGATGACGAGATATATCGGCAGGATGTCGAGATAGTCCGGCTGCCAGGTCAGCGTGACCAGGCCGAGCAGCGCCTGCTCCGGATCGGACAGCAGGGGTGCGAATTGCCGCGCGATCTCTGCCAGGCCGAAGATGCGATCGAGCGCAGCCGCAAGCGCGATCAGGCCGAGCACGAGCCCGACCTGCGCCCAATAGACCTGCCAGATCCGGTAGGCGATGCGCGCCGTGCCCATGGCGAGCCCGCGCCGGACGAAGACACCGCCGAAGGCGAGCGCGCTGGCGATGCCGGAGCAGAAGACGAAGAGTTCGGCACCGGACGAGAAGCCGAAACGCGCGGGAATCCAGGCATTCCAGCTGTTCTCCGGCAAATGCGCGACGAAGATGATCAACATGGTCAGACCTCGGAAGAGGTCGAGCCGCTCGTCGCGCGGGCGCCTTGCCGGAGCGGAGGCAAGCGCGGCCATCAGAACGCCCCCTCGTAGCTTGCGGCATCGATGCGGCAGGCCAGCAAGGTGAAGCCGTCGCGCCGAAAGGCGGCCTCGGCTTCGCGCGCAAGCGTCTCGCGATCCTGAACCGTCACGCCATGGCCGCCCATGGCGCGCGCGACCGCCGCGAAATCGGTACCGCCGAAATCGACGCCGGCCCGTGCCAGCCCCATCTGCCGCTGCTTCAGCGCGATCAGCCCAAGGCTCTCGTCGACGAGGGTGACGATGACGACGGGCAGCCCGAGATCGCGCAGAGGCGCGAGTTCGCCCAGCACCATCTCCAGCCCGGCATCGCCAACGAAGCAGAGCACCGGCCGGCCCGATCCGAGTGCGGCGCCGGTCGCCAGCGGCAGCGCGCAGCCCATGGTGCAGAGCCCGGTCGATTGCAGCAGCTGCTGCGGCCCATCGCAATTCCACATCTGGCTGAGCAGGATGCGATGCGCGCCGGAATCGGCTGTCGCGACTGTGCCGGCCGGAGCCACCGTGCGCAGGGTCTCGAACACGGCATGCGGCCCCCAGGCGGCCGGCGCGGCGAAAGCCTCGCGGAGGGCCGCCCGGATCACCGCGGGCTCGCCACCCGGCCAGACGGAGGACCGATCCGGCAGGGCGTCGGCGAGCCGCGTCAGGATTTCGCCGACATCGCCTTCGAGCAGGAGCGTCGCGGAATGCATGCCGTGGGGCATCGCCTCGGCGACGATATCGATGACCGGCTTGTCTTCTGGCCAAGGATGGCGCCAGCCCTGACGCATCTCGATCGGGTCGTAGCCGGCGAGCACGATCAGGTCGGCAGCTTCGATCAAGGGCTTTACGAGCGCATCGGCCTTCGGCGAGAGGCCGATGCCGCCGATGACGCGCGGATCGGTTTCAGGCAGCAGTCCCTTGGCCTTGTAGGTGGTCAGGAGCGGCGCGCCGGTGCGGGCAACGAAGCGCTCCAGCGCGGCGCTGCCTCCCTGGTTCACGAGGTCGAGCCCGGCGATGACGAGCGGCCGACGCGCCGCTGCAAGCAGTTTGGCAGCGGGGTCGCGATCAGCCGGTACTGCCGGCACGGGAAGCAGAGGCTGGCCGGTTGATGCCTGCCGCTCTGCCTGCGCCTCGGCCACCGAGATCGGCAGGTCGATATGGACCGGCCCGGGCCGGCCGCGCCGGGCGAGCGCGACCGCCTTGGCGATGACGAGCGCCTCCGTGCCGGGCGACGCCCGAAAGCTCGCCTTCACCAATGGCCGCAGCACGGCCTGATGATCGAAGACCTGATGGGTGTAGCTCTCGGCCACGGCCTGATCGACGCAGCCGGTGATGAACAGCAGCGGCACGCGGTCCTGGCTGGCATGGGCGACGACAGTGACCGCATTGGCGACGCCGGGACCGAGCGTCGCCACCAGAACGGGCTGGGCGCCCGTCATGTGCCACAGCCCCTCGGCCATGAAGCCGGCGGCGTTCTCGTGCTTGGCGAGCAGGAAGCGGATGCCCGCCCGCTCCAGCCCATCGACCAGTGCCAGCACCTCGCCGCCGGGGATGCCGAAGGCATGGGTCGCGCCCGCCGCCATCAGGCCCTCGGCGATGATGTCCGCGCCGGTGAGACGCTGCGCTGGCGCCGCGTTCAAGGGAACGGAATCGGATATCGTCTCGTGGCGCATCAGATCTCTCCGGCAATCCGCGCGGGCGGGTTTGCCGGAGAGATCGCAGCGGAGATGCCGTCGGTTACAGGCTCACGGAGACGTGAGCGCGATGCCGGCCGGAAGCCCCTTCACGCGGCCCCGCGCTTGTGAGGCGAAAGCCGCTATGCGAGGGGATAAGGCGACCCAGACCGATCCGGGATGCGCTCAGGCCTTGTCGCTCGAAGACCTCGAAACACAGCTCAGGCCCGTTTTCCTCGCCGCGCTCGACGGCGATTCCGCAGCCTATCGGCGCTTCCTCGACGCAATCGGCGGGCGGCTGCGCGGCTATCTCCGGCAGATGCTGGCCCGCTCCGGGCGCCACGAGCCGAGCGAGGCCGAGGACGTGCTGCAGGAGGTGCTGCTCGCCCTGCATCTCTCCCGGCACACCTATGATCCCGCAAGCCCGGTCACCGCCTGGGCCCATGCGATCGCGCGCTACAAGCTCGTCGACCATCTGCGCCGCACCGGGCGCCATGCCGGCGGCCTGCCGCTCGACGATGAGGCTTTCGACCTTGCGGAGCCTCCGGCCGCGGCGGCGACCGAGGCCCGGCTCGATCTCGACCGGGCGATGGCGAGCCTGCCCGAGCGCACGCGCGGCCTGATCGACCGGGTCAGGCTGCAAGGCGCCAGCATTGCCGAAGCCGCGAACGATGCCGGCATGACCGAGACCGCCGCCAAGGTCGCGATCCATCGCGGCCTGCAGGCCATGGCGAAATTCCTCTCCCGGCGCGGGGGAAGGCCGCCATGATCCCGTCTCGCTTCAGTTGACCCGTAACCTTTCGCGGCCACGCCACGAATTCCCGTTCAGACACGGCCAGCAAAGATTTCCAATGCAGACCGACGACCTGATCTCCCTGATGACCGCGAGCCACCAGCCGGTGGATACCGGCCGGCTGCGCCGCGCCACCTGGCTCTGCGCCCTCTGCGCGCTCGCGGCGACGGCCGGGCTCGTATTGCTCACGCTCGGGCCCCGGCACGATATCGGCAGCGCCTGGCTGACCATACCGGTCCTTGCCAAGGTCCTGCTCGGCGCCGGCGTCGCCAGCATCGCGCTGCCGCTGTTTCAGCTCAGTCTGAGGCCGGGCCGGAAGCCTGCCCGGCACCTGCCCTGGGTGCTGGGGCCGCTCGTGCTGGTCGCGGGCTGGGCCGCGCTGGCGCTGATCCAGGCCCCTTCCGGGGAATGGAACACGCTGATCTTCGGCCGCTACTGGCAGGCCTGCGTCGTCGCCGTGCCGCTTTATGCGCTGTGCCCGCTCATCGGGTTGCTGCTGCTCGCGCGCCGGGGAGCTGCGGTCGCTGGGCCATTGACCGGCGCCTGCGCCGGCCTCGCCTCGGCAGGGCTGGCGACGGTCGCCTATGCGCTGCACTGCCCCGACGATGCCGCGCCCTTCCTGGCGACCTGGTACACGCTCGCGATCGCCACGGTCACCGCCTTCGGCGCCCTGGTCTTTCCGCGATTCCTGCGCTGGTGATTCAGCCCACGTCCATACCGGTCCCGCGCTTCGGCAAGGCCAGCCTGTTCTCTATCAGTTGATGAGCTGCTTCGATGCGGGGGCTTCCTCCGCAAGGCTGGCTGTGAAGAGCGCGTAGCCCAGAGCCGCGAAGGCAAACAATCCGACCACTGACAGAAACATGAGAACCGCCTCTTCTGATGACGAGGCATTTTTCCGCGAATCTGTGAATCTTGGGTCCGCAGATTGGTTCAAATTGTTCGGATCGCTGCCGTCGAGCAGACGGCGAGTGCAGCGTACGGAACGATCGCAGCCCGAGATCGACGACAGCTACCTTACAGCGGAGGCTCTCGAGGCCCTTGAGGCCGCCTTTCGCCATTCAGCGCTCTGACAGCGGGAGCCGGTCGAACCGGCCTTCGAATCCTTCGAGGGATGACCTGTCTGGCAGAATCGATCTCGTGGCGTCAGGAAGTGGCGGACAGGGAGGGATTTGAACCCCCGATACCCTTGCAGGTATGCCGCATTTCGAGTGCGGTGCATTCAACCACTCTGCCACCTGTCCGCGGTCGCCTTCGGTCGAAGCGAGGCGGTTACTACACAAGCAGCGCCCGGGGGGCAAGCCTCTCCCGCATGAGAATTCCACTCTTCACAGCCGCTTTCGCTTGACCTCTCCCGGCCTTGCGACTATCGAGCACCGTCCGGCGTGGGGAAACCCGCGCCTGATCTCTTTTGGCATGTGCGCTGCGTCGCATGCCGGTAAGAGCAAGCCAGACCACGCAATCGACTGCCAAAAAGCCGTCCCACGGGCCTCCATCCGGAAGCCACGACAGGACGGGGCCGAACATGGAGGACAAAATGTTCGCAGTCATCAAGACCGGCGGGAAGCAGTTCCGCGTTACCGCCAACGACAAGATCACCGCTGCCAAGATCGAGGGCAACGCCGGCGACACCGTCGCGTTCGATTCGGTGCTGATGCTCACCGAGGGCGAGAAGACCACGCTCGACGCCAAGGCCCTTTCCGAGATCACCGTCGTCGGTGAGATCGTCGAGCAGGCCCGTGGCGAGAAGGTCATCGCCTTCAAGAAGCGCCGCCGCCAGAACTCCAAGCGCAAGCGCGGCTTCCGCGCCGAGCTGACCGTCATCCGCATCACCGACATCCTCACCGGCGGCAAGAAGCCGGAGATGAAGAAGGCCGATGCCGCCGCTGCTCCGGTCGCCGCCAAGGCGAAGGCTGCGCCGAAGGCCGCCAAGGCCGAGGCTGGCGAGGAGGCTGAGAAGCCGAAGAAGGCCGCGGCCAAGAAGGCCCCTGCCAAGAAGGCCAAGGACGAGGCGTCCGAGGCCTGAGACCGGGTTTCCCGGCGCAGATAATCCGCGCCGGATCACCATCGCCGAGGCTCATCGTCCCGGTCTGTCGCTCCTGACAGAATGGTGCTCCGGCATTTCGTATCCGAGACGGGTGGCTTTCGCCGCCGATTCGGGTTAGAGAGACACGACAGTTTTTGAGGTAGGGCGTTATGGCTCACAAAAAGGCAGGCGGCTCGTCGCGTAACGGCCGTGATTCTGAAAGCAAGCGCCTCGGCGTGAAGAAGTTCGGCGACCAGGCGGTCGTTTCCGGCAACATCATTATTCGTCAGCGCGGCACCAAGTGGCATGCCGGCGCCAATGTCGGCATGGGCAAAGACCATACCCTCTTTGCGACGACGAATGGCCGAGTCCGATTCACGACGAAACTCGGCCGAGCTTTCGTGAACGTAGTCCCGGCCCAAGAGGCCGCAGAGTAAAAGGCGGATAGGGAATTCTCTCGATCCGCCGGTTCCATCGAACCGAACGGATCAAGGGTTAAAAGGCCCGAATAGGGTCTCCCGAAGGTCAGCGAAGGGGAGATGGGACCAAAGTCCCAGCTCCCTTTTTTCGTTTGCGCCGACGGAGAGACGACATGTTCCCCGAACTGACCCGCGACGATGTCTTCCGGCTCGAGACCCGCCGTCTCTGGCTGCGTTGGCCCCGTATGGCCGATGCCAATGCCATCCTGCGCCTTGCCGGTGAAAAGGCGGTGGCGGAGATGACGGCATCGATTCCCCATCCCTACCCGTCCCAGGCGGTCGAGCCCTTCGTCTTCGGCGCCCGCAAGGGCAATGCCCTGGGCGAGCACCTCGTGCTGGCGATCACGCCCCGTTCGAAGCCGAACGAGCTGATCGGCATGATCGGCGCGCACAAGCAGGCCTCGGGCGTGCCCTTCATCGGCTACTGGCTCGGCACCCCTCACTGGGGCAAGGGCTACGCGACCGAGGCGGTGCAGGGCCTGATCGACAGCCTGTTCTCGCTGATCGACCTGGCCGCGATCGAGGCGGATACCCGCGTCATCAACCCGGCCTCCCGGCGGGTGCTGGAGAAGTCCGGCTTCCGTTCCGAGGGCTCCTTCCTGAAGTCGCTGCCGGCGCGGGGCGGGCTGTTCCCCTGCGAGCAGTTCCGGCTCGACCGCTCGACCTGGGCGGCGCTGAAGAGCTGGAGCGCCAGCGGCTGGGCCCATGCGCCCGAGCAGGAGGCGGGCGAGGAGCCAGCGCGCGGCCAGCCGGCGCTCGGCATCCCCTCGCGTCGCCAGCAGGAACAGGCGGAGGCCTGTTCGGCTTGAGCGGCTCGAATCGTCACGCTTGAAGCACCCGAAGGGTGGCGGCCATGGGCTGCCACCCTTTTCGCTGTGGGCAGGCCCTTGCCCGCTAAAATGCGAGCGAAGCTGGTCACCTTTGTTGAAAGGCCCCGCTGTTAGCCGTTGCGCACTCTGACCGAACCGGAGTGTGCCTTGTGAAATCTAAAACGACGCAGATTCGAGAATTTCTCGGTTCTTCCTTGCTGGCTCAGGCTTTCGCCGGCTGTTTTGTTGCTACTCACGTCCCGATCATTTCCATCGCGGCCTATGTCGCGTCTGGCGCCACGATCAGCGCCCAGGCCATTCTGGTCATCATCCTTCTAGCGACGATCGTCGGGACCGCCTTTGCCTTCATCGTGATGCGGCACCTACTGCTGCCCGTCAGCGAGCTCGCGCGCGGGCTGAAGAGCTATCGGCTCGAAGGCCGCATCCCGCGCCTCGCCAAGCAACGCGACGACGATGTCGGCCGCCTGACCGACGAGGTTCGCGCTCTCATCAACACGCTGGAGGAGAAGCTGAACCGCCTGAAACGACAGGCCTTCTCAGACACGCTCACCGGTCTTGGCAATCGCCGCTGGCTCGCCGAGGTCGTCAGCTCCGAGATTGCGCGCTCACGCCGCGAGCAGAAGCCGCTCTCGGTCATCGTGCTCGATATCGACCACTTCAAGAGCATCAACGACGCCTTCGGCCACGACGCCGGCGACGAGGTTCTCGTCGCCATTGCCGAGATCGCGAAACGCGTGCTGCGCCCCTATGATTTGGTAGCGCGCCTGGGCGGCGAGGAGTTCTGCGCCTTCCTTCCCGGGACGAATCTCAAGGAAGCCGTGCAGATCGCCGAGCGCTTGCGGGAAGCCATCGCGGAGCTGCAAATCGGGACGCTTCGGGGGCGACGCATCACCGCGAGCTTCGGCGTGCATGAAGCGAATATCGGGCGCGAGCAGTTCAGGGACATGCTGCGCATTGCCGATGAATATCTCTATCAGGCCAAGGGCGACGGCCGGAACCGGGTTCAGGCCATCGAGGCGCGCCCGGCGGTGATCCAGACCGCGCCCGCGCCGAGCAACCATCCCGAAACCTGAAGGCCGAGAGGCGTCCCATCTGAAAAGGGCGGCCTCACCGGCCGCCCTTTTTGTTATCTTACTTCACAAACGTGCCGTGCAACTCGTCATCGATATGCACGCGGATGATCTCCTCGAAATTCGCCTCCGCCTTGAAGCCGAGCGCCAGCGCCCGCTGCGGATTGAAGTTGCGCGGCCAGCCGGCGACGATCTTGTCGATCACCGGATCGGTCTCGCGGCGAATACGCTTCACCACGTTCTCGCCCGCGACCTTGCGCAGGGTCTCGATCTGCTCGGCGACGGTGCAGGAATAGCCCGGCATGGTCAGCGCCCGGCGCGGGCCGATCGCGGCCGTATCCATCGTCGCGGCATGGACGAGGAATCCGACGGCCGAGCGCGGGCTCGCATGCCAGTGGCGCACCTGATCCGAGACCGGCAGCACCGCTTCCTCGCCGTTCAGCGGCTCGCGGATGATGTTGGAGAAGAAGCCCGAGGCCGCCTTGTTCGGCTTGCCCGGCCGCACGCAGATCGTCGGCAGGCGGATGCCGACGCCGTCGAAGAAGCCGCGCCGAGAATAGTCGCTGAGCAGAAGCTCGCCGATCGCCTTCTGCGTGCCGTAGCTGGTCAGAGGCGTGGTGAAGAATTCGTCCTCGATCTTGTCGTGGAACGGCGCGCCGAACACCGCGACAGAAGAGGTGAAAACCACGCGCGGCGTATAGCCTTCCGCATGGCGGATCGCCTCGAAGAGATAGCGCGTGCCGTCGAGATTGATCCGGTAGCCCTTGTCGAAATCGGCCTCGGCCTCGCCCGAGACCACCGCCGCGAGATGGATGATCACCTCCGGCCGCGTCGCGACCAGCTTCTCGGATTCGCCGTGGATCGAGAGATCGGAAACTACCGCCTCAAAATCGAAGGGCGCAGCCGGCGGCGGCGAAGCGACGACGACATCCTGCGCCGTCACGCGGGTCACCGGCTTGCCGCCGAGCTGGCCGTCGCGCGCCAGCCGCTCGATGAACTTGCGCCCGACCATGCCGGCGCCGCCGAGAACGAGAATATGCATCGGTTCTGTCCTGAAGGTTTGCTCTGAAGTTTCGTCAGTTCGGGAAGCGGCCGCCGAGATCGTCTTCGATATGGACGCGGATGATCTCGTCGAAATCGCGCTCGGCCGCGAAGCCAAGCGCCAGCGCGCGCTTGGCGTCGAAACGGGTCGGCCAGCCCGCGACGATCGCCGCGGAAGCCGGATCGGGCGCGCGCCGGATCAGCTTCACCGCCCTGTCGCCGGCAATGCGCCGGAGCGCTTCGATCTGCTCGCCGACGGTGACGCAGACGCCCGGCATGGTCAGGTTGACGCGCGGGCCGAGCTGCTCGCGAGACAGGCCTGCGGCATGGATCAGGAAACCAACGGCCGAGCGCGGGCTGGCATGGGTGAAGAGCACCTCGTCGCTGACCGGCAAGAGCGCTTCCACGCCCTGCAACGGCTCGCGGATGATGCCGGAGAAGAAGCCGCCGGCCGAGGCATTGGGCTTGCCCGGCCTGACCACGATCGAGGGGAAGCGGATGCCGACGCCCTCGACGAAGCCGCGCCGGGAATAGTCCGCCAGCAGCAATTCGCCGATCGCCTTCTGCGTGCCATAGCTGGTCAGGGGCGTGACGTGGAACTCGTCGGAGATCGACGGCGGGAACGGCGCGCCGAAAATGCCGCTGGAGCTGGTGAAGACGAGCTTTGGAACGTAACCCGCGCCGCCCTCGTGCCGGATCGCCTCCAGCAGGTTCAGCATGCCGTCGAGATTGACGCGGTAGCCCTTGTCAAAATCGCGCTCGGCCTCGCCCGAGATGATCGCGGCGAGATGGAAGATCAGGTCCGGCCGCAACGCCGCGAGTTCCTTTGCCACGGCCGCATCGCCTGCATCCTCGACGCGGATCGTCGCGCGCCCGGCAAGCTCGGCTGGCAGTGAGGCGGGAACCACATCGGTCAGCGTCAGCCTGTCGATCGCCTTGCCGGCGCATTGGCCTTCGCGGGCCAGACGCTCCGCCAGCCTGCGGCCGACCATGCCGGCCGCGCCCGTGATCAGGACATGCATGACCTCTCCCTGTCCGGTTCGCGTCTCGGGTCGCTCTTGATGGCAACCGCGTCAGGAGAATGGAGAGCGATGGGCGCCCTCCATCCGGAAGTCAGGCTTCAGAGCGCGAAGCCGCCATCCGCCAGATGGATCTGGCCAGTGGTGTAGCTCGACTCGTCCGCCGCGAGGTAGACGGCGAGCGCGGCGATCTCCTCGGCCGTGCCGAGCCGGCCCATCGGCTGGCGGTCGATGAAGGCCTGCCGGGCGGCGGCCTCGGTCGTCTTGGTCGCCTGGGCGAGGTCCTTGATGCGCTGGTCGAGCGAGGGCGACTGGATCGTGCCAGGGCAGATCGCGTTCGCGCGCACGCCCTTCTTGATGTAGTCGGCCGCGACCGCCTTGGTCAGGCCGATCACCGCTGCCTTGGTCGCGCCATAGGCGTAGCGGTTCGGAATGCCACGCACCGAGCCGGCGCCCGAGGCGATGTTGACGATCGAGCCGGAGCCCTTTGCCAGCATGCCGGGCAGGAAGGCCTGGATCGTGCGGTGCATCGACTTGACGTTGAGGTCGAAGGAGAAATCCCAGGCCTTGTCATCGGTGTCGAGCACCGTGCCGTGATGGACGAAGCCGGCGGCGTTCACGAGGATGTCGACGGGGCCGACCTTCTCGGCGAAGGCATTGACCGCCTTGCTGGAGAGCACGTCGAGCTTGCGCTTCTTCGCCTTCGGAATGCCGTCCAGCAGGGCGACGTCCTTGTCGGTCGCCCAGACGGTGGCACCTTCGGCGACGAAGGCCTCGGCGATGGCCCGGCCGATCCCCTGCCCTGCGGCGGTGACGACCGCGACCTTGCCCTTCAAACGTCCTGCCATGCCCGTTTCCTTTTTCAGCCGGCTTTTGCGAAGGTCTTGCGCATATGGGTCAGCCGCCGGTCGGCCATGTCCTCATGATGCGTGATGGAAAAGCCCAGCCGCTCGTACCAGCCGATGCGCTGGGTCAGCTTGGCATGGGTGTAGAGATGCACCGAAGCATAGCCGAGCGCCTGCGCCCGCTCCTCGGCGAAGGCCATCAGCGCCGCTCCGAGCCTGCGTCCGCCGGCCTCCGGTGCGACGGCGACGCTCCAGACGGTGAAGTCTTCCGGCTCGATATCGAGCACCAGCGCGGCTTCCAGCTGGCCATCCTCGCCTTCCGCGAGCCAGACCTCGTGCTCGGCGACGACCTGCGTGTAATCGGCGATGCGGGGCAGCGAGGGCACGCCGATGATGCTCTCGTTGGGCGTATAGGCGGCGTTCTTGAGGGCGAGGATCGCCGGGATATCGGCAAGCCCGGCCCGGCGCAGCGCGACCGCCCCAACATGGCCGCCGGTCTGGTTGAAGGCGCCGAGCGAAAGCTTCTGCTGGCCCTGCTTGTCGAAATTCGACGGCGCAAGCCAACGCCGGAAGGCCTGGGCCCGCACCGGCCATTCGCCATCGAGGATCGAGAACCAGGCGGTGTCGCGATTGGCGCCCTTCACCACCATGTGCTGGCGGAACAGCCCCTCATACAGGAAGCCGAAGCGCAGGGCGGCGCGCTTGGAGGGCTCGTTCCGGTTGTTGCACTTCCACTCGTAGCGGCGATAGCCGAGCGAGAAGCCGTAATCGCCGACGAGATAGATCGCCTCGGTCGCCGCGCGCGTGCGCTGCAGGGCCGGCGAATAGGTGATCCAGCCGACCTCGAACACGCCGTGTTCGGGCCGGATCTCCATGATCCAGAGATGGCCCTTGGCCTTGCCGTCGGCCTTGTCGATCACGGCAAGCGGCACGATCCCGGCCTTGGCCACCATCGTATCGAGCAGCGCGCGATACTCGTCCTTGCTCTTCGGCGGCGCGGCCGGGAGCCAGTCCCAGACATCGTCACGCGCGACATCGCAGGCCCAGATATCGTCGATATGCCCGCTGACATCGAGCGGCTCCAGCCGGCAATACTGGCCTTCCAGAACCTTGGCCGGCGGGAAGGGCGGCGCCTTCCAGCCTCCCGAAAGCGTCGACTGAGCGGGCGGTGCGATCATCGGCATCATGGCTTCGTCATCTCCTGCCAGCCATTGAGATCGGCGGTGACGGTCCAGCTGGCGCCCAGCTCGTCGCGGATCGCCTCGACGATGGCCGCACCCTCCGCTTCCCAGGCCAGTTGCTCGACGGCGTCGGGAAAGCGCGAGCGCGCCTCGTCATCCTCTTCATAGATCGCGTCGAACGCATCCATCCAGGCTTCCAGCCGATCCGCGAGATCGTCCGAAAGTCCGGCATCATCGGCATCGATCGCCTTGCGCCGGCCTTTCGCGTCGATCGTCCAAAGACCGCTATTCCCAAGCCAGGCCGGGGCGATCAGGAGCGTACCGCTCATGAGCGCTCCGCGAGGTCTTTGGTGAAGAACGGGTTCAGCGGCGCCGACGGGCCGTTGCCGGCGAAGCCCTTGAAGCTGCCCTCCTCCGCGATCAGGCGCGTCGCCTCGATGAAGGCAGCCCAGGCCGCCCGCGCCAGCGCGCCGCCGATCGAGATGCGCCGCGTGCCGGTCGCCGCGATATCCGCAACCGACAGTCCGAAATCGCCATAGATCAGCGTGTTGACCGGCTTGCCGCCGGCCGCGGCGACGATGGCTCCAATATCGGCCGGGGTCTTCGGGCCGGGCGCATAGAGCACATCGGCACCCGCAGCCGCATAGGCCTCGATCCGCCGCACCGATTCCTTCAACGCCTCGGGATGACCGGTCAGGAAGCATTCCGCGCGGGCCGTCAGCACGACGCCGGAACCGGTCTCGTCGATCGCCTTGCGCGCCGCCTTGATCCGCTCGACCGCGAGCTCGAACGGATAGAGCGGCTCGTCCTGTCGGCCGGTCGCGTCCTCGATCGAGAGCCCGGCCACGCCGGTCGCGACGCAGAGCTTGACGTTGGCGGCGACGCCATCGGGCGTATCGGCATAGCCGTTCTCGAAATCGGCATTGACCGGAAGATCCGGCACCGCCTTCACGATATCGGCGAGATGGGCAAGCATCATGTCGCGCGGCACGTCCTGGTCGGCGCGCCCCTGCGTGAAGGCATAGCCGGCGCTCGTCGTCGCCAGCGCCTTGAAACCCTGTCCGCGCAGCCAGCGGGCCGAGCCGAAATCCCAAGGATTGGGCATCACGAAGCAGCCTGCCTCGTGGAGCTTGCGGAAGGCTTCGACCTGGGGGCTCTGTGCCATGATTTAAATCGTTTCAAATGGAAGCGGATCGAACAGCTGCCATAGTGTCGAGGGTCGTATCGTTTGTCAGCCCCGTTGAACGCGCGTCGCGCAGCGAACGCCGATGCGCGGGCGGAATGGCGTGGGATGGCGCGGAACAACAGCGCGGGCGAAAGCGCGCCGATGAAGTCTGTCATCCCGCACGCGCCGCGGCGCGAAGTGCCGCTGCGCAGATGCGGGATCGTACGAAGCAAAGGCGCCCATCGCCGCACGCGGAAAGGCGCCCTTTCCGGGTAACGGTCCCGTGTCTGCGCCGCGGCATTGCATGCCGCAGCGCGCACGGGAAGACACCCCCACTCAAAGCCCCTTCGAACGCGGCAACCCCTCAGTGGTTGTCGCGCGGAATGCCGAACTTCTTGTGGATCTTCTGGTACTTGACCGCCGGCTTGAGGACCATGCCCTCGGAGAGCTCGTCGACGATCTTGCGCTGAATCTCCTGCCAGGGCGTCTGGCTCTTCGGGTATTTGTAACCGCCCGACGCCTTGAATGCCGCCTTGCGCTCGGCCAGCTCCGCATCCGAGATCAGAATGTTCGCAGTGCGCTTCTTCAGGTCGATGCGAACCTTGTCGCCCATCTTGAGCAGCGCGAGCCCACCGCCAGTCGCGGCTTCCGGCGAGGCGTTGAGGATCGATGGCGAGCCCGAGGTGCCGGACTGGCGCCCGTCGCCGACGCAGGCGAGCGCCGTGATGCCCTTTTTGATCAGGTAATCCGGCGGCCGCATGTTCACGACCTCGGCCGCGCCCGGATACCCGATCGGACCGACGCCGCGGATGAACAGGATGCAGTGCTCGTCGATGGCGAGCGCGGGATCGTCGATGCGGTGGTGGTAATCCTCCGGCCCGTCGAAGACGATGGCGCGGCCCTCGAAGGCCATCGGGTCTTTCGGGTTTTCCAGATAGCGCTTGCGGAATTCCGGCGTGATCACGCTGGTCTTCATGATCGCGGAATCGAACAGGTTGCCGGAGAGGTTGAGGAAGCCCGACTGCGCCTTCATCGGCTGGTCGTAGCTCTTGATCACCTCGCGCGCGATCGAGAAGGCGCCCTTGCAGTTCTCTTCGAGCGTCCGGCCATTGGCGGTGATCGCGGGCTTGAGCTTGCCCTTCTCGATCAGCTCCGCGATCACGGCGGGCAGGCCGCCGGCGCGGTAATAATCCTCGCCGAGATATTCGCCGGCCGGCTGCAGGTTGACCAGCAGCGGGATCTCGTAGCCGATCTTGGTCCAGTCCTCGTTGTCGAGCTTGACGCCGATATGCTTGGCGATGGCGTTGACATGGACCGGCGCATTGGTCGAGCCGCCGATCGCCGAATTGATGACGATGGTGTTCTCGAACGCCTCGCGCGTCAGGATCTTCGAGGGGATCAGGTTCTCCCAGACCATCTCGACGATGCGCTTGCCGGTGAGATAGGCCATCTCGTAGCGGTCGCGATAGGGCGCGGGGATCGCGGCGGCGCCGGGCAGCGTCATACCCATGGCCTCGGCCAACGAGTTCATCGTCGAAGCGGTGCCCATCGTGTTGCAGTGGCCGGCCGACGGCGCCGACGAAGCGACCAAGTCGACGAAGCCCTTATAGTCGATCTCGCCGGCCGCCATCATCTGGCGGGCCTTCCAGACGATCGTGCCGGAGCCGGTGCGCTCGCCACGGAAGGAGCCGTTCAGCATCGGCCCGCCCGGCAGCGCGATGGCGGGGATGTCGACCGTCGCGGCGGCCATGATCTGCGCCGGCGTGGTCTTGTCGCAGCCCGTCGTCAGCACGACGCCGTCGAGTGGATAGCCGTAGAGAATCTCGACCAGCGAGAGATATTGCAGGTTGCGGTCGAGCGCCGCTGTCGGTCGCTTGCAGGTTTCCTGAATCGGATGGATCGGGAACTCGAAGGGCACGCCGCCCATCTCGCGGATGCCGTCGCGGACGCGCGAGGCCAGCTCGATATGGTGACGGTTGCACGGCGCGATGTCGGAGCCGGTCTGGGCGATGCCGATGATCGGCCGGCCCGACTGAAGCTCTTCGCGCGACAGGCCGAAATTCATGGTGCGCTCGATATAGAGCGCGGTCATGTCGGCATTATCGGGATTGTCGAACCAGGCCTTCGAGCGCAGTTGCTCGGGCTTGATGCGCCGAACCGGCTTCTTGCCGGGGGTCTTGCCGGGTGCCTTGGCCATCCTCGTTTCCTCTCGTTCGGCGCGGCGCTGGCGGCCGCTTGCCGATCTCACATTCAAACGATTTGAGACTAGCCATCATGCCCATCGCCTGCGGCTCGGCAAGGCCCAATCTGGCTGATAGTCATACTATTTAATCATGCTGTATGCAGCATGCAACAATCCTGCGATGCGCCGCCCACGCTTGCCAGCCGTGCCGGTTTGGCGCCAAGAACGCAGGAAGGCTGGTCGGGCCCGGCCCTCGCCAGCGAAGCCTGAGGAAACGCGCCATGACCCTTCACGTCGTCCCCTCCTTCTCCCGCATCGGCGAGGAGAACGCCTTCGCCGTGCTGGCCCGCGCCACCGAATTGCAGCGCCAGGGCAGGGACATCATCAATCTCGGCATCGGCCAGCCGGATTTCTCGACGCCCGACCATATCGTCGAGGCGGCGGTGAAGGCGCTGCGCGACGGCCACCACGGCTACACCCCCGCCAACGGCATCCTGCCGCTGCGCGAGGCGGTCGCGGCCGACCTGCACAAGCGCTTCCAAGTCGAGGTCTCGCCCGAGAGCGTGATGATCGTGCCCGGCGGCAAGGTCACCATGTTCATGGCGATCCTGATGTTCGGCGAGCCCGGCGCCGAGATCCTCTATCCGGACCCGGGCTTTCCGATCTATCGCTCGATGATCGAGTACACCGGCGCGACGCCGATCCCGGTGCCGATCCGCGAGGAGAACGGCTTCGCCTTCTCCGCCGAGGAGACGCTGGCGCTGATCACGCCGAAGACCCGGCTGCTGATCATCAACTCGCCGGCGAACCCGACCGGCGGCGTCACGCCCAAGGCCGAGATCGACAAGCTCGTCGCGGGCCTCGCCAAATTCCCGGATGTCGCCGTGATGTCGGACGAGATCTACGACCAGATGGTCTATGACGGCGAGAAGCATGTCTGCCTTCTCAGCTATCCGGAGATCCGCGACCGGCTGATCCTGCTCAACGGCTGGTCCAAGACCTATGCCATGACCGGCTGGCGGCTGGGCTATTCGATCTGGCCGAAGCCCTTGCTCGACAATGCCCGCAAGCTCGCGGTGAACTCGCATTCCTGCGTCAACGCCCCCGCGCAATGGGCGGGACTGGCGGCTCTCACCGGCCCGCAGGATGCGGTCCATATGATGCTGGCCGAATTCGACCGGCGCCGGAAGGCGGTGGTCAAGGGCCTGAACGGCCTGCCGGGCGTCTCCTGCATCGAGCCCCGGGGCGCATTCTACGCCTTCCCGAACGTCTCCCAGACTGGCTGGAAGGCGAAGAAACTGGCCTCGGCCCTGCTGGAGGAAACCGGAGTCGCCACGATCGGCGGCCCCGATTTCGGCGTCCATGGCGAGGGCTATATCCGGCTCTCCTATGCCAACTCCCTGGAGAATATCGAGAGCGCGCTGGAGCGGATGAAGACTTTCCTCAGCAACGCAAAGGCGGCCTGACCATGGTCACCTGCTACCTGCGCTACATCATCGATCCCCATAAGCTCGAAGCCTTCGAGGCCTATGGCAAGCTCTGGATCCGGCTCGTCGAGAAACTCGGCGGCAAGCATCACGGCTATTTCATGCCGTCCGAAGGCGTGTCGAACGTCGCGCTCGCGATGTTCAGCTTTCCCTCGCTCGCGGACTATGAGGATTACCGCAAGCGATCCTTCGACGATCCCGAATGCCAGGCCGCCTTCGCGATGAACGAGAAGGAGCGCTTCATCATCAGCTACGAGCGCTCGTTCTTCCGGCCGGTCTTCGAGGACGATCAGGGCTACAAGCGCGCGCCCTGAGGCGCTCTTCAGTTCCGCGCGCTGGCGGTCACGCCGGGATCGACCTTGAAGCTGGAGGCCTCGATCACGGCGGTGCCGATCATCGTCTTCACGGAGATGCGCACCGGCACCATCACATCGGTGCCGGCGATCGGCGCGAGCCAGGCCGTGATGTCGCGATTCTCCGCCATGAACTTGGTGCTGGGCCGGAGCGCCCGGTGGCCGGCGATCGGCACGAAGCGCGCCTGGCAGATCGAGACCGGGCCGCTATAGCCTTCGAGCTTGACGTTGCGCGTGCCGGCGCTCGACAGCTTGATGTCGTAGCGCGCCGCGCCGTCGAAGATCGGCAGCGTGCGGTTGCAGGCGCCGTCCTTGCCCTTGCCGTTGACGGGCATCAGGAAGGCGCTGAGCGGATCGACGATATTGCGCTTGTGGCTATCGTTGAGCGGCACGCGGTCGGGCTTCTCGTCGATCGGCGGCTCGATATCGATGCCAGCGACCGCGCCCTCGGCCAGCGCCATCCTGACGGTCCGGCTCTCGCTCGAATTGGCTGAGCTCACCGCGAAGGTCTTCGGCGCGAGCCTGCCGCCGACGAGCGTGCCCGTCGCCGCGCCCGAACCGCGCCCGCCCGTGACGCCCCCGGCTATCCCTGTGAGCTTCGCGGATATGTCGAGCTTGTAGCCGGAATTGTCGATGCCGCCGCTCAGGCTCGCCGTGCCCAGGGTGATTCCCAGGAGCGAGACGTCATAGCGCGCGTCGAGCGAAGCCGCGTTTGCTCCTGCGGCCAAACCGGCGGCGAGGACGAAGCCTGCGAGGGACGATGCGACGGCGGGCTTCATCCATTGTCTCCGGAACGGCGCGATCCTGCGCTGAATGCACTCTGAATCGGCCCGAATCGTGACCGTCTTCCCCGTACGGCGAAGCGACGGCGGGTTGAAGCATCGGACCCCGATCTTTACACTCCGTTAACGCTGAAGGCCATGTGAACGGCGAACCGAGTTTTCCTTGACGCAGGCCGCGCCCTTGGCTATGGAACCCCCGACTTCAAATTGACTTCCGGTGCTCGCCGGCACGTCGCGTGTCGGTTTTTTTGTTTGAGCGCCCCCGGGAACGTAAGGAACGATATCATGGCCCGCCGTTGCGAACTGACCGGGAAAGCCACCCTCACCGGCCACCTCGTCAGCCACTCGAACCGCAAGACGAAGACCGTCTTCCGTCCGAACCTCGTGAACGTCACGCTGCAGTCGGACGCGCTCGGCCGTTCGGTGCGCCTGCGCGTTTCGGCCAACGCTCTGCGTTCGGTCGAGCATCGCGGCGGCCTCGACGCCTTCCTGCTCAAGGCTTCGGCCGGCGACCTCTCGACCGGCGCTGCTACGCTGAAGCGTGACCTCGAGAAGAAGCTCGCCGCCAACTGAGCGGTTAGCCCTCTCGGGTTTGAAGGAAGCGGCCGAAAGGCCGCTTTTTTCGTTTGGGCGTATCAAGGCTAAGGCGGTCGGCCGCCGCCACGCGCACTATCCCCTCTCCCCCTGCGGGAGAGGGTTAGGGTGAGGGGTCTCGCGACGCTGCTCGCAAGCGTTGCGTGGTATTTTCCGAAGCTTTCAAGACCTGCATGACCCCTCATCCGCCCCTTCGGGGCACCTTCTCCCACAAGGGGAGAAGGGAAGGCCTCACAGCAGCTCGAACTCCAGCAGCAGCGTCCGCTGCAGGAACGAGAAGTTGTCGTCCGAGATCAGGGTCAGCACCGTGCGCCCTTCCTCTAGATGGACCGACAGCCCCTCCATATTATCGATCTCGAAGCCGAAATCGGCCTCGATCAGGCGCGGTCCATCCACCAGAGCACCGGGACGGATGTCGCGCCCGGCGATTCGCCTGATCCGCATGCCGACGCCGCGCAGCGGCTGATACCAGCGCTCCAGCGCCAGCATGTCGCCGGAGGGCAGGAAAGCGAGATCGGTGATGTCGTAGCCGTCATGCCGGGCGAGCTTGAACAGTCCAGGCTGCGGGCCGCCTAGGATCGCACCGAGCGTCGGCTCGTCCTCCTTGCCCGAACGCTCGGCAAGCGCGACCAGCGCCCCCTTCAACGGCCCCGCAGGGATGACGCCGAGCGCCTCCAGCCCGCGATTGCGCGGCAGGCGCTTCAGCTCGGGCGGCAGCGAGACAGGCCGCGCGCGGGCCTCGACGCCATCGCGCGCCCAGTCGAAGCGGGCGATCTCATGCTTGCGCTCGATCCCGACATAAGCCACGCCGTCATGGATGCAGAGGCTTTCGGTGTCGTAGAGCCCCGAGCGCGCGAGCGGCCGGCCGGAGCCACCGAGAATCGCCGCCATCTCGGCCTCTTCGAGACCAATGAGCTTGCCGTTGCCGGAAGCGACCTTCGCCGTCAGCCAGTAGCCGCGATCGGTCACCGCGACGAGATCGCGTCCGCCATTCAGGCGCGCGAGACCGGACAACCCGCCGAAACGCGGATGGCCGGAGGAAAGCACCAAGCCGCTGCGGAATTGCAGCCCGCCGAAGCGGCGCTGGTCCGGCCGGCGCGGCTCGAAAGCCGCGATGGGCCGGGCCGAAATTCCCACGGGAAAGCGGGTCTGCTCGATCGCCTGAGCGGCGCCGGGCAGCGCGAGCGCACTGAGGCCTGCCAGCGCAGCGCGGCGCGTGAGACGCATCAGTGTCCGCGGCGCTTGGAGCCGGAACCCGCAGGTCCGTCCTCTTCGAACAGCTCGGCGAGCTTCTCGGTCATCACGCCGCCCAGCTCCTCGGCATCGACGATGGTCACGGCGCGGCGATAATAGCGCGTCACGTCATGGCCGATGCCGATGGCGATGAGCTCGACCGGCGAGCGCGTCTCGATCTCCGCGATGACATGGCGCAGGTGCCGCTCGAGATAATTGCCGGCATTGACCGAGAGGGTGGAATCGTCGACCGGCGCGCCGTCCGAGATCACCATCAGGATCTTGCGCTGCTCGGACCGGCCGAGAATGCGCTTATGCGCCCAGTCCAGCGCCTCGCCGTCGATATTCTCCTTGAGCAGCCCCTCGCGCATCATCAGCCCGAGGTTCTTGCGCGCGCGTCGCCACGGCGCGTCGGCCGCCTTGTAGATGATGTGCCGGAGATCGTTCAGGCGGCCGGGATTGGCCGGCTTGCCCGATTGCAGCCAGGCCTCGCGTGACAGGCCGCCCTTCCAGGCGCGCGTCGTGAAGCCGAGCAATTCAACCTTGACGCCGCAGCGCTCCAGCGTCCGGGCGAGGATATCGGCGCAGGTCGCCGCGACCGTGATCGGCCGGCCGCGCATCGAGCCGGAATTGTCGATCAGCAGCGTGACGACCGTATCGCGGAAATTCGTGTCCGATTCCTGCCGGAAGGAGAGCGGCTGGAACGGGTCGAGGATGATGCGCGGCAGGCGGGCCGGATCGAGCGCACCTTCCTCCAGGTCGAACTCCCAGGTCCGGTTCTGCTGCGCCATCAGGCGCCGCTGCAGCCGGTTGGCGAGCCGCGCGACCACGCCCTGGAGATGGGCGAGCTGCTTGTCGAGATAGGCGCGCAAGCGCGTCAGCTCTTCGGCGTCGCAGAGCTCCTCGGCGGTGACGACCTCGTCGAATTTCTGGGTATAGGCCTTGTAGTCGGTATGCGGCCGCTCGTTGCCGCGGCTCTCGCGCGGACGCGGCGCCTCGCCGGCCTCCTCGGATTCGGAGTTCTCGTCCTCCTCCTCCCAGTCGCCGGCCGGCGCGTCGGTCGCCTCGGAGGCGCCCTCCTGCAATTCCTCGGTCGCGTCCTCGCTGACCTCGACCTCGGAACGGTCGGCGCCGCTCTCCTGCTCGGATTCGCCGTCCTGCTGCTGCTGGTCCTCGGAGGACTGGTCCTGGTTGTCCTCGTCCTCGTCCTGCTCGTCGCCCTGCGCGGTCTGCTCGGCCATGTCGAGCGCGGCCAGCATGTCGCGCACCGTGCGGGCGAAGCCGCGCTGGTCCTCGATCGTCTTGGTGAGCCGGTCGAGATCGCCGCCGGCCTTGGCCTCGATCTGCTCGCGCCAGAGCTCGACGACCTTCTCGGCCGCCTTCGGCGGCTTCAAGCCGGTCAGGCGCTCACGCACCATCAGGGCGAGGGCATCTTCCAGCGGCGCATCGGCCCGGTCGGTGATTTCCTCGTAACGGCCGCCACGGTGATAGCGGTCCTCCAGCATCGCGGAGATGTTGCCGGCCATGCCGGACATCCGCCGTGCGCCGATCGATTCGACGCGCGCCTGCTCGACGGCGTCGAACACGGCGCGGGCCGCATCGCCCTCAGGCGCGGCGCGACGGTGGATAGCCGCGTCGTGACAGGCGAGGCGGAGCGCCATCGAATCGGCATGGCCGCGCAGGATCGCGACATCGCCGGGGCTGAGCTTGCGCGGCGGCTCGGGCAGGCGCGCCCGCTCGCCGACGAGCGACGGCTTGTCGGCCGCGAAGACGATTTCCATCTCCGGCTTGCGCGCGATCGCCTTCATGGCGCCGGAGATCGCCCGCTTCAGCGGCTCGGCCGGAGCCTCTTTCGGCGTTCCTGGCTTGCGGTTCGAGATGGACAAGACTGAGGCCGTCCTCTGGGTTCCGTGACTTTTACCGCGACCGGCCGTCGTACTGGATCGACTGGAGCTCGGTCGGCTCCACACCGGCAAGGCAGCGCACATTGATCGCGACCGTCGGCGTCCCGTCCGGCATCGCGCCGCGCGCGAAGGACTCGACGCCGCAGGTCTCGCAGAAGAGATGCTGGATCTTCTGCGTGTGGAAGCGGTACTCGGTCAGCGCATCCTCACCCTTGGTCAGGGTGAAGGCGCTGGCGGGCGAGAACGCGAGGATCGAGCCGCGGCGCTGGCAGTAGGAGCAGTTGCAGGTGATCGTCTGACCGAGATCGGCTTCGACCTCGTAGGCGACCCGCCCGCAGTGGCAGCTTCCCTGATACTGCGCCATGGCTCGTGTCCTCTCGTTAGCTGAGCACCACGTTCGCGGCGCTTTCCGGCAGTTCCTTGCCGAAGGAGCGCTGGAAGAACTCGGCGACCAGCGTGCGCTCCATCTCGTCGCACTTGTTCAGGAAGGTGACGCGGAAGGCGAAGCCGATATCGCCGAAGATCGCCGCGTTCTCGGCCCAGGTGATGACCGTGCGCGGGCTCATCACGGTCGAGAGATCGCCGTTCATGAAGGCGTTACGGGTGAGATCGGCGACGCGGACCATCTTGTTGATGACGTCCTTGCCGTCCGGCGTGCTCTGGTAGTGCTTCGACTTCGCCAGGACGATGGCGACCTCGTTGTCATGCGGCAGGTAGTTCAGCGTGGTGACGATCGACCAGCGGTCCATCTGGCCCTGGTTGATCTGCTGCGTGCCGTGATAGAGGCCGGACGTGTCGCCGAGGCCGACCGTGTTGGCGGTGGCGAACAGGCGGAAGGCGCCGTGCGGGCGGATGACGCGCTTCTGGTCGAGCAGCGTCAGCTTGCCGGACTGCTCCAGCACGCGCTGGATCACGAACATCACGTCCGGGCGGCCGGCATCGTATTCGTCGAAGACGAGCGCGATGTTGTTCTGCAGTGCCCAGGGCAGGATGCCGTCCTGGAACTCGGTGATCTGCTTGCCTTCCTTCAGCACGATCGCGTCCTTGCCGACGAGGTCGAGGCGCGAGACGTGGCTGTCGAGGTTGACGCGGACGCAGGGCCAGTTGAGGCGGGCGGCGACCTGCTCGATATGGGTCGACTTGCCGGTGCCGTGATAGCCCGAGATCATGACGCGGCGGTTATGCGCGAAGCCGGCGAGGATCGCGATCGTGGTGTCGCGGTCGAAGCGGTAGTCCGGGTCGAAGTCCGGCACATGCGGATCGGCTGCGGAATAGGCCGGCACCTCGAGATCGGAATCGATCCCGAAAGTCTGGCGCACCGACAGCTTGATGTCGGGCAGGCCGGGCGCAGTCGTCGTCGTCATCATCTTGTCTCCAGGCAAAGGGCCATGACCGGAATTCGCCGGGTAACCCAGAGCCGACCGAGGAGGGAGGCGGATCGTCCCTCATTAGAGCGAAAGACCGGAAGCGGCAATTCGCAAAGCTGCACCCCGGCCCTCGCAAAGGGCATGCCGGCTCAGTGTCGGGCGCGGCCGGCGGCCGCGGCGAGAAGCTCGGTCACGATTGCGGCCGAGCGGGCGGCGCCATCGCGATTGATCGGCAAGGTGGGCGGTTTGGAACCGATCGCCTCACCGACGGCATCCGCCAATGCCACTGCATCCCCGACGAAATCCCCCGACAAGCGGAAGCAGCGCGCCAGTCCTGCCTGCTCCATTGCCTCGGCCCGGACCGTCTGCTCGGTCTCGTTGCCGGCATCGAAGGGCACGACGATCGCCGGCCGCCCGGCCGCGACGAGATCGAGCACGGTGTTGTAGCCGGCCTGGCTGATCGACACCGCGCAACCGGCAAGCAGCGCTGGGAAATCCGGCCGCGCCCGCTCGATCACGACCTTATCGGGAGCGCCGGCCGCCAACAGCGCCAGATCGGCATCCGCCATGCCGCGCCCGGCGAGGAGCCGCCAGCGGCGCCCGGATCGGTCGAGCCGCGCCGCCGCGACCGCGCAGGCGAAGAGCGGCAGGGCCGCGGCCGAGCCGCCTCCGGAGACGATGACCTCGTCATTGTCCTGTGCGATGCCAGCCGGACGATCATCGGCGAGATAGCCGGTATAGCGCAGCTTAGCCGCGAGCCCCTCGCCCACCGGCCACGACCGGTCGAGCGGCAGGAAATCCGCATCAGCATGGATTAGGACCGCACCGAATAGCCGGGCGACTCGCTCCTCGGCCTCGGCGATCCGATCCGGTCGTGGTGTCACCAGCACGTCGCGCACAGAGGACAGCACGAGCGCCTCCGGCCGCCTCGTCTTCACCGCCGCGATCAGCGCGAGGAACTCCTTGGCCAATTGCCGCCTGCCGAAGGGGAAATGCTCGACGATCACGACATCGGGCCGCAATCGCGCCGCCAGCTCTTCCAGCATGGCGATGCGGGCGCCCTTGCGCTCCGGAGCGATCGGCTCGCCGGCCTCATCGAGCAGCGTGCGGAAATCGGTGCCTTCGGTCCTGATGACAGGCAATTGCACGAAGGCGAAGGGCTCGCTCTCCATCGCCCGCAACGGCATGCCGCCGCTGGCGAGCGTCACCGAAAACCCGCCCTGCGCCAGGGCCCGCGCCAGATTGGCGGCCCGCACCAGATGGCCGCTGCCGAGCAGATGCGTCACCGCGATCAGGACGGAAGCGCTCATGCGCCCTCGCAGGCAGAACCGCGCAGCATCGCTGCGACACGGTCGAGCCCGGCCTGCGCCGAGAAGGCATCCGTCAGGCGCGCGTAAGCCGCATCTCCCAGCGCGGCGCGCTTGTCAGGCGCTCCGGCGAGTTCACCGAGCGCAGCGGCCAGAGCGGCAACATCGCCCGGGGGCACCAGCAGGCCCTCCACGCCATCGCGCACGAATTCCGGTATCCCCGCGAAATCGGTCGCGAGGATCGGCAAGCCCTGGCTCGCCGCCTCCATCACCACATTGGGCAGGCCGTCGCGGTCGCCGTCTCCAGCCTCCTTCGAGGGCAGCACGAAGAGGTCGGCGGCCCGCAGCGCGGCGATGACCTCATCCTGTGCCTTCGGACCAGCCCATGTGATCCGATCATCGAGGCCGAGCGCCTGCGCTTGCGCTTGCAGGGCCTTCAGCTTCTCGCCGCCGCCGATATGCGTCAGGCGCCAGTTCAGCGTGCAAGGCAGCTTGGCCAGCGCTTCCAGCAGATCGTCGAAGCCCTTCTTCGCCACGGCTCGTCCAATGGTGACGAAGCGCACCGGATCGTTCGCGTCCGAGCCATCCCGCGCCGATCGTCCCCCCGGCGCCGGAAAGCGAGCGAGATCGAGCCCGTGATAGAGCAGCGCAACCTTGTCGGGCCGATCGGAAAGTCGCTCCAGCTCGCGATGCCCGTCGCGGGTGCAGGTCACGCCCCAGGCGGCGGAAGCGATCTTCTCGCGCTTTTCCCAGTCCTCGGTCGTCCAGATGTCCTTGGCATGGGCCGAGAACGACCAGGTCAGGCCGGCGAGCAGGCCGGCATAGCGGATCACGGAAGCCGGCGTGTGCAGGTAATGCACATGCAGGTGCCGGATATCCCGGGGCAGTTCATGCGCCATCACGCAGGCCTGGCCGAAGCGGCGCCAGCGGTTGCGCGTCCGGTCGCGGAAGAGATCACGCAGGAAAACCGGCAGCAACCGCAGCAGGCCCGGTCGCAGCAGGGCCGCGAGCAAGCCGCGCGCCACGCGTCCCGGCTCGTCATGCAGATATTCCGGCAGGTAGCGCACCGGCGCGGTGATCTGATGGTGCATCAGATGCTTCGCGGCGTCGGTCGGATGGCGCAGCGACCAGATTTCGAAAGCCAGGCCGCGCTGCTGCAAGCCCAGCAGTTCCTGCGCGATGAAAGTCTCCGACAGGCGCGGATAACCCTTCATCGCGACCGCGATGCGCGGCGCCGAGCCAGCCGTCATCGCCGCCCGATCAGCATGAAACGCGTATAGTTCTTCGTCGGCCGGGCGCCTTCTAACCAGACCTCGGACAGTCCCGCCTGCTCGCGGAAGGCGTCGAGCGAGGGCACGCAGCTGCGATGATCCGGCTCGCGAAAATAATCGTTGGATTGCAGCACAAGCGGCAAGCCCTTCGGCAAGGTCGCGATCCAGCCCGGCACATCGTCGAGATGCTCACAGCTCGTATTGATGACAAGTCCCGGCTTCGGCGACTGAGCCGCGAAGTCGATCGCCATCATGTCCGCCGTCACCGCCCGGAAGCGCCCCGCCGCGACATGGCGATGGTTCAGGATTTCCGCGATGGATGCACAGGTCGGGTCGATATCGAGGCTGACAATCCCCGGGATCGCGAGCCTGTCATCGTCGAGCAGGAGTGCGCCGAGCACGCCATACCAGGCGCCGAGAACCCAGACCGGTCCCTCAGGCTTCGGATAGGTCTGCGCCAGCGCCTCGACCAGCCATTGCTTCGAGGCGATCTGCTTGTGGTTGCAGGCGATCGAGAGGTCGGGCGGCGCGCCCTTGCCGTAGAGCCGCGCGATATCGGCGACGATGCGATTGCCCGAGAGCGCCGCCATGCCGCGCAGCAGGTCGTGAAAGGCCTCTTGGGGCGGTTCGGGCGTCATGGGTCGGTCATCATCCGGAAAAAGCCGGCGGACCATAGACATGCGCGCCCGCAAAAAACCAGCCGAGCGCGCAAGGGTCAGTGCTTTTCAGGCACTTCACCCGGCTCTGGAGCCGCCTCGGCCGCAACCTCCGCCTCAGCTCCGGAGACGACCGGAGCAGGCATCGCCACGTCCTCGCGCTTGCGGCGGGCGATTTCCGGCGCACTGGCGAAGCCATAGGCCGTCAATGGCTTCTCGCGCCCCTTGATCGCGATCTTCAGCGCCGTCGTGCCGGCATAGCTGCGCCCGCTTGCCCGGATCGTGTCCTCGGAGACGACGACATCGGCCAGCACGCGTCGCGTCGCCGATTCGAGCTGGCTTGCCACCATCACGGTCTCGCCGACCGTGATCTCGCGCCGGCCGAGATTGTCGTTCTCGACCGCGCCGGTAATGGCATCGCCGGTATGGATGCCAATGCCGATCCGGAGCGGCAAAGGCAGCGCCGCGCCATATTCGCGGTTGAGCGCATCGACCGCGCGCACGATGTCGCCGGCAGCCGCGATCGCCGCTTGCGCACCTTTCGACGGCGGACCTTCGAGGCCGAACACAGCCATGAAGCCATCGCCATAGAAGGCGTCGATCCGCCCTTCATGCGCGGTGATCGCCTGCCCCATCTCATCGAAGAAGCGGTTGAGCAGGCCGATCAGTTCGCGCGGCAATTGCCGCTCCGAGAGGGCCGAGAAGGCCCTGAGATCGGCGACCACGACGGTGAGGCCGCGCTTGCCGGCGGCATCGTCGAGCTCAAGCGCACGTCCCGCGCCGGCATTGAGCCGCGAGGCCAGCAGGATCTGCACCTGCAGATCGTCGCGCGGCCGGATCTGGCAGGCGAGCCGGACGCCTTCCGGCGCCGAGATGCGCCGCAAGAGCTTCGCCTCGTTCATGCCCGGCTTCGGCAGCTTGTCGTTGCCATCCATCACCAGCACGCGGCAGGTGGCGCAGCGCGCCCGCCCGCCGCAAAGCGCGGCATGGGGAATGCCGAAGCGCCGGAACATCTCGAGCACGGTCGGCCCCGGTGCCAGCCGGCGCGTGCCGTGCCCGACGAAGCGCACCGTGATCTGGCGCGTCGTGCGGACCCTGATCTCGCGGATGCCGATGAAAAGCAGGAAGCAGGCAACGAGCCCGTAGAACCCGCCCTTGCCCCACATCACGTCGCGGGCGAACATCGCGGACTGCGCATCGCTGACCAGTTCGGCCGGCATCGCCAGCCGCTCCGCCTCGCGCGCGCCGACCGAGAAGCCGATCAGCGCCAGCATCGGGATCAGGATCGCCGCCAGCAAGAACGGATCGCGCCAGTGGCGATAGCTGTCGCGGCCGCGCAGCATGAAATGGATGCCGATGATGCCATGCGTCCAGACCAGCAGCAGCAGCAGCGACTGCGTCAGCGCAAGCCCAGGCCAGAGCCGTCGCAGCACGGAGCGATAGCTTTCGTCGACGCCGAAATAGATGCCCATGATCCGCGTGCTGATGATGTGGTCGATCAGCAGCAGCGGGATGGCGAGGCCGAGCGCGATCTGCAGCATCTCGCGCAGCGGCATCTTGAAGGTGCGCCGTTGCACCACGCGCAAAAGCGCGAAGACCGGGTGGACGATCAGCGAGCCATAGAGCGCGACGGTCCCGGCCCAGGAATGCCAGAGGCCGTAGCGCCAGTCCTGCACCTTCTCCATGGCATCGACGCCGAGGATGCCGACGGCGTGGTTGAGGAAATGGGTCGTCGCGAAGATCAGCAGGATCACTCCGGAGACGAACCGGACGTCCCGGCTCCAGGACGAGACCTGGTCCATGCTCGCACTCATACCGGTGCGGTTCGTGCCTGCGGCTTGCGGCCGGTTCATGCGCTGATCGACCTCGTCAAACGGTTTCGTGCTCCCGCAGCAGGACGGAGGCGAGCCGGTGCACCCGGTCGGCCAGATCGCGGCAGACCGCGAGGCTGAACTCCGGCACGGTCTGCAACAGCTCGAAGAACAGGTCCTTCGGAATCCGGAGCGCCAGCACATGCGACTTCGCGCTGACCGTGGCGATGAAAGGCTTGCCACTGAGCAGGGCCACGTCGCCGGTGATGCTGCCGGTATCCTTGACGAAGCGCCGCTCCTCGCCGCCCTCGCGGGGCTGCGATATCTCGACCTCGCCTTCCATGATGACGTAGACGCCCGCGAGCTTCTCCTGCGGGCTGATCAGAACGGCGCCCGGCTCGAACTGCAGCCGCTCGCCCATCAGCGCGACGAGCTTCAGCCGCGATGCCGGCATGTCCTGAAACAGCGGCATCGAGCGCAGGCAGCCGATATCGGTTTCCAGACTCATGACCGCGCCTCCATTCGTCCAGTGTTCTCGCGCCCGGTGCTTTCGAAGCGCGACGCCCGATCATTAGCCGCGTCAGGCGTACCAAGCGCCTCGACCGTCCCCGTCGCTCCGTGGAACACCACCCGCAGCGGGACCTCTCCCACCAGATTAGCATCTCCGACCAGAAGAAACAGCGTCATGCCCTCGCAATAGCTGCGCAGGCGAGCGACGATCTCCTCCGGCTCGTCCGAAATCGCGAGCAGGGCCGAAATGTCGAGCACCGCGATCTGCGGCGCCTTGATCAGGGCCTCGACCAGCGGGACCGCCTGGCGCAGCCGCGCCGGCAGGTAGCGCCCGCGAATGCCGCTCTCGGTATCGAGGCCGAGCCGATAGAGCGCATCGCCCAGTCCCGAGCGGGAAAGCGCCTGCAGCACGATCTCGCCCACCTTGCGCGCGGCATCGGGCACGCCATAGCCGATCCGGCCGAACATCAGGTTGTCGCGCACGCTGGCGCCGACCATCACCTTGTCGGGATCGTAGAAGTCGACATCCTCGGCCGCATCGGCCGGCAGATGCTTGCGGAAGCTCTCCCGCGCCCGGAGGATGCGCCGCTCCAGGCGGGCGTCGATCAGGTTCAGCCTGTGCTTGGGCTCGATATAGCCGAGCGCCAGCGCGACGAGGTCCCGCTCCGTCTCCTGGTCGAGCGGGTTGCGCATGTCGTGCTTGGCCAAGAGCGCGGCCAGCTCGTTCAGGCGCTCGAACTCGAAATTCGCCCCGAAGGAATAGCGCTCGAACAGCGCATGGCCCTGCGGCAGGCCGGCGAAGATTTCGACGACGGTCGCGACGATCCGCCCGCCCATCTCGGCCAGGGGCTCGACCAGTGTCTCCGCCTTCAGGATCGACTGGGCATAGGGCTCGAACAGCAGGGTCGCGCTGTCGAAGCGCGTCGTCGTGCGGGTGCCGAAGATCAGATTCTCGATGATCGGTGCATTGCGATTGTAGCGGTCGAGCACGAAGGGCTCGATCAGGTCGCTTTGCTTGATCCGCGCGAGCTCGGCCGCGACCACGCGGCGCGCCGTGATGATGCGCTCGATCGCCTGCTCGCTGACAGGGCGCATCACCTTGCCGCCGAGCCCGAGCTCGTAGACCTCCTGCGTACAGCCGAAGACGTCGAGCAGTTCATGGACGCGCGCCGCAAGCTCGGCCGCATCGGCCACCCCGACACCCTCGTAGTCCGTCCAGTCCGCCTCGAACGGGAAGGGCGAGTTGCCCGAACGGATCGCCTCGACGAAGCGGCGATGCTCGGGCTGCGAAACGCCTCCCTCGGTCTTGAGATCGGGCCGGCGGCGCCGGAGCGGCAGCAGGATGTTGTCGCGCATCGAGCCGGCGATGATCTCGGGATCGTCGCCGGAATAGCCGATGAGATGGCTCGCCCGCTCGACCGACATGCCGGCCAGCGGCTCGCCGTCGATCAGGACACGGCCGGTATAGCTCGTCGCTTGCCGGCCGAGGATCCGGCCGAGCACGTCCTTGCCGCCGCCTGGCGGGCCGACCACCGCGACCATGCCCGGCCGCTGAACGCTGAACGACAATGGCGTCAGCAGCGGTTGGCCGCGATTGTCCAGCATCTGCACCGATTCGAGCCGGATATCGCCCTTCGCCGGCAGGGCCGCGACGCCGTTCTCCTCCTCGAGGACGAGCGTCTCGTCGCTGTTGAACTGGGAGATGACCTGCTCGTACTTGATCGTCACGTCGTTGCGCTGCTGGTCCCAGTCGATCAGTTCCTTGATCGGCGAAGGCAGGTCGCGATAGGCGGCGATCACCGCGACGAGCTGGCCGATGTCGAGCCGCCCCTGCAGCGCGAAGAAGCCGCCGATGGCGTAGAAGAAGAAGGGCGTGATCTGGGCGAGCAGGTTGTTCAGGAACTTGACCGCGAATTTCCGCTTGAAGAGCGCGTAGCGGATGTCGAAGAGCCGCCCGAGCCGCCCGGCGATGTCGGACTGGACATAGGCCGTCGCGCCATGGCCCTGGATCATCGGCCCGGCATCGACGATCTCGCCGATGCGGCCCGCAAGCTGGCGCGAGGCGATCTGGCGCTCGCGGCCGAGCCGGAGCTGCTCGCGCCGCAGGATCGGGATGATGATCGCCTGCGCCAGCACGATCAGGAGCGCGATCGAGCCCAGCCAGAAGCTCTGTGCCATGATGAAGACGAGCGCCGTCAACGCCTGGCTGAGCAGGAAGACCGGCTGGATGAAGGCATCGCCGACGAAGCCGCCGACCGGCTCGACCTCGTCCTTGATCATGCTGGCGATCTCGGCCGGCTTGACCGCGCGGATTTCCTCCGGCCGGAAGCGCATGAGCTGGCTGAACAGGTCGTAGCGCATGCGCCGGAGCATCCGCTCGCCCAGAATGCCCTTGCGGACATTGATGACGTATTTGAAGGCGCCGTTGATCAGCACCAGCAGCAGGAAATAGGTGCTCAAGCCGATCAGCAGGCCGTACTGGCCGACCTGGATGCCATCCGAGATCTTGTAGCTCGCCCCGCCGAGCCAGGACGGCAGGTGCAGGGTGAAGTCCAGCAGCGTCGCCGTGGTCTTGCCATCCCTGAAGGCCCCGCCCTGGATTGCATCGTTGACGATGCGCTTGGGCACGTCGAAGGAGGCCCAGTTGAAGGGGATCGAGACAAGGATGATCAGCAGGACGACGATCTGCTCGGCCCGGCTCTTCTGCCAGATGTAACGGAAGAGATTGGACTCCAAGAGGCAACCCTGTACCGAAGCGCTCGCGGCGCAAGCTCGAACGGGTCCGGCGGGCCCGAAGCGACCATATGTGGTGAGGTTGCGGCCGAGTGCAATGCACGCCACGCTGCGGCCATGCCGGCGTTGCAAAGTGGGAACGCTGTTCGTCTGCGGGGGAAGCTTGAACAAGGTCGTCGCGTCGGGATTGCTGGGCTGCGCGGTTGCCTTCGGACTTGTCGCCCCCGGGGCGGCGCCGGTCCGTGCCGAGGCCGGCACGGAAACCACGCAACGCATCCTGCGCGACGGCTTCGAGCAAGGCGGTTTCGCGCCCGAAGGCGGGCTTTTCTACAAAGACAATCCCGAACAGCGCGCCGGGCGCGTGATTTTCGATCGTGCCGCCCCCTATAGCGGTGTCGGCGCCCTGACCCTGATCGCGCCCCCGTCCTGCCTGCCGCATGCTGTGGGATGCAGCGAACGGGCCGAGGTCTGGGAGCGCCCGGATGTGCTGGTCCCGTTCCGCAGCCCGGTCTGGTACGGTTTCGCGCTGCGCCTCAACGATCCGCTTGCCCAGGATGATCGCAGATATGTGATCGCGCAATGGAAGCGCGAGATCCTGCCCGAGGCCGTCGGCGACTATTCGCCGTTCCTCGCGCTGCGTCTCTATCGCGGCCGCCTCGGCATCACCGTCGAGACCGACCTGATCCCCTCCTACCAGATCGGCGGTAGCGAGCGCCCCGAGGGCTGCCTGCCGGGCGAAGCGCTCGTGCTCAACCGCACCGAAGCCCAGCAGACCCGTGCGCTGGTCGCCATCGAGAGCGGCGCGACCAGCACGGATTACCCCAGCTATTTCAATGCCTGCGCACCCGGCATCCGGGTCACGCACCATGCCGACCTGCCCTCGGCGCAGCAGGGCTGGATCGATTTCGTCATCCGCTCGCAACCCGGCCCCGACGGCGACGGCCATATCGAGGTCATCGCCGACGGCGTCCATATCGTCACCGTCCAGGGCCATATCGGGCATGGCGGCCCGGGGCTCGACGACAACCAGTATTTCAAGATGGGGCCTTACCGCGCCCCGGCTCCCCTGCCCTGGAGCATCAGCTACGACGATTTCCGGCGCGGGCCCCGTTGCAGCGATGTCATCCGCATCGGGCAATGCCCGCCGGAGCCGGCGCAAGCGTCGAAAGCGATTGGCAAGCCGCCGCTTTCGACGTCTAGTGACGTGAGGAAAACCAAGGGGCCGTAGACGCCTCGGGAACGTGCCGCTTCAGACCATGGACATCCTGCGCATCAGCGACCTGCGTATCGGCTTCACGATCCACGGCCTCGCCCGTGACGTCGTGAAGGGCGTCAGCCTGCGCGTGCCCGCCGGCAAGACCGTCGCGCTGGTCGGCGAATCCGGTTCCGGCAAATCGGTGATCTCGCAGGCGATCATGGGGCTCCTGCCTCGCGCCGGCGGCGTCACCGGCGGCGAAATCCTGTTCCGCGATCCGCTCGCGCCCGAGACCGTCGTCGACATCGCGACGCTGCCGGCCGAGGGCGAAGGCATCCGGGCGCTGCGCGGCGGGCGCATCGGCATGATCTTCCAGGAGCCGATGTCCTCGCTCTCGCCGGTCCATACGATCGGCAACCAGATCGAGGAAGCCTTGCTCCTGCACCGGCCGATGCCGAAGGCCGAGGCGCGCGAGCTGATCGAAGCGATGCTGAAGCGCGTCGGCTTCAAGAACCCCAAGCGCGCCTTCGATCTCTATTCCTTCGAGCTCTCCGGCGGCCTGCGCCAGCGCGCCATGCTCGCGATGGCGCTGATCTGCCAGCCGGCTCTCCTGATCGCCGATGAGCCGACGACGGCGCTCGACGTCACCATCCAGGCCCAGGTGCTCGACCTGATGCGTGATCTCCAGGCCGAGATGGGCATGGCGATCCTGCTCATCACTCATGATCTCGGCGTCGTCGCCAACATGGCCGACGAGGTCGTGGTGATCTTCCATGGCGAGATCATGGAGCGCGGCCCGGTCGAGGACATCTTCCGCCGACCGCGCCACCCCTATCTCAAGGCCCTGCTCGAAGCCTCCCCGCATTTCGACATGCAGGACGGCGAGCGGCTGGTCGCGCTCCGGGAAGCGCGCCCGCGCCCGATCGTGACCGCGCCCCCGCCGAAGCCGTCGGCGGACGCCGCCCCCTTGCTCAGCGTCCGCGGCCTGCACAAGACCTATGTCACGGGTTCGCGCAGCTTCTTCGGCAAGGGCAGCCAGACCAGCGTCAAGGCCGTCGACAATGTCAGCTTCGACATCCAGCGCGGCGAATGCCTCGGCCTCGTCGGCGAGAGCGGCTGCGGCAAGACTACCGTCAGCAAGATCGTCATGCGCGCGGTCACGCCCGATTCCGGCGAGATCGTCTTCGATGACGGGCGCGAGCGGATCGACGTGCTTGGCCTCGACGGCGAGGACCTCCGCAAGTTCCGCCCGCGCGTCCAGATGATCTTCCAGGACCCGGTCTCATCGCTCTCGCCGCGCATGACGGTGATGAACATCCTGCGCGAGCCATTGGTCATTCATGGCCGCGGCGACCCGGCCGAGCAGGACGAGCGGGTGCGCAACCTGATGCAGGATGTCGGGCTCGATACCCGCTTCCTCAACCGCTATCCGCATTCCTTCTCGGGCGGCCAGCGCCAGCGCATCGGCATTGCCCGCGCGCTCGCGCTCGATCCCGAGCTGATCATCTGCGACGAGCCGGTCTCGGCGCTCGACGTCTCCGTACAGGCGCAGATCCTCAACCTGCTCAAGGATTTGCAGGCCGAGCGCGGCCTGACCTTCCTGTTCATCTCGCATAATCTCGCCGTGGTGAACTACATGGCGGACCGCATCGCGGTGATGGCCAATGGCCGGATCGTCGAGCTCGCGCCGCGCCACGCGCTCTTCACCCGCCCGGCGCATCCCTATACCCGCGCGCTGCTGCGCTCCGTGCCCTTCGCCGATCTCGATCGCCCGCTCGACTTCAAGCTGGCGGCGCCCGGCGGCGCCTCCGACGACAGCCACTGGGACGCCGCCTTCAAGACCGGGCCGGACGAGGCCGCGCTGGCGCCCCTCCCGCTCGGCGACGGCCATTACGTGCTGGCGCGGCCCAATGCCGATATCCGGGAGCTGGTGCCATGACGCAGCGCCGCCACGACCCGACCCGCCGCACCGCGCTGCTGCTCGGCACCGCCGCGCTCGCCGGAGCGAGCCTGCCCCGCGTCGCGCAGGCCGCGCCTGCGCCCTTCTCGGGCAGCGCGATCGACAGCCCGTTCTTCAAGGATCGGATCGCTTCCGGCGCCCTGCCACCGGTCGCCGCGCGCTTGCCGGCCAACCCGCGCATCATCGATCTGGAAGCGCTCGGCCGGCAGCAGGGCCGCCATGGCGGCAATATCCGCATGCTGATGGGCGACCAGCGCGACATCCGCATGATGACGCTCTACGGCTACACGCGCCTGATGGTCTATGATGAGAATCTCGACCTCGTGCCCGATGTGCTCGATAGCTGCGATGTCGAGGACGGCCGCATCTTCACGCTGAGATTGCGCCAGGGCCATCGCTGGTCGGACGGGTCGCCGCTCACCACCGAGGATTTCCGCTACTGGTGGGAGGATATCGCCAACAACAAGCGGCTCTCACCCGGCGGCCCGCCGCAGGCCCTGTTCTCGGCCGGCGAACCGCCCCGCTTCGAAATCCTGAGCGAGACCGAGGTCCGCTACAGCTGGAAGACGCCGAACCCGGTCTTCCTGCCGGCGCTGGCAGGCGCGCAGCCGACCTATATCTTCATGCCCTCCGGCTACCTGAAGCAGTTCCACGAGCGCCATGCGCCCAAGCACGAGCTGGCCCAGCGCGTGAAGGAGCACCGCGTGCGCGACTGGGGCGCGCTGCATGAGCGCCTGTCGCGCATGTACCGGCCAGAGAACCCGAAGCTGCCGACACTGGAGCCCTGGCGCAACACGACGCCGCTCCCGGCCGAGCAGTTCGTCTTCGAGCGCAACCCCTATTTCCACCGCGTCGACAAAAACGGCCGGCAGCTCCCCTATTCCGACCAGGTGACGCTGACCATCGGCACGAGCGCGCTCGTCCCCGCCAAGACGGCGGCCGGCGAGGCCGATCTCCAGGCTCGCTATCTCCGCTTCGACAACTATACCTTCCTGAAGGAAGCCTCGAAGCGGATGAATTTCGACGTCCGTCTCTGGAAACGGGCGGAGGGCGCCTATTTCGCCCTGCTTCCGAACCTCAACGCCATCGATCCGGTCTGGCGCGATCTCAACCGCGACATCCGCTACCGCCGCGCGATCTCGGTCGCGATCAACCGCCAGGACGTCAACAAGGTCATCTTCTTCGGGCTCGCCAAGGAAAGCGGCAACACCGCCCTGCCGGAAAGCCCGCTCTACGATCCCCGCTTCACCTCGCTCTGGACCCAGCACGATCCGGCGCTGGCGAACCGCCTGCTCGACGAGATCGGCCTGACCAAGCGCGACGATGACGGCATCCGCCTGCTACCGGATGGACGCAGGCTGGAATTCACCATCGAGACCGCCGGCGAGAACACCGAGGAGACCGATATCCTCGACCTGCTCAAGCAGGATTTCTTCGATGTCGGCATCAAGATCTACCCGCGCTCGACCCAGCGCGACGTCTTCCGCCGCCGCATCCTCGCCGGCCAGACCGTGATGTCGGCCTGGGCGGGCATGGACAATGCGCTGGTCACCTCGGACATGGAGCCGGACGCGCTGGCGCCGACCTCTTCGGCCCAGTTCCAGTGGCCGCGCTGGGGCCAGTTCGTCGAGAGCAACGGCAAGGAGGGCGAACGTCCGGCCCTGCCCGCGGCCAACAAGCTCGTCCGCCTCTATGAGGAATGGCGCATGAGTTCGACACGCGACCAGCGCCGCGCGATCTGGCGCGAGATGCTGGCGCTCAACGCCGAGGAACTCTTCACCATCGGCGTGATCAACAGCACGCTCCAGCCGATCGTCGTCTCGCGCGACCTGCGCAACGTGCCCGAAAAGGGCCTCTACAGCTTCGAGCCCGGCGCCTTCATCGGCCGCTACATGCCCGATACCTTCTGGTTCGACAGGCCAGAGACCAAGGCCTGACCCGTGCTGCTACGCTACATCCTCAAGCGCATCCTGATCATGATCCCGACGCTGATCGTCACCAGCGCGCTGATCTTCACCGTGATCAACCTGCCCGAAGGCGATTATTTCGAGACGCTCGCGGCCGAGATGCAGGCCCAGGGCGAGAAGGCGGACATGAGCCGCATCGAGTTCCTGAAGCAGGAATACGGTTTCGACCGGCCGCCGGTGGAGCGCTATGTCCGCTGGGTCGCGGGCCTGCTCCAGGGCGACATGGGCTATTCCTTCGAATACCAGCGCCCGGTCCGCGAGATCGTCGGCGACCGCCTGCTGCTGACGATGATGGTCTCCTTCGCCACCATCATCTTCACCTGGGTCGTCGCCTTCCCGATCGGCATCTATTCGGCCACGCACCAGTACAGCTGGGGCGATTACGGCCTCACCTTCCTCGGCCTCGTCGGGCTTGCCGTGCCGCATTTCCTGCTGGCGCTGGTCTTCATGTATTTCGCCAATGTCTGGTTCGGGACCTCGATCGGCGGCCTCGTCGATCCAGCCTATCTCAACCAGCCGATGAGCTGGGCCAAGCTCAAGTCGGTGCTGGAGCACCTCTGGATTCCCGTCATCATCATCGGCGCCGGCGGCACTGCCGGCATGATCCGGGCGCTGCGCGCCAACCTCCTCGACGAATTGCAGAAGCAGTACTACGTCACCGCCCGCGCCAAGGGCTTAGCCCCAGGCAAGGCCCTGCGGAAATACCCGCTGCGGATGTCGCTCAACTTCTTCATCTCGGATATCGGCGACATCCTGCCCTCAATCGTCTCGGGCGCCGAGGTCGTCGCCATCGTGCTCTCGCTGCAAACGACCGGCCCGCTGCTGATCCGCGCGCTGCAGAGCCAGGACATGTATCTCGCCGGCTCCTTCCTGATGTTCCTGTCCTTCCTGACCGTGATCGGCGTGCTGATCTCGGACATCGCGCTCGCCATCCTCGATCCGCGCATCCGCCTGCAGGGAGCCGCGACCAAGTGAAGGCGACCTCGCTCTCCCATCTGCCGCCGGACGGCGCCCCCCTGGCGCACGAGGTCTCGACGGCGCCGTTCGAGCCCTATGCCACCGAGGCGATGACGCCGGAGCAGGAGCGGGTCTATCTCGCTTCGCAATGGCAATTGATGTGGTGGAAGTTCCGCAAGCACCGGCTCGCGGTCATCTCCGCCGTGGTGATCCTCGTGATCTACGCCATGGCGGCCTTTGCCGAGTTCCTCGCGCCCTATCACTACACCACGCGCAACACCGACTTCATCCGAGCGCCCGCGCAGAGCGTCCATCTCTTCCACGAGGGCAGCTTCATCGGCCCCTTCGTCTACCCTTATACGATGCGCCTCAACATGGAGAACCTGAAGCGCGAGTACGAGGTCGACACCACGCGCCCGCAGAAGCTGCGCTTCTTCTGCGAGGGCGACAGCTACATGTTCTGGGGCCTGATCCCCGGCAACCGACGCCTCGTCTGCCCGCCCAAGGACGGCACCTTCTTCTGGCTCGGCTCCGACCGGCTCGGCCGCGACATGCTCTCCCGCATCCTCTATGGCGGGCGCATCTCGCTCTCGATCGGCCTGCTCGGCGTCTCCGTCTCCTTCGTGCTCGGCGTCATCATCGGCGGCATCGCCGGCTATTACGGCGGCCGCATCGACCTCTTCGTCCAGCGCATCATCGAGATCGTGCAGTCGCTGCCTCATATTCCGCTCTGGCTGGCGCTGGCCTCGATCCTGCCGCCGACCTGGAGTCCGCTCCTGGTCTATTTCGGCATCACGGTGATCCTCGGCCTGATGGACTGGACCGGGCTCGCCCGCTCTGTGCGCTCGAAGCTGCTCTCGCTGCGCGAGGAGGATTATGTCGTCGCGGCCCAGCTCATGGGCGCCAAGCCGAAGCGCATCATCGCGCTGCATCTCGTGCCCGGCTTCATGAGCCACCTCATCGCCTCGGCCACGATCACCATCCCCAAGACGATCCTCGGCGAGACCGCGCTCTCCTTCCTGGGGCTCGGCCTGAGACCGCCGATCACCAGCTGGGGCGTGATGCTCAACGAGGCCCAGAACATCAATGTGGTGGCGCTCTATCCCTGGCTGCTCTATCCGGTCGTGCCGGTGATCGTGATCATCCTCGCCTTCAACTTCCTCGGCGACGGCCTGCGCGACGCGGCCGATCCCTATCGCTGACGTCAGACAAACACCGCCACGAAGACCGCCTTGCGCATCGCGTTCCACACACCGCTCAACCCGCTCGGGGACGATGGCGTCTCCGGCGACCGCCGCATGGCGCGCCAGCTCGTGGCGGGGCTCGAAAGCCTCGGCCATGTCGTCGAGCCAATCGGAGCGCCCAGGACTTATTTTCGCGAAGCCGATCCCGCCAGCTTCGCCAGCGCTTCAGCCGATGCCGCCCGACTGCGCGACGCCCTGCTCGCCGGTTATCGGGCGGGCAAGCCGCGGCCCGATCTCTGGTTCACCTATCACAACTACTACCGCTCGCCGGATTTCCTCGGCCCTGGGATCGCGACGGCGCTCGGCATCCCCTATGTCACCGCCGAATCCAGCGATTCGACCCGGCGTGCCAATGGCGAATGGGCCGCGCACTCGGCCGTCACCCGGCAGGCGCTCGCCACTGGCGATGTCCATTTCTACTTCACCGATCGCGACCGGCAGGGGCTCGAACCCTGGCGAAGCGAAGGAACCACCCTGCTCCCCCTCCCTCCCTTCGTCGCGATCGATCCCGAACCTCTCAGGCCAGCCGTTCCATCGCGCACGCCGCGCCTGATTACGGTCGCCATGATGCGCGACGGCGCCAAGCTGAAGAGCTATCTCACCCTTGCCCGCATCCTCGACCGCTGCCGCGGCGAGGACTGGACGCTGAGCATCATCGGCGACGGCCCTTGCCATGCCGAGATCGGCGCCGCCTTCGCGAACCTGCCCGCGGACCGCATCAGCTGGCGCGGCCAGCTCGACCGCGAGGCCACGCAGGCTGCGCTTGCCCGGCACGACATCTTCATCTGGCCGGGCATCGGCGAGGCCTATGGGCTGGTTTATCTCGAAGCCCAAGCTGCCGGCCTGCCGGTCGTCGCCTTCGACAGCGGCGGTGTTTCCGAGACGGTGCGGGCAGGCGAAACCGCCCTGCTCGTCCCGGAGCATGACGAGGCAGCCCTGGCCGCAGCGCTGACCAGCCTGCTACGCGACAGAGCTTTGCGCGACAGCATGGGCGTGGCCGCCCGCCACTTCATCCTCACAGAACGGACACCGGCACGCGCGGCCGAAAGACTGGCGGAAGGCCTCGCTTTGGCCATCCGGAACCGTCGCGCCAAGCTGAAATCCTCTCCCGGGAAAGCCACGCCATGACTGCCCCGCATTGGCAGGCGCTCACCCTCGAACTCGACCGCTGGAGCGCATCCGGCCGAACGGTCGGCCTCTGGCTGCGCGATGACGACGCTGTGGCGCCGAGCCCGGCGCTCGACCGTCTCTCGGATCTGGCCGAACGCTTCGCGGCGCCGGTCCTGCTCGCGGTCATTCCGTTGCTGGCCGAGCCCACACTGGCGACCGCGCTGCACGGCATGCCGCTGCTGCGGCCTTGCCAGCATGGCGCCGTCCATCAGAACCACTCACCTGCCGGGAGCAAGAAATCGGAATTCGGCGCGGAGCGCGTCGCGTCCGATGTCGACGCCGACATCGCGCGCGGCCGTCAGCGCCTGCACGATCTCCTCGGCGACGCCACCCTGCCGATCTTCGTGCCGCCCTGGAACCGCATCGCCCAGAGCCATGCGGCGCGTCTGGAAGCGCTCGGCTTCGCCGGCCTGTCCTGCTTCCGCGGCTATCGCCTTGGGGCCGACGGAGGGCCGCGTCTGCTCAATACCCATGTCGACATCATGGACTGGCATGGCGGCCGCATCGGCCGCTCGACGCCCGACATCCTCGGCGAGATCGTCGCCCTTCTGGCGGAAAGGCGACAAGGCGAGGCCGGCGACATCGAGTTCGGCCTGCTCCTGCACCATCGCGACCATGACGAAACGGCCTGGTCCGCCCTCTCCGATATCCTGGGCGCCGCTGTCGCCCACCCGGCGGTGCGCATGACCGATCCCTGCCGACTTATCGCACCGTCCGAACGCTCCCCGAACGGTGTTGCCGGCTTGCGATGACGTGATCGGCAGCCTGCGGATTATCGCGTCCGACGGTGCTCCGACGGGCTTGGATCGTCCCCGGCGACCAGTTATAATCGCTCCAGAGTTTTCAACTGCGTTCGTCCTCGCCAAGAGGTCGTCTGGCCTTTCCGGGGGGCGACGTTCCGATGCCTTCAAACGTCGTCGACCTTGCCGGCGCCGAGCGTGCGCCGCGTAGCCCGCATGCTCCGCGCGTCCTGATCTACAGCCACGACACGTTCGGGCTCGGCCATATCCGCCGCTGCCGCGCCATCGCCAACGCGCTGATCGCGAGCTTCCCGCATATCTCGGTGATCATCGTCTCCGGCTCGTCGGTGATCTCGAGCTTCCAGTTCGGCGATGGCGTCGACTATGTCCGCATTCCCGGCGTCGAGAAGCAGAGCGACGGCAGCTACGAGCCGCATCATCTCAATCTCGACCTCGACGACACCATTCGCCTGCGGGCCGACATCATCAAGCAGACGGTGCTCTCCTTCGATCCCGACGTCGTCATCGTCGACAAGGAGCCGGTCGGCCTGCGCGGTGAACTCAAGCCCTCGCTCGACATCCTGCGCCGGCGCGGCGCCCGCATCGTGCTTGGCCTGCGCGACGTGCTCGACGAACCCGCCGCGGTTCTGGAGGAATGGAGCCGCAACGGCGCGCTGGAAGCACTCGACACGGTCTATGACGACATCTTCGTCTACGGGCTCGACAACGTCTATCAGCCTCTGACCGGCCTGCCGGACCAGCACCGCTTCGCCGACAAGCTGCGCTACATGGGCTATCTCAAGCGCGCGGTGCCGAGCCCGATGCCGCCGAACCGCTATCCGCGCATCACCAAGCAGCCCTTCATCCTGGTCACGCCGGGCGGCGGCGGCGACGGCGCCGGCGTGATCGACTGGGTGATCTCCGCCTACGAGGCCGACCCGACGATCGAATTGCCCGCACTCATCGTCTTCGGCCCCTTCATGTCGCGCGAGAAGCGCAAGGAATTTGCCGAGCGCATCGCCCGCAATCCCAAGCTCGAAGGCCTCGGCTTCGAGCCGCGCCTCGAATTGCTGATGAACCGGGCCCACTGCGTCGTCGCCATGGGCGGCTACAACACCTTCTGCGAGATCCTCTCCTTCGACAAACCGGCGCTGATCGTGCCGCGCGTTCGGCCGCGCCTCGAACAGGCGATCCGCGCCGGCCGCGCCGACGAGCTCAAGCTGGTCGATGTCCTCTACGATCCCTCCCAGACCGGCGAGGGCGAGCGCGATCCGCGCGTGATGTCCGCAGCGCTCCACGCCCTGCCGCGCCGCCCGCCCCCGTCGCAGGCCTTCGTGCCCGACCTGCTCGACGGCCTGCCCTCGATCAGCCGCGCGCTCGCCGGCGATCTCTCGATGCCCGTCCGCGGCCGCGCGCTGGCGCAGACGGCTGCGACGAGCTGACCCACGGTTCAGGCCACGCCGGCCGCATCACGGCGCTGGCCAAGTCCCTCGCACCAGCCTAAGCGTTTCGCCATGACGTTTTCGAACACCCTCGTGTCCGTCGCGGTCGGCGCCGTCGCCGTCGTCCTGCTGCTCGGGCTGATCAACATGCTGCGCGGCGGCAGCGCCAATACCTCGCAGCGCCTGATGCGGCTGCGCGTCATCCTGCAGTTCGTCGCGATCGTGCTGATCGTCATCGTCTTGTGGTGGCGCAACGGCTGAGCCTGCGACACTGCGCACAAGCCTTTGAAATCAAAGCAACACGCGACTTGCGCGGCTGTGGACGGAAGCCCCGATTGCCGGGCTTTGCCACATTCCGGACACGAGTATGTGTGCTTCACTAACGCCTCTTCACCCGCTCACCCTCGAAGGCCCATGGTTCGCGTCGCGTTGCCGCTTCTTGCCGTTTGCCTGGCCGCCTCTGCCGCTACCGCGCAGACCCGGTCCCTCTCCGGCAGTGTCTCCAGCTACGCTCCCGCCACCGAACCGCCCGCCCCTGCCTGGGAAGCCCGCGTCGGCGCCGGCCTCGCCAATCCCGGCGGCCGGGAGAGCGGCCTGCCGAACCTGAGCGCCGACCTGCTGTCGCCGCGCCTCATTCCCCTGAGCGACCGCATCGCCGCAGCCTTCATCCCGCGTTTCAACATGGGCGCGAGCGTCAATCTCAACGGCACGCGCTATGCCTATGCCGGCGCAACCTGGACCTTCGACGTGACGCGCGACGTCTTCGTCGAGGCGAGCTTCGGCGCCGCGCTGAACGACGGCAAGACCGGCCTTGTCATCCCGGAGAATCGCCTCGCGGTCGGCTGCAACACCGGCACGCGCGAGGCCGCCGCGCTCGGCTTCCGGCTCTCGGACCGCTGGAGCCTCGTCACCACGCTCGAGCATTTCAGCACTGTCGGTTGCTCCGACAAGCCCGGCACGGGCAATCGCGGCCCCGCCAATATCGGCGCGCGGCTCGGCTATACTTTCTGACGCCCAGCCTCGCCGGAAACGCGCTTCCGTCCGGCCCGGGCCGCGCTATAAGCGTGGCATGGTCAAGCTCAACCGCATCTACACGCGCACCGGCGACAACGGCACGACCGGGCTGACGAGCGGCCCGCGCCGTCCGAAATTCGACCTCCGCGTCGCCGCCTACGGCACCGTCGATGAGACCAATGCCTGCGTCGGCCTTTCTCGCCTCCATGCGGCAACGGAAGATGCTCTGATCGATGCCATGCTCGGCCGCATCAGCAACGACCTCTTCGATCTTGGCGCCGATCTCTCGACGCCCGAGACCGACAAGCCTCTCGCCTTCGAGCCCTTGCGCATCGTCCAGGCCCAGGTCGACCGGATCGAGGCCGAGATCGATGAGCTGAATGCCGATCTCGCCCCCTTGCGCTCCTTCGTGCTGCCCGGCGGCACGCCGGCCGCGACCCATCTCCATCTCGCCCGCACCGTCAGCCGCCGCGCCGAGCGCCTGATGACCGAGCTCGCGGCGACAGAGGGCGAAACGGTCGCCCCGCCAGCCCTCAAATACATCAACCGCCTCTCGGACTTCCTGTTCGTCGCCTCCCGCTACCTCAATGCCAAGGCAGCCGGCGACGTGCTCTGGGTGCCCGGCGGGAATCGCTGAGTTCAGCCATGTTCGTCCCCCTGCATGACGGCGTGCCGCTGCGCTTCATGCGAACGCCCTACATCACCTATGGGCTGATCGGCGCCAGCCTCGCCTTGCAGCTCGTGTTGCAGCTCTGGCCCGGCCAGGACGCGGAGCTGGCGATCATGGCCGGCTTCGGCATGATTCCCTCCGTGCTGTTCGGGACGGCGCAATTGCCGGAAGGCCTCGCCCATGTCCCGGCCTGGGCAACGCTGTTCAGCAATATCCTGCTGCACGCCAATGTCGCGCATCTCGTCGGGAACATGCTGTTCCTCTGGGTCTTCGGCGACAATGTCGAGGATGCGATGGGCCATGCCCGCTTCCTCGCCTTCTTCTTCCTCTGCGGCCTCGGCGGCTCGCTCTTCCATGCCGGGCTGTACCCGGATTCGCAGCAGCCGCTGATCGGCGCGTCGGGTGCCATCTCCGGCGTTATCGCCTCCTATCTGATGATCTATCCGCAGGTCCGGATCTGGGGCCTCGCCTTCAACTGGATTCCGATCCACATCCCGGCACTCTATGCGCTCGGCGGCTGGATCCTGCTGCAGGCGGCTTCCGCGCTGCTCGGCGCCGACGGCAATGTCGGCTGGTGGGCCCATCTCGGCGGGCTGGCGACGGGCGCCGCGCTGACCCCGCTCTTCGTGCACCGCAGCATCGCCCTGTTCGGGCGCAAGCCCGCCCGTGGCTGAAGCCGCGCTGTTTTGCCCCCGAGTCGGGCCCGGACGGACGTTGACAAGCGCAAACGGGCGTCGCTACGGTCCCAGCGCATTCCAGCCGAGGGCCGCGATGCCGCTGTCCTGCCGTCAGGCACGGTGCGGCGCGAGGCTCATCTCTTCTGAACGGTGATCTGGCGATGAAGATCTTGGTGCCCGTCAAGCGGGTGGTTGATTACAACGTGAAGATCCGCGTGAAGGCGGACGGTTCCGGCGTCGAGCTCGCCAATGTGAAGATGTCGATGAATCCGTTCGACGAGATCGCGGTCGAAGAGGCGCTGCGCCTCAAGGAAGCCGGCAAGGCGACCGAGGTGGTCGTGGTCTCGATCGGCCCGGCTCAGGCGGCCGAGACGATCCGCACCGGCCTCGCCATGGGCGCCGATCGCGGCATCCTCGTGAAGGTCGACGGTATCGTCGAGCCGCTCGCCGTCGCCAAGCTCCTCAAGAAGGTCGTCGAGCAGGAAGGCCCCGGCCTCGTCATCCTCGGCAAGCAGGCGATCGACGACGATTGCAACCAGACCGGCCAGATGCTCGCCGCCCTGCTCGGCTGGGGCCAGGGCACGTTTGCTTCGAAGGTGGAGCTTGGCGCGGACAGCGTCGACGTCACCCGCGAGGTCGATGGCGGCCTGCAGACGGTTTCGCTCAAGCTCCCGGCGATCGTCACCACCGATCTGCGTCTCAACGAGCCGCGCTATGCCTCGCTGCCGAACATCATGAAGGCGAAGAAGAAGCCGCTTGACGAGACCTCGACCGAGACGCTCGGCGTCGATGTCGCCCCGCGCCTCAAGGTTCTGAAGACGGTCGAGCCCGCCGGCCGTTCCGCCGGCGTCAAGGTGGCCAACGCCGCCGAACTCGTCTCCAAGCTCAAGACCGCCGGGGTGATCTGATGACCACGCTGCTGATCGCCGAACACGACAACGCTTCCGTCAAGGACGCCACCGCCAAGGCGCTGACCGCCGCCGCCAAGCTCGGCGGCCCGGTCCACATCCTCGTCGCCGGCCAGGGTTCGAAGGCCGCGGCCGATGCCGCCGCCAAACTCGCCGGCGTCGAGAAGGTGCTGCTCGCCGATGACGCGGCTTACGGCCATGCCCTGGCCGAGCCGCTGGCGGCGCTGATCGTCAAGCTCGCGGGCAATTACGACGCCATCGTCGCGCCCTCGACCACCACCGGCAAGAACGTGCTGCCGCGCGTCGCAGCCCTCCTCGACGTGATGCAGGTCTCCGATGTCAGCGCGATCGTCTCGCCCGACACCTTCGAGCGCCCGGTCTATGCCGGCAACGCCATCCAGACCGTGCAGTCGACCGACGCCAAGAAGCTCCTGACCATCCGCACCGCCTCCTTCGCGGCGGCGGGCGAAGGCGGCTCGGCCGCGGTCGAGAGCGTCTCGGCGGCCGAGAACCCCGGCAACTCGTCCTTCAAGGGCGAGGAGGTCGCGAAGTCGGACCGTCCGGAGCTGGCTTCGGCCAAGATCATCATCTCGGGCGGCCGCGCGCTGGCGTCCGCCGAGAATTTCGGCAAGGTGATCGAGCCCGTCGCCGACAAGCTCGGCGCCGCCATGGGCGCCTCGCGCGCCGCGGTCGATGCCGGCTATGCCCCGAACGACTGGCAGGTCGGCCAGACCGGCAAGGTCGTCGCCCCCGAGCTCTACATCGCCGTCGGCATCTCCGGCGCGATCCAGCATCTCGCCGGCATGAAGGACTCGAAGGTCATCGTCGCCATCAACAAGGACGAGGAAGCGCCGATCTTCCAGATCGCCGATTACGGCCTCGTCGGCGACCTCTTCACCATCCTGCCCGAGCTCGACGCCGAACTCGCCAAAGCCGGCAAGTAAGGCCGGCGCTACCGCTTCCGGGCCGCCTCAGGGCGGCCCGTTCCGCTCCTGCGGGAGCCTGAAAAGTTCATCCGGGATCAAACCATGTCGGACCACGCGATCAAGACGATCGGCATCATCGGGGCAGGCCAGATGGGCAACGGCATCGCCCATGTCGCGGCCGCCGCCGGCTTCGACATCCGGCTGCACGACATCGCCGAGGAGCGGATCAACGCCGCGCTCGCCACGATCGACGGCAACATGGCCCGCCAGGTCTCGAAGGGCGCGCTCGCGGACGAGGAACGCCGCGCCGCGATCGCCCGCATCCAGCCCGCCGTCGGCCTTGCTGATCTCGGTGCTTGCGATCTCGTCATCGAGGCCGCCACCGAGAACGAGGAGGTCAAGCGCAAGATCTTCACGGCGGTCTGTCCGCATCTGCGTCCGGACGCGATCCTCGCCTCCAACACCTCCTCGATCTCGATCACGCGCCTTGCGGCCGCGACCGATCGTCCCGAGCATTTCATCGGCATCCATTTCATGAACCCGGTCCCGCTGATGCAGCTCGTCGAGCTGATCCGCGGCATCGCCACCGATGACGGCACCTTTGAGCGCGCCAAGAACCTCGTCGGCAGCCTGCACAAGACCGTCTCGGTCTCCGAGGATTTCCCCGCCTTCATCGTCAACCGCATCCTGCTGCCGATGATCAACGAGGCCGTCTACACGCTCTATGAAGGTGTCGGCTCGGTCGAGGCGATCGACACCGCCATGCGGCTCGGCGCCAACCATCCGATGGGCCCGCTCCAGCTCGCCGACTTCATCGGCCTCGATACCTGCCTCTCGGTGATGCAGGTGCTCCATGACGGCCTGGCCGATTCGAAGTACCGCCCCTGCCCGCTGCTGGTGAAATATGTCGAGGCCGGCTGGCTCGGCCGCAAGACCAAGCGTGGCTTCTACGACTATCGCGGCGAGAAGCCCGTCCCGACCCGCTGACGCAACCGGCTGGTCGCTCGCAAGCTGCGAAAACCCGGCCGGGTTTCACCACAACCCACCGTTTCACCGCCGCGGACGAGGATGATCCTCGTCCGCGCGCAGATGCTTGCCGCAGTCGCAATAAGTTCCTTCACATTCCTGTCGTCTCGCGCTTACATTGATCCTTGAGCGGGATTCGTCCCGCTCGACGAAGCGGAGGTGCGACGGGTTTGACGGCGCATGTGATGCATCCAATGGCATCGCCGGACGGTTGTCCGGCTTTGGTGCTGAACGCCGATTTCCGGCCGCTCAGCTACTATCCCCTATCGCTGTGGAGCTGGCAGGACGCGATCAAGGCGGTCTTCATGGACCGCGTCAACATCGTCTCCGAATACGACACCGTCGTCCGCAGCCCGAGCTTCGACATGCGGCTGCCCTCGGTGGTCTCGCTCAAGAGCTATATCAAGCCCTCGCGCACACCGGCCTTCACCCGCTTCAACGTCTTCCTGCGCGACCGCTTCGCCTGCCAGTACTGCAATACGCGCGAGGAACTGACCTTCGACCACGTCATCCCGCGCTCCAAGGGCGGCCTGACCACCTGGGAGAACGTCGTCGCCGCCTGCTCGCCCTGCAACCTGCGCAAGGGCGACAAGATGCCGGCCGCGGTCGAGATGTTCCCGGCCCAGAAGCCCTATGCGCCGACGGTCAACGACCTCCACCGCAACGGCAAGCTCTTCCCGCCGAACTATCTCCACGAGAGCTGGCTGGACTATCTCTACTGGGATTCCGAGCTGGAGCCGTAAGGCTTACGCCGCCGCTTTTGTTGCGCACCCCATAAGAGCGCCATTCTCCCTATAAGAGCGTTCTATTCCACCCCAAAAGTTCGTAACCCGCTGGGTGTCCGTAAACGTCTTGGCGACGCGGCATTGCTTTGCTCGAACGGAACGCTGCGCGCTGGCTGGGAACCGCGAGGATCATGTGCGCCGGTCGGACGGCTTGCGATGCGTCAGCAACATCCAGGCGCGAAGATCGAAAAGGGCGATCGCCGTGGCGCCGATGGCGAGCGCGCAGAGCACTAGCTTGGAGACGCTTCCCATCGTCCCTTCGATCAGCAGCGCGTGAACGACCCCGCCGAGCACGACCAACACGACGAGCCCGGTATGGCCGAGACGCCAGAGCCGCGGCTTGATGCGCAGGGGTCGGCGCAGCGCGGCGAGCAGCGCCGCGGCGAAGGCGGCCCACATGGCAACCACTCCCCAAGCCGAAAAGGGGGTCGGGGAGTCGAAGAGCAGCGCGTCGATGACGTCGGGCGGGCTAGTCAGCCACAGCCCGGCGACGTGGATGATGATCGCCCCGACAAGCGCAGCTCCGACCCAGCGATGCATTTGACGACCGCGCGGGACCGTGAGCCCCGGCAGGTATCCGGCCGCGAGTAGGGGTTGCAGCAGAACGAGCGCCAGGGCCAAGAGCCCGGCGAAACCGGCCATGACATAGGTCGGCCCTCGCCAGGCGAGCAGCGGACTCTGTGCAGCGACGGCGAACGAAACAACAATCGCGCCCGCGACCACGGCCCAGATCAGGGCCGCTCTCATCCGTGCCATCCGTTTCACGCCGGCTGGAGCACGAAGTCGGCCTTCAGGCTCTTGTCTCGGGAACTCGGCATCACCGGGCGCAGGAACACGGTCTTGAAAGCGGCATCGTCATAGGCGAGATGGCCGTGCGCCTGCCCGAAGGCCGGGATTATCTGCGGCATATCGAGCCGGAAGACGCCATTGGCGTCGGTCAGCGTCGCGCCGTGGCTTCGCGCATCAGTCTCGTAGCCCTCCGTGGTATGGGCCCAGATCTGGATGCGGATCCCCGGCAGCGGCGAGCCGTCTCCGGCACGGCGCACCGTCCCGGACATCCAGAAGCCGCCATTGCCGATGCGCTGGACGATCGGCGCCCCCGGACGGTAATTGTTCTCACCGCCCCGCATCGAGCCCGTCGGCGCCAATCCCTGCGCGCGAGCGGGCTGAATGATCGCCGGCGCTCCCTCGGTCAGCGCCGCCGCGCCGAAGACGGCCCCGGTGGCGAGGAGGCCGCGACGGGTCATTGAAATGGGCAGCATCGCTTGCTCCATGGGACTAGATGCCCGTCGGCCAGACGCCGCGAGCCTCAGATCATACGCAACCATACTAAGCTATCCGACGAAATTTCGTCGGCGAGCGCACTACACGGCATCGTGACGACTTCGCCAACGGAGGCCCTTACCTCCGGCGCTTAGCACGGCATGGCCGCGCCATGTGATGCGCATCCACCTCGGCGTCACCGAGGCAGCGGCCATGGGCCGGGCCGTCGCCTCGGCGCCAAGTGCGGACATCGGCAAGCGACCTAGAACCGGACATTCGAAGTTGAGCGAAATGGGGAAGCGCCTAACGGAATTGCCTGACCGCACGGCCACGCGTTCGTTCGCTTCGCCGCTCAATCTTCGCCGAAGCTTCGCGTCATGAGCCGGTTCAGCCTTTCGGCAAATGCGCTTGCATCTATCGGGCGATCGCCGTCAAGGACGCGCGCGGTATCCAGGAGCAGATGGGCGACGTCGCTACGCAACGCATCATCTTCGACAGATGCGAGGGCTGAGACCATCGCATGGCGCGGGTTGACCTCGAGGATCGGCTTGGCAGCACTTTCCACGCGCCCCGCGGCGCTGAGCAGACGTTCGAACTGCCGATCCGGCCCTTTGTCTGATGCAACAAGGCAGACCGCGCTCTCGGTCAGCCGATCTGAGGATCGGACATCCGCAACCTCTTCGGCCAGAATCTCCTTCATCGATACAAGTAGAGCGCCGACCTTCTCGCTCGCTTCCACCGACGGAGGCGCCTCGCCATCAAGCAGCGGGATGAGACCGAGATCGGCCGCCCCTTGCGTCACCGACTTGAACGGCTTGCCTTCGAAATCCGGGGCTGCCGATGCCCAGAAGCTGTCGATCGGATCCGACAGCAGCAGCACCTCGATGCCGCGCGCCCGAAAACCTTCGAGCTGCGGGGAGTTGGCGATCCGGGAGGCATCGTCGCCGGCGATGTAGTAGATCGCGGTCTGGTTGTCCTTGAGCGCGCCGATATAGTCCTTGAGGCTGCGCCACCCATCGCTGGAGGCCGTGGTTCGGAAGCGAGCGAGGCCGAGCAGTTGCTCCCGGCGCGCGAAATCCTCGTACAGCCCTTCCTTGATGACGACGCCGAAATTTTCCCAGATCATCCGGAACGTGTCCGGATCCTGTTCGGCCAGTTTCGCGAGATCGGAAAGGATGCGGTTGGTGACGCCCTTCTTGATCGCCCCGAGCAGCGGGCTGTCCTGGATCATCTCGCGAGAGACGTTGAGCGGCAGGTCGGCGGTGTCGACGATGCCGCGGACGAAGCGCAGGTAACGCGGGAGGAGCTCAGCCTCGTCCGTGATGAAGACGCGCTTCACATAAAGCTTGATCCGCCCCTTGCGATCGGCGTCGAAGAGATCGAACGGACGCGCGCCCGGGACGAAGGCGAGCGCGGTATATTCGTGCAGGCCTTCGGCGCGAAAATGGATCGTGGACGTCGGCTCGTCATATTGTCCCGCAACGCTGCGGTAGAAATCGGCGTATTCGTCCTTCGTGATCTCGCTCTTCGGCCTCGTCCAGAGCGCGGCTCCGTCGGAGAGGGCGACCGCATCGGCGCCCGGCTCCGTGATCAGAGAGATCGGGACCGGTACATGGCCGGACTGTTCCTTGACGATGCGCTCCAGCGTCCAGCGCTCGGCATAGGACCTGGCCTCCTCCATCAGGTGCAACGTCACGCGCGTGCCGCGTGCCGGCGCTTCGTCCAGCGCTGCAGGCGCCACCGTGAACTCGCCTTTGCCGTCCGACGACCAGGTCCAGGCTTCCGGGTTACCGGCGCGACGGCTGACGACTTCGACCTTTTCAGCGACCATGAAGGCGGAGTAGAAGCCGACGCCGAACTGGCCGATGAGTTGCGCGCCGTCCTTGCCATCGGCGCCTGCTACCCGCTCCATGAAGCTGCGCGTGCCGGAGCGGGCGATCGTGCCGAGAGCCTCTATCATCTCGTCATGGCTCATACCGATGCCGTTGTCGGCAATGGTCAGCCTGCCGGCCTCCGGATCGGCCGAGATGGTGATCGCGAGCTTCGGGTCATCCCCCAGGAGTTCGGGGGTGCCGATTGCTTCGTAGCGCAGCTTCTCGCACGCGTCGGCCGCGTTCGAAATCAGCTCGCGCAGGAAAACGTCCCTGTCCGAGTAAACTGAATGCACCATCATGTGCAGAAGGCGGGAGACGTCGGCTTCGAAGCTGCGATGCTCGGCTGTGGCGGTCGTTGTCATTCGGATTTCTCGAATAGATTGGCGGCGGGGAGACGCTGGCAGAGTGCGATATCGCGCGGGCCCGCGGCGAGCCAGCCTGTTTGCTGACGGCCGGGGACTATAGAGAGCCGCGCTCACCCGCTCCCGGACGTTTGTCGGTTGGATAGCGTCCTGATTAGAGCAAGTATGGCGTTCAGGCGCGCGGTCGCGAACTCGCCGGCGCCGGGCAACTGAGCCTCGATGTGAGCGGCGACGGTCTGCCACGTTGCCGATCCATCCCGCGTCATGACGGCCAGAAGATTATCCTTGAGCCCGTATGTTGCGCTCTCGGCGTTCGTAATGAGGGCCTTGAAGCGGTCGGACGGTGAGATGTCCTTAGGTTCCTGTGTGCCGTCGGTCATGTCGGTCTGACGCGATTGAGAGAATGCAGGGGCTTTCACGGAGCCTTTCGCCTAGGCCTTCTCGCGAAACCGGTCGATCGCACGCTGTGCGAGATCATCCTCGTCGAGCGCCAGCGGAACCAGCGAAGCCACGATATAGGCGAGGTTGTTTCGCTCCAGTTCGTCGGATTCAGACGGAAACGACGGCTTGAGTTCCGCCCATGCCCTTTCAAGAGCAGCTTCGGCACGGGCCAAATCGATGGGATCGGTCAATGATGAGAAGGGCATTGTTTCCCCTCGGTATGCCTAGGAGGTCACCGCGTTGAGAGGGGGCGCCGCGGCAATCGCGGCGCCCCCGGTGCTCAATAGTCCATGCCGCCGGCGGACATGGCCGGCGCCGGGTCCTTCTTCGGCGCCTCGGCGATCATCGCCTCGGTGGTGATCAGCAGGCCCGCGACCGACGCCGCGTCCTGGATTGCCGTGCGCACGACCTTGGTCGGGTCGATGATGCCGGCCTTGACCAGATCGCCGTACTCGCCGGTCTGGGCATCGTAGCCCCAGGCGTAGTCCTGCGACTCCAGCAGCTTGCCGACCACGACCGCGCCGTCGCCGCCCGCGTTCTCGACGATCTGGCGGGCAGGCGCGGTGATCGCCTTGCGGACGATCTCGACGCCGGTCTTCTGGTCGTCATTGCCGGGCACCAGCCCTTCGAGCGCCTTGACCGCGCGCAGCAGGGCGACGCCGCCGCCCGGCAGGATGCCTTCCTCGACCGCTGCGCGGGTGGCGTTCAGGGCATCGTCGACGCGGTCCTTCTTCTCCTTGACCTCGACCTCCGTCGCCCCACCGACGCGGATCACCGCGACGCCGCCAGCGAGCTTGGCCAGACGCTCCTGCAGCTTCTCGCGGTCGTAATCCGAGGTGGTTTCCTCGATCTGCGCCTTGATCTGCGCGACCCGGGCGTCGATCTCGGCCTTCGCGCCAGCGCCGTCGACGATGGTGGTGTTCTCCTTCTCGATCCGGACCTTCTTGGCGCGGCCGAGCATGTCGAGCGTGACGGTTTCCAGCTTGATGCCGAGATCCTCGCTGATCGCGGTGCCGCCGGTCAGGATCGCGATGTCCTCCAGCATGGCCTTGCGGCGGTCGCCGAAGCCCGGAGCCTTGACGGCCGCGATCTTCAGGCCGCCACGGAGCTTGTTGACGACGAGCGTGGCGAGAGCCTCGCCCTCGACATCTTCCGCCACGATCAGCAGCGGCTTGCCAGTCTGGACAACCGCTTCAAGCAGCGGCAGCATCGCCTGGAGACCCGAGAGCTTCTTCTCGTGGATCAGGATGTAGGGATCTTCGAGCTCCGCGACCATCTTCTCGGTGTTGGTCACGAAATAGGGCGAGAGGTAGCCGCGATCGAACTGCATGCCCTCCACGACATCGAGCTCCGTCTCGGCCGTCTTGGCTTCCTCGACGGTGATGACGCCCTCGTTGCCGACCTTCTTCATCGCCTCGGCGATCATTTCGCCGATGGTGAGGTCGCCATTGGCCGAGATGGTGCCGACCTGCGCGACCTCCTCCGAGCCGGTGATCGTCTTGGAATGCTCGCCGAGCGACTTCGTCACCGCTTCGACGGCGAGATCGATGCCGCGCTTCAGGTCCATCGGATTGATGCCGGCGGCCACCGCCTTGGCGCCCTCGCGGACGATTGCCTGGGCGAGCACCGTCGCGGTCGTGGTGCCGTCACCGGCCGCATCGTTCTGCTTCGAGGCCACCTCGCGGACCATCTGGGCGCCCATGTTCTCGAACTTGTCGGAAAGCTCGATCTCCTTGGCGACGGTGACGCCATCCTTGGTGATGCGGGGCGCACCGAACGACTTCTCGATCACGACGTTGCGGCCCTTCGGACCCAGCGTGACCTTCACGGCATTGGCAAGCGTGTCGACGCCGCGCAGCATCCGCTCGCGCGCGTCCTGCGAAAACTTCACGTCCTTCGCAGCCATGATTCCTCACTCCTTCAGACTTGAGGTTTCAGGTTGATGATGTGGGATGAAGGCCCCGTTAGGCGGCCTTCTTGAGGGCGGCCGTCGTCTCGACGACGCCCATGATGTCGGTCTCCTTCATGATCAGGAGATCCTGGCCGTCGATCTTGACCTCGGTGCCGCTCCATTTGCCGAAGAGCACGCGGTCGCCGACCTTGACGTCGGGTGGCACGAGCTTTCCGGTCTCGTCGCGCGCGCCGGCGCCGACGGCGACGACCTCGCCCTCCTGCGGCTTTTCCTTGGCGGTGTCGGGAATGATGATCCCGCCCTTGGTCTTCTCCTCGGCGTCGATGCGCTTCACGACGACGCGGTCATGCAGTGGCCGAAACTTCATGAGTTCCTCCAGTTTCCATGTCGGTCACATGTCAAAGCGGGCCGGCCCTGTTCAGGTCTCGCGGCGAGGTTCCGCGCGCCCTGAGGCGCCGTGCCCGCGCGAAGATTTGGGTTGCCCCATTTTTGCCTTCAAGAGGTCGGCAGCACTTTTTTTGATCGAGTGCTAACAGGCTGAAAAGGCAGCACAATCGAACCTTCGGCTTGCCAAAGCGTTGGGAATCCGCTGCCATCGCCGCAGTGAAACCAGGGAGCTGAAAGGAATGGCTTCGACAGACTTCGCTCGCCAGATCGCCGGCTATGGATTGACCACCGCCGGCATCCTCTACCGCCTGCCCGATCACCCTTCGATCCTTCAGGAATATATCTGGCAGGATTACGATCTCGCTCCGCGCTTTCCCGAGCTCAACAAGTTCCTCGCCTTCTGGCAGGCCAAGCTCGACGGCAGGCTGTTCCGCATCACCGTTGCCCACAAGGACCTGATCGGGCCTGCTGACCTCAGCGCGGTCAGCGGCGAGTTCCGGCTCCAGTGACGTTGATGCTTCGGAGGGCTTGATCCGAGGAGAACACATCCCAAAATCATCGCAGCCGCCGACAGCTACAGCGCGCTCGACGCGGCGATCAACCAACCCGGATCCATGTTGCTTCCAGGAGGATATGGCTATGGCAACGTTGGCAATCGCTCCCCGCCGCGGGAGGACTGCATGATGACATCAGACGACTTCGAGAGGCCGGTCGTGATCCTGACCGGTCTTGGGCATCCGGCGGCGATCGCGTCTGCCATGGAGGCCTATATGTTCCTGGCCGACTGGCCGGCGAGCAGGCGCGATGCGGTCCACGGCTTCGCGCTGAAGGCCTGCCTGGCGGCGATCCGCGGCGAGATCGAAGCGGATACGGCGCGCGGCTTGTTCGCGTCCTGGGCGGAGAAGCATGATCTCCTTGCTCCCGACGTGGCCGCGTTCGCCCGCGGCCGCAAGGAAGGCTCGCGCGGCCACGCCTGACAAGGAGCCCGGCACCGCGGCGGCGGGGCCGGGCGACTTTTGAGGCGAAGGTGCCATTCAAAGGATAGGAATGTTTCGGAGCGAGAAAGTGCCGTCGTTTCGCTTGCCTCGCATCCGCCTGGACGTCAGCAAATGCGAGAAGAGATCCGTGGAGGCGCTCGCACAGAACGCTCCGAGCGGGACCGGTCGAGCCGCCAAGGCCCTCGGATGGGCCTGTGATGCGCGGACGTTATTGAGCACGGGAGCGATCTGGTGGCTGGTCTCGCCCCCGGGGAAGCGACAAACCTCTCTGCGCTATCTCGCCGTTTTCGCCACGACGACGATTCTCCACCACGCAATCAAAAGGTTTGTCGATCAGCAGCGTCCCGATCGCGTCATTCGGACCCCTGTAAGGCATCAATTGATCGGTAGGACGAGCGATGCGTTTCCCTCCGGGCACGCGATGCATGCCGGCGCCTTGGCATCGTTTCTGGCCGGTTCCGGGACCGGTTCGCCGCCATGGCTGTGGAGTGCCTTCGGCGCGTTGGCGCTGTCGCGTGTCCCTGCCCTGCCTCATTGGCCTTCAGGAGTCGCGGCTGGGTTTGCGGCCGGGGTCGTCGTCGAAAGACTATCGCGGCGTATTCATGCTCTGCGATGACCTCCGTCCCGAGCCGGTCCCGAAAAGGAACGGTCTATGGAAAATAAAATCGCACTGATTTCCTGTTCCGTGATTGCTGTGAAAGAATTTCCTTGCGTTTTTGAAAGTCATCCTATAAATATAAGTACATCGAGATTGCTTGGTTGGTTTTTGTTTTGCCGCGCTCCGAGCGTGGGTTCGATGATCCCCCCTTTCAAAATCGTTCTGAACTCTCCCGACATCCTGTCGGGGAGCGACAGAGTTTGCCAGAAGGAGGGTTATTCATGACCACCGGCACCGTGAAATGGTTCAATTCCACCAAGGGCTTCGGCTTCATCCAGCCCGACGATGGCGGTCAGGACGTGTTCGTTCATGTCTCCGCCGTCGAGCGGGCTGGCATGCGGGATCTCCGCGAAGGCCAGAAGATCGGGTTTGAGGTCGCTCGCGACAACAAGTCCGGGAAGATGGCGGCGGAGCAGCTCCAGGCTGCGTAATCAGGCGATGTGTCAACGGCGACCACGGATGTACTGGCGCCTTGACCATAGCCATCGGAAAGGCCGGGCTCATGCTCGGCCTTTTTTGCTTTCAGCCTACTTGCGCTGAACATCCAGTGCTCGACGAGAACGCAAGGAGAAGCGGCATGCTTCAACAATCCAAGCAGCGCATGACGGCGGACAATCAATTCCTCAAGCTTCAGATCAAGTCCCTGGCGAGAGGTCGGATGACATCGGAGATGGACAGCATCATCCAACAGCGCGCCGAGAACACAGCCCGTCTGCGGGGCCTTCGGCTTGCGAAGGAGGCACAAGACCAGGCCATGGCTCTCGCGTTGCCGCCGGTCAAAGCCAAGGGCGCGAAGGTGTCTAAAATCTCCGCATAGTCGCCCGGAACTCGGCTCGCCGGCCGTGTGTTGCGGTCTCACCGGTTCAGGTGAGAGGACATCCATGGACATTCGCGTCGGCTACCGGATCGAGATCGGTACGATCCAGCTACTCCGGGCATCTTGCTGCTCGACCCGCATCTGAGCCGACAGCCGGATTTCGTGACTGGACCCAACGCGCGGGCCGCCTCCGTCGTCGACGGAAGCGATGTGCCCATGGAGGAGTACACGGACGGCTTCGGCAATCTCTGTCGCAGGCTCGTCATTCCCGCAGGCGGGGTCATCCTCACCAACGACATGGTCGTGCGCGACTCCGGCATGCCCGATCAGTTCGATCAGGCGGCGGTTGAAATATGGCCCGCCGATCTGCCTTCTGAAGTGATAGAATACATGCTGCCAAGCCGCTATTGCGAGGTCGACGAGCTGTCGACCACGGCCTGGAATCTGTTCGGGAGTTTCGCGCCGGGCTGGAACAGGGTTCAGCAGATCTGCAATTACGTGAATGCACAGATCCGCTTCGACTATCAGTGCGCCCGCAGCACGAGAACAGCCGCCCAGGCCATCAGCGAGCGCGTCGGCGTCTGCCGCGACTTCACGCATCTGGCCATCGCATTGTGCCGGGCGATGAACATTCCGGCGCGCTACTGCAACGGCTTCCTCGGCGATATCGGGGTTCCCCCCGATCCGGCGCCCATGGATTACAACGCCTGGTTCGAGGCTTATCTCGGCGGGTCGTGGTGGACTTTCGACGCCCGCCACAACGTGCCACGCATCGGTCGCATCCTCGTGGCGCGAGGGCGCGACGCAGCCGACATCCCGATGGTCCATACCTTCGGCCCGCATGTGCTGAACCGCTTCGAGGTGATCACTCAAGAGGTGCCTGTGGACTGATCGGATTGCGCGACCCAGAGGGCCGTTCCAGTCACGCGGATGCCGAATGAGAAACTGTTGACACGAGCAAACTGGCAGCCGATGCCAGCCCCATGATGACCGGTCAAATTCGCGACGTTTCCCTCACGCCCGAGCTCGACGATTTCATATCCGAGCAAGTGGCCTCTGGCGGCTATGCCGACGCAAGCGCGGTCGTCCGCGCAGCCTTGAAAGCCCTCCGGGATAAGCCTCACCCTTGGACGCCGAAGGAACGAGCGGCGTGGCCGGTGGCCGGGGGGGAATGCGGTGCGTTGATCCGCGAGCGTGACTGGGCCGCGACCAGCCTCGGCGCAGTCGACACCTGGCCTGTCGAAATGCGCGCGACGATAGCCAATATCGTGAATTCCCCCGTTGCCAAGGTGCTGATGTGGGGGCCCGATCACATCATGCTCTACAACGATGCCTACAGGACGATTGCCGGGGAGCGTCATCCTTCGGCTCTCGGCAGCCCGGTCGCGACGGCCTTTCCGGAAGTCTGGGACTGGAATCGTCCCATTCTGGAAGCCGGCCTGCGCGGCGAAACCGTCTCCTATCGCGACCAACCCATCGAATTCGACAGGCCAGACGGCAGGAAAACGCTTTATCTCGACCTGTTCTATACGCCGGTCTACGAAGCCGATGGCGGCGTCGGCGGCGTCATGTGTACGATCGTCGACAACAGCGCACGTGTCGAGGCAGAACGGCGCGTCGCCGTCAGCGAAACCGAACTGCTCAGGGTTACGGACGCCCTGCCGATGCTGGTCTCCTATGTCGACCGGGAGCATGTCTATCGCTTCGCGAACATCGCCTATGAAACCTGGTTCGGGATGTCACCGACGAGCATGATCGGGCGACACGTCAGGGACATCATCGGCGATGCCCCTTATCAGGATCGCCGAGCCGATCTCGACCGTGGCCTTGCGGGTGAGCGCTTCACCGCCGAAACGACGATGCCGCACCGCGATGGCGTAACCCGGAGGCTCGAGGTTCGATATGTGCCGCGCGTCGAGCCGGACGGTTCGATTCCTGGCGTATACGTCCTAGGAATCGATGTGCAGGAGCGCGCCCTGCGCGAAGCTGCGCTGGCCCGGAGCAACAGCCGGTTTCGGACGGCGATGGACGCCGTGCACGGGGTATTGTGGACCAACAGTCCCGATGGCCGAATGGAGGGCGAGCAGCCGGGCTGGGCCGCGCTCACCGGTCAGGCCTATGAGGAGTACCAGGGCTTCGGTTGGGCGGAGGCGCTGCACCCAGATGACCGGTCCGGATCCGTCGAAAGCTGGAACGCGGCGGTCGCGGCGAAGAGCATGTACGTTCACGAGCACCGCGTGCGCCACAGAAATGGCAGCTGGCGCAACTTCGCAATCCGGGCCTTGCCCATGCTCGATACGACCGGCGAGATCGTCGAATGGGTCGGCGTCCATACCGACATCACGCACCAGCGGGCCGCCGAAGCAGCACTTCGCGCGCAGGCCGAGGATCTCTCCCGGCAGGTCCGGCATCGCGAGCGGGCTGAGGCGCAGCTGCGACAGCTCAACGATAATCTGGAGGCGCGCGTCATCGCAGAGATCGACGAGCGGCGCCAGGCTGAGGCCAAGCTCGCGCAAGCTCAGAAGATGGAGACGGTCGGCAAACTGACAGGTGGCGTCGCGCACGATTTCAACAACTTGCTTCAGGTCGTGGCTGGCAACCTGCAGCTTCTCGCCAAGGACATCGCCGGCAACGAGCGCGCCGAGCGACGCGTCACCAACGCGATGGCCGGCGTCTCCCGCGGGTCCAAGCTTGCCGCTCAGCTTCTCGCCTTCGGACGCCGTCAGGCGCTCGAACCGAAGGTCGTCAACGTCAGCCGCTTCGTTCGCGGCATGGACGATATGCTGCGCCGCGCGCTGGGCGAAGCGATCGAGATCGAGACCGTGGTCGGCGGCGGCTTGTGGAACACGTTCATCGACCCCGCCCAGATCGAGAACGCCTTGCTCAATCTCGCAATCAATGCCCGTGACGCGATGGAGGGCCAGGGCAAGCTCACCATCGAACTCGCCAACACCATGCTGGACGATGCCTATGTCCGCGCCCATGACGAGGTCACGGCAGGGCAGTATGTTATGCTCGCGGTCTCCGACACGGGCAGCGGCATGGCGCCCGAGATCATCGACAAGGTGTTCGAGCCGTTCTTCTCGACGAAGGGCGAGGGCAAGGGTTCGGGTCTCGGCCTCTCCATGGTCTATGGCTTCGTCAAGCAGTCGGGCGGCCATGTGAAAATCTATTCCGAAGTCGGCCATGGCACGACGATCAAACTCTATCTACCCCGCGCGTTGGAGAGCGAGGATGTAGAGGTCGCGGTCGATACCGGTCCCGTGGCGGGCGGAACCGAGACGGTGCTGGTGGTCGAGGACGACGAGGAGGTCCGCGCGACTGTCGTCGAGCTGCTCGCCGATCTGGGCTACCGCGTCCTCAAGGCCGTCGATGCCGCGAGCGCGCTGAATGTGATCGAGAGCGGCATTCCCATCGACATGCTCTTCACGGATGTGGTGATGCCCGGCACGTTGAAGAGCCCGGAGCTGGCGCGAAAGGCGCGCGAGCGCCTTCCGAACATCGCTGTGCTGTTCACCTCCGGCTACACCGAGAACTCGATCGTCCATGGGGGAAAGCTCGATACGGGCGTCGAGCTGCTTTCGAAGCCGTATACGCGCGAAGCGCTGGCGCGGAAGTTCCGGCATGTGCTTGCAAACCAGCAGCAACGTAACGCCGCCGCGGCGCACCAACGCCCTCAGGAGAGCGCTGCGGTTCCGGCGTCGACCCTTGCCGACGCACGACGTACCGTGCTGCTGGTCGAGGACGACGCGCTGATCCGGATGAACACCGCCGAAATCCTGGAGGATGGTGGGTATATCGTCGTCGATGCTGGGAGCGCGGAAGAAGCGATGGCGGCGCTGCAGACCGCTCCCGTCGACATTCTCGTGACCGACATCAACCTCCCGGGAGCATCGGGGACCGAGCTTGCCGCTCGTGCACGGGAGCTTCGGCCGCAGGTCGTCGTTGTCTTCGCGACCGGTGACGCCTCGACGGTCGGCAAGGATGATCAGGCGTCAATTCTCGTCAAGCCTTATGCCGAGCACACGTTGCTGTCGCTGCTGGGTACAGCTTCGTCCTCAGCACCTGCCCCGCGGGTCAACAAGACGGACGCCGATCAAGCGTAGCGGCCATCGGCCGCCTGTCGTGCGCAGTGGCGACACAAAAAAGCGAGCTACCTTTCGGTAGCTCGCTTTTTTGTGTCCAGTCGGTGGTGATCAAGCCTTATCGACGACCTTCTTCACCGCTTCCTTACCTTTGCCGAGCGCTTGCTGTGCCTCGCCCTTGCGCTCCTGAGCAATGCCCTCGGCCTGAAGGCCCGGCTTGTCCAGCGCCTTGCCAGCAGCCTGCTTGACATTGCCGGCGGCCTCATTGGCCAAACCCTTGCTCTTGTCCACGGTGCTGCCCATCGGAATATTCCCTGTAGACTGAGCTAGCCGCTCGATGACGGCTTCGACGGGCATAACAACTAGGTTTGGAACAGGTTCCGTTGCCTTGTTGGTCATCGAGGCAGCGTTGTCTCGTCGTATGAGCGCCTGCGGAACGTACCCTATGCTTCTTGCTCGGCGATACGAACGTCATTCAGGGCCGTAGCCTATGTCGAGGCAGCAGCGGGAAGCGCATGATCAGGCTCATGAATTCCTGCTCCAAAAGCCGCGCTGCCGTTTCGCCGGTTTGAGATGAAGAGAGAAATTCACTGCGCGGCAGCCAGCAGGTCTTACTTTTCAAAAAAGAAAGTCATGGTCTGGGAACAGTCAACCTCTCCTCCCGTTCGGCTTCAGGGGATCGGAGAGTAACGCGATGCCTACCTATAATGTACGCATGGATGTCGGCGAAGGGCCCGACGGGGGAGAGCCGATGGAATTCTCCGACGCATCGGCCGCCCGCCGTGATGCACAGATCGCAATGACGGAGATGGCCCGTGATCATATCCCTGGAAAGCGCAAGGCCCATTTGGCCGTCGAGATAGACGACGACAAAGGCGCCGCGATCTATCGGGCGAAACTCGAATTCAGCTGTTACGACGGCCAAGAGCCGGAGGCAGCCCCAGAGCAGCAGATTTCGAACGGACCACGTGAGTGAGCAAACCAATCGCGTTGATCGTAGAAGACGAGCCTTTGCTGATGATCCACGCGGTGGATATCGTCGAAAGCGCAGGGTTCGAGGTTCTGGAGGCGGCCAACGCGGACGAGGCGGTCGCCATCCTGGAAGGCCGCGACGATATCCGGGTCGTCATCACCGACGTCCAGATGCCCGGCAGCATGGATGGGGTCAAGCTGGCCAATGCCGTGCGCGATCGATGGCCGCCGATCCTGATCATCGTCGTGTCGGGTCACCACAAGTTGCAACCGGGTGAGTTGCCACGCGATGTAACTTTCCTGACCAAGCCATATTCCGAGCGCCAGATGCACCAGGCGCTGTCGCGCATCGGTTAGTCGAAGGATGTGCTGATATTGCGCCGGAAGAGCTCCTCGTCGTCCGGCGTGCCGCTGATCTTGTCCTGATCAGGGAGCGGCGCTTCGAGAGTGAATACGACGCCTGAAGGCAGGTAGCGTAGCGCGCCCTTGCCCTTAAGTTCAGCAGTCAGCACCTTCTCGATGAGCCGGGTGCCGAAGCCGCGGCGGCTGGGCTTGCCGGCGACCACAGGCCCGCCGACCTCTTGCCAGCGGAACTCGATCACCTTCGCGCCGGCGTGATCAGCGACGTGCCAATCGATGACGACATGTCCATCTGGCACCGACAATGCGCCGTACTTCGCCGCGTTGGTCGACAGTTCGTGCAAGGCCAGCACCATCGCCATGGCGGCGCGCGGCGGGAGGCTGATAGCTGGACCGGCGACGCGAAAGGGCTTGGCGCCAGCGACGTCGAAGGATTCCGTGGCACTCGCGACGACCTCTGCGATGGTTGCGCTCTGCCATTCCTCACGGGTGAGCAGATCGTGAGCCGATGCCAGCGACTGCATGCGGGCTGTGAGGACCTCCGTCGCCTCCTTGAGCGAGCCCGCGTTACGCAGGGTCTGCGTCGCGATGGACTGTATGGTCGCCATCGAGTTCTTGACGCGATGTTTCAACTCGGCGGTGAGCAGCAGCCGTTGCTCCTCGTTGCGGCGACTTTCGGTCACGTCAAGGGTGACCCCGGCCATGCTGAGCGGCTTGCCTTCCGCGGAATAGTAGGGCCGTGCGCGTGCCATAATCCAGCGGGTCTCGCCGGAGGGCGTCTCGATCCTGTACTCGTGCTCGTAGTCGTGATGGTTCTCGATCGCATCCTTGACCGATTGCTGCATCCGCGGCCGCTCGTCCGGCAGGATCGTCGCAATGAGGTCCTGGTAGGTGAAAGGATCGCTAGGCTCGCGCCCGAAATTGCGCTTGCAGATGTCCGAGCAGGTCAGTCGCATATCGGTGAGGTCGAGCGTCCATGAGCCAAGGCGGGCGGCCTGGATCGTGAACTTCAGGCGTTCCTCGGAAAGCCTGAGCTCCCGGGTGCGGCGCTCGACCTCCTTCTCCAGCTTGTCATGCTCGCGCTGAAGCCGCACCAAGCGGTCGCGCTCCAGCGTGACGTCGAACTGCGACGCGAAGAAATAGGTCAGGTGACCGTCGCCGTCGAAGACTGGCGAGATCAGCACGCGATTGTAGAAGCGCGAGCCATCCTTCCGGTGATTGATAATGTCCATCTCAATCTGCGAACGGCGTGCGATGGCGTCCCGCAGCTTGGCGACGTCCTTTGGATCAGTCTCTGGTCCTTGGAGGAACCGACAGTTCCGGCCTAAAACTTCCTCGCGCGTGTAGCCGGTCAAACGCGTGAACGAATCGTTGGCGAATACGATCGGATTGTCGGGCTGGTTAGGGTCGGTGATCAACATCGGCATCCGCGTCGCGCGAACGGCAGATGCAAAGGGGTCCGACGACTTGCCGACCTTCTCGATCTCACTCTCGATCCGGTCGTGCTCAGTCTCGGCGGTCATGTGTCGTTGATCTCCTGACGTGCCTCATAGCTCAAGGCAAATGCGGTCATGTCATTTGCTGCGTGACGCGACGGCATATTGCTGTAGCGAGATGGAAACGCCCTCGGCCTCGCCGAGTTCAATCGCTGATTCGTCAAACAGGCCGTGCATCCTTATGGATGCGACGCTAACTCAGATTACAGAGCAGAATGAACTCCGCCGAACGCGAAGCCCGTTTCATGCGCAGCCTCCTTGCTGCGTCCGACGATTGCATCAAGGTCCTCGATCTCGACGGCAAGCTGACCTTCATGAGCGAGGGCGGCCAGCGTGTGATGGAGGTCAGCGACTTCAACGCGCTCGCGGGTTGCCCGTGGCCGGACTTCTGGGCCGATGCCGGGAACACCGAAGCCAAGCACGCGATCGCAGAGGCTCAGGCCGGTCGCAGCTATCGCTTCCAGGGTGCAGCGAACACCGCGGCCGGCAATCCCCGCTATTGGGATGTGAAGGTCTCTCCGATCATCGGGCCGGATGGCAAGCCTGAGCGGATACTCTCCGTGTCTCGCGACATTACCGAGTTGAAGGCCGCCGAAGATCGCTCGCTGCTGCTCGCGCAGGAACTCAAACACCGGATGAAGAACACGATCGCCATGATCCAGGCGATCGCGGGCCAGACACTGCGCGGTGATGACATCCCTTTAGCTGCCCGCGAGGCCTTCAACGACCGGATCCGCGTCCTCGCCGACGCCCAGGATCTGCTGATGCCGTCAGCCTGGGCGCGCGGTCCGATTCGCGGCGTCGTCGAACGCGCAGTCGCGCCGCATGGGCTGGACAGGTTTGATATCGTCGGGCCGCAACGCGACATCTCCTCGAAATGCGCTGTCGCCTTGGCCCTGGCCCTGCATGAGATGGCGACGAATTCGGTCAAGTACGGCGCGCTCCGCGCAGACGGCCGCGTCCGCGTAGAATGGTCGGTCGACGACGAATTTCGCTTCACCTGGACGGAAGCCGGCGGCCCGAAGGTCCAAGAGCCGACCCGTAAAGGCTTCGGCTCACGCATGATCGAGCGAGTGCTGGCGAGCTATTTCCGTGGCACGGGCGGCGTTGAGTATAGGCCGGAAGGCCTGGTGTTCACACTCGTTGCTCCACTCGACGCGCTCGACGACGAGAGCTGATTACGAGAACGCCCTAGCAACGAGGAAATACGCGCTTATAGCGATACCACGAGGCCGGGGAGGCTTGGAACACGATGGACGACGCGGCGCTTACCCGTCTGCGCGGCTCATCTCCAAACTTAAGTGCTTTAAACCAAAAGCTCCGGACGTTCGTTCTTGGCCGGCCTTTTTCTTTGCGGCGCGGCGCACATTGAATTGCCCGTAAGCAGAAGTTCTAGACGTCGGCTATGGGGCCAATCCCTGACGCTGCGTCGTATCTCGGTGTCGAACAAGAGGTCCGCTGGAGCGAGGATCTGGTTTTCGTGGATCGTTATCGACGAGTCCGAACGAGCAAGCGAGCAAAACTCGCTCGTTCGAGCCGCTGGGCGAACCTCGTGGTTGGTGAAAGTCAAGGATGCTTACACCCGGCGTGTTCGCTCCCTTGGCGCCGAGCCTCAGAACAGGTCGCCTTGGGCGGGCGCTTCCCGCGGCTGGGATTCCCATTCTTCGGCTGGAGCGGCCGTCGCAGGATCGTCATCACCGGCGCCCGATTTGTTCATCCGGCGATCGACGACCCATTCCTGAAGCTCCGGCGGCGGGCGCATCAGAACCTCCTTGCCGGCCGAACCATCCAGCCATGCTTCAAAGTCGTCAGGATGCAGCATCGCCGGCATGCGGGTGTGGATGTGCGACATCCAGTCATTCGCATCCCGCGTGATGATGCTCGCGCTGACGATCTCCTCACCGCTTTCGTCACGCCAGCGTTCCCAGATGCCTGCGAACGCGAGAATGGCCCCGTCCTTGGCGCTGATGAAATGGGGCGTCTTGTTTTTCTCGTCGCCGGTCCATTCGTAAAAGCCGCTTGCCGGGATGATGCAGCGGTTCTTAACGTAGGCTCGCTTGAATAAGCCGTTGGTGTCCACGCCCTCGATCCGCGCGTTGATGTGTGGCACGGCCTGCTTGATCGTGCCCTTATGCCAAGGCGGGATGAGGCCCCAGCGAACCTTCCAGATTTCCCGGCCGACCGGCGCTTTCACGATGATGTCGATCGTCGTCGTCGCGGCGATATTGTACCTGGCCTGCAGATTGCGGGCAGGCGATGCCGGCTCGGTGAGAGGCTGGCTGAAGGCGTAGATCTCGCCCCAGGTGTAAGCTTGGCTGAACCGTCCGCACATGCGCTCCGCTCCTATTGGATCGGTGAGACCTGAGCTTGCGCCTCATTCGCCTTGGCCATCATGGCCTCGAGCTTCGCAAATATCTCCGGCGAGAATACGAGGTTCATCCTCTGACCACTGGCCATCTCGAAACTGATCATCGTCTCGCCTTGCGGATCGGTCGTCAGCGCAATCCGCTTCACGTCAGCCACGTCGAGATCGATTTCGGGCAGCTCCGTCGGCTCGGCCATCAATCTCGGCCCTCGACAGGGCGCCAAAGTTCGTCGGGCCTGGCTCGCGCAATGGCCGTGTCGTCGATGATGTGTTGTTCCTGCAGCTTGGCTTCGATCAGGGCGGTATCAAGGAAATAGGCCAGCGTCCCGAAGCCGCGGGTGGTCGCTTCGTTCTTCATCGCCTCGATCCGCTCGACCAAGTCGTCGGCTCGACGGATCGGAATGCGCGGCACGCCTGATCCAATCCTAATCGCATCAGCCATGGCGATGGCCCTCCCTAATCAGGGTATTCGCCCGCAAGCCGATCATACAAGTCGACTTCCGCGGCATCTGCCGCCAGAGCCATGTCGAGCTCCCCGGCCCGCAAAGCTATGACGCCGCCGAAATGAGCGTGGAAAGCGCGCGCAAACCGCGCCTCTTCGAAAGCCACCCGGATCACCCCGTCGGTCATCGTGCCGAGTACGCGGAAGCCGATCAGCCAATCGGTGCACCATGCTTCAATCCGGCGCAGGCGTTCGGCAGCGGACGCCTTATCAAGCTTGATCTCGACCTGGTGCAGCCAATGAGCGGTCATCGCCACATGCCCCGCATCTTGGCCCTGACATCGACCTTCGGGCCACCAGACGGCACCCGCGAGGTCTCCGCCACCGCGATGGGCCAGGCCGTCCGTTCGAACTGGCCGAGCAGCGCATTCGGGATGAAGCGGGTGCGGTTGGCATAGACGTGACGATCGCCCGTCGCGGACTGGCCGTGCGTGAAGAAGCGCTGCGGCACCACGAGGTGCAGATCATCCTTCGCCCGCGTCATCGCGACATAGAGCAGTCGCCGCTCCTCCTCGATCTCGTCGCGCGCGCCGGCGCCAAGGTCGATAGGGATACAGCCGTCGACCGTGTTCATGACGAAGACCGACTTCCATTCCTGCCCCTTGGCGGAATGGATCGTCGACAGGATCAGATAGTCCTCGTCCAGATGTGGCACGCCGGCCTGATCGCTGGTCGCGTCCGGCGGGTCGAGCGTTAATTCGGTCAGGAAACGCTCACGCGAGGGATAGCCGCCGGCGATCTGTTCGAGCTGCACGAGATCGGCCTGCCTGGTGCTGGCGTCCTCGTGGATGCGCTCCAGATGAGGCTCATACCAGCGACGGGCGCGCTCGATCTCTGCAGGCCAACCAGCAGTGCCGGCGCGCAGCTCACAGACCGCGGCAACAAACGAGGACCAGTCGTCGCCGGCCCGCGGCGGAGCCGGAGTGTTCCCAAGAGCCTCGAGCGGCGTCGATGCCTGCGCCACATGCTCAAGCACACGCTGCGCCGATGTCGGGCCCACACCGGGCAGAAGCTGTAAGACCCGGAAACCGGCCACCTTATCGCGCGGGTTCTCGACGAAGCGGAGCAGAGCCAGCAGATCCTTGATATGGGCGCTGTCCAGGAACTTCAGCCCTCCGAACTTGACGAACGGAATGTTCCGGCGCGTGAGCTCGATTTCGAGCGGGCCGCTGTGGTGGGAAGCGCGAAACAACACTGCCTGCTGCTTCAGCGTCGAGCCGCCTTCACGGTTCTCCAGCACCTTCTCAGCTATGAAGCGAGCCTGATCGGCTTCGTCCCGAACATGGACAAGCTGCGGTGCCGATCCGGTCGCGCGATCGGTCCAGAGATTCTTGGTGAAGCGCTCGGCCGCCAGGTCAATGACAGCGTTCGCAGCTGAAAGGATGGCACTCGTCGAGCGGTAGTTCTGATCGAGCGTGATGACCTCGGCCGGCGGCACGAAGGCGGCCGGGAAATCGAGGATGTTGCGGACGGTCGCCGCCCGGAACGAATAGATCGACTGGGCATCATCCCCCACGACCGTCAGGCCACGGCCGTCGGGCTTGAGCGCGAGCAGGATTGAGGACTGGAGGCGGTTCGTGTCCTGGTACTCGTCGACCATGACATGGTCGAAGCGGCCACCGATGTCCGCAGCAATATCGGGATCAGTCACGGACTGGGCCCAGTAGAGCAGCAGGTCGTCGTAATCTAGGACGTTTTGGCTCTGCTTGGCTTCGACATAGGCCGAGAAAAGCTCTTTCAGCTCAGCCGCCCAGGTGGCGCACCAAGGGTAGGACAGGCGCAGAACGTCTTCGATCGGCAGCTCGGCATTCACGCAGCGCGAATAGATCGCCAGGCAGGTGCCCTTCGTCGGAAACCGCGACTCTGTCTTAGAGAAGCCGAGCTCGTGCCGGACCAGATTCATCTGATCGGCGGAGTCCTCTCGATCATGGATCGTGAAGGAGGGATCGAGACCGAGCTGCTCGGCATAGTCGCGCAGCAGCCGCGCGCCGATGCCATGAAAGGTGCCTGCCCAGGTCAGGGCATCGGCGAGGACGCCGGCACCATCGCCGAGCACCTTCCGGGCGATCCGCTCGACGCGCTTTGCCATCTCGGAAGCCGCGCGCCGCGAGAAGGTCATCAGCAGGATCCGCCGCGGATCCGCGCCGCTGACCATGAGATGGGCGACCCGGTGCGCAAGCGTGTTGGTTTTGCCTGAGCCGGCGCCTGCGATGACGAGCAGGGGCGAGGACGCCACCGCGCCAACGCCATGGATCACCGCACGCCGCTGGGCTGGGTTAAGCGCGTCGAGGTAGCTGATCGGGGCGATGGCGTTCATGCCTTCAATTCCCGTACTGGCCGCGCTCCTTCCGAGAACCGACCGCGAAGGAAGCCCAGAGAGGCTGCCCGATCGGCATCTCGCAAGAGCTCATCACGGTTTTGAAGTAAGGCCCCGATGGCAGCCCGGGCATCGCCGTGGAACTCCGCCAGCACGGAATTGATCTGTTGCTCCATAGGATTCGGAGCAGGCGCCTGTTTCAGCACGACTGGCGGCATGGTTGCGTCCTCAAGAATGAGAACATTATGAGAACGATCGCCTTCAAGGAGTCAAGCTTCGTGGCAAAATGCACACCGTTGCGCTGGCCTAAATGAGTGCCATTAAGCTCCATATCGATCGAGCGGCGTGAGCCGCTGGATCACTGATTCGGCGTCCTCCCACCTATAAATTTCGTCTTCAGCGTAGAGTAGTCATTTTTGAGGAGGCCTCGGCGCCTGCAGATCCGTGGAGCTCTTCGGAGCATCTCTTGGATCGACCCGGCCGGATAGCAGCTCACGCTGCGTTTGAGCATGGTTCAGGTTGAAGCCAATGAATATCGCCACGATGATAAAGGCGACCACGGCAACGACGCCGATAGCTGCCTTTTTTGCTTTGGGTGGAGGCGGTCTGTCTATCGGCATTTGCCTGACCTACCCGTTAACGACCGTGCCGCCGTTCGGGTGAAGCACCTGTCCGGACATGTAGCTGGAATCGTCGCAAGCCAGGAACAGGAAGCTGGGCGCGACCTCATTCGGCTGTCCCGGCCGTTTCATCGGCGTACTTTCGCCAAAATGTTTCAGCTTCTCGGGACTTGCTCCGCCCATCGGGTTGAGAGGCGTCCAGATCGGCCCGGGAGCCACTGCATTCACGCGTATTCCCTTCCCAACCAGGTTCTCTGAAAGGGCTCGCGTGAACGCGGTGATCGCGCCTTTCGTCGAACTGTAATCGAGCAGCTCGCTGGACCCCTGATAGCTCGTCACCGACGTACAGTTGACGATAACGGCGCCACTTTGGAGGTGCGGTCGCGCGGCTTGCGTCATGAAAAACATGCCGAAGATGTTAGTCTGGAACGTCCGGCGAAGCTGCTCCTCGGTGATGTCAGTGATATCCTTGTCCGGATGCTGTTCGCCGGCGTTATTGACAAGGATATCAATCTTGCCGAACTGCTCGATTGTCCGGGACACAGCGGCGCTGCAGAACGCCTTCTCGCCAATATCGCCAGCGATCGCGATGGCTCGCCGACCCTCCTGCTCAACAATGCGCACCGTCTCTTTGGCATCGTCATGTTCGCTCAGGTAGACGATGGCGACGTCCGCCCCTTCACGAGCGTAAAGCGCGGCAACCGCTCGGCCGATGCCGCTGTCCGCTCCCGTGATGAGCGCGACCTTTCCATTGAGGCGACCGCTTCCCGGATAACGCGGCTCCCAGACGGGCTTCGGTGTCAGGGCGGATTCATGCCCCGGAAGACCGTCTTCGTGGATCATGGCATCTTTGACGGACATTCGACATTCCTTGGGTCGGGCCGCGGCGCTGCCGCCAGCCAATCGCCCCCCAGCGCTTTGTCGTCGAACCGTCTCGGCCAAGACTAGTTCCCTCGGACGCTTTGCGGCCGAGAATGGGCGTCAGGACACGACCTTGGCGAGGTCGGCTTGAGGATCTTCACCCGCTTCGACAGGCATTGCGGCATCCATGATCCGCGTTGCCAGCGCGACGTCGGGCTCTTCTACACGCACGGAGACCACAGACCGACCCAGCGCGTATTCGCTGGCGTGACGTTCGGCGTCATTCGCCGGTACACCGGCATCGACCAGCGCGCCCAGAACGCCTCCTGCCAATGCGCCGGTCAGCTGCAAATAGCTTTCCAGGCGCACGCGCCTACCGACGAGCATGACCCAAAACAGTCCGGATCTTATCTTGGCGTTGAACAAGCTATCCAGAGATCGGCTTCGTCGCGGAGTTCCGCGCCTCATGTGCTGGATCAAAACGGATCCTCGGTAATAGCCGCATCAACTCCATTGTCACCGACGCCCTGCCAACGGAAAGGCCCCGGCATCACCGGGGCCATCAATCATACGCGGGCGGTTCGCTCAGATGACCGCTGGCGGCACGCGCCCGGCCGCCGTGGCGTCGCGGACATACGGATCGGCGTTCTCATCGAAGCGCGACCAGCCGCCGGCACGGTAGTCGGCCTCACGGGTCGAGCGGTCGATCGGCGTAGCCCCGTCGAGGATTGCCTGCACGGTGGCCTCGTGCTCCGGCTCGGTCCGGACGGAGACCACCGAGCCGCCGCGGCGAACCGTCTCGGCGTAGTAGTTGGCCTCGTCCTCGTCGTGGCCTTCCTTCACGAAGGATCCGACCAGCCCGCCGGCGGCAGCACCGGCGACGGCGCCCGCCGCCGTGGATGCGAGCCAGCCGGCTGCGACGACGGGACCAACGCCCGGGATCGCAAGAAGTCCGAGACCAGTCAGCAGGCCAGCGGCGCCGCCGACGCCAGCGCCGATGCCGGCGCCTTCTGCGGCATTGTTCTCACCGGTGTCGCCATCTCGGCCCACGAGGCTGATGGCGCTGCTCGAAACGCCGGCTGCCTCCAGCTGCTCGACGACCGAGCGGGCGGTGGCGTGGTTATCGTAGGATCGGGTCAGGGTTCGGGTCATGTCGTTCTCCAAAGTTCGGGGTGCGAGCGGCACGGATCAGTTGCGGGTGATGTTGCCGCGATAGTCGACGGTCACATTGACCTGCGCACCGGAATGAGTGGCCGTTCCCTTCCACACGCCGTTGTCGTCCTTCTTGAGGGCGCCGACGTTGGAATAGCCATTCGACTCCAGGCGGCTCTTGGCTTGGCCCTCGGTGAAGCTGTTGGCACCGGGCAGCGGGGCGTTCTTGTCGGCATCGGCCTTGGGCGCCGGCATGGGTGATGTCGTCGACGTCTGGGCCATGGCGGCGAAGGACGTCGCGGAGGCGATCAACGTTGCGATAAGCAGCTTCTTCATGATGGTCTCCATCAGGATGCCGGCGGCGTTTGCCGCGATGCACAACCAAACGGCAAGTTGCCCACCAAAGTTCCAACGCCCAGCCCTCAAAGGGGAAGGAACACGAGGGCTTGGCGCCCGTTTGGCCTCAACCACCCACCCATCGCCGGAGAATGACCATGGCCACGACCCCGAAGCCGCTCGACGACCTGTTCCACGACATGCTCAAGGACGTCTATTACGCCGAGAAGCAGATCCTGAAGACCCTGCCCAAGATGGCGAAAGCGGCGCAGTCCGCAGAGCTCAAGAAGGCCTTCGAAACCCATCGCGAGGAAACCGAGGGCCATGTCGAGCGCCTCGCGGAGGTCTTCGAACTGATCGGCAAGGCCCCGCGCGGCAAGACCTGCGACGCAATTCTCGGGATCATCGAGGAAGGCAAGGCGGTCATCGAGGATTACGGCGACAGCCCCGCGATCGACGCCGGCCTGGTAGCGTCCGCGCAGGCTGTCGAGCACTACGAGATGGCCCGCTACGGCACGCTTAAAGCGTGGGCGCAGCAGCTTGGCCACAAGGATGCAGTGAAGCTCCTGGACGCAACCCTCGCCGAGGAAACGAAGACTGACAAGACGCTGACGCAGCTCGGCGGTCCGGCCAACAGCGCCGCCGTGGCGAAGGCCGCTTGATGCTGCGAAGCCTCGGCGATGCCCTCGCCGAGGCTTCAAAAGAAAAAGGGCGGGCGCTTTTCGGCGACCGCCCATTTGTGAAGTCGTAGCCGCTCAGGCTTTGTCGACGACGTTCTTCACAGCTTCCTTGCCCTTGCCGAGCGCCTGCTGGGCCTCGCCCTTGCGCTCCTGCGCCACGCCTTCGGCATGCAGCCCGGGCTTGTCCATCGCCTTGCCCGCGGCTTGTTTGACGTTACCGGCGGCCTCGTTGGCCATGCCCTTGATCTTGTCGGTCGTGCTACCCATGGGGGCATCTCCTATAACGTTGCCGCCTGCGCGGCGTCGTGGGATTCAACTCCACCTTGATTGGGATGTTCCGGATCACGCCGCGGCGGTGACGACCTCCTCGGTTACGATCTCGAAGCGCTGGAGCACGTGAGGCCCGAAGGTGTGGATCATGGGGATGTCGGCAGCGTCCCGCCCTCGCGCCACCAGTATGCGACCGATCCGCGGCATGTTGTGGCGCGCGTCGAAAACGTACCACTTGCCGCCGAGATACGCCTCGAACCAGGCGTTGTAGTCCATCGGCGCGGGGTCGGGGGGAACGCCGATATCGCCGAGGAATCCGTTGCAGTAGCGGGCGGGAATATTCATGGCCCGGCATAGCGCGATGGCGAGGTGTGTGAAGTCACGGCAGACGCCGACGCGCTCATTCATCGCCTGCGCGGCGGTGCGAGTGTTCCTGGCGAACTGGTAGTCGAACCTAATCTGCGCGTTGACGTAATTGCAGATCTGCTGGACGCGGTTCCAGCCAGGAGCGAAGTTGCCGAACAGGCTCCATGCCGTGGCCGACAACTCGTCGACCTCGCAGTACCGACTGGACAGCATGTATTCGATGACCTCGGACGGGAGGTCGTCCGGTGGGACCTCTGGCGCGTCCTTGTCCCACTGGTCGGGGACGCCGGCATCACGAACGATCATGTCGTTTGTGAAGAGTGCGCCGCCCGTGGGCACCATGAGCCGCCGGCACCTGTTCCCGAACCCGTCGGTGTATTCGCGGACCGGCACGTCCGTGCCGTCGACAAGCGACGTGACTCGGGGCGTCGGGGCGCCGACCAGATCGCCCCCGCGGCTGGGGTGTGGGTCGAGCAGCGTCATGCACGACAGAGGCTGCGTCGTGGTGATCTCAATGCGGTAGCCGACGCGGATTTCCATGCTGCGATCCCGATGGTGACGGTGAGATCGCAACACCTCGGGGATGCCCGCTGTTCCTCACGCCCTTGGCGAGATTTCAGGCATCTGAGCGGGTCCAGTTTCTTGCCTTGCCGCAACTGTCTGACGTTTCGCCCGATCCCCAGGGCGAGACGCTGATCGGTCTTGAAATGGCGGAGGCACGCGATGCCCCGATCTTGCCGCCGAAAGAGTTCACGAGGCACGAAGCCGTCCTAGGCCTCCTGCTTCTCGCGGAACCAAACAAAGCGTCCGCAATTCTTCGCTCATACCACGCGGAGGAAGCGCAATGTCCAAGCCCAAGGACGACACAGTCGGCCAACCCCGGCGAGCGATGGACAGCAGGCCTCGGCCCGGCTCGGGCACACCTGCGGCTGGGCAGCCCAAACCGGCTGAACAGACTCCTCCCGCGGCGGAGGACGGCGATCGGAAGCCATCCGCCTCGTGGAGCCCGATCGACCCGGGCCGGCCGGTCGTGAAGAAGTAGCGCCGATGGCGGTGGTAAGGAGCGGCGGCTGTAATTGCGGCGCGGTGCGCTACCGGGCGGCCGGTAAGCCGACCAGGACTGGCCTCTGTCACTGCCAGACTTGCCGGCGCGAGACGGGGTCGGCTTTTATGACCTTCGCGGTATGGCCAAGCGACGCGGTTCGAGTGACGGGCCAGACCAGTCAGTGGACTAGTTCGACCGATCACCGGACGTTTTGCCCAAGTTGCGGGTCGACGCTCTTCGCGTCCAGCGATGGCAGCAACGAGATCGAGATCCGCATCGGTTCCCTCGACGAAGCTCCGAGCACGCTTACCCCCCAGTACGAGTTGTGGGTGCCGCGACGGGAGCACTGGCTGTCGGCCCTGCAGGGCACGGACCAATTCGAGGGCAACCGCGACAGCGCGAAAGTCTAGAAGACCGGAGAGACGCTTTCGTCTCCGAGTTGGTGTAAGGCGAACGCGAGGGCGGCAGCGACCGCCAACTGATTGAGCGCGGACGGATTCAGTCGTCCGAACTCGCAGTGGATTGTCTGTGTCCCTGCCGCGGTCGCGCAACCTACAATCACGCGACCGATTGGGTTGCCATCCTTGTCTGGCGCGTCGCCGGTAATCCCGGTAACCGACAGAGAGACCGTGCCGGGACTCCGAGCGAGCGCACCCTCGGCCATTGAGACCGCCACGCGGCGGTGAACCGCGGTGCAGCCCCTAAGCAAATCCCTCGGTACACCCAGCATCTGCGACTTGGCTTCCTTGGTGTAAGTCAGGAAACCGCCCTCGAATGCAGTCGCAGCGCCGAAACAGCATGCGAGCGTCTGGCCGAGCAAGCCGGCGGTGCACGATTCCGCCACCACAACGCGCTCCTTTCTCGCAAGGCAGAGGGAGATGAGGCGCTCCGCCAGTAGCCCGGCGCTTTCAAGCCTGTCTACGCGTAGTTCGCTGACGCCCGCCTCGTCAGAGGTATGGTTTGGCCTGGGGGGATACGGGGGGTCTGGCGATGGCATTGCGGCTACGGCGAGTTCGCTGGCTTCTGACAGTAGGCTGACAAGCGATCGAGCGTGCACCGCGATCGGGTGTTTTGAGCCGCCAGTCCGGCCGCGACTCTATCTTCGAAGCTCCTGAGGCGGGCGGACACATTCCGCAGCTCGCTTGCCGCGGGAGACCCTTCGGCGGCTCCGAACAGCTCCTCGAACCGCTTCAAGGCCAGCGCGAGTTCCTCGAAGGTCCGAATTGGATGCGTTGTCATGTGAGATGGCCGTTCGCTCGTGCTACGTCGACCTGATGTTTCCGCTCGGGCGATTGGCGGGCGCAGCCGACTCCTGGTGATCTGAGGCCCCCGCGGCGTGCTTTTCCGCTGCCGCGCCCTCCTGATCGTTGACGTCGTATGGCGGATGGGGACCGCTGGAGTGGGCTGAGCGGGGATTGGGGCCTTGCCTCTCTTCACGCTCATTGCCTGGCTGGCCCGGCCGCGCGGGCGTCTTGTAGTTTCCGGGGGCTGACGTTGCCCCAGCGCCCTGCCAGCGCTCCTCCCAATCCTTCACCGCCTCGACCAAAGCAGCCAACTCAGCCGCCTCCGGCGACCCTTCTATGGCATCGGCAAGCTGGTGGATTTTGGCCGCCGCCGCTTCGTAGGCCGCGATCGATTCAATATTCACAGGCTTCGTCTCCTCTGCGTTCCAGTCGGCCACGATGCGCTCCACCACGCCGCTGCCGGGCGAGACAATGCGGGTGCGCGAGCCGGGCTCGCAAATGAGCCAGTCGTCACCCAGTCTGCGGATCGTGAGAGTCTCGTTCACGGACCGGCCGCCAGGGTCTTCCTGCGAAGTTCGGTTTCCACGGCTTCCGCCGTGGGGCCGACCTTTCGGACTGCTTCCTCAAGCTGCGATTTGGACACGCCGAGCCTGTCGGTCCAGTAGCGGACTTCACAGTCTTCACTCACATCGATGCGGGAGCGGTCCCGGTAGCCGCGGTTGGTCCTGTCATCTGCCATTCGATCCTCCCTTGAGCGGATCAATGGATCGCGAGGCTACTAGTTCCGATGTGCCATTTCTGCGGGCAGCGGGGCCTGGATGGTGTCCCCAATCGTATCGCGAGGGTCTCCGGCTGACCTTACGCACAGGTCGCCGCGTTCGGGGAACAACAGTGTCGAGTCCGATACTAATGCAGCGACGGCGCCAGGTTCAGCTAGCGCTGAGGCGTGCCGCTGGGGGAAGGACCTTGAACTCCCGATGCTCGCTCCTCGACGTACTTCAAGCGTGAGGCGGCCGTATTCGGAAGTCCCTGCGCGTCGAGCCACGAGAGGAACTCGTCCGGCTTTACCGTGACGATCTCAAGCGCCCTTCCACGAGCCAACCATTCGTTGATGACCCTCGTTGCAGCGGCGTGCCAGTCGTCATAATCCTTCGGCATCTCGGCCTTGTCATGCGCGAGATCCCATAGCCGCCCGAAGTCCTCGCGCTCGTACCAAGGCAGAGCGACCGTGTATGCGTCGACTGTCGGTTTCACTTTCTCCGCCGCGCTTGTCCAAGGCGCGCCCATAGCGATCCGAAACGAGGACGAGATTTTTTCTCGGCGGCCCCTCCGGAGTCAACCGCCTTGGAACATGTAGAGGAGCGAAGCGCCTCGTCTGCCTCTGCGCTGAGGACGACATGGCTACCCGCCCGCGCAGCCATGTGCTGCGCGAATTCCATGGTGGAATGCAGTTCAGAGGAATGCCCGTAGAACGCTCCGGTCACATCGCGGAATGCCCACTGCGTGCCCACCCGGCACACGACCAGCGTTTGCGCCATTTTGCAGAAAGCCCTGTCCAGACGGCAGACAACCCAGCCGCTTCTCTTTGGTTCCACCGAGGGGGAAAGAGGTTCAGTGCATGGTTCGCTGGCTCACGCGGGGCTCCGCGTCGCAATGCAGCTTTCACCTGCGGCAAGCAGCCGACTCTTGGAAGGCCTCTTCGAGAGAACCGAGTGTCGCGTCGCAAGAAAACGGTGGCAAAGGGCAGCTGCGGCGGTTACCGAGGCGAATGTGAGTTTAAGCAGGGGGGCCAATTTGCCGCTAGAAGAGGCCCTCAGGAAATTGCGCTCGCGCGAGGCCGAGCTCGCGCGCGTTCAGCGCATCGGCCAGATCGGGGGCCTCGAGGTCGACCTCCGCGAGGGGGCGTTTCGCAATAAGCGCTCGCCGGAATATCTCGCGGTTCACGGCCTGCCGCCGGAAGCGGCGGACGAAACCCACGAGGCGTGGGTCGCGCGGATTCACCCGGAGGACCGTGAGCGCATCGTCAGCCACTTCCATCGCAGCGTTTTCGGTTCCGACTGCGAGTACGAGGCCGAATACAGGATCATTCGGCCCGCGGACGGGGAGTTGCGATGGATCTTGGCCAAGGCAGAGATCCATCGCGACGATGCCGGGAAGCCAATCAAGCTCATTGGAGCCCATATCGATATCACCGCGCGCCGCATTGCGGAGGAGCAGCGCGAATTGATTGCCCGCGAGCTCCAGCATCGCATCGGCAACATCTTTACCGTGATCGGCAGCCTGATATCGATGGCTGCGCGGGAGGAGCCGGCAGCGGCTGGCTTCGCCGAGGAAATCGTCGGAAGAATCTCGGCCCTCAGCCGGGCACACAGCATCGTCCTCGACAAAGTCGGCGACCATTCACCCGACATACTCTCGGACCTGATCGGCCGTCTGGTCGCGCCGTACAACGGCGGCGCGAAGAGCCGCATCGAGGTCCACGGGGACAATGTCGAAGTGGGCCAGTCCTCGTCGACCGCCATCGCCCTCGTTTTCCACGAACTCGCCACGAACGCCGTCAAGCACGGAGCTCTTTCTACCGATGCCGGCAAGGTGCGGGTGACCGTTCAGGCTGCCGGCGAGCGCGTCCTGCTGCGATGGGAGGAGCAAGGCGGGCCTGTAATCGTGGGCAATCCCGAACGGCAGGGCTTCGGGAGCCTGCTCGTCGACCGCGCGGCCAAATCCCAGCTCGGGGCCCGCATGGAGTTCGACTGGCGCGCTTCCGGCCTCGTCGCAGAAATCGAAATGGCCACCGGGAAGCTGGCCACCTAACCGGGAACGGGTGCGTCGACGCATCGCGCTCGCGGCGCTCGGGCCGCGTCGACGGTGCCCTCGAATTCCCGGCGCTCTCCGGCTGGATAAAGGAAAGGCGGCGAGCTTCGATCGCGCGGGATCGATCCGACGGGCCGCAGGTTTGATTACCATGCAATTCAAGCCTGACCTCGCTCCCGACCCCTATATCCTCGTCTTAACGGGTGTGGGGGTGCTCGTCGCACTCGTCGTTTGGCTGCCATTGGCCCTGCGGCGGCTGCCTTTCTCTCTCCCTATCGTTTGCCTCGGCTTGGGCGCGGCAATCTTCTCTCTTCCTTGGGTCTCACTGGACCCACTGCCTATGCGCTACCCGCGGATCACAGAGCGCCTCTCGGAGATCGTGGTCATCATCGCGCTCATGGGCGCGGGCCTGAAGCTGGATCGGGTGTTCAACTTCAGGACCTGGGGGATTACGTGGCGGCTGATCGCGATCACCATGCCGCTCAGCATCGCCGCGATTACCCTCTTGTCAGGCTGGTGGCTCAGCCTGTCGTGGACAATGGCGTTGCTACTGGGCTCCGCGCTGGCGCCGACCGATCCTGTGCTAGCTGCCGATGTCCAAGTCGGGCCGCCGGGGTCTGGTGAAGAGGACGAGGTACGCTTCGGCCTGACCTCGGAAGCGGGCTTGAACGACGGCTTTGCCTTTCCGTTCGTTCACCTCGCCATCGCCCTCTCGTTAGCGACATCGACCGGAAAACCGTGGCTGATCGAATGGCTAACCTACAATGTTCTCTGGGAAATCGGCGTAGGGGGCGTGGGAGGCTACGTCGTGGGGAAAGCCTTCGGGTGGTTGACCTTTCACGCCCCTGCAAAGGCGAAATTCGCTCGGACGGGCGACGGGCTGATCGCGATCTCGGCCACCTTCGTTTCATATGGGCTGACCGAGCTGCTTCACTGTTACGGTTTTCTCGCCGTCTTCGTGACAGCCCTGACATTCCGCCATGCCGACAGGGATCACGATTTCCAGCTCAATATGCACGAGCTCACCGAACAGGTTGAGCGCCTAGCCATGATGGCGCTTCTTCTGCTCCTGGGAGGCGCGTTGGTGAGCGGGCTGCTGGCCCCTCTCGGATGGCTGGAAGTCGCGACCTCGCTCGTGATCCTGCTCGTGATCCGCCCGGTCGCTGGGTTGATCGGGCTTTGGGGCCACAACGCGAGCAAGGCCGAGAAAGCGACCATCGCCTTCTTCGGTATCCGAGGTGTCGGCTCCGTCTACTATCTCGCCTACGGCCTCAACCACATCGGCGAGGTCGACAGCGAGGCTCGCCTGTGGTCGATCGTCGGACTGACGATTTTCATGTCGGTGGTGATGCACGGAATAACGGTCACGCCGCTTATGCGAGTGCTGGACAGGCGCCATGGCAGGAACCCAGACGCCGAATAGCGCTGGAGGAATGCGCTCGCCGCTCGCCTAAGCGCGGCCGAGTCAATAGTGTGTGTAACGCAGAGCTTGGTCCAGCGAATGGGCGAAAGCCGATTTCAACTGCCGCGACTTCGTCATGGTGCCCGTTCCGATGGATCCGCGGCTCGCTCCTGCAGCCTACGGCCGATCAGTGCTACGAGTTGCCGAACCGTCGTGCAGGCCTGCATCTCCTCGTCCGGTAGCATGTCGCAGTCGAACTCGCGTTCGATCGCGTTCCCGATGAGGGTCAGATCATCCAGTTCAAGCCCGATGTCCTCGACCTCTGCGCTAAGGTCCAGTTTGTCGCGGCTCACCAATCCTTCGCTCGCGATGATTTCGAGGAGGCGCGCAACGAGCGCGGCGTCGTTTTCGGTAAGGTCCCCCATTCACCCCTCTTCGGAAAAGCGCTGCTTGAACGCGATCATCACAACAACGCGCACCCCAACCTTTTTGAACGGTCTTTGGAGAAGTGTCTTGCCGATCGGCATGCGGACAGCTCCGCTACAGCTTCTGGTAGGTCACGACAGCCGTGAGAAACGGCAGGCCTAGTCGGCCGGCTGTGTCCTTCACCATCGTCCCGCTCTCATCTATTCGGAAGAACCAGTCTTCGAAGTTCAGCTTCGTGGTCTCGCCGTTCAGGCCGGGAACGTTGCGGGTGAAGACCCAGTGGAAAGCGCAGCTGGACGCGCACCCCTCTGCCGTGCCGTCTAAGGATGGCTCCGAGCCTTCGAGTTTGCCGCCGCCGACCGGCTTTATCAGCCACCGCAGCTCATCGACCTGGCCATCGTCGAACGTCCACATTTCCGAGAACGCGAATGCCCCGTCGGGCAGCTCCCGACCGGCTGCCCTCAGTGAGGCTCGTCGCTTCAAAGCACCCACGGGGCCTTCGAGCATCGCCCAGCCGACCATCCGACCGGTGAAGAAATCCCGTGGTTGGAAAGCGGGCAGCATCCCCGAAAAGTCGTCGGCCTTCATCCGCGTAGTCCTCCGTGTGAACGCAACCCGCTCGCGCGTCGATGGTTCGGTCGATCAGCGGCCGATGATGGGAAGTGGGGAGTGAACGGGGATGAGAGTACCGCCAAGAAGGTTGCTCCATTCCGAAAACAGGGTGTTAGGGCGGTATCCTCTGAGGGGAAGGCGCGCAGAGCAGGCCCTCGAGGTTGTCCGAGGGGAAGCCAGCCTCCGGGAGCTTTCATCCGACCGCGGTGCGAGAGCAACGACCGGCAGGGACACCCCCTATGCGGGCGCGCTCCGATATTGACCCGCGGCCACTCTTCACGGCTGGATGTGGCGTTCCGCTAACGTCGGCCAGTGGCGTCGTAAAAGCATGCAGAGTTCTTGGATCTTCTCACCCCGTACCCGCGCCGTCTGGCTGAGAACGCTTGTCGTCATCGTAATCGCCGCCGGGTTGGTCACGCCGGCCCTCCTTTTCCGTTGATCGCCTGCGCCTCGGCGTGTTGTCCGGCGACGGAGGCCAAGCGGCCGCGACTTAGAGCAGCTTCGCCTGCGCCGGGACAGCAGGTTCGGAAAAATCTGCCTCGCGCCGTCGGAGCTCAGTCAGGGCGGTGAAGCGGAGATCGGCGTCGCGACTGGCGGCCAGCTCCCGCAGCGAGACCGCGCTCACCAGATTCCAGCTCTTCCCGCGGTCCGGACCAGCCGGCACGCGGGGCAGAAGGCCGGGCTCGCTGCTCCAGGCGAGTAACTGGGCAAGCGAGGCCTCGTTCAGCATGTCGCGCAAATGGTGCGCCGTGACGTAGGCATCAGGCATGGCTCGGTGCGCGGGCAGCCCGACCTCGTGAACGAGCCCAGCGGGCCTGCGCAAGTACCGAAGCATCTGGTTCGAGAAGCGCGGCAGGTCAGGCCAGAGCCGCAAGGCGCATTTCCAGGTGCAGATCCACTGCGCGCCCCCGGATAGACCGGGCCGGCAGAAGCGTTGTTCAAAGGCCGCGCGGTGCGCCGCCAGCGCGGCGAGGCCGCCAGCCGGGCGTAGGACGGAGGGTGCGATCTCCTTCCAGAACGGCGCTCCAGCCACGTCCCCGTCGCGAATGTGGTGCACCGCCATCGTGTCTGGGGAGATCGGCCTGCCGGGGCTCACCAGATGAGCACCGCGCTCTTCGGTGAGCTCCCACCGGCCGTCCGCGCCGATAGCGACATCCTGCCAGCCGACCTCGCAGACATCGTGCGGCCCCTCGCCGGCCGTCTCCAGGTCGATCACTCTGATGCGCTCCATGAGCCTGAGATCAGCACTGTAGCTGGCCAACGCAAGTCAGCATCAGCTCAGCCTTCCGCGTTGTCTGGCTGGATCGTCTGGGCGCCAGGGCCGTGGAACAGGCGACAGCCACTCAAGTTGTCTCGGTAGTCGGGGGGCTTACAAGGAGACGAACCCATGAAGAAGTACCTTGTGATCGCGGCGGTTCTGATGGCTCCCGCTCTGGCTCATGCACAGAACCCGGAAGGTGCGCGCGGTGGCGCGGCGGCGGGTGCCGCGACGGGGGCAGTGGGAGGCGCGATTGTCGGGGGCCCGGTCGGCGCGGTTGTGGGCGGTGTGGGCGGCGCGGTCGTTGGCGGGATCGCCGGCGACGCAACGCCGCGCTTCAAGACCTACGTGCGCGCCAACGAAGTGCCGTCCTACACCTACCGCGAAGACGTTCGGGTTGGAGCGGTATTGCCCGAGAGCGGCGTGACCTATCGCGAAGTGCCGTCCGAGTTCGGCACCAAGGGCTATCGGTATACGGTCGTCAACGACCGGACGGTGATCGTCGAGCCGCAGTCCCGAAGGATCATTCAGGTCATTGAATGACGGATCACTTCCCAGGCTCAAACACTGGTGATCTATGCCAAGGTCCGGCCCCGCTTCGCGAGGCCGGACTTTTTCGTGGATGACTTGGCCGGCGAGACTGGGCCATTGCGTCGAGTGTTCGTTGCCGCAATGTCCAAGCGGAGGTCACAGTTTGTCGAACAGTTCAAGGCCAGCGCTTGCTGGGCTCCGAGGGAGGGTGTGTTGGATCCGTCGATGCCCCGAGCGGCCAACTCATAAAGCTCAAGGCGAATGACACGGAATCCGGCGGCGCCCACCACAATATCGATCTGGGTCTCGTGATCAGAGTCGAAGGCGATCTCATCAAGCTGACCGCTCCGGCTGCGGAGGCAAGGAAGGGTGGTCCGGGGCTGCGGAATAATGGATCGGCGTTGCTTTGTTGCCGGAGCCGGCGCGGCGATGGTGGGCTGCAAAATGCGCCCTGCCGTCAAGGAACTCCGAGGCTAAACATCACGTTGCCGCATCATGGATCGAGCAACGGTGATGTCTGTGTCGTCTGTGTCGTCTGTGTCGCGAGCCGCTTTCGAGTCGCTGAAGAAACTAATGGCCACCCTGGTTTGTGGGAGCGTCTTGCTGGCGCCTGCAGCCGCACAAGCTCTGACCGCCGAGGAGGTAAACCGTTCCGGTCGCCCTGCTGCCACGAAAGGCAAGGTTACGCGCGCCAACGCCGCGATCGTCAAGGCTCAGGTCCTATTGGCTCGCCAGGGCGTTTCTCCCGGGGAGATCGACGGGCTCGACGGCGACAATTATCGGAAGGCCATCGACCAGTTCCGCCGCCGCGAAAATCTCGGAACCGGCGAGATAATCGATGCACCGACCTGGCAGGCGCTCAAAGGCGATGTCAGCGCGGACATCGTCTCAGACTACGATGTGAAAAAGGCGGATATCAAAACCCCGTTTGTGAGGCGCATTCCTCACGACTACGCCCGTCAGGCCCGAATGAAGCGGCTCGGGTACAAAAATGTGCAGGAGATGTTCGCCGAGCGTTTTCACATGAGCGAAGGACTCCTCAGGGCGCTCAACCCGCGAATCCACTATCGGAAGCGCGGTGAGGCAATTCACGTCCTCTCGGTCACGCGAGCCTTACCCTCGGGAGAAGTTGTGACGGTCGAGGCAGACAAGGCGAGGGGCATGGTTCGCGCGATGGACGCGGCGGGAAAGGTGATCGCCCTCTATCCCGCGACCATCGGCAGCGAACACACTCCTTCGCCTGAGGGCGAGTTGCAGGTCATTCGGGTCGTGAAGAATCCGACCTATCACTACGACCCGGTCAAGAATTTTCAGCAGGGCAAAAACCAGCGCCGCTTGGTGCTTCCCAGAGGGCCCAACAACCCGGTCGGAACGGTCTGGATCGAGCTATCGAAGCCGACCTTTGGCATTCATGGTACGCCGGAGCCTTCGAAGATCAGCAAGGCCTCATCGCATGGCTGTGTCCGGCTTACGAATTGGGATGCAGAAGAACTGGCGCAGCTCGTCAGGCCCGGCACAACCGTGCGGTTCATTGAGTAGCACAGGCTTTACCGAGCCGGCCATCGTTGCGAGACCGGAGGACCATGGCTACGCGCGAGCACAACGACATCGCAATCCGGGACGACGACGAAGGCCCGGGCGCGATCGTCTCTTTCCCGTTCGATGCCGCAGTCGCTGAGCGTTTCCGGGAAGCTTTTCCACGAGCCCGTTGGAGCGATCAGTTATCTGCATGGAGGTTGCCGGGAACGACAGCGATGCTCCGCGCAGCACGATGGCTCGTCCGCGAGCTGCCGAGTGCATTCGACGTGGCCGACGAGCGCGGTCGCGATTCCTTCTCGTTCGAGCCGATCATCAGTCCTTATCTGGAAGCAGAGGGGGAGCTGATCGTGCGCACACCGTACTCGCGAACCGTTGTTGACGAGTTGCGCGCTGTCCCCTGGGCCTGGTGGAATGGCGAGGACAAGGCTTGGCACGTTCCATACCGATCGGTTGATGAACTGCGCAAAAATTGGCCGGTGATCGAAGCTGCCGCCGAACGCAGCGAGCCGGAAGCTCGAAGGCAACGGCGCGAGGCAGCGAAGTCCGCTCCTGAATACGAGGACACCAAGGCGACGGCCTCCGAGCGCCGGCGGCGGCGCTATCCCGTCCCGGCGAGCGAGCTGCCGCCGCTCGACAGAGTGCTCATGTCCCACGAAGGGCCACTCGTCATCCTAGAGGTGACAGGAGAGCTGGTGCCTAAGGAAACCGGTATCCGGCATTACCCCTGGAGCTCAGAACTATTCGACGATCTGGTCTGGGCCTCGTGGCGGCGTCCGACGCATGAAGAGCTCGTCAGGGCCTGGCCTGCGCGACGTCCGACCACACCGGATGCCTTCCAGCGCGGATGGTGGCAGGCGACGATCGAAGAATTGCGTGCCGCACGGAGGGCGGCAAAATCCGTAGAGCGCGCCCAGGAAACCAGGCAAACCAGCCTCGCTGCTAATGATTGATCGTTGATTGATCGCCCGTTCGGATCCCCGTTGATCAGACCGTGCACCATTTGAAGCGAGAAGGAGCCGAAGCATTCAATGATAGTCTGCTTCGTCGAATGACGTGCTACTGATCAATCGGATATGACATCGTTTGGCCCGCCCGGCGCTGAGGTTGGTTGGGGGAATACGGTTGAACAGTAAAGCTGGCACAGGCACGAATGCCCGTTCCACCGAGATCGAACGTTTGCGCATGTTCAGCCGCATCGCGCGTGCCGTGGCTGGAGAATTCGATCTTGCGCAATTGGTCAGCATCGTAACGGATGCCGCAACCTAATGGTCCGGCGGAAAATTCGGCGCCTTCTTTTACAATCAGGTTGACGACAAAGGCGAAATCTACAGCCTCTACACGCTGTCGGGCGTGCCCAGATCGGCCTTTGCCGACTTCGAGATGCCCCGTAAGACCGCGGTTTTCGCCCCGACTTTCGACGGAACTGGCGTGGTTCGATCGGACGATATCCGCAAGGATCCTCGATACGGGCTGAGCGGACCACATTTCGGAATGCCCCCCGGCCATTTGCCCGTCGTCAGTTATCTGGCGGTCCCGGTCATATCGCGAACGGGAACCGTGCATGGCGGCATCTTCATCGCGCACGACGAGCCCGGGCAGTTCGACGAAGAGGCGGAAGAGATCGTCATGGCTATCGCCGCTCACGCCGCCATTGCCATCGACAATGCTGCTCTTCTCGTCGAAGCGCGGCGGGAGTCCGAGGTCCGCCGGATCGCGCATGAGGCAAGCGCGAAGCTCGCGGCGATCGTGGCCCATTCCGACGACGCCATCGTGAGCAAGTCACTCGACGGTACGATTACGAGCTGGAACGCCAGCGCCGAACGCCTGTTCGGATATACCGCCGGCGAAGCGATCGGGCGCCCGATCATCATGCTGATCCCCGACGATCGCCTGCATGAAGAGGACATGATCATCGGTGGGGTTCGCGAAGGTCGTCGCACTGACCACTTCGAGACCCAGCGCCGGCGCAAGGACGGGTCGCTCATTCATGTGGCGCTGACCGTCTCGCCTATCCGCGACGAGGATGGCGTGATCGTGGGCGCATCCAAAATTGCGCGCGATATTAGCGACCGCGTTCAGGCCCAGGAGCAACAAGCTCTCCTGATGCGCGAGATGAACCACCGCATCAAAAATCTCTTCGCACTGACCGGAGGACTGATTTCACTGAGCGCGCGCTCCGCGACTTCCGTGGAAGAACTTACCCAAAAACTCCGCGAGCGGCTCACAGCTTTGGCGCGGGCTCATGCCCTTACCATCTCGGGTGAGGCAGATGGCGAGAGCGCATCGACCGACCTCGTTAGCCTGGTGAGAGCGATCCTGTCGCCGTATGAGGCGGAGCATCACCAGGCTCTCGAGGTCACCGGTTCAAACATCTCCATCCGGGGTTCAGCCTTGACCGCGCTTGCCCTAGTCTTGCTCGAACTTGCAACTAACGCCGCCAAATACGGCGCTTTGTCCTCTCCAGATGGGCGCCTGTCTGTAAATCTCGCTTGCGAAGGCGACATGCTGGCGCTTGTCTGGATCGAACGCGGTGGGCCGGGGATTGACAGTGCGCCCACCCAATCGGGCTTTGGAAGCAAGCTGGAAAAAGCGACACTGGGCGGTCTCGGGGCAACGATTGATCGGCAATGGGAAGCCGAGGGATTGACGCTCTGTCTGAAGGTCCCCTTCGATCGGCTAACACGATAGACACCGATCGAAAGTCTCGCTCGCTCACCGAAGTAAAGGGGCGGGCTGCCGGATCGCGAGGTGCGGTCGGCCGAGCACTACGCCAACATTCGAACATTCGGCTCCCGAAGCCATTGCCGCGTGCGGGCCGGGCGCAGGAACGCTTCGGCGGTCTCGCCGAGCGCGACGATGCCGTCATCCGGTTGGACTCCGGCCTTGTCGAGCAGCGGCTTGGCTTCGGCACTGTAGCCGATCGCCTTGAGATGCCCGAAGGCGTCCTTGGCGAAATCGATTGCCGCGCCTTCCTTCATCAATACGTCGCAGCCAGCTTCGGACAGAATGATGGCGACCGCGTCGAAGAGCACGGACGGTGTGCCCGCGAGTTGGCCGTCGGCCTTGAGCGTCTTCCCATCCTTGAGTTTCACACCGCCGATCTTCGGCGCGACGATTTTGACCGCTCCGCCGTCGCCTTCGGCGGCGGCCTTGACGGAGGCGATCATGGCACCGTCCGCCCCATCAGAGACAAGTATACCGACAGTCCGGCCCTTCAGGGTCTCGGGGTACTTGCCGACGATGCGGAGTGCGGGCGACGGCTCCATGTCCATCGGGATCGCTGCGGGCTTCGAACCCTTCGGGAGAGGCATGGCGAGCCCGTCTGCAACGCGCTGCGCCAACGTCTCGTCGACATTGACGAGGTTCGACATCACGCGGTTGCGGACATGCTCCAGCGTGACCTTCGACAGCTCGAAGACGAGTGCGCTCGCGAGGTGGGCCTGCTCGATCTCACTCTGCGAGCGGAAGAACAGCCGAGCATGGCTGTAGTGGTCAGCGAAACTCTCCGCGCGCAGCCGAACCTTATGCTGCTCGACCGGTATCGCCGCCGTCCGGAAGCCGCCGACAGGGTCCTCGCGCGGGCCGCCCTCCTCGCCAGCCTCGGCAAGGCTGTTCGGTTCGTAGTTCGCGCGGCCGGTGAAGACTTGCGTCTGCATATGTCCGTCACGCTGCAAGTTCTGGAAGGGGCAGCCCTTGGCTCTGTTGATCGGGATTTGGTGGAAGTTCACGGTCCCGAGCCGCGAGAGTTGCGTGTCCTGGTAGGAGAACAGCCGGCCTTGCAGGAGCGGGTCTTCTGAGACATCGACGCCAGGCGGCATATTGGTTGGCAGGAATGCGGCCTGCTCGGTCTCGGCGAAGAAATTGTTCGGGTTGCGGTTCAGCACCATGCGTCCGATCATGCGGATCGGCACCAGCTCCTCCGGGATCACCTTGGTCGCGTCGAGGATGTCGAAGGGAAGCGCGTCGGCTTCGCTCTGGCTGAGCAGTTGCACGCCGAATTCCCATTCCGGGAAGTCGCCCTTGGCGATTGCCTCATGCAGATCGCGGCGATGGTAGTCAGGATCGGCGCCAGCGAGCTTCACCGCCTCGTCCCAGCAGGTCGACTGCGTGCCGAGCTTCGGCCGCCAATGGAATTTGACGAAGGTCGGCTCGTCCTTGTCGTTCAGCAGGCGGAAGGTGTTGACGCCGAAACCCTCGATCATCCGAAGCGAACGTGGGATGGTCCGGTCCGACATCGCCCACATGATCATATGGGTCGATTCCGGCATCAGCCCGATGAAGTCCCAGAAGGTATCATGGGCGCTGGCGGCCTGCGGGTAGCCGCGATCGGCCTCCATCTTCACGGCATGGATCAGGTCGGGAAACTTGATCGCGTCCTGGATGAAGAAGACCGGGATATTGTTGCCGACGAGGTCCCAGTTCCCTTCCTTCGTGTAGAACTTCACCGCGAAGCCGCGCACGTCGCGGGGCGTATCGACCGAGCCTGCTCCGCCGGCGACCGTCGAGAAGCGGGTGAAGACCTCGGTCTTGACTCCGACCTCGGTCAGCACCTTCGCGCGGGTGAAATCGCCGAGCGACTCCGTCAGTTCGAAGAAGCCATGAGCGGCCGAACCGCGAGCGTGGACGATACGTTCAGGAATTCGTTCGTGATCGAAATGCTGGATTTTCTCACGCAGGACGAAGTCTTCGAGCAGCGTGGGACCGCGACCACCTGCCTTCAGCGAGTTCTGGTTGTCACTGACCGGGACACCGTGATTGGTGGTGATCCGGGCATCGGGCGCAGAGGCTGTCTGGTGCAACTCGCCGCCATTGCCGATTGTGGCTTGGGTCTTGGAGCTGTCGTCGCGGGAAGAACGAGCCATAGGTCTATCCTTCATTGCTTAGGCGTGAGGCGGCGACCCCTCGGGCCGGCAAAATCTTTTTTGAGCTGAGGGATTAAGGCGCAGCGGGGATTATCGGCCGAAGCGGAAACGGCTTGAATCGAGCAAGACTGCTCCGTCCAGCTTGGAGGAGTTGTCACGAAACAACGCGGTCGTTCCTAAGTTCCAACGCCTGCACCGCGTTTCAACCTAATCGTATCCGGCACGCGATATTCCCTGATAGCGCCGCTCACCATCAAACCGGAGCGGTCGCGAACGACCAGGCGCTGCTGGCGGATTGCCATCGATGCTATCAGCATTCAGTTCCTATTTTGTTCCGATGAACGATACTGGCAGATCGGGCAGTGCAGGACTTCCTCTGCGTTACGGCAGAGTTCCGCCATGACTCGGTGAGCGCTTGTCAGACTGGGCCATTGTCGTTGAAGGTCACGATCATCATCGGTACCGGGTTCTCCATTCTCCTGCTCGGCCAGCACCCCAGATGACCGAAGCTCGCGAGCCGCATCGGCCTAGGGATTCCTCAATCCAGGCGTGGAACTCGTGAGTGCTCGGGCGGTTCAGGGCTTTTACCGGATCAACGGCGAGTCCGGGATCGAGGTGCGTCATGTCGAGCTACGATCATATTATTCACAAGGGCAACAAGGCGTCCTTGTTCACGCGTGTTGCCCAGTCGGTCGCCTCATGGACCGGGAAACCAGTCACCTTTTTTGGCGCTGTGACTCTGATTGTGATTTGGGCTGCGTCAGGTCCGATTTTCGGCTTCAACGATACTTGGCAGCTCGTGATCAACACATCGACGACGATCATCACTTTCCTGATGGTCTTCATCATTCAGAACAGTCAAAACCGCGACACCGCCGCAATGCAGATCAAACTCGATGAGCTCATTCTGCGGCTCGAAGGTGCCCGCGAGGAATTGCTCGACCTCGAGGAGCTCGACGAGAAGGACCTCGTCCTTATCCGCAAGGACTTCTGCAAGCGGGCTTCAGCCGCTCGCCGCAACGGTGACGGCGCGCCTACCGACTAGCGCGCTCGTAGGCTGGGAGACGGCCGCGTCGGGGGCACCCGGAACCACGTTAGGCATGGATCGTTGCGCGCAGGGGAGAGAGCCCATGGCGGCGCAAGCCGGATCACGAACAGTTATTTATGCGGCGCTGACAGGAAACCTTCTGATCGCGGCGACCAAATTCATCGCCGCGGCCTGGACGGGCAGCTCGGCGATGCTGTCAGAGGGCGTTCACTCGCTGGTCGACACAGGTAATAGCGCGCTTCTCCTCTATGGCTTGAACCGGGCCGCCCGGCCACCCGATCTCACGCATCCCTTCGGGCATGGCCGTGAACTCTACTTTTGGAGCTTCATTGTCGCCCTGCTGGTTTTCGCGGTTGGGGCCGGCGTGTCCCTGTATGAGGGGGTGTCCCATGTCATCACGCCGCATCCAGCGACGAACCTCACCGCGAACTATGTCGTGCTCGGCCTCTCGGCTATGTTCGAGGGCTATTCCTGGCGGATTGCGTTGAAGGAGTTCAGGGTGGCCAAGGGCTCGCTGGGGTATTTCGCCGCCGTGCGCCAGAGCAAGGACCCGAGCGTCTTCACGGTGTTGTTCGAAGACACCGCAGCACTGCTCGGCTTGATCGTCGCTTTTGCCGGCATCACCGCAGCGGCCTACTTTGAGCGGCCCGAGCTCGATGGCGTGGCCTCGATCCTGATCGGCGTCATTCTTGCGGCCACCGCGGTGCTTCTCGCACGGGAAAGCAAGGCCCTGCTCATCGGGGAAGCCGCTCTGCCCCATGTCCAGGTAGAGATCAGGGCGGCGGTCGAGGGCGACCCGGATGTCGAGCGTGTCAACGGCCTAACCACGGTCCATCTGGGGCCGGACCAGATCGTCGTGGCTCTCAGCCTCGAATTCAAAGACGACAGATCTACCGGTGATATCGAGGATTGCGTGGAGCGCATCGAAGCGAGGCTGAGGAAACGCCGCTCGGACATCGTCTCGGTCTTTGTGAAACCGCAGACTTCTGCCGCTTGGCGGGAAAGGCGGGCCAAGCTGGTCCAGTAGGGTTCGAGTTCGCCGGGGGCAGCCCGCTATCGGCGTTCTTTCTCTCAGTATCCCGGATAGGGATGCCGCTTCAGCAACCCGGCTAGATGTGCCGCATTGCGCGCGAGCATGCGGTTCGCCTTGGCGGTCGTTTCAGGAATTTCGTCGAGATCGATGAAGTTCACGCTGCCCATCGCCTCGCCGACCCAATATGTCGGCCCGCCCGCCGCAATCGTGAAACCGACATCGAACAAGGCCTGGGCGATTTCGGCTGAGACGTGGTGGGCTCCGTCCTCGTTGCCCACGACGGCAATGGCAGCGACCTTGCCATAGGCAGGCGTTCGGTTCTGATCGTCCGCTTCGTCGAGGAAGGCATCCATGCGCTCCAAAACGCGCTTGGCGACGCTCGATGGCTGGCCTAGCCAGATCGGGGTGCCAACGAGCAGGATGTCGCAAGCATCGATCTTGCGCCTGAGCGCCGGCCAGTCGTCGCCTTTCCCTTCGTCGGAAGAGACACCCGGCTTGATGTTGAGCGCAGCGACTCGAACGATCTCCCGCTTACAGTTGTCTGGGAACTCATCCAGAGCCAATTCCAGGATGCGCTGGGTTGAAGACTGACCTTCGGATTTCAGCGTACAATTGAGAGCCAGGATTTTGAGCGTCATCTGGAAATCCAATCGATTTTTTAACGGCTGAAGGCCGCTCTGGCGTCCCACGTGAGGCGGATCGCAATCAGCGATCCTTTCGCGACGGCAGAAGCGTCCCGAGCAGCGAACGCGCGGTGTTGGTGACCACGTTGCCGGTTTCGGGATCGCCGCTTATCAGGGCACCCGCCAATCCACGCGCCTGAGCGAAGGTGATGTGAGGCGGTAATGGCGGAACGTTTGAATCGGTGATCATGTCGAGAACGAAGGGCCGGTCGGCCGCGAGAGCCTCGTCCCATGCCGGCCCAACCTGCTCGGGGTCGTCGACACGACGCCCGCCCAGACCCATGAGCTTCGCGATATCGGCGTACGGGATGTCTGGGAGGTCCTGGCTGGTCGGCCACTTGGGGTCGCCGGCCTGGATGCGCTCTTCCCAGCTCACATAGGCCAGCTCGCGATTGTTCAGCACCATGACGATCAAGCGGGGATCAGTCCACCGCTTCCAGTACTTCGCGATCGTAACGAGCTCGGACATTCCGTTCATCTGCATCGCGCCGTCTCCCGCCAGCGCGATCGCGGGCCGGTCGGGGTGGGCAAATTTCGCGGCGATGGCGTAGGGAACGGCACAGCCCATCGTGGCAAGGGTGCCGGAAACGGACCCCATCATCCCGCGCCGAAACCGAAGATGTCGGGCATACCAGACGGTGGTCGTTCCGCTGTCCGCCGTTACGATGCACTGGTCGGGCAGGCGATCCGACAATTCCGACACGACGCGCTGGGGGTAGATCGGTGAGGCGTCGACCATCGCGCTGTCACGGGCTTCCTGCCATCCTTCACTGACGCTGGCCTCGATCGTCGCTCGCCAATTATCATCCGCCTTCGGCTTCAGCAGCGGCAGGAGAGCTTCCAGCGTTGCCGTGGCGTCGCCGATGAGATTGACCTCCATCGGGTAGCGTAAACCCAGCATGCCTGCATCGATGTCGATCTGGACGCCGCGCGCCTGTCCCGGCTTCGGCAAGAACTCGGTGTAAGGAAAGCCCGAGCCGACCATCAGCAGCGTGTCGCAGCCCTGCATCATATCCCAACTGGCCTTTGTACCAAGCAATCCGATCGACCCGGTGCAGTACGACACGTCGTCCGGGACAGCGGCTTTGCCCAGCAACGCTTTAGCGATGCCTGCCTTCAGTTTCTCCGCCGTGGCGAGCACGGCATCGGTCGCGCCAAGCGCGCCCGCGCCAACCAGGATCGCGACCTTCTTACCTGCGTTGAGCACATCAGCCGCGCGCTGCAGAGGCGGCGCGGCGGGCACCACCGGCGAGAGTTCGATCCCGACACCGGAATGGGTCATACCGTGCTCGCGCGTCGGCTCCTCCATGGTTTCGAGCTGAAGGTCGTTCGGTAGAATGACGCAGGTTACGCGACGTTCCGCCTCGGCGATCCGGAAGGCGCGATCAATGAGATGGGGCACCTGGGTGGCGACAGAAGCTGTCTCGACGTAGGCGCCGGCAACATCCTTGAAGAGCGACTGAAGATCGAGATCCTGCTGATAGTGGGAGCCAATCGCCGAGCGAGCCTGCTGCCCGACTAACGCCACGACCGGACGGTGATCAAGCCGCGCGTCGTAGAGGCCGTTCAGGAGGTGCACTGCGCCCGGGCCCGAAGTCGCGATGCACACCCCGACTTTCCCGGTGAAGCGGCTCTCGCCCGATGCCATCAGGCTCGCCATCTCCTCGTGCCGGGCCTGGACAAATTCGATGTCTTTCTCTCGCCGCTGCAGGGCCGCGATCAGTCCGCCAATGCCATCACCGGGGTAGCCGTACACACGCCTGACCCCCCATTCGTACAGTCGGCTCCAGATGAAATCCGAGACGGTGTGGGCCATTAGGCTCTCCAAAGGATTGGGCAGCAGACGCGGGACATGGGTCCGTCGTCCACATGCGCAGCTCCCCCAGCGCTTTGACTCTGAGCAGAACAGCAGGATTCGAGGGAGGTTCCCCCTTTACAGCGGCGGCAATGAGACGATGCGCGGATTTGAAGGACCACATCAGGCCGCAGCTCGATACGGGCGCGCATCGGCGCTCAAAGTCGATGGTCTGGAACTGGTCGAGCTCGAATCGTGTTTGGCAAGGGTTCTCCAGGAGCCCCCAATGTCCCATCAAAGCGAGCTAGCGACCCCGCCTCTGGTCTATCGCCCAGACTTCGAACAACCCGAGCCGCAGGAGCGCGCGACGGAGGATGGGCTCGTTTCGACGCTACGTAGCATCAGCGAAACGACACTCAAGGAGGAGGGCCGCGCGCTGCGCAGCGTCCATGCCAAGAGCCATGCGCTGCTCCAAGGGGAACTGACCGTAGCCCCGGACCTTCCGCCCGAACTCGCCCAGGGGCTGTTTTCCGCGCCCGGCCGCTACCCTGTCATCATGCGGCTCTCGACGATCCCCGGCGACGTCCTCGACGACGACGTCTCGGTGCCCCGCGGCCTGGCCTTGAAGGTGATCGGGGTCGAGGGCGAAAGGCTGCCGGGCTCCGAGACCGAGACCGTTCAGGATTTCGTGCTGGTCAATGGACCAGTCTTCGCCGCCCCCAATGGCAAGGCCTTCCTCGGAAACCTCAAGCTCCTGGCGGCGACCACCGACAAGGTCCAGTTCTTGAAGAAGGCCCTGAGCTACACGTTACGGGGCATCGAGACCGCGGTCGAAAGTGTCGGCGGCAAAAGCGCGACTCTGAAGCAGCTCGGCGGGCATCCCGCTACGCATCCTCTCGGCGAGACCTATTTCAGCGCCGCCCCGATCCTGTTTGGCGAGTACATGGCCAAGGTCCAGCTCGTCCCCGTCCTCCCTGAATTGACCAGCCTCACCGATCAGCCGGTCAAGGTCTTTGGGCACCCGGACGGGCTGCGCGAGGCCTGCAACGCCTTCTTCGCCCATCATGGCGGCCGCTGGGAACTTCGTATCCAGCTCTGCACCGACCTTGAGACGATGCCGATCGAGGATGCGAGCGTCGAGTGGCCGGAGGAACAGAGCCCCTATCGGAAGGTCGCGACGATCAGTGCCCCCACGCAGATCGCCTGGGACGAGGCGAAGTCGCGCGCGATCGATGACGGTCAGTTCTTCAGTCCCTGGCATGGGCTCGCGGCGCATCGTCCGCTCGGTTCGATCATGCGGCTGCGCAAGGCTGCCTATCGCAGCTCGGCGCGCTTCCGATCCGATCACAGCGGTTGCCCGATGCACCAGCCCCGGAGGCTGGAAGACGTCGATCTGCCCGCCTGACCGGCCACGACTCGCGAGATGCGCGAGCTATTCCAATTCCAGGGAACTTCATTCGAGGCGCCCTGTTTGAACCTCATCAGCGGCCGGGGGGTCATCATCATCGGATTGGAGCGTTCCGGATGTCCCAGCCTCAACCCGGCCCGTCCGGTATTCCAATCCAGGTCACGATCAATGGCGAGCCGCGCCGCATCGCGGTCCAACCCTCGACCACGCTCCTTGACCTGCTCAGGCACGATCTGGCGCTGACGGGCACGAAAAAGGGGTGCGATCACGGCCAATGCGGCGCTTGTACCGTCCTCATCGACGGCCGTCGCATCAATTCGTGCCTTCAGCTTGCCGTCATGCAGGATGGCAAGGAGATCACCACGATCGAGGGCGTCGGGCAGGCCAGACAACTGCACCCGTTGCAGCAGGCCTTCATCGAGCGCGACGCCTTCCAGTGCGGCTACTGTACGCCTGGACAAATCTGCTCCGGCATCGCGCTGATCGAGGAAGGGCATGCCGCCACGCGAGACGAGATCCGCGAGTTGATGAGCGGCAATATCTGTCGCTGCGGCGCCTATCCCAACATTGTCGACGCGATCGAGGACGTGCTGGTCCGGCGCTCGGGCGTCAGTCGGGAGGCCGCTGAATGAACCGCTTTTCCTATCATCGCGCAGAAACCCTTGCGGACGCGATCTCACATCTCCGGGGCAACCCGGCCGCAGCGATCATCGCAGGAGGGACGAACCTCGTCGACCTGATGAAATACGAGGTAGAGCGCCCGGCTGAACTGGTCGATGTGACCCGTCTCGACGAACTGCGCGGCATCTCCGAGACCCCGGATGGCGGGCTGCGCATCGGCGCGCTCGTGCCCAACAGCGACGTTGCCTATGACGAGCGCATCAACGCGCGCTATCCGCTCCTGGCCCATGCCGTGCTCGCAGGTGCGACGCCGCAATTGCGGAACGCCGCCACGACGGGCGGCAATCTCAACCAACGCACCCGCTGCTACTACTTCAACGACGTCGCCACGCCCTGCAACAAGCGCGAACCGGATTCGGGCTGCAGCGCGATCGGTGGCGTCAACCGCATCCATGCCATCCTTGGTGCAAGCGACTACTGCATCGCGACGCATCCCTCGGACATGTGCGTCGCATTGGCAGCGCTCGATGCTGAGGTCGAGGTTGTCGGGCCGGATGGCAAGCGGCGGATCGCCTTCGCCGACTACCATCGCCTTCCCGGAGACGAACCCCAGCGCGATAATACCCTGCGCCAGGGCGAGATCGTGGTTGCGGTGACGCTACCGCCAGAAGCGTCGGACTTCGCGGGCAACTACACCTACCTGAAACTGCGCGACCGCCTATCCTATGCCTTCGCGCTGGTCTCGGTGGCGGCGGCACTGAGGGTCGACGGCAGGCGGATCGCTGCGGCGCGGCTGGCGCTGGGCGGCGTCGCGCACAAGCCGTGGCGGAAGCTGGAAGCCGAGGAGGTTCTCGTTGGCATGTCCGCTGACGACGCATCCTTCTCCCGCGCCGCCGATATCCTACTCGCAGGCGCCCAGCCGCACGAACACAACGCCTTCAAGATCGATCTCGCGCGCCGCGCGATCGTTCGCGCGCTGTCTCAGGCGGCGGCCGGCACACCGCAGTCCTTGACCGACAAGCGGATCGCGTGAGGAGAACGCCATGCTGAGAAACGATCCGCATATCGGCTCTCCCCGCAACCGCGTGGACGGGCCGGCCAAGGTAACCGGCGCCGCGACCTACGCGGCCGAGTTCGCCGCCGAACATCTCGGTTACGGCTACATCGTCGAGAGTTCGACCGCCCGCGGGCGCATCCGCTCGATTGATGTCAGCGCGGCGGAAGCGGCACCCGGCGTGATCAAGATCTTCACGCACGAAAATCGGCCTCAGACCGCCTGGTTCACCTACAAGTACCGCGACCAGGTCGGACCTCCCGGCTCGCCCTTCCGCCCCCTCTACAGCGACGAGATCCAGTATAGCGGGCAGCCCATCGCGTTGGTCGTGGCGACCAGCTTCGACGCCGCCCGCGAAGCTGCCGCTCTCGTCTCGGTCTCCTACGAGGAGGAGCCGCATATGACGGATCTGAGCATCGCCCGCAGCGATGCCTACGAGCCCCCCAAAAAGCGCATGGGCATCGCCCCTCCGCCCGATCCGCGCGGGGATGCCGTCAAAGCGTTCAGCGAGGCTGCGGTCCGCGTCAGTGCGGAGTACTCCATCGCGGCCGAGCACCACAATCCGATGGAGCCGCACGCGACGACTGTGATCTGGGAGGGGAAGGGCAAGATTACGGTCCACGACAAGACTCAGGGCGTGCAGAACAGCCAGGCCTATGTCGCCAGCGTCTTCGGGCTTTCGAGCGACGACGTCCGCGTTGTCGCGCCTTACGTCGGTGGAGGCTTCGGCTCCGGCCTGCGCCCACAGCACCAGCTCTTCCTCGCCGTGATGGCGTCACTGGCGCTCGAACGCTCGGTGCGCGTCGAGCTGACGCGTCAGCAGATGTTCAGCCACGTCCACCGGCCGGAGACGATAAATGCCGTGTCGCTCGGCGCCGATGCCGGCGGCAAGCTGGTGTCGATCCAGCACCACGCGGTGGCCGCGACCTCGCAGTTCGAGGACCACCAGGAGAATGTCGTCAACTGGTCAGGAATGCTCTACCACGCGCCTAATGTCGACCTGCGCTACGAACTGGCCAAGCTCGACATCTACTCTCCCGGAGACATGCGGGCGCCGGGCGCGCCGCTCGGTCTGTTCGCGCTCGAAAGCGCGATGGACGAATTGGCGATCGCCGCGAATATCGACCCGATCGATCTGCGCCTGCGGAACTACACTGACCATGATGAGAACAATGGCAAGGCCTTCACCTCGAAGGAGCTCCGGGCCTGCTATCGCGAGGGCGCAGCACGGTTCGGCTGGAGCAAGCGCAACGCACAGCCGGGCTCGATGCGCGACGGCCGCGAGCTGATCGGCTGGGGCATCGCAAGCGGCGTTTGGGAGGCAGGCATGATGAAGACAGCCGCGCGCGCGGTCTTCACGGCCGATGGCCGCCTGGAACTCTCCTGCGCGACCTCCGACATCGGCACCGGAACCTACACCATCCTGAGCCAGATCGGCGCCGAGACGCTCGGCCTGGAGATGGAGCAGGTCACCGTGAGGCTGGCAGACTCGACCCTTCCGGCTTCACCGGTGCAGGGCGGGTCGTGGACGGCGGCCTCAGCTGGCAGCGCTGTGATGGCAGCGTGCCAAGAGTTGCAGGCGCAGCTCTTCAAGCTGGCGCGGAAAGTCGATGGCTCGCCGCTGGCGGATGCCAGCTTGGACGACATCGCCTTCGCGAATGGCAGCATCCTCCTGCGAACCAACCCCGCGAAATCCGTTTCCCTGGCCCAGGCCATTGCCGCGTCCGGCGAAACGAAACTGGAGGCGGAGAAGAGCGCCAGCCCCGGCTTGATCGGGGCGATGCGCTACGCCTCCTACACTCATTCAGCCGTGTTCGCGGAGGTTCGGATCGACGAGGAACTCGGGCAGATACGTGTCACGCGCATCGTCAATGCGGTCGCAGCCGGCCGCATTCTCAATCCCAAGACCGCCCGCAGCCAGATCATAGGCGGTGTGGTCTGGGGCATCGGCATGGCGCTGCATGAGGAGACCCTGACCGATCATCGCCTCGGTCGCATCGTGAACCACTCGCTGGCCGAATATCATGTCCCCGCAAACGCCGACATCTACGACATCGACGTGGTCTTCGTCGAAGAGCACGACGACAAGGCGAGCCCGATCGGCGTCAAGGGACTCGGCGAGATTGGCATCGTTGGCACTGCGGCCGCCATTGCGAATGCGATCCACCACGCGACAGGCAAGCGCCTGCGCAGCCTTCCCATGACCATCGACAAGCTGTTGGCTGCATGACGGGAAAGGAGAATAGCGTGAAAATCTCGAACCACGACGAGTACGAGGCGGCGGTCGCGCGGGCGAGCTCGCTGTCAGACGCGCGAGATGGCTCTCCTTCCGCGGCCGAGCATGCCGAACTGGTCGCAGCTATCCGATCTTGGGATGAGCAGCACAAAGGCGAAAACAGTCATGGTCCCGAGCCTTCGGAGGGTTTGAACCGGCCGGACGACCTTCGGATATCGGGTCTTCCAGGGAACCTCGGCAAATTGCGCAAGACCTGAGCAGCTCACAGCAGAATGCCGCGTCGAAGGCAACTGGAGAGCCGCTGCCGCGTTCTTGGCCAGGTAGTAGATGGCGAGGCATCAATGTCCGAAAGAGCCGTGGCGTTTGTCGAAGCGTGGATCGCGGAGAAAGTGGCCACTGAGGCGTTCCTGGAAGATGGGAACGATGCTCGGTTGGAGCAGCTGGCAGGAGTGGCGATTAGTGCAGCTGAGGCTCTGGGAATTTCGGAAAGCGAAATCCTAGAGGAATTCCCAGACCTTCCGTCGCGTATGGCTGAGGCGGTCAATGGCGCGGCCGACATCGAACTCCGCCGTCAGATCGACAGTGATGACTGAGGCCACGCGGCGCCGCGGATGTCGCGCATGCTACCGCGCGCTTCCATTCGCCCTTGGAGTTGTGGGCATCGTCGGCGCCGTAGCACTCGCCGTGGGCAGTCCCCGCGCAGACCGTCGCGAACGGAAATACGCAGCCAAGGCGGAGGGCCGTTCCGCGGCCGGAGTCGGGGCATCAGCACCCACGCAGATTCCGGCACGGGGTTGGCACGAGATCCTCGCCCGCACCTACTCGGAGGTCAATCGCGACCGCGTGCAGGCGGTGGCAGCAGGGGTCACGTTTTACAGCCTGCTCGCTCTCTTCCCGGCTCTGACAGCTTTCGTTTCGCTTTATACCCTCTTCAACGATCCAAGCGCGATCGCCGGCCATCTTCGTGGGCTAGACGCCTTCCTTCCGGCAGGGGCGGCCGACTTTCTCACCGACCAGGTCACCCGTATCGGCAGCGGCAACGGCGCGACCCTCGGGCTCGCATTCTTCTTCAGCCTAGCAATGGCGTTGTGGAGCGCCAACGCCGGCGTAAAGGCCTTGTTCGATGCATTGAACGTCGCTTACGGCGAGGACGAAAAAAGGGGATTCCTGAGGCTCAATGCGGTTTCTCTCGCCTTCACCGCAGGCATCTTAGCGTTCCTTCTGATCTCATTGGGCGCGATCGCGGCAATTCCGATCATCCTCGACTACGTGTACCTGGGGTCCGCGAGCGAAGGGCTCATATCGGTAGGGCGTTGGCCTCTGCTGTTCATCGCGCTCGTCGTCGGCCTCGGAATTCTGTATCGCTTCGGACCTAGCCGTGATGACGCGCAGTGGAAGTGGGTGAGCCCCGGCGCCTTGGTTGCTGCGGTTGCCTGGGTCATCGGGTCGATCCTGTTTTCTTGGTACGTGGCTAATTTCGAGGATTACAACAAGGCTTACGGGGCGGTCGGCGCGGTCATAGGATTGATGACTTGGATGTGGCTGTCTGCCACGATCCTGCTGGTTGGGGCCGAGCTGAATGCGGAGGCCGAGCGGCAGACTGACCGGGATACCACAGAGGGTTTTCCGATGCCGATTGGAGCGCGCGGCGCTGACGCGGCGGATCGCAAACCATAGCTAAGCCCGCGCCCAGAACGATGGAGATCCGATCCGCTACAGCATCCTTCGTTTCCCGTGGCAGGGGCGTCATCAAGAGGATGAAGGCGGAGAGAACGAAGCAAATGCTGTTCGATGAGTGGCCAGTCGCCAAGGCCCAAACCGTAAGCTATCCAGAGGGCAAAGCGGGTGACAGTGAAACTGTAAGTCACCGGCGAGATCGCCTGCGTATCGCGCGTCCTAACGATCCGCCAAGCCGGGGGACGAAGCTGATGGTAGAGCACAGTGCAGCGCATGTTCCGATGACTGCGATCCAATTCATCGCGGGCGCCTAAAGAGATAGGCGTCGGGTGTCTACCCGAGCCTTGCGCGGATGGGCCTAAACATCCGCCCGATTTTTCGAAGTCTGGCGGTCGCTCGACGCAGATCGCGCGCATGGGCATCAGGCCGCCGATCGGCATTTGACGTCGGATGAGTCTTGATGTGGTCACGGCATTCCGCGAACGTGAGAACACCATTTCAGATCGGGGACCGTTATTTTGCCAACCGCCTTTCCTGAAGTCTCCATCCACTATGAGCCCGACGAGCAGGTTGAGCGCATCAAGGCGGAGGTGATACGCAAGCTCTCCTATTCGCTTGGAAAGGACCCGGCCGTCGCGCAGGCGCATGACTGGCTGACGGCAGCGATTCTCGCCGCGCGCGACCAAGTTATCGACGTTTGGCAGAAATCGACCCGCGAGAGCTATGCGACCGGCAGGAAGCGGGTCTACTACCTCTCCCTGGAATTCCTTATCGGCCGCTCGCTCGCCGACACGCTGAACAATCTCGGCCTGACCGGGGCGATGGCCCAGGCGCTGCGGGAACTCGGCGTCGACCTCGCCGATATCGAGAACCTCGAACCTGACGCCGCGCTCGGCAATGGCGGCCTCGGGCGCCTCGCAGCCTGCTACATGGAGGCCATGGCCTCGACCGGCGTCCCGGCGCTCGGCTACGGCATCCGCTACGATCACGGACTGTTCAAGCAGCGCATTGACGGCGGCCGGCAGATCGAGGTTCCCGAAGACTGGCTGTCCTTCCGCAACCCCTGGGAGTTCGAGCGGCGCGAGAGCGCCTACAAGATCGGCTTCGGCGGATCCTTGGCCGCGACCGAAAAGCCCGGCCAGGTGTTCTGGGCCCCGGAGGAAACGGTCTTCGCGGTCGCCTACGATACGCCCGTCGTCGGCTGGCGGGGGCGCGGCGCCAATACCTTGCGCCTGTGGCGCGCGCGGGCGATGCATCCGCTGTCTCTCGACGCCTTCAACCAGGGCGATCTGTTGGGAGCCGTGGCTGAACGCAATCGCGCGGAAGCGATCTCGAAGGTGCTCTATCCCAACGACTCGACCCCGGTCGGGCAGGAATTGCGCTTGCGGCAGGAATTCTTCTTCACCTCCGCCTCGTTGCAGGACTTGATCCGCCGGCACTATCGCCAGTTCGGCACGCTCCAAAACCTGGCCGACAAGGCATCGATCCAGCTCAACGACACCCACCCTTCGCTCGCGGTGGCAGAGCTGATGCGCCTGCTGATCGACGAGCACGGGTTCGAATGGGAGCGCGCCTGGGAGATCACGACGGCGACGATCTCCTATACCAATCACACGCTCCTGCCCGAAGCGCTGGAAACCTGGCCGGTCGCGCTGATGGAGCGGCTCCTGCCGCGCCATATGCAGATCGTCTTCGGCATCAATGCCCGCTTCCTCGACGGGGTCCGCCGCGACGCGCCCGATTCCGACCTCTCCTCCCTCTCGCTGATCGACGAGTATCACGGTCGGCGTGTGCGGATGGCGCATCTCGCCTTCGTCGGCTCGCACAAGGTCAACGGCGTCTCGGCCCTGCACTCGAACCTGATGAAGGAAACGGTGTTTGCGCCGCTGCATCGGGTCTTCCCCGACCGGATCACCAATGTCACCAACGGGATCACGCCGCGCCGCTGGCTTCTCAACGCCAATCCAGGTCTGACGAACCTGCTCAAGGAAACCTGCGGGGAAAAGGTCTCGGACGATATCGGATTGATCCGCCAGTTCGCGAAACATGCCGACGACCCCTCGGTCCACGACCGGCTGGCCACGATCCGACGCGAGAACAAGCTCAGCCTCGCGAAGATCATCCGCCAGGATTGCGGCGTCACGGTCGACCCCACCGCTCTCTTCGACGTGCAGATCAAGCGCATCCACGAATACAAGCGCCAGCTGCTCAACATCCTCGAGACGATCGCCCTCTACGACGCCATCCGGTCCGAGCCCTATCGCGACTGGGCGCCGCGCGTGAAGATCTTCGCCGGCAAGGCCGCCTCGAACTACGCAACCGCCAAGTCCATCATCAACCTGATCAACGACGTCGCCACCGTGGTGAACAACGACATCAGCACGCGCGACCGGCTCAAGGTGGTGTTCCTGCCGAATTACAATGTCAGCCTCGCCGAGACCATCATCCCGGCTGCGGACCTTTCGGAGCAGATCTCGACGGCCGGCATGGAGGCATCCGGCACCGGTAACATGAAGTTCGCGCTGAACGGAGCCATCACGATCGGGACGCTCGACGGCGCCAATATCGAAATCGGCGAGCGCGTCGGCGCTGACAATATCGCGATCTTCGGTATGACGGCGGAAGAGGTCGAGGCGACGCGGCGCAATCCACGGCCGAGCACCGAGATCATCCGCGCCTCGGCTCATCTGGAGGGCGTTCTCGATGCGGTCTCCGGCGGCGCCTATTCCCCGCGCGATCGCGACCGGTATACCGGCTTGGTGGACAGCCTCCTCGCGAATGACTGGTTCATGGTTCTCAATGATTTCGAGAGCTATCGCCTGACGCAGCGGCGGATCGACAGCCTCTGGGCCGACCAAGCAAAATGGTGGCGCATGTCGGTGAACAACACCGCGCATTGCGCATGGTTCAGCGCCGACCGCGCTATCGGGGAGTATGCCCAGCGCATCTGGAACCTGCCGGCCTCGGTTCCGGGGCAAGGCTGATGCCTCGGCGTCGCCGGTGAGGATCAGGCCCTGCCCGCGGCCGGTGCGCATGGGCCCTTCCATCGTAGATGGTGGGGTCTGCCTCGCCGTCTACTCGCACCATGGCAGCCGCGTCCTCGTTTCCGTCTTCGACGAGTCCGGCGAGACGGAGCTGGCATCGCTCGCGCTGCCTTGCCGGGGCGGGGACATCCATCACGGCCTGCTCGAAGGCGCCGGAGCGGGGCTGCGCTACGGCCTGCGCGTCGAGGGACCGTGGCAGCCCGAGCACGGCCACCGGTTCGATCCGGCGAAGCTGCTCGTCGACCCCTACGCGACACGGATCGACCGCCCGTTCCGCTGGGATCCAGAACTCGCCCGTCATGGCGCGGAGACATCGGCGCTGGTGCCGCGCTGCATCGTCCAGCCCCTGCCCGCACCCCTGCCGGCGCTGGGCGACGCGCAGAATGCCGCGGCCCCTCCCAGTTTCATCTATGAGCTCGCCGTCCGATCGTTCAGCATGCGCCATCCGGACGTGCCGCAGACGCTCCGCGGAACGCTCGCTGCCCTGCGCGAGCCCGCCATCATCGCCCATCTCCAGGGATTGGGCGTCAGCCATGTCGAGCTGATGCCGGTCGCGGCCTGGATGAATGAGCGCCATCTGCCGCCGCTCGGGCTCGCCAATGCCTGGGGCTACAACCCCGTCAACTTCTTCGCGCTCGATCCACGTCTCGCCGCCGGCGGGCGGGCCGAGCTGGCAGCGCTCTGCTCTGCCTATGCCGGCGCCGGTATCGGCGTGATCCTCGACATCGTCCTGAACCATACCGCCGAAAGCGACGAGTTCGGCGCCACGATCAGCCTGCGCGGCCTCGACAATGCCGTCTATTACCGCCATGCGGCCGACGATCCCGGCCGCCTCGTCAACGATACCGGCTGCGGCCATACGCTGGCGCTCGACCGGGCACCCGTGGTGCGTCTGGCGATGGATTGCCTGCGTTACTGGCTGCGCCTCGGCGTCAGCGGCTTCCGCTTCGATCTCGGAACGGTGATGGGGCGGACGGAAGCTGGCTTCACGCCCGACGCGCCGCTTTTCGCGGCCATCCTGCAGGATCCGGAGCTTTCGCGCGCCATCCTGATCGCCGAGCCCTGGGACATCGGCCTAGGCGGCTACCGCCTCGGCGAGTTCCCTGCACCCTTCGCCGAATGGAACGGGCGCTATCGCGATGATGTCCGTCGCTTCTGGCGCGGCGACGGCGGCGCGGCGGGCGCGCTTGCGACACGGCTTACCGGTTCCTCCGATCTCTTCGCTCGCGACCATCGCGGGCCGCGCGCCAGCATCAACTTCATCGCCGCCCATGACGGCTTCACGCTTCGCGACCTCGTCTCCTACGAGCGCAAGCACAACCAGGCGAATGGCGAGGACAATCGCGACGGCGACAATGACAGCCATAGCTGGAACACAGGCATCGAAGGTCCGACACGCGACGCGCGTCTCGAAGCCGCACGCGGTCGCGACATCAGTGCCCTGCTCGCAACGCTCTTCCTCTCGCGCGGCATCCCGATGCTGACGGCCGGCGATGAGTTTGGGCGCACGCAGAACGGCAACAACAACGCCTATGCGCAGGACAATCCAACATCCTGGCTGGACTGGGAGCGCGCCGACGACGAGCGCATAGCCATCGTCGCGTCGCTTGCAGCGCTGCGTCGCCGCCACCCGCTTCTGGCAGGCGAGACCTTCCTGACCGGCAGGGGCGAGCCACCGGACGCCGCCTGGCTGAAACCTGACGCAACACCGATCGCCGATCAGGAATGGGTGAGCCTCGATGCGTTCTGCCTGCTCCTCGCCGGCAGCGACGAGAGCCTCCTCATCGCCGTCAACCGGAGCCGCGAAACAGTGCCCCTGACGCTTCCGGCGGGGCGATGGGAGCGGCTGTTCATCTCCGATGATGCTTCGGAGACCGTGCTTTCCGCCCGCAGCGTCGCGCTGTGGCGGAAGGCCTGATCACATCAGCACGATCAGGGAGCGGGGCGAGAGCGAGATTTCCTGATCCGCCTTCAGCCCTTTCCTGCCTTCATCCGAGTTCGGGCCGGTCTCCGTATCCAGCACCACCGACCACGAGCCCGCCTTTACCCGCGGCGGGACCTTGAAGACGACCTCGCCGTCGAAGGCGTTGAACAGGATCAGCGCCTCGTCGCCGCCCGCCTCGACATCCGGCATATGCATCAGCAGGCCGATCGCGAGCACGCCGGGATCATCCCAGTGCTCCTCCAGTTGCTCGCCACCAGCCGGATTGACCCAGCGCAGCAGGCAGCCGTCGCGAAAGGACGCCCGGCGGAAAATCGGATGCTCGGCGCGCAAGGCGATCACCCGCTTGACGAAGCCGGCGAGCGCGTCGTCACGCCCTGTGATCTCGTCCCAGCGCATCCAGGCGGTCTCGTTGTCCTGCGCATAGACGTTGTTGTTGCCGCGGTTGGAATGGCCGTGCTCGTCGCCGGAGAGCAGCATCGGAGTTCCGTGGGACAGGAGCAGCGTCGCCAGGAGGTTGCGCTTCTGGCGCTCGCGCACCGCGATGATGCCTTCGTCGTCGGTCGGCCCTTCCACACCGTGGTTGAACGAGAGGTTATGGCCGTGGCCGTCCTTGTTGTCCTCGCCGTTCGCCTCGTTGTGCTTGTCGTTGTAGGAGACGAGATCAGCCAGCGTGAAGCCATCATGGGCGGTGATGAAGTTCACACTCGCCCAGGGCCGCCGGCCCCGCTGGTCATAGACGTCCCCTGATCCGGTAATGCGAGCTGCAAGATCGCGGATGATCCCCTCCTCGCCTTTCCAGTAGGCGCGGATCGTGTCGCGGTACTTGTCGTTCCACTCCGCCCAGCCCGGCGGAAAGCCGCCAACTTGATAGCCGCCTGGGCCGATGTCCCAGGGCTCGCCAACGAGCTTGACCTTGCGCAGGACCGGGTCCTGCCCCATCGCGTCGAAGAACCCGCCGCGCGGATCGAACCCGTGCGGCTCGCGGCCGAGGATGGTGCCGAGATCGAAGCGGAAGCCGTCGACTTCCATGACCTCGACCCAGTAGCGCAGCGAATCCATCACCATCTGGAGGACGCGCGGGTGCGAGGTATTGACCGTGTTCCCGGTGCCGGTGTCGTTGATATAGTAGCGCGGCTCGCCCGGCATCGTGCGGTAATAGGAGAAGTTGTCGATGCCCTTGAAGGAGAGCGTCGGTCCAAGCTCGTTACCTTCGGCCGTGTGGTTGTAGACCACGTCCAGGACGACCTCGAGCCCGGCATCATGAAAGCGGCGGACCATGTCGCGGAACGAGGACAGGCCGGCTCGCCCGAGATAGCGCGGCATCGGCGCGAAAAAGCCGATCGTGTTGTAGCCCCAGTAGTTGGACAGGCCCTTGGCGACGAGGTGATGGTCGTCGAGATAGGCATGCACCGGCAGGAGCTCGACCGCGGTGACGCCGAGACTCTTGATGTAGTCGATCACGGCCGGCTCGGCGAGACCGTCGAAGGTGCCGCGGCGTGCTTCGGGCACGGCGGGGTGCAATTGCGTGAAGCCGCGCACATGCGTCTCGTAGAAGATGGTCCGGTCCCACCCGATACCGGGCGCGGCGGGACGCTGCGGATCTGCATTCCAGTCGACCACCACGCATTTCGGCATGTAGGGCGCGCTGTCGAATTCGCTGAAGCTGAGGTCGCGGTCGTCCCCGGCGCCTATCTCGTAGCCGTAATGCGCGTCATTCCAGTCGACGGCGCCGGAAAACTCCCGCGCATAAGGATCGAGCAGCAGCTTGTTCGGGTTGAAGCGATGCCCCTCCTCCGGGGCAAAACGACCATGGACGCGATAGCCGTAGCGTTGCCCGGGCCCGACGCCCGGCAGGTAGCCATGGAAGATCTCGTCGGTGTATTCCGGCAGCGTGATGCGCGCGGTTTCCGTCTGCCCCGCCTCGTCGAACAGGCAGAGCTCGACGCGCTCGGCATGGGCCGAGAACAAAGCGAAATTCGTCCCCTCGCCATCGACCACGGCGCCGAGTTCCGAAGCCCGGCCGGGCCTGATCTCAAAACCCGTCATGTCGCACTCCCGCCATGTCACAGCACCTTCGCGTCGAGCGTGCAGAAGGGAGGATCATCGCCGCAGGGCGCTCCATCTTCGCCGTGATGGCAGCAACGTGGTGGTGCTAAAGCGGTTCCGGATCGCTGGCCCCGTTCTTGCCTAAATATTTCGCCGCGCTGCCGGAACCTGGTTCGCGGCGGCCTGTTGTGCTTCGCGGATGCCGAGGGCGTGACGATGACAGATGTGCTTAAGCTGGCCGAGATCGGAGGCGCGCCTGCGACGTCCGGCCACGCGTTGCATTACGCGCCCGCTGTCAAGGACGACATTGCCGACCGCCCCTCTCCGATCGCAGCCACCACGAAATTGCTCTTCGTCACCTCCGAGATGGGCGACTTCATCAAGGCCGGCGGTCTCGGCGAGGTCTCGACCGCTTTGCCCCGGCAATTGCGGAAGTTCTGCGAGGTGCGCGTCCTGCTGCCCGGCTTCCGGCAGGTCCGTAAGGCGAGACCGGCGATGGATGTCGTCCGGCAGATGCCGCGCGTAGCCGGCCTGCCGCCATGGTCGCTCGGCCGCTTCACCACAAGTGACGGCCTGATCGTCTATACCGTCCTCTGCGATGAGCTCTATGACCGTGACGGCTCGCCCTATGGCCCGTTCGGCGGGGGCGATTTCGGCGACAACGACATCCGCTTCGGACGGCTATCGCTCGCCGCCGCGGAGATCGCCGCCGGCGAGGCCGACCCGAACTGGAAGCCCGACGTCGTCCATGTGAATGACTGGCCTTCCGCCCTTGCACCCGGTTACATGCGCTGGAAGGGCCTCGCGACCCCGTCGATCCTGACGATCCACAACCTAGCCTATCAGGGGCTATACCACCCGCAGCGCATGCGACTTCTGGGCATCCCGGACCTCGCCTTCAACATCAACGGCGCCGAATTTCATGGCAAGATCTCGTTCCTGAAGAGCGGCATCTATTACGGCTCTCACGTCACCACAGTGAGCGAAACCTATGCCAATGAGATCACCACCGCCGAGCATGGCTGCGGGCTCGACGGCCTTCTCAAGACACGGATGCACGAAGGCCGGCTGACCGGAATCGTCAACGGCATCGACGACAGCTGGAATGCGCTGATCGATGGCGGGCGCACCGGCGACCAGATTATCCGGCAATGGAAGCGGCGCAACGCCGCCGACATCCGCCGAACGTTCGACCTGCCGGATTCACGCGGCCCGCTCTTCTCGATCATCTCCCGCCTCGTCCACCAGAAGGGCATCGATCTCTCTCTGGAGGCTGCCGAGACGATCGTTGCCCAGGGCGGGCAGCTCGTCGTGACCGGACGCGGTGAGCCGCGCATCGAGGAAGCCGTCGAGAAACTGGCGCGGCGATATCCGCGCGCCGTCGCCGCCCGCATCGGCTTCGACGACAACGAGGCAAGGCGGCTGTTCGCCGCGAGCGATTTCCTGCTGATGCCCTCGCGCTTCGAGCCCTGCGGGCTGAGCCAGATGTATGCGCAGCGCTCGGGCGCCTTGCCGATCGCCTATCGGACGGGCGGGCTCGTCGACACCATCGAAGACGGATTGTCCGGCTTCCTGTTTTCCAGCCTCACCGGGGCGGGGCTGACCGGGGCCGTGGCCCGGGCACTCGAAGCCTTCCGCTCCAAGCGGTCGTTCAGGCAAATGCGGGATCACGCCATGGCCAAGCGCTTCGACTGGCGCCGGCCGAGCTTCCGCTATGCGGATGTCTATGCCCGCGCGCTCGCCGCCTGATTATGGCGATCAGGCGGTGCCGTTCAGTATTTCCGAGCGAATCCAACTCAGGCTTTTGCCTTCGGGGCGGATTTGCTCGCCCCCTTGTTTCCGGTAGCCGCCTTCTTGACCGGGGCGGTCGCTTTCGGCTTGTCGTTCGCGGTCGCGGATACCTTGGCCTTGGTCGGCTTCGCCGCCTTGGCGGGTTGACCGGTGCTCGCAGGGACCCGCTCTTCGGCCAGTCGCCAGTGCTCGGCATCGCGGCCTTCGGGCTTACCCTCGGCCTCCCAGATCGCATAAGCGGTATCGCGGACGATCTGTTCCCGGCTCATCATCTGTCTCCTCGAAAGGCGGCTGAAACGCGGTGGATGAACGGCAGCAGGAGTGGTTGGTTCCGCCGACCGCCCCCGCCTTTCGGCGAGGGTGTGGTTGCGGAACGGAGACCAGTTCGGCTGCGTTGCATCATCGCCGATTCCACCTCCCGGGCGGAACACCTCTCGTCTTTCGGATAAGCCCGTTTATGCGCCAGTCTGCACCGTCTCTGCCCGCCCTGCCTCAACACGATCGGGTGTTGCTGGAGGAGGGGCGCCATCCCGACCCCTTCGCCATCCTGGGTCGCCACGACTTCACCGGTGGCAGCTTCGTGCGGGCGTTCCTGCCCGGCTGCAACTACGCCGAACTTGTCACCGGAGAGGGCGAGGAACGCAGCGCGGTGCCGATGATCACGCAAGGTGACGGCGTCTTCCAGGTATCCGCCCCGACGGAAGGCTCCTACCGGCTGCGCATTTCCTGGCCCGACGGCATCGTAGAGGCGGCCGATCCCTACGCCTTCGGCCTGTCACTGTCGGAGGACGATATCTATCTCTTTGCCGAGGGGCGCCATTTCGACCTTTCGACACGGCTCGGCGCCAATCCGTGGTCTTTCGACGGCGTCGAGGGCGTGCTCTTCGCCGTCTGGGCACCGAATGCCGCGCAGGTCGCGGTCGTTGGCGATTTCAACAGCTGGGACGCCCGCCGCCACCCGATGCGACGCCGGCTCGGGCCCGGCATCTGGGAGCTGTTCATCCCCGGCATCGGCCCGGGCGCCGTCTATAAATATGCGATCACCGCACAGAATGGCGAAAAGCTGCCTTGGAAGGCCGATCCGCTCGGACGCCGGCACGAGGAGCCGCCCCGCACCGGCTCCATCGTCGCCGCTGCGCCGGATTTCAGCTGGAGCGACGCCGCGTGGCTGGAAAGGCGCGAGCATGCGAACCCGATAGCGGAGCCACTCGCCATCTACGAGGTTCATGTCGGCTCCTGGCTCAGGACCGAATGGGGCCGGATGGGCAGTTGGGACGAGGCCTGCGACAGGCTGATCCCCTATCTTGAGCATATGGGCTTCAGCCATGTCGAGCTCTTGCCGATCACAGAGCATCCCTTCGGAGGTTCATGGGGCTATCAGCCGCTCGGCCTCTTCGCGCCCACGGCAAGACTGGGCCCGCCCGAGGCCTTCGCCAGATTCGTGGATCGTTGCCATGCGGCCGGTATCGGCGTGATCCTGGACTGGGTGCCTGCCCATTTCCCCTCGGACGAGCACGGGCTCGCGCGCTTCGACGGAACGGCCCTCTACGAGCATGAGGATCCCCGCCAGGGCTTCCACCGCGACTGGAACACACTGATCTACAATGTCGGCCGGCGCGAGGTTCGGGGCTTCTTGATCGCGTCGGCGCTCTGGTGGCTGGAGACCTTCCATCTCGACGGACTGCGCGTCGATGCGGTCGCGTCCATGCTTTATCGCGACTACAGCCGCGAGCCCGGCGAATGGGTGCCGAACCATCTCGGCGGTCGCGAGAATTTCGAGGCGATCTCCTTCTTCCAGGAGCTCAACACGCTCGTCGGCGCACGCGGACGCGGCGCCATCACCATCGCCGAGGAATCGACGGCTTGGCCCGGCGTCACAGCGCCGGTCCATCATGGTGGACTCGGCTTCCACTTCAAATGGAACATGGGCTGGATGCACGACACCTTGCGCTATTTCGCACGGGATCCGATCCATCGCGGCCATCACGGCGACGACGTCACCTTCGGGTTGATCTACGCCTTCTCCGAGAATTTCGTGCTGCCGATCTCGCATGACGAGGTGGTGCACGGCAAAGGCTCGCTCCTCTCCCGCATGCCCGGCGACGACTGGCAGCGCTTCGCCAATCTGCGGCTGTGCCTTTCCCTGATGTGGACCCATCCCGGCAAGAAGCTGCTGTTCATGGGCTGCGAGTTCGGCCAGGAGGAGGAATGGAACGTCGATGCGCCCTTCCCCTGGCCTTCGGACGATGACGGCCGCCGTCGCGGGGCCATGCAACTGGTGCGCGATCTCAATGCGCTCTATCGCGGCACCCCTTCCCTGCACCGGCTCGACCACAGCTCGGAGGGCTTCGGCTGGTTGATTGCGGATGACCAGCCCAATGCCGTCTTCGCCTTCACGCGCTCAGCCGGCGACGGCAGGCCGCCGTTCCTGGTGATCGCCAACATGACGCCGGTGCCGCGCCACGATTACCGGATCGGTGTCGCTGCCGCGGGAGCCTGGGCGGAGCGTCTTAACAGTGATGCGGAAGGCTATGGCGGCGCCGGGCTCGGCAATGGCGGGCACGCGATGGCGGAACCGATAGCATCGCACGGACAGGCGCAGTCGCTGTCGCTGACCCTCCCGCCGCTCGCGCTGCTCGTATTGGAGCATGCGGGAGCGGTCGCATGACCGATGACATCCTGCGCCAGCTCGCCACCCGCGCCGGCATCGCGCCCGAATGGACCGACCAGACCGGCGCGCTGCGCCAGGTCACGCCCGACAGCCTGCGCGCGATCCTGCGCGCGCTCGGCCTGCCCGGCGACACCGACGAGGCTTTGCGCAATTCGCTGGCCGCCGTCGAAGCACTTCCGCCCTCGGGATCGACGCGCTTCCTGACCGGGCGGGTCGGGCAGCCGATCGACCTCCCCATCGCCAGCAATGAAGACGCGGATATCGAGATGATCCTGGAGGATGGAACGCGCCGCGTTCTCCAGGCGGAAAGGGCTGGCGAGCGCCTGCTTCTACCTGCCTTCGATCAGCCCGGTTACCACACTATCCAATTTGGCGTTGAAGCGATCACCGTTGCGGTTGCACCGGCGCGCTGCGTCACCTTTTCCGACTTGTCCGGAGGCCGGCCAGGCTGGGGTCTTGCGGCGCAGATCTATTCCTTGCGCAGCGCCCATGACGGCGGGATCGGCAATTTCGCCGGCGCGGCCGCGCTGGGCCGGGCAGCCGCCGGCCGTGGCGCCGATGCCCTGGCGATCAGCCCGGTTCATGCGCTCTACGGCGCGCTGCCCGGTCAGTTCAGCCCGTACTCGCCCTCGACGCGACTGTTCTACAATCCGCTGCACGCCGATCCTGCGGCTGCGTTCCCCGACGCTTTGCTGGCGACCATCGCCGCGCAAGCCGGCCTTGACGAGGAGATGGAGCGGCTCTCCGGGCTCGACCAGATCGACTGGCTGGCCGCGACGCCGCTCCGGCAACGGTTCCTGCGCGCGCTCTTCGATCAACTGGACAAGGCCGGGGAGAGCCGCGCCGCCTTCGAGCGCTATGCCACGGAGGCCACGCCCCTGCTGTGCTCCCACGCGATCTTCGAGGTCCTGCATGCCACCGAACTGGCGCGCGACCCGACCGTGCGGTCCTGGCGCGACTGGCAGCCCGGCTATCGTGACCCCGACAGTCCGCAAGTAGCGGCCTTCGCCGAGGCCCATGCGGGCGATGTCCGATACCAGATCTTCCTGCAATGGCTAACGAGCCTGTCCTATGGCGCTGCTCAGCAGGCCTGCCGGGAAGCCGGTATGGTCGTCGGGCTCATCGCCGATCTCGCCATCGGCATGGACGGCGCCGGCAGCCATGCCTGGAGTCGCCAGGACGAGGTGTTACACGGGCTGAGCATCGGCGCCCCGCCCGACTATTACGCCGCCGATGGCCAGAACTGGGCGCTGACAACCTTTTCGCCGCGCGGCCTCGCGGCCAGCGGCTATGCGCCCTTTATCGAGACGCTGCGGGCGAGCCTGCGCCATGTCGGCGGCATCCGCATCGACCATGTCATGGGCATGAGCCGCCTCTGGCTCGTCCCGGAAGGCGCGGGCGCGCTCGATGGCGCCTATGTCAGCTTTCCGTCGGAGACCCTGTTCCGTTTGATCGCGCTCGAATCCTGGCGCCATCGTGCCATCGTCATCGGGGAAGATCTCGGCACGCTGCCCTACGGCTTCCGGGACTATCTGCGCGAGCAGGGGGTGGCCGGGCTTCGCGTACTACGCTTCGAGCGGACACAGCATGGCTATGTCCGGCCCTCGGATTGGGATCGCGATGCGGTGGCGCTGACCAGCACGCATGACCTCGTGCCGACCGCCGGCTGGTGGGCCGGCTCCGATCTTGCGGCGGATGACGCCGGCGAGGCCGAGGAGGCGAGGGCCTGGGATCGCGGCGTGCTCTGGGGTGCGTTCAGGGATGCCGCCCTAGCGGAAGGCGAACGCCCGGCGCCCGAGCATACGGACCCTGTTGTCGATGCGGCGATTCGCTATGTCGCGGCGACGCCCTGCACACTCAAGATCGCGCCGATCGAGGATGCGCTGGGCCTGCGCGTGCAGCCCAATGTCCCCGGCACGACCTTCGAAAAGCCGAACTGGCGGCACCGGCTTGCCGGCGATGCCGCCCATGCGCTCAATGGCGCCCATCTCGACGAACGGTTGGCGCCGCTGGGTGCCAGACCGTCGCGCTGATGGCTCAGGCGTGCGCGTGCCTGTCGGCGCCGGATGGTCGCCTGGCGATGTCCATTGTTTCGGTGACACAGCGATAATGCGCGATGGCGTCGCGCAGAGCGGCGCTTTCGATCGCGTCCGCCGAACCGGGCATACAGATGCCCAGAACCTTCAGACGGGATTGCGCTCGCAGCATGTCGACAGGAGAGCGGATCGGGGCAACTTGCATGGCTCACCTCCGGCGGCTGAACGCGCGTCGGAGCGTCAGGTTCCGTTCCATGCTGACGGTTTTGCGGAACCGTTTCCGAAACCTTCGCCGCGGCGGACCGGAGGCGAACCCAAGGGCTTGAAAGCGCGTTGGGAGGAAGGCGGCGGCCCCGGATCGGCCGGCGGAAACGGGGGTATCGTGACGCAGGCACATCTGGTGCGGGCCACCTATCGGCTGCAGTTCCACAAAGGCTTTCCCTTCGCGAGCGGGGCCGCTCTTGCCCGCTATCTCGGCCGGCTCGGGGTCAGCCACGTCTATTCCTCGCCGATCCTGGCCGCTCGCGCCGGCTCTCTGCACGGCTACGACGTGATCAGCTATGACGCAGTCAACCCGGAGCTCGGCGGCCTCGACGGCTTCCACACCATGGCCCGAGCCCTCCGGGCCGAAGGGCTGGGGATCATCCTCGATATCGTGCCGAACCACGTTGCCGTCGGCGGCGACGACAATGCGATGTGGCTCGACCTGCTCAAGAACGGGCGCAGCAGTTCCTATGCCGGCTGGTTCGATGTTGATTTCGAAGAAGCAGACCCGCTGCTCGACGGGCGCATCCATATGCCGTTCCTCGGGGAGCCTTTCGACGAGGCGCTCGAAGCTGGAAAGCTCGCGCTGGTCGAGGACCCGGAGCGTCACGGCTTCGCCATACGCTATGGCGAGCACCTCTTTCCGATCCGACCGGAGGATGACGCGGAGGCCCGTGATGCCCTAGCGAAGACGCGGCGCGAGCCCGAAACCCTGCGCACCTTGATCGAGCGCCAGCATTTCCATCTCGACTACTGGCGCAATGCCGGCGACCGGCTGAACTGGCGCCGCTTCTTCGATATCACGCAGCTCGCCGGTATGCGGATGGAGCGGCCGGACGCCTTCGACGCAGCCCATCGCATCGCCTTCTCGCTCTACGAGGAAGGCTGGATCGACGGGCTCAGGATCGATCATGTCGATGGACTGTCTGATCCGGCCGGTTACTGCGCGACCCTGCGGGCCCGGCTCGCGGCGCTGGCGCCCCGTCGCCCGGACGGGGCCGCACCGGGCCCAGCCTGGATCGTGGTCGAGAAGATCCTGGCTTCTGGCGAAGTCCTGCCCGCCGATTGGAAAACCGATGGGACGACGGGCTACGACTTCATGGACCAGGCAAGCGCGGTCCTCCATGCCGACGATGACGAGAACCGGCTCGGCCTGTTCTGGTCGGAGCTCAGCGGGCGGCCCGCGAGCTTCGCCGACGAGGAGATCGCGGCACGCCGCGAGGTGCTGGAACATGCCTTCGACGGGCAACTGGAAGCGATCACGGCTCGCCTGATGGCACTGGCGCAGGCGGCGGGCCGCGAAGCCGACATTCCGCGCGGCGCCATGAGACGTGCCATCACGGCCATCGCCTGCAACATGCGCCGTTACCGAACCTATCTGACCGGCGCGTCGGCTCCGGAGGATCCCGGGCTCGGCTTCACCGAGGCTGTCGCGGCGGCGCGCGGCCAGCCGCAGGCCGAGCTCATCGCGATCGACTTCGTGGTGGCCGTCCTGACCGGAACCGAAGTCGCATCGGAACAGCGTGCCAGACGTGCGGTAATCCGGCGATTCAACCAGCTTACATCGCCGCTGGCCGCGCGCAGCGTCGAGGATACCGCGTTCTATCGCTATGGCCGCCTGCTCTCCCGCAACGATGTCGGTTTCGATGCGGCGCGCTTTGCGCTGCTGGTCCCCGACTTCCATAGCGCCATGGCCGATCGCGCCTGTCTCCAGCCCGATGCCATGCTCGCCCTCTCGACGCATGATCACAAGCGCGGCGCCGATGTTCGAGCCCGCCTCGCGACGCTCAGCCAAGATCCGCAGTCCTGGATGGACGCCGTCCAGCGCTGGTTCGCGCTCAATGACCCGATCCGCCCGGAGGGGTTGGATCGCGGCGACGAATACATGCTCTACCAGATGCTGATCGGCACCTGGCCAGCAGGCGGGATCGCCGACGATTATCCCGACCGCATCGGCGGGTGGTGGCAAAAGGCATTGCGCGAGGCGAAGCTGCGCACGGGCTGGGCCGCACCGAACCAAGACTACGAGCAACTGACCAGGAATTTCCTGCGCGCCCTGCTCGATCGGAATGTCAGCCCTGGCTTCCGCGAGGCGCTGGAGCGCCATATTGCATGGATCGGGCCGGCAAGCGCCCTCAACGGACTGGCGCAAATGGTGCTCCAATGCACCGTGCCCGGCATTCCCGATATCTATCAGGGCGGTGAGTTCTGGGATTTGAGCATGGTCGATCCCGATAACCGCCGTCCGGTGGATTTCGCGGCGCGTCAGGTGGCCCTCCTGCAAGGCGAGGATGAAGATCACCTTCGGGCCGATTGGAAGAGCGGATTTATCAAACAGATCGTACTGCGGAGGCTCCTCACCACGCGGCGCGATCATTCCCGACTTTTCCGGAGCGGTCGCTATCGCGCCCTTTCGGCGCACGGCCCGCGGGCGGAGAACCTGATCGCATTCTGCCGCGAGACCGAAAAAGAGGCGCTCGCGGTGGTCGTGCCGATCGGTTGTCCGGCCGGGGTCGACGACGGGCTTTCCCTGCGAGCGGAATGGTGGGCCGATACGACAGTCGCGTTGCCTTCCGTATCCGGAACCTGGCAGCCGCTCGTGGGGGGACCGGCTTCAGGCGAAGCAATCATGCTTGCGGATGGAAGCTTCGGCTGCCGGGTGCTGCTCGGCAACCGCTAAGCTATTTCGCACCCCATGAGAGGAGAGCGCGGAAGGATCTTGCGCCGAGAAGCAGGCCGTCCGGCCTCCGCTCCGCCTCGCCCAGCGCGAAGATCTCTGCGCCTTCAGGCGGCCTGTCGCCGACGGCCTCATCACCGAAATTCGCCAGAAGCGTCAGCGTCCCACCACTGAGGTGCCAACAGGCCCGAACGGCGGACGAGCCGAGGGCAACGGCGCCTATGTTGCGACACGTATCGAGATGAGGAACCACCCGATCGCGCCGAAGCGCGATGAGACGGCGATAGAGCGCGCTCCACTCCGCACCGTCCTCGCCCGCGTCCGGCTTGCTTGCATTAAAGGTCTCGGCGGCGTTGGGGTCGAACAGCCTCGTCTCGCCACAGGGGTCGACGTGGGCGAATTCGCGCGCACGCCCTTCCCTGACCGCCTGGGCAAGCTCCTCGTGGTGATCGGTGAAATACAGGAACGGGGTGCGGCTACCGAACTCCTCACCCATGAAAAGCAGCGGAATTTGCGGGTTAAGCAACAGCAGCGCGACGGCGACGCGAACCGCAGCAGGGTCGGCCAATGCCAGGAGGCGGTCGCCGAACAGGCGATTGCCGATCTGGTCGTGGTTCTGCAGGCAGTTGACGAAACGGGTCGGCGCCAGGTCCGAGCTGGGCCAGCCGCGCGGCTCGCCACTGAAGGAGGCGACCTCGCCCTGGAACGCGAAGCCTTCCGCCATCACTCTCGCGAGATGGCGGATCGGCTCGTCGGCAAAGCTGCCGTAATAGGCCGTGGCCTCGCCCGTCAGCATGACATGGACGGCATGGTGAAAATCATCGTTCCATTGCGCGTCGAACCGCGACAGCAAGCGGGAATCGTTGGCGTCGTTCTCTACCACCAGCTGGATATGACGGTCTGCCGGAACCGCGCTGCGGACCTCGCGCTCGAAATCCAGCAGGAATTCGGTCGAGGGAATCGCATGAACGGCATCAAGCCGCAAACCGTCGAACCGGTACTCGCCAAGCCATTGGACCGCACAGGCGATGAAATAGGCTCGCACGTCCGGCCGGTCGAAATCGATCGCCGCGCCCCATGGCGTGTGACTTCCGACGCGGAAGAATTGCGGCGCATAAGCATGCAGGTAGCAGCCATCCGGGCCGAAATGGTTGAACACGACGTCGAGATGGACGGCGAGGCCAAGCTCATGCGCCCGGTCCACCAGCCGCTTCAAGTCGTCGGGCGTCCCATAAGTTGCGGCCGGCGCGAAGGGCAGGACGCCGTCATATCCCCATGAGCGCTCGCCTGGGAAATCGGCGATCGGCATGAGCTCGACAGCCGTGATGCCGAGCTCGGCCAGGCGGGGCAGGTCGCGCTCGATTCCCGCGAAGCCTCCGACGAGGCCGGGGTGAATTTCGTACAACACGGTCTCGCGCCAGGGCCTGCCGCGCCAGTTCGCGCAGCGCCAGGAATAGGAATCCGGGTCGGTCAGGACGCTCCAGCCATGCACCCCGCCCTCCTGGCGGCGCGAGGCGGGATCGGGAAAGACCAGTCCTTCCGGAGAGCGATAGCGATACCGCGTTCCGAACGGCAGGTCGGCCCGATGCTCGAACCAGCCGCCGCCAATCGCAACCATGGCGACGCTTCTTCTGGCGCCGCCTATCTCGATCTGGACCTCGGAAAGCGCGGGCGCCCATAATCGGAATGTCGAGGCCGAACCCGTTCGCCATGCCCCGAAGCGGAAACGCTTCCCATCCTCGCGCACGTTTTCGGTCATAGGCGTTCGCGATGCAGGGCGTTTTCGGTGGGAGTCGTCATGGCTGTTCGGGCGTAGCGGTGGAGGCTCGGCTTTGACGCAGCGATCGGCTCGAATCCGGCGTCCAACGTTTCCCCGAACCTGCCTCCCCCTGAATATGTTCCGCCGCTCGGATTGCTCTGCGCGATCGATGCAATGCGGCGGAACGAATCCGGCTCAAAATTCCGGAGGCCGCCTATTGTTTAAAGTCAGCGGCCGAGCGCGAGACATCCCACGCGTTCTGTCATTCGGGGACCTAGCATTAGCGGGCTTGTGGGAGTACTGCGCAACCCGAGACAGGCAAGGACACCACCACCTGTACGATAGTCCCCGAACCACGCTAGCCCTTGGCGGCGAAGGAGGCCGCGAACCGGACGTAGAGTCCGGAGACGTGTTTTTTCTCCCTCCCGTCACCGGGCACCGCCGGCTCACCCAGTCGGAAAACTTTCTCGTTGTCAGCGCCTACCCGCCAGGGCAATCCGGCGACATCGTGCGTGAGGAAGTAAACTCGGCGGCGACCTAGAAGACCGCGCTCCTAGGCTATCCCCCACGCGACCCGGTGTTGGGGCACGATGGACCGATGCTCTGGCTCGGGGCCGAGGCCGGCCCTTGAGCGCGTCCCATCGACCCGCGAAGCATGGCTCGGCACAGTCGGGCCTAAGCCGTGATCGCGGATAGCGGCAGTTTGATCGAGACTATGAGGCCCTCGGCGCGCCAATCGTGCGAAATCAGCCCGCCAAATTGGCGAACTATGGTTGTGTCGAGCAGGCGGCTGCCGAAACCCACGCGATCCGGGCTGGTCACGACTGCATCGCCCCGCTCCTCCCAGCGGATGTCGAGGCTGTCGCTATCCACCTTCCAGAACACAGCTACCATGCCCGCGTCCGCTCGCAGAGCGCCGTATTTGAGGGCGTTGGTGGTCAATTCGTTGATTACCAACGCCAGTCCACTGATCGATCCCGCGCTGACCTGCAGCATTGGTCCTTCCAATAGGAACCGCGGTGCGTCATCCGACTGGTGGGGCTCGATAACGGATTTGATGATTTGGCGCAGTTCTGATGGTTCGGATTCGTCCCGCGACAGGACGAGCTGATGCGCTCCGGCCAAGGCAAGCATGCGCCCGGTGAGCGCGGTTGCGAAATCGTCCTTGTCCCTCGCGCTCTTCGCACCGAACCGGATCATGGTCGTCACCAGCGCGAAGAGATTCTTCACCCGGTGGCTCATTTCGTGAGAAATCGTCCGCTGCGCCTCCAGCGCTTGGCGGAGTCGCTCCTCGCCTTGCTTCACCTGGAGCGCGATGCCGACGAATGTAGCGAGTTCGGTCGCAATGCGTGCGTGCTCGGCGTTGAAATGCCCCTCGTCGTCGGACACGATCCAGAGAGTGCCGAGAGGTTTATCGCCGATATAAAGCGGGACGAGGAGTACCTCCGGCACTTCGATGCCGGCGTCGGAGATCCAACTGTACATGCGCTCTGAATGCCGGGTCAGAACGGGTCCCATCTCGTCGAGCGTCACGCCACACGGACTGTAGTTGCGGGGCGTCGTCGCCCCGTCGAAGCGAGCCAACCGGCCCCGGACGTGATGCCACCGGAAAATGCCGGGCACCGGATCGGCTTCAAAGAGGCTCAGGCCGGCCGAGACGCCCCCGGTCATCGTCACCGCCAAGTCGACGAAGCACGGGAGCACCTCGTCGGGACCCTCCACCATGCGACGGGCGAGGTCCTGCAAGGCGCGCTTTTCCGCAAGATGGTCCACGGGCGTCGGCGAGCGAGCCGCGAGTTGCTCTGTGATGAAAACCTCGTGTCGGCGATCGTCTGCGAGCATATCCGCCTTCCCCCCAGCTGCTATAGAGGCCAACGGCTCGGGTGACCAGCATTCTAGCTCCATGAGCAGGCTCGTAGCAGAACGCACCGCACCTCGACGACGACCCTCGCGCAGCACATTGGATAACGAGGTTAGAGGCTCCTGCCGCTGGCAAAGCTGCGGGATTTTTGCGACATGATTTCGGTATCCACCGAGGTTACGACCCACATGAACGATTCCGCTGTCGCGGCGAGGCCCGTATCCGGACTGCCGTCTCGCGTGATGGCACTCGCGCTCGTCGCCGTCATCCTGCTGCCTGGTCTGGCCTATGCCGCCTTGCTTCTGAGCCGCTATTCGATGGCGGAGCGCGCGGGATATGAGCAGGACGCGTTGAACGTGGCCCAATCGGCGTCCTCGTTGATCGACCGGCAATTGTTGGGGTGGAAGGTGGCCCTCCAGACGCTCGCGACGTCGGCTCACCTCAAATCCGGCGACCTTCGATCATTCTATGAGCAGGCCATGCTTGTGAAGCCGTTCGTCAACGGTGACATCGGGCTGAGGGAACACGACGGACGCCTGGTGCTCAGCACCGCCGCCCCGTTCGGGACTGACCTCCCCCCGACGCGGATCAGAAATCCTCCGGAGGCGGAACTCGGCCAGCCCTTCGTCACGGATGTGTTCGTCGGCGCGCTCGTGGACCGTCCTCTTGTCGCGGTGGTGGTTCCGGTCTCGCTCGACGGTAGCGTACGTTACCATCTCCACGTCAGCGTCCCGACCATCGTCTTGCACGACCTCGTGCGACAGTCGCTGGCGCGGGACTGGATCATCGGCGTCGGGGATAAAGCCGGACGTTACGTTCTCCGCTCTGACGACGATGCAAGCTTTCGGGGCAAGCCTGGTAATCCCGATTTCCTCGCGCAAGCGGTCGGAAAAAGCGGGACCTTCGTGGGGAACAGCGCCCGTGGCGAAAGCGTGCTCGTCGGTTACGCGCGATCGGACGTCTCGGGGTGGCTGGTTGCCGCGAACATCCCCCGCACCGTGATCGAGCGTCCTCTATGGGACGCTGTGCTCTCGCTCGTGGCGTTTGGGGCGACGGCGTTGATTGTCGCCGGCCTCGGCGCCCTGTGGATCTGGCGAACGATCGAGCGGCCCCTCGCGGCGGTGACGGGCGCGGCTCGCCGTCTGGGCCGGACCGACGAGGCCTTGGAATTCCCGACCAACCTCAGGGAGTTCGCGACGCTACGCGACGCGCTCTCGTCGGCCTCCCGCGAATTGAAGCGCAACAGCGACGAACTCGAAGCGCGAGTAGAGGCCCGCACCCGGGAACTCACCGAGGCAAACGAGAGCCTCGTCGCCGAGAGCGAGAGGCGAGCTCGTCTGGAAGGGATGCTGTCCCAGGCGCAGAAGATGGAAGCCATCGGCAACCTGACTGGCGGCGTGGCGCACGATTTTAACAATTTGCTGCAGGTTATCGGGGGCAATCTGCAACTGCTTGCGCGCGAGCTGGGGGAAAACGACCGCGCTCGCGTTCGCATCGAAAAAGCCATGGCGGGCGTCGCGCGGGGTGCTCACCTTGCCACGCAACTGCTGGCTTTCGGCCGTCGCCAGCCGCTGGAGCCGAGAGTCGTCAACGCTGGGAAGCTGATCCGCGGCATGGACGATCTACTCCGGCGAACGATCGGCGAGGCGGTCGATATCGAGACAGTTGTTGCCGGCGGCCTGTGGAACACGATGGTCGATCCCACCAATCTTGAGAACGCGATTCTCAATCTCGCGATTAACGCCCGCGATGCGATGGAGGGACGGGGTCATCTCACGATCGAGACCGGAAATGCCTTCCTCGACGACAACTACGCCGAGCAACACGAGGAGGTCCAAGCGGGTCAGTACGTCCAGATATCTGTAACGGACACTGGATCGGGGATGAGCCCCCAGGTCATGGCAAAGGTGTTCGAACCGTTTTTCTCGACGAAGCCCGCAGGAAAGGGAACGGGATTAGGGCTGTCCATGGTGTTTGGCTTCGTCAAGCAGTCTGGCGGCCACGTGAAGATCTACAGCGAACCCGGTCACGGGACGACGGTGAAGTTATACCTGCCACGCTCCGCAAAGGCGGAGGAAGCGATCGTGGAGGCCGAGACGGGGCCGGTGGTCGGCGGCTCCGAAACGGTTCTCGTCGTGGAAGACGACGAGGCAGTGCGCGAGACCGTCGTGGCGACGCTGGGCGAGCTGGGGTACCGCGTACTCAAGGCATCCGATGCGCACAGCGCCTGCGTCGTCATCGAGAGCGGCGTCGAGATTGATCTCCTCTTCACCGACGTGGTCATGCCAGGCCCCATGAGAAGCACCGAGCTGGCGAGGCGAGCGAAAGAGCGTCTGCCACAGGTTAGCGTGCTGTTCACATCCGGCTACACTGAGAATTCCATCGTCCACGGCGGTCGGCTCGACGAGGGGGTCAATCTCCTTTCGAAGCCGTATTCGCGCGATGCCCTTGCGCGCAAGCTCAGGCAGGTGTTCCTCAAAGACGGAAAGACCGCGAGTGGCGTGCCTTCGCCGCTGCCGGATCAGAAGGAAGATGATGTCGCCGCGAAGACCGTTCTTGTCTGCGAAGACGACGCCCTGATCCGCCTCGACCTGGTGGATATGCTGCGGGACATGGGGCATCTCGTCCTGGAGGCGGCGGATGGATCGGAGGCACTTGCTACTGCCGGGCTGCATGCGATCGACGTCCTTGTCACCGACGTCGGCCTGCCGGACATGCGCGGCGATGAGCTCGCCCGGCGTCTTCTGGAACGGTCGCCGACCCTGGCCGTCGTTTTCGCCACAGGCCAGTCCGCATTGCCCGAGTTTGAGGGACGACCGGGTGTGTCGATCCTGAAGAAGCCCTTCCAATTGAAGGGGCTGGAGCGTGCCTTTCGCGCGGCCTTGGAAAGCGCAGAGAGCGACACGGACGCGAGTGCCGTCGGCTGATACGAGCGTCCTTAAACCCGCGAGAGCGGTCTAACGCCCCTCCCCGCGGAGAGCGCGTAAGCGAAGCAGATCGGTCACAGCGGCGCGGCGGGCGCTGCTTGATGCTACTCTTAGACCAAGACCGCCGAACTCGGCGGCTGTCGCGCAAGCTAAGGCGGCGTCACCATGTAGACGCCCTACCAGCAAACTTTACGCAGCCTCGCGCCTCCCTGGCTGGGTTTTCAGATATTTCCTCTCTGCAACGGAAGAATCTTGGCTCCGTCAGCTGTGACGGAGCCTCTTTCGTTTCCTCTGCCTCTTGTCCCGTCAACGTCGCCAGCTAGGTTTTTGGGCTCTTCAGGCATCGACGGGGAGGACGACAGCCATTCTCATCGCTGACCGATCCGGTCGATCTTGCGCGAGCGGATGGTGCGTTACAGGCGGCTTGGGCAGAGCTTCAGTTGATGACCCCGGAGCCTCTCGGTGAGCGCGAGCGGACCAGGCTGGCGTACATCATCGCAGCGCTCGTCGCTGTGGCCGAGGACGAGGACGATCTTCGGCGGCGCGCGATTGATCGCTATCGCGCGAGCTACTGAGGCAATAAGGAACCAATTCACCGCGCCACTCGTTCGGCCGAAGCCCGTCGCTGTGCCTCGACTCCGATGGAGAGCCGCATGCCGAAATATCGATTCGTGACGGATGACGGGAAGAAGTTGGATCGGGGCGAAGATACTCTTGAGTTCCCGAATGACGGCGCAGCGGCAGACGCCGCTCAACAGGCGTTGGCAGACATGGTCCAAGATGCCTTGCCGAACGGCCAATCACTAAATTTGAGTGCGGCAGTTCAGAACACTGAGGGCGATGAAGTCTATCACGCGTCCCTCAAATTTCACGGTGAAACGGCTGAGCAAGCCCGCTTCAAGGCGGCGGAAATTGATGCAGGAGCGGATGATGCGGCCGATGCAGTCGCTAGAGCGCTTTCTGCCAATCTCAAGAAAACACCAACGTAGCTATTGGATTGGCTGATACTTGGCCAGCTCCTGGCTGGCTTTCGCGAGCATTGCTTTAAGCTCAATGAGAGTACGTCTACCTCCCCGGCCGGTTCAAACTTGATGATGGCGTCGCCTCGCGCGTCGCTGCTGACTTCGATCTGCGACGGGTTCACGACTGGTAGTGGGATTGTCGGCTTTTCAGGCATCCCAGAGTGGCTCGTTTCAAGCCACGCGAGGTGAAGCGACGGTGATGCCCACCGCCAAATTTTCATGCGCCTTAGGGAGCAGGGTCGATCGTGTCGGCCACAGCCTCCTTTTTGGCGCGGGGCAGCAGTGTCATCGTCAAAATGAAGGCGGACAGAACGAAACATACGCTGTTCGTGGCGATCAGCGGCCATTCGCCCAAGCCGACGCCGTAGGCCGTCCAGAGGGCGAAACCGGTCACGGTCAGACTATAGGTCAGCGGCGAGATCGCCCCGGTGTCGCGTGTCCTGACAATCCGCCAAGCCTGAGGGACAAAGCTGATGGTAGAGCACAGCGTCGCGAGAGTGCCAGCCACCGCGACCCAGTTCACGTCCGACACCTATCTCGACAGCCGCCGGACATTCGCGCGAACCTTGCGCCGATAGCCGCGCGTAATGCCGACAGGCCCCGCGCCAGCCGACGCTTGCACCACCGCTCTCTGAGCAGCCGAGACCTTCTCCTTCACCATCAGCTTGGCCTCGCGCTCGCCGGCACGGCCACCGCCGGCAATCTTCAGGCTCCGGAGCCAGATGGCCTGCTGCGCCTCGAGGGCCAGCATCGACATTTCAACGAACAGCTTAAACATCGGCGCCACCTCCGGCCGGGGGGGTCCGAACTCCCCTTCGTGATCGGCCCGATGCAGATTTTGCCCTCCGAGCAGCGGGCTCGGCGCGGCGTGTCGGAGTCACATCCCGCGCCGCCGTCGCCCGCGCCTCCTGGCTCATGCGGTACCATCCGTAGCCAATCGCCCCGGCCAGGATCAGCGGCGTAGGAAGACGTGTCGCCAGCATGGTGAGCGGGACCGCAAGCCGCTCAGGGATTTCACCCCTGTCGACTTTCCCGGCAATCCACGCGCCGGCCAAGCTGAACATCGCTGCGCGGATCATTTCTTCTCCTCCGCCGCGCCCGGCGTAATCGGCACTTGCGCAGCTACAGGATCGCTGGCGGGAAAGGTATCCTTGAGCGCCTTTTCGAGCTTCTGGTCGGGCGTCAGCTCCCGCTCCGCTCTCGCTTGAGACTTTTGTTCCTCGCGGAGACTTTCGACGGCCGGGCTTCGAGTATTTGCCATGTGTCGCTCCATCCCCTGTGCAGAGGCTGAACGCTCCCAGGCTCGCTACCGTTCCCTTTGTGGGCCAAGCATGGTGCCGCGGATCCTTGCGGGAACCAGAGCCGCGCTTACGTCGTTGTCCGCGCGGTGCCAGCGTGGCACCTGCCTGCTCTCCGGTTGGATGCGTGGCCGCGGATGTACCGGCCGCAGCCGACAGGAGGGCAAAGTCAGTTTCCCGGTGATGGCCGGAACCGCCAAGTCCTGACGCAAGTCCAGAGGCCCGCCGCTTAAGCGGCGGGCTTTCCTTTTCCCGATGCCGGGGCGCACGACGCTGCGCGCTTGCAAAGCAGCCTGCGATGAGGAACGCCCCCGCCTCGGTCGAGTTGAGGAACCGTTCTTGGGAGATGGTGCGATGACGAAGACGACGGTGACGGCCTTTCATTTCGAGCCGTGGAGCTTCGTCCCCAACAATCCCAGGTTGTCTGCGCTGATCTACGAGGGAGCGTTCGCCGCGGACGCGACCGACCTCGCGGGGCTCATGGAAAAGCGGTTTCAGGAGAATGGATGGCCACCGCAATGGCGCAATGGGATCTACGATTTCGATCACTACCATTCGCATGGGCACGAAGTGCTCGGCATCGCGGCTGGGTCAGCCAGGCTCCTCCTCGGCGGCGATAATGGCCGCGAACTCGACGTAAAGGCCGGAGATGTGCTGGTGCTTCCGGCAGGAACGGGCCACCGCCGCATTTCGCAATCTGACGATTTCCTCGTCATCGGCGCCTATCCACCTGGCCAAAGCGGCGACATCGTTCGCGAGAAAGCTTCGGTAATTATGGCCCAGAGAATATCCGTACTGAGCTTCCCTCCGCGCGATCCAGTCGTTGGCGAGGATGGTCCGCTGCTTCGACTATGGGCAGATGTCCGCGTGGCGTGACGCCTGTCGCTTCGTGCGGGGGACATTATATGCCATTGAACGCTTCATCCATGCTGGCGCAGCTATCGAACGCACCCATGGCGCCTGGGCCTGTCGTGTGGCTCGGCATTCGCCCGCGGCGTCGTGAGTCGATGCTCGTGGTGCAGAATGCCGATTTCGATACCGTGCAAGGCGTCGTTGGAGACCGCTACACCCGCGCTCGGGGCGGCCGCCAGGTAACGCTTCTCCAGGCTGAGCATGTTGCGGCTATCGCCAGCCATATCGGCAGATCAGAAGTTTTGCCGGCCGACCTCCGGCGCAACGTCGTCACGCGCGGTATCAATCTCCTGGCTCTGAAGGACAAGCGCTTCCAGATTGGCTCTGCGGTCCTGGAGACCACTGGGGAGTGTCACCCCTGCTCCCGAATGGAAGAAATCCTCGGCGTCGGCGGCTACAATGCCGTTCGTGGCCTGGGTGGCATCACGGCACGCATTGTTCAGAGCGGAAAGGTCAGTGTCGGCGATGAACTCCTCGCGCTGCCCCGGGAGTCGAAAGCATCGCGCCGGCTCCGGAGTGAGAGCGTTCGCGGCTATCGCTTGGCGCAGGCAGTGACTTCCTCTGCGGTGAGCTGACGCCCGGCGACCCACATGGTCTCGACACGGCCAGTTTTGAGGTCCTGTGCGATCTCGCGCAGCGCGGTTTCCAAGTCGGGATACTCCATCCGGTAGGTCGCCATGAGCTCCCCCCCGACCTTCACTTTGTGCTGCAGCATCACGACGACCGCGCCATCCTCGATGTCGTTCATTCGTCCTCGCAGCGCGTCAGCATCTTTCCAGAGGGAAGCGTGAAGTAGCACTCGTCTTCGTAATGCACGGGGGTGCCGTCTTCGAGCGTGTATGATGTCAGCGAGAGGCCGGGCCATTCGCGCCAGACGACGACCTTGTAGCGGTTGCCATCCTCGTCACGGCAATGCTCCGTGTGAAGCGCGCGCCGCACCTGCGTCGGTCTCTTGTTAGGTCCATCGGATTTCCAGATTGCGACCAAGGGCGCCTCGCGATCAATCCTTCGCAGTCAACGAGAGCCTATGAGCACTGGTTCCCAGTTCGTCGGGCCCAAGCTACTCTGCGATCGCTTGCAGGGCCTATTCTATATTGAATGCGGCCGCATCGCCGCCCGCAGTTACAACGGCGAACGATCTCGCAATCCGCGCATCGTTTCCACCTGGCCGCATTTTTCTCTCGCTGATCACGGTCACGCCGACGGCGGTTACCGGAGATGCACCGGCCACTCCACAATAGCGCCGGTAGGTATCCAGAGCATCGGATCGCTCGGGATCACTCAGGAGTGAGCCGATCGGGGTGCTTTCTCGCAACCCGCTGAAATAGGCCTTCGCTTCCGTGACGGGTCTGAGTTCCCGACCGCTCAACACGTTGATGCATTTCGACATTGCAGCTCGTCTTCATCCCTCGCAGGAAGTGGGAAAAGGAGTGCCGTGGGGGCTCGCCAAGCATTCGGATATAGCCGCATCTGGAGAGCCAGCCGCGAGAGAAGCCTACGCGGAGCCGTCGGACAGCGGATCAGCGACGATAGGCTGACGGCCGTTCGCTCCCTCCCGAACTGCCGTCGCCACGAATGCGCGATACTCCGACCAGGTCGCCAAGCGGCGGGAGCAGCCGCCGCAACACACATCGCTGGTAGGCCGGAGGTCCGAGGGCACGGCGATGCTCGGCGAGCCGCAAATATCGCACCGAAATCCGTCCGCACCCATAACGCCTGTCCTGACGAACCACACCGCCGCTGCAAACTTCGCGAGCGAGTGATGGTTCCGCTGCGCGGGCTGGAACCTCCACACCAGACGCTCCGTTGCTCCGGGAAAGCTTCAGGAAGGAAATCCAGCGATGATGTTCGTCGAGCAAATTAAGGAGGGCCAGCGAGTGATCGGATCCGATGGAGGTCACGTCGGAACCGTCGACGCTCTGAGCGGCCAGCTCATCAAACTCAAGAAGAATGACGCCGAGTCGGGCGGCGCTCACCACTACATCGACCTGGGGCTTGTCATCGGCATCGAGGGCGACACGATCAAGCTGATCGTCCCGGCTACTGAGGCGAAAGAGCGATGGTCCGAGGCCACCGGCTGATGGACAGACGCCATTTCGTGGCAGGGGCAGGCGCGACAATCGTCGCTGGCCCGGCCCACGCGAGCATCGCGGTCGATCGCTTCGGGCCGATGGTTCCCGGACGCAGCGTCATCCTTCTTCACGGCTCGGATGGTCTGACCAACGGCGGTCGATATGAGTTCGCCGCGCAGATGATCGCCGCCGCCGGCTACAGTGTCTGGCTACCGCGTTATTTCCAGGCAACGGGCGATCGCCGGGCCCGCTACGGTGAGATCAAGACCAAGTTTCCAATCTGGCTTGAAGCGATCGAGGCCATCAAGGTCGAAAGACAGGATCGGTTCGCTGTTGTCGGCTTCTCGCTCGGCGGAGCGTTGGCTTTGGCATTCGCCGCTCGCGACAGCAGGATCAGGGCCGTCGTCGACTTCTTCGGTTTCCTCCCTGCTGGATTAGAGTGGGCATCATTGCCACCAACACTCATCCTCCATGGGGACGCCGACCAAATCGTTCCGGTATCGAACGCAGTCGCGATCGAGAACCTGATCAAGGGCAATGGAGGCCACGTCCAGAGCCACATTTACCCGGGCGAAGGACACGGACTGTCCGTTGCGAGCTGGCCGGACGCGATATCGAGGGCGCAGGCGTTTTTGCGGGAATACCTGTGACAGGCTTGTGCGGGAGCGCTGGTCGTGAGGACAGGCGCAATTGAAGATCGCAACCTACAACGTCAACGGCATCAACGGGCGCCTGCCTGTTCTCCTGCGCTGGCTCAAGCAGGACGGGCCGGATGTCGTCTGTCTGCAGGAGCTAAAATGTTCCGACGCCCGATTTCCAGAGTGGGAACTGCGGCAGGCGGGGTATGAGGCAGTTTGGCATGGCCAGAAGAGCTGGAACGGCGTCGCCATCCTTGCAAAGCAAGGCAGCCCGCTGGTCCTGACGCGCCGGGGGCTGCCCGGAGACCCCGACGATAGCCACAGCCGGTACATCGAGGCCGCGGCGCACGGGATACTCATCGGCTGTATCTATCTCCCCAACGGAAATCCGGCTCCGGGTCCCAAGTTCGAATACAAGCTACGCTGGTTCGAGCGGCTGCAAAGCTATGCCGAGGAGCTGCTATCGCTCGACGTGCCGGTGGCGCTTGTTGGTGACTTCAATGTCATGCCCACGGAGCTCGATGTTTATGCGCCTGAGCGTTGGAGGGAGGACGCTCTCTTTCGCACGGAGGTGAGGAAGGCGTTCGCCAGCCTTCTTGAGCAGGGCTGGGTCGACGCCGTCAGGCACCTCCATCCCCAGGAGCGAATCTACACGTTCTGGAAATACTGGCGGAACTCGTTCGAGCGCGACGCTGGACTGCGGATCGACCACTTCCTATTGAGCCCCGCGCTGGCCGATACGCTCAAGCGAGCGGAAGTTCGGCGTTCGCCGCGCGGCTGGGAGCACACCAGCGACCACGCTCCAGTGATGATTGAGCTCTAGTGCCCCGGACCCCGGAGAGCTCGTTCGCTTGGGAGACAGCCGGCTGGCAGGCATGCCGTGCTTCCTCCCGCGGCAATGGTGGCGACCCAGCGCAAGGCCTGGGTCACCAAGTTCGACCGCCGCGCGCCGCACTCCACCACGCGGCTCGACGAGGTGCCGGTCGTTGGTTCGCGCGCCCACTGAGAAGCCGCGAGGTCCGTCGCGAGCCGGACGGGATCGCACCGAAGGGAACACGACCTTAGCCCGCCCGTTCGATCTCCATCGAAAGCGGTCACCATGCTGGAGGATACCATGGGCGAGCTCACACTCAGCGACATCGCAGAGAAGATGAAGGACATGGATTTCTGCATGCTCACGACCGTGACGGAGGGCGGCAAGCTTTCCAGCCGGCCCATGAGCAACAACCGCGATGTCGAGTACGATGGGGATTCCTGGTTCTTCGCGTATGATGATGCGCGTTTCATCCAGGACATCCAAACCACTGATCAGGTCGGCCTTACCTTCTCGGGCAACAAGAGCCTGCTCGGCAAGCCAGGCATCTTCATCGGCATCGAGGGCAAGGCCAGCTTGACCAAAGACCGGGGCGCTCTCGAAGAGCACTGGGTCGACGATATGGAGCGCTGGTTCCCGCAGGGCATCGAGACCCCGGGCATCGTGCTGGTTCAGGTTCACGCGTCGCGCGTGCACTACTGGGACGGCGAAGATGAGGGAGAGGTCGCGGTCTGACCGCTTCCGCCAGCGCGGCGAGCTTGTGGCCCCTCAGCCGCCGTGCCCGAATCCCCCGCCTTCGGTTTTGCCGGCGCCAAGGGTCAGAGCTTCGCTCCATCGAGGATGACCCGGGCGATCGAACCGCAGTAAGCAAGCCTGAGCCGAGCATCATGTGAAGCGCACCGCAATGCAGCTGGCCGAGTGTCCTCTTCCTTCGTCCGTCACCTTGGGATCGTCGGTTCGCGCCAAGGGGATCGAACGCGAAATCAAGCGTCGACTGCCTTGGGCATGGAGGAAATGCCTGAAGGTCGAAGCCGGCAAGGTGACACTCGATGCGCCGGGCGCCGACGCGGTGGAATTCGACGCGCTTTCAGCGATCGTCGGCGAGACATTGGCCGGCATCGCTGTGTTGCCTGTCCTCCCGAGCGAAGCTGAGGACATTCTCGCCATCTCCTCTCGCGAGCGCCACAAATGGCTCGACGACGGTCGCCTTCAGAGCGCGGGAACCAAAACGGTCAAGCTGCGTGGCCGCGCCAAGGCCGTCACTTTCCACGTATTCGAGCCTCGCTTCATTGAGCATGTCCTTGACAGCGGACTGACAGAGATCTGGCGGGAAGAGGATATCGCCGCGGCAGCGGAAAACAGGCGGCGCGCCGCGGGAAAGGCGGCGCAGACCCGCGCGGGCAAACGGCCTGGCAAAGCGCGGAAGGCCGTCAGCAGCCCGAACGACGAAGTCCCGCCGGACCTAGCCGGCTGGGATGAATTCGATGCTGAGGGACTGCTTCGCTAGCGCTCCGGTGGCGGCCCGAGGAGCGGCGGCGATCACACCTCGAATGAGCTGCCGGCTCGCGGTTTCAATCAGCCAGAGGTGTTCCGATACGGAGCTGGTTGATTTCCCTGGTCGGCATGGAGTGCGAACCGAGCGGATGTTCGATCGGCGGATCGACCGCTACCGGGGTCGCGCACACCTTGAGGGGAATTGCGGCCGCCCTGAGGACAGGAACCTCGGCCTCGCCTCGAGGCGCGGCTGCGTGGGCGAGCGAGCTCCAGCCCATCGAGAAAGCGGCGAGAAGGAGAAGCGATTTCATGCGGAAACCTCGAAGGCTGGACGGAGCACAACCGGCCGCCTCAGTCAGAGTTCCCCTCGCCCGCCAGCAGCACCCGCCGCGGCTCGAAAATTCCTTGGCGGGCTCTGGGAACCAGCCTTTTCCGGCCGCGTTCATGCGCTCAAAGTGGAGGCGAAAATGTTGCGTCTTTCGTTTCTTTCGGCGCTGTTCTCCGTAGTTGGCATCACCTCGGTTGTGGCATCCCCCGCGATGCGCGCTCCTTGGGTCGGCGATCTGGCGTGGCTTATCATCGCGGCGACTTGCGTCGTCGCCGTTATGGCTTCCGAGAGTGAGAGCGCGTAAACCACCTGGTACAACGCTCGACAGCCACGCCGCCGACGAACCCCAACGCTACGCCCGAGGGCCAATGCGCGAGCATGCCTACCCGGGCTGACGCCAAACCCAAAGCAGCTGACCATAGAGCCGCGGGACAAGCCACGCGGTCAGCGAAGAAGGCCGCCATCGCCCCGGCATGCATCGCGTGGCCCGAAGGCATCGAGTCGAGCGCTCGGCCGGTCTTCAATCGCCCGGATCCCATCACTCGGTCAGGCCGTACTTGGTCGACGATCTGCTTGACGGCGTGATGCAAGGTAGTCGTAGCCGCAATAGTCGACAGAAAGCGAACAGCATCCCTGCGGGCAGCGCTTTGGCCCGGCGTTGCCAGAAGCCAAAGTGCGCCCCCTCCCAGCAGCACGCGCGCATCGGCTAGCCACCCGAGTGAGAACGCGACACGCGCTCCCGGCGAAGGCAGACGGGCGGCTCGCGTGACTGCGCGATCAATGTCAGACACTGGCAGTGCAATGCGCGGCACCAGCTGGCAACTCAGCTCTTTTTCTTACGCGGCTGGCGAATGGACTTTTCAGGGTCAGCGCCGGCTTGCTGCTCGCTTACAGCGTGTAGCCCGTGTCTCTGCATGGCCCACGCAGCTTTTGCTGCGGTCCAGTGTTCTCGGTCTCGCCCGTCTGGCTGCCCCTCCTTCAACCAAATCTGGTAAGCCAGTCTGCGGATTTCGGCGTGGTCTGCGTCGTGGTCCATCGGTGTCGTCCCAGGGGTCTTCGCGGCGGAAAACGCCCTCGGTGGACCGACGGTTCCGCCTCCGTTGCCGAGTTGCCGACCGGTTGCGAATGCGGCGCCCAAAGGTGCTGCCCAGTTCTCCCTGATCGCGCTTCACCTAGCGCGTCCCTGACAGCGACCTGCCGCGACTGCGCAGTCCCGTTCGCGGGGTGCCCGTCGCTTCGCGCGCGGCGGTCTTGTCAAGGGGCGATTAGCTGGCGACGCTCATTTCGCCGGGCTCTGAGCAGGCCGGAACCGGAAGTGAAAGGCGACAGTTGACCTGTTCTAGGTGATCGAAAGACTCCCGGAGCATTCGGCCCCCGCGAAGACCCAAATAAGGACGATTGAATTGGTCGAGGAAGGACCCACCAAAACTGCCCAGAGCCCTTCGTTACGCGGCCTGCGATTTTCCCCTCTGCGTGGCGTACTGAAATTGCTCGTCGAGGCAGACGGATCCCGTCTGACTCTGAGCCGTCTGCGAGCGGCCGTCATTTTGCTCGCGGCTCTCTCGGGCTTTGCATTACTCGGATACCTGCTGCCGACGCTGGTATGGTGAGGGTCCAAACCCCGCCTTTCTTTTCGCGGCGCATCGGATTGTTGGAAGCCCGCCATAACTATGGCGGGCTGCTGTTTAGTCGAGCTAGCGCGAAGCGTAGTGGACGACGATCCAAGCCACCCCGACGAGGAAGAGCCCACCGATCAGTACCGCGAGCACTGGACGACCTAGGAAACCCTGCCGCCCTTCGACGGGTGTCTCCACGGCCGGCTCGATCGTCGAATGCTTATCTGCTCGCATCGGCGGGACCACCCCTCCACCTGGGCCTTCACCCTGCTGGTCAGCACGCGCGTTGGCTGCCCGGACATCTGAATCTTGGTTGTCTGTCATCGCTCATCTCCGTTTTGCATCTGCTAGGGAGACTGCGTTTCGCTTCTGATTGTTCCGCCACGGTCGCCAACACTTGCGCTTATGGGATCGAGCCAGCATCCTGCCGGTCCACTATGGAGATGCGTATGGCTACCGGCACTGTGAAATGGTTCAACGAGACCAAGGGTTACGGCTTCATCACCCCGGACAGCGGCGGCAACGATGTTTTCGTGCACATCAGCGCGGTGGAGCGCGCCGGATTGCGGAGCCTGAACGAGGGACAGAAGGTTTCCTACGAGATGGTAGCCGATAAGAGGTCGGGCAAGCAGTCGGCTGACAACCTCAAGGCGGAGTAGCGGCGGCCACTTCTGCCGGCTGAGACAGCCCGCCTCCATCGGGAGGCGGGCATATTTATCGGGCGCCGTCCTTCAAGACCCGCTTCCCCCTTCTCAGTTTCGATCGGGAGCACAAGAAAGGGCGCGCGCCAAAGGATCGCGGAACATCAATCAGAATGGGCTATCAGCACGTCTCCTGCCAGGCCTCGCGGCCGTGAACCGTCGGCGAAACATACTCGTCGTGGGGTTCCTGTCGGCATTGACGGGTGCGGTCGGATGCCTTCTCGTCTATAATCTACTGCCTGATCCTCAAGAGCTGAGGGAGCCGCTTCCGCATCACCTGGCTTCGTCCGATCGCCAGCTGAAGACGTCGATGGGCGCCCTTTTCGGGTCGAGCTATATCCCAGGCAACAAGGTCGAGACGCTCGTCAACGGCAACCAGATCTTTCCCTCGATGCTGGGCGCCATCCGTGAAGCCCGGCAAACAATCAGTTTCGAAACCTACATCTACTGGCGCGGCGACATCGCGGTGAAATTCGCGGATGCTCTTTCCGCTAAAGCCCGCGAGGGCCTGAGCGTGAAAGTGCTGCTCGACTGGGTCGGCAGCCTCCCAATGGACGAAGCGCTGATCAAGCGCATGCAGGGTGCGGGCGTCGAGGTCGTGCGGTTCCGGCCCGTTACCTGGTACACGCTCGACCGCGTCAACAACCGTACGCACCGCAAGTTGCTAATCCTGGACGGCCGCGTTGGCTTCACGGGCGGTGTCGGCATCGCCGACGAGTGGAACGGGGATGCTCGCTCACCAAGTGAGTGGCGGGACAATCACTACCGCGTGGAGGGGCCGGCGGTGGCTGAGTTCCAGGCGGCCTTCGCCGAGCACTGGATCGAGGCGACCGGCGAACTCCTGCTCGGCGATCGCTATTTTCCGGACGTTGCGCCGACGGGCGAGCGTGCCGCGCAGGTCGTCGTCAGCTCGACCCACCAGCGCAACGTCATGCATCTGATGCTGATGACGGCGCTCGCTTCAGCGAAGAAGAACATCCGGATCGCGACGCCGTATTTCGTTCCGGACGAACTCACGCGCCAACAGCTGCTAGAAGCGCGCAAGCGCGGCGTGGACATCCACATTATCGTGCCCGGTCCCCAGACCGATGCGCGCGTGGTGAGAAAGGCATCGCGGCACCTGTGGGGCGATCTGCTTGAGGCGGGCGTGAAGATCAGCGAGTACCAGCCGACCTTTTTCCACTGCAAGCTCGTGGTCGTCGACGACGTCTGGGCCTCGGTGGGCTCGACGAATATCGACGACCGCGCCCTGCGGCTCAACGACGAGGCCAACGTCAACTTGTTCGACCAGGACTTCGCCAGAACGCAGACGACCGTGTTCGATCGGGATGCGGCAGCCTCTCGGCCTTACACGCTCCTAGAGTGGCAAAATCGATCAGCAGACGAGAAATTCTCGGACTGGGTGTCGAGCTTGGCCCGGTCACAGATTTGATCGGTTTCACTGCCGACATGGTTCGCGGCCGTCATGAGAGAACAGCGGCATCTCGGTCTCATGCAGTAGCGGCTCGCGGACCCGAGCTAGCGGCGCCTGACGAACCGTTGACGCAACACCAAGTTCACTCGCCAAAACAAAACCCCGCCGGGATCTCCGACGGGGTTTGTGGGCCTCCAGCCCTTTGCTCTGCCGCGAGGACGAGCACTACCGAATTTCGCGCCAGCCTTAGATCGGGAGCTGCCGGTACATCCGCGGCTCGCTCTCCGATCGAGGTAAAAGAAGCGAGCCGGCCGGCTGGGGGAAGTTGCGCCGGCTCGCTTCTGGTGGTCATCTTGGCAGAGGGTCCACCGCTGTCGTCGATGGGTGCAACGACGATAGCGGCTTTCAAACCAGCTTCTGCGTCTTGAGTTCCGCCGCGTGGCAAATAGTTCCGCCACCACACCTTACCGCTACATCATGCGGCCTTTTTCCCAACGCGCCGGGCTGGCTTGGACGCAGGCCGAGACGAAGCGCCTGGGGTCCTGGCGAAGAGGACCGATGCCGAGCGGCCGGGCACGGCGCAGATGACGAGGAGCTTCGGCCATGGCGCAGCACCGCTGAGGAACAGCCGGGGCATGGCAACCGTTCTCCGAGGGCGCTGCAGTATGGCGCATCTGGAGCCAGCCCGATGACGACCGAAGAAGCGACCGAGATTCTTGGCGTGCAAGGCGGCCTGCCCTGCACAATCCATTTTTGGGGAACTGATACGCCGTCGCGAAAATTCGACACGGTGCACGACGGACTAAACTTCATCACGGAGGCAGGCAAGCAGGAGCCGCTTCCCGACCTTCATATCCATGGGAACCAGGGGGACATCGCCGTAAACGGCCCCGACCTTGAGAAGCTCATCGCTGCGGCGAGCGCAATTCGGTCGGTTCCATAGGAGTTCGCGCTCAGCCCTTTGGCCGCCCGCCCTATCGACTCGGCATCTAGCCTACGCTTGACCGGCATGTCCTCCTCGAACTCGTCTCGAAACGGTCGACACAAGCGAGCCGTTTAGGCACGCATAACGAAGCCGGCGCTGCATCAGCCCAGGCAGCGGATTCTTCGAACTGTGTTTCGGCGTGCAAGTTTGACCCTGTGAGGCGGGGGATCGGCGTCCAACTTTGACCCCCTTGAGCCGGTTTCGGTGAGACTGCCCGTCCTGGTTTCGGACGGGCGGGCGGGGGATGAAGGGCGTGGATACGATTGCGCGGATCCGGCGCGAGTTTTCGATCCGCGGGAAGACGATCAAGGAGATCGCCCGCGAGCTGCACGTCTCGCGGAACACGGTTCGGAAGGTGCTGCGCTCGGGCGCGACGTCGTTCGAGTATGAGCGGAAGGTTCAGCCGCAGCCGAAGATTGGGCCCTGGCGCCCTGAGCTGGATCGGTTGCTGATGGCAAACGACGGCAAGCCGGCCCGCGAGCGCCTGACGCTGATCCGCCTCTTCGAAGAGCTGCGGGATCTCGGCTACGAGGGCGGCTACGATGCGGTTCGTCGCTATGCGAGAGGCTGGCGCCGCGAGCAATCCGCCGTCACAGCCGACGCCTATGTGCCTTTGAGCTTTGCGCCTGGCGAGGCCTACCAGTTCGACTGGAGCCACGAGATCGTCGTCATCAATGGCGCGACGACCCAGGTGAAGGTGGCGCATGTCCGGCTTTGTCACTCGCGCATGCTGTTTGTGCGGGCCTATCCGCGCGAGAGCCAGGAGATGGTCTTCGATGCCCATGACCGGGCCTTCGCCTTCTTCAAGGGCGCCTGCACGCGCGGCATCTACGACAACATGAAGACGGCGGTGGAGGCGATCTTCGTCGGCAAGGAGCGGGCCTATAATCGCCGCTTCCAGCAGATGTGCAGCCATTACCTGATCGATCCCGTTGCCTGCACGCCGGCCTCGGGCTGGGAGAAGGGGCAGGTCGAGAACCAGGTCGGGCTCGTGCGGGAGCGCTTCTTCGCCCCGCGCCTGCGGGTCAAGAACTACGACGAGTTGAACGCCTGGCTGATGGATCAGGTGCTTCGCTACGCCAAGGCCCACCGCCATCCGGAGCAACGTGACCGCACGATCTGGGAGATGTTCGAAGCCGAACGGCCGAGCCTGGTGCCTTACGCGGGACGGTTCGATGGCTTTCACTCACTGCCAGCCTCGGTGTCGAAGACCTGTCTCGTGCGCTTCGACAACAACAAGTACTCGGTCATCGCGAGTGCGGTCGGGCGCCCCGTCGAGATCCGCGCCTATGCCGATCGGATCGAGCTGCGTCAGGACGGGCGTATCGTCGGCGAGCATCCCCGCTGCTATGGCCGCGACCAGACCATCTACGACCCTTGGCACTATGTCCCGGTGCTGGCTCGCAAGCCGGGCGCCCTGCGTAACGGCGCGCCTTTCAAGGACTGGGTCTTGCCCGGCGCGATCGACCGGGTCCGGCGCAAGCTCGCTGCCGTTCAAGACGGCGATCGGCAGATGGTCGAGATCCTCACGGCGGTGCTCAGCGACGGGTTGTCGGCGGTCGAAGCCGCCTGCGCGGACGCTCTGCGGCAGGGCGTCCACTCAGCCGACGTGGTCATCAACATCCTGGCCCGGCGCCGCGAGCCTGAGGCGGCGATCACAATCATGACGCCCGACGCCCTTCGCCTGCGCCATGAGCCTACCGCCGATTGTGCCCGCTACGACAGCCTCAGGAGAGCCGTGTGATGGAACGCTCGGAGATTCTCGCCACCATGGGCGAACTCAAGCTCTACGGCATGAAGGCCGCCTTCGACGAGATCATCGCCTCGGCGGTGAAGCGCCAGCACGAGCCGCAGCGCGTCGTCGGCGACCTACTCGCTGCCGAGATCGCCGAGAAGCAAGCCCGTTCGATCAAGTATCAGATCACCATCGCCAAGCTGCCGCTCGCCAAGGATGTCGCCGACTTCGCCTTCGACGGAACCCCGATCAACGAGACCCTCGTTCATGATCTCGCCGGCGGCAACTTCCTGGCGCACCAGCGCAACGTCGTCCTCGTCGGCGGGACCGGGACCGGCAAGACCCATCTCGCCATCGCGATCGCCCGAGCCTGCATCCGTGCCGGTGCTCGAGGCCGCTTCTTCAACGTCGTCGATCTCGTCAACAAGCTCGAGGCCGAAGCCCGCGCCAGCCGCCAGGGCCGCATGGCCGACTATCTCGCCCGCATGGACTTCATCGTCCTGGACGAACTCGGCTATCTGCCCTTCGCACAGTCCGGAGGACAACTGCTCTTCCACCTGGTCAGCAGGCTCTACGAGCAGAGCTCCGTCATCGTCACCACGAACCTCGCCTTCGGCGAATGGCCATCCGTCTTCGGCGACGCCAAGATGACCACCGCGCTCCTCGACCGGCTCACCCATCACTGCGACATCGTCGAGACCGGCAACGAGAGCTGGCGCTTCAAGAACAGGCTCTGAGTTCCCCGCACACCACCGATCCGGAGCCGGCGCGGCTGCGCAATCCAGACCAGCTCCGCCGCGCCGCCTCCTCGCCGCGAAGCATGCTCAAGGGGTCAACATTGGACGCCGATCGGGGGGCAACTTTGCGCGCCGTTTGACACTCTCGCCGAGGTGAATTGGGTCGTCACGAAGTGGATCGTCGACATCTACCATCAGGAGCAGCACTCGGCGACGGGGCAGGCTCCAATGGATCGATGGAGACGTGGCATAAGCATATGCGGCGTCAAGCTGCCGCCTCCCCGTGAATTGCTGGCGCCGCTCACGGGTCTGGTAGTCCCGCGGACGCTGAATGCCCAAGGGATCAAATTCAAGAATCTGGTCTGGAACTCAAAAGAGTTCTCGGCCCTTCGCAACCGGCTAGGCGCGAGAATCGACGTCCAAGTCCGGCTGGACCCACTCTCGCTGGATCAGATCCACGTGTTTGATCCGCAAACGAGGAAGTGGGTTGCGGGCGAACTCCAAGGAGATTTTGCCAAGGACCTGACCTACCATCAATGGTTGGTCGTCAAGAAGAGAGCCGACGAAATCAGCGAGCCTGACGAGGACCGTCGCGAGGCGATTTCCCGTGCAAGGCGGGAGCTTTTCGACTTCGTGGCTAAGCTCGCTGACGCAAAGAAGAAGTCCGGCGCTCCGAAACGTATGGGCCGTTTCATGACGGATGGCCGAAAGGCCTCCGCACACATCGCGCGCGAACGCGTAGATCCGGACGCCAGTGAAATCGGGATTGGCAGCCATGTGAATGGCCAGGGCTATCCACCCGAGACGAAGAAGCCTCTTCCGCCAGTGGCGCCCCTATCCGCGGCGGAAGCTCGCCAGGAACGAGCAGATCAAGCTCGTGCCGCCGCGCCAGTAGCACCCGTCCAGGAAGCCCAAGAAACCACGCCCCGCAAGGTCGCTGTGCGAACCCGAAGTGTCAGGAGTTGAGTATGATGAAGTCTGAGCTTTCCCGCGAGGAGCGGCTGAAGTCGATTGGCGGTCTTCTCGTGGCGACCACGCCCTTCAACGAAGCGACCGAGATTCTCAGCCGAACATATGCAAACTGGGGCACTCGCCAGGAAGGCACTTGTGCCTTCGTCGTGGGAGATTCTGGCGCGGGCAAAACCACCGTCGCAGACGATTTCTTGTATGAAACCGCCAGGGCCCTCGGCACCGAATACATTGCAGAGGCCAGTGCTGATGCAACAGGCCGATGGGGGCTGATTAAGGAAACCGAAGCCGGGTTCATCCGACCGGTGCTCAAGGTTTTCGTTGGTCCACGCATCATGTTTCGCGCGCTGTTTTTCGATCTCTTGCTCGCACTCGGCGTTCGAGCGAACAGGAATGCCAACTTTGCAGAGCTGATGTCCCTGGTCATGCGTCATCTCAAGGCGCAGCAGGTCAAGCTGATCATTTTCGACGAAACCCATCACATCATCGACCGGCACACGAGGACGACCGCGTACGAGGCGGCGGACCTCCTGAAGATGCTCCTGATCCAAGCGAAAGTGCAGATCGTCTGCCTGGGGTTGCCGCATTCGCTCGAAATCTTGGCTGCGAACAACCAGCTCGACCGGCGCTGTACCGCGAAATACGAAATCCGGCCATTCCGCGATAACGTCGAAAACGCCGACGGCGAATTCATGCAGTTCTGTGCAGCGCTGGAATCTGCGTTGCCATTCGACATGCCCTCGGGCTTGGATCAGCCGGGTTTGGCGCTGCGTCTGCACCACGCGGGATCCGGCTACATCGGTCGCATGACGCATATCGCGCAAACGGCCACTGAGCTGGCGGTCGACCGTGGCCTATCTCATTTGACGACCGAGGTTCTGGGCGAGGCCTACAAGAACATCAGCACGATCAACGACGATGTGAATCCCTTCCTCGTCAAAGAGTTTCGACCGGAGGCGTTTCCCCTGCATCGAGCTCGGCTCGAAGCTCAGAACGAAGAACCCGTCCGCCGTCGCCGCCCAAAGGCTCCAGCCGCAGATTTCACGAAATGAGTTTGTTCAATCAAGCTGTCGTCGGCGTGCCTCGATGGGCGCAACCGGAGCTGGAGGAGCCCGCTCATGGGCTCTTCCTTCGCATCGCCGAAATCAACGGTCAGCCTCCCGGCGACATGGCTCGGTCGATGGGGTTTTCGCTGGCCAGCCTGAGGCGCGGCTATAACATCGACAAGATGGCGAAACTGATCCGGTGCGATGAGGTGCAGCTGGCGGCCAACTCTTTCAGCTTCGCAGTCGGCGAAAAGGTCTCCATCCGCGGCCAGACCATCGGCCTGCGGCGTGACCTATTGCGCAAGAAGCGTCGCGTTTGTCGCTGCTGTCTTGCCGAAGCTCCGTATCATCGGTTCTGGTGGGATCTCAGTTTCATCGACTTCTGCCCCCGACATTGGACGCGGCTGGAGGATCGCTGTCATTGCGAACGCGCCCATCAACTGAGTTGGTACGACGGCAGCGTCGGCATGTGCCGGCAATGCACGGAACAAGGCATCACAGCTCGGAAGGTCGAGGCGATCCCTGATAGGGAGACTGCCATCGAGAGACATCTAATAGAGGCAAATGCCTACCTTCTCGGGCGTCTGGGCGTGTGTCCAAAGCAGAGCGTTCCGATCCTGGATGCCTTGCCGTTGGATGAAGTTGTCGACGTTATCGAGCGTGTGGGAGCATTTGAGCTCGGCGGCTACTCAAAGACATGGAAAACCGCCGCCAACTTGTACCTACCCGTAGCGGAAATTCGAGCCTGGGGGTTCAACATGCTCGCGAAGGGGTTTTGGCCGGGTCATCGGGACCCCGATTACGAGCTCTACATCAGGGCATTCCAGCGGCATTTCAGCCAAATGTCCGATAATGGGCCGAGTGATCGCGACCCCGATTTCGACCAGTACCTCGTAGAAAATCCAAAGGATTCCAATCCGACGCTCAATAAGAGGCTCGGCTGGTTTTACCATTGGTTCAACGGAAAAGGCGGGAAAAGCTTCTCGCCAGGGCTGGCCGCGTTGTTAGAGCAAACGCCGTGGAACTATTTTAGCTCGCTTGGGCAAGGACTGGCGAAATCAAACCTTGGCTTCAGCTCGCACTACATGACGCTAAACCAAGCAGCCAAGGAATGCGCTCAGGGAAAAACGACGCTGCGACGCCTTTTGCGGCAATTTGGCAAAGATCGGGATCTCGTCAGAAAGGGTTTGGCCTTCCGACTGGAGGGCGAATTCGTCTCCAAATTGAGAAGCGTTCTGGAGGAAGAGTGCAACTTTGACCAGGTCCGGGAAATTCTTGGGGCCGGCCATTCGACCGTCCACCGTTTCATCAAATCCGGCTTTTTCAGCCCGGTGGTGAAAGGCGGCGGTGAACGCCATGAATATGCGTTTCGTCGTGATCACATCGAAGCGTTTCTCGAACTCCTTGGAAAGGATGCTCCTGTTCTGACAGTCTGCCCGGACGAAGCGCTTCCACTACAACGGGCTGCGCGCACCTACGCTGCTCCCCTCGAACGACTGTGCATGAGCATCATCCTCGGCCACACAGAGCTTGCGGGTCGAATTGAGGACGGAAATGGTCTGGGACAGTTCGTCATCACACGGGCGGCTGTCAAAAGCTTCAAACGCCAGTTCCGCGAGGAAGGAGAAGACTACCTCTTAGAGGGCATGTTTCAATTCCGGCACATGCGGCAATTGGAACTCGGTCTCGAAAGGAAGGCGGGGCGGTCGGTGGCTTAGAAATCCCCAGGGCGTCCGCATAAGTGATCGACGGATTTCATTCGCAGCGTGATGCCACCTCGCGCGCGACCTCGGCTATCAAGGATCTGAGCCATCGATGGGCAGGGTCGTTGCGGTAGCGGACATGCCAAGCCATCTCGACAGGGAATGTCCCCAGATCGACCGGTGACGGGACAATCGTCAGGCGCGGGTCGCTCGCGAGGTGGCGGCAGATCAGCTTCGGCAGGGTGCTGCAATAGTCGGTCACGGCGAGCAGTTCGGGGATCGCCAGAAAATGCGTGACTGAGACCGCGACCTCCCGCTTCAAGCCCTGCCGCTCCAAAGCCTGGAATAGGCCGGCGCGCAGACGTCCAGGCGGCTGCATATTGACGTGCTTCAAGCTCTCATATTGCTCCCGCGACATCGTACTTGAGATTTCGGGATGGTCGGATCGTACGACGCAGGCGAGGCCGTCATCCATCAGATGCTGGACGACGAGATTGTCGGGCGCATCAACGATACGGCCGAGCACCATTGCGGTGTCGCCCGAGATGACGCCGGTCTCGGCGACATCGCTGCCATAGGGCGTCAGGCGCAACCTGATGCCGGGCGCGACCTCGCGCAGCCGCGCAACGATGGCCGGCACGAGCACGAATTCGACATAGCTGTTCGGTGCGATCGTGATCAGCCGCTCGGCTCGCGCGGGATCGAATGCCTGCTGGCCGACCACGATGTCGTCGACGGTCGCCAGCGCGGCAGCGATGGCCGGCGCAAGCTCCAGCGCGAGAGCCGTCGGTTGGATGCCGTAGCGCTCGCGAATGAACAGCGGATCGCGCATGACCGCGCGCAGCCGCGTCAGCGCGTTCGACAGGGCTGGTTGGGTAATCCCGAGCCGTTGAGCCGCCCGCGTCACGCTGCGCTCCTCCATGAGCACGACGAAGATCGGCAGCAGGTTCAGGTCATAGCGCATCAGTTATAATTTCATATGAATATCTAAAATCATAGAAATAAACTTCTGGAATATATGCTCAACGAGCATGGTCGGGGCGTCCAAGAGGACGCCAACCCAATCCAGGAGATCATCATGAGCAAGGGCAAGGTTCTCATCGTCGGTTCCAACGCCACCCGCATCGAGATCCAGGGCGGCGGCACCGGCGTGACCGGCCAGTATCTCAACGAGACCGTGGTACCCGCGATGGCGCTTATCGTCGCCGGCTACGAGGTCGTTCTCGCAACGCCGAAGGGCAGCAAGCCGCATATCGACGAAGCATCGGACTCTGCGCAGCATTTCGAGAACGACGAGGTTGCCTATCAGCGCGCCAAGGCGTTCTACGCCGAAGACCCTGCGATGAACTCGGTCAGGACGCTGCGCTCCGTGCTCGACGAGGGGCTCGACGCCTATGCCGGCGTCTTCGTGCCGGGCGGGCAGGCGCCGGTGGTCGACCTGATGCAGGACGCCGAATTGGGCGAGATCCTGCGCCATTTCCACGAGCAGGCCAAGCCGACCGCGCTGCTCTGTCATGGTCCGATCGCGGTGGTCTCGGCCATGCCCCATGCTCGTGAATTCCGCGCCGCGCTGATCGCCGGTGTACCGGAGAAGGCGGTGGAATGGGCGAAGGGCTGGCAATATGCCGGTTATCGCATGACCGTCTTCTCGGCGACGGAGGAGAAGGTGGTCGAAGACTACATCCTGCATGCCAAGATGTACTTCAACATGCCGGAGGCGCTGCGCGCGGCGGGCGGCGATGTCAGCACGACCGCGGTGGATTTCGAGCCGAACGTGGTCGAGGATCGCGAGCTGATCACCGGCCAGAACCCGCGCTCCGACCATCCGCTCGCAGCGCGCCTTGTGGCGGCGCTCGACCGCGCGGTCGCGGCATGAGCCTGCGCAGGACAGGCGGGCTCCTGGCGGCATCTCGGCCGCCGGACGCCCGCGGGCCAAGAAAGGACGAACCGATGTCGGATACGGTGAAGATCATGGCGACCTTGGTCGCGAAGCCCGGCAAGGCGGATCAATTGAAGGACCTGCTCCTCGCCATGGTCGCGCCGAGCAGAGCCGAACCCGGCAATCTGCGCTGGGACGTCTGGCAGGAGCAGGCGGACAGCAGCCGCTTCGTGCTCGACGAACTTTATGTCGGTCACGCTGCCGTGACGGCGCATCGCCAGACATCGCATTTCGTGAATTATCTGTCGCGGATCAACGATCTCGCGGATCGCAACGCCTTCGTGCTCGACGCCGTCGAGGTCGTCTGAGCGGCCTGATCACCCCGACATCCACCAGAGGAGTTCGTCATGGCTCTGAAAGACATCCTTCCAGGCAAGCTCGGGTTTGGCGCCGCGCCTCTCGGCAACATGTTCCGCAACATTCCCGAGCCGGAAGCCCGCGCGACCGTGGAGGCCGCCTGGAAGGACGGCATCCGCTATTTCGACAACGCGCCCTTCTACGGCGCCGGCCTCGCCGAGATCCGCATGGGTGAGGCGCTGGCGGGCAAGCCGCGCGACCAATACGTGATCTCGACCAAGGTCGGTCGCGTCATCCTCGAAGAGATCGAGGACGTCAGCGCCCGCGATCTAGGCGAGAAGGGAGAGGTCTTTAAGTACGGCCGCCCCAACCGGATCGTGAACGACTATTCCGCCGATGCGACGCTGCGCTCGATCGAGGACAGCCTGAAGCGGCTGAAGACGGATCGGATCGAGATCGCCTTCGTCCATGACGTCGCGCAGGATTTCTATGGTGACGAGTGGTTGTCGATCTTCGAAAGCGCGCGCAAGGGCGCCTTCAAGGCGCTCGACCGGCTGCGCGACGAGGGCGTGATCAAGGCCTGGGGGCTGGGTGTCAACCGCGTCGAGCCGATCGAATTGCTGCTCGCGCTGGACGAACCGCGTCCGGACGGCTTCCTGCTCGCTGGCCGCTACACGCTGCTCGACCACGCCCATGCGCTCCAGCGTGCCCTGCCGATGGTGGCGGAGCGCGGGCTCGGCATCGTCGTCGGCGGGCCCTACAGCTCGGGCGCGTTGGTTGGCGGGCCGAACTTCGAATATGCGCCGATCACGCCCGCGATCCGTGACAAGGTAGCGCGGATCAAGGCCATCGCCGATCGTTATGGCGTCAGCATGAAGGCCGCGGGCCTGCAGTTCTCGCTGGCCAATCCGGCCGTCGCAGCGGTAATCCCCGGCGCCAGCCAGCCGAGCCGCATCGCCGAAGATCGCGCGGCCCTCGAAGAGGTCGTGCCGGCGGATTTCTGGCAGGAGCTGCTAGCTGCAGATTTGGTTGATCCCAGAGCGCCACTCCCAAAATCCTAACTACTTGATCCCGGATAGCGCCTATCGCCGAGAGGCGCTATCCGGGTGAACCTCCGAACCCAGCGTGAGGGGTCTTCATCGAGGCTCGCGGTCCTGATTCGGGGAGCGCTAGGACAAGCGACTCGTATTCTTGGAGCCAGATGTTAGCCTAGCTGCATGGGGTTGCGTAGCGATGAGGTGTTGTCATGCCGAACGCCGACGCCGTGACGATTTCGTCTTACCAACAGAGAAAGGCTGCTGTTCTACGAGCTGCGCAGCTCATCTCATCCTCGCCGAGCTCAGACAGCGAGCGGGAGTTCGAGAAGCTGACCGAGGCTATCGCCGAATTCGATATCCGCCAGGAAGCAATCGGCTACATTGAGATTCCCCGGGCTTTCGTACGGCTCCTCTCCAGCCGCCATCACGGTTGGATATCAACAGATCCCCGGTAGGCCGGCTGCAATGGAGAGAGCCGCACCACGCGCTAAGGTCGTTCGAGCCCCGCCGAGAGACGTCGGCCTGAGGTAACAGGCAACTCGAAGTGCTACCTATTACCCGCTACCCAGCGTGCTGATACCCTTCTAAAAGCGTGAAGGCCGCCCGATCCGGCTCCTTCACGAAGAACCGCTTGTGCTTGGCTCTCGTAGCCATCCGGCTGGAGAGAACACTCGCGCTCAGGTTTTCCCGGCGCGTCCGTGCCTCATCAAGCAACTCCTTCGGGAGATAAACCAGAAGCTCGGCCGGGCGAAAAGCCTCCTTCCTTTCCGGCGACAGGCGCAGCATCAGCGACTGCACTTCTATCATCACGCGATCCCAGAACTCGTTTGCACCTCTGCGCCTTGCGGCGGCATCGAGTTTCTCGGGCTCAACACCCTGACCTACTGCCGGATCGTTGGGCGCCTCGCGGACATCAGGCGCAGCTTCGCGATTGGTCAACTCCAGCTTTAGAAGGACGGCGCCGGAACTTTCATCTCGACGAGTCAGGTCCTCAATTTTTGCGCGTGCAACAGCCAACTCGCAGGCTAACTCCTCCGCCCGCTGTTCCGCGTCACGAATGCGTGCCTCCGCGAGGTCGGCAATAATCAGGCCTTCATCACGCATTCGTTCGTTTTCTGACCTGATCCCGTCGATACGGTGGCGTTCAGACGCAAATTGCCGTGCAGCTTCCTTCACTGCCTCGTCCCACAGCGTCTTTCCCAACGCCGCCAACTGGCGTTGCAAGGCCTCCGGAATTTGGATGGCCTCCAAGACTGGCTGATAGCAGCGGTCGACCTTCCAATCGGCCAGGTGCTCGCCGATGGATCGGTAGGACCCACCATTCAGCAGCTTCTTCTGCACCGTTCGAATGGAAATCCTGATCGCTTCCGCACGCATCTCATCGGCAACGCGGAAAACGTCTTCTCTCGTAGGCATAGGCACCTCCAACTCTCCCAATCGATGCCATCAAAATGTGAAGGCAGGATTGATCGGCCGTGGCGCCGGCGTCGGACCTCGTCGCGATTAGCATCCCATTTTCGTCGAATTCCAGCGCTCGATCCGAGCAGATTCAGAACTTACGCCTTATGGGGTGCAAACCTCTGCAAGTTTCGCTTTTTTGGGGTGCAACGCGACAATGTTATGAGAGTAAGTAGCGACCAAATATCAATGACTTAGACGCTCAGCGCTGCTCACTTATGGGGTGCGGAACAGCTTTTCCGCGCAGCAGACCGAGCACGGCAAGCAGGAAGAGCCCAGCCGAGGCCAGCGCATTCCAGCCGGCCAGCGACAGTCCGAGGAAGCGCCACGCGGCTTCCGAACAGGCGACGATCCGCGTCGTCTGCAACTGCTTCATGAAATCCTGCATGCCGCTCGCCGCCGAAGCCGCTCCGCCGCAATCGTTCGGCCCCATGAACCAGCCCCATTCGACGCCGGCATGGTAGACGCCGAGCCCGGTGCTCCAGGCCATCAGCCCGGCCAAGCCCAGCAGGACGAACCACTGCAGCCGGGCTGAGCGCGCCAGCATCAGCCCGACGAATGCGAGCCCGATCGCGGCATAATGCGGCGCGCGCTGCTCGAGGCAGAGCTTGCAGGGGCGCAGGTGCAGGACGAGTTCGAAGAACCACGCCCCGGCGATCAGCGCCAGGCTGACCACACCGATGAGAGCGATCAACTGCCGCGAATTCGGCAGGCGGCGCGAAACGGGGGCAGCGGCAAGGGAGGCGGTCATGGCGGGCTCAGCAGGAGAAAAGCTGGCCAGACCCTGCGACGAGCTTGAGGCCGAAATAAAGCAGGATCAGCAAGGCAGCGCCGACCACCGCGATCACTTTCAGGCGACGTTCGATGAAATGGCGGATCGTGTCGCCATAGCGCCGTAGCAGGAAAGCGAGCGCGAAGAAGCGCGCCCCGCGCGCCAGCACGCAGGAGATGACGAAGAAGGTCAGCCCGATATGGACGGCGCCGGCCAGGATCGTCACCACCTTGATCGGCGGCAGATGGGCAAGGCCGGAGGTCGTCAGCAGGATCAGCGTGGTATCCGGCCCGGCGCAGGCCTTGAGCGTCTCGAAGGCGCCGAGCTTGCCGTAGAAGGCCAGGACCGGCTTCGCCAGCGCCTCGAAGGCGTAGTAGCCGATCGCATAACCGGCGATGCCGCCGAGCACCGAGAACAGCGTCGCCACGAAGGCCAATCGGTAGGCCCGCTGCGGCCGGGCCAGCGCCATCGGCACGAACAGCACATCGGCCGGAATCAGGAAGAAGGAACTCTCGACGAAGGCGACCACCGCCAGCCAGAGCTCCGCCCGCGGCCGGGCGGCAAGGGACATCGTCCATTCGTAGAGGCGCTTGAGCATGGCGCGCTCTAGAGCATGGGCCAACCGGTGACGCAACGGCTTCCATGCATCGGGAAGGCGTGTTTTCGAGCCATCTCGCCCGCTCTTCGTTTTCGGCGGCGAAAGGCCTTGCAGCCTCCTTGTGAAAACCCGCTGGATTGGCGGAAGCAACGATTGACCGGCATGGGCCGATCGCTATAGTCCGCCCGCCTGCAAAGGGCCCCTGTGGCGGAATTGGTAGACGCGCTCGACTCAAAATCGAGTTCCGCAAGGAGTGCTGGTTCGATCCCGGCCAGGGGCACCATTAGCCTTTATCCACGGCATCTCAAGCGCTCTCCGGCCAACTCAAAGCCGCGTCTTTTCAAGCGCTTAGCTAGCGAACACCGTCTCAAGCCATCGCACTCGGCTCACTACAGCTCATCAACCCGACGGTATGGTGTCGAGCGAGCGCCGCAGATACATCGAGGCGACCGGCCGAGCGGAAAGCGCCCGCCGTGTCCGCGCCACCATCAGCGGCGTATCAACCTGGCCGTTATGAAGCTTAGGGCCTAGGCCGATCCTGCGGCCCCGCTGGCGGTGTTTCCGTCGATCCGCAACGCTGAGCGGGAACGCGATGAACGCGGCGCTAGGTGGATGGGCCAGCGCCTCATTTTCTCAGCGTGATGACCTCTGTGCTTTTCACGGTGAGCAGCGGTGTTCCGTGTGCGATTCGCATTTGGCCGCTCTCATCTGAGGCGCCTTGTCGTCAGGGAAAGACGCCCGGGGGCAGCGGCGGCTCCGCGTTGAGCAGCGTGATCGTCACCCGCCGGTTCGGCGGGATGTAGGGATTGTCGAGGAAGAGCGGCTCGGTGTCGGAGCGCCCCACCACGGAGGTGAAGCGGTCGTTGGGGAGCCCGGCACCCGACAGGATCTCGCGCACGGCGAGCGCCCGCCCGGCGGTGAGGCCCCAGGACTCGACGGTCTGCACCGAGCCGGGGCGCGCGGCGGCCGTGTGCCCGCTGACAGACATTTGGTTGGGCATCCGGCGCAGGGTGGGCGCAATCGCCTCCAGCACGAGGCGGGTGCGCTCGTAGGGCTGGACCGAGCCTTCGGGGAACATGGAGCGGCCGTTATCGTCCACGAGGGAGACGTTCAATCCATCCTTGGTCTGCTCGATAACGATGTTGCGCGACAGGTCGGCAATCTCGGGCATGTTCTGGAGTGCCTGCCGGATGCTGGCTATGGCGCTGTAGTTGGCCTGCACGCTGGCGGCCCTGCGGCTGACCTCGCGGTCGCTGGCGCCGCCCGCGCTGGTCGGCCGCACTTTGTCCTCCTGCCCGGTCGTGCCCTTCGCCATGTCTCGGGGCACTGACGACCTGTTGCCTGACTTGTCCAGGGCGCTGCCCATCAGGATGCCGCCAGCACCGCTGTTTGTCGGACTCAGGGCCGCCGGCGCGAAGTATTCCGCCAAGCCTTCCTTCTGCTCCTGCGTTGTCATGCTGATCAGCCACATCAGCAGAAAGAACGCCATCATGGCGGTCACGAAATCCGCATAGGCGATCTTCCAGGCCCCGCCGTGATGCGCGTGAGCGGCCTTCTTGACCTTCTTGATGATAATCGGCTGGGTCGACTTGGCCATCGAGTCCTACGGGAGATCAGGTCAGATGTTGGCGGGCAGAGCGGCGGTTGCCGCTTCCACTTCGGCGAAGGTCGGGCGGACGTCGCTCATCAGAGCCTTGCGGGCAAATTCGACCGACATCACCGGCGGCTGGCCGCTGATATGGGCGAGGAGACCCGCCTTGAGTGACAGGAAGTATTTGGCTTCCGCCTCGAAGGTGCTCTTGAGCGAGGCCGCCATCGGCGCGAAGAAGCCGTAGGCGACGAAGACGCCGAAGAAGGTGCCGACGAGCGCGCCACCGATCAGATGTCCCAGCACCTCCGGCGGCTCTTTGATCGCCCCCATCGTCTTGATCACGCCGAGCACGGCGGCGACGATGCCGAGCGCCGGTGTTCCGTCGGCGATCGACTGCATGGCCGAAACGATACGCTCCTGCTCCTGGTGGTGCGTTTCCAGTTCCTCGTCCATGAGAGCGTCGATCTCGTGGACGTTGTTGGCGCCCAGCGTCAACATGCGCATGTAGTCGCAGACGAACTCGACCGCATGGTGGTTCGCCGCAAAAGTCGGGAAGGCGTTGAACAGCGTCGACTCGCTGGGATTCTCAATGTGCTGCTCGACCGCGAGCATGCCCTTCTGCTTCACGAGCTTGTACAACGAATACTGCATCCCCAGCAGTTCGACATAGCATTCCTGCTTGTACTTGGGGCCCTTCACGATCGTGCCGAGCATGCCGGGCACGGCCTTGAGCACCGGCGCGGGGTTGCCGATGATGAAGGCACCGATCGCTGCGCCGAGGATGATGACGAACTCGAACGGCTGCCAAAGGACCTCGAGATGGCCGCCCATAGCCGCGTAGCTGCCGAAGACGCAGACGAAAACGATGATTGCGCCGACGATCAGCCGCATGGTTTGCCACCCTCGCACCGCAGCAGCTACAGCCCGCGCGAAGCCACTACTCTCCGAGGAAATGAACGATCGAGGTTAAGGGCGAGTTTATGGCCCTTGGCCCGCGGGTTCGTAAGCGTCGTCCTTCGGCCACGGCTAGAGGCTTGGGACGGCAACCGAGCCGGTGTCGTTCGATCCCGCGGCTCTCGCCAAGCACGTTGGGCTGCAGCCTCAGTCGCGAGCCGCCTGAGGCTAACCAAGATGTCGGAGCATCGCCTCGGGCGACGCCACGTTCTTGCGCAAACGGAGAAGCAGCACGACGCCAGCCAGAAGGACGACTGCCCGCGCGACGGGATTCAACACGGTTGCCGTCCAGTCTTTGCGCGCGCGTGAGCGTCAGGCGCAGATTGTCCTCCGAAGGGACGCCGTAGCAATCAAGCCCGGCCGAACCTGCAGCGGTCCGAGGCGTTTGATCCAGAACGAAGCCTATGCCGGAGCCTTGCAGTGCAAACACCACACCTACTCGCGTTCGTAACCTTGGGAATGGGGTTGGCTGCATGGATCGGATGGAGGGTTGGTCAGCTGATGACACCTCGGCCTGACGAGCTCAGACGAGCAGCGCTTGGCCGCCGACCGACACTGATCGAAACCTGGAAACCCTGCCGAGATTGAAGGCCTGTTCGGTCGATTGATCCGCGAGAGAAACCAAGATGCCTTTTCGGTCGATTGTTGCGGAACCACATGAACTCGCAAAGCTCGCGAGCGCGTTCGACGCAGCGTGGATCGCGGTGAACAGTGTGCACACGATCGGTAGCCAATCGCAGAAATTGGCGAGAGGCCGCCTGGCAGCAATCATTCTAGATCTTTGGAAAGAGGACCCCGAGCAGCCACTGAGCGCAAGCGCGGTGGAACGCTTTCTTGCAACGGGCACCGGTGCCGACGCCCCTTAGATGAGGCGGAACAAGGACGAGCTTCAGGCCGTCCCTGCATCGAGTGCAAGCAGGAAGCAAGACCAAAGCCGTCAGGCTTTCGGCAATCAATTTTCCGCGACGGCGCTGAGCGTAACTTGGACCGCGTGCCGGGCGACACCGTACCGATTTTCATCTCTGTTTCGCTTCCGATGTCGGCCATATGCCCAATCGGGACGTGAGAACCCCGCATTGACAGCGCGGTGACGGCAAAATCGACATCGCGGAAAGAGCATGAACACGCCGCCGGCTTTCCGGCTGACGCAGTGGAAGGCAAATTTCGGAGGATTAACCGTACGTTAATCGAAGCCTTTACTGCGGTTCTAAACTGAGCGAGAATTGGAGCATGCAGGATAGTAGGGGCTCCCGCATCTCCATCGCGATCGTCGATGACCATCCGCTTCTGGCGGAAGGCATAGCGGCCGTTCTGGCGCGGCGCGAAAACTATATTGTCGTAGAGACCGGCGTCAGTGCCGCGGATGTCGTCGGTATTCTCGGCAGGCGGATGTGCGACGTCGTGATCGTCGATCTGAACATGCCCGGCGATGTCTTCGCCGCGATCGCCGAACTGCGTGACATCGCACCAGCCTGCCGCGTGGTGGTCTTCACCGCCTCGACCGAGACCGAGCATGCCGTCAAGGCGCTCGGGGCCGGGGCAGCCGGCTATGTGCTGAAGGGAAGCAGTGCCGGCGAGCTGATCGATGCGGTCGATGCCGCGCTGCGCGGCGAAGTCTACATCACGCCATCCTTCGCGGCGAAGGTGATCGGCGCCCTGAACAACAAGGCGGCGGAGAAGCAGGCGGTCATCAGCACGAAGCTGAGCGTCCGCGAGGAACAGATCGTTCGCCTGCTGCTCTGCGGCAAGCAGAACCGCGAGATCGCACGTAGCCTCGATCTCAGCGAGAAGACGGTCAAAAGCTACATGACCAACCTGATGACCAAGCTCCACGCACGCAACCGGCTTGAGGTCGTCATCGCGGCACAGAAACTGAAGCCGGCCGACTTTTCCTCCGCCGGCCGCTGAAACAGGCGCCGCCACAGGTGCGGCTCACTCCACCTTCGTCCGCAGGGAGCGCCGGCGCACGGGCAGCAACACCGTGAGCAGCAAGCCACCCTGGGGTTGCTGCGTGATCGTCAGGCTGCCGCGCAAGGCCTTCACGCGGGTCTCAAGCCCCCGCAGGCCGAGGCGCGGCCGCTGCTGCGGCACGTCCGGCGGTGCTGCCTCGCCTCCCGGGCCGTCGTCCGAAACCATGATCTCCAGCGTCTCGGCGGCAAAGCGGGTCGCGACATGCTGGCCACGGCCCCGCGCATGCTTGTAGGCGTTCATCAGCGCCTCCTGGACGACGCGAAACGCGCAGAAGCGGATCGCTTCGGGCATCTGGTCCGGCAAGTCGCCGAGGCTGCGTGCAACGCCCGTTCCGGTCTGCTGCTCATGCCGCTTGATCGCGGCCTCGATCGTGTCGGATGGTGAGAGGTCCCGGATCTCAGGCAGAACCAGCCCGGCCGAGAGATTGCGCAGCTCGGCCAATGTCTGCTGGATCAGCCGCTCCAGCTGGCCTCGGAGTTCCGCCGGTTCGTCGGGAAGCCGCAGCATCAGCAGGCTCAGCATCTGGATGGGGCCGTCATGCAGGTCCGCGCCGATGCGGGCGAGGTAGATCTCATTCGAGACGGCGGCATCGAGCCGGGCCCGATCGGCCGCGCGGCGCAGCATGTTGTTGCGTCTCGCCAGAGCCGATGCGCGCGCGAGATTGGCCTCCAGCTGCGTCTGCTGCGAACTGATGATGCGGCTGGCACGGCGGATCGTCAGGTAAAGCAGGAAGCCGATGATGATCGCGACATTGAGGATCAGGAACCAGGTCGCATAGCGCAGCTGCTGGATCTCGCGGTCGAGCGACAGGCTGACTTCGTAGAATTCGCCGAAGCCGAGGATCCTGCTCGTGCCCGGCTTGTAGATGGGGGCGTAGGTTTCCAGCGAGTGCTGGCCGGGCTCCCCGTCACCATGGCTGTCGCCATGCGGGGAGACGACGACCTGCCCCCTCGACAGCTGGTCGAGCCGCGACGGCTGAAGCTGCGCGCCCTCCTTGGTCTTGCCGGTGCTGTAGATCAGCTTCCCTGTCCTGCTCCAGATCTTGATCATCGTGACGCGCTGGCCGAGGCGGCTGTCGGTGATCTGCGCCTTGATCCTGTCCTTGCTGTCTTCCGACAATGTGTCGGCATGTTCGAGTTCAAGGACATGCGGAGCCAGGAGGGCCTGGAGATAGTGGGCGCCGATCTCGGCCATGCCCTGCTCCCAGCCCATGCGGATGCGGCGCTCGACCCAGTATCCCAGGGTGAGCATCGACAACCCGACGACGAGCGAGGCGGCGATGGTGAAGCGGCGCTCCAGGCTTTGCGCAGCCCAGCGCGCCCGCAAGCCGTCCAGAAAGAGTACCGACCTTGGTCCGTATCCGAACCAGCCCAAGGTCGATGCAGCAGCCCTGTCTTTTGCCGCTGATTCTTCCTCGACCTTTCCATCTACCGCGCTTGGCATGGCTCAGGCACTCTGATGATTAACGAGTGGTTAAATCGGGGAACCGCCGCCGTCATTACGTACTGATTACGCAAGGCTCGATGCCTCTTGAAAGGCATCAATACAGTATCTTTCGTCGATTGTCTTCACGACATCGCTGCGGGAAATGATTTCCGCGGCCGGATTTTTGCGCGTCGCTTTTGAGGATCACGGCTATGGTCAATATCGTCAGGCACGATCTCGAATTCATCCTGCGCCAGATCAAGATCGCCGAGGCGCATTCCGGCGGAACGGCGCTCGACCAGATCTATGTCAACGCGGCCGGCGATGTCGTCGCGCAGGGTACGCCGGGTGCAGTGCTGGCGATTAGCCACCCCCTCGCCCCCTATGGCCTACGGACGGTCGATGGCAGCTACAACAACATGGTCGAGGGCCGCGACCAATGGGGCGCGGCCGACAATCCCTTCGCCCACCTGACCGACCCATCCTATCGCAACGACCTCGACGGTGACAGCATTCCTCTCGGCCAGAATGGCCCGCTCCTCACCAACACGAACTATGGTTCCTCCGGTTCCGTCGTCGACGCCGATCCGCGGCTGATCTCGAACCTGATCGTCGACCAGACCCTCGGCAATCCCGCAGCCGTCTACGCCGCCCTCGCGCATGCCGGCCTGAGCGGCAACGCGCTGAGCCAGGCGCTGACCGCGATCAACACCGCCTACCAGCCGGTCAAGGACGCCGCGGCCGCGCGGGCCGCGGCCAACGCGGCGCCCAACAATGCCACGCTCGATGCGGCGGCCGACGCCGCCGAGGCGGCCGCCGCCGCTGCCATGCCAGGGATTCTGGATCTCGCTGCCGACTACGGCATCGAGATGGAGGAAACGACCCACACCATCATTCTGCCGAACGTCGCGCCGGACGAAGGCCTGTCGGCGCCCTTCAATTCCTGGTTCACGCTGTTCGGCCAGTTCTTCGACCACGGCCTCGATCTGGTCGCCAAGCAGGGCGGTACGATCTACATCCCCTTGAGCCCGGACGACGCGCTCTACAACCCGGCCTCGCCCCAGACCAACTTCATGGTGCTGACGCGCACCACACCCGGCGCCGACAACCTGACGACGCCCTTCGTCGACCAGAACCAGACCTACAGCTCGACGGCGTCGAAGCAGCTGTTCATGCGCGAGTATGATTTCTCGACGGGCGTGCCGCTCGCGACCGGCAAACTGCTCTCCGGCGAGAGCGGGCTCGCGACCTGGAAGGACGTCAAGGATCAGGCGAAACTGCTCGGCTTCGACCTGACCGATGCCGATGTCGGCAATATCCCGCTCTTTGCCATGGACGAGTATGGCGAGTTCCTGCGCGGCCCCAACGGCTTCCCGCAGATCGTGATGGACCTAGGTGATGACGACGCCTTCGGTGGCGGCGACGATGTCCTCGTCGAGGGCAATCCCCTCTTGCTCGTTCCCACGACCGGAGCGCTGCGCACCGGCCACGCCTTCATCGACGACATCGCCCACAACGCCGTCTTCAAGGGCCTCGTCGATCCCGACCGGAATCCCGGCACGCCCAATTCCGTGATGCAGCAGCCTGACGGAGACAACGTCGCCGGCAATCCGATCATACCCAACGCGGCCGGCGTGGCCCTCACCTATGACGACGAACTGCTCGATGCGCACTACGTCACCGGCGACGGGCGCGGCAACGAGAATATCGGTCTCTCGGCGGTGCACCACGTGTTCCACTCGGAACACAACCACATGGTCGAGCAGATCAAGCAGAGGGCGCTCGAGGCGAACGACCTCGCCTTCCTGAACGAGTGGCTGCGCGTCGACGCGACCGCGCTTCCGGCGAATCCGGCCGCGATCGCCGCCTTGCAATGGGACGGCGAGCGCCTGTTCCAGGCCGCCCGCTTCACGACCGAGATGCAGTACCAGCACCTCGTCTTCGAGGAGTTCGCCCGCAAGGTCCAGCCGGATATCGACGCCTTCGTCTTCAATCCCTCGACCGACATCAACCCGGCCATCTTCGCCGAGTTCGCGCATGTCATCTATCGCTTCGGCCATTCGATGCTGCGCGAGGATGTCGCCCAGACCTATGCCGACGGCACGACGGGCGACCTCGCCCTGTTCGACGCATTCCTCAACCCGCTCGCCTTCGGCGGCGTGCAGCGCGACGCGAACGGAACCCCGATCCTCGGCGCGAACGGTCAGCAGATCGTGCTCGACCATGACCAGGCTGCCGGCGCGATCGTGCGCGGCATGACCAGCCAGGTCGGCAACGAGATCGATGAATTCGTCACGCATGTCCTGCGCAACCAGCTCGTCGGCATCCCGCTCGACCTTGCCGCGATCAACATCGCCCGCGGCCGCGATACCGGCATCCCCTCGCTGAACGAGGCACGCGCGCAGTTCAAGACGATAGCCAATGGCGACAGCCAGCTCGACCCCTATACGAGCTGGACCGACTTCGCCCTCAACCTGAAGAACCCGGCCTCGATCGTGAACTTCGTCGCGGCCTATGGCACGCACCAGACGATCACGAGCGCGACGACATCCGACGCAAAGCGCGACGCGGCGATGAAGCTCGTCTTCGGCGACGCGTCGCTGAACGAGGCTGACCGGCAGGACTTCCTGAACGGCCGCGGGCAGTACGCCGCGAAGCTCGGCGGCCTGAACGACGTCGATCTCTGGGTCGGTGGCCTGGCCGAGAAGAAGATGCCCTTCGGCGGCATGCTCGGCTCGACCTTCTCCTTCGTGTTCGAGCTGCAGCTCGAGAACCTGCAGAACGGCGACCGCTTCTACTATCTGTCGCGCGTCCAGGGCCTGAACTTCCTCAACGAACTCGAGAACAACTCCTTCGCCAAGATGGTGCTGAACAACACCGATCTCGGCGCGACGGGCTACGCCCTGCCCGGTGACATCTTCTCGGTTCCCGACCACGTCATCTATATGGATGCGCGCGACCAGGTGAAGTTCGCGGTGCCCGAGGCTGTCCACGAGGACCCGTTCCTCCAGGCGCTCTCGGCCTTCGTCGAGCGCCGCGACGCCAACGGCAACCTGATCGAATACCAGCGCAACCCGGACGGCACCTTCGCCAAGGACGCCGCCGGCAACGCTGTGCTCGCAGTCGGCAGCCTCGGCATCGGACAGGTCGCGCGCTCCGTGCGCGTCAACACCGCCGACCATCTCCTGATCCAGGGCACGACGGGCGATGACATCATCGTCGCCGGCGGCGGCGACGACTCCGTCTGGGGCCGCGAAGGCAATGACCGGATCGAGGCCGGCTACGGCGTCGACAAGATCCATGGCGGCGCCGGCGACGATATCATCACCAATAGCGGCACCGACATCGGTGAAGTCGACATGCTGCATGGCGAGGCGGGTGACGATGTCATCCACGCCGGCAGCGGCCTGGCGCTGGTCTTCGGCAACGAGGGCAAGGACGTCCTGATCACCGGACCGGACGGCAAGGAAGCCTTCGGCGGGCTCGGCGATGACTTCATCCTCGGCGGCGAGGGCGGCGACTTCCTGCTCGGCAACGAGGGCAGCGACTGGATCGAGGGCGGCGGCGGCTTCGACACGACAGCCGGCGACAACTCCGAGCTGTTCTTCAACTCGACCATCATCGGTCACGACGTGATGTTCGCCGGCACCGACGAGAATGATTTCGACGCCGAATCCGGCGACGACATCATGGTCCAGGGCGAAAGCGTGATGCGCAGCGAGGGCATGCTCGGCTTCGACTGGGCGATCCACAAGGGCAACACGCAGGCCGCGGATTCCGACCTCCTCGTCCCGATCTTCACCACCGACCAGCAGGACATCCTGCGCGATCGCTTCGACGCGGTCGAAGCGCTCTCGGGCTGGAACAAGGACGACCGTCTCTGGGGCGACAACCGCGGCGACGCGGATGCCGAAGCGGCTCCAGACGGCCCACCGCTCGCGGGAGCCGAGAACACGATGGTCGGCCACGAGCTCGACCAAGCCGGCATCGCGCGCATCACGGACCTCGACAAGATCGTCACAACCGATCTTCTCCGGCAGGTCAACTACATGGCTGATGGCTCCGGCGACCAGAAGCTTGCTTTCGTCGGCGGCAACATCCTGCTCGGCGGCAAGGGCAGCGACACCATCGAGGGCCGCGGCGGTGACGATGTCATCGACGGCGACGCCTGGCTCAACGTCCGCATCAGCATCAAGGATACGGCCGGAAACCAGCTCGCCACCGTCGACAGCCTGACGCAGACCCTCGACCTGCCGACAACGCACCCGTTCTACGGCCAGTGGCATGGCAAGGCGCTCAGCGAGCTGATGGTGAGCGGCGCCATCAAGCCGGTCCAGCTCAACATCGTGCGGGAGATCCTCGATTATGAGGATTCCGCTACCGCTGGCGTGGATGTCGACACCGCGGTCTTCGGCAGCAACATCGCCGAGTACGATATCGTGCGGGGAGCCGATGGAACGGTCACCGTCATCCATAGCCGCTTCGACGCGGGCACCAGCCTCACCCTCGTTTCCGACGGCAGCGACACGCTCAGGAACATCGAGAAGCTGCGCTTCGCGGACGGGACGGTCGATGTCGCGCTGGTCCTCGACCAGCCCTTCGAGCGCCTGAACATCGTGGCCACCAACGGCGACATCGGCAGGTTCGACGCCGTGTTCACTGGCCTCGTCGCCGGGCGCCCGGTCACGGTGCAGTGGCAAGTCCTCGACGCCAACGGCACGTGGCGGAACGTGGTCGGGGCGGACGGGACCGTGGCCAACGCACCCGGTGGCCCGGCGGGCGACCGCTTTACCCCGTCGAACCCGAATGTCGAGATCCGAGCCGTCGCGACCTGGACCAGCACGCTCCCGAACATCCCACCGACCCAGCGCACGCTGTCCGTCGAGACGGCCTTCATCGGCACGGCCGGGGACGACGACATGCCCGGATCGACGGCATCGAACGTGATCCTCGGCCTGGACGGCGACGACGACATCGAGGGCGATGCCGGCGTCGACACCATTGACGGCGGCGACGGAAACGACCGGATCGACGGCGGCGGTGGCGACGACATCCTGATCGGCAACGACGGCGACGACATCCTGATCGGCAGGACGGGCGACAACAGGCTCCAGGGCGGGGCCGGCGACGATGAGCTCTCCGGCAGCCACGGCAACGACACCCTTGATGGTGATGGCGGCACCGACACGGCCGTCGTCTCCGGACCGGTCGAGGCCTACACCTTCGAGCGCACCGGCGCCGTCATCACGGTCACCGACAACCTGGGCGTGGAGGGCGACGGACGCGACACCTTGACGGAGGTCGAGCTGCTCCAGGTCGGCGAGACCGACGTCTACGCCATTGGTGCGGCCGGCACGGCCGCCGTTGACATCGTGGTCGGCACCGCGGCGGGCGAGACGCTCGCGGGCGGGGCGGAGAACGACCTCGTCTTCGCCGCGGGCGGGAACGACACCGTCACCTGGCGTCCCGGCGACGGGCGCGATTTCGTCGACGGCGGCGCCGGCAACGACATCTTCCGGGTGCTCGACGGCTCGCTTCCGGTCCAGCAGCTGGGGCTCGCCGCGGCGCGCGCCCAGTTCCCGGCCCTGAGCTTCCGCGACGACACGCAGACCGTGGTGGTCCGCGGCGGCGTCGTCATCGCGGAGCTGAAGAACGTGGAGGCGGTGCAGGTCAACATCCAGGCGACCGGCGCCCCGATCGTCGTCGATCCGACCCCGACCAACGGGCTCGTGTCGCCGACCGAGGGCCTGTCCCTCAGCATCTCCACGGCCGGCATCGCGGACGCGAACGGCCTTGGGGCCTTCTCGTTCGGCTGGCAGGTCCTGGCAGCTGACGGCGTGACCTGGAACACCATCGCCGGCGCCACGGGGCAGAGCTTCACCCCGGGCCAGGCCCAGGTCGGCGCGGTCCTCAGGGCCCGCGTCAGCTTCACCGACGGCCAGGGCAACCCGGAGGAGGTGTTCTCCGCCCCCACCGGCGTCGTCGGAGACAATTTCACCGGCACGCCCCTGATCGGACTGAACTTCAACGGCACAGCCGGCGACGATATCGCCAACGGCGCCAACGCCGCGCTTCTCTCCAACGACACCATGAACGGGAACGGCGGCAACGACATCATCAACGGCCGCGCGGGCAATGACCAGATCACCCAGCTCAGCATCGACGGGCGTGACCGCGTCGACGGCGGCACGGGCACCGACACCTACATCCTGAACGGCGTCGCCGCGGCGGAGACCTTCAGCATTTACGCGCTGACCGCCGGGCAGAACGCCAACCTTGCCACCACGCTCGGGACGACCTTCGCCGCGACGACGGAGATCGTGATCACCCGCACCGTCGGCGCGACGACCACGGTGGTGGCCGAGCTCGACAACATCGAGGAGATCACCGTCAACACGTTGAATGTCTCCGCCAACGACGGCGGCGGCCCGAACCAGGGGCCGGCCGGGAACGACACCGTCGCGGTGTTCGGCAACTTCACCAGCACCAGCCTGAACTTCAGTACCATCACCATCAACGGCGCCGTGGGCGACGACACCGTCAACATCTCGGCGCTGACCTCGGCCCACCGCATCGTCTTCCGCTCCAACGGCGGCAACGACACGATCGTCGGCACCCTGCGGCCACAGGACGTGATCGAGGTCCCAGCCGGCACCGGCCTTGCCAACTACGTCTCGACGGTGAACCCGAACGGCACCACGACGCTGTCCAACGGTACGCACTCGATCACCTACCTATCGAGCGGGACGCCGGTGATCCGCGAGGAAGCGGACCCGCCGCGCGGCGCCTTCGAGATCACCCCGCGCGATCTCGAGGGCCTCGAGAGGCTGGTCAATGGCCAATTGCCCTTCCCCGACGACGACGATGCCGAAGGCGCGCTTGGACCGCGCGAGGTCTCCGGACACGGCAACAACGAGGACAACCCGTCCTCCGGACAGGCCGACACGCCCTTCATCCGGCTCACCGATGCGCGCTACGGCGCGGCCGACGCGGCGATCGGCAATCGTGGCCTCAACCCGATCTATGACGGGCTCGATCCCCGGGCCATCTCGAACATCCTGGGGGCGCAAGAGGCAGGCCTGCCGCATGCCGGCAACGACGCCAACATCTTCTTCATGGCGTTCGGCCAATATGTCGATCACGGCCTCGACTTCCTGCCGAAGAGCGCCGCCAACGGCACGATTCAGATCGGCGCGCCCGGCACCGGCCACCCCGGCCAGGGCAATCCGGCCGACCTGACCCGTGGCGAGGTCTACGCCACCGAGGGCGGCGTGCCGCAGCACCTCAACAAGACCTCGGCCTATGTCGACCAGAACCAGGCCTATGGCTCGCACAACCTCGTCACGCAGTTCCTGCGCGAAGGCGATGGCAATGGCGGCCTGACCTCGCATCTGCTGAAGGGAGCGCCCGACCCGTCGAACCCGACCTTCAGCCTGCTGCCGACGCTGCGCGAGGCGATCCAGCATCATTGGGTCAACAACACGGTCTTCCACGACCCGTCCCTGCCCGGCGGCCAGATCGCTTTCCGCGACTATTTCGTCGGACTTGTCGATGGCGGCGGCGCCATCAACCCGGCCATGATCCAGTCGGTGTCGTCCAACTTCATGGGTTCGGGTCAGGCCCTGCTGCTCGACAGCAATCCCTTCATCAGCCTGCTCGACCACTATGTCGCCGGCGATGGTCGTACCAATGAGAACTTCGCGCTGACCTCGATGCACACGATCTGGGCGCGGAACCACAATTTCCACGCCGAACAGCTCGAGGCCGCCGGGTTCGAGGGCACGGAGCAGGAGCTCTTCGACGCGGCCAAGATCATCAACGAAGCCGAATACCAGCGTGTCGTGTTCAACGAATACGCCGACACCCTGCTCGGCGGATTGCGGTCCCGCGACGGCGGCGGCGGCGACCACGGCCATGACGGCTACAATGCCGACGCCGATGCCGGCGTCAGCCACGAGTTCGCCGCGGCGGCCTTCCGCTTCGGCCACTCGCTGATCGGCCAGACCCTGACGGTGATGGACGCCAACGGGCAGCCCAAGCAGGTCAGCCTCGTCGACGCCTTCCTGAACCCGACCAACGCCGCCTCTGCCTTCCCGAACCCGCTGCCTCCCGGCTACGTGCCGCAGCCCGGCTACGCGCAATATGGCGTCGGCGCGATCCTGCAGGGGGTTGCGGGGCAGCCGGCCGAGGATGTCGACTTCAACATCGTCGACGCGGTCCGCAACGACCTCGTCCGCATCCAGGCGGATCTGTTCTCCTTCAACCTGGCCCGCGGCCGCGATGTCGGCCTGGGAACGCTGAACCAGATCCGCAACGACCTCGCGACCTCGACGAACTCCTATGTTCGGGAAGCGGTCGGGTTCGCCGGCAACATGTCGGCCTACCAGTCCTGGGAAGACTTCCAGCAGCGCAACGGCCTGAGCAACGCGGTCATCGCGCAGTTCAAGCAGGCCTATCCCGACCTCGTGCTCGACACGCCGGCGAAGCTCGCAGCCTTCGTCGCCGCCAACCCGGACATCCAGCTCGTCAACGGCAACACCGTGAAGGGCATCGACCGGGTCGACTTCTGGCTGGGCGGCCTCGCCGAGCAGCACGTCAATGGCGGCATCGTCGGCCAGACCTTCTGGGTCGTCCTGCACGAGCAGTTCGACCGCCTGCAGGAAGCCGATCGCTTCTACTACAAGGATCGTCTCGAGGCCTTCGACTTCTACGACGCCTTCATCGACGGCCAGGAGTTCTCCGACATCGTCGCCCGCAATACCGGCCTGACCGATCTGGCCGAGCATATCTTCGAGGTGGATGACGAGGATGACGCCGGCAATGGCGGCGAGGATGACGACGAGGACGATGAGGACGACGACGACACGCCGACCAATCCCGGCGATGACGACGAAGACGAGGATGACGACGACGAAGACGATGAGGATGACGAAGACGACGACGATGAAGATGACGATGACGATGAGGACGATGATGATCCGTCCTGCGGCTGCGACGATGATGACGAGGACGATGACGGCCCCGGCACGCCGGCGCCCAATCCGAACCCATCGACCGGCGGCGCTCTGCGCACCGGCACGGCCGCAGCAGACGTCCTGATCGGCACGGCCAATGCCGACAACCTCATCGGCCTGGCCGGCGACGACACCCTGATCGGTGATGCCGGTGCCGACGCGATCTCGGCTGGCGAGGGAGCGGACTTCATCGATGCCGGCGACGGGCGCGACGTCGTCTTCGCCGGAGCTGGCGACGATCAGGTCTTCGGCGGCGGCGGGGTCGACATGCTCTACGGCGAGGCCGGCAACGACCGGATCTTCGGCGGAGCGGGCAACGACCTGATCGATGCCGGCGCCGGCAACGACACGGTGGTTGCAGGCGGCGGCGACGACCGCATCATCGCGGCGACTGGCGACGGTGACGACACCTACTTTGGCGACGAGATCGACGGCGGAAACGGCACCGACACGCTCGATTTCGCGGCGATCACGGCAAACCTCACCGTCGATCTCGGCAACGGCCTCGGCGGGCGCGGCAGCGCGGCGAGCAGCCAGAGCGGCAGCGACACGTTGTGGAGCATCGAGAATGTCGCGACCGGCTCCGGCAGCGACGTGATCACGTCAAGCGACGCGGTGAACGTGATGGAGGGCGGTACCGGCAACGACACCTTCCGCTTCCTCAGCACGGTGGGCGCGGATGGCGACACGATCCTCGACTTCCAGCCGGGCGATCGCCTCGACCTCAGCGCCATCGACGCGGATGCAAGCCAGGCCGGCAACCAGAGCTTCACTCTGGCCAATGGCGGAAGCTTCACCACCACGGCGCAGCTCACGGTCACCTACGAGACCCGGACCGATGGCGAGTACACGATCGTCAAGGGCAACGTCGATGCGGCGACGGATGCCGAGTTCCAGATCAACCTGAAGGGCAGTCACAACCTGACGGCCAACAGCTTCATCGTCTGATCGAACCGGCAGCGGGTGGGCGGACCGAGGGGGCCGCCCACCCGATCCCTCTCCATCACCAGCATTTTACGGGGGCCAGAATGGCACCGTCCAAGACGCTTCTCTCCGCCCGCAAGCGCGATGCCGCCCGGCTGACGCGCGGCTTGCGCGGCATCGCCATCTTCCTGTTCGTCGTCTCCGGCCTCATCAACCTGCTGGCCCTGACCGGCTCGTTCTACATGATGCAGGTCTATGACCGCGCCCTGACGAGCGGCAGCATCCAGACCCTGGCGGCGCTCTCGGCGCTCGCCATCGGGCTCTATCTCTTCCAGGGATGCTTCGACGTCATCCGCTCGCAGGTGCTGGTTCGCGTCGGCGCGCGCTTCGACGACCAGATCGCGCCGATTGCGCATCGCGTCACCATCGACATGCCGCGCCTGGGCTTCTCGACGGCGGAGGCGATGGAGCGCGGCCGCGACGTCGATACCGTCCGCAGCTTCCTCGGCGGCCAGGGCCCCGGCGCTCTGTTCGACCTCCCCTGGATCCCGCTCTATCTCGCCTTCGTCTATTTCCTGCACCCGTGGCTCGGCGGGCTGACGCTCGCCGGCGCAGTCGTGCTCACCGTGCTGACGCTGCTCAGCGAGATCCTGACCCGCCGCATCAACAGCGAGACGCGGCAGGCGGCCGTCGCGCGCGGCGCCATCGCCGACAGCAATGCCCGCAACGCCGAGGTGCTGAAGGCGATGGGCTTCGCGCCGCGCGCCGTCGCGCGCTTCGACGAGGTCAATCGCGAGCATCTCGCCCTTCAGACCCGTTCCAGCGATCTCGGCGGCACCTTCGGCGCGATCTCGCGCGTGCTGCGCATGATCCTGCAATCGGCGACGCTGGGGCTCGGCGCCTATCTCACCATCAAGGGTGAGCTTTCGGCCGGCGCGATCATCGCCGCTTCCGTCGCCTCCTCCCGCGCGCTGGCACCGGTCGACCAGGCGATCGCCAACTGGAAGCCCTTCGTCGCGGCGCGCATGGCGTTCCAGCGCCTGCGCGAGACGATGACCGCGCTGAGCAAGGCGGTCGAGCCGATGGAGCTGCCGGCGCCATGCCGATCGCTGAAGATCGACAAGATCACCGTCGCCGCGCCGGGCAGCGGCCAGGTGCTGCTGAGCGACGCGAGCTTCGACGTTCAGGCAGGCAAGGCGGTCGGCATCATCGGGCCGAGCGGCGGCGGCAAGACCACGCTCGTGCGGGCGATCACCGGCATCTGGCCGATCCTGCGCGGCGCCGTCCGGCTCGATGGCGCGGAGCTGGAGCAATGGCCGGAAGAGACCATCGGCCACCATCTCGGCTATCTGCCGCAGGAGGTCGCGCTGCTCGACGCCACGGTCGAGGAGAACATCTCGCGCCTGGCCGAGACGTCCGATCCCGCCAAGGTCGTCGAGGCGGCGGCCGCCGCCGGCATCCACGAGATGATCCTGCGGCTGCCGCTGGGCTACAAGACCCAGCTCGGGCCGCAGGGTACGGCCCTCTCCGCCGGCCAGCGCCAGCGGATCGGCCTGGCGCGGGCGCTCTACGGCAATCCCTTCCTCGTCGTCATGGACGAGCCGAACTCCAATCTCGACGGCGAGGGAGAAGCCGCGCTCACGGCCGCGATCGAACAGGTCAAGGCGCGCGGCGGCATCGTCCTCATCGTCGCGCATCGCCCCAGCGCGCTGCAGGCGGTCGATGATGTCGGCCTGATCCAGGGCGGCAAGCTCGTCGCCTTCGGCCCACGCGACAAGATCCTCGCGCCGGCCCAGCAGCGAGCCGCCCCGGTTCCCAGCGCGCCGGCCGCGGCTTCGCCCGCTCCTGAAAGCGAGCGAACTGTTTCCATGCCACGGGCCGTCGGTCTCGGCGAACATCCGGCTGTCCTTCACGCACGGGTGCCGGCATGATCACGATCAAGGCAGCCAAACCTGCGGAGCCGCAGCTTCCCGACGCCGCCCAGATCTATCGCAAGGCGGACGAACCCGCGTCGGCGCCACGCTGGCCGGGCGTGTTCGCCCTCGCCTTCACGGCGGTCGTGCTCTACCTCAAAAGCCTGTTCCCCGGCCAGGCGAAGACCGATGCGTCGGCGCCCCCCGCCGCAGAGGACGCCGCCCAGGCCGGGGAAGCCTCCCGCAAGCCAAATGTCGCCGAAGGCGAGGATCAACGGACGGACGCGGAGAAGGATGTCGACGAAACCGGTTCGGTGAACAAGGAGCCGGCCGCGGCCAAGGCCATCGGCACGGGAGGCCCCGGCCCTGGCGTTCAGGGGCTGCCGGATTTCCTCAATATCGACTCGCGGCTGATCGACTACGAACAGCTGCCCTTGCCCCGCTACACCTCGCCGATCTTCGAGGCCGGGCTGGGCTTCTCGGCCAATAACGACAATGGCGGCCGCGGCTTTTCCTTCACCGCGGTCTCGGGCGGCGCCTCCGACGGCGGCGGCTCGTCGACGGGTTCCGGCCCAGGCGGCGGGACTGGGCCCGGTGGCCCGGGCGACGACGATGACGACGAAACGCCGGAAGAGCCGCGCAACCGCGCCCCGCGCGTTTCCGGTCCCGTCCAGCTCGTCGATATCGGTGGCTGCCAGACGCTGATGATCGCCAGCCTCGCCTTGCTGGCTGGCGCGACCGATGCCGATGCCGACCCGCTCTCCATCGTCGGGGTCCAGGTATCCCATGGTCAATTGACCGCGACCGAGGGCGGCTGGGTCTTCAAGCCGCAGAGCGGCTGGTACGGCACGGTGACGCTGACCTACTGGATCAGCGACGGCGAGGCTCTCGTGCGCCAGACGGCGACGCTGCGCGTGCTGGAATTCCTCGACGTCACCGGCACGACCGGCGACGACATGCTGCTCGGCAGCGAATGTAACGACCGGATCGCGGGCCTCGGCGGCGACGACGTGGTCGATGCGCGCGGCGGCAACGACATCGTCGTGACCGGCGCCGGCGACGACCACATCGTCGGCGGGGCCGGCAACGACCAGATCGACGCTGGCGCGGGCAACGACATCGTCTTCGGCGGCGTCGGTAACGACGTCATCCGTGGCGGTGCCGGCAATGACCGCCTGTATGGCGGCGACGGCAACGATACGATCTACGGCGAGGCCGGCGACGACGTCATCGACGCTGGCCCGGGCAACGATATCGTCGACGCCGGCCCGGGGAATGATGTCATCGATGCCGGGCCTGGCGACAACATCATCGATGCGGGTGACGGCGACGATATCGTCAAGGCCGGCGACGACGACAACACCGTGCTCGCAGGCAAGGGCGATGACCATGTGACACTGGGCGCGGGCAATGATGTCGTCGAGGCCGGCGCTGGCAATGACCATCTCAAGGCCGGTGCCGGCGCTGACCGTGTCTTCGGCGAGGAGGGCTGTGACGAGCTGTACGGCGAGGCCGGCAATGACGTGCTCGACGGCGGCGCCGACAGCGACCGCGTCTTTGGCGGCGAGGGCAACGACTGGATCATGGCGACGAGCGATGCCGCGGCCGACTGCTACGATGGCGGCGAGGGGCAGGACACGCTCGACCTCTCGGCGACCGAGCATGGCGTCACCGTCGACCTGAAGCGCGGCAAGGCCGTCGGCATCGAGATCGGTGAGGACACCGTGATCGATTTCGAGGCCATTCTCGGCGGTAGCGGCGATGATTGCATCATCGTCGGAGAGAAGGCCACGGCGCTCACCGGCGGCGGCGGCGATGACCGTTTCGTCTTCGCCGTGAGCGACAACGCGCCCCGGACCGATGACCTCGTTCACCAGATCCTCGACCTCGAGGCCGGCGACCGCATCGTGATCAAGCAGTACCAGCTCCGCTCCGGCGACGACGAAGGCAATGGCGACCAACAAGGCGGCGACGGCTTCGAGCAGGCCTATGGCGATGGCGGCAACGACCGCCCCTTCCGCTTCCGCATCGAGAAGATCGGCGAGAACGAGCGCACCTATGTCGACGTCTATGTCGAGGAGGCTGACGCGACTGATTTCTCGATCGAGATCTACGGCAACCACAAGCTCTATTACGCCTGAGGCAAGGACCGACCGCCTGAACGGCCGGCAAGGGGACAATGCCGATGAACGCCCATAACCACGATTTCGCCGCCGCTTCGGCGAAAGCAGCCAAAAAGGCCCGGGCCCGCCAGGCGAATTTCAGCCTGCGTGGCCATGTCGTCACTGGCGCCGCCATCGCCCTGCTGCTGGTCCTCGGCTTCGGCGGTTGGGCAGCAAATGCCGCGCTGAATGGCGCCGTCGTCACGCAGGGCGCCGTCAAGATCGACCAGAACCTCAAGGAGGTGCAGCACCGCGACGGCGGCATCGTCCAGTCGATCGCCGTCCGCCAGGGCGACCGCGTCGAGGAAGGTCAGGTGCTCTTCCGGCTCGACGATGTCCAGACGAGGGCCGAACTGTCGATCATCCGCTCCCAGCTCGCCGAGAATCTCGGCCGCAAGGCCAGACTCATTGCCGAACGCGACAATCTGGCGAGCATCACCTTTCCGTCCGAGATCGCGACGCTTTCCGACGAGGTCGACCATATCCGCGATGGCGAGGCCCGCCTCTTCACCGGCAACAAGGCCAATCGCGACAGCCGCAAGGAGCAGCTGGAGATTTCGATCGTCCAGTCGGGCGAGGAGATCCGCGGGCTGGAATCGCGGCAGGTCGCGAAGGTCGAGGAACTCAGGCTCGTCGATCTCGAGCGCGCCAAATATCTCAGCCTCTTCCAGAAGGGTTTCATCGACGGCGTCAAGGTCTTCAACATCAACCGCGAATGGGCGCGGCTGCTGGGCGAGCGCGGCGAGATCGATGCGACGCTTGCGCGTGCGAAGCTGCGCATCAGCGACGCCCGCCTCCAGATCATCGCGATCGACGAGACGGCCCGCACCGAGGCGCAGCGCGAATTGCGCCAGGTCGAGGCCAAGGTCTCCGAGCTGAGCGACCGCCGTATCGCCAACGAGGACCGGCTGGCGCGCATGGAAATCCGCGCGCCGATCGCAGGCACGGTCAACGAGCTGATGATCTTCACCGTCGGCGGTGTCATCACCCCCGCGGCGCGGCTGGCCACGATCGTGCCGCAGAGCGCGAAACTGGTCGTCGAAGTCCGCATCGCGCCCAACGACATCGATCAGATCCAAGTCGGGCAGACCGCGCGGATGCGCTTCTCCGCCTTCAACCGCAACACGACGCCCGAGGTCTCCGGCAAGCTGGCCCATATCTCGCCGGCGACCTCGAAGGACCCCGTCAGCGGCCAGAATTTCTATGTCGGCGAGGTCCAGATCGAGGACGCCGCCATCGCGCTCGGCGAGCGTCGCCTGCTGCCGGGCATGCCCGTCGAAGTCTTCATCTCGACCGACGAGCGCACCGCGCTGTCTTATCTCGTCAAGCCGCTGATGGACCACGCGGAGCGCGTCTTCCGCGAACGCTAGGACGTTTCGGACAAGCCCCAGACCAAGCCGCCCGGTCGCTGCGCCCAGCGACCGGGCGAATTCCTATAAAATTCCTATTTTGCGACGCCGCCCGCCGTCTCGAACGGCTATGCCGCCAGCACGATAATCCCAGCCATGGTCGATCTGCTCGCGTCCTCGCCTTCCGCAGGAAGGTGGGACCGCGCGCGTCGGCCCATCGGTAACGCCCGGTCGAAAGGACCTCGGCAATGGATATCGCCATGCTCGCGCTCGGTCTCGGCTTCTTCGCGGCAGCCCTCGCCTATGTCTCGGCCTGCAACGCGCTCTGAAGGAGCCCCCCATGTTCGTCGATTATCTCCTCGGCGGCGCGGTGACCGCGGTCCTGCTCGTCTATCTCACCTATGCGCTGCTGCGGCCCGAGCGCTTCTGAGCGCCGGCGCAAGCTGAGAAAGCCTTCCCATGACACTCTACGGCTGGATCCAGATCCTCCTCTTCTGCGCGATCGTGCTCGCCTTGGTGAAGCCGCTCGGCAGCTACATGACGCGCGTCTTCAAGGGCGAGCACACCTTCCTCTCTCCCGTGCTCGCGCCGGTCGAGCGCGGGCTCTATGCGCTCGCCGGCACGCATGAGCGCGAGGAGCAGCACTGGAGCGGCTATGCGGCCGCGCTGCTGCTGTTCAACCTCGCCGGCCTGCTGCTGCTCTACGGGCTGCAGCGCTTCCAGGGCCTGCTGCCGTTGAACCCGGACGGCATGAGCGCGGTTGCGCCCGACCTCGCCTTCAACACGGCGGTCAGCTTCGTCACCAACACGAACTGGCAGAGCTATGGCGGCGAGAGCACGATGTCCTACCTGACGCAGATGCTCGGCCTGACCGTGCAGAACTTCGTCTCGGGCGCGACCGGCATCGCCATCGCCGTGGCGCTGATCCGTGGTTTTGCGCGCGCCTCGGCCAAGTCGGTCGGCAGCTTCTGGGTCGACCTGACCCGTGCGACGCTCTACGTCCTGCTGCCGCTCTGCATCCTGCTGACGCTGGCCTATGTCGCGCTCGGCGTCCCGCAGACGCTCGATCCCTCGGTGACGGCGACGACGCTCGAAGGCGCGCAGCAGACCATCGCTCGCGGCCCGGTCGCCTCCCAGCTCGCGATCAAGATGCTCGGCACCAATGGCGGCGGCTTCTTCAACGCCAACTCGGCCCATCCCTTCGAGAACCCCGACGCCATCTCGAACCTGATCCAGATGGTCTCGATCTTCGCGATCGGTGCCGCGCTGACCAATGTCTTCGGCCGGATGGTCGGCAACGAGCGCCAGGGCTGGGCGATCCTCTCGGCCATGGGCGTGATGTTCATCGCCGGCATCGCCGTCTGCTACTGGGCGGAGGCCGCCGGCAATCCGCTGGTCCAGGGGCTCGGCCTTCAGGGCGGCAACCTCGAGGGCAAGGAGATGCGCTTCGGCATCCCGCTTTCCGCCCTCTTCGCCGTCGTCACCACGGCGGCCTCCTGCGGCGCGGTCAACGCCATGCATGGCAGCTTCACCGCGCTCGGCGGGCTGATCCCGCTGATCAACATGGAACTCGGCGAGGTCATCGTCGGCGGCGTCGGCGCCGGCTTCTACGGCATCGTGCTCTTCGTCGTGCTGGCGATCTTCGTCGCCGGCCTGATGGTCGGCCGCACGCCGGAGTATCTTGGCAAGAAGATCGAGGCGCGCGAGGTCAAGATGGCGATGCTCGCCATCCTCTGCCTGCCGGTCGGCATGCTGGTCTTCACCGCGATCGCGGTCGTGCTGCCCGGTGCGGTGGCCTCTGTCGGCAATAGCGGTCCGCACGGCTTCTCCGAGATCCTCTACGCCTATACCTCAGCGGCTGCGAACAATGGCTCGGCCTTCGCCAGCCTCTCGGCCAACACGCTCTGGTACAACACCACGCTCGGCATCACGATGCTGGTCGGCCGCTTCCTGGTCATCATCCCGGCGCTCGCCATCGCCGGTTCGCTTGCCGCGAAGAAGTCCGTGCCCGCCTCGGCCGGCACCTTCCCCACAGACGGCCCGCTCTTCGTCGGCTTGCTCGTCGGCGTCATCCTGATCGTCGGCGGCCTGACCTTCTTCCCGGCGCTGGCCGTCGGCCCGATCGTCGAGCATCTCGCGATGCTCGCCGGCCAGAGCTTCTGAGGAGATCGTCATGGCAAGCTGCCTGCGCCAATTGCGCCGCGAGGCCGTCCATCGCGACGCCGCCTCGCGGGAAACGGACGGGGCGCCACCGCGCCCTGCCACAATCATCCTCGGCCTGACGGTCGCTTTGTTCCTCGTCCTGCTGCTCGTCCGGGCGCTCGCCGGCCTCGTCGCCGCTGCCTGAGCCGGACCCGACACCCTTCCGCTGGAGCCTCTTAATGAGCCCGTCCAAATCCGCGAGCCTGATCGACGCCCGGATCCTGCTGCCGGCCCTCGCCGACGCCTTCCGCAAGCTCGACCCGCGCAGCCTCGCCCGCAACCCGGTTATGTTCGTCGTCGCCGTGGTCTCGGCGCTGACCACTGTTCTCTTCCTGAAGGACCTCGCCACCGGAGGCGCCAATCTCGGCTTCTCCTTCCAGATCGTGCTCTGGCTCTGGTTCACCGTGCTCTTCGCCAATTTCGCGGAAGCGGTGGCCGAGGGGCGCGGCAAGGCCCAGGCCGACTCGCTGCGCAAGACCCGCTCCGAAACCGAAGCCAAGCTGCTCTCGGGCGATGACCGCAGCCAGTTCCGGCTCGTTCCCGGCACCTCGCTCAAGGTCGGCGATGTCGTGCTGGTCGAGGCCGGCGACATCATCCCCTCGGACGGCGAGGTCATCGAGGGCGTCGCCTCGGTCAACGAGGCCGCGATCACCGGCGAATCCGCCCCCGTGATCCGCGAATCCGGCGGCGACCGCTCGGCCGTGACCGGCGGCACGCAGGTGCTCTCGGACTGGATCCGCGTGCGCATCACCGCAGCGGCCGGCTCGACCTTCATCGACCGCATGATCGCGCTGGTCGAGGGCGCAGAGCGCCAGAAGACGCCGAACGAGATCGCGCTCAACATCCTGCTCGCCGGCATGACGCTGATCTTCGTGCTGGCGACCGTGACGATCCCGAGCTTCGCCACCTATGCCGGCGGCTATATCCCGGTCGTGGTGCTGGTCGCGCTGTTCGTCACGCTGATCCCGACCACGATCGGCGCCCTGCTCTCGGCCATCGGCATCGCCGGCATGGACCGTCTCGTGCGCTTCAACGTGCTCGCCATGTCCGGCCGCGCCGTCGAGGCTGCCGGCGACGTCGACACGCTGCTGCTCGACAAGACCGGCACGATCACGCTCGGCAACCGCCAAGCGACGGAGTTCCGCCCCGTGCGCGGCGTCGGAGAGCAGGAGCTGGCGGACGCCGCGCAGATCGCCTCGCTCGCCGACGAAACGCCGGAGGGCCGCTCGATCGTCGTGCTTGCCAAGGAGAAATACGCCATCCGTGCCCGCGACATGGGCTCCCTGCACGCCACCTTCGTGCCCTTCACCGCGCAGAGCCGGATGAGCGGCGTCGACCTCGAGGGCTCGCAAATCCGCAAGGGCGCGGTCGATGCCGTCCTGAAATATGTCGAGGGCGCCAGCGCCAAATCCACGCCCGAGACGGTGCGCGAGGTCCAGGCCATCGCCGCCGAGGTCGCCAAGGCCGGCGGCACGCCCTTGGCGGTCGCGCGTGACGGGCGCCTGCTTGGCATCGTGCATCTCAAGGACATCGTGAAGGGCGGCATCCGCGAGCGCTTCACGGAACTGCGCCGCATGGGCATCCGCACGGTGATGATCACCGGCGACAACCCGATGACCGCCGCCGCCATCGCGGCCGAGGCCGGCGTCGACGATTTCCTCGCCCAGGCGACGCCCGAGAACAAGCTCGCGCTGATCCGCGAGGAACAGGCGAAGGGCAAGCTCGTCGCCATGTGCGGCGACGGCACCAACGATGCGCCTGCCCTCGCCCAGGCCGATGTCGGCGTCGCCATGAACACCGGCACGGTCGCGGCCCGCGAGGCCGGCAACATGGTCGATCTCGATAGCGACCCGACCAAGCTCATCGAGATCGTCGAGATCGGCAAGCAGCTGCTGATGACGCGCGGCGCGCTGACGACCTTCTCGATCGCCAACGACGTCGCCAAGTATTTCGCCATCATTCCGGCGATGTTCCTGGCCTTCTACCCGCAGCTCGGCGCGCTCAACATCATGGGGCTGCAGACGCCGCAGAGCGCCATCCTCTCCGCGATCATCTTCAACGCGCTGATCATCGTCGCGCTGATCCCGCTCGCGCTGAAGGGCGTGAAGTATCGCGCCGTCGGCGCCGGTGCGCTGCTCAGCCGCAACCTTCTCGTCTACGGGCTCGGCGGCCTCGTCGTCCCCTTCATCGGCATCAAGGCCATCGACATCGCCATCACCGCCCTCGGCCTCGTCTAAGGAGCCGCAGACATGCTCAAGCAGATCCGCCCCGCCCTCGTGATGATCGTCGCGCTGACCGCCATCACCGGCCTCGCCTACCCGCTCGCCATGACCGGCATCGCCCAGGCCGTCTTCCCGCGCCAGGCCAATGGCAGCCTGATCGAGAAGGACGGCAAGATCATCGGCTCCAGCCTGATCGGCCAGAACTTCACCAGCGAGCGCTATTTCCACGGCCGCCCCTCGGCGACATCAGGCGCCGATCCCAACGACAGCACGAAGACCATGGACGCGCCCTATAACGCCGCCAATTCCAGCGGCTCCAATCTCGGCCCGACCAACCAGAAGCTGGTCGACCGCATCAAGACCGAGACCGAGAAGCTCAAGGCGGAGAACCCGGATGCGCCGGTGCCGATGGAACTCGTGACGACCTCAGGCAGCGGGCTCGACCCGCATATCTCGCCCGAGGCCGCCTATTTCCAGATCGCGCGCGTCGCCAAGGCCCGCAATGCCGACCCGGCAACGCTGAAAGCGCTCGTCGATACCCATGTCGAGAGGCGCAAGCTCGGCTTCATCGGCGAACCCGTCGTCAACGTGCTCGCGCTGAACCTTGCTCTCGACGGCGCCGCCCAGCGCTGACACAAAGACCCCGGCGGCGCATGAGGCGCCGCCGCTTTCCCCTGCGGACCGCATGACCATCGCCGACAGCCATCGCGAGACGAGAGGCAGGCCCTCGCCGGAGGCGCTACTGGCCAGCGCCCAGCGCGAAGGTCGCGGCCGTCTGAAGATCTTCCTCGGCGCGGCGCCCGGCGTCGGCAAGACCTACGAGATGCTGACCTCCGGCCGCGCCCGCCGGGCCGAAGGGGTCGATGTCGTGATCGGTGTCGTCGAGACCCATGGCCGCAGCGAGACGCAAGCGCTGGTCGACGGCTTCGAGATCGTCCCGCGCCGGCTCGTCGACTACAAGGGCCGCGCGCTCGACGAGATGGACCTCGACGCGATCCTGACGCGCCGCCCGGCCCTCGTCCTCGTCGACGAGCTCGCCCATACCAACGCGCCCGGCAGCCGCCATCCCAAGCGCTATCTCGATGTCGAGGAATTGCTGTCGCGCGGCATCGACGTCTACACCACGCTCAACATCCAGCATGTCGAGAGCCTGAACGACGTCGTCGCCCAGATCACGCGCATCCGCGTGCGCGAGACCGTGCCGGATTCGATCGTCGACCGCGCCGACGACATCGAGATCATCGACCTGACGCCGGCCGACCTGATCAAGCGCCTCGAAGAGGGCAAGGTGTATCTCGGCAAGACCGCCAAGCGCGCCGTCGCCAATTATTTCTCGCCGGGCAACCTGACGGCCCTGCGCGAACTCGCCTTGCGCCGCACCGCGCAGCGGGTCGACGACCAGCTCCTCAGCCATATGCAGGAACACGCCATCTCCGGCCCCTGGGCGGCGGGCGAGCGCATCCTGGTCTGCATCGACGATAGCGCCGGGGCCCCTGCCCTCATCCGCCATGCCAAGCGGCAGGCCGACCGCCTGCGCGCGCCCTGGAGCGCGCTCTATGTCGAGACGCCGCAGGCCGCGGCCTTGTCCGAGCCAGCCAAGACGCGGATCGCCAATGCGCTGAGGCTCGCGGCACAGTTCGGCGCCGAGGCGATCACCCTGCCCGGACAGGATGTGGCTGGCGAGATCCTGCGCCATGCCGCCGCCGGCAACGTCACCCAGATCATCGTCGGCAAGCCGGCGAAGCCGCGCTGGCGCGAATGGCTCAGGGCCTCCGTCTCGCATGAACTGATCAATCGCGCCGGCGATATCGGCGTGCATGTCGTCGCCTTGCGGGAACAGCCGCCGGAGGCGGATGCCGGCGTCTCGGCCATCGGCAAGCCCGGCTTCGCACCAAGGCCTTATCTCGCGTCGGCGGCCTATGTCGCGGCCGCGCTAGGCGCGGCCGAACTGCTCAGCCAGATCATGGACCTGCGCAATATCGCGCTGGTCTTCCTCACCGCGGTGCTCGCCTCGGCCGTGACAACGGGCCTTGGGCCGGCCCTCTTCGCCTCGCTCCTGAGCGCGCTCGCGCTGAACTTCTTCTTCATCCCGCCGCTTTACACGCTGACGATCGCCGATCCGGAGAACGTCGTCGCGCTCGGCTTCTTCCTGCTCGTCGCGCTGATCGCCTCGAACCTCACCGCCCGCGTCCAGCGTCAGGCCAATGCCGCCCGCCAGCGCGTCCGCACCACCGAGGACCTCTATCTCTTCTCGAAGAAGCTCGCCGGCACCGGCACGCTCGACGACGTGCTCTGGGCCAGTGCCTTCCAGATCGCCTCGATGCTGCGCCTGCGCGTCGTCATCCTGATGCCCGAGGATGGAACGATCGCGGTCCGCGCCGGCTACCCACCCGACGACACATTGGTCGATGCCGATATCGCCGCCGCGCGCTGGGCCTGGGAGCACGATCGCCCGGCCGGGCGCGGCGCCGACACCCTGCCCGGCGCGAAACGGCTCTATCTGCCCCTGCGCACCGGCCGCACCGCGATCGGCGTCATCGGTCTCGACGATGACAAGGAAGGCCCGTTGCTGACGCCCGAGCAGCAGCGCCTGCTCGATGCGCTGGCCGATCAGGCCGCCGTCGCCATCGAGCGCATCCAGCTCGTCGCCGATGTCGACCGGGCCAAGCTTGCGGCCGAGGCCGACCGCCTGCGCTCGGCGTTGCTGAACTCGATCTCGCATGACCTGAAGACGCCGCTGGCCTCGATCATGGGCGCAGCCGGAACCTTGCGCGACTATCGCAACGCCCTGCCTGAGGACGACCGCACGGCCCTGCTCGCGACCGTGATCGACGAATCCGAGCGCCTCAACCGCTTCATCGCCAATCTCCTCGACATGACCCGGATCGAATCCGGCGCGATGGAACCGAATGCGGCCCTGGTCGATGTCGCCGATGTCGTCGGCAGCGCTTTGCGCCGCGCCAGCAAGATCACCGCCGGCCACCCTATCGAGACCGCCCTGCCCGGCGACCTGCCGATGCTCAGGCTCGATCCCGTCCTGTTCGAGCAGGTGCTGTTCAACCTGCTCGACAATGCCGCGAAATATGCGCCGACAGATAGCGCCATCGCCATCCGCGCCCGGCAGGACGGCCGCGAGGTTCTGGTGACGGTGACCGACGAGGGGCCGGGCCTGCCGCCCACCGATCTGGAGCGCGTCTTCGACAGCTTCTACCGCGTCCGCAAGGGCGATCAGGTCCGCGCCGGAACCGGGCTCGGCCTCGCCATATGCCGCGGCTTCGTCGAGGCGATGGGCGGTACGATCACGGCGGCGAACCGTGCGGATCGCAGCGGCGCGGTCTTCACCATCCGCATGCCGGCCGAAAGCCAGCTGAAGCCATTGGAACCACAATCATGACGGCAACGGACATCAAGGTGCTGGTCGTGGACGACGAGCCGGCGATCCGCCGCCTGCTGCGCGTCGGCCTCTCGACCGAGGGCTATGCCATCCGCGAGGCCGCGACGGCAGGCGAGGCGATCGAACGCATCGCCGAGGACTTGCCTGACCTCGTCATCCTCGATCTCGGACTGCCCGACATGTCCGGCCAGGAGTTGCTTCAGAGATGGCGCGCCGAGGCGTTGGCCCTGCCGATCGTCATCCTGTCGAGCCGCACCGACGAGGCTGGTATCGTCGAAGCCTTGGAGAACGGCGCCGACGACTATGTCACCAAGCCCTTCGGCATGAAGGAACTGGCGGCGCGCCTGCGCGTCGCGCTGCGCCACAAGCTCCAGCAGCAGGGCGAGAAGCCGGTCTTCCAGACCGGCGAGCTCTCGGTCGATCTGGTCAAGCGCATCGTCAGGCTGGGCGAGCAGGAGGTGAAGCTTTCGCCCAAGGAATACGACATCCTGCGCATCCTCGTGCAGCATGCCGGCAAGGTGCTGACCCATCAGTTCCTGATGAAGCAGGTCTGGGGCGCCTCGGCCGATGTCCAGTACCTGCGCGTCTACGTCCGGCAATTGCGCCAGAAGATCGAGCGCATCCCCGACCAGCCGCAATACATCACCACCGAGACCGGCGTCGGCTACCGCCTGCGCGAAGCCGAATGAGCCCTGCCGCAAGGCGCAAGACCGACCCATGATCCCATCCGACATCATCCGCCCGCGTTCCATCGTCAGGCTCGCCGCCGCGAACAAGCCGGCCCTGTTTAGGGCGCTTGCGAAGAAGGCGGCCGAGCAGCTCGCCTTGCCCGAAGCCGTGATCCTCGACGCACTGAACCGGCGCGAGACGCTCGGCTCCACCGGCGTCGGCGGCGGACTGGCGATGCCGCATGCACCGGTCGAAGGCCTCGCCGAGCCCTTCGGCCTATTGGCGCGATTGGAGAAACCCGTCGCTTATGAGGCGATCGACGGCGCGCCGGTCGATCTCGTCTGCATGGTGCTGACGCCGGTCAACGGCGGCAAGGGCCGCATCGATGCGCTGGCCTGCATCGCCAAGCGTCTGCGTCCGCAGGACATCCGCGACCGCATCCGCAACGCCGCGGGCGGCGAGGACATCTACGCGCTGCTGCTCGACGAGAGCTGATCGACCTTGGCCGGGACCGGCACGGAGGACAGGATCGTCGGCTTGCAACTGCCGCCGCGCGACAAGATGAACTCGTCTCGCGCGAACAGCTCCGCCAGCCAGTCGACGAAGACGCGCACCTTGTTGCTGAGGTGGCGGTTCGGCGGATAGACGATGTGCAGCGGCTTCGGCGCCGTGCACCAGTCCAGCAGCAGGGGCACGAGCCGTCCATCGGCGATCGGCACGCGGGCCATGAAGGTCGGCAATTGCATGATGCCCTGGCTGGCGAGCCCGGCCGCGAGATAACCCATGCCGTCATTGAGCGCGATCGCGTAGCGCCCGCTGACCTCGATCGTCTCGCTGAGGCTCTGGTAGACCAGCGGCAACACCCGACCACCGAGCGCCGGCCGATAGGCGACGATCTGGTGCCCATCCTCGATATCGCGCGGATGCAGCGGCGTGCCGTAGCGGGCGAGATAGTCCGGCGTCGCACAGGTGATGAGCTGCATCTCGCCGATCCGCCTTGCGATCAGGCTCTGATCGACGATCTCGCCGGCCCTCACGGCGCAATCAAGGTTCTCGCCGATCAGGTCGGCCGGCCGGTCGCTCAGGCCGAGATCGAGCTGGATGTCGGGATAGCGCCGCTGGAATTCATGCAGCGCCGGAATGATCACCGAGACCGCCAGCGAGGAGCTGCAATCGACCCTGAGCCGCCCGCTCGGCCGCGCCTGCGCCAGCGTGAGGCTGGCGTCGAGTTCGGAGAGCTCGTCGAGCAGGCGCAACGCCCGCTCGTAATAGGCCGCGCCGTCCATGGTCACGGTCACGCGCCGCGTCGTCCGGTTCAGCAGCTTGGCGCGCAGATGCGCTTCGAGCTGCTGGATCAGCTTGGTGACGGTCGGCTTCGGCATGTCCAGGAGATCGGCGGCACGCGTGAAGGTTCCGGTCTCGACGACCCGCACGAAGGCCCGCATCGCGGCAAGCTGGTCCATAAGCCCTCGGATTGTTTCCGTACGTGAACAATGAATAAGCAGATAGCGTATTTATTCCGAAATCTCGATTCACTATCTCGTGGTGCAACGCAACAGCGAGGGTTGAGTCCATGCCCGCGATCGCCGCGCAGAAACTGCAACCGGTTCTCTCCGTCTTCTGGCGTGAGGAGACCCTGAGCGCCCGTGGAGAGAGCTTCACCGGCCGCCTCTACGTTCCCGCCGAGGTTCCGGAGAATGCCGGGCTCGTGCTGCACCTGCATGGCGGCCACTTCAACAGCGGCTCGCCGGCCGAAGGGCAGGCTGTCGCCACGGCCTTGACCGAGGCCGGCGCGGTCGTGTTCTCGCTCTCCTATCCGCTCGCGCCGATCAAGCGCTTCCCCGAGACGCTGGAGCGCATCTATGCAGCGCTCGAGGCTCTTGCCAGGGGGCGCAATCGCTGGGCGACGCGCGGCGCGCCGCTCTACATCGCCGGTGAGGAAGCCGGCGGCAATCTCGCCGCGGCGCTCGCCATGATGGCGCGCGATCGCGGCGGCCCGGCACTCGCCGGCCAGATCCTGTTCTCGCCAATGCTCGATGCCTGCCTCGGCACGGCTTCGCTGCGCGGCGCGCAGGCCGGCCCGGTCGGCTGCCGCTGGGCCGATGGCTGGACCGATTATCTCGGCACGCCCGAGCGCGCCGCCCACCCTTACGCCGCCCCGCTTCAGGCAACGCGCCTCGCCGGCCTGCCGCCGGCCCTGCTGATCAGCGGGCAGGACGATCCGATGCGCGACGAAGCCGCGCAATACGCAGATCGTCTCGGCCAGGCCGGCATCGCCGTCCGCCATGTCGAGTTCACCGCGCCGACGCGCTGGCCGCAAGCCTATGCGGATGCGGCCGAGGAAGGCTCCTGTCTCTGCAAGAGCTGCGGCGAGATCGCCGCCTTCTATGAACGGACCGCGCCCTCCTAGCGGCCCGCCCCTTTTCGAACACCCCAACGCATTTCCAAGGAAGGACCGACCCATGATTCCGGGAACGAACCGTCGCGGCCTTTTGGCCGGCCTCACCGCCTCCGTCGCATTGACCGCCATCACGGTCTTCGCATTGTCCGGCACCCGTGCGCAGGGCGACACCGCCCCTGCCGCCCCGCCCGCCGTCCCCGTCTCAGTCGCGACCGTCGAGGCGCGCGACATCGTGCCCTGGGCCGAATTCTCCGGCCGGCTGGAGGCGATCGAGCGCGTCGAACTGCGCTCGCGCGTCGCCGGCGTCGTCGAGGCCGTGCATTTCCGTGAGGGCAACCTCGTGAAGCAGGGCGAGCTGCTCGTCAGCATCGACCAGGCGCCTTATCTCGCCGATCTCCAGCGGGCCGAGGCGCAGGTGCAGGGCGCGAAGGCACGCGTCGCCCTTGCCGAGAACGAGAACGAGCGCGGCCAGCAATTGCTGGCGACCCGCAACCTCTCCCAGCGCGACGTCGACACCCGCGTCAACAACCTGCGGGAGGCGCAGGCGAACCTCCAGGTTGCCGAGGCGGCGCGCCGCACGGCGCAGCTCAACCTCGACTACACGCAGATCCGCGCGCCGATCAGCGGTCGCATCGGCCGGCTCGACGTCACCGTCGGCAACCTGATCGCGGCCGGCGGGCAGGTGCTGACCTCCCTGCTCTCGGTCGATCCGATCTATGCCGCCTTCAATGCTGACGAGCGCAGCGTGCTCGACGCGCTGGCCTCGCTGCCAGACGGCTCGCGGGCGCTGGAGCAGATCCCGGTCCGGCTCACCACCGCGACGGCGCAGGCCGCGCAGTTCAGCGGCAAGCTGCATTTCGTCGATAACGGCATCGACGGCGCCAGCGGCACGGTCAGGGTGCGCGCGAGGCTCGACAATCCCGACGGCAAGCTGATGCCCGGCCAGTTCGTCCGGGTCCAGCTCGGGCAGGCCAAGGCCGAGCAGCAGCTCGTCATCAACGAGCGCGCCGTCGGCACCGACCAGAACAAGAAGTTCGTCTTCGTCGTCGGCGATGACGCCAAGGCGGCCTGGCGCGAGGTCTCGCTCGGCGCCGCCCATGACGGCCTGCGCGTCGTCAATGCCGGCCTTAAGCCGGGCGAGCGCATCATCGTCAATGGCCTCCAGCGCGTGCGGCCCGGCGCGACCGTCGCGCCCGAGCCGGTGCCGATGGCCGAAAAAAGCGAACTGAAGAAGCCCGCGACCGAACTCGCGCAACGCTGAAAAACACAGCCGTCATTCTCGGGCGAAGCGGAGCGCAGACCCGAGAATCTCAGGCAGGATGAGGCTGAAAGAGCCTCCTTCGGCAGGAGATGCTCGGGTCAAGCCCGAGCATGACGGCGTTTTTCGTCCAATGACCTATCCGCTCCGAAGGGGCGCACAATGAACCTCTCGAAATTTTTCATCGACCGGCCGATCTTCGCGGCGGTCCTCTCCGTCCTGATCTTCCTGGCAGGGCTGCTCTCGATCAGGGCCTTGCCGATCTCGGAATACCCGGAAGTCGTCCCGCCGACCGTCGTCGTGCGCGCGCAATATCCCGGCGCCAGCCCGCGCGTGATCGCCGAGACGGTGGCAACACCGATCGAGGAGCAGATCAACGGCGTCGAGGGCATGCTCTACATGTCGAGCCAGGCGACGACCGACGGCGTCATGACGCTGAACGTCACCTTCCGCCTGGGCACCGATCCGGACAAGGCCCAGCAGCTCGTGCAGAACCGCGTCAGCCAGGCCGAGCCGCGCCTGCCCGAGGAGGTCCGCCGGCTCGGCGTCACCACGGTCAAGAGCTCGCCGGACCTGACGATGGTGGTGCACATCACCTCGCCGAACGGCCGCTACGACATGACCTATCTGCGCAACTACGCGGTGCTGAACGTCAAGGACCGGCTCGCCCGCATCGACGGCGTCGGCCAGGTCCAGCTCTTCGGCTCCGGCGATTACTCGATGCGCGTCTGGCTCGACCCGCAGAAGGTCGCCGAGCACGGCCTCTCGCCCGGCGACGTCGTGCGCGAGATCCGCGCCCAGAACGTCCAGGCCGCGGCCGGCGTCATCGGCGCCTCGCCGAACGCGCCGGGCCTCGATCTCCAGCTTTCGGTGAACGCGCAGGGCCGCCTCCAGAACGAGGAGCAGTTCGGCGAGATCATCGTCAAGACGGCTGCTGATGGCGCGGTCGTCCGGCTGAAGGACATCTCCCGCATCGAGCTCGGCGCCGCGGATTATGCGCTGCGCTCGCTGCTCAACGGCAAGTCGGCCGTCGCCGTGCCGGTCTTCCAGGCGCCCGGCTCGAACGCCATCGCGATCGCCGACCGCGTTCAGGAGACCATGCGCGAGATCAAGCAGAACATGCCCGAGGGCGTGGACTACTCGATCGTCTACGACACCACCCAGTTCGTCCGCGCCTCGATCAAGGCCGTCATCACGACCCTGCTGGAGGCGGTGGCGCTCGTCGTGCTCGTCGTCATCGTCTTCCTGCAGACATGGCGCGCCTCGATCATCCCGCTCGTCGCCGTGCCCGTCTCGGTCGTCGGCACCTTCGCGGTGATGTATCTCCTGGGCTTCTCGATCAATGCGCTCAGCCTGTTCGGGCTGGTGCTCGCCATCGGCATCGTCGTCGACGACGCGATCGTCGTGGTCGAGAATGTCGAGCGCAATATCGAGAACGGCCTCTCCCCCCGCGAAGCCACCTACAAGGCGATGCGCGAGGTCTCCGGCCCGATCATCGCGATCGCGCTGGTGCTGGTCGCGGTCTTCGTGCCGCTGGCGTTCATCTCGGGCCTGACCGGCCAGTTCTACCGCCAGTTCGCGCTGACCATCGCGATCTCGACGGTGATCTCGGCGATCAACTCGCTGACGCTGTCGCCGGCTCTCGCTGCGCTGCTGCTGAAGGGCCACCACGCCCCCAAGGACGCGCTGACCCGCTTCATGGACAGGCTGTTCGGCTGGTTCTTCCGTGCCTTCAACCGCTTCTTCAATCGCTCGTCCGAGGCCTATGGCGGCGGCGTGCGCCGGGTGATCTCGCATCGCGCGATCATGCTCGCGGTCTATGTCATCATGCTCGGAGCGACCGGCGTGCTGTTCAAGGCGGTGCCCTCGGGCTTCGTCCCCGGCCAGGACAAGCAGTATCTCGTCGGCTTCGCCCAATTGCCCGATGCCGCGACGCTCGACCGGACGGAGGACGTCATCCGCCGCATGGACGAGATCGCGCTGAAGCATCCGGGCGTCGAGAACGCCATCTCCTTCCCCGGCCTCTCGATCAACGGTTTCACCAACTCGTCGAATTCCGGCATCGTCTTCGTCGGCCTGAAGCCCTTCGACCAGCGCAAGGATCCGTCCTTGAGCGGCAACGCCATCGCGATGCAGCTCAACAAGGAATTCTCAGGCATCAAGGAGGCCTTCATCGCGATGTTCCCGCCGCCGCCCGTGCAGGGCCTCGGCACCATCGGCGGCTTCAAGCTGCAGATCGAGGATCGCGCCGGCCTGGGCTATGCCGCGCTCGACGAGGCGACCAAGGCCTTCATGGGCAAGGCCGCGCAGGCGCCTGAGATCGCCGGCATGTTCTCGAGCTTCCAGGTCAACGTTCCGCAGCTCTATGCCGATATCGACCGCACCAAGGCCCGCCAGCTCGGCGTGCCCGTAACGGAGGTCTTCGACACGCTGCAGACCTATCTCGGCTCGACCTATGTCAACGACTTCAACCGCTTCGGCCGCACCTACACCGTGCGTGTCCAGGCCGATGCGCCCTTCCGTGCTCAGCCCGAGCATATCGGCCAGCTCAAGGTGCGCTCGACCTCCGGCGAGATGATCCCGCTCAGCGCGGTGCTCAACGTGCGCACCGATTCAGGGCCGGAACGCGCCATGCGCTATAACGGCTTCCTCTCGGCCGACATCAATGCCGGCGCGGCGCCGGGCTTCTCCTCGGGACAGGCGCAGGAGGCGGTGGAGCGCATCGCGAAGGAGACGCTGCCCAAGGGCTTCGCCTTCGAATGGACCGAGCTGACCTATCAGGAAATCCTGGCCGGCAACTCGGCGGTGATCGTCTTCCCGGTCGCGATCCTGCTGGTCTTCCTGGTGCTGGCGGCTCAGTACGAGAGCATGACCCTGCCGATCGCGATCCTGCTGATCATCCCGATGGGCCTGCTCGCGGCGCTGACCGGCGTCTGGCTCTCGGGCGGAGACAACAACGTCTTCACCCAGATCGGCCTCGTGGTGTTGGTCGGACTATCCGCCAAGAACGCCATCCTGATCGTCGAATTCGCGCGAGAGCTCGAATTCGAGGGCAGGACGCCGGTCGAGGCCGCGATCGAGGCGAGCCGCCTGCGCCTGCGTCCGATCCTGATGACTTCGCTCGCCTTCGTGATGGGCGTGGTGCCGCTGGTGATCTCGACCGGGGCCGGCGCCGAGATGCGGCAGGCGATGGGCATCGCGGTCTTTTCCGGCATGATCGGCGTCACCGCCTTCGGCATCTTCCTGACGCCGGTCTTCTACGTGCTCATGCGGAAGCTGGCGGGCAACCGCCCGCTCGCCCGGCACGATATCGAGCCGCCGGTCCTGCAGGCCGCCGAATAAAGCAAGTTAGAAACCGCCTCCGGCCACTGGCCGGAGGCGGTTTCGCCTTGGCCGTCTCAGCGATAGCGCCGCTGCACGGTGAGGTGGGCGATCATGGTGAGCAGGATCGTCGCGGTCATCAGGATGAAGGAGATCGCGCCGCCGAAGGGCCAGTTGTTCTGCTGCGCGAACTGGCCATAGACCAGCGGCCCCATCATCTGGAATTTCGGCCCGCCCAGCAGCACCGGCGTGGCATAGGCGTTCATCGCCAGGATGAAGGTCAGGATCGTGCCGGCGAGGATGCCGGGCAGCGCCAGCGGCCAGAGCACGCGACGGAACATCGCCGCGGGGCCGGCGCCAAGGCTGAAGGCGGCCTCCTCGACATTGCGCGGGATGCCTTCGATCACGCTCTGCAGCGTCAGCACCATGAAGGGCAGGTTGACCGCGATGATGCCGATCAGCACGGCATTCTCGGTGTACATGATCTCCAGCGGCTGATCGATCAGGCCAAGCCCCATCAGCGAGGCGTTGAACGCGCCCTTGCTGCCGAAGAGAGTCATCCAGCCGGCGGCGCGCACCGCATTGCCGACGAAGAGCGGCAGCACCACCGCGATGACCATCAGGTTCTTGAAGCGGCTTTGCGTGCGCGCCAGCACATAGGCGAGCGGGAAGCCCATGATCAGGCAGGCCAGCGTGCAGATCACCGCGACGCGGACCGTGCGGGCGAGCACGTTGAGATAATAGGCGTCGGTGAAGAACTTGACGTAGTTCTCGATCACCAGCGCATCGACCATGAACTGGCCGGGCACGAACTTGTTGAGCGAATAGCGGAACAGGATCGCCAGCGGCCCGATCAGCATGAGGGCGACGAAGAGCGTCGCCGGCACGACGAGCAGGCCGGCGAGCTTGGTGCGGGCGCCGGCGACGGCTTCGGGAGCGGCGCTCATGAACCGCTCCCCCTGGAGACGCCTCTGGCATGGTTCGACCGTTCGCCAGCGCGAGCCGGATGGCGCGGCTTTCGAGAACCGGCGCGCAGCGGACATCCGTCCGTGAGCACCGGAAGCGCAGAAAGCCGCGTCAGGCGGCCGCGATGGTCGGACGGGCGAGCCATGTCAGCCCTTGAAGACCTTGTCCCACCATTCCTTCATCGCCGCGTCGTTCTTGGCGAGGAAGGCGTAGTCGAGGTCTTTCAGGGTCTTCTCTTCCTCGGGCGTGAAGCCGATGCGCTTGTGCAGCGCCGGATCGACATTGAGGCCGGTGACGGTGCCGTTATAGCCCATGTCGACCGCGAAGGCCTCCTGCGGCGCCTTGGCCAGCATCGCGTCCATATAGGCGTAGGCGTTGTCCTTGTTCGGCGCGTTCTTCTGGATCACGAAACCCGAGACATAGGTCGGGATGCCCTCGATCGGCGAGACCGCCTCGCAGGGGATGCCGGCATTCTGCCACTGCACGACGCGGGCCTTCCAGATCGCGCTGATGCCGACTTCCTCGTTCTTCATCGCCTGGGCGAAGGCCTCATTGGTCGGATAGACGCGCGCGCCGGCCTTCTTGACCGCGAGCAGGACCTCCTTGGCCTTCTCGATGTCGTTCATGTCCTTGCCGTCGGTTGCGGCCATCGAGGCCGCGATGAAGATCGACTGGTACTGGATGTCGATGAAGCCGATCTTCGAGCCCCATTTCGGGTCGAGCCAGTCCTTGAAGCCCTTCGGCGCCGGCGAGATGATCTTGGGATTGTAGATCACGACGTTGCCCGAATAGATGTGCCCCATGCCATAGGGGTACTTCATCGTCGGCAACAGGTTCTTGGCGTTCGGCAACTTGGAATAGTCGATCTGTTCGAGCACGCCGGCTTCGTTCATTTCGTACATGTTCGCGGCCGACAGGCCCTGGATATCGACCGTGCCGCGCGGCAGGCGCCGCTCGGCGACCATCTTGGCGCGGCGCGGCGCGTCGCCGGCCTGATCCTGCACCACTTCGAGCCCCTTGGGCTTGAGGATCGGGTCCTCGATATTCTTGGTCAGAAGCCGCGCGTAGTCGCCACCCCAGGTGCCGACGACGACGCGTCCGCCGGATTGGGCGAAGGCCGGCATGCCGGTCGCGGTGGCGAGCGCCGCCGCGCCGACGCCTTTCAGAAGATCCCGCCTGTCGAATGAAGCCATGGTATTCCCCTCGTTTTTGGACGCCGATTGGGAGCTTTCAGGCCCCTTGCGGATAGACGAGCCCGGCGCTTTCGGCCCAGCCTATCGTGATGGTTTCGCCCGGCTGCGGCTCAGTGAGCCCCACCCGGTTCGGAATCTGCAGGATCATGCGATCCTGCTCGTTGAGCGCGACCTGCACGTCAAGCAGCGCGCCGAGATAGGAGGCATGCTCGATCCGGGCCGGAAAGCGGTTGGCCAGCCCCTCGGCCTCAGCCCCAACGACGATCCGCTCGGGCCGGAGTGCCAGCGTCGCCGGTCCACTCGCGGCAGCGGCGGTGCAGGCAATGTCGAGCCCACCGCCGGTGCGGAACCGCCCCTGCCCCGTGACCTGCCCCTCGATGAAGGCGCTGCGCCCGATGAAGCCAGCGACGAAGCGATCGGCCGGCTTCTCGTAGAGTTCGCGCTGGGTGCCGATCTGGCGCACTTGCCCCTTTTCCATGACGACGAGGCGGTCCGCCATGGTCAGCGCCTCTTCCTGGTCATGGGTCACCATGATCGTGGTCAGGCCGAGCTTCTGCTGCAATTCGCGAATCTCGATCCGAACCTCAAGACGCAGCTTGGCGTCGAGATTGGAGAGCGGCTCGTCGAGCAGCAGCACCTTCGGCTCCATCGCCAGCGCGCGGGCGAGCGCGACGCGCTGCTGCTGGCCGCCGGAGAGCTGGCGCGGATAGCGCTCGTCGAAGCCGCCGAGCCGGACAAGCCTGAGCGCCTCGGCGACGCGCGGGCCGCGCTCGGCCTGCGGCACCTTGTGCATCTCCAGCCCGAAGGCGACGTTCTGCGCCACGGTCATATGCGGGAACAGCGCATAGCTCTGGAAGACCAGCCCGCAATGGCGCTTCCACGGCGGCAGGTTGGTGACGTCCTGCTCGCCGATGGTGATCGCGCCGGAGCTCGGAGCGATGAAGCCCGCGACCATGCGCAAGGTCGTGGTCTTGCCGCAGCCGGAGGGACCGAGCAGCACGAGGAACTCGCCATCGGCGACCGCGATGTCGACATCGTCGACGACCGTCAGCGCGCCATAGGTCTTCTTCAGATGCGAAATCGAGAGACGTGCCATCGTTAGGAACTTGCCATCCGTTCACACCACCCGGCTCAGTTTGACATAGCGATCGGTCACGATCATCGCGACGCAGATCAGGACGATCTGGATGAGCGAGGCCGCAGCGACCGTCGGATCGATCTTCCATTCGAGATACTGGAGGATCGCGATCGGCAGCGTCGTACGCCCCGGCCCGACCAGGAACAGGCTCATCTCGAGATTGCCGAACGAGGTCACGAAGCCGAACAGCGAAGCCGCGACGATGCCCGGCCGGATGCTCGGCAGCGTCACCCGCCAGAAGGTCGTGATCGGGCCGGCACCCAGATTCTGCGCGGCCTCCTCGATCGAGCGGTCGAAGCCGGCGAGGCTCGCCGTCACCAGCCGCACCACCCAGGGGATGACGACGAGCGTATGCGCCGCGACGAGGCCGGCGAGCGAGCCCATCACCGGCAATTGCGTGGCGATCTCGACCTCGATCTGGAAGACATAGGTCGCGGTGCCCAGCACGATGCCCGGCATCACCAGCGGCAGCAGCAAGAGCGTGCTGACGCCGCCTCCCAGCGGAATGCGATGGCGCACCAGCGCGAGGCTCGCCGGCACGCCGAGGAGAAGCCCGATCAACGTCGACGCGACGGCGACCTGGAGGCTCAGCATGAAGCCGTCGATGAAGGGCTTGTTGTTCGCCGCGGCGGCGAACCATTTCAGCGAGTAGCCTTCCGGCGGGAAGGAAGGAATCTCCTGCCGGAAGAAGGCGAGCCAGGTCACGAAGATCAGCGGCAGCAGGATGAAGCCGAGCGAGAGCGCGGCCGCACCGTTCAGCGCATAGCGCCCAAAGCGCTGCGAACCGGCGCTCACCCGGCGTTTTCCCGATGGCAGGCCGCTCCGGCTGCCTGCCGCTTGCTGTCCACTGTGAAAGCCAAAACCGTCCCCTCTTTTGTCAGACAGTTTGCGACGCCAGTTACAAACAGTGAAGCCCGCTTTTCCGTCATCGGCTGGCCGGCGCTTGGGCAGGCCTCAGTGCAGCGTGTTCTTGTGGAAGGCGCCGCCCTTCATGATCGCCGCCAGGTGCTTGCCCTGCTCCTGGAAGAGCGCAAGATCCTTCAGCGGGTCGCCGTCGACGAGGATGAGGTCGGCGAAGGCGCCGGTCTGAACCGTGCCGACCTTGCCTTCCATGCGCAGGATCTGGGCGCCGACCGTGGTCGCCGAGCGGATGATCTCCAGCGGGGAGAGCACCTCGCGGCGCAGCAGGAACTCGCGCGACTGCTCGCTCTGCAACTGGCCGAGCAGGTCCGAGCCATAGGCGACCGGCACACCGGCGCGCTTGCAGATTTCGAGGGAACGCAGGCCGCCATCGATGACGAGATCGTTCTTGGCCAGCATGTCGCCGGTCATGCCGAACTCGGCCGCCCGCTCCTTCATCGCGTAATAGGCGACGAGATTGGCGGTGAGGAACATGTTGTTCTCGGCCATCAGCTTGGCCGAGGCCTCATCGATCAGGTTGCCGTGCTCGATCGCGCGCACGCCGCATTGCGCCGCCCGCGTGATCGCCTCCGGCGTATAGGCATGGGCGCAGACATAGCGGCCGAAGGCCTTCGCCTCCTCGACGGCTGCCTTCACCTCGTCGACGCTGAACTGCATCGAATCCAAGGGATCATAGGGGCTGGCGACGCCGCCCGACATCATGATCTTGATATGGTCGGCACCGAGCCGCATCTGCTCACGCACCGACTTTCGCACCGAGGAGACGCCATCGGAAACGTTCATCGTATAGGCCATGGCGTTGCAGCAATGGCAGCGCGCGCCGAAATCGGTGCGCCGGCGCGGGTCGCTATGGCCGCCGGTCGGGCCGATCGCGGCACCCGCGATGAACAGGCGCGGCCCCGCGACATCGCCCTTCTCGACCGCTTCCTTGATGCCCCAGTCGGCGCCGCCGGTATCGCGCACGCTGGTGAAGCCGCGGTCGAGCATGCCCTTCATCAGCCGGACGGCGCGTGCCGTCATCAGCGTCAGCGGCATGCTCTCCATCGTCCGGATATAGACCTCGGACAGGAAGACATGGACATGGCTGTCGATCAGGCCGGGCATCAGCGTCCGGCCGCCGCAATCGATCACGTCGGCCTTGGCCAGTTTCAGCGGCTTCTCGGAAAGCTCGCGGATTTTGTCGCCCTCGACAACAAGCTCGTAGCCCTGGCGCAGCTCACCGAAACCGGGTTCGAGCAAAGCGAAGTTCTTGAAATGCAGCATCGTCATTCCCGCCTCCGAACATGCCTGTCAGCGAGCACCCGGCCCCGACAGCGATATAATATGCACGCAACATCCAAATTGTCGACAGTGCAGAAGCGCCTGATCTGGCGGTCGGAGAATATCCTTCGCCCGCCATCGATCTCGGGGCGGCTCTGCGGCGAGCGGCGTTGCGCCACCAGTCTATGACGGCTTCACTGCGGCTCGAACGGAGATTCGCACGCGCCATGCCAGGACCACTGGACGGGATCAAGATCGTCGACCTGACCACGATTATCGCCGGTCCCTATGCGACGCAGACGCTCGGCGACATGGGTGCGGATGTCCTCAAGGTCGAGCCGCCGGGCGGCGACATCATGCGGGCGCCCGGTCCTGCTCGTTCGCCCGGCATGGGCGCAGCCTTCCTCAATTGCAACCGCAACAAGCGCAGCATCGCGCTCGACATGAAATCGGCAGAGGATCTCGTCCGCCTCCGCGAATTCATCGCGGAGGCGGACATCTTCATCCACAACATGCGGATGGAGGCCGCCCGTCGCTACGGGCTCGATCCGGAGACGCTGCTCGCCGGCCATCCGCGCCTGATCTACTGCGCCATCGTCGGCTTCGGACAGGACGGGCCTTATCGCGACCGTCCGGCCTATGACGACGTCATTCAGGCCGCCTCGGGCTGGGCCGCACTGTCCCAGCGCAGCGGCGATGCACCGGCCTATGCGCCCACCATCGTCGCCGACAAGACGACTGCTCTCTTCGCCGTCGGCGCGATCAATGCGGCGCTCTATCACCGGGCGGTCTCGGGCGAAGGCCAGGCGATCGAGGTCCCCATGTTCGAGGCCATGGTCTCTTTCCTCGCGGTCGAGCATCTCGGCGGCCGCAGCTTCGAGCCCGCACTTGGTCCAAGCGGCTATTCGCGCGTCCTGTCGCGGCATCGCCGGCCCTATCGCACGGCAGACGGCTTCATCGCAGTGATGCCCTATACGGCGGCGCATTGGCACGCCCTGTTCGAGGCCGCCGGTCGCGATGACTGGGCCACGGAACCGGCGCTCAGTGACGGCGCAGCCCGCGCCGCGATGATCGACACGCTCTACGAGCGGCTGGCGGAGTGCCTGCTGCATCGCCCGTCGGCCGAATGGCTGGCGATCCTCGACCGGATCGACGTGCCCTGCTCCGCGATCAACACGCTCGACGACCTGCTGGACGACCGGCATCTCAAGGCGACCGGCTTCTTCGAGACGGTCGAGCATCCCGAGGAAGGACAGCTGGTCACGACGAAGCCGCCGGTCCGCTTCAGCCGGACGCCCTGTGCGATCACGAAGCAGGCACCGAGCCGGCCGCGCTGATCGCAGCTTTGTGCCAGCAAAGCCATCCGGTGCTTGCTGTCGACGCGGCGGAATGCGAGAACGCCGGATAGTGCGAACAAGGGCCGGCCGTGCCGGAATGGAAGCACTGTTTCTCCATTCCTCCGCTTGCGAGCCGAACGGCATATCTGCTGTTGATTTCGAACCGATGAGACACCGTTCGCTCCTGACAGCCGCTGCATGGCCATCGCCCGATCGGGCGGTCGACGGTGCCGCGCGGCTGGATCACGGATTGTGAGGCCTCGCTTGCGCATTCTCCTGCTCAACCCCAACACGATGCCGGAAATGACAGCTCTGGTGACCCGCGTGGTCCAGCCCTATCTGCCTGTTCAGGCCGAACTCGTGCCGGTGACGGGCCGCTTCGGAGCGGAATATATCGCCAGCCGCAGCGCCAGCGTCATCGCCGCCCACGCGGCGCTCGAAGCCTTCGCCGAACATGGCCAGGATTGCGACGGCGTCTATCTCGCCTGCTTCGGCGACCCCGGCCTGCTCGCGCTCAAGGAGATGGCGCGCATCCCGGTGATCGGCATGGCCGAGGCCAGCAGCCGCTACGCCGCCGAAAAGGCAGAGCGCTTTGCCATCGTCACCGGCGGCGAGCGCTGGGGCCCGATGCTGCATGAATTCGTCGGCTCGATCGGGCTGGGCAATCGCCTCGCCGCGGTCGAGACCGTCGCGCCGACCGGCGCCGATATCGCCCGCGACCCCGACGGCTCGATCGCCATGCTCGCGGAAGCCTGCCGCCGCGTCGCCAAACGCGACGGTGCGGGCGCGGTCATCCTCGGCGGCGCCGGACTCGCAGGCCTCGCGCCCCGCGTCCAACCCCATGTCGACGTGCCCGTGATCTGCTCGGCCGAAGCCGGCATCCGCATGCTGCTGGCCGAACTCGACCAGCCCCGACCGAAGCCGCAGGAGGGCGATCTCGCCCTGCCCGCGCCGGTCGCCAGTGCCGGACTCTCGGACGGCCTCTCCCGGTTGCTGGCGCAGCCCTGAACGGCGCGGATTAGCCCTTGCCGGCGAGCGAAGTGCCGTTCAGGCCCGCGATCCAGTCCGACAGCATCGGCACGTAATCCTCGCCCTTGCCGCTGGCGACGGCGGCGGCATAGCTGTTCTTCACGGCATTGCCGATCGGGTTGGCGACGCCAGCCTCGTTGGCCACGCTCTCCAGATAGCGCACGTCCTTCAGCGCGTTACTCAGCGTGAACTTGTGGGCGTCGCGGTCGCGCTCCAGCACGTATGTCATGAAGGTCTGGTAGAAGCCGCAATCCATGCGGCTGCCGCGGATGACGCTGTCGAAAGTCTGGGGCGTGATGCCGATCTTCTGGCCGAGCGTCAGCGCCTCGGCATAGATCGCGGCATAGCCCAGCGACAGGAAATTGTTGATCAGCTTCATCTTGTGGCCGTCGCCGACCGGCCCGAGATGCACGATCTTCTGCGCCCAGGCCTCGCAGGCCGGCTTGATCCGCGCGAAGACCTCGGGAGACGCCCCGATCATCGCCGAGAGCTGGCCGAGCGCGGCCTGTGCCGGCGTGCCGCCGAGCGGCGCGTCGGCAAGATGCAGGCCCTTCGCCTCCAGTTCGGCGGCGAGCTTCACCGTCACCGTCGGGTCGGAGGTCGAGCAATCGACGATCACCGTGCCCGGCTTCGCCCCGGCGATGATGCCGTTCTCGCCTCTCAGCACGGCTTCGACCTGGGGCGAGCCGGTCACGCACAGGAAGATGATCTCGGAACGCGAAGCGAGTTCCTTCGCCGTCTTCGCCTCAGTTGCACCAGCCGCAACGAGTTCCTCGACCGGCTTGCGGTTGCGGTGTCCCATCACGGTCAGCGGGAAGCCCTTGTCGACGAGATTGCGGGCCATGCCCTGCCCCATCAGGCCGACGCCGATGAAGCCGATGGACTCTTTGGTTGCAGTCATCTTCAAATTCTCCCGCTGATATGGTTGAGATGGAACCGGAAGTCGGCGAAATGGCCCGACCGGAAGCCGGCCGTAAGGCCCGCGCTCAGTGTGGACGAGTCATGACCGCCAGCGACCCGCCCGGGCCCCGCCAGCCCAACAGCCCGCCGCCAGCCGGCCGCGCCCGCGTGACGCTTCAGGTCATCGCCGAGCGTCTCTCGGTCTCGACCGCGACGGTGTCGCTGGCTTTGCGTGGCTCTCAGCTCGTCGCGGAGGCGACGCGCAACCGCGTCCGCGAGATCGCCCGCGAGATGGGCTACAGCTACAACCGCAGCGCCGCCTCGCTCCGCACCGACCGCACCAACATCATCGGCGTCGGCTTCCACGACATCACCAATCCCTATTTCGCCGAACTGCTCGCGGCGATCGAGGAGACCGCCGGCCGCTACGACCGCTCGATCCTGCTCGGCACCTATGCCGAGAACCTCGACCGGCAGCAGCGCGTGCTCGGCACGCTCGCCGAATACCGGCCGGACGGCATGGTCCTGTGCTCGGCCGGCGGCAGCACGGCGGAAAGCCTCAGCCCCCTGATCGATGCCGGCATCCCGATCGTCCAGCTCTCGCGCGAAATCCCCGAGCTCGACCTCGATTTCGTCGGCTCCGACGATCGCCACGGCACCAATCTCGCGATGGAGCATCTGATCGAGCTCGGCCATCGCCGCATCGCCTTCCTCTGTGCCAATGAGAGCATCTCGACCGGCCGCAACCGCTATGCCGGCTATCGCGACGCGCTCGCCCGCCATGGCCTGCCCTTCGACCCGGCGCTGGTCCATTTCGATTACGGCACCCGCGAGAACGGGCTGAAGGGCATCCAGAAAGTGCTCGACGCCCATGATCCGCCGACCGCCGCCGCCTGCATGAACGATCTCGCCGCCTTCGGCGCCATGCTCGGCCTGCGTCATCGCGGACTGGAGGCCGGCAGCGATTTCTCGATCGTCGGCTGCGACGACGTGAAGGAGGCAGCGCAGTGGTTCCCGGCGCTCACCACCATCTTCAACTTCCAGAACGACATGGGCGCCAAATCGGCCGAGTTCCTGCTGAACCGCATCGCCGACCCCACCGCCCCAAGGCAGCGCCTGCTGCTGACACCGGCGCTCCACGTCCGTGGAACGACCTGCCCGCCGCGGCGCTGAGCCCTGCTCAGGCATCGTTCGCGGGCTTGGCGTTGAGCGCCCGATAGGCCCGCACCACCTGCGAATCGTCGCGCCCGCCATGGCCGAGGCCCGACGCCGAGAGGAACATCTGGTGCGCCGCGGCGGCCAGCGGCAGCGCCGTCTTCGCCGCCCGCCCGGCATCGAGCACGATGCCGAGGTCCTTCACGAAGATGTCGACGGCGCTCGCCACCACCGGATCGGGCTCATGCATGCGCGGCCCGCGATCCCTCAGCATCCAGGACGAGGCGGCCGATCCGCCCATGATCTCGAAGAGCAGGCGCCCGTCGATGCCGGCCTTCTCGGCCAAGGACAGGGCCTCGGCCGCGACCGCGATATGCACGCCGCAGAGCAGCTGGTTGACGGTCTTCACCGTCGCGCCCTGCCCGGCCTTCTCGCCGACATGGAAGACCTTGTCGCCGAGCGCATCCAGCACCGGCTTCGCCCGCGCGAAGCTGTCGCCGGGCGCGCCGACCATGATGGTCAGCGTCGCGTTGCGCGCACCGTTCACCCCGCCCGAAACCGGCGCGTCGATGAAATGCCGGCCGGTCTTCGTGACCTCAGCCGCGATCGCCTCGGCCTCGCCCGGCGGGCAGGTCGCCATCAGGATGACGGTCGCCCCCGGCGCCAACGCCTCCAGCGCACCGGCCTCGAACAGCACCGCACGCGCCTGCGCCGCATTGACGACCATCAGCACCAACGCCTCGGCGCCGGTAGCCGCCTCCTTCGCGCTCGCCGCCGCATGCCCGCCGGCTGCGACGAGCGCGTCACGCGCCGCCTCCCGCATGTCGAAGCCGGTTACGCGGAACTGCTTCCGGACGAGGTTCTCGGCCATCGGCGCGCCCATGGCGCCGAGCCCGACGAAGGCGATGCTGGAGATCGGTTGAGCGGACATGAGGCAGACACTCTCGGAACGAAAGCGGGCACAGCTCGCGCCATGCCCGCAGGAAACCCGACGCCAGGCCGGTTACTCCTTCACCGCACCCGTCATGGACGCGACGTAGTAATCGACGAAGAAGGAATAGAGGATCGCGACGGGGATCGAGCCGAGCAGCGCGCCGGCCATCAGTGAGCCCCAGTGATAGACGTCGCCCTCGACGAGCTGGGTTAGCACCGCGACCGGAACCGTCTTCTTCTCCGCCGACTGGATGAAGGCGAGCGCATAGATGAACTCGTTCCAAGACAGGGTGAAGGCGAAGATACCGGCCGAGATCAGGCCGGGCATGGCGAGCGGCAGCGTGATCCGCCACAGCGTCTGCAAGCGCGTCGCCCCGTCGATCATCGCGCATTCCTCGAGCTCGTAGGGGATCGACTTGAAATAGCCGATCAGGAGCCAGGTGCAGAACGGGATCAGGAAGGTCGGATAGGTCAGGATCAGTGCCAGTGGCGAGTCGAACAGCCCGAACTGGAAGATCAGCGTCGCCAGCGGGATGAACAGGATCGAGGGCGGCACGAGATAGGCGAGATAGATCGCGAGACCGACATATTGCGATCCCTTGAACCGCAGGCGCTGGATCGCATAGGCCGCGAGCACGCTGGAGAACAGCGAGAGCGCCGTCGCCACCGCCGCGACCATCATCGTGGTCCACAGCCATTGCGGGTAGTCGGTCTGGAAGAGCAGCTTGTTGATGTTCTCCAGCGTCGGCGACTTCACCCAGAACGGGTTGTTGTTCTTGTAGTCGAGCAGCTCGCCGTTCGGTTTGATCGCCGTGATCGCCATCCAGTAGAACGGGAACAGCAGCACGAGCACGAAGACCGACAGCGGCAGATAGAGCGTGATGAAGCGCCGCGGGCCGGACGACCAGTCGATGACGCCTTCGCGTTCCTTGTCCGTGAGTTGCGGGCGCGTGGCGAGGGTCTGGTCAGTCATTGTCTTCCCCCTGCTGCCACTTCCGCCGGGACAGGCCGTAATAGCTGAACAGCGTCGCCATCACGAGGAACGGGATCATCGCCACCGCGATCGCCGCGCCCTCGCCGAGCTGGCCGCCCGGGATGCCGCGCTGGAAGGCGAGCGTCGCCATCAGATGCGTGGCGTTGACCGGCCCGCCGCGGGTGATGGCGTAGACCAGCTGGAAATCGGTGAAGGTGAACAGGACCGAGAAGGTCAGCACCACCGCCAGGATCGGCATCAGCATCGGCAGCGTGACATGCCGGAAGCGCTGCCAGGAATTGGCGCCGTCGAGCATCGCCGCCTCGTAGAGCGAGGGTGAGATCGTCTGCAGGCCGGCGAGCAGGCTGATCGCGACGAAGGGGATGCCGCGCCAGATATTGGCCGCGATCAAGGAGAACCGCGCCGGCCAGGGCTGGCCGAGGAAATCGATATAGGTGTCGCGCCAGCCGAGCACGTCGACGAGCACATAGGAGATGATCGAGAACTGCGGATCGTAGATCCACCAGAAGGCGATCGCCGAGAGTACGGTCGGCACGATCCAGGGGATCAAGATGATCGCCCTGAGCAGCGACTTGAACGGCAGATGGTTGTTGAGCAGCAGGGCCAGCCACAGCCCGAGCGCGAACTTCCCGAAGGTCGCCACGCCCGTATAGAGCAGCGTGTTCCAGACCGAGGTGATGAAGACCCGGTCATGCCAGAGCGATTCGAAATTCTCGAAGCCGATGAACTGCCCGACACGGCCGATGCGCGTATCGGTGAAGGCGAGCCAGATGCCGAGGCCCAGCGGATAGCTGAGGAAGACCAGCAGGAAGCCCGCCGCTGGCAGCAGGCAGAGGAAGATCAGGAACGGCTTGTAGTCGAACAGACGCACAAGCCAGCTCTGCTGCAGGCTGTGGACGGTTCGCGATTCGGCGGCAGCTACGGCCATGGCGCCCTCGCGTTCGAGTCGGCAGTAGCATCGGAGCGAAAGGCTGAAACCGCCTTTCGGGGACACCCGATGCGATCTTGCGTCGGCCGCCGGACGAGCCGGCGGCCGCGTGTGTCCGTGTCAGCGCGGTTAGCGCATCACGACCGGTAGTAGCGCCGGGCACGGCGCTCGGCTTCCTTGGCCGCCTCTTCCGGCGTCGCCTGGCCTGCGCAGACGGAAGCGACCATCTGGACGACGACATACTCGGCATTGACCGTGCCGGCCGCCTCGTTGATCGCGCCCTTGTACCCGCTCCACAGCGCCCGGTCCCAGGTGTCGCGATAGACCACGATCTTCGGATCGGCCGACCAGACCTTGCTCTCGGCGAAGGCCTTCAGCGGCTGGGCCCAGTAGCCGTAGCAACCGGTGAGCCACTTGTCGTACTGCTCCTTCTCCATCATGAAGCGGAGATATTCCTTCGCGGCGTTCGGGAACTTCGTGTGCTTGAACGCCATGGCGTTGATGATCAGCGCCGGCTCCGACGGACGGCCGAGCGGGCCGACCGGCATCGTCGCATGGTTCAGGTCCTTGCCGATCGCCGCGGTCTTCTCGTCCTTCGAGTTCTTGATCGAGAAGTAGAGCGAGACGCCATTCTGGGTCAGGCCGATTTCACCGGCCGACAGCGCCTTGTTGTTGCTGATATCGAGCCAGGAGAGCGTGCCGGGGATGAAGGTCTCGTAGAGCGCCTTGGCGTATTTCAGCGCCTCGATCGTCTCCTTCGAGTTGATCGCGACCTTGTTGTTCTCGTCGACCATGTAGCCGCCATGGGTCCAGACGAGCCAGTTGCAGAAGGCGTTGCCGTCGCCGACCGCGTTGCCGAGCGCGAAGCCGGCCGGGTGGCCGTTGGCCTTGAGCTTGCGGCAGAGGTTGAGGAACCCGTCGAGATCCTTCGGGAAGGTGTCGAAGCCCGCTTCCTTGACCCAGGATTCACGATAGACCGCTGGTGCGCCGGAGGCGCCCATCGGGATCGAGATCCACTGGTTGGTCTTGTCCTTCTTGCCGTATTTCTCGGCGATCGGGTACCAGCCGCCATATTTCTTGCCGAGTTCGTCGGCGATCTCGGTGAGGTCGATCAGTTTGTCCGAGAAGATATGCGGATCATCTGCCCAGCCGACGACGATATCGGGCCCGGCGCCGGTATTGGCGGTGACCGCCGTCTGCGGGCGCAGGTCTTCCCAGCCGGCATAGTCGACACGGACCGGAACGCCCGTCGCCTTGGTGAAGGCCTCGGTGTTCTCGTTGAAGATCGTCTGGTCTGGATCGACGAACTTGGTCGGGCGCAACACGCGAAGCGTCGCGCCCTGCTCGATCTTGGCCTGCGCGATGGACGGCGCGAGCGGCAACGTTGCTCCTGCCGCGAGTCCGGCGCCGCCGATCAGAACGTCTCTTCTGGAAATGCTCATGGAAACCGTCTCCTCCGTTGGCGCGGCGGCGGCCTGCATGGGACCACCGTCCTGCATGATTATGGGCGTTGACAGCGATCATCCGTCGCTCCGCCTAGCGGGAGCGGCGAATTCCTTGATGCCGAGCCCGATCGGGCGTGAAAGAGGCCGATCGGGAAAGCCGGTTCAGAACTCCGCGCCGCGAACGCGCGGTTCGGCCGGGTCGCAGCGCAACCCGGCCGATGCCTGCTCTAGATTCGCTTGCCGGTCGCGGCGTCGAACAGATGCGTCACGCTGGTATCGGGCGTGATGCCGATCGTCTCGCCGGGCCTGGCCGAGATGCGCTCGCGGAAGATGCAGGTCAGGTCCTGCCCGCCGCAGCGGACGACGACCTGCGTCTCCGAGCCCATCGGCTCGACGACCGCGACCTCGGCCTTCAGCCCGTTGGGATCGAGCCGGAAATGCTCGGGGCGGATGCCCAGCACCGCAGAGAGCCCATCGGAGCCGACCGGATGTTTGCCGATCGGCCAGACCGTACCGCCTTCGGTCTCGAAGCCGTGACCGACGATCTTGCCCTTGAGCAGGTTCATCGAGGGCGAGCCGATGAAGGCGGCGACGAAGAGATTGGCCGGGTTGTCGTAGAGGTCGAGCGGGGCGCCCATCTGCTCGACGATGCCGTCATGCATCACGACGATCTTGTCGGCCATGGTCATGGCTTCGATCTGGTCGTGCGTGACATAGACCGTGGTGGTCTTGAGGCGCTGGTGCAGCTCCTTGATCTCGGTGCGCATCTGCACGCGCAGCTTGGCGTCGAGGTTGGAGAGCGGTTCGTCGAACAGGAAGACCTGCGGATCACGCACGATGGCGCGGCCCATCGCGACGCGCTGGCGCTGGCCGCCGGAGAGCTGGCGCGGATAGCGGTCGAGCAGCTTGGTCAGGCCGAGAATCTGGGCGGCCTTGTTGACGCGCTCGTCGATCTCGCTCTTCGGCGCCTTCCGCAGCTTCATCGAGAAGGCCATGTTGTCGGCGACCGTCATATGCGGATAGAGCGCATAGTTCTGGAACACCATGGCGATGTCGCGCTCCTTCGGGGGCACGTCATTCACCACGCGCGGACCGATCCTGATCTCACCGCCCGAGATGTTCTCGAGCCCCGCGATCATGCGCAGCAGCGTCGACTTCCCGCAGCCCGAGGGGCCGACCAGGATGACGAATTCGCCGTCGTTGATGTCGATATCGACGCCGTGGATGACCTGCGTCGACCCGTAGGCCTTGCGCACATCGGCGATCTGGACTGAGGCCATGCCGTCCTTCCCTGCTTTCCGTTCCCTGGTCGCTCCGCTTGTCATGCAGGCGGCTCACGACCACAATCGGTTTCTTGTGACCGAATGATGAAACCGGATATCGCCTGCTGCCGGCGATTGTGTCCGTTCCAATCTGCGATAAAGTCATACGATAGAAGCGGCCCTGTCAAGCGCCGCCACAGCCTTCGCAATGCCGCAAATTCAGGCTGGCCGGAGGCGCCCAAGGGAGGGGCACCAGCGATGCGGGTACGCGATTTCTCGCGGCCGACGACGCTCAATCCGGACCGGCTTTTCGGCCAGGTCGCCCAGAAGCTCGCCGTTGCGATCATCACCGGCCGCGTCCGGGCCGGCGAGGTGCTGCCGAACGAGGATGACCTGCGCTCGGAGATCTCGGTTTCGCGTACGGCTTATCGCGAGGCGGTCAAGATTCTGACGGCGAAGGGGTTGGTCGAGGCCCGCCCGAAAAGCGGCACCCGCGCTGCGCCGCGCGAGCGCTGGAACCTGCTCGACCCCGACGTCCTGTCCTGGCATTTCGAGTCCGATCCCAACGAGAAATTCATCCGCGATCTCTTCGAGTTGCGCCGCTTCGTCGAGCCCAGTGCGGCGCGCCTCGCGGCGCAGCGCCGGACCTCGGCCGATATCGCCCGCATCGAGGCCGCCTATCGCGGCATGGCCGATGGCGCGCCCTATGCCGAAGCGACGATCCGGGCCGATCTCGCCTTCCACGAGGCGATCTTCTCCGCCGCCCAGAACGCCGCCCTGCAATGCCTCTCCAGCGCGGTCATCGCCACGCTGCAATGGTCCTTGCTGCTGAAGACCGGGGATGAGGCCGCCTATATCGAGTCCCTGCCCGACCACGAGCACGTCCTGCTCGCCATCATCGACCGCGACGGAGACCTCGCCTCCGCCCGCATGGCCGGCCTCGTCATCGATAGCCTGAACACGACCCTGGCTTCGCTCGGCACGCATGTCGCCACTGAGGCTGGGAAAATCGCCAGAATAAAGCATACTAAATGAACGCTTCGCATCGCCAGCGAAGCGTGTTCGGATAGCGCTCATGCGGCGGCGGGGCTATGCCTGTCCGGCAGGCCGCGTCATTTCATTTTAATCGATTCAGATCAACCGAATCAACGACCTTCCTCACCACACCGACGGACAGCCCGACAATGACAATCTCCAACAAGCCCGAAATCGTCATGACCGGCCCGCTGATGGCCTATGCGGCCGACCAGCTCAAGGCACGCTTCACCGTCCATGAATTGTGGAAGGCGGCCGATCGCACCGCATTGCTGCGCGAGGTCGCCGACCGCGTGCGCGGCGTCGCCGCCGGCGGCGGCCACAACCGGGTCGACGGCGTGCTGTTCGACGCCCTGCCGAAGGTTGAGGTCATCTCCAGCTTCGGCGTCGGCTACGACCATGTCGATGCGGCCGAGGCCGGCCGGCGCGGGCTCATCGTCACCAACACGCCCGACGTCCTGACCGACGAGGTCGCCGATCTCGCGCTGGGTCTGCTGATCGCCACCGTCCGCCAGCTCCCGCAGGTCGATCGCTATCTGCGCGAGGGCAAGTGGCTTCAGGGCAATTACCCGCTCACCACCTCGCTGCGCGGCCGCAAGGTCGGCATCGTCGGCCTCGGCCGCATCGGCAAGGCGGTGGCACAGCGCGTCGAGGCCTTCGGCCTGTCCGTCGTCTACCATGGCCGATCGCGCCAGCCCGACGTGTCCTACCCCTACTATCCCTCGCTGGTCGACATGGCTGCCGATGTCGATACGCTGATCTCGGTCGCGCCTGGCGGCGCCTCGACCCATCACATCATCAATACCGAAGTGCTGAAGGCGCTCGGCCCCAACGGCATCCTGGTCAATGTCGGCCGTGGCACGGTCGTGGACGAGCAGGCGCTGATCAAGGCGCTCAACGACAAGACCATCCTCTCCGCCGGCCTCGACGTCTTCGAGGACGAGCCGCGCGTGCCGGCCGAGCTGATCGCCATCGAGCATGCCGTGCTGCTGCCCCATGTCGGCTCGGCCTCGGTCCATACCCGCGAGGCGATGGGCCAGCTTCTGGTCGACAACCTGGTTTCATGGTTCGATGGCAAGGGCCCGCTGACGCCCGTGTCGGAGACTCCATGGAAAAAGGCCTGATCCGCCGGCTGCTGCCGCTTATCCTTCTCGGCGCCGGCTCCCTGCCGGCCGCCGCCCAGACGGCGCCGCTGCCGCGCGGCGCCGACAAGGCGCCGGACGCGATCCGCCGCTGGCTCGGCGCCTGGGAACTCACGCTCGCCGATGCATCGAGAAGCTGCACCGTCACGCTCGGTGCGGAGCCCGCCGGCAACCGGCGCCAGTTGCGCTTCCCGGCGACCTGCCGCCGCGCCCTGCCGATCCTCGACACGGCGGCGTCATGGACATTGAGCGGCGGCGGACAGCCGCAATTCATGGATGCCAGCGGCAAGGAGGTCGTCGGCTTCCAGAGCGGCACGCCCGAAACCGGTCTCAACGGCAAGGGCAGCGACGGCAAAGCCTATAAGCTGGCGTCCAGGGATCATCCTCGCGTCTCGCCGCAAAGCACGCAAAACCCCGCTGCTGCGGCAGCACAGCGCATTACGGTCGTCGATCCTGCGACCGCCCCCCCTTCCAATACCCTGCCCGGGCGCTACGTCCTGATGCGTCAGCAGAACCGTGAGGCCTGCCGCCTCGTCCTTTCACCGGCCTCGGCCGACGGCCGCCAGCCCGCTGCCTTCGAGGGACTGTGCCCGGATACCGGGCTGACGATCTTCGATCCCGTCAGCTGGCGCTATGCCGGCGGACGCCTGACACTCGTCGCGCGTCGTGGCCACGGCACTGATCTCGTCTTCGAGAACGGCCAGTGGCGCAAGGACCCCGCGGTCGGCGCGCCCCTGCTCATGCGCAAGCTCACGCCGTAGCATGCATGGCCGGCCGAGCCGGCCATGCGGAGCGGAGTGCTATTCGGCGGCGGTGGCCGGGCTCAGCACGCCCCTGCGGATCTGGTCTTCCTCGATCGATTCGAAGAGCGCGCGGAAATTGCCCTCGCCGAAGCCGTCATCGCCCTTGCGCTGAATGAACTCGAAGAAGATCGGCCCGAGCACGGTGCCCGAGAAGATCTGCAACAGCACCTTGCTCATCCGGCCCTGCTTCTCGCCGAGCGCGACCGCGCCCTCGCCGTCGATCAGGATGCCCGTGGCCTTGAGGCGCTCGACCGGCTCGCCATGGTTCGGCACGCGGGCATCGACCTTCTCGTAATAGGTCGTGGGAGGCGACGGCATGAAGGGCAGGCCGTTGCCGCGCAGCGCCTCGACGCTGGCATAGATGTCGCGCGAGCCCATCGCGACATGCTGGATGCCCTCGCCCTTGTACTGGCGCAGGTATTCCTCGATCTGGCTCTTGTCGTCGAGCGACTCGTTGATCGGGATGCGGATCTTGCCGCAGGGCGAGGTCAGCGCCCGCGAGATCAGGCCGGTCAGCTTGCCCTCGATGTTGAAGAAGCGGATCTCGCGGAAATTAAACAGGTTGCCGTACCAGCCGGCCCAATGGTCCATGCGCCCGCGGATGACGTTATGGGTGAGGTGGTCGAGGTAATAGAGCCCGGCCTGCTCCGGATGCGGGTCGCGCTCGCCGATCCACTCGAAATCGACATCCCAGATCGAACCCTTCTCGCCATAGCGGTCGACGAAATAGAGCAGCGAACCGCCGATGCCGCGTACAGCAGGGATCGCTAGCTCGCCCGGCCCGATCGCGCTCTCATAGGGCTCGGCGCCGAGCGACACGGCCCTATCGAAAGCGTACTTCGCATCGACGACTCGGAAGGCCATGGCGCAGGCGCAGGGGCCGTGCTCGGCGGCGAAGGCCTGGGCGAAGGAATCCGGTTCGGCATTGACGACGAAATTGACGTCGCCCTGCCGGTAGAGCGTCACCTGCTTCGAGCGGTGGCGGGCGACCTTGGTGAAGCCCATCGTCTCGAAGAGGGCACCGAGCTTCTCCGGCTCGGGATGGGCATACTCGACGAACTCGAACCCATCGGTTCCCATCGGGTTGGCGGCCGAGATCGCGGGCGGGGCGGCATCATGCGGAAACGGACCCATTGACATTCCTCCTGTCTGCTCTTGTCGGGATGATCAATCATCGCGCAGTCGGCAGGCGAATGGCGTGCAAACTTGCCTTCATTAGAGATTCTGGCGCATGTTTCGTGCATATTAAGCTCTAAGGGCGCACCATATGGCCACGCTTGACGCAATCGACTGGCGCCTTCTGGATGCACTCCAGAGCGACGCCTCCCTGACCAACGCAGCCCTGGCCGAAACGGTTGGCCTCTCGGCCAGTCAGGTCTCGCGTCGGCGACAGCGGCTGGAACAGGAGGGCGTGATCCGCGGCTATCGCGCCGCGCTGGAGCCCTCCGCCGTCGGCCTCGGGGTCATCGTCTTCATCCATGTCGCGCTCGACACGCATACGCGGGATAATGCGCGCCGCTTCCGCGACCTCGTGCGCCTGACGCCGGCGATTCTCGAGGCCCACGCCCTGACCGGCGAGGCGGATTACCTGCTGAAGGTGGCGGTCGGCGACCTCAAGGCCCTCGCCCGCCTCGTCAACGAAATCCTGATGCCGCATGAAAGCGTCGCCCGCGTGCGCTCGGAGATCGCGTTGGAGACCCTTAAGGAGCCTGGGCTGCTGCCATTGCCGATGACGTGAGCGCGCAGCTGTGCAAACTCGCGCCTTGGTCACGCCGTTTTCATACGGCTGATCAAACTCGACTGCGCGGCATGACGGCCGCCAACAGGAGAAACGATATGTTCAACGCCAAATCCCTGCTCGACGCCCTGATCAGCGCCGGCAGCCAGGCAGGTGCGCAGGCGGGGCAGCAAGGCGGTCTCGGCGGCATGCTCGGCGGATTGGCCGGTCAGGTCCAGCGCTCGGGCGGCATCGGCGGGCTCGCCGGGCAGATCCTGACCCAGGCGACTCAGGGTCTCGGCGACGCCGCGCGCCAGACAGGTGTGCAGCAGGGCGCTGGCGATGCGCTCGGCCGGGTCACTGGCGGCCGGACGCCGGACCAGCTCATCGAACAGGCCAAGGGCGTGTTCACCAGCAATCCCGCGCTGGCGACGGCGGTGCTCGGCGGCCTCGGCGCTCTCGTCTTCGGCACCAGCACCGGCCGTTCCGTCGCCGGCTCAGCGGCCAAGCTCGGCGGCCTCGCCCTGATCGGGGGCCTCGCCTACAAGGCCTACCAGAACTACCAGGCCGGCAAGCCGCTGCTCAACGCCGCCCAGCAGGAGGTACTGCCGGCACCGGCCGGCACCGGCTTCGAGCCGCAGGCCGCGACCGAGGCCACCGCCCTCGTCTTCATTCGCGCCATGATCGCGGCGGCAGCCGCCGACGGCCATATCGATGCCGAAGAGCAGAGTGCGATCCTCGGCGGCCTGAAGGAGGCCGGCCTCGAGCAGGAGGCGCATGAGTGGCTGGCGAGGGAGATGGCGAAGCCGGCTTCGATCGACACGCTGGTCGAGGCGGCCGAGAGCCCGGAGCTCGCCGCCCAAATCTACACGGCGGCGCGCATCGCCATCAATCCGGACAACGCGGCCGAGAAGGATTTCCTGGCCGGGCTCGCCGGCTCGCTCGGCCTCGATGCCGAGCTGGTCGCCAATATCGACGCCGCCGCCAGCGCCGCCAAGGTCTGAGGCGCACCGGCCATTGCCATGACGGTGCCCGGCCCGGGCATCGTCCACCCCGGCTTTCGCGGAATGCGGAAGCCGGGCGTTAAGCATGGCGTTGAAATCACTGCCCGTTTCGACGCCATATGCACCCCCGCTTAGGATTTTTCGTCCGATAACGCCCGCGCCGGTTCAACCGGCAGCCGGGTTCCGCGTCGCGGAGGCTGGCCCATGTCTTGGGGGAGACGGGTCGAACTATGTCTGTGACCGCGATGATCAGGGCGATGCGGCCGCACCACTGGCTCAAGAATGGCCTCGTCTTCGTTCCGATCCTGCTCAATCACGACGCGTTCGATCCGCACGCGCTCTGGCTCGGCCTGATCGCCTTCGTCGCCTTCAGCCTGATCGCCTCGGCGATCTACCTCCTCAACGACATCATCGATGTCGAGGCGGACCGGCGCCACCCGACCAAGTGCAAGCGCCCGCTCGCGGCCGGCGAGATCACGGCGGCGCAGGCCTATGCCGCCGTGCCCGTGCTTCTGATCGCCGCCTTTGCGACGGTCATGCTGGTTCCGCAGCCCCAGCCCTTCCTGCTCGCGCTGCTGGCCTATCTCTTCCTGGCGCTGGCCTACCTGCTCTTCCTCAAGCGCAAGCTTCTGGTCGACGTGCTCGGGCTCGCCGCGATGCACACGCTGCGCATCCTTGCCGGCAACGCTGCCGCCGCGATTCCCGTCTCCTCCTGGCTGCTCGCCTTCGCGATGTTCCTCTTCCTCAGCCTCGCGCTGGTGAAGCGCTATGCCGAACTGCGCCTGACCCAGGACCAGTCCGGCCTGAAGAAGGCCGGGCGCGGCTATCAGGCCGAGGATATCGAGGCCCTCTCCCAGCTCGGCATGGCTTCGGGCTGCACCTGCGCGCTGATCATGGCGCTCTATGTCGACAGCGCCAACGTGAAGCAGCTCTATAGCCAGCCGAAGCTGATCTGGCTGATCTGCCCCATCATCCTCTACCAGATGGCCCGGATCTGGTTCCTGGCCCGCCGCGGCCATATGCCGGATGATCCGCTGGTCTTCATGATCCGCGACTGGCGCAGCCAGTTCATGGGGCTGCTCGTGATCCTGATCATGGTCGCGGCGACATTCCTGCCGTGACCGCGCCGCTTTCGGACTTCCGGTCCTGGGGTGGGCTCGCAGCCCGCGGCAGCACGATCCTCGATGCCCGCGACTGGCTCGATGCGCCCCACCGTCCGCGCCGCCCTCTCCTCGCCTATGGCAACGGCCGTTCCTATGGCGATTCCTGCCTGAACGACGGCGGCACGCTGATCGATGCGCGCGGCCTCGACGACATCCTCGCCTTCGACCGCGAGACGGGCCTCATTACGTGCGGCGCCGGCCTCATGCTCGACCGCCTGCTCGAGATCGTCGTGCCGGCCGGCTGGTTTCCGCCGGTCACGCCCGGCACCGCCTTCGTCACCGTCGGCGGCGCGCTCGCCAACGACGTCCACGGCAAGAACCACCACAGCGCCGGCACCTTCGGCAGCCATGTCCGCGCCTTCGAGCTCGTCCGCTCGGACGGGCAACACCTGATCTGCGCGCCGGACCTCAACGGTGAGCTCTTCGCCGCGACCATCGGCGGCTTCGGACTGACCGGGCTGGTGACGCAGGTGACGCTGCAACTGATGCCGATCGCCTCGGCCGAAATGGCGCAGGAGGTCCTGCCCTTCGACAATCTCGATGGCTTCTTCGACATCGCCGCCGCCTCCGACGCCACGCATGACTATACGGTCGCCTGGATCGACTCGCTCGCCAGCGGGCGGAATTTCGGCCGTGGCGTCTTCTTCAGGGCCAATCACGCCCCCGCATCCGACGAGGCGCCGCCGCGCCAGGCGCGCTCCCTGCCCTTTCCGCTGAAGCCGCCCGTCCCGTTGATCAACCGCGTGACGCTGGGCGCGTTCAATTGGCTCTACCGCAACAGCCAGCCGCGCGACCGCCTCGAACGCCGCGTGCCCTATCGCCCGTTCTTCTACCCGCTCGACCGCATCCATGACTGGAACCGCGCCTATGGTCCGAAGGGCCTGCGGCAGTTCCAATGCGCCATCCCGCCCGAGAATGCCGCCGCGACCGTCGCGGAGATGCTGCGGCAGACGCTCGCTGCCGGCGAGGCCTCGTTCCTGACGGTGCTGAAGCTTTTCGGCGACAAGCCCTCGCCCGGCCTGATGTCTTTCCCGATGCCGGGAGCGACACTGACGCTGGACTTCCCCAATCGCGGCGAACGGACCGAGCGATTGCTGACGCGGCTCGACGGCCTCGCCATCGCCGCCGGCGGGCGGGTCAATCCCTATAAGGATGCCCGCATGTCACCCGCGACCTTCGCAGCCTCCTTCCCGCGCTGGCGCGACTTCGCTGCTCATGTCGACCCAGGCTTCTCCTCCGATTTCTGGCGGCGGGTCACCGCCCAATAGACATGGGGCTGCGACATCACAGCCCGGTGTGATGCGCGCGGCAGCGGTTCCCTGTGGCGGCAGCCTGCTGCTAGCTGCGCTTCATGACTCCGCCTGTGAACGATCGGCCGGCACCCGGCCGGAACACCGCCCTGTCGCCGACACGCCGCCAGACCCTCGCCGCCGCTCTGCTTTCTCCCTTGGCGGCGACACCGGCCGCAGGCCGGCAGCCGCCGCGCTTCGCCGGGCCGAGCTCGCAATTCGTCCAGATCGATCCGCCGGAAGAGGCGGGCTCGCTCATTCTCACCGATCTCGCCGGCAAGAGCCGGCCGCTCTCCGCCTATCGCGGCAAGGCGGTGCTCCTGAATTTCTGGGCGAGCTGGTGCCCGCCTTGCCGGCGCGAATTGCCGATCCTGCGGCGGCTGCAAGCCAGAGCGGCCCGCGAGCCCTTCGTCGTCGTGCCAGTCTCGCTCGACAAATCCGCGGCGACCGTCAGGACCTATCTCGACCGGCTCGGCCTCGCCGACCTCATGACCTTTATCGATGCCGAGGGGATCGTGGCCTCGGGCCCGAAATCGGCGAAGCCCACACCGTTCCCGCTCTACGGCATGCCGATGACCTACCTGCTCGATCGCGAAGCGCGCAGCGTCGGCTATCTCGTCGGCGAGGCGGACTGGACGAGCCCGGAGGGACTGGAATTGCTGCGCTTCTATGGTCGGGCGGCGGGCTGATCACACCTGCGTTTCGGAGCAGCCTGAGCCACCCCGAAAAAATCTCGCGTCGCCTTTGAACCTGTCTGCCGCAGCCTGCGACCAATGAGCATGAAGAGCGAAACCTTCGCTCTCGCAGAGATCGGGAGACGAGCATGACGACGTTCCGCAAGACCGTGACCGCGACCCTCGCGGCCCTCACCCTGGCCACCACCTTCGCGGCTTCCAGCGCCGAGGCGCGCCCGCGCTGGGGTTACGGCTACGGCCACCGAGGCTGGGGTGTCGGAGCCGGCGTGGTCGGCGCGATCGCCGCGGGCGCCATCATTGCCGGCGCCACCCGCCCCTCCTATGGCTACGGCTACTACGCCGCCCCCGTCCGCTCCTGCGATCTCGTCGAGCGCTTCGACCGCTGGGGCAACGTCATCGGCTACCGCCGGGTGTGCGGCTACTACTGAGCCTTTCTGGAAGACCCCTGTTTCGAGACCCTGACTCAAAAGGCCGGCTCACGCCGGCCTCTTTTTTTGTTGCTGGTGAGCGAACCGGTCAGCCCTTGCCGACCGCAACCTTGCGCAGGTAGCCGGTGACGATGCCGGTGACGCCGCCCGACAGCACAGCCTCGAAGGCCGCGAGGAACTGGTCGCACTGCTCGCGCGTGACGATCAATGGCGGCTCCAGCCGGATGACGTTGCGGTTGTACTCGGTGAAGGCGACGAGCACGTCGTGCTCCTTCAGGAGCAGCGCCCCGACGAAGCCGCAGAGCGAGCCCTTCAGCTTGTCGTCGAGCAGCGCGACCATGTGCTTCAGCCCGAAGGGCATGGTCTCGCTGATGTCCTGGAACTCGACGCCGATCATCAGGCCGCGCCCGCGGATTTCCTTGAGCAGGGTCGGGTACTTGGCGCGCAGGCCGTTCAGCTTCTCGATCAGGTAGTCGCCCTGGCGCTGGGCATTGCCCATCAGGTCCTCGTCATAGAGGACGTTGAGGGCCTCGATCGACGAGACGCAGGCCTCGCCCATGCCACCGAAAGTCGCCTGCGCATGGATCAGCGCGCTCTTCGGCTTGCCATAGGCCTTCATGTAGATCTCGCGCCGCGCGATCATCGCGCCCATCGCGGCCTTCGAGCCGCCGAGCGCCTTGGCGAGCGCGGTGACATCAGGCACCACCCCGTCACGCTCGAAGGCGAAGAACTGGCCGGTGCGGCCGAGCCCGCACTGAACCTCGTCGGCGACCCAGAGCACGCCATGCTTGTCGCAGAGCGCGCGCAGTTCACGCCAGAAGCCCTCGGGAGCCTCGACGATGCCGCCGCCGCCCTGGATCGTCTCCATCACGACGATGCCGATCGAGGGGTCGCTCTCCAGCGCCTGCCGGACGGCGTTGATATCGCCGAACGGCACTTTGACCCGGTTCTCGACCAGCTTGAACTGCGACTGGTAGAGCGTCGAATCCGTGACCGAGAGCACGCCCTTGGTCTTGCCGTGGAACGAGTTCGCAGCGTGCAGGATCTTGGACTTCTCCGGGCCCTGCGCCTGCTCGGCGACCTTCAGCGCCGCCTCCATCGCCTCCGAGCCGGTCGAGCCAAGGAAGACCATGTCGAGATCGCCCGGCGCGATGGTCGCGAGGTTCTTCGCCAGCGCCGAGGCATATTGCGACATGAAAGCCATGCAGATCTCATGGCGGTTCTCGTCTTGGAATTTCTGCCGGGCCGCGACGATGCGCGGATGGTTGTGGCCGAAGGCGACCGAGCAGAAGCCGCCGAAGAAATCGAGGATCTTGCGGCCGTCCTTGGTGATGTAATGCATCCCCTCGGCGCGATCGACGAGGATCTTGTCGAAGCCGAGCAGCTTCAGGAAGTGAAGCTGGCCGGGGTTGATGTGGTTGGCGAAGAGCTCCTTCACCTGTGCGGCGTCGAGCTGCTTGGCGGCTTCCACGCTGATGAGCTGGGGCCGGGCATTCGTCACGGCGACGTCCTCGTTCTTGAAGGCGGGCATGCTCATGCTGCGAGGCTCCTCTCAGCCTGTTTCGGGCCGTCCTTGGCCTTGCGGTATTCGGTGTAGGCGGCGAGCAGCATGTCCTCGTCGCGGTATTGCGGCGCCCAGCCGAGCTCGCGCTTGGCCTTGGAGGTGTCGAGGATGCAGATTTCGTCGGCGATCTTGTACTGCTCGGGGTCCATGATCGGCAGGTTGATCGCGTCCAGCGTATCGAGCGTCAGCTTCACCAGCGAGGCCGGCGTCGGCAGCAGGATCGACTTGGAGCCTGCATGCTTGATCAGGTCGCCGAGCAGCTTGCGCACCGGCGGCGGATCGTCGGAGCCGAGGTTGTAGGCCTCGTTCGGGAAGCCCGCCTTCCAGGCCGCGACGCAGGCGCTGGCGCAGTCGAAGACCGAGATGAACTGGTAGGGATTCTTGCCCGAGCCGATCATCGGCACCGGCAGGTTCATGTCGATCAGCTTGAACAGCTTGACGAGAATGCCGAGCCGCCCCGGCCCGATGATCAGGCGCGGCCGGAAGATCGGGATGCGGAAGCCCTTGGCGCGGTACTCGTCGGCGAGGCGCTCGGTCGCGAGCTTGCTCTCGCCGTATTCGCCAAGCGGATGGGCCGGATGCGTCTCGTCCTGCGGCACCGTCACCGAATGGCCGTAGATCATGTCGGTGGTGAAATGGACGAGCCGGTTGGCGCCGTTCTTCTCCATCCACGACAGGATGTTCTGCGTGCCGTGATAGTTCACCGGCCAGAAGAACTCGTGCCGTTCGGCCCGGGTCACGATCGGCGAGAGCATCTTGGCCGAGAGATTGTAGACGAGGTCTTCAGGCGAAAGCGGGATTGAGTCCACGCTCTCAGGCCGCGTCACGTCGACCGTCAGGAACGGCACCGTGGCATAATGCGCATGGCCGCTCTGGTGGATATCGGCGACCAGAACCTCCTCGCCCATGGCGGAGAGATCAGCCGCCAGATGCGAGCCGACGAAGCCGTCGCCGCCGATGATGATGTGCTTCATCGCGTCACCTCCGGTCGACGGGCAGGTGGGAATGGCGGCTGCGCACCGGCACGGGCACCGGCTGCGGCGCCACCGGCGGCTCGAACAGGGCGCCGAGGCGCAGGAACAGGCGTACGATCAGGTCCATGATCTCCCTCAGCTTTGTGCAATGAAGATGGTGCCCAGCACGATGAAGCCGATACCGGCGATGCGCATCGCGCTCAGATCCTCGTGGAAGACGAAATAGGCGTAAGCCGCGACCACGACATAGGCGAGGCTCAGGAACGGATAAGCGTAGCTGATCTGCACCTTGGAGAGGACGATCAGGTGCGAGGCCATGCTGATCACGAAGATGCACAGGCCCGCGAAAACGAAGGGGTTGAAGACGACGCGGAAGACCGTGGCGATCAGCCCGTCACCGGCGACATCGAGAGAGCCGACGCCGGTCATGCCACGCTTCAGCATCAATTGCGCGGCGGCGTTGGTCAGCACCGTGAACAGGATCAGGGGGAGATAGGTGTTCATCGTGGCGCTTGCCGGCTCCGCATGGCTTCGTCGCCACTGGGATGCAGCCGAAAATACTTCAAATGCCTTAGGGGCCGGCGCCGACTTGCTTCTAGCGTTAAGGCTCTGCTGACGGGATCGCAGAAAATCGCCCGCGCTTCTTCAGTCGTTGATCAGCTCTCGTGATGCCCGCGCCGGATGCGCCTGACCGCCAGCCAGACGCCGGCCAGCGCCACCGGCACGAACAGGGCCATGGCGACGCCGGTATCCGGCATCGGCCAGCCGGCCTCCTTCGCGCCCTTGGCGAGATAGCCGAACAGGCTGACGACATAATAGGCGATGGCCGCGACCGACAGGCCCTCGACCGTATGCTGCAGCCGCAATTGCAATCGCGTCCGCTCGTTCATCGCGGCCAGAAGGTCACGGTTCTGCTGCTCCAGCGCGACATCGACGCGGGTGCGCAAGAGGTTGGAGGCACGCCCCAGATTGCGCGAGAGATCGCCCAGGCGCCCGACCAGCATCTGGCAGGTCCGCATCGCCGGCGCCATCCTTCGCGACAGGAAGGCCGAGATCGTCGGCCAGCCCTCATGCGGCTGCTCGCCGATCGCCGCCAGGCGCTGCTGCACGATGTCGCTATAGGCGCGGCTGGCGCCGAAGCGGTAGCCGGCGACGGTCGCCTCCGCCTGGAGCCGGGCGGCGAGCGCCGTCATCTCGTCGAGCAGCGCATTGTCGGCGGCGAGCCCGTCGGTCCGCGTCATCGTGTTGGCGATACGCACCAGAGCTTCCTCGGTCGATTTGACGAAGGGCGCGATGCGATAGGCCTCCGGCAGGCCGAGCAGGGCCAGCGTCCGGTAGGTCTCGATCTCCAGCAGGCGCTGCGCGAGCGCGCCCGTCTGCGCCGGCGTCAGCGAGCGATCCCGCACCAGGATGCGCACGAAGCCATCGGCACAGGCCCGGAAATCCGTCGCCGCCATGGCCGCGCCACCATCGACCGAGACCACGGCGAGGCTGGAGGCATCGAACAGCCTGTCGAAAGCCTCGGTCGGCCGCTCGACGACGAGATGCAGGTCGACCGAGACCAGATGCGGCCCTGGCTGCGGCAATTCGAACATCGGCTGCGGCAGCATCGTTGGCGGCGGCTCGAAGGGCTGGCCGCCCTTCGCCGGCAACTCCCAGCTATAAGTGGTGAACTCGCTATGCTGCTCCCAGCGCAAACCGGTGTCGTTGAGCCGGACGCGATGATGCTTCGCGTCCTCCGATGGACCGGCAACCCCGCGCTCGGCACAGAAGCGTGCCAGCGCCGTGCGATCCGCGGCGGCCTGCTCGGCATCGGTCAGGAAGGCGAAATGCAGGACCCGGCTCGGCGTCGCCATCGGCGCGAAGGGACGCGCATGCACCTCGCCCAGAATCAGGCCGCGATCGGGATGCGCGACCAGCCGCGACGGCGCCGGCTGTGGCACCTGAATCGCATTCGCATGACGCGCATCTTCCATCGCCGCCCCCGCCCTGGACGAAGCCAGCTTGCCTTAGGTCATCCCATGCGCCAACACGCTCCAGCGTCGCAGGGTCTAGCGCTGCTGCCACGGCCTGTCGTGCCGGCCCCGGATGCTGACGGCGATAAAGCTCGGCGAGCCCTCTCATGCCCCTTCCCAACCGCGTCAGACCCGATGGCACGCTCTTCGCCGATCCGGCGCGCGGCACCTTCTACGGCAATCGCGGCGGCCGCTTTCACGATCCCACGGCACATGAGGTGCCCAGCCGGATTCAGGCGACGCATCACTGGCTCTGCTGCGTTCTCTCGTTCAAGGGACGCAAGCGCAAGGTCTGGGGCCGCGGCTATACCGAGCTGTTCTTCTGCGACGAGGTGACGGCGCTCGCGGCGGGCCATCGCCCTTGCATGGAGTGCCGGCGCCAGGACGCGCTCGCCTATCGCGATGCGCTGGTTCGAGGCCTCGGCCTGCCCGAGACGCCACTCTTTCCCGATCTCGACCACATCCTCGATGCCGACCGCCGGGACGGCCGGATGAAGCGTACGCACCGGCTGGCCGCTGAACAATTGCCGGATGGAGCGATGCTGCGATCGGAGGACGGTGCAGCGTTCCTGGCGCTGCGCGGCGCGTCCGCCCTGCTCTGGTCGCCGGGTGGCTATGTCGCGCAGCAAAAGCGCCCGACCGGAACGGTGACCGTGCTCACGCCGCCCGCCACGCTGGCCGCACTGGAACAAGGCTACCGCCCGCAATGGCATCCGAGCGCAGAGGCGTTCGGCGCAGACTGACGGCCCGCTGGCAGGAACTTTCTCCCTCCGAAAAACGTTGCCGCAGCATCATCGATCCAACGAGGGGCTGACACATGCGCTCGATCATTCTGTGGCTTGTAGGCGTTCCGATCCCGATCATCATCCTGTTGTGGTTCTTCATGAAGTAGCGTGCGGTTGCGTCGCGTGGAGAAGGCCGGGCCCTACGCCCGGCCTTTTCGTTTCGCGGCGCTTCCCGCCATGAACTGACAGGCGATCATGCTTTCCCCGCATGACCCCGCCATCGCAACCACGCAACGGCTCCCCTATATGCCGCCCATGTCAGACACGTCCTCGCCGATCATCTCGGTCTCCGGCCTCTCGAAGACCTACGCCTCCGGCTTCAGCGCGCTGAAAGCGGTCGACCTCGCGATCAGGCGCGGCGAGATCTTCGCCCTGCTCGGTCCCAACGGCGCCGGCAAGACGACGCTGATCAGCATCGTCTGCGGGCTGGTCCGGCCGAGCACCGGCACGGTCACGGCCGATGGCCACGACATCCTCACGGACTATCGCGCCGCCCGCGCGGCCATCGGCCTCGTGCCGCAAGAATTGACCACCGACGCCTTCGAGACGGTGTGGTCGACCGTGAATTTCAGCCGCGGCCTCTTCGGCAAGCCCCGCGATCCCGCCCTGATCGAGCGCATCCTGAAAGATCTCTCGCTCTGGGAGAAGAAGGACAGCCAGATCCGCATGCTCTCGGGCGGCATGAAGCGGCGCGTCATGATCGCCAAGGCGCTCTCGCACGAACCGCGCATCCTCTTCCTCGACGAGCCGACCGCCGGCGTCGATGTCGAGCTCCGGCAGGACATGTGGCGGATGGTGCGGCGGCTGCGTGACGAGGGCGTCACCATCATCCTGACGACGCATTACATCGAGGAAGCCGAGGAGATGGCCGACCGCGTCGGCGTCATCTCCAAGGGCGAGATCATCCTGGTCGAGGAGAAGGCCGAGCTGATGCGCAAGCTCGGCAAGAAGCAGCTTTCGCTCCAGCTCCAGCAGCCGATCGCGGCCGTGCCGGAAGCGCTGGCGAGCTTCGATCTCAGGCTCTCCGCCGCGGGCGACGAGATCGTCTACACCTACGATACCCAGGCCGAGCGCACGGGCATCACCACCTTGCTGCAAGGCCTCGCCGAGGCCGGCATCCGCTTCCGCGACCTCAGCACCAGCCAGAGCTCGCTCGAGGACATCTTCGTCAGCCTGGTCAAGGAGCGCCGCTGATGACCGGCTTCAACCTGCACGCCATCGCCGCGATCTACCGTTTCGAGATGGCTCGCACCTGGCGCACCCCGCTCCAGAGCATCGTCTCGCCCGTGCTCTCGACCTCACTCTATTTCATCGTCTTCGGCGGCGCGATCGGCTCGCGCATGCAATCGGTCGAGGGCGTGCCCTATGGCGCGTTCATCGTGCCCGGCCTGATCATGCTCTCGCTCCTGACGCAGAGCATCGCCAACGCCTCCTTCGCGATTTATTTCCCGAAATTCACCGGCACGATCTACGAACTGCTCTCCGCCCCCGTCGCCTGGTGGGAGGCGGTGATCGCCTATGTTGGCGCGGCCGCGACCAAATCGATCCTGCTCGGCCTCATCATCCTGCTGACCGCCGCCTTCTTCGTGCCGCTGCGGATCGAGCATCCCGTGATGATGCTATTCTTCCTCGTGCTGACGGCGACGACCTTCAGCCTGTTCGGCTTCATCATCGGCATCTGGGCCGACGGCTTCGAGAAATTGCAGGTCATCCCGCTCTTGATCGTGACGCCGCTGGCCTTCCTCGGCGGCTCCTTCTACTCGATCTCGATGCTGCCGCCGTTCTGGCAGACGGTGACGCTGTTCAACCCCGTCGTCTACCTGATCAGCGGCTTCCGCTGGAGCTTCTACGGGCTCGCCGATGTCAGCCTCGGCGTCAGCCTCGGCATGACCCTGTTCTTCCTTGTCGCCTGCATCGCGACCGTCGGCTGGATCTTCAAGACGGGCTACCGGCTCAAGAACTGAACCGGCAGTCCCGCCTCGCGATCTGTCAGCTGCTGGAACGGGTCGCCTGCCAGTCCAGCTTGGCGCCGGCCGCCTCGCTGCTGCCGGTCATGCGGTCGTTGTCGACGCGCCCGGTATAACTGCGCCCGCCGGCCATGAAGCTGATCTCGCCGCCCTTCATGCGGGCGTCCGAGATCGGCTGCGCTTTGCCGGCGACCGTCAAGGTCCCCGACAGCTTCTGGAAGCTCTGCGCCAGCTTCAGCTCGCCGTCGCCGAGCCGCCACGTGCCCGCGACCTTGGCCGGCACGACCCAGTGATAGGCCCGGCAATAGCTCGAGCAGTTATCGGCGACGACCGCGGTCTCGTCCGGCTCCCAGTCATCCATCATGAAGGTGTTGGAGACGACGCGAGTACCCGGCTTCATGTTGAGGATCGTCGGCCGCAGCTTGAGATTGAGCTCCGGCAGCAGGAACAGCGTCAGCACCGTCGCGTCGGAGAAATTCGTCTCGAAGATGTCGCCCTCGACGAAGCGCGCCTTGTCGGTCACGCCCTCGGCCTCCGCCGTGCGCTTCGACAGCGTCACGAGGTCAGGATTGTACTCGATACCGAGCGCTCGCACGCCGCGCTTGGCGGCCGAGATGACGGTACGCCCATCGCCCGAGCCGAGATCGATCAGGTAATCGTCCTTCGTCAGCTTGGCCATCTGGAACATGCGATCGATCAGGACCTGCTGGGTCGGCACCCAAACGACATCCTTGCCGGGCTGGCCGGAGCGCGGCACATAGTCGGGTACGGCGCTCGGGTCCTTCGTCGCCTGGACGGGCTGGGCCTGAACGGCGAGCGGCGCGAGCAGGCCGATGGCGCAAGCGGCAGTGAGGATGCGAACGATCTTCATCATGTCTCTCCTGTCGAACGGTCGTTACTTGAGCGGGGCAGGTGCGGCATCTGCGGGCAAGGCGGCCTCGGGCTCCCGGCGACGGAACAGCAGCAACGGCAGGCCCGCCAGCACCACCGCGAGGCCGACGAGCGCGCCCTTGCCGGTATAGGCGAGGCTCGCATGCAGCATGTAGGCGCAAGCCAGGCAGAACAGGATCGGCGTCAGCGGATAGAGCGGCACCTTGAAGGGCAGCGTCCGCCCGGGCTCGCGCCAGCGCAGGATCGGGAGCGCGAGCCCCACCAGCAGCAGGAAGGCCCAGAACACCGGCGCGCTGTAATCGACCATCGCCTGGAAACCGTCGCGGCTCGCTGCGCCAAGCCCGACCAGCAGCAGGGCGACCGCGCCTTGCAGCAGGAGGCCGTTGGCCGGCGCCCGCCCGCGCTCGTCCCATTCGCCGACGCGCGGCAGCAAGGTAACGTCCCGCGCCATCGCGAAATAGACGCGCGCGCCGGTGAAGATCGTGGCGTTCAGGGTCGAGAGCGCCGCGACCACGATCGCGAGGCTGACGATCAGCGCGCCCGGCTCGCCCGCGACCCGCCGCATCATGTCGGCGGCGACCGCCTCCGAACGGCGCAACCCGTCGAGACCGAGGATCGCGAGCAGCGCCAGATTGGCGAGAACATAGATGGCGATCAGGATCAGCGTGCCGATCGTCAGCACCTTCACCATGTTGCTGGCGGGGTCCTTGAGCTCGCCCGAGAGATAGGCGGCCTCCGACCAGCCGCCATAGGTCAGCAGCACGAAGACCATGGCGAGCCCGATGGCGGCCGATGCCGGCGCGGGCGCAGCCGCCTGCGGCGGCGCCTCACCGCCCCCGAACAGCCCGAGCAGGATGATCGCCCCGAGCGCGCCGACCTCGACGAAGGTCATGACGATCTGCATCCTCTTGCTCTGGGTCGTGCCGATGACGTTGAGCGCGGTCAGCGCGACGATCGAGAGCGCCGCATAGATCGCCGGTCCCATCGGCCCGATCGGCGCGATCTGTGCCGCGTAGTCGCCGAGCACAAAGGCGACGGCGGCGATCGCGCCGGTCTGGATCACGGTCCCGCGCGCCCAGCCGAACAGCATCGCGACCGGCCGGCCATAGGCCCGGGTCAGGAAATGATACTCGCCACCGGCATGGGGATGGGCGGCCGCGAGCTCGGCATAGCAGAGTGCGCCGATCAGCGTGACGATGCCGCCCGCGACCCAGACGCCGATGAAGGCGGCCTCGCTCCCGACATTGGCCGCGACGATCGCCGGTGTCTTGAAGATGCCGATACCGACGACGATGCCGACCATGATCGTCACCGCATCGAAAACGGACAGGGTTGGCTGCGGCTCGGCCTTCGCGGCTGCGGGCATTCAGTCCCCCTCGATTGGCATGGAGTCGTACGACGGAAGTCGGATCGGAGAATGCGGCGGGAATGGCGGTTGTTCCGCTCACAAACCGGTCGGCAATGCTCACGGAACCGTGAGCAGGGCGTGATTGCGCGTGTTGCCCGGCGCGCAAGCCGAGAATGATTGACTTCCCCCGCCTCATCCTGTCTTCACACCGGCCATGACCGATCTTTCGACCCTTCAGGCCCCGGTGGCCGAGGCGCCGCATGCGCGCCGGCGCACCTTCGCCATCATCTCGCACCCGGACGCGGGCAAGACGACGCTGACCGAGAAGCTGCTCTATTTCGGCGGCGCCATCCAGCTCGCCGGTGAAGTGCGCGCCAAGCAGGGCCGCCGCCAGACCTCGTCGGACTGGATGAAGATCGAGCGCCAGCGCGGCATCTCGGTCGTCACTTCTGTGATGACCTTCGAATATGGCGGGCACGTCTTCAACCTGCTGGATACGCCCGGCCACGAGGACTTCTCGGAAGACACCTATCGCACGCTGACCGCCGTCGACGCCGCCGTCATGGTGATCGACGCCGCGAAGGGCATCGAGGACCGCACCAAGAAGCTGTTCGAGGTCTGCCGGCTCCGCGACATCCCGATCGTCACCTTCATCAACAAGGTCGACCGCGAGACGCGCGATCCCTTCGACCTGATCAACGAGATCGAGACGACGCTGGCGCTCGACGTCGCGCCGATGACCTGGCCGGTCGGCCGCGGCCGCGAATTCGTCGGCACCTACGACCTCAAGGCCAATACCTTCCGCCGCAACCAGAAGGGCGACGAGCGCGCCGAGGACCGCCAGGTCTCCGGCTGGGACGACCCGCTCTTCGACGAATTGCTGCCGCATGGCGCCGCCGAGACCTGGCGCGAGGAGGTCTTCCTCGCTGCCGAAGGCCTGAAGCCCTTCGACCTCCAGGCTTTCCGCGAGGGCCATCTCACGCCGCTCTATTTCGGCGCGGCCTTGCGCGACTACGGCGTGCGCGACCTGATCGATGCGCTGGGCGCCTATGCCCCGAGCCCGCGCGCCCAACTCGCCGACAAGCGCCCGATCGAGGCGGATGAGCCGAAGATGACCGGCTTCGTCTTCAAGATCCAGGCGAACATGGACCCGAACCATCGCGACCGCATCGCCTTCATGCGCATCTGCTCGGGCAAGCTGACCCGCGGCATGAAGGCCAAGCTCGTCCGCACCGGCAAGCCGATGCCGCTCAACGCGCCGCAATTCTTCTTCGCCCGCGACCGCTCGATCGCCGAGGAAGCCTTCGCCGGCGACATCGTCGGCCTGCCGAACCACGGCACCTTGCGCATCGGCGACACGCTGACCGAGGGCGAGGACATCGTCTTCAAGGGCGTGCCGAGCTTCGCCCCGGAAATCCTGCGCCGCGTCAAACTGAAGGACGCGATGAAGGCCAAGAAGCTGCGCGAGGCCCTGCAGCAGATGGCCGAGGAAGGCGTCGTCCAGCTCTTCCTGCCGCATGACGGCGCGCCCGCCATCGTCGGCGTCGTCGGCGCCCTCCAACTCGACGTGCTCAAGGAGCGCATGGACGCGGAATATTCGCTCCCCGTCGATTTCGAGCCCTGCCAGTTCTCGATCGCCCGCTGGGTCTCCGCGGACGACAAGGTCGCGCTGGCAAAATTCGTCGGGCTCAAGCCCTCGGCCATGGCGGACGATCTCGACGGCGACCCGGTCTTCATGGCGTCCAGCCAGTTCACGCTGAAATACGATGCCGAGCGCGCACCCGACATCACCTTCTCGGACGTGAAGGACTACCAGAAGGTCACGAAGGCCTGAGCGAAGGCTCCACCGTCATTCTCGGGCGAGGCATCGCCTCGACCCGAGAATCTCAGGCAGGAGAAGGCACCGGAGCCGTCGTGTCATGAGATGCTCGGATCAAGCCCGAGCATGACCCGCCTTATCCCTCCCCCGCGAAACCCAGCGGGATCGCCGAGGTCGATTTCAGCTCCTCCATCGCGAACATCGAGGTCACATCGCTGAGATCGATGCGCGAGATCAGCTTCTTGTAGAGCGCGTCATAGGCGGCGATATCGGAGACGCAGGCCTTGAGCAGGTAGTCGATCTCGCCGCTCATCCGGTAGAAATCGACGATCTCCGGCAGGTCTTGAACAGCCGCGTGGAAGCGCTCCAGCCATTCCATCGAATGCCGCGCAGTCCGCACGGCGATGAAGACGGTGACGCCGGCCTTGAGCTTGGTGCGATCGAGCAGGGCGACGCGGCGCTTGATATAGCCGCCCTCCTCCAGCTTCTGCACCCGCCGCCAGCAAGGCGAGGACGATAGCCCCACCGCCTCGGCGAGTTCGGCAAGCGGCAGGCTCGCATCCTCCTGCAGGCGCGCCAGGATACGCAGGTCGAAAGCATCGAGCTTGGCCATGGCCTCTCGCTGGAAACAGAATCAACTTCCTTCCAGAGGAATGAAGCGAAGAGGAATTTCCACATATCATCGCATAAGGGGTATCACTTTCCAATTGGGGATGAAAATTCTCCAACTCCGCAAACCGCTGCCCCCATTCGCGCCCTATCATTTCCCAAGTGATCCAGAGGGGAACGGCATGCAGGGTTTTCTCAGCGAAGAGCGGCGCGGGGCCGTGCTGCGCAATCTGCGGACCGATGCCGGCACGATGACGCGCGATTACCTGAGCGCTGCCCGCGCGGTGCTACAGGAACTCGTCGCCATGCCCGACCTGATCCAGCGCCTGCCGCTGGAGCGCAAGGCCGGCTGCTACAGCCGCAACCTGCTCGCCGGTGACGAGAACGTCAGCGTCTGGGCGATCGTCTGGGGCGAAGGCTCGATGACCTCGATCCACGACCATCATTGTTCCTGCTGCTTCGGCGTCGTCTCCGGCACGGTCACCGAGACCTGGTATCGCGCCATCGACGCCAATCGCGCCGTGCAGACCGAGGAACAGGAGCGCAAGCCGGGCTACGTCGCCTGCATGCTGCCCTCGGGCCCGAACATCCATCGCATGCGCAATTTCGGGCCGGGCGAGGCGATCTCGATCCATATCTATGGCTTCGATCACGAGGTGCACGCTTCTTCGATCGAGACCGAATACAACGCCGTCAGCGGCTGATCTCTTCGCGCCAGGCATTTTATCCCCGGCACCGCGGCAGCGGCGATGATGCCCTCCTTCTCGGAGGGCATTTTCATGTCGATGCGCGCCATCGGAACCTGGATCGGTATCGACCACGCCCCCGAGCCGGGCCTGACGGTCACCCGCGAGCGCCTGCTGCGCCTCGCACCCTCCGCCAATACCACGATCATCGCCGGCATCGCCGAACGCTTCGATGAGCTGGCCGATGATCACGCCATCGCGACACCGCGGCGCATCTGCCATTTCCTGGCGCAGGCCGCCCATGAAACCGACGGTTTCCGCACGCTCGAGGAATATGGCGGCCCCGCCTATTTCATCCGCTACGAAGGCCGCCGCGATCTCGGCAACCTCCAGGCCGGCGACGGCATTCGCTATCACGGCCGCGGCATCTTCCAGCTGACCGGCCGCTCGAATTACGGCCGCTTCGGACAACTTATCGGCATCGACCTGGAGGCGCAGCCGGAGCGGGCAAAGGAGCCTGAAACCTCGCTGCGCGTCGCTTTCGCTTATTGGACCGAACGCGCCATCAATGCTGCGGCCGATGCCGACGACATCGAGCGCGTGACCAAGCTGATCAACGGCGGCCGCAACGGTCTGGCCGAACGCAGGCGCTATCTGAAGAAGGCCAAGGGAATCTGGTTCTGAGAAACGTCCATTCCCTCAGAATGAGCGAAAAGGCGCATCGTCAGAACGCTCTCCCGGAAAAGTTCCATGAGAAGCGGGAATGCTCGCTGCATGCGGCAAGCAGGCGCTTCACCTTGCGAGACGGGCCGCACCGCCCCATCATCGCACCATGACGACGCCTGCCGACATCCGTGCCGACCATCGCCCGCCGCTCTGGGCGGCGCTCGCCATAGCGATCTTGCCGGTCGTGACCGCCTCGATCGCCGGCAGCACTGTTACCGTCCCGCAGATCCCGACCTGGTATGCCGGGCTCGCCAAGCCGCCCTTCAACCCGCCGAACTGGATCTTCGCGCCGGTCTGGACCACGCTCTTCGCGTTGATGGCGCTTGGCGCCTTCCGCATCCTGCGCCTGCCAGTGGGCATCCCCGGCCGCCGGCGCGCGCTGCTGGTCTATCACCTGCAGCTTCTCTTCAATATCGCCTGGTCCTTCGCCTTCTTCGGCACCAACAGCCCGGTCGCAGGCCTTGCGGTCATCCTGCCGCTGCTGGTCCTGATCGCAGCGACGATCGCGGCCTTCCGGCCGCTCGACCGGCTGGCCTCCAACCTGTTCTGGCCCTATCTCGCCTGGGTCGCGTTCGCGACGCTTCTCAACGCCTCGATCTGGTGGCTGAACCGCTAGCCGATCGAGCGCTCGATCACCTTCAGCACGGTCGCCCGCAATTCCGCAATGGTGAAAGGCTTGGCCATCACCTCGGCGACGATCGACTCAAGGCTCTTGGCCCGCTCGCGCTGCTCGGCATAGCCGGTCATCAGCATGATCGTCAGCTCCGGGAACTGCTGCTTGGCCGCGAGCGCCAGCGCGATCCCGTCCATCAGCGGCATGCGGATATCGGTCAGCAGCAGGTCGAAGCGGCCCTGCTCGGCTTCGAGGATATCGAGCGCCTCGGCGCCGTCGGATGCGGTCAGGCAGCTATGTCCGTCGAGGCCAAGGCCGCGCGCGACCAGCGTGCGCAGCGGCTCCTCGTCATCGACGACCAGAATACGCGACATGGATACTCCTCAGATGCCGGGCAGGCCGGCCTGATCATCGGTCTCGACCACGCCGACGAAGGGCAGCTGCCGATAGGAATGGGCCACGTCCATGCCGTAGCCGACCACGAAATAATCCGGGCATTCGAAGCCGACATAATCCGCCTGGATATTGACCGCCCGCTTATGCGGCTTCTCCAGCAGAACGGCGGTCGAGACCTTCCCGGCGCCGCGCGCCGCCAGCAGGTCCTTGGCGAAGGCCAGCGTCCGGCCGGATTCGAGGATGTCGTCGACCAAGAGCACGTCGCGGCCGCGCACCTCGCTCTGGACGTCGCGCAGGATCTCGACCTGGCCCGAGGAGGTCGTGCCGGCACGGTAGCTCGACAGGTGGACGAATTCGACCTGCGGTGAAAGCCCGGTGCGGTGCATCGCGCGGATCAGATCGGCGGCGAACATGAAGGAGCCCTTCAGGACGGCGACGACGAGCAGGTCCTTCGGGTTGCTGGCAGCGATGGCCTGCGCCATCTCCTCGTTGCGCCGCGCGATCGCCGCTTCGTCGTAGAGAACCCTGATGCGCCGTTCCGGCATGATGACTCCGTTTCGATATCCGGCCGTACCCCGCCCCGCGCGACGCTGATGCGCCAGCGAGCCGGTACGGCCCATGTTTGTGAACGCCGCCCGGTTCGGGGCCGGGCTGAGCGACAGACCCTCGTCCTAGCAGCCTCAGTGCTTGCTGGCGAGATTGACCGCGCTCTGCGCAGAGGTGAAGCGCACCCTGACCGACTGCCCCTGTTCGGGCGGGGAAGCCAACCGCGCCCGGAAGCGAACGAGCTCGGCGGGTTCGAGGCTCGCGCGTGGCGGCTCGGTCGTCCAGGTGTAGAGCGTCGCGCCACCGGCATCCTTGACCGCGACCTCGATCAGCGGCACCACCGTCTTGCTCTTGGTGATGTTGGTGACATCGCCCTCGACGACGAGGAAACGATTCTGGCCGTCGGCAACAACGCCGCTCTCGATCGAGCTGAGGCTGAGGCCCCGGACATTCACGGGCATGCCGATCTTCTCGAACAGTCCGGCCAATTGCGGCGCGGCACGGACAACCACCTGGCGCTGCCAGACGACGATACCGAGCAGGGCAAGACCCGCGAGCGCTGCCGCCATCGGCAGCCCCGCTCCGCCCCGGCGCAGGAAGGCGCCCGACGCCTTGCCCGGCTTGACCGGGCGCTTGCCCCGGCGCTTCGGCACGGCAGCCACCGGCGCCTCGACGACCGGAGGCTCATCGGAAACATCCTGCCCGCCGGTCTCGGCGGTCAGCGCGGTGATTTCGGCGTCGATCGCGGCGGCGCGCTCCAGCTCCTCGGCGAGCAGCGCCTGGGTCTCGGCCTCGCTGGGTGGCTCAGGGAAGGCGCTTGGCTCGACATGCCAGGACGTCTTGCAGCTGGCGCATCGCACCTTGCGCCCTTCCGGCCCCAGTTTGGCCGCGTCGAGTTCATATTGGCTCGCGCAGGATGGGCAGACGATCAGCATGGGTGCGAGCCAACTCCTTCAAGACAGTTGCCGCAAGCGCTTCGGCACGGCAGCGAAGCGCTACACCACAGCAGCAATTGCGCGCGTCTCCATTGGCGCGATTTATGGTTAACGCCTCGTGAAGAATCTTCGGCGCAGATTGCCCGCGTCACGGTCTTTCCGCGCGCGTCGGCTTGCGGTGTAGGATCGTCCGCGGATTCGCAAGAGATCGGTTCAACGAGGAAGACCGCTTGGTTCGGTTCGAGAATGTCGGCCTGCGATACGGCATGGGCCCGGAGGTGCTGAAGGACATCAACTTCAGCATCGAGCCGCGCTCGTTCCAGTATCTCACCGGTCCCTCCGGGGCCGGCAAGACGACGCTGATGCGCCTCATCCTGATGGCGCTGAAGCCGACGCGCGGGCTGGTCAACCTGTTCGGCCAGGACGTCTCGCGCCTCGAGCCCGATACGCTCACCGCCTTTCGCCGCCGGATGGGCGTGGTCTTCCAGGATTTCCGCCTGCTCGACCATCTCACGGTCTACGAGAACGTCGCGCTGCCGCTGCGCGTTCTCGGCAAGGAGGAGGCCAGCTACCGCGCCGAGGTCGTCGAATTGCTGCGCTGGGTCGGGCTCGGCGAGCGCATGCATGCCGTGCCGCCGGTGCTGTCCGGCGGCGAGAAGCAGCGCGCCGCCATCGCCCGCGCCCTGATCAGCCGGCCCGAGCTGCTCCTCGCCGATGAGCCGACGGGCAATGTCGATCCGGGCCTCGGCCGGCGCCTGCTGCGCCTGTTCATGGAGCTGCAATCGCTCGGCACCGCCGTCATCATCGCGACCCACGACCTCAACCTGATGGATATCTACGACGCCCCGCGCCTCGTGCTGGCCGACGGACATCTCCATGTCGATGCCTGAGGCCAGCGACCGGGAGCCCGAACGGACCGAGCGCGGCCTGCCGCCCAATCTCCGGCGCGACCAGCCGCTCGTCCCCGTCGACAACGTCGCCGGCCGCGCCCTGATGGCGGTGATCGCGATCCTGACCTTCCTCGCCTCGCTCAGCGCGGGTGCCGCGGTGCTTGCCGCACGCGCGTCCGATCAATGGCGCGGCGCCATCTCCAACGAGATGACCATCCAGGTCCGCCCCGATTCGCATCGCAAGATCGATGACGACGTGGCCCGTGCCGTCATGCTCGCAAGCGGGCTGAAGGAGGTCGAGAGCGTGCGCGCCGTGCCGAAGGCCGAGTCCGACAAGCTGCTCGAACCCTGGCTCGGCACGGGGCTCGACCTCGTCGAATTGCCGGTGCCGCGCCTGATCGTGCTCAAGCTCAGGTCCGAGGCTGGCTCCGATCTCGCCGGATTCGGCGCGACGCTGCGCCGCGAAATACCGACCGCGTCGCTCGACGACCACCGACTCTGGGTCCGGCGCCTCTCCGCCATGGCCGGCACCATCATCGCCTCCGGCTTCGCGATCGTGCTGCTGGTCCTGACGGCGGCAGCGCTCGCCGTCGCCTTCGCCACCCGCGGGGCCATGGCCGGCAGCCGCGACAGCGTCGAAGTCCTGCATTTCGTCGGGGCCAATGACGATTTCATCGCGCGCGAATTCCAGAGCCGCTTCATCCGGCTCGGCCTTCGCGGCGGCCTGTTCGGAGGCCTCGCGGCCATCGCCACGATCGCCGTGCTCGGCTTCCTCGCCTCGCGCTGGAGCGCGACGCCCGAGGCCGAGCAGTTGCAGGCCCTGTTCGGCGCTTTCGAGATCGGCTGGACGGGCTATGGCGCGGTCATCCTCGTCGCGCTCGTCGTCGCCGTGATCGCCGGCCTCGTTTCCCGCTTCACCGTGCGCCGCTACCTGAGGATGCTGGCATGAGCATCGCAGGGGTCGCACGACGTCAACCAAGCCTTAACCCTTGCGGCACGGCCGGACGTAGGTCCGCCGCCGTTATGCCCGATTGGCGCGCTAGGACGGCGGCGTCATGGCCATGATCGGCAGCACAGACGACCATCTCACGATGGCACGGTCTAATTCCGCGCCCCGGAGCGGCAAGCCTGCCCGGTTGATCTCGCTGCGCCGCATCCTGGGGCTCACGACGGTCACCCTCGCTGGTGCCGGCCTTCTGCTCCTGGGCATCGGCTATGCCCGTTTCGCCGGCATGATCGACGCGCGCGAGCCGGCCAGCACGCCACGTACCGATGCGATCGTCGTCGTCACCGGCGGCGCCCAGCGCGTCGGCGACGCCATGGGCCTGCTCGGGGCCGAGCGTGGGCGGCGGCTCCTGATCAGCGGTGTCAACGAGAAGACCGGCCGCGAGGAACTCGCCAAGCTGAACCCCGCCTCGCGCGACCTGCTCGCTTGCTGCGTCGACCTCGACTATCGCGCCCGCAACACCATCGGCAACGCGATCGAGGCCCGCCGCTGGCTCCGCCGCCACGGCTTCCGGTCGCTGCTGGTCGTGACCTCGAACTACCACATGCCGCGCACGCTAGCCGAATTCGCGCATGCGATGCCGGGCATCGAGCTCGTCGCCCATCCGGTCGTGACCGAGCATATCGACACGGCCGGCTGGTGGTACCGCTGGTCCACCATCAAGGTCCTCGTGCCGGAATACGCGAAGTACCTCGTCGCGCGCCTGCGCAGCCTCGTCGAGAGCGACCCGGAAACCTCGCGCCTCTCGGTGATCATCGGCGGCCGCAAGCCGGTTTCGCCGAAACCGGCCGACGCGCTCGGGCCGGCCGCCGAAAAGCGGACGCGCCTTCCGGGCGAGCATCGTCACGAAGGTTGATGGCGAAAAACCAAGGCAATGCTTGACCGGGACAGCATCTCGGGCTCATTGCGCAGCATGCTCGTCCTGCGCTCTCTCCTCTTCAACATCCTGTTCTATGCCAATCTCATCCTCTGGCTGATCTTCGCAGTCCTGCCCGCGCTCCTCCTGCCCAAGCAGGCGCTGCTGGCGGTCGCGATCGGCTGGTCGCACTCGTCGCTCTGGCTGATGCGGGTCATCGCCGGCACGCGCTACGAGGTCACAGGCACCGAGAACATCCCGCAGGGCGGCCTGATGGTCGGTGCCAAGCACCAGTCCTTCCTCGAGACCTTCGCGCTGGTCACGATCTTCCGGAACCCGGTCTTCATCCTGAAGCGCGAGCTGACCTGGATCCCGGTCTTCGGCTGGGCCCTGACCAAGATGCGGATGATTCCGGTCAATCGCGGTGCCCGTGCCCGCGCGCTGTCCGATGTCACGCGCCGCGCCAAGATCGAGCTCGGCCAGAACGGCCGCCAGCTCCTGATCTTCCCGGAAGGCACCCGCCGCGCGCCCGGCGCTCCGCCCGCGTACAAGTTCGGCGCCGCCCATCTCTATGCCGAGCTCGGCGTTCCCTGCGTCCCGGTTGCGCTGAACACCGGCCTCTACTGGCCCCGCCGCAAGTTCCTGCGTCGCCCCGGCACCGTCCGGATCGAGATCCTGCCGGCGATCGAGCCGGGGCTCGACAAGGTCGCGTTCCAGGCCATCCTGCAGGAACGCATCGAGACGGCGAGCGACCGGCTCCTGGCCCAGGGCCGCGCCGAACTCGCCGCGCGCGGCATGGACCCGCTCGCCAACTCCTGACACACCCTGACAGCAGCAGAGCCGGAAAGCGCCGACCCCATCGCCGGCAGCGCTTGACTTATCCCCATATCGTTCCCATTTTGTTCCTATCACAGGAGGAACGGATATGGCCGCTCTCGCCTATCGCTACACCCCCGATCTCTTCGACGAGGCCCCAGTCGCCCGCGAAATGCCGTTGCGCAGCACCGCCGCTCTCAGCGAGCGCCGCTTCACGGCCTGGCGCGGCCGCTCCGGCCGGCGCTATGTCGCCTCGGTCTTCTCGATCGACGACACGCATGCCCTGAGCTTCACCGACGCGGTGCTCCTCGCGATCTCCGCCGATCGGCGCGTCATTGCCGCCCGCGATTCCGGCCCCTTCGGCATCGAGGCTGCGCTCGGCCGCTGGCAGCGCGCGATCATGGCCGCAGGCGCCTGCGAGATTCATGTCCATCTGCTCGCCGAGGACGGGATGAGCCGCCGCGCCGCCCTGCTTGACCTGATGCCGGAAGCGAACCCGGAAGGCTGACTGCTCACGCTGATTTCTCACGGAACCGCGGCGTCATCCCGGACAAGCGGTGAAGCCGCGCCGATCCGGGATCCATCGTAGAGCGCCGGAGCCCTCCGATGGATCCCGGGACAGGCCCGGGATGACGATGCGGTTCCGAGAAAAGTGACTGCCCTACCCCGCCAATGGCGGATGAGGCGCACCGAGCCCCGGCGCCAGTTGCTGCGCCAGTTCCGCCAGCACCGGATCGAAGATGCCCATCTTGCGCAGATGCTCATGCGTCTGCAGCACATAGTCCGGGTTCTCGCCGGACTGGCCCCTGCCTTCCCGAACCAGCTTGAGCAACTGTTCCGGCGGCAGCTTGCCGGCATATTGCAGATGCTTGCGGTCGGCGACATAGACGATCCCGCGCACCTGCCGGCCGTCCTCCAGCTTCAGCGGCACATGACGCTCGAGATAGACCGCCGTCGCCTGCTCCCGTGCCCGGAGATAGTCCACCGTCTCCTGCGCCTGCCCGGCTGCGACGCGAAAGGCGAGTCCGCGGCAGACGCCGCCGCGATCCAGTCCCAGCACCAGCCCCGGCCGCTCCGGCGTGCCGCGATGGACATGCGAGAACACGCAAAGCGAGCGGTGATAGCCGTGCAGGCGCGCCTGCACGCTTTCCTCGAAGGCGAAGCCCGGCCGCCAGATCAGCGAGCCATAGCCGAAGACCCAGAGATCGGTTGCGCCGAATTCGGTCGTCATCCTCGTCCCATAATTTGGCCGCGCCGGCCTGCTTGCTTGAGCATCAGGCCGAAAAGCGGTACCCGCCTTTCGAGCAAATCCGGTGCCACGACAACGCGATAGACCGTCCGCGACAGCAATCCGGGCGATCTAGCGATCCGCCCGCCCCTGCGCAAGGAATGCCTGCCGCATGACCGATACTCTTCCGACGCGCCGCCGCAGCCGTTTCTGGCTCTACGGCCCTTTCATGCTGCTGGTCGTCCTCGCTGCCGCCTGGTCTGCCTTCTGGTTCTATGCGCGCGGCCGTGTCGCGGCCGAGATCGACCTCGCGCTGGCCCGTGAGGTCGAGCGCGGTCGTACCTGGACCTGTACCGACCGCTCCGTCGGCGGCTTCCCCTTCCGCATCGAATTGCGCTGCAATGCGCTATCCCTGACCTCGACCCGCTGGGGTGATGCGGTCCGCATCGAGACCGGCCCCTCCGTCGCTGTCGCTCAGGTCTATTCGCCCGGCCTCGTCATCTTCGAGGTATCCGGCCCGGCCAAGGCGACCTTGCCCGAAGGCCGCGTGCTCGACCTCAACTGGAAGAATCTCGATGCCAGCCTCGCCTGGCGTAGCCCGGAGCGCTTCGCGCTCGTCGCCAGCGAGCCGCGCGGCGTGCTGACCACGCCCGGCCTCGCCACCGAGACCTGGGGTGCGGCCACCCTTGAAGCGCATCTGCGCCGCAACCCGACGCGCCCCGCCACCGATCAGGCCGTCGACATCGCCATCTCCGCCAAGGGCACGATCCTGCCGCCGATCGATGGCCTGCTCGGCAACACGGAAGCCGGTGAGATCGACCTCCAGGCGACGCTCACCCAGGCCGAGAGCTTCCGCAAGGGCTTCAATCCCGACACTCTCGAAAGCTGGCGCACTGCCAACGGCACCTTCGAACTGACCCGCCTCGTCTCGACCAAGGGCAAGGCCCGCGTCGATGGCAGCGGTCAATTGATCCTCGATCCGCTGCACCGCGTCGCCGGCGATCTCCAGCTGGCGGCAGCCGGCATCGAGCAGATCGGCGGCCTGCGCATCGGCAACCTGCTTGGCGGCCTCGGCGGCTTCCTCGGCGGACGCGGCGGCAACAATGCCGGCGCGACGCCCGGCCTCACCACCTTGCCGCCGGTCTCGCTGCGCGAGGGCCGGGTCTTCATCGGCCCGTTCCGCCTGCCGCTCCAGCCGCTGCCGCCACTGTATTGAGTCAGCGCCCAATGAAGCGAAAGCCAAGGAAACATCCGCAGGGAACCCCTCTCCTGTAAGGAGAGGGGCAGGGGTGAGGTGTAGGCCCCTAAACCAGTTCGCATCACCTCACCGCAGCAACCTGAGGTCACGGCCAAAGCGTCCAGCGGCCTTCCCTTCACCCTGCCCTCTCCCTCCGGGAGAGGGTTCCCCGCGCCTTTTCTGTCAGGGTAGCCAATACGAAAAAGGGGCGCCTCGCGGCGCCCCTTGAACTATGTTGAAACCCGAAACTCGTCACGCCGCCGGCAGCGCCGCGCGCGGCGCCTCGATGCGGGTGATCGCCTTCTTCACGGCCTCCTGCACCTTCTCGAAGGCGCGGACCTCGATCTGGCGCACGCGCTCGCGCGACACGCCGAACTCCTCGGAGAGCTGCTCCAGGGTGATCGGATCCTCGGCCAGGCGACGCGCCTCGAAGATGCGGCGCTCGCGCGGATTGAGCACCTCCAGCGCCTCGCGCAGCGCCGAGTGGCGGTTATCCGCCTCCTCGGAATCGGCGAGACGGCGCTCCTGGCTTTCCGAATCGTCGACCAACCAGTCCTGCCACTCGCCCTCGCCATCCTCACGCAGCGGCGTGTTCAGCGACGCGTCGCCGCCGAGGCGGCGGTTCATGTCGACCACGTCCTGCTCGTTGACGCCGAGCTTGGTCGCGATCTGCTGGACCTGGTCGGGGCGCAGATCGCCCTCGCCCAGCGCCGAGATCTTGCTCTTGGCCTTGCGCAGGTTGAAGAACAGCTTCTTCTGGTTCGCCGTGGTGCCCATCTTCACCAGCGACCACGAGCGCAGGATGTATTCCTGGATCGAGGCCTTGATCCACCACATCGCATAGGTGGCGAGGCGGAAGCCCTTCTCGGGCTCGAAGCGCTTGACCGCCTGCATCAGGCCGACATTGCCTTCCGAGACGACTTCGCCGATCGGCAGGCCGTAGCCGCGATAGCCCATGGCGATCTTGGCGACGAGGCGCAGATGCGAGGTCACGAGCTTGTGCGCCGCGTCGCGGTCGCCATGCTCGCGCCAGCGCTTGGCCAGCATGTACTCCTGGCTCGGTTCCAGCATCGGGAACTTGCGGATTTCATCGAGATAACGTGACAGCCCGCCTTCGGCGGACAGGACGGGCAGCGAAGCACTCGCCATGCTCGTTCTCCTCATCGAGGCCCCCGCTTGGCGGCAGGCCCTCCGCGCGATCAACCTTCGCGCAGGCTCCGGATTCGGCAAAACGATCCAACGCTGGAACCTGTCATCGGTTCGGTCGGAACGTTCGCTTGCGGCGCCCCCTTGGCCATCCGCATCCGAACAGCCCCAGTATATGCGAACTCACTCTGGCGGAAAGGTGGCAAAACCGCCCGGTTCGCTCACAGCCGCGCGAGCGCTGCTTGCAGATTCGCAAAATCCTCGGGCGGCTCGGACTCGAACAGCATCTCTTCGCCGCTCGCCGGATGCTCGAATCCGAGGATCGCCGCATGCAGCGCCTGCCGGCCGAGCGTGGCCAGCGCGGCCTGCGCATCCACGGGCAGACGGACCGCTTTGGTGGCGAAGCCCGAGCCATAGAGCTGGTCGCCGAGCAAGGGGTGGCCGATATGGCTCATATGCACGCGGATCTGGTGCGTCCGCCCCGTCTCCAGCCGGCATTCGATCAGGCTCGCCAGCGGCTCGGTCTCATCGAGACCCTTCAGCAGCGGCGGATAGCGTTCGAGCAGTTCGATATGGGTGATCGCCTCGCGCCCGCGCCCTTCCTTGACCACGGTCATCTTCTCGCGGTTGCGGGTCGAGCGCTCGATCGGCGCGTCGATCGTGCCCTCGCGCAGGCGCGGCACGCCCCAGGCGATGGCGAGATAGGCGCGCTGGAGCGGCCCGGTGCGGCCATGGTCGGCGAACTGCTTGGCGAGCTTCTGATGCGCCCGGTCGTTCTTGGCGACGACGAGCAGCCCGCTGGTATCCTTGTCGAGCCGATGCACGATACCCGGCCGCCGGACGCCGCCGATGCCGGACAGGCTCTCGCCGCAATGGGCGATCAGCGCATTGACCAGCGTGCCGTCCTCATGCCCCCCGGCCGGATGGACGACGAGCCCCGCCGGCTTGTCGATCACGATCAGATGCTCGTCCTCGTAGACGACATCGAGCGGGATATCCTGCCCGACCGGGTCGGCAGGCTTCGCCGCCGGCATGATCAGGGCGATCGTGTCGCCTTCGACCACCTTGCGGCTGCCATCGCTGAAGACGGCGCCGTTGAGACTGACCCCGCCCTCCTTGATGACCTGCTGCAGGCGCGCGCGAGAAATCTCGCAGGCCAGAAGGGCGAGCGCCTTGTCCAGGCGTTGGCCGGCCTGCTCGGGGCCGACCGTCAGGGTGACGGCGGCATTCGGATCGAGAATGGATGTCATCGCGCCGCTATAAGGCGCAAGCGGCTCGGCCGCACGCCTTTTCGCTCAACCGAACAGCCTGAAGCCGCTCTTCTTCGGCTCCGGCGGCGGTTCCTCCTCCGGCCCCGGATCGTCGGGCGCATGCGAGACCGGGAAGATCACCGGCTTGGGCGACGCCGTCTCTCGCGGAGTGGGCTTGCTTTCGACCGGCTTGGCCTCGGCAGGCTTCGGCTCAGCGGGCTTCGCAGGCTCGACGACCGCTTCCACCGGCTTCGGCTCGACAACCGGTTTCGGCTCCTCCTTCGGGGCCGGCGGCGCAGCGGCCACGGCAGGCTCCGGCTTGGGCTCTTCCTTCGGCGCAGGTGGAGGCGGCGGAGGCGGCGGTGGCGGCGCAACCGCCGCAGGCTCGATCGTCGTGACGTTCTCCGCCTTCACTTCGATCAGCTTGGTCGAATCGTCGAGATCGGCCAGCACGTCGTCGACGGCCTGGGCCCGGTTTCCGAGCGTCGCCGGCGGCACGCTCCAGACGAAGGCATCAAGCCGGCCGGTGATCGGCGAGACCGGCATCCAATGGTCGGAAACCAGCCCGTCGGCGACCCAGGCGGCGTCACGCGGCGCCCGCGTCGCCCGCGCCAGCCATTCGCGCACACGCCCGGCGGCGCCATGTTCGGCATCCTCCAGCTCGGCCATCAGCAGGCAGGCGCGCACCGAGGCGCCCCCCGCCAGCAACGGCTTCAGAGTCTCGCGCGCCTTCTGGAACTCGCGCGCCTGGATCGCGGCGCCCGCCAGTGCCAGAACGCTCTCCGGATCCGACGGACGCAGCTTCGTCAAGGTCGTCGCCCGGTTGAGGCGATCCAGCGCGCTGTCGCCCGGCCGCGCATCGAGATAGGCGGCGGCGATATCGGGATGCGGCTCGTCCTTCCAGGCGGCTTCCAACAGCTTCGACGCCTTGCGGACGTCGCCGCGCTCGGCGAGCATCCGCCCGGCCAAAGCAGCAGCCGGCGTCAGGGCCGGCGCGAGCTTCACCGCTTCGAGGGCGGCGGCGAGCGCCTTCTCCGGTTCGTTATCCCGCGCCTGCAGGGCCTCGGCGGCCAGCAGCACAGCGCGTTGACGGCGCGCCTCGGCCTTGTCGGCGAGTCTCAGCGCCGCGCGGCGCTCGACGGCCGTGCGAGCCGCCGACCAGTCGCCGGCCTGCGTGTGGAAATCGAGCAGCGCATCATTGGCCCAGGCCAGCGAGGGTGAGCGGCGCACGGCATCGTCGGCGAAGGCGCGCGCAGCGGTGACGTCGCCGCGCCGCTTGGCCTCGACGAAGAGGCCGCGCAGGCCCAGCACCCGCGTTTCGGATTTATCCAGCATCGCCTTGAAGGCAGCCTCGGCCTGCGCCCGGTCGCCGCTCAACTGCGCGGTCTGCGCCTCCAGGAGCAGGGTCAGAGGCTCGCCCGGCACGAAGCGACGGGCCTCGCCGGTATAGCGCCCCGCCGCGACGGGATCGCCCGCGCCGATCGCGACCATGCCGCGCGACACAGCCTCGAAGCCGCGCGCCCGGCGCCGCGCCCGCGAGGACAGACTGAAAGCCGAAGGCAAGCCGAAGACGAAGCGCAGCACCGCCCAGGCCAGCAGGACGAGGAAGGCGAGCGCGACGACGCCGATCGCCGCCAGCGCGACGCTGGTCTCGATCCGGTAGCCCTGCCAGAGCACGGAAACCTCGCCCGGCCGGTCGGCAAGCCAGACGGCGCCGAAGGCAAGGCAGGCGAAAACGGCGAGGTAGACGAGAACGCGAACCATGGACCTCTCAACCCTCCGTCAGCCGGCCACGCCGAGCGCCGCGACCGCATCCTGCGCGATTTTGGCGATCGCCGCATCCGCCGCGGCACGCTTCTGCAGATCGGCGCCGAATTCCGCACTGGCACGGCGCGCTGGCTCCGGCAACTGGCCCCACAGGCTTACTGCCTTGACGATGTCGCCGGCAGCGATGGCGCTTTCCAGCCGGATGGGCAGCGTCGCCGGATCGGTCGAGCCGCTGTCGCCGACCGGACGAACCGTCACGATGCGGCTGGTCAGGGCCAGCAGCTTGTCCGTCCAGCGGTCGGAAACCGGCATCACCTCGCGCTGGAACGTCGCGCCATGCTTGCGGAAACCCGCCTGGAGCGCCTCGCGGGTCGGCGCCCCCGAAGTCGCAACCGCCGTCAGCGCGGCGAGATCGGCTTGCGCCACGCCGCTCTTTGCCAGCGCTGCGATATCACCGGCAAAGGGCCGTCCGCCGGCAAGCGCGCGCTGCACCCGCTCCGCGAGAACGATCCGCGCCGCTGCCATCGCTTCCGGACTTGCGTTCGATGCCGCCTTAGCCTGTGTCTCGACGCTGCCGAGCCGCCCCGCCATCTGGTCGAGGCGCTGACCCAAAGCGGCAGCGGCGGTCTCAGCCCGCTGAGCCTGCGCGCTGAAGGCGCTCGTATCCGGCGCCTGCGCATTGCCGAGCGAGGCGAGCTTCGCCGTGACGGCCTGAAGCTCGGAGCCGGCCTTCGTGGCCGCGTCCGACGCCACAGCCGCCTTGCGGTCAGCCGCAGCCGCGCTCGCCTGCAAGGTTTCGACCCGGCTGCGCAATTCTGCGACCGCCTCGGTACTTCCTGCTGGAGCCGACTTGGGGAGGACAAAGGACACAAGCGCACCACCGATCACGCCACCGACGAGAGCGGCCGCGGCCACCGCGAGCCAGGGCGTACGGGCCGGAGCCTCGCGTTCGGCAGCCGGACGCGTCTGCTCGACAGGCGGCGGCGAGAACTCCTGCGGCAGCGCCTCAGTCGGCGCGACCGCTTCCGGCGAAGGCTTCGCCTCATCCGCATTCTCGGCCGTTTCCGACGACACCACATTCAGGTCGACGGTCGGCGGCGTGCGCTGGAGGCTGCCACGCGGCTCCGGCCGGGCCGGATCGCCAAGGCGCTCGCGCGCCGAGACCTGCTGCAACGCCGCCAGCATCCCCGCTTCTTCAGGATGCTCCGCGACCAGAACCGTGCTGGCGCCAGCCGAGATCAGAGGCGATGCGACATCGGCAGACAATGCGACATGGGTGAGTTCGAGCGCCTCGTCGCCTACGTTGGCGGCCTGCGCCAGCGCGATGAAGGTCCGCGCCCCGCGCGCCGAATAATGCAGCGCCGCGCCGCCACCGCCATGCCGCAACGCGGCCTGCGTGTCCTCGGGCAGGACCGAGACCGGCTCGGCCGCATAGGCGGTCCAGAGCGTCACCTCGTAGCCGGCCTCGCGCAGACGGTCCGGCACATCCTCCTTGCGGTCGCGCCCGACGATCATCAGGAGCTTGGCGGGCGCCGGCAGCGTGCGCTTGATCAGCTCGATCAGGTCGTTGCGATCGCCATCGGCGCTGCGGGTATCCTCCAGCCCGGCCTCGCGCACCTTCGCAGCGGTGCGACTTCCCACGGTGAAGACCGGCAGGTCGCGCCAGGTCGCGGGTCCATCGGCCAGCGCCGGCACGCCGTTGCCGCTGGTCAGCACGATCGCGTCGAACGCACCTTCGGGCGCCGCCTCCGACAGGCGGATCACCTCGAAAAGCGGTGCGACCACGGGCTCGAAACCGTGCTCGGCGATGGCACGCGCCGTCCGTTCGGCATCGGGGCGTGGTCGAAACACGAAAACGCGCATTCAAAGCTCCTGACGAGACAGGCAACGGGCACCGGACGATCCGCAAACGATGCAGCATTCCGCGTTCGGGCTGCATTGAGGCGGAACAATGATGCCGTGCATGCCGTCTCCCATTTTGTATCCGGGGCGAAGGCAGCACCCCGCCCCTTGGCCTTGCATCCTGACCCGCACTATACGAAGGAATTGCCGGCGAGGAACTGCCGGACAAAGCCCTTCATCCCGTTCTTCCGTTGCACGAGGTTAATCGAGCGATCATGCGTGTCCTTGGGATCGAGACGACCTGCGACGAAACGGCGGCTGCGATCGTCTCCGTCGAGCGTTCCGGCGAAAGCAAGATCCTGTCGAACGAGGTGCTGAGTCAGATCGCCGCACATGCCGCCTATGGCGGTGTCGTGCCGGAGATCGCGGCCCGCGCCCATGTCGAGGCGATCGACCGCATCATCGCCCGCGCCTTCGCCAATGCCGACATGAAGCCCGGCGATATCGACGCCGTCGCCGCCGCTGCCGGCCCCGGCCTCGTCGGCGGCGTCATGGTCGGCCTCACCGCCGGCAAGGCGATCGCGCTCGCGACCGGCAAGCCCTTCATCGCGATCAACCATCTCGAGGCGCATGCGCTGACCGCCCGCCTCACCGACGATCTCGCCTTCCCTTATCTGCTCCTGCTCGTCTCCGGCGGTCACACCCAGCTCCTCGCCGTGCGCGGCGTCGGCGACTATCTCAAGCTCGGCGGCACCATCGACGACGCGGTCGGCGAGGCCTTCGACAAGATCGCCAAGATGCTGGCCCTGCCCTATCCCGGCGGCCCCTCGGTCGAGCGAGAGGCGCTGAAGGGCGATCCCGAGCGCTTCGACTTTCCCCGCCCGATGCAGGGACGATCGAGCCCGGATTTCTCGCTCTCCGGCCTCAAGACCGCCGTGCGCCTCGTCGCCGAGCGGATCGCGCCGCTCTCCGACAACGATGTCGCCGATCTCTGCGCCTCCTTCCAGGCCGCCGTCGTCGACGTGATGGTCGACCGCACTCGTGCGGGCCTGCGTGCCTGCCGCGAGGCTGGCATCACGCCCTCGACGCTGGTCGTCGCCGGTGGCGTCGCTGCCAACCAGGCGATCCGCAGCGGGCTCAACCGGCTCGCGACCGAAGCCGGCCTGCCGATGGTCGCCCCGCCCCTGGCGCTCTGCGGTGACAACGGCGCGATGATCGCCTGGGCAGGTCTGGAGCGTCTCAGGCTCGGCCTCGTCGACGACATGAGCGCCGTCGCCCGCCCGCGCTGGCCGCTGGACGAGCTTTCGGTCGCGCCGTCGACCGCCGCATGAGCCGGCACGCCGCCTATCGCAGCATCGGCGTCGTCGGTGCCGGCGCCTACGGCACCGCGCTGGCGCTCGCCGCCGCCCGCGCGGGGCGCGACGTGCAGCTCTGGGCGCGCGATGCCGCGACCATCGGGGCCATCGCGCAGACGCGACAGGCACCGAAACTTCCCGGCATCGACCTGCCTGAGAGCATTCGCGCGACCAGCTCCCTCGCCGCTCTCGCCGATTGCGATGCACTGATCATCGCCGTGCCGACGCAAGCCTTGCGGTCGACCTGCGAAGGACTGGCCGAAGCTCTGCCGCCGCGCGTGCCGGTGATCTCGGCCGCCAAGGGCATCGAGCAAGCGAGCGGCCGCTTCGCGACCGAGATCATCGGGGAGGCCTGGCCGGGTGCGACCGCGGCGATCCTCTCCGGCCCGAGCTTCGCTGCCGATATCGGGCGCGGCCTGCCGACCGCGGTGACGCTCGCCGCCGGTGATCCCGATCTGGCGCAAGCGCTCGCAGCAACGCTGAGCTCGCCGGCCTTCCGGATCTACCATTCCGCCGATACGCGCGGCGTCGAGATCGGCGGCGCCGCCAAGAACGTGCTCGCCATCGCGGCGGGCATCGCGATCGGCCTCGGCTATGGCGAGAGCGCCCGCGCCGCGCTGGTGGCGCGCGGCTTCGCCGAACTGCGCCGCTTCGGCGAGGCCTATGGCGGCGATGCCGAGACGCTGATGGGCCTCTCCGGTCTCGGCGACGTCGTGCTGAGCTGCGCCTCGCCGCAATCGCGCAATTTCTCCTATGGGTTGGCGCTGGGCCAGGGCAAAAGCCCGACCGAGGCAGCCGGCGGCAAGCTTGCGGAAGGCGCCTTCACCGCCTCGATCCTGGTCGAGATGGCCCGCGCGAAGCAGGTCGAGACCCCGATTGCCGAGGCTGTCGCCGCGATCATTGCCGGTGATGTCGGCGTGCGCGATGCGGTCGCCGCATTGCTGGCGCGGCCGATCCGGGCTGAGTGAAGGAGGAGAGCATGGCGGGAGACTGGTCCGATCTGACGAAGCGCGTCGCGCGCGGCATCGCCGAGGTCAAGAAGTCGACAGGTTCCGAGCTCGTCGCCGAGAGCGGCCCCGTGCCGCTGGCCGGCCGCATTGCCGGCCCGGTGATCCAGCATCGCAAGCGCCGGGCCGAGGGCACGCATCGCTTCGTGCTGATCCTGCCCTTCGGCGAGGGCGAGGTCCGCGTCGAGCTCGACCCCAAGGATTACGCCGCGCTGACCCGCGAGATGGTGCGGTTCTGGAATGAACAGGGCGAGGCGGCCTCGCAGCCGCCGGTGCCGCTCAAGGAGGACGAGGCCTGATGGCTCACTGGCTGATCAAATCCGAACCATCCGTCTGGTCCTGGGAGGACCAGGTCAAGGCCGGCGCCAAGGGCACGCATTGGGACGGGGTGAAGAACCACACCGCCAAGCTCAACCTGATGGCGATGAAGCAGGGCGATCAGGTCTTCTTCTATCACTCGAATGAGGGCCTCGAGGTCGTCGGCATCGTCGAGGTCATCAAGGAAGCCTATAACTGGATCCCCGACGAACCCTGGGTCCTCGTCGATTTCAAGGCGGTGAAGCCCTTGCCGAAGCCGGTCACGCTCGCCGCCGTCAAGGCCGAGCCGACGCTCGCCAAGATGGCGCTCGTCACCTCCTTCCGCCTCTCGGTGCAGCCGGTGACGGACGAGGAATGGGACATCGTCTGCAAGATGGGCGGTCTCTAGGGCGTTCAGCACCTCACCACCGCCGTCATGCTCGGGCTTGACCCGAGCATCTCGGAAACCAGCGCCTCCTTGTCATGAGATTCTCGGGTCAAGCCCGAGAATGACGCCTTGTCCCGGAATGACCGGCTCAGCGGCCATAATACGCCGCGAAAGGCGAGTAGCCCGCCAGCGCACGCGGCCGGTAGAGCAACATCTCGTCGAGGATCGGCACCGCCGCGGCCTGCAGCCGCTTCTCTACAGCAGGTGCCATCCGGGCCGGCTGCGGCTGGAAGCCGTGCAGCACGAAACCCTCCCGCGTGCCCTCGCTCCAGGGCAGCCAGGAGGTCTTGCGCTCGTCATGCTGGCGCCCGAGAGCGTCCGGCCGCAGTTCCGCGATCAGCCCCGGCTCGACGATGAGCGGATGCGCGATCGCCTGCGCCTCGGCGATCATCCAGCCGAGCGACAGGTCGGACAGCCCCATCTGCAAGCCGTAGCCGCCGCCGATATCGGTATGCACGCCGGCAAACCAGACCTGCCTGATCTGTCCGGGCGGTGCTGCACTCTCGTCCCAGAGCTCGGGCGCGAAGACCTGCCGGTTCTCGTCGATCGCCAGTGCATGGCGGCCATGGGCGACCTGCCGGTTGAGGATCGCATCATGGAACTTGTGGCGGCCGGGCAGGCTGCCGATTCCCGGCAATCCGAGCGCCCTCACCGTGTCCCAGACACCGACGAAGAAGGGCGGCGCCGGCTGCGTGCCGTGGCGCTGGCGAAATGCCGCCGCGGCCTCGGCCCGGACGGTGGCGTCCTTGATCATGTAGACGTCCTTGACCGCGCTCGCGGCCAGCGCCCTTACCTCCTCCACCTTGATCGCGTCGCTGAACCCGTCCCAGCGCGTCACCTCCGCGAAGCCGCCCGGCACGCCGCAGAGCGCCAATACGCCGCCGAGGCTGCGGACGGTGTACGCGCCACGGCTGAACCCGAACAGGAAGACCCGGTCGCCCGGCTTGTAGGCGCAGAGCAGCGCCGCATAGCAGTCGATGATGTTGTCGGTGATGCCGTAGCCGGTCGCCTGCGCCAGCAAGTCCTTGAAGCGCCGGAACGGCCCGCGAATCTCGCCCTCGTCCGGATTCGAGCCGAGGCCGGGATCGTAGAAGCAGATCTGCCCGGCGCCATCCGCCTCGCGCGTCGCCATGAACAGGCGATAGACATTCGTCCAGTTGATCGGGTTGGCGCCGCCGGCCTGTCCCGTCCCATCCGAGAAGATGCCGATATTGCGCGCCATGTAGCCTCCCAGAGGCCTATCCTACCATTGGATGAGGCGATCCGGGGATGTTTTGGCGCTGCGCCATGCCCAAAACGCCGGTCCCTGCCACGAAAGTGCGATGCACAATGGGTTGCCGCGCCGCGCGCGCAACCTATGATGCGTCGAAATCGAAGAAGCGACGTCCGCCGCGCCTACCCCTGAGGCGGACCAGCGCAACACAGACGATCCAAGTCTGGGGAGACGCCCGAATGTCCGAGATCATCTACGACGTCCCGACCTCCTGGTCGAAGAAGGCCTGGGCGACCGACGCCAAGTACAAGAAGATGTACGCGGCCTCGATCAAGGACCCCGACAAGTTCTGGGGCGAGCACGGACAGCGGATCGACTGGTTCAAGCCCTATACCAAGGTCAGGAACGCCAGCTATAAGCCGGGCAAGGTCTCGATCAAATGGTTCGAGGACGGCACGACCAACGTCGCGCATAACTGCATCGACCGGCATCTCGCGACCCGCGCCAAGCAGACGGCGATCATCTGGGAAGGCGACGATCCGTCGGAATCGAAGAAGATCACCTACGGCCAGCTCTATACCGAGGTCTGCAAGTTCGCGAACGTCCTCAAGGCCAATGGCGTCAAGAAGGGCGACCGCGTCACCATCTACCTGCCGATGATCCCGGAGGCGGCCTACGCGATGCTGGCCTGCGCCCGCATCGGCGCGGTCCATTCGGTGGTGTTCGGCGGCTTCTCGCCGGACTCGCTGGCGAGCCGCATCGAGGATTCCGATTCGAAGATCGTCATCACTGCTGATGAAGGCCTGCGCGGTGGCCGCGCCGTGCCGCTCAAGAAGAATGTCGACACCGCCGACGACAAGGTGAAGGGCGGCATCGGCACCGTCATCGTCGTCAAGCGCACCGGCGGCAACGTCACCATGAAGGACGGCCGCGACGTCTGGTACGATGACGAGGCCGCCAAGGTCTCCGGCCATTGCCCTCCGGCCGAGATGAAGGCGGAGGATCCGCTCTTCCTGCTCTACACCTCGGGCTCGACCGGCAAGCCGAAGGGCGTGCTGCACACCTCGGCCGGCTATCTCGTCTATGCCGCGATCACCCACCAGTATGTCTTCGACTACCATGACGGCGACATCTACTGGTGCACGGCCGATGTCGGCTGGGTGACCGGCCACAGCTACATCCTCTACGGGCCGCTCGCCAACGGCGCGACCACGCTGATGTTCGAGGGCATCCCGACCTATCCGACGATCTCGCGCTTCTGGGAGGTCATCGACAAGCACAAGGTCAACACCTTCTACACCGCGCCGACCGCGATCCGCTCGCTGATGGGCGCCGGCGAGGAGCCGGTGAAGAAGACCAAGCGCAAGTCGCTGCGCCTGCTCGGCTCGGTCGGCGAGCCGATCAATCCGGAAGCCTGGGAGTGGTATCACCGCGTCGTCGGCGAGCGCCGCTGCCCGATCGTCGACACCTGGTGGCAGACCGAGACCGGCGGCATCCTGATCACGCCGCTGCCAGGCGCGACCCAGCTCAAGCCGGGCTCGGCGACGCGGCCCTTCTTCGGCGTCAAGCCCGAGATCGTCGATGCCGAGGGCAAGGTCCTGGAAGGCGCCTGCGAGGGCAACCTCGTCATCGCCGAGAGCTGGCCCGGCCAGATGCGCACGGTCTATGGCGACCACAAGCGCTTCGAGGAAACCTATTTCGCGACCTATCCGAACAAGTACTTCACCGGCGACGGCTGCCGGCGTGATGCCGACGGCTATTACTGGATCACTGGCCGCGTCGACGACGTCATCAACGTCTCCGGCCACCGCATGGGCACGGCCGAAGTCGAATCGGCTCTCGTCGCGCATCCGTCGGTCTCTGAAGCGGCCGTCGTCGGCTACCCGCACGACATCAAGGGCCAGGGCATCTATGCCTATGTCACGCTGATGAGTGGCGAGGAGCCGAGCGACACGCTGCGCAAGGACCTCGTCGCCTATGTCCGCAAGGAAATCGGCCCGATCGCCTCGCCGGACCTGATCCAGTTCGCGCCGGGCCTGCCCAAGACCCGCTCCGGCAAGATCATGCGCCGCATCCTGCGCAAGATCGCCGAGGACGAATTCGGCGCGCTCGGCGACACCTCGACGCTCGCCGATCCCGCGGTCGTCGACGACCTCGTCGCTAACCGGCAGAACAAGCGCAAGGCGGGCTGAGACGCTCCCCTTCGGAGTGAGATCGAAAATGGCCTGCCGCACCCGCGCGCAGGCCATTTTCATGGGATTGAGCCCGGCGGCCGGGAACCGGAGCCGATATCGAGGGTTCGCAATGCCGCTGGCCTGCGCTAGATCATGCTCATGCCGCGTTCATCGCGTTTCCTGATAGTGACGCAACGTTCGGCTGACCAGATCGGAAACCGCGCCTGATGACGACGACGATCAAGACCGCATCGACCGCCGCCCTCGCCCGCGCGGCCGCCCTGCTGCCTCTGCTGGCACTGACCGCCTGCGCCGGTTCGCAGCGCTTCAGTGGGCCGGTGATGAACCAGCCCTCCTACAGTCAACCCCTGCCGTCCGCGCCGCCGATCAGTTCAGCTCCGATCACCTCGGAACCCTTGCCGCCGCCCGGCGGCTATCCGGCTGCGCCCCCGCAAGCCGGTGGCTATCCAATAGCAGGCGGCCCGCAGGGCGGTGGCGCCCTGCCCCCGCCTCAGGATCCGTTCTTCGATGCCAATGCCGGCGGCGCGCCGCAGGCCCAGCCTCTGCCGCCGACCGGCCAGCCGGTGCAGGACCCCGGCCTGCGCGGCAGCAACAACCAGGTCGCCGGCCTCGGCTCAGCCCCGGCAGCGGCGCCGCGCCCCTCGGCCAGCCGCGACAGCATGGTCGGTGGCTGGACGGCGCGCGAGGCGACCGGCGGCTCCTGCCGCGTGCAATTGTCGAGCAGCCCGACGCTCGATCTCTATCGCGCATCGTCCTCCGGCTGCACGAATAAGGACCTGCAGAAGATTTCGGCCTGGGATTTCCGGGATGGCGAGGTCTACCTCTACCAGCAGGGCGGCACGGTCGCGGCCCGGCTGCGCAACTCCGGCTCAGGCGGGCTGGACGGCGCCGTCACGAAGTCCGGCGCCTCGCTGTCCCTCAGCCGCTAGGCCCGGCTCAGGCGCCGGGAGCACGCGGGAGAAAGGCCGTTGGCCAGAAGCTCTTCTGGATCGACAGGGCCATGGTCGCGAAGCCCTTCGCATTATCGAGGGCTTCGTCGAGGATCGTGAAGGGCGTCGGACCACCGGTCGCGATCACGCCCTCGACATCGGCATAGCCGCCGACGAGGTCGGCCTCGAACTTCGCCGCGAGCCGGCGCATGGCCGCGTTCTCCGGCAGGCAGGTCAGATAGAGCGTGCGGACGCTGCGATTGCGCGCCGCCGTGATCAGGCGCCCGAACAATTGCGAGCCGACGCCGCGCCGCCGCCAGGGCGTCTCGACGCTGAAGGCGGCCTCACCGGTCAGCGCGATGATGTCGTCGAGGCCGCGCAATTCCGCTGCGCCGCGCACCACGCCATCGACCACATAGGCATAGACCAGGCCGCCGACGCCGAACGTCGTCCTGGCATAGTTCTCAAGAAAGGCGTCATTGACCGCCGTGCCGAAACGCTGGTGGCGCGTGACGGCATCGAGCCTGAGCAGATGCTCCTTGAAAAGATCGCGCTCCGTCGGCCAGAGCCTGCGGATCACGCCATCGCCGGCCTTCTTGCCGGATTGTCGCGAACGAACCAAATTTCATCTCCTGAACAGCGCATGTGTCGCGCTTACCGACCAGGAGGCGTTGTCTTCCCTAACTCGCTCATCACATCGTATGAGGTGCGCATGATTGCAAGTCCGCGACCTGCGGCATTTTCGCCGGGTCTGCGGAAACATCAAGCTTTCAAGCGGCCATCGCATGCATCGGGCGCATGCATCCGGCCCAACATGACGTTGGGGACGGGGGCGAAAAAACCACTATAACGCCGTAAAATGTCGTGCAATAATTTCGCATTGACCCCGATGACGGCGCGCCCGGCATGAGCTAAGTTGCGTGCTCCCGGTCACTCATATTTGAAGATCCATGTTCGATCGTCGCAAGCCTCCCGCTGCCCAACCCTTCGTCACGCACGAAAACATCGAAGCCAAGGTCAAGTGGTTCGACCCCGAGAAGGGGTTCGGTTTCGCATCGCCCTCCGACGGTTCGGGCGATGTCTTCCTGCATGTCTCGGCCATCGGCCCGCTCGATCAGCAGGACCTGCTGCCCGGCGCGACGATCGTCGCCGATCTCGGCGAAGGCCGCCGCGGCCTTCAGGTCGTCGCGGTCCATGAGATCGACGCCTCCACCGCCACGCAGACCGCGCCGGCTCCCCGCGCCTTCTCGCCCCGTCCTCCGCGCGATGATTTCGGCGGCGGTGGCGGCTATGGCGACCGGGATCGCGGCGGCTTCGGCGGCGATCGCGGTGGTTATAACGACCGCGGCGATCGCGGCGGCTACGGCGGTGGTGATCGCGGCGGCTTCGGCGGCGGCGATCGCGGCCCGCGTGGCGGCGGCGGCTTCCAGGATCGCAATAGCGGCCCGGTGGAAGGCCCCTATGATGGCGCCGTGAAGTTCTTCAACTCGGATCGCGGCTTCGGCTTCATTGCCCCGGACAAGGGCGGCCCGGACGTGTTCCTGCACGTCTCGTCGCTCGGCCGTAGCGGCCTGCAGCCGCCGATGGACGGGCAGCGCGTACGCTTCTCGATCCGCACCGGCCGCAAGGGCCCGGAAGCCGCCGACGTCAGCTTCATCTGACGTCACGCAGCTTCGCTGAAAATAACAAAGGCCCGCCAATGGCGGGCCTTTTCATTTGGCGTGGCAAGCCTTGCAGAACGCGCGCCGCCGGAGCGGCACGCGTCAACCCGGACTCAGTGACCGTGGTCGTCGCCTTCCAGGCCGCCGATATGCTTCTGGGTGTAGAGCTCGATGCCGATGCGGCCGATGAGGTCGAGCTGGGTCTCCAGGAAGTCGATATGGCCTTCCTCATCCTTCATCAGGGCCTTGAACAGGTCCTCGGACGGGAAGTCGCCGACCTCGCGGCAGTACTTCGCCGCTTCCTGATAAAGCGAGCGAGCCTCGATCTCGGCCTTGAGATCGCATTCGATCACTTCCTTGACGGTCTCGCCGATGCGCAGCTGGTCGAGCGTCTGCAGGTTCGGGAAACCCTCGAGGAAAAGGATGCGGTCGACGAAGCGGTCGGCATGGACCATTTCCTCGATCGATTCCTTCTTCCAGGTCTTGGCCATGTCCTTCAAGCCCCAGTTATCCAGCATGCGGTAATGCAGCCAGTACTGGTTGATGGCGGTGAGCTCCGAGCGCAGCCCCTTGTTTAGATATTCGATGACCTTCTTGTCGCCCTTCATCGGGTGCACTCCGCAATCCACATTAGAATGATCCTAATGTAGACGCGGCCTGCCCGGAAGTGAAGAGGTAAAAAGGTGGTCTCGGCGCTTTTGATCGATCAAGTGATCAAGGCAGCGCTCAGGCCGCGATGCTCTCGTCGTTCAGCTCGATCCCTTCGAGCATGATGCCAACCGAAACATGCACCGCGCACTCGACCTCGCGGCTGGCGCAGCTGCCGCATTGCGTCGCGCAGACCGCGCGGGCTTCGGCCAGAAGGGCCCGGACCTCGCGCGCGCAACGCCCGCAATCCGGGCTGCAGCCCAGGCAATCGTAGACCTCGCCGGCCGTCCGGGGCCCGCTGCCGTCAGCAGCGATTGTCCCCTTGATCTGGCCGCAGGACAGAACGTTGCAGGAGCAGACGATCACGCGTGGTGGCCCACCACCCGCTTGGTCTCGACTTCCTCGCCATCGGCGCTGCGCAAGCGGACGATGACCTCGACCGACGAGATCACCATGCCTTCCGGTGCTTCCGGCAGGCCCGCGACCTGGATCATCGAGCCCGGGATGTCGGTGACGGTCTCGTCGTCCTCGTTGTAGAAATGGTGGTGCTCCGACACGTTGGTGTCGAAGAAGGTCTTCGGACCGGAAACGGAGACCTGACGCAGCAGGCCGGCTTCCGAGAACTGGCGCAGCGTGTTGTAGACGGTCGCGAGCGAAAGCGGCTCGCGCGCCCGCAGCGCTTCCTCATAGAGCATCTCGGCGCTGACATGGCGGTCGCCCTTGGCGAAGAGCAGCCAACCCAGAGCCATGCGCTGGCGCGTGGGCCTGAGGCCCGCCGTCCGCAACCGCGCCTTCACGGCGCTGATCGGGCAGGTCGACGGGTTTTTCTGCGGCCACGGGATATGATCGCCCGCCACGGGCTTGTGATCGTGATCCTTGCTCGCCAGAACGCTCATTGTAACGCCTTCCACACGCCGAACCTCGGCAGCGTAGTTTAGAAAACCTCTAAACTACTGATATTACTGCCATTTTTGGCAAAACACCGCTCAGATGTCAATCTACGCTGCTGCGGCACCGGGTAGCGTCCACAGCACAACCGCGTGACCGCGGCGTCGACGCCCTGCTTAGCGCGCATGACGACGGCTTTGACGGACGCCATTCCTGACGGCTGCGCAACCGAAAGCTCAGCGTGGAAACACGCTAGTGGCCACCGCCTCCGCCGCCCGCGACGGGCTGCGGCGGCTTGCGCAGGAACAGCGCCATCACGACCAGGCTCGCGAAGATCATGGTCAGGCCGAGGAAGACATCGCCGAAGGCCATGACCAGCGCCTGCTTGTGGACCCGCTGGTTGATCAGGGCGAGCGCCATCGTCTGCGCCGCGTCGCCATAGTCGATGAAGCGCTGCGCCGTATTGGCGATCGCCTCCTCCGCCACGCCGCGACCGGCCGCCACCATCTCGTGCAGGCGGGTGATGTGCAGGTCGGTGCGGGTGTTCAGCATCGTGTTGATCACCGCGAGCCCGACGGCGCCGCCGAGATTGCGGGTGAGGTTGTAGAGGCCGGACGCGTTCTTGAGCTGCTGCGGCGGCAGCGAGCCGAGCGCGATGTTGTTGATCGGCACCATGCACAGCATCAGCGAGCAGCCGCGCAGAATCTGCGGAACGAGAAGCTCGTAGAAATCCCAGTCCGAGGTGATGAAGGAGGCCCACCAGGTGCCGACCGCGAAGCCGCCGAAGCCGATCATCATCATCACGCGGGGGTCGAGCTTGGTTGAAAGGCGCCCGGCGATCGGTGCCGTCAGGAACATGCACAGGCCGGTGACGAACATCGTCTCGCCGATCATCAGTGCGTCATAGCCGCGGATGCGCCCGAGATAGACCGGGTAGAGATAGGTCAGCCCGTAGAGGCCGATGCCCATGGTGAAGGAGAACAGCGAGCCGAAGGCGAAGTTGCGATTCCTGAAGGCGTAGAGATCGACCAGCGGATCGTCGCGCGTCAGCGCCCGCCAGAAGAACAGCACCGCGCCCACGACCATCACGACCGAGAAGAACACGATCTCATGGCTCTGGAACCAGTCGAGCCGCGTCCCCTCCTCCAGCACATATTCGAGGCTGCCGAGGAAGGCCGCCATGGCGGCGAGCCCGAGCCAGTCGAAGCGCTTGATCAGGCTGTGATCGGGCTTGTCGAAATCGATCAGCGTCCAGGCCGCGATGGTCACGCCGATGCCGGGCACGACATTGACGAGGAACAGCCAGTGCCAGGAGAAAGCATGGCTGAGATAGCCGCCGACGGTAGGGCCGATCGTCGGCGCCAGCGTCGCGACGAGACCGATCAATGGCGAGATCACCGGCCGCTTCGAGGGCGGGAAGATGGTGAAGGCCGCCGCGAAGACGCCGGGGATCATGCCGCCGCCGATGAAGCCCTGCACTGCCCGCCACAGGATCATCTCGTTGATCGAGGTCGCCTGCGCGCAGAGCACGCTGGCGATGGTGAAACCCGCGGCCGCGATCGAGAAGAACACCCGCGTCGACAGCGCCCGGCTGAGATAGCCCGACAGCGGGATCATGATGACTTCGGCGATCAGATAGGCGGTCTGGACCCAGGCGACCTCGTCGGACGAGGCGGACAGGCCGGCCTGGATCTCCGCCAGCGAGGCCGAGACGATCTGGATGTCGAGGATCGCCATGAACATGCCGAAGACCATCGCCATGAAGGCGAAGATCCGGCGCAAGGGGACGGCGTCCGAAGCCGGGGGCGCTCCCGCCGGCGCATTCAGGGTCGCGGTGGCCATGCTGGCCTACCTTTCCTCGGGGCTGTCTTCCCGTGCGCGCTGCGGCACGAAGTGCTGCTGCGCAGACACGGGACCGTCATCAGAACGAGGCGCCCTCACAGCGCCGGGAATCGGTAGCTTCTCGTCTCGCGGTCCCGCATCTGCGCAGCAGCACTTCGTGCCGCAGCGCGTGCGGGATGACCCGCTTCATCAATGCGCTTGATCAGCGCTGGCCTGCCGGTCGCGGATCGATCGAGACCACGACCGACATGCCCGGCCGCAGCACGTGCTTGGCCGTCGCATCCTTGTCGAGCGTGATCCGCACGGGCACGCGCTGGACGATCTTGGTGAAGTTGCCGGTCGCATTGTCGGGCGGCAGCAGCGTGAAGACCGAGCCGGTGCCGCCGGCGATGCCGCTGACCGTGCCGTGGAAGACCTGCCCCGGCAATGCATCGACGGTGATGCTCGCCTTGTCGCCGGTCTTCAGCGGCCCGACCTGTGTTTCCTTGAAATTGGCGTCGACATAGACCTGATCGAGCGGAACGATCGACATCAGGCGCTTGCCGGCGCCAACGAGGTCGCCGATCTGGACATTGGTATTCGCAATGACACCGTCGATCGGCGCCGCGATCTTCATGAAGGAGAGGTCGCGCTCGGCCTTCTGCTCGGCGACCTTCAGCTCGTCGATCTGCCGGGCGGCCTCGATGCGCTGCGCCTCCAGAACCTTGATATTGGCCTGCGCCTGCACGACCCCGGCCTTGGCGCTCGCCACCGCGGCAACGGCCTGATCGCGCCCGGCCGTGGCGGCATCGAGCGTCGCCTGCGAGCCGTAGGACTTGGCGGCAAGGCTGTTGGCACGCTCGAAATCGGCAGCCGTGCGCGTCACTGCGGCTTCGGCCGAATTCTGCTGCGCCTGCGCCTGCAATTGGGCCGCGCGCGCGGCCTCGACCTGGCTGTCGATGCGGGCGAGCGTCGCCTGCGCCGTCGCGGTCTTGGCGCGGGCGCTGTCCAGCGCGATGCGCCAGTCGCCATCATCAAGCGCGACGAGCGGCTGCCCGGCCTTGACCTCCTGGTTCTGTCGCGCCGAGACGGACGCGATATTGGCCGAGAGCTTGGCCGAGACGGTCGCCATCTCGGCGCCGACATAGGCATCGTCGGTCGAGACGATGAAGCGGCCATTGCGCCACCAGTCGATGCCGTACCAGAGCCCGGCCCCTACGACGGCCGCGCCCACGATGAGCAGCGCGCCGCGCTTCAGCGGGCTCTTTCCGGATTTGCCCTTGGCCTCGGTGGCTTCAGACGGCGCACTCTTCGCCTGCGCGTCGCGGGCGGTGGCTGGCTCGGCCGCCGGCTGGGCGGTCTCGGCCTTGGCATCGACCAGCTTCAGCCGGTCACGGCGGTGTTCGGTGGCGGTTTCAGCAGACATTGGGCGTCCTGCATGTCAATTCGAACCAACCGGTTCGATTGCGCTTGAAATAGCGCGGGGCATGATGCATATCAAGTCAAATCGAACCGGTTGGTTCGATTCTTTTTCGCAGCTGCCATGCAGGGCCCGCAGACCGGGCCGGAATGAAATGTCGGAAAGCCCTGAAAGCCCGGTAAAGACGGGTGCCCGCAATCGCCGGATCGCCGGCACCGATCCCGACAAGCGCCGCCAGATCCTGGACGGCGCCTTGCAGGTCTTCACCTCGCGCGGATTCGACGCCGCCAGCATGAGCGACATCGCCGCCGCCGCGAACGTCTCTAAGGGCACGCTCTATGTCTATTTCGAGGACAAGGAGCATCTCTTCGTCGCACTGATCCAGCGCGAGCGCGAGGCCCAGAAGCGCGGCGCGATCGAGGCCCTCAACGAGGATTCCGATCCCGTTCGCGCGCTGACCACCTTCGGCCGCTGCATCGTCAGGATGATCAATGGCGACCTCGCCGTCAGCGCCCATCGCGTGGTGATCGGCGTGGCCGAGCGCATGCCGGACCTCGGCCGCGGCTTCTACGAGAACGGCCCGATGCTGGGCTCCAAGCTGATCGCGGGCTATCTCGACCGCATGGTCGCCGAGGGCAAGCTCGCGATCGACGACACCTATCTCGCCGCCGTCCAGTTCCTCGACCTTTGCCAGTCGACCCTGACCCGCCCGCGCCTGTTCAATGCCGTCCGTACAGCGCCGAGCGACGAGGAGATCGAACGCGTCGTCGGCTCGGCCATGGCGATGTTCATGGCCCGCTACGGCGTGAAGCCGCAGGGCTGAGCCTCAGCCAGCAACCTGCCTGGCGCGGATGCGCTCGCGATGGGCGGTATAGAGCCCGGAAGCGGCGATGACGATCGCTCCGACCCAGGTCCAGATATCCGGCAGGGTCGCGAACAGCAGGAAGCCGAAGAGCGAGGCCCAGAACAGCTGGACATAGGAGAACGGCGCCAGAAGCGAGGCCCCGGCATAGCGGAAGGCCGCGATCACCAGCCAGTGCCCCGCCGTCGAGACCGCGCCGATGAAGAGCCCGACCCAGACGATTTCCCAGGTCGGGGTCACCCAGTGCAATGGCAACAGCGCCGCCATGACCAAGGCCCCGAAGACCGTGGAATAGGTGACGGTCGCGAGCGGGCTCTCCGTCCCGCTCATCATGCGCGTCACGATCAGCGAGAAGGCCCAGCACATGGCCGAGATCGCCGGCAGCAGCGAGGCGAGCTGGAATTCCGCGCCACCCGGCCTGACCACGATCAGCACGCCGGCCAGGCCGACCAGCGTCGCGGCCCAACGCCGCCAGCCGACACGCTCGCCCAGCATCGGAATGGACAGGGCCGTCACGAAGAGCGGCGCGACGAAGCTGGTCGCCGTCGCATCCGCGATCGGCAAGAGCTTCAGCGCCGAGACGAACAGCATCGAGGAGCCGATCACGCCGCAGCCGCGCAGCAGGTGCATGCCAGGCCGCCGGGTCCGAAGCGCGCCCCACTCGCCCTTGATGCCGACGATCGCCAGCAGCATCAGCCCCGAGGTAAAGTAACGCAGCCAGACGATATGAAGCGGCGGCACGCTGGTCGCGAGATACTTCGCTGCCGCATCGCCCGCCGACAGGAACACTGTCGCGAGCAGCATGATGCCGATACCGAGCAGGCCGTTGTCGCGCCGGAGCGAGCCTGCGGGCTTGTCCGTCGTCGGTTCGGATGGGGGAACGACAGGTTGCGGCAAGGGCTTCGGCGCGAATGAGGGCGGTGATGCGGGAAGTCTGCCGGTCACTCTAGTCGTTTCGACCACGCTCCGCTGCGCAAAGAACATGGGTTCTCCATGCGTTGAGGCGGCGAGATGAAACGCGGGGCTGAACGTCGCGCAGCTCAGCCGGCGACCTGCCTGGCGCGGATGCGCTCGCGATGGGCGGTGTAAAGTCCCGAAGCCGCGATGATCGCCGCGCCGACATAGGTCCAGACATCGGGGATCGCCGCGAAGACCAGATAGCCGAAGATCGAGGACCAGAGCAGCTGGGAATAGGCGAAGGGCGCCAGCAGCGAGGCATCCGCATAGCGGAAGGCCTGGATCAGGAAGATATGCCCGATCGTCGAGATCCCGCCGATGAAGAGGCCGATCAGCACCGTCTTGAGATCGAGCGTCTGCCAGTTGAACGGCACGGCCAACGACAGCAGGAGGAAGCCGATTGTGGCTGAATAGGCCAATGTCACCACCGGGATCTCGGTGCGGCTCATCATCCGGGTCACGATCAGTGAAAACGCCCAGAAGAACGACGACCCGAGAACGAAGAGCGACGCGCCATGAAAGCCGTCGCCGCCGGGGCGCACCACGACCAGCACGCCGACCAGACCGACGATCGTGGCAAGCCAGCGCCGCCAGCCGACGATTTCGCCGAGGATGGGAATGGACAGCGCCGTCACGAAGAGCGGCGAGACGAAGGAGGTCGCGGTCGCGTCCGCCATCGGCAGGTCGTGCAGCCCGGCCACGAACAGGATCGAGGAGACCGTCACGCCGAGGGCCCGCAGCACCTGCAGGCCGGGCCGGCTTGTCTTCATCCTGCTGAAACCGCCGGTGAAGCTGATGGTGACGAGCATGATCGCGGCAAAGGTGCCGTAGCGCATCCAGGTGATCTGAAGCGCCGGCAAGGTCGTCGCGAGGTATTTGGAGGCGATGTCGCCGCTGCACATGAAAATCGATGAGAGCAGCAGCAGCGCGATGCCGCGCGCGGAATTGTCGATGCGCAGCGATCTGCCGTCATGCGGAGCGGCGACCGGCGGTTGATCAAGGGGAGCGTTGGGCAAGGGCTAAGGTTCACGCGCAAGGACTGCGCAAGCCTTAGCCTGTTTGCCCGGCATAGCCACACGCAAAGACGGTCGCCCGCCCATGCGCGTGGACATTACGGTGACCCGCCCGGCTTTCGGACAGGGTCGGATAGCGTTGCTGGCCTCAGGCGGCCTGCTTGCGCGGCTGGATCAGCTTGCGGTTGACGAGAACCTCGGCGATCTGCACCGCGTTCAGCGCCGCGCCCTTGCGCAGGTTGTCCGAGACGCACCAGAAGGCGAGGCCGTTCTCGACGGTCGCGTCCTCGCGGATGCGCGAGATATAGGTCGCGTCCTCGCCGGCCGCCTCATGCGGGGTGATGTAGCCACCGGGCTCGTGCTTGTCGATCACCAGGATACCCGGGGCTGCGCGCAGCACCTCGCGCGCCTCGTCGGCGGTGATCGGCTTCTCGCACTCGATGTTCACGCTCTCGGAATGGCCGATGAAGACCGGCACGCGCACGCAGGTCGCGGTCAGCTTGATCTTCTTGTCGAGGATCTTCTTGGTCTCGACCACCATCTTCCACTCTTCCTTGGTGAAGCCGTCCTCCATGAAGACGTCGATATGCGGAATGAGGTTGAAGGAGATGCGCTTCGGAAACTTCTTGGTGGTGACCTCGCCGGCCGAGAACACGGCGCGGGTCTGGTTGAACAATTCGTCCATGCCTTCCTTGCCGGCGCCCGAGACCGACTGATAGGTCGAGACGACGACGCGCTTGACGCCGAACTTGTCGTGCAGCGGCTTCAGCGCGACCACGAGCTGCGCAGTCGAGCAGTTCGGATTGGCGATGATGTTCATCTTGGTGAAGCCGGCAGCGGCGGCGGCATTCACCTCCGGCACGATCAGCGGCACGTCGGGATGCATGCGGAAGGCCGAGGAATTATCGATCACGACGCAGCCCTGCGCGCCGATCTTCGGCGACCAGACCTTCGAGACCTCGCCGCCCGCCGACATCAGGCAGATATCGGTGTCGGAGAAATCGTAATGCTCCAAGGCCTTGCACTTCAGCGTCCTGTCGCCGAACGAAACCTCGGTGCCGACCGAGCGCGAGGAGGCGAGCGCCACGACCTCGCCGACGGGGAAGGCACGCTCGGCGAGAATGTCCAGCATCTCGCGGCCTACATTGCCGGTTGCTCCGACGACTGCGACCTTGAAGCTCATGATGTGATCCTTTGCGGATAAGGCGGTTCGGGTCTCCCTTTGGGGGCCGCCCCGCACCGGTTTCGGGCGGGTTCGGCGATCTCTCCCCGCCGGGGGGAGATGGACCCGGAACCGAGGCGAAGCGTCAGCGCGACAGGCCGGTTTTCCCGGTCGTCGTTTTGGTCGTGAGTTTCGTCGTCGTCAGACGGACAGTCACAGAGCCAATCCCGAAGGGCTGAAAACTTCGCTAGGCGGCGCAACCTTGCACCACGCCTTGTCAGAACACCGGGAACGGCGAAAAGTCAATCTCCTCCTCATAGCCGTGCCGGCTCCGCCCGTTAACCCTGCTCGTTGACCTCCTGTTCACGCTGCTGGCCGATCGGCCGGCGCCGGTAACCCGGCGGCGACTCTCGGCGTCCAGCCTGCCCGCCTGACGATGAATGGCGCGGCCGGCCTTGCGCCGCGCGGGAGTGACGGGTTGCGTTTGCGTTCGGACGAGATGAAGGAGCGATTCCGGTCCCTGTCGCAGCAATTGCGGCGGGGCTTGGCTGTTGCCGGCGCTCGGTGCCGCATCATCTCGACAAGAGTCGCAGCCATCGATCTCGTGCCGGCTCTCATCACCTGTGTCGACCGGATCGAGAGCGCCTTCCGCATCGCCTCCCGTGCCCTTCGCCGCCTCATGCCGCGTAGCGGTCTGGGCCTGCCGGGCGCCCTCGCCTGGCGCATCGCGGCCGCGCTTTGCGGCATCAGCCTGACGGCCGCGCTCGTCACAGCACTGTCCGGGAATGGCGAAGGCCGGTCCCAGTTGGCCAGCCTGGCATCGCCCGTGGCAGCCGCCACCACCCAGACCGCCGTCAATCGCAAGCCGCTCCTCGCTGCCACGGAAGCCGACTGGGTCGCGATCGCCCGCCCGATCGCGATCTTCAATCTGGAAGCCCCCGAATTCGGCCGCGAAGCTCCCGCGATCGAAGCCCGCCGCAGCCGCGACGGCAGCCAGCGCGAGGACCTGCTGAGCTTCGGCGCCTTCGCAGGCTCCGCTCCCCATCTTTCGCTGCGCCTGCAGACGGGCGACGGCATTGCCGCCCATTCCGGCTCCTTCACCGTCGCGCTGGTTCATGCCGCGGCGCTCCGCAGCCTTGCCGTCGAACGCGGCAGCACTCCCGCCGTGATCGAGACCCGCTTCGGCCCGCTCGAAACCGCCGATATCGTCCTCGGCAGCGGTACGGAAACCCGCGCCTGCCTCGCTTTTCGCACAGTCGGGCCCGACGCGCCCTTCGCGATGAGCGGCTGGTGGTGTGCCGGCGCCAAGCCCAGCGACCGCAAGCAACTGACCTGCCTGATCGACCGGCTCGACCTCGCCAATGCCGGCGCCGAGCCCGAATTGCGCGCCGCTTTCGCCCGCAGCGAACTCCAGCGCCAGCCGGGCTGCGCCACGCCGCGCCTCGCGGCGACCGGCCGCAAGGTCTCCTGGTTGGACGCGGATGGCACGATGCCGGCCCTGCGCATGAAGACCGCGACCGCCGAGCCAACACCCGAGCCGCGCCCGCGTCGCATGAAAAAGCCCCGCCGCGAGCGCTAACAAAGTTGTTAACGACGCGGTGCTAGTCTTTGCACCGGTTTTTGGATGCTTACATCGAGCGGATCGATCCGCTCCCGGAGATTGCCGTCATGATGTCGTTCAAGCGCGCTGCCGCCATCCTCGCAGTCACTGCTGCGGCCTCGACGGTGATGGTCAGCATCGCCGAAGCACAGAACCGCCGCGGCCCGCTGCGCGTCACCGTCCAGAAGCGCAGCTATCTCGATCCCGGCAATGTCGTGCCGGTCGGCTCGCTGAACCGTTACGCCAGCCAGCACATGTCGGCCTCGCCGGTCTATGCCAGCACGGGCGAGCTTTATGGCGAGGGCACCCTGCCCGGCCGCATCGGCGCGGGCGTGAACCCGTTCGCGAATACGTTTTCGACGCCGCGGTTCTGAAGGGCGCTTTCTCACAGGCGCCTATCGTGAAGGGCGCTTGTCATCCCGTGCGCTGCAGCGTGAAACGCTGCTGCGCAGACACGGGACCGTCCTCAGGAAAAGGCGCCTTCTCGTTATGCGGTCCCGTGTCTGCGCAGCGGCATTGCATGCCGCAGCGCGCACGGGATGACACCCTTCATTGAAGCGCCCTACTCCGGCAGCGCCCGGAGATAACGCACCGGCCGCCCCGGCGCCGCCGCATTCGCCGCATGCACGATCGCGTTCGCGTCGATGCCGAAATGGCGGTAGAGATCGGCGACCGTGCCGGTCTGGCCGAAATGCTCGACGCCGAGCGCCTTCTGCTTGTGGCCATGGACGCTGCCGAGCCAGGCCAGCGTCGCCGGATGCCCGTCCAGCACCGAGACGATCCCGCAATCGCGCGAGAGTTCGCCGAGCAGCCGCTCGACATGGCTCGTCGCCTCGTGATTGCCGCGCTGGCGCGCCCGCTCCGCCGCCTGCCAGCCGGCATTGAGCCGGTCCGCCGAGGTGATCGCAAGCAGGCCGACATCGCGCCGGTCCTCGGACAAGAGCCCGACCGCCTCGATCGCCTCCGGCGCCACCGCGCCGGTATAGGCGATGACCACGGAAGCATTCGGGCCGGGTTTCCTGAGCCAATAGGCACCGTCGATGATGGCGCGCTCCAGCTCCGGCGTCATCCCCCGGCTCGGCTGCTCGACCTGCCGGGTCGAGAGGCGCAAGTAAACGGAGCCGCCGGTCTCGTCGCGCAGCCAGGTGCGCTCGTCGGGATCGCCCTCGCCGTCGCGCTGCATGTAGTCGAAGGACCAGCGCATCATCACGGAAAGCTCGTCGACGAAGGCCGGCTCGAAGGAGCAGAGCCCGTCCTGGCTCATGCCGATCAAGGGCGTCGCGATCGACTGGTGCGCGCCGCCCTCCGGCGCCAGCGTCACGCCCGACGGCGTCGCCACCACCATGAAGCGCGCATCCTGGTAGCAGGCATAGTTCAGCGCATCGAGCCCGCGTGAGATGAAGGGATCGTAGAGCGTGCCGATCGGGATCAGCCGCTCGCCGAAGATCGAATGCGACAGGCCGAGCGCCGAGAGATTGATGAACAGGTTCATCTCGGCGATGCCGAGCTCGACATGCTGGCCCTTCGGCGAGAATTCCCATTTCTGCATCGAGGGAATGCGTTCGTCCTTGAAGGTGTCGGCCATCGACGCCTTGGCGAAGAGCCCGCGCCGGTTCACCCAGGGTCCGAGATTGGTCGAGACGGTGACGTCCGGGGCCGTCGTCACGATCCGGTCGGCCAGCGGCCCGCCCGTCTTGGCGAGATCGTCCAGCACCTTGCCGAAGCCCATCTGGGTCGACATCGAGGGCTGGATGCCGGCCTCCAGCTTGTCCGGAACCGGCAGCTTCGGAGCCGAGAAGCGTCGCCGCCCCTGCGAGAAGAACGGCACGGTGTCGAGGAAGGCCCTCATTTCGCTCTCGGACGGGCCAAGGCCCTCGAACAGGTCCCATTCATGGCCGGGGCGGATGTTGTTGGCCTTGCGGAAGCCGTCGAGCTGCTCCTTGGTCATGAGCCCGGCATGGTTGTCCTTGTGCCCGGCGATGGGCAGGCCGAAGCCCTTCACCGTATAGGCGAGGAAGCAGACCGGCCGGTCATGATCGATCGCCTCGAAGGCTTCGAGGATCGACGGCAGGTCATGGCCGCCGAGATTGCACATCAGCTTGGAGAGCTCGGCGTCGGAGCGCTTCTCGATCAGCGTGGTGACCGGCCCCTGATCGCCGAGATCGTCCATCAGGCGCTTGCGCCAGGCCGCGCCGCCCTGGAAGGTCAGCGCCGAATAGAGCTGGTTCGGGCAGGAATCGATCCAGGCCTTCAGCCGCTCGCCGCCCTTCTCCTTGAAGGCCGCCTGCTGGAGCGAGCCGTATTTCAGCGTGACGACGTCCCAGCCGAAATTGCGGAACATCGTCTCGAACCGGTCGTAGAGCCCCTCGCGGATCACCGCGTCGAGCGACTGGCGGTTATAGTCGATGATCCACCAGGTATTGCGCAGGCCGTGCTTCCAGCCCTCCATCAGGGCCTCGAAGATATTGCCCTCGTCGAGCTCGGCATCGCCGATCAGCGAGACCATGCGGCCTTCCGGCCGGTCCTTCGCCCAGCCATGCGCCTTCACGTAATCCTGCGTCAGCGAGGAGAACAAAGTCTGCGCGACACCGAGGCCGACCGAGCCCGTCGAGAAATCGACATCGTCGATATCCTTGGTGCGCGAGGGGTAGCTTTGCGCACCCTTGTAGCCACGGAAATTCTCGAGCTTCTCGCGCGTCTGCAGGCCCATCAGGTAGTTGATGGCATGGAAGATCGGCGAAGCATGCGGCTTTACAGCCACCCGGTCCTGCGGCTTCAGCGCCGCCATGTAGAGCGCCGTCATGATCGTGGCGAGCGAGGCCGAGGAGGCCTGGTGCCCGCCGACCTTCATCCCGTCATCGCTCTGGCGGATATGGTTGGCGTTGTGGATCGTCCACGAAGCCAGCCAGAGGATCTTCTTCTCCAGCTCGGCGAGAAACGGCAGGCGCGGATCTGTTGTCATGAAATTGGCCCGAACTCCCAGTGCCGCCGATCATGCACGGAAGCACTGGCAGAACGAGCCAAATTTCTATGTCGCTCCGGCCGGCTTTGGTGGTTTCCGCTACGGTCACGCGGCCGAGCGAGGAAAACCACCAATCAGACAGCCGGTCCGATTGCCGGCTACTTGTCGATCTGCGCGATGCGGTCGAGCGCCGCGCCGAAACCGCCCAGCGAGACGTTGAACGAGACCGGCTCGTTGTTCGACAGGTTCAGCGCCGCGACCGTCAATGCCTTGCCGGCCTTCATCGCATCGGTCGCAACCGTCGGGAACGAGATCGGCAGCAGGCAGCCCTGCGCCAGGCAGGTCGAGAAGCGCAGGCCCTGGCCGAGGTCCTTGTCATCGAGCCTGAGCACCGCGCCGTTCTCCAGCTTCATCCCGTGCGGGAACAGGATCGTGCCCTCTGCCCGCCCGTCCTTCGGCGCGCGCAATTCGATGGCGAAGACGCGCTGGCCGGTCTGGCTGTTGCCCTGCGACTGCAAGAGCACGCAGAGCCGCTGCCGCTCGACGATCCGGCAATCGACGGTCCAGTCGCCATAGGTCTCGTTGATCGCGGTGGCGCCGTTCGGCAGCGTCGCAGCCTGTGCGGCAGGCTGGCTGACGCTCGGCGCAACCGGAGAGGCCGGCGCCTGCGCGACGGGCTGGGCCGGCTTGGGCGCAGGCTTCGGCGCCGGACGGGGCGCGGGGCGCTGCGGCGCGGCGGGAGCCGGCTGTGCCGCCGGCTCTTCCTGGGCCCGCAGTGTGGGCGACGCAAAGGAGCCGAGCGCGAGAACGACGGCGAGGGAGGCGATCCGGAAGGAATGGTGTTTCATGTCAGCGCTGTCTTATGAAGATGTGGCTCGCCCTATCGCAGAAACCACACCCGAGAGAAAGCGCGAAAACGTAACCTGGCCGAAATAGATGAGTTGGACGAACGAATGCTCGGCGGCCTCGACAATAGAATGATTTCAAACTGAAAGTATTCGACCCAGCGGACTGATACTTCGAGCGCGGAACGCGAAGGCCGATCTTGCGACGACAAATCTCTAGGAGATCACCCGCCTCTGCCGCCAACGCAGGCGAACCCTGCTGCCAGCCCGCTTGTGAGCCGCACGCGCAACATGCCAGAAACCGGCACGGAATCGGGCCGCACGACCCGAGCAGGAGGAACCTACCCATGAGCAACAGCAAGGATGTCTGGCGTCGGGTCGACGACAAGGCCCCGGCCTATTTCGGGCTCTCTGACCGCATCTGGCACATGCCCGAGCTGAACTATCAGGAGGTCCGCTCGGCCGCCGAGCACGGTGCCATGCTGGAGAGCGAAGGTTTTCGCGTCACCACCGGCATCGCCGGCATCCCGACCGCGGTCATCGGCGAAGCCGGTGAAGGCGGCCCGGTCATTGCGATCATGGGCGAGTTCGATGCCTTGCCGGGCCTGAGCCAGGAGGCCGGCAACGCGACCGAGACCCCGGTCGAAAAGGGCGGCAACGGCCATGGCTGCGGCCACAACATGCTGGGCTCCGCCTCGCTGCTCGCCGCCGCCGCGGTGAAGGACTATCTCGCCGCCAACGGGCTCAAGGGCCGCGTGCGCTACTATGGTTGCCCGGCGGAAGAAGGCGGCTCGGCCAAGGGCTTCATGGTGCGGGCCGGCGCCTTCGACGATGTCGATATCGCCCTGTGCTGGCACCCCGCCTCGTTCAACGGCGTCAACCGCGCCTTCTCGCTCGCCTGCGTCGAGATCGAGTTCACCTTCTCCGGCCGCGCCTCTCATGCTGCCGCGGCTCCGCATCTCGGCCGCTCGGCGCTCGATGCGGTCGAGCTGATGCATATCGGCGTCAACTACATGCGCGAGCACATGCCTTCGACGGCGCGCGTGCATTACGCGATCATCAATGCCGGCGGTATCGCCCCCAATGTCGTGCAGGCCACAGCAACGACCCGCCAGCTCATCCGCGCCGCCACGCTCTCCGAAATGTGGGAGCTCGTCGCCCGCGTGAAGAAGATCGCCGAGGGCGCTGCCCTGATGAGCGAGACCACCGTCGCGATCAAGCAGCTCTCGGGCGATGCCAATCTCGTCGGTAACCGCCCGCTGGAAGAGACGATGCAGGCCAATCTGCTGGCGCTGGGCGGCCCCGGCTTCGACGCGGCCGACCATGCCTTCGCCGCCAAGTTCCAGAAGACGCTGAGCCCGCAGGACATCGCCGCCGCCTATGGCCGCTTCGACCTGAAGCCGAAGGAGGGCGAGGCGCTGAGCGACGAGATCTATCCGCTGGGCGCCGGCAACGACACCTCGGTCGGCTCGACCGATGTCGGCACGGTGAGCTGGGTCGTCCCGACCGTGCAGTGCCGCACCGCCTGCTACGCGATCGGCACGCCCGGCCATTCCTGGCAGCTCGTCGCGCAGGGTCTCGCGCCGGCGGCCCATAAGGGCCTGGCGCTCGCGGCAAAGGCCATGGCCGGCGTCGCCACGGACGTGCTGAACGACCCTGCCCTGCTCAAGGCAGCTAAGGACGAGTTCGCGGCCTTCCGCGCCAAGAACCCCTTCGCCAATCCGATCACGGACGATGTCGAGCCCCCGCTCGACATGGCCGCGCATTGAGCGGGCTAAGCTAAGTCACACGACACGCGTCATCCCGGACGCAGCGAAGCGGAGATCCGGGATCCATCGTAGAGCACAGCGCCCCTCGATGGATCCCGGGGCAAGCCCGGGATGACGAGGTGTTTCCGTGGAAAATCGGCCGGCGCTAGCCGCCCTTCGGCCCGGACAACTCGACACGGATCGTCGGCCGGGTCGCCTTGAACTCGGCCACCGCAGCCGAAGTCAGGTCCGACACTGAGTCGGAGGCATTCGACATCAGGCGCAGGATGATCCGTCCCAGCCGGTCGCGGGCCTCGGACTCCAGCTCGCTATCGAGCCTGTCGTCATGCCCGATCGCGGCCCAGGCCCTGGCCTGAACGGCTTCTGCGACGAGCAGTTCCTGGGAGTTCAGGACACCGGGAAAGCGGAAATTCGAGGTAGGCATCGGCGATTCAAACATGGCTGGCCAACGGATATAGGGCGGCGTCGGTTCCCGGCAAGGCGGAGAGAAAATCCGCAGCCAGATAGGTCACCCTTCACTTTCGAAATTCCGTGTGACGAGCGCGCTACGAAACCGGGCGCAGACGCAGAATAAACACAAAATCTAAATTGGACTTGTTGTCCAAATTTGCCTTGACCCGTTCCTTCCCCGCCTGCACAGATGGCCGGCACAGCCTTGCCGCCCCGGCGGCAGGCGACAGGCCGCAAGGCGGGAGGCTCGCGTGAAGTTCGACATTTTCCAGATGGAGCGGAACCAGACGCTCTTCGAGAACGACGTCGAGATCAACCTGACCGAGAGCGGCGTCCATCCCTGGTCGATCGAAGATATTCTGGGCGGCGAGGCCGCGCGCGACCTGCTGAAGCAGCCGCTCGGCTATGGCTGGACCGATGGCCGGCCGGACCTGCGCACCAACATCGCCTCCTGGTATCCCGGCGCCACCGCAGCCAACGTGCTCGTCACCAACGGCTCCTCCGAGGCGACGATGATCGCCCTGATGGCGCTGTTCGAGCCCGGCGACGCGCTGGTCTTCGCCCTGCCGAACTTCATGCAGATCGACGGGCTCGGCCGCGCGCTCGGCTTCGACATCCGCCGGCTCGAATTGTCGGGCGACACCGACTGGCAGATCGATCCCACCGGCCTCGCCAAGGTCGCGGCCGGCGCCAAGGCGATCGCCGTCACCAACCCCGCCAACCCCACCGGCAGCGTGCTCTCGGCCGCAAGCCGCGCCGCCCTCGTCGAGGCCGCCCGGCGCAACGACGCCTGGCTGATGGTCGACGAGATCTATCGCGGCGGCGAGATCGACGGTGGCGAGACCGAAACCCTCTGGGGCAGCTATCCCAAGGTCGTCGTCACCTCGAGCCTGTCGAAATCCTTCGCCTGCCCGGGGCTGCGCCTCGGCTGGATCGTCGCGCCGGCCGAAGTCGTGACGTCGGCGGCCGAGCGGCAGGACTACACCACGATCGGCAGCGGCATCCTCAGCCAGATCCTTGCCGAGGAAGTGATGCGCCCGGAGACGCGCGGACGCCTGCTCGCGCACGGCCGCGATTTGCTGCGCAGCAACGCCGATCTCGTGGCGCAATGGATGGCGCAGCACAATGACTGGTCCTGGCGGCGCCCGCAGGCCGGCGGCATGGCCTTCCTGCGCTATCCGCTCGCCATGCCCTCGGAGGTCTTCTCGCAGAAGCTGCGCGAGGAGGAGAGCGTCTTCGTCGTTGCCGGCAGCTGGTTCGGCATCGAGAACCACATCCGCATCGGCATCGGCGTCCCGACCGAAGTGCTGCGGGACGGGCTGGCGCGGATGGATCGCTTTCTCGCGCGGCACAAGGGCTGACGACGGCCCAGCCGTCATGCCCGGGCTTGATCCGGGCATCTCCTGCCGAAGGAGGCTCCCGCGCCTCGCTTTCCCGAGATTCTCGGGTCAAGCCCGAGAATGACGCCCAGTCCCGTTCAGCGCCCGATCCCGTCCAGCACCACCCGCGCGATCGCGATGTCCTGCACCGCGATCCCCGTGAGGTCGGCGATGGTGATGTCGTCGTCCGAATGCCGCGCCGGCACGTCGCCGGCGAGCACGGCCCCCAGCTCGACGCAATCGCCCGCATCGATCAGCCCGACTGAAGCGGCAGCGGCGAATTCGCCATGGTCGAGGCTCTGCTCCAGCGAATCCGCGATCCGCGTATCGGCAAGCGCGACCAGAGCGCTGTCCAGCTCCTGCTTGCCCGGTGCATCGGCACCGAGCGCAGTGATATGCGTGCCCGGCCTGATCCAGTCGTCGCGGATGATCGGCGCAGCGGCCGGCGTCACCGTGATCAACGCGTCGGATTGAGCGCAAAGCGCCTCCAGTTCCGCGACCGGTTCGATCGTGATGCCCTCCCCTTCGAGATCACGCCGCAAGGCCTCCAGCTTCTCGGGCGAGCGCGCCCAGACCGCAAAGCGCGGCTCGCGATCGCGCAGCAGATGCGCGGCGGCGCGGATCTGGAACCGCGCCTGCGTACCGGCGCCGACGATCCCGATCCGGCGCGCATCGGCCCGCATTCCCGCCCGCGTCGCGATGGCGCCGGCCAGTGCGGTCCTGAGATCGGTGAGCCAACCCTCGTCGCGCAGCATCGCGACGACGGCGCCGGTCTCGGCCGAGAGCGCGATCATCATGCCGCTCGTCGTCGGCAGCCCCTTGGCGGGATTGTCATAGAACCCCGTCGCGATCTTCACGACGAAGATCGGATCGCCGGCGATATGGCCGAACTTGATATGGCAGTCGCCATTATGCGCGGGAAAACCGAGATAGCCGACCGGCGGCATCTGCACCTGCCCCGCTGCGGCCGCCTTGAACCCCTCCTCCAGCGCGATGAAGGCCCGGTCGAGATCGACGGCGGCCTGGATCTCCGCACGCGACAGGTCAAGCATCCGGGGTCTCGTTGGCCTGGTTGAGGTAGTTGTAGACGGTCGCGCGGGCGAGTCCGAGGATGCGCGAGATATAGGCGGCGGCATTGCGTCCGCCGAAGGCGCCGTTGGCGGCAAGGTCCGCCACCAGTTCGCGCTTCTCGGCCCGGCTGAGGCTAGTCACGCCAAGGCCGCGGCTTTGCGTCCATTGCTGCACGAACTCGTTGATGCGCTCGTGCCAGTCTTCCTTGAACAAAGCCTGCGGCTTCTCGACGCCGGCCGGCACGGTCGCCAGGGCGGAGAGCGTCTGCATCAGCGCATGGAACTGCGAAACATCGACATTGATGCAGAGCACACCGATAGCCTTCGCCCCGACTGAGAGCACGATGCTGATCGATTTCAGCCGCCGCCCGTCCCAGTTCACCTTTTCATAGGGCCCGATGATCGTCTCGTCGGGATCGAAGCCGATCTCGTCGAGCAAAGACGGCTCGCCGAGCACGCGCTGCGAGAAATTCCCGGCGATATGCACGACGCTCTGCGTGCCGAGATCATGCAGAACGACCTCGGCATGCGGCCGGAACAGCAAGGCCACCGCATCGCAGACAGGCAGATAAGGGGCGAGTTCCGGCGTCATGCGCAAACCGTCAGCGCGGCTGCGACTTGAGATAGTCGCTCAAGCGCTCCAGACCCGCAGAGAGATGGTCGCCGGGCGCGCCGATGCCGATGCGGATATAGCCGTCCATCCCATAGACGTCGCCCGGCAGCAGCATGATCCCGCGCTCCTCGCGCAAGCGGTGCACGAGCTCCGTCGAGTTCATCGAGTGGCTGTACTTGATGAAGGCCATGCCACCGGCCTTGGGCGGCACGAAGGAGAAGAACTCGTCATTCGCCCTCACCCAGTTCGCCAACAGCGCGAGGTTCTCCCGCAGGATGGTCTTGCTCCGCTGCAGGATTTCGGCGCGCTTCGCCGGCTGGATGACGATGCGGGCGATATGCTCGCTCAGCGCGCTCGTGGTGATCGAGGTGTAGTCCTTGTTCTGCCAGGCCGTGTAGATGTCCTTGGCGGGTCCGACCAGCCAGCCGATGCGCAGGCCGGGCAGCGCCATCGCCTTGGAGAGCCCGCTGGTGATGATCGCCTTCTCGTAGAGATCGGCGAAGCTCGGCGGCTCGTCGGTTTCCAGCTCCGCGCCCTTGTAGACCTCGTCGGCATGAAGATAGCAGCCCTGCGCCCGAGCGATCTCGACCAGCGCGTCCATCGTCTCGCGCGAAAGCAGGCTGCCCGTCGGGTTGTTCGGGTTGCAGATCGTCATCAGCTTGGTGCGCGGCGTGATCGCCTGGCGGACCTCGTCGAGATCGGGCGTCCAGCCCAGTTCCTCGCGCAGCTTCACTTCCTTGACGGTCGCGCCGATCGCCCGCGCCCAGCCCCAGATCTGGAGATAGTTCGGCACGAAGACGACGATCTCGTCGCCCGGTTCGATCAGCGACATCACCATCAGGAAGTTGGCTTCGGCCGAGCCGTTGGTGACGATCACCTCGTCCGAGGTCCGGTTGCGATAGAGCTTGGCGATATCCTCGCGCAATTCGACCGCGCCATTGGTCCAGCCATAACCGAGCTCGACCTCCATCAGCTTGGCGCGCTGCTCCGCGCTGAGCAGTTCGTTCAGCGAATAGGGATGGACGCCGCTGTCGGAGAGATTGAACTCGACGGTGTTCTCGTAGAGCGACTGAATCCGCTCCAGTGTGAATTCTTCGATCTTCATGCTGCCCATCCCGCGGCGGCCGATCCACCGCATCTCCTCGCGAGTATGATGGGCATGATTTGGACGTCAAGGTCGATTTTGGAATTTACAGTCCAAATCGCGATTGCTATCCCTTGGCGATCCCGTCGCAGCCGCTCCCGGAGAGCCCATCATGTCCGACCAGAACCCCGGTGCCAACAAGATGTGGGGCGGCCGCTTCACCACTGCGCCGGCCGATGTGATGCGCAGGATCAATCCCTCGATCGGCTTCGATTACCGGCTCTACCGGCAGGACATCGCGGCGTCCAAGACCCATGCCGCGATGCTCGCCCGCCAGGGGATCATCGCGAGCGCCGACAACGAGCGCATCCAGGCCGGGCTCGATCAGATCCGCGGCGAGATCGACCGCGGCGAACTCCAGTTCAGCATCGATCTCGAGGACATCCACATGAATGTGGAATCGCGCCTCAAGGAGATCATCGGCGAGCCGGCCGGGCGCCTCCACACCGCCCGCAGCCGCAACGACCAGGCCGTCACCGATGTCCGCCTCTGGATGCGCGACGCGATCGACGAGCTCGACGGCATCATCCGTGAGTTGCAGCAGGCTCTGATCGAGCGCGCGAGCGAGCATGCCGACACGATCATGCCGGGCTTTACCCATATGCAGGTTGCCCAGCCCGTGACCTTCGGCCACCACCTGATGGCCTATGTCGAGATGTTCGGCCGCGACCGCGAGCGGCTGGCCGGCGCGCGCCTGCGCACCAATGTCTCGCCGCTCGGCGCCGCCGCGCTCGCCGGCACCGCCTTCCCGATCGACCGGCAGTTCACGGCCGCTGAGCTCGGCTTTGCCCGGCCGACCGAAAACTCGATGGATTCGGTCGGCGCGCGCGACCATATCTGCGAGCTCCTGTTCTGCTGCGCGATGCTCGCCGTGCATCTCTCGCGCCTCAACGAGGAGATCACGCTCTGGTGCAGCGACGGTTTCCGCTTCATCGCGCTGTCGGACGCCTTCACCACCGGCTCCTCGATCATGCCGCAGAAGCGCAATCCCGACGCGGCCGAGCTGGTGCGCGGCAAGACAGGCCGCGTCGTCGGCTCGCTCACCGCCATGCTGGTGATGGTCAAAGGCCTGCCGATGACCTTCATGAAAGACATGCAGGAGGACAAGGAGCCGATGTTCGACGCGCTGGAAACGGTCGGGCTCTGCGTCGCCGCCACTACCGGCATGGTCCGCGACCTCACGGTGCGGCCCGAGGGCATGCGCGTCTTCCTGGACCGCGGCTTCCCGACCGCGACCGACCTCGCCGACTGGCTGGTGCGTGAGGCCGGCATTCCCTTCCGCGACGCCCATCACATCACCGCCCGCGTCGTCGCCTTGGCCGAGGCCAAGGGCTGCACCTTGCAGGCGCTCGATCTCGACGCGATGCGCTCGGTCGATACTCGGATCAGCGCGGCAGTATTCGAGGTGCTGGCACCGGAGCACTCCGTCCGCAGCCGCCGCAGTTATGGTGGCACGGCGCCCGATACGGTTCGCGAGGCGATCGAGCGTGCGAAGCAGCGCTGGCTGACCGACAAACCGATCCAGGCTTAATTGTCATTCCGGGGCTTCGCGCAGCGAAGAACCCGGAACCCACGACTGGGCGAGCAGCCAGTAGCCGTGCATAGGATGTCTCACCCGGTCGTGGGTTCCGGGTTCGCGCCTACGGCACGCCCCGGAATGACAATCGCCCTCGCCCAACGCAACCCGGCGGCGGCCGTCCCGCAAACTTTGCGGGATCAAACCGGACGCCTTTCTGGCTATGGATGACGGCGCCTGTCGATTCGACCGGGCCTGAGGAAACGAGCGCGGAGCCACAGCAGCTCCGCGGCGGGGGAGAGATGATGGAACACCTCTGGTTGCGTGGGGTCGCCGAGCAGTTCGGCATCGATGGCGGGCTGCGGCAGCTCGGCGGCGAATACGATCTCAATTTCCGCGGCCGGACCAGCGAGGGCGACGTCATCGTCAAGGCGATGCGCCCGCAGGGCGAGCCCGCTCTCGTCGACCAGCAATGCGCCGCGATCAGTCACGCGCTTGCCGCCGATCCGACGTTGCCGCTGCCGCGCCTCCTCCCCGCCGAAGGCAAGCGCTTCTGGCAGAGCGTCGCCGATTCCAAGGGCCAGCAGCGCATGGTCTGGGTCCAGCGCGCCTTTACCGGCATTCCGATGGGCGAAGCCGGGCCGCAGCCGCCCGCCGTCCTTTCCGAACTCGGCGCGCTGACCGCACGTCTCGACCTTGCGCTCCGCGATTTCAAGGTCACGGCCGCACCGGACGCCGCGAAATGGGACTTGACCGAGGCCAGCTGGATCAAGCCGCATCTCGACGTGCTGGAAGGATCGCGCCGTACGCTCGTGGCCGGCATCGTCGCTGGCTTCGAGGCCCTCAAGCCTGCGCTCGACACGCTGCCGCGCCAGACCATCCATAACGACCTCAACGACTTCAACATCCTCGTCGAGCCGCGCCTCGGTGAGCCCGCCCGGATCAGCGGCCTGATCGATTTCGGCGACATGACCAACGGCCCGCGCGTCTGCGAGATCGCCATCGCCGCGGCCTATGCCATCCTCGACCACGAGACACCGGAAGCCGCGCTCGCCGCCTTCGTCGCCGGCTATCACGGCGTCTCGGCGCTGAGTGCCGAGGAGATCGGTCTGATCTGGCCGCTCGTGCGGATGCGCCTCGCGGTCAGCGTCGTGAACTCGACGATCGAGGCCAAGGGCCGCCCGAACGACCCCTATGTCACCATTTCGCAGGCTCCGGCCTGGCGCCTCCTCGAAAACCCCGCCATCGACGGCGAGTTGATGGGCGCCCGCCTGCGCAATGCCTGCGGCCTGCCGGTCGCCGACGCCGCCGGCCGTATCGCGAGCTGGATCGCCGCACAGCGCGGCAGCTTCGCGCCCGTGCTCGGCCGTGCGCTCGACGGCCTGCCGGTCGGCTCGCTCGGCATCGCAGAGGCGACGATCCCCGCGAACCCGTTCGAACTGCGCGCCGACGAGGCCCGCAATCTCGGCGTCGGGCTCGGCATCCCCCAGGAATGGTGGCTCGGCCAGTATGGCGAGCCGCGGCTGGTCTATACCGACAAGGCCTTCCGCAAGGGCCGCTGGCTCGCCTCGAACCGCCGCACCATCCACATGGCCATCGATGTCTTCGCGCCGGCCGGCGAACCGGTCCGCGCGCCTCTCGCCGGCAGGGTCGCGCTGGCGGAGAATCGCGAGGGCCATCTCGATTATGGCGGCGTCGTCATCCTCGAGCACCGCACGCCCGCCGGCGACGTCTACCACACGCTCTACGGCCACTTGGCCGCCGACGGCGCTGCGAAGCTGAAGCCAGGCCAGGAGATCGCGGCCGGCGAGGCCTTCGCCAGGCTTGGCCCGGCCGAGGAGAATGGCGGCTGGGAGCCGCATCTGCATTTCCAGCTCGCGCTGACGCTGGACGGCATGGGCCATGACTGGCCGGGCGTCGCCGATCCCGACGACTGGGCGCTCTGGCAGGCGATCTGCCCGAATCCTGCCGCCCTGCTCAACCTGCCAGACGATGTCGTCGCCTATCAGGCGATCGACGAGGTCGCGCTGCTGGCCGAGCGCAAGGCCCGCTTCGGCGCCAACCTCAAGCTCAGCTACATCAGGCCGATCACCTTCCTGCGCGGCTGGCGCCACCATCTCTTCGACGCGATGGGCCGGCCCTATCTCGACGCCTATAACAACGTGCCGCATGTCGGCCACGCCCACCCGCGCATCCGCAAGGTGGCGATGGACCAGCTCGCGCGGATGAACTCCAACACGCGCTATCTCCACCCGGCGCCGATGGCGCTGGCCGAGCGGCTGACCGCGAAATTACCGACAGAGCTGGAAGTCTGCTTCTTCGTCAATTCCGGCTCGGAGGCGAACGAGCTGGCTTTGCGCCTCGCCCGTGCGGCCAGCGGCGGCTACGACATCGTCACGCCCGATCACGGCTATCACGGCAACACCACCGGCGCGATCGACATCTCCGCCTACAAGTTCAACAAGCCGAACATGGGCGGCCGCAAGCCCTGGGTGCAGCTCATCGACGTCGCCGATGATTATCGCGGCCGCTTCCGCCGCGATGACGTCGACCGCGCGCTGCACTACGCCCAGCAAGTCGACGGCGCGCTCGCAGCGATCGCGGAACGCGGCGGCAAGGTCGCGGGCTTCATCGCCGAGACCTTCCCGAGCGTCGGCGGCCAGATCATCCCGCCGCCCGGCTATCTCGCGGCCGTCTACAAGCGCATCCGCGCCGCCGGCGGCATCTGCATCGCCGACGAGGTCCAGACCGGGCTCGGGCGCCTCGGCGACTATTATTTCGGCTTCGAGCAGCAGGCGGTGCAGCCTGATATCGTCGTGCTCGGCAAGCCGCTCGGCAACGGCCACCCGATCGGCGCGGTCATCACCACCCGCGCCATCGCCGAGCGCTTCGCGGAAGGTCCCGAGTACTTTTCGACCTTCGGCGGCTCGAACCTCTCCTGCCGCATCGCCTCGGAAGTTCTGGATGTCGTCGAGGAGGAAGGGCTCTCGGCCAATGCCAAGGCGATGGGCGAGAAGCTGCTCGCCGGCATGCGCGCGCTGATGGCGGACTATCCTTGTGTCGGCGACGTCCGCGGCATCGGCCTCTTCCTCGGACTGGAGCTGGTCACGGATCGCGAGACGCTGGAGCCCGCAACCGATGCCGCGGCCCATGTCATGAACCGCCTGCGCGACATGCGCATCCTTGTCGGCCGCGAGGGACCGGCCGACAACATCCTCAAGATCCGCCCGCCGCTGACGGTCGGTGCCGACGATGTCGAGATGATCCTCGACCGGCTGCGGATCTGCCTGCGCGAGGTCGAAGCCGCGCGCTAGCCGGCCGGCACGGCACCTGCATGCACCGGCCGGCTTCTGGCGCGGCCGGGGCATGCATGCCATCCTGCCCCGGCGTGCGGAGGAGTGGCGATGGAGTTGAAATGGCTGGAAGACGTCCTGAGCCTCGCCACGACGCTCAGCTTCTCGCGCTCCGCCCGTGAACGAAACGTCACGCAATCGGCCCTGAGCCGCCGGGTCCGGCAGCTCGAGGACTGGCTTGGCGCACCTCTCTTCGACCGCAGCAGCTACCCGATCCGCCTCACCGAAGCCGGCAAGACCTTCCTGCCACGGGCGCAGGAAATCCTCAGGCAGGTGCAATGTGCCCGCCAGGAGGTGCTCCAGCAGCGGGAGGATGTCTCGGAGATGCTGGTCTTCGCGACGCTGAACACCCTGTCGCTGACCTTCTTCCCCGGCCTCGTCCGCCGCATCGAGGACAGGCTCGGCCCGCTGAAGACACGCTTCTGCGACCAGCGCGCCTCCTTCGGCGGCAATGTCGCGCTGCTCAACCGCGGCGAATGCGATTTCCTGCTGACCTATGCGCATCCGACGGTATCGCCGGAACTCGACGCCGAACACTTCATGTATCGCCATCTCGGCAGCGAGCGGGCCATCCCCGTCTCACTGCCCGATAATGACGGCGAGCCGCTTCACGGCTTCTGCTCCGGTGACACTCCCGTCCGCCTTCTGAGCTACGGCAACAGCTCCTTCTTCGCGCGCCGGCTCGCCCTGCTCTTCGCCGAACGGCCGACGCCGCTGATCACCGTCTACGAGAACCCGATGTCGGTCGGCCTCAAGGCGATGGTGCTGGCCGGGCGTGGCGCGGCCTGGGTTCCCGAGAGCCTCGTCGTCGACGAGTTGCACGACGGCCGGCTCGTCCCGGCGGCCGACCCGTCCTGGTACATCACGGCCGAGATCCGGCTCTACCGCGCCAGGCAGCAGGGCCGGCCCGCCCTCGAGCGATTCTGGGAGGCTATCGCGGTCGAAGTTCAGCCGGAGTCCCCGGCCGAACCGGCCCGGACAGCCGCCGGAAGGCGCGGCTATGCGCGCGCCGCCTCGGGGGGCTCCGACAACAGGAAGCCGAGATCCGCCGCTGCGTCGATCTCAGTAAGCCGGGCGTAGAGCGCGTCCGCGCCCGGCAGCCCGGCGCAGCAATCCGCGAACTTCGCCGCGCGGTCATTGTCGTCGAACGGAACCGCGATCGAGCCCTTGGCTTCCCGCCGCTCGGCCTTGAGCACGCGCCCGTCCTTGAGGCTGATGGTGACGCGATGCGGCTGTCGCCCGCCCGCCTCCTCGCTCTTCTCGTAGGATCGCATCACCGTCAGCGGCAGCAGGCGCTGGACCTCCGCTCGCCCGACCGCTTCCGGCGTGAAATCGGCCAGCGATAGGCGATCCTGCAAGAGCGCGAGCGCCACGCAGTAATGCATCGAGAAGCGGCCCTGCATCTCGTCCTGCGGATCGGGATAGGCGAGGTTGCGCGCATTGGCGATGCCGACCAGCGTATCGACCGCCGCGACGTCGGCGGCGCCGAAACCGTGCTCCGCCCTGAGATCGAGGATCGCATCGACCGTATTATGCGTCGAACCGCAGCAAGGATGGCGCTTCGGGGTCAGGCCGTCGCTCTCGATCACATGCGGCGAGGCCAGCGCCATCTGGTCCCAGCCGGCGGCGCTCTCGTCGCCGAACAGCTCGGCGATGCCCATCGGGCATTCCAGGATGTCGAGCCGCCCCGTCATGCCGGCGGTTGCAAGAGCTGCCGCATCGACGGCATTGCGCGCCGCAAGCCCGGCATGAAGTGGCTTCGCCGGCGTGCCGAACTGCCCTTTCGGGCCGGAGGCCATGCTGGCGGCGACGCTCATGGCCCGCGCGATGCCGGCGGCATCGAGCCCCATCAGCCAGGCCGTGCCCGCCGCCGTGCCAATGGCGCCGACGGTCGAGGTCGCATGCCAGCCGATCGTGTAATGCGCCGGGTTGATGCCGCGCCCGACAGCGGCCTGCGCCTCCAGCCCGACGAGATAGGCATCGACGAAAGCGCGTCCGCTGGCCCCGCGCCCCTGCGCCACCGCGAGCAGCGCCGGCACCAGCACCGCCGAGGCATGGGTGATGCCCGGCCTGAAATTGTCGTCATAGTCGAGCGCATGCGCCGCCGTGCCGTTGACCAGCGCGGCGATCGCCTCGCTCGCCCTGCCACCACCCGCGACCGCAGCCGCTCCCTGCGGGCCGATGCCGGACGCGAAGGCCTGTCGCACGGCCTGCGTCGCCTGATCGCTGATACCGGCCAGCATGCAGGCCACCGTATCGGTGATGGCGTGATGCGCCCTCAGCCGCGCGAGCGGCGAGAAGACCGGCCCGGAGCGGCTCCATGCGGCGATACGTTCGATGGCGCTGGGCATGATCACTCCCGGTCGGTCTGGCGGAGGCTAAGGTTGCTCAATCCTGCCGGCGCGCTTCGAGGATCAGGCGCAGCAGGCGGCCGAAGGCGAAGCGGTTCACCTCCGTGCCCTTGATGTCGGTGTTGACGCGGTGGACGATCACGAGGTCTAGCGAGGGGATGACGAGACAGTTCTGCCCGCCAACCCCCTGGGCGCTGTAGCTGCCGGCCGGCAGTACGACGCCGGGGAAGCCGGCGCCGGAGCGCTCGGTCCACCACATATAGCCGTAGCCGCCGCGCGGCCCGGCATCGGAAAGCGGCAGCACGCTGGTCGCGACCCAGTTGGCCGGGATGACCTGTTCATCCTGCCAGCGACCTTGGCGCAGGAACATCAGGCCGAAGCGGGCGAGATCGCGCGTCGACATCCGGAACGGATAGGCGGGGTGGACCGAGCAATCGTCCGGCTCCAGCCAGCCGTCGCGCCGCTCGCCGTCGAGGCGGAAATCCTCCATCCCGAGCGGGCGGCCGATCCGCGCCACGAAATCATCATGGATGCCGGCGCCGGTCAGCGCGGTGAAGATCGTACCGAGCGCGTTGAAATCCCAGTTGTTGTAGAGCCAGAAGGTGCCCGGCGGCTGCGAATGACGCTGCGGCTTGATCGACTTCATCCAGGGCGATTCATAGCCGGCCGGATGGAAGATGCCCGAGCGCGCCGTCAGCAGATCGTAGATCGTCGCGGCCTTCTCGCGTTCGCTGAGGCCTTCCTTGTCGTCGATCCCGAGATCGGCGAGCGTGCGCGACAGGTCGATCCTGCCCTCTTCCTCATGGATGCCGATCAGGGCGCTGAGGAAGCTCTTGCGGACGGAATGGCACTGGTAGCGATGGGCGAGGTCACCGCGGCTCGCCACCACCCGCCCGCCCTGCACGATCATCACCGTCGCGGTCGAGATGGTGTCGGCATAGCGCCAGGCGCGGTCGAGCCCCTCGCGCGACCAGCCGGCCGCTTCCGGCGCGACGCTCTCCCAGTCCTTCGCCGGCCAATGCTCTCCCGCCAGGGACTTACCCGTCATGCCTGCCTCGTCCATCCGCTAATCTTCCGAAAGTGCCGATCGCTCATGCGATCGGGCGATAGCCCACGCTGGCCTCCAGGAACTCGCGCGTATAGGGCTCCTGCGCTCGGCCGGCCCTAACATCGGCCGAGCTCATCTCCTCGAGGATGCGCCCCTCGCTCATCATCGCGACGCGCTCGCAGAGATGCGTCACCACCGCGAGATCGTGGCTGACCATCAGATAGGTCAGGTCGCGGTCACGGCGGAGCTGCTTCAGCAGGTTGAGGATTTCCGCCTGCACCGAGACGTCGAGCGCCGAGGTCGGCTCGTCCAGCAGCAGCAGCTCCGGCTCGATGATGAGCGCGCGGGCGATCGCGACGCGCTGGCGCTGGCCGCCCGAAAGCTCGTGCGGAAAGCGATAGCGGAAGGACGGCCCGAGGCCGACGGCGGTCAGGATCTCGTCGATGCGCTCCTGCGGCCGGTCGAAGCCGTGGATCTTCAGCGGCTCGGCCAGCACGTTCTGCACCATCTTGCGCGGATGCAGCGAGGCATAGGGGTCCTGGAACACCATCTGCACGCGGCGGAAGAAGGCCTTGTCGCGCTTGTGGGGCACCTCGCGGTCATGGAAGGCGATCGAACCGCCATACTCGCTGTTCAAGCCCGCGAGCGCGCGCAGCACGGTCGACTTGCCGCAGCCAGACTCGCCGATCAGCCCGAAGGCCTCGCCATGGCCGAGCGTGAAGGAGACATCGTCCACCGCCTTCAACGCCGACGTACCGCGGCCGAAGATGACGGAGAGATGGCTGACCGTGAGGGCAGCCGGGCGGCTCGCCGCCATGACCGGATCGCTCGCGTTCATGCCCGGCTCCCGCTCTGCAGGGTCGGCCCGTCCAGCCAGGCCGGATCACGGCTCGGCACCTGCAGCATGTCGGTCTGCCGGTCGAGGCGCGGCAGGCTGTCGAGCAGCGCGCGGGTGTAGGGATGGCGCGCATTGCGCAATTCGCGCGCCGGGATGTCTTCCATGATCCGGCCGGCATACATCACCAGTACGCGGTCGCAGAAATCCGCCACGAGATTGAGATCGTGGCTGATGAAGATCAGCCCGGCGCCACGACGGGTCACCAACTCGTCGAGGATGCTCAGCACCTGCCGCCGGATGGTGACGTCGAGCGCCGAGGTCGGTTCGTCCGCGATGATCAGGTCGGGCTCCGGGATCAGCATCATCGCGATCATGATGCGCTGGCCCATGCCGCCCGAAACCTCGTGCGGATAGAGCTTGAAGACGCGCGCGGGGTCGCGGATCTTCACCGCCTCCAGCATGGCGAGCGCCCGCGCCTCGGCCTCCTTGCCGCCGACCTTGTGATGCAGGCGGTAGGCCTCGGTGATCTGCTCGCCGACCCGCATCAGCGGATTGAGCGAGAATTTCGGGTCCTGCAGGATCATCGAGATGCGGTTGCCGCGAATGGTCCGCATCTGCCGTTCGCTGGCGCCGAGCAGGTCGATCCCGTCGAAGGACAGCTTCCTGGCGGAGATCGTCGCCGCCTTCGGCGTCAGCTTCAGGATCGTGCGCCCGGTCAGCGACTTGCCGGAGCCGGATTCGCCGACGATGCCGACCTTCTCGCGGCCGACGCTGAAGGAGATGCCGCGCACCGCCTGCACCGAGCGATGCGCGCCCTTGAAGGTGACGGAGAGGTCCTCGACCTCGAGCAGCGGCTTATCCATGGCGGGGGTCCAGGATGTCGCGCAGGCCGTCGCCGAACAGGTTGAAGGCCAGGCTGGTGACAAGGATGGCGAGGCCAGGGATGCCGGCGATCCAGCCATTGGTCAGGATGAACTCGCGGCCCGAAGCCAGCATCGCGCCCCATTCCGGGCTCGGTGGCTGCGCGCCGAGGCCAAGGAAGCCGAGCCCCGCCGCAGTCAGGATGATCGACGCCATGTTGAGCGTGATGCGCACCACGACGGAGGGAATGCACATCGGCACGACATGGCCGAGGATGATCCGGAGCGGCGAGGCGCCTTGCAGCCGCACCGCCGCGATATAGTCGGACTTGCGGATCGACAGCGTCTCCGCTCGCGCCAGGCGCGCGATCGGTGGCCAGGCCGCGAGCGCGATCGCGATGATCGCATGGTCGATGCCGGGGCCGAGCGCCGCGACGAAGGCGAGCGCCAGCACCAGGCTCGGGAAGGCCAGGAAGATATCGACGATGCGCATCAGCACGATATCGGCCCAGCCGCCGAGATAGCCGGAGGTCGTGCCGATGATCAGGCCGAGCGGCGCCGCGATCACCGCGGTCAGCAGGGCGATGTAGAGCGTGATGCGCGCACCGAAGACCAGCCGGCTGAAGATGTCGCGGCCAAGCTCGTCAGTACCGAACCAATGCGCACCGGACGGTCGTTGCAGGCGGTTCGTCAGGTCCTGCGCGTAGATGTCATGCGTCGCGACCAATGGCGCGAACAGCGCCACCAGCGCGATCAAGACGATGATGGCGAGCCCGAACATGGCGGCGGGGTTCGCCCTGAGCCGCCACCATTTCAGCGAGAGTTGCTGCATCCGCGCCTGGAAGGGCGAGGAGGGCACGGGCGCCGCGAGCCAGGCCCGGAGGCCCCGCTCGCTGGCCTGGTCGATGGAGTGTGGTGTCATGGCCATGCCTCAGCGGGTCCGCGGGTCGAAGACCCGGTACAGCAGGTCGCACAACAGGTTGAGCGTGACGAAGATGACGCCGACCAGGAGCGTGCAGCCGACGACGGCGTTCATATCGCCGGCGAGCAGGGCATTGGTCAGGTAGCGGCCGAAGCCCGGCCAGGCGAAGACCGTCTCGGTCAGGACCGCGCCTTCGAGCAGGAAGGCGTAAGACAGCGCGACCACCGTCACCACCTGCACGGCGATGTTGCGGAAGGCATGGCCCCAGACGGTCCGCGCCCAGGACAGGCCCTTCACGCGCGCCGTCACGACGTATTCCTGGCTGAGCTGCTCCATCATGAAGCTGCGGGTCATGCGGCTGATATAGGCGAGCGAGCTGAAGGCCAGGATCGAGGCCGGCAGGATGATGTGCGACACGGCATTGCGGAACATCTCCCAGTTGCCGGCAAGCAGGCTGTCGATCAGCAGGAAGCCGGTGACCGGTTCGAGGTCGAACTCATAGGTGAAATCGATACGGCCGGGGCCGCCGACCCAGCCCAGCGTCGCGTAGAACAGCACCAGCCCCATCAGGCCGAGCCAGAAATTCGGCGCCGAATAGCCGATCAGTCCGACGACCCGAACGATCTGGTCGAGCCAGGAACCGCGATACATCGCCGAGAGCACGCCGAGCGGAATGCCGAAGCTCGTGCCGATCACGATCGCCACGCTGGCGAGTTCGATCGTCGCCGGGAAGACGCGGGCGATATCGGCCACGACCGGCTTGCCGGTGGTCAGCGCCATCCCGAAATCGAGATGCAGCACGCCCCAGAGATAGCGGCCGAACTGGATGTAGAGCGGCTGGTCGAGGCCCAGCTGCTTGTACATCGCCTGATAGGCTTCCTGGGTCACGTTGTCGCCGAGCACGGCGACGACGGGATCAAGCGGCAGCAGGCGGCCGATAAAGAAGGTCAGCGCCGCAAGCCCGAGCAGGGTGACGGCGAAGGAGGCGAGGGTCCGGCCGGAAGCCTTGAGCCAGGACGGGAGGATAGCCCGCCCTGGATCGGAACTCAGGCCGGGCGCCGCGGCGGCGGTCCGGGACATTGCGGCGGCCTTACTTGGCCGCGCGCTCGTAATAGGTCCGGAAGCCGTTCCAGGTCCACGACTTCAGGTCCTTGCGCACGCCGGCGACGCTGTTCATCTGGAACATGAAGGCCATCGGCCCCTTCGCCATGACCTCCTTCTGGATCGTGGCGTAGAGCGCGTCGCGCTTGGCCGTATCGGGCTCAAGCAGGGCCTGCTCGATCTGCTTGTTGAGGTCGAGATCCTGATAGGCCGAGCGCCAGCTCGGATACTGGGTCTGCTTGGCTTCCAGTCGGTTGTCGGGGTTGAAGACGAGGCGCGAGGCGTTGCCATGCGCGTCCGGCACGCCGGTCTGCCAGGCCAGCATCGCCGACTGATACTCACGCCCGCGCACCTTGCTGAAGAGCTGGGCATTGGCCATGCGCTCAAGCGAGAGCTTGACGCCGACCTTGGCGGCGTTCTGCTGGACGCTCTGGGCGATCGGATTGGCATGCGGCAGCGTGCCGAAGATCATCGTCGCCTCGAAGCCGTTGGGATAACCGGCCTCCGCCAGGAGCTGCTTGGCCTTGTCGAGGTCGAGCTTGAAGGGCTGGCCTTCCTTGGCGTCGAGCGCACCGACGGCGCCGAGCTGGGCGAAGCTGGCACGCGGCACGCCGAGATGGGTCATCACCGTCTTGCCGAGCCCGTCATAGTCGATCAGGTAGCGCATCGCGAGGCGCACCTTCTCCTTGGAGAACGGGCCGTCCGCGACATTGAAGCCCCAGTAGAACAATTGCGGCCGCAGGACCTTGTCGATCGTGATGTCCTTCGAGCTTTCGAGGTCCCGCAGGTCCTCGGGCGTCAGGTCGCGCGCCACGTCGACATCGCCCTGGCTGAGCAGCAGGCGCTGCGTGCCGGGCTCCGCGACATGGCGGATCAGCACGCGCTTCAGCGCCGGGGCCTTGCCCCAGTAGTTGTCGTTCGCCTCCAGCACGATCGACTCGCCGGCATTCCAGCGCGTCAGCTTGTAGGGGCCGACGCAGGCCGTGCGCGTGGCGAGGTACTTGTTGCCGAGATCGCTGCCCTGCTCGTTCGCCAGCAGGGTCTTCTTGTCCATCACCATGGAAACCCGGTTGGCCGCGATCGCCTGCAGCACCAGCGTCGTCGGATAGGGCTGGTCGAGCTTGAGGGTCAGCGTGTCGCCGGCACCCGCGACGATGCGCTGCTCGATATTGTCCTTGGTGAAGCCGTACTCGGTCAGCGTCGCCGCATTGCCGAAGTTCAGCTTGACGACGCGGTGCAGCGACCAGGCGACATCCTCGGCCGTGACCGGATTGCCGGAGGGGAACTTGGCGCCCTTGTGCAGGTGGAAGGTGATCTCCTTGCGGTCCGGAGAGACATCCCAGCGCTCGGCGAAGCTCGGCACGACCTTGCGCTCGTCGGCCTGGTCAAAATCGACCAACGTGTCGCAAGTGTTCTGCAGAATCTCGTTGGTGACGACCTCGCCGACCTGGGCGGGGTCGAATGTGCTGATCGCGTCGATGTTCCAGGCCATCACCAGGGCGTTCTTGGGCGTCGCGGCAAAGGCAGCTCCCGCGCCCGCGCAGAGGGCGGCTGCGGCAACGGCTGAGAGCAACTTGTGCCCGGCGAGGCGCGGCGTGGTTCCGGTCTTGTCGTTTCGGTTGGCCATGATCTCGATCCCGCTCTTTGATTGTTGTTTGATTGAAGACGTCTTGGTCGCCGGGAGCAACTTTGCCGGATGCTCCCGGGCAATGCCGGTTCAGGCGGCCTGCGGCCGCGGCTTGATCGGCGGCTTCACATCGGCCGGGATCGGGCAGACATAGGGCGTCTGCGTCGTTCGCTCCTGATGGTCCTTCTTGGCGCGGGCCAGCAGCGTCTCGTCGCTGATCACGTCGACCGCCGTCGCCGCCATGATCTTGGCGGCATGGACCATGCCCTTATGCGCGGCCGGCGCCTTGCCCTGCGCCGTGATCTGCCAGGAATGGCCGGGCGTGCCGATCGCATGGGTCGCGACCCGCGCCTGGATGGTCGGCACCTTCCAGCTGACATCGGCGACATCGGTCGAGCCGATCATCGGCACGCCGCGCGTGCCCTGCGGCACCACGAAATCGCAGAGCGGCGTGTCCTCGCGCGGCGCGATGCCGGTGCGGCGATAGTCGTTGAGGATATCGGCCGGACCGAGCGTCGCCTGGATCTTGGCCGCATAGGCCTTGTCGGCCGCATCGAACGGCACGGGGCCAAGCCGGTCGATGTTCTTGAACATCGCGTCTTCCAGCGGCGTATTGCCGAGCATGTTGGAGACCGCGCTCATGATCGAGATCGAGACCGTGGTCTCGGTCATCAGCGCCGCTCCCTCGGCGATCTTCTTCACGCGTTCGTTGAGCTCCAGCATGCCGGCGAGGTCGCGCGCCCGGATGGCGTAGCGCACCTTCGCCGAAGCCTGCACGACGTTGGGCGCAATGCCGCCGGCATCGAGATAGGCATAGTGGATGCGCGCATCGGACGGGGCATGCTCGCGCATGTAGTTGACGCCGACATTCATGAGTTCCACGGCATCGAGCGCGGAGCGGCCGAGATGGGGCGCAGCAGCCGCATGCGAGGCGCGGCCGGTGAACTGGAAATCCATCCGGGTGTTGGCGAGCGACAAGGCATCGTCGACCTTGGTCATCGTCGCCGGGTGCCACGAGATCGCGACATCGACATCGTCGAAGGCGCCGGCGCGCACCATGAAGGCCTTGGCCGCGCCGCCCTCCTCCGCCGGGCAGCCGAAATAGCGCACGCGCCCCGGCCGGCCGGTCTTCGCAAGCCAGTCCTTCACCGCGGTGGCGGCAAGCAGGGCAGCCGAGCCCAGCATGTTATGGCCGCAGCCATGGCCGTGGCCGCCGGCCTCGACCGGCTTCGGCTCGGCGATACCGGCCTCCTGGCTCAGGCCCGGCAGCGCATCATATTCGCCGAGGATGGCGATGACCGGACCGCCCTCGCCCGCCTCGCCCATCACGGCGGTCGGGATGCCCGCGACATTCTCGGTGATGCGGAAGCCCTGCTCCTTGAGCATCGCGATATGCTCGCCGACCGAGCGATACTCGGTATAGGCGATCTCGGGCATGCCCCAGACGCGGTCGCTCAGCGCCTCGAAAGGCTGCCGCTTGGCGTCGACCAGCTCCCAGATGATCTCGGAATTCTGCATGGCTTGCGTCCTTTCAAATGCCAAGGGGCGCTCAGAGATGCTCTCGCAGGAAACGGGCCACGCCGCCGAAGACGGTGCGCCGGTTCTCGATCCGGGCGAAGCCGTGGCCCTCATGGGGGATCCGCACATACTCGACCGGGCGACCGAGGCCGCGCAGCACCGAATAGACCATCTCGCTCTCTCCCGGCGGCACGCGGGGGTCGTCGAAGCCCTGCGCAATGAAGAGCGGCACGCGGATCTGGTCGAGCTTGTGGATCGGCGAGAAGCGGATCAGGTTTTCGCGGTCGGCGACCGGATCGCCATATTCCACCGCCCGCAGATAGCGACGCCACGGCCCGGTCGTCTCCAACAGCGTCAGGAAATTGGCGATGCCGTAGAACTCGATCCCGACCTTCCACAGGTCCGGCTGCTCGGTCAGCGCCGCCAGCACCATGAAGCCGCCATAGGAGCGGCCATAGACGGCGACGCGGTCATCGTTCACATCGCTCTGCTCGCGCAGCCAGAGCCTGACCGCTTTGAGATCGGCGACGCTGTCCATGCGCAGATGCTTGTCGTCGAGATGGTGGTAGCTGCGGCCATAGCCCGTCGAGCCACGCACGTTCGGCGCGATCACCATGATGCCCTGGCTCAGGAAGAACTGCAGGTCGGCGCGGAAGATCGGCGTCCATTGCGCCTCGGGCCCGCCATGCACCACGACGACGGCGGGGTAACCGCCTTCCGGCGCCTTGCCGCGCGGCCGGTAGACGAAGAACGGCACGTCAAGCCCGTCGAAGCTCTTGGTGCTCGCGACCGTCGGCTCGACGAAGCTCGCGGGGTCGAGACCCGCCTTCGAAGCATCGGTCAGCCGTTTCACCTGCTTCGAGGCGATGTCGAAGCGCCAGATGTCCGGCGACGAGGTCGAGCCATCGAGCGGGAAGACGAGCCCGGACCCATCCGGCAGCCAGGCGACGGAGCCGATCGAGCCGGGCGGGAAGCCCTCGACCTCGAACTCGGCCCCACCGACGATGTCGCGCACGAAGATGCGGTTCCAGCCGCGATCATTCGCGACATAGGCGAGGCGGTTCTGGTCCGGCGCCAGCGCCACCGCCTCGATATCTTGGCCGTCGCGCTCGATGATCCAGCTCAGCGTGCCCTCAGTCGCCGAGCGGAAGGCGACGCTGAGAAACTCACGGCCCTGATCGGTGATGCTGAAAAAGCCGCTGCCGTCCTTCTTCATCCGGTTGGCGGCATAGCGGGCGCGGCCCTCATGCGGCAGCAAGGCCTCGCGCGCCCCGCTGTCGAGATCGAGCCGGTAGAGGTCCTGGTCGTTCATCGCATGGGTGGCGTCAGTGACCAGCAGCGAGCGCCCGTCCGGGAAGAAAGCGACCGCCTCGCGATAGCCATTGCCCTCAAAGACGCGCCGTGCCGCTCGCGTCGCCATGTCCATCACATAGATGTCCATATGCTCGCGGTCGCGCGCATTCGAAGCGAAGGCGATGCGCTGCCCGTCAGGCGCCCAGCAGCCCCAGACATGGACCACGGTCGGATCGTCCGTCAGCGGCTGGGGCACGCCGGAAGCGCCCGGCACGAGCCAGAGCTGGTGGCGCTCGTCGCCGCCGCAATCCATGGTGAAGAGCAGGTCGCGGCTCTTCGGGTTGAAGGCGATCGCGCCGACCGGCTCCGGCATGTCGGTCAGGCGCCAGGGCGCCCCGCCCGCCAGCGGCCTAAGCCAGATCTGGTGCGTCCCGCTTTCGTCGCTGAGATAGGCGAGGAGCTCGCCGTCCGGCGCGACCGCCGGACTCTTGGCGCTGCGGATTTCGAGATAGGGCTCGATGCCCAGACGGATCTGGCTGGCGGCTTCGTACATCGTCGTTCCTTCAGGCCGCGAGGGCCAACATCGAGTCGCGCAGGCGATCGGTCGCATCGCGCAGCGCCAGCGACAGGGCCGGCGCGCTCGGCGTCGCCGCATGGTTGGCCTCGGTCACGATAGTGAAGCGCGCCTCGGGCCAGGCCGTCTTGAGGCGCCAGGCCGTGCACATCGGCGTCACGATGTCATAGCGCCCCTGTACGATCTCGGCCGGCAGGTGCCGGATGCGCGAGACGTCGCGCAGCAGCTGGCCGAGGTCGAGGAAGGCGCCGTTGACGCAGTAATGTGTGAAAATCCGGGCGAGCGCGAGTGCCGCATCCGGCTCGGTCAGCGCCGCGACATGCTCGGCATCGGGCAGGAAGGTCTGCGTCTTCCCCGAGAAGGTCCGCAAGGCGACCGCCGCCGCCAGCTGCTGCTCAGGGTCGGGACTGGTGAGCCGGCGGTAATAGGCGCCGAGCAGGTCGCCGCGCTCCGCTTCCGGCACGAAATGGGCGAAGACCTCCCAATGATCCGGGAAGATCGTGCGCGAGCCGTGGAACCACCAGTCGATCTCGGCGCGCTCGGCCATGAAGATGCCGTGCAGGCGGAAGCCGAGGCAGCGCTCGGGATGAGCCTGGCCATAGGCGAGCCCGAGGCAGCTGCCCCAGGAGCCGCCCGTCACCAGCCAACGCGCGATGCCGAGATGCTCGCGGATGCGTTCGAGATCGGCGATCAGTGCCTGGGTGGTATTGCCCGCGAGTTCCGCCAGGGGGCTGGAGCGCCCTGCCCCGCGTTGGTCGAAGGTCACGATCCGGAAGGCTGTGGGATCGAAGGTCCTGCGCTGCGCCGGCTTGGTGCCCCCGCCGGGCCCGCCATGCAGGAAGACCACGGGAATGCCGTCGGGATTGCCGCTCTCATCGACATGAAGCTCATGCCCGTCGCCGACCGGCAGGCGCAGGGACCGATAGGGCTCAACCGCCTCGTAGAGAGCGTTCTGGTCGTCTGGCACGCCGGGCTCCGCCGAACCGGAGCATCGCGACGCTCCTCGATAGGGGGAGGATGGCACGCCCGAAGCGCTGCTGGCTAATGCATTCGCGGCGCATTGTTATGACGATCTGGAATAGATTGGCGCCTTCCGTGGGCGCGACGCCCGACTTTCTTCAAACCCGGCAGCCGATGCAAGAGCGGCGTTTGACGTATGTCTGAGTTGCTGTATACAGCTCTATAGCTCGATAACGGGAGAAGATCGGGATGGCATACAGCATCATTCGTGCGGCGCTCGCCGCGGCAACGCTCACCCTCGTCGCGCCGGCGGCGCAGGCCGGGCCGGTGCTCGACAAGGTCAAGGAAGACGGCAAGATCATCTGCCTGGTGAATCCGAATTCGCCGGGCTTCTCGGTTCCCGACAGCGCCGGCCGTTTCCAGGGCTTCAATGTCGAATTCTGCCGCATGGCCGCCGTGGCGATCTTCGGCGACGCCAACAAGGCGGAGCTGCGCGGCATCGGCTTCTCCGACAGCCTGAAGGCGATCATCAGCGGCAGCGCCCATATCGCCTCGCGCGGCATCACCGCGACTGGCACGCGCGACGCCGATCCCGGCGTCTCCTTCGTCACCACCACCTTCTATGACGGCCAGGGATTCATGGTGCCCAAGAGCCTCGGCATGACCAAGCTCGCCGATCTCTCGGGTGCGACGGTCTGCGCCGAGGAGGGCTCGACCACCCTGCTCTATCTCGCCGACTGGTTCGGCGAGGCGAAGCTGCCCTACAAGGTCGAGAACATCGCCGACAAGACCGCCCGCCTCCAGGCCTTCTTCTCCGGGAAATGCGACGCCGTCGCGAGCTCGGTCTCGGCGCTCGCCGCCGACCGCCTGCTGGCGCCGAAGCCAGACGATTACGTGCTGGTGCCCCAGCGCTCCGCGACCGAGCCGCTCGCGCTGGTCTCCCGCCCCGATACCGAGCTGGAGAAGACCCTGTTCTGGGGCGTGCAGGTCATGGTCGCGGCCGAGGAATTCGGTCTGACGTCGAAGAACGTCGAAGCCAAGCTCGCCGCGCTCAAGGACCTGCCGGTCGACGCCCAGCGCCTGATCGCGCCGAACGGCCCGACCGCCGACATGGCCAAGAAGCTCGGCCTGCGCCCGGACTGGGCCTTCCAGGTCATCAAGCAGGTCGGCAATTACGGCGAGGTCTTCGAAAAGCATATCGGCAAGGCCTCGCCGCTGGCGATGGACCGCGCCCAGTCGCCGAACCGCCTCGCCCGCGACGGCGGCCTGATCTTCTCCTATCCGGTTCGGTAAGACCCTCGACCGGGATACCCGAACCGAGCCCTTCCGGAGCGATCCGGGAGGGCTTTTCGTTTGAGAGTGCTCCGCACCGGCATGCCTACAAGAGTGGACAATCCCCGCAGCAATCCGCTTCATGGAAGCGACGAGCACCGCATCTCCCGATGGCGGGAAATGAGGGCGGAGGGGCGCATGGCTGAAGGGATCGCCTGGGTCGAGCCGCCGGGCCTGGCCGGGGCGATCGGCATGTTGCCGCTGCCCGGACTCGTAATCGCCCGGCGCGGCGAGCGCTTCGTCGATGCTGCCTTGCAGGAGGAAGTTCTGGACGCCCTCGCCACCCGGCAAACCGCGCTATTGGTGGTCCTGCTCGAAGACGGCGAATGCGATCCCGACGAGATCGAGGATCTGGGTCACGCTGCAAAAGAACGATCGATCGCCCTGCTCGCTGCCCCGATCTCTGATTTCTCCGCGCCCGACCAGCGGCTCGACTGGCCCGCCCTGATCGAACGCCTCGCCGGAGAACTCCGCCAAGGGCACCGCATCGCCTTCTGCTGCCTCGCCGGCTATGGCCGCTCGGGCATGATGGCGGCGCGGCTGCTCATCGCCACGGGCTCGACGCCGGAAGGCGCGATCACGGCCGTGCGGACGGCACGTCCCGGCGCGATCGAAAGCGAGGAGCAGGTCGCCTATTTGCTGTCCTGCACGCCGTAGCGCGCCAACATCCGCTCGAGATGGGCGGCATGTAGCCGGAACAGCTCCGGCGCCGACAGGGCCGTCGCTTTCCCGGCGACCGCCGCAATCTCCTCGACCAGCAGCGCATGCATCGCAGCCGGCTCCTGCTTCAGCCAGCCGACCCAGCTGCGGGCGGTCCGGAAGAAGATGGTGTCGTCCATCTGCCGGAGCGCCTCGTCGCCGATCAGCGCATTGCGAACCTCATGATGCGTCCGCCAAACATCCCAGGCCTCCTTCAGCGAGGAATCCGGCTTGAGCAGCCCCGCCAGCGCCTGCAACCGGGCATAGTCGGAGCCCAGCGTCGAAGGCAATTGCAGGGGGATCAGGTCGGCGATCAGGCGCGTCAGGCCGATACGGAAGCGCAGCATGTCCGCCGATTGCGGCCCGACATAGGAGACGATCGTGCCGACGCCGTTGCGGGTCTCGGCGAGCTGTTCGTAGACCAGCCGCTGCAGCACCTGCCGGATCGGCGTGCGGCTGACGCGGAATTCGGTCGCCAGCGCCGTCTCGTGAATGACATGGCCTTCGTCATATTCGCGCAGGCAGATGCGGTCGCGCACGATCTCGAAGATCACGTCGTTGCGCGAGCGCACCAGCTGGCGCAGCTGGCGCGTATCCGAACCGGCGATATCGACCGTCATCGTCTCTCTTCCTGCCCGCCCTGTGCTTAGAGCATCGCTCGCGCGGCTGGCCACTTCTTTTGTTGCTGACGGCTTCTAGCGCGCCTTGACGGCGCCATGGCCGAGGCGGCGGGCCCGTTCCGAGATCAGCCAGCAGCAGATGAAGTAGAACAGGCCGATCGCCAGGTTCGCCTCCAGCGAATAGGCCTGCCATTGCGGATCGGCATAGGCCATGCGCGCGGTCGAGAGCAGGTCGTGCATGCCGACGATCGCGACGAGCGAGGTGTCCTTGAAGCTGCCGATGATCGAATTGGTGATGCCGGGGATCGCCGTGCGCAGCGCCTGCGGCAGCACGATGAGCCGGATGCGCTGCGCTGCTGAAAGCCCGAGGCTCGCCGCCGCCTCGGTCTGCCCCTTCGGCAGGGCCTGCAAGCCCCCTCGCACGTCCTCGGCGAAATAGGCGGCATAGAACAGGGTGAGCACGATCAGGATCGCGGCGACCGGCTCGATCGCGGCACCGCGCGACAGGAGCAGCGGCAGGATGAAAATGCCGGCGAACAGCACCGCGACCATCGGGATCGCCCGGACAGCCTCGATATAGCCGACGGCGAACAATGACAGACCGCGCTGGCCGGACCAGCGCGCCAAGGCCAGCACGACACCAAGCGGAAAGGCCGCGGCCATGCTGAAGGCCGAGAGGAAGAGGATCAGCGGCAAGCCGTTCCAGCGATGCGATTCGACCACAGGGAGACCGGCGACGCCGCCGCGCAGCAGCAGATAGGCACATGCGCCCGAGACCACCACGAGCACGGCCCTGCCTGCAACACCGATCGGCGCCTTGGCGAAGGCGAGGATAGCCGCGATCATCACGGCACTGGCGAGATAGGCGCGCCAGCGCTCGGGCTCGGGATAGGTCCCGGTCAGGACGAGATTGGCCTTCTCGCGCAGGAAGGCCCAGCAGGCACCGCTCGCCGCCGCGCATTCGGCCCGGCTGCCGGAGAAGGGCACGGCATCGACCACGCCCCAGCTCAGCGCCTTCGCGACGAAAGCCACGACCCCGTACAGCACGAGCCCGGTGAGCAGCGTGTTCCACCAGCTGGAGAACAGGTTCGACCGCAGCCAGCGGCCGGCCGCGACGAGGCGGCGGCTCTGCGGCGGCCCGGCAACGAGGGGCGTCTCGGCGAGCGGACTCATCTCAGCGCCCCCTGATGCGGAAGACATGGTTGCACCAGTTGACTCCGGCCGAGATCAGCAGGTTCGCGATCAGGAAGAACAGCGCGACCAGCGTCATCAACTCGATCGGGCGGAAGGTCTGGTTGACCGAGGTGCTGACCACGCTGAGCAGGTCGGAGTAGCCGATCGCAAGCGCGATCGAGGTGTTCTTCAGCAGGTTGGAATACTGGTTGCCGAGCGGCGGCGTAATGACGCGCAAGGCCTGCGGCAGCACGATCAGGCGCATCGTCCGCAGACGGGTCAGGCCCAACGCCAGCGCCGCCTCATGCTGGCCGCGCGAGGTCGCCAGGATGCCGCCCTCGACGATCGCGCCGATCTGCCCGCCATGATAGACCGAGAGCGCCAGGACGAGCGCGGCGAATTGCAGGGAGAGCCCCATGCCGCCGCTGACATTGAAGCCGGTGAGCTTCGGCATCGACCAGCCGAGCTGCACGAGCCCCGACAAGGTGAGCCCGGCATAGAGCGCAAAGCCCGCCAACAGCACCGGCAGGGCAACCGGCCGGCGCTGTCCGGTCGCGTCCTGATGCTGCTTCACCGCCCGCGCCCAGAGCGCCCAGCCGGCGAGCCAGAGACAAGCCGCCAGTATCAGAGCGAACCCGCCATGCCCGATCACCGGCGACGGCAAGGCGAGCCCGCGATTGCTCAGCATCGCGCCGAAGGGCCCAGTCCACGCCGCCTTGATATGCGGCAGGCCGCGGACCAGCGCGACATAGAGCGCGATCACGATCAGGAGCTTGGGCAGGTTGCGCAGCAGCTCGACATAGAGCCGCGCGAGATTGCGTACGAGCCAGTTGGAGCTGGTCATGGCGATGCCGACGACAAGGCCGATGACGCTCGCCAGCACCAGCGTCACCGCCGCGGCGGCCAGCGTGTTCAGGATGCCGACGAGCAGCACATAGGCGTAGGTGTCGCGCGGGGAATAGGCGATCAGGCTCTCGCTGACGTCGAAACCGGCCTGCTGCCAGAGGAAGGAGAAATCGATCTCCATCCCGGCCGCCGCGAGATTGGCCGAGACGTTCCGCGCGCCCAGCACGCCCACACCGACGAGCATAAGCAGGACGACAAGTGGCCAGACCAGCCCTTGCAGGCGCTCGCGCAAAGGCGCGCCCGGCGGCGGCGGACTCGGCGGCTTGAGTGCGCCGGCAGCGAACGCCTCGCCGCCCAAAGCGGGCACGGGTCCGATCTCGCAGGCAGGGTCGCGTGTGGACAGCATGATGATATAGCTGTACACAGCTATATCATCATGTCAATCAGCGAGCCCTGAAGCTCGTTCGAACGACGCGAATACCGTTTCGCGCCACGCACCTGCCGCAGGTAGAATGTCCCGCTGCTCCACCCTCTGGAGGATTGTTTGCACAGCCTGGCACCTTCCGTATCCCGCCTCGACCTGCCCGGCTTTGCGGGTGCGCTCCTGCTCGGGCCTTGTCCCGGCCGGCGCAAGGAGGTGCTAGACGATGCCGCATCGCAGGCGGCGTTGAGGGATGATCTATCGCGGCTAGCAGAGATGGGCGCAGCCGGGCTGCTCAGCCTCGTCGAAGCCAAGGAATTGCCGGGCGGCCTCGACGGCTTCGCCGCAGCCGTCCATACCGCCGGGCTGGGTTGGACCCATCTCGCCATTCCCGATTACGGCGTGCCGGATGCGGACTTCATGGCCGGCTGGCGCCAGCTCGACCTGGCGCGCCGTTTACGCGAGGGCGAGAGCTGGGCGATCCATTGCCGCGCCGGGCTCGGCCGCACCGGAACGATTGCCGCTCTGCTGCTGGTCGAGAATGGTTTAGGCGCGGCCGAAGCGATCGCACGGATTCGCCGCGAGCATGATGCCGCCGCTGTCGAGACCGAGGCGCAGGAAAACTTCCTGGTCGCGCACGAACAGGCGGCCGTTCGGCCGGCAGCGGCACGAAGCGTATCCTGACCCAAGGCCAGAGGCACTAGCCGAAACCTTACGTTGATCGGCGTGGCGGCGAACCGCGCACCGCCGTTTGCTGCGGCGGCAAACCTGTTAGGCTGCCCCTCGACCCTGAGTCGAACAGCCGACAGGAACAGAAGCCGTGCCGATGCCGACCGGACCGATCTCCCTGGGCGAAACGCGGTCGCCGAGGCCGTGATGGAGGATCGCGTCAACGCCTTCGTGCCCGGGCCGCGCATCCGCATCGCTGGCCGGCCCGGCGGGCCGCTCGACGGGCTGACTTTTGCCGTCAAGGACCTGTTCGACGTCGCGGGCACGCCGACCGGCGGCGGCAACCATGACTGGGCCCGAACCAATCCCGTCCCGGAACGCCATGCCTGGGCAGTGCAGACCCTGCTCGATGCCGGCGCCGAATTCGTCGGCAAGACCATCACCGACGAGGTTTCGCTCGGCATTCTCGGCGAGAACGCCTTCGACGGCACGCCGCTGAACACGGCCGCGCCCGACCGCGTGCCCGGCGGCTCCTCCTCCGGCTCCGCCGCGGCCGTTGCCGCCGGGCTCTGCGACATCGCCTTGGGCACCGATACCGGCGGCTCGATGCGCGTGCCCGGCAGCTTCTGCGGGCTCTACAGCATCCGGCCGACCCATGGCCGGATTGATCTCACCGGGCTGATGCCGCAGGCGCCGAGCTCCGACACGGCCGGCTGGTTCACCCGCGACGCCGCGACCTTCGCCCGCGTCGGCACGGCGATGCTCGGCGAGGCACCCGGCCCGCTCCCGACGAAGCTGCTCGTCGCCGCCGATGCCTTCGGCTTCGCCGATCCGGACGTTGCGGAAGCGCTCCGGCCGATGGTCGAGCGGCTCGCCCGCGTTCTGGGCGCGACACCACGCGACGAGACCATGGCGCCGCAGGGCCTCTCCGTCTGGGCGCGGGCGCAGCGCAGCCTGCAGCCGGTCGAGGCCTGGCAGACCTTCCGGCCCTGGATCGAGCGGGATAATCCGCGCATGGCTTTCACCGTCGCGGCCGGGCTGATCGCCGGCTCGCAGGTTCCGGCCAACGAGCAGAGCTGGGCCGCCCTGATGCGCGAGGAGGCCCGCGCAAGGCTGCGCTACCTGCTGCCAGCGGGCACGATCCTGTGCCTGCCGACGACGCCTTTCCCGGCACCCTTGCGCGGCCTGCCCATGCCCACGCTCCGGCCAATGCGGGACCGCATCACCTGCCTCTGCGCACAAGGCGGCTTGGCAGGCCACCCGCAGGTCAACCTGCCCGGCGCGCTTGTCGACGGCGCGCCGGTCGGCCTGTCCATCATCGGCGGGCGCGGCACGGATGCCAGCCTCATCGCCGTCGCACAGGCCATGGAGGCCGCATAATGACCGACCTGACCCCGAACATTCCCGAAGTGGTGGCCGAGATCAGCGCCCTGTTCGAGCGTTACGAGCAGGCGCTGGTCGACAAGGATGTCGACGTGCTCGACGCCTCGTTCTGGAACAGCCCCTACACGATCCGCTACGCGCTGCATGAGAACGGCTACGGCTTCAAGGAGATCCACGGCCACCGCGTCGCCCGCCCGCCGGGGCCGGGCATCAAGGAGAAGCGGATCCGGCTGGAGATCCTGACGCTGGGGCGCGACATTGCCACGGTGAACCTGGAGTTCAAGGTGCGCGGGCGCGACGTCATCGGCCGGCAGAGCCAGAGCTGGGTCCGCTTTCCCGATCTGGGCTGGAAGGTCGTCTCCGCCCATGTCTCGACGATGGAGGGGCCGCGCCTCTGGTAGGCACGGCCCAAAGCCTCAGCGCTTGCGCACGAACTCCGTCCGCAGCACGAGCCCCTTGATCGCGTCGTGGCGGCAATCGATCTCCTCGACATTCTCCGTCAGGCGGATCGTGCGGATCACCGTGCCCTGCTTCAGGGTCTGGTTGGCACCCTTCACCTTGAGGTCCTTGACCAGCACGACGGAATCGCCGTCGGCGAGCACGTTGCCGGCAGCGTCGCGCACCACCGGCGCAGCAGCGGCCGCGGCCGTCTGCTTCACGTCCGAGGCCGGGCGCCATTCCCCGGTCGCCTCGTCATAGATGTAATCGTCGTCGGACATGTCTTTCCCGTCTTGCGGCCGGGCGCTCGCCATCGGCCCGGTCGCGCGGGGTTACACGATGCCCGGCGACTTCGCCAAATCGAGGCTAGAGTATCGGACTGAGTACCGTGCTCAGTCCGATACTCTAGCTCTTTGATCTTGCATCGGCTTTGCCCGAAAACCGCGTGCCACTTTTCGGGCCGATGCTCTAGACGGTGCCCAGCGGCTTCTCGGCCATCTCGGTCGCGATGGCCTCATCGATCGGCGTCTCATAGGTCATCAGCATATAGCCGAGCACCGAGTAGAAGCCGACCGTCGCGATCAGGTCGAACACCGCCTCGCGCCCGATCGCCGCGGCAAGCTCGGCCTCCTGCGACAGCGAAAGGCGCTTGTCGTCGAAGAGCGCATCGACCGCCCGCACGATCAGCCCGTCCTCGCCATCAGGCTCGCCGCGCAGCGCGGCGATGCGGGCGTCGCTCATGCCGAGCACCCGTGCCCGGCTGACATGATGCGCCCATTCATAGGGCGAGCCCATGCGATGGGCCGCGCGCAGGATCACGACTTCGGAGCGCACCGGCCCGAGCGCGCTGTCCTTGACGATATGCTGGCGCAAGGGCGCCCATACCTTCAGCAGGGCCGGGTGATGCGCCATCGTCCGGTAGACATTGAGCGCGGTGGCGAAGCCGGTTTTCATCTCGGAGATGGCCTCAGGCCAGTCGGCATCGCTGATCGGCGGGCAGGGAGAGGTCGTCATAGAAGGTCTCGTCGGGATCAGGGTGTCAGGTACTTGGCGTAGAGAGCGGGCGCCCGGTCGGCCCAGATGCCCGTAAAGCTGCGATAGCGCGCGACCTCGGCCAGGTCGATCTCGACCCGCAGCACGTCCTCGCGATCATGGTCGAGCGCGCCGAGCACGCGGCCGTCCGGCGCGACCGCACAGGAGCGGCCGAAGAAGCGCTGCCCGCCGCGGCTGCCGCTGCGATTGCAGCTCAGGAAGAACACGCCGTTCTCGGTCGCCCGCGTATAGGCGCGGTGGATGAAGAGCGCCTCGTCGGTGACCGGCGCGGTCTCGGCCCCGAAGGAGGCCCAGACCGAGGTCACGATGCTCGCGCCCTGAAGCGCGAGGATGCGGGTGATCTCGGGGAAGCGGATATCGTAGCAGACTTGCATGCCGAGCCGCGTCCCGAAGGCGGGATAGGTGTCGATGCTGTCGCCGCCGGTGAAGAACAGCTTCTCGTTCTGCCACTGGTGGATCTTGGTGTAGTCGCCGATCACGCCCTCCGGCCCGATCAACAGCGAGGCATTGCGCATCACGCCGGCGCGAAGCGGATCGCGCAAACCGAGCCCGATGACGAGATGCACGCGATGCTTCGCAGCGAGCGCGACGAGCGCCCTGATCTCCTCGCCGTCCGGCGCCGCGCAGGCCTCGTAGAGCGCCGCCCCGAAATGCGGGACATCGCTGATCACAGCCCCACCCGGCACCAGAGGCTCGACATAGCCGGTATTGGCGAGCTCCGGGAACAGGATGAGCTGCGCACCCTTCGCCGCTTCGGTCGCAACGAAGTCGTGGATGCGCCGGAAATTCTCGGCCGGCGCCAGGGACTGGACGTCCATCTGGACGAGGCTGGCGGAAATCATGCGGTCGCTCCAGCGATGCGGCGCCCGGCCGCGAAATCCCAGTCCCGGCCCGGCGCCGCGTTGATCAGCGCGCGGGTATACTCATGGCTCGGCCTGCCCAAAACCTCGGCGGCCGGCCCCATCTCGACGACGCTGCCGCGCTGCATCACCATCACCTCGTCGCAGATCTGCGCGGCCACGCGCAGATCATGGGTGATGAACAGGACCGCCAGATTACGCCGCTCCTGGATCTCGGCCAGCAGCGCGAGCACCTGCGCCTGCACGGAGACGTCGAGCGCCGAGACCGCCTCATCCGCGACGATCACCTCCGGCTCCATCATCAGGGCGCGCGCGATCGCGATGCGCTGGCGCTGGCCACCGGAGAACTGATGCGGGAAGCGTTCGAGGCTCGTGCTGGGCAGGCCGACCACCTCCATCAGTTCGCCCGCACGCTTCAGCGCAGTCTCGCGATCCTCGCCGAGATTGAGCGGCCCCTCGATCAGGCTCTCGCCGATGCGCAGGCGCGGGTTGAGCGAGCGGTTCGGGTCCTGGAACACCATCTGCACGCGTCGCCGCGCCGGCGCCAGAGCCTGCTGGCCCTGCAGGTTGGCGATGTCCTGCCCGTTGACGCGGATTTCGCCGCCGGTCGGATGCTCCAACCGCATCAGGCAGCGCGCCACTGTCGACTTGCCCGATCCGCTTTCGCCGACGATGCCGAGCGTGCGCCCGCGCGCCAGGCCGAAGCTGACATCCTTCACCGCGCGCACGCTGCGGCTCTCGCGACCCATCAGCTTTCCAAGCAGCGAGCCGAAGCTGAAGGTCTTCTCGAGATTGCGGATTTCCAGCACCGTCTCGCCCCCAGCCGATGCGCGCGGGGCGCGCGGCGTCAGTGACGGCACCGATTGCAGCAGGTCGCGCGTATAGGCCTCGCGCGGCCGGCTCAGCACCTGCTCGACCGCTCCGGTTTCGACGATCTCGCCGCGGCGCATCACGCAGACCCGGTCCGCGATATCGACGACCACGCCCATGTCATGGGTGATGAACAGGACGGCGGTATTCTGCTTGTCCTGCAATTCGCGGATCAGGCTGAGGATCTGCTTCTGCGTGGTGACGTCGAGCGCGGTCGTCGGCTCGTCGGCGATGAGCAGCTTAGGCTTGAGCGCGAGCGCCATCGCGATCATCACGCGCTGGCGCTGCCCGCCCGAAAGCTGGTGCGGATAGCTGTCATAGATGCGCGGGGGATCAGGCAGATGCACGGCCTCGAATGCGGCGAGCGCGGCTTCCTTGCGTTCCTTCGGCCGCATCTTCGTATGGGCCCAATAGACCTCGTCCATCTGCAGCCCGATGGTCAGCACCGGGTTCAGCGCGGTCATCGGCTCCTGGAAGATCATCGCCATCTCGGCGCCGCGCAGCGCCTTGGTCCGGGCCGGCGTCGCGGTCAGGATATCCTCGCCATTGAGTCTGACCGTGCCGGCCGTCGCGCGCAATTCGTCGCGCGGCAGCAGGTCCATCGCGACCAGCGAGGTCACCGACTTGCCGGAGCCGGATTCGCCGACGAGGCAGAGCGTCTCGCCGGGATGGATGTCGAAGCTGATGCCCTTCAGGATGTCGCTGGGCTGGCGCCCCCGCGTCGCGACCTTGAGGTCGCGGACGGAGAGCACGGGCTGGGTCGCGGCGGTCGCCATCACGGAGCCCTCCCCTGCATTTTCGGATCGAGCCGGTCGCGCAGCGCGTCGCCGAGCAAGTTGATCGAGAGGATGCAGAGCGACAGCACGATCGCCGGCCAGAACACCAGCCAGGGATTGATCGCGAAATAGAGCCGCCCCTCGGCCATGATATTGCCCCAGCTCGGAACCTCGGTGCCGATGCCGACGCCGAGGAAGGAGAGCGCCGCCTCGGTCAGGATGGCGGAGGCGTACATATAGGTACCCTGCACGATCAATGGCGCGATCGTCGTCGGCAGCAGATGCTTGCGGATCAGCTTGCCCGGCCGGGTGCCGAGCAGCACGGCGGCATCGACATAGGTCTCCTCGCGCGCCGCGATAACCCGCGCCCGGACGAGGCGCACCACCTGCGGGATCGCTGGGATCATGATCGCGATGATGACGGTGACCAGCCCGCCCCGGACCAGCGCGACGATGGCGATGGCGAGCAGGATCCCGGGGATCGCCATCAGCCCGTCCATCATCCGCATCAGCACGCCGTCGATGCCGCGATACCAGCCGGCGATCAGGCCGAGCGGCAGTCCGATCACGATCGCGCCGATGGCGACGCCCGCCCCGACCAGCAGCGAGACCCGCGCGCCATAGACCACGCGCGAATAGAGATCGCGGCCGAAGGAATCCGTGCCCAGCCAATAGGTGTCGGAGGCCGGCTTCAGACGCATCGCGGCGTTGAGCTTGGTCGGCTCGAAATTGGCGAGCTGCGGCGCGAACACCGCCATCACGATCACGGCGACGAGCACCACAACGGCGAGCACCGTCGTCCAGTGCGGCGGATTGTCGAGCAGGCGGCGGCGCGGATGCGCACCCTGCGCGGGGTTCGACGGAGCGCTCATTGGTAGCGGATCCTCGGGTCGGTCAGGGCATAGGAGAGATCGATCAGCAGGTTGATCAACACATAGGTGCCGGCCGTCAGCAGGATGATCGCCTGGATCAGCGGATAGTCGCGGGCGAGCACGCCATCGACCACGAGCCGGCCGAGACCGGGAATGTTGAACACCGTCTCGGTGACAACGACGCCGGAAACCATCATGGCAAAGCCCGTTCCGACCACGGTAAGGATCGGGATCGCCGCATTGCGCAGCGCATGGCGGAACAGCACGATCCGCTCGCCCAATCCCTTGGCGCGGGCCGTGCGGACATAGTCCTCCCGCAGCACCTCCAGCATCGAGGCCCGCGTCATCCGCGAGACCAGCGCGATATAGAAGAAGGAGAGCGCCAGGCCGGGCATCAGGATGCGGTGGAAGAACGGGCCGAAGCCCTCGGCCAGTGGCCTGTAGCCCTGCACCGGGAACCATTTCAGGTTGACCGCGAAGACCGCGATCAGCACGTAGCCGATCACGAAGATCGGCACGGAGAAGCCGACGACCGAGAGCGCCATGACGAAGCGGTCGACCATGCCGCCATGGCGCCAGGCGGCGAGCACGCCGAGCGGCAGCGAAATCACCACCGTGAAGATCATCGCCATGACGGCGAGCGCCAATGTCGGACCGACGCGCTGGCCGATCATCTCCAGCACGGGGCGCTGCGAGATCAGCGACGACCCGAAATCGCCCCCGGCCATGTTGGCGATCCAGGAGATGAACTGACCGGCAATCGGCTTGTCGAGGCCGAGATTCTCGCGGATGGCCGCAAGCTGCGCCGGCGTCGCCTGATCACCGGCGATGGCCTGCGCCGGATCGCCCGGCGTCAATCGCAGCAAGAGGAAGACGAACAGCGCCACGAAGAACATGACGGGGATCGCCATCGCGAGCCTGCGCAGGAAATAGGAAGCCATGGAGTTCTCCACGCGCCTGGGCATCCACCCAAGCGGGCGATGCCGGAAACTGGGCCGGTCAGGCCGGGCGGTGGATCACCGCCCGGCCTTGCGGGGATTACTTGCTAACGCCCCAGAACAGGGTGATCGGGCCGGGCTGGAGGTTCTTCAGCTTGGCGTTCCAGGCGGCGACGGACTGGAACTCGCCGGCATTGAAGTAGAAGCCCTCGTCGAAGGCGATCTGCTGGATCTCCCGGCCGATCTTCTTCTGCTCGTCGAGGGTCGCGGCGGTGATATAGGCCGTGCGCAATTCCTCGACGCGGGCGCTCTTCGGCCAGCCCGACCAGGCGGTGTCGGCGCCGGAGGCGTCGAGCATCGCATGCACGGTCGGGTTCCAGATGCCAGACACGCCCCAATAGGTGAAGAACATGTTCCAGCCGCCCTGCGCCACCGGCTGCCAGCCGTTCTTGCGCGATTGCAGCGTCGCCCAGTCCATCGAGGCGACATCGACCTTGAAGCCGGCCTCGCGCAGCCGCTCGGCCGCGACGATCGGCTGGGTCGAGAGGATCGTCAGGTCCGTCGGCTGCATCATCAGCACCGGCGTGCCGTTGTAGCCGGAGGCCTTGAGCAGCTCCTTCGCCTTGGCCATGCGCTCCTTGGCGCTGCCCTTCAGGTAGTCCGCGCCGGCATCGGAGGCGAGCGGCACGTCGCAGCCGTAGACCGAGGCGCAGAGCTTGTAATACTGGCTGTCGCCGATCGCGGTCTGCATGAGCTGGTCCTGGTCCAGCGCATACATCGCCGCCTGGCGAACCTTCGGATTGTCGAAGGGCGGCAGGCGATGGTTGAAGCGGCCGGTCACCTGGCTGCCCAGCGCGTTGATGGCGCCGGTCTTGATCTCGTCATTGGCCTTGAGCAGCGGCAGCAGGTCGATCGTCACCTGCTCGATCAAATCGACATCGCCGGATTGCAGCGCGTTGATCGAGGTTTGCATGTCCGGCATCGCCTTCCACACGACCTTGTCGACATTGATCACCTTGCCGCCGGCGGTCCAACTCATCGGCTCGGCGCGCGGCTTGTAGTCCTTGTTCTTGACATAGACGGCCTGATCGCCCGGCCGGTACTGCTCCGCCACGAAGCGGAACGGCCCGGAGCCGACCATCTCGGTGACCTGCTTGCCAGCCGGCGTCTCGGCGAGGCGCTTCGGCATCATGAAGGGCGGCACCGGCGAGGGCTTGGCCAAAAGCTCCAGCACCTGCCCGAAGGGCTTGGCCAGCTTGATCACCAGCACCTTGTCGGAGGTCGCCTCGATCGAGGCGACATGCGCCATCATCGTGCGGGCGGCGCCGTCATTCTCGCCCCAGCGCTTCAGCGATGCCACGCAATCGGCGGCCGTGACCGGCGTGCCGTCATGCCATTTCAGGCCGTCGCGCAGCGTCAGCGTATAGGTCAGCTTGTCGGCGGAGACGGCATAGTCGGCCATCTGCGGCTGCGGGTTGTACTTGGCGTCCATGCCGAGCAGCGTGTCGAACACCATGAAGCCGTGCGTGCGCACGATCTGGGCCGTGCTCAGGATCGGGTCGAGCGAGCGAAGCGGCGCCTGCATGACGACATTGAGCGTCGTCTCGGCCAGGGCCGGCATCGCGGAAAGGGAGCCCGCGACCAGCGCGGCAGCCCCGAAAGTCTTGAACCGAAACGTCATTGTTATCCCCTCGTTTTTTGGTTGCTTGGATGGGTCGAGCGTCGTCAGGCGGGAGCGTCGCTCCACGGATAGGCCCTGGCGGTATCGAGCTGGCGGTACGGGATCAGCCTGACATCGGCGGGGCCGAGATCGGGCGTGTCGACCACGAGGATGCGGTCGGCCATCGGCTCGTAATAGTCGCGGAAATGCGTCTTCGAGCGCAGCAGGATGACGTCGTAATCCTCCGGCCGCTCGCCGAAGATGAAGAACGGATCGCCATCGACCGCGAAGGCGAAATGCGAGACCACGGAGACGCGGATCGCCCCGATCTGGAGGAGCGCGGTGAGCCCGAGATCGACGAATGAGCCGCGCTGGTAGCGCCCGGAGACGTTGAAGGATTTCGGGCCCGACCAGATGACCCGCGCCACGGCCTCGACCGGCCCGCCGGTCTCCGGCGCCGTCTTGCCGGCGAGCGCGACCTTGATCTCGGCGCCCTCCCCCGCTGCATGTGCCTGAGCCGCCGTCTCCGGATCGACCAGGAAGGGCACATTGACCCGCCCGACATCGCACTTGAGCAACGCCTGCAGCAGATGGGTCGAGTCGTTCATCCGGTCGGCATGTTCGAGCAGCACGATCGGCCGGCCCTGCGCGGGCTTCCGGGCGATATCGGCCAGCGCTTCCGCGGCACTCAGGATCGGCATGGCGTTTGCGATCGCCGCGCGCGCTGCGCGCAGACGATCCGAAAAGGCCTGCGCCTTGGCTTCGGCCGCTTCCTGCCCCGTCCAGTCCAGGCAGATCACCGACATGCCGGTATTGGCGCTGTCGGCATAGGAGAAGCCGGCCATGATCGAGATGTCGCAATCGCCCGCTTGCTCGGCGGCGCGCGCCTCGGCGATGATCAAGGCCAGCGGCTCCAAGGCCGTCGCCGACATGATCGAGGGAATGACGACATCCGGCCGCGCCACCGCGAGGCCGGGCCGGCGCCCTTCGCGCAGCAAGCGGATCAAGGCGCGGGCCGCCCGTTCGCCGGTCTCGCCCATGTCGATATGCGGCGAATGGCGATAGGCGACGGCGATATCGGCGCTGCGCAACGTCTCGCGATCGATGTTGCCGTGATAGTCGAGTGCGACGGCGATCGGCAGCGCCGGGAAGGCCGCGCGCACCGCGTCGATGACGTGCCGCTCGACATCGGGATATCCCGCTGCCCAGCAGGCGCCGTGCAGGAACAGGATGACACCGTCGAGCGGGCCGCTGCGGGCGAGCCCTGAGATGATCTCGCTGGTGTAGTGCGCGACAGCCTCATTCGCCGTAGGCCCAAGCGCGCCGAGCAGCGTGTGGAACAGCGGCACGAATTCCGCGCCCTCCGCCTCGCAGATATTCAGGCAGCCGCCCGGCACCGTATTGGTGCCGCGGAACCGCTCCGTCAGCTCCCGGCCGCGCACGCAGACGCGCTCGAACTCCGCCAGCTCCACGATCTGCGGAACGGCCGTGACCGATTCGAGATTGAAGCCGGCGAAGGCGATGCGGAGCGTCATGCCGGCATCAGCCCTTGACCGCTGCGTCGATCGCGCCGGCGATCCGCTCGACGATCTGGTCGATCTCTTCGGGGCTGATGATGTAAGGCGGCGCCAGCAGCACATGGTCGCCCAAGCGCCCGTCGATGGTGCCTCCCATCGGGTAGCACAGCAGGCCGCGCGCCATCGCTTCCTTCTTGATCCGGGCATGGATCTTCAGCGCCGGGTCGAAGGGCGCCTTGGTCTCCTTGTCGGCGACGATCTCGATGCCGCGGAACAGGCCGCGCCCGCGGATATCGCCGACATGGGGATGCTGGCCGAGCCGCGCGTCGAGCCCGGCCTGCAGGCGCTCGCCCATCAGGCGGACATTCGCCAGCATCTCCGGCTGCGAGATCAGCTCGACGACCTTGAGCGCCGCCGCCGCCGCCATCGGGTGGCAGATATAGGTGTGGCCGTGCTGGAACAGCCCGGAGCCTTCGGCGAAGGCGCGGTAGATCTTGTCCGAGAGCAGCACGGCGCCGATCGGCTGGTAGCCGCCGCCCAGCCCCTTGGCGATGGTGACGAGGTCGGGCGAGATGCCCTCCTGCTCGCAGGCGAACACCGTGCCGGTGCGGCCCATGCCGCACATCACCTCGTCAAGGATCAGCAGGACGCCGTATTTGTCGCAGAGGCTGCGGATGCGGGCGAAATAATCCGCGACCGGGCCGACCGCGCCGAGCGTCGCGCCGACCACCGGCTCGGCGATGAAGGCGATGACCTCATCCGCGCCAAGCTCCAGGATCTTGGCTTCCAGCTCGTCGGCAAGCCGGGTGGCATAGGCCTCCGGCGTCTCGCCGTCCTTCTGGTCGCGATAGGCGTAGCAGGGCGAGACATGGTGCGTCTCGGGCAGGATCGGCTGGAACTGCGCCCGCCGCCAGGCATTGCCGCCGGCGGCAAGAGCGCCCAGCGTGTTACCGTGATAGCTCTGCCGGCGCGCGATGAAATGCCGGCGCTGCGGCTGGCCGATCTCGACGAAATACTGCCGCGCCATCTTCATGGCGGCTTCGACGGCCTCCGAGCCGCCCGAGACGAGATAGACGTAGTCGAGCCCCTCCGGCGCCAGCGCGACCAGCCGCTCGGCCAGCTCCTCCGCGACATCGGTGGTGAAGAAGGACGTGTGGGCGTAGGCGATACGGTCCATCTGCGCCTGCATCGCGGCCATGACCTCGGGATGGCCGTGGCCGAGGCAGGAAACGGCGGCGCCGCCGGAACCGTCGATGTAGCTGCGCCCGTCCGCGTCGGTGATGAAGACACCCTGCCCCGCGACGGCTTGCGGCAGGCGGCCGCCGATCGAGCGATGGAGAATCCTGGTCATCTCGGCATTCCCGGAATGGTGCGGACAGACCGCCGCGGCGCGCAGCCTCATGACACGCCTCGCGCAGAGATGCAACATTTGTTTTATATGATACAAAAACGAAACGATTGACTTCTAAATCGTTGCAACGGAACAATCCGGCGCAACAGCCTCTTAGGCTGAGGGAAAGCCGAGAAACCGTTTGAAATCCGTCCGCCGCGCGGGAATGGTCGCGATCGGACAGAGAAGGGCGCGATTCAAATGTTGCAGGCCGATCCCTTGCGCGAGCGCATCGTCAGCCTCTTCGACGGCATGTCCCCGCAATTGCGGCAGGCGGCGCGCTACATCATAGAGCATCCACAGGAGGTGGCGCTGGTCTCGATGCGCGAACTCGCGCGCAATGCCGGCGTGCAGCCCTCGACCATGACCCGGCTCGCCAAGTTCCTCGGGCTTGCCGGCTATGACGACATCCGCGCCCATCATGCCGAGGCGATCCGCTTCCGCGTCGACGGTTTCGCGGCCCGCGCCATGCAGACCGAGGAGAACGAGCAAGACATGGCGGCGGCGCAATTGTCGCGCCGCATGTTGCAGGGCCTCGCCGCCCAGATCGCGCGCCTGACGGAGCCGGCCTCGCTCGAACGCCTCGCCGCCGCCGCCGACCGGCTGGCGCAAGCCCGCCGCATCTTCGTGCTCGGCCTGCGCTCATGCCATTCGGTGGCCTGGCATTTCCATTACGTGATGACGCTGCTCGGCGAGAAGACGACCCATCTCGACGGCCCGGCCGACACCGTCGGCGACGGGTTGATCCGGGCGGGCGCTGAGGATGTCCTGCTCGCCATCTCGATCAACCCCTATGCCCTGCACAGCCTGGAGCTGGCGCAGCTCGCCCGCGAGAAGGGGCTCGGCATCGTCGCGATCACCGATAGCGAGGTCTCGCCACTGGTTGGGCTCGCCGATCTCACGATCCTCTGCTCGACCGAAAGCCAGAGCTTCTTCCACACGCTGGCGCCGGCGCTGGCGATCTCCGAGGTGCTCTGCGGGTTGCTCGCCAACAAGGACCGCACGGCAGCGCTCGCCGCGCTCCAGCGCGCCGACCGCCACCTGCTCTCGCTGAACACCTATGCGACGGCGATTCCGCGCCGCCGCATCTGAGGACCGTCAGGCCACCCGCTTCAGCGCGCCGCGCAGCGTCTCGACCATCTCGCCGATCTGGTCCTCCTCGACGATCAGCGGCGGCGACAGCGCGATGATATCGCCGGTGACGCGGATCAGCAGCCCCTTCTCGAAGCAGTCGACGAAGACCTCATAGGCGCGCGCCCCGGCAGCGCCGTCGCGCGAGGAAAGCTCGATGCCGGCGACGAGACCGAGATTACGGATATCGATCACATGCGGGGCATCGCGCAGCGAATGCATCGCGTTCTCCCAGGCCGGCGCGAGCTTCGCCGCCCGCGTCAGCAACCCCTCGTCCGCATAGATGTCGAGCGTCGCAAGGCCCGCCGCGCAGGCGACCGGATGGCCGGAATACGTGTAGCCGTGGAACAGCTCGATCATGCCTTCCGGCCCGGTCATCAGGCCATCATGCACCTTGCGGCTGGCGAAGACCGCGCCCATCGGCACCGCGCCGTTGGTCAGGCCCTTGGCCGTGGTCATCAGGTCCGGCATCACCCCGAAATAATCGGCGGCGAAAGGCGTGCCGAGACGCCCGAATCCGGTGATGACCTCGTCGAAGATCAGCAGGATGCCGTGCTTCGTCGCGATCTCGCGCAGGCGCTGCAGATAGCCCTTCGGCGGCAGCAGTACGCCGGTGGAGCCGGCCATCGGCTCGACGATGACGGCCGCGATCGTCTCCGCGCCATGCAGCGCGACCAGCCGCTCGAGATCGTCGGCAAGCTCGGCGCCATGCTCGGGCATGCCGCGGGTGAAGGCGTTGCGTGCGGGATCATGGGTATGGCGCAAGTGGTCGGTGCCCGGCAGCTGCGGGAAGACGCGGCGGTTGTTGACGAGACCGCCGACCGAGATGCCGCCGAAGCCGACGCCGTGATAGCCACGCTCGCGCCCGATCAGGCGGGTCCGCGTGCCCTGGCCGATGGCGCGCTGATAGGCGACCGCGATCTTGAGCGCGGTATCGACCGATTCCGACCCAGAGCCGGTGAAGAACACCCGGTCGAGCTTGTTCGCGCCCTCGCCCGGGGCGATGGCGGCGAGCCGCTCGGCAAAATCGAACACGATCGGATGGCCCATCTGGAAGGCCGGCGCGAAATCAAGCTCGGCGATCTGGTGCGAGACGGCCTCGCTGATCTGCCGGCGGCCATGGCCGGCATTGCAGCACCACAGGCCCGCGGTGCCGTCCATGACCTTGCGGCCATCCTCGGTGGCGTAATGCATGCCGCTGGCGCTGGCGAGCAGGCGTGGCGCCTGCTTGAACTGCCGGTTCGCGGTGAACGGCATCCAGAAGGCATCGAGCGAACGGGCGTTCTGCAGCGCGGACGGCTTGGTGTTGACGGTCATGACGGCCTCCCTTTGTGGCCCGTCAGTGCTCATGTTTTCGTCAGCGCAACAAGTCTGTTTCAGTGTCGCTTTAATCCCTTGAAAAATATGGACTGATCTGGGTAACGTTCAAGATTCAGAACAGCAGGAACAGGCCGGCGATGCATATCGATGTCGGAGCCCGTCTCAGATATGTCCGGATGCAGCGGGGCCTGTCTCAGCGCGCGCTCGCCAAGCAGGCCGGCGTGACCAATTCCTCGATCTCGCTGATCGAGGCGAACGAGGTGAACCCCTCGGTCGGCGTCCTCAAGCGCATCCTCGACGGCATCCCGATCAGCCTGTCGGAGTTCTTCGCCTTCGAGCCGGAGAAGCCGCGGCAGGTCTTCTACCAGGCCGAAGAGCTGGTCGAGATCGGCAAGGGCGGCATCTCCTTCCGCCAGGTCGGCGAGAACCTGTTCGGCCGCGCCCTCCAGATCATCAAGGAGCGCTACGAGCCCGGCGCCGATACCGGCCGCGTGCTGCTGACCCATGAGGGCGAGGAAGGTGGCGTCGTGCTCGCCGGCCGGATCGAGCTCACCGTCGGCGAGGAGCGTCGCATCCTCGGCCCCGGCGACGCCTATTATTTCGAGAGCACCCGCCCGCACCGTTTCCGCTGCGTCGGCCCGGTCGCTTGCGAGATCGTCAGTGCCTGCACGCCGCCGACCTTCTAGCGTCCGCTAGTTTGACACGGACCCACGCCGTCATTCCGGGGCGGGCCGCAAGGCCCGAGCCCGGAACCCATGAACACTACAGTCGCTCATCAAGGCACCCGTTTGGCTGCGTTTCTCAATCACCGTCGTGTTCATGGCTTCCGGGCTCTTCGCTGACGCGAAGCCCCGGAATGACAGCGGAGCCACGACGAGGCCGAAGCGGCCAAACGCCCCCCGGGGCCCGGATTGCCATGCCTCCCCATTCAATTCCTGCATGATAATAATTGGATGATTTAATTTGAAAATCGGGGAGATCGCCTCATCATAAAACCCGAATAATATAACAATTCCGGGGCATAATACTCGACCTCCCTTGACGATGCCGATGCCGTCGACAGTGGATGCTGCCGGCGCGCGGTCCCACAGGCTTGGTCGAAACCAAATCAACTTCCCGGCAACATCAGGGATGAAACATGAATAGGCGCGATTTCCTCAAGATTGCCGCTCAGTCGGCCGTCTTTACGCAATTGACTCCGTTCTTCACTGCGCCAGCGCATGCGGCTGGCAAGAAGGAACTGCGCTATATTCCCGAAGCCGACCTGAACATTCTCGACCCCGTCTGGAGCACCTCGACCATCGTCCAGGTCTATGGCCATCTGGTCTTCGACACGCTCTACGGCTTCGACAAGGACTACAACGTCCATCCGCAGATGGCCGAGGGCCATGTCATCTCAGACGACAAGCTGCAATGGACGATCAAGCTGCGCGACGGGCTGCAATTCCATGACGGCACGCCGGTCCTGGCCAAGGATTGCGTCGCCAGCATCAACCGCTGGGGCAAGCGCGACTTCATGGGCGCGGCCCTGCTCGGCGTCGTCGACACGATGACCGCGGTCGATGACCGCACGCTCCAGTTCAAGCTGAAGAAGCCTTTCCCGCTGCTGCCGATGACGCTCGCCACCAGCGGCTCGAACATGCCGGCGATCATGCCGGAACGCATCGCCATGACCTCGCCGACCGAGCAGATCCGCGAGAGCATCGGCTCAGGCCCCTATCGCTTCGCCAAGGAGCAGTGGGTCTCCGGCTCCAAGGCCGTCTTCGAGAAATTTGCCGGCTACAAGCCACGCAGCGACTCCTTCGCACCGACCTACACGGCCGGTCCCAAGATCGCGCATTTCGAGAAGATCGTCTGGAACATCATCCCCGACGCCTCGACCGCCGCCGCCGCCCTCCAGGCCGGCGAGATCGACATGATCGAGATGGTCGGCGCGGACTTCCTGCCCGTGCTCAAGGCCGATCCCAATATCCGCCTGCTGCCGCGCACGACGCCGAATTTCGCGGTGATGCGCTTCAACCACCTGCAGCCGCCCTTCAACAACCCGGTGATCCGGCGGGCGCTGCTCAAGGCCTTCGACCAGCGTGCGATCATGTCCGGCACCTTCGGCGAGGAGAACAAGGAGTTCTGGCAATCCGGCGTCGGCTTCTTCAGCCCGGATTCGCCGATGACGACCACAATCGGCCTGGAGGCCTTCACCAGCCCGCGCGACGTCAAGAAGGCGGCCGAGGAGATCAAGGCCGCCGGCTATAACGGCGAGCGCGTCGTGGTGCTCGATCCCGTCGACTACCCCTGGACGCATCCCTGCACGCTGCTGGCCGCCGACACGCTGAAGAAGGTCGGCCTCAACGTCGACATCCAGGCCATGGACTGGGGCACGCTGATGCAGCGCCGCCTCAGCAAGGAGCCCGCGGACAAGGGCGGCTGGAACGTCTTCCTCACCGCTCTCTCCGGCATGAGCAACTTCAACCCAGTCGGCCATATCGGCCTGCGCGGCAACGGCAACGACGCCTGGGTCGGCTGGCCGACGGCGCCGCGACTCGAGGAGCTGCGCCAGCAATGGCTCGATGCGCCCGATGTCGCGACGCAGAAGAAGATCTGCGAGGAGATCCAGAAGCAGGCCCTGATCGACGTGCCCTATATCCCGCTCGGCGGCTTCGCCACCGTCAGCGGTTACCGGAGCAACGTGACGGATATCCAGCTCCAGCGGCCGCTCTTCTTCACGATGACCGCCAAGGGCTGAGACAGGGCCCATGCTCTCCCATATCGCGCGCCGGCTGCTCGCAGCGCTGCCGGTCATGGTCTTCGTCGCGCTGTTCGTCTTCGGCCTGCTCTATCTCGCGCCGGGTGATCCCGCCGCGATCATGGCCGGGGACCAGGCGACAGCGGCCGACATCGCCCGCATCCGCGTCGCCCTGAAGCTCGACGACCCGTTCCCGATCCGCTTCGGGAACTGGGTCTGGAACCTGCTGCGCGGCGATCTCGGGCTCTCGCTCTTCACCAACCAGCCGGTCGCAGCAATGATCGTGCAGCGCCTGGAACCGACCTATCTGCTGATGCTGATGACGCTCGTCGTCTCGGTGACACTGGCGCTGCCGATCGGCGTGATCGCCGCCTGGAAGCACAACACGGCGAGCGACCGCATGGTCATGGTCTTCGCCGTGCTGAGCTTCTCGGTGCCCTCCTTCGTCGTCGGCTACCTGCTCGCCTTCGTCTTCGGCCTGCAGCTGCGCTGGCTGCCGGTGCAGGGCTATGTGCCGATGTCCAACGGCCTCTGGCCGGCGGTCCGCAGCCTGATCCTGCCGGCGATCGCGCTCGGCAGCGTCTATATCGGCCTGCTCGCCCGCATCACCCGCGCCACCATGCTGGAGGTGCTGGCCCAGGACTACGTTCGCACCGCCCGCGCCAAGGGGGCCGAGGAGCGCAAGATCCTGTTCAAGCACGCGCTGAAGAACTGCTCGGTGCCGATCATCACCACCATCGGCAGCGGCGTCGCGCTGCTGATCGGCGGCGCCATCGTCACCGAGACCGTCTTCGCCATTCCCGGCCTCGGGCGGCTGACCGTCGATGCCATCCTGCGCCGCGACTACCCCGTCATCCAGGGCGTCATCCTGCTGTTCAGCTTCATGTACGTGCTCGTGAACCTGCTGGTCGACATGCTCTATACCGTCTTCGATCCGAGGATCCGCTATTGACCGCCATCACCTCCGACGTCGCGCCGCGCGGCGGCCGGCAGAGCCGGCTCGGGCAGCTCTTCCGCAACCCAAGCATCGCCTGCGGCGCCGCCGTGCTTGCCCTCCTGATCCTGATCGCCCTGCTCGCGCCCTGGCTCGGCACGCGTGACCCGACGGCGATCTCGGCTTTCGACCGCGCCAAGGTGCCCTCGGCCACGTTCTGGTTCGGCACCGACATGCTCGGCCGCGATCTCTACTCCCGCGTGCTCTACGGGACCCGCGTCTCGCTCATCGTCGGCTTTTCGGTCGCGATCGGTTCGACCATCCTCGGCGTGCTGATCGGCGTCTTCGCAGGCTTCCTGCCCCGCTTCGACGCCTTCGTCATGCGGGTCATGGACGGGCTGATGGCGATCCCCTCGATCCTGCTCGCCATCGCGCTGATCGCGCTCAACCGCGCCTCGATCTGGAACGTCATCCTGGCGGTCACCATCGCCGAGACGCCGCGCGTCGTGCGTCTCATCCGCGGCGTCGTGCTGTTCCTGCGCGAGGAGCCCTATGTCGAGGCAGCCCGCTCCTGCGGCGCCAGCGTTCCCTGGATCATCTTCCGCCACATCCTGCCCAACACCTTCGCGCCGATCGCGGTCCAGGCGACCTATATCTGCGCGGTCGCGATCCTGGCGGAGGCGGCGCTCTCCTTCATCGGTGCCGGCGTGCCGCCCTCGACCCCGTCCTGGGGCAACATCATGGCCGAGGGCCGGGCGCTCTGGCAGATCAAGCCCTACATCATCTTCTTCCCCGCGCTGTTCCTCTCGATCACCGTGCTCGCCATCAACATGCTCGGCGACGGCCTGCGCGATGCCCTCGATCCGCGCCTGCGCAAGCGGGTGTAAGTCCTGAACGCCTCCACGGGAGCCAAGCTCGGTACGCCCCACTCCCCGTGGACAACTCGCCCCGCCGTGCGACACCGGCGGGGCGCCTTTTATGCCGACGGTTGCGGCGGGCTGGTCCTATGATCCGGCCGGCCAAAACCGTCATCGACGTTGAGAAGCCGGCTTGGGCCGGTCTGGAAGAAGGAGATGCCTCGTGACTGATACCCTCTTGATCCGGAATGTCCGCCCCGCCGGCGGCGCGACGACGGACGTGCTGGTCCGTGACGGGCGCATCGCGGCGATCGGCGCCGGCGCAACCGGGGCGGACGTAACCTTCGATGCCGGCGGTCGCCTGATGATCCCCGGTCTCGTCGAGGCCCATACCCATCTCGACAAGAGCTTCTGGGGCATGGGCTGGCACAAGCACACCGCCGGCCCTGCCCTGATCGACAAGATCGAGACCGAGCGCCGCAACCGCCGCGAATTCGGCATCGACGCCGACCGCCAGTCCGGCCGGCTCGTCGCCCAGATGGTCAAGCTCGGCACCACCCATATCCGCAGCCATGTCGACGTCGACACGGAGGTCGGCCTGGCCGGCATCGAGGGCGTCATGGCCATGCGCGAGCGCCTCAAGGACGTGATCGATGTCGAGATCGTCGCTTTCGCGCAATCCGGCATGCTGATCCGGCCGGGCACGCTCGAGCTGCTCGACCAGGCAATGGCGATGGGTGCCGATGTCGTCGGCGGCCTCGATCCCTGCACGCTCGACCGCGACCCCAAGGGTCATCTCGACGCGATCTTCGGCCTCGCCGAAAAATACGGCCGCCCACTCGACATCCATCTGCATGAGCGTGGCGAGGTCGGCGCCTTCTCGATGGAGCTCATCATCGAGCGCACCCGCGCACTCGGCATGCAGGGCAAGGTCGCGATCAGCCACGCCTTCTGCCTGGGCATGCCCGATGCCGACTATGTCCGCCGCCTGATGGAGGACCTGGCCAAGGAGCGCATCGCACTGGTCACCACCGCACCGGCGTCCTCACCCGCCCCCTCGGTCATGGCCTGCCTCAAGGCCGGCGTGGTGATCAGCGGCGGCTCGGACGGCGTGCGCGACAGCTGGAATCCCTATGGCATGGGCGACATGCTGGAGCGGGCGACGCTGGTCGGCCTGCGCAACAATTTCCGCCGCGACGAGGAAATGGAGCTGGCGCTCGACGTCTGCACCTATCAGGGCGCCAAGACGATGGGCATCGCGGATTACGGCCTCGATGTCGGCTGCATCGCCGATCTCGTGATCCTGCCGGGTGAGACGATCTGCGAAGCCATCGTCGAGCGCCCGGCCGACCGCACCGTCGTCAAGCGCGGCAGGATCGTCGCGCGCCACGGCGAACTGACCCAGCCCATCGCCTGACGGCCAATCCCGTATCGTCAGCGCGTCGCGGAGCTTCAGGCTTCGCGGCGCCGTTTTCGTTTGCCGACCGGTAGATGGCCGGCAGCATGAAAAAGGGCCGCCGGTCGCCCGGCGGCCCGCTCCAGATCTTTTGCCCCGAGGCTGTTCCTTATCCTCGGAAACACACCGTCATCCCGGGCTTGCCCCGGGATGACGGCGAGGTTCCGAGAAACGCGACAAGCGTCGAAGAAATTCAAGCCGCCGCCGCGAAGGCCTCGTCGGAGACGATCTGCGTGCCGGCCTCGCCGCGGAGCGCCGCGACCGCATCCTCGATGCGCGCGATGATGCAGCGCCGGCCGCCGCCTTCGATGAACTGGACGGCCGCGTCGATCTTCGGCCCCATACTGCCGGGCGGGAAATGCCCCTCTTCATGCAGGCGCTTGATCTCGGACAGGCTGACGCGATCGAGGAAGCGCTGCTCCGGCTTGCCGAAATGCACGGCGACGCGCGGCACGGCGGTCAGGATGATCATGTCCGGGATGTCGAGCAGGTTCGCCATCTTGGCGGTGGTGCGGTCCTTGTCGATGACGGCCTCGACACCGCGGCTCTGGCCGTTGGGCTGGCGCACCACCGGCACGCCGCCGCCGCCGCCCGCGATCACGACCGCGCCCTTCTCCGCCAGCGCCTGCACGAGGTCGAAATCGACGATGTGCTGCGGCAGCGGCGAAGGCACGACATGGCGCCAGCCACGGCCGGAATCCTCCTTCATCAGCCAGCCCATCTCGGCGCTCAGCGCCTTGGCCTCCTCCTCCGTATAGAAATAGCCGATCGGCTTCGACGGGTTCTGGAAGGCCGGGTCGTTCGGGTCGACCTCGACCTGCGTCAGCACGCAGGTCACCTCGCGCGGATTGCCCTTGGCGCGCAGCGCGTTCTCCAACGCCTGCGTCAGGAGATAGGCGATGCCGCCCTGGCTATGGGCGACGCAGATGTCGAGCGGCATCGGCGCGACGCGATGGCGGGCAATGGCATGGCGCAGCAGCATCTTGCCGACGACCGGGCCGTTGCCATGGGTGATGATCAATTGCGAGCCGAGCTCCATCAATGGCAACAGGGCGGCGCCCGTCTCGGCGGCGAGCTGCCCCTGCTCCTCAGCCGTGCCGCGGATGCCCTCGGGATGGATGGCGTTGCCGCCGATGGCGATGATCAGGCGATCCGGAACGGCGTCGATCGAAGTCATGAATCCTCCTCCCACGCGCCGGCCGGCAGGTCGCAACGCATGTTGAAATTGTTCGTTGGTGCGGAACGCGGGCCGCGAGAGGCGGCCCGCGGCAGTCTTCAGCCCGCGACGCCTTCCTGGCGTGCGAAAGCCAGCAGAGCCTTCTCGAAAGCCTCCATCGGCGGATAGGTGATGCCGGCGCCGATCATGCCGATGCCGGCTTCCTTATGGGCGATGGCGGTGTTGATCACGGGCATGATGCCGGTCTGCAGCACCTTGCGCATGTCGATGCCGGTCGGCACGCCCTTGAAGTTGAGCAGGGGCACCGTGACGTTCGGGTTCTCGGCGGTGGTGATCTCGGCCATGCGGACCGAGAAGCCGATGGCCTCGTCGACCGTGCCGCCGACGAGCGGCACGATGGCCGGCGCCGCCGCCATGGCGAAGCCGCCGATGCCATAGGTCTCGGTGATGGCGCTGTCGCCGATATCGAGGCCGGAATCCTCCGGCTTGTAGCCGGCGAACATCGGGCCGATGACCTTCTGGGCCGGGCCGGTGAACCAGGTGAAACCCGGCACGCCGCTGATGCGGATGCCGAAATCGACGCCGTTGCGGCACATCGTCGTCAGGATGGTCGAATGTTCAACGTCATGGGCGGCGTCGAGCGCGCATTTGCACATCGCCATCCAGGTCGGGCCGGAGAAATAGTCGCTGCTGGCGACGAAATCGAAGACCTCGCGCTTCTGGGCCGTCGTGAACGAGGTCTCCAGGATGAAGGGCGCGAGCTTCTGGATCAGGATCGTCGTGCCGGCCACGTTGCGGTTATGGCACTCGTCGCCCATGTGCAGCGCCTGCGAGAGCAGCAGGCGCAGGTCGATTTCGCCGGCAATCTGCATCGCCTCGCGCAGGATCGGCCCGAGCACGTCGCGCATCCAGTTCAGCCGGGCGATGACGGTCTCATCATTGGCGCCCATGCGCAGGATCTTGGAGAGCTGCTCGCTGAGATTGGTGTAGGCGACGTTGCCATAGGTCTTGTTCTTGACGATGTGCATGAACATCGAGGCCGAGGTGACGCCCGCCATCGAGCCCACGCAGTTATGCTCGTGGCAGGGCGAGAAGGTGATCTCGCCAGAGGCCGCGAGCGCGGCCGCTTCCTCCAGGGTCTTGGCAAGCCCCTCGAAGACCAGCGCGCCGGTGACCGCGCCCTTCATCGGGCCGGACATCCGCTCCCAGGTGATCGGCGGGCCGGCATGCAGGATGGTCGTCTTGGTCATGCCGGGCACGACCTCCAGCGCCGGGCCGAAGCCGACCAGCACGGGCTGCGACTTCAGGATGCGCTCGACCGCCTCCTGGTTCGCCTTCTCGATGCGCGCCGCGATCTCGGGCCGCGCCAGGGCTTCGAGCGCGTCGATCAGTTCGGGCTTGCCGCCCGCCGGCGGGCGCCAGTCGAGGTGGACGGCGCTGCCGCCCTGCTTCTCGATATCGTCCTTGAACATTTCGAGGCCGATATTGATGACGCTGACCTTGCTGAACAGGTCGTTGATGCTGGACATGATCAGTTCTCCTTGGAGACGAAACCGCGCGCCAGCAGGCCGGCATTGGCGCAGCTGCTGGCGATGGTGACGCCGACTTCCGAAAGCTTGGCCATCTGCTCGGCGAGCGACTGGCTGTCGAGATCCGTGCCGAGGACATAGCCGAGGATCTCGAGATGGCGTCCCTCGGCCGCCGCGATCTGCTTGGCCTCGACGAGGGCGGGGATCATCACGCCGGCCGGGTCCTCATGGGCGCCGTAGCCGAGAATGAAATCGAGCACGATGACGCCGACCGAGGGGTCGCGCGCCTCCTGCACCAGCCGCGCGAGGCGCTGGGACGGGTCGATCATCGGATGCGGCCGGCCGCGGGTGAAATCGTCGTCGCCGAAATCGATGAAGGTATGCTCGATGCTGGTGGAGACGTCCTTCAGCTTGCGCGCCGGATCCTTGGCGATGTTGCTGTAGACATTGTCGTAGCTCTCCTTGGCGATCAGCATCATCTCCTCGCAGAGCGTGCCGCCGCAGAGAAGGGCGCGGATATAGCGCTGCTCGGGCTTCAGCTTGGCGCGGGTCTCGGCGATCAAGGGCAGGTTGAGCGCCCGCTTGTTGATCTCCTCCTCCTTCTTCCCGCCGAGGATGACGGCCTTCAGCGCGGCCTCCTTGGTGGTCTTGCCGAATTGCAGGCCGGCCTTAGTGACGGCCTCCTCCGAGCCGCCGAGCAGGCAGGCGACGACCGGCTTGCCGCAGGAAGCGGCCGCCGCCAGCACCTTGTCCTGCACCGACTTCGCCGGGGGCTTGGAGACCAGCACGATCACCTCGGTCGCCGGGTCGCGGGCGAGCGCGTTGATGCCGTCGATCATCATGATACCGCCGACCTTCTCGTTGAGGTCGCGGCCGCCGGTACCGATGATCTGGGTGATGCCGCCGCCGAAATCATGGATGCGGGCCGCGACCTCCTGGCTGCCGGTGCCGGAGGCGCCGACGATGCCGATATTGCCGGCGCGCACCGCATTGGCGAAGCACAGGCCGACGCCGCCGATATAGGCGGTGCCGCAATCCGGCCCCATCATCAGCAGGCCCTTGTCATGGGCGAGCGTCTTGAGGGCGACCTCGTCCTCGATCGAGACGTTGTCGCTGAACATCATGACATGCAGGCCGCTCTCCAGCGCGCGGCGCGCCTCGCGAGAGGCGAACTCGCCGGCAACCGCGATGATCGCGAGATTGGCGCCGGGCGCATGGGCGACGGCGGACTCGATCGTCGCGTAGTTCATCTTGCGGCCGGTCTCGTTGCCGCCCTTCTGCTTGAACAATTCGTCGATCTCGACCAGCGCCTGTTCGGCGATCTCGTCGGACGCCGAGCGCACCACGATCATCAGGTCACCGCTCTGGGCCTCCGCCGCTTCCGGCGTCAGCATGCCGACATTCTGCAGCACCTCCTTGTTCATGGCAGTGCCCATGCCGATCATCGCCTGGTCGACGCCGGCAACCGCATTGGCCCGCCCGGTCACCGACATCAGCGAGACCGAGTCGAAATAGGTGTTCCGCTTAATGGCGGTCTTGATGGCCATGATCCCAGTCTCCGTTGTCGATGAGCGACGCCAGCCCACGGATGACGCCGAAAGCGATCTCGGTCCCGGATGAGGAGCCGATCGCGAGAACCTGTGCGAGCGCCTGCGAGGAGGTCTCTGCTGTTGCGCTGCCGAGCGCGATGATGAGGCGCGCGACCCGCTCCCGGACCTCGCCGCGCGCCGCCTTGGCGATGGCGGCATAGGCGATCGGGTTGGTCGCGCTCTTGGCGAGCCGCGCGACGCCGCGGGCGAAACCATCGCTGTCGAGATCGCCCTGCCGCCTGCAGAGCGCGCGGGCCGCGAGCAGCCCGGTCAGGAAGTCGTCGCCCGAAGGCGTGAGCCCCGGCCCGAGGCCGAGCAACCGGCCGGCATGCGCCAGCGCCGCCTCCGTGTCGCCGCGCCCCAGCGCGAGCGCGAGCCCGTCCGCGCCTTCATGCAGCATCCGGGTCGTCAATCGCGCGACCTCGGTATCGGCCATGCCCTCGATGAAGCCGCCCGGCGTGCCGTTGCGCCAGATCGCCGCCTCGGCTTCCGCCAGGCGCCGGCGCAGCAGCCCGGTCGCGCAATGCGTCTCCGGCACAGGCGTGCGCCAGACGACCGCTCCCGCAACATTCACCATCGCCTTGCCGGCAATGGCGAGGCTGCCGCCTCCCGCCCGGACGCTGTCGCCCTGGCAGATGCCGATCGCGAGGAAATCATCGGCCGTGACGACCAGCGAATTCGGCCCGTCATCGAGATCGCCGGTGACGAGCGTGTGCAGTTCGCCATTGCTCAGGCAGGCGATGTTGACCGCCCGGTGGAAGGCGCTGTGGACCACGCCCGCGAAGGCCGCGCCGTTCACGCGTGCCAGGAAGGCGCCGTCGCCGGACCTTGCCTGCATGGTGACATGCGCGCGCATCGGGGCGGGCCCAGCCAGCATTCAGCTGGCGCGGACGGCCGGAGGCCGGCCTGATGCTGCGAGCTCGGCCTGTGCCTCGGCCTCGCGGCCGAGAAGCCGGAGCGACTGCGCCTTGTGCTGGCGATAGAGCGGGTTGCCGGGATCGGACGCGATCGCGATCTCGATCGCGCTGATCGCCTCCTCGTGCCGGCCGAGCGAGCGCAGGCTGTTGCCCTTGTGCAAGGCGAAGTCGTAGCGGCCGGGAGCGCGCGCGAGCAGTTCGTCCATCACCGCGACGGCAGCCTCGTGCCGGCCGAGTTCGCGTAGGTAATTCGACTTGTGATAGCGCAGGAACAGCGCCTGGGGCTGCTTCGCGATACCTGCATCGAAGGCCGCGAGCGCGGCTTCCGGCTGCTTCATCGCCCGCCAAGCATAGGCGATGTAGAAATGGAACTCGATCGCCTCGGGGCTCGCGGCGAGCACCGTCTCGAAGACGCGGATCGCCTCCTCGTTGCGCCCGAGCTCGTAGAGATAATAGCCCTTGTAGTAGCCGAGATCGGCATCGCCCGGATGCTGGGCCAGCGCGGCATCGATGATGGCGAGCGCCTCCTCGTAGCGCTCCGCCTTCTCGGCCCGCTTGGCCTGCCGGATCGCCGCTGCGCCCGGCCCGGATGCGGCGCCTTCGCCGCGGAATATCTTCAGCACGCGCTCCTGGCCGAGCGCATGCGCATGCTCCAGCGAGGACTTGCCGTCGCGATCCCTGAGATGCGGGTCCGCGCCCGCCTCGACCAGCGCCTCGACCACGTCGCCATAGAGCCGACCGCCATCGCCGAGGATCACGGCTTCGAGCAGGGCCGACCAGCCGAGATCATTGGCGCGATCCACCGGTATGCCGGCCGCCAGACAGACGCGCACCGTGCGCAAAAAGCCCTTCTCGCTCGACGGCAGCAGCGGCGTGCCGCCGAAGCGGTTGACGCTGTTCGGATCGGCGCCCGAGGCGATGGCGAGCTTCAGGATCTCGTTGAAGCCGTTCGCGCCCGCGCAGAGATAGGGCGAGAGCATGGTGATGTCGCGGGCATTGACGTCGCTGCCGGCCGCGATCAGGCGCCGCGCCAGCGGCAGGTTGTTCTTCTGGGTCGCCGCCATCAGCGCCGTGCGCCCGGTCTCGTCCTTGGCATCCACCTTGGCGCCCTCGGCGAGGAGGCGCTCGACGGCGGCCATGTCGCCCTTGTCGGCGGCGGCAATCAGGGGTGGGTTGGCGGACGGGGCGTTCATCGGGTCTTCCTGTCGATCGGTGGGGCGGCGCCCGTCCGGGCGCCGCGGAGGGCATGAAGGGCGGCGGAGAGGCGCGCCTGCCCTCAGCGGGCGGGCGCGCCCCGCCGGTTCATGCCTTGCTGGCCTGGGCGGCCGGCTTCATCTTGCCGGGGGAGATCGCACTGTCGGCCTCGCGCAGGTTGAGGTAGTGCTTGAGCACGAAGACGCCGGCAATCATGCAGTATGCATAGACGAGCGGCATCGCGTGCGGCTGGGCGAAGCCGACGGTCGGCGCGTGGATCACGCCGAACAGTGTCAGGAAGCCGCCGACCAGCGCCGCGATCGCGCCCCGCATCGGCTTGTCGGTGATCGCGAAGATCGTGATGCAGCCCCAGGTCATGCTGCTCAGCGGCGCGCCGTTCCCGAGATTGGACAGGCCCTGATAATAGACGCCCTTCTTGGCGAGCGCCTCGACGCCGACGGTCTTGGCGGCGGTGCCGGCGGCCGACAGCGTGTTATTGGTCAGCGTCAGCGCCCAGTTGGCGATCCACGGGAACATCGTGACGAAGATCACCGGCACTTCGTCGCGCGGCGACTCGCGCACCACCTGGTTGGCCGTGACGATGCCGATATAGACGAGGATCGGAACCACCGCGACCATCGGGATCAGCGCCAGCAGGAAGGCGCCCAGCCCGAACAGCGAGACCAGGAACATGGTCAGGCCGGTGAAGAAGGTGTAGCCGGTGCCGGCGCCGATCGATTTCCAGCCGGCATGGCCGATATAGACGGTGACCGGGAACGGGTTGCCGAAGAAGGCGCCGAGCGTCGAGGACAGGCCATTGGCCATCATCACCTGGCGGGTCGGGTAGGGATCGCCGGCGGCATGCGCGCTCTCGATGTTCTCGAGGTCGAACACGTAGTTGGCGAGGCCGAGCGGCACGGCCGAGGCAAGATAGGGCAGCGCATGCGGCAGGCCCTGCATGAAGCTCGAGATGTGCAGCGTCGGCGGGTTGAAGCCGAAGGTCGACAGCGAGTTCTTGATCTCGGCCGGGCTCTGCAGGCCGAATATCCAGGCCAGCGCCGTGCCGGCCGCGAGCAGCAGGAAGCCGGTCGGAACCTTCGGGAAGAGCGGCTTCTTGCCGAACCAGTTCAGGAAGATCAGGGCCAGCACCACGAAGGCGACGGTGGGCGTCTCGAACGACTGCAGCATCGGGTTCATCGCCAGCAGCAGCAGGCCGAGGCCGGCAAGGCAGGACAAAAGCACCGTGCGCGGGATCGTCTTGCGGATGGTCTCGCCCAGGAAGGAGCCGCCGACCAGGATCATCGCCTCGACGAAGCACCAGACCAGCGCGATCTGCAGCGCGAACTCGGCATCCTTGGTCTGCAGATAGACCGGCAGGATGACGAGGAAGGTCACCGTGAAGATCGACGGCGCACTCGGGCCGGAGGGCAGCGCGGTCACGTCGGCGCGGCCGGTTTCCTTGACGAGCTTGTAGGCGAAATAGGTGTACCAGAGGCTCGCGGCGAAGACGGCGAGGCCGAAGGCCGGGGCGATCCGGCCGTAGACCATCTCCTTGGGGAAGCCGACGACGAAGAGCAGCAGGCCGATCATCGTGAGCAGATTGGTCAGGTTGTTGGCCAGCAGGCCGAAATACCCGCCCCAGTCGCCCTTTCGCCAGATAAACGATCTATCCATCGATTGTCCCCATCCTCTCGGGCGCGCTCCAGCTGCGCGATCCCCGCCGTCGAACGATCTTCTTTTGAGGGGAGCCTAGTGAGCCGGCGACAGGCGAACCATTGCCAAGCCGCCTAAATTGACCGGCCTTGTTTTATCCAGGATGGACAAAAATCGAACCGTTCTAACCGGGTTTGGCTTGCGGTACCCGCCATTCACGCATAGATCGGCATGGCGGAGTGGTCGCTGGCGCGGCAGGAATGGCAGGCGCGGGCCACCCTGGGAGCCCGGACCATGGCCCATCAGCTCAAGATCTCCGAACTGCTGCAATTCGCGCCGTTCAGGCAGGCCCGCCTGATCTGCGGAGAAGAGGGCCTGTCCAACCCCGTCCGGGGCGTCAATGTCATCGAGGCGCCCGATGTCACCGACTGGGTACAGCCTGGCGACGTCCTCCTTACCAATTTCTATTCGCTCGACCGCCTGCGCCCGCTCGACGCCTTCATCGAGAAGGTCGCGGCCCGCAAGCTCAGTGCCTTGATCGTCAAGACCGGGCTCTTCGTGCAGGAGGTCCCGGAGGAGATCGTCGAGGCGGCGCGCAGGCACCGCCTGCCCGTCATCGAGATCCCCCGCAGCGTGCTCTACCGGACGATCGTCCTGTGCATTTCCGAGCATCTCCTCAGCGAACGCCTCGGCGTGCTCGAACGCTTCAAGGAGATCAGCGACCATTTCCTCAGCGCCTCGCTGGCGAACCAGGGCGCCTTCCGCATCCTGAAATCGCTGGAGACCTTCATCGGAAATCCGGTCGGGCTCTATGACGAGAAGCTGCAATGCCTCGCCGGCACCACCGGCAGCTCGGTGAGCCTCACCCCGCCCGAGGGGCATCAGGAAGGCGCGCCCTACTACATCCAGACCATCACCGCCCCCGAGGCCGACGACCGCATCTGCAACCGCTACGTCTTCTCGGTCCGCGTCGGTGACGAGGTCAGGCTCTATCTCACCGTGCTCGAACTGAACGGCGAGCTGGAGGATGTCCAGTCCATCGCCATCGAGAGCGCCATCAACGCGCTGGCGCTGGATTTCCTCAGGCAGCAAGCCGTGATCGAGGTCGAGAAGCAGTTCCGCTTCGATCTGATCGGTGACCTGCTTGGCGGCAGCGCCCTGCCCTCCAGCGAACTGCATCGCCGCGCCGGCCTGATCCAGTGGGACCTGAAGCGCAGGCACGCCGTCGTCGTGCTCGGGCTCAAGGCTTCCCAGAAGCAGCCCGTCCCCGGTCCAGGCGACGGCAAGAAGCTGGAGCGGCTGGCGCAGCTTCTCACCGACCTCATCGACAACGCCCATGCCCAGGTCAGGGGCGGCCATGTCGTGCTGTTCTGGCCGGCCGGCGAAGGCCGCGAATGGCGTACGCAGCTCGAACGCCGCTTCGCCGAACTGAACGCGCTCTGGTCACGCGACGAGGAACGCGCCGTCCTGCATGCTGGGATCGGTGAGATCGCGGCCGAGATCGAAAGCCTGCCACGGAGCTACCGGCAGGCGCTCGACGCCCTCAATATCGGGATCCGGGCGCGGTTCGCGAAGCAGATCGTCGCCTTTCACGAGCTCGGCATCTACCGCATGCTCTGCCGGCTCGCGCCGCAGCACGAGCTCCGGGAGATGGTCCCACCCTCGTTGCAAAAGCTGGTCTCGGTCAGGACACGGGCGCGCGCCGATCTCGTCGAGACGCTGGAGGCCTATATCGCCTGCAACGGCAATGCTCTCGAAACCTCGCGACGCCTCGACGTCCACCCGAAGACGGTCCTGTACCGGCTCGACAAGATCAGGTCGGAAGCAGGCATCGATCTCGACGATGCAGACGCGATGCTGATGGTCCAGATCGGCCTCAAGATCCTGAAAATGGAGGATGCGGCGGACGCCGCCTAGAGCCGGCAATTCCTTCTCCCCACGCCCGAAAACTTGGAAATCCCTGCGATTGACCCGCTTCCATATTCCCCGGATGCTCAAATCCATCGGAGCGATCCGGTCGCGGGATTTGTCGGAGCAGCTTGCGCCGCGTCAACAACGCTAAAAGCACCACGGTCTATCGTGGGCTCCCGACAAGGAGACACGGGCGTGGTCTATGGTCTGATCATCAATAGCCTGCTGCGGCTATCAGCCTTCCTGCGCTGGACGCGAACCGGCTGAGGCAGCTCGCCCTGCGACATCTCTGGCCATATCCGAGCGGCGAGCCGCAGCGAAGTATCTCGATACGGCCACCGCAGCCAGCCCGTCTTGCAGCACTCCTCCTACCCTGTTAAACGTTTTTCTGTAAAACGTTTAACAGGATAGGCAATGGTCACGGCCCGCGTCACGATCCGGGAGGTCGCCGCCCGCGCGGGCGTATCGATCGCGACCGTCTCGAACGTGTTCAGCGGCAACAAGCCGGTGAATGCCGAGCTGCGCGAGCGCGTGCTGAAGGCAGCCGAAGAGCTCGCCTATCAGGTCGATCGCGCGGCATCGCAACTCCGCTCGGGCCAGGCCCGCGTCGTCGGCGTGCTCGTGCCCGATCTCGACGACGTCTTCTTCACCTCGCTGGTCTCGCAGCTGGAGGTGCTCGCCCAGAAAGACGGCTACGACATCCTCGTCGCCAGCTCCCGCGACGATCTCGGGCTGGAACAATCGCGATTGCGAACCCTGCTCGCCTGGCGCCCATCGGGACTGATCGCGGTGCCCTGCTCCGACACCGTTCCTGAAGCGCTACGCAGCGAGATCGGCCGCCTGCCCATCGTCTTCGCCGATCGCGTGCCGCCCGAAGGCTCAGTTGTCGACACCGTCGCGATCGACAACCGCGAAGCCGGCGAGATCGCCGCCCGGCATCTCATCGCAAGAGGCCATCGCGATATCCTGCTTGCCGCCTCCAGCCTCGCCATCTCGCCGATCCGCGAGCGCGTCCGCGGCGCCAGCGCGTTGATCCGGACCATGCTCGACCGCGAGCCGACCGTGATCGAACTCGGCTCCAACGCGGATCGCGGCGCAGCGGCCTTCCTGCATTGGCTCGAACGGCACCAGCCGCCCAGCGCCGTGATCGCACTGACCAATGTCACGACGCTCGGCACGCTCTCGGCGCTCGCCCGGATGCGGATCGACATCCCCGATCCCGTCTCGGTCGTCGGCTTCGACGATTATCCCTGGATGAGCGCCCGCAAGACCGGCCTCACCGCGATCCGCCAGCCGATCGCGGAGATCGCCGAGACCGCCTGGGTGCGCCTGCGCGCCCGCATGGCCGGCGACCGGACGCCCCCCACCCATTCCGTATTGCAGGCAAGCTTGCAGGTCCGCGATTCCGTGCGCGACCGCGCCGTTGCGGCCGAAAGCAACGACCGCGATCCCGATCCTCATCCGAACCCGGAAAGGCCGGCCGCTTCGCCCAAGGCGGTGCACTGACGAAGACAACCTGCGGGCGCCCAAGCGCCCGAGCCACCGGGCCAGCAGAGCCCGGAGGAAAGAAACTCTGGAGGACGATGTGCAGCTTCGACGAACCGCGCGCCCCTCATGCCTGGCGACAGAACCGCGCCGCGGCCTGAGATGAGTGGGCATTTCATCGGCATCGATGTCGGCACCGGCAGCGCCCGGGCCGGCATTTTCGACCGGACCGGGCAGATGCTCGCGACGGCCAGACACGATATTGCGCTCTATCGCGACGGCCCCGATCTCGCCGAGCAGTCCAGCGCGGATATCTGGGCGGCCGTCTGCGCGAGCGTACGCGCGGCGATGGGCGAGGGCGGACTCGCGCCGGACGACATCACCGGCATCGGCTTCGACGCGACCTGCTCGCTCGTCGTGCTCGGACCGGGCGGCGCGCCGCTACCCGTCGGGCCGCATGGCGACGCGAAACGCGACATCATCGTCTGGATGGACCATCGCGCCATCGACCAGGCCGCGCGCATCAACGCGACCGTTCATCCCGTGCTCGCCTATGTCGGCGGCACGATTTCGCCGGAGATGCAGACGCCGAAGCTGCTCTGGCTCAAGGAGAACCTGCGCACGACCTATGACGCCGCTTGGCAATTCCTCGACCTGCCGGATTTCCTCACCTGGCGTGCGACCGGCTCGCTCGCACGCTCGACCTGCACGGTCACCTGCAAATGGACCTATCTCGCTCATGAGGGACGCTGGGATGCGAGCTATTTCCGGCAGATCAGCCTCGATGATCTCGCCAATGAAGGATTCACCCGGATCGGCACGGAGATCGTTCCGGGCGGCACCGCGCTTGGGCAGGGCCTGACCCAGCAGGCCGCCGCCGAGTTCGGCTTGAACCCCGGCACCGCCGTCGCGGCTGGCCTGATCGACGCCCATGCCGGCGGCGTCGGCTCGGTCGGCCTGCGCTCGTCGCACGACACCGCGTTGACCCGCATGGCCTATGTCTTCGGCACCTCGGCCTGCACCATGGCGAGCAGCGCCGAGCCGATCTTCATTCCCGGCATCTGGGGTCCCTATTTCTCGGCGATGGCACCCGGCCTCTGGCTCAGCGAGGGCGGACAATCCGGCGCCGGCGCCGCCATCGAGCAGCTCATCGGCTTCCACCCGGCGGCGCCCGAGGCGCAGCGTCTTGCCGAAACGGAGGGTCTCTCGCTGCCCGATTGGCTCGCGGCACAAGCGGCCCGGCAGGCAGGCGCGCCTTCGGAAGCGGCCCGCCTCGCCGGCGAGATCATCGTCGTGCCCGATTTCCTCGGCAATCGCTCGCCCCATGCCGATCCGCAAGCGCGCGCCGTGATCGCCGGGCTCGGCATGGCGCGCGATCTCGACAATCTCGTTTCGCTTTACGTCGCCGGCCTCACCGGGATCGGCTACGGCCTGCGCCAGATCATCGAGGTCAGCCGCGCCAGGGGTGCCACCATCGAGGCGATCGTGCTCAGCGGCGGCGCTGGCCGCCATCCCCTGATCCGGCAAGTGCTGGCGGACTGCGCCGGTCTGCCGCTGCTGGCCCCCGATGACGTCGATCCCGTCCTGCTCGGCTCGGCCATGCTTGCTGCAACCGCCGCGCATGCCTTTCCCGATCTCGGCGCGGCCATGACCGGAATGGCGCCGGGCGCCGCCGTCTTCATGCCCGCTGTTGGCGACATCGCCGAACTGCACGCGAGCCGCCTCGCAGCTTTCGAGGCGCTGCAGGCCGCAGCCCGTACGGCCCGCAACCTCATGCAGCCCACCCGGATTCAGGCCTCGCCGGAGACCGCAACGTGACGCAGGACCTCACCGGAAAGACCGCCGCGATCACCGGCGCCGCCTCAGGGATCGGCCTCGCCTGCGCGAAGCGCCTGCTCGCGGCCGGAGCCCGCGCCGTCCTGATCGACCGCGACGGCGATGCCCTTGCGCAGGCCTGCGCGCCGCTCGGCGCCGAGGCCATCCCGCTCGTCGTCGACCTGACCGACCCGGCCTCCGTCGCCGGCATGCTGCCTGCGATCCTCGACAAGGCCGGCCCGCTCGACATCTTCCACGCCAATGCCGGCTCCTATGTCGGCGGCCCCGTCAGCGAGGGCGATCCCGACGCCTGGGACCGGATGCTGAACCTCAATATCAACGCCGTCTTCCGCAGCATCCACGCCGTGCTGCCGCATATGATCAACAGAAAGACCGGCGACATCCTCGTCACCAGCTCGGTCGCCGGCGTCGTCCCCGTAGTCTGGGAGCCCGTCTACACCGCCTCGAAACATGCGGTTCAGGCCTTCGTCCACACCTTGCGCCGGCAGGTCATTCCGCATGGGCTGCGCGTCGGCGCCGTCCTGCCCGGCCCTGTCGTCACCGCCCTGATCGCCGACTGGCCACAGGAGAAGCTCGATGCCGAGCGCGCCCGCGGCGGCCTGATCGAGGCGGAGGAGGTGGCGGAAGCCGTGCATTTCATGCTGACCCGCCCGCGCAACGTCACCATCCGCGACCTCGTGATCCTGCCGCAAAGCACGGATCTCTAGCCGCCGCCGCTTCGAGAACGCCAAGAGAAGTCAATTTCGGCGACAGGCGGGTTCGCTCGCGTCCTGTTCGCCAGGGGAGTTTCGATCGTCATGTCCCGAGCCGTCTTCCTTCACGCCGCCGGCGATGCGCGCGTCGCGCCGTTCAACCTTCGCGAGGGCGCGGCGGGCGAGACCCTGCTCGATGTCGCGGCCGTCGGCCTCTGCGGCAGCGACCTGCACTATTACAAGGATGGCGGCATCGGCTCGGCCGTGATCGCGGCGCCCTTCGTGCCCGGCCACGAATTCAGCGGCTGGCTGACCGAGGATCTGCCGGAACTTGGCCTGGGGCGCGGCGCCCTCGTCGCGGTCGACCCCAACCAGGCCTGCGGCCAGTGCGAGCATTGCCGCAGCGGACATCCCAATCTCTGCCCCGAAGTCGTCTTCATCGGCGCCCCCCCGCATGACGGGGCCATGACCGAGCGCATCTGGGTGCCGAAATCGCAGATCGTCGCGGTGCCCCAGGACTTCTCGCCGAGCGATGCGGTGATGCTCGAACCGCTCGGCGTCGCGATCCATGCCGTCGACCTCGCCAAGCCGCGCCTACTGGAGCGCGTGGCGCTGATCGGCTGCGGTCCGATCGGCCTGCTGATCCTGCAGGTGCTGCGCACGGCCGGCGTCGGCGAGGTTCTCGCCTGCGATCCCCAGCCGCATCGCCGCGACCTCGCCCTCAAGCTGGGCGCCAGCAAGGCCGGCACCAGCGTCGCCGACATCGCCGAATGGTCGAAGGGCGAGGGCCTGCCTCTGGTGATCGAGGCGACCAATGCCCCCGAGGGATTCCGTGACGCGATCCGCGCCGCCCGCATCGGCGGGCGCGTCGTGCTGGTCGGTATCCCCGACGGCGACAGCTATGTGATCCCGGCCGCGGAAGCCCGCCGTCGCGGGCTGAACATCAAGTTCTCGCGCCGGATGGGCCATGTCTACCCGCGCGCGATCGAGTTGGTGGCGCAAGGCAAAGTCGATGTCGAGGCGGTCGTGAGCCACCGCTTCCCGCTCGCTGACGGACCGGCCGCCTTCCGCCGCCATGCCGATAACGAGGTCGGCATGGTCAAGAGCATGATCTATCCGGGCGGCCTGCCCGAAGATCGCCGCTGAAACCGCAAGCAGGAGCTGATGTGAGCTTCATCGGCATTGATCTCGGAACCTCCTCGGTCAAGGCCGTGCTCGTCGGTGACGAGCAGCGCGTGCTCGCCGCCGCGGCACGGGAACTCACGGTCACGCGCCCTGCCCCGCTCTGGTCGGAGCAGGCACCGGCAGACTGGGTCACCGCCACGATGGCAGTCCTGCGCAGCTTGAAGGATACCGCCCCGGAAGCTTTCCGGCGCTGCGCCGGAATCGGCCTCTCCGGACAGATGCACGGCGCGGTGCTGCTGGACGCGCGCGACGAGCCGCTGCGCCCCTGCATCCTCTGGAACGATGGGCGCGCCGCTGCCGAATGCGTCGAGATCGAAGCCAGCGAACCGGGTTCGCGCGCGATCACCGGCAATATCGCCATGCCCGGCTTCACCGCGCCCAAGCTGCTCTGGGTGCGCAAACACGAACCCGACATCTTCCACCGCACCCGCAAGGTCCTGCTGCCGAAAGCCTATCTCCGGCTGGTCCTCACCGGTGAGGCGGTCGAGGAGATGTCCGACGCCTCCGGCACGCTCTGGCTCGATACCGGCCGCCGCGACTGGTCCGACCGGATACTGGCCGCGACGGCACTGGGTCGCAGCCACATGCCCACCCTTGTCGAAGGCTCGCAGGCCGCCGGCCGCATGCGCCCCGAACTTGCCCGCGAACTCGGCTTCGACGCCCCGCCGCTCTTTGCTGGCGGCGCGGGCGACAATGCCGCCGGAGCGGTCGGACTGGGCGCGGTCGGCCCCGGCAGCAGCTTCCTGTCCCTCGGCACCTCCGGCGTCCTGTGGCGCACGACGGCAGGCTTCGAGCCGCGCCCCAGTAGCGCCGTGCACGCCTTCTGCCACGCCCTGCCCGGCCGCTGGCACCAGATGTCGGTTCACCTTTCGGCCGCAGCGAGCCTGAGCTGGTGGTCGTCCATCTCCAGACAGTCTGAAGCAGCGCTTCTCGGAGAGATCGGCCCGGCCCCGGAGCGCCCCTCGCCTGTACTCTTCACGCCCTATCTCTCGGGCGAGCGCACGCCGCATAACGACCCGCAATTGCGCGCCGGCTTCCTCGGCCTCGGCCACGATACGGACCGCAAGGCGATGACCCAGGCCGTACTTGAGGGCGTTGCCTTCGCCTTCCGGGATGGCAAGGAAGCCCTTGAAGCCGGGACATCACCGATCGGCGAGGCCATGGCCATCGGCGGCGGGGCACGTTCGGATGCGTGGCTCGCGATCCTCGCCGACGTCTTGAACCTGCCGCTGACACGCTACCGCCAGGCCGAGGCCGGCGCGGCCTTCGGCGCCGCACGTCTCGCCCGTATCGCCTGCACCGGCGAAAGCCCGGAGGCGGTCTGCACGCCGCCATCCGGCGAGGCCGATATCTTCACGCCGCACCCTGCCAGGGCGGCGACCTATGCCGAGCGCCATGCCGTCTGGCGTCGCGCTGCGGAGGTCAGTCGCGCACTGCACTGACCGAGGCGAAGTTTGACAGATGATCGGGCGAATGCTCTTCATGTGAGCATTCGTTCAAATCGACTGTTGCCCGATGCTCACTCCGCGCCAGCCCTTCGACCTCGTCATCCTCGACTGCGACGGCGTGCTCGTCGACAGCGAAACTATCAGCTGCCAGACCCTGGTCGATATTCTCTCGCCTTTCGACGAGAGCTATGATCTGGAGACGGTCATGCGCCGCTATCTCGGGCGGCCGGCCAGCGCAGTGATCGAGGATTACGAGAGAATGACCGGTCGCCCGGCCTCGGCCGACTTCACGCAGGACTGGCGCGCCCAACTCTTCGCTTCTTTCAGGAGCGACCTCCAGCCGGTTGACGGCGTCCGCGAGGCCGTCGAATCCTTCGCCAGCGATTATTGCGTCGCCTCCTCCAGCGACGAGGAACGCATCGAAATCTGCCTGCGCAAAACCGCACTCTGGGACCTGTTCGAGGGCCGGATCTTCAGCACGACACGCGTGAAGCGCGGCAAGCCGGCGCCCGACCTATTCCTGCTGGCCGCAAGCGAGCGCGGCGTCGCACCCGAGCGCTGCCTGGTCATCGAGGACAGCGTCAGCGGCGTGACCGCGGCGAAAGCAGCGGGCATGACGGCCTATGGCCTCGCCGCCGGCAGCCATTTCGCCGTGCTCGACCAGCGCAAGGCGCTTCTGGCAGCCGGGGCCGACCGCCTCTTCGAATCCTGGCGGGATCTCGCGCTCGCACCGGCACCCCACTGAGATCGCGATGGCCGAGAACGACAGCACCCGCCTCGACGACGCAGCCCGGGCCGGTTGGCTCTATTACATCGCCGGGCGCACGCAGGACGATATCGCGCAGATCCTGAACATCTCGCGCCCGGCGGCCCAGCGCCTCGTCTCGCTCTGCCGCAGCGAGGGCCTGATCAGCTTCAGGATGAACCATCCGATCAGCACCTGCATGGACCTCGCCGCCCGGCTGCGCGACCGTTTCGAGCTGCTGCATTGCGATGTCGCCCCCTCCGACGGCTCGGCGGACACGGGAGCAGCCGGCGTCGCCGCGCTCGGCGGCGTGCTGATCGAGCGCTGGCTGCGCTCGCGCAAATCGCTGGTCATGGCGCTCGGCACCGGCCGCTCGATGCGCGCCAGCATCGAGCGCGTGCCCTCGATGTCCTGCCCATTGCACCGGCTGGTTTCGCTGGTCGGCACGATCTCGCCGGACGGCTCGGCCAGCCCGTTCGACACGCTGGTGAAGCTCGCCGAGATCACCAAGGCGCAGCATTTCCCGATGCCGCTGCCTCTTTACGTGTCGAGCCCGGAGGAGCGCGCCCAGCTCGTCGAGATCGAGTCGATCCGGCGCATCCGCGCCATCGCCGGCGAGGCCGATCTCTGGGTCATGGGCATCAGCCAGATCGGCGAGGACGCCGTGCTCTATCGCGACGGCTTCATGAATCGCAGCGAATTGCTCGACATGGTCCGCCACGGCGCCGTCGGCGAGGTGACCGGCTGGGTCTTCGATGCCGAAGGCCGCTTCCTCGATCGCGGCACCAATCTGCGCGTCACCAGCGTCCCGCCGGAACCGGGCAGCACCCGCTTGCGCATCTGCATCGGCCAGGGCCCGGCCAAGGTCGTGCCGCTGCGTGCCGCCCTGACCGGCAAGATCATCAACGGCCTCGTCACCGACGAGGACACCGCCCGCGCCCTGCTCGCGGACTGACCCCCATCCATCACCTCATTCGTCCGCCCCGCACGCGAGCGATTGCGCGCGGCTGTCATGCGGCCGTCACCAACGGTTGACATAACAGGCCAGTGTGCGAGCATATGCTTCAACAAAGAGCATATGCTCGCAGAAGACGAATGAGGGAGGCTTTGAGATGCGACCTTTCTATGGTGCTTTGGCGGGCGCAGGCGCCCTGCTGCTGACGGGGATATCCGCCGTGCAGGCGGCAACCGAAATCGAACTCTGGCACGCGATGAGCGGCGCGCTCGGCGAGCGCGTCGACGAGGTCGTGAAGAAGTTCAACGACTCGCAGAAGGACTACGTCGTCAAGTCGATCGCCAAGGGTACCTATGACGAGGTCCTGAACGGCACGATCGCGGCCTATCGCGCCAAGCGCCAGCCCGAGATCGTGCAGTCGAACGAGCGCTCCTTCCTGACCATGGTCAATTCCGGCGCCATCGTCCCGACGAACGAATTGATGGCCGAGCAGGGCATGCCGCTCGACACCTCGAAATTCATCGCCCCGGTGGTCAGCTACTTCGCCATCAACGGCAAGCTGCAGGCGATGCCGTTCAACTCCTCGACGCCGATCCTGTTCTACAACCGCGACCATTTCAAAGCCGCCGGCTTCGACAAGCCCGGCGCGACCTGGCAGGAGCTCGAGCCGCAGCTCGACGCGATCAAGGCCAAGGGCGTCTCGAAATGCGCGATGGTGCTCCCCGGCGACTACGAGTGGAGCTTCCTCGAGAACTACAGCGCCGTGAACGACATCCCGTACGCGACCAAGCGCAACGGCATGGACGGGCTCGACACCAATTTCGTCTTCAACAAGGGCAAGCTGGTCGGCCAAGTCGAGCGGATGAAGCGCCTCGTCTCGTCGGGCGTGATGCAGCTCGCCGGCCAGGGCATCATCCCGATCCAGCTCTTCACCTCCGGTGAGTGCTCGACGATCATCGCCTCCACCGCTTCGCACGCCGCCGTCGTCGCGGCCGCCAAGTTCGACTGGAGCGCGAGGGAAATCCCCTATGAGCAGGGCGTCACGCCGAAGAACAGCGTCATCGGCGGCGCCGCGCTCTGGACCCTGAAGGGCCATACGCCGGAGAAGTACAAGGCGGTCGCCGCCTTCTACGACTTCCTCGCCAAGACCGACACGCAGGTCTGGTGGCATCAGGCCACGGGCTATGTCCCGGTCACGACCGCCGCCTATGACGCCGCCAAGGCGCAGGGCTATTACGAGAAGAACCCGACCCGCGAGATCGCCGTGCTGCAGCTGATGCGCGGCACGCCCAGCGACAATTCGCTCGGCTTCCGCATCGGCAACAGCAACCAGATCAACGTCGCGATCATGGAAGAGGTCTCGGCCGCCTTCCTGGGCCGCAAGCCGGTGCAGCAGGCGCTCGACGATGCCGTGTCGCGCGGCAACGAGGCGCTGCGTCGCTACGAGCAGCTCAATGCTGGCAAGAAATAAGCCGGCTGGCCTCACCCAAGCGGCTGGTGGGGGCGCTCTGCGCCTCCGCTCGCCGCTGCGGCGCCTTTTCCTGAAGGGTACCGACGATGGCCAGGCGGAAAGCGGGCTCAAGCGCGCGCATTTCAAGGAATGGCGCCTGCCCTTCTGGCTGCTCGCGCCGCAGCTCTTCATCCTGCTGCTGTTCTTCTTCATCCCCTCGATCAGGGCGCTGATCCAGGCTTTCCAATTGACCGACCCGTTCGGCGCCACGACCCAATGGGTCGGCTTCCAGAATTTCGAGCGGCTCTTCCGCAGCAACGTCTACTGGTCCTCGGCGCAAGTGACGCTGATCTTCACGATCGCGCAGAACGTGCTGACCCTGTCGCTCGCGCTGCTGCTCGCCTTCGCCTCGAACCACATCCTGCGCGGCCGCGGCGCCTATCGCACCGTGCTGCTCCTGCCCTATGCCATCGCGCCCGCGATCGCCGGCATCATGCTCGCCTTCCTGTTCAATCCCCGCGTCGGCCCCGTCGCCCATATGCTGCAGGGGATGGGGCTGGACTGGGACCCGAACCGCAATTCATGGCATGCGCTCGCGCTGGTGGTCATGGCCGCCTCGTGGAAGCACATCTGCTACAACTACATCTTCCTGGTCGCGGCGCTGATGTCGGTGCCCCAGTCGATCCTCGAATCCGCCTATCTGGACGGCGCCGGGCCGATCCAGCGCTTCCTGCGCATCTCGCTGCCGATGATCGCGCCGACGCTGTTCTTCCTGATCGTCATCAACTTCGTCTACGGGCTGTTCGAGACCTTCGCCATCGTCGATGCCACCACGCGCGGCGGCCCGGCCGGCGCCACCTCGATCCTCGTCTACAAGGTCTATCAGGACGGCTTCGTCACGCTCGACCTCGGCTCGTCAGCCGCGCAATCCGTCGTGCTGATGGCGCTCGCTTTGCTCCTGACCTTCGCGCAGTTCCGCTTCGTGGAGCGCCGCGTGAACTACAGCGTCTAGGCCCGCGATGAACGAGCGCACCCCCGTCATCGACGCTCTCTGTCACCTCATCCTGCTGGTGGGCGCGGCACTCGTCTGCCTGCCGATCTACTTCGTCTTCGTCACCGGCTCGCTGACGCAGCAGGAGATCATGCGCGTGCCGATGTCCTGGCTGCCGGGCAGCCAGTTCCTGGCGAACACGCAGACGGTGCTGAGCAACGCCAATTTCGGCCGGCTCCTGCTCAACTCCTTCATCATCGCCACCGGCATCACCATCGGGAAGCTCGCGGTCTCGGTGATCGCGGCCTTCGCCGTCACCTATTTCCGCTTCCCCTTCCGGATGACGGCCTTCTGGCTGATCTTCATGTCGCTGATGCTGCCGATCGAGGTGCGCATCGTGCCGACCTATGAATCCGCCGCGAATGTCGCGCTGCCGCTGAACATCCTCGGCTCCTGGCTCGGCATCCAGGCGCTGGTCGATCTCGACTGGAACCTGGTCAACACTTATTCGGGCCTGATCCTGCCGCTGATCGCCTCAGCGACCGCGACCTTCCTGTTCCGCCAGTTCTTCCTCACCATACCCGACGAACTCTGCGAGGCCGCGCGCATCGACGGCGCCACGCCCTGGCAGTTCTTCCGGCTGATCCTGCTGCCGCTCTCGCGCTCGAACATCGTGGCGCTGGCGATCATCCTCTTCCTGATGGGCTGGAACCAGTATCTCTGGCCGCTCCTGCTTACGACCGAGCCGGCCATGGCCAATGCCGTGATCGGCCTGAAGAAGCTGATGCCGCAGAGCGACTCGCTGCCGACCTGGCATCTTCTGATGAACGCGGCCTTCCTGACGATGCTGCCGCCGACCATCGTCATCCTCATCCTCCAGCGCTGGTTCGTGAAGGGGCTGGTGGATAGCGGCAAATAACCCGCCAACAGGCTAGTAGGGCTTTTCGATATGCGGATCATCGGTCATCGCGGCGCGCGCAATATCTGGGCGGAGAACAGCCTGAGCGGCTTCCGCAACGTCTGCGCCCTCGGCGTCGACGCCGTCGAACTCGACGTGCATCTCTCCAGCGACGGCGAGATCATGGTGATCCACGATCCGCTGCTGGAGCGCACCACCGACCACAAGGGCCCGGTCGCGCATCTTTCGCGCGCCGCGCTCGCCAAGGTGACGCTCGACGATACGCTCGGCGAGACGATCCCGACCTTGCCGGAGGTGCTCGACGTCTTCGGTCCGACCGGGATCGAGCTCGAAATCGAGATGAAGATGGATGCCTTCGGCAATCCCTATCCCGGCCTGCTCGACAAGGTCATCGCTTTGGTCGAAGCGCGCAAGATGGCCTCGCGCGTCGTGCTGACCTGCTTCGTGCCAGAAGTGATCGAGGAGATTCTGGCGAAGGCACCGCATATGCGCCGGCTCGCCTCGGTCGATCGTCGCTCCTGCGAGGCCTTCGGCGGCGTCGACCGGACCTTGCAGCGCTTCGTCGATCTCGGCTGCATCATCGCCGTCGAGCAGTCGCTGCTGCGGCTCTGCGTCGACCGCGCCGTCGGCATCGTCGGGCGCGACAAGCTCGGCGCCTGGGTTCCGAACACGGTGCGCGATCTCGATTTCTGGCTTGGCCAGCCGATCTCCCAGATCACCAGCGACCGCCCCGATCTCGCCCTGCAATTGCGCGCTGCTCGGAAGGCCTGAGTCATGGCGACAAGCCTGTCGCTGGCGACGCTCGGAGAACTCAGCGCCTCGGTTGGCATTCCCGGCTACCGGCGTGACGAGTTGAGCCCCGGCATCGTCCATATCGGCGTCGGCAACTTCCACCGCGCCCATCAGGCCGCTTATCTCGACGAACTGTTCGAGCGTGGGCTCGACCGCGATTGGGCCATCATCGGCACCGGCGTGCGCGCGAGCGATGCCGAGATGGGCCGTGACCTTGCCGCGCAGGACTTCCTGACCACGGTGGTGACGCAGGAGGCCGGGCGCTCTCAGGCGCGCGTCACCGGCGCGATGATCGATTTCGTGGCGCCGGGCGATACGGCTGCGATCCTCGAACGGCTCGTCGATCCCCGCACGCGGATCGTCTCGCTCACCGTCACCGAAGGCGGGTACTATATCGACCCGGCGACGCAGGCCTTCGATCCCGGCCATCCCGACATCGCCGCCGACGCAGCGAACTGCCTCGCCGCCCCGAAGACCGCCATTGGCCTGATCGCCGCCGGCCTCCTCAGGCGCCGCGCCGCCGGCCTGCCGCCCTTCACGGTGATGTCCTGCGACAACCTGCCGGGCAACGGCCATGTCACCGCGGATGCCATCGCCGGTCTCGTCGACCTGATCGCCCCCGCCAATGCGCGCTGGATTCGCGACAGCGTCGCCTTTCCCAACGGGATGGTCGACCGCATCACGCCGGCGACCTCGGAGCGCGAACGCCAGTCATTGCGCGACGATTTCGGCATCGCGGACAGCCGCCCGGTCTTCTGCGAGGATTTCCGGCAATGGGTGCTGGAGGATCACTTTCCGGCCGGGCGCCCGCGCCTCGAAGAGGTCGGCGTCCAGTTCGTCGCCGATGTCGCGCCCTTCGAACTGATGAAGATCCGCATCCTCAATGGCGGCCACGCGACGATCGCCTATCCCGCCGGCCTGCTCGACATCCATTTCGTCCATGAGGCGATGCAGGACACTCAGATCGCCCGCTTCCTCTCGGCGCTGCTCGACGACGAAGTCATTCCGGTCGTGCCGCCGGCGCCGGATACCGATCTGGCCAACTACAAACGGACCATCGAGCGGCGTTTCGCCAATCCGAAGATCGGCGACACGATCCGCCGGCTTTGCTTGGACGGCTCGAACCGCCAGCCGAAATTCATCCTGCCGACGCTGCGCGATGCCTTGCAAGCAAGCAGGCCCATCGAGGGGCTCGCCCTGGTGAGCGCCCTGTGGTGCCGGTACTGCTACGGCGAGACAGAAAGCCGGCAAACCATACAAGCCAACGACCCCAACTGGTCACGCTTGACCGAGCAGGCCCGGCTCGCGCGGGACGCTCCCGAGGCCTGGCTCGCGATGCAGGACATCTATGGCGATCTCGCGCAGAACGAGCGCTTCAGACACGCTTTTACACAGGCGCTCCAACGGCTCTGGCAATCGGGAACCCGCGCGAGCCTCGACCACTATCTGGCCTCGCATAGCTCCTGACCGGGAACAAGTGACCGCGGCCTCCAGCGTCATCTCATCGAAAGTGCGGACAGAGCGCTAGGCGACGTCGTGGCCATGCGAAACCGCGCGAAGCTCGACATATCGGCGGCGCGTTTCGGCAGTATTGGGCAAACCGGTTTCACGCAGCCATGCCAGGAATTCGATCGGCTTGATCGTGACGGTCTCCAGCGCGCGCCCACGCGCGAGCCAGGCATTCATCACCGCGACCGCATTGCGATGCCAGATCTCGTAATCCGTCGGCATTTCCTCGCGGTCATGCGCGAGTTCCCAGAGCTGGGAGAAATCCTCCCGCTCGTACCACGGCATCGCGATCGTATAGGCCTCGACAGTAGGCTTCACTTTGAGCCCATCGCCCGCATAGAGCGCGGAAATTTAAGGATGCTGATCGCCTGATCTGGAGGGTCGTCAGCTTGCTCTGAGTAGGCGCCGGGCCAAGCAGGAAGTCAATGCGACACGCTGCAACAGCCATGCGCTGACGGCGCCGAAATGCGATGAGACTGCGTCCCAAAACTGGCGGACATGGAGCCATCGAGACCTGCCGATTGATCGGCCCGCCACAGAACGGCAGTCGGCTACGCAACCGGCGTGACGACTCTATTCAAGCCCCCGCGACGATCTGCTTGACCGCCCGACAGAGGCACGCCCCTACTCGAACAGATCGGGATAATTCGCCTCGGTCTTCGGCAGGGCGCGCAGGATCTCGGTCAGGTGGTGGCGCATGGCGGCCTCGGCCTCGGCCGCATCGCCCGCATCGATCGCCGCGATGATGCGCCGATGCTGCTGGATCAATGGCAGCATCGCCTCCGGCCCCGGCAAGGTGAGTTGGCACACCCGGTCCATATGCGCCTTGATATCCCGGATCGCCTCCCAGGCGAGCGGCATGCCGACACCTTCCGTCAGCTCGACATGGAACAGCTCGTCATAGCGCTGGAAGGTCGCATGGTCGTTCCGCGCCGCCGCCTTGTCCTGCATCTCCAGGAAATCGGCGATGCGCTGCCGGCTTTGGGCGGCAAAGGACTGGCAGGCCTGCCGGACGATCGCGACCTCGACCGCCTCGCGTACAAAGCGCGATTCCATCATCTTGCGGACCGAGAACTTGACCACGACCGTGCCGCGCTGCGGCTGGATGTCGACAAGGCGCGTCTTGGCGAGCGCGATCAGCGCCTCGCGCACCGGCTGGCGCGAGACCCCGTATTTCAGCGCGATCTCCTGCTCCGACAGGCGCGTGCCCGGCGGTAGTTCGAGCGCGATGATCGCCCGGCGCAATTCGGCTTCGACGCGCCCGGCCGCCGAAGCGCCCGAGGCGAGGGCGGGTGACGCCAACGAAAGGCTCAAGTCGAAAACCTCCACAGCCTGTTGCGTACCATACCGCAACATACTACCATACAATCACTGCCGCAACCGAGACGGGGCGACAGCAAGCTTACGTTCGGGCCGCCAGCGAACAAGCCGGGAAACGGCAGCGCGCCCGAAAACACGGGAGAACGCACCATGACCGCACGCCGCACATTCCTCGCTTATACCGCAGCGTTCGCCTTCTCGGCCGCTGCCGCGACTTCAGCCCTGGCCCAGAGCGTGACGCTGCGCTCAGCCGACATCCACCCGACCGACTACCCGACCGTCGAAGCCGTCCGCTATCTCGGCAAGCTGCTTGAGGAGCGCACGCAAGGCCGCGTCAAGATCAACGTCTTCCACTCGGCCCAGCTCGGCCAGGAGAAGGACACGATCGACCAGACCCGCTTCGGCGTCATCGACATCAACCGCATCAACATGGCGCCGTTCAACAACCTGATCCCGGCGACCAACATCCCCTCCCTGCCCTTCATCTTCCGCTCGGTCGATCACATGCGGAAGGCGATGGACGGGCAGATCGGCGACAACCTGCTCAAGGAGTTCGAGAAGCACGACCTGATCGGCCTCGCGCTCTACGATTCCGGCTCGCGCTCATTCTATAATTCCAAGCGTCCCATCAACAGCCCCGCCGACATGAAGGGCATGAAGATCCGCGTGCAGCAGTCCGACATGTTCGTGGCGCTGGTCTCGGCGCTCGGCGCCAACGCCACGCCGATGCCCTTCGGTGAGGTCTATTCCGCTCTGCAGACCGGCGTCATCGACGGTGCCGAGAACAACTGGCCGTCCTATGAATCGACCCGCCATTTCGAGGTCTCCAAGTTCTACTCGGTGACCGAGCACTCCCTCTCGCCGGAAGCGCTGGTGATGTCGAAGAAGAGCTTCGAGAAGTTCAACGCCGCCGATCAGGCGATCATCAAGGCCGCCGCGAAGGAATCGGTCGCCAAGATGCGCGAGCTCTGGGATGCGCGCGAAAAGGCGTCTGAAGCCAAGGTCAAGGCGGGCGGCGCCCAGATCAACCAGGTCGACAAGAAGCCCTTCATCGAAGCGATGAAGCCTGTCTACGACAAGTTCGTCACCGACCCGAAGCTGAAGGACATGGTCGCCGCTATCCAGGCGGTGAACTGAGCCTCGTCCAGGCAGGGCGGCCCATCACGGCCGCCCCGCTTCCGGCCCCTTGCCAGCCCCGGGCAGATTTCATGCGCGCTTTCACCGCCTTCCTCACACGTATCGACGCCAAGCTCAGCTTGTTCGCGCTGATCGCCGCCGGGGCCGGCCTCGTCCTGATGACCGTGATGGTCGCCTGGGGCGTATTCGGCCGCTATGTGCTGAATGACACGCCGATCTGGGTCGAGGCCGGATCGCTCTTCCTGATGTCCTGGTTCATCCTGCTCGGCGCCGCCGTCGGCGTGCGCGAGAGCGACCATCTCGGCTTCGAGGTCGGGCTGGTGATGTCGCCGCCGCCGGTGCGGGCCGCGCTGATCGTCATCGGCGAGGCCCTGGTCTGCGCCTTCGGACTGGCGATGCTAGGCTATGGCTGGCAGCTCGCCGCCGGCACCTGGGACGACCGCATGCCGATCATCGGCATATCCCGCGGCTGGGACTATGTCCCGATCGCGGCCGGCGGCGCCCTGATCGCGCTGTTCGCGCTGGAAAAGCTCCTCCTCTTCATCACCGGCGAGCAGCAGGCGCCGCTCGGCTTCGTCCATTTCGGCGAAAGCCAGGAGGCCTGAACGATGGAACTCTGGATTCTCTTCGGCGTCTTCTCCGTCCTGCTGCTGATCGGCGTGCCCGTCGCCTTCTGCCTCGGCATCGCCTCGGTCGCGACCGTCGCCTATATGGGCCTGCCGCCGGTCGTCGTCTTTCAGCAGATGAATTCCGGCATGAACGCCTTCGCCATGATGGCGATCCCGTTCTTCATCTATGCCGGCGACCTGATGATCCGCGGCGGCATCGCCGAGCGACTGATCCAGATGGCGGCGAGCCTCGTCGGCCATCTGCGCGGCGGCCTCGGCCAGGTCAATGTCGTGACCTGCACGCTCTTCGGCGGCATCTCGGGCTCGGCCGTGGCCGATGCCTCCGCCGTCGGCGGCCTGATGATCCCGCAGATGAAGAAGCGTGGCTATGACGCCGACTACGCCGTCAACGTCACCGCAAACGCGGCGATCATCGCACTCCTGATCCCGCCCTCGCACAACATGATCATCTATTCGCTCTCGGCGGGCGGCAATCTCTCGATCGCGGACCTGTTCACCGCCGGCATCGTGCCGGGCCTCATGCTCTGCGCTGCGCTGATGGTCGCCGCCTGGGCGGTGGCGGTGAAGCGCGGCTATCCCCGCGAGCCCTTCCCCGGCTTCGCGACCGTGGGGCGCTATGTCGTGCTGGCGCTGCCCGGCATCCTCTTGATCGGCATCATCTTCGGCGGCGTCCGCTCCGGCGTCTTCACCGCGACGGAATCCTCCTGCGTCGCCGTCGTCTATGCCATCCTCGTCACGATCTTCGTCTACCGCCAGCTCACCTGGACCGCCTTCGTCGAGGCGACCTTGGGCGCGGTACGCACCACGGCGATGGTGCTCTTGGTGATCGGCACGGCCGGCGCCTTCGGTTGGCTGATGGCCTTCCTGCAGGTGCCGCAGGCGACGATCGCCGCGATGAAGGCGGTCTCCGACAATCCGATCGTCATCCTGCTGATGATCAACCTGATCCTGCTGGTGCTCGGCACCTTCATGGACATGGCGCCGATGATCATCATCTGCACGCCGATCTTCCTGCCGGTGGTGAAGGCCTTCGGCGTCGATCCCGTGCATTTCGGCGTGATCCTGATCCTCAACGCCGGCATCGGCCTCAACACCCCGCCGGTCGGCTCGGTACAGTTCGTCGCCTGCGCCATCGGCCGCATCTCCATCGGCGAGTCCATGCGCACGATCTGGCCGTTCTACGGCGCCAGCGTCGCCGTGCTCCTGCTCGTCACCTATGTGCCCGGCCTGTCACTCTGGCTGCCGCGCCTGTTCCACTGAAGGACCAATCATGACCATCGAGATTCGTCAGGTTTCGCACCCCGAGGCCGTCAAGGGCTTCGACACGGCGGAGCTGCGGCGCCACTTCCTGATCGAGACGCTGTTCGCCGCGGGCGAGGTCAAGCTGACCTACAGCCATCTCGACCGCGTCATCGTCGGCGGCGCCATGCCGACGGCAAGTGCGATCGTGCTGCCGACGCCGAAGGCCGTCGGCACCGACGCCTTCCTGAAGCGTCGCGAGCTTGGCATCGTCAATGTCGGCGGCCCCGGCAAGGTCTCGGTCGGCGGCAAGGATTACACGCTCGCCAAGCGCGATGCGCTCTATGTCGGCAAGGAAGCGGGCGAGGTCTCCTTCGCCAGCGATGATGCGGGCAATCCCGCCAAGTTCTACCTGCTCTCGACGCCGGCCCATGCCGTGCATCCGACCAAGGTGATCCGCGAGTCAGATGCCAAGACGCTGGCGCTCGGCGAGCAGGCGACCGCCAACAAGCGCGTCATCCGCCAGTACATCATCCCCGGCGTTTGCGAGACCTGCCAGCTCGTGATGGGCGTGACCACGCTGGAGGAAGGCAGCATCTGGAACACCATGCCCTCGCATGTCCATGACCGGCGCTGCGAGATCTATCTCTATTTCGACGTCCCTGCCGATGCGCGCGTCTTCCACCTGATGGGCGAGCCGCAGGAGACCCGCCATCTCGTCGTCGCCAATGAGCAGGCGATCCTCTCGCCCGGCTGGTCGATCCATTCCGGCGTCGGGACGAAGGCCTATTCCTTCATCTGGGGCATGGGCGGCGACAATGTCGACTACACCGACATGGACATGGTCGCGACCGGGGACCTGCGCTGATGCTTAAGCGCTTGCACTCATGATGGGCATCGTTCTGACGCAGGGCTTTTTGATCGGCGGGCAGGAGCGTGGCCGCAGCAAGCCGCCCGGCTTGCAAGGCCGCGCGACACACCAGCCGATCAAAAGGCCCGCGCCCCAAAGGGGTCGGGCGAAAACGGCCGATAGCTGCGTCGGTCCCTTGCCCGATGCCAACAGGCATCGGGCGGCGGGCTCCTCCTTGCTCTCGGCCGTTTTGGCCCGATCAGAACGGTGTCCATCATGAGTGCAAGCCCTACAGCCTTCGATTTGAGCGGCCGGACCGCGATCGTCACCGGGGCCAATACGGGCCTCGGTCAGGCGATCGCGGTCGCGCTCGCTCAGGCCGGCGCCGGGATCGTCGCGGTTGGCCGCTCCAGCATGGCCGAGACGAAGGCACTGGTCGCGGCGATGGGCAAACCCTTCCATGAGATCACCGCCGATCTCGCGACGCTTGAGCCGATCGGGCGGATCGTGGAAGAGGCCGACGCCGCCGCGAAGGCCGACGGCTCGCGGCTCGACATCCTCGTCAACAATGCCGGCATCATCCGCCGTGCCGACGCCCTCGACTTCACCGAGGCCGACTGGGACGCGGTGATGGACGTGAACCTGAAATCGACCTTCTTCCTGACTCAAGGCGTGGCGAAGCGCATGCTCGCCGACGGCAAGGGCGGCAAGGTGATCAACATCGCCTCGCTGCTGTCCTTCCAGGGCGGCATCCGCATCCCTTCCTACACTGCCTCGAAGAGCGGGCTCGCCGGGCTGACACGGCTGCTCGCCTGCGAATGGGCGGGCAAAGGCATCAACGTCAACGCCATCGCGCCGGGCTATTTCGTGACGAACAATACCGAGGCCTTGCGCGCCGATCCCGAGCGCAACGCCGCGATCCTCGCCCGCATTCCCGCTGGCCATTGGGGCAAGCCGCAGGAACTCGGCGGAGCCGCCGTGTTCCTCGCCTCGGATGCCGCCGCCTATATCCATGGCGTCGTGCTGCCGGTCGATGGCGGCTGGCTCGCGCGCTGAGAAAGAACCGACATGGACCGCAAGAACGAGCCCTTCGCCCATGATGCCGACCTCGCCTGGGAGCCGGCCGGGGACGGCGTGACGCGCAAGATCCTGACCTATCGCGACGAGGTCATGATGGTGCGCGTGCGCTTCGAGGCCGGCGCGATCGGCCCGGCACACAGCCACCCGCATATCCAGTGCTCGCTGGTCGAGAGCGGCGTCTTCGACATCACCATCGCCGGCCACACCGAGCGCCTCGTCGCGGGCGACAGCTTCACCGTGCCGCCCGATGCGGTCCACGGCGCCGTCAATATCGAGGCCGGCGTGCTCGTCGACGTCTTCACACCGATGCGCCGGGATTTCGTAGCCTCCGCCTAGAGCAATTCCGCCATTCTCCGAACGACGGAATTGCTCTAGGCCTTTGTTTTATCGCATTTTCTTCACGCGAACCGGTGTCCACTTCGCTCGAAAATGCTCTAGTTCGCCGTCCGCAAGACGGAGAAGGCCGCCTTCCGGCCCGGCGCGATTCGGCCATGGCTGCCGGAGAGGCCGAGATAGGCGGCCGGCACCGTGCTCGCCATCGCCAGAGCCTCGGCGAGGGTCGCGCCGCCAAGGCGATGCGCATTCAGGATCGCCGTGTTCATGTCGAGATGGGCTCCCGCGAGCCGGCCCTCGACATTGACCAGGCGTCCGCCACTGACGCGGATCGTCTCGCCGAACAGCTCGAAAGCGTCGCGCGGCGAACCGATCGTCGCCATCGCGTCGGTGACCAGCATCATCCGCTCCGGCCCGATCGCACGGAACGCCGCCTGGAACGAGGGCCAGGCCACGTGATGGCCATCGGCGATGATGCCGGCGGAAAGCCCGTCATCCGACATCGCAGAGCCGACCACGCCCGGCTCGCGCGAGCCGAGCTGCGACATGGCGTTGAACAGATGCGTCACGCCGGAGAGCCCCTCGGCCCGGGCCCGCGCCATCTCCGCCGCGGTGGCATTGCTGTGGCCGGCGCAGACCTTGACGCCACTATCGACCAGGGCCCGGATGAAGCCGCTCGGCACGCATTCGGGCGCGAGCGTCACCAGCGTCACGCCGCTGGGCCCAAGCGATGCGAGCAGGTCGATATCGGACGGCTCCGGCCGCAGCATATTGGCGAGCGGGTGGGCGCCGTTGCGCTGGGGATTGATGAAGGGCCCCTCGATATGGATGCCGAGTGCACCGGGCACGCGCTGCGCGATCGCCTCGCGGGCCGCTGCGATCGCGCGGGCGATGTCGGCGCGGCTGGCGCTGATCAGTGTCGGCAGCAGGAAGCGGGTGCCGAAGCGGGCATGCGCGGCGCAGATCGTGGCGATGCCCTCGGCCGACAGGCTGTCGTTCAGCATCACGCCGCCGCCGCCATTGACCTGGATGTCGATGAAGCCCGGCGCCAGGACGGCGTCCTCGGGCAGGTCTTCCACCGCGCAACCGGCCGCGGCATCACCGGCAAGGATCGCGCTGACGATGCCGTCCTCGGCGATGACGATCCGGTCCGTTTGAATCGTTGTCCCGTCGAACAGGCGCCGCACGCGCCAGGCTTGTCGCCCCGGGAACGTCACGATTGCGGCCCCATCGCTTCGCCCTTCAACGTGGCAACGAAGTCGTAGCGGTCGCCGCGATAGGCGGAGACCGTGAACTCGACCGGCTTGCCATTGCCGAGGAAGGCACGCCGCTCGATCCGCAACAGGGCGCTGCCGGCGGGCACGCCGAGATGTTTCGCTTCTTCCGCCGTGGCGAGACCGGCATGGATACGCTGCACGCCATGGGCCGGCGCGGCGCCGCGCTCCGCCAGGGCGGCATAGAGCGAGGTTCCGATCAGGTCCGGCGACGGCAGGATCGTCGCCGGCACGACCGCACATTCAATCGCAAGCGGCTCGCCATCAGCCGTCCTGACGCGGGTCAGGCGCACGACGCCGTCGGCAGGGCCTAAGCCCAGCGCCATCGATTCCTGCGGCTTCGGCCGCGTCAGCTCCTTCGACAGCCAGATCGAGCCCGGCCGCCCGCCACGGTTCTCGATATCGGTCGAGAAGCTCGCCAGCACCGAGAGCGGCTGCTCGATGCGCGAGGCGACGAAGGTGCCCGAGCCATGCCGGCGCGAAAGCGTACCGCTGCGAATGAGTTCGTCGATGGCGTTGCGCACGGTGACGCGGGCATAGCCGGTGAGCTGGGCGAGGTCGCGCTCGGACGGAACCGCATCGCCCGGCTGGAAGACATCACTCTCGATCAGGCGCGCCAGCGCACCGGCGAGCCTGAGATAACGCGGCGTCGGGTCGTCGCCCGCCAGCGCCTGCAGGATCGCCTGCTGCTTGGCGGGCATCGCCTCGCTCACGGCACCGCCCTGGGTCTGGCCGGCGCCTCGGCCGCCAGCCCGGAGCCGAGATCAACGAGGGCGAGGCGCAGATTGCCGCGATGGCGGGTGAGCAGGGTTTCGGCCAGCGCAGCATCGGCACCGCTGGCCAGCAAGGCCGCCCGTTTCACGTCGCCGCGGGCACGGTCGAGATGCCGGGCTGCCGCCTCGATGCCGCAACCGGTGATCATGTCGACCATCTCGGCGGCACGGTGCCGGAGCTTGGCGTTGGTGGCCCGCATATGGACCATCAATCCGCGATAGACGCGGCCCAGCCGGATCATCAGCAGGGTCGAGAACAGGTTGAGCACGATCTTCTGCGCGGTGCCCGCCTTCATCCGCGTCGAGCCGGCGACGACCTCCTCGCCGGTCTCGATGAGGATGCCGAGATCGGCTGTGCGCAGCAGGGCCGAGCCGCGATTATTGGCGACGCCGAGCGTCAGCGCGCCACGCGCCTTGGCCTCGCCGATCGCCGCGAGCGTATAGGGTGTGCGGCCGCTGGCGGCGAGGCCGATGACGACGTCGTTCGCGCCGACTTTGGCCCGGCGCATCGCCTCGGTGCCGTCATCGACCGAATCCTCGGCGTTCTCGACCGCATGCAGGATCGCCTCGTCCCCGCCCGCGATGGCGAAGCCGAGCCGTTCCTCGGGCCAGTCGAAGGTCGGGGTCAGTTCCGCGCCGTCCTGCACGCCGATGCGCCCGGAGGTGCCGGCACCGGCATAGATCAGGCGCCCACCGGCCTCGAGCCGCGGCACGGCAGCCGTGACGGCCTCGGCGATCGCAGGCAGGGAGGTCGCGATCGCCGCGACCGCCGCGAGCTGCCCCTCGTAGAGCGCCTTCAGGATATCGAGATCGCCCCAGGCGTCGAGTTCCTGAAAGCGCGCGCTGACATCTTCGGTCGCCATGAACAGCCTCTTGTGACCAGACCAAATTAAGTCCACTTTAGCCCAGTAGCAAGCCGGAAGCGGACAGGGAAGCCATGTCGCAACCAGAACCGCCGATTTCCCTTCCCGCCCGTGCCGCACGCCTGACCGCCAATGTCTCGCCCTTCCTGCTCGGCCTCGCCGGAATCGCCCTGCTGACGGCGATGGACGGCGTCGTGAAGGCGCTTTCGCCGCGCTACAGCGCCTTGCATCTCACATTCCTGCGCTTCGCCGTGACAGCCGCGATGGGCGCCCTGCTCTTCCTCGCCCTGCGCGCCCCGCTGCCGGATCGTGGCGTCGTCACCGGCAATCTGCTGCGCGGGGTACTGGTCGCGCTATCGACGCTCGGCTTCTTCTACGGGCTTGCCGTACTGCCGCTGGCGGAGGTCTTCATCATCTCCTTCATCGCGCCACTACTGGTCGCGCTGATCGCAATCCCGCTGCTCGGCGAGCGGCCGAGGCCACTGGTCTATGTCGCACTCGCGCTCGGCTTCATCGGCGTCCTGGTGACGGCCGGCGGCTTCAGCCTCGCGACGATCGCGCCGGAGCGGATGCTCGGGATCGCGGCGGTCCTCGGCTGCGCCGTGGCCTATGCGCTCTCCATCGTGCTGCTGCGCCAGCGGGCCAAGCGCGGCGACCCGCCCCTGACGATCGCGCTGTTCCAGTCGGCGATCCCGGCCGCCATCCTCGCACTGCCGGCGGCCTTGTTCTGGACGCCGATCGCGACCGCCGACTGGCCGGCCCTCATCCTGATCGGCGCGCTCGGCCTTGCCGGCCATGTCGCGTTGGCGCTGGCTTTCGCGCGCGGCGAGGCGAGCCGCCTGGTCGCGGTCGAATATACCGGACTGATCTGGGCGATCCTGATCGGCCTCGTCTTCTTCGCGGAAATGCCGACGCCGCAGGCCCTGCTTGGCGCCGCGCTGATCATCGGCGCCTGCTGGCTGCTGCGGCGCTAGGCCGGAAGATTGAGCCGCCCGCCGGTCAGCGGCTGCGGCACGCCGGTCGTGCTGGGCAGGCTGAGGGCCAAGCCCTTCACCGAGCGGATCGCGAGATAGCCGAAGGTCTGTGCCTCGATGACGTCGCCGGCCCAGCCGGCCGCCTCGACGGGCTCGACGGGCACGCCGAGACGCGCCTGCAGGCGGCGCATGAAATGACCGTTCAGGCGCCCGCCGCCGGTGACGAGCCAGCGCCGCGGCGCCTTCGGCACATGCCGGAGCGCATCGACGACGCTCTCGACCGTGAAGGCTGCGAGCGTCGCAGCGCCGTCGGCATCGGAGAGCGTCTCGACCACCTGGGCACGGCGGTGGAAATCGTTGCGGTCCAGCGATTTGGGCGCCGGCCGGTCGAAATAGGGATTGACCATGAATTCCGCGACGAGGTCTTCGCGCACCGTCCCGCTCGCCGCCAGCACGCCGTCGGCGTCATAGGTCTTGCCGAGGCGGCGCAGGACGAAATCATCGAGAATGGCGCTCGCCGGGCCGGTATCGAAGGCGATTACCTCCTCGCCGTCGATATAGGTGACGTTGCCGACCCCGCCTAGGTTGAGCAACATCACCGGCTGCTCCAGCCCCTGGGCCAGCGCCCGGTGATAGAGCGGCGCGAAGGGCGCCCCTTCTCCACCAGCCTCGACATCGGCATGGCGGAAGCGGTCGACCGTCGGGATGCCGAGCGCGCGCCCCACCGCCGGCCCGTCCATCAGCTGGCGCGTGAAGCGGATTTCGGGGCGGTGATAGACGGTCTGCCCATGCAGGCCGACGAGATCGACGCTCTCTGGCTTGATCCCCTGCTCCGTCATGAATTGCCTGATCGCATCGAGATGAGCCGCTGTCACGGCGGCCTCCAGCTCCTGCAGAGGTTCCGTCACCGCGCGCTCGGCCTCGGCGATCAGCGCCTGCAGCTCACGGCGGGTTTCAGGCGGATAGGGATAGGAAGCGCCTGCTCCGAAGCTGAGCTGCTCGCGGCCGTCGCTCTCGACGATCGAGACATCGATGCCATCCATCGAGGTTCCGCTGATCACGCCGATCGCCGTCAGCACCGACTTGTCGAGGTCACGCATCGCCGCTTCGCTCCCCTGCAACCTCGCGCGAAGCTGCCGCGAGGCTTGCACCGGCTCTAGGCGATCGGCTAAGCCTTGTCCAGATTGGTCCATAAGTGGTCCATATGCGATAAGAACCTGCGCGAGCGCCGGCCAAGGCGCCGCCTCATCATCTGGAGGGGTGATCATGCAACATGTCGTGAAGCCGGGCTTCGGGCTGCGCCGCGCCTTGCGCTGCAGCGTCGCGGCGGCAGCCTTCGCCCTGCTCGCCGGCACCGCTTCGGCGCAGGTGCTCGAAGTCGCCGTCGAGGCCTCGCCCGCCGGGCTCGACCCGCATATCGTCACGGCCTTCGCCTCGTCGCAACTGGTGCTTGGCCCGATCTACGAGGGCCTGACCGCGCTCGACAAGGACCTTAACATCATCCCGGGCCTCGCCCAGTCCTGGACCGCCTCGGCCGACGGCAAGACGGTGACCTTCAAGCTGCGTCCCGGCGTCACCTTCCATGACAGCAAGCCGATGGAGGCGGAGGACGTCGCCTCGTCGCTGCGCCGCGTGTTGTCGAAGGATGTCGGCTCGCCGCTCGCCAGTCGCCTCTCCGCGATGGAAAGCGCGACCGCCGTCGATGCGACGACGCTGGAGCTGAAGCTCAAGGAGCCCTCCGCGCCGCTGCTCGCCTCGCTCACCGGCATCGCCATCGTGCCGCGCGGGCTTGAGGGCAACAAGGACGCGCTGCAGCGCGCGCCCATGGGCACCGGCCCGTTCAAGTTCGAGGAATGGCAGCCCAACGGCTTCATCCGCCTTGCCAAGCATGCAGGCTACTGGAACGCCGCCGAGGTCAAGCTTACTGGGGTGAAGTTCAACTTCGTGCCGGAGGCCGCGACGCGCCAGGTCGGCATCGGCAACGGCCAGTTCGCGCTGCTGCCGCATATCGATGCCGCGACCGCGCTTCAGCTGAAGGGCAAGCCGAATATCGCGATGCGCGAGACGACCGAGCTCGCCTACACGCTGATCGGCATGAACACGTCGAAGCCGCCCTTCGACAATGCGAAGGTGCGCGAAGCCCTGAATTATGCGCTGAACCGCAAGGAGATCATCGACGCCGCGCTGTTCGGCAGCGGCACGCCGGCCGCGCCGCTCCCGGCCGTCCTCAAGGACTGGGCGGTCGATGTGAAGGACCTGCCATGCTACGCCTACGACCCGGCCAAGGCGCAGGCGCTGCTCAAGGAAGCCGGTGTCGCGACGCCGGTTGCGGTCAGCATGACGGTGCTGCCGCGGCAGGACATCCGCGATATCGCGCAGGTGGTGCAGCAGCAGCTCGGCAAGGCCGGTTTCAAGGTGGAGCTCAAGAACCCCGAGCTCGGCCAGTTCGTGCAGGACTGGCGCAACTCGAATTTCGACCTCTTCGCCTCGACCAATGCCGGCAGCATCGAGCCGGACGATTATTTCTATCGCGCCTTCCGCACCGGCGGCTCGACCAACGTCTTCAAGTACAGCAACCCCGAGCTCGACGCCCTACTCGACAAGGGCCGCGCGACGCTGGGCAAGCCGGCGCGCCAGGCCGCCTATCGCGACGCGCAGAAGATCCTGGGCTGCACCGGACCTGCGGCGCATATCGCCTATCCCACGTTGTTCAGCGCGGTGCGCAGCAACCTGCAGGGCTACGACATCTACGCCAACCGCTCGCTGGTCTCGCTCGGCCGCGCCAGCCTGCGCTGATTGGGATAAGATCGAGGCATGCTCCGTCACCTGCTGCAGCGCGGCCTCGACCTCCTGATCGTGCTGTTCGGGATTTCCGTGATCGTCTTTCTGATGATCCGGCTGATCCCAGGCGATGCGGTGGCGATCATGCTCGGCGCCAATACCGAGGTGACGCCCGAGCGCATCGCCGCGATGCGCGGCGAACTCGGGCTCGACCGGCCCTTGCTGGAGCAATACTGGGTCTGGCTCAGCCATGCCCTGCGCGGCGATTTCGGCACCTCGATCTGGACCGGGCGCCCGGTGATGCAGGAGATCGCAGCGCAGATCTGGCCGACCCTCCAGCTCACCCTGTTCGCGCTGGTGCTCGGCGCAGGCCTTGCGATCCCGGTCGGCTGCCTGATGGCGCATTGGCGCGGCGGACGAGCCGATCTGGTGCTGCGCGTCGGCGCTATCGCCGGGCTCACCATCCCCTCCTTCTGGCTCGGCATCGTCATGCTGATGACGGTCGCGACGCTGGCGCCGAGCTTCGCCTCGCTCGGCTATGTCTCGTTCAGCGAAGACCCGCTCGGCAATCTCCAGCGCCTGCTGCTGCCGGCGATCGCGTTGGCGTTGCCGATCCTGGCGAACCTCTCGCGGCTGGTGCGCACCGCGATGCTCGATGCGCTCGGCCAGGACTATATCCGCACCGCCCGCGCCAAGGGGCTAGGCGAACGGGCGGTGCTCTACCGACACGCGCTACGCAACGCGCTGATCCCCTTCGTGACCAGCGTCGGCATCATGACCGGCTATCTGCTCGGCGGCGCGATCGTGGTCGAGCAGGTCTTCTCGATCCCCGGCCTCGGCCGGCTGATCCTCGGCGCCATCGCCGAGCGTAACTATCCGCTCGTCCAGGCCACGATCCTCGTCGTCACCGTCGGCTTCGTGCTGGTCAACGCCCTCGTCGATTTCGCCTATGCGCTGATCGACCCAAGGCTCAGGACCGCGTGATGAGCCAGAGCCGCCGCATCGCCGTCGTCGCCGGCATCTTCGTCGCCCTCCAGATCGTGCTCGCGCTCGCTGCGCCCCTGGTCGCGCCCTATGACCCGCTGGCGCAGGACATCGTCGCACGGATGCGAGGGCCGAGCCTCGTGCATTGGCTCGGCACCGACCATCTCGGCCGCGATATCCTCTCCCGCATCCTCTACGGCTATCGCACGGCGCTGATCGCCTGCGGCATCGCTGTCGGGCTCGCGCTCATGATCGGCGGCAGCCTCGGCCTGCTCGCCGCCTTCTATCGCGGCTGGTGGGATCGCATCATCATGCGGGCGATGGATATCCTCTTCGCCTTCCCGGTGATGCTGCTGGCGATCGGCATCATCGCCATGCTCGGCCCGCGCACCGAAAGCGCCGCGATCGCCATCGCCGTGGTCTATGTGCCGATCTTCGCGCGCCTGATCCGGGGGCCGGCCATGGTGCTGGTCGAGAGCGATTTCGTCGCCGGCATCCGCTCGATCGGCGCGACCGATCTCCGAATCATGCTGCGCCATATCCTGCCCAATCTCGCCTCGGTCATCCTGGTGCAGAGCTCGCTCCTGCTCTCGGCCGCGATCCTGGTCGAGGCTTCGCTCTCCTTCCTCGGGCTCGGCACCCAGCCGCCGACGCCCTCGCTCGGCCTGATGCTGGCGGAGGGCCGCAATTTCGTGCTGCTCTCGCCCTGGAACGCGATCTTCGCCGGGCTCGGCATCCTCCTGCTCTCGCTCGGCTTCAACCTGCTCGGCGACGCCCTGCGCGACGAGCTCGATCCACGGTTGAGAGGCCAGTCGTGATCATCCGCAGGGCGGTCGCGGCCGATATCGTGCCGGCCGCCGCGCTGATGGCACAGGCCTATGCCACGCATTTCCAGCCAATCATGGGCGATGCCGCACTCGGTTTCGACCAGGCGCATTTCGAGGCGCGCTTCGCCCGGGAGTTGGCGGACCTGACCGTCCTCGATGCGGACGGGATACGCGGCGTGCTGCTGGTCAAGGACGGGCATATCGCGATGCTCTTTGCTGCGGAGACGGGGCACGGCCATGGCGCCACACTGCTCGCCCATGCCGAAGCCCATGGCGCCCGGTCGCTCGAAGTCTTCGCCAACAACGAAGGCGCGCGGCGCTTCTACGAGCGCGCCGGCTGGCAGATCACCCGCGACTACGAGCGCGAGTTCGCCGGCGCGCGGCATAGTTTCCTGCGCTATGAGAAGCCGGTGATCCCGGCACGGAGACAGGGCTGATGGACAAACTCCTGATCCGCGGTGGCCAGAGGCTGTCCGGCACGGTCGAGATCCGCGGTGCCAAGAACGCGGCCCTGCCGGCCTTCGCCGCCTCGCTGCTGTCGGACAAGCCATTGACGCTGCGCAACCTGCCCGACGTGGTCGACGTCAAAACGATGCAGACCCTGCTCGAAGGCTACGGCGTCGCCTTTTCGGGGCGAGCCGCCGATGCGCTGACGCTCGATGCGGCGCAAGCGGGGCCGCGCGAGACGAGCTACGACACCGTCCGCAAGATGCGCGCGACCATCCTGGTGCTGGGGCCGCTGGTGGCACGCTTCGGCGAGGCGCGCGTTTCGCTGCCGGGGGGTTGCGCCATCGGAGCGCGACCGGTCGACCTGCATATCAAGGCGCTCGAAGCGCTCGGCGCCGAGATCGACGTGGCCGGCGGCTACATCGGGGCCAGAGCGCCGCGAGGCCTGACCGGTGCACGCATCGTCTTCCCCTTCTCCTCGGTCGGCGCGACCGAGACCGCGCTGCTGGCGGCAAGCCTCGCCAGGGGCGCGACCGAGATCGTCAACGCCGCCAAGGAACCGGAGGTTCTCGACCTCGCGCGCTGCCTCACCGCCATGGGCGTGAAGATCGAGGGCATCGGCAGCCACCGCCTGCTGGTTCAGGGCGCCCAAAGCCTGTCGCCCGCGACCCATGAGATCGTCGCCGACCGGATCGAGGCCGGCACCTATGCGGTCGCCGCGGCGATCACCGGCGGCGAGCTCGAACTGGTCGGCGCACGGCTCGAGCATCTCGCGGCGGTCGGCGAGGCCTTGGAGGCAGCGGGCGTCAGGCTCTGGCCAAGCGATCGTGGCCTGATGGTGACGCGGCCCGGCCGGCTCACCGGCATCGACATCATGACCCAGGCCTATCCCGGCTTCTCGACCGATCTGCAGGCGCAGTTCATGGCGCTGATGAGCGTAGCGGACGGCACCTCGCTGATCCGCGAGACGGTGTTCGAGAACCGCTTCATGCATGTGCCGGAATTGGTCCGGCTCGGCGCCGACATCGCGCTGAAGGGCACCAGCGCGACCGTGCGCGGCGTCGCCAGCCTGAAGGCGGCGCCGGTGATGGCGACCGATCTGCGCGCCTCGGTCAGCCTCGTGCTGGCGGGCCTCGTCGCCGAGGGCGAGACCGTGGTCAGCCGCATCTACCATCTCGACCGCGGCTATGAGGCGCTCGACCGCAAGCTCAAGCGCTGCGGCGCCGATATCGAGCGGGTCCCGGCATGAGCGCGCCAGCCGATCTCTATCTCGGCGTCGATGGCGGCGGCACCGGCTGCCGCTGCCGCCTCGAAACGACTTCAGGCGAAGTTCTAGGCTCAGGCATTGCCGGGCCGGCCTCGCTCCGACTCGGGCTCGACACCTCGCTCGCCGCCGTGATGCAGGCCGCGCGTGGCGCGATCGCTGAGGCCGGCCTCACCGAGGCTGATTTCGCACGGGTCCATGCCGGCATCTGCCTCGCCGGCATCGGGCGCAAGGGCATGCAGGAGGCGCTCGCAGCCTGGAAGACGCCCTTCGCGGAAACCGTCTTCGAGAGCGACGGCCTGGCCGCCTGCCTCGGCGCGCATGCCGGCGAAGATGGCGGCATCGTCATCATCGGCACCGGCTCGATCGGACTGGCCCGGGTGAACGGCGAGGAACTTCGCATCGGCGGCTACGGCTTTCCGATCGGTGACGAGGGCAGCGGCGCCGATCTCGGCCTCGCGGCCATCCGCGTCTCGCTGCGCGCCCATGACGGGCGCGAGCCCGCGACGCGCTTCACTGGGGATGTGCTGGCGCGCTTCGAGGCCGATCCCTTCGAGGTGATCGCCTGGATGGACAAGGCCCATGCCACCGACTACGCGACGCTGGCGCCGCTGGTGCTGCGTCATGCCGATCTCGGCGATTCCCATGCCCGCATGATCATGCAGAACGCCGCCGCGATGATCGACGCGATGGTGCGCACGCTGTTCGAGCGTAATGTGCCGCGAGTCGCGCTGATCGGCGGCCTGTCCTCGGCGATGGAAGCCTGGCTCGCGCCGGATGTCCGGCGCCGGCTGTCGCATGTGAAGAGCGACGCGATCGCCGGTGCACTCTCGCTGGTCCGGCCGAAGACCTAGGACACAGCGCCGGCGCTTTCGGGGACGATGTCGCGCCAGCCGTGATACAGCGCCCGGCTCGTCATATCGAAGGCGAAGTAGCAACCGCCGCCAGCGATGGGCTGGCCGTGCCGGCGCGAGATCGGCTCGCCGCGGAGATCGCTGAGCAACAATGTGCCGACGCCGCCATGGGCGAAAATCACGAGATCGCCCACACCACGACGCGCTGCAATGCAGGCAGCGACACCGGCCTTGATCCGCGCTTGCGCGGCCCGCGCGGTTTCCCAGCCGAGGATGCTGGTATCCGGCTCTCCAAAGAACTGGTCGACGATCTCCCAGAAGCGCGGCGGCGCGACATAGCCGGTGGCGGAGCGATCGTTTTCGCGCAGGTCTTCGCGTGTGGTGAACGGCAGGCCGCAAGCGCGCTGCAGGGCCTCGGCGCAGTCCATCGCCTTGCGCTCGTCACTGGTGAAGACATCGGTCACACCAGCCAGTTCCGGTCGCTGACAGAAGGCCTCGATGCGCGTCCAGCCGATGGTGGACAGCCCCCAGTCCGGCACCGGGACCTGCGGATCGACCACGACTTCCGGATGGGTGACGAAATAGACGGTCGCCATGCTATTCCTAGAACTGCTTCTCATTAGCGTGAGCAAGCTCGCAAGCCAGACTGGCTGCACAGCCGAGCACATCGACTTGCGTTTCGCCCCATGCGACCGGCGACGCGACGAGGGTTTGGAAGCGTGTCGCGATCAGGGGCGACAATGTTGCGGCGCGGCCGCAGAGGGCTACTGGCTTGGTACCAACGCGCGCTCGCAGCGCGTTAGCGAGCCGTGCCAGCTCCTCGCCGGCTTGCGAAAATATCGCTTCGGCCGCCGCATCTCCCGCCTCCGCTGCCGCAGCGACAGCTCGCGCCAGCAGGCCAAGGCTGCCGCGATCGCCGCCATAGACATAAGTCCGCACGGCATCCCAGGAGGCTCCGCCCAGCGCCTGCGCGAGCGCTTGACCGAGCGCGCTGCCCCAACCGGAACCGGGAGCTTCGTCCTCGCGGCGCAGCAAACGGCGCAGGGCCTCGGCCGCAATCCAGGCGGCGGAGCCACCATCGTCGATCAGCACGCCGCGCCCGCCGGCGCGGATGATCCCGCCCTCAGCGCTGAGGTGGTAGCCGATCGAGCCCGTGCCGGAATAGACGATGATACCCTCGCCGGGCTGGAAGCGGGCGCGGTAGCCCAGCCACATGTCGTCGACCACGAGGATCTTGTCCTCGGGGCAGCCGAAAGCCGTCGTCAGGATACCGGAAAAGACCGCCCTGACGGCGCTTTCCGGTCCGAGGCCGGTGACACCCGCGACGATGGCCGCAGGCCTACCCATGCCAGGAAGTCCGGCAGCCAGTCGCGCGAAGATGCCGGAGACCCTGTCGTGCTCCGCCTGCGTGAAGACATGGCCGGTCATCGGCTCCATCTCACCACGCGCAACGATCGTGCCCGAGGCATCGGCCAGACACCAGCGCGAGCCAGTTCCGCCCGTCTCTATCCCGAGGCCGAGCCCTGCGTCAGGCGCCGGCATGGCGGGCAAAGCGGCGGGTGATCTCGCGGGGATTGGTGATCGCCGTGCCGACGACGACGGCATGCGCACCGGCCTTGAAGGCGGTCTCCAGTTGCTCCGGCTGCTCGAAGCGTCCTTCGGCGACGATCGGCACGGAAACCGTCTTGGCCAGCGCCTCGATCAGGGCGATGTCGGGGCCGAGCGCCTTCCGGGCTTCCGTCTCGGGCGTGTAGCCAGAGAGCGTCGTCGCGATGTAGCTCGCACCCAACGCAGCCGCTCGCACGCCATCCTCCAGTGTCGCGCAATCGGCGAAGACCGGCTTGCCCAGCTCGTCGCGGATGCGAGCGATCAGCCGGTCCAGCGGCTCGCCGTCACGCGCCCTCGCAGTGGCGTCGAGGGCGACGATATCAGCCCCCGCCTCTGCGATCGCCGAGGCACTGACGAAATCCGGCGTGATGTAGACCGGGAACCGATCATCCCAACGCTTGAGGATGCCGATGATCGGCAGGCGGCTGACGGCGCGGATCGCGGCGATATCGGCCGGGCCGTTGGCGCGCAAGGCGAGCGCGCCGCCCTGTTCGGCCGCCTGCGCCATCGCCGCCATGAAGGCTGGCCCATGGAGCGGGTTGTCAGCCCGCGCCTGGCAGGAGACCGCAAGGCTGCGGCGGGGGATCAGCGGCTCAGTCGTCACTTCACCGTTCCGGCGGTCATGCCACGGATGAACTGGCGCGACATCAGGATGTAGACGATCGTCAGCGGCAGCGCGGCGATGGTGAGCCCGGCGAAGAGCATGCCCCAGTCGGTGGTGTATTCGCCCATGAAGACCGAGAGGCCCTGCGGCAGGGTCTTGCGGGCGTCGGTCTGGATGAAGACCAGCGGGAAGAAGAAGTCGTTCCAGGTCGGCACCGCGTTCTGGATCGCGGCGATCACCATCGGCGGGATCGACAGGGGCAGCATGATCGAGAGCATGATGCGCGGCTCGGAGGCGCCGTCGATGCGCGCGGCCTCCTCCAGCTCGACCGGCAAGGTGCGCAGGAAGCCGGTCATGATGAAGATCGTCGAGGGCAGGCCCATCGCCGTGTAAATCAGGATCAGGCCGAGCCGGGTGTCGAGCAATCCGAAATCGCGCATCTGCAGGAAGAGCGGGATCACCGCAAGCTTCAGCGGCAGCATCAGCCCGGCGAGGAAGAACATGAAGATCGCCGAATTGCCGGGGAAGCTGTAGCGCGCCAGACCATAGGCCCCCATCGTGCCGAAGAGCAGCGTCAGCAGGATCGACGTCCCGGTGATGATGACCGAGTTGACGAAATAGCTGGGAAGGCTGGTCTCGCCCCAGATCCGCATGAAATTGTCGATATAGGCGAAATCGGGGACGGTGAAGGGCGCGTCGAAGATCTCCGGCGTCGTCTTGAAGGCCGAGAAGACCATGATGACGATCGGATAGAGCATCAGCACGGAATTGCCGATGAGCAGCGCGGCGGCGATCAGGCTCCCAGTGCTGCTGCGCGGGAAGAGCGGGTCGTTGCTGGCGGCACGGAACATCACAGCGCGACCTCCCGCCGGCGCAGGTACTGGGTGATGATCGTCGCGACCACGGCGATGAACATGAACATCAGCACGGCCAGCGCATTGCCATGCCCGAAATCCTGCAGGCCAGCGGTCTGGTTGCCGAAGGCGGTGCGGTAGAAATACAGGCCGAGAACGTCGGTCGAGCCATAGGGCGAGCCGTCGAGCCCCGCCATGATGTAGGGCAGTTCGAACCAGTTGAAGGCGCCGATGAAGAGCAGCGTCAGCGTGATCGTGGTCGAGGGCGTGACCAGCGGCCAGACCACGCGGGTCAGCATCTGCCAGCCATTGCAGCCGTCGAGCTTGGCGGCCTCCAGGATCTCGCGCGGAATGCGCTGCATGCCAGCGAGATAGACCAGCGCCGGAAAGCCGATCCAGTGCCAGGCATTGGCCAGCACCAGCGCCGGCAGCGCCGTCGTCTCTTGCCCGAGCCAGGGCTGGCGCAGGTTGCCGAGCCCGATCATCTCGAGCAGCTGGTTCACCAGCCCGAAATTCGGATCGAGGAACAGCTTCCACAGGAAGCCGACCAGCACGGTCGACAGGATCACCGGCATGAAGATCGCGATGCGGTGGAAGCGGAAGCCGAAGGGCTCGCGATAGATGAACCAGGCGAGCAGGAAGCCGACGCTGTTCTGCACCACGAACAGCGCGAAGAAGACAAAGAGGTTGTGGCGGAAGGCGCGCCAGGTCAGCGCCGCGAAATGATCGCCGAACAGCACGTCGGCGAAGTTCTTCAAGCCAATGAATTCGCCCTGCGCCATGCCATCCCAGCGATAGAAGGCGGCGCTCAGGGCCGAGAGCAGCGGCCAGACCACGAAGGTCAGCATGATCGCGAGCGGCGGCAGGATCAGGAAGGCGATCCAGGCCGCGCGCCTGCGCTTCTCGCGATTTCGGTAATCCGTCTGCATCGGCTCTGGCCCTCGGGATGCGCCGGGGAGGCGAGTGGCGGCTGCACGAAGCCAGCGCTCACGGCCGCAGACCGGCCGTGAGCGTCGGGCGAACGCCGCCGCTGTCGCGCTTACTTCTTGAAGGGCGCGTAGTAGGTCGCGATGCCCTTGGTGATCTCGGCGCCGATTTCGGCCGGCGTCGCCTTGCCGGCGAGCATCTTCTGCACGCCCGACTGCAGCAGCACCGAGCCGGTCGGCTCCTGATAGCGGAAATTGACCAGCATGATGTAGGACATCGCGCTCTGGTTCAGCGCCGCGACCTCCTTGAGCAGCGGGTTCTCGAAGGCCACGCCCTTGATCGGCGAGATGTTCTGCAGATCGTTCGAGAAGGCCGTGCCGAACTCGGACGTGCCGAGGAAGCGCAGGAACTTCAGCGCCGCGTCCTTGTTCTTCGACGCCGCGTTGATGGCGAAGCCGCCGTCATAATAGAGCGCAACCAGTCTGGGATCGCCGGCCTTGGCAACCGGCGACGGGAACAGGCCGAGCTTCAGCTTGGGGTTCTGGCGCAGGAAATTGGCGATCTCGAAGGAGCCGCCGGCGAACATCGCCGCACGGCCGGCCGCGAAGAGCTGCTGCGACGCCGCATAGTCGACGCCCGAGAAGTTCGGCGCGAAATAGTCCTTGATCTCGTTGAGCTTGGTCAGGGCGCCGACGAAACGGGCATCGGTGAAGTCGGCCTTGCCGGCGAGCACGTCCTGCTCGAACTGCGCACCGATCTGCGAGGAGAGCAGCGCACCGACGATGGTCTCGTTCTGCCAGGCCGTCGCCGTGCCGTTGCCGAAGGGATTGATGCCCTTCTCCTTCAGCGTCTTGGAGACGCTGACGAGCTCGTCCCAGGTGTTCGGCGGCGTCACCCCGGCCTTCTCGAACAGCTCCTTGTTGTAGATGATCAGCATCGTCTGCGAGGCCAGCGGCACGGCATAGAGCTTGCCGTCGGCGCGCATCGTCTCGGCCGCGATGGCGGAATCCGGGAAGTTCGCGAATTCCGGGATCATCGTCTTGTCGAGCGGCACGAGATAGTCGGGCTTGCCGACGCCGAGCGTGCCATAGGCGCGCACCTGGACGATGTCCGGCCCCGTGCCGCCGGCAAGCGCGGTCGAGAGCACGGTGTTGTAATTCGCCGCCTCGAAGGCTTCGAACTTCACGTTGATGTCGGGGTGCTGCTTGCGGAAGGCGGCGATGAACTTGGCATAGGCCGCCTTGTCCTCCTGGCGCCAGCTCCACAGGGTGAGGTCCTGCGTCTGTGCCTGTACCGGCGCAGAGAAGGCGGTCGCGGCGGCGAACAGCGTGAGCGCCAGCTTTCCAAGCGTCCGCCTGACGATGGATTTGGTCTGTGTCCCGGCCTGCATTGTCATTCTCCCTCGTTGTCCTGATCGTCTTATGACGACTTTTCGATATCGGTGTCGTTCAGGTTCGGTCTCACGACCAGCGCGGTGGCATCGTCATGGATCTTGACGCGCCTGTAGCGCTCCGCACGCACATCGGCGCTTTCGAGCCCGCGCAGTTCGGCGATGACGCCGGCAGCGCCCGCGCGCTCAACCGCGTCCATCAGCCCGGCTTCGTCGTGATGCGCGATGACATCGACGAGGCGCATGAAGCCGTCGGACGCAAGCAGCACGGTCGCGTCCGGCGAGACCTCGGCCGAGAACAGACGCAGGCCCGCCGTCCAGCTCAGCCCGGGATTGGCAGCCCAATAGCCGCCCGGCCGGTTGAGTGAACGCCGGTTGCGCAGGACCTGCGCCAGAGCAGAGGCGGAGATGACCTCACCGGGGCAGTGCCCGTCCGCGGTCGCTGCCGCGATGGTCAGGGCCTCGAAGGGGCCGGAAGAGGGATCGGTCCAGCGCTCGAGCCGGTCGCCATCGCGGATCAGGATCGAGACATCCCCGATCACCGCGCCTTCGATGCGGCAGCGATCGCCCTCGCGCCGCAGCCGGACCAGGCCGAATACGGCTGAAGGCCCCTCGCCGGCCTCGCGCTCCGGATGCCCCTGCCCGAGAGCCGCATAATCCTGTCCCAACTGCTGTTCGAGCTGCGCAGCCCAGACGGGAAAGGACGCATTATCAGGCGGGTTGGCCCGCAGCGCCGCGTCGATCCGGCGGACGAACCAGGCTCCCTCGGATTCCCCGGCAGTCCGGGCCGCGCCATTGAAGAACGCCGAACCGTCGACGATCCAGGCGCAGGACCCGGCTACGCCGGCAATGTCCTCGTTATGCGCGGCGCTGCCCTGCTCACTGGCCTGCGAGAGCACACGCCAGCCGGGGCCGGCCTCATGGGCAACCGGCGCGCGGCGATCGACCGATAATGAAGCGCATCCCTCGCCCTGCACCGTTCCGGATGCTCCTGATCTGCCAAGCCTGACGCGAGCCGCGCCCTTGACCTAGACCAATATAGAACCAGTTCAGCCGGCACAAGTCGGAATCTGGCGGAGCGGCGACAGGATGGCGATGATACGGGACCCTACAGCGGTTCAGCTCCGTTCAAGCCCGCGGTAACGCGCGAAGACGTTCTGCCGCCCCGCAGAGAAGATCGTCACCTCATAAGTATCCGGCGCCTGCCCACGGATCTCCATGCCGGGCGAGCCGACGGGCATGCCGGCAACCGCGAGCCCGATCGCCTTGGGGCGCTCGGCCAGCAGGCGCTTGATAGCTTCGGCCGGCACATGACCCTCGACGACATAGCCGCCGACCTCAGCGGTGTGGCAGGAGGCGAGCGCATCGGGCACGCCGAGCTTCGTCTTGAGCGGCGCGACATCGTCGATCTCGATCACCTCGACGGGGAAGCCCGCAGCCTTCACATGCGTGACCCAGGCTCCACAGCAACCGCAATTCGGGTCGCGCATGACGGTCATCTTCGGCAAGGCCTCGGCAGCGGTCGCCGGGCGCCACAGCATCAAGCCGGCGGCGATCTGGGTCATGCCGAGCATCAAGGCGCGGCGCGTTGACGAAAATCCGTGCGTCACGAGGTTTCCCTTTATCCTCACACTCATGTCTGCTCCGCCCGCAACCGGGCGGTGCGAGCCGATCACACAGGACCGGCCCGCATGGCGTCAACCGGGCGGTCAGAGGCCGGGCGTATAGCCCGCCGCCGTAACGGCAGCCTTGATCGCTTCATGGTCGGCCGAGCCCAGAACGCTCACCCGTTTGCTGCCGGGATCAGCGGCCACAGAGGTTCCCGGCACCCGGGCTTCGATGGCGCCCTTGATCCGGCCGGCACAGTGGCCGCAGGTCATGTCCTCGACCTGGAAGGTCACGGCCTTGCCGACCGGCGCGGCCGTCTCCGTTGCGGGCTTTGCATGCTGTTGGCAGGAGCACATCTGCATCATCCTTTCGATGTGGCGATGACCGAAGCCTGCTCCTTCCCATCGTGGGAAGGTCAAGCGGCATTGTCACGGACGCCCGCGATCGCCGTTCGAAAGCCCCGGGCTGCACCGGCCCTTGCTGCAGACGATGGTGACGATCTTGTGCGAGGTCCCCAGGCAATTGGCACGGTAAGCGATGAGACCGCTTTGCTGCAGCACCGTCTCGATCCGCGGCGCGGCGCAACCGCTGTCGAGCAGCGCCTTTTGCAGGCCGGCATCGGAGGCCAGGGCGGCCGAGCTTGCCACAGCGGCCACGACCAGAATCGCCACATCGAGATGAAAGCGGGCGCGCCGAGGCCACCCGCCTTCCTCGGGTATCGTCACTTCGCCTTCTGGAGCTTGGTGACGGTGATCTGGCCATTGACGCGGTCGGCGTCGAACCTGACCTTGGTTCCGGCCTTCAGCCCCTTCAGCATCTCGGGCTCGCCGGCTTTGAACACCATGGTCATGGCGTCCATGTCGAGATTCTTGATCGGGCCGTGATTGATCGTGAGCTTGCCCTGGGCTTCATCGACCTTGGTGACGGTGCCGCTGACCGACTGCGCGGCGGCCGGCAGCGCGGCGATCAGGAAAGCGAGGGTGGCGGCGGTCTTCAGCATGGCAGGCTCCTTTCGTTGAAATCGTTCACTTGACGATGATCTTGCCGGTCATGCCGGCCTCGCGGTGCCCCGGGATCAGGCAGGAGAAATCGAACTCACCCGCCTTGGTGAAGGCCCAGACGATCTCGCCGGTCTTCTTCGGCGCGAGCCGCTTGGCGTTCGGGTCGTCGTGCTCCATGTCGGGGTTCTTCTGCATCTCGACGGCGTGCTTGAGGTTCTCCTCCAGCGTCGCCAGCACCAATTCATGGTCGAGTTCGCCGTTGTTGCGCAGCTGGAAGCGGATCTGCTCGCCGCGGCGGATCTCAAGCCGGTCCGGAATGAAGGCCATCTTGCCGTCGCGCTCGCTCATCACGACCTGGATGATGCGAGCCGGCTTCTTCGGATCGCCAGGCTTGCCATAGGCGGTCTCGCCGCCATGGCCATGGCCGGCCCCGCCTGGGCCTGCGAGCGCTACCCCGGCGGAAAGAAGGACCGCGATTGCGGCAAGCTTGAAGGCTGCTGTACTCATCTGCCTCTCCTGATCGTGGAACTGCATGTCAGTGGTTGGAATGCGGGTTCTTGGCTGCCGGGCGCGGCTTGCCGTTGGGCCCAAGGCTTGGCTTGCGTGGGTCCTTGGCGCGCCACGCGGCCGCCTTGACGCCGCTCTCGGGCGGCGCCGCGCGCGTCGCTTCGCCAAGCTTCGCGCCCTTGAGTTCGTAGGCGACGGTTCCCTCGGGATGCTTGAACCAGCCGGGGTCCTTGTAGTCGTTCTTCGCCAGCCCTTCGCGAACCTTCACCACCGAGAACATCCCGCCCATCTCGACCGGGCCGAACTGGGCATAGCCGCTCATCATCGGCAGGGTGTTTTCGGGCAGGGGCATCTCCATCGAGCCCATCTCGCCCATGCCGTTCGAGCCCATCGGCATGTAGCCGGGCGCGATCTTCGTGATGCGCTTGGCCAGGTCCTTCTTGTTCACGCCGATATAGTTCTTCACCGAATGCCCCATGGCATTCATGGTGTGATGCGACTTGTGGCAGTGGATCGCCCAGTCGCCCGGCTCGTCGGCGACGAAATCGAACGCGCGCATCTGGCCGACGGCGACGTCGATCGAGACCTCGTCCCAGGCCGCCGCCGGATCGACCCAGCCGCCATCGGTGCAGGAGACCTTGAACTCGTAGCCATGCATATGGACCGGGTGGTTCGTCATGGTCAGGTTGCCGAAGCGGATGCGGACCTTGTCGTTCTGGCCCACGACGAAGGGATCGAGCCCCGGAAACACGCGGCTATTCCAGCACCACATGTTGAACTCGGTCATCTCCGCGACGCGCGGCACGTAGGAGCCGGGCTCGATGTCGAAGGCGTTGAGCAGGAAGACGAAATCGCGATCGACGCGGCGGAAGGCCGGGTCCCTGGGATGGACGACGAAGAAGCCCATCATGCCCATCGCCATCTGGACCATCTCGTCCGAATGCGGGTGGTACATGAAGGTACCGGAGCGCCGCAGCAGGAACTCGTAGACGAAGGTCTTGCCGGGTGGGATATGCGGCTGCGTCAGCCCGCCGACGCCGTCCATGCCGTTGGGCAGGCGCTGGCCATGCCAGTGCACCGCCGTGTTCTCCGGCAATTTGTTGGTGACGTAGATGCGGACCTTGTCGCCCTCGACCGCCTCGATGGTCGGCCCCGGCGACTGGCCGTTGTAACCCCAGAGATAGGCCTTCATGCCGGGCGCAAGCTCGCGCACCACCGGCTCGGCGACGAGATGGAACTCCTTCCAGTCGCCGTTCATCCGCCAGGGCAGCGACCAGCCGTTGAGCGTCGCGACCGGCTGATAGTCCGGCCCGGTCGTCGGCACGAGCGGTGCCTGCGTCGCAGCCTCCGTCATGGTCGGCGCTTCCGGCACGGCGGCGAAGGCGCTGCGGCCCGAGACGGCGGTGGCTCCGGCCAGCACGAGACCGGATGAGCCGATGAATCCTCTGCGCGATAGCGTGGTCATTGTTGCGCTCCTTCCGCCCGCTCAGTGTCCGCCGCCACCGGCATCGCCGCCGCCAGCCGCGGCGACTGTGGCTGAGCCACCTCCGCTGCCGCCGCCGATCAGCGCGTGCTTGAAATCGGTATGGGCGATCCAGAAATCGCGGCGGGCATTGATCGCGGCGACATTCGAGAGGATGCGGCTGCGGGCATCCGCGATCAGGTCCGTCACATCGTTGAGCATGCCGCTGTACTGCAGCAGCGACTGCTCCTGGATGATCTTGCGCAAGGGCAGGACGTTGGCCTGGTACTGGCGCGTGATGTCGTAATGGGCGCGATAGGCGGTATAGGCCTCGCGGGCCTCAGAGCGGATATTGACCGCCTTCTCCGCCAGCTTGTTGGCGGCCTGCATATAGGTCTGTTCGGCGAGCGCGACCTTGGACTGGCCGAAATCGTAGATCGGGATATCGATCTCGAGCTCCAGCGTCCGGCTGCGGCTGGCTTCGCGCTCGACATGGCCGTGGTCGTTGATGCTGCGGCTGCGGTCATAGGTGCGCCGCCCGAGCAGGTCGATATCGTTGACGAAGCGCGTCGCCTGCGTGAGGCCGAGCGACTTGGCAAGCGTGTCGAGCTCGGCCCGCGCGATCCGGAGATCGACGCGCTTCCGCAAAGCCTCGGTCTCGATCGCCTTCACCGATTGCAGGCGCGGCAGAGGCGGCAGGCTGCCCAGCTGGAACTTCAACTCGTCGCCCCAGAGGCCGAGCTGACGGACGAGACGCTCGCGCTCCTGGCGCTGCTGTTGGCGGGCCTGCGCGAGCTGGACGGTCAATTCGGCCTCGAAGGCGAATTCGCGGGCCTGGTCGATCTTGTTGACGCCGCCGGATTCGCCGAGCCGCTTGAGCAGTTCGGACGCTGCATCGGCCGAGCTCTTCGCCTCCTGGTAGAAGGCGACCTGCGCATTGGCAGCAACCGCCCGGTAGTACTGGCGGCGGGTATCGGCCGCGAGCCTGAGCACAGCTTCTGCCGTCCGCATCTGCGCGGTCTGGAAGCGGTCGCGGGCGATCTCGGCCCGGGCCGGGAGAGTGGCGAGCGCCAGCAGGCTGCCGACGATCTGGCGCTCGATCTCGACCTCGAAGCGGCCGGAGAGCTTGGAGATGCCGAAGCGCGGATTGGGCGGCAGGCTGGCGGCGACCATCTGCGCCTCGGCCATGCCGAGCTCGTTGAAGGCGGCCTGCAGGCCGCGATTGTTGAGCAGCGCGACCTGCACCGCCGTATCCGCCGTCAGCGGCTTGCGCAGGAGCTGGTCGACGCGCGCCTTGGCAGTGAGCGCGGCCTGATCGTCGCCGATCTTGGTCACGTCCCTGCCGATATCGGCATAGGTCGCGCTCTGGATCGCGCCCATGCCGCCATCGGCCGAAAACCCGGCGCAACCGCCCAGCAGAGCGGCGGCGCCAGCAAGCAGGGTCCAGCGCAGCAGGCGCCGGGCTTTCGGAACGAGAGAGGAGGTCAAGGCCGGTCCTTGGACAGCGGCACGCAATGGCACGGCGGCGGGATGGTTCGGCTTCGTCATGGTTTCGGCCCGACCCGGCGGTTGAGCTCGCGCCAATCCTTCGGATCGGCCGGGCGATAGGTGGCGGCGCCCGCCGTCACGCTGCCGTAGGTGACGGCTGGGACGCGGACATTCGGATCGACCGGCCGGGCCAGATGGTCTGGAACGGCGGAGACCGTGCAGGCGCCCAGCGCCAGGCCGATCGCCGCCAGGAACGGCAGCTTCACCAAGCTCACGACTCATGGCTCCCCTGTTGCGGTGAGGCAGGGGTAGCAACGCCGCTTCCTCGGCGTCCGTTACAAATTGTTTCAAACCGGGGCGGGCAACGGCGCAGCAGGCGCGCTATGGTCGGGACAGATGGGAAAGGAAAGCGTGCGCTCGAACGGCATGGCGATGTCAGGGACTACAAGCAGCGAGGCGGATCAGGCCCCCGTCGCGCCGATCACCGACGATCACGGCCATATCCTGGTGGTGGACGACGATCCGCAGATCAGGTTGCTGGTCGCGCGCTTCCTCCAGCGCCATGGCTATCAGGTCACCGGCGCCCCGGATGGCCGCGCCATGCTGGAGACGCTGGCGCATAGCACCGTCGACCTGATCGTGCTCGACCTGATGCTGCCCGGGCGTTCCGGCGTCGAATTGTGCCGGGACGTGCGGGCCAATTCGCAGGTTCCGATCGTGATGCTGACCGCCCGAAACGAGGAGAGCGACCGCATCACCGGCCTCGAAGGCGGGGCGGACGACTATGTCACCAAGCCGTTCAGCCCGCGCGAATTGCTCGCCCGCATCCGTGCGGTGCTGCGCCGTGGTCGGGTGCCGCGAAACTCGGTCCTGACGCAGCCGAGCGGGATCGTGACCTTCGACGGCTGGCGCATGGATCTGCGCCGTCGCGAACTGCAATCGCCGGCTGGCACGTTGATCGATCTCTCGACCGGCGAGTTCGACCTGCTCGTCGCCTTCGTCGAGCATGCCAACCGCGTGCTGTCGCGCGAGGCGCTGATGCAGTTCGCCAAGGCACGGATGAGCGACGATCCCTTCGACCGGACGATCGACGTCCAGATCAGCCGCTTGCGCCGCAAGCTCGAAGCCGATGCCAGCGGCGGCCAATTGATCAAGACGGTGCGCGGCGCGGGCTATCTATTCGCCTCCACGATCGGGCGCGAGGAAGGACAATCCGCTTGACGAGGCTGCACGGACGCTTCTGGCCCGACACCGTGGCAAGCCGCGCGATCCTGATCCTGGTCGCGGCCCTGCTCGCCTTCCACCTGCTCGGCTATTGGGCCTTCCGCGTCGGCGTCGAGAGCTTCGCCGCGGCCGGGCGCGACGGCAGCCTCGCCGAGCGCATCGTCTCGATCAAGCGCGCGATCGCCAGCCTGCCCGACGGGGCGGAACGCGACCGCGTCGCGCATGACCTGTCGAGTGCGAGCCTCGAAGTGCACTGGAGCAAGGTCAGCCTCGTGCTCGGCAGTGCGCCTGCCACCGAGCGCACGCGCGCGCTGGAAGCGCGTTTGAGAGAGCAGGCTCCCGATCTGGCGGCCGCCTCCTTCCGTGTCGGGCAGGTCGATGACGGGGCGCTTCCGGCCGGTAACGCCAATGCGGACAGGCACATCATGCTGGTCTCGATCCGGCTCGACGATGGCAGCTGGGTCAATTTCTCGTCCTCGGCGCTCGGCGCCGCGCAGCATCTCGACTGGAACCTGACCGCGATCATGATCTGCTTCGCTGTCGGGATCGTCGTGGTCGCACTACTGCTGTTGCGCTGGGCGACCCGGCCGCTGCGCGATCTCGCGCTGGCCGCCGAGCGCTTCAGCCTGGATCAGGTGCCGCAGCCCTTGCCGGAAGACGGCCCGGCCGAGGTGCGCCGCGCGGCGCGGGCCTTCAACACCATGCGCGAGCGCATCCAGCGCCTCGTCAGCGAGCGGATGCAGGCGATGGCGGCCGTGTCGCACGACCTGCGCACGCCGATCACCCGGCTCCGCCTGCGCTCCGAATTGCTCGACGACGACGCGACGCGACGCCTGATCGATGCCGATCTCGGCGAGATGGAGGAGATGATCGACTCGACACTGGAGTATCTGCGCGGCGGGGTCTCCAGCGAGGCGGCCCGACCGGTCGATCTTGCCTCCATCATCGAGACGATCGTCGACGAGCATCTCGACCAGGGCCATCGAGTCAGCCTGTCGGGTCTCAATACGGCACCGATCCTGGGGCAGGTGCTGCCGCTGAAGCGGGCCTTCTCCAATGTCATCGCCAACGCGCTCAAATACGGCGGTTCGGCTGCTGTCGGCATCGCCGAAGCCGGCGGCCGCTTCATCGTCACGGTCGAGGACGAAGGGCCGGGCATCCCCTCAGTCGACATGGAGCGCGCCTTCCTGCCGTTCGTGCGGCTGGAGGAATCGCGTGGCCGCGAAACCGGCGGCTCCGGCCTCGGCTTGACGATCGCCCAGGCCGTCGCCCGCTCGCATGAAGGCTCCGTCACGCTCGAAAACCGGATCACGGGCGGCCTGCGCGTCATCGTTTCCCTGCCCCGGCTCGATCGCCCGGCGGAAAGCCATGCCCCGCGCAGCGAGACGCTGACCCGTACTGGAAACGCCTAGCGGGCTCCGGGGCCTGCAAGCTCACGCGGCGGCGACCGCGACGAAGCGATGGCGGTAATCGCCCGGCGAGAGCCCGACGAGGCGGTGGAAGAGCTTGCGGAAAGCAGCGACATCCTCGTAGCCGACGGACCAGGAAATCTGCTCGATCGAGCGCCGGGTGAATTCCAGCAGCTCCCGCGCCTTGCCGACGCGCAGGTGCTGGGCATATTCGATCGGCTTCATCCCGGTCGCCGCCTTGAAGCGGCGCTGGAAGGTGCGCTCCTCCATCGCGATCACCTTCGCCATATCGCCGACGCTGATCGCCTTGGCCTCGCGCGCCTGCAGCCAGTGCTGCACCTTCAGGATCGCCTCGTCGCCATGGGTCAGGCGCGGCGCGAAACGCGAATAGTGACGCTGCTCGCGCCCGGCGGAATCGATCAGCATGAAGCTGCCGGTCTCGGCCATCACGGTCGAGCCCAGCAGCCGGTCGACGAGCCGGAGGCCGAGATCGGTCCAGGCCATCAAACCGCCGGCCGTGATGATGTCGCCGTCCTCGATCACCATCTTGTCGGTATCGAGCCGGACATCGGGAAAGCGTTCGCGGAAGGCGTCGGCGAAGAGCCAATGCGTCGTCGCCGGGCGCCCCGACAAAAGGCCCGTCGCCGCCAGCGCGAAGACCCCGCCGCAATTGGCCGCGAGCGTCGTACCCTGGGCATGCCGATCGAGCAGCCAGCGCGCATAGGGCGTCGCCTCCTCGATCTCCATCGGGCCGGTGAGCCGCCCGGGCACGACCAGCACGGCGGGCTCCATCGGCCGCTCGAAATCGGGGTGGCTGTCGAAGACCCGGCCGAGGCAGCCGTCATCATCCGGCCGCCAGTGGCTGACGCGCAGCCCCGGCCCGCCGCGCCGGGCGGAGAAATGCCCGGCAATGTCGAGAAGATCGGTCATGCCGTGGACCATGGCGGTCTGGCAGCCCGGATAGAGCACGAGCCCGATCTCGGCCTTCGGCGGCGCTGGAATGGCTGCGACCATGGCTCGTCTCCACGATTGTCGGTTTTGGCCCGGTGAATGTCGGTTCCGCCAATCCCGATCATCCCTCACCAGGCGTAATCCTTCAACCACGGGGCGCGGACGTCCCGCTGAGTTTCCTCAAGGTACTGAAAGGATGACGACAATGGCCACGATCACCACCAAGGACGGCACCAATATCTTCTACAAGGACTGGGGCCCGAAGGACGGGCAGCCGATCGTCTTCTCGCATGGCTGGCCGCTGACGGCCGATGCCTGGGACGCGCAGATGGTCTTCTTCGCCAATCAGGGCTTCCGCACCATCGCCCATGACCGGCGCAGTCATGGCCGCTCCGACCAGGTCTGGGCCAACAACACCATGGATCAGTATGCCGACGACCTCGCCGAACTGATCGAGAAGCTCGACCTGAAGGACGCGATCCTGGTCGGCCATTCCACCGGAGGCGGCGAAGTCACCCGCTATATCGGCCGCCACGGCACGGGCCGGGTCGCCAAGATCGGCCTGATCGGCGCGGTGCCGCCGCTGATGCTCAAGACCGAGGCCAATCCGGGCGGCCTGCCGCTCGATGTCTTCGACGGCATCCGCAAGGGCACCTACGACAACCGCTCGCAGTTCTTCCTCGACCTGACGATCCCGTTCTACGGCTACAACCGGCCGGGCGCCGTGATCTCGGAGGGCATCCGCCAGAGCTTCTGGCAGCAGGGCATGATGGGCGGGCTCAAGGGCCAGCTCGACTCGATCCGCGCCTTCTCGGAAAGCGACTTCAACGCCGACCTGAAGCGCTTCGACAAGCCGACGCTCGTGCTGCATGGCGACGACGACCAGATCGTGCCGATCGGCGCCGCGGCGCTCTCGACGGTGAAGATCGTCAAGCACGCCGTCCTCAAGGTCTACGAAGGCGCCGATCACGGCCTGACCCAGACCCATCAGGATCGCTTCAACGCCGACCTGCTGGCCTTCATCAAGGGCTGATCGCCCGCCGGCCGGGCCGACGCGGCCACCCCACACTCATCGCGAAACCAGGCGCCGGACGGCACTCGCGCCGTCCGCTCGCTCCCTCACGTCCCGGAGAATCCCAATGACCAAGCAGACCTTCCTCGTGACCGGCGCCTCGAACGGCATCGGCGCGCTCTATGCCGACCGCCTCGCCAAGCGCGGCCATGATCTCGTCCTCGTCGCCCGCAGCGCCGACAAGCTTGAGGCTCTCGCCGAACGCCTGCGCCATGAAACCGGCGTCGCCGTCGAGGTGCTCGCCGCCGATCTCGGCAAGGCCGGCGATCTCGCGAAGGTCGAAGCCAGGCTGCGCGAGGACGCCGCGATCACCGGCCTCGTCAACAATGCCGGCATCGCCGGCGAAGGGCCGATCCTGACCGCCGACCCCGCCCATATCGACAACATGATCGCGCTGAACGTCTCTGCCGTGACCCGGCTCGCCGCTGCGATCGCCCCGCGCCTCGCCACTCGCGGTTCAGGCACGATCATCAACATCACCTCGGTGACGGCGCTGATGCCGGAAGCCTTCACCGCCGTCTATCCGGCGACCAAGGCCTTCGTGCTCGCCTTCAGCGAGGCGCTTCAGGCCGAGCTCGGCCCAAAGGGCGTGCATGTGCAGGCTGTCCTGCCGGGCATCACACGCACCGCGATCTGGGAGGAGGAGCGCCTCGCCCAGATCCCGACCGAGATGGTGATGTCGGTCGACGACATGGTCGATGCAGCGCTTGCCGGCCTCGATCTCGGGGAGCGGATCACCATCCCCTCGCTGCCCGACACCGCCGATCTCGAGCGCTTCCTCGGCGCCCGCGGCGCGCTGCGCCCGAACCTCTCCCTTCGCAAGCCCGCCCCGCGCTACGGCGCCTGAAGCAGCGGCCAGACCAAGGACAACGATCATGATCCCCGGACTTTCCATCCAAACCCTGCTGACCGTCCATGTCGCGGTCAGCCTGATCGGCATCGCCACGGGGCTCGTGGCCATGCCTGCGCTTGCTGCTGGCCGCTGGCTCGGCGGCTGGCAGGCCGGCTTCCTGATCACGACGGCGCTGACCAGCGTGACCGGCTTCCTGTTCCCGTTCAGCGGCGTGACGCCGGCCTTCCTCTTCGGCGTGATCTCCATGGTAGCGCTCGCCGTCACCGCTGCGACCTGGCCGTTCCGGGCGCAGCGCGCCGCCGGCATCGCCTATGCCGTCACCGCTGCGCTCGCGCTCTACCTCAATATCTTCGTGCTGATCGTGCAGTCCTTCCAGAAAGTCCCGGCCCTGCAACCGCTGGCGCCGACGCAGAGCGAGCCGCCTTTCGTGATCGCCCAGACCGTCCTGCTGATCGCGGCGCTTGCTGTCGGCACCCTGGCAGTGCGCGCAACGCGCCGCCAGGAGATCCAAACCGGCAGATAAGGCATATTGGTATACACCAGAACTTCCGCTACTGCCCCTGCACCAGAACCATAGCGGTTACCGGCAACTCCGTAGCGGATAGGCATGTCCTTGACAGCCCGGATCAACTCAAGTGGTATACACCAATTCTCACAATGGGTGCCTGCCGGCGAAGGCTTCCGGCAGCGCCGGGTGCAGCCTCCGGAGACCGTCATGAGCGAGATCGTCAAAGTCAAATCCGGCAGCAAATACGAGACCCTGAACAGCTATTCGCGGGTCGTCGTCGCCGGCGACATGATCTTCGTCTCCAACACCGCCGGGCGGAACTACAAGACCCGCGCCATCGCCTCCGACGCCAAGGGCCAGGCCGAGCAGGCCTTCAGCAATATCGAGGGCGCGCTCGCCGCTGTCGGCGCCTCGCTGAAGGATGTCGTCGCGGTCAAGGTCTTCGTGCCGGATATCGGCGACATGGACGAGGTCAACGCGGTCGTCGGCGCCAAGTTCAGGGGCATAGACCCGGCCAATACCACGACCTGCACGCCGCTCGGCCAGCCCGAGCTGAAGGTCGAGTTCGAGGTCACCGCCTATAAGCGGCGCAACCCGGACCAGCCCGAGCAGCGCATCAGCGTCGACCTCTCCTGAAATCGGGCGCTACCATGCCGGACGTCGTCATCGTCGGGGGTGGGATCAGCGGGGTTTCGGCCGCCTACGAGATCGCGCGGGCCGGCCAGTCCGTGACGCTGCTCGAAGGCCGCAGCCTCGCGGCGATGGCATCGAGCTGGACGCTCGGCGGCGTCCGCCAATCCGGGCGCGACCCGGCTGAGCTGCCACTGGCGCAGGCCGCAGTCGAACGCTGGGGTGGGCTCGAGGAAGAGCTCGGCGCGCCGACCGGCTATCGCCGCCACGGCAATCTGCGGCTGGCGCGAACCGAGGCGGAAGTCGCTGTCATCCGCGAATTGGTCGCGCAGCAAAGCAAGCTCGGCCTCACCATCGAATACCTGCCGGACAACATTGCGGTGCGAGACAGGGCGCCGGCGATCGGGCCCGGCATCCTCGCCGCCTCCTTCTGTCCGGGAGACGGCCATGCCGATCCGGTCCCGGCTGTCCGCGCCTACGCCGAGGCCGCCAGACGGCACGGCGCGGTGATCCGCGAGGGCGTGCCGGTTCGCGCCCTGACCCGCTCGGGCGACCGGATTACCGGCGTCGAAACGCAAGCCGGCGAAACAATCGCCGCCGATCGCGTCATCGTGGCGACGGGCATCCACACGCCGGAACTGCTGGCGCCGCTCGGCCTTGCCCTGCCGCTCATCGTCAAGCTGGTCTGCGTGATGCAGAGCGTGCCGCTGCCGTCCTTCCTCGCGCCGGTCTTCGGCGTCGCCAATGCGGATTGCGCCGGGCGGCAGGAGATCGACGGGCGCCTGCGCGTGACCACCGGTATCGGCGACTGGCCGCATGATCCAGCGAGCTGGACCGAAGCCTCGCTCGCCCCGCGCAGCCGCGATGTCGCGGCCCTGATCGCGCGCACGACGCAGGTCCTGCCGGCGCTGGCGGAGGCCGGCATCGCTCGGCTCTGGGGCGGATTGATCGATCTCACGCCGGACGCCCTGCCCGCGATCGACGCCGATACCGGCCTCGACGGGCTCGTCATCGCCGCCGGCTTCTCCGGGCACGGTTTTGGCATCGGCCCCGTCACCGGCGAGATCCTGGCCGATCTCGCGCTGGGACGCCGATCGCGCTTCGATCTCTTGCCCTTCCGGCTGAACCGCTTCACGCATGGCCAACGACAGGCCGCCGAACTCACTCTGCACGGATAGGACAATCTCCCGCCATGCTGCCCTCTGATGGACGCGTCATCCTGATCTCCGGTGCCAATCGCGGCATCGGCCGCGCCATCGCTGAATTGCTGCAGGCGCAGGGCTACAGCCTGAGCCTCGGCGGACGGGATCTGAACTCCCTGCAGTCCATGAGCGCCGGCTGGGACCCGTCGCGCGTCCATGTCGCCCGCTATGACGCGGCCGACTGGGCGAGCCATCGCGCCTGGGTCGATGCGGCCGCCGCCCGCTTCGGCCGGATCGACGGGCTCGTCAACAATGCCGGCATGCACAGCGCCATGACCCTGCGTGCGCCCGACGAAGCCGCGCTCGACGCGATCTGGGCGGCGAACTGCAAGGGGCCGCTCAACCTGATCCATTGCGCCCTGCCTCATCTCGAGGCCTGCGGCGCCGGGCGCATCGTCAATGTCGCCTCACTCTCCGGCAAGCGCGTGCGCAACGACCATGTCGCCTACAACATGACCAAGCACGCGATGATCGCGCTGAACCATGCCGCACGGCGCATCGCCTGGGACAAGGGCGTGCGCGCGACCGCGCTCTGCCCCTCCTTCGTGCGCACCGACATGACGGCTGCGAGCACCGCGCTGCCGCCGGAAGCCATGACCCAGCCCGCCGATCTCGCCGCGCTGGTTGCCACCGTCCTGGCCCTGCCCAACAATGCCACCATCGCGGAATTGCTGGTCAATTGCAGGCTGGAGGACACGCTTTAGCAACGGCGCCGGGAGAGCGCCGCTACCCGATCTCGATCATCACGCTCAACGACAAAAGCAGGGGAAGAGCCATGAAGAGACCCGTTTCGATCCTCGCCGCCCTGGTGGCCGGCGCCCTGATGGCCGGGCCGGCCCTCGCGCAGAAGACCGTGCTCACCGTCGGCATGCAGAGTTCGGATGCCGGCGTGCTCGACCCTCATCTCAATTCCGGCACGCCCGGCAAGGCGATGTTGCAATGGATGTTCAACGGGCTGGTGCGGATCAAGCCCGGCGAGCTCTCGCCGGAATTCATGGAGCCCGACCTCGCCGAGAGCTGGAGCGCCTCGGCCGACGGCAAGGAATGGACCTTCAAGCTGCGCCAGGGCGTGCAGTGCCATCACGGCTATGGCGAGTTCACCGCCGAGGACGCGGTCTATTCGCTGAAGCGCGCCGCGACCAAGGAAAGCTCGGCCTTCTCGTCGGACTATGCCGCCGTCGACGCGATCGAAGCGCCCGACAAATACAGCGTCAAGATCACGCTGAAGCAGGCGATCCCGAGCCTGCTCGGCATCGTCATGAACTACCATGGCGGCAACATGGTCTGTAAGAAGGCCGCCGATGAGCTGGGCAAGGACGGCTTCGCCAAGAAGCCGGTCGGCACCGGCCCGTTCATGTTCCAGGAATACGTGCCGCAACAATACGCCAAGCTCGTCGCCAACCCGAACTACTTCCGCGGCAAGCCCAAGCTGACCGAAATCCTCTACCGCTTCATCCCCTCGGATTCCTCGCGCGACCTCGCCTTCCAGTCCGGCGAGCTCGACATGATGCTGGGTCGGCAGGAGCAGGCCTGGGTCGACCGCATGACGGCGCTGCCCGGCGTCAAAGTCGTGGCGATGGGGCCGGCCGAGATGTCGGTGCTGCACCTCAATACGAGCCAGCCGCCGCTCGACAACATCAAGGTCCGGCAGGCCTTCGCCCATGCCATCGACCGCAACGCGATCTGGCAGTTCCGCGGCAAGAACATCTCGCGCCCGGCCGTCTCGGTCGTACCCTCGGGCTATCTCGGCACGGATGAGAAGGCCCCGCTCCTGCCCTTCGACCTCGCCAAGTCGAAGGCGCTGCTGGCGGAGGCCGGCTTCCCCAACGGCGTCACCATCAAGGCGATCAACACCACCCTGCCCTCGATGCTGAGCTTCACCGAAGCGACGCAGGCCCTGCTGAAGCGCGCCGGCATCACGCTGGAGATCCAGCCGGTGGAGCACGCGACCTTCCACCAGCAGATCCGGCAGGACCTCTCGCAGGTCGTGCATTTCCAGGCGGCCCGCTTCCCGGTGGCGGATGTCTATCTCTCGCAGTTCTTCCACTCGCGGGCGATCGTGAAGACGCCGACGGCGGTGACCAACTTCTCGCATTGCAAGGTCGCGGATGCCGAGATCGACGCCGCCCGCTCCGAGACCGACAAGGTGAAGCAGCTCGCCCTGTGGAAGACCGCGCAAGAGAAGATCATCAAGGAAGTCTGCGCCGTGCCGGTCAACGAGATGATGCAGCTCTGGGCCTACAAGGAAAGCCTCGACCTCGGCTACGAGCTCAAGGCTTCGCTCAATCTCGGCCCGCCGGTGCTGGAGACGACGCGCTTCACGAAGTGAGGTCGGATTTCCCGATCTCACGAGGAACCTCCGCGTCATCCCGGACAAGCCGCGAAGCGGCGCCGATCCGGGATCCATCGTAGAGCTCCGGCGCCCTTCGATGGATCCCGGGCAAGCCCGGGATGACGGTCGAGTGTCCGCACGCAGCGATCCGGGTTTCTCGCCCGGTCAACGGCTTCTAGAACAGGGCGGCATCATGAGCGCCTTTCTCGTCAAACGCCTCGGCTTCGCCATCGTCACGCTTTGGGCCGTGCTCTCGCTGGTCTTCGTCGTCGTGCGCATCGTGCCCGGCGACCCCGCCCAAGTGATCCTCGGCGATCAGGCCGACGCGGCGGCCATCGCCGCGATGCGAACGCGGCTCGGCCTCGATGCCTCGATGAGCGAGCAATATTTCAGCTTTCTCGGCGGCGCCGTGCGCGGCGACTGGGGGGTCTCGCTGGTGACGGGCCGGCCGGTGATCCAGGAGGTTCTCGCCGTCCTACCCTGGACGATCGAGCTCACCATCGTCTCGCTGGCGATCGGCATCGTCATCGGCGTGCCGCTCGGCGTCTGGGCCGCGGTCAACCGCAACCGCATGCCGGACTATGTCACCCGCATCGCCTCGCTGCTCGGCCTCTCCTTCCCGCCCTTCGTCTCGGCGATCATCCTGCTGATCCTGTTCGCGATCATGCTGCGCTGGTTCCCGGTGATCTCGGCCGGCACCGGCTCGGCCTCGGCCTGGTTCCAGTCCATGGCGCTGCCGGCGCTCAATCTCGGCTTGATCATGGCGGCCTACATCACCCGCGTCGCCCGCTCGGCCATGCTGGAGGTGATGCAGGAGGATTATGTCCGCAGCGCCCGCGCCAAGGGCGTGCCCTGGCGCGTGGTGATCTGGCGGCACGCGCTGCGCAACGCGCTGATCCCGATCATCACCATCGTGGGCCTGTATTTGGGCATCCTGATCGGCAATTCGGTGCTGACCGAGATCGTCTTCAACCGGCCGGGCCTGGGCAAGCTGATCGTCGGCGCGCTGAACCAGCGCGACTACACCATGCTGCAGGGCATGATGGTGATCTACACGCTGATCGTCGTGCTCGTGAACATCGCGACCGACATCACCTATGCCCTCGTCGATCCCAGGGTGAAGCTGTCATGAGCACCTCCGTCCATGATGCCGCCCCCGTCGCCCCGCCGCGCCTGCGCTGGCTCAAGGCGACGATCGGGGCCTTCAACGCCAACAAGACCTCCTGGGTCGGGCTCGCCATCGTCGTCGCGGTGATCCTCGCGGCGGTGCTTGCGCCGGTCATCGCGCCGCATGACCCGCTGGAGCAGAACATCCTGTCGCGGCTCCAGCCGCCGCATGAGAACTACTATCTCGGCACCGATTATTTCGGCCGCGACATCCTCTCGCGGCTGCTCTACGGCGCCCGGATCTCGCTGGTGATCGGCATCGCCTCGACCGTCATCGCCATGGTCGTCGGCTCCCTGATCGGTTTGCTCGCCGGCTATTATGGCGGGCGCTTCGACATCGTCGTGATGCAGGCGATGGACATCCTGCTCGCCTTCCCCTCGCTGATCCTCGGCCTGATCCTCGTCGCGATGCTCGGCCCCTCGATGGAAAACATCACCATCGCGATCGCGCTGACCTCGATCCCCTCCTTCGCCCGCATCGCCCGCGCCCCGACGATCACGGTCAAGGAACGTGACTATATCGGCGCCGGCCGGGCCCTGGCCTTCTCCGACGCACGGATCATGGCAGGCCACATCCTGCCCAACATCTTCCCGGAAATCCTGGTGATGGCCTCGCTCTGGCTCGCCAACGCCATCCGCACCGAGGCCTCGCTCGCCTTCATCGGGCTCGGCGTCAAGCCGCCGATCGCGACCTGGGGCGGCATGATCCGCGAGGGCTTCGAGAACATCCTCGACAGCTACTGGCTGGTGCTGGCGCCGTCGCTTGCCATTCTCGTCGTCGTCTTCGCGCTCAACGTCCTTGGCGACGGCCTGCGCGACGCCATCGACCCCAAGCTGAAGGGCGAGCGATGAGCGGCCCCGTCCTGTCCGTGGAGAACCTACAGACAGCCTTCCGTATCGGTGGGCAATGGCGCTGGGCCGTCGAGGACCTGAGCTTCGACGTGGCGCCCGGCGAGACCGTCGCGATCGTCGGCGAATCCGGCTCCGGCAAGAGCGTGACCGCGCTCTCGGTGATGCGATTGGTCTCGGCAGCCAATGGCCGCATCCAGGGCCGGATCGCGCTCGAAGGCCGCGACCTGCTCGCGCTCAGCGAGGAGGAGATGCGCAAGGTCCGCGGCAACGATATCGCGATGATCTTCCAGGAACCGATGACGAGCCTGAACCCGGTGCTCACCGTCGGCTTCCAGATCGCCGAAGCCCTGCGCTATCACCGCGGCCTCGATGCTGGCGCGGCCAAGGCCGAGGCGCTGCGCATGCTCGACAAGGTGCGCATCCCCTCGGCGAAGACGCGCTTCGACAATTACCCGCACCAGCTCTCCGGCGGCATGCGCCAGCGCGTGATGATCGCGACCGCACTCGCCTGCAAGCCGAAGCTCCTGATCGCCGACGAGCCGACCACCGCGCTCGACGTCACGATCCAGGCGCAGATCCTCGAGCTGATCAAGACGCTGCAGGACGAGGAGCGCATGTCCGTGCTCTTCATCACCCATGACATGGGCGTCGTCGCCGAGATCGCCGACCGCGTCGTGGTGATGTGGAAGGGCCGGAAGCTGGAGGATGCGCCGGCCTCACAGGTCTTCAACACCCCGGTCCACGGCTACACCAAGGCGCTGCTCGCAGCGGTGCCCAAGCTCGGCGATATGCACGGTCATTCGAAGCCGCTGCGCTTCCCGCGCATCGACCCTGACAATGGCAAGGTCGAGGGCAAGCCGGTCGAGCAGCCGGACACGGTGCAGGCGGCAGAACCGCCTCTGCTCGAAGTCTCCGGACTGACGACCCGCTTCGGCATCCGCGGCGGCGTGTTCGGCCGACTGCGCGGCCAGGTCCATGCCGTCGAGGACGTCAGTTTCAGCCTGCGCCGCGGCGAGACGCTGGCGCTGGTCGGCGAATCCGGCTGCGGCAAATCGACGACGGGGCGCTCGATCCTGCGATTGGTCGAGCCCTCCTTTGGCACGGTCCGCTTCGGCGGGCGCGACGTCACCGGCCTCGGCAAGAGCGACTTGCGCGACGTCCGCCGCGACATGCAGATGATCTTCCAGGACCCGTTCGCGAGCCTCAACCCGCGCAAGAGTGTCGGCAGTGCGCTGGCCGAGCCGATCCTCGTTCACGGCCTCGCGAAGGGCGCGGAGGCGCAGGAGCGCGTCGCCGAATTGCTGCGCAAGGTCGGGCTCGCCCCCGAGATGCATGTCCGGTTCCCGCACGAGTTCTCCGGCGGCCAGCGCCAGCGCATCGCGATTGCGCGTGCGCTCGCGCTTTCGCCGAAACTGGTGGTGGCGGACGAGGCCGTCTCGGCTCTCGACGTTTCCGTGAAGGCGCAGGTGCTGAACCTGATGCTCGACCTGCAGGCCGAGCTGGGCCTCGCCTATCTCTTCATCTCGCATGACATGGCGGTGGTCGAGCGCGTCAGCCATCGCGTCGCGGTGATGTATCTCGGCGAGATCGTCGAGATCGGCCCGCGCGAGGCGGTGTTCTCCGATCCACGCCATCCCTATACGCGCAAGCTGCTGGCGGCGGTCCCGGTTCCCGATCCCAGCCGCCGTGCGCTCCGGCGCGAGCTTGCCGTCGATGAGTTGCCGAGCCCGATCCGCAAGCTCGAGTGGCAGGCCCCGCCGACGGCTCTGGTGGAAGTCAGCCCCGGCCATTTCATCCGCCAGGCGACGGAGACCGACCGGGCATAGGCAGGATCGGAGCGCTGCCAGACAGCGCTCCGACAGGCTCAATCCGCGACGGAGACGTCCGGCGCGACCGATCCGATATTGTAGCCTTCGAGCTGGGCAGCCGGCGCATCGGCGGAGGCGAAGTTCAGGATCGTCGCGGTGCCCGGCGTCACCGGGATCACCCGGGACGGCGGCAGGCCGATGAATTCGTGGCAGGCGGCACGGATGACGCCGCCATGGACGACCGCCAGCAGGTCGCCCTGCGCCTTGTGCAGCCAGTCCCGGATTCCGGCTGCGACCCGGGCGCGAAAATCGCCCCAGCTTTCGCCCTCGTCCGGCGTGAACGTGCCGGCCCGCCAGGCGTGATAGCGCTCCGGCTGCTCGGCGATCAGGTCGCGCTTCCGGCGGCCCGTCCATTCGCCCATGTCGAGCTCGCGCAGGCGGGCATCGGACGGCGCGTCTGGATAGCCGATGAGGCCGACCGTCTGGCGGGTGCGGCCGAGATCGGAGGAGACGACATGCGCCGGCAGCAGCGCCCTGACATAAGGCACGAATTCGCGCGCCTGCCGGATCCCGCGCTCGGAGAGCTCGGAATTGTCGTGCCCCTGCAGCCGCTGCTCGACGTTCCACAGCGTCTCGCCATGGCGCATCAGGATAAGTCTCATGGATCGATCCTTTCGCCTTCCATCGTGAAGGCGGCATCGGGTGTGCTGGAGAACGACAGGCCGACCTCGTCGCCCGGTGTCGCGGTGAAGAATCCCTCGGCCATGCCGGTGAGGCGCAGGTCGCCGACCATGACCGTGACCATCGACTGGCCGGCGATCGGCGCCGCCTCGGCGAAGCGCCCAACGAGCTGGTGCCCGTCGCCGACCCGCCCGATCGCGACGTCCTGCGCGCGGTAGAGCAGCTGCACCCGCTCATGCCCCGCGGCGAAGGCGGCCGGGGCCAGCGGCACATCCGCGAAGACGAACCGGTCCTGCACGCGGGTGACGGGCAGAAGATTGGCCGGCGGCGTGCCGAGGAACGAGGCGACGAAGGTCGTCGTCGGCCGGCGCAACAGGTCGATCGGCGCGCCGAATTGCTCGACCCTGCCATGGTTGAGGACGGCGACATGGCTGGCCATGGTCATGGCCTCGACCTGATCATGCGTGACATAGACCGATGTCGCGCCGGTTGCACGGTGGATGCGCATCAATTCGCTGCGCATCTCGATGCGCAGCTTGGCGTCGAGATTCGACAAGGGCTCGTCGAACAGCAGGATGCTCGGCTTCGGCGCGATGGTGCGCGCGATCGCAACGCGCTGCTGCTGGCCGCCGGAGATTTCGGCCGGGTAGCGATCGCGCAGGGCCGAAATCCCGAGGAGTGCCAGAACCTCGTCGACACGGGCATTCCGGTCGGCCTTGGACCAGCGCGCGACCTTGAGCGGCCAGGCGATGTTGCCCGCCACCGTCATATGCGGCCACAGCGCATAGGACTGGAAGACCAGCCCGGCGTCGCGCGCACCGGCATCGGCGATGATGCCGCCCGCCCCGCTCGACACCGTGCGGCCGACGAAGGCGATCTCGCCCGCGCTCGGCTCTTCCAGCCCGGCGAGCATGCGCAGCAGCGTGGACTTGCCGCAGCCGGAGGGGCCGACCAGCACCAGGAAGGCTCCGCGCGGCACCGAGATGTTCACGTCCTTGACGGCGGGAACGTCGCCGAAGCGTTTCACCAGCTGGCTGATGCGAATGGCGTCCTGCGCCGGGGCGGTCGATGCGGGCGCCATCACTGCTTCCACTTCTGCACACGGGTCTGGATGAGATGCGCCGCCAGCGAAGCCGCCAGGCAGATCACCAGGATCACCAGCGTGATCGCGTTGGCGAACTGCATGAAACCCTCGGACGCATAGCGGTAGGCGACCATGCTGAGCACCGGCGAGGTCGCGGTGAACAGCAGCACGACGAGCGACAGGTCCCGCACCATCTTGACGAAGACCAGGATCGCGCCGGCGAGCAGGCCACGGATCGTCAGCGGAAAGATGATGAAGACGAGGCGGGTGAAGAGCCCCGCGCCGGTCAGGCGGGCGCTCTCCTCAATATCGTTGGAGATCTGGCCGAGGACCGAGCGGCCAGACTGCACCGCATAGGGCAGGTTATGCGCCGTCGCCGCCAGCACCAGAAGCGCGAAGGTGCCGTAGAGCGACGGCAGCGGCCCGATCGGGGCGCCGAACAGCGCGATATAGGCCGCGGCGAAGGCGATGCTGGGGACGAGCAGCGGCAGGAAGGCGAGCTGGCTGAGCACCGCCGCGAGCCAGGTCCCCTTGTTGCGGACGATCGTATAGGCCAGCGCCAACCCGAGCAGCATGGTCGTGAGCGCCACCGTCAGGCCGAGCTTGAGCGTGTTCCACAAGGCCTCGACGATCATCGGATTGCGGAAGAGGCCGGCCTGGCCCTGAGCGAGCGCACCGCCACCCTCGCCGATCCAGAAATGCAGCGTCCAGTTCGAGAACAACGCCCCGCCCTGCGGCGCGAGGCTCGACGCCGCCAGCACCAGCACCGGCAGGACCGAGGTCGCGAGCCCGATCACGAGCGCGATGACGAAGAGCGGCCAGCGCCAGGCCCCGAGCGGAAAGCGCTTGATGCGCCCGCCCTTGCCGGTGACGGTGGTGAACGCCTTGCGGCCAGAGACGAGCCGATCGCTGAAGAACAGCAGTGCGGCCGAGACCGCGATCAGGAGCAGTGCCAGCACGAAGCCACGCTCGGTCTCGCCGGTCTCGATCATGCCGAAGAGCCGGGTGGAAAGCGTCTGCATCCTGACCGGCAGGCCAAGCAAGGCCGGCGCGGCGAAATTCGCCACCGCCCCGGCGAAGGTCAGCGAAGCCGCGGCGATCAGGGCCGGCGTCACCACCGGCAGGACGATGCCGAAGAAGATGCGCCCCCGCCTTGCCCCGGCCATCTGGCCGGCCTCGATCAGGTCCGCACCGACCGAGCTGAGCGCGGCGGCAATGATCGTGTAGGCGAGCGAGAAATAATGCGCGATCAGGACGATCATGGTCGGCGCCAGCCCCCAGGCCAGCCAGTCCGGCACATCGAAGCCGTTCGCCTGGAAGAAGCCGGGCGAGCCACCAAGCCGCTCGTTGCGGAACAGCGTGCCCCAGGCCAGCGCACCGGCGAAGCTCGGGATCATGAACGGCAGGGTCGAGAGCGTCGCGACGAGGCCGCGTCCCGGCAGGTCGGTCAGCGTCACCAGCCAGGCGAGGAACCCGCCGACGAGCAGGCAGCCGGCCGCCACGCCGAGGCCGAGCAACATCGTGGTGAGTAGCGGGCGCCACCAGAGATTGGCGGAGAGCGGACTGGCGAGCACGGTCGTCCAGGCCTGGAGCCCATCCGGCGTGAGCGTCGCCAGCAGGATCTTGACCAGCGGCGCCGCGACCAGAAGCGCGATCACCACGGAGAGGACGAGCGGCAGGACGCGGTTGGCGCGCAGCAGCGGCGCGCGCCCGGACACAAGCGCGAGTGAGGTCATGGCAGCGTTTCCCGGAGCGAGGCCGGCCTCTCCCGCGAGAGGGCCGGCTCGCGGCGTCGGCGTTACTGGAGCGAGATGATGAGGTCGTTGATGCGCTTTCGCGCCGCGGCCGTCCGCGCCGGGTCGATGCGCCAGGCCTTCAGCTTGTCGAGCGGAACGGAATCCGGATCGTCGGCGATCGTCTTGCGCGTGGCATAGTCGCCGGGAACGTTGAACGGCTCGAAGGCGGGGCCGCCGGTCGGCGAATTGTCACCGAACATGAAGTCGATCAGCAGGCGGGCGGCGGCCGGATGCGGCGCCTTGCTCGCGATCGTCAGCACGGCCGGGAACAGGATGCCGTTGGCCGGCTCGACATTGTTCGCCACCTGCAGCGCCCAGCCTTCCTTCTTGTTGTCGCGCCGGTCGGAATAGGTGCTGAAGCCGACAGGCGGGTTCTTGCTGGTCTTGTCGCCCACCGCCTTGTTCACGAGGTCGCTGTTGGCGACCAGGATCAGGTCGTTCTTGAACAGGGCGCGGATGAACTGCTCGCCGGCCCCCTTCAAATCCTTGTCGACGGCGATGTCCTTGCCGAACTGGGCCTTGTAAGCCGCCGCCATCTCGTCCGGGTGCAGGGCGATCTCGGTCATCAGGTCGAGCAGTTCGCCGCGCTGAGCCGGATCGACCATCAGCACCTTGCCGCGCCATTGCGGGGTGGTGAGCTGCCAGAGATTGGTGACCGGCGAGCCGTTGGGATGCGCGGCCTCGTTATACATCAGGACCTTGGTCGAGAGCCGGTGCACGAGCAGCGGCGCCTTGTGCGCGGCGTCGATCTCGCCCGCGACCCGCGGCGGCACGTAGTTCTGGATCCGGCCTGCCTTGAGCAGCTTGTCGTAGACCACTGGTGTATCCGCCAGATAGAGCACGTCCACGGCACTCACGCCCGCCTGCTGCTCGGCCTCCAGCCGCGCGATCTGCTTGACCGAGCTCATGTCGAGGCCGATCAGGTCAATGCCCGGATAGGCGCTTTCGAACGCCTTCTCGATGCGGGCGATCCGGCTCGACAGCGAGAAGATCGTCACGCTGCCTTCCTTGACCGCCTGGGCGACGAGCTGCTCGCGCGTCATCGTGTCGAGATTCTGGGCGACCGCGCCGCCTGCCGCCAGCAGCATCGCCGGCAAGAGCAGAGACCGCGCCAGTTTCGATAGGATCTGCATCCGTCCCTCCCGTTTATCGTTATGTCATTCGAATTCGGAGAACAGGTCCGCGAGCTTCTCGAGCCGGCCCATGATCGGATCCTGATGTCGTCCCGCGATCGTCATCAGGATGGCGTTGACGATCGCGAAGGGGATGGTGGGCGTCTGGAACTCGCTGCCGGAACGCCCGCGGGGCGCCGCCAGCAGGAGCTGCGCCTCCGGCTTCATCATCGGCCCGGCGAGGTCCGAGATCAGGAGCGTCGCGGCCCCGACCTGCGCGGCATGCCGCATCAGCGGCTCGTAGCTCGCGGGCTGCTTGCGGAAGGCCAGCGTCAGGACGACATCGTCGGCCTTGAGGCTGACCACGCGCTCCGCAATGTCGCGCCCGCGCCCGGACAGGGCGATCGCCGTCATGCCGAACCGGTCGAGGCGCCGCTGCAGGAAGCTCGCGACGGAGCGCGCATGGCCCTGCGCGAAGATGAAGACGCGCCCGGCCGCGAAGATCATGTCCGCCGCCTGGTCGATATCGGCCTGCGAGATGCAATGGCTGAGCTCGTTGAGCGCAGCGATCTCGGCGCCGATCAGATCGGCGAGGAAGTTCCCGCCCTCGACCTTGGCGACCGAGCGGCGCATGCGGTTGGCCGCATCCTGCCCTTCGAGAACCTCACGCTGGAGCTGGTTGCGCAGTTCCGGATAGCCCTTGTAGCCGAGCTTCTGCGCCAGCCGCGTCGCCGTCGCCTCATGGACCTGCGCCCGTTCGGCCAGCTGGATTCCGTTGAGATAGGCGGCTTCGGCCCGGTTCTCGAGCAAGGTCGTGACGAGCCGGCGATCGGCATCGGTCAATTTGTCAGAATGCGACTTGATCCGCTCGAGGATGCTCATGGCTTTCCTGCAAAATTGTTTGCATCAGAAAGCTAGATCACAAAATCCCCTGCCGTCAATGACAATTGTAGAGATAGAAGCGACTGCAAAAAAAATTGCAGCCCCCACAAGCGCATTCGGCTGGCCGTCCGTGCCGATGACGAACGCCAACCGTTTGGAAGAGTAGGGTAAGCCGGGCCCGTCATCCCCGCAGACTGGCGAGCCGCCCGATCCCCGCGGCCCTGACCGGGCCCTCAGCGGGAACATCGAACAGGGTATCGCGCAGCAATCGCCAGCTATCTTCGTCCGGTGCGCAGAGGATACCGCCGCTATGCGTCGTCGCATTGTAGGGCGAGCCATCGAAACGCGCCGCAAACCCGCCGGCTTCGCGATGGATCAGCCAGCCCGCGGCATGGTCCCACGGCATGATCTTGCCCTGCAGCAGGAAATGATAATGCCCGCCTGCGATCATCCGGTATTCGTGCGCGCCGCAGCGATAGCTCGGCGCCGCCCGTACCTTGGCGAGATTGGTTAGCAGGGTGGTCTTGACCGGCTCGACCAGCTGGTTCCAGGCGACGCAGCCGACCATGTCGTGCAAGGGCGCGGCCTGCGCCACGCGGAGGTCGTTTCGCCGGCCATCGACCGTCTCGATCCAGGCGCCCTCCCCCCGCAAGCCGATGGCGACGTCGTTGCCGATCGGATCGAGAATGAACCCGGCGATCACCTCGCCCCGATGAGCGACTCCGATGATGACGCCGAAGAGCGGCAACCCGGCCGAGAAATTCTTGGTTCCGTCGATCGGGTCGACGATGAACGCAAGCTCGGCCTCCGCCAGACGGTCGAGCAGTGCCGGATTGGCGGCAGTAGCTTCCTCTCCGACCACCGTCGCGCCGGGAAAGCGCGCGCGCAGCATGGCCGTGATCGCGGTTTCGGCCGCCTCGTCGGCATCCGTCACGATGTCATGGATCGATGTCTTGAACCGGATGGCGCCCGGCGACAGGTTGCGCCAGCTCGGCAGGATCTCGGTCCGTGCCACGTCGCGCATGATCTCGACGACGGAAAGGGCGTCGCCGCTGGAGAATTTCATCGGAATTGTCCCGTTCTTGAGCAACCGCTGCCCATCGAATGATTAGCCTCCGGCCACCTGCCTGAGGTCCCGCGGCGCTGCCGGCCCGAACCTGCGACACAACCGCTGCTCCCGGTCGAAGACCAGGATGTGCTCCGGATTGAAGGCGATATGGACTTCACCCTGCCCGAGATCCTGCGCGAATTTCGGGATCAGGGCGGTGATGGGATGTCCCATGGCGGTCAGCGAGACGATCGTCTGCGACCCCGTCGGCTGCACGATGTCCACGACGGCCGGGATCGAGCCTGGAGCGGCCTTCGCGTGAATCTCGACATGCTCGGGCCTGATGGCGAATGTCGCCTCGCCTTCGATATCGTGGCCTTCGCCGAGCGGCACGCTGAAACCCGCGAACACAGCCCGGGCGCCCTGCCCATCGTCGGCAATGCGGCCGGCAAGGATGTTGATCTTCGGGTCGCCGATGAATTCGGCGACGAAGAGGTTGGCCGGCTCGTGATAGAGTTCGTGCGGCGTGCCCTGCTGGGCGATCACGCCATCCTTCATCACGACGATCACGTCCGACATGGTCAGGGCCTCGACCTGGTCATGGGTGACGTAGATCGTCGTCGCGCCGAGATCGGCGTGCAGCCGCTTCAGCTCCTTGCGCATTTCGGTGCGCAGCTTGGCATCGAGGTTAGACAGCGGCTCGTCCATCAGGAGGATCGCATTGCGGGCCGCGATCAGCCTCGCGACCGCGACGCGCTGCTGCTGTCCGCCCGAAAGCTCGGAGGGGTAGCGATCCTCCAGTCCCTTCAGCTGCACCTTGGCGAGGGCATCCTCGAGCCTGTTTCGCACCTCGGCCGCCGGCATGCGGGCCTCGGTCAGCGCGAGCGTGATGTTGCGGGCCACCTTCATGTGCGGCCACAAGGCGTAGCTCTGGAAGATGAACCCAAGGCCACGCTTTTCCGGCGGGACGAAGGCGCCCTCGGCGCTCGAATAGACACGCCGCCCGCCCAGCGAAAGCGTGCCGGTCGAAGCCTGTTCCAGCCCGGCGATGATGCGCAGGGTCGTCGTCTTGCCGCAGCCCGAAGGCCCCAGCAATGTCACGAAGCTGCCTTTCGCGACATCGAGGTCGAGGCCCGGGATGGCCAGGTGCTTTCCGTAGGTCTTGGTGACGGACCTCAGTTGAATCTCGGTCATCGAGACCTCCCAGAATGAGCCGGGCCCATCTCAGTTCGCGCGCGAAAGCCAGAAGTCGTTCAGCTTGGCGATGTTGTCGCGCACGAACTCCGGCGAGGCCTGCCATTTGGCCGCCGCCGGCCAGCGCTCGCCGTTCGGCGGCATCGGCATGTCGTTGCGCGGCGAGAACGAACCGATCCGGAAGAACGGCGCCATGCCCTGCAGCAGCTTGCCCGTCTCGCCCGTGCGGAACGGCGGCGTCAGCTTCGAGTCCTTGTTGAGATCCTTTGATCCCATCATGAAGGCGATGAACAGCTTGGCCGCGTTCGGGTGCGGGGCCTGCCCGCCGATGGCGATGAAGTTCGGGTAGGTGACGATGCCCGACGGCACGAGATCATAGGCGGCCACATTGACATAGCCGTCCGTCTCGTTGCGCGGCAGATAGGCCATCGGCGCCAGCGTGATCGGCGGGTTCTTCTGGCCGGCCTTGCCCGAGGCCTCGGCAAGCTTGCCGCTATTCGCCTGGATCACGACGTCGTTGGCGAGGATGCGATGCAGAAACTCGTATCCGGCATTCTCGACGCCCTTGGAGAGTTCGAGCTTCTTGCCGGCATAGGCCTCGTAGGCCTTGCTCAGCTCGTCGGAGCGCTCGATGAAGGCGGCCAGGGCCGTCGCCGTCGTCGCCGACCCGACCGGCGCCTTCATGATGAAGCGCCGCTTCCATTTGGGCTCGGTGAGCTCCCAGATGTTCTTGATCGGCGGCTCCGCGTTGGCGGCGCCATTATAGGTGATCGCGAAGGCCTCGATGTTCTGCGTAAGCAGCGGCTCGCGATGCTTTTCGTCGATCCGGTCCTTCAGATAGCCCGGAACGTAATTGACGATGTTCCGGTCCGGCAGCAGCTCGTAGACCATCTGCTGCGTGCCGCCCGAATAGACGACGTCGACGGCATGGATGCCGGCCTGGTGCTCGCTGAGGACCTTTTCGATGGTTTTCTCGGAGCCGAGCGGAAACACCTGCACCTTGATCTCGGGATAGGCCTTGGCGAAGTCCTCGCCCGCGGCCGTCATCGTCGTCGCGGACGAATAGACCGTCAGCGCCCCCTCCTTCTTCGCCGCCGCGATGATCTCGTCCCAGTTGTCCTCGCCCTGATGGACGCCGAGCTTGGCCGCCTTCAGCCAGGCCTCGAATTTCGACGAGTTTTGCGCCCACGCCCCGGTGGCCGCGGCGGATGCCATGCCGATCCCCAGCAGCAATGTCAGGTGCTTTGCTTTCAAACGCATGCCGGTTCTCCCCTTTTTCGGCGTTGAGTATCTGTTTTCGCGCGGGCTCAGATCACGTCGATCCTGGCCCTGCGCGCGATCGCACGGGCGATGAAGTTGATCGCGATGACGAGCACGACCAGCAATGTCGATGCGACACCGACCAGCTGGTCCAAGCCGCCGATCTGGTAGTTGTAGATCGCGCCGGCGAGCACGTTGGTCGAGGGCGTGACCAGAAGGATGATCAGCGACAGCTCGCGCATGACGCTGACGAAGGCCAGCAGCATGCCGGAGAACAGCCCACTGGCCATGACCGGGATGACGATATGCGCCATCCGCTTGCTCCAGCCGATGCCCTGCACCTGCGCCGCCTCCTCCAGAGAGCGGTCGAGCTGGAGCAGGGTCGAGATGCTGGTGCGCGTGATGATCGGCAGCATCTTCACCGTGCAGATCAGCACCAGCAGGGCAAAGGTGCCGTACAGCGCCGGCAGCGGGCCGATCGGCCGGGCGAACAGGCCGATATAGATCGCGCCGAAGGCCATGGCCGGAAAGATGTAGGGCATGAAGGCTATCGTCTCGAGCGCCCGCGAGCCGAAGGTGCCCCGTGTGCGGACCACGACATAGCTGATCAGCGCGCCGAAGAATCCCGCGCCGAGCGCCGCCATGAACGACAATCGCAGGCTGTTCCAGGTCGATACCAGGATATCGGCATTATCGACGAGCGATGGCTGGTTGATCGCCATGCCCTCGGAATCGCCGCCGATCCAGTAGTAGAGCGTGAGGTTCGTCAGGTCGTAATTGCCGGCCTGCTTGATCAGCGATTGCAGCACGAGCAGGCCGAGCGGGAACACGACCGCGGCCAGGAGCAGGAGCCCGATCAGGATCAGGGTCGGCCACCGCCACGCGCCGAGCGGCGTGGTCCGCGTCCGGAAGCCCTTGCCCGTCAGGGTGACGAAGCTCTTGCGGACGCCGATCAGCCGCTGGTTGATGTAGATGAACAGGCCGGCGAGGAGCACGAGGACGAGCGCGAGCAGGAAGCCGTCGCCGATATTGCGCATCCCGATCGCGGCGTAGATCTGCGTGGGCAGGACATAGAAGCGCACCGGCATTCCGAGAACAGCCGGCGTGCCGAACGATCCCACCACGCGAATGAAGGTCATGACCACAGCCGAGCCGATAGCGGGCAGGAGCAGCGGCATCGTGATCATCATCAGCTGCTTGCGCCGGGACAGGCCGGCCATCGCGCCGGCTTCCTCCAGCTGGCTGTCGATATTGGCGATCGACGTCGAAACCGTGAGATAGGCATAGACATAGTAGTGCAGCGACAGGCAGATCACGATCGGGACGGCGCCATAGGACAGCCAGTCCGGCGGCTGGACGCCCGTCAGGTAGGCGAACACGCCCGGCGAGCCGCCGATGCGCTCGTTCTTGAAGAAGATCAGCCAGCCCAGCGCCATCACCCAGGACGGAAGCATGTAGGGGATCATCACGATGCTGTGCAGGACACCGCGGAACGGGATATCGGTCCGCACCACCAGCCACGCCATCGTGCCGCCGAGCGCCAGGCAGACGACCGTCGCCGCGAACGCCGTGATCAGCGAGTTCAGGAACGGCTTGAAGAACAGGGCCATGGACAGCGGGCTGTTGAACACGCGCTCATAGTGGAAGAACGTGAAGTCGCCGACCTTCGCGCCGCGCAGATAGGTCCGGTCATAGGCTTGGACGACCAGCGTCTCCCGGATCAGCTCGACAAGCGGCACGACGATCAGGGCAACCAGCGCCAGCGTCAGCACAAAGCCGAGCCATCTCTCCACGGAAACCTTGGAGAGCCAGAAGCGTAGAGCGGTCGCCGCCGACATCGTCCGGCCTGCGTCGCCCTGCGCCGTCACATGGCGATCGAGCATACTCCCCCCGTCCCCCTGCATAACCGCGACCGATTGTTCCCCCGGTCGTCAAGCCAAGCGACAATGTACGCGGTTGCAAACGCTGTCAATCAGAGCGCGACAAAACTGAGGGAGAACGTATTTTGGCTTGCAGGAACGACGGAAACAGGCGTCAAACTTTGATTGAGACCCAAGTTTTCTGTCAGTTTCACGGAGAAGGGGAATTTCTGTATGTACGCGATTGCAAAGCTCCGCCTGCATTCGGCCGCGTAACGAATGCAGTCAGTCCGGAGCTTGCGCGGCCCTGACAGTGCTGCGCTCGACCAGTTCGACCGGCACGAAACAATGCAACGGCGCGCCGCCGGCATCGTCGCGCTCGATGGCCTCGATGATGGCCTCGGTCACGGCGTTCCGCTTGCGCCGGATCGTCGTCAATCGATAGGCGTGCCAATCGGCCTGGGGAATGTCGTCGAAGCCGATCACGCTGAACTCTTCGGGAACGCGCCTTGAAAGCGCCCGCGCGGCATCGAGCATGCCGATGGCCAGCAGGTCGGTCACGCAGAACACGCCGTCGATGCCGCCATTCTTGAGTAGCTCGAACCCGGCGCGCTTGCCGGCATCGTAGCTGGGCTCGTCCATCGCCCAGGGAATCGTCTTGATCCCGGCCTTCTGCATATGGGCGATGAATTCTGTCCGGCGGCGAAACTGGCTCGACGTGTTGCGCGCGCTGACGACGGCCACCTGGGTGCAGCCCGCCGCGATCAATCGTCCCGCAGCAAGCCTTGCACCTTGAGCGTCGTCGCTCGCGACATTGTCGAGATCGTCATGATGGCTGCGATCGACCAGCACCATCCGGACATTGTTGCTCATGCATTCTTCGATGATCGCTTCAGGGGGCGTCCCCGACATGACCACGACAGCGCGAACACGGAATTCCAGGATGAGCTCAAGGAGCTGCGAGATGTCGCCGGGAATGGCGGAAGCGTTGAGCAACAGGCTCTGCAGGCCACGTCGCAGAAGCGCGCCGCTGAGCTGGTCCAGCTGGTTGGCCATGTGAGGGCTGCCCATATTGGCAACCACGATGCCGACCATGTTGGAACTGCCGCCGCTCAGCGTCTGCGCCAGCCGATTGACCCTGTATCCAAGCGCCTCCGCGGCGCGGATGACGCGCTGGCGTGTCTCGTTCGAGACGCTGGCGCCCTGAGTAAAGCTGCGCGAGACAGCCGCACGCGACACCCCCGCCAGATCGGCCACCTCCTGAGCGGTGACGAAGGTCTGGGGCGATTCCCTGCGACCACCAGCACCTGGCGGCTTCCTTTTCATCGGGGCATCCACGGAGCGATCGTAAGTCACCCTTTGGGATCGCGAGCGCCGAATTGTCAATTGGTGACGGCCCGGCCGCGCCCCGTGGCTGGACTACCAGGCGAGTGTCGGCAGACAGTAGCGCGGCATGTCCGGATTGCGGGCGAACAGGGCCTCGCAGCTGCGCCGAAACGCCTGGCTGCCTTCGCTCCAGTTCAGTTCGTCGCGGTGGATGCCATTGGCGATGAACAGGCTGTCGACCCCGGCGCGCGCCGCTCCGGCGACATCATGTTCGAGCGAGTCCCCGATGGCCAGAAGACGGCCGGGAGGCAAGCCCAATCGCGCCAGGCAGGTCCGGTAGATGCGCGGCTCAGGCTTGCCGTGATAATGCACGCTCCCGCCCATCGCCTCATAGGCGAGCGCGACCGCGCCCGGCGCCTCCAGCAGGCGCCCGCCCGGGTGCACGCGGTGGCGGTCCGGATTGCCGCAGATCATCGGCAGCCCCCGCGACAAGGCCCGCTCGAGCACCGGCCGCCAGCTGGCAACCGACTGCCGCTCCGCATCCATGCTGAGCGTGAACAGGAAATCCGCCTCCTCGGGGGTTTCGACGAGCGTGAGGCCGATCCCGCCGGCAAGATGCTGCTCACCCGGCCGCGTCAGCGGCAGGCAGCGCGGGCCGAGATCGCGATAGGCCGGCTCGTCGCGCCGCAGCAGCGCCTCGCGTGCGTCGTCGCCGGCTGAGATCACGACGTCGTAGAGATCGCGTCGGAAGCCCATGCTGGCGAGGATGGCGTCATTCTCGCTGCCATCGCGCCCCGAATTCGAGAGGATGATCACCGGCTTGCCGGCAGAGCGCAGCGCTTCGAGACAGGCCACCGCTCCCTCATGGGCGATGGCTCCGTCATGCAGCACGCCCCATTGATCGAGCAGGAAGCCGTCATAACGCCCGGCCAGCTCCGCCACGCCCGCTGGAAAGAGCGCCTGCCGTGGCTCAGACAATGCGGGAGCGGACATAGGCCGAAAGCGCCTCGCTGATGATGACGATGCCGAGGATGGCGATCAGGATCACGATCGCCTGCGACCAGGCGAACTGGTTGATCGAGGCGTAGAGCAGGAGCCCGATGCCACCGGCGCCGACGAAGCCGAGCACGCTCGACTCCCGCACATTGATGTCCCAGCGATAGATCGAGGTGCCGATCAGCACGGGCAGGATCTGCGGCAGGATCGCGACACCATAGACCTGCAAGGTGCTGGCGCCGGTCGATTCCACCGCCTCGATCTGGCCGGCATCGACCTCCTCGATCGCCTCCGCGACGAGCTTGGCGATGAAGCCGACCGAGCGCGCCGCGACCGCGCAGATGCCGGCGACCGGCCCCGGCCCGAAGATCGCGACGAAGAGCAGCCCCCAGATCACCGTGTTGATCGAGCGCGACAGCACCAGCATGGCCCGACCGGCCAGCCAGGTCGCCTGGTTGTAGGTGGTGTTGCGCGCGGCGAGGAAGGCGACCGGCAGGGCGAAGACGATGGCGATCATCGTGCCGAGCGTCGCGATATGCAGCGTCTCGATCAGCGGCTGGACGATGCGCGGCAGATAGGACCAGCGTGGCGGCCACATCCGCGAGATCAGGTCGGCCGCCTGCTCGTGCGCATCGGCGAAGAAGGCCCATTCGATGTCGAGCGCCGAGACCGACCAGGCGGCGGCAACCGCGATGCCGCCGAGCCAGATCCACTGCACGATGCGTTCGCGCAGCGAATAGCGTTCCCATTGATCGGGATAGCGGCGCATCGGCGCGCGGTCCTGCGGGAGTTGATGCGCGGTCATCTCAGCCTCCGCCGGGCCCAGTCGCTGAACCACTCGCCGAAGGCGACCATCGCCGCGATCGTCAGCAGGATCGCGCTGGCGAAGTCGAAATCATAGCGGGAGAACGAGGCCGAGAGCGTCTGGCCGATACCGCCTGCACCGACGATGCCGATCACGGTCGAGTGCCGGAGATTGGAATCGAGCCGGTAGATCAGCACGCCGAGCGTCTTGACGAGAACCTGCGGCACGACCGCGTAGAAGAAGGTCTGGCCGAAGCTCGCGCCGGTCGCGCGGATCGCCTCGACCGGGCCGGGCTTCATGTTCTCGATATCCTCGGCCAGCATCTTGCCGAGGAAGATCGCCGAGGAGAAGGCGAGCGTCAGCAACCCGGCGACCGGGCCGAAGCCGAACAGCTTCACGAAGAAGATCGCGATGATGACCTCGTGGAAAGTCCGGCCAGTGACGATGAAGCCGCGCGCCAGCAGATAGAGCGGGCGCGGCGAGAGATTGGCCGCGGCCGCGATGCCGATCGGGATCGACAGCACCGCGCCGATGATCGTCGCCGCGATGGCGATCTGCACGCTCTCGACCATGCCGGTGAGCAGAAGCTCCCAGCGGCCGAAATCCGGCGGGACCATCCGCGACAGGATCGTCCAGGCGCGCGGCAGGCCGGCGAGCATGCGGGCCGTGTCGACATTGAGTGTCGAGAGCGACCAGACCAGATAGGCGCAAACCAGCGCCCAGAAGGCGAGCCGTCTGCCGGGGCTGCCGAAGATGCTCGGCGCCCGCCAGCGGCTGGGATAGGAGGCCGCCGTCGTGGTCATGACAGCGCGCCGACAGGAGCCATCGCGGCGACTGGAGCGGGAGCCTCGTCATCCTCGTCCTGCGGGGTCGACCAGTCCTCTTCGCCATAAATCCGCGTCAGCGCCGCATCGGTCAGGGCCGAAGCCTCGGCGTCGAAGACGATCAGTCCGTCCTTCATGCCGATGATGCGGTCGGCATGGGCACGGGCGAGTGCGACGTCGTGGATATTGATGATCGCCGGCGTCTGTCGCTCGGCCACGAGCTCGCGCACGAGCCGCATGATCTGGCGCGAGGTCTTGGGGTCGAGGCTGGCGGTCGGCTCGTCCAGCAGCAGCAGGTCCGGCCGCTGCATCAGGGCGCGCGCGATGCCGACGCGCTGGCGCTGGCCGCCCGAGAGCGCATCCGCCCGCTGGTTGTGGTAGCCGTCGAGCCCGACCCGATCGAGCAGCGCGAAGGCGGCCTGGATATCCTCGGGCGGGAAGCGATAGCGCAGCGAAGCGAAGAGGCCGGTATAGCCGAGCCGCCCCGAGAGCACGTTCTGCATGACGCTGAGCCGCTCGACCAGGTTGTATTCCTGGAAGATCATGCCGATCCGGCGCCGTGCCGCGCGCAGGCCCTTGCGGTCGAGCGCGACGATGTCCTCGCCATTGAGCCTGACGCTGCCGGCGGTCGGCTCGACCAGCCGGTTGATGCAGCGGATGAAGGTGCTCTTGCCGGCGCCCGACGAGCCGATCACCGCGACCAGCTGCGGCCGGTCGATGACGACATCGACGCCGCCCAAAGCCTTCTTGCCGGTTGGATAGACCTTGGCCAGCCCCGCGACGGCCAGCAGCGGAGCGCCGCCGACTGAGCCTCCCGTAACGCTCGACATCAATCGCCCTTCAGCTTCGAGAGGCCGTCCTGGGTATAGGTGATGCCGCTATCGCGCTGGATCAGGATGATGTCGCCCCAGGCATCCTTGTAGCTCAGCTCCTTGAAGCCCTTGGTGTCCTTGAACTCCTTGGCGAGCGCCGAATTCAGGAAGTCGAAGCTCAGGAAGGCCTGCTTGATCTTGGCCTGCAGCTCGGGCTTGAGGTCATGGGCGAGGCCGAAGGCCGTGCGCGGGAACGGGCTTGATTCATAGACGATGCGGATATCGTCGCGCTTGAACATGCCGCGATCGGCCATGCGCTCGACCACGCTGGAGGCGACGGGCGCCGCGTCATAGTCCTTGTTGACCACGCCCATGATCGAGTTGTCGTGCTTGCCGGAATAGAGGACCTCGTAGTCCTTGCCGGGCACGATGCCCTTCTCCTTGAACAGGATGCGCGGCGCGGTATCGCCGGAATTCGAGGACGGCGCGACATGGGCGACGCGCTTGCCCTTGAGATCGGCGATGGTCTTGATCGGGGAATCCTTCGGCACGATCAGTTGCAGCGTATAGCCGATCGAATCGTCCTTCTTGGCCATCGCGACGATCGGCACGAAGCCGGCGAGATTGACCGCGAAGGGCGTCGGGCCGCTGGCGACGCCTGCGATATGGAGGCGGCCGGAGCGCATCGCCTCGACCTGCGCGGCATAGGATTCCGCGCCGAACCATTTGATCTTCTTGCCGGTCGCCTTGCTGAGATGGGCAAGGAAATCGGCGAAGACGTTCTCGTAGACGGAAGGATCCTCCACCGGCGTATAGGAGAAGATCAGCGTGTCCGGGTCCTTCTGCTTCGCGGCATCGGCCGGGGTATCGGCGAGCAGGTCGCGATTGGCGTCGCAATAGCGGGCATCGAGCGTTCCGCGATTGGCGCAATCCTGCGCCTGAGCCGGGCCTGCAAGCCCGATACCGAAAGCGAGCAGGCAAAGGGACGCGATCTTGGCGCGCAGCATGGCAACCTCCCTGGAAGCGGCGCTCTTGATCAGCGCTCGTGTAAGATTTCTTCCATCCTGATCAAAAGCGATCAGGGTGACAAGAGTGGCCGGCTAATAAGATGGGGGTTTGCCTAGGCGACCAGCCAGCGGCAGCCGCAATCGAGCCAGGCCTTGCACAGCCGCTCGGTCGGTTCGGCATCGACGACGACGAGAGCGACCTTGCCGGGATCGGCGATCCGCGCGGTGCCGACCTGATTGAACTTGCTGTGGTCAGCCAGAACGACGGTCTGGCGGGAGCGCGCCATCGCCGCCTGGCGAACCGCAATCTTCTCGAGATCGAAATCCATCGGCGCACCATCGTCGTCGAAACCGCCGATACCGAGGATCGTATAATCGAAGCGGAAGCCGGCGATCGTCGCGATCGCCTGCTGGCCGACAAGGGACCCGTTGGCGCCGCGCGTCACGCCGCCCGTGACCACGACGTCGAAGACGCCACCCTGGCAGAAGATTTGTGCGACCGAGACGCTGGCCGTGACGATCCGCAGACCCGGCTTGCCCAACAAGGCGCGGGCAGCCGCCTCCACGGTGGTGCCGACATCGAGGAACACCGAGGCACCGGCCGGGATGATGCCGGCCAGCGCCTGCCCGATCCGCTGCTTGCCTTGCGGGGAGACGGTGAGCTTCTGGGCATAGGCCGAGCGGATGCCGCCGGAGGCCAGGCCGGCGCCGCCATGGAAGCGCTGCAGGTAATTCTGCTCCTGCAGCCGGATGATCTCGCGCCGCACGGTCTGGGCCGACACGTCGAAGCGAGCGGCAAGCGTCTCGATCGTCGTGAATCCGACCTCCTGCACCACGGCGAGGATCTGCTTCTGGCGGGCCGTGAGGTTCCCGGGTGCTGCCGGCATATGAAGTCCACCCGCAATGCGATCGGAGCGCGTTTCCTGCCGCTCAGTAAAACAGCGAACGGGGCATGGCCCAAGTCCCCATGCGCCCGTTCGCAAACGTGCTCATGCGGAATGACGTGAGGCCGGCCAGCGCTGCGGCGCGCCCTCGCCTCAGTCGGACAGTCGCGCCAGCAGCCCTGCGAGAAGCCGGGTGCGCCGCACCAGGCTATCCACCTCGATATGCTCTTCCAGCGTGTGATAGCCGGCGCCGAGCAGGCCGAGGCCGTCGAGCGAGGGAATACCGGCCGCGCCGGTGAAATTCGCGTCCGAGCCGCCGCCGGCCGAGGCATGGCCAAGTTCCCAGCCGAGCTCCGCGGCGATGCCATGCGCCTGCCGATAGAGCGCCATCGTGCCCTCGTCCGGCTCCCAGACCGGACGGGTGACGCCGCGCTCGACCGTGAAGCCCGTGCCATCGGCTTCGCGCTGCGACAGGGCGAGCATGCGCTCGACGCCCCGGTCCAGATCGTCCTGACGCTTCGCCATGCTGAGCGCCTCAGCGCGGCAGGATGTCGGGACGCAATTGACCCATTGCCCGCCCTGGATCACGCCGACCGAGAAGGTGCAGTCCTCATTCGTCATCGCCTCGATGGCGAGGATCTGTCGCGCCATCATGCTGATGGCGGAGCGCCCGTCCTTCAGGCGCGAGCCGGCATGGCTCGGCCGGCCCTCGGCCGAGAGGTTGAAGCGTGCGATGGCATAGCGCCCGGTGACGACGCCGTCGCCCGGCTGGCCCGGCTCCGGCACCAGCACATAGCGCTGGCGGCGCGCCTCCTCCATGATCAATTCGCGCGTGCCGGGGCTGCCGATCTCCTCGTCGGAGGTGTAGAGCACCGTGACCGGCAGCGGCGTCGCGACCCCGGCCTTCGCCAAGGCCACGATGGCCTGCAGCCCTGCATAGGCCCCGCCCTTCATGTCGAGGATGCCCGGCCCGTAGCAGCGCGAGCCGTCGCGGCGGAAGGGCAATTTCGCCAGCGTCCCGACCGGATGCACCGTGTCGAGATGCGACATCACGAGGATGCCGGGCTCGCCCTCGCGCGGATGCGGGAAGGTCGCGCGCACGCAGTCACCCAGCCCCTTCGGCCCGGGAATGCGGGTGATGGTGGCGCCGGCCGCAGCCGTATCGGCCGCGGCGCGGTCCATCATCCGGTTGACGGCGGCGGGATCGAAGGTCGGGCTCTCACACTCGATCCAGGGCCGCAGGCCCGCGAGCATGGCCTCGGTGTCGAGCGGCAGCGCGGCGAGATCCATTGCATCGACCTCAGGCGGCGGCGCGGGTTTCGACGAGCCGGGCCAGCAGGCTGGCGCCGACCGGCAGGATGCCGTCGTCGAGGACATAGGCCGGGTTGTGAACCGGCACGGTGCCGGCATGGCCGACCCAGGCATAGGCGCCGGGCACGACGCGCAGCATGTCGGCGAAGTCCTCGCTGCCCATCAGCGGCTTGCCGTCGGTCAGCACGCCCTCGGTGCCCACAATCTCGGCGGCGACAGCGACAACGGCGTCGGTCTGAGCCTCGTGATTGACCAGCACGTTGAAGATGTTGCGGATGTCGACCTCGATGGTGACGCCGAAGCTCGCCGCCGTGCCAGCGGCGATCTCGCGCATGCGGTCGCGGACGAGCGCGCCGATCTCCGGCGAGAAGGTCCGGATCGTGCCGGCGAGCACCGCCTCCTCGGGGATCACGTTATAGGCCGAGCCGGCATGGATCTGCGTGATCGAGAGCACGGCCGCCTCGCGCGGATCGGCATTGCGGCTGACGATGGTCTGCAGCGCATTGGCGAGGCTCATCGCCACCACGATCGGGTCGCGCCCCATATGCGGCATGGCGCCATGGCTGCCCCGGCCGGTGATCTTGATGTCGAAGAAATCGGCGCCGGCCATGGCAGGTCCGGGGAAGATCGAGATCTGGCCGGGGTCGAGATCGGGCGAATTGTGCAGCCCGTAGATCTCGTCGCAGGGAAAGCGCTCGAACAGCTTCTCGGCGATCATGCTGCGCGCGCCGCCGAGCCCTTCCTCGGCCGGCTGGAAGACGAAGACGGCCGTGCCCTTGAAGCCGCGGTTCTCGGCGAGATAGCGGGCCGCACCAAGCAGCATGGTGGTGTGCCCGTCATGGCCGCAGGCATGCATCTTGCCGGCGACGGTCGAGCGCCAGGGCAGGTTGGTGATCTCCTGGATCGGCAGCGCGTCCATGTCGGCGCGCAGGCCGATGCGTCGGCCGGGCCCGCCGGTGCCGTGCAGGACGCCGACCAAGCCGGTCTTGCCGATGCCACGATGGACCTCGATGCCCCAGGCGGCGAGCTTCTCCGCGACGATGTCGGAGGTGCGGACCTCCTCGAAACCGATCTCGGGATGGGCATGGAGATCGCGGCGGATGGCGACGAGCTCGTCCGTGAAGGACAGAATCTCAGGCAAGGCGGGCATGACGGCTCCAGATGGCGGATGGTTCAGGCGAAGGGCTGGCCGAGGGGCGAGGTGCGCAAGCCCGGACGCAAGCGGCGCCACGGCAAGGCGGCCGGATCGACCGGCATCGGTCCCGGCGCGGCGCAGACGAGGATCGTCTCCGCGATCGGCTCGAAATCGGCGCGGAAATGCACCGAGCTCTTGTTGACGAGGATGGCCTGCTCGGTCGGCTCGATGCCGACCTGCCGGTACATCGCCTGATCGGCCATCTGCGCCTTGCGCGAGCCGACGACGATGCGGACATCGCCGATGCGCAGGCAGGCGCTCGGGCCCAGATTCATCCGCGAACCGCCATAGAACGGGCCCGGCGCGACGAAGCGCCCGTCCGACAGCTTCTCGACGAGGAATTCGCCGGTGAGCGGCTCGTCACCCGGAATCCCGGACTTGGCGCCGAGGGAGATCGAAATCCTGACGCCCTCGCCCGCAGCATGGGCGGCTTCGGCGGCAGCCGGATCGACGATGACGCCGATGGCGGCGCGCTCGGCCCCACCGCGCACCAGCGCACGCGCCATGCCCATCGTGTCGGAATCACCGCCGGCGCCGGGATTGTCCTGCGTGTCGGAGATGACGACGGGCTTGGTCGCGGTCTGGGACAATCGCATCGCCTCCGCGACGCCGTCATCGGGCGAGAAGACCCGCCCCCTGAAGGCGGCCTCGCTCGCCATGACCCGGGCGAGGACGGCATCGGCCGCGCGGTCGGCATCGGCCTGCGTCGCTCCGTACGCGAGGACGGTCGCGCCGCAATCGGGAAAATCCGCCGCCGGGAAGCCAGGCAGGAAGGAAAGGGTCGGGACGGCCTCGCCCTCGAGCGCGGCCAACTCGGCATAGATCGTGCGGCACGGTTCCATCGCCGTCGCCTGCCAGGCGATGGGAATGAGATAGGGCACCTGCCGGAAGGCCTTGGCCGGGCGGGCCGCCGTCCCGATCAATTGCGCCAGCATCTCGGCCGAGCGGCTGCCGGTCAGGGCCATGTCGATATGCGGATAGGTGCGATAGGCCACCAGCGCATCGGCCATCGCCATCATCCGCGGCGTGACATTGCCGTGCAGGTCGAGGCTGACGACGAGCGGAACCTCCGGGCCGATCGCAGCGCGCACGCGCCGCAGCAATTCGCCTTCGCCGTCATCGTGATGCTCGGTGACCATGGCGCCGTGCAGGTCGAGATAGACGCCGTCCAGCGGCAGCGCCGCGGCGATGCGCTCCACCAGTTCCCCGGCGATGGCCTCGAAAGCCTCGGCGGTGACATGGGCGGAGGGGCTCGCCGCGCACCAGAGCGTCGGCACGAGCTCCCAGTCCCGCTCACGAGCGGCGTCGACGAAGCCGGCAGCGCTGACATTCACGCCCTTCACCGCCGCAAAGATCGCTTCGCCGCGCGCCAGCGGCGGCCAGCCGCCGCCCTGCAGGAACGCCTCCATTCCGGCCATGCTGGGCGCGAAGGTGTTGGTTTCGTGAAGAAACCCTCCGAATGCGATACGGCGTGGCATTCGTCCTCCCCAAGGCAGCTGGCGCCGAGGTAATCACAGGCGGGAGTGCTCTCCAAGGCGCAAAAGCGCCGACCCCGCCATCGAAAAACGACGAGACCGCGTCACCCGGCCGACGATCCGCGATCTCGAACATAAAGCCATTGGGCCCTGGTGGCGGCGGAAGCAGAGCTGATATCACACCCTCCCACTGATCTGCAGGGCCGGAAGATCGACTGTCGCCATCTCGGGTCCATGGGCACGGCGCCCCGACTTCCAGACGGTCCAAGCTGTAACGACCTGTGCGCCACGATTCCGCGCGAGCTCGACAGGGTGTCCAGGGCTGCTGAACAGCATCTGCACGATCTGACTGGAACTTCCCGCGCTGCGCATCCCGCTATTTCCGGGATGGAGGAGCCCCGACGCTCGGAAGGCAATCCGCATGGTACTGCGCGATCTCGCCGTGATGGCTACGGATTCCGCCTCGCGCTACGCGGCAATCTCGGCGTTCGTCGTACAGCCCGCGGCCGCCAAGCATAGCCCCAATGCCAAAAGCCCAATGCGCCAGCAAGGCGTTTGGCTATGTGGCGTCTCTGTGTGGCTTGCCGGCGAAACCAAGCTAAGCGCTTGATTTTAATGGCGCTCCCTAGGGGACTCGAACCCCTGTTTTCGCCGTGAGAGGGCGACGTCCTAGACCGCTAGACGAAGGGAGCAGCGCTGGCCGAGGGCGCCTATGTAGTCGGACAAATGCGGGCCTGCAACAGCTTTTTGTATGCCAACCGCATAAAGATGCCTGGCTTGCGAAAAAGTCCGAAAAACCCACTCGGAACGCAACGAAATCCCCGGATGACCACGTTGCCGGATCGCCCTGCGATGGCGCCTTCCGGCCATTTCCCCCGAACCCGACCGAACGATGCGAAGCCGTCGCCGATCAGATGGAGCCTCCTCGATCACCGGATCGCTATCCGCGGTTGTTCTTCGCCACGCGACGCGCGAAGCTCGCTTTCCGAGCCGGCCTGTGCCGGCCCAGATGGTCGGACGGCAACGGAACCATGCCGGAATGGCGAATCGACAGCCCCGATGACGAGGCCGCGCCCGAGCGGACGCCGGCGCCATCCACGACGAGCGCCGCTGCAAGTTCTCGTTCCGCGAAAGAGCTTTGGCAGGCCTCCGTTGGGCGCGCGCGCCTCTCCGTCCGGTCCGGACTGCGCGGCTTGATCGGCGTCGTCTATCCGCCGAGCTGCATCGCCTGCCAGGCCGCGACCGGCGAGGCCCAGGCGCTGTGCCCGGCCTGCTGGCGCGGTATCGGCTTCATCGAGCGCCCTTACTGCGAGCGCCTCGGCACGCCCTTCGCCGTCGATCTCGGCAACGGCCTGCTTTCGCCGGCCGCGATCGCCGATCCGCCGGTCTTCGCCCGGGCACGGGCCGTCTGCCGCTTCGACGGCACCGCCCGCGAGCTCGTCCATCGCCTGAAATACGGCGACCGCGTCGAGCTCTCGCTGACGCTGGGCCGGATGATGACGCAGGCCGGGCGCGAACTCACCTCAGATACGGATCTCGTCCTGCCGGTCCCCTTGCACCGGACTCGGCTCTGGCGCCGGCGTTTCAACCAGGCCGCCGCCCTGGCGCAGGTGGTCGCCCGCGAGACCGGGCTGCCGCTCGCGGCAAAGGCCCTCACGCGCATCCGCCGCACCCGCCAGCAGGTCGGGCTGACGCGCGCCCAGCGCGCAGAGAACCTCCAGGGCGCGTTTTATGTCCCTGTGACGGCGCGCGGGCTGGTCGAAGGCCGGCGCGTCCTGCTCGTCGACGACGTGCTGACCACAGGCGCCACGGTCAATGCCGCCTCGCGCGCCCTGTTGCGAGCCGGCGCGAGCGCCGTCGACGTCCTGACCTTCGCGCGGGTCGTGACGGATGGCCGGGAAGTCACTACATGAGGGACATCGCAACGAGAGACACGCCTTCATGCCGCCGGTCACGATCTACACCACGTCCTGGTGCCCCTATTGCAAGGCCGCCAAGGCGCTGCTGACGCGCAAGGGCGTGGCCTTCACCGAGATCGATGTCGACGGCAAGCCGGAATTGCGCCAGGCCATGACCGCCCGCTCCGGCGGACGCACCTCGGTTCCGCAGATCTTCATCGGCGAGCAGCATGTCGGCGGCTCCGACGATATCCACGCGCTCGACGCCCGCGGCGAGCTCGACAAGCTTCTCGCCGCCTGACGCACCCGGCCGCCCCAATTGCCTTGGTGACACCCCGTCACCATCTATGACGACATGATCCGCTACGCCCTCATCTGCGACGCCGCCCATGAATTCGAAAGCTGGTTCGCCTCCTCGGCCAGCTTCGAGGATCAGGCGAAGCGCGGCTTCGTCTCTTGCCCTGTCTGCAACAGCGCCAAGGTCGAGCGCGCGGTGATGTCGCCCAATGTCGCGCGCACCGATCTCGGCCCGAAATCACCTGCCCCGGCCGTGGAGGCGTCCGCTCCCGCCGCAGCGCCCCCGGCTCCCGTCGCGCTGATGGGCGAGAAGGAGCAGGCCTTTCGCGAGATGGTGACGGCCCTGCACCGGCATGTCAGCGAGAATGCCGAGCATGTCGGCCAGCGCTTCGCCGACGAGGCGCTTAAGATCCATCACGGCGAGGCGGAAGAGCGCGCCATCTATGGCGAGGCGACGCCGGACGATGCCCGGATGCTGCATGAGGAAGGCGTCGAGTTCCTCCCCTTGCCCCGCCTGCCGGGCTCCGGGAACTGACGCGCTCTCGGGTCGGCTCTGGTCACAAAGCCGCGCTTACGGCGACTTCGTAGACGCGAACATTACGGTTCTGGCAAGGAAACCGAGGCGGCGCGTACGAAAATTTTCGGCGCGGCGTCAGGGTCTTTTTCGTTTTGGAACAAGGCGCTACCGGCCCGGCTTCGCTGGCCGGGAGACGCGCCAAGGCTCGCGACGCCGCCTCCCCCCTTCCGTCCCGGATTAACTTTCTGTTAAGGAATTCGCGGTTCCTTGCCGGCAATCCCGGTTTGCCGCCCACGGCGATCACGGGTCCGGAACTCAGGAGGTTGCCGCATGAAGCGGACTGCGATCGCTGTGCATGGTCTTCGTTCCGGTGGAAAAATCCGGCATGGCAGCAAGGCGATCCCGCTTCTGATGGTGCTGGCAGCCCCTGCTCTCGGCGCCTGCAGCCTATCCCCGATCGAGACGGCGGCGACCTCCGCCGCCGCCGCTCCCGCCACGAAAGAGCCCGCCAAGGCCCGCAGGCATGCGGTTGCACTGGCCAAGGCCGATCCGCGCGAGAAGGAGTGCCTTGTCCGCGCGATGTATTTCGAATCGAACCGCTCGAGCGAGTCGGGTCTGCTCGGCGTTGGCACGGTCGTGATGAACCGGGTCGAATCGGCGAAATATCCCGAAACGATCTGCGGCGTCGTCGGCGCGCCCCGCCAGTTCGCCACAGGCGTGCTGACCCGCCCGATGACGGACAAGGTCCTGCCCAATGTCCAGGCCATCGCCGAGGATATCCTCAACGGCCGCCGCAACGAGGCTGTCGGCGCCGCCAAGCATTTCCACATGGCCGGCCTGCGCTTCGGCTACAACAACATGCATTACGTGACGGTGGCGGGCGGCAACGCCTTTTACGTGAGGGGCGAGCGTCCGGAGCGCCGCCGCATCGAGGAGCCGGCGATCCAGCTCGCCTCGGCCACCACCACATCCGTGCCGCTTACGACCGTGTCTTCGTCGGCAACGACGGCGACCTCCTTCGCCTCGGCGCCGCTCGCCTTCGCACCCGAGATGCCTGCGCCGCAGCGGCCGGCGCTCGAGACGCCCCTGGTCACACTGGTCAAGAACGCGCCGCTGCCGCCTGGCCGTCCGCTCGATCTCGACCTGCCCAAGGCGCCCTTGCGCGCCTTCGTCGCCCCGCCGAGGGACGATCGCCGCGTGGCGCTGCTGCAGGCCTCCGACATCCGCGGCAGCCTGCCCTCGCGATAAGCGCGCGAACCCACCGGAAATCTCAGCGGTCTTTCTCTTGAGGCGCAGCCGAAAGGCTGCGTCCCGAAGGATGTCTTACGAGGTTACGGAGCCGTCTGGACCGTCTTCGAGACGTTGCTGGCGCGGCTCCTCAGGATGAGGGCTGAACAAAAAACGCGTCCGCCTAACGTCGCACGGGACATAGCCGAAGCTCTGGCGTTATCTTCGCCGCAGTGCAACATTCAGATTGCTCTGCAATACGGGGAGACGCCATGACCGCGACGGAACGAGGCGGCCGGGAAACGGCCCAGCGCGACAAGCCGTGGATCTTCCGCACCTATGCGGGCCATTCCGACGCGGCCGAATCCAACAAGCTCTATCGCGGCAATCTCGCCAAGGGCCAGACAGGCCTCTCCGTCGCCTTCGACCTGCCGACGCAGACCGGCTACGACCCGGACCATGTCCTGGCGCGCGGCGAGGTCGGCAAGGTCGGCGTGCCGATCTCCCATCTCGGCGACATGCGGGCGCTGTTCGACCAGATTCCGCTGGCGCAGATGAACACCTCGATGACGATCAACGCGACGGCGGCCTGGCTGCTTTCGCTCTATATCGCCGTCGCCGACGAGCAGGGCGCCGACCGCAAGCTCTTGCAGGGCACGACCCAGAACGACCTCGTGAAAGAGTATCTCTCGCGCGGCACCTATGTCTTCCCGCCGCGCCCCTCGATGCAGCTCACCACCGACATCGTCGTCTTCACGGCCAGCGAATTGCCGAAATGGAACCCGACCAACGTCTGCTCCTATCACCTGCAGGAGGCCGGCGCCTCGCCGGTGCAGGAACTCTCCTTCGCGCTGGCGACGGCTATTGCCCTGCTCGATTCGATCCGCGCCCGGCCGGAAGTCTCCGCCGAGGAATTCCCCGGCACCGTCGGTCGCATCTCGTTCTTCGTGAATGCCGGGATGCGCTTCGTCACCGAGCTCTGCAAGATGCGGGCTTTCGTCGAGCTCTGGGACGAGATCACGCTTGGCCGCTACGGCATCGCCGATGAGGCGATGCGGCGCTTCCGCTATGGCGTGCAGGTGAATTCGCTGGGGCTGACCGAGCCGCAGCCCGAGAACAACGTCTATCGCATCCTGATCGAGATGCTGGCGGTCACGTTGTCGAAGAAGGCCCGCGCCCGCGCCGTCCAGCTCCCGGCCTGGAACGAGGCGCTCGGCCTGCCCCGCCCCTTCGATCAGCAATGGTCGCTGCGCATGCAGCAGGTCCTGGCCTATGAGACCGACCTGCTCGAATTCGGCGACATCTTCGACGGCTCGACCGTGGTCGATGCCAAGGTGGCGGAGCTCAAGGCCGCAGCCCTGGAGGAACTCGCCAAGATCGACGACATGGGCGGCGCGCTCGCCGCCGTCGAAAGCGGCTACATGAAGATGGCGCTGGTCGAGAACGGCGCGCGCCGCATCGAGGCGATCGAGCGCGGCGAGCAGGTCGTCGTCGGCGTCAACAAGTTCACCAACAGCGAGCCCTCGCCGCTCTCGGCCGGCGACGGCAATGTCGTCACCGTGCCGGATTCGGTCGAGACCGAGGCCATCGCCCGCCTCAAGGCCTGGCGCTCAGCCCGCGACGCGAAGGCGGCCGAAGCAGCGCTCGCAGAACTCGCCGCCAGCGCCCGCGAGAACCGCAACGTCATGCCGGCCTCGATCGCCTGCGCCAAGGCCGGCGTCACCACCGGCGAATGGGCGCAGACGCTCCGCGAGATCTTCGGCGAATACCGCGCCCCGACAGGCGTCGACACCAAGAAGCTGGGCGACGCGGCAGGCCTCGCCACCGCCAAGGCCGCGGTGGAGAAGGCGACCGAGCGGCTCGGCCGCCCGCCGCGCTTCCTCGTCGGCAAGCCCGGCCTCGACGGGCACTCGAATGGCGCCGAGCAGATCGCCGTGCGCGCCCGCGATGCCGGAATGAGCGTCAGCTATGGCGGCATCCGCCAGACGCCGGAGGAGATCGTCAGCGAGGCCAGGGAGCAGCAGGCCGACATCATCGGGCTCTCGATCCTCTCCGGCTCGCATCTGCCGCTGGTGCGCGACGTCACGGCGCGGCTGCGCGTCGCCGGCATGGACGTGCCCGTGGTGGTCGGCGGCATCATCCCGCCCGACGACGAGAACGCGCTGCGCAACATGGGCGTGGCGCGGGTCTATACGCCCAAGGATTTCGCGCTGGACGGCATCATCGCCGATGTCGCGGGATTGGCGGCGAAGAGGGGGTAGCGCCCAAAAGGACGGCTGTCTTCCCGCACGCGCTGCGGCACGCAGTGCTGCTGCGCAGATGCGGGACCGCGTGACGAGAGGGCGCTTTTTTCTGCGCACGGTCCCGTGTCTGCGTCGCAGCACTGCGTGCCGCAACGCGCACGGGATGACGCCCCTCAGACCATCCCCACGCTCTTCAACTGCTGATACGCCTTCAGGATCTCCTGAAGCGTGCCCTCGCGCGAGCGGTCGCCGCCATTGGCGTCCGGGTGGAAGCGCTTCACCAATTCCTTGTAGCGCGCCTTGATCGCCGCGGAATCCGCCGTGTCGTCCAACCCGAGCGTATCCAGCGCCTTGCGCGCGACGATGCCGACGCGCGATTCCGGCTGGGCCGCCTGCTGCTTGTTGCGGGCGCCGAACAGGTTGAAGGCGTCGTGCATGTCGGCGCTGGCCTCGCCATTCGCCTTGCGCCCGCGCTGCGACATCCGCGCCGCCTTGGAATTGACGCCGAGCTTCCAGGTCGGCCGATGGCCGATCTCCTCCTGCTTGGCGTAGGCAGCCAGCGCCTCGTCATCCATGCCGGCGAAATAATTGTAGGTCGCGTTATAGGCCTTCACATGGTCCATGCAGAACAGGAAGAACTGGCCTTCGCGGCCACGGCCCTTCGGCGCGCGGAATTCGCCGGCGCGCGCGCAGCCCGGATGGTCGCAACGCGGCGCGTCGTTCTCCAGCGGCGCTTCCGTCTCGGAAGCTCCGATCCTGATGCTGTCGAAAAGGCGTGAGTTGATGTTCATCGTCGACGGGTTATGAGACGCAGGAGCTAGGGCCGGCAAGTGCAATGCAGCACATCGCCGAACCAACGAACAATCATGGCAACGGTGGCGCGATCATGACCTCAATCAGCGAAAGAATCACGCGAAAGCTGACCGAGGCCTTTGCGCCACAGGACCTGAAGGTGATCGACGAGTCGCACCAGCATCAGGGCCATGGCGGCTGGCGCGAAGGCGGCGAGACTCACTTCCGCGTCAATATCGTGTCGGAAGCCTTTTCCGGCAAGTCCCGGCTGGAGCGCCACCGCCTCGTCAACGCCGCGCTGGCGCAGGAACTGGCAGACCGCGTCCATGCCCTCGCGATCGCGGCGAAGGCTCCGGAGGAGGGCTGAAACTCACGCCTAATCCGGCGCGATCAGCTCGACCGAGGGGAAGTAGGTCCTGTAGCGCCGGACATCGCGGGTGAGCAGGCGCAGGCCTTTCGTCTCGGCATGCGCACCGATGAAGAAATCCGGCAGGACACCGGTGCGATTGCCCCCGGCTGCACGATAGCGCCTGAAGACCTTGCCTGCATGGAACAATGCCTGTCGGGGTATTGCGTTCATCTGAAGTCCGGCCTGCCGGATTGCATCGTCGACTTCGCCGACGCTGCCGAAGCGGATCGACACCTCCGCATAGACGATATCATTGATAACGAGCGGCGCTTCCGCCGAAAGCTCCTCGATCCGCGCGATCGACCAAGGGCTCCATTCCGGGTCGCCGGTGAAGAGATCGAGCAAGACGTTGCTATCGACGAGGACCACTCAGTCCTCGCCACGCGACATTTCCATGATCTCATCCGTGCTCGGCCCCGGCCCGGCGATGCCACGCAACGCTTCAAGCCGGCTTCGCAGCGTTTCCGCATTCGCCTTCAGCAGCACGACCTTGCCGTCCGGCTCCACCCGGAAATCCACCGCATGGCCCGGCTTGATGCCGAGCCTGTCGCGCACGGCCTTGGGGATCGTGACCTGCCCCTTGCTGGTGACCGTCGTCGCCATCGCAGCCTCCGTATTACTCTCCAGAGAAAAGTAATACCTGCCACACCCAGCAGCAAGGGAGATCGATCGTCAGCGCTTCGGCCGCGCCGGCGACAGCGCGTAGACCGCGACCGAGGCCAGCAGCAGCGCGGCGAAGGCCCAGTGCAGGTTGGCGAAGGTCGTGGCCGCGTCGAGCCCGGCCGCGCGCTGCTCGGCGATGAACCAGCCGGAAACCGACTGCAGCGCCCCCGCCCCCGCGATGAAGAGGAAGTTCACGAAGGTCATGCCGCGCCCGATCAGATGCTCGGGGAAGAACTGCCGCGCATGCGCCATCAGGATCGCATAGGTGAAGCCGGCAGCACCGACGAGCGAGAACAGCGCCACCGCCGTCAGATGCGATTGCTGCCCGCTCAGCGCCAGCGCGGCGAAGCCGAGCGCCGTCAATAGCGTGCCCCAGGTGACGATCGTCTTGGCGCGGCCGGTGCGGCTTTCGAGCCAGCCATAGACGAAGGCGCCGACGATCATCGCGGCCGCCATGATCGAGGCGGCATGGCCGGCCGAGACCGGATCGAACCCATGGACCTGCGTCATGAACGGCCCGATCCAGAGCCCGCGCGCCGTCGCGACGATGGCATAGCCGGTGATGGTCAAGGGCGCGATCAGCCAGAGCGGCTTGAGCGCCAGAATGCTGGCGAGCCCTTGCAGCAGGCCCTCGTCTGGCTTGGCCGAAGCCGGGCGCGGCGGCGGGTCGCGCACCAGCACCACCGCCAGCACGGTCGCGACGAGGAAACCCACGGCCATCGCCATCATCGCACCGCGCCAGCCGAAATGCCCGGCGGCGATGGCGAGCGGCGCAGCGCCCGCGATATTGCCGAGCGAGCCCAGCGCGATGAACAGCGAGGTCAGCAGGCCGAAACGCTGGGGCGCGGCATTGCGCGCGAACAGGAACAGCGAGGACATGAAGACCGGCGAGCAGCCGATGCCGATCAGCGCCATCGCGAAGGCCGCCATGCCCGCGCTGCCGGCCTGCGTGAGCAGGAAGGCGCCGACGGTGCCGATCGCCATCGCGAAGGCCACCGTCCGGCGCGGCCCGAGCCGGTCGAGCGCCCAACCGACCGGAAACTGCGCCAGCGCGAAGGCCATGAACCAGGCAGCACCGAGCAGGCCGAAGGCAGCCGGGCCGATATTGAGATCGGCCATGACCGGTCCGGCGATCACGCTCAGGAAGGAGCGGTAGAAGATCGAGAGGACATAAGCCGGCAGCAGCGCAATGAAGACGATCACGTCGGAAATTCCGCTTCTGCCGGCCGGTCGCAGGCTTACTTGATGCGTTCGAGCACGGAGACGTAGTTGGCGACCGCTGCCCCGCCCATGTTGAAGATGCCGCCAAGGCGCGGGCTGTCGAGCTGCATGCCCTCCGGCGCCTCGCCCACCAGCTGCATGGCCGAGAGCACATGCATCGAGACGCCGGTCGCGCCGATCGGGTGGCCCTTGGCCTTGAGGCCGCCGGAGACGTTGACCGGCAGCTTGCCGTCCTTCTGCGTCCAGCCTTCCTTGATGGCGCGGGCGCCGTCGCCTTCCTTGGTCAGGCCCATCGCCTCGTATTCGATCAGCTCGGCAACGGTGAAGCAATCATGCGTCTCGACGAAGGAGAGATCGTCGAGCGTCACGCCGGCATTGGCCAGAGCCTGCTTCCAGGCCAGCGCACCGCCCTCGAATTTCAGGATGTCGCGCTTCGACATCGGCAGGAAATCCTGGACATGGGCCATGCCGCGGAAGCCGACGGCGCGACGCATGCGCAGCGCGGTCTCCTCGTCGGCCAGCACCAGCGCGGCGGCGCCGTCCGAGACCAGCGAGCAGTCGGTGCGCTTCAGCGGACCAGCGACATAGGGGTTCTTCTCGCTCTCCTCGCGGCAGAAGGCGTAGCCGAGATCCTTGCGCATCTGGGCATAGGGGTTCGCGACGCCGTTCTTGTGGTTCTTCGCCGCGATCATCGCGAGCGCGTCGGACTGGTCGCCATGGCGCTGGAAATAGGCTGCCGCGATCTTGCCGAAGACACCGGCGAAGCCGCCCTGCACTTCGCTATCCTCGGGGAGATAGGAGGCCTTGAGCAGGTTCTTGCCGATCTCGGGACCGGGCGTCTTCGTCATCTGCTCGACGCCGACGACGAGCACGACCTTGGCAGCGCCGGCCTTGATCGCGCGTACACCCTGATGCACCGCGGCCGAGCCGGTAGCGCAGGCATTCTCGACGCGAGTGGTCGGCTTGAAGCGCAGCGCCGGATCGGCCTGCAGCACCAGCGATGCCGTGAAGTCCTGGGCCGAGAAGCCGGCGTTGTAATGGCCGAGCACGATCTCGTCGACATCGTCGGCGGTGATGCCGGCATCGACGAGGGCTTCGACCGCCACCCGCACGATCAGGCTTTCGACGGTCTCGGCATCCTGCTTGCCGAACGGTGTATGGGCCCAGCCGACGATCGCAGCGCTCATGGCGAAATCTCCCTTACTGTGCAGCTACACGTTATCTTGGCAGCCTTGCGCCGCCCGGCAAGCCGGTATCCGCGCATGGTGGCCGTGCGCGGATCGGCTGGCGAAGGCTTCTGCCTCCAGCACTAGCCGGCCGGCCGGGTCACTGCAACGCCAGCGAGAGCAGCAGCCCGACCCCGCCGACGATCATCGCCATGCCCAGCATCTCGCGCCGGCTCGTGCCTTCCGCGAACAATTTGCGGGAAGCGATCTGCGCCAGCGGCACCTCGATCAGCGCCAGCGTCCGGACATTGGCCGCCGTCGTCAGCGAAAAGCCGATGAACCAGAATTGCGAAGCGGCGGCACCGAGGAACCCGGCCGAAAGCGAGCGGCGCCAGCTCTTCAGGCTGAGGATCAGCGCCTGCCGGTCGGCGATGAGCATATAGACCACCAGCAGCAAGGTCTGGAGCCCGAGGCCGAGCACGAGGATGGTCGAGGCGCGGATCAGGAACGAGCCCTCCGGCAAGGCCTGGATGCCGCCGCGGAAACCGATCGCCGACAATGCGAAGAAGGCTCCCGAGACGATGCCGAATACGGCCGGCCGCAAGCCCGCCCGGGTCAGCTTCTCGCCAGGCTTCCATGACACCACGATCACACCGGCCGTCGCGATCGCGATCGCCAGGAATTTCATCGGCGTCAGCGCGTCGTCGAGCAGCAGGGCGCCGAACAGCGCGACCTGCACCGGCTCGGTCTTGGTATAGGCGGTCGTCACCGCGAAGGAGCGTTCACGCATCGCCGCCAGCATCAGGGCGGTGGCCGCGATCTGCGTCAGCGCGCCCCAGAGCGTGTAGCCGAGCGAGGCCATGCCGATATCCGGCGGCAGGCGCTGCAGGCCGAGGCAAGCCAGCGCCAGAAACAGCATGGCGAAGGGCAGGCCGAACAGGAAGCGCACCTGCGTGGCGCCGACGACGCCGATGATGTCGGTGAGTGAGCGCTGCGCCAGATTGCGCGCGGTCTGCAGGAGCGAGGCGGCGATCGTCGCCGGTATCCAGAGAAGGCCGAAAGCCACGCGACAAGCCTCGGAAGAGCATGAGAACCCGCCGCTTGTGGACCGGCCGCCGCAGCTAGGCAAATCGCTGCGCAGAGGGTAGGTATGCATTCACGGGCGGACGAATGCGGCGGCCGTCTCGAAATTGCCGCATGCGTCGCGTTGAACCCTGCGCCGTCGTCACCCGCCACAAGACCGCTCCGAGCAAGACAGGTTCAAGACCGCCCGATGATCGCTCCCCGCCTCGCAGCCGCCGCTTTCGTCCTTGGCGCCGTTCTGACCGGACCGGCCTCAGCTGGGACGAGCCTCGTCATCGACGCGTCCAGCGGCTCCGTGCTGTCGAGCGAGAACGGCAGCCAGGCCTGGCGCCCCGCCTCCACGACCAAGATGATGACGCTCTATCTCGCGCTGAAGGCGATCCGGGAAGGACGCCTCGGGCTGGAGACCGCGATCCCGGTCTCGAAGCTCGCCGCGAGCCAGCCCCGTGTGAAGGTCTATGCAAGGCCGGGGTCGGAGATCACGCTCGACAACGCGCTGCGCATCATGATGGTGAAATCGGCCAACGACATCGCCTATGTCGTGGCCGAAGGCGTCGGCGGCGACGTTCCGACCTTCGTCGCCATGATGAATGCGGAGGCCCAGCGCCTCGGCATGCGCGACACCCGTTTCGTCAATCCCAATGGCTGGGACCATCCGGACCAGCAGACCAGCGCCCGCGACCTCGCCGTGCTCGCCATGGCGCTGATGCATGATTACGCGCAGTACTCCGATTACTGGGGCACCTCGGCCGTGCAGCTCGGCAAGCAGGTGATGCACAACACCAACGGGCTGGTCGGCCGCTATTCCGGCGTCGGCGGCATGAAGACCGGCTTCACCTGCGCCTCGGGCTTCAATGTCGTCGCGACCGCGAGCCGCGGCGGGCGCACGCTCATCGCCGTCGTGCTGGGCTCGACCTCGGGCACCGACCGCACGGTCAAGGCCGCCCAGCTCCTCGACGAGGGCTTCGCCTCCTGGGGTGGCTCCGGTTACAGCGTCTCCTCGATGCCGCCCAGTGGCGCCCGCGCGCCCAATATCTGCGACGAAGTCCGCAATCGCGGCGGCGGGGTCGCGCTGGCCGACGATGCCGATCTCTCCGGCCCGATCGCGGCTGCCGCAACTGCCACCAGCGGCAACGATTCCGACGGCGGGCGCTTCGCCACAGCCTTCACCACCCAGTCGGCAGGCCCGGTCGCGACCCGCTCGCCGCGCGGTCGCGTCACGCTTGGCCCGCGCGCCGAGGTGGTTCCGATGCAGGTCTCCTTTGGCCGCAGCCCCGGTTCGGCATCCGCCCCGCTCGCGGCCAATGCGGCGGCGCAGCCGAGCTCGCGTGTCGCGCGCGGCACCCCGACCATCGAACCAGAAGCCCCGGTCGCGGCCGGCCTCGTCGTGCCGCCGACCCGCCGCACCGCCTCGAGCAATGGCGCGATCCCGCGCGGCGCCAACGCCTTCGCGCCGGCGAATACGCCGGTCCAACCCTCCAGCGATGCCTTCGAATCCGGCCCGCTGCGCCTGCAGGGCGCCGTGCAGGCAGGTGCGGCCAATGCCGCGAGCCTGCGCCCCGGCGCGGCCGCCGGCATCAAGCCGGCCTCGCGCAACGCCAAGCCTGAAAAGGCGCAGGCGGCCGCCAAAGCCCAGCCGGCAAAGGCCCAGCCGATCAAGACGCCGCCAGCCCGCGCCGTACCGACCAAGCCCAAGCCTGCGGAAGCCGCCGTGAAGCCGTCTGCGGCGAAGCCCGGCACCAAGACCAAGCCCGCCAGCGACGCCTGAGGCTGGATTGGACTCCGGAGGCCCTGAGCGGGATCGCATGAGCGAGCGCCAGGGGCTTGCCCTGGCGCTCGCCTCGGCCGCCGCTTTCGGCACCAATATCGTCAGCGCCCAGATCGCCGGGCAGGCCGGCCTGAGCGGCCCGCTCCTCGTCTTCTACCGTGTCCTGCTGATGCTCGTCCTCGTCGGCGGCGTCGCCTATCTCTGGCGTGGCTCACTCGCCCTGCGGCGCGAAGAGCGTCAGCCCGTTCTGCTCTTCGGCCTGGCGACGGCGCTGGTCGGCATCGCCTATCTCTCCTCGGTCGCCTTCGTCCCCGTCTCGGTCGCCGCCGTGGTGTTCTACACCTTCCCGGTCCTGATCGTGCTGGCCGAGCCGGTGCTGACCCCGGCCCCCTTCCGCGCCGACAGGCTAGCTGTCGCGCTCGTCGCCTTCCTCGGCATCGCCCTTGTCGTCGGCCCCGATCTTCACGGACTTGATCCGCGAGGCCTCGCTCTGGCGGGGCTGGCGAGTGTCTGCGCCGCCGCCCAGTTCTTCGCCGCAGCCCGCTGCGCGGAGACACCGACCTTGCCCAAGCTGTTCTGGTCGCATGTCGTCATCCTGCCCGTCGCCGGGCTGGTGCTGCTGGCGACGGGCGGCTTCCTGCCGCCGCAGACCTTCCTGCTCGCGCCGATCGCCGTCGCCATCACCTATGGCGGCTATATCATCGGCTTCCTGTTCCAGATCCTGGCGCTCGCCCGCATCGCGCCCGGCCCCGCCGGCCTCGCCTTCTGCGCCGAGCCGGTCTTCGCGGTGATCATCGCCGCCTTCGTGCTCGCCGAGCGGCTGGGGCCGCTGCAGTATGCCGGCTGCGCTCTTGTCATCGCCGCCATCGCCACTAATGTAATACTAGAACAAACGAGGCGGAGCACCGTGCCTGCCTAGATCATCCCGCACCTTTGGGCGCGGAACAGATGATCGATCCCTTTGATGGGACATCGGACTGATCCGATGTCCTAGAGGCCTGCGATCCATGACCGGCGACCCTGCCCGCCCCCTTCCCGTTCCGCTGACCCTGCTGACCGGCTTTCTCGGCGCCGGCAAGACCACCTTGCTGAACCGCCTGCTCAAAGACCCGTCACTCGCGGGCACGCTCGTGCTCGTCAACGAGTTCGGCGAGATCGGCCTCGACCACCTGATGATCGAGGGTGTCGAGGAGAACATGATCCTCCTCGAATCCGGCTGCCTCTGCTGCACGATCCGCGACGATCTCATCGTCACGCTGGAGGACCTGCTGCGCTGGCGCGACAACGGCCGTATCGCCCCTTTCTCGCGCCTCGTCATCGAGACCACCGGCCTCGCCGACCCCGCGCCGATCCTCAACGTCCTGATCAACCATCCCTATCTCGCCATGCGCTTCCGGCTCGACGGCGTGGTCACGCTGGTCGATGCCGTGAACGGCATAGCGACGCTCGATGCGCATGAGGAAGCCCGCCGGCAGGTCGTCGCCGCCGACCGTCTGGTCCTGACCAAGGCCGAGCTTGCCACACCGGACGCCGTCGCCGCTTTGCGGGAACGCCTCGACAGCCTCAATCCGGGCATCGCGATCCTGCCGCCCGGCACACCTGCCAACGACCTGATCGGCGCCGGCCTCTACGATCTCGCGAAACAACCCCACGCCCTGCGCCACTGGCTGGCCGAGGACTCCCTGCCCCGCCACCATCATCATGATCACGACCACCACAACGGCGATCACCACCACCATGGTCACGACCACGCCCATGGGCAGGACCCGCATGACGTCAACCGCCACGACGCCTCGATCCGCGCCTTCGTCTTGACCGCCGAACAGCCGGTCGCCCGCACCACGTTCGAGCTGTTCTGGACCCTCCTGCGCTCGATCCACGGCCCGCGCCTGCTGCGGCTCAAGGGGCTGGTTGACATCGCGGGAGAGCCCGGCCGGCCGCTGCTGGTCCACGCCGTCCAGCAGATCCTGCATCCGCCGATCCAGCTCGATTCCTGGCCGGATTCCGACCATCGCTCGCGCCTCGTCCTGATCGTCAAGGACATCGACGAGAACACCGTCCGCAAGCTCTGGTCCGCCTTCCTCGGGCAAGCAACGGCGCAACCGCAAACCGCCTGATTCCCCCGGCCCGTTTCTTGAACCCAACCCTGCAAGCCACGAGGCGCGCCTGCGCGCCTTGTCATTCCGGCACAGCCATGCGCCGGAACGATCCAGGAAGGGTACGGGGCAGATGAGCACGATCAGAGCTCTGGCGGCGACCGAAGGCAGCGCGACAGCGATCCTGCCGAACCTGCCGCCACCCCATCCCGATGCGGCGATCTACAGCGAGTTGAAGGCGCTCGGCGCCTGCGATTCCATCCGCCACGAATGGGCGGACCTTGCGAGCCGCGCTCTCGAAGCCAATCCCTGCCTCGAGCCGGGCTTCGCGCTCGCCGCCGCACAGCATCTCGTCTCCTTCCGCGACGCCGAACTCATGTTGCTCTGGCAGGGAAATCCCGGCTCGGAACGGCGCCGACTCGTCGGACTCGTTCCCTGCCGCACACGCCGCCGCCTCCTCGCGTCCGATACGCTGGAAGGCTTCGCCGATCCGCGCCTGTTGAACGGCACGCCGCTGATCGACAGCACCTTCGCCGCCTCCACGCTCGCAGCCTTCCTCCGCGACTGGCGTGGGCTCAGCAGCGTCTCCGCGGTGTTCTCCCTGTCGGGAATCGACCCGGCAGGCGCCTTCGCGACCACGCTCGCGCGCGTTGCCGACAGGCATGGCGTGGCCGTCGGCTGGCAGCCGCTTGTCGGGCGAGCGCTCGAATTGCCGCCGACCGCCCGGATCGCCACCTCCGACGAAACCCTGCGCGACAAGGGCCGCCTCGTCCTCGCCGAGGCCACGAACCAGGCCGACCGACGCGATGCCGTCGAGATCCTGCTGGCGATCGAGGCCTCCGGCTCGCGCGGCCGGGCCGGCAAGGCGACTTTGCAGGATACCCGCGAGGTCGGCTTCCTGCGCAGCATGAGCCGCGATCTCGGCCGGCAGAAACTCTGCCGCATCGCCATTCTCGTGCTTGACGAGAGGCCGATCGCCGCCGCCCTCACGCTCGGAAAGGGCGTGTCCTGCTGGCTCTATCACGGCGTCGGCGACGAGGCCTATGCGGATCTGGAGCCCTTGCCGATGCTGCTCGCCATGATGCGCAAGGCGCACCCCGCCCGGCAGATCCTCTTGCCCGGCGGCCTGCCGCTCTTCGGCGCCCGTGACGAAGCCTTCGGCACGATCAACCTGACCCGGCGTCCGCAACAACGCGCTCGCCGGCCGGCCGACCTTGCCATTCATATGCGCGAGCGCATGGCGCGCGCGCTGTTCAGGCCTCGGCCCGCAGCAGTCGACGGATGATCTTGCCGGTCGTCGTCAGCGGCAGCTCGTCGCGGAAGGCGATCTCGCGCGGATATTCATGGGCGGAGAGCCGCGCCCGCACGAAGCTCTGAAGCTCGGAGACCAGGGCCTTCGAGCCGCCATATCCCGGCTTCAGCACGACGAAGGCCTTGACGATCTCGGTGCGCAGCGGGTCGGGCTTGCCGACCGCCGCCGCCAGCGCCACCGCCGGATGCCGCAGCAGGCAATCCTCGATCTCGCCCGGCCCGATGCGATAGCCCGAGGAGGTGATGACGTCGTCGTCGCGGCCGATGAAGCGGACATAGCCGTCCTCGTCCTCGACGCCCTCGTCGCCGGTCGTCATCCAGTCGCCGACGAACTTGGCCGCCGTCGCCTCCGGATTGCGCCAATATTCCAGGAACATCACCGGATCGGGCCGGCGCACCGCGATCTGGCCCTCTTCGCCAGCGGCGCAGACCGTGCCGTCCGGCCGGATGATCGCGACCTCATGGCCGGGCACCGCCTTGCCGATCGCGCCCGGACGGCTGATGCCGATCGCCGCGCTCGACGCCAGCACGAGATTGCACTCGGTCTGGCCGTAGGCCTCGTTGATGGTCAGCCCAAGCGCCTCGCGCCCCCATTCCAGCGTCTCGGCACCGAGCGCCTCGCCCGCTGCGGCGACGGTGCGCAGGTTGAGGTTCCAGCGTCCCTGCGGGCTACCGGCGCCGCGCATCATCCGGAGCGCCGTCGGCGGCACGAAGGCGTTGCGGATGCCGAGATCCTGGATCAGCCGATAGGCCTCCTCCGGCTCGAAACGCGTCACCGGCCGCGCCACCACCGCGACGCCGAAATGCAACGCCGGCAAGAGCATGTTGAGCAAGCCACCGGCCCAGGCCCAGTCGGCCGGCGTCCAGGCGAGGTCGCCGGGCCGCGGCATGAATTCATGCGGCATCTGCACGCCCGGCAGATGACCGGGCAGGACGCGATGGCCGTGCAGCGCGCCCTTCGGATTGCCCGTCGTGCCCGAGGTGTAGATCATCAGCGCCGGATCATCCGGCGTGGTCTCGACCGGCGTGAATTCTGGGTTGCCCTCCGCCAGTAGCGCGTCCCAGCCTTCCACCGCGCCATCGGCGCCGTCGGTGGAAATGCGTAAGGCGAGCTCCGGCAGCGGCTGGGTGATCTGGCCGAGCTTCGCCAGTCCGCCGGCATTGGTGACCACGACCTTGGCCCCGGAATCAGTCAGGCGATAGGCCAATGCATCGACGCCAAACAAGGCCGCCAGCGGCACGGCGATCGCGCCGAGCTTGTAAGCAGCGAGATGCGCCGCCAGCACCGCCCGCCCCTGCGGCAGCAGGATGGCGATGCGGTCTCCGCGGCCGACACCACGCGCCCGCAGGGCGTTCGCCAGGCGATTGGAATGCTCGCGCAGCCAGCTGAAGCTGACCGGGCTCACCTGCCAATCCGTGGAGACCTCGATGATCGCCGGACGATCAGGTGCAATAGCGGCCCAGCGATCGCAGACGTCGACGGCGATGTTGTAGCGATCGGGAATGCGCCAGCGGAAGCCCTCGCGCAACGCGGCGTAATCGGTCAGGTCTGGCAGGATCAAGATACGTGTCCGGTGGAAGGCGCGGCACGATAGGCAGGCCGTTCCCCCCTGTCACCCGCGTCTTGCGTATCATCTCCCAGCGTAACGATGCGCTCAGAACATGCGTTCACTGGCGGGGGGCAGATAGGCATCGGTGAAGGCATCGCTCGCCCGCGCCTTGTCGCGGAACGCACCCGCCAGTGCGAGCTGGCCCAGCGCCTGCGCCCAGCGCTCGCTGTCGATCCCGCCCAGGCCATGTGCGCGCACATAGGGTGTCAGCACATTCCGTTCGATGACGGCGGCGAGCTTGTCGCGTTCGACCTCGACCTGAGCGCTCTCGTTGCGGCGCAGGACGAATTGCGCCCCGGCGCCCGGATTGACGGCGACATCGCGGATGCCGCGCATCACGGCGCGCACCAGCCCACGCACCGCATCCGGCTTGCTAGCGAGGAGCTTGCCGGAGACGATCACCGCGCTGCCATAGAGCACGAGGCCATGCTCGGCCATTTCCATCAGCACGATATCGTCGCCCGGTACGCCCCGCGCCCGCAAGGCGACGGCGGTCGAAGGGCCGAAGGCGAAGAGGGCATCGATCTCGCCCGAGGCCAGCATCGGCTCGCGCACCGGCAGGCCGATGGTCTCGATGCGGATCTTGCTGTCGTCGATCTTGTTGAGGCTCTTGAACAGCGGCCATTGCGCGAAGCTGGCATCGATGCTGGCCGTGCCGAGCTTGCGGCCTTCGAGGCTCGTCGGCGCGGTGGTGATCCCCCGGCTCTTGCGGCCGATCACGGCATAGCCCGGCCGGTCATGGACGATCATCACGGCCTTGAGATCGGAGCTCGGATTCTCGTCGCGGAAACGGATCAGCGCGTTGATGTCGCCGAAACCGGCATCCTGCGCTCCCGATGCAAGCCGCTGGAGCATGGCCCGCGCGCCATTGCCAGACTCGATCACGACATCGAGCCCCTCGGTGCCGAAATAGCCCTTATCCTGCGCCGCCAGGAACGGCGCCGTCAGCGCATCGAAACGCCGGTCCAGCGCGAAGCGGACCGCCGTGCTGCCCTGCGCACGCGCCGCACCAACGCCTCCTATACAGGCCGCCACGGCTCCCACCGCCAGCTGACCGAACCCGCGTCGGCACAGCATCGAGGAACGAGAGGGCGAAGCGATCGGCATGTCTGGCCTCCGGGCGCCATGCTGTCTGGGACACGGCATATCCGTGCATCCCGTCTTCCTGACATCATAAAATGTTGAAATGCCGTCAACGTGACGGAAGTTCCGTCGCGATTTCAGATCGGGCCGGTCCTTGCGGTCTCCCTTAGAGAGGCAGGCCCACGCCATTCTCGCAGTGGATCGGCCGCTGTCCTTCCTGCAAACGAATGAGGGGCCGAACGGCCCCTCATCGCTGCACCCCATCTTGCGGATGAAACGCCCTCAGGCGGCGCGGTAGCGCGCTAGCCAATGCGCATAGGGTGCCGGCAGGGTCGCCCAGGCCGCGTTCTCGACGCCCAGCGCCTGCGCCGCCGCATAGGGCCAGTGCGGATCGGCCAGCAGCGGCCGGCCCAGCGTCACCAGATCGACCTTGCCCTCGCGCACCAGCGCATCGGCCTGCTCGGGCTTGCTGATATACCAGCTCGTCGAGGCCGGCAGACCAGTCTCCCGACGCACCCGCTCGGCGACCGGCCCCAGGAAGGCCGGCCCCCACGGAATCTTCGCCTCGGTGGTCGAGAAGCCGACGCTGACATCGATGAAATCGAGCCCTTCGGCCTTGAAGCGCTTCACCAGTTCGATCGCTTCGGCCAGTGTTTCCTCGTCGCGCCCGTCATATTCGATCACGCCGAGCCGGGCGGAGAGCGGCCGGTTCTCCGGCCAGACCTTGCGCACGGCGGCGAGCGTCTCGATCAGGAACCGGCTCCGGTTCTCGAAGCTGCCGCCATAGGAATCCTCGCGCTTGTTGGCATGCGGCGACAGGAAGTTCTGCGCGAGATAGCCATGAGCGAAGTGCAGCTTCAGCCACTGGAGGCCGATATCGCGGGCGCGCTCCGCCGCCGCGACGAAATCGTTCCGCACGCGCTCGATATCGGCCGTGGTCATCGCGCGGGGTACGCGCGGCAGCCCGCCGCCATGCGCCACCGCCGACGGCGCGATCGTCTCCCAGCCGCGCTCGTCATTGGCCGGGATATGGTCGTCGCCTTCCCAGGGCAGGTTGGCGCTGGCCTTGCGCCCGGCATGGCCGATCTGGATGCCGGTGACGGCGCCGGCCTTGCGCATCTCCGCGACGATCGGCGCCAGCGCTTCCGCCTGTCCGTCATTCCACAGCCCGAGGCAGCCGGGCGTGATCCGCCCCTCCGGCGAAACGCCGGTCGCCTCGATCACCACGAGGCCGGTGCCGCCACGCGCGAGCCCAGCGAGATGCGCCCGGTGCCACTCGTTGGCGACGCCGTCCTGCGCCATGTACTGGCACATCGGCGAGGCGATGATGCGATTGCGAAGGGTGACGTCCTTCAGGCTGAAGGGATCAAACAGGCCAGGCATGATGCGGCTCCACACGGGTGGGTTTCTATGTTTCGATAGTTCGATATTTTTCGAACTTTGGCAAGCTCAAAACCCTGTGATAGGCTGCATCCATGCGACATGCCCGCCTGCCCACCTCCGAAGAAATCGCGCTCGAAGACGTCTTCCACGCGCTGAGCGACCCGTTCCGGCTCGAAGTCGTACGCCGGCTCGCGGTCGAAGGTGAGCAGAGCTGCCAGGCCCTGGAGGGTGACCGGCCGAAGTCGAGCGTCTCCCACCATTTCCGCGTGCTGCGCGAGGCCGGCCTGATCCGCACCCGCAACGAGGGCGTCACCCGGATGAATGCGCTCCGCCGCGACGATATCGAGCAGCGCTTCCCCGGCCTGCTCGCCTGTGTCGTTCCCAAGTCGAACGATTGAACTTCCGCCGGTTCCGCTTCGCGTAACGTCGCCCTATGCTCGCGCCATGAACCTCCCCTACCGTCCCAATGTCGGCATCGCCCTGTTCAATGCGCAGGGTCTCGTCTTCGCCGGCCGCTCGCATAGCGCTAGCCCCGAAATCGTCCTGCCCGGTTTAGACTGGCAGATGCCGCAAGGCGGCATCGACCCAGACGAGGACATCGTCGCCGCCGCCCGCCGCGAGCTGGAGGAGGAAACGGGCGTCACGGAGGCCGATCTGCTTGCCGTGACCGAGGAGTGGTGGAGCTACGATTTCCCGCCCTATGACGGCCCCTGGCACAAGCTCGCCGCCTTCCGGGGCCAGCGCCAGCGCTGGGTCGCCTTCCGCTTCACCGGCAACGAGAGCGCGATGGATATCGGCAAGCCCAATGGCGACGAGCCGCCGGAATTCAGCGAATGGCGCTGGTGCCCGCTCGCAGAGATGCCGGCGCTGGTCGTGCCGTTCAAGCGGCCGGTCTACGAGAAGGTGGCGCAGGCGTTTGCACAATTTGCGCGTTGAACTGGGTCGTCATTCTCGGGCGAAGCGAAGCGCAGACCCGAGAATCTCGCGACGAGAAGGTGCAGGAGCCTCACCCGGCTTGAGATGCTCGGGTCGAGCCCGAGCATGACGCGAGTGTCGGCCGCCAACGAAAAAGGGCCGCTTGCGCGGCCCTTTCCAAATTCCAAAGCTCAAGCGCGGGTCACGCCGCCTTGCGCTGCTCGAAGACGTGCTTGAACTCGCGCAGCTGCACCAGCGTATCGTGCAGGCGCTTCTTCTCGTCGTCATTATGCGAACCGGCGAGACGGGTCTCGGCTGTCAGAATCTCGGCGTCGAGCACGGCAGTGTCGACGTCCTCGATGAAGCGGCCCTGCTCGGCCAGGATCGTCGTCGAATTCTGGTTGACCTCGACAAGGCCGCCGTTGATGAAGAATTCCTTGCCGTTGCTCTCGGTCGTCTGGACGAAAACGATACCGGCCTTGAGCGTCGCGACGAGCGGCGCGTGGCCCGCGAGCACGGTCATCTCACCCTCGACCGAGGGGATGATGACGCTGACGACGTCGCCCGAGAACAGGATGCGCTCCGGCGAGACGAGTTCGAACTTGAAGGTGGCCATCGTTTCATTCTCCCCGGCTCGTCATGGCCGGGCTTGACCCGGCCATCTCGGAAACCAGCGGTTTCTGGTCATGAGATCCCCGGGCAAGCCCGGGGATGACGCATTCGGTCGCTTACGCGGCCTCGGCGGCCAGGCGCTGCGCCTTCTCGACGGCTTCGTCGATCGAGCCGACCATGTAGAAGGCCGCTTCAGGCAGGTGGTCGTACTTGCCCTCGACCAGGCCCTTGAAGCCCTTGATCGTGTCCTCGAGCGGGACGAGCTTGCCGGGCGAGCCGGTGAAGACTTCTGCGACGAAGAACGGCTGCGACATGAAGCGCTCGATCTTGCGGGCGCGCGCCACGGTCAGCTTGTCGTCTTCCGAGAGCTCGTCCATGCCCAGGATCGCGATGATGTCCTGCAGCGACTTGTAGCGCTGGAGGGTCTGCTGAACGCGGGTCGCGACGTCGTAGTGCTCCTCGCCGACGATATCGGCCGAGAGCATGCGCGAGGTCGAGTCGAGCGGGTCGACCGCCGGGTAGATGCCCTTTTCGGCGATCGAACGCGACAGCACGGTACGCGCGTCCAAGTGGGCGAACGAGGTCGCGGGCGCCGGGTCGGTCAGGTCGTCCGCCGGGACGTAGATCGCCTGCACCGAGGTGATCGAGCCCTTGTTCGTGGTGGTGATGCGCTCCTGCAGGTTGCCCATGTCGGTCGCCAGCGTCGGCTGATAGCCCACCGCCGAAGGAATGCGGCCGAGCAGCGCGGACACTTCCGAGCCGGCCTGCGTGAAGCGGAAGATGTTGTCGACGAAGAACAGAACGTCCTGGCCCTTGTCGCGGAAATCCTCGGCGATGGTCAGGCCGGCGAGGGCGACGCGCATGCGGGCGCCCGGAGGCTCGTTCATCTGGCCATAAACCAGGGCGCACTTGGAGCCAGCGGTCGAACCGTTGTTCTCCTTGGGGTTCTTGTTGACGTTGGACTCGATCATCTCGTGATAGAGATCGTTGCCCTCACGGGTGCGCTCGCCGACGCCGGCGAACACGGAGTAGCCGCCGTGGGCCTTCGCGACGTTGTTGATCAGCTCCATGATCAGCACGGTCTTGCCGACGCCGGCGCCGCCGAACAGGCCGACCTTGCCGCCCTTGGCGTAAGGCGCCAGCAGGTCGACGACCTTGATGCCGGTGACGAGGATCTGGGCCTCGGTCGACTGCTCCGAATAGGCCGGGGCCGGCTGGTGGATGCCGCGGGTGGCGCTGGTCAGGATCGGGCCGGCTTCGTCGACCGGCTCGCCGATGACGTTCATGATGCGGCCGAGCGTCTCGTCGCCGACCGGAACCGCGATCGGGGCGCCGGTATCGGTGACCGACTGGCCACGAACCAGACCTTCCGTCGAGTCCATCGCGATGGTGCGGACGGTGTTCTCGCCGAGATGCTGGGCGACCTCGAGGACGAGGCGGTTGCCGAGGTTGTCGGTCTCGAGCGCGTTCAGGATCTCCGGCAGGGCGCCGTCGAACTGCACGTCGACGACGGCGCCGATGACCTGGGCAACGCGGCCGGTGCCGGTGTTGGCGGGCTTCTCGGCGGTCTTCTTGGTGGTCTTGGTAGCGGCTTTGGCCATGGCGGAACCTCGGGACTAGCGCATTCGGATGTGACGGCAGCCGGCGGCTCGCGCCACCGGCGAAGATTAGGCGGTTAGAGCGCTTCCGCGCCGGAGATGATCTCGATCAGTTCCTTCGTGATCATCGCCTGGCGCGAGCGGTTGTAGATCTGCGTCTGCTTCTTGATCATCTCGCCGGCGTTGCGCGTGGCGGAATCCATCGCCGACATGCGCGCGCCCTGTTCGGAGGCGGCGTTTTCAAGCAGCCCGCGCAGGACCTGGACGGTCAGGTTGCGCGGCAGCAGCGCTTCCAGAATCTCGCCCTCGTCCGGCTCGTAATCGTAGACGGCGTCGGTCTGCTTCGTCCCTTCCGGGATCTCGGCCGGGATGATGCGCTGCGCGGTCGGGATCTGGGCGATCACCGAGCGGAAGCGCGAGAAGAACAGCGTCGCGACGTCGAACTCGCCATTGGCGAAGCGGGCCAGCACGTTCTGGGCGATCGCCTCGGCATTGACGAAGCCGACCTGCTTGAACTCGCGCAGGTCGATGAACTCGATGATCTCCGCCGCGAACTGGCGACGCAGGATGTCGTAGCCCTTCTTGCCGACGCAGATGATCTTGACCGTCTTGCCCTCGGCCTTCAGCGCATTCGCCTTGTCGCGGGCGAGGCGCGCGATCGAGGAGTTGAAGGCGCCGCACAGGCCGCGCTCGGCGGTCAGCACGAGCAGCAGATGCACCTTGTCCGAACCCGTGCCGGCGATCAGGCGCGGCGCGCTCGAACCGGACACGCCGGACGCGAGGTTCGACAGCACCGTCTCCATGCGCTCGGCATAGGGGCGCGCGGCCTCGGCGGCCGTCTGCGCGCGGCGCAGCTTCGCAGCCGCGACCATCTGCATGGCCTTGGTGATCTTCTGCGTCGACTTCACCGAAGCGATGCGATTGCGTAGGTCCTTAAGGGACGGCATCCGATCTTGATCCCCTACTCGTCAGCCGCAGCGGGCGCGGCAACGAAGCAATCCAGAGAAGCAGCGCGGCGGAGCTCAGGGCTCGGCCGCGCCGGCAATGATGATCAGGCGAAGGACTTCGCGTAGCTCGCGACGATGTCCTTGAGCTTGGCGGCGTTGGCGTCCGACAGGTCCTTCGACGTGCCGATCTCGCCCAGCATATCGGCATGCTTGCCGCGCACCAGCGAGAGCAGGCCGTCCTCGAAGGCGCGGACCTTGCTGACCGGCAGCGCATCGAGATAGCCGTTCACGCCGGCATAGATCACGACGACCTGCTCTTCCATCTTCAGCGGCGAGAACTGCGGCTGCTTCAGGAGCTCGGTCAGGCGGGCACCGCGGTTGAGCAGGCGCTGCGTGACCGCGTCGAGGTCCGAACCGAACTGGGCGAAGGCGGCCATCTCGCGATACTGGGCGAGCTCGCCCTTGATCTTGCCGGCGACCTTCTTGGTGGCCTTGGTCTGCGCCGACGAACCGACGCGCGACACCGAGAGACCGACGTTCACGGCCGGGCGGATGCCCTGGTAGAACAGGTCCGTCTCAAGGAAGATCTGGCCGTCGGTGATCGAGATCACGTTGGTCGGGATGTAGGCGGAGACGTCGTTCGCCTGCGTCTCGATGACCGGCAGAGCGGTCAGCGAGCCAAGGCCGGCGGCCTCGCCCATCTTAGCCGCGCGCTCGAGCAGGCGGGAGTGGAGATAGAACACGTCGCCCGGATAGGCCTCGCGGCCCGGCGGGCGGCGCAGCAGCAGCGACATCTGGCGGTAGGCGACGGCCTGCTTGGAGAGGTCGTCATAGATGATGACGGCGTGCATGCCGTTGTCGCGGAAGAACTCGCCCATCGAGCAGCCGGCGAACGGCGCCAGGAACTGCATCGGAGCCGGATCGGAGGCGGTGGCCGCCACGACGATGGAGTACTCCATCGCGCCACGCTCTTCGAGCACCTTCACAAGCTGGGCGACGGTCGAGCGCTTCTGGCCGACGGCGACGTAGACGCAGTAGAGCTTCTGGCTCTCCGGCGCGCCTTCGGCGTTCAGCGGCTTCTGGTTCAGGATCGTGTCGAGCGCGATCGCGGTCTTGCCGGTCTGGCGGTCGCCGATGATCAGCTCGCGCTGGCCGCGGCCGATCGGGATCAGGGCGTCGACCGCCTTGAGGCCGGTCGCCATCGGCTCGTGCACCGACTTGCGCGGGATGATGCCGGGCGCCTTGACGTCGACGCGGGCGCGGGCCTTCGCCTTGATCGGGCCCTTGCCGTCGATCGGGTTGCCGAGAGCGTCGACGACGCGGCCGAGCAGCTCCTTGCCGACGGGAACGTCGACGATGGCGCCGGTGCGCTTGACGGTCTGGCCTTCCTTGATCTCACGGTCGGAACCGAAGATCACGACGCCGACATTGTCGCTCTCGAGGTTGAGCGCCATGCCGCGCACGCCGGACTCGAACTCGACCATCTCACCGGCCTGAACCTTGTCGAGGCCGTAGACGCGGGCGATGCCGTCACCGACGGAGAGAACCTGCCCGACTTCGGTGACCGAAGCTTCCGAGCCGAAATTCGAGATCTGAGCCTTCAGAATGGCGGAGATTTCAGCGGGGCGGATGTCCATCAGCCGACCTCTTTCATGGCAAGACGAATTGAGTTGAGTTTGGTTTTCAGCGACGCGTCGACCATGCGGGAGCCCATCTTGACGATGAGCCCGCCGATCAGGGTCGGGTCGATCTTGATCGAGACGTCGACATCCTTGCCGGCGACGCCCTTCAGCGCCGCACGGATCTCGTCGACGCGCTTGGCCGCGGGCTCCTCGGCGACCGTCACCTCGGCGGAGACGATGCCCTTGGCCTCGGCGACCAGACGCTTGTAGCCGGCGATCATGCCCGGCAGCGCGAAGAGGCGGCGCTTGCTGGCGACGAAGCCGATGAAATTGGCGGCGATGCCGGTAATGCCGGCCTTGGCGAGCACGGCCTTGATCGCCGCGACCTGCTCCTCGGCGGTGAAGGCCGGGCTCTCGATCAGGCGACGGAGATCCTCGCTCTCGGTGAGCAGGCCGTTGAAGCTATCCAGAGCGGCCGCGACGGTGTCGATCGCACCCGCCTCCTCAGCCAGCTCGAACAAAGCGGTGGCATAGCGCTGAGCTACGCCCGACACCAATGTCCCCTGCGATCCGCCTTCAGCCACGCTTCCCGTCTCTCGTTTCAAGGAACCACACCGGCGACCTTCCTGACGAAGGTGGAGTGCATGGTCCCGACGCTGCGAGTATCATAGGCGCAAAGCCGGCAAGACGACTTCGCGACCGAAATGTGGCGGTGCACTAGCATGTGGTTCCGGGCCGCGCAATCGCTGATTGCCCTTCATAAGCGGCGATTTTGCCGCGCCTTTCAGCCGTTCAAAGGAAGCTTTGCGGATCGACATCGACCGCGACCCGGACCGACCCCTTCGGCCGGGGCGCCCGTTTCAGCCAGCCGCGCAGGTAATCCTGCAGGTTGATCTCGCGCCCCGTCTTGACGATCAGGCGCATGCGATGGCGCCCGCGCAGCACCGCCAGAGGCGCTTCCGCCGGCCCCAGCACCATGATTCCGTCGCCGGCGTCGGCACAGCGCGCCAGCGCTCTTGCGTGGCTTTCGGCTTCCGCCTGACTGTTGGCGGAGACGATCAGCGCCGCCAGTCGCCCGAAGGGTGGCAGGCCCGCCGCCTCCCGCGAAGCCTCCTCTGCGGCATAAAACCGCTCCGGATCGCCTGAGATCAGGGCTTTGAGCACGGGATGCTCGGGGTCATGCGTCTGAAGCAGGGCGCGCCCGGGCTTCTCGCCTCGCCCTGCGCGCCCTGTGACCTGCCGCAGCGCCTGGAAGGTCCGCTCAGCCGCGCGTGGATCGCCGGAGGTCAGGCCGAGATCGGCATCGATCACGCCGACCAGCGTCATCCCCGGGAAATTATGGCCCTTGGCGACGAGCTGCGTGCCGATGACGATGTCGAACTCGCCCTCGGCTACCGCCATCAGCTCCTGCTTCAATCGTTCCGTCCCGCCCGGGAAATCGCTGGAGAGCACGATCGAACGTGCCTGTGGAAAAAGCGTCGCGACCTCCTCGGCGAGCCTCTCGACGCCCGGACCGCAGGCGATCAGGCTATCTGGCTTATGGCAGGCCGGACATTCATGCGGCCGGCGCTCGACATGGCCGCAATGATGGCAGACCAGCGCCCGCCGGAAGCGATGATCGACCAGCCAGGCCGAGCAATTCGGGCACTGGAAGCGATGGCCGCAATCGCGGCAGAGCGTCAGCGGGGCATAGCCGCGCCGGTTGAGGAAGAGCAGCGACTGCTCTTTCGCCTCCAGATTGGCCTCCACCGCCTTGATCAGCGCGCCCGAGAGCCAGCGCCCGCGCTCCGGCTTGTCGCGGCGCAGGTCGACGAGGCCGAGCTGCGGCAATTCGCGCCCGCCGAAACGCTCCGGCAGCTTGAGATGGGCATAGCGCCCGCGCTCGGCATTGACGCGGGTCTCCAAGGAGGGCGTCGCGGAAGCGAGCACGACCGGCGCGTTCTCGATCCGGCCGCGTACCACCGCCATGTCGCGGGCATGGTAGGAAACGCCATCCTCCTGCTTGTAGGCGCTCTCATGCTCCTCATCGACGACGATGAGGCCAAGATCGCTATAGGGCAGGAACAGGGCCGAGCGGGCGCCGGCCACCACCTTGGCCTCGCCTGACGCGATCGCGGCCTGCAGGCGCTCGCGCTTGCGGCCGGTCACAGCCGAATGCCATAGGCCCGGCCTGACACCGAAGCGCGCCTCGAACCGGTCGATGAACTGCGCCGTCAGCGCGATCTCCGGCATCAGGATTAGGCTCTGGCGGCCGAGCCGGATCGCCTCCGCCACCGCCTCGAAATAGACCTCCGTCTTGCCCGAACCGGTGACGCCTTCGAGCAGCGACACGCCGAACGCCTTCGCCTGCACGGACGCGACGAGCGCCTGCGCAACCTCGCCCTGCCCTTCCGAGAGTTCAGGCACGGCATGATCGGGATCGGGCAAGGCCGCGATCGCCTCGCGCGGCAAGGGCTCAACGATGAAGGTGCCGGCATCGACGAGGGAATCGATCACAGCCGCGCTCACCGAGGCCGCCTCGGCCAGCGCCGATTTCGCGATCAGCAGCCCGCCCTCGGCCGCAGCGATGGCACGCGCCCGCGCAGGGGTCATGCGTCCCGGCGGCGCTCCGGCGAGCCTCACCCCCAGCTTTGGCCGCTCAGGCGTGTCGTCCGGCTGACGGCGCAAGGCCAGCGCCAGCACGGACCCCTTCGGCGCCAGCGTATACCAGGCCACCCAGTCGACGAGCTTGCGCAAGGCCGGATCGAGCGGCGGCATGTCGTATTTTTCGGTGACCTTCTTGAGATTGCCACCGCGCCCCGAACCGATATTCCAGACGACGCCGACGGTCTCGCGCGGGCCGAGTGGCACCTGCACGACATCGCCCGGCTTGAGCACGAGCCCGGCCGGCACGGCATAGCTATAGGCCTGGTCGAGCCCGAGCGGGATCAGCACGTCGACCGTGCCGGCCGGCGCCTCTTCGCTCATGTCGTCGTTGATCAGGTCGAACTGCGCCATCGCCAAAAATACTACCGCCGTCATCCCGGACGGAGCGAAGCGGAGATCCGGGATCCATCATAGGGCGCCGCGCTCTACGATGGATCCCGGATCGGCGCCGCTGACGCGGCTTGTCCGGGATGACGGCGTGTTTCGTCCTCGTATCTAGCATCGATTCGGCTGGTGTTAAGGCAGGAGCGTCATGCTTCCGCGATGACCGATTTCGACTCCTTCCGCCGCGACTGGCTCAGCCACCTCTCGGCCGAGCGGCGCCTCTCGCCGAAGACGCTGGAGGCCTATGCCCGCGATCTTGGCCAGTTCCACGCCTTCCTGACCGGGCATCTCGGCGGTGCGCCCACCCTGTCCGACATCGCCGCGCTGAAGCCCGTCGACCTGCGCGCCTTCCTCGGCCAGCGCCGACGCGACAATGTCGGCAACCGCACGCTGATGCGCCAGCTCGCGGCCTTGCGCTCCTTCGCCCGCTTCGGCGAGCGCCAGGGCAAACTCACCGCCGCCGCCTTCGCCGCGACGCGCGGCCCTCGCCTCGGCAAGTCGCTGCCGCGCCCGCTCGAACCTTCCGCCGCCAAAGCCGTCACCCAGGCCGATACCCGCGCCGGCGAGGAGCGCGAGCAATGGATTCTCGCCCGCGACGCTGCCGTGCTCGGCCTGCTCTACGGCAGCGGCCTGCGCATCTCGGAGGCGCTCTCGCTGGCTCGCGCCCAGGCTCCGCAACAGGCCGGCGATACGCTCACTGTTATCGGCAAGGGCAGCAAGACCCGGATGGTTCCCGTGCTGCCCGTCGTGATCGCGGCCATCGCCGAGTATGTGAAGCTCTGTCCCTGGCGCCTGCCTCCGGAAGGCCCGCTTTTCGTCGGCGCCAAGGGCGGCCCGCTCTCGCCGCGCATCATCCAGCTCGCGGTCGAGGGCTTGCGTGGCGCGCTCGGCCTGCCTTCCTCGGCCACCCCGCATTCCCTGCGCCATTCCTTCGCGACGCATCTCCTGGGGCGCGGCGGCGACCTGCGCGCCATCCAGGAGCTGCTCGGCCACGCCTCGCTCTCGACGACGCAGATCTATACTCGCATCGACTCGTCCCGGCTGATGGCGGCCTATGACGCCGCCCATCCACGAGCCGGGCGCTAGACCCGCATCACCCTCTTGCTGCCCAAACGGAAAGCCTTAAACAGCGCCCGCCAGTAGTGGCCTGCGAGGTGATTCGTGTCCGGTTCCGTCGAAATGCCCGAGGGCGGTAACAAGCGCATCGCCCTGCTGATCGCGCTGCTGGCGCTGGCGCTTGCCTTCTCCGAGATCGGCGGCAAGAACGCCGAGCAGGAGGCCGTGGCCAAGAATATCGAGGCCTCTAATCTCTGGGCCTTCTTCCAGGCCAAGACGATCCGCGGCACGACCGTGCGCACCGCCGCCGAGGCGCTGGAAGTCGAGCTTGCCGGCGTCACCGACGAGGCTGCCCGGCAGCGCCTGACCAAGCGCATCGAGGGTTGGAAACAGAACGTCGCGCGCTACGATTCCGAGCCGGAGACCCAGGAGGGCCGCAAGGAACTCGCCGCCCGCGCCAAGGCGGCCGAGGCGCAACGCGACATCGCCGCCGCGCGCGACGACAAGTTCGACATCGCGTCGGGCCTGATCCAGATCGCGATCGTGATTTCGTCGGCTGCGATCATCACCGGCGTCGGCCTGCTCGCCCTCACCGGCGGCCTGCTCGGCATCACCGGCATCGCGCTGATGGCACTCGCGCAGTTCGCGCCGACCGCCTTGTTCTGACGGCTTTACCGGCTGCGGCGCAGGCGCGGATCGACCGCGTCGCGCAGGCCGTCGCCCAGCAGGTTGAAGCCGAGCACGGTCAGCGCGATCGCGGCGCCCGGAAAGATCGCAAGCCAGGGCTGCGCCGCCATGAAGGTCTGCGCCTCGTTGAGCATCCGCCCCCAGGACGGGTTGGGTGGCTGCGTGCCGAGCCCGAGATAGGACAGCCCCGCCTCGGCCAGCACCGCCAGCGCGAACTGGATCGTCGCCTGCACCACCAGGATGCCCGCGATATTCGGCAGGATATGGCGCAGGGTAATCTGGCGGTTGTTCAAGCCCGCCGCCCGCGCCGCCTGGATGAAATCCTGCGCCCAGACCTGCAGGGCCGCGCCGCGCGCAAACCGCGCGAAATAGGGCAGGTTCAGCACAGCGATGGCGACGACGGCATTGAGCATGCCGGGGCCGACGATCGCGGTCATCATGATCGCGGTCAGCACGGCCGGAAAGGCATGGGTGAAATCGGCCGTGCGCATGATGATGTGATCGAGGATGCCGTCGCGCCGGACCGAGGCTGCCAGCCCCAGCGCCGTCCCCACGACCATCCCGATACCGACGGCGCCCAGGCCTACCGCGAGCGAATTGCGCGCGCCGACCATGATCATCGAAAAGACGTCGCGGCCGAACTGGTCGGTACCGAACCAGTTCGTGGCGGAGGGCCCCTTCAGCCGGTTCAGGATCATCATCTGGGTCGGCTGGTAGGGCGTCCAGACGTAAGAAGTCAGCGCCGCCGCGATCACGAGCGCAGCCAGCACCGCCCCGATCACGAAGGAGGGCGCGAGCCACCAGTGCCGCTTGCCCCCCGGCGCCTTGTCCTGAACCGCGCTCATGACTGCCTCAGGCGCGGATCGATCAGCCCATAAAGCAGTTCGACCGCGAAATTGATCAGGATCGCCAGCCCTGCGAAGAGCATCACGAGGTCCTTGACCACGATCAGGTCATGCTGGGCGATCGACTGGAAGACCAGCCGCCCCAGCCCCGGCAGGGCGAAGACGTTCTCGATGATGATGGCGCCGGCGATCAGCACGGAGAACTGGAGGCCGAGGATCGTGACCACCGGGATCAGCGCGTTGCGCAGGGCGTGCCGGCGCATCGTCGTGCCCTCGCTCAGCCCCTTGGCGCGGGCGGTGCGCACGAAATCCTCCTGCAGCGTGTCGAGCATCGAGGACCGCGTCACCCGCGCGATGATCGCCGCCTGCGGCAGGGCGAGCGCCAATGCCGGCATCAGAAGCGCCTTCAGCGAGACCCCGATCCCAGCCTGCCAGCCCGGAAAGCCGCCGGCCGGCAGCCAGCCGAGTCCGACCGCGAAGACGAGCACCAGCAGCAGGCCGAACCAGAAATTCGGAATGGCGAGCCCGGCCTGAGCGAAGGCCATGACGCCGGCATCGGCCAGCCGGCCATGACGCGAGGCCGCGAGCATGCCGAGCGGGATGCCGATCGCGGTGGCCAGCGCGATCGCCATCAGCGCGAGCGGCAGCGTCACCGCCATGCGCTCGGTGATGAGCTGAAGCACCGGCACGCGATAGGTATAGCTCTGGCCGAGATCACCGGTGAAGAGCCCACCAAGCCAGATGAAGAAGCGTAGCACCGCCGGCTTGTCGAGGCCCATCTCGGCCCGGAGCGCGGCGAGCGCCTCCGGCGCAGCGTTCAGGCCGAGCGTCACCGCCGCCGGGTCGCCCGGCAGGATTTCGAGCACCACGAAGATAACCAGCGCCGCCGCGAGCAGGGTCAGGCCCAGCGCGACGAGCCGGCGCAGGATGTAGCCGATCATGGCGTGCCGCCGTCTGCCGGCGGCCTCACCGCCAGCGCAGTTCCGCTAGCGGCGTCACCGGCAGCGGCCAGTCGGTCCACATGCCCTCCAGCGCGGCGTTCGCCACCGTGATCTTGGGCAGGATGAACAGGAAGCCGTTGACCGCGTCGCGCGCCAGCTTTTCCTGCGCCTGCTTGTAGAGCGCGTTGCGCTCCGCTTCCGGCAGGGTCGCTGCGATCTTCGCGATCAGCGCGTTGAACTCGGGGTTCTTGTACTGGAAGTAGTATGCGTCGCGCGCATAGATATCGATATCGAGCGGCTCGGTATGGGCGATGATGCTGAGATCGTAATCCTTGTTGCGGAAGACGCGCTCCAGCCATTGCGGGAATTCCAGCGGCTCGATCGCTGCGTTGATGCCGACCTGCGCCAGCAGCGCCGCGACGATCTCGCCGGAGCGGCGGGCATAGGAGGGCGGCGGCAGCTTCAGCGTGCAGTTGAAGCCGTTCGGGAAGCCGGCCTCCTTGAGCAGCGCCTTCGCCTTGGCGGGGTCATAAGGGTAGGTGCCGGTCAGATCGACATAGGCCGGGTGCAGCGGCGAGAAATGGCTGCCGATCAGGTTGACGTCGAAACCGTAGACGCCGAGCGCGATGGTCTTGCGGTCGAGCGCATGCGCGATCGCCTGACGGACCTTCAGATTGTCGAAAGGCGGCTTGGCATTGTTGGTGCCGAGCACCGTCTCGCCCTCGGTGCCGCCGATCGTGACTTTGAGCTTGGCATCGGCTTTGAGCTGCGGCACGGCCTCCGGCGCCGAGAGATTGGTATGGGCGTCGACATCGCCGGCCCGGAGTGCCGCGACCTGTGCCTGCGGGTCGGACATGAAGCGGAAGGTCGCCTTGGCCAGCGCCGGCTTCTCGCCCCAGTAGCTGTCGTTACGCGCGAGTTCGAGCCGGTCGCCGCGGTTCCAGCGCACGAACTTGAACGGGCCGGTGCCGACCGGGTTGGTCTTGTTGTTAGTAGCCGTGGCCGGCGCCACGATCACCGCATCGCCCCAGGCGAGGCCGAAGAGGAAATTAGCCGTCGGCTGCTTCAGCTTGATCACCACGGTCGCCGGGTCCGGCGTCGTGATCTCGGCGATCGGTGTGAAGAGCTGGCGCTGGGCGTTAGTCGAGTCGGCCGCGACCGCGCGCTCGAACGAGAACTTCACCTGTTCGGAGGTGAAGGGCGTGTCGTCATGGAACTTGGCGCCCTGCCGCAGCTTGAAGCGGTAGGTCACGTTGTCATCGGCGATCTGCCAGCTCTCGGCGAGGCAGGGCTGCAGCTTGCCGGTGCGGTCGATCTTGACCAGCCCCTCGAAGATGTTCTGCAGCGTGACCTCGCGGATCGCCTGCGCGGCGCCGGAGGTCGGGTCCAGCGTCGGCGGCTCCAGCGTCTGGGCGATGGTGACACTGTCCTTCGCCTGGGCCAGCGCGACGACGGGAAGCTGCGCCGCCAGCGCTGCCAGTCCCGCCCCTGCCAGGAGTTCACGCCGCGTCGTCATGTCCATCGCTCCGATGCTCGTTGCGGCGCGAAGATGGCGCGGGAAGCGCGGCGAGCGCAAGCCCGCCCGCCCCGCAATCCCCGTTGGGCAAAGGCCACCATCTGGCGCACTAGTATACCAGACGATTGACCCCTGCCGCGCCCGGCTCTAGAGATCGGTGCGACCGATGGAGATGCCCATGCTGCTGCACGACGATCGCCTCTTTCCCGCCGATCCGGTGACGCGCGGCATCGCGCGCCGGCTCTTCGCCACGGTCCGCGACCTGCCGATCATCTCGCCGCACGGCCATACCGATCCACGCTGGTACGCCGAGGACAACGCCTTTCCCGATCCCGCGACCCTCTTCGTCAAGCCGGACCACTATATCTTCCGCATGCTCTATTCGCAGGGCATCCGGCTGGAGCAGCTCGGCATCAACAGAAAGGATGGCGGCGAGGTCGAGACCGATCCGCGAAAGATCTGGAAGCTCTTCGCCGACCATTGGCACCTGTTCCGGGGCACGCCGACGCGGCTCTGGTTCGAGCACGCGACCTCAACCGTCTTCGGCATCAACGAGCGTCTGACGCCTGAGAATGCCGACAAGATCTACGACAGGATCGCCGCCAAGCTGGAAGAGCCGGAGCTGCGCCCGCGCGCCCTGTTCAAGCGCTTCAACATCGAGGCGATCAGCACGACCGAAGGCGCGCTCGACGATCTGCGCTGGCATGACATGGCCCGTAATTCCGGCTGGGACGGCAAGGTCGTCACGGCCTATCGCCCCGACAGCGTCGTCGACCCGGAATTCGAAGGCTTTTCGGACAATCTCGAAAAATTCGGCGAACTGACGGGCGAGGATATCGGCAGCTGGACCGGCTATCTCGCCGCCCATCGCAAGCGGCGCGCCTATTTCAAGGAGCGCGGCGCCACCTCCTCCGACCACGGCCATGCCACGGCCCGCACCGCCAATCTCTCGGACGCGGATGCCGAGAAGCTCTATGCCAAGATCCTGAAGGGCAAGGTTTCCGCGAAGGACGCCGACCTGTTCCGCGGCCAGATGCTGACGGAAATGGCGAAAATGAGCCTCGATGACGGGCTCGTCCTCCAGATCCATCCCGGCTCCCATCGCAACCATAACGCGGCTCTGTTCGAGCATTTCGGCCGCGACATGGGCTGCGATATCCCGACAGAGACCAACTATGTCGAAGCGCTGAAGCCCCTGCTCGACGCCGTCGGCAATGAGCCGGGCCTCACCGTCATCGCCTTCACCCTCGACGAGACCGCCTATTCGCGCGAACTCGCCCCGCTCGCCGGCCATTACCCGGCGCTGCGGCTCGGGCCGGGCTGGTGGTTCCTCGATGCGCCGGAGGCGATGCTGCGCTTCCGCGAGCTGACGACCGAGACGGCTGGATTCTACAACACCGTCGGCTTCAACGACGACACCCGCGCCTATCTCTCGATCCCCGCCCGCCACGACGTCGCGCGCCGTGTCGACTGCGCCTATCTCGCCAAGCTCGTAGCCGAACACCGGCTGGAAGAGGATGAGGCCGCCGAGGTCGCCTATGACCTCGCCTATCGCCTCGCCAAGGAGGCCTACAAGCTGTGACCCGCCTCTCCGCCGCCACGCTCGCCGGCCTGCCCGCCTCGGTCCCCCGCCCGGCCTATGATCGTGCCGCGCTCAAGCCCGGCATCGTCCATCTCGGCCTCGGCGCCTTCGCCCGCGGCCATCTCGCGGAATATACCGAGGACGCCCTGGAAAAGCGCTTCGGCGCCTGGGGCATCGTCGGCGCCAGCCTCCAGCGCCCAGACCAGCGCGACCGGCTGAGGCCGCAGGACGGGCTCTACACCCTGCTCAAGCTCGCCCCGACCGGGCCGGAGCTGCGCGTCATCGGCTCGGTGCTCGACGTGCTCGTCGCGCCCGAAAGCCCCTCGGCGCTCATCGCACGGCTGGCCGCCCCCGAGACCCGCATCGTCTCGCTCACCGTCACCGAGAAAGGCTATTGCCACGATCCGGCGACCGGCAGGCTCAAGGCCGATCATCCCGACATCGTCCACGACCTCGCCAACCCGCAGGCTCCGCGCTCCGCCGTCGGCATCCTCGTCGCCGGCCTGAAGGCGCGCCGCGATGCCGGCTTCGGACCGTTCACTGCGCTCTGCTGCGACAACCTCCCGTCCAACGGCCATGTCCTGCGCGGCCTCGTTCGCGACTTCGCCGCGCTGACCGACGACAAGCTCGCCGCCTGGATCGAGGCCAACGGCGCCTTCCCGGCGACGATGGTCGACCGGATCGTGCCGGCGACGACCGATGCCGATATCGCCGAGGTCGCCAGGCTGATCGGCGCCGAGGATGCCGCACCCGTCATCGGCGAGCCCTTCCGGCAATGGGCAATCGAGGACGTCTTCGCCAACAGCCGTCCGGATTGGGATGAAGTCGGCGCCCAGATGGTCTCCGAGGTCGCGCCCTTCGAGTTCATGAAGCTGCGCATGCTGAACGGCGCGCATTCCTCGCTCGCCTATCTCGGCTATCTCGCCGGCCATGAGACGGTCGCCGAGGCCAGCGGCGATCCCATCCTCGCGCGCTTCCTTGGAGGTCTCTGGGCCGAGATCATCCCGACCGTGCCGGCGCCGCAAGGTGTCGTGCTGGCGGATTATGCCAAGGCTTTGCTGGTCCGCTTCCAGAACCCGGCGATCCGCCACCGCACCTGGCAGATCGCCATGGACGGCTCGCAGAAACTGCCGCAGCGCCTGCTCGGCACGATCCGCGAGCGCCTGAAGGCCGGTGCTCCGATCGACCATCTCGCGCTCGGCGTCGCCGCCTGGATGCGCTACGTCACCGGCACCGACGAGAAGGGCGCCGCCATCGACGTCCGCGACCCGCTGGCCGCTGAACTGAAGCGTCGCACGGAAGCCGCTGGGCGCGACGCAAGCGCACTGGTCGCCGCATTGACCGGGATCGAAGCGATCTTCGGGACCGACCTGCCGGGCGACCTTCGGTTTACAAAACCGCTGACCGCTCACCTCGCCTCGCTCCTCGACAAGGGCGCGAAGGCGACGGCGGCAAACCTCGGCTAAGCTCAAGCCGTCATTCTCGGGCGAAGCACAGCTTCGACCCGAGAATCTCGTGACGAGAAGGCGCTGGAACTGCGGGGAACCCCTCTCCTGTAAGGAGAGGGGTAGGGGCAAGGTGTAGGCCCCTGAACCAGTAAAGCGCGCGCTCACCGCAGCGGCGGTCAGGTCTCAGCCACAACGTCCAACGGCCTGCCCCTCACCCTGCCCTCTCCCTATGGGAGAGGGTTCCCCGCGGTTCGCGCGCCTATCCCCGTCTGTCTAGCGCAGCTCCCATCCCCTTGATCCGCGCTCGCATCCCACGCCACATAGGCGCGATGCTTCGCGCGCTCACTCTTGCGGTCTCGCTCCTCACCGCCGCCACGGCCCTGGCGCAGGAGCCGCCGCGCATCGCCATCCCCAATCTCTGGGACCCGCGCATCCGGCTCGACCGACCGGAGCCCGGCCCGCCGCGCGTCGTGCGCTTCCTCGCCGATGACGACTATCCGCCCTTCCACTTCGCCGGGCCGGACGGGGCGCTGACCGGCTTCTCGGTCGAGCTTGCCCGCGCCACCTGCGAGAAGCTGGCCTGGACTTGCACGATCCAGCCGCGCCGCTTCGATACGTTGACCGACTCGCTGGCCGAAGGCCGGGGCGACGTGCTCGCCGCCGCGATGAACCTGACGCCCGCCCTGCGCGAACGCTTCGCCGCCAGCCATCTCTATTTCCGCGCCCCGGCGCGCTTCATCACCACGCGCGGCAATGCACGGGCAGCGCTCGACGGTGCGGCTCTTCAGGGGCGGCGCGTCGCAGTCGTCTCGGGCACGGCGCATCTCGCTTTCCTCGAACGGCTCATGCCCTTCGTGCAGCGTCGCGAGAGCGCCAGTCTGAATGCCGCGATCGCCGCACTCCGCAGCGGCGAGGCGGAATATGTCTTCGGCGACGGCGTGGCCCTGTCGCTGGCGCTCGCCGGCAGCGGCGGCGAGTTCGCCTTCTCGGGCGGGCCCTATCTGGAGAGCCGCTATTTCGGCGAGGGCGTCGCCTTTCTCCTGCGCAAGGACGATCCCGCCCTGAAGCGCGCGATCGATTACGCGCTGCAAGGTCTCTGGGACAACGGGACCTATGCCCGTCTCTATCTGCGCTTCTTTCCGGTCAGCCCGTATTGACCATCACGGCGCGTTGCTGGCCAGCGCCTGCTTCGCCACCGCCGCCAGCCAGCCGGAAGCGGCCGGCAGGATCTCGTCGTTGAAATTGTAGCGGTCGTTATGCAGATCGCCGCCGTTCACCGACGGGCCGTTGCCCATCCAGATGTAGCAGCCCGGACGCTTCTCCAGGAAATAGGCGAAATCCTCGCCGGTCGTGCTCGCCTTCATGTCGCGCCGAACGGGAAGCCCGGCGGCCTCGCCGGCAGCGGCGGCCATGTCCTCTTCCGCAGGCGTATTGATCGTGGCGCTGCCATAGGTGAACTCGACCTCGGCCGTCATCTCGAAGGTCGCGGCGATGTTCTCGCCGATGCCCTTGAGGCGCGCCAGCAGGCGATCGCGCACGGCCGGCACGAAGGTGCGGAACGTGCCCTCGATGAAGACATGGGTCGGAATCTGGTTGGACGCGAGCCCGCCATGGACCTGACCGATCGAGACCACCGCCGATTCCATCGGGTCGACATTGCGCGAGACGATCGTCTGCAGCGCGACGATCAGATGCCCCATCGCCACGATCGGGTCATGGGTCTGCTCAGGCAGCGCCGCATGCCCGGCCTTGCCGGTCAGCGTGATCTTGAAGCGCCCGGGCTCGGACATCACCGGCCCGCGATGCACGGCGACGGTGCCGGCCGCGAGCCCCGGCCAGTTATGCAGCGCGAAGACGCGCTCCATCGGGAAGCGCTCCAGCACGCCGTCGGCGAGCATGGCGAGCGCGCCGCCGGTGCCCTCTTCCGCCGGCTGGAAGACGAACTGCACCGTTCCGCTCCAGCCCTCGTCCGCCTTGAGCAGTGCCGCCGCGCCAAGCAGCGAGGTGGTGTGGCCGTCATGGCCGCAGGCATGCATCACGTTCGGCGTCTTGGACTTGTAGGGGAGATCGTTGACCTCCTGGATCGGCAGCGCGTCCATGTCGGCGCGCAGGCCGACCGTGCGCTCGGAGGCGCCCTTCGTCAGCGTCGCGACCACGCCATAGCCGCCGACATTGGCGACGAAGGGCACGCCAAGCTCGGTCAGCTTCTCCTGCACGAAAGCGCTGGTCAGCTTCTCCTCGCGCCCGAGCTCGGGATGAGCGTGGAGATGGCGTCGCCAGGCGGTCAGCTTGTCGAGCAGGTCGCGGTCCAAGGCGGGCATCCTTTCAAAGGCGTGGTCAGATACGAAAGGAAGCAGATTATCCTCCGCCACCGGCGCGGCAACCACGGAAAAGAGAAGACCGTCATTCCCGGCAAGCAGTTTTGCCAGCCGTCATCCTCGGGCGGAGCGCAGCGCAGACCCGGGAATCTCTTTCCCGAGAAGGTTCCATGCATGCGCCTTTTCCGGCCCGAGATGCTCGGGTCGAGCCCGAGCATGACGAGCCTGCCAGCACGCGCGCATTGACGGCGCCCTTCGCAATCTGCGAAAGCCGCAAACAACAATTTGCGCACTGCAAATTCGTTGCCCACCAGACGTGGAGAGGATACCCGCCCAAATGCCCGCCTTCGACGCAGCCCTCGTTGACGCCGCCCAGCGTTCGGCCTCCTGGCCGTTCGAGGAGGCGCGCAAGCTCGTGGCCCGCATCGAGAAATCCGGCAAGAAATCGGTGATCTTCGAGACCGGCTACGGCCCCTCGGGCCTGCCGCATATCGGCACCTTCGGCGAGGTCGCGCGCACCTCGATGGTCCGCCACGCCTTCCAGGTCCTGACCGGCAACACGATCCCGACCCGGCTCGTCGCCTTCTCGGACGACATGGACGGTCTGCGCAAGGTGCCGGACAACGTGCCGAACAAGGACTTGCTCGCCGCCAATCTCGGCAAGCCCTTGACCGAGGTGCCGGACCCGTTCGGCACGCATGACTCGTTCGGCCGCCACAACAATGCGCGACTCTGCGCCTTCCTCGACAGCTTCGGCTTCGACTACGAGTTTAAGTCCTCGACCGACTCGTATCGTGCCGGCGAGTTCGACGCGACGCTGCTCAAGATGCTCGCCCGCTACGATGCCATGATGAAGATCATGCTGCCGACGCTGCGCGAGGAGCGGGCCGCGACCTATTCGCCCTTCCTGCCGATCCACCCGAAGACGCGCATCGTCATGCAGGTGCCGATCGACGAGGTCGATGTCGAGGCCGGCACCATCGCCTGGACCGACCCGGAGACCAAGGAGCGCTTCGTCTCGCCCGTCACCGGCGGCCATGTGAAGCTGCAGTGGAAGCCCGACTGGGCGATGCGCTGGGTGGCGCTCGGCGTCGATTACGAGATGGCCGGCAAGGACCTGATCGACTCGGTCAAGGTTTCCTCGCAGATCGCCCGCGCGCTCGATGCAGCGCCGCCGGAGGGCTTCAACTACGAGCTGTTCCTGGACGAGCAGGGCCAGAAGATCTCGAAGTCGAAGGGCAACGGCCTGACCATCGAGGACTGGCTGACCTATGGCCCGCCGGAAAGCCTCGCGCTCTACATGTTCCAGCGCCCGCGCGAAGCCAAGAAGCTGCATTTCGACGTGATCCCGCGCGCGGTCGACGAGTACCTCCAGTTCCTCAATGGCTACGAGAAGCAGGACTGGAAGAACCGGCTCGGCAACCCGGTCTGGCACATCCATGCCGGCAATCCCCCGGCACCGGAGGTCATCGCCTCGGGCGAGGGCGATAACACAGTCCGCACGCAGGTCACCTTCGGCCTGCTGATGAACCTCGTCGCCGTCGCAAATTCCGAGGACAAGGCCGTGCTCTGGGGCTTCCTCCAGCGCTATGCGCCGGGCATGTCGCCCGAAACCCATCCGCGCCTCGACGCGCTGGTCGGCTACGCGATCGCCTATTTCCGCGATTTCGTGAAGCCGGCGAAGAGCTATCGCCCGGCCGACGAGGTCGAGCGCGACGCCTTCGCCAAGCTCGACGCCGCCTTGGCCGCCCTGCCGGCCGATCCAACGCCCGAGATGGTGCAGGACACCGCGCTCGACGTCGCCCGCGCCATCCCGCGCTACCAGAACCTCACCGCCAAGAACGCGACGCCGGAGCGGCCGGGCGTGTCCGGCGACTGGTGGAAGGCGATCTATCAGGTGATGTTCGGCGAGGATCAGGGCCCGCGCTTCGGCTCTTTCGCCGCGATCTACGGCCTGCCCAACACCCGCGCCCTGATCGCCAAGGCACTGGCCGGCGATCTGGTCACGGAGCACGCCGCCTTCCTCGCGGCGCGCAAAGCCGACTGACGAGCCGACGGAGCCTGCCATGACTATTCCCGACGACGCGCTCGCGGCGCTGGCGGAGGTGGTCGGCGCCAGTGGCCTGCGCAGCGGCGAGGCGATCCCCGCCCGCAACCGCAAGGACGCCTCCAAGACCGAAGAGGGCCTGCCGGCCCTCCTCGTCATGCCCAGGACGACCCAGGAGGTCGCCGCGGTGCTGGCGATCTGCTCGCGGCATGCGCTGCCCGTCGTCGTCCAGGGCGGTATGACCGGCCTCGCCGGCGGCGCCGCGCCGCAAGTCGGCGAAGTCGCGCTCTCGCTCGAAAAGATGACCGGCGTCGAGGAGATCGACCCGGTGACGCGGACCATGACCGTGCTCGCCGGCACGCCGCTCGCGGTGGTTCAGGAGAAGGCCGCCGCGGCCGGCTTTCTCTACGGCGTCGATCTCGGCGCGCGCGGCAGCTGCACCATCGGCGGCAATGTCGCGACTAATGCCGGCGGCGTGCAGGTGCTGCGCTACGGCATGACCCGCCGCAACGTGCTCGGCTTGGAAGCGGTGATGGCCGATGGCCGCATCGTCAGCCATCTCAAGAAGGTGGTGAAGAACAATGCCGGCTATGACTGGACCCAGCTCTTCATCGGCAGCGAAGGCACGCTCGGCGTCGTCACCCGCGTGCTGCTCGCGCTGCAGCCGGCAGTGACCGGCACCCAGACCGCGCTCTGCGCCGCCGGCAACGTCGCCAATGCGCTTGCAGCGCTCAACCGCCTCGAAGCCCGGCTCGGCGGCGGCCTGCTCGCCTTCGAGGCGATGTGGTCGGAATACATGAAGGCCGCGACCGAACAGGGCGGCCTGCCCGTCCCCTTCGCCACAGAACCCGAACTCATCCTCGTCATCGAGGCCGCGATGGGGCCGGGCAGCACGGGCGAGGAAACTTTCGCCGAAGCGCTTGCCGAGCTGGCCGAGGAAGGCCTGCTCGACGATGCCCTGATCGCGCAATCCGGCCGCGACCGGCAGCGCTTCTGGGCCTATCGCGAAGCGAATTACGAATTCTACCGCGACCTGCCGCCCGGCATTCATTTCGACGTCAGCATACCGCTCGGTGCCATGGCCGATGCCGTCGCCCTGCTGCGCCAGCGGGTCAAGGCGCGCAGCGCCACGGCCTTCCCGATCGTCTTCGGCCATCTCGCCGACAGCAATCTGCATCTCTCGCTCCACGACGAGACCGGGGACCTCTCCGGCTTCGCCGGGATCGTTTACGAATTGGTCCGCGAGAAGCAGGGCAGCATCTCGGCCGAGCATGGCGTCGGCGTGCTGAAGCGGCCCTATCTCGGCATGAGCCGCTCGGATGCCGAACTCTCGCTGATGACCACCCTCAAGAGCACGCTCGACCCCGGCAATATCCTCAACCGCGGCCGCATCCTGCCGGCCTGAGCTATGGCGTCCTGCCATTGGCTCTGCCAGACTCGCGAACCATCACGGAACGCGGGTACGCGGAGCATGATCGACGAGATGACGCCTGACCAAGCCATCGAACGCGCGATCCGCGCGCGCCGCGCCATCCGCGCCTTCCTGCCTGACCCGGTCGAGCCCGCCCTCGTCCGCCGCCTGATCGATCTGGCGGCACAGGCGCCTTCCGGCACCAATATGCAGCCCTGGAAGCTCCGGGTGATCGGCCCGCAATCGCGGGCACGCCTCGAAGGCGCGCTGCTCGCCGCGCTCGATGCCGGCGGACGCCCCGGCGTCGAGGAATACCGCTACTATCCCGCACAGTTCCGCGAGCCCTATCTGGCGCGGCGCCGCAAGGTCGGCTGGGACCTCTACAGCCTGCTCGGCGTGGTCAAGGGCGACACCGAAGGCAAGAAGCGCCAGACCGCCGCGAACCTGCGCTTCTTCGATGCGCCGGTCGCGCTGATGCTGACCATCGACCGCGATCTGGAGATCGGCTCCTGGCTCGATCTCGGCATGTTCATCCAGACCCTGCTGATCGCGGCGCAGGGCCATGGCCTCGATTCCTGCCCGCAGGCGATCTTCGCGCAGTTCCACCCGATCGTCCGGCGCGAGCTCGCAATCCCCGAGGACGAGGTCGTGGTCTGCGGCATCGCCATCGGGAAGGCCGATCCCGACGCGCCGGCCAACCGCCTTGTGCCCGAGCGCGAGCCTGTCGAAGGTTTCACCACCTGGCTGGATTGAGAGGCGTCAGGCGCCGGGCTGCGCCGCCGCATCCTTGCGGAACAGCTTGACCACCGGCCCGACCAGCCAGTGCATCGCGACGATGGTGAGGCCACCGACGATCACCCCGAACACGGCTGCCAACGCAGCCCCGGCCAACCATTCGCCGGCACCCGTCAGGGCAGCCGGCAACGCGCGCCCCGCCGCGACCGCGAGGTCGTGGACGCCATGCCCGAGGCCGCTGAGGCCGTATTCTTCCAGCCCATGGATGATGATGCCGCCGCCGACCCAGAGCATCGCCGCCGTGCCGACCACGCCGAGCAGGTTGAGGAAATGCGGCATGGCGACGACGAGGCCGCGCCCGAAGGGCTGCGTCAGCCAGGATAGCGCGCGGTCAAGCGACCCGGCTTCACCCGAGCCCAGCCGCCGCAGGCCGAGCAGGCTCGCCGCCGGCCGCTCGTTGGCGGCGAGTGCCATGCCGGCATCGTCGGCCTTCACGATCAGCGCGACGACGCCGTAGACCACGACGGTGATGCCGATGCCGACGATCGCGAGCACCGCCGCCTTCATCCAGAAGGACTGGTCGGCCACGCCGGCCAGCGTGATCGCCATGATCTCGGCCGAGAGGATGAAATCGGTCTTCACCGCGCCGGCGATCTTCTGCTGTTCGAGCGCCGCCGGATCGCCGGTTGCTTCGCCCGCTTTGCCCTCGCCATGGGCGCCATGCGGGATGACCAGTTCGAGCAATTTCTCGGCACCCTCGAAGCAGAGGAAGACACCGCCCGCCATCAGGAGCGGCGTGATCGCCCAGGGTGCGATCAGCGCCAACACGAGTGCGCCCGGCAGCAGGATGAGCAGCTTGTTGCGCAGCGAGCCCATCGCGATCCGCCAGATGATCGGCAGTTCGCGGGCCGCCGCGAAGCCGACGGCATAGCGCGGCGTCACCGCGGCATCGTCGATCACGACCCCGGCAGCCTTCGCTCCGGCCTTGCCGGCCTGTGCCACGACATCGTCGACGGAAGACGCCGCGATCTTGGCGATGCCGGCGACGTCGTCCAGCAGCGCGAAAAGCCCCGAAGCCAAGCGGCTCTCCTCGGAAGGTTATCGGATCAGGCGAGGATAGAGCGGTTTCGGCCAGCCGTCATTCTCGGGCGGAGCGAAGCGCAGACCCGAGAATCTCTAGCAGATAGATGTGACGGAATCTCCTCCGGCGAGAGATGCTCGGGTCAAGCCCGAGCATGACGAACCTGCTCCATCACCCCTTCAGGCTGGCGAAACCCTTGCCCTCTGCCGCGAGGCGCCGCAGCAGCGGCGCCGGCTCCAGCGCCTTGTCGCCGATCTCGGCGGCCTGCGCCTCCAGCCGCTTGACGATCACATCAAGCCCGACGCTGTCGGCCCAGAACATCGGCCCGCCGCGCCAGGCCGGCCAGTTATAGCCGTTGATCCAGACGATATCGATGTCGCCCGGCCGCGCCGCGATGCCCTCTTCCAGGATGCGCGCGCCCTCGTTGACCATCGGATCGAGCAGCCGCGCCAGGATCTCCTCCTGCGTGAAGGCGCGCCGCGTCACGCCCTGCTCGGCCGAGATGCGGGCGATCAGGGCCTCGACCTCCGGGCAGCGCTGCCCGCTGCGGGCACCTTGCGGATAGATGTAATAGCCCCGCCCGGTCTTCTGGCCGAACCAGCCGGCCTCGCAGATCGCATCCGCCACGGCGGCCTTGAGGCCGCGCGCCTTGCGCGAGCGCCAGCCGATATCGTTGCCGGCGAGATCGGCCATGGCGAAGGGGCCCATCTTGAATCCGAAGCCTACCAGCGCGGCATCGACCTCATGCGGCAGCGCCCCCGCAACCAGCAGCCGCTCGGCGGCGCGGGTGCGCTGCTCCAGCATGCGGTTGCCGACGAAGCCGAAGCCGTTTCCGACGACGACCGGCACCTTGCCGAGCTTGCGGCCCAGCGCCACCGCCGTCGCAATGGCGTCGTCCGCCGAACCCTTCGGCCTCACGATCTCCAGCAGCTTCATGACATTGGCCGGGCTGAAGAAATGCATGCCGATGACGTCCTGCGGACGCTTCGTCGCCGCCGCGATCGTGGGCACGTCGAGATAGGAGGTGTTGCTGGCGAGGATCGCGCCGGGCTTCGCCACCTTGTCGAGCTCGCCGAAGATCTGCTGCTTGACGCCCATCTCCTCGAAGGCGGCCTCGATGACGATATCGGCCCCGGCAGCAGCCGCGAGGCCGACCGCCGGCTTGATCAGCTTCATGCGCCCGGCCTTCGCCTCAGGCGTCAGCGAGCCCCGCGAAACCGAGATGTCGTAGATCGCGCCGATGCGGTTGACGCCATTGTCGAGCGCAGCCTTGGCCGTCTCGATCAATGTCACCGGGATGCCGGCATTGGCGAAGCACATGGCGATGCCGCCGCCCATCGTGCCGGCACCGATCACCGCGGCGCTGGTGATCTCGCGTGGCTTCACCTCCGGCCCGATGCCCGGCACCTTCGCGACCTCGCGCTCGGCGAAGAAAACATGGCGCAACGCTTTCGAACGCTCATCGACGAGCAGTGACAGGAAGAGCTTGCGCTCGACGGCCGCCCCCTCCGCGAAAGGCAGCGTGAAGCTCGCGCGCACCGCCTCGACCAAGGCCGGCACGTTCGGCATGCCCTCGGCCTTCTTCACGGCCTCCTTGGCCAGGGCCTCGAAAGTCTGGCGATCGGTATCGGTCAATTCGCCGGTGGCCGCGCTCGTGACCGGGCGGCGTCCTTCCGCCGCCAGCGCCTCGGCCAACCGGATCGCGGCGGCCACGACATCGCTGGAGACGACTTCGTCGAGGAGCCCGTATTCCAGCGCCTTGCCGGCCGAGATCGGCTCGCCCGAAAGCATGATCGGAAAGGCCTTGGCCGCCCCGATCAGGCGCGGCAGGCGCTGGGTACCGCCAGCGCCGGGAATGAGCCCGAGCTTGATCTCGGGCAGGCCGAGCTTGGCAGCCGGCAGCGCGACGCGGCCGTGGCAGGCGAGTGCGACTTCCAGCCCGCCGCCGAGCGCGATGCCCTGGATCGCCGCGACGACCGGCTTTTTCGAACCTTCGATCGCATCGAGCACGTCCGGCAGGCTGGGCGGAGCCGGCGGCTTGCCGAATTCGCTGATATCGGCGCCAGCGATGAAGGCCTTGCCGGCAGAGGCGATGACGATCGCGACGACGGCGGCATCGGCATTGGCCTGCTCAATGGCACTCGCCAACCCTTCGCGCACGGCCGCGCCAAGCGCATTGACCGGCGGATTGTCGATCGTGGCGATCGCGACCTTGCCGCGAACCTCAAGCTGAACCTTCGTCATCGACGTCTCCGCAATCCCAGTCCCGCGCGCCTCGACTCGCACGCGAAGGCAGCGAAGGCGTCTCGCCGCGCAGGGGAGGATCGCACCCGCGCGATGTCAAGCGCCGAGCGGCGACGAAAGGCGCATCGGGCCTCGCTTGACCCCCGGCGAAGGCCCGTGCGATCCCGGCACGGTAATCAGGAGCGGACCGATGAGCGAAGTGCTGAGCGAAACCGTCGCGGCCGGCGTAGTGCAGATCACCATGAACCGGCCGGACCGCAAGAACGCGCTCGACCGCGCGAGCTATGCCGGGCTGATCGCCGCGATCGCGGCCGCCGAGGCCGATGCCTCCGTCCGCGCCATCCTGCTGACCGGTGCTGGCGGCACCTTCACCAGCGGCAACGACATCAAGGATTTCGCCATGGCCGCGGCGGCCGGGGACAGCTCGCGCGTCGCCATCGATTTCCTGGAAGTGATCTCGACCGCGAAGAAGCCGATCGTCGCGGCGGTGGAAGGCTTCGCGGTCGGTATCGGCACCACCATGCTGCTGCATTGCGACCTCGCCTTCGCCGCCCGCTCGGCGACCTTCCGCTTGCCCTTCGTGACGCTCGGCCTCTGCCCCGAGGGCGGATCGAGCTATCTGCTGCCGCTGGTTGCTGGCTCCAAGAAGGCGGCCGAACTGCTGATGCTGGGCGAGGCCTTCAATGCCGAGACGGCAGCCGCGGCCGGGCTCGTCAACACCGTGGTCGAGGATGGCACCGCGCTGGAAGCTGGCCTCGCCAAGGCCAAGGCGTTAGCGGCGCTGCCGCCGGAATCGCTCGCCCTGACCAAGATGCTGCTGAAGCGCGGCTCGGCCCAGGCCGTGGCCGAGACCATCGCGACCGAGGCCCGCCATTTCGGCGAGCGCCTGAAATCGCCGGAGGCCATGGCCGCCTTCATGGCCTTCCTGAAGAAGTGAGGCGTGGGGGGGGG
>NZ_JBWKOI010000001.1:0-521793 GCF_059416005.1 Allobosea sp. GW821-FHT09G06 | reverse complement strand
GCCCTCAGGCCCCCACCACCCGCCTGCGCCCCTTCAGCCAGTCGCGGGTCCAGGAAAACACCGGCCAGAGCAGCGCCGCGAATGTCATCGCCGCCAACACGGACGAGACCGGCCGGTCGAAGAAGGGCAGAACCGACCCGTCGGACTTGATCAGCGAAGTCACGAAATTCTGCTCCACCATCGTGCCCATGACGATGCCGAGCACCATCGCCGCGACCGGATAGCCGTTCTTCTCCATCACGAAGCCGAACACGCCGAAGAAGGCGACGCACCAGACCGCGAACAGGTTGTTGCCCGCCGTCGCGAAGGCGCCGACCGCGCAGAAGATCATGATCACCGGCATCACTGCCGAGCGCGGCGCCCCGACGACCTTGCTTGCCAGCCGGATCATGATGATGCCGAAGGGGATCATGATGATGTTGCCGAGAATGAAGATGATATAGAGCGCGTACATGCTCTCGGCCTGGGTCGTGAACAGCGTCGGCCCGGGGTTCAGCCCCTTCATGTAGAGCACGCCGATCGCGATCGCGGTGATCGTGTCGCCGGGAATGCCGAAGAGCAGCGCCGGCACCCAGCCCGAGGCGAGCGAGGCGTTGTTGGAGGCGCCAGCCTCGATCAACCCTTCCGGATGGCCGGTGCCGAACTTTTCCGGCGTCTTCGAGAAGCGCTTCGACATGGCGTAGCTGACCCAGGCCGCCATGTCGGCCCCTGCGCCGGGCAGCACGCCGATGATGATGCCGACGATGTTCCCGCGCGTCTGCTGCTTCGGATATTCCTTGGTGAGCTTCCACTGCCCTTTGAGGATCGAGCCGAGCTTGCGGTTCTCGATCTTCGGCGGGTCGCGCTCGGTCAGCGAGCGCATCACCTCGGCCAGCGCGAAGACGCCGACCAATGCCGGAATGACCTCGATGCCGCCCAAGAGGTTGGTCGAGCCGAAGGTGAAGCGCGGCACGCCGCCGGGATTGTCGATGCCGATGCAGGTAATGAGCAGACCGAGCAGCATCGCCGCGATCGCCTTGATCGGCGAGGAGCGCGCCACCAGCGTCGAACACATCAGGCCGAGCATGGCGAGCCAGAAATTCTCGTAGGTCGAGAAGGACAGGGCCATTTCCGCCAGAAGCGGCGCGATCAGCATCAGCGAGAGCGTGCCAGCGATGCCGCCCAGCGCCGAAAACCACAGGCAGATGCCGAGCGCGGTCTCGGCCTGGCCCTTGCGCGTCATCGCATAGGCCTCGTCGGTATAGGCGGCCGAGGCCGGCGTGCCGGGAATGCGCAGCAGGCAGCCCGGAATATCGCCGGAGAAGATCGCCATTGCCGAGGCCGTGATGATCGTCGCGATCGCCGCGATCGGCGAGAGATAGAAGGTGACCGGCACGAGCAGCGCCGTCGCCATGGTGGCCGAGAGGCCGGGCAGCGCGCCCACCGTCAGCCCATAGAAGGCCGACGCCACGATGGCGATCATCACGTCGAATTGGAAAACCAGCCCGAAGGCCTTGATGACGGTATCCATCGTCAGGCCTCGCTCACCAGGGGAAGGGCAGCATGCCGCCGGGCAAAGGCACGCGCAGCAGCTTCAGGAAGATCAAGTTGATCGCGAAGGGCGCGATGATCGCGAGCGGCACCGCAAGCTTCGGCTTTGCGCCGAAAGCGAGGCTGCAGAGCAGCACCATGATCGCCGTCGTCGGCAGGAAACCCAACGTCTCGGAGGCGAGCGCATAGAAGGCGAGCAAAGCCGGCGGCAGCAAGGCCAGCCAGTTGCGCCAGGCCGGCACCGGCACGAGTTCCTCCGGCGTTGCGTGACTGACCACGTCAGCCTCGGCGACCTCCTCGAAATGGCGGCCGATCCCGAAGACGATCAGGCTGCCGCAGATCACGAGCCCGGCGCCGACGACCATCGGAAAGGCGGATGGGCCGACCTGCTGGCCGGGAACCGGCGGCAGCTTCGAACCGTAGAAGAAGGCGGTGGCGCCGAGCGCGGCAAGCGCTGAACCGGTAATGCGGTCGGATAGTTGCAAGGGCGCAACCTCCCTGGACGATCAGATCATGACGAGACGAAAACGCCGGGAGCGTTCTGCTCCCGGCGTCGTTGGTCTGGTGCCGCGTTAGCCCTTGGCGAGGCCTGCTGCCTTCATGGCGGAGGCCATGGAGGTGTCGCTTGCGGCCATGAAGTCGGCGAAGCCCTTGCCGTCCGCGAACTTCATGCCGAAGCCGCGGGCGTTCATGAAGTCCTGATAATCCTTCGAATCGAAGGCCTTCTTCAGCGCCGCCGTCAGCTTGGCCGCGATCTCGGGCGGCAGGCCCTTCGGCGCGCCGATGCCGCGCCAGGCACCGATCGAGTAGTTGATGCCGAGCGTCTCGTTGAGCGTCGGCACGTCCTTGAACTGCGGGTTGCGCGCGCTCGCCATGATCGCCAGCGACTTGGCCTTGCCCGCATCGATCATCGCGCGTGCTTCCGGCACGGAGCAGGTCACGATATCGATGCCGCCGGCCGCCAGATCCTGCATGCCGGGCGCCGCGCCGTTCGACGGGACCCAGGCGACGTGATCCGGCTTCAACCCCATCGCGACGAGCCAGCCGATCAGGGCGAGATGCCAGATGCCGCCCTGGCCGGTGCCGGACGCCTTGAGCTTGCCGGGAGGCGCCGCCTTGATCGCGTCGGCCAGTCCCTTGATGTCCTTGTAGGGGCCCGCGGTCGAGACCTGCACGCCCGGCGGGTCCTCGTTCATCAGCGCGAGCGAAGTGTAGCTCGTCGATTTCAGGTCGGTCAGGCCCTGATGATGCATCATGGCGATCTCGACGGTGAGCATGCCGATATTGTAGCCGTCCGGCGCCGCCGTCGCGATGGCCGAGTGGCCGACCACGCCCGAACCGCCGGTGCGGTTGACGACGTTGACCGGCTGGCCGAGGTCCTTTTCCAAGAGCTGCGCGACGATGCGCGCGGTGGCGTCCGTGCCGCCGCCCGCGCCCCACGGGCAGACCATGGTGATCGGCCGCGACGGATAGTTCGCCTGTGCGATGGCAGGCGCCGCGATCAGGCTCGCGCCGGCCGCGGCCGCGCCCTTGAGCACAGTTCGTCTGTCGATGAAATCGGTCATTACCCAGTTCCTCCGCTAAATCGATTTAGTGTCCGGGCGCTCCTCGTCAGCGACGGGGCTCCCTTGATATGACGGGCATCATCTGAGCCGATCGCGCGGCCAGTGACAACCTCTCATTTTGGCCGAGACTACAGCCCGCAGACGATGGGCTGGACAGCGCCGGAAACCCGCTCGACTACCGCGCCGGTGCTGAGCTCTGCCCCAGCGGCAGCCGCCGGCAGCGCGACGCCGGCCTTGCCGAGCACGGACTGAATCGCGGCCGCATCGGCAAAGGCGTAGCTGCGCTGCGGCGCGACGCCGGCGATCAGGATCTTGTCGGACGGGTTGTCGGTGACGATGCCGACAATCCGCCCCTGCCGGTCGAAGGCCGGCGCACCCGCCTGGCCCGGCTGGAGCGGCGCCTTGAGCGCCGGCTTGCCACCGGCCTGCACACCCTGCCCGGGCAGCGCGACGGCGACCCGCTTGCCGGCATCGTTGCCATAGGCGACCAGCACCAGCGCTTCGGAAGCGCCCGCGGCCTCGCTGCGCAAGCCTGGCGGCTTCGCCACGCCCGTGCCCTCCAGGTCGAGCAAGACAAGCCCACTCGCGTCGTCCTTGAGACGCAGCTTCGCATTCCGATTGCCGACGCGCAGGGCCCGGCAGTTGTCGACCGCTGCCGCCACGCTCAACGCGACCCGCTCGTTAAGCGCCAGCGCGACGCCATAGCGCTCATTGCTGCGCGCAGCCGGCGCAAGCAGTGACGACAAGCCCGAGGAGGAGCTCGCGGCCGTGCCGGCAACCGCCGAAGGCTGCGCCGGAACCGCCCCGGTCGGGAAGGGCTCGAAGCTGGCAGCAATAGCGATGACCAGCTTGTCGACGGTCGGCGCCAACGCCTTGTCATAGCCGATCGAAAACCCGCGCAGGCCCTGCGGCCCGGCCGAAAGCCGGCGATAGAAGCGCCCGGTCGGCGTCTCGCCGGTGACCACGAAGAAATCCGGACGCAGCAGCTTGTAGGTGATCTTGCGCGGGCTGTTCGGGCTGACGGTTATCGCTTTCTCGAAGATCGCCGCGAGATCATCCCCGCCGGGCGGTGTGGTCGAGGTGTCGAGCGTCACCTTCTCGTCTGCGCTCTGCCAGCGGCTGCCGCCGGAGGGCGTGACGTCGCGCTTCGGCAGGAGCTTTTGGGGGATGCCGATCTGCACCCCGGTCTTGTCGTCGGCCAGCACCTTGAACCCGGCCGCGTCGCGCGCCGCCTGTGCGGCCTTGGCGAGAGCTGCGCGCTCGGCCGGCGGCAGCAGACCATCGGCCGGGCCGCGCGTGCCCTTGAAAGCGTTGATCGCCCGGAAGGTCAGCGGGCCATAGGAGCCGGAAACCGCGCCGTTGAATTGCCCGGCCCAGATCAAATCGTTCTGGATCGCCTTGCGCTCGGCCTCGGGCAAGGCCTCGAACCCCGCTTGCGCTGCCGCCATCTGCGGCGAGGGGCCGGGCGCGGGAGCCTGCGCGCTAGCAAGGGGCGGGGCCAGCAGCACAAGCGCCACGGCGACACTGCGGAGCAGCGTGATTCGCGAGGGATGGAGAAGGGCGCGCGGCATGGGTCTCGTCCTTGAGAACGGGCGAAGCGGCTGCATTGAGCGTCAGAACGCGCCGCGCCGCAACCATGGCGAACGACTCCCGTAGCGGCATTCCCTAACCTCGCACGACCTGCATTCGCATGACTTGAACGCGCGCCGCACGGTGATAGCCTGCCGGCCCCGTCTCACGCCGTCATCGGCCTGAAGCCATGCCCGCGGATCCTTGGCTGACCGATCGACGAAGAGGACCGACGATGACCCTGCTTTCCCGTCTCGCGCTCGCCCTCTCGCTCACGCTAGCGGCGGCCCCTGCCCTCGCCCAGAAGGCTTATGTCCGCAACGACTTGCTCGCCGACGGGCAGCGACTGGAAGAGCGCCTGAAGCGCGAGGTCACCGCCGGGAATCGCTCGGCCGCCGACGCGATCCGCGCCGGCGAGGTCGCGCTCGGCCGCGGCGATGCCCGCTCTGCCCTGCCCCAGGCCAATGCCGCGATCGTCGCCGATTCCAGCAATGCCGCCGGCTGGCGCCTGATGGCGCGCGCCGCCAACGCGATCGAGCCGCGCGACTATCGCGAGCGCTGGGAACTGCGCGAGCGCGCCGTCGCAGCCGCCTATCTCGCCTATCAGCGCTCGACCAACCGCAATGACGAGGCGGCCTCGCTCGGCGTGCTCGCCCGCACCTTCGAGAAGAACGAGTTGTGGCGCCCGGCGCTGACCACCTATCGGCTCAGCCTCGACCTCGCCGCCAATACCGCCCTGCAGAGCTCCTATGAGAGCCTGCGCGAGAAGCGCGGCTTCCGCCTGCTCTCGAACAAGACCGATTCCGATGCCGCCTCCCCGCGCGCCTGCTTCGAGTTCTCGGAAGCGCTCGCACGCGGCCGGGTCGATTTCGCGCCCTATGTCGCGATCTCCGGCGGCAAGGGCGATTTCGCCGTCAGCGCCGAGGACCGCCAGATCTGCGTCGACGGCCTCAAGCATGGCGAGCGCTATGCCATCGTCATCCGCCAGGGCGTGCCCTCGGCCATCCCCGACGAGACCCTGCTGAAATCGGCCGATTACGAGATCTATGTCCGCGACCGCACGCCCTCCGTGCGCTTCACCGGCAAGAACTACGTGCTGCCGCGCACCGGCCAGCAGGGCATTCCGGTCGTCTCGGTCAATTCCGGCAAGCTCGACCTCGAGGTCATGCGGATCGGTGACCGCAACCTGATCAACTCCGTCCATTCCGAGGATTTCCTCAGCCAGATCGGCTCCTATTCCGCCAAGCAGATCTCCAGCGACAAGGGCCAGAGCGTCTGGACCGGCACGATGGACGTGAAGTCCGAATTGAACCAGGACGTGATCACCGCCTTCCCGGTGACCGAGGCGGTCGGCAGCCTGAAGCCCGGCGTCTACGTGATGTTCGCCAAGCCTTCGGGCGGACCCGCCACCGCGCCCGCCAGCGACGACGGCGATTCCTATGATGACGGCTCGACGCGGGCGACGCAGTGGTTCGTCGTCTCCGATCTCGGCCTGACCTCCTTCACCGGCCCGGACGGCGTGCATGTGCTCGCCCGCTCGCTGGCCGACGCCAAACCCATCGCCAACGCCGAACTGCGCCTGATCGCCCGCAACAACGAGGTGCTCGGCACCGCCAAGACCGATGGCAATGGCTATGCCCGCTTCGATGCCGGCCTCGGCAAGGGCCAGGGCGGCAATGCGCCGGGCCTCGTCACCGCCTCGCTCGCCGAGGATTACGGCTTCCTCGACCTCAAGCAGACCGCCTTCGACCTCTCCGATCGCGGCGTGAAGGGTCGCGTCGCCCCCGCCGGGCTCGATGCCTATCTCTATACCGAGCGCGGCGTCTATCGCTCGGGCGAGACGGTCTACCTGACGTCGCTGCTGCGCGACGCCAAGGGCGCCACTGTGGCCGGCCTGCCGCTGACCATCGTCGTCAAGCGCCCGGATGGGGTCGAGTACCGCCGCCGGCAGGTCGAGGACCAGGGCGCGGGCGGGCGCGCCCATTCGATCCAGCTCGTTTCCGGCTCCGCGACCGGCACCTGGCGCGTCCTCGCCTATTCCGATCCGAAGGGCCAGGCGATCGGCGAAATCTCCTTCCTCGTCGAGGACTATGTCCCCGAGCGGCTGGAACTGACGCTGACGCCGAAGGCGCCGCTGCTCCAGGCCGGCCAGCCGGCCGAGCTCGATGTCAACGCGCGCTATCTCTACGGCGCGCCGGGCTCCGAGCTCGACGTCACCGGCTCGATGACGATCCGCGCTGCGGACGCCAGCGCCATCCCCGGTTTCAAGGATTATCAGGTCGGCCTCACCGACGAGGCTTTCGAGCCCGTCCAGAGCGAGTTCGAGGAGAGCACGACGACCGACGCCGCCGGCAAGGCGAGCATCACCAACCCGGTCCAGCAGGCCGACACGAATCGCCCGCTCGAAGTCGAGATGACCGTGCGCGTCGGCGAGCCCGGCGGGCGCGCCATCGCCCGCTCCGTCACCTTGCCGATCGTGCCCAAGGGCGCCGCCATCGGCGTGAAGAAGCTGTTCCGCGACGGCGATCTCGGCAATGGCCAGACCGCCAATTTCGAAGTCATCATGGCGACCGGCGACGGCAAGCGCCTTGCCCGGCCCGGCGTCAAATGGGTGCTGTCGAAGGTCCGCCGCAACTACCAGTGGTTCTTCCAGGACGGCCGCTGGAACTATGAGGGCGTCAAGACCACCCGCCGCGTTGCCGATGGCGAGATCGCCGTAGTGGAAGCCGCTGGCGCGAAGATCGCCGCGCCCGTCGAATGGGGCAATTACCGGCTCGACGTGACCTCGGACGGCAACGAGGCAGCCGAGACCTCGGTCTCCTTCAGCGTCGGCTATGAGAGCGACAAGACCGCCGATACGCCGGATGTGCTGGATGTGGCGCTCGACAAGGCTGCTTACGCCGATGGCGAGAGCCTGCAGGTCCGTCTCTCGCCGCGCTTCGCCGGCAGGGCGACGCTCGCCGTCGTCACCGACAAGGTCGCGGATATCCGCACCATCGACATCACCGAGGGCGGCACCTCGGCCAGCATTCCCGTGAAGGCGGAATGGGGCGCCAGCGCCTATCTCGTCGTGCTCGCGCATCGCCCGATGGACGCCAGCGCCAAGCGCCTGCCGGGCCGCGCCATCGGCCTGTCCTGGTTCCAGATCGGCAAGGAGACGCGCACGCTGGCGCTCGATCTCGGCGCGCCCAAGCTGGTGCGCCCGCTGACGACGCTGTCGCTGCCGGTCAAGGTCACCGGCGTGAAGGCCGGCGAAGAAGCCTATGTCACGCTGGCGGCCGTCGATATCGGCATCCTCAACCTCACCCGCTACGAGAGCCCCGACGCCAGCAAGTTCTTCTTCGGCCAGCGCCAGCTCGGCCATGACCTGCGCGATCTCTATGGCTACCTGATCGACGGCATGCAGGGCACGCGCGGCGCGATCCGCACCGGCGGCGACGCCGCGCCCAAGATGGATGGCGAGAAGCCGACGCAGGAGCCGCTCGCCCGCTATTCCGGCGTCGTGAAGGTCGGGGCCGATGGCACGGCGAAGATCGATTTCGACATGCCGGCCTTCAACGGCTCGGTCCGCGTCATGGGTGTCGCCTGGTCGGCCGGTCGCACCGGGCAGGCCAGCGCCGATGTGATCGTGCGCGACCAGATCGTCGCCCAGGCGACGCTGCCGCGCTTCCTCGCCATCGGCGACCAGTCGCGCTTCCATCTTCAGGTCGACAATATCGAGGGTCCGGCCGGTTCCTACACCGTCGATCTCGACGTGAAGGGCCCGGTTCTGGTCGCCGCCGACGCCACCCGCCGCACCATGCAGCTCGGCGCCGGCGCCAAGACGCAGATGACGATCCCCGTCACCGCCGCAGGTCTCGGCCGCGCCGAGTTCGACGTGCGCGTCTCCGGCCCGAACGGCATCGGCACCGTGCAGAACCTCGCGGTCAGGGTACAGCCCTCGGCCGCGACGATCGCGCGCCGCATCGTCCGCGCCATCCCCGGCAATGGCGGGGCGATCACCGTCTCGTCCGACCTGCTGGCCGATCTCGTGCCGAATTCCGGGCAGGTCTCTGTGACGGTCTCGCCCTTCGGCTCGCTCGACGTACCGGCCCTGCTCAAGGCGCTCGACCGCTATCCCTATGGCTGCACCGAGCAGACCGTCTCGCGCGCGCTGCCGCTGCTCGCGGTCAACCAGCTCGCCTCGCTGGAGCAGCTCGCGCTCGACGACAAGGCCGACGAGCGCGTCGTCAACGCGATCGAGCGCGTGCTCGCCCGTCAGGGCGGCAATGGCTCCTTCGGCCTCTGGGGCGTCGGCGGCGACGATCTCTGGCTCGACGCCTTCGTCACGGATTTCCTGACGCGGGCCCGCGAGAAGCAGTTCGCGGTGCCGCAGATCGCCTTCAACCTCGCGCTCGATCGCCTGCGCAATCAGGTCGTCAACACCAGCGAGATCAACAAGGAGGAAGCGGCCGGCATCGCCTATGCGCTCTATGTGCTCGCCCGCAACGGCCGGCCGGTGATGGGCGACCTGCGCTATCTCGCCGACAACAAGCTCGGCGATTTCGCGACGCCGCTCGCCCGTGCTCAGATCGGCGCGGCGCTCTCGGCGCTGGGCGATCGCGGCCGCGGCCGTGCCGCCTTCGGCAGCGCGCTGGGCCTGCTCCAGCAGGCAAGCGACGATGGCTTCTCCCGCCCCGATTACGGCTCCCGGCTGCGCGATGGCGCCGGGGTGCTCGCCCTGATCGCGGAGGCCAATGGCGAGCGCGCCGATATCTCTCGCGCCGTCTCGATCCTCGACGCCACCCGCAACAGCGCCCGCTACAACTACACCTCGACGCAGGAGCAGATGTGGATGGTGCTGGCGGCGCAGGCCATGGCCAAGGACGCCGAGGGCATGACGCTGACGGTCGACGGCACGGCTCGCAAGGGTGCGCTCTACCGCACGCTCTCGGCCGAGGCGCTGGAGGCGAAGTCCCTGACCATCGCCAATCCCGGCGCCGGCAATGCCCAGGCGGTCATCACCGTCGCCGGCATCCCGACCGCGCCGGAGCCTGCGCTCAATCAGGGCTTCGGCCTTGAGCGTGTGATCTACACGATGAAGGGCGAGAAGGCCGACCCGGCGCGCCTGCGCCAGAACGAGCGCTATGTCGTGGCGCTGACGGTGACGGAGGGCGCGCCGCGCTATGGCCGCCTGCTGCTGGTCGATCCGGTTCCGGCCGGACTGGAGATCGAGAATGCCAACCTGACGGAAGGCGCCTCGGTCGCGGGGCTCGACTGGCTGAAGCAGGAGGTCTACCCGGTCCATACCGAGGCGCGCGACGACCGCTATGTCGCGGCCTTCGAGCGCTCTGGCTCGCGCAGCGACAAGCTCGCCTACACCGTCGCCTATATCGCGCGGGCGGTTTCACCCGGCCGCTACGTCTCGCCCGCCGCCGTGATCGAGGACATGTACCGGCCGGACCGCTTCGGCCGCACGGGCTTCGGCGCGGTGGAGATCACCTCGGCGCGGTGATGAGTGCGCAGCCTGAAAAGCGACGCACCACGGCGCCCCCTCTCCCCTTGCGGGAGAGGGTTGGGGTGAGGGGTCGCGCCGCCCTCGATCGTTGGCGCTCCTTCGCAACGCGGATTTCGGCAATCGTCGCGCGACCCCTCATCCGTCTCGGCTCCACCGAGCCACCTTCTCCCGCAAGGGGAGAAGGGAAGCGGCGGCAGCGCTTTCGCAAACTGAAGATCGCAGCCGGAGCTCTGACTGTCTCAGCAATCGCCGCAACAACGGCCCTTGCCCTTTACGCCCGCGCCCTGCCCCCGCTCGACCTCGCGGCCGCGGCCGATCGCTCGACCGTGGTGCTCGACCGCGAGGGCAAGCTGCTGCGCCCCTTCATCACCGCCGACGGACGCTGGAAGCTCCCCGTCACCTCCGAGGACGTCGATCCGCGCTATCTCGCCATGCTCAAGGCCTTCGAGGACAAGCGCTTCGACGAGCACCACGGCATCGACCCGCTCGGCATGCTGCGCGCCGCCGGCCAGATGCTGCTCAACGGCCGCGTCGTTTCCGGCGGCTCGACGCTGACCATGCAGGTCGCACGCCTGCTCGAACCGCGCGAGGAGCGCACGCTTTCAGCCAAGCTCAGGCAGGCCGTGCGCGCCGTCGAGCTGGAACGGCGCTTCGACAAGGCCCGCATTCTCGACCTCTACCTCACGCTCGCCCCCTTCGGAGGCAATCTCGAAGGCGTGCGTGCCGCGAGCTTCGCCTATTTCGGCAAGGAGCCGAAGCGGCTCTCGACCGCCGAGGCCGCCCTGCTCGTCGCCCTCCCGCAATCGCCCGAGACGCGTCGGCCGGACCGTTTCGTCGAAACTGCCCGCAAGGCGCGTGAGCGCGTGCTCGAACGGGTCGAGCAGGCCGGTCTCGCCACATCAGACGAGGTCGCCGCCGCCCGCAGCGAGCCGATCCCGACCGCGCGCCGCCCCTTTCCGAATCTCAGCCCCCATATCGCCGAGCAGGCGGTGGCGGAGGCGCCTACTGAGCGCGTCCAGAAGCTCTCGCTCGATGCACGCTTGCAGGCCGCGCTCGAAGGCCTCGCCCGTGAGCGCAGCCTCGGACTCGCGCCGCAAGTCTCGATCGCGATCCTCGCCGTCGATAACGAGACCGGTGAGATCCGCGCCTCGGTCGGCGGCGTCGACTATTTCGCAGCAGAGCGGGCAGGCTCCCTCGACCTGACGCGGGCGCTGCGCTCGCCCGGCTCGGCGCTCAAACCCTTCATCTACGCGCTCGCCTTCGACAACGGCATCGCTCATCCCGAGACGATGCTGGAGGACAGGCCGGCCCGCTACGGCATCTATATCCCCGAGAATTTCGACATGACCTTCCAGGGCATGGTCAGCGCCCGCAAGGCGCTCCAGCTCTCGCTCAATGTGCCCGCCGTCGAACTGCTCTCGGCGCTCGGCCCGCAGCGCTTCCTCTCGCGATTGCGCGATGCCGGCGTCGCCATCGCCATGCCCAGGGACAGCGGCGCGCCTGGCCTCGCCGTCGGGCTGGGCGGCCTCGGCATCACCTTGCAGGACCTGACCCGCGCCTATGTCGGCCTTGCGCGCGGCGGCGAGATGCTGCCGCTGCGCTTCCGCCAGCAGGCGGCACAGAGCGGTCCGGCGCCGCGCCTCGTCGACCCCGTCGCGGCCTGGTATGTCGCCGATACGCTGCTCGGTGCGCCGCCGCCGCTCAATGCCGTGCCAGGCCGCATCGCCTACAAGACCGGCACCTCCTATGGCTATCGCGACGCCTGGGCCGTCGGCTTCGACCGCAGGCACACGATCGGCGTCTGGGTCGGCCGCGCCGATAATGGCGCCGTACCTGGACTGGTGGGGCGCACGGTCGCGGCCCCGATCCTGTTCGACGCCTTCGCCCGGCTCGGCATCGATCCGCGCCCCTTCCCGCAGCCGGCAGATGCGATCATCGCCAGTACAGGCCATCTGCCGCCGCCGCTCCGCCACCTCCGGCAGGATGTGCCCAAGACCGTGACGGCGATGACCACGCCGACGCTGAAGCTCGCCTTCCCGCCGGACGGCGCCCGCATCGATCTTTCCGCAGCCGCGCTCGACGGCAATGGCCGGCTCAATCTCAAGGTGGCCGGCGGCTCGCCGCCCTATACCTGGCTGGTCGACGGCACGCCGGTGACCGAGCCGCAGCGCCGCCGCGAGACGCAATGGCAGCCGCCGGGCAAGGGCTTCATGCGGATCTCGGTGATCGACGCGACCGGGGCGAGCGAGAGCGTCTCGGTCAGGCTGCAGTAGCGCTACCGCGCGTCATCCCGCACGCGCTGCGGCACGTCAGTGCTGCTGCGCAGATGCGGGACCGTCTGCAGCAAAAGGCGCCCTACCGTCACGCGGTCCCGTGCGCGCAGCAGCGTTGCACGCTGCGGCGCGCACGGGATGACAGCGGGTGTCGTTTACTCCGCTGGAGCCGGATGCGCGCCCTGAGCGCCGTGCCCTTCCTCATGCGGCGCATGGCGCGAACCATGGACCGTGCGGGCGAGATAGCTATAGGCGACCGGCACCACATAGAGCGTCAGCAAGGTGCCGAAGGTCATGCCGCCGACGATGACCCAGCCGATCTGCGAGCGGCTTTCCGCGCCGGCACCGGTCGCGATGGCGAGCGGAACGGCGCCGAGCACCATCGCGCCCGTGGTCATCAGGATCGGCCGCAGGCGCAGCTCCGCCGCCTCGACGAGGGCATCGAGCATGTCCTTGCCCTCCTCGCGCAGCTGGTTGGTGAACTCCAGGATCAGGATGCCGTGCTTGGTGATCAGGCCGACCAGCGTGATCAGGCCGATCTGGCTGTACACGTTCATCGTCCCGCCCGTGTAGTAGAGCGCCGCCAGCGCGCCGGTCAGCGAAAGCGGCACCGAGACCATGATCACGACCGGGTCGACGAAGCTCTCGAACTGCGCCGCCAGTACCAGGTAGATGAAGCCCAGCGCCAGCAGGAAGACGATGAAGATGCTCGCGCCCGACTGCTTGAACTCGCGGCTCTGGCCGGAATAGTCGACCTGCACCGAGGACGGCAGCACGCGGGCCGCACTATCTTCCAGCACCTTGAGCGCGTCGCCGAGCGAATAGCCGGGCGCCGGGATCGCGGTGATCGTCGCCGAGCGCAGCTGGTTGAAGCGGGTCAGCTCCTTGGGCGCCACGTTCTCGTCGATCTTGACCAGGCTGGAGAGCTGCACCACGGCGCCGCCGCGGCCCATCAGGTAGATCGACTGCAGCGCCTGCGGGGTATTGCGTTCCGAACCCTCGACCTGCAGCACGACGTCGTACTGCTTGCTGTTCATGTTGAAGCGCGTCACCTGCCGGCCGCCGAGCAGCGTCTCCATCGTGCGCCCGATGATATCGACGCCGACGCCGAGATCGGCCGCCCGCTGCCGGTCGATCGAGACCTTGATCTGCGGCTTGTCGAGGATGAGGTTGGTCTCGACATTGGTCAGGACCGGCGAGTTCGCGACCTCGGCCATCAGCTGGTCGACATAGGCCTTGATCTGCGTATAGGACTCCGAGGAGCGCAGCACGAACTCGACCGGCTTGCTGTTCGCCTGGCCCTGCCCGAGCGAGGCCGGGTTGGTCGCGAACAGGCGGATGCCGGGGATCTGCGACAGGCCCCTGTTGATCTCGGCGACAAGATCCTGCTGCTTGCGCTGGCGCTCTTCCCAGGGCTTGAGGCGGGCGAAGCCGATGGCGCGCGTCACGTCGGGGAAGCCGGCGATGACGAGATAGGTATCGACCTCGGGAATCTTGCTGAAATACTGCTCGACCTGGCGCGCATAGTCGGCCGTGAAGGAGATCGTGGCGCCCTCGGGCGCGACTCCGACCGCGTTGATCGTGCCGCGATCCTCGACCGGCGCCAGCTCCGCGCGCAGATGCGTGAAGAAGTAATAGCCGCTGCCGGCGACGCCCAGCGCCAGCAGCACGACCAGCGGGCGGATCGAAAGCGCTCCGCGCAGCGAGGCCTTGTAGCCGCGCGACAGTCCGTTGAAGCCGCGTTCCAGCACATTGTAGAGCCAGTTGTGCTTCTCGTGATGGCGCAACAGCTTGGCGCACATCATCGGCGTCAGCGTCAGCGCGACGAAGCCCGAGACCAGCACCGCGCCGGCAAGCGTCAGCGCGAACTCGATGAAGAGCTTGCCCGTGCGGCCGGTCGAGAAGGCCATCGGCGCATAGACCGCGACCAGCGTCAGCGTCATCGCCACGACCGCGAAGGCGATCTCGTTGATGCCGCGGATCGCCGCCGGGGTCGGCTGCATGCCGTCCTCGATATGACGGTGCACGTTCTCCAGTACGACGATGGCGTCGTCGACGACGAGGCCGATGGCGAGCACCATCGACAACAACGTCAGCGTGTTCACGGTGAAGCCGAACGCATACATCAGCGCAAACGAGCCGATCAGCGAGACCGGGATCGTGACCAGTGGGATCAGCGTCGCGCGCACCGAGCGCAGGAAGATGAAGATGATCAGCACGACCAGCACGATCGCCTCGATGATCGTCTGGTAGACCGCCTTGATCGAGCGATCGATGAAGACCGAGGTATCGTAGGACTTGGCGATCGCCATGCCCTGCGGCAGGTCCTCGATGATGCCGGGCAGCGCCTCCTCGATGCCGGCCGAGACGTCGAGCGGATTGGCCGTCGCCTGCTTGACGATGCCGATCGTCACCGAAGGCGTGCCCTTGAACCAGGCGGCGTTGCGTTCCTCGCGGGCGCCGAGCTCGACCTTGGCGATGTCCTTCAGCTTGACCGGGAAGCCATTGGCGTCCTTGACCACGATCTCGCGGAACTCCGCCGGGGTCGTCATGCTGGTCTGCGAGAGCACCGTGAATTCGCGATCGTTGCTCTCGATCCGGCCCGACGGGATCTCGACATTCTGCGCCCGGACGGCCGCCTCGATCTGCTGGACCGAGATGTCGTAAGCCGACATGCGGGCGCGATCGAGCCAGATGCGCATCGCATATTGGCGCTGGCCGAGAATGCGGACCTCCGCCACGCCGGTCACGTTCTGGACGCGGTCGGAGATGAAGCGATCGGCGAAGTCGGTGAGTTCGAGCGGCCCGTCCTTCGTGCTGGTCAGCGAGAGATAGAGGATCGGCTGCGCGTCGGCCTCCACCTTGGCGATGACCGGCTCGTCGATCTCGTCCGGCAGGCGGCTGCGCACGCGGCTGACGCGGTCGCGCACGTCGGAAGCCGCGACGTCGGGATCGACATCCGGGCGGAAGCGCACCTGGATGAAGCTGCGCTCCTGGCGGCTGGCCGAGGAGATGATCTCGATGCCCTCGATGCCGGCGATCGAGTTCTCCAGGATCTGGGTGACCTGCGTCTCGATGATCTCGGCCGAGGCGCCGCGATAATCGGTGCGGACCGAGACGATCGGCTCGTCGATGTTCGGATACTCGCGGACCGTCAGGCGGCCATAGGAGACGATACCGATCAGGATCACGAGGAGGCTCAGCACCGTCGAGAGGACGGGCCGACGGACGAAGAGTTCGAAGAGGCTCATGGCGCGATCCTAGAGCTGGCTCGTCTGGACGACCTTGTCCTTGATCGCGATGATCGCGCCGTCGCGCAGCCGCATCTGGCCGGCGGTGATGATCTGCATGTCGGGCGTCAGCCCGCGGACGATCTCGACCTTGCCCGGCAGGCGCTTGCCAAGCTCGACGGCGACCTTCTTCGCCTTGCCCTTGTCGACGACGTAGATGATCTTGCCGACCGCATCCGGCACCACGGCCATCTCCGGCACGACGATCGCCTTCTCGCGATAGTCCACGGTGATGGCCAGCCGGGCGAAGAGGCCGGGCTTCAGCGCGAGATCGGCATTGGGGATGTTGGCGCGCAGGCGGATCGCCCGGCCGTTGACGTCGACCACCGGGTCGATCGCGTAGATCTGGCCCTGGAATTTCCGGTCCGGAACCGCATCGACCTTCATCTGCACGGGCTGCCCGACCTTGAGGCGGCTCAGGAATATCTCGGGCACGCGGAAATCGATCTTGATCGGGTCGATGCTGGTCAGCGTGATCAATTGCTTGCCGACGGAGACATAGTCGCCGACGCCGACCGAGCGCAGGCCGACGACGCCGGTGAACGGCGCCACGATGGTCGACTGGGCGAGCTTGGCCTTGGCGAGCTGGACGCGAGCCTCGCTGGAGGCGAGCTTCGCCGCGGACTCGTCGAGCGCGACCTGCGTGCCCGAGCCGCGCGAGACCAGCCCCCTGAGCCGATCATTGGTATCGCGGGCAAGGCCGAGATCGGCCATCGCCTGCTTCAGCTCGGCATCGAGGATCGCCGTATCGAGCTTGACCAGCTCCTGCCCGGCCTTGACGCGCTCGCCTTCCTTGAAGCCGAGGAAGATGACGCGGCCAGCGATTTCCGGCGCGATGACAACGGATTCATCGGCGGCCAGCGTGCCGAGCGCCTCGACCTCCTCGCTCACGGTCGCCAGTTCGATGGACGCGACCTCGACAGGCACGCCGCGCGGCCCCGAGACCGCGCTCGCCTGCGCCTGCTGGGTGCCAGTGCGCTGGTTGCGGTAGGCATAATAGCCGCCGCCCGCGATGGCGGCGACGAGAACAAGAAGAACGAACCGCTTCATCAGGCTGGAGGCTCCGTTGCCGCCCATTGGTCTTAAATGGAACGAAAGGCGTTGCTAAGATGCCGGCGCGCCACAGCGGCACAAAAACAGCGGTTCTTGTGCCGATGCCGTATCGTTTCGGCCTCGCAGGCATCAATGCAAGATGCTTGCCGATAAGAGGCCCAACGTCACGGGCATCTCCGCCGCACACAGACATCCACGATCATCCTGCCGCTAAGCCGTGGATCGTCCAAGCGCATTCTGGAGACCTCACGAAACGTTGACCGGCTCTTGGAGGTGCAAATCGCCCGTTTCGGGGCCTTTCACATCCTGTCACGCCGCTGTCATCCGTGGCCGCTAGGGCTCGCGGCGATCGAGACGCCTGACCCTCCGGCCTGACCGGGTGGGGACGCGCTCATGCCCGCATCGTGCCCGAGAACCAGTCCATGCTCCGCATCGAAGGCCTGACCAAGCGCTTTGGCGACAGGAACGCGGTCGACGCCGTCACGCTGACGGTGCCGAAGGGGGAGATGGTCGGCGTGATCGGCCCTTCCGGCGCCGGCAAGTCGACGCTGCTGCGCATGCTGAACCGCCTGACCGAGCCGACCTCCGGCCGGATCGTCTGCGAGGAGCAGGACGTCACCGGGCTGAAGGGCGCCTCGCTGCGCCGCTGGCGCCGCGACACGGCGATGATCTTCCAGCAGTTCAACCTCGTCGGCCGCCTCGACGTGCTGACCAATGTCCTGCTCGGCCGCCTGAACCATCGCTCGGCGGCGCTGACGCTGGTCAAGAGCTTCGCCGAGGACGACAAGATTCGCGCCATCGCGGCCCTCGAGCGTCTCGATATGGGCCATCTCCTGGCGCAGCGCGCCGAGACCCTCTCCGGCGGCCAGCAGCAGCGCGTCGCCATTGCCCGCGCCCTTGTCCAGGAGCCGCGCATCATCCTCGCCGACGAGCCGATCGCCTCGCTCGACCCGCGCAACACACAGGTCGTCATGGACGCGCTGTTCCGCATCAATCGCGAGGACGGCATCACCGTGATGTGCAACCTGCACGACCTCGATATCGCCGCGAAATACTGTGACCGCCTGATCGGCATGTCCGCCGGCAAGGTCGTGTTCGACGACGTGCCGCAGGCGTTGACCCGCGAGATCGCGGCCGAACTCTACGGCATCGAGGCCAAGGATGCCGGCGCCGAGGCGCTGGATGCGCTCGACGCCATCGCCGCCTCCGAGGCGAAGCGCGCCCGCCAGAAGATCGCCTGATTTCCAGAGATCGCCGGACCGGCCTGATGGCCGTCGCCGCGAGAAGACCATCCCCGCCTACAACCAGGAGCACAAAGATGCTGACCCGTCGTCATACCCTCTCGCTCGCCGTCGCCGGCCTGGCGCTCGCCGCCGCTCCGGCCTTCGCGCAGGACTGGAAGGCCAAGTATCCCGAGCTCGTCTTCGCGATCATCCCCTCCGAGAACGCTTCCGGCGTCACCGAGCGCTACACCCCCTTCGTGCAGTATCTCGCCAAGGAACTCGGCACCAAGGTCACCCTGCGTATCGCCAACGACTACGCCGCGATCATCGAGGGCCAGCGCACCGGCAACATCCACATCGCCTCCTACGGCCCGTCCTCCTTCGCCCGCGCCCGCATGACCGGCGCCAAGGTCGATGCCTTCGCCATCGAGACCAATCTCGACGGCACCAAGGGCTATCACTCGGTCTTCTACGTGAAGAAGGACTCGCCCTATCAGAAGGTCGAGGACCTCAAGGGCAAGAATCTCGGCCTCGTCGACCCGAATTCGACCTCGGGCAACAACGTCCCGCGCTTCGCGCTGAACGGCATGAAGATCGAGCCGGAAACCTTCTTCTCGAAGGTCGTCTATACCGGCAGCCATGAGAACGCGATCATCGCGCTCCAGCAGGGCACGGTCGATGTCGCCGCCAACTGGTGGAACGACGAGCAGGAATCGAACCTGCAGCGCATGGCCCGCAAGAACATGGCCAAGGCCGACGACTTCCGGATCATCTACAAGTCCGAGCAGATCGTGAACTCGCCGATGGCCTATCTCACCGACATGCCGGAGGAGCTGAAGGCCAAGATCCGCGACGCCGTCCTGAACCTCGCCACCAAGGACAAGGCCGCCTTCGACAAGATCTATGAAGGCAAGCAGGGCCCGCTCGTCGCCGTCGACAACAAGGCCTACGACCCGATCATCGAGCTGAACAAGTTCGTCGACGAGCTCCGCAAGAAGAAGTCGTCGTAAGCAACCTCCGTCATGCCCGGGCTCGACCCGGGCATCTCTCGCCAGAGATTCCAGGGCACTGCGCTTCGCTTCGTCCTGGGATGACACCCTTGTCCGGGATCGGCACCCGCCGATCCCGCGACCCCTCGGAAGCGCCTCTCAATGACCCTCGCGATCGACCGCAACGACCCGGCCATCCGGGCCCATGCCGAGGCCTATCGGCAAGCTTCAGCTGCCAAGCGCCGGCAGGCCCTGATCGGCATCGCCGTCTTCATCGCCTGCGTGCTGCTCTCGGCCCGCGGCGCCGAAGTCGATCTCGCCAAGTTCTTCGAGAACGTTCACCGCTTTCCGAAATATATCTTCGAGACGCTGCCGACGCTCAGGCTCGCCAGCCTCGGCGCCGACCTCTCCGAGTGGTACTGGGGCCTGAAGGGCTGGCTGAAGCTGCTCTGGCAGACCGTGCTCATTGCCTATGTCGGCACGATCCTTGGCGCCGCCGGCGCCTTCCTGTTCTGCTTCGCCGCCGCTGCCAATCTCGGCCGTGCCACCTGGCTGCGCTTCGCTGTGCGCCGCTATCTCGAATTCTGCCGCACCGTTCCCGAGATCGTCTTCGCGCTGATCTTCGTCATCGCCTTTGGCCTCGGCCCGCTGCCCGGCGTGCTCGCCATCGCGATCCACACCATGGGCGCGCTCGGCAAGCTCTTCTCGGAAGTCGTCGAGAACATCGACCTGAAGCCGGTCGACGGCGTCACCGCCGCCGGCGGCAGCTGGTGGCAGATCGTGCGCTTCGCGGTCGTGCCGCAGGTGCTCTCCAATTTCGCGAGCTACGCGCTGCTGCGCTTCGAGATCAATGTCCGCGGCGCCTCGATCATGGGCTTCGTCGGCGCCGGCGGCATCGGCCAGGACCTGATCGAGGCCATCCGCAAGTTCTACTTCACCGATGTCAGCGCCATCCTGCTGCTGATCATCGTCACGGTGATGCTGATCGACTACGCCACCGAGCGGCTGCGCCACGCCCTTCTCAGCCTGGAGCATGGCCGATGAGCCTCGCCCTCTCGACAGCCGAGCGCGCCGACATCCTGCGCCGCCACGACGCCGCGATCCGCGGCTCGCTCAAGACGAAGCTTGCGACCATCGGCACCATCGCCGCGCTCGCCGGCTTCTTCGTCTACGGGCTGACGACGCTCGAGACCTCGCTCTGGAAGATCTTGTCCGGCTTCGGCAATCTCGGCACCTTCGTCATGTTGATGCTGCCGCCCGATCCCGGCTCCTGGGCGCGCGCCGTCATCTTCGTGAAGGCGCTGTTCGAGACCATCGCCATCGCCTTCCTCGGCACAGTTCTGGCGGCGATCCTCGCCCTGCCGCTCGGCTTCATCGCGGCGCGCAACGTTGTCGCCAACCGCATCGTACACTTCTTCGCCCGTCGCTCGCTCGACACGGTTCGCGGCGTCGACGCCCTGATCTGGGCGCTGATCTGGGTGAATGTCGTCGGCCTCGGCCCCTTCGCCGGCATGCTCGCGATCATGACCAGCGATCTCGGCGCCTTCGGCAAGCTCTATTCGGAAGCGATCGAGGCCGCCGACCGCAAGCCGGTCGAAGGCGTATCCTCCGTCGGCGGCGGCAAGGCGCATGAGATCCGCTTCGGCCTGCTGCCGCAGGTGCTGCCGGTGATCGCGAGCCAGGTGCTCTACTATATCGAATCCAACACCCGCTCCTCAACGATCATCGGCATCGTCGGCGCCGGCGGCATCGGCCTCTATCTCGCCGAGACGATCCGCACGCTGGAATGGCAGCAGGTCTCCTTCCTGATCCTGCTGGTCCTTGCCGCGGTCTCGGCCATCGACTTCCTTTCGGGCAAGCTGCGCTTCGCGATCATCGGCCGCCGGGCGAGCTGAAAGCGACACCAGCCGTCATTCTCGGGCGCAGCGAAGCGAAGACCCGAGAAGCTCGTGCAGGATAAGGCGCCTTTCCGTCCTGAGATGCTCGGGTCAAGCCCGAGCATGACGGTGCCCTTCAATCCCCGAACGGCTCGATCACCATCTCCATACGCTCGGCGGCGAACACGCTGCTGACGAGATGCACTGGCGTCAGGTCCGGCAGCGCATCGACCGCCGTCGAGATCATCACGGCAGCCTCAGGCGCGATCTCCAACAGCTCGGCCTCGCGCTCATCGGCGAGCCGCGCCGTCAAGCGCGTCGACAGGCGCACGTAATCCGCGATGCCATAGATCTTGAAGGCCGCCGTGATCGAGCCGGCCGCCTCGCGATAGGCCTTGTCGAAATCCGGGAAACGCTCGACCGCAAGCCAATGCGTGCCGGTGCCCATCGGCACGCCATCCGCCAGGCTCACGCCCTGCACCTGCCAGAGCGGCGTCCCGGTCTTCAGCTTGAGCGCCGTGCAGGCGGCTGCCTCACCCACGACCACTTCGGCCGAGAGCATGCGGCTCGTGCCGGTGATGCCGAGCTTGCCCATATTGGTGCGCATGCTGACGCGCCGGCCGATCGGATAGGGCAGACGCGGCGCCGTCACTTGCGTGCCGCGTCCGCGTGAGACCGTCACCAGCCCCTGCTCGGCGAGATGGCGGAAGGCCTGCCGCACCGTATGGCGATGCACGCCATAGCGCTCGGCCAACGCGACCGAGGCCGGCAGTGTGTCGCCGAGCTTGTACTCGCCGCGCCCGATCGCATCCGCCAGTTCATCGGCGATGCGCCGCCAGGCCGTGCCCCCGTCGCGCTCCGCCAGTGCCGTATCCGTCATCAAAATGTCGCCCAAAAAGTATAGACCTTTGCCATCAACTCCCCTAGCATAGTCTAGACATTCGGAACTGACCAGCGAGCCCGCGCCGATGACCCCAAGAACCCCGAGGCAAAGCTGGATGGCGACGCTGGCGCGCGCCTCCCGCAGCGAGATCGAAACCCTGCTCGGCGATCCGCCGGCTCATGACCTGTTGAAGGCGCCGGAGACTGGCACCGTGATGGTCGAGGGCCGCGCCGGCGGCGCCGGCCGCCGCTTCAATCTCGGCGAAGCCACCGTGACGCGCTGCGTCGTGCGCCTGTCCAACGGGCGGATGGGCTTCTCCTATGCGCTCGGCCGCGACGGCCGGAAGGCGCGGCTCGCCGCCCTGCTCGACGCTCGCCTTCAGGAGGAGGCCGAGGGCAGCGGCCTGCATCAGGGTATCGCCACCCTCGCCGCGCAGCAGGCTTCGGCCCGCGAGCTCGCCTCGCGCAAGGCGGCGGCGACCAAGGTCGACTTCTTCACGCTCGTCAGGGGTTCGTGATGCCGGCTGAAACCATGATCGCCCCCGGCTTTTCCGATCCGGTCTTCCAGTCGCAGGCTGCCTTCCGCGCCCTGCTCGCCGCGCTCTCCGAGCCCGGCAAATTGCAGCGTGTCGCCAGCGAAATCGCACCGCCGGAAGGTCTCGCGATCGCGACGGCCACCGCCTTGCTGACGCTGGCAGATTACGAAACGCCGGTCTGGCTGCCGGAAGCCCTGCGCAACGGCCCTGCCGGCGCCTGGCTGCGTTTCCATTGCGCTGCCGCCCTCGTCGACGATCCCACTGAGGCCGCCTTCGCGGTCATCGACGGCACAGCGGGCGAGCCTAACCTCTCGGCCTTCAATCTCGGCACGGACCAGTTCCCGGACCGTTCCACCACCGTGATCGTGCAGGTTTCAGGCCTCGAAGGCGGCCCTGCCCTAACGCTCTCCGGCCCCGGCATTTCCGGCTCGCGCAACATCGCCCCGCAGGGCCTGCGCCCCGGTTTCACCGAGGAACTGCGTGAGAACAATGCGCTCTACCCGCTCGGCGTCGATGTCGTTCTCGCTTGCGGCGACAGCATGATCGGCCTGCCGCGCTCGACGCAAATTCAGGAGGCCCGCTGATGTACGTTGCCGTCAAAGGCGGCGAGGCCGCCATCCTCGCCACGCATGATCTCGTCGCCGAGGCGCGCCGCGGCGACCCCGCCGTGCCGGAGATCAGCGTCGCCCAAATCCGCGAACAGCAGGCTTTGGCTTGCGCCCGCGTGATGAACGAGGGCTCGCTCTACGATCAGGACCTCGCCGCGCTCGCGCTGAAGCAGTCGCAGGGCGACGTCATCGAGGCCGCCTTCCTGATGCGCGCCTATCGCACCACGCTGCCGCGTTTCGGTTCCTCCGAACCGCTCGACACCGCCGCGATGGCGATCCGCCGCCGCGTCTCCGCGACCTACAAGGATCTGCCCGGCGGGCAGGTACTCGGCCCGACCTATGACTACACGCATCGGCTCTTCGATTTCGCTCTGATGGACTCTCCGGCCATCTCAGGACAAGAAGGCGAGCCCTCTTCGGCAGGAGATGCTCGGGTCAAGCCCGAGCATGACGGCCTGAAAGCCCCGCTCGACGCCCGCATGCCGCGCGTGCCCGATATCCTCGGCGCCGAAGGCCTGATGGAAGCGGAGGAACCGCCGGAAGGAGATCCGCGCCCCTTCGACCTGACCCGCGATCCCGTCTCCTTCCCGGCCGATCGCGATGTCCGCCTGCAATCGATGGCGCGTGGCGACGAGGGCTTCTTGCTCGGCCTCGGCTATTCCGTACAGCGCGGTTTCGGCGGCACGCACCCCTTCGTCGGCGAGGTCCGCGTCGGCGAGGTCTCGGTCGAATTCGTACCGGAGGAACTCGGCTTCGCCGTCGATCTCGGCGACGTCACCCTGACCGAATGCCAGATGGTCAACCAGTTCCAGGGCTCGAAAGAGGTGCCACCGCAGTTCACCCGCGGCTACGGCCTCGTCTTCGGCCATAGCGAGCGCAAGGCGATGTCGATGTCGCTGGTCGACCGGGCGCTGAAGGCGCGCGATTTCGGCGAGGCCACCAACTATCCCGCCCAGCAGGACGAATTCGTCCTCTACCACGCCGACAATGTCGAGGCGGCCGGCTTCGTCGAGCATCTCAAGCTGCCGCATTATGTCGATTTCCAGGGCGAGCTCGAACTGATCCGCCGCATCCGCAGGGAGCGCGAGGAGCGGCTGGCGCAAGAGCAGAACGCCCAAGGGGCTGATACGATGCCGGAGGCTGCGGAATGACCATCCATCAAATGCCGGCGGACGATACCAAGCCGGCTTACAACTATGCCTATCTCGACGAGCAGACCAAGCGGATGATCCGCCGCGCCTTGCTCAAGGCCGTCGCGGTGCCCGGTTATCAGGTGCCGTTCGGCTCGCGCGAAATGCCCTTGGCGCGTGGCTGGGGCACCGGCGGTATCCAGATCACCGCCGCGATCATCGGCCCGGCCGATACGCTGAAAGTGATCGACCAGGGCGCCGACGATACCACCAATGCCGTCTCGATCCGCAAATTCTTCGAGCGCACGGCCTATGCCCGCACCTGCGAGGCGACGGATGAGGCGACGATCATCCAGACCCGCCACCGCATTCCGGAGGCGCCGCTGCAAAGCGGGCAGATCATGGTCTATCAGGTGCCGACGCCCGAACCCCTGCGCCGTCTGGAGCCGCGCGAGGCCGAGACCCGCAAGATGCATGCCTGGGCCGAGTATGGGCTGATGCAGGTCAAGCTCTACGAGGACATCGCCCGCTATGGCGAGATCACCAAGACCTACGACTACCCGGTCATGGTCAACGATCGCTACGTGATGGCGCCCTCGCCCATCCCGAAATTCGACAATCCGAAGATGCACATGTCGCCCGCGCTCCAGCTCTTCGGCGCTGGACGCGAAAAGCGCATTTATGCGCTGCCGCCCTATACCAGCGTGCGCAGCCTAGATTTCGAGGATCACCCCTTCCGCATCCAGAGCTGGACGCAGCCCTGCGGCCTCTGCGGCGCGGACGACAGCTATCTCGACGAGGTCGTGATCGACGACCGGGGCGGGCGCATGTTCGTCTGCTCCGACAGCCATTATTGCGAGACCCGCCGGGCGGAAGGCCATCGCGGCACGATGCTGGGCGATGCCGCCGCGAGCGGCCTGGTCGAGGAGACCACCCCATGACGCTCCATGTCGCAGCGGCCGAGCTCGCGCTCGAACCCGCTCCCCTGCTCTCCGTCGAGGGCGTCAGCCGCTTCTATGGCGAGCGCATCGGCTGCGCCGATGTCTCCTTCGACCTTTGGCCGGGCGAAGTGCTCGGCATCGTCGGCGAATCCGGCTCCGGCAAGTCGACCTTGCTGCGCTGCCTTGCGGGCATCGACAAGCCCGACGAGGGCGAGGTGCTGTTCCGGGGCGGCACGGAGCCGCTCGACATCTACTCGGTCTCCGAGCAGGAGCGCCGCCGCCTGATGCGCACCGCCTGGGGCATCGTCCACCAGAACCCGCGCGACGGCCTGCGTATGGACGTCACCGCCGGCGGCAATGTCGGTGAGCGCCTGATGGATCGCGGCGACCGGCATTACGGCCAGATCCGCGAGCGCGCGCTCGATTGGCTGAGCAGGGTCGAGATCGCGGGCGCCCGCATCGACGACCGGCCCCGCCAGTTCTCCGGCGGCATGCAGCAGCGCCTCCAGATCGCCCGCGTGCTGGTCTCGGAACCCCGCCTCGTCTTCATGGACGAGCCGACCGGCGGCCTCGACGTCTCCGTGCAGGCCCGCCTGCTCGACCTCTTGCGCGTGCTGGTCCGCGATCTCGGCCTCGCCGCGATCATCGTCACCCACGACCTCGCCGTCGCCCGGCTCCTGACGGACCGCTTGATGGTGATGAAGGACGGCCGCGTCGTCGAGCAAGGCCTGACCGACCAGGTGCTCGACGATCCGCATCACGCCTATACGCAACTCCTGACCTCGGCGGTGCTGAGTGTGTGACCTACCCCCTTGTCATTCCGGGGCTTCGCGCAGCGAAGAACCCGGAACCCACGACCGGGTGAGGCCTTTGCCCATGGCGATCACGCTCGCTCGCCCAGTCGTGGGTTCCGGGTTCGCGCCTGCGGCACGCCCCGGAATGACAACGGAGAATGCGTCACACCCTCGTCACCTCGCCGGCACAAGGCACTGACCCCATGACCACGATGATTCAGGTCGAGAACGTCGCCAAGACCTTCACCCTGCACAACCAGGGCGGAGCGCGTCTGCCCGTCTTCGACAACGTCAATTTCCATGTCGATTCCGGCGAGGCGCTGGTGCTTGCCGGAGCCTCCGGCGCCGGCAAGTCGAGCTTGCTGCGCATCCTCTACGGCAATTACAGACCGACGGCCGGCGCGATCCGCATCACCCATGCCGGCCGGCCCGTCGATATCGTCGCAGCCGTGCCCCGTACCGTGCTCGACATCCGCCGCCGCACGCTCGGCTTCGTCTCGCAGTTCCTGCGCGTGATCCCGCGTGTCTCGACCCTCGACATCGTGCGCGACCCGTTGCTGGCCCGGGGTGCAACGCCGGAAACCGCGACCGAGCGCGCCAAGGCCATGCTGGCCCGGCTCAACTTGCCTGAGCGGCTCTGGAACCTCGCGCCCGCCACCTTCTCCGGCGGCGAGCAGCAGCGCGTCAACATCGCCCGCTCCTTCGTCGATCCCTCGGCGATCATGCTGATCGACGAGCCGACCGCTTCGCTCGACGCCGCCAACCGCGACGTCGTCGTCGAACTCATCGCCGAGGCGCGCGCCGCCGGCTCTGCCATCGTCGGAATTTTCCATGACGAGGCGGTTCGCGAACGCGTCGCGACGCGCTATCTCGACATCACCGCTTTCCGGAAGGCCTGACGATGCAGACCGTTCTCACCAATGCCAGGTTGATCCTCGAGAACGAGGTCGTCACCGGCACGATCGCCTTCGACGCGAATGGCATCGCTGCGGTCGACCAGGGCAAATCCTCGCTGCCTGGCGCGATCGATGTCGGCGGCGACTATGTCGCGCCCGGCCTGGTCGAGATGCACACCGACAACATGGAAAAGCATTTCATGCCGCGCCCGAAGGTCTTCTGGCCGAACGGACTGGCAGCGGCGCTCGTCCATGACGCGCAGATGGCCGCGGCCGGCGTCACCACCGTCTATGACGCGGTCTGCGCCGGCACGCCCTTCTCGGCCAAGGATTATCGCAAGGACATCTTCGCCGACGTGATGAAGTCGCTCGCCTATGGCCAGAGCGAGAACGTCTTCCGCATCGACCACCGCATCCACATGCGCTGCGAGCTGACGAGCCCGCAGCTGTTGGAGGACATCGCGCCCTATCAGGACGACGCGCTCGTCCAGCTCGTCTCGCTGATGGACCACACGCCCGGCCAGCGCCAGTGGCGCGATCTCCAGCATCTCAAGACCTATGCCGTCGGCAACGGCAAGACGGTGGCGGAGTTCGAGGAGGACGTCGAGGTCCGCCAGCGCGAAGGCGCCGCCAATGTGGCGAAGAACTGGCAGGCCGTGGTCGACATCTTCCGCGCGCGCGGCATCCCGCTCGCGACCCATGACGACACGATTCCCGAACATGTCGAGGAAGGCGTCGCCTCCGGCGCCGTGATCTCGGAATTTCCGACCACGGTCGAGGCCGCCGCCGCCGCCAAGCAGCACGGCCTCGCGACGGTCGCCGGTGCGCCGAACGTCGTGCGCGGCGGCTCGCATTCGGGCGGCGTCTCGGTCTCCGAGCTCGCCGAGAAGGGCCTGCTCGACGGGCTCTCCTCCGACTACGTGCCGGCGAGCCTGCTCCAGGCCGTGGTCAAGCTCAATGCCGACCATGGCATCGCGTTGCCGGAGGCGATGGGCATGGTCACCTGGAAGGTCGCCGACATCCTCGGCCTCGGCGACCGCGGCCATCTCAAGACGGGGCTACGCGCCGATCTCGTGCGCTTCAAGGTGCTGGGTGCGACACCCGTCATCGCCGCCGTCTGGTCGCAGGGCGAGCGCGCATTTTGAGCAAGCCGCGCTACGCCGTCTATTACGCCCCCGCTGCCGAGAGCGCGCTCTGGCGCTTCGGCAGCGCGACGCTCGGCTATGACGCGCTCACGGCTGAGGATTTGCCTTTCGCGGTTCCGCCGGGATGCGATCCGGCCCTTTGGCCTGCCTTCACCGAGGAGCCGCGCCGCTACGGCTTCCACGCCACGCTGAAGGCGCCCTTCGAGCTCGCCGACGGCCGCAGCGAGGAGCAGTTGCGCGCCTTCGCCCGCAATCATGCCGCCGGGCTCGACGCCGTGGAACTGGCGGGCTTGAGCGTCACGGCTCTCGGCTCCTTCGTGGCGTTGACCCCCTCCGAGCCGAGCGAGGCTCTGCAGCGCTTCGCCTTCGCGGCCGTGCAGGCTTTCGAACTCTTCCGCGCGCCGCTCTCGGACGCGGATAAGGCACGGCGCCTCAAGAGCCCGCTGACCCCGGCGCAGCACGCCTATCTCGAAGCCTATGGCTACCCCTATGTCGGCGACGCCTTCCGCTTCCACATGACGCTGACCGGTTCCCTGCCCGGCGAGCAGATGGGCCCCGTGAAGCAGGCACTCGACACGGCCTATACGGCGGCGCTTCCAGCCGGCCCGGTCAGGATCGACCGCTTCGCGCTGTTCAGGCAGGACGACCGCGCCGGCCGCTTCCGCCTGCTCGATTCCTATTCCTTCGGTTAGGAACCATGCCTGCCGAGCGCGCGCAGGACGGCCAGAAGCTCGCCGGCTGCCTCGGCAACACTGCGATCATTCAGGATCGTGACGATCTCGGCGCGCTCGGCCCTCAGGGGTGCCTCGCGCGCCAGTCGCGCGGCGATATCGACCTCGCTCTCGCGCCCGCGCGCTGCCAGCCGCTGCGCCAGGACCGCGACCGGCGCCGTGATGTTGAGCACCACGACACGCTCCGCCAGTCGCTCGGCCACAGCGATCGCAGCACGCGAGACATTGACGATCACCACGCCGCCCGCACCGATGCCGGCAAGCTCAGCCGCCGGGATGCCATAGCGCAGCCCATGCGCCTGCCAGCTCAGCGCCAACCCGCCATTCGCTTCGATCGCGCGAAAGCCCGCCTCGTCGCAGGAATCATGGTCCTCGGCCCCCGCCATGGCCGGCCGGGTGATCAGGCGGCGGGCGAAGCGATAGCGCGGAGCGGTCGCGAGCTCGGCCCGCGCCGCGTCCATCAGCGTGTCCTTCCCCGCTCCGGAGGGACCGACCACGAGAACGAGCACGCCCGTCTGCACGGCAGGGATCGCGATATCAGGAGAGGATGAGGACATGGCCGCGAAGAAACTGGGACTCGAACCGCTGATCGACCCGACCGCCCAGGTGAGGCAGGCGACGCTCGGCCGCTACACCGCGATCGGGGCGCGCACCAACTTCGCCGAGTCGACGATGGGTGACTACTCCTATGTCGTGAACGACGCGAATGTCATTTACACGACAATCGGCAAGTTCTGCTCGATCGCTGCGATGACCCGGATCAATCCCGGCAACCACCCGATGCATCGCGCCAGCCAGTCGCATTTCACCTATCGCGCCGCCGCCTATTTCGACGATGCCGATGATGACGAGGCTTTCTTCGACTGGCGCCGCGCTCATGCGGTGACGATCGGCCACGATGTCTGGATCGGCCATGGCGCGATCGTCCTCGCCGGCCGCTCGATCGGCACCGGTGCGGTGGTCGCGGGCGGCGCCGTCGTCACCAAGGATGTCGCGCCCTACACCATCGTCGCCGGCAATCCCGCCAGGCCAGTACGCCGCCGATTCGCCGAGAATATCGCGGAAAGATTGCAGGACCTCGCCTGGTGGGACTGGGACCATGCCCGGCTGCGGGCCGCCCTGGACGATTTCCGGCACCTCTCCGTGGAGGATTTCCTGGAGCGGCATGAAGCCAGCTAGAATCCGGCTTATTTCACTATAATCGCAGGGCTTTTCTTACCCCGCGACGGCATCGCCTCGACCTTACCATAGGATAGCACGCGCCGCTTATGTAGAAATTGACCCAGATCAAGACATGCGCTCATAGGTTGTTAACCTTGCTGGGCCATGGTCGGCCTCCGGCGGGAACGGTTCCGCCCGAGGCTGGGGACCTCCTGATGACGGCAATGGATCATCTCGGCAAGCGGCTTGCCTTCATGCAGCTCGGCCCGGAGGCGCAGGCGCGCATCCGCGACGTCGGCGACGCCCTGGGTTCGTCCATTCCGGGCGCACTCGACGCCTTCTACGCGCAATTGCGCGCCTTCCCGGAAACGAAGGCGTTCTTCAGCAACGAACAGCACATCGAAGGCGCCAAGCAGCGCCAGGCCAGACATTGGGGCGGTATCGCCACCGGCAAATTCGACGAGAACTACATCGGCGCCGTCACCCAGGTCGGCAAGGTCCATGCCCGCATCGGCCTGGAGCCGCGCTGGTATATCGGCGGCTATGCCCTGATCATTGAGAAGCTGCTCGCCGGCGTGCTGGAAGCCCGCTGGCCGAAGAACGCGCTCGGCAAGCGCATGCCCGGCTGCGCCGAGCGCTCGGCCGAGATCGCGGCCATCGTCAAGGCGGCGATGCTCGACATGGACTACGCCATCACCGTCTATCTCGAAGCCTCCGAGGAAGCCCGGCTGAAGGCCCAGGCCGAGGCCCGCGCCATCGAGCAGGCCAAGGCGGCCGAGCGCGACCAGGCCATCGCCTGCGTCAGCCAGAGCATGGCCGCGCTCGCCGACGGCGACCTGACCTATCGCATGAGCGCCGAGATCCCGGCCGAATATTCCGAGATCCGCGACCATTTCAACGGCGCGATGGCGCGTCTCCAGGAGATGGTCGGCACGATCAAGGCGACCTCGGCCGCGATCGCCTCCTCCTCGCAGGAGATCAGCACCGGTGCGCAGGACCTGTCGATGCGCACCGAGCAACAGGCCTCGGCCCTTGAGGAGAGCGCGGCGACGACCGAGCAGCTCGCGGCCTCGGTCAAGACCTCGACCCAGGCGTCTCGCGAATCCGTCACACTGGCCGACGAAGCCCGCAATGTCGCACGCACCGGCGGCGATATCGTCCGGGAGGCCGTCGAGGCGATGGCCCGCATCGAAGGCGCTTCGAAGCGCATCTCGGAGATCACCGACGTGATCGACGGCATCGCCTTCCAGACCAACCTGCTGGCGCTCAATGCCGCCGTCGAGGCGGCCCGTGCCGGCGACGCCGGCCGCGGCTTCGCCGTCGTCGCAGCCGAGGTCCGGGCGCTGGCCCAGCGCTCGGCCGGTGCCGCCAAGGACATCACCGGCTTGATCTCGTCCTCCGATATAGAGGTCGCCGAAGGCGTCAAGCTCGTCCGTCAGGCCGGCGAGACGCTGGACCAGATCGTTGCGGCCTCCGCAAAGGTCTCCAGCACGGTCGAGGAGATCGCCTCAGCCTCCAGCGAACAGGCCAATGGCATCGATGAGATGAGCCAGACCGTCAGCCATATGGACGAGATCACCCAGCAGAACGCGGCGCTGGCCGAGGAAAGCGCCGCTTCGGCGAAGGTCCTGCTCGACCAGATCGATCAGCTCAACCGGCTGGTCTCGGCCTTCCGGACCGAACAGGGCGGAGCGATCAGCAGCGTTGCCGCGGCCCGGCGGCGCGCGGCCTGAGGCCTTTCCTTCTCCCCTTGCGGGAGAAGGCGGCCCGAAGGGCCGGATGAGGGGTCGCGCAGGACTTGGGAAATTGGCGACCGACTTACGATCAGCGTCGCGCGACCCCTCACCCCAACCCTCTCCCGCAGGGGGAGAGGGGGCAGGTCCCGGTTCGCAAACCTACCCGGTGAGCCGCCAGACCGAGCTGCGCTTGATCTCGGCATCCTCCAGCGCGCGCGTCACCGGCACCTCGTAGGTCGCGAGCGCTTCCAGCCTTTCGCGCGGCAGATAGCTGCGGCCGGGGTCGCCGATCAGCACCGTCGCCCCGCGCGCCGACAAACCTGACAGCCAAGCGATCACGCGCTCCGCCATCTCGCGCTCGTAGCAGACATCCCCGGCGCAGATGACATCCCAGCCTTCGTCCCGGCCGATCAGGTCATCGCAGCGCGGCGTCACAGCGACACCATTGGCGGCCGCATTGATGGCGATTGCCGCGGCCGCGAAAGCATCGATATCGCAGGCCTCGACCGGCCCGGCTCCCACCTTGGCCGCCGCGATCGCGACGAGGCCCGAGCCCGAGGCGAAATCCAGCATCCGCCGCCCGGCGACGATCTGGGGATTGTCCAGCAGATAGCGCGCCAGGGCCTGCCCACCGGCCCAGGCAAAGGCCCAGAACGGCGGCGGCAGGCCGATCACGGCGAGTTCGTCCTCGGTCTTCTGCCAGAGCTCCGTCGCCTCCTCGGCGACATGCAGCGCGACCTCCGGCGCATGCGGCACCGGCAATAACCTCGTATGGGCGCGGATGAAGGCTTCGCGATCGAGCACGGCCTCGCCGCTCATGCCACGGTCTCCGGCGCAGCACGGCCGAGCAGGCCAAGATAGAGCGCCTTCACGCCATTCATCACGTCGCGTTCGGTATGTCCGTCGAGCAGGCGGGCGCGGGCGCTCTCGCCCATGCGCTCCGCGAGGCGCGGGGCGCCCGCCAAGGCAACCAGCGCCCTGGCCAGTGCCGCGGCATCGTCGGCCGGAACCACCATGCCGTCCTGTCCATCGCGGACGAAGCTGCGGCAACCCGGCACGTCGGTCGTCAGGATCGCCCGGCCGCAGGACGCCGCCTCCAGGATCGTCCGCGGCAGCCCCTCGCCGCCCCGCGAGGGCAGGATGCAGAGATGATGCGCCTTCCAGACACCCTCGATATCACGCGTCGGCCCGGCCCATTCAATCCCTGGCCGCGCCGCCCATTCCTTCAGTGTCGCCTCCGGTATCGCTTTCGGATTGGACGGATCGGGCGCGCCATGGATGGTGAGCGTGACCTTCGCCCCCTCGGCCCGCGCCAATCTTACCGCCTCGACCGCAAGATCGACGCCCTTCGACCAGAGCATGCGCGCGACCAGCGCGACCTTGAGCGGCGGGGCCGGCGGCGTCGGCGAGGGCATCAGGATCAGCGGGTCGATGCCCGCACCGCCGACGATCGCGACCTTGCTCGCATCCTGCGGATCGAGCCCGAGCGTCACCGGATCGTCCGGGTTCTCGAACAGGAAGCGCACCTGGGGCCCATCGATGGCGCCGCGCAGCCAAGTGATCGCCGCGAAGCGGGCCATCGCCGCGAGTGCGCCCTGCTTCGCACCGAGGAAGCCGAGCCCGGTCAGGGCATAGACCCGCCGGTCGACACCAGCGAGCTTGCCGGCAAGCCCGGCGAGCGCGATCGGCTTCAGCGCGATGCAATGCAGGATATCGGGCTTTTCCGCCGCGATCAGGCGCTTCAGCGCCGTAACCTGCTTGAACAGCGCGCGTGGATCGAGGCTGCGCCGCTCCGCCTCTAGCCCGATCAGCCGGGCGCCGGTCGCCTCGATCACGCGCCGATGGTTGCGTTCGCGCGCGATCACCGCGACGTCGAAACCGAGTTCGCGCGCAGCCCGCGCCATCGGCAGGAAATGCGAGGCGAAGAACCAGTCCTCGGTGGCGACGAAAAGGAGTTTCGGGCGCGGCATCGCGCCATCAGGCCGATGCGGCAAAGAAGGTCAAGCCCGCTTGCGCCTCAGGGCCGCGCGGTCGCGACCGGCAGCACGCGGGCGAGCGCCGTCGGCGGATCGATCCGGCCGGCGCCATAGACCGGGTCGCGCCCCCGCGAACCGAGATCGGTCGCACTCTCGGCAAGCACCCGGCGGGCGCTGTCCGTATCGAGTTCCGGCTGCTTCTCGAGCAGGAGCGCGACCAGCGCCGTGACATGGGCCGCGGCGATCGAGGTGCCGGAGGTGAAGGCGTAGCGTCCGCCCGGTTCCGCCGTCAGCACGTCGACGCCCGGCGCGGCGATCGCGACGTAAGCACCGCGATTGGCGTCGCCGAAGACCTTGTCATCGGCATCGGTCGCCGTCACCGCGATCACGCTCGGGTCGGCGCCGGGATAGAGCGGGGCCGACCGGGCGCCGCCATTGCCGGCGGCGGCGACGGTGATCACGCCGCGCTCCTTCGCGCCGGCCAGCGCTTTCGACAGCAGACGATCCTGCGGGCCGGCGAAGCTGAGATTGACCACCTTGGCGCGCTGCTGGACGATCCATTCGAGCGCGGTCAGGATCTGGAACGACTTGCCGTTGGCCGAGGCCGCCTGCGGGCCGCCGAAGGCACGGGCCACGATGAGGCGCGCCGCAGGCGCAACGCCTTGCAACTCGCCATGGGCGACGATGGCCGTCGCCATCGAGGTGCCATGGGCATGCGGCGTCGCCAGCCCGTCGATCGCGTCGAGATAGCCGAGCACGGAGCCCCGGATTTCCGGGTGCTCCATGTCGACGCCGGAATCGATCAGGCCGACCCGGACATTGCGTCCCTGCGCGAGCTTGCGCGCTTCGCTCAGGCGCAGCTTGTCGACCACATATTGCGGCGGCAGGATGCGCCGCACCGCCGCGTTGCCCCGCGCCGCGGTCGTGGGATCGGCCAAGCGCAGGCCTTGCGTTGGCGCAAGCGTGCTCGCGTCCGAGGAGGCAGTGGCCGCGCCCGGTGGCGTGCCGACTCCGGAGAGCGAATCCTGCTGCAATTCGAACAGGAAGTTCGGCTGCGCCCCGGCGATATTGGTGTCGTCGCCCATCTCGGTGAGCACGGCGCGCAGGTCGCGCCCTGCCTCGAGCTTGGCCCGGATGATGGTGACGCCGGCGAGATCGAAGCGCTGGCGCGCGATCAGCGTCGCGCCATAGCGGCGCAGCACGGCTTCAGCCTCGACATTGGGCGCGAGCTCGAACAGCACCTCGTCGGGCACGAAGCGGTTCTCGCTGGGCGCCGGAACGATGCTGCGCTGGGCCCGCGGCTGCAGCCAGGAGCCCGGCGGCACCTGCACCCCACGGGTCCCCGACTGGCCCATGCCCGGCTGCTGCGGGCTCGTCGTCGGCGCGATGCGCTTGCCGTCGCCCGTCCCGCCCGCAGGTTGGGCGAAGGCCGGCCCTGGCACGAGCGCCAGCACGCATGCGAGGAAGCCGGCGCCAGCGAGGCACCGAACCGATGAATTCCGGCGAGCGAACGGGGACGGCAGCATGGCCTGACCCTCCTGCGACGACGACATCATGCCATGGCGCCCTGCAACCGCGCCAGCCGGATCACGGCGCCGGCGCGACGAAGCTGACGATGGCGCTCTCGCCCTTCATCCGCGCCGCGATCGCATCGACCTGGGCGGAGGAGAGCGAGGCGTCGCCGACACGCACCTTGAAGAAGCCGTTGGCGCGCGGGCCGTCGACCACCGAAGCGTCGAAGCGCTTGAAGAAGGAGGCGATCTCGCCGGCCCGCGCCTCGGGCGAGAAGCTCAGCAGCACATAGCTTTCCGACGGCCGCGCGCCGGGAGCCGAAGCGGTCTGGAAGCCGGGGCCACCATCGCGCAGCGCAAGCCCGGTGATCGCGACGCCCTGCAATGCGATGAGCGCGATCGCCGCCGCGCTGGCATAGGCGAGACGGCGCGGCGACTGCGCGGCCAGCAGCCCGCCGAGCCAACCGAGAAAGCCACGGCTGCTCTCCTGGGCACGGGCTAGAAGAGGCACCGGGCGGGCCTCGGCCTCGATCCCGGCCATCAGCTTTTCGAGCGCGTTGTGGGAGGGAGCACCGAGGCTCTCGTTGAGCAGGACCGTCTCGGCCATGTCGTCGCGGATGAGGTCGAGCCGGGCCGCAAGCTCGGCATCGGCAGCGAGGGCGGTCTCGATGCGGCGCTTGTCGGCGTCGGAGATCCGGCCGTTGGCGTAGAAGGGCAGCAGCTCCTCGAGCTCGCGGCGCTTCGGATCGCTGGCGATGCTGTCGTTCATCACGCCACTCCCTGGGCGGCGGGGCCGCACTTCATGAAAACGGAAACCCTACGGCCAGCCGCGGTCGATGCCGGCTGCCTTGAGCATTTCGCCCAGCTTCTTGCGGGCGTGGAAAAGCCGGGTCTTGACGGTATTCTCGGGAATACCGACGATCCGCGCGACCTCCTCGACGGAGGTCTCGTGGTAATAGACGAGGTCGATGACCTCGCGATGCTCGGCCGAAAGGCGTTCGAGACAGGCGCGAATGGCGAGACCCTTGTCCTGCTTCTGCAGCACGATCTCGGGGCCGTCTGCATCGTCCTCGAGGCTTTCGGCATAATCCTCGTCCAGCTCGGCATCGCGGCGCTTGCGCAGCAGCGACCAGGCCTTGTTCCGGGCAATGGCGAGCAGCCAGGTCGAGACCGAGGCGCGCGCCTCGAACCGGTCCGCCTGTCGCCACAGATCCATGAACACGTCACTGATCACATCCTCGGCAAGCGTCTCGTCGCGGACGAGCCGCAGCACGAAACGGTAGACCCGCACCTGGTGCCGCGAAAACAGCACCTTCATCGCGAGCCGGTCACCAGAGGCGATCCGTTTGACGAGATCCTCGTCCGATTCCGTATGCATTGCCCCTCGAAGGCCAGGCATCCCGGCTCGCATTCGGTTGTCGCGGCGAGCGGGGAAAAGGTTCAACCCGGCGCGCACATTAATCTGCATGCGCGGATTTGCCGATAGGCCGGCGCGGATCGGATAGGAGTTTTTTGCCCGAAAAGCAGACATTGCGCGGGGCGGGCGTTGCCAACGCGGTTAAGCAGATATGAAAAGGGGCGCTCGCGGCGCCCCAAATCGCATTCATCGCTATGCGGGAATTCCCGGCGTCAGCGGCGCTTGCCGGCCGTGCGCATCTGCATGTACTGCACGGCTTCCAGCAGCACCTTGCGCGGACGCTCGGCATCGCGCTTGGCCTGCTCGGCCTTGCGGGCGGCTTCGCGGGCGATCTCTTCCTGGCGCTTCTCTTCCTCGATGCGCGCACGCTCGATCGCTTCCAGGCGCTCCTTCTCGGCCCGGATCTTCGCCTTCTCGGCTTCGCGCTCGGCGCGAGCCTGGGCGATGGCTTCCCGCTCCTCGCGTCGCTGCACCATTACCGGGTCGTCGGCCTTCGGCCGGGCCTGGAAACGCTCGAGCAGCGCCTTCTTGGCATTGGCGGAATTGGACTGGCGGTCGGTAAAGCTGCGGTCGTTCGGGTTCTTCAAGGGTGATCTTCTCTCGGGTTGTTACGGGCGTTCATCGGCCTGCGCGGGCGAGATAATCCAGATCCGGTCGGATTGGTATCGAAATCGACGCGCGGCAGCCCCGCTTCCAGCGCTTATCGGGCGGCAGGTCCTGCATACTGCACGCTAAAAATGCATGAGAACGGCAGGATCGGCACCCATCAGGCGGGCGGGCCGGGTCCTGCATATGGGCGGCCCACCCTCCCCTGTCAATGCAAACGGCCCATGGCGGACGGCTTTGGCGCCAGAAAAGCAGCTCTATGCTTTACAAGCGCGGCATTTTCCCCAACAGGCAGGGCGACTGCAGCAACAACGTCGTGCTCCCGTGAAGACGCCTCAGCTCTCCGATTTCCGCCGCATCGTCGTCAAGGTCGGCTCCAGCCTGCTGGTCGACCGCAGCCGCGGCCGCCTGCGCCATGCCTGGCTCGCGGCGCTGGCCGAGGATCTCGCTGACCTCCACCAGCGTGGTGCCGACGTGCTCGTCGTCTCCTCCGGCGCGATCGCGCTCGGGCGCACCGTGCTCGGCCTGCCCTCCGGCCCCTTGCGGCTGGAGGAGAGTCAGGCCGCCGCCGCCGTCGGCCAGATCGCGCTCGCCCGCAACTGGGCCGAGGCGCTCGGCGCCCATGGCCTCACTGCCGGGCAGGTGCTGCTGACCCTGGCCGATACCGAGCAGCGCCGCCGCTATCTCAACGCGCGCGCGACGCTCGGCCGCCTGCTCGACCTGCGCGCCATCCCCGTCATCAACGAGAACGACACCGTCGCCACCACCGAGATCCGCTATGGCGACAATGACAGGCTCGCGGCGCGGGTCGCGACCATGGCCGGCGCCGACCTCCTGGTGCTGTTCTCCGATATCGACGGGCTCTATACGGCACCGCCCGCAAAGGACCCGAGCGCGCGGCATATCCCCGTCGTCGAGCGCATCACGCCCGAGATCGACGCCATGGCCGGCGGCGCGGCTTCCGAGCTCTCGCGCGGCGGCATGCGCACCAAGATCGAGGCCGGCAAGATCGCGGCAGCCGGCGGCACCCATATGCTGATCGCCGACGGACGCGCCAAGAACCCGCTCGCCAGCGTCGCCGAGGGCGGACGCTGCACCTGGTTCCTCACCGCATCGACGCCCGCCACCGCCCGCAAGACCTGGATCGCCGGCTCGCTGGAGCCGCGCGGCACGCTGCATCTCGATGCCGGCGCGGCCCGCGCGCTACGTGGCGGCGCGAGCCTGCTGCCGGTCGGCGTCACCCGGATCGAGGGCGAGTTCGCGCGCGGCGATGCCGTGCTGATCCGCGATCCCGAGGGGCAATTGCTCGGCCGCGGCCTCGTCGCCTATGACGCCTCGGAGGCCGCGTTGGTGCTCGGCAAGGCCTCGCGCGATATCGAGACCGTGCTCGGCTATCCCGGCCGCGCCGAGATGATCCACCGGGACGACATGGCGCTCGGGCTGGGCTAAGCTTCCTCACGGGCCGGCCTTCGCCGGCAAACCTTGGGCTTGAACGAGATGACCGGCGACAGCGCATTGCGCATCATCGCGACGAACGAGGCCGCCGATATCGGTGGCGTCATGGAGGATGTCGGCAAGCGCGCCCGCGCCGCCGCGCGCAAGGTCGCGCTCAGCCCAACCGCGCAGCGCAACGCCGCCCTCCTCGCCATGGCCGAAGCGTTGCGCGCCCGCAGCACCAAAATCCTCGCCGCCAATGCGCAGGACCTCGCGGACGGCAAGGCAGCAGGCCTGAGCGGTTCCTTCATGGACCGCCTCGCGCTCGACGAGACGCGCCTTGCCGCCATCGCGGATGCCGTTGCCGAGGTCGCCGACCTGCCCGATCCGCTCGGCCGCGTGATCGCCGAATGGACGCGGCCGAACGGCCTGCGCTTCGAGCGCGTCGCGACGCCGCTCGGCGTCATCGCCGTGATCTTCGAGAGCCGGCCGAATGTCACCGCCGATGCCGGCGCGCTCTGCCTGAAGAGCGGCAACGCCGCGATCCTGCGGGCCGGCTCCGATTCCTTCCGCTCCTCGACCGAGATCGCCGCCGCGATGCGCGAGGGTCTGGAAGCCGCCGGCCTGCCCAGCGACGCGATTCAGCTCGTGCCGACGCGCGACCGCGCCGCGGTCGGTGAAATCCTCTCGGGGCTGAACGGCAATATCGACGTCGTCGTGCCGCGCGGCGGCAAGAGCCTCGTCGCCCGCGTCCAGAGCGAGGCGCGCGTGCCGGTCTTCGCCCATCTCGACGGCAACTGCCATGTCTATGTCGATGCGAAGGCCGATTTCGCCATGGCCCGCGACATCCTGCTCAACGCCAAGCTCCGCCGCACCGGCGTCTGCGGCGCCGCCGAGACGCTGCTCGTCGATGAGGCCTGTGCCGGCACGCATCTCGCCCTGCTCGTCACTGCCCTGCTCGAAGCCGGCTGCGCCGTGCGCGGCGATGAAGCGGCCCGCGCCGTCGATGCACGTGTGAGCACCGCCACCGAAGAGGACTGGGCGACCGAATATCTCGACCGGATCATCGCGGTGAGGACCGTGCCGGGCCTCGATGCCGCGATCGACCATATCGAGCGCTACGGCTCGCATCACACCGATGCGATCGTCACCGCCGACGAGGCCGCCGCCGCCCGCTTCCTGGCGGAAGTCGATTCCGCGATCGTCGTCCACAATGCCTCGACCCAGTTCGCCGATGGCGGCGAGTTCGGCTTCGGTGCCGAGATCGGCATCGCCACCGGCCGCATGCATGCGCGCGGGCCGGTCGGCGTCGAGCAGCTCTGCTCCTTCAAGTACCGCGTCCATGGCGCGGGCCAGACCCGGCCCTGAAGCGAAGCCCCGCCTATGACGAGCGAGCTTCCGCGCCTGCCGTCCCGGCTGCCCTCCTTCGCGCCGGGCCTGCGCGTCGGGCTGTTCGGCGGCAGCTTCAACCCGGCCCATGACGGCCATCGGCTGGCGAGCCTCACCGCACTGCGCCGTCTCCAGCTCGACCGTGTCTGGTGGCTGGTCACGCCCGGCAATCCGCTGAAGGACAATGCGAAGCTGCCCTCGCTCGCCGAGCGCATCCGGCAGGCGCGCGCCCTCGCCGGCCATGCCCGCATCGACGTCACCGGCGTCGAGGCGATGCTGCGGACCCGCTACACGGCCGACACGCTGCGCGCGCTCAAGCGGCGCTGCCCCGGCGTGAGTTTCGTCTGGATCATGGGCTCCGACAATCTCGCCAGCTTCCACCGCTGGAACGAGTGGCGCGCGATCGCCCGGATGATGCCGATCGCGATCATCGACCGACCGGGCTCGACCCATAGCGCCATGGCCTCGCCGGCCGCCAACTGGCTCTCGCGCTGGCGCCTGCCCGAAAGCCGGGCCGCGAGCCTGCCGCGCATGCAGCCTCCGGCCTGGGTCTTCCTGCATGGGAAGCGCTCGACGTTATCCTCCACGATGCTACGCAAACAGGCCGGGCGCGATTGAACTCCGGCGCCTTCCGGCTTATTTTGGATCCATCGCGCCAAACGCGCATCAGGATCGAGAGGATACGTCACTGACCCGTCAAACCCTTGGTGAAGCCGAGCCGAAGCCGCTTCCCCAGGCCGCTATCGCGGACAATCCCTCTGCCGATAGCATCGCCCTTGCCCAGCGTGTCCTGGAGGACATGAAGGCCGAGGACATCACGGTGATCGACCTCGTTGGCAAGACGTCGCTGGCCGACGCGATGATCATCGCCTCGGGCAACGTCAACCGCCATGTCGCGGCCATCTCGGATGCCCTGGTGGAAGCCCTGAAGGCGTCGGGACTTCCGACGCCCAACGTCGAAGGCGTGCCTGCCTGCGACTGGGTGTTGATCGATACCGGCGACATCATCATCCACGTCTTCCGGCCCGAAGTGCGCCAGTTCTACAATCTCGAGAAGATGTGGGGCACCGATCGGCCGAACGAACGCCTCGACAGCTGAAACTGTTTTCGGATGCGGCTCGCGGTCATCGCCGTAGGCCGGCTCAAGGACGGGCCGGAACGGGAGCTCTGCGAGCGCTATCGTGAGCGCGGCGTCGCGCTCGGGCGCGGCATCGGCCTCGGTGGTCCCGACATCGTCGAGATCGCCGAGGGCCGCGGCCGGCGCCCCGAGGAGCGCAAGCGCGAGGAGGCTCAAGCCATCCTCGCGAAGGCGCAGCCCGGCTTGATCATCGCGCTGGACGAGCGCGGCCGCCAGCTCGGCAGCGAAGCCTTCGCCAGCCGCCTCGCCACCGCCCGCGATTCCGGCACCGGCCATGCCAGCCTGATCATCGGGGGCGCCGACGGCCTGAGCGAGGAGATCCGCGACAGGGCCGATATCACGCTCGCCTTCGGCGCCCTCACCATCCCGCACCAGATCGTGCGCGCGCTCGTGCTCGAACAGCTCTATCGCGCGATGACGATCATCTCCGGCCACCCCTATCATCGCGTATGAACTCACTGATTCGCCCCGGACTGCGCGGCCTGTGCCTTGCCGCCCTGCTGGCGACATCAGCTGCCGCGCTCGCCCAGACGCCCCAGCCCGATCCGGAAGCCCTCCAGCGCGAGGCGATGCAGAAGCTCGTCGAGAAGCAGGCGCGCGAAAGTGAGCTCAAGGCGATCGAACAGCGGCTCGCCGGCAATACCGAGGCCCGGGCCGCGCTTGAGAAGGAAATGGCCGCGATCCGGGCCGACCGCGCCGCGCTGAACAAGGCCTTGCTCGACACCACCGCGCGGACCCAGGCCGCCGAGGAGCGGTTGGGCGCGCTGGAGACCCGGCTCGGTCTGCTGCAATCCAGCGAGACCGCGATCCGCCGCTCGCTCGACGGCCGGCGCAACCTGATCGCCGAGGTGCTGGCCGCGCTGCAGCGCATTGGCCGGCGCCCGCCGCCCGCCGTGCTGGTCCGCCCGGAGGATATCCTGGAAGCCGTGCGCGCCTCGATGCTGCTCGGCGCCGTCGTGCCGGACCTGCGGCAGGAGGTCGAGATCCTCGGCACCGACCTCGCCGAACTCGTCCGCCTGCGCAACGGCATCGCCACCGAAAAGAGCCGGATCGGCACCGAGATGGAGCAGATCGCAAGCGAGCGCCAGCGCTTGGCTTCCCTGATCGAGGCGCGGCGCGAGCGCGAGACCACCGCCGCCCGGGATGTCGAGCAGCAGGCCACGCTCGGCAAGGAGCTCGCCGGCCAGGCCCGCTCGATGCGCGATTTCGTCGAAAAGATCGAGAAGGAGATCTCGGTCGCAAACAAGGCGGCCGACGCCGCCCGCCAGGCGATCGAGCAGGAGACCCGCGAGCAGCGCGAACGCATGACGGCACTCGCCTTCAAGGACCCGGCGCGGCTCGCCCCCAAGATCGCTTTCGCCGAGGCGAAGGGCCTGTTGTCCCTGCCGGCGGCAGGATCACGATTACGTGGTTTCGGCGATCCTGACGGCGCCGGCGGCACGATCCGGGGGATTTCTCTGGAAACCCGCGCGAACGCCCTAGTTTCGGCGCCTTCCGACGCTTGGGTAGTGTATGCGGGACCGTTCCGCTCGTTCGGGCAACTCTTGATCCTGAACGCGGGCGGAGGGTACTACATCCTGCTGGCCGGCATGCAGCGCATCGACGTTGCGCTCAATCAGTTCGTGCTGGCGGGAGAGCCGGTTGCGACAATGGGCGAAACGTCGGAAGCTGCGGCGACGACAGTAGGGGTGGGAACCGGGCAGCCGGTTCTGTATATCGAATTCAGGAAAGACGGCGTCTCGATCGATCCGACGCCGTGGTGGACGAAATCGCAAGGCGAAAAGGTTCGCGGATGATGCGCAAGGTTTCCCTCGTTCTCGCCGGCGCCATCATGGGCGCGGGCCTGACCGGTCTCGCCACCCAGACCAGGCTGCTGAGCTCGACCAGCGCGGTCGCGGCCTCGGCCGAGGTCTACCGCAGCCTCAATCTCTTCGGTGACATCTTCGAGAAGATCCGCACCGACTATGTCGACAAGCCGGACGAGCAGAAGCTGATCGAGGCCGCCATCAACGGCATGGTCTCCTCGCTCGACCCGCATTCGTCCTATCTCGACTCCAAGTCCTTCCGCGACATGGACACCGACATGCGCGGCCAGTTCGGCGGCCTCGGCATCGAGGTGACGATGGAGGACGGCGTCCTGAAGGTCGCCAAGCCCATCAAGGACACGCCCGCCTCCAAGGCTGGTATCCTCGCCAACGACATCATCCGCCAGATCGACGGCGCCGAGGTGAAGGGCCTGTCCCTGACCCAGGCGGTCGAGAAGATGCGCGGGCTGATCAACACCCAGGTCACGCTCAAGATCGACCGCCCGGGCAAGACCGAGCCGCTCGAATTCACCCTGACCCGCTCGACCATCGTCGTCCCGGCCGTCGAGGAGCGGGTCGAGGGCGATGTCGGCTATATCCGCATCGGCACCTTCTCCGAGCAGACCTATGACGGCCTGCGCAAGGCGATCGAGAAGACCACGAACGAGATCGGCGCCGACAAGCTCAAGGGCTTCGTCATCGACCTCCGCAACAACCGCGGCGGGCGCCTCGACCAGTCCGTGCTGGTCTCCGATGCCTTCCTCGATCGCGGCAAGATCGTCTCGACCCGCGGCCGCAACGCCGAGGAGACCCAGGTCTTCAACGCCAAGTCGGGCGACCTGACCAAGGGCAAGCCGGTCGTGGTGCTGATCAACGGCTCGTCCGCCTCGGCCGCCGAGATCGTCGCCGGCGCCCTGCAGGACCACAAGCGCGCGACCGTGATGGGCACGCGCTCCTTCGGCAAGGGTTCGGTCCAGACCGTGATCCCGCTTGGCTCGAATGGCGGCCTGCGCCTAACCACGGCGCGCTATTACACGCCGTCGGGCAACTCGATCCAGGCCAAGGGCATCACGCCGGACATCGAGGTCCAGCAGGAGATCCCGCAGGAGATCAAGGACAAGCTCGTCGAGAACAAGGGCGAAGCCGCGCTCAAGGGCCATCTCAAGGCCGGCGAGGGCGAAGAGCAGTCCGGCTCCAGCTCCTATGTCCCCTCCGATGCCACCAAGGACACCCAGCTCATCGCGGCGCTGAACCAGCTGCGCGGCGTCAAGACGGGTGCCGCAGCTCCCGCCGAAAAGCCCGCCGCTCCGGCTGCGCCCGCGACGACCGAGGCGCCCAAGCAGCCGAACTGAGCCGCAGCGCGCTCCAGGCACCCTGGCGAGAGCCACCCCGGCTCTCGATCCCGAACCAGAATCGCGTGCCCGGTCAGATTGCGATGCGATCTGATCGGCGCGTACTCTGGCGCGCGGACTGCTGATTCGGGTCCGTATCACAATTTCGAGGACGGCCTCTCTCGGCCGGAACGCCGCTGACGGAGCTCAATCGACCGCTCGGCCAGGATCGCCCGGTGGCCTCTGGCAGGCCCTGGGGACGCTGGCTCGCGACGGCGGCGGCCGGTTGCATCGGCGCGGCCATCCTCGCTCTCGCGCTGACGGTCGCGCTGCGCCGTGATCCCGATGGCGGCGAGCCGATGGCCGTGGCCTCGATCGAGAAGCGGGCCGCCCCCGTCCCGGCCGTTCCCGTCAATCCCGGCCCGGTCGCGGCGACACCGCAGGGGCCGGCCAGTGCGGCCCAGCTCGAACATAGCGCCGGGGTGACCGTGACACGCGCCGGCGAGGATGCGCCGGAAGCCATCGTCATCACCATTCCCGACGAGGCCCGTACGCAGAAGCTCGCGGCCGCGCCCGACAATCGCCTGGTCGAGCGCTCGCGCTACGGCCTGCTCCCGAAGGTCGGCCCCGAGGGCGCGACCCCGGCCAAGATCTATGCCCGCCCGCTCGGTCCCGAGCCCGCGACCAAACCGGCCGGACGCATCGCTTTGCTCGTCGGCGGCCTCGGCATCAGCCAGAGCGGCACGGCCGACGCGATCGCGAAGTTGCCCCCGGCGGTGTCGCTCGCCTTCGCGCCCTATGGCACCGAACTCGAACGCACCGTCCAGCGCGCCCGCAGCGAAGGCCACGAGGTCTTCCTGCAGCTCCCGATGGAGCCTTTCGACTATCCCGACAACGATCCCGGCCCGCATACCCTGCTGACCGGCCCGAAGGCGCCGGACAATATCGACAAGCTGCATTGGGCGCTCGGCCGCTTCACCGGCTATGTCGGCATCGTCAATTTTCTCGGGGGCCGCTTCACCTCGGACGATGGCGCCCTCTCCCCGGTCCTGCGCGAACTCGCCGGACGCGGGCTGATGGTCGTCGATGACGGCTCCTCCGCGCGCAGCCTGCTCGCTGGCTCGGCCGATCGTGCCCGCGCCCCGGCGCTGAAGGTCGACCGCGTCATCGACAGCGTGACCCGCCCCGACGCGATCGACAAGGAACTGGCCGCCCTCGAAAACATCGCCCGCGAACAGGGCATCGCGGTCGCCGCCGCCAGCGCGCTGCCGGTCTCGATCGAGCGCATCAACCGCTGGGCGCAATCGCTGGAAGCCAAGAAGATCGTGATCGTGCCGGTCAGCGCCGCTCGCGGCTTCCGCTCGCCCAAGAGCACCGGATCGATCCCGACCGGGTCGATCAAATCCACCGGATCGCAACAATGACCGACAAGGCCCCCGAAGGCTATCGCCCCTGCGTGGGCCTGGCCCTGTTCAATGCCGAGGGGCTCGTCTTCGTTGGCCGGCGCGCCGACAAGACCAAGCGCGAGCATGTCGCGCCGGGCCATGCCTGGCAGATGCCGCAGGGCGGCATCGATGAGGGCGAGACGCCGCTGGAGGCCGCCCGCCGCGAGCTCGCGGAGGAGACCGGCGTCACCTCGGTCGAGCTTCTCGGTGAGGCACCGGGCTGGCTCGCCTATGACCTCCCGGTCGATATCGGCAAGGAAGCCTGGAAAGGCCGCTGGCGCGGCCAGGCGCAGAAATGGTTCGCCTTCCGCCTCACCGGCCCCGAGGACGAGATCAACATCCTGACCCCGGCCGGCGGGCATAAGCCCGAGTTCGACGCCTGGCGCTGGGCGCAGCTCGACGAGACCCCGGAGCTGATCATCCCCTTCAAGCGCGACGTCTACCGGCAGATCGCCCGGCATTTCGCACCCTTCACGGGCGGGAGCGGCAAGAGGGGCTGAGCCCCGCTTCAGCTCATCGTGTAGACGATGCGGCCGATCCAGTAGCTCTGGTAGAGGATATGCGTGCTGGCGAGCGCGATATGGACCCAGCGTCGCGCGGAAATATAGGCGACGAGGCAAAGCGCCAGCCCGATCGGGACCTGCACGAGATAGTCGCCGCTGAGCTGGTTCCAGTATTCCGTGCCCTTGATCAGGGTATCGACGGCATCGAGCACGAAGGCCGCCGCCAGCAGGCCGAAGAACCAGCGCCGGCGCCGGATGAAGAAATCCTCGTAGCCGGCATATTCGGCGATGTTGTCCGGGAAGAGCAGCGCCGAGATCAGGTAGAGCACGATGGCATAGCCGATCAGGAAGAGATAAACGCCGAAATTCCAGGCCGGGAGGCGCGACAGCCCGAACTCCCACCACCAGAACAGCACGAGTTCCAGCAGGATCGAGCCGACCCAGAGCATGTGGAGCAGTGAGACGCGATGATGGCCGGGGTGCTGGATGAAGCCCGCGATCCCCGCCAGCATCCGGGTGATGGCGAGGCCGATGACCATGCCCATGACGATACGGACATGGGGGAAGAGTTCATGCGGCGAGACGGTCTCCATGCCCTCTGCTTAGAGCAACAATCGCAGCGGTGGCCATCGATTTCGGGAGATTTGCGCAGCGACCGCGCTTCTCCTCTAACGACAGGAAGACCAGCGCATATGCCGTCAAACCACTGCCATCGCTTCGGGGCGCAAGCTTGCCAGTCCCGCTTGCGAAAGCTAAAGCGCTTGTCGCGAGGTAACGTCCTTGATCCCGTCACGGGATACAGAATGTCCGGGAACGGCCCGGCCCCTTCCTTTCGGGCCGGTTTATGACGACATCCTCGACCAGCACGATCAACGCAGCGCCACTGATCCGGTGGTTCATATCCTCTGCGACGATGACGGTTCCGCAGGCGGCGGGGCCGGTCGCCTTCGCGCTCGTCGCCCTGGCGCTCACCGGCGACACCAGCGCCGGCGCGGCCATGATCTTGTCGATGACGCTCGCCCAGGTGATCGGCGCCATCCCGATCACGCGCCTGGGCCTAGGTTTCGCGCCCACGACGTTCCTGCGGCTTCTGGTGGTGTTCAGGACGATCGCGCTCGGCACGCTCGCCCTGCTTGCGCACCATGCAATCCCCGTCGTCTGGCTGGTTGCGGCATCGGCATTGGCCGGGCTGGTGAATGGCGCGGCCGCCGGATATCTGCGAACGATCCTCAACGAGCTTGCGCCAGCGTCGAAGCTTCCGCGCGCGCTCGGGATCTCAGCCACGCTGAACGAGACCACATTCGTTCTGGCGCCGGTGGCGGCTTCCGGGCTGGGCACCATCTCGCCGGTCTTCGCGGTCGTGGCCATCGCCGTGCTCGGGGCAATCCCCGCGCTCTTGCTTCCGACCGTCAGGCCCGAGGCCTCTCCCGACGAGGTGCATGCCCCGGACGCGTCGATCATCAGCCCGTCGATCCTGATTTGGCTCATGTGTGCTGCGGCAGGCGGAGCGACGGTGGCCGCGCTGGAGATCGGCGCCGTCGCACTGGCGCTGCATTTCGGCTATGCGCCGTCGCTGGCGATCCTGTTCACCGTCCCGCTTTGCCTGGCTTCGGTCGCAGGCGGCATCTGGGTCAGCATCCGGAACCGCATGGCGAGCCGTCGGGCGGTCCTGATCCAGTTGGCGATCATGACGTCCGGGGCAATCCTGGCGGCGCTTCAGATTTCCATGCTCGTGACCGTCATCGGTGCCGTCCTGATCGGCGCCGTCCTCGCGCCGCTGGGCACCTATTACTCCCTCGTCCTCGATACGCTCGCGCCGCCGAAGAGACGTGCGGAGGTCTTCGCCTTGCTGCGGACGGCAAACGCGGTCGGCGTGATCGTGGTGAGCGCGGTGATGACCGCGGTTTCCCTTTCGACGTCGCTGATCACGGTCAGCTGCATGATGGCGTCCGTCGTGATCGTCGTCGGCATCGTGTCGCGCCGGTCTTGAGCGCAGCGATCGCGGGCAGCCCGAACATCGACTGCTATCCGCTGCCTTGGAAATGGCGTCCCGGAAGGGATTCGAACCCCTGACCTACGGTTTAGGAAACCGTTGCTCTATCCTGCTGAGCTACCGGGACAAACCTTAAATCTCAATGCGTCTCAGTTACTTAGGCGTATACGGCACAAATTAAACCGTTGGCCGTGTGCCGGAAATCGTGACACCCATCTTCCGGGCCGCTTTCAGGCCCAAGCTGCGAAGCCAGGTTGAAGCCGATTGGCTATCCTGCTTCGATGCCTGCTCAAGCGCAGACTTCTCAGCCTTCGAGACGAGCACCTGAATCCGTTCGGTACGTTCGCTTGACATACACATAACCTACACAACCGCCGCAGCATTTGCAAGCGCTGTTTCGGCCGGGCGCTTCACCTTTTCCTGCTCTTCCTTGGTCAGGAACTGCAGATAAATCTCGGTCGTGCTGACGCTCTTGTGGCCAAGATGCTGCTGCAAATCATAGATGGACCGCCCTGCCCTCAGCCAATCGACGGCGAACCAATGGCGCAGATCGTGGAAGCGGAACCCGGTGAAATCCCGCTTGATTTTCTGTGCCTTCTTTTGTGCCGCCTTGGTCGCCTTGCTAAAGATGAAGCTGGCGTTCTTCGCCTCCTCCCCATCGAAGTGGAACAGGTGCTTCGTCTTGATCGACGCGGGGAGCGACGAGAGCACCCGAACGGCCTCGGCATCGATGGCGACGGTGCGCCGCTTGTTGCCCTTGCCGATCACGGTCAGGGTCGAGGCCTTGACGTTCAGGTCCGTCCGGTTGATGCCAGTTATCTCGCTGATGCGGGCGCCGGTCGCCCTGCCCGCCACCATGAGAGCTCCCATGGTTGGCGAGAGCCTTGACCGCATGAACTCGTAATCGGCCTCGGTCGGGAGCAGGATCGGGTCGCGGCGCTCCTTCGTGCGCTTAAGCACCAGCGCTGCCGGGTTGCCCTGCCGCCATCCATTGAACTCCGCGAACTCCAGCAGGGACGAGAGCGCTTGTAAATCCCGACGAACGGTCGCATTGCTGACGGCCGTCTGCCTCTCCTTGCGCATGTCCATGATGTGGCTGCGCTCGATCTCGTCGACATAGAGATGCGCGAAAAACGTCTCGACCTGGCGGATTGAGCAGTCGTACCGGATTCCTGTCGCTGGACCGACATGCGTCGCGATATGCTTTTGCCATTCGAGCTTGGCCGCGAGCCATGATCTCCGGTCTTCCCCATAGCGGGCGGCGCCGGTCGCCTTCTCGATCATCTTCGCGACGCGCGTTCGCGCAGTCTTTGGGTCATCTGTTCGCAGGCTCTCGCGATGTTCTCGTCCTGCAACGGTAAACCGCGACCATAGCTTGTCGCCCCGCCAGTACGTGTGTTTAGGCGCCTTCGGTCTTGAGGGCATTGCGTGCGCTCCCTTATCCAGTTGCGAAGCGCGGCTTCGTCAAAGGTCCATGAGCCGCCAAGCTTGGCCGCCCCTGGTATCTCACCGCGCAGCGCTAAGGCTTGCACGGTGCGGAGGCTCAGGCCAGTGATGGCAACTGCGTCTTGTGGCCGGACGCGCTCAGCCTGTCTCGCCTCCCTACTCATGGTGAAGCCGGGGGATTGGGGGTGGCATCCGCGAGACCTGAAGAGCGGTTCTCCAGAGCCTTGCGCGCCCTGCGAAAGTCGCCTGTCGTGATCTCGACGCGGTTGACCCCGTAGACAGCGCGGTCGTCGGGGTCGTTCTCATGAGACTCGCGCCATTCGCCCGGCCTCGTCTCGTATCGGTAGAAGTACGCTTCCGCGAGCCGAGCAAATGGCTCTAGGGCCGCGTATGCCTCGTCGAGTTTCGGCTGAAGCTGGCGAGCGCTATAGAGCGGCCCAGCCAGAGCGAGCTTGATTTGCAGGTCGTCGATCATCGCTACAAGCGATTGGACCAGCGCTCCATCGTTCAGCACGTTATAGGGCCGGTAAGCGCGCGCCTTCTCAAGCAACGCAGCCGCCGTCAGGGCTTGAGGGTCAAGCGTCATGGCGGGCCTCCATCACGATAATGGTGCTGTCATCGACATTGTCTTGCTGGCGCGTCCATCCCCCTTGGCAAGCGTAGAACGACCCCTTGCGCAGCCAGAACTCGCGCGACCCGTCGTGCAGCTTCGCCAGAATGGCCTTCTCTGCGTCGGTCTGAGGCGTCAAGACGATCTGCTCGCGTCCGTCTTCAATGTAGAGCGCAATCTTCACGACCGCTTCTCCCAATCAGCCGTCAGCATCTCGTGCTGATCGGGCTCCACAGTCTTCCGAGGCCAGAAGATCCAGACCGCAAAGCGGAGGATGCAGGCGATGATCGTGATGGCGATCGAAGCCGCGATAATGAGGAGAGCCAGGGTCACGCTTCCACCTCCGTCTTGGAGGGGTTCAGCATCGCCTTGGCTACCAACGGTTCGCCCTTCGCTCGATAGCGCCGGTTCAGGATGTTTTTGATGGTGCTAGCCGAGACGCGGTAATAGCCGGCCAGATACTGTGTGTGCCACCCGCGCGCCTTATGAGCCCGGATCTCCTCGTGCTGCTCAGCCGTCAGCTTAGGTTCAACTCCGGTGATGAGCCCCAGCGCGACGCCGTGCAGCGTATTCTCACGAGGCGTGCACCATTCCAGATTGACGACCGAGTTATCGGTCTTGATGCCATTGATGTGATTGATCGAGTTCTTCTGCTCGGGGTTAGGGATGAAGGTGCGAGCAATAAGCCGGTGTACGGCGATCGTTTTTCCCCGGTCACCGCCCTTGTAGAGCGCGACGAGCAGATACCCAGCAGGGCTTGGGCTGCCCTTCAGAAGCTGCCCGCTGCGGTGGCTGAGAATTCGCCCGTCTAGGGTCGCGGCATAGAGGCCTTCGTACCCGGCGATATCGCGCTGCCCAACGTAGAACGCCATGGGTCACACCCCCCAAATCGAGATGAAGGCGCCGACAGAGCCCATGAAGAAGCTGAAGGCGGCGAGCTTGAGAGCTGACACTCCGAGCGGGTCTCGCTCCCACGCGGGCGGGATGTAGACGGTGTTCATGGGGTCATCCTTCGTGCAGGAAGGGGCTTGGCGAGGGCTGAGGATGCGCGGCGCTGCGGAGTTGCCTTCCGAAAGCCAGCGCTCTGAATTTTCGTGCGGATGCCGAGATGCCCGGCTTCCTGACGCTTGGCCTTGGCGATCGTCGCCACGTCCTGAGCGGTCTTGCCGCCCGGTGCTCGGTGGCAGCAGTCGCGTCCGAGAGCCTTCCCGTCCTCGATCGTCAGCGGCTTCGTCTTGTCGACGATCAGCGCTTCGGGAATGGTGTGATCGAACTCGACGACCTTGCCGGTAATGTTGAGGCCGCAGCCTTCGCACCAGATATTGCCCTGCGCATCGGAAGCGCGCTTGAGCATCTGGGCTTTCTGGGACCGGGAAAACTCACGCCGCATGGCTGGCCTCCCGGTCGTCAGCGAAGACGACGCCGTGCTGTGCCCCGAAGGCGAAGATTAGCTCGATGAGGTCCGTCATCTCCTGCTTCGTCAGATCCGAAGACGAGCGGCCGATGTTGACGAAGCCAGTGCCGTCCAAGTTCGGGACAGCGCGCAGCTCACGCTTGAGCGCGTCGAGGAAGATCAGCTTCCAGTCGTCGGGCTTGAGCGTCAGGCCGTGCCACGGCAGTTGACGGGCGATGTCCGTGAGCATGGCCCACATGCGATCGTTCTGAGGCAGGCTGCGCTTGCTGGCCTTGAACTCGCAGCGGGTGCCGTGTGGCGCCTTCATCACCCACGACGAGGCGCGCTGGCGAGCCATAGGGCTATCGAGGATGACGAGGGCGCGGCTCATTCTGCCGCCTCCGCAGGCCGCCCCTCGGGCAGCACGCGATATCGGGCCAGAGCCATCGTCCGAATGATGGACGCCTCTTCATCGCCAAGCTTTTCCTTCAGCTCAGCGGTGTTGTCGGTCATCCACTTGCCAAGATCGTCCTTGGTCTTGGCGACCATCATGACGGACTTGTACGTCTCGCCAAGCTTCGAAAGGGGCGCGACCGTTCCGCTGGAAGTGCGAGGAACAGCGGGGGTCGCGTTCCGGCCGGACGGCGCGGAATGTGTTTCGACGTTCTCCTGCGTCTTGTCGTAGAGAGCGAGGCCGAACGGGTTGCCGAAGGTCATCAGGGCGCGCTTCATCGCGTCCGTCTCGGCTTCCTTGATCGCGCTTTCGTGGGCAAGGCCGAGGTCGGCATCCACGCCATGGCCCGCGCCGATACCTTCACGCGCCACGCCATCGACGATCACGCGGACCTTCGCGATGTAGGACACGCCGAAGCCGTCGCGCTGGTTCGGGGGGCGACCGATCTTCCGAGCGCCTTCCGCGACCATGCGGATTTCGAGCGTCTCGCGCGTCCAGGCATCATAGCCGAAGATGCGGTTGGCTTCCGCGATGGCATGCCAGCCTTCGATGTACGAGAGCTTGCGGCCTGCCTGTTCTCGCGACTTGACGTGCGAGGAGTCGAGCTTCGCGGAGAGCTGTTCGATCTGTTCTGGGCTGAAGGTCATTTCACCCTCACGGTGAGGCGCGATCCGCCATTACTGACGACGACGCCGGGGATTTCCTCGCCAGCCTTCACGGCGGCGTTGATGGCGGTCTTGTCGATCTCGCGCTTGATGCGGATGAAGCGCTCGGGGATCGAAGCTTCGTCCTCGATGACGACAGACGGAGCCGCTTGGCTTACCGAGATGGTGGCGCTCGGCAGCGTGACCTTCGACAAGCCGGCTGCCGCCATGACGCGCTCAATCGCCTCGCCATAGCCATCGCCACGACGCTCAAGGCGGGCTTTGCGCTCCCTCAGGTCGTTGACGGGGACCTTGACGCCTTCGGCCATCGCATAGGCCGCCTCGCGCTCCTGAACGAGTTTGGCGAGGACGTTGTTGATGTCCGTCTCTCCTTCGAGAACGTCGGCACGAAGCGTCTCGTCCTCTTCCAGTTCGGGATAGACGGCGATGAGGTCGCTGATCTCTCGGACGACGCGGAACACAAGCTGCGGGTTCATCGCGCACCCCTCAGAGCCGAGGTGATGAACTCTCCCGCCAGTGCGGCAGCCTTGGCCGGTGACGTGATGCGGGCGTACTCCTCAAGAGCCTGACGGGCAGACCACTCGATGACCTCGGCGGACACGTCGTTGCCCTGATCGTCGATCAGGCCGGACAGGACAGCGCGAACGCCAGCTTCGTTGCCGCCATCGGCATCCCAGAAGCGTTCCATGGCGCTCGGCAGCAGGGCTTCGATTTGGGTGCTCATTGCTTGATCCCCATTTCCATGCGCAGTTGAGCGCAGCGTGCGTCACGAAGGCGGCGGAGGAGATGAGAGCGGGGCTTGTGGGCCTTGCGGGCTCTCTCGATTGCTTGGCGCAAAGCCTCGATCTGAGGACCGATTACCTTGCGAGCGCGCCATGCTCGCCAGAGGATGAGGGCGCGGCGGATGAGGGGGTTCATGCCGCCACCCCCTTCGCGTAGGTCTCTAAGTGGATCTCTTCGACGCGAACGGGCTCTGTCTGATAAGCCTCGACCGCCTCAAGCACAGCGAACGCGCGCCCTTGATGGGCGACTGCAAGCCGCTTCGCTTCGTCTCGCGCCTCTTCCACGTTGTCGTAGCGAGAATAGTGAAGGTGATCGAAATCACCTTTGGTCGGGATCGACTGGACGATCCAAAAACGGTAATCGCTAGCCATCACACCACCGCCTGCCAGATCGACCGATACTCTCGAGGCGCCGTGTAGGCGTAGCTCTTGCCATCGTCGGGGAGAGAGGCTTCGTAGGCCTTCCGAACGCGGGAGGTGGCCGAGGCCAGATCGCCGTCAACCCAGCGCTTGGCGAGGGAGGTTTCCCACTCGTCAGCGCGCTTGCCCTCAACCCAGACGTGGGTGATCTCGAACGAGCCGCCGTCGCCTTCGAGGGCGATGCACCAAGCCGCGCAGAGAGCGACCGGGCCGACGTTCAGCTCGCTATCCTCGATCTCGAATGCGGCGAAGGTCATCGTCAGGCCCTCGCTTCGGCGAGGGCGATGGCGGCTCGGATTTCAGCAAGCGTCACCCAGCACTGGTTGTCGGGGTGCTGGCCGGCGCAGAACTGCTCGACCACAACTTCCGCGGACTTCAGAGCTTCGAGCATCGTCTGATTGGTGGTGGCCATTGCCGCCGTCTCCTCTGTTCGTGAGGAGAAGATAGGATAAGTCCTATTCCTATGTCAATAGGATGCGAGAGGATTTTTCCTGCTCATTCCTATCGTGTCACATACGGGAGAATTTGGCGGCGATGCGGCCGATGATATGCGCGTTCTCGTCGAGAATCAGCTCGAACGGCTCATAGCGCGAGTTGAGAGACTTGCAGATGATGCGGAGTGGATCGGAGCCTCGGATCGGCTCTACCTGCTTCACAATGACGCCGCTGCCGTCCCAAACGGCAAAGATGGCACCCTGGCTTGGGTCGCGGTCCGCTCGGTCAACAATGACGCGGTCGCCTGAGCTGAGGCCGAACTTCGACCCGTCGTCCATGGAGTCGCCGCGAACCGAGATGATATCGGCGGTATCGAAGGAGAGGTTCAACTCATTGCGAACGTAGGACGGCGGGAGCGCCCATTGCGCAATGACTTCCTGTGCGGGCTCGCCGCCCTCTTGCCAATCTCCATCCGCGACCAGGCCGCCGCCGTAAGAGCCGCCGCCTTTAACCGCATACTCCTTGAGATAGGGCGGGTTGGCGACAACGAGCGTTTGCGACTGCGACTGCACCTGACGTAGCGGGGCGCCAAGCAGGCGGTCATCAATGCCGAGCATCTCGGCCAGTTTTGAGCGCACATCCTCCGGGAGCTTCTCCGGGATGCCGCGCTTAATGAACTGCTGCATGTAGGCGTGGTTCTTGCCCAAATCCTTGGACACGTCCGAGAGCTTTAGCCCTCGTTCGTCGAAAAGCCCCAGCAGAAGTTTGCGGACCGAATCCATGCGGTTCGGCATAGCGCGCGGCGCATAGGAATCGCCAATAGGAAATATCTTGCGCAAAGAGGAATAGTCCTATAGATAGGAGTGCATGGACGCACAGCACGCATTCCGCGCCGAGGTTGAGCGGTATCTCTCGATCACGGGCATGAAACCCACCCGGTTCGGCATGATGGCTGCGGGTGACCCCCGTTTTGTCTTCGACCTTCGCCGGACTCCTCGGGAACTCCGCAGCTCCACGATGAAGCGTGTGACGGCTTTCATGTCGCGGCCGGTCGATATGAAGAGGACAGGCTGATGACGATCCGCGACGAACAACACGCGATGATCGAGACTAGGCTCCGTGATCTGGCCCAGAGGGGCGCCACCAGCCATGAGGCAGCAGAGGCCACGGGCTGGGGATATCCGGCGATCCGCCGGTACGCAAAGCGCTACGGCATTGAATTCAAGCGCGTCTACCGCGTCTTCGACGAGGAGGCGGCACGGTCCAGAGAAGCCCGGGCTCAGGAATTCGCCGCGCGCTACGTTGCGGGCGAGACTTTGGAGGTAATCGGGCAGTCCCACGGGATTACGCGAGAGCGTGTTCGCCAAGTTTTGGCTCTTCAAGGGATCAGCGCCTCTGACGGCGGGCAAGCGGTGACGGCGGCTGCCCGAGCGGTCTCTAAGCGCGACCGAAAAGAGGCGATCTGTCTGGCTAAATGGGGGTGCACCCGCGCCGATTATGCGGAACTTCTCACCATCGGGCGCACCCTCACCGCGCTTGGTGTCAAGCGCGAACGTCAGCCGGTCGGTGCGTTTGTGCGCCAGAAGGTCAATGCTCGAATTCGGGGCATTGGATGGGACCTGACGCTTTGGCAGTGGTGGACGATCTGGAAGGAATCCGGCCGCTGGGATGAGCGTGGACGCGGCCATGGCTATGTGATGTGTCGCAAGGGCGACGTTGGGCCGTACTCGGTCGACAACGTCGTGATAGCGCCCCAGCATTTCAATTCGTCGTTTCAAATTCGCAAGAAATCGGGCTTGCCAACTGGTGTCTCCGAGTGGCGGAAGGGCCGGTTTGTCGCGAAGATCGGCGTCAATGGGAAGAATATTTATCTCGGAATTTTCCCGAACGCTGATCTCGCGCATGCTGCTTACCTCAAGGCGCTAGGTGAGGTCGCCGGCCCCTCGAAAGAGGTTGCCTGACATGCCCACGTTCCTCATCCCTCCGACCCTCATCACTGCGATCATCTTCGTAGGCTTCGCTCTGACGAGGCTGTCATGAAGGTGCGCCTCGACGCTCTTCTCTCGATTGTGGTCGGCTCGGCTTGCGTGTTGTTGAGCTTCGCTCCGCCATTCGACGCGAGGTCGATTTTCGCCCTCGGCGTAGGCATCGCCAATCTCTGCATGGCCGTTGTCATTATCCACGAGGCCCGGTCATGACGATGGCCGAGCGCATTTACGGCGCTGCCGTCTCTCTCTTCGCGCTCGTCATCGCGGCTCGTTTCGCCATGCTCCTGCTGGAGCTTCGCGGATGAGCATCAACCTTCCTCGCGCGGTCCTTACTCCCCAGCCGCTGCGCGAGTGGCGAGGCGGCGTCCTCCCCCGCCGCCTCGCCAGCCATTTCTCCATCCATCGTAGCGCGCACGTTCGCCAAAACCCGCGCAACGATGTCTCCAAGCCGCTCCATGGCTGTCTCCTTCTGACGTTCTCAGGATCGTCAGAACGGAACCCAAGGTCATGGAAACCTCAGCTCACATCGCGGAAATCTCACGCCCTCGCGTGGGTTTCGTACCCAAGGCTACCGATATGCGTGCAGTAGAATTCAAGGCGCGGGTTGGCGCCGTTCTCGCGTTCATCTCGCCAAACAGCACGATCAAGGACGCTTATCCGAAGGCTGCCCGGTTCCTTGGGCTCGGCCCTCGTCGCGTCCGCGCTCTTCATGCCGGCGAAGCCCGTTCGATCCAGGTCGATGACGAAGAAGCTCTCTTCGAGGCCGAGGTCAAAATCTCCGAACACATTCTCACGAAGGAAATGCAGCGTCATGCCGACAGGCTGGAATACGCGGCGCTCCGGTACGCCGCCAAGTGTCCCGATGCGTATGGCGATCGCATTGCTCGATGGCGCGATCTGGCTCGTCGAGTGCGTGCTGTCTTTGGTCGAGAGGTTGCGTAAATGAGCCTCGCATCCCCCATCGAATACACCGACGCAGCCCAGATGCTGGCAGACTATGCCGAGCGTCGGAAGGCCTTCTATCCCGTAACACCGCAGGTCAAGGCCGAGCCTCGCGCGCCCCTCATCATCGACAGCCCACCTGTCGCTGGCTCGCGGTGGACCGCCGAGGAAGTGGACACTCTGCGGTCGCTTGTAGGCGATGGCCTGTCGAAAAAGGCCATCGCACGGCGCATGGGCCGTAGCCCCGGCGGCGTCGGGGACTATGCAGGGAAGCTCGGCCTCAGATTCACCCGGTCCACGGCCCAGCGGGTTTACTCCATGGCGAAGGAGGCGAAGAACTGCCGCCTCGTCTTCGAACGCGTCCCTGATAGCGTCCGCCGTCATGAGCAGGGGCGATACATCCTTGGACAGGTGGCGGCTGATTGCGGGCTTCTGGCTTCGGATCTCGTTGGCGATTCCCGCACCGCTCCCATCGTCGCAGCTCGTCAGCAAGCCATGTGGCTTTGTGCCCGCGACACGCATCTTTCCCTCCCCGCGATCGGGAAGCTTTTCAAGCGGGACCACACGACGGTGCTTCACGCCGTTCGTCGAGAGAACGACCGACGCGGGGAGAATGTGCGTCGGATGGGGGGCTTCAAGCGATGAGCGTCGTAGTCCCGGCCATCCGCCTCAAAGCCGCCCGCGCCCGCAAGGCTCTCCGCGATGAGCAAGCCTTTATCGAGGCTTGTGAGCGAGCTTTGGAGGCACGACCGAAGGACATGGGCGAACTGATCCAGCGCGCCAAGGCGACGGTCCAGCAGGAGCGTCGCCCGTGAAGGTGCTCGTCCTCAACCTGCCGCTGCCCCCCAGCGTGAACGCTTTGTTCGCTAACGCCCCCGGTCGTGGTCGGGTGAGGACGAAGCTCTACCGCGCATGGTCCAAGACGGCCTTGGATTTCGCATGGCTGAGCAAGCCTCAGGGCGGCTTCCCCTATTTCGATGGCTGTTTCGACGTACAGATCACCGTGCCTCTGAAGATGCGCGGCGATGTCGATAATCGACTGAAGCCTATCCTGGATTGGCTGAAAGCCCCCGGCGAGATCATCGCGGACGATGTGCGAGCGCAGCGCGCGACCATCGCGCGCGGTCGTGATGTGGAGCCCGGCTTCTGCCGCGTGTTCGTCTACGAGACGAAGGAGGCAGCATGAGAAAACTCAGCGATTCCGTTCGGCAAGTTCTCGGCTTCTCCGGTGGCCTGTCCAATGTCGAGCCCGGCCTGAACGCTGAGCGCGACTATGCGGAGGAGGCTTTCGCCCGCCGCTGCAAGGCCACGGCCTGCGACAAGGCCTATCTCATGGCGCAAGCCAAGATCGGTCGCCAGACCATCGAGAGCGTTCGCGTCATATGCGACAGCCCGATTGAGAAGCTTATCGTCCCGTGGCTCGTCTATCAGGACTACGGTTTGCCGTGGCCAGAGAAGCCTCGTGCGGCGCTGTTCTGTTCTTCTTCCGAGGGCGTGAAGGAAAGCAATGAGGGCGATATCTACGTCTGCCCTCAAGCGGATTTTGAGGCGTATCGTCTCGATTTCCTTATCTGCGCGAACATCGGCGGCCTGCATCGGCTCGTTGCTGTTGAGTGTGATGGCAAGGAATTCCACAGCACCGATAGCGACTTTGTCCGCGACAGCATTTTCAAGAGTGTGGGCATCCCGACCGTTCGGTTGACGGGGTCGCAGATCCACCAGTCTCCACAGGCCGCCGCTCTTAAGGTTGCCCATGTCGTTTGCGACGGCCCCAATGGAAGGGGTTGGCTCTAATGGCCCGCATCCGCTCAATTCACCCCGGCCTGTTTACCGACGAGGCGTTCATGTCTGCGTCGGCTCATGCTCGCTTGCTCATCATCGGAATTTGGACTGAGGCATGGGACGACGGCGTGTTCGAGTGGAAGCCTCTCACGCTCAAGGCGAAGCTGTTCCCTGTCGATGCGGTCGATGTACCGGTCCTCTTGGAAGAGCTGGTCTCGTTGGACTTCATCCGGGCCTTTGAGGCGGGGAAGAAGTACGGAGCAATCCGGAACTTCCAGAAATACCAGAAGCCAAAAAAGCCCAACAGTTCCGAAGTCCTCCCGGCCTCTCTCTCCTCTTATGTCAAGCCAGTTACGAACCAGTCCGGAACTGGTGGGGAAAAAGACGATCTGATGGAGGATGGAGAGGGAGAAGGAGAGAAGACAGAAGGTGCTACCGCACCTTCTTTGGCTGGGGCCGCCGAAAATTCTAAGATCGATTACGACGCTATCGAAAATCGTTGTCGCGAAGCTGCTGGCTTGGAAGACAGCCCAGCGGCGGGTCTTCTGGTCATCGGCCCGATTATCCGCCTTGTCGAAGGCGGGGCTCTGTTGGAGCGGGATATCCTGCCTGTCCTCCGCGCCGCCAAGGCGAAGGGGCAGCGCGGGGCGACCTGGGATTATTACCTGCCTGCGATTGAGCGGTCCATGAAGCCGCCTGAGGCTCTGAAACACATCCCATCGCCAAGCCAAGGCCCCCCGAAGGTCTTCATCGTCAGGGACAGTCCCGAATGGGCTGAGCGCGTCGCTGCCGGTCACAGGCCCGGCATGGTCACCCAGGACCCGAAGACGAAGGCTGAAGGCTGGTACTTCACGGCCAAATCCCCCCACAACAAGGGAGAGCGCGCGGCATGAGTGGGCCACTGGACAGTCTGACGCTCAGAAACATTGTCGACGAGGCTGAAGCTCTCATTCGGCGGCTGTTCCCCGACAAGCGCAAAGAGCCCGCCGGCCTCAAGCTCGAACTAGTCCGGGCTCTCCGCAAAGCGGAGTCACGCGGCATGCAAGCAGTCGTCGAGCATTTCGGCATCTGTGACGACTGTTCGCCCGTCCCGAACTCTGGCCGGAACCTAGCGGATGCCACAAAGAAAGACACCCCATGAACGCTGAAACAAGGGCGAAGGAGATCGTGGTCGAGATCATCGGCGGCGTTCTCGCTGATGGCGCAGTCACGCAAGGCTCAGGCGAACGATGGACTAACCTGATCACCCAAGCCATCCGCCAGGCAGAGAACGACAAGCTGGAGGAGGCGGCGCAGAGGCTCATCCACCGCGCCTATAGGCTCCTGCCACCTGACACGCAGCTGGTAGCCAAGTGCGCGGCCGAAATCCGCTCCCTCAAATCCAAGGACTGAACCATGGGCCTCAAGACTGGACCTCGTCCTCGTGAGGGCGTGCAGCGGTACCCGAACACGGGCCGCATCGTGAACAGGGAACGAGGGGAGAAGCCGGAAGCTATCGTTGCTACGGCGAAAGCCCAGCGGGTCAAATTCTTCGGCGCGAAGGAGGCCGATTGGCATCTGCCGTTGATGGGCTACGCAGTTGGTCGCCTGTTCATGCAGGACAGGATCGATGCTCGCCAAATGGCAGCGGCGCGCGCGTTCACGATTCGAGCGGTCCGCTACTACCAGAAGGTAGGCGTTGGCCTGCCCACGTTCCCGAGCATCGCGGCAGAGTTTGTTGCTGGGGGCGGGGGAGCTTCCGCAGACCCAGACGAAGAGACTGTTGCCGGCATCAGGTCGGCGTTCGGAGAAATCCAGGACGCATTGGCTGAAGCGGGCATCCATTTTTCTGGGAACAGGGTGCTAATGTCTGTGTGTATCTCCGACAAAGAGCCGCGCAATGATGTAGAATTTGGAGAATTCCGGAGCGCTCTGAATGTCATCGCTCATCGACTGAGGGTCTAGAATGGCGAAGAACTTCAGGCTCGCGGGCCGCGCCAAGGCCCAAGATTTTGAATGGCTGAAGTGGGGCTACAAGAGGCCAGAACTCGAAGAGGGTCTTTGGCTGGTCGATTGGCGCTCAATCGGCAGCCCGAAGTATTGCGTCTACGTAATTGCGCCAGACGGTCAGTGGCCGGTCAAGATCGGCATCTCGCATAGCCCACGCTCCCGGCTTGGAAACTTGCAGGTTGGGAACTGGAAGAGGCTGGAAGTCGCGCATTGCTTCTGGACTGAGACGCAGGCTGATGCGCTCGCCATCGAGAAGGAGGTTCATCGAGACTATTCCGAGCAGAAGAAGTGGTTGCTTGGAGAGTGGGTGGACACCCGACCGAATGAGGCACGGGAGCGCATCGAATGGGCCGCTCTCATTCTTGGCGTGAACATCGGGAATGACGTTCCTTCAGAAGCAGCAGAATCGATCAAGGCCAAGATCGAGACGCTGTGGCCTTGGACGACATATTATCAGGCAATGGCTGAGCGCGGGGAAATGGCGCATCGCGGGACGATCAACGCAGACTATTGACGTCTGCCCGAACCGCATGGTATGCCGATTTGCAAGATCGGACCTTGCATCTCTGCAAGATTTCTTCCCGCCCGGAGCCCCAAAGGCTGCCGGGCTTTTTCATTTCAGGCCCGATGGCTCAAACCCACGGGGAGCAACCATGGCTGAGAAGCCTAAACTAGGGCTGGACAGGTCCAAAACCGGTCGCGCCAAGGGCACCCCGAACAAGACCACAGCCCTCCTCAAAGACGCGATCCTTCAGGCCGCTGAGAAGGCCGGCGATAAGGAAGGCCTCATTGGCTACCTGACCGTACAGGCCAAGGCCAACCCCGGCCCGTTCATGGCGCTGTTGGGCAAGGTGTTGCCCATGCAGGTGACGGGCGAAAGCGGCGGCCCTGTCAAACTGACGGTCGAATGGTCGAGCGGAGAATAACGCTCCCCTACGCGCCGCGTGGGGTGTTCCTGCCATTCCATGAGCGCAAGCAACGGTGGGCCGTTCTGGTAGCGCACAGGCGCGCGGGCAAAACCGTTTCGACCATCAACGACAAGATCCGGCGAGCGATCACGACGCCAAAGGCGAATTACCGGGCCGCCTATGTCGCGCCGTTCTTCGTCCAGGCTAAAGACATCGCGTGGGATTATCTGAAGCGTTACGCGGCCCCCATCATCGCGGACAAGAACGAAAGCGATTTGTGGGTTGAGCTTATCAACGGCGCGCGCATCAGGCTTTACGGCGCGGACAACGCCGACAGATTGCGCGGCGGCTACCTGGACGATGTGACGATTGATGAGCCGGCAGACATGCGGCTCTTAACAGTCTGGGGCGAGATCATCCGCCCCATGCTGGCGGATCGTCAGGGGACGGCAACGTTCATTGGCACGCCGAAGGGGAAGAACGAGTTCCACCGCATTTACGAGCGGGCCAAGGCTGACCCAGATGGGTGGTTCAGCGCTATTCTGAAGGCCAGCGAGACGGGGCTTCTGGCCGAGGGCGAATTGGTTGATGCCCGCGCGGAAATGACGCCAGAGCAATACGAGCAAGAGTTCGAGTGCTCGTTTGATGCAGCTATCGTCGGCGCTTACTACGCGCGGGAGATCGCGCAGGCCGAGGCACAGGGGCGCGTCGCGCTCCAGCCGGCTGACCCCGCCTTGCCTGTACATGCGGCCTGGGACCTTGGCATCGGAGACAGTACGGCGATCTGGCTATGGCAGGCAGCCCCCGGCGGCCTTGCCGTGGTGGACTTCATCGAGGACCACGGCAAGGCACTGCCTCACTACGTCGCCACGCTTAACGCGCTGCCCTATCGCTATGGCATCGACTTCCTGCCGCATGACGCCAGAGCCCGAGAGCTTGGCACGGGCAAGACGCGGGTAGAAACACTGACGGCGCTAGGGCGCAATGCCCAGATCGTCGCTAACGTTTCGATCGAGGACGGTATCAACGCGGTTCGGCAGGTTCTGCCCATCGCAAGGATCGACGCCACGCGCTGCGCCGCAGGGGTCGAGGCGCTTCGCCAATACCGCACGGAATACGACGAGAAGACCAAAGCCTTCCGCGACAAGCCGCGGCACGACTGGACCAGCCACGCGGCTGACGCCGCCCGCTACATGGCGTTGGCCTATCGCTCGCTGTCTCAGACGATCGCCAAGCCCAAGCCAAAGGCGAGCCTTGGCCAGGTCTATCTGCCCGGCCCGCCGCGCCCGCCTAGCGGCGTGAGAATCAGGATCTAGCCCGCCATGTCAGAGGCCGAAATGGAAAGCGAGGAGCCGAAAGGCCCCGCGCCTGCCGGCCCATGGCTGGACAGGATCAAGGACTACCAGACCGCTTTCCAGAAGTGGGCTGACCAGTGCAAGAACGTGGACAAGCTCTATTCACGCAAGGAACGCTCGGACGCGGCCGATCGTGAGTATGCGATCTTCTGGGCTAACATCGAGGTTCTGAAGCCTGCGGTTTATGCCCGGCCGTCCGTTCCCGTGGTAGCGCCGCGGTTCAAGGACAATAACGCCGTTGCTCTGGCCGCTTCCGAGATGCTGGAGCGGACATGCGTCGTCAACTCCGAGCAGCAGGACATGCACGGCGTCATGCAGGAGGTCCGCGACGACTTCCTGATGTATGCGCGCGGCACGGCATGGGCTCGCTTTGCCATGGAGGATGGCAAGCAGGTTGTCGCCTATGACCATGTGGCGGGCTGCGACTTCGCACACGACATGCAGCGCTCATGGCGCATTGCCGGGTGGGTTGCCCGCCGTGCTTGGCTGACGCGCGACGAGGGCGTGAGCCGCTTTGGTGAAGCGTTCAACAGCGTCCCATTGAAGAAGCAGGATGAGAATGCTGCCGTTCCGCAGAAGACCGACAAGGCTGCTGTTTGGGAAATTTGGAACAAGCCCAAGGGCGAAGTGATTTGGGTTGCCGAGGACCACGCCGACCAGCTCGACGCGCATCCTGCCTATCTTTCGCTCGCCGGCTTCTTCCCGTGCCCGCCGCCGGCCTATGGCACACGCATCCCCGGTGGGCTGACCCCCGTTCCTGAGATCCTGCAGTACAAGGACCAGATCGAGGAGATCAACGAATACACCGCCCGCATCGCTGCGCTATCGCAGTCGCTGCGGATGAAAGGCTTCTACGCCGCCGGTCAGGGCGACATCTCGGAAGCCATTGAGACGGCGATCAAGAGCATCGACGACCGCGCCACGATGATCCCGATCTCCTCGATGGCCGCGCTGGGGCCGGGAGGTTTCAAGGACAGCATCGTCTGGTTCCCGGTTGGCGAGGTCATCACGCTCATTCAGTCGCTGGTCGAGCTTCGCCGCGTCGTGATCGAAGATGTCTACCAGATCACCGGCATCAGCGACATCGTCCGCGGCTCCACGGACGCAGGCGAGACGGCCACGGCCCAGCAAATCAAGTCGCAGTGGGGATCGCTCCGCATTCGGGAGCGGCAGAATGAGCTAGTCCGCTTCGCCCGCGACCTTACGCGCATCACCGCCGAGATCATGGCTGAAAACTTCGCGCCTGAAACCCTGGTGCAGATGTCGCAGAGCGATTTGCCGACGCAAGCCCAGAAGCAACAGGCCCAGATCGCCGTGCAGCAGGCCCAGGCATTGGCTCAGCAGGCGCAAGCGATGCAGCAGCAGGGGCAGCAGGTTCCTACGCCGCCCGAGCCCCCGAAGGAGATGCTCGCTGCGCTCAAGAAGCCGTCGCTGGAAGAGGTCATTGCGTTTCTGCGAAATGACAAGGCGCGCGGCTTCACCATCGAGATTGAGACGGATTCGACAATCCAACCGGATGAGGATGCCGAGAAGCAGCGTCGGGTTGAGTTTGTCACCGCGGTTGGCGGGCTTTTCCAGCAGGCGGCACCTATCGTCATGCAGGCCCCGCAGCTCGGGCCGTTCATGGGCTCCGTGCTGAAGTTCGCCGCTGACGGATTCCGTGCCGGGCGCCCGCTTGGCGGCGCCATCGACAACCTGACAGAGATGCTTGAGGGGATGGCCGAAAAGGCTCAGCAGCCGCAGGAGCCAGATCCTGCCATGCAGATCGAGCTTGAAGGCAAGAAGGCAGACACCGCCGGCAAGGTCGCCAACGCGAAGAAGTCGGAGATTGAGCTTCAGCGGGCTCAGGTTGAGGCGCAGGCCGCCGTCAGTGGCGCGCCAGACCCGAAAGCGCAGACCGAGGCGATCAAACTCCAGAGCGCGCAGGTCAAGGGCGAGGCCGATATGATGAAGGCCCAAGCCACCATGCAGCAGACCGTCATGGATGGGCAGGTAGCAGCTGCCGAGCACCAGATGACCATGGAGCAGCTCGCGGCGAAAGCAGCCGCCGATGCCATGAATCCCAATCCTGCCAAGGATGCTGACTGATGGCATACTGGCAGAAGGGGACGATTGTCAGTGGTCAACCGGGCGGGCGGGTGAACGTCGATGCCGGCGGCTCGGATGACCTGAAGTTTCTGTCACCCAAGTTTGTGCTCAACGACGGCAGCGACTACGGCATCGTTGGGTATGGACTCGACCTTGGCACGGGTGGTGGGTCTGCGCCTGTCGGGCCGAGTGCGGTGGTTCTGCCGACGCCTTCGTTCGGGTCGTCCAACCTCCGCGCCTGGTTCGATGTCGGGAAGACCTTCAAGAACGCGGCCGGGGTCGATACGCCGTCGATCTATTACGACACCCTTGGCTACGACAGCGTCGCGGCTTGGGAGGATATCAGCGGCAACGGCTACCTGCTGAACACGCCGGACAAGACATTCCAGCCCACGAAAGGCCCGCTCGGTGGCCCGCTCTTCGACAGCGCGGCGGTCTATCTCGATTTCTACCGGAAGAACCTGTTCAACGGGCTCCCGGCGCTCAGCGTCTTCGCCTCGGTACGGCCGATCCTGAATGGTGGCGCGGCCAAACGCACGCTGATCTACGGTTCGGAGGGGAATACCTCAGCCGTCGCCCTGGGTGTCGCAATCGCAGCGGGCGGTTCTGGCTATGCGGTCGGTGACAAGGTCGTTCTGACGGGCGGCACGTTCTCGACGGCGGTAACGATCGTCGTCCAGGCAGTGAGCGGAGGGGCTATCACACAGGCGGCCATCGCCAACCCCGGTGCCTATACAGTCATCCCGTCCAATCCCGTCGCGCAGGGCAGCACGACGCTCTACGGCTCAAGCTCGGCCGGCGCCGGCACCGGCGCGACCTTCAACATGACGTTCTCGACGATCGGCAGCGGTTCGGCCGCCGAGCGGATGAGCTTCTACATGTCGCAGGGCTCGACAGGTCGGAAGCCGTACATCACGCTTTCGCCGCTGGATGGTACGAGCGCTTCGACTTCCACATCGGTCAGCCAGTCAGTTGGCCCTGCCAATGGCGGCGCGCTGTCAGACACGACCACACGGCGCCGCGTCGGCTATGTGATCGACACCACGGCCGGCACGCTTCAGCAGTATTACGAGGGGTCGGCAGACGGGGCGGCTCAGTCGATCGCAACCGGCGCATTCGGCACCGGGGACAGCATCCTTCTTCGTGTCGGCAACAACAATACGCCGAACAGCCCGCTCTATATGGAGCTTGTGCGCCTGGTCGTCCTTGCGGAGGTGCCTGACGCATCTCGCCTCGCGGCCATCGATAGCTACCTCGCGAGCGCGCTATGACCCAGTATTATCGCCCCGCGCAGGCTTATGGCGCCACCGCTTCGTACACCGTCAACAACGCTTCCAGCGAAGCGACGAACATCCGCAACTGGCACAAGCGCATCGCTGATTTTCGGGGCGTCGTCCCGCAGGGCACGCTGCAATACGGCACCATGCGCGCCCTGACCGGCACGCTGGCGCAGAAGACCTTGGCCATGCCGGATGCGGTCTATGCTGCGCTGTCCGGCATCAACGTCGCGGATGCGCAGTACAACAGTTCGACGCCGGACCCGGCCGGTTACAGCAACACCTCGGAAATCCCGACGCTGCCGAACCTTGGGCTGCACGCTCAGATCATCCTGTGCGTGGGGTCGAGCCTCACCAACTGCCAGATCGGCGCAGGCACCACGTTCCCGCAGTTCAGCTTCCCGGAGAACCGTTTCTGGGCCATGGGCCTGACGCGCGGCGGCACGATGCCGTGCCTGTTCTCGAACAACAGCCAGAACACGCAGCTTCCGGCATCCGCGCCGCAACCACCCGAGTGGGGCATGACGATGCGGACGGCCTACGAGAAGTCGCGCATCAAGTTCAACTTCGGTCGGGATAGCTGGCGCCTCGCGAACCAGGCGGGCATGAACTACCAGTCCCCGACGCCTTTGAATGGCTCGCCGCATATCGAGACGATCCAGCAGTTGGCGGGCATCACGGTTCATTCCAGTCAGCAGCTCGTGGTTCAGATCGAGAGCCTGACCAATGACTTCAACTACGCCGATCAGAACAGCAACGGCGGCCTGTCAGCTGTCCCGGCCGGAACGCCGGGCTACACCTATGCGGGATCGCCGAACGCGATCGACAACTGCCTGATCCCGTACATCGCGGCGATCAAGGCGCTTTACCCAAACGCCAAGATCAGGGTCGTCTGCCCTTGGGCTCGCGGCAACAGCACGGCGCTCAACGGCAAGTTCGTCGAGTTCGCCGCTTATGTCGTAGCGAACAAGGCGGCGCTGGGTATCGACCAGATCATTGACCCCACGCAGATCCCGCTCATCACGCCGACGAGCACGACGACGGCGGATAACCAGCAAATCTTCAACTCGGACAAGACGCACCTTGCTCCGGGCGGCGTTGCCTATCTCGACCCCTGGTACATGAACGCCGATGACGCGCTGCTCGGGTTCACGCCCGATCCTGCGTACGCGGCGGCGATCCTCTGAACCCGTCACCCGTTGCAGGGCAGATAACCACATGCCGCGCGAAACATACGTCTTCGACCCCGTCACCTGCGAGTTGGTTGACCGCGATACCTATTACGCCCGCAAGCCAGCCCCGAAGCGCTCAAGCCTCGCCGCTCCGATGATCATGTCGGACAATATCGAGGTCAAAAGCATGGTTGACGGCAATATCTACACCTCGAAAGCCGCACTGCGGGCGTCCTACCGGGCGCGCGGCTATGCCGAGGTCGGCAACGAAGAACTGAAGCCCCCGCCGAAGCCCAAACCTGACCGGAAAGCCATCAGCGAAAGCGTCGGCAAAGCCTTCGCCCGCGCCGGTATCTCGCTCTAACAGGAACCCCATCTCATGGAAGACGTGCAGACCGCCTCAAACGCGGTGAGCGATACCGCTATGCCTGAAGCTAGCGCCGTCCCGAGCATTTCGGACGCGCTTTCCAAGGCATTCGATACCGTCAACCAGACCAGCGACACGCAGACCGCAGCCCCGGCGCCCGAAGGTCCCGCCCGGTCCCCCGATGGCAAGTTCGCCCCGAAAGCCGCGGAGGCGCCCGCAGAAGGACAAGAACAGGTAGCCACACCCGAGGCGGCGCCCGTCACGGCAAGCCCGCCAGCGCGCTTCGTCAAGGCCGCGCAAGAGGCGTGGGCACAGGCGCCGGAGATCATCCGGACCGAAGTCGCCCGCATGGAGCAGGAGCTGACGCAGGGCCTCCAGAAATACAAGGAAAGCCACGAGGCCTTTGAGCCGCTGCGCCAGTTCGACGCGATGGCGCGGCAGGGTGGCACGACGCTCCCGCAGGCCCTGACGAACTACACCAACATGGAGAACATGCTGCGCCGCGACTTCACCCGTGGCGTGGTCGAGATCTGCAACAACATGGGCGTTGACCCCGCCGCTCTTGCGCAGGCCCTCTCCGGCCAGCAGGGCAACGGCGGCGCGGCGCCTGAGGTTGCCTCGCTGAAAGCCGAGATCGCCGCGCTCAAGCAAGAGATTTCCGGCGTCGCCGGCAAATACCAGGAGATCGAGCTTCGTCCCGTCCAACAGCAGGTTGAGGAGTTCGCCTCGCAAAACCCGCTGTTCAACTACGTCGCGGACGATATCGCGAAACACATTGCAGAGCAGAAGGCCGCGGGCCAGCAGCCCAACCTTCAGGAGGCCTACCAGGCCGCCATCGCTCTTCACCCCCATCTGGCGGCACTCGCTGCCCAGACAGCCGCTCCGGCGGCACCCACCACGCCCGCAGCGCCCGATCCGGCTCAAACCCGGAAAGCGTCGCTGTCTATCACCGGCAGCCCGTCCGTCTCAAACACGTCCACGCGGAAACCCGCCGGTTCCACTCGTGAAGCGCTCGACAGCGCCTTTGCGTCAGTCGGTCTTTCTTGACCCTCAAAGGAACCTAAGACATGGCAATCGTCTCCAACGACAAGCTCACTGAAGCTTTCTCGTTGGCGCTCGAAGACCGGTCCCGTGGATATGCGGACCTCGTCTCGAACGCCAACGCCATCCTCTCTGTGATGAAGCAGAAGGGTGGAATGAAGACCTTCTCGGGTCCCACGATCCGCGAACGTCTGCTCTACGCCGAGTCCGGCACCTACGTCCGGTATTCGGGCTACGACTTCCTGAACCCGGCTCCGTCCGAACTCTTCAACGATGCCGAGTTCACCCCCAAGCTGGCGGCTGTGTCCGTCACGCTGTCGGGTGAGGACATCCTGAAGAACTCCGGTCCGAACCAGCTCAAGGACGTGATGGAAGAGCACATCTCGGCCGCTGAGCGCGAGCTGACAGACCGTTTCGTGGAAGACCTCCACTCGGCCGGCACGCTCACCAACCAGATCGGTGGCCTTCAGCTCGCCGTTCCGACCGTCAAGAATTCCGGCATCTATGGCGGTATCGATCGCTCGCTGGTCACACTCTGGCAGACTGGGTCTTACGACGCCACCACCGACTTCTCGGCGGCGACCTCGGCGGCCAACATCCACGACCAGTATACCCGCGTGCTCATCAATCACTCGCGCGGCAAGAACGGACCGAACCTCATCGCGGCTGACGCGACGCATTTCCGTCTGTTCCAGGCGGGCCTCGTCGCGATCCAGCGCGTCACCAAGGAAGGCAAGATGGCGACCCTCGGGTTCCCGTCGCTGGCTTTCGCGGGTGCCGGCTATGAGCTGGATGTGGTTCTGGAAGGCGGCATCGGTTCGGCCATGCCGTCGAATACGACCTACTTCCTGAAGCTTGGCGAGGATGGTCTTCGCTTCCGCTATCACCCCGACCGCAACTTCGTCGCGTTCGGCGGAAAGCAGCGTCCGGTCAACCAGGATGCCGTTGTCCAGCACATCGGCTTCTACGGCAACCTGACGATGGCGAACCCGCTGTTCCAGGCGAAGCTCACCGACTGAGGAGGTCACATCATGGCTTATGTCATCACTCAGAACCGCCTCGGCCAGTCCCTGATCGGCGGCGTCGATTCCGCTGCGGCGGTGCCGGTCGGCACCATCGTGACGGCCACTGACCCCGTCTATGGGGCCGGTGAGTTCATCTACCTCAAGGGGCTCGATGCCACTGCTGTCGGCACCTGGGTCACCTACAACATGGACGACGGTTCCACCACGCTGCTGGCTGCCAACGCCATCGGCCAGGTGGCCGTCGCCATGGGTGCGACCGTCACCGGCAAGTGGGGATGGTATCAGATCAGCGGCAAGGCGGTCGGCAAGGCGCTCACTGCCTATGCCGACAACGGTCTGGTCTATGCGACCTCCACGGCAGGCAGCGTTGACGACGCTGTTGTGGCTGGCGATCGCGTGAAGCTCGCCATCGGCGCTTCGGCTGTGGGCACGCCCTCGGCCGGTCTTGCCGAGTTCGAAATCGCGCGTCCGTTCATGGATGACGCGACCGCCGCCTAATCGGCGTTCACCGACTGCATCACCAACGACCCCGTCGCGAGCAATTGCGGCGGGTTTTTTCATATCCCTCAAACGGAAAGTTACCCTCATGGCCTCAAACGCCACTGAACAGGACACCGCCCGCCCGCGCTTCTACATGCAGGCCGTCGAGAACAAGGCCAGGAGCCTCGCAGAGGGCCGCCCGGTCTTCGACGAGCGCGAGATGGTCGAAATCCGCATTCCCGGCGATCGCCTCGCCACCCATGTCAATTACGTGCTCGATGAGCACCGCCAGCGTTGGCCGGACCATTACGCCGCGTTCAAGCGTGGCGAGGCCCGCGCCGCCAGTGGCACCCCTTTGGAGCAGTGGCCGCCGATGACCACCGGCCGCGTTGCGTCGCTGAAGGCTCTCGGCATTCTTTCGGTCGAGGAGCTGTCCAACCTCCCTGACAACATGCTGCCGAGCCTCGGCATGGGCGCCCGCGAGCTTCGCGACCAAGCCCGTGCCTATCTGGAGGCCGCATCCGATGGCGCCGCCGCCGGCCGCGCTGCTGCGGAGAACGCCGAGCTGCGCGCGCAGATGGAGCGCATGCAGAAGCAGATGGAAGCCCTTTTGGCCGGGGCTCCGTCAACTGTCGCCGTCGATGTCTCTGACCGGGCGATCGAGGATCTGAGCGACGACGAGCTGAAAGCCTACATCAAGCGCGAGACGGGCGAGGCGCCGCGTGGCACTCCGTCCCGCCAGACGCTTCTCGACAAGGCTACGGCGCTCGCTACGCGCGAGAGTGAGGCGGCTTGACATGACCGTATTGTCAGCCTGTCAGTCAGCGGCAACCAAGCTCAACCAACCGCGCCCGGCTACCGTCTTCGGTAGCACGAGCCCGTTTGCGCAGGAGCTTGGCGACCTCGCCAACGAGGCGGCTACGGCCATCGCGAAGGCGCACGACTGGCGCAGACTGACGACGCTTCACACCATCACGGGCGACGGGAGCGACACCAGTTTCCCGTTGCCGTCCGACTATGACCGCATGCCACTCGACAGCAATATTTACGGCTCTCTGGCTCGCCTGCCGTTCCTGAAAGCGCGTGATCTGGACCAGTGGCTGGAGTTCGATATTACCCCGGTCGTCGGCGCACCCGGCTATTGGATCAACCTGGGTGGGGAGGTCCAGATCAAGCCGGCCATGGCTTCGACGCAGACGGCCCGCTACTACTACCAGTCGAACATCATCGTTTCCGGCAGCAAGACGGCCTTCACGGTCGATACGGATACGTTCTTGCTGCCTGAGCGGCTTTTGACGCTTGGCATCGTCTGGCGATGGAAGGCTCAAAAGGGCCTCGAATATGCCGAGCACCTGAAGAATTACGAGATTGCGTTTGGTGAAGAGGCGGGGCGCGATAAGGGCTCGCGCATCCTCTACATGGGGCAGCCGCGCATTCCTGACGGCGCTTCCATTGCCTATCCCGGATACATCTCCTGATGCGTACCCCTGCGCCCCAGACCAAGCGCAGAACGTCGCGTTCGAAGTCTTTCCCGGCGCCGCGCCGGGGCTGGATCGCAAACGAAAACCTTGCCAGTTCCACACCTGAGGGAGCGCGCGTGCTGCGCGACTGGTTTCCGACGCCGACAGGTTGCCGGATGCGGTCGGGCTCGCAGAAATACGGGACTGCGGAGGTTGATGAACCGGTCACCTCTGCCGCGACCTACAAGGCTGGCAACAACAGCCAGTTCTTCGCGACGACCGAGACGGACCTTTACTCCTTCACCACCGTTGCCGATCCCGATGTACCTCCTGCTCCAGCAGTGACCGGTCTGACGGGTGGAGCGTGGTCGTGGCTGCAATTCGAGACGGCGGGCGGGACCTTCCTGATCGGCGTGAACGGACAGGATGACGGCCTGCTTTTCGATGGCCAGACGTGGTATCCGGTCAACGACAAGGCGATCTATCGACTCGATTACGACGGGCAAACGGTCAATTTCACCACAGGCACGGTCACGGGCGGCACGTCCGGGGCGACGGGGACAATCCTGCGCGTGTTCGATAGTGGCGCGACCGGCTATCTCTGGCTGGTCGATGTCGTCGGCACTTTCCAGAACAACGAGGCGTTGACCGGAGTGCCGGGCGCCGCGGTGGTGAATGGCCTCGCCGTGCAACTTACCAGCGCCATCACCGGCGTCGATGTTTCGCGGCTTTCCTATCTCGCCTCGCACAACAGCCGGATCTGGGCTGTCGAGAAAGAGACGCTGAACGCCTGGTATCTCGATGTCGAGAGCATCGGCGGCGCGGCAACCAAGTTCCCGCTCGGAGGTGTTTTCAAGCGCGGCGGCTCGCTCATGTTCGTGGCCGAGTGGTCGCTTGACGAGGGCAACGGCCTATCCGCTTCGCTGGCGTTCTTCACGGACGAGGGCGAGGTAGCTGTCTACACCGGGACCGACCCTTCCACAGCGGCGACGTGGCAGCTCAAGGGCGTTTATCGCCTCGGAAAACCGCTGGGCAAGGATGCGTGGTTCAAGGCTGGCGGCGACGTGGCCGTCTGTACCGATATCGGGCTCATCGCTCTGTCTCAGGCCGTAAGCCGCGACTTCAAGGCTCTGACGGCTACGGCTATCTCCAACCCGATCGAGGAAGAGTGGTCACAGGCGGTTGCAGAGCGGACTTCCCGGCCTTGGGTCTGTGAGGCTTGGCCAACCAAACAGATGCTGCTGGTAGCCGTTCCGCCCGGCGATACGGCCCCACCAGGAATGTTTGTCGCCAATATCCTGACGGGGGCTTGGACCTTTTATTCGTCGTGGGACGGGACGACGCTTCAGCTTTTCGGGGACCGCATGTTCTGGGGGACAGATGTCGGCACCATCGTGGAGGCAGAAGTCTCCGGTTCCGACCAAGGCGCGCCTTACGTCCCGGTCTGCGTTCCGCTGTTCGATGACATGAAGAGCCCGGCTGCTCTGAAAACGCAGACTCTTGCTCGTATCGTGTATCGTGCGCCAGTTGAGGCAAGCCCGCAGCTCTCCGGGCAGTACGATTTTGAGGTGGCATTGCCGGCCTCCCCGGACGCGACTAGCGCAATGGCAGGGGCCGTCTGGGGCTCAGCGATCTGGGGAACTTCGGTCTGGGGGCAGCCTTCGGAGAAGAAGACGTTCCAGAGGTGGCAGTCGGTCAACGGCTCTGGCTACGCCTGCTCGATCGCGTCGCAATTCACGATCGGCGGTATCGCACCGCCTGAGATCGAGATGATCCGCACCGATGTCCAGTACGATATCGGGGATGCAGTCTCATGATCGTATCGGATGATCGGGTCGCGGCCTTCGTTGGTGAGCGGCTGGGGGCTGCGATCTATCCGCCATTCACTGCTCTTGGTGTCGAGCGCCGCGGCAAGATCGTCGCCGGCATCGTCTTCAACTGCTGGACCGGCCCGGATGCGCAACTGAGCATCGCGGCCGATCAGGGCTGCATCACGAAGCCCTTTCTGCGTCGCGTTGGAAAGTACCTCACTGACGAGCTTGGCTGCATCCGCGCCACCATCGAGACCGAACAGCCCCACGTCATCGACATGGCCATCCGCATGGGCGGCAAGATCGAAGGCGTCAAACGCGATCTCTACGGCGAAGGCCGTGACGGGGTGGTGATCGGCGTATTGAAGAAGGATTGGTTCCTTTAGGCATCGCGCCACGTCAGGCCGCGTTTGATATCGGATACTGATCCGAAATGGAGACCGTAGCGCGCAGCGATCGAGCGCCCTGTTTCGCCCGCTGCGAAAGCCGCTTTGATTTCGCGAGCTACCTCAGGCGTGATCTTGGCAGCGGGTCTTTCATTGCCCTTGACTGCGTCGAGTTCTGGAAGGGTAGGATTTCCGTCTACGCCTAGGCGGTGGCCCCAATGGGTGCCGCGAATGATGTCGAGTACAGTTGACGGGTCCAGGCCCATCTTTTTTGCGATTGTTGTGTTGCCCGCCCCAGCAAGCCGCATCCGGTAGATTTCGGCCACTCCCTCGTTGGTGAGCTTTGAGCTGGGGTTAGCTTCGCCCTTCGGCATGTTGCGATGCGGGGCGGGGCCATAATGGATGGGGGGCGGTGACGCCCTGCCACGGGTTTTGGCGTCGCCCATGTTCTCCTTCTGCGTGCCCCACCGAAGGTGACGGGGGTTGCAGCAACCGGGGTTGTCGCAGGAGTGAAGGGCGAACGCTTTCGGCATAAGGCCGGTGGCCAAGGCCAGTGAAAGACGATGGGCTAGAACGGCCTTCCTGCCTTTCCGCTGCTTCACGTACATGACCCCGTATCCCACTCCGTTATTGCCGGCCAACCAAGGCCAGCAATCGGATTCACCCCGCTTGTCGATGCGGGACCAGAATTTCTCGATGTCAACGTCAGAGATTTTTTCCATGTGGTTATTTACCACATAACCGCTTGGAAAGGAAGGTGAAACTTGAAGGCACCCAAGGCACCGCTTCCGCCCGATCCTGTCGCTACGGCTTCAGCTCAGGGCGGCGCGAACCGCGACACGGCGGCAACGCAGCAGGTTATGAACTTCACGGATCAGGTTGGACCTGATGGGAGCTTGACCTATGAGCGGCTGAACGATGTCCAGATGACCGACAGCCTGACCGGGAACCTCTATAACGTTCCTCGGTACAAGGCCATCACGACGCTCTCTCCCGAAGGCCAGCGCCTGAAGAGCGTCAGCGACGAAACCGAGTATAATCTCGCCACGATTGGCCGTGATCAGTCAGCGAAGATCGGCGGCATTCTCGGAACCAACATAGACTTGTCGAATGAGGCGACCGAAAAGCGCCTGATGGAGCTTGGGTCGAAGCGGCTTGATCCCCGGTTCGCGCAGGAGGAGAGCGCCCTTCGCGCTCGCCTCATCAATCAGGGCGTCCGCCCCGGCTCGGCGGCCTATGACGCCGAGATGAACAACTTCGCACAGGGCAAGAACGATGCATATAACTCGTTGTTGTTGAGCGGTCGCGGTCAGGCGGTGCAGGAAGCGCTGACAGAGCGCAACCAGCCTCTGAACGAGATTTCGGCCCTGATGAACGGCTCGCAGGTCAGCATGCCAAACTTCATCAACACGCCGCAGACGCAGGTTGCCGGTACGGATTATCAGGGCGCGGTCTATAGCTCGTATGCGGGTCAAATGGATGCGTACAAGCAGAAGGTCGCCAGCCAGAATGCGATGCTTGGAGGGCTATTCGGCATGGCGGGGGCCCTTGGTGGCGGCTACCTGGGGATGAAGCGATGACCGAAGGCTTTACTTGGGGTTCCGGCGGTCAGCGCCTTACGCCTTCTGAGCGCCGTCGTCGTGTAGCCGAGGCGATGCTGAAGGCCGGCAGCGACACGTCTCCCGTCCAGCACTGGACGCAAGGAGCGGCTCGCGTTGCGCAGGCCCTTATGGGTGGCTTGCAGATGCGGCGCGAGAACGAGGCTGAAGCTGCCGCTGAAGCCAGCCTTGCTGCGGATCGTAGCGCCATGGGCACGTCATTGGCGGCGGCTGCCTCACCCGTTGCCGTCGCCAGCAATGACGCGCAGCCCGGAACCGGTGATCCGCAGAACGCGCTCGATGCGATCATGAAGTACGAGTCTGCCGGGAGGAACGTGCATCAGAACGTCGTCCCGGCCGGCGGTGGATTTAACCCCTCGACCGGCACTGTCACAGGCCCTTCGTCGGCATCTGGCTACTTCCAGATGATCAACCCGACGTGGCGGTCTGCTGCCAAGCTCGCGGGCGTCGATACATCGCAGTATCCAACCGCGATGAGCGCGCCATATGAGGCGCAGCGCAAGGTCGCCGCTGCCCTGTTCGCGAAGGAGGGCTTCGCGCCATGGGCGCCATATAACGCCGCCCTGCGCTCTCACATCGCCAAGCGCGGCGGCGCGGGCGCGTTCATCAATGACGGCGCGCCGGCACAAGTCGCGGACCTGCCGGCCACTGGCGGGGCTCCTGCGTCCATGGAAACCGGCCAGCCTGGCTTTGCAGTTCCCGGTGAAGCGCCGATCATGGACGCGAACACCTTCAACGCCATCCATGAAGGTCAGCCCTTGCAGCCGGTCTTCCAAAGCGAGGGCGCGTCGCAACCGTGGATGGGCTCAGCGCTTGGGGCTCCCGCTACCCCACAGGTCGCGCAAGCACCTATGCCGCCGCCTCGACCAGCCGGTCTTGTGGCGCCTCAGGCCGATCTCCCGGCCCCCGGCGCCGTCCCTGCCATGGGGCAGATGCCCGCAGCTGCGCCGCCCCCGGTCATCGATCCTAATAGCCCCGATGCGGGCATGCGTGCACAGATCGCGGCCGATGCGCAGGCTCCGTCACAGTCTCCGCTGGCTCGCGTCGCCGCGGCGTTTACCGCGCAAGCTGCGCCTGCTCCCAGCCCTGCCGTCCAGACCGTCGCGCAGGCCGCAGCGGCTGCCCCCGCTGCCGCTGCACCATCAGCGGGCGTCGATCGAGTTTCAGCGGCTATGCGTGTCCTGAACTCGCCATATGCCCAGCCTGGGGACCGTGCGATTGCGCAGATAATCGTGCAGCAGGCTTATCGCGACCCGGCCAAGGCAGAAGCGGATAAGCTCGACCTCGATCTCAAGCGCAAGCAGCTTGGCCGCTCTGATGAGCCCGCCGCGATCCAAGAATACAACCTCGCGGTCAAACAGGGCGAAAAGCGCAGCTTCACCGACTGGAGCACGGCCAAGGCAAAGGCCGGGGCGACCAGCGTGAATGTCAACGGTGGCGGGTCCGACAAGCAGATCTTCGACACGTTCGCTGAGAATGCCAAGGAGGCGCGGTCTGCTGCCAACGGCCTCATTGCGTTGCGTGAAGCTCGTGGCGCGCTGGCCGGCGGGATTATCTCGGGAGCTGGCGCCGATGCGAAACTCGGCCTCCAGAAGATCGGCGCGGCCTTTGGCCTAGGCGATGTCAGCAAGATCGAGAACACGGAAACTTTCCGTGCAGCCATCGCCCCGCAGGTCGCCTCGATGCTGAAGGCAACTGTCGGCAGCGCCAATATCTCCAACTCGGACCGCGAGTTTGCCGAGAAGGCTGCCGGTGGCTCCATCCAGCTGGACGAACGCTCCATCAACCGCCTGCTGGACATCATGGAGAAGGCGGGCGTGGCCCGGCTTGAGCAGCACCAAAAGCAGCTTGACGCCGTCTATCCTGATCCTGATGGCAACAAGCGCGAGCGGGCTTTGTTCGGCGTGGCGATGCCTCCGGCCCCCGCGGCCAACCCCAATACCCCAGTCCGGGTGAAGACCCCGGAGGAAGCCCGCAAGTTGCCGAGCGGGACCAGGATCATTCTTCCTGATGGTTCGGAGGGCCGCGTCCCATGAGTGATCCGTGGGCTGAATTCCGAGCTGCCCCTGCTGCCCCCGCAGTTCCCTCGGTTGCGCCTTCGGCGGATGCGTGGAGCGATTTTAGACCCGCACCCGCTCCCGCGCCGACTTGGTCGGGGGGCGTCTTGCCCATCAGCCAAGGGCCGGACGGGAAGCCCCAGTTCGATAGCAACGCCGGCATTATTGGGTCGCTGAAGCGCGCCTTCACGCTTCCGGGCGATGTTTACGCGGGCAAGGTGGACCCGAATTCACGCGAAGCGGTAGAGCGCTCGTTCGATCTCGCCGGTATCGTGAACCCCGTGAACCCCGCGGTTAGGGCTGGTGGGTATGGGGTGCCGGGTGTTCGCCCCGGCGTTGTCCCTGGGAAGAAGCCCGTCCCGTCTTCCGAAGCCTTGAAGGAAGCAGCCTCGGCAGGTTATGATCGCGCCCGCGATATGGGCGTCGAGTACTCGTCAGATGCCGTCGCCAAGGTTGCGCAGGCCATACAGGCTAAGATGGAGCAGGACGGCATCATTGGCGAACTTGCCCCAAAAACCTTTGCCGTCCTCAACAAGCTCACCAACCCTCCGCCGGAATCCGTCATCACCCTTGGCGGCGTCGAAGCCGCCCGGCGAGCGGCCGGCCATGCCCGCAAAGACTTCAACAACCCGACAGACCAGTTGGGGGGTCGTCGATTGGTGGAAGGACTTGATCGGTGGGTTGAAGCTCCTCCTCAGTCCGACGTGGTGGCTGGACCCTTTCTTGAGGCCGGAAAAGTACTCAGAGAAGCCCGCGGAAACGCCGCCGCCGCCGCCCGATCCGAGCGCCTCGCTGGACTCGAAGATAGCGCCGAGCTTAGAGCGCTCGCCGTCAATTCCGGCCGTAACCTTGATAACACCCTCCGGTCTAGAGCTGCCGATATCCTCCTCCGCCCCAGAGAGGCTGCCGGTTTCGTCCCCACAGAACGAGAAGCCATCGAAGCTATCGTGAGGGGGACCCCTGTTCGCAATCGGCTTCGCGATGCTGGGAATGCTTTTGGGGGCGGTGGCGGCCTAGGCAGCATTGTTGCCGGCGGTGGCGCTGGAGCGATGGCAGGCACATTAGCGGACCCCCTAACCGGGACTGTTGTCGGCGTTGGGGTTCCGGCGGTGGGTATGATTGCCAAGACCCTTGCCAACCGGGGGACGAAGAAAGCTTGGGAAGGCGTCGATGAAATGACGCGCAAGCGCTCCCCTATGTATGAAGACGCTGTTCCTGAGATGGTCAGGCCGAAGGAGATGACGGCTTATGACGCGGTCGCGCGGGCTTTGCTCGAATCTCGCCCCACCGAAGCCACCAAGCCCGGCCCAATCAAGGACAAGGCGCTTCAGGACAGGCTGGTGAAGCTATTGATGGAGGGTGGAGCGTAAGATGGCGCAAACCTATCGCTACAACCGATCGACCGGGAAGCTTGACCCTGTGGAGGCTAGTGCGCGCTCCGGCCGTGTGGGAATCTTTCTTTCGTTGCCTCCATGGCTCGCAAGAATTCTGCCCAAGCGCTTTCTGGAAAATCGAGGACCAGCCTCTGCCCGTTCCCGGTAGTCACGTAGAGCGAAACAGCCGGCTCCGCGCTCGATACCTTTATCTCGAACTGGTCCAGGCTCTCGATCGCCACTGAATCGTAGTTTGAGCCGCTCATTTCTTGCTCCCGTTTCCGCGATCCTGACCGTAGCGCGAGAGGGAGTCGAGTCAGGGTTTCGGCTTCTTGTTGGCGCGGATGCGCTCAGCGGCGTTTCGCCAATGCTGGCGCACCTCGGCTGGGTCTTTGCCCTCCATAATCATGAAGGCTGTCAGGTCCGCCTGCATCTCCAGAATTTTCTCTCGCAGGTCGTCTTCCCTGTCCATCGTCCGCTCCAGGCGGTCGAAAAGGCTAAATGACGATTCGAGCCGGGTAACCAGCTCCGCTGTCAACGTTCGCTTATTTTCGGCGGCGGACTCCTCCAGCTTAGCCTTTAGCTCGGCTGGCATGCGGAAATTCACTTGGACATCATCTCGGGCCATCGGCGGTCCATATAGCAGCGTGCTATTGCGGTCCATAAAGCGCGGTGCTATAAAGCAGCGTGCTTTATGAAAGGAGCCGCAATGATTGTAGGGCGTAACGGGGAGCAGGTGCATTTCCGCCTCCCCGAAGGAATGCGAGCGGCTATCGTCGCGCGTGCGGCGAAGAATGGTCGCTCAATGAATTCCGAGGTGATCAAAATTTTGGAACGCGCTCTCGCGAGCGCCGCAGCGACGACGGAGGGCAGCTTGGACGCCCGTACCTCCGCCGTCGCTCTCGACGAAACCGCCCTGGCAGGCGGTTCCATCCACCAAAGGTCATGAAGGGACCCCTGATGGGACAGATCATAACAGTCAACTTCCGTGGCGACCAACTCTACGGGTTCGAGAACGACGATGGCACCTACATGGCCATTAAGCCGATGGTCGAGAGCATGGGTTTGAACTGGGAAGGCCAGCGGCAACGCCTCACCCGGGACCCCATTCTCTCCGAAGGAACCTGTGTCATGCAGGCTCCTTTGTCTGGAGCGAAGGGCCAGGAGGTGACTTGCCTTAAGCTCGAACTGGTCAATGGCTGGCTCTTCACCATCGACACGGCCCGCATCAAGGACGAGACGGTGCGCGAGCGCGTCGTCCTCTACCAGCGCGAATGCTACGGGGTTCTGCATCGCCATTTTTATGGGCGAGGCTCTGGAGAGAAGCGGGATTCGATTGAAGGCGCGCCCAACACGGACGAGCCTATGCAGTTGAAGAAGTCGCTGGTGACGGAAGCCCGGCACACGTTCAACTGCCAAGCGGCTCGCGAACTGTGGTTCAAGCTGGGCATGCCCACGACGCCTTCCATGTACGCCGACGACCGGCAGGGCGAGTTCTTCACCTACACCGCGATCAAGCGCGATCCCTCGGCCGAAGCGGCCTGATAAGCGGCCCGAGGTTGAGCTTGCACCTCTTCCTCGGGCCTAACCATCAACCCGATAGTGAGGATCGAGCCGATGACTGCTCTCCTAGATACCATCGACCATCAGCCAAGGTCTCAGACATTTCGTGCCGAGACCGCGGATTTTCCACCCAAGCCCGCGCTGGATGGCGACGCGTTTTACAAGGCGCTGAACTCTGCCGTGAACGACGCGGCCACCATGAAGCAGCTTCTGGACGTGACGGAATCTTTGGTCAGCGGGATGGATTTCGGCACGGGGGTGACACGGAACACCGCACTCGATCAGGTCGCGGCTCTCATCGATGTTTGCCGGGGGCTGGCTGAGAAAATCTGTGATGCGACTTGGCCTGAGAGGCCGCTGGCCCACTAGCCGACCACCACATCCAACCACCCAAAGCCGCTCCTCACCGGGCGGCTTTTTCTATTGGAGAAGCCTATGCCCCGTGACGGTTCAGGCGTTCACACGCTTCCGAGCGGCTACCTGGCCGTTACTGGCGAGACGGTCTTGCCCAGCAACCACAATCCTCCGCTGGAAGACCTGTCTGCTGCGATCACCGAGAGCATCGCCCGAACGGGCGTGACTGCGATCACGGCGAACATCCCCTTCAACGACAAAAAGATTACGGGGCTAGGGGATGCGACCGCAGATACCGATGCGCTGAACAGGCGGACGGGCGATGCCCGTTATCTAACCTATGCGGCGGAGTGCCGGTTGATCAAGGACGGCACCGACATCCGCCTGATCCGCATGAATGGGTCGCGGGTTGTCATCAACGGCGCGAGTCAGGTCATTCCGAGTGCGGGTGTTTCACTGGCGCCAACTGGCCTCACGCCATCGACGCTCTATTATATCTACGCCTACATGGTTTCGACGACGATGACGCTGGAGGCTTCTGCCACCGGTCATTCGACCGACACCAGCACGGGTGTTGAGATCAAGACGGGAGACGCCACCAGAACGCTCGTCGGCATGGTCTACCCGATCACCGGCCCGGCATTTGCGGAAACCTCGGCGCAGCGCTTGGTGATCTCGTGGTTCAACCGGCGCCCAATCTACGGGACGGGGCGATTCTCGACAATCCGCACCTCGACATCGACGAGCTATGCAGAGATCAATTCGGAGATCCGGGTCCAGTTCCTATGCTGGGCCGATCAGGCGCTCCAGTTCGCAGCGTCGGGCGGCGCCTACAACTCGGGCGTCAACCAGACCCTGACATCGATCGGTATCGACAGCGCGACAGTCCCGCAGGATGTGGCTGCTTTCGGTTCTGGCGTAAATGCCCAGCCGGTCGGGCTGGTCCATTCGGTGACTCTTGCCGAAGGTTACCACTACGCGACAGTGCTAGGCCGCGTCAGCGCGGGGACCGGCAACTGGTATACCAACACCGACAATGCAGGCGAGCGGTTCACGTTGAAAGTCGTCACCTACGGTTGAGCCGGGGTCTGCGTCAGTATAGGTTCATCTCGGGTGTCAGAACCCATCAGAGAAAGGCGATCGTCGGGCCGGCTGGCTTGGCGGTCGCTGCTGTGCATCGGCTCTTGGCCGGGGTCGGGCGTGCTGTCCAAGGCGAAAGCCTAAAAGCGCTCGACACGTCTCTGCGTGTTCTGACCCCCCGGCTGCCAGGTCCGATGCCTGGCGCGGCTGTCAGAAGCCGTTACCAGAGAAAACATCATGACATCACTGACCCGCAGGCGCTTGCTCGCTGGCGTTGGCGCAGTTGCGTCCGCTGGCTTGGCGAAGGCCCAGAGCTTGCCGTCGCCCGCTCTGATCTCTCAGGATATCGTCATAGGTCGTGGGCGCTATGCCAGCCCCTGCGATGGAATGACCAGCGACAGCGCTGCCTTCAATCTGGCCGTGCAGGATATCATTGATGCCGGCCCAAACCCCGGCAATGTCCGCATCCACCTCCCGACGCAAATATGCCTGACAGAGCCCGTCCCGCCGCTGGACGTGCATCAGATCGTTGGCCTCGGCTCGACCTCGACTAAGGTCTGGGTTCGAGGCCCGGTCACCAATCAGCTCTTTCGCTTCGATGGCCGAAACGGCTTCTATGGCGGCGGGTGCCGGGGCTTCGGGGTCGAACTGACCGAGCACACGGCCGGCATCTACTTCATCCGCATGGCGATCCCCCCGACAGGAACGGCGCCATCCAACAACCGCTTTGAGGACTTGCGCCTTGGCGGCGGCTCGAACCCGGCTTGGGCTCCATTCCGCTGTTTCGAGATGGCGGGAAGCCCTGACACAGTGCCTGCCGGCCTGCGCGAACTGACCTTCGACCGCATCACCTGCTTTGGCAGCTCGTCCGGCGTGTCAATCTACATGAGCCACCTGATCGCCTGCGACGTGAACAATATCGCTGCGTTTCCTACTGCCGCAGGGGCGGCATTCTATGCCGTGAACTGCTGGAAAACCCGGTTCCAGGGGCTCAACCTGCAAGGCGGCATTGTCCGCAGCGGCAACACGCAGTGCATCTTCATCGACAAGAGCGGCTCGGTCATCTGAAGGCCTCCGCATCGCCAAGCCTTTCAGCCCGCCTCTGGCGGGTTTTTCTTTGCCCGGAGCATTCATGTTCACCACTGACGACCTGACGCGGCTCGCCAAGGCGTGCGGCGCGAAGCCCAATGCCGCCGTCGTCCAAGGCATCGTCGATAATCAGGAGTGGCTTGAGGCGGGCGGCATCGACACGCCAGCGCGCGAGTCCGAGTTTCTGGCGCAGGCATGCCTTGAGACGGACTATTTCAAGACGCTGCGCGAGTACTGGGGACCGACGAAAGCTCAGGCGGGATACGAGGGCCGGAAGGATCTCGGGAACGTCGTTGCCGGCGACGGCAAGCGTTTCATGGGCCGGGGCATATTCCAGCTAACCGGCCGGGCGAACTACGCCTCCTATGGCAAGCGGCTAGGGATTGATCTCCTGAAGGAACCGCAGCTTGCCGAGCGGCCTGACATCAGCCTGCGCATCGCGGCCATGTACTGGAACGACAAGGGCCTGAACGCCTACGCGGACAAGGGCGACACGGCGGCCATTTCGCGGGCGATCAACCGGGGCAACGCGAAGGCCAAGAGTCCGGCGAACCACGAGGACGATCGCATCAGGATCGCCAAGCTGGCGCGGGAGATCATCGCTCCCGCTCCTCTCACGGACATCTTGCTTGAGCCGGCCAAGCCTCCCGCGCCCACCCTTGCCGAAGAGCTGCCGACCGTGCAGCCCGGCATTCTCTCACGCTTCTTCTCCGCATTCTTCCGTCGCCTGAAAGGTGCTGCATGAACGATCTCGTCCAAGCTCTCATCAAGGCGGGCGCGCCTTTGCTCGGCACTGTCATAGGCGGCCCTGTTGGGACGGTGGCGGGGGCCGCTATCGGTGCTCTGGCGGAAGCCCTTGGGACCGCGCCGACGCCGGAAGCGGTGAAGACCGCTATCGAGACGAAGCCGAACGCTGGCGCCATTGTTCAGAAGATCGAGGCCGATAAGGGCCTGGATCTGAAAGCCGATCTCGACGCCATCCTCCGCGACCGTCAGGCAGCTCGCGACCAGACCTTGGCTTTGGTGGAGAAGGGCTCGTCGCTCCAGTGGGGCGCGCCTCTCGTCAGCCTGGTCGTCATCGTCGGATTCGTGGGGCTCTCCTATCTGGCGATGAAGCCTGAGAGCGCTGGCATCCGCAGCGATGTGGCCCTGTACTTGCTGGGGGCTTGGCAGTCCCTGGCTACCGCTGTCGTAGGCTACTGGATCGGCTCCAGCGCCGGCAGCGCGACGAAGGATGCCGCCCTCAAGCAAATCGCAGCCTCGAAATAACCTCCTGTGAAGGAGCGTGAGATGCCTGGGACGAACCGCCTAATGTCAGACGAAGCTTCGGTGAACATTGGCGCGCTCCAGCAGCGCGTTTTCGGGCTTGAGCAAGCCGTCAACAATATCTCGCAGCAGCTCACCTCAATCTCTCAGCAGATCGCGTCAGGGGCGAAACCGAACTGGAGTGTCCTCGTCAGCACGGCGGGTTTCTGTCTGCTGTTCGCGGGCGCCATCGGCGGACTGGCCTATGCGCCGATCCGAGAGAACCAGTCTGATCTCAAGGCTGCGCTGATCGAAATGACCAAGGCCCAGAGCGGGCTAGGAGAGCGCTTCGTTTCAATCCGAGAGCTTGAGGGGCGGAGCGGTCGGACCCGCGAGGAGATGGCCCGGATCAATTCCGACCTCAACGCTCAAGAGATAGGGCAGCGCCGGGAGCTTGAGCAGGCCGCCGCCAATCTCCAGCGGCAGATCGACGATGTGAAGCGGTTCAATTCCGGCCTCGTCTCAGCCCCCGATTTTCTCAAGAACCTTGATGAACGGATGCGGAATCTGGAGCAGCGTCGCCCCTGATCGCCTAGCCGGCGTAACCAGCTACGAGAGGGCTCCTGCCTTCTCGGTTTGTTGCCTCCCTGTTGACTAGCCGGCCGGTCCTTCGGGGCTGGTCGGCGTCCTTTTTTCGTTTCAGCGCTCCCAACTCTTGCGGATCACGCGCATGCGGTTGCGGAACAGGATGCGGTCGTGAGGCATGGCGATGAGGGCCGCTTCATAGGCCGCCTCTGCCGCGAAGAAGAAGTTCGTGTAGGCGATCTTCTCCATGACCTCGTCGTTCTTGCCGATCTGCTCGACCTGCCAATGGCTATCGTAGATCGTCCAGCCCATGGGCGGCTGACGCTCAGGCAGCTGACCCGCGTTCGCCAGCTGCTCGGCTAGCGTGGGGATTTTCCGCTTTGGGTAGGGGTATTTCATCCCTCACGATTCACGATCCGTTCTTGTTTGTCGAGTCGGGATCGGGTAGGTTGTTGGGAGATGGCGTCGGATCATCGCCGGGTATCCCGAGAACGCCAGAACTGCCACCATCTAGGCTGCGTCCAGCCATCCACCGCGAGCAGATCGAAACTAGCTTGGCGAGACTTTTCCATCTGCTCGTAAGTCGGGAAGCCGTTGGCCCCGAGTTCCAGCGAACCCCAGCGGATGACGTAGCCCCAGCTCTCGGCTCCCATCTACTCCCCCTCCGCCCGTATGGCTGCGTCCACGCGGCTCTGAGCAATTCGGATATCATTCTCGCCTTCGTCCCGCATGCTCTCAAGAGCGACGAAGGCGGCCTTAGCGCACCGTTCCCTCTCCGCAGCGAGCGCGTCTCGGTGCTGGCTTTCATCGGCAAGCATCTGCTTCCTGAGTTCGCGGTTCTCGGCTTCTGCGGCTAGGGCGCGGGCTTCGGGGACAAGTGCGACGACCTTCAGTCCAAGGCCTCGCCACATCTCCGCGCGCCATTCTTCCTCAGAGACGGACACCGAACCATCCGCGTGCCTGGCGCACCAGACCGGCGGCATCTCGGCATGTGCGTCCTTCTCACCGGTCATGGGTGGCCTCGTCGAGGGCGCGGCGGGATGCCTTGAATGCCGATTTCAGTTCCCAGCAAGGGCACGTCCATTTTGTGCGTCGGTTCTTCGCATATGTGCAGTCGTCTTGGCCGCCATAGTCCAGAACGCAGCCGTCCGGTTCTTCATCAGGCGCTAAGTCTACCGTGCAGCCGTAGAGGTGTTCGCGCTCCTGCCGCTGAGCCTTCGTCATCTTCTCAGCCATGCTCTGCCTCCGGGGGATTTTTAGAGCGCGCATCCGCGAGGTTGGCGTCACTGTCCTCCAGAGCCTGGAGAGCGGAGCGCGCGGCTTCATACTTGTCGCGCAGCCGGCGCCGCGTGGCAGGGTCAAGTCGGTCGAGGCGGCGCGGATCAAGGTTGTCGCCGATGTCGAGTAGCTTAACGCAGCGGGCAACGGCGCCAGCCTGTCGGCAACGCGTGATGAACGCCGTATAGGGCTCGCCGTCTCGCCTTGTCAGGGCATCGACTGCCAACACGACCCGCTCTGAGAACCCGCATTCGCGCAGATCGTCCAGAGTGAGCACGCTGTCTTCGACGATGTCATGAAGCGCCGCCACGATCGGCACGTCAGGAGCACAGCCCCGCGTCAGCGCAGCCTCTACCATCCGCAGGATATGCGTGATGTAGGGCAGGCCGGACTTGTCGAACTGGTCCGCATGCGCGGTCGCAGCGAGGTGCAGAGCGTCCGCTAGATCGGCTCCGTCGATGATCGAGGTCTCGCGGATGCCACCTATCATTCCCCAACCCTCCCGGCAGAGGTGGACTGAGACAGCGCACGTCGGGCAGCTTCGAATTCTTTCGCGCCAACAAATTCAGTTGGTGGGCGACCGCTAATCACTGCGTTGTCATAAGCGATGGCAAACGGCTCTAACGCCTCACGCATCGCGTCCGCAGGTTCTGGGGTTATCAGCCAAATGCGCTCGGTCTTCCCGTTGACCCTCCGGCTTCCGACCATGGTGGCGCAATCGCACGTCTTGATCCTATCCTTTGCAATAGCGCCGCATTTGGCGCACCTGAACGGGGTGTCGCTCATCGAACCTCTCCATTCGTGACGAAGCCGTGGAAGTTGCAGGCTTGGCAGTCGATGGATGGCGTCAGCGTCGGGGCATCAGGTGAGCCCGAAAGCGTCCACGTCTTGGCGCCATGAACATCTGCGACCGCCACACGGCAGACACGGTCAGGATGCGCCTTACGCCCATCACTAGAGAGCGACTGGCACGGATACTCGCACCATTTGCCGCTCTCGCTGATTTTAGCGTGGTCGCTCATGGTTCCGCCCCGCCCGCATGTTCGTGTTCCACGCGAACGAATCCTTCCTTCGGGAAGTAGACTGCGTTGACCCATTCCAGCACCGCCCTGACGCCGCCTTGCGTGCCTCCGGGCGCGTTCCAGAATTCGTTCATCGCGATATCCAGATTGTCTTCGATCCGGATCGGGGTCGGAATGTCGTCATCCCCGCCCGCAGGCGAGGAGGCGGGCTTGGCGAGGGCGAGGGCCTGCTTGGTAACTTCGCGCCCTTTCGATTGCTTGATGTAGAAATCGGCATCCGCCTCGGTGTCGCAATAGCTCCACAGGTTTTGCGCGCCGATGCGATAGCGCCAAGCCACCGGTTCAGCCTCAGACACGGGCGTCGCGGCCGGGGAGAGGGCCGGGTGCGTGTAGAGCGGTTCTCCTGCCTCCACCGGGTTGTGGTAGAGTTCATAGCCGGCCGTCTCATTGTCCATCGCCTCGTACCGCCGCCAAGCGACAGGCACCGCATCCACCCCGCCGCTCGCAGGGGCTGGGGCGAGCCGATATTCGACTGCGCCGAATTGATCGCGATTGCACAGCATCATGCGGCCCCATTCGGGCTCATAGCGCGCGTATAGCACCGCCTCATCGCGCGTGGGGGTGGCGGATGAATCAAGACCTAGCGAATTCACCATGCAAATCCTCCATCACTCGGTTATAAGCTTCACTCGCGGCTTGCGCGGTATCGTATAGGCCGATTTCGTAACGACGCCTGTCTTTGTGTATTGTAGCTCTGTATTTGTTTTCGCGTCGAACAAAGCTGACGCCCTTGAACCCGGATGTATTATTCGATGGAGCGCGTCGGTTGCAGCCATTTTCGGACGCGTTGCAGAGTCGCAAATTGGATATACTGTTATTGCATTTATCCATATCGATGTGATCCACAAGGCGGTCAGGCCATGATCCATAGTGGATCGCCCAACAAACGCGGTGTGCGGGCATCTTATGGTTATCAACGCTGACGCAGCGGTAGCCTTCATGGTGCAGCCAACCAGCGATAGACCCTGGAAGGCGTCCCCCTTGCGGCTGATTGAGGGTTAGTGCGCCCGTCTCGGCATCATACGAGAACATCTCCCGAAGGCGGTCAGGCTTAGGCAGCGTCCTAGGGAGATGTTTTCGTTCCTTCGTTTGAGCGCGACGGAGAGCATTGAGCCTGTCGCGGTTACGCTCGTAATAGCGGCGCTGGCTCTCCCGCTGGGCGTCTTTCGTCCAAGTCACAGCTCCGCCCCTTTCCGCAGTGAGGAGAGGTCGGATAAGGGGGGATTTGTGTTGGCATCCGCGAGTAGTCCGAGCCCTTCGGCTTTGGCGATGGCGGCGTTGATGATGGCAAGCTGCGGTTCGGCGCTAACCCAACCCTCAAGCCAGTCGCGGGCCTGAAGCAGCGCCTCGAACATATCGGGGGCCGCGTCCCTCAATGCCTGCCGCTTGGCATCCCTCTCAAGCGCGGCGTCGATCTCAGCGGAAGACGTCGGCATGGGGCGGCCGGCATCATAGGCGTCCTTAGCCTCGCGCAGAGTGCAGCCCGCGATAGCGCGGTACTTCTTGATCCAATCGATCGGGAAAAGGTCATCCCGCCCCTTCGTGCTTGCCCGCTCACCCACGGCTGGACTCCTGCGAAGGAGAGGCCGTCAGCACAGACAAGCCGGAGATGAACCCAAGGTCGGGGGTCACCGACGCGACTACCGAGGCATCCCAGATGCAGCCGCTCGCGCAGTCCCATGTGTAGTACCACCGCGCCGGACCTTCGAGCCGCCGCGCCCACTGGTAGGGCGTGATGACGAGGCCGCCATATAGCTTCGCGACACGGTCCCAACGGATCGTTGAATACCGCCACGTCGGCGGCTCGGAGAACTCGCGATTGAACTCGTCGATAGCCGCGACTGAGCGAAGCCAAAGGAGCCGTTCCGGTGCAGCAAGCTTGATGACGTGGCGGTGTACCAGCCGGTCTAGCCCGAAGCTTTCAGCCTCACACCAGTGCGGCCAGCCCATCGCCTCCCCGTCGTAGGGGGCGTCATCGGACACCCAGAGCCCTCGCGGCTTGCTATCCGGCTCGCTCGTCTGCCGCGTCGAGTTGACCTTGCCGAGGGGCTTCCGCGAATAGTGCGTCAGTTCGATCTCGCGCTCACCCACGGCCAGCACTCCGGGGAGAGGGGTTAGAGCCGGAGGCGATAGCCAAAACTTCCATCGGCTGCGCACCCATCAGGATGGCGTAGTTGTCAGCCATCTCTTGGGTAATGTCGGGGTCCGCGACATGGCTGTTGATAAATGCCATCGCGGCGCTCAGCGCCTCATAGAGCTGGGGAGCGGCGGCGATTAGCCGAGCATTGGCTTCACGGTTCCGCCAATTGATGCTCGCGACCCAAGCCGTTTCGGTGCGGATAGTGCCTTTGCCTGCGACACGCCAAGGCCCAGGCGTGAACCCAGAACCATCCGAGAACAGCGCCTTATCGGGCTGTGCCGCCTCTTGTGACTTCGCGAAACCGTTGACGTTGCGTTCAGAGCGCATCTTGCGTCCTCCATTTCGGGAGAGACGCGTTGAGATTGTTGGGGTTTTGCTCGGGAAGCTCGCTCTAGGGCTGGGCAGACAACCGGTTTAGGAAACCGTTGCTCTATCCTGCTGAGCTACCGGGACGCACGAAACTCCGTGTAGCATAATCGCGATGCGGGTGAAGTCCCTTCTTGCCATCGTCCTGTTCGCCGCCCTTGCCGTCACGCCGGCATGGGCCGCGTCCGACTGCGTGCCCGGCGCCGATGCGACCATGAGCGTGCAATTGACTGGACTCGATCCCGCAGGAGACCTGCTTCTGGGCGATGGCAGGAAGCTCCGCCTCGTCGGCCTCGCACCGCGCCAGAGCCCCGAGGAGATGTCGCGCTTCGATGCCGGCCTGCGTGGCTTCCTGGGCCGTCCGTTCGGCCTTGCCGTTCTCGGCGAGCCCGATCGCTGGGGGCGACTGCCGGCGCGGCTGTCGGTGCCGCCAGCATCATCGGGCGAACCGGCACAGGACCTCGCGCAATCGCTGCTGCGGCAGGGCGCGGCGCTGCCCATGCCCGAGCCCGGCTTATCCCCGTGCGAAGCGCCGCAGAAGGCGCCTGTTCAGAAAACGGTAACATCTCGGACGCAAGTTTCGCCGCTGACGGCGGTCGATGGCCATGATCTCGCCGCGGTAAAGGCGCAGGAGGGGCGTTACGTCATGCTGGAAGGCCGGATCGCCTCGGTTGGCGAGCGCTCCCAGCGGACCTATCTGAACTTCTCCCGCCGCCCGAAGGAGGCTGCCTCGATCGTCCTGTCGCGCAGCCTTTGGCGCGAACTCAAGAGCGCCGGCTGGACCGCGAGCGATCTCGGCGGTAAACGGCTGCGCGCCTATGGTGTCCTGTCCGGGCGCGATGGCCTCCTGCTGGAGGTCGCATCCCGGACCGCGCTGGAACTGATCGACTGAGGACATGCAGCAGACCGGGCGAGCATCGCTTTCGCGACTTTCGAAGCGGCTGGCAGCCATCGTGCTGCCGGGCTTCCTGCTTGTCGGCTGCCTCGGCGACCAGAGTCCGCTGCTGCCGGCGAGCGCGACCTCCGATAGCGAGATCGCGCCGCGCATCAGCACGATCCAGCGCGCCTCCGACCAGGAGCACCAGCGCCTGCTCGCGGCCTTCGGCGGCGAATATCGCGCCCCACGCGCCCGCGCCGCCCTCGACGAGGTCGTCCAGCGCCTCGCCAAGGCCGGCGAGGGCCAGATCGGCCACTACGACATCACCATCCTGAATTCGCCGGTGGTCAACGCCTTCGCCCTGCCCAATGGCCGGCTCTATGTCACGCGCGGCCTGCTGGCGCTCGCCAACGATACCTCCGAGATCGCCTCCGTGCTGGCGCATGAGATCGCCCATGTCACGGCGCAGCACGCCGTCGAGCGGGCCGAGAAGGAAGCGGAATCGGCGCTGGTGAACCAGGTCGTCTCGCAGGTCCTGAAGGACCCCGCGCGCGGCGCAGCGGTCAGCGCCGGTTCGAAGCTCTCGCTCGCCAAGTTCTCGCGCCAGCAGGAACTCACCGCCGACCAGATCAGCGTCCGTAACATCTCGCGCGCCGGCTACGACCCCTATGGCGCCGGCCGCTTCCTCGCCACGCTCGGCCGCAACACCGCCTTCCGCAGCAGCGGCCAGAACCAGAGCCCCGACGACAAGCGGCTCGACATCCTCTCCAGCCACCCGCAGACGCCGGAGCGGATCGCCGCCGTCACCGCCGCCGCCCGCCAGATCGGTGCGCCCGGCATCGGCGAGCGCGACGCCAATCGCTGGCTGGGTGCGATCGAGGGCCTGGCCTATGGCGACGACCCGCGTGACGGCGTGGTCCGCGGACGGCGCTATCTCAACAGCGCGCTGCGCATCGGCTTCAGCGCGCCCGAGGGCTTCAGCCTGGAATCCGCGCAGGACATGGTGATCGGCGTCAGCGCCAACGGCGCGCAGGCCCTGCGCTTCGATTCCGTCACGCTGAAGAGCGGCCAGACGCTGGAATCCTATATCGCCGCAGGCTGGATCGAGGGCGTCGAGACCACTGGCATCGAGAAGATCGAGATCGCCGGCCAGCCCGCCATCCGCGCCCATGGTCGCGGCACCGACTGGACCTTCAGGCTCGCCGCCGTGCAGATCGGTGACCGGGTCTATCGCTTCATCCTGGCGGCACGCGGCGGCAGCGACCCGGAGCGGCAGATGCGCAGCATCGTCGACAGCTTCAAGCTGATGACGCCGGCGGAAGCGCAGGCCGTCCGCCCGATGCAGATCCGGCTGGTCGCAGCCGAAGCCGGCGACACCATCGCGAGCATGGCCGAGCGCATGCCCGAGCAGGACCGGCCGGGCGAGCTCTTCCAGCTCCTCAACGGGCTGGACCGCAATGCGGCGCTGACACCTGGCCAGCGCTACAAGGTCGTCGCCGAGTAGCGCGCCCCCTTCACAAGGCCGCGAGTCCGTCCAACGCCCTCCTGCATCGCGCCCGCCTGGCGCTATGATCGGCGCAAGGCCATGATCAAGGGAGGCAAAGATGGCGCTCGATCGCCGGATCGTCGAACTCTACGACGAATACACGCATAAGCCGCTCGACCGCCGCGTCTTCATGAACCGGCTGCTCGCCATCGCCGGCACCGCGGCGGCGGCTGAAGCCGCGCTTGCCCTGCTGGAGCCGAACTACGCGCATGCGCAGCAGGTCGCGCCGGACGATGCCCGCATCACCGCCAGCCGTTTCGACCAGACCGTCGATGGCGTGGCGTTGAAGGGCTATCTCGTCACGCCCAAGGCGGAGGCCAAGCGCGGCGGTGTGCTCGTCATCCATGAGAACCGCGGCCTCAACCCCCATATCGAGGACATCACCCGCCGCATGGCGCTGGAAGGCTTCACCGCGCTCGGACTCGATTTCCTTAACCCGCTCGGCGGCACGCCGAGCGACCCCGACGCGGCTCGCGCACTCTTCCCGCAGCTCCCCGCCGAGGCGGTCGTCGCCCAGGGCCGCGCCGCACTGAAATACCTGGCCTCGCGCCCGGATGCGACCGGACGAACCGGCGCCGTCGGCTTCTGCTGGGGTGGCGGCTCGGTCAACGACCTCGCCGTCTCTGTCCCGGAACTCTCGGCCGGCGTCGTCTTCTACGGCCGCTCGCCCGACCTCGCCAAGGTGCCGCAGATCAAGGCCCGGCTCCTGATCCAGCAAGCCTCGCGCGACACCCGTCTCGTCCAGATGCTGCCGGATTACGAGAAGGCGCTGAAGGCCGCCGACATCCAGTACGAGGCCATCGTCTATCCCGATGTCGACCACGCCTTCATGAACGACACCAGCGCCGAGCGTTACAATGCCGCGGCCGCCAAGCAGGCCTGGGCACGGACGGTAGCCTTCCTCAAGGCAGGAACGGGAACGGCCTGAGGAGAAAGCCGTCATTCTCGGGCTTGACCCGAGAATCTCAGGACGAGAGGGCTGCTGCGCCTCCTCCGACAGGAGATGCTCGGGTCAAGCCCGAGCATGACGGCCTGTTAGCCCATGATCGCGAATTGGCCTCAGGCATCCGACCAACAAAAAACCCGGCGGTCGCCCGCCGGGTTCTTCGAAACGATAGAGAATAGACCGCTCAGGCGGCTTCTTCCGCCATATCGTCGTTGTCGCCTTCCATATCCGCCTCGGCTTCAGCCTCGGCCTTGCCGGCGCGGCGCGGCGACTTGGCGAGCTGGCCTTCGATCTTCTTGAGGGCCTCGGTCTCGGTGACGTCGTCGACGACAGCGATCTCGCGGGTCATGCGGTCGAGAGCGGCCTCATAGAGCTGACGCTCGGAATAGGACTGCTCGGGCTGGGCCTCGGAACGATAGAGGTCGCGCACCACTTCGGCGATGGCGACGAGGTCGCCCGAATTGATCTTCGCTTCGTATTCCTGCGCGCGGCGCGACCACATGGTGCGCTTGACGCGGGCGCGGCCGGTGAGCGTGGTCAGCGCCTTGGCGACGGACTCGGCATCGGCGAGCTTGCGCAGGCCGACGCTGGCAGCCTTGGCGGTGGGGACGCGCAGCGTCATCTTGTCCTTGGCGAAGCTGACGACAAACAGTTCCAGCTTGAAACCCGCGACTTCCTGCTCTTCGATCGCCGTGATCTGACCGACACCATGGGACGGATAGACGACGTACTCGCCCGTCTTGAAACCCTGGCGCACAACAGCTTTCTTCGCAGTGGACATGCCGTTACGACTCCTGACCGGCCCGCTCGACGCGAGCACGTGATGATCTGGTCCCCGGCCGGGTGGCAGGAGACTTTCCGCCTGACGCGACGCTTGGAAAACGCACCGCTTCACGCTCCCTAGTCGATTCTTTCATTGGGCCCCTGACGAGAACGACGACCGAAGCCCCGGCGCCGTGGCCGGCTCTTCCATCGTCTGTGATCTCTTGGGGGCGCCCCGATTGCTGAATCTCGCAGGGGCATGCGGAACGACTTCGACTGGGACTAGCTTGTAACACAAAAAACACGCCGAATCAAAGGTAAACGCCGGACGGCGCTCCCCTGCAATGGCATGGCGAGGTCGTGGTTAATGCAGCGCGGGCGGCGAAAGGCCGCCGGATCAGTCGCCTTCGCCCGGTTCCGGCGAGAGCATCTCGAGCTTGCCGGGCACGCCGTCGAACGCCTTGGCGTCGGCCGGCGGGTCCTTCTTCTGGGTGACGTTCGGCCAGCTCGCCGCGAACTTGCCGTTGAGCTGCAGCCAGCTTTCGAGGCCCGGCTCCGTGTCGGGCTTGATCGCCTCGGCCGGGCATTCGGGCTCGCAGACGCCGCAATCGATGCATTCGTCGGGGTGGATGACGAGAAAATTCTCGCCCTCATAGAAGCAGTCGACCGGGCACACCTCGACGCAGTCCATGTACTTGCACTTGATGCAGTTCTCGGTGACCACATAGGTCATGGGTCGGCCCTTCCAACGCTTCTAAACAGCCTCATAAACCCTTGCCCGGCGCAGGTTTCAAGGTCGTTTTCGTGATCTTTTGCAGAACGATCTGTCATTGCAGAGGCGCTGCGGGGAAGATTTCCCTCCCTGGCCCGATTTCAGCGCTGCTGCAGGCAGGGCGCGGATTTAATCCTCGTCCCCGGCCTCCGCAAGCGACGCATCGCCGCTGCCGCCGTCGAGCCGTTCATAGAGCTGCTGGGCTACCGTGAAGGACCCGCGCCGCTCCGCGAAAGCCAGGACCCTGACCACCACCGTGGCATGAGGCAGGGCGAGCGTCAGCACCGCCCCGATCCGGATGCCCTGCGCCGGGTTGTCGCAGCGGCGCCCCTCGATGCGGACATGACCGTCCTCCACCAGGCGCACGGCCGCCGGGCGGTTGCGGGCGAAGCGCGCGAACCAGAGCCATTTGTCGAGACGCTGACGATCGTCCTGCAAACCGCCCGCGCCTCCCTGGAGCATTTTCGAGCGAAGTGGGCACCGGTTCGCGTGAAGAAAATGCGATGAGACAAAAAGCCGAAGCCATTCCGTGGTTTGGAGAAACGCGGAATGGCTCCGGCTCTAGTTCTTGCTGCCTTCGAGCTGGGCCTTGAGGGCCGCGAGCTTGGCGAAGGGCGAATCCGGATCCGGCTCGCGATTGGCCGGGCGCGGACGCGGCGTCTGCTGGAAGCGCTCGGCGCCGCCACCCCGCTCCTCGCGACGCGGGCCGCCGGGGCGGCCGTCGCGCTTGAAGTCCGGGCGCGGGCCACGATTGCCCTCGGGACGGTCCTGCCGCTGTGGCCTGTCGTCGCGGCGCGGACGCTCATCCTGACGCGGACGCTCCTGACGCTCTTGGCGCTGCGCCGGAGCGCTCTCGCCTGCGGCAGCTGCCGGCCGGTTGTCGGGGCGCCCGTCGCGGCGCGGACCACCGGGGCGGCCCTCGCGCTGCGGCCGGTCGCCGCCACGGCGCTCGCCACCCTCGCGGCGCTCACCGCCTTCGCGGCGACCGCGCGGATTGCCATGCTCCGGCCGGCGCCCGCCCTGATGGCGATGCGGCCGCCAGACCTCGATAAGCTCGGGCTCGGCCGGCGCGGCTTCAGTGGCGGGAGCTTCGTCAGCAACGGCTTCAGCCGAGGCGGTCTCCTCGGCCACGGCGGCCGGAAGCGCGACCATCGCGTCGGCCGGCACCGGCTCGCGCGCCGCGTCCAGCTCCGCCTCGGTCAGGATCGGCGTATCAGCCGTCTCGACGGCGGGCGCTTCGACGACAGGCGTCTCGTCCTCGGCCAGCCCGTCTTCGTTCAGCACGGTCGCCGGCTCGCTCGGGCCCTCGGTGTCGGCGGTCGCCTCGACGGCATCGCCCTCAGCGGAAGCCGCTTCCGTTTCAGCAGCGGCGACAGGCTGAGCCGGCGCGGTCGCGGCCGGGGGCACCGCCAGCGGCACGGTGATCGCCGGTCCCGGGCGCTTGACCGAGACATAGCCGAGCGAACGCAGGATCGAGGCGAAATCCTCGCCCGCACAGCCGACGAGCGAGGTCATCGCACCGGTGGCGACGAAGCCGTCCTGATCGGCGGCGCCGACGGGCGGCGTACCTTGCGTGACACCGGGACGATAGGCGATCGCCGGGCGGATGAGGTCCGCAAGGCGCTCGAGGATGTCGACGCGCACCGCCCGCTCGCCGCAGACGCGGTAGCCGGCAGCACGGTAGAGCCCCTTCGGCACGGCCTTGTCGACCGGGAAGGAGGTGCGGCCCGAGGCCGCGAGATGGGCGATATCGTCGAGCCCGGCCGTCTCCGGCCCGCCATGCTTCAGCGCCCAGAGCTGGGCGGCGAGCGCGCGTGGCGCAGGCTTCAGCAGCGCGGGCATATAGATGTGGAAAGCGCCGAAGCGGATGCCGAGCTGGCGCAAGGCCGCCCGGCCTTCCTGGTCGAGCGCCTTCATCTCCTCGCCAACCTTGGAACGCTCCAGCACGCCGAGCGCCTCGGCCGCCTGATAGGCGATGCCGCGCGCGATACCGGTGACGTTCTCGGCCGCCTCCAGAACCTGCACGGCGCCGAGCAGCTTGGTGACATGATTCTTCAGCCAGAGATTGAGCCGGCCCTCGACCTGCTCGCGCGCGGGACCGCCGAGATGCTCTTCCACCAGCAGGCGCAAGCGCGGCTCCAGAACCTTCTCACCGGCGGTGAGACGCGCGACAGGCTCACCGGTCCAGCGCACCAGACCGTCATGCGACAGCACGAAGGCATCGTCGCCCGCCAGCACGACGCGCGCCGCCCGGGCCTCGATCTCCGAACCGAGCGCCTTCATCGCCGCCAGGTTCAGGGCCTTGACCTCCGACCCACCGGCCTTCGGGTCCGCCGTGAAGCGGAAGCCCTGCAGCATTCCCACATGCTGGCCCTCGACGAGCACGTCGCCCGTCGCGGTGACCTCAGCCTCCAACATCGCATTCTCCCGCAAGCGGCGCATCAACACGCTGGTGCGCCGATCGACAAATCTATGGGTCAGCCGCTCGTGCAGAGCGTCCGACAGCTTGTCCTCTACAAGACGCGCCATGCCCTGCCAATGCTCTGGATCAGGCAACCAGTCAGGACGGTTCGCAACATAGGTCCAAGTCCGCACCTGTGCGATCCGCGCGGACAGCGTATCGATCTCGCCATCGGTGCGGTCGAGCGAGGCCAGTTGAGCGGCGTACCAGTCGGCATCGAGCCGGCCATGGCGCATCAGCCTGAGATAGAGCGTGGACGCGAGATCGGCATGCTGCATCGGGGATATCTTGCGATAATCCGGCAGCCCGCAGACCTCCCAGAGCCGTTCGACCGCGGCGCGGCCCTGCGCCAGCCTCGCGATCTCCGGGTCGCGCGCCAGCACCTCCAGCGTCGTCATGTCCTCGGCGATCAGCGCCCGCGTCAGCCCCTGCTCGGACGGCTGAAGATTCAGCGTGTTCAGCAGGCCACCGACCGAGCGCAGGTCGAGATCGGAATTGCGCCATTGCATCTGGCGGATCGGCTCGAAGCGGTGATTCTCGATCGCCTCGACCAGTTCGGCGTCGAAAGGCGGGCAGCGTCCGCTGGTGCCGAAGGTGCCGTCCCGCAGATGCCGTCCGGCGCGCCCGGCGATCTGGCCGAACTCGGCGGGATTGAGCTTGCGGTAATGATGCCCGTCGAATTTCTTGTCCGCCGCGAAGGCGATGTGGTTGACGTCGAGATTGAGCCCCATGCCGATCGCATCGGTGGCGACGAGATAATCGACATCGCCGGACTGATAGAGCTCGACCTGGGCATTGCGGGTCCGGGGCGAGAGCGCGCCCAGCACCACGGCCGCCCCGCCCTTCTGCCGGCGGATCAGCTCCGCGATCGCATAGACCTCCTCGACCGAGAAGGCGACGATGGCCGAGCGAGGCGCCAGCCGCGTGATCTTGCGGTCGCCGGCGAAGGTGAGCTGCGACAGGCGCGGACGCGTCACGACGTTCACGCCGGGCATGAGCTGCTCGATCAGCGGGCGCATCGTCGCGGCGCCGATCAGCATGGTTTCGGCCCGGCCGCGCCGGTTCAGCAGGCGGTCGGTGAAGACATGGCCGCGGTCGAGATCGGAGGCGAGCTGGATCTCGTCGATGGCGACGAAATCGACCGCGAGATCGCGCGGCATCGCCTCGACCGTGCAGATCCAGAAGCGCGGCCGCTCCGGCTTGATCTTCTCCTCGCCGGTGACGAGGGCGACGGCCTCGGGGCCGACTTTGTCGACCACGCGCTGATAGACCTCGCGCGCCAGCAGGCGCAGCGGCAGGCCGATCATCCCGGTGGGGTGGGCGACCATGCGCTCGATGGCGAGATGGGTCTTGCCGGTATTGGTCGGGCCCAGCACGGCCGTGACGCTATAGGCGCGGGCAGCGGGCGGCAGCGAACGGAAAGGAAGCAAGGCGAAGGAGCCGATCTTCTCGCCCGCCCATGCGGGCGGGAGCGTGGACGGGGTTGATGCAGATCCTAGAAGCGGACCCGACAAGAACGAGTCTGGAACGAAGCGGGGCCGAATCGCTGACTCCGGCAGAATCGGGTTTTGTTCCCTTTTCGGAATCCGTCCCCCGGCGGCATGGGCCATGTCGTCATCGCGCCCTCCCGGATTGGCGTGGCGAGGCGGCACTCAACGCCGCCCGGCAGGAACCTATTTAAGCCTTTTCGCCCCGGAGACGAGAGGCAAGGCAGATTTTGGGGGTGGGCGGGCGCCTCAATGATGGGCGTGGTCGCACTGGCCGTGATCGGCCAGCGCCTCGATGATCGCGCAGTCGCAGGCCGCGACGCCGCCCGAGCAGGTCGTCGCGATCCGCTCCAGTTCCTTTTCCAGCGAGCGCAGTTTCGCGATCTTGTCGCGAACCTCGTCGAGATGGGCGACCGAAATCGCATGGGCCTCGTCACAGGCCATGCCGGGCGTGTCGGAAAGCTTCAGCAGAGTGCGGATATTCTCGACCGCGAAGCCGAGATCGCGTGCGTGCTTGATGAAGGCGAGCCGCTCGGCGTGGCGCCGGCCATAGCGGCGCTGGTTGCCCTCGGAGCGTTCCGGCGGCGGCAGGAGCCCGACCTGCTCGTAATAGCGGATGGTCTCGACCTTGACCCCGGTGCGATCGGCGAGCGCTCCGATCGGCATCACGCGTTCGAGCTTGCCGGCAACGGTCATGGCATCCTCCAGATCTATAGTTTCTAGAGCTTTAGATAGATCCTGACAGCCACATGGCAAGAGCGGGCGCCCGTCCCGCCGTCATTCTCGGGCGAAGCGAAGCGCAGACCCGAGAATGACGGGCCGGACGCAGCTCCCTTGCCTGAACGTCATGAGATGCTCGGGTCAAGCCCGAGCATGACGCGCGAAATTACGCCACGCCCATCGCCAGCAGGTCGTGGACATGGACGAGCCCGGCTGGGCGGTCTTCACCGTCGACCACGATCAGCGCCGTGATCCGGCTGCGATTGACCAGTTCCAGCGCCTCGACCGCGAGCGTATCGAGCCCGATGCGGCGCGGGTTCGCGGTCATGATGTCACGCGCCCTGAGCGAGGCGCCACCGCCCATCGCCGCCTTGCGGCGCAGGTCGCCATCGGTGACGACGCCGGCGAGCTTGCCGTCCAGATCCATCACCACGGCACAGCCGAAACCCTTGTCGGAGATCATCGCGATGACGTCCGGCAGCAGCGTGTCGAGCCCGATCAGCGGCAGGTCGGCCCCGCGATGCATGATGCTCTCGACCGTCTTGAGCTGTGCGCCGAGCTTACCGCCGGGGTGATAGACAAAGAAATCCTGCCGCGAGAAGCCGCGCGCTTCCAGAAGCGCCACGGCCAGCGCATCGCCGAGCGCCATCTGCATCGTCGTCGAGGTCGTCGGCGCAAGCCCGTTCGGGCAGGCCTCCGTCGCCTTGGGCAGGACGAGCGCGATATCCGCTTCCTTGCCCAGCGTGCTCTCAGCATTGGCGGTCATCGCGATCAGCCCGACGCGGAAGCGGCGGGTGTAGCCGACCAGCGCGGCAAGCTCGACCGCCTCACCCGACCAGGACAATGCGATCACCACATCCTCAGGCTGGACCATGCCGAGATCGCCATGGCTCGCCTCGGCCGGATGGACGAAATGCGCGGGCGTACCGGTCGAGGCCAGCGTCGCCGTGAGCTTGCGCCCGACATGGCCGGACTTGCCCATGCCGGAGACGATAACGCGGCCGCTCGAGGCGCGGATCATCGCGATGGCCTCGGCGAAAGGCTGGCCCAATCCATTCGCCAGCGCATCGTGGAGGGCGTCGAGACCGGCGCGTTCGGTGGCGATGGTGCGAAGGGCGGAGTCGCGGATATCGGCTGTCATGGCCGGCGCTGTAGCACGGCGGCGCCAGCCATTTCCACCATCTGCCGATAGGCCCGGCCCGCGTTGACGGCTCCTTAACCCTGTTCGTTCTAACTCCGTTAACCATGCGCGCCATCCGCGCGCCCATCACCTGGAGCCCTGCGACGCCCGTGTCCGGCCGCGCGACGACCCTGCTTCTGTCCGGCACGGCCCTGGCCGCGCTGGCACTCGCCTGCGCAGCGGCGCAGGCGCAGCAGATGCCCCGCGCCAATCTGAGGACCGGCACGCCCACTTACGTCGCGCAACAGCCGGCAACACCCCAGCCTGCCCTCTCGCCGGCAACGGCCGAACCGGAAGCCATCCGCGATCCCGCTGGCCTGATCCAGCGACAGGGTTCGGCCGTTTCGGGGCGGCAGCCACCGCGCGCCAGCCAACCGATTCAGGCGCCGGCACTGCGCGGCGTCACCCAGCGCCAGTTCCGTCCGCCGCAGCCGGCGGTGACGACGATGCCGCCCCCGCCGCCCCCTCCGCCCCCGCCACGCCGGCGTGCCGCGAGCGAGGAGGACCCCTATGCAGCGCTCGGCATCCGCATGGGCTCGATCACGCTGCGGCCCTCGGTCACCAACTCGGTCGGCTACGACACCAATCCGCAGCGCAGCTCCGCGCCAGGCACCAAGGGCTCGGGCTACAGCCGCCACGAGGGCGAACTGGACATCCAGTCCGACTGGAATGTCCATGAGCTCAAGGGCAAGCTGCGCGGCGGCTATATGGAGTTCTTCCGCGCCAAGGACGCCTCGCGCCCCGATGCCGAGGGCAGTCTCGACCTGCGGCTCGATGCGACGCGCGACACCCGCATCCTCCTGGAAACGCGGCTCAAGCTCGACACGCAGCGGCCGGGCTCGCCGGACCTCACCGCCGCGGTCACCGGCCGCCCGCAGATCTACCAGTATGGCGGCTCGGCCGGCGTCACGCATGACTTCAACCGGCTGCAACTGACGCTGCGCGGCTCGGTCGATCGCAGCGACTATGAGGATGCCCGCCTATCGAACGGCGCGATGCTCTCGCAGAAGGATCGCAACCTCACGCAATACGGCCTGCGTCTGCGTGCGGCCTACGAGGTCACGCCCGGCTTCAAGCCCTTCGTCCAGGCCGAGATCGACCAGCGCGAGTTCGACGAGAAGAGCGATTCCAGCGGCTATATGCGCTCGTCGAACGGCATGACGGGGCGTGTCGGCTCGACCTTCGAGATCAGCCGGCAGCTGACCGGTGAGGTCTCGGGCGGCTATCAGGATCGCAAATACGACGACAGCCGCCTGAAGAACCTGCGTGGTTTCGTCGGCGACGCCGCGGTGCTGTGGTCGCCCACGCCACTGACCACGGTGACGCTGCGCGGCGGCGCCGAACTCGGCGACACCACCATCGCCGGCTCCTCGGGCACCACGGTGCGGCGCGCCACGCTGGAAGTCGCGCATGCATTGCGCCGCAACCTCACCGTCACCGGCTTCACCAATTTCAGCCGCACCGAATATGACGGACAGGGCTTGCGCGAGGACTACAGCAATGTCGGCGCGCGGCTCGAATACAAGCTGACGCGCACCTTCGCCGTGCGCGCAAGTTTCACCCATGAGCGCCTGAACTCGACCGCGCAGGGCTCGGATTACACCGCGAATGTCTCGCTGGTGGGTCTCAGGGTGCAGTTCTAGCTTCAACCGTCATGCTCGGGCTTGACCCGAGCATCTCATGACCGGAAGGCGCTGGTTTCCGAGATGGCCGGGTCAAGCCCGGCCATGACGAGAACCCTCACTCCATCCCTTCGAGCTCGATGATCATGCCCTCGATCATCCGAAGCCCGATCTGCCAGAAGCCCGGGTCCTTCGCGTCGAGCCCGAAGGGCGCCAGCAGTTCGGAATAAGGCTTGCTGCCGCCGGCCGAAAGCAGCGCGAAATAGCGCTCCTGGAAGCCCTCGGCGGCGTTCTGGTAGACGCCGTAGAGCGAGTTCACCAGGCAATCCCCGAAGGCATAGGCATAAACGTAGAAGGGCGAATGGATGAAGTGCGGGATGTAGCACCAGTAGGGCTCATATCCGCTCGACAGCCGGATCGCCGGGCCCAGGCTCTCTTCCTGCACGCTCATCCAGATCTCGCAGAGCGCTTCCGGTGTCAGCTCGCCCTCGCGGCGGGCCTCATGGACCTTGCGCTCGAAGGTGTAGAAGGCGATCTGGCGCACGACCGTGTTGATCATGTCCTCGACCTTGGCCGCCAGCATCGCCTTGCGCTGCTTCTTGTCGTTGGTCGAGTCGAGCAACTTGCGGAAGGTCAGCATTTCCCCGAAGACGCTCGCCGTCTCCGCCAGGGTCAGCGGCGTCGGCGCCATCAGGGCACCGTTGGGCGCCGCCAGCACCTGATGCACGCCATGGCCGAGCTCATGGGCCAGCGTCATCACGTCGCGCGGCTTGCCCTGGTAGTTCAGCAGCACATAGGGGTGAGCGGATGGCACCGTAGGGTGAGCAAACGCGCCGGGCGCCTTGCCGGGGCGCGGCGGCGCGTCGATCCAGCGCTCGTCGAAGAAGCGCCTGGCGATCGCCGCCATCTCCGGCGAGAAGGCGCCATAGGCCGAGAGCACGGTCTCGCGCGCCTCGGTCCAGGGTATCGTGCGCTGCTCGACCTGCGGCAGCGGCGCGTTGCGGTCCCAGAAATCGAGTTCCTCGCGGCCGAACCACTTCGCCTTCAGCCGGTAATAGCGATGTGACAGGCGCGGATAGGCCTCGCGCACGGCGGCGACGAGAGCATCCACGACCTCACGCTCGACCCGGTTGGCGAGATGGCGGGAATCCGCGACATCCTCGAACTTCCGCCAGCGGTCGGAGATTTCCTTGTCCTTGGCCAGCGTGTTGGCGATCAGCGCGAAGGTCCGCAGCTCCTTGCGGAACACCGTGCTCAGCGCCTCCGCCGCCTTGCGGCGCACCTCGCCGTCGCTGTCCTGCAGCTTGTTGAGCGTGAGCTCGAGCGTCAGCTCCTCGCCATCGACGATGAAGCGCAGCGAGGCGATGGTCTCGTCGAAGAGGCGGTTCCAGGCGGCTGCGCCCGTCATAGACTTCTCGTGGAACAGCGCCTCGATCCGGTCGTCGAGCTGGTGCGGCTTGTCCTTGGCCAAATCCTCCAGCCAGGGCTTCCAGTGCGAGAGCGGCGCCTGGCTCGCGACCTTCGCCAGCAGGTCCGGCTCGATCCGGTTCAGCTCCAGTTCGAAGAACAGCAATTCGGTGATCGCGGCGTTCAGCTTGTCCTGCGTGTCGCCGTAGAACTTGGCGCGCTGCGGATCGGTCGTGTCGCCGGAATAGACCAGACCGGCATAGGCGCCGATCCGGCCGAGCAGGTCGCTCAGGCCCTCATAGCTCTTCACTGCGGCTGCCAGCGTCGTGCTGCCGTCTGGCGCTGCGGCGAATTCCGCGAGCTTGCCGCGATAGCGGCCAGCCAGCGCCTGCGCATCGAGAAGACCCCGCTCCAGATCGCCCTTGAACTCCGGCGATTCGATCCCGGGATAAAGATGGGTCAGGTCCCATTCCGGGAGATCGCCGGTCGCATTCGCCGGCTTTGCCGCCCCCGACTTCGTGGCGGAACGCAGGACGGTCTCATGAAAAGCCATTCGCTCGATACCTTCGCGCACTGAAACGAGCCTCATCCTTAGGCCGGCACGGCCCCGGCGATCAACGCCCGGTCGCTTCGTCCCGCAGCCATCGGCCTTGGGCTTAAACCCCGCTTAACCCTTCTCGCCGACCATGCCCCAGAACGGAACAGGTGATTCCACCTGGAGCCAAGATTTCTTTCATGCTGCACGGGCTTTCGAGGTGCCATGGCCGACACCGTCCTCATCGTTGACGATGATCCCGTCCAGCGCCGCCTGCTGGACGCGATGCTGAAGCGCTTCGGCTACGATGTCGCCAGCGCCGACAACGGCGAGGCCGCGTTGACCTTGCTCGGCGCGCCCGAGGGCGAGCGCTTCAGCGCCATCGTCCTCGACCTCAACATGCCCGGCCTCGACGGCATGGGCGTGCTGGCGGCGCTACGCGAACGTGGCATCGAGATCCCCGTCATCGTCCAGACCGCCAATGGCTCGATCGAGACCGTCGTCTCGGCCATGCGGGCCGGTGCCGTCGATTTCGTGGTGAAGCCTGTCGGGGCCGAGCGCCTCCAGGTCTCGCTGCGCAACGCCCTCAAGCTCGGCGCGCTCGAACACGAGCTGCGCCATATCAAACGCCGCGCCTCGAACACGCTGGGCTTCCGCGATCTCGCGACCAAGAGCCCGGACATGGCCCGCGTCGTCCGGCTGGCCGAGCGCGCCGCGAAATCGAACATCCCGATCCTCATCGAGGGCGAGTCGGGCGTCGGCAAGGAGGTGCTGGCGCGCGCGATCCAGGGCTCCAGCGACCGCAAGGGCAAGCCCTTCGTCACCGTGAACTGCGGCGCAATCCCGCATAATCTCGTCGAATCCATCTTGTTTGGCCACGAAAAGGGCGCCTTCACCGGTGCGACCGAGCGCCATCTCGGCAAGTTCGTCGAGGCCAATGGCGGCACGCTCTTCCTCGACGAGGTCGGCGAATTGCCGCTCGACGCGCAGGTCAAGCTCCTGCGCGCCATCCAGGAGGGCGAGGTCGATCCCGTCGGCGGCAAGAAATCGGTGCGCGTCGATATCCGCCTGATCTCGGCCACCAACAAGAGCCTGCTCGACCAGGTGAAGCGGGCTGAGTTCCGCGAGGACCTGTATTACCGCCTCAACGTCTTCCCGATCACGCTGCCGCCCTTGCGCCAGCGCCGCGAGGACATTGCCGACCTCGCGCGCGGCTTCCTTGCCCGCTTCGCCGCCGAGGAGGGCCGCAAGCTCACCGGGCTCACGGCCGAGGCCGCCGCCCTGATCACCGGCTATGACTGGCCGGGCAATGTCCGCCAGCTCGAGAACGCCGTGTTCCGCGCCGTGGTCCTGGCCGACGGACCGGAGCTCGACACCACCGAGTTCCCGCAGATCGCCGCGCAGATGGACGGCTACGAAGTCCGCATTCCGCCGGCCCCCGCCTCCCTCGCCCGCTCCGAGACGCAAGGCGAGCCGCCGCCGCGCATCATCCAGATGCCGGTGCGCGATCCCAACGCGCTCGACCTCGTCACCGGCTCCGACATGCGCAAGCTCGACGACCTCGAACGCGAGATCATCACCTTCGCGCTCGCGCATTACCGCGGCCACATGTCCGAGGTCTCGCGCAAGCTCGGCATCGGCCGCTCGACGCTCTACCGCAAGCTCAAGGATTACGGGCTGATCGAGAGCGAATCGAACGGCGATGAAACCGACGCGGCCTGAGCCGCGACCAATCGAAATGGGGCGGTCTGTTGCACCGCCGCATCTTGTCTCAACCAGCCGAGTCACGCAGGAATGGCGGGGTTCGGCAGCAATCGGGATAGCGACCATGCGTCCTCGCCATTGGGCGAAACTGACCTCGGCATCCGCCCTGGCCATTATTCTGGGATGCCTCCCGCTCCGCGCCGAGACCCCTCTCAACACCGATGCGACGCTCGGCATCCCGCTGCCGGAGCAGCCGGAGCTCAGCCTCTCCGACATCGCGCCGCCGGCCCCCGCTGCGCAGGCTGCGACCGCACCCGACCATTCCGCCGATGCCGAGATCGTCACCGGCACGGTGATCCCCGGAAACCGCCTGCCGGACCCGGCGAAGCAGGATGCGGCCGCCCCCCTCGACATGACCGAGGAAGCGGTCACGCTCGACATTCCCGCGGTCGAGATGCCGGCGGCCGACCCGGCCCTGACGCCCGTCGTCAAATCGCCGGCTCCGGCTGAGGCTGCCCCGCAGACCGGGCCGCTGCGCACCGTCGAGCCGCTGGTGCCGATGCCGGATGTGCCGAAGGTCGTCGTCGAATTGCCGCCCGGCTCGGAATTTTCCGCCGCCATCACCGCTGCCCTGCCGGAGGCGCTGACGCTGCGCCGCCTCGGCGAGCGCGAGCGCAACGAGATCATCGCCGCCTATCAGGCCAACGAGAACCGCCCCTTCTGGGTTGGCGCCAAGGGCTGGAATGAAGCCGGCAAGCGCATCGCGACGCAGCTCGGCCGTGCCGGCGAGGATGGCCTGCGTCCGAACGACTATGCGCTGCCCGTTTTCGAGGCGAGCGACAAGGCCAGGCTTGCCGAGGCCGATATCCGCCTCTCGGCCATCGCCGTGCTCTATGCCCGCGACGCCCGCGGCGGCCGTCTCAATCCGCGCCAGCTCTCGAAGCTGATCACGCCGACGCTCTACCTGCCCTCCGCGACCGAAGTGCTCTCGGAGCTTGCCGGCGCGACGGATGCCGGCGCCGTGCTCGCCGCCTACAACCCGCCGCATGAGGGCTATCGCCGCCTCAAGGCCAAGCTCGACGAGATGCGCGAGCATCTCGACGACACGCCGCTGGTGCGCATCCCCGCCGGCCCGCCGCTCAAGCTCGGCATGCGCGACGAGCGCGTGCCGCTGGTGCGCGCCCGCCTCGGCCTTGGGCCGAGCGAGGAGCCGGTCTTCGACCGCTCGACCGCACTGGCCCTGACCGATTTCCAGAAGAAGGCCGGCCTCCCGGCCAACGGCATCCTGAGCGAGCGCACGCTGGCCGCGCTCGGCAAGCCGGCGAGCGCGCGGGGCGAGGAGGACATCGTCGCCCAGATGGAGCGCTGGCGCTGGCTGCCGCCCGATCTCGGCACCGACCACATCATGGCCAATGTCCCGGAGATGCGCGTGCGTGTCATCCGCTCCGGCAAGGTCGTGCACGAGACCCGCGCCATCATCGGCAAGCCGGAATCGGCGACGCCCATCTTCTCGCACAAGATGGACCACGTCATCGTCAACCCGTCCTGGTACGTGCCGCCCTCGATCCTGAAGAAGGAATTCCTGCCGGGCCTCGCTGCCGATCCGGAATATGCGGCCAAGCGTGGCTATGTCGTGACCCGCACCAAGGGCGGTGGCATCTCGGTGCGCCAGCCGCCGGGCGAGCGCAATGCGCTCGGCTGGATCAAGTTCATGTTCCCGAACGAGCATGCGGTCTACCTGCACGACACGCCGAATCGCCGCCTCTTCGCCGGCGAGCGGCGCGCGCTCAGCCATGGCTGCGTCCGGGTCGAGAACCCCTTCGCGCTGGCCGACCAGGTGCTCGGCCCGGAATGGTCGCATGAGCGGCTGAAGCGCCTGATCGGCTCGGGCGAGCGCCGCATCAACCTGCCGCAGCCCCTGCCGATCCACCTCGTCTACAACACCATCGTCGTCGGCGATGACGGCCAGATCACTCGCTTCGACGATGTCTACGGCTTCCACCGGCTGGTCCGGCAGGCGCTGGAGCAGCAGGGCGGCTGAGCCCCCTTGGCGAGGGTGCCCTGTCCTATGGGCACCTTTTCGCCATGATCCGACTTTAGCCACGTTCGGCAGGAATTTCTTGGCGTGGCGATTGCCGGCTCGCTAACGAGACGTTAACGCTTCTCCGCAACTGTTCGTTCACGTTTATCGCACCGCTTCGGCGGGGGCACCGAGACGGGTCAGACAGATTGGGCAGGACAACCGCCACGCTTGCAGGATGCGCGCCGTCCGGCACAAAGCCGACCGCGCGACAGGCGCTGGCGCTCGGCCTGGCCCTGATCGCCTCGCTGGTCGGCATCCGCGGCACGCAGGACGCCGCCGCCAACGGCGACACCCGCACCATCACCATCCGGCACATGCACACGAAGGAAGAGACGACCGTCACCTTCAAGCGTGACGGCCGCTATGATTCGTCCGGGCTCGAAAAACTGAACTGGGCCTTGCGCGACTGGCGCACCGACGAGCCGACCCGGATGGACCCGCGGCTCTTCGACGTCGTCTGGGAGGTCCAGCGCCAGCTCGGCTCCGACCAGCCCTTCCACGTCGTCTCCTCCTATCGCGCGCCCGGCACCAACGCGATGCTGCGCCGTCGCTCGCGGGCCGTCGCCAAGCACAGCCAGCATATGCTCGGCAAGGCCATGGATTTCTACCTGCCGGACGTGCCGACGGCCCGCATCCGCGAGATCGGCATGCGGCTCCAGCGCGGCGGCGTCGGCTTCTACCCGAACGCCCATACGCCCTTCGTGCATCTCGATGTCGGCTCGGTCCGCTCCTGGCCGCGCATGACGCGCGACCAGCTCGTGCGCCTTTTCCCCGACGAAAAGACCGTCCACCTGCCGGCCGATGGCCAGCCGATGGCCGGCTACGAGCTCGCCAAGGCGGAGATCCTGTCGGGCGGCGGCGCCGTCGCGGGTTATGCCACTGCCGAGCTCGATGAGGGCGCCGTCATGGCGTCGGGCCGCAAGAGCCTATGGGCCTCGCTGTTCGGCGGCGACGACGAGGAAGCCGATGCCCGACCGACCGCGCGCGGCCGCCGCGCCGCGCCGCGTCAGCAGCCCGCGGTCATGGCCTATGCCAATCCCGGCTACAACGACGCCAATTCGCCGGATGGCGGCCGCTTCGCCGTCGCCATGGCTCCCGCCGCCGAACCTGTGACGCGTTCGCTCACACGTGAGCGCTCGGAGCGCCTGGCACCGCAGGTCAACGCCGCCCCGCCGCAACCGGCCCCCACTCCGGAACCGACACCGCAGCCGGCAGTCGCCGCCGCTCCCCAGCGCGTGCAGGAAAACCGGCCGCAATTGATCGATGCGCCGCTGCCTCTGGCGCGGCCCCGCGGTCTTTCCGTGCCTGCCGACGACGGCGCGCCCGTCCAGATCGCCGCCCTGCCCGCAGCCGGCGGTGCGCTGGCCTTCGCGCCGCAGCCTGACCAGAAGCTGGTGCTGGCCTCCCTGCCGCCGCGCCGACCGGGCGAGATGGCGAGCGCGAGCGAGATCGTCGTGGCCGGCCAGCCCACCAACGCCCCGCTGCCGCCGATGCGGCCGACCGCACTCGCCGACGCCGCGATCGCCTCCCTGCGCGGCACCGGAGCGCCTGAAGCGCCGTTGGCCCAAGCCGCGGAAGGCCGGCTCGTGACCGCCTCGCTGCCACCGGTACGGCCGCGCGAGGGTGGTGTCAGCTTCGCGACCGCCACCCAACGTTCCGTCCCGGTTCCAGAAGAGCCCGAAGATACCGCCGAGATGGATCGCGGCGGCCTGAACTCCCTGTTCGCCGCGGTCTCCCGCACCGGCAGCACACCCGGCAAGCCGGTGAATGTCGCGACCGCCCGTGCCAAGACTGCCGGCCCGTCAGGCGCGCCGATCGCCGGCCCGAGCCCGGCCGCGGCCCTGGGCTTCAGCCACGCCGACCCCGTCGACGCCAAGCCCGGAAGCTTCTCCGGACCGGCCGTCCGCCCGCTGCCGACGAATTTCGTCCAGAACTGACGTCTATTCCCGGTCGATCGGCCAAGCCTTGAACACGTCGAGCGCCTCGCAGGCGCGCGCCTGCTCGGCCAAAGCCGGCCAGCGCTCTTCCGGCGCGAATTCTGGGATGACGAAGCGGCAGAAGCCCCAGGCGATGGCCGCCGCGATATCGCTCGGCAGCAATTCCGGCCCGGCGGTCAGCTCGCCCTCCTTCGCCGCCGCATCGAGCAGGTCGAGCGCAACATGCAGCTGGGTGACGATGCGCTCCTGCCAGGGCGCATAGCGCTGCGCCTCCGGGCGCTTGCGCTCGTATTCGATCGACACCGCCTTGTCGGCCGCGACGATGCCGATCCCGGTCAGCGCCAGATCACGGCGCCGCGCCACGCCTTCGAGCGGGCGCAGCGAGCGGCCCGCGACATCCTCGAAATGCTGGATGATCAACAGGGATTCGCTGATCGCGATGCCGTCATCGGTGACCAGCGTCGGCGCCTTGATCAGCGGATTGATCGCCCGGAATTCCTCCATGTGCCGGAAGACCGAGACCGAGCGATGCTCGAACGGCACCTCCAGCAGAGTTCCCGTGATCGCCGCACGGCGGACATAGGGGCTATCCAGCATTCCGACGAGCAGCATCGCGACCTCCGTTTCAACGTGGCGGGAGAGTGCCGAAACCCCATGTCAAAGCCACGCGAATTCGCGTGATGCGCGGGATCACGCCGCTTGATGCGCGGGGCTGGCGACGGGCGTGAGCTGCTCGCTCAGCGGTTCGTCCAGCCTCAGGCCGCGCTGATGCGCCTCCATCTGGCAGGGGTCCCAATAGGGCGTGCCGCCGAAGCGCTCGACCAGGAGGTCGATCAGCACGCGGACCTTGCCGGGCACATAGGCGCCGGGCGGGCGCACGACATAGAGCGCGCGCGTTGGCATCGGATAATCCAGCAGGATCGGCTCGACCGCGCCGGAACGGATCGCGTCCGAAGCGATGAAGGTCGGCAGGACGGTCAGTCCGAGCTCCGCCACGGCCCAGGAGAGCAGCGTGTCGCCGCTATCCGAATGCATCCGGCCGGGGGGCCTGACCGTGATCCAGCGCTTGCCGGTGCGGAACACCCAGTCCTGATCGTTGGTGCCGCTATAGAGCAGGCAGTCATGGTCGTTGAGATCGGCGGGGATGACCGGGCGCCCGCGCCGCGCGAGATAGGCGGGACTGCCGACGACCGTGGCGTGGACTGGCGCGATCTTGCGGGCGATCAGGCTTGAATCCTTGAGCGAGCCGATCCGGATCGCGGCATCGAAGCGCTCGCCGATCAGGTCGACATAGCGGTCGCTCGCCTGCACGTCGATTTCGAGCCGCGGATACATCTGCGCGAGTTCGCCGAGCAGCGGCGCGACATGCCGGTTGCCGAATGTCATCGGCATGGCCAGCCGCAAGCGCCCGGCAACGCCGCCCGCGCGCTGCGCCACCGCCTCGCGCGCCTCCTCCAGCTCGGCCAGGATGCGCTCGCTGCGCGCCTTGAACTCGAGCCCCGCCTCGGTCGCGGCGACGCCACGCGTCGTGCGGCTGAGCAGGCGCGTGCCGAGCTCCTCCTCCAGCCGGCTCACGCGCCGGCTGACGATCGACTTCGCCAGGCCCAGCGTCTGTGCCGCCCGGCCGAAACCGCCCGCCTCGACCACGGCGATGAAGCTTCGGATGTCGTCCAGCTCCGCCATCGGTGTTCCCTTAGCAGCAACAGTCTGGTTCCGATTATGGCGGTTCTAGTGCCATTCGTGAACCACTACCTTTCGGGTCATCGAAATCACTCCTGCCAGATAGGAAGTTTTCACCATGGCTACCGTCCTCGTCCTCAACAGCAGCGCTTCGGGTGCCGATTCGGTTTCCCGGCAGCTCGTCCAGGCCACCGTCGCCCGGCTGCGCGCCCAGAACCCCGGCGTGCATGTCGTCGAGCGCGACCTCGACGCCAACCCGATCCCGCATCTGAACGCGGAGACGACGGCGGCCGTCCGCGCCGGCATCAACGGAACCAAGGCGCAGCAGGACGCGCTCGCCCTCTCCAACGCCCTGGTCGAGGAACTGAAGGCGGCCGACACGATCGTGATCGGCGCGCCGATGTACAATTTCGGCATTCCTTCGACGCTGAAGAGCTGGTTCGACTATGTGCTGCGCGCCGGCATCACCTTCAGCTACAGCGAAGCCGGCCCGGAAGGCCTGCTCAAGAACAAGCGCGCCATCGTCGTCGAGAGCCGCGGCGGCCTCTACAGCAGCGGCCCGGCCCAGTCGCTGGATTCGCAGGAGCCGCATCTGCGCACGATGCTCGGCTTCTCCGGGATCACCGACGTGACCTTCATCCGCGCTGAGAAGCTGGGTTATGGCCCGGAGGCCCGCGAAGAGGCGATCCGCAACGCCAATGCCGAGCTCGCGCTCGTCGCCTGAGGTTCTTTCCAACGAAAAGCCCCGCATCGGGAGACCGATGCGGGGCTTTTTCATATCTGGCTCGGCAGTTGCTGAGATTGCTTGGCAGCTCGCTGCGGTGAGGTGAATGGCGGTGTTTTCGAGAACCGGAGCGGAGCGTACGTTGGTACGTGAGCACCGGAAGCGCAGAAAACGCCGTCAGTCGGCCGCCGCAGTAGAGGTGCGAAGCGGTCTCAGGCCGATTCGCCCACAGCCTGGAGATAGAGGTCGAGGATCGCTTCCTCTTCCTTGCGCTCGTCGAGATCGCGCTTGCGCAGCGCCACGACCTTGCGCAGCACCTTGACGTCGTAGCCGTTGCCCTTGGCCTCGGCATAGACCTCCTTGATGTCGTCGGCGATCGTCTTCTTCTCTTCCTCGAGCCGCTCGATGCGCTCGACGATGCTCTTGAGCTGGTCGCCCTGAACCGGATCGTCCATCTGATAACCTTCTCGGGTACGAAATTGGCCGGCAGCGTTCGCCCGGATGGGGGGCGCCCGTCAAGACCGAACTGGCGCAAGCCCGGCTGCCCATCAACAGTCCTGACGCCGCACGACCGGGCGCCGGCCCATCCCCGTCGCGCAATCCTCTCAAAAAGTATGACTAGATCGCCAGACGGCAGATGACGCCGCTTCGAAGCCACCCTACAACGATGACAAGGAGAGCGCCGCGAAGCGGCCAGGACCAAGGGAGCCGCGCGGCGTGCCGCAATCCACCACCGCAATCGCAGCGATGCGCGCGACCGCCCGCGCGATCTTCGACGCCGCCGTCGCCCGCGCCCATCCCGCAGGCTGCTTGCCGCAGCATCTGCCCCCACCGCCAACCAACGGGCGCCTGATCCTGCTCGCAGCCGGCAAGGCCGCCGGCAGCATGACAGCGCTCGCCGAAGCGCATTATCTGGACCAGGGCTTTCCGCGAGAAAGGCTCCTCGGCCATGCCGTGGCTCGGCACGGCTACACCGCACCCACTCGTCACATCCCGATGGTCGCGGCCGGCCACCCCGTGCCCGACCAGGGCAGCATCGACAGCGCCGAGCGGGCACTGGCGCTCGCAGCCTCTGCCACGGCGGACGATCTCGTGCTCATCCTGCTCTCGGGTGGCGGCTCGGCCAATTGGGTCGCGCCGGCCGGTGGGCTTGCGCTCGCCGAAAAGCAGGCGGTCAACAAGGCCTTGCTGCGATCCGGTGCGCCGATCGGCGAGATGAACATCGTCCGCAAGCGGCTCTCGCGGATCAAGGGCGGCCGGCTGGTGCTCGCCGCCGCCCCGGCGCGCCTGCTGACGCTCGCGATCTCCGACGTGCCCGGTGACGAGCCGACCGCCATTGCTTCCGGACCGACCGTCGCCGACCCCAGCACGACAGAGCAAGCCCGCGCTATCGTCGCCCGCTATGGGCTCAACCTGCCGCCCGCAGCCCGCAAGCTTCTCGACGATCCCGAAAACGAAACGCCGAAGCCTGGCCACCCGGCTTTCGCCAACAGCGAATTCCGCATCATCGCTCGCCCCGCCGACGCGCTGGCGGCGGCACGCGCGACAGCTGAAGCCGCCGGCTATGCCGTGCATGATCTCGGCGCCGATCTCGAAGGCGAGGCGCGCGACGTTGCAGCCGCCCATGCAGATCTTGCCCGACGCCTGAAGCAGGAGGGCAAACGCGCCGCGATCCTGTCCGGGGGCGAGCTCACGGTCACCCTGCGCGGCTCCGGGCGTGGCGGCCCCAATCAGGAATACGCGCTCGCACTCGCGATCGCGCTTCAGGCTGAGCCCGGCATCGTCGCGCTGTCCGGCGATACCGACGGCACCGATGGCGGCGGCGGCGAGGCGACCGACCCCGCGGGCGCCCTGGTCGATCCCCAGACTTTGACCCGCGCCGCCGAGATCGGCCTTGATCCCGCCCGATCCCTCGCCGACAACGATTCGACCGGCTTCTTCGAAGCGCTCGGCGATTTGCTGCAGCCGGGACCGACACTGACCAATGTCAACGATTGCCGCGTGATCCTGATCGAACCGTGAGAATGCCGGGCTTTCCTCGAACGGTCCTCCCCCTCGCCTTCTGCGCGGCCGCCTTCCTCGGAAGCGTGGCGCCAGCCAAGGCGGACTTACGCATGTGTAACACCACGTCTAGCCGCATCGGCGTGGCGATCGGCTATCGCGACGCGCAGGGCTGGATCACCGAGGGCTGGTGGAACATCAGCCCGCGCGGCTGCGAGACATTGCTGCGCGGCACGCTGGCGGCGCGGTTCTACTACGTTCACGCCGTCGATTACGACAAGGGCGGCGAATGGACCGGCAAATCGGTCATGTGCGTGCGCAACAAGGAATTCACGATCCGGGGCATCGAGGACTGTCTGGCGCGCGGCTATGACCGCGCCGGCTTCTTCGAAGTCGATACCGGCGAGCAGAAGAGCTGGACGATCCAGCTGACCGATACCAGCGGCGGCGCGGCTCCGCGGCCCTGACCGGCTTACGCCGGGCGAAAGTCTCGGCATAAGGTAGACGACCGACGCAGGGTCAGCCGGCCCTGCGGACAAGAAACGGAAGCGAGGCCCCGGCAACGGGCATACCTCGCTCCAGAACGAACGAAAGGGCGCGGCCGGAGCCATGTGGGCTCGCCGGTCGCAGGGGAAGAACAATGAAGCGCGAACGCCGGATCAAGATCATCGCCACCCTGGGCCCCGCCTCCGCGACCGAGGAGATGTGCGCAAAACTGTTCGCCGCCGGCGTCGACGTCTTCCGCATCAACATGAGCCATACCCAGCGTGAGACGCTGGCCGAGAAGGTCGCGATGCTGCGCGGGCTGGAGGGCAGGTTCCGCCGCCCCGTCGGCATCCTCGCCGACCTGCAGGGCCCGAAGCTGCGCGTCGGCCAGTTCGGCGGCGACGGTGGTGTGATGCTGGAAAAGGGCGCGCGATTTACGCTCGATTCCGATCCCGCCCCCGGCGATGCCAAGCGCGTCCACCTCCCCCACCCCGAAATCCTGAGCGCGCTCGAGCCCGGGCACCACCTTATCCTCGATGACGGCAAGCTGCGCCTCGTCGTCGAGAAGGCTTCGGCCGAGGAAGCTGTGACCAAGGTTCTGGTCGGCGGGCGCCTGTCCTCGCGCAAGGGCGTGAGCCTGCCCGACACCACGATCGCCGTCTCCGCCATGACCGACAAGGACCGCGCCGATGCCGAGGTCGCAGCCGAGGTCGGCGTCGACTGGATCGCGCTCTCCTTCGTGCAGCGGCCCGAAGACATGGCGGATTTGCGCAAGATCGTGCGCGGCAGAGCCCTCGCGCTCGCCAAGATCGAGAAGCCGCAGGCGGTGGCGCGCATGGAAGAGATCATCGACGCTTCCGACGCGATCATGGTCGCGCGCGGCGATCTCGGCGTCGAGATGCCGCTGGAGCAGGTGCCGGGCACGCAGAAGCGCCTGACCCGCATGGCCCGCCTCAAAGGCAAGCCGGTCGTCGTCGCCACCCAGATGCTGGAGAGCATGATCACGAGCCCGGTGCCCACCCGCGCCGAGGTCTCCGACGTCGCCACGGCCGTCTTCGAGGGCGCCGATGCCGTGATGCTCTCGGCCGAGAGCGCTGCCGGCCAGTACCCGGTCGAGGCAGTGTCGATGATGAACCGTATCGCCGAGGAGGTCGAAGGCGACGCGGTCTACCGCTCGATCCTCGACTCGCAGCGCAATGAGCCGGAAGCGACCGGCGCCGACGCGATCGCCAAGGCCTCCCACGAGATCGCCGAGACGCTGAACCTCAAGGCGATCTGCGCCTGGACCTCGTCCGGCTCGACCGCCTTCCGCATCGCCCGCGAGCGCCCGAACTCGACGGTGATCGCGCTGACCCCGAACCGCGCCACGGCGCGGCGCCTGACGCTGGTCTGGGGCGTGCACGCCATCGTCACCAAGGATGCCAGCGACGCCGACGACATGGCCTTCCGCGCCTGCAAGTTCGCGGTGCGCGAGCATTACGCCAAGCTTGGCGACCGCATCATCGTGGTCGCGGGCGTGCCCTTCGGAACGCCGGGCGCCACCAACATGGTGCGCATCGCCTTCGTCGCTCAGGAGCATGTCGAGAAGGCGTGAACCGGGACATCATTCTCGGGCAAAGCGCAGCGCGGACCCGAGAATCGCTTTCAAGTGAGGCCTCGTCGAGAAACGTCGTCTCCGGCATGAGATGCTCGGGTCAAGCCCGAGCATGACGGCCGAGATTGCCGGTGCTCACGCGTCGCGGCCGTCAACATCCGTCTTCAGCGAATCGACGGCTTTCTTCACCGCGTCGAACTGCGGATAGATCTCCAGCGCCTTGCGGAAGGCCTTCATCGCGGCCTTGTCGTCGCCCTGCTGGCGCAGGATCATGCCGAGCCCCATCATCGCGCCGTAATGGCGCGGCTCGCGCTTCAGCGTCTCGCCGATATCGAGCATGGAGCGGATCGAATCGCCCATGAGATAAAGCGCGTTGGCGCGCTGGTTCCAGGCCTCGGCCCAGTCCGGCTGCAGGCTGATGACGCGGTCGAGCAATTCGATCGCCAGCTCGTTCTGCTTGTCCTTCAGGGCCTGCTGGGCACGCGTCATCAGCAGATCTGCCGTATCGGAGCCCGAACGAGCCCAACGCCGCTGGATCAGGCGCGCGACGCCCTCTGCCTCTTCTTGCGTGGTCGCGTCGTGCAAGCGCTGGAACAGTCGCTCCAGCGTCGCCGCGGGGCTGCGCTGCGGCACATTGGGCGTGACCGGATTATCCGCCTTGTCGTCGGGCGCGGCAGTGCCGGGCCGCGGCGACGGCGCGGGTTGCGCGAGAGCTGCACCGACGGCCAGCGGACCAGCCGAAGCCAGCAGCAGCGCAATGGCGGCGGGCGCGATGCGAGAACGGATCATGCCGATGACTTTAGCCGCCACCGCCGCCCGGTCAAATCACAGCCGGGCGAGCGCGCAACGCAAAGAGCGGGCACGCCATCGGCGTCCCGCTCTTCAAAATCCCAACCGAGGCATGCGCGCGGCGAAAGCCGCGCGACGTCTCAGCCCTGACGCGCCTTGAAGCGCTTCTGGACCTTGTTGATGATGTAGACGCGGCCCTTGCGGCGCACGAGCTGGTTGTCGCGATGACGCGCGCGCAGCGACTTCAGCGAATTACGGATCTTCATCGTCTCAACTCCATCGGCCCGCCCTTGCGAGATGGGCCGGTCAAAAACCTTCAGTCTGCGACGCGAACCTCAACGGCCCTCACCGCCCATGCAATGGTGCGACTGATGCGATGCCGGCTGTATACGGATTTTTCCGTGGATCGCAAGTGCGATCGCGCCTTGGCTCGCAGGAAATCCGCTTTCGCTCCACGGGAACCTGAACCACAGAATGGCGTTTGGACACTCGCCCACACGGAGATATCCCATGCGCTTGCCCCTTCTCGTCTCGACCCTCGCCGTCACGCTGATGCTCGGCGCCTGCGGCAACACCGTCGAACAGCGCATCGGTGGCGCGGCTGTCGGCGCCGGCACCGGCGCCGTGGTCGCGGGTCCCGTCGGTGCCGTCGTGGGCGGAGCAGCCGGCGCCGTCACCGGCCCCTCGGTCGTGCGCGCGACCCGTCGCGCGACGCGCTGAGCCGAACAGCTTTTCAACCGCAGACGGGGCGATAAAGACTCCGCCTGCGGCCGCGTTCGCCCGGCCCGCCAGCGAGCGAGTCTCGTGGCCCTGCCAGCATAGTGCTTGGAAACCAACGGCGCAGACGCCTCGCCGCGCCCGCCCCGGACCCGATCACAACAATTCGATGACTTCCTGATTTTGAGGGTTGCCAAGACGAAATGGACCGGCTATCTCCCCCGTCATCAGGCCGGACGCAACGCGTCATGACGCTCTGAGACGCGCCCGTAGCTCAGCTGGATAGAGCATCAGACTACGAATCTGAGGGTCAGAGGTTCGAATCCTTTCGGGCGCGCCATTTTTTCCTATCATTCCAGATAGAAGCGTGAACGCCCGTAGCAGGCAGCTGCTGGAGCGTTCTGAAATCGTATCTCCTTCGTCGCAAATTCTCCGCGCAGGCTGAAAAGCCTGTCTGCATCGACCTGAGCCGCTGCGGCCTTTCGGGGGCCGTCGGGCCGAGGCAGGACACCATCCGGCTCTGGCCGGATGGCATGGCGGTACGTCGCACCGGTCGGCGCTGAAGCCTGCCGCCAGCCACCCCTGCCCGCTTACCGGCGCGTCGGAGCGCGGCTGACGACTTCCCGACACTCAGAAGCTGACGGCGAGCCTTGCCGTTCCGCCGAGGCTGCGGGTGCTGGCGGAGAGCTCGCTGTCGAGGCGCAGGCCGAGCGAGACGCGCGCAGAGAGCTTCGCGTCGAGGCCGGCCGCGAGCAGGGCCGCGTTCCGGTCAGGACGGGCGCCCGAGGCGTTGAAGCTCGCCCCCGGCAATGCGATCAGGCCGGCTGTCAGGCTGGCGTCACGCTCGAAATAATGCACCCAGGATACCCGCATGAAGCCGGTCACCGGCACGGCGCCAAGGCTCGCCTGTCCATCGAGCTGCACGCCGAGCTCGGAGCGGCTGGTCCGGTCGTTGCGGCCGGCAACGCTGAGGGCACCGGTATTGCCGCCGGGCCCAGCCCGCTCCACGAAAGCGGAGCTGCGCACCTGCGCCGCCTGCAGCGCCGCCAGCGGTGAGAGAGAAAACCCGTTCCAGCTCAGGAGCTGCGCGCTCGCCTGCAGCCGCCCGCTCCAGACCGTGCTGGCATAGGAAGCGGTGAGCGCATTGCCGAGCACCGGCACGGCGCGCTGCACATCGTTGTCGAGCCTGGCATAGCCGATCGCGGCGCCGAGGCTGAGCGGGCCGATCCGGGTCCGGCCATAGAGACCGGCCTGGAAGACGTCGCTCTCGACCTTGCCGAGCCCGCCGGACAGCGAGGCGCGTGCCCGTCCCCCCGCCACCGCGACACCCGCGACCGTGCCGGGCGCCAGCAGGATATCCGCGCCGACAGCCAGATGCGCACCGTCTTGCGTCCGGTTGGCCGAGCCGACGCTGCGATCGCCCTCATATCGCCCGCGCGAGCCGAAGCTCGCCCCCCACAGCGAGAACCGCGCCGGATCGAAGGAGGACGGCCCGGTGGCACTCCGCTTCGTGGGCAGATCGGCGGTGAAGCCCGCCACTCCGCCAGGTCCTCCCGAGGCGCCCGCAAGGCGGCCGCTGCCATTGGGATCGAGCATGGAGCCGAGAAACTGGTCCGCAACCTGGAAGCCGAGCGCCGACGCGCCGCTATGGACCTCTCCCGAGAGCTGGTTGACGGCAGCGGGGATAGCGTTCGCCGGCTGGTTATAGAGGTTGAACAGCGGCGAGGCATCGGCTCCGCCCGCCACCGCGCCGTCGATCGCGGAGGCGACCGCATGGGCATTGGCCGGATGGCGAACGCCGAGGATCGGCGTCAGCGGCCGCGACACCAGCGTCAGCAGCACCGTATTGCCGGTATAGTCGACGCTTGCGACGACGCCGGCGCCGAAGGAGCCGGTGGTATCGACCGGGCTGAAAGTCCCAGAGACGCCACCCGCGGCCGAGAGCAGCGTGTAGGGGCTGTTGAAGCTGTAGGCGCCGCCGAGCGGCACCAGTCGCAGCGTGCCGGCAAGCGATGCCGTCCCCGTGACGGTGATCCGGTCCGCTACGGCGCCCTGGACTTCCGCGCGATAGACCGAACCCGCGCCCATCAGCAGATTCCCGTTGACCGTCAGCGTGCCCGGCGAATTGCCCGGCGAGATCGTACCGCGCACGATTGTTCCGGGCAGCGTCCCCGAACCGCCGATAGTCGCCCCCGCCTCGACCGTCAGCCCCGACGACGTGGCGATCGAGCCGTTCACGATCAGCGAGCCGGCATCGACGAGGGTCGTGCCGCCATAGCTGCTGGTGCCGGTAAGCGTCAGCGTGCCGGCACCGAACTTGGTCAGATTGCCTGAGCCGGAGATCGCGCCGGCGAAGCTGATGTTGTCGCTGCGGTTGAAGGCGAGTGTGCCATTGTTGAGCACGTTTCCGGCGATTGCACCGGCCGTCCCGCCATTGCCGATCTGCAGGGTTCCAGCGGAGATCGTCGTGCCGCCGCTATAGCTGTTGGTGCCAGTCAGGGTCAGCGTCCCGGCGCCGCTCTTCGTGACCTGTCCCGCGCCGCTGATGGCATTGTCTACCGTGACATTGATCGGCTGAATGAAGGTCAGGCTGCCACCGGCGACGACGATGCCGCCGATCAGGCCGGAGGTCGCGTTGCCGAAGCTCAGGCTGTTGCTGCTGCCGGTGATGTGGATCGCCGCCGCGCGCGTCAGCCCGTCGCCGGACAGGCCGCCGGCGATCGTGCCGGTATTGGTGATCGAGAGATTCGAGCCACTGATGCCCACACCACCAGCGCCATAGACGCCGCGGACGGAAGCAGAAGCGCCGAAGCCCGCCGCGCCCCCTTCTCCGCCTTGGATTGTGCCACTGTTGTCAATCGAGAGCGTGGCCCCTGATATCCCGGCGCCGCCAGAGCCGCCATCGCTGGCCGCGGAAGCAGAGCCAGAGGAGCCACCGTCCCCGCCTTTCCCGCCGGTTATGTTGCCGCCATTGATGACTGACGAGGTTGCAGCGGCGATCCCGGCGCCGCCGGCACCGCCGCTACCTCTGGCGTAAATCGGATGCACACTCCCGGTCGAGCCGCCGTTACCGCCCACGCCGCCGGTGATCACGTTGGTATTGGTGATCGTTAGATCTGCGCCAGAGATGCCGATACCACCGCTACCACCACCTCCGCCTGCATTTGGAATCGGGCCAACGGAATGGCCGCCGTCACCACCACGGCCGCCGAGGATACTGCCGGCATTGATGATTGATAGATTCGTTGCACCTAGACCTGCGCCGCCGATGGCACCGATTCCGCCGTCATTGCCGCTTGTACCTCCATCACCGCCGCGCCCCCCTCGAAGCACGCCTGTTGCATCGATGGCCAGCAGGGCCGGCAAGCTGCCGTCCGCGTAGAATAGACCAAATCCGCCGGAACCGCCGCCACCTGAGGAAAACGCTGAGTCGTCGATTCCGCCTCCGGCACCGCCCGCTCCGCCAGTGATGCTCGCCGAGACCGTCCCGCTGGAGCCCGCTCCGGTCACAACCGCACCGTAACCACCCGCGCCGCCGCCGCCCCCCCAGAACACGCCCACCGTGCCGTTGCCACCCGCTGTTCCGGTCGCCATGCCAGCAGGAAGTGCAGCCCCGGAATAGCCATGGACGCCGCCATCGCCGCCGCGGCCACCATTGTACCCGTCGGCAGAAATGCCGCCGGCACCACCGGCGCCACCCACAGTTGCGCCTGCACCGCCGCCACCGCCGCCGCCGCCGCCTTCAAAAGAGCCTGGGCCGTCGCCGCCGTTGCTGCCGCCTCCGCCGGTGCCAGTCGGCTGATCTGCGCCCCCTGCGCCGCCAGCGCCCCCGAAATTTCCGGACTCGCCAGCGCCACCGTCGGCACGTGCCGGATGAGGCGGGACGATCAGTAGCGCAAACGTGCAGGCGGCCACGGGCGCCACGAGACAGGTCGTTCGCAACAAGCCGGCTGTGGTGGAGGGGCGGCCAAATAGCGGACGGACAGGCATGCGGGATCGCCCTCGCGGAGAATCTGTTAGTCACGCCAGAATCTCAGGAGCGGCGGGGGCTTTCCATGTCGCAGCGTCTCACGTCATGGTAGCAGCGTCTCCGAATCCCCTGCGTCGCCCGCATTGGTGAGTCGTCCGTTAGCGATGATCGAGCTCTCGACCGATATGGTTCCGGCCGGCGACAGCCTCGACTACTGGGGCGGCTCCGTGTTCCGCCGCATCGCGATCGCCGCCACCGAGCCGCGGCGCCCGTTCCGCGCCAGCCTGCGCCGGATGGCGTCGCTGCGCGGCGAGGTCTGGGATCACCGCTCCGAAGCCATCACGGTCGAGCGCGACGCCGGCCGCTGCGCCCGTGACGGCGGCGACGAGATCTATCTCGGCCTGCTTGCCGACGGCCCCTCGCAATTCGAGCAGAACGGGCGGGCGCATGCCGTCGCGGCCGGCGACCTCTATGTCATCGATTTCGCCCGGCCGGTGAAAGCCGCCTGGTCGGCGCATCGCGAAATAGCCGTCGTGCTGCCCCGCGCCGCGCTGGCGGAATGCCTCGGCCATCCGGTCGGCGAGATCGGCGGGCAGGTGCTGCCGCGCGGCGGCATGACGACACTGCTGACCTCGCATCTCCTCAGCCTGACCGCAGAAGCGGCGCGCCTGATGCCGCAGGAGCGCGACACAGGCCTTGCGGTTGCCTGCGAACTCGCCTGCGCCGCATTGCGTCCGCTCGCCCTGCCGGTGTCGCCGCCGCGTGGCGAGGCGTTGCTGGCGGCAGCGCGCCGTCTCATCGCCCGGGATTGCACCGATCCCAACCTGTCACCCGAGCGGCTGGCGATGGCGCTCGGCTGCTCGCGGGCACAGCTCTATCGCGCCTTTGCCGAACAGCAGGATTCGGTGGCGACCGCGATCTGGAACGCCCGGCTCGATTGCGCCAGGGCGCTGCTCACGGAACCGCGACGCTCATGGTCCGCCAGCGAGGTGGCGATGCGCTGCGGCTTCCTCGACGCGTCGAATTTCAGCCGGATGTTCAAACGCCGCTTCGGTGCGTCGCCCGGGCAGATGCGCGACGGCTGACGCAGGCGCAGCGGCGTCTCCACCGATCGTTGAGCGGAGCATCTCAGCCGAGGCCGATGACCCAATCGCGATCCGCCCGGCGCTTCTCGGCTTGCAGGCGCAGTCCGAACGCCGCTTCGAAGGCAGGCGCATCGAGCAGCCTCGATGGCGGCTCGTCGGCGACGACACGTCCCCCGTCGAGCAAGACGAGCCGGTCGCAGAAGCGCAGGGCGAGGTCGATATCGTGCATCACGACGATCGCCAGTGCCGAACGGGCATAGCTTTGCAAGCGCTCCAGCAACGCGAGCCGGTGCCGCATGTCGAGGCTGGCGCCGGGCTCGTCGGCGAGCACGAGAGGCGGCCTCGTCGCCAGGGTGGCGGCCAGCATCGTCCGGGCCCGCTCTCCGCCCGAGAGCTGGCTCCAGCGCCGTTGGGCCAACGCTTCGACGCCATGCGCCCGAAGCGTCTCGTCGACGGCGGGCGCCCCGAGCGGATTGCGGTCCCGCCCGAGCCCTACGATCTCCGCGACCGAATAATCCCATGCCGGCTCGAATTGCTGCGGACAATAGCCGCAGACCGAGCCGCGCTCCGTTGCCGCCCATGCTGCGATGGACCGGCCATTCCACAGCACTTCGCCCCGATTCGGGCGCCGATAGCCGGCCAGGCAACGCAGCAGGGTCGACTTGCCAGCCCCGTTGGGTCCGAGAATGCCGACGAGCGCGGGCGCCTCGAAAGCGACGCTCACGCCATCGAGCAATGCGGTATCACCAGCGTGAACCCGAAGGTCGCGACACGTGACTTGCATCATGCCTGCAGTCTCCGCGCCAGCAGCAGCAGGAAGAACGGGCCGCCGATCAGGGCGGTGACCAATCCGAGCGGGATTTCCGCAGGCGGCAGCACGGACCGCGCGATCCCGTCGCAGACGGCGACCAGCGCGGCGCCGATGAGCGCGCACGCCGGCATCAGGGCGCGATGCCGCGGCCCGATCCACCAGCGCGCGAGATGCGGCGCGATCAGGCCGACGAAGGCGACGAGCCCGCCGAAGGCCACGGCCGCCGCCACGATCGCGGCACCGACCAGAACGGCACGCCGTGCGAAACGGACGGGATCGAGCCCGAAGGCGAAGGCCTGCTCGTCGCCGAGCCCGAGAAGATCGAGGCCATGCGCGAGCCAGAGCGCCGCCGCCAACCCGGCCGCCACGAGCGCGCTCAGCAGCAGCAGACCCGTCAGGTCGGGGGTCTGGATGCCGCCCAGCGTCCAGCTGAGCACGACCTGCAGGTTCACCGTGTCGTCCGACAGCGCCAGCATGAGGAAGGAGCGCAGCGCGCCGAGGATCGCCGCGAGAGCGACCCCGGCGAGCAGCAGTCCGGCCGTATCTGGCCGGCCATGAAGCCCGGAGACGGCCAGCACCACCCAGGTCGCGCCCCAGGCGCCGGCGAAGGAAAGCGCCGCCAAAGCCGGGCCACCCGGAAGCCCGAGCGGAACGAGCAGGGCGATCGTCGCGCCGATCGCCGCGCCGCCAGACGCCCCGAGCAGATAAGGCTCGGCCAAAGGATTGCGGAACACACCCTGGAAGATCGCGCCGCCGAGCCCGAGCAGCGCACCGACCAGCGCGGCCGCGACAACACGCGGCAGCCGCCAGACCAGCAACAGGCGACTTTCCATGTCAGGCGCGCCCGAGAGGGCCAGCAAAAGCCTCCGGGGCGAGGCCCAATCATGCCCCGCCATCACGGCGAAGAGCAGGACGGCCATCAGTATCCCGGCCATGGCGAGAAAACGCGCCTTCATCGACCGGCCCTCCGCAGCAAGGCTGCAAGCTTCTCGATGCCGTCGACGGTGCGCGGCCCCGGGATGAGGAACTCGGCGCGGGCGACCGTATAGGCGCGCCCATCCCGCACAGCGCGTGAAAGGTGCCAGCCGGGCTGGGCCACAAGCGCGTCGAGATCAGCCTTCGTCCCCGCGAAAAGGAGCACATCGGGATCGGCCGCCACGATCGCCTCGGGCGAGACATGGGCGACGATGCTGCGCTCCAGCGCATGGCGGCCGCCCGCCTTCACGATGGCATCGCCCGTATAGGTATCGGCGCGCGCGATCAAAACGAGCCCATTGCCGAGCCTGCCCGTGATCATCGCGACGCGAGGGCGCGAAACGGGGGCAGTTTTCTCGATGCCAGCGAGGCGCGCTTCGAGCGCGGCCGCCACGGCCTCGCCGCGCTCGGGCACTCCGGCGGCCCGGCCGACGAGGCGCAGATTGTCCATCACCTCCGCGACACTGCGGGCGAGTAGCACCACGACCGGCACGCCGAGCCGCGTCATCGGGTCGATCAGCTGATGCATCGCCTGCCTTGCCGGCGTGACGATCAGCAGGTCCGGGCGTTGCGCGACGATGGCATCGACGGAAAAGCCGAGCCGGCCGCCGACCTGCGGCTTCTGCGTCAGCTCGGGGGGAAAGCGCGTATAGCTCTCGACGCCGAAGATGCGATCGGTGAGGCCCAGCGCCGCCACGAGCTCCGCGTTGGAAGCGAAGATCGGCACGATGCGCTGCGGCGGCTGCGCGATCTCGACCGCCCGGCCGACCGCGTCGGTCAGCCGGAGAGGCTCGGCGACGGCAGGAGCCGCGGCGCCGATGAGGCCCGCGAGGGTGAGGGCGACGCGCCGCACTCAGAACCGCGCCTGCAATCCGGCCTGGAACTCGAGGCCCGGCATGGACGTGCCGTAGCCGCCATTGGCGAAGCGGGAATCGAGCTTGTAGGGCCGCTTGTCGATGCCGATGAAGATCGGGTGCTCGTTCTTGTTGAAGAGGTTGTTGACCAGGGCGAAGAGCTTCACGCCCTTGCTCACCTCCACCTCGCCGCGCAGGTTCCAGACCCAGAACGGGTTCTTGCGGTGGATCCAGTCGCGGTTGGGCTCGGCGAAGGGGATGAGCAGGTTTTCCTCGGTGTTGTACCACATCGGTCCATAGAGCACGCCCGAGACCTGCACCGACCACGGATAGCGCACGCCGCTCTGGCCGAAGCGCGTGCCGATCGCCGCCTGATACTGGTACATGCGCTCCGGCTTGCGGCTGTTGGCCGTCGCCGCCGCGCCCTTGTCCTCCATGTCGAAATTCCAGGAGCCGTTGCCGAACACCGACCAGCGCCAGGCGGTGTTGTCGTATCCGGCCAGCTTGAGGAGGTCGGCATCGAGCTGCAATTCGACGCCGCGCACGACGACGTCTCCGGCATTGTTCGCATAGTCGGAGGTATTGGCGACATTGGTCCGGGCGCGGGTGACGATGCGGTCGGAAATGACGTTCTGGAAGATCGCGAAATCCGCGCGCCAGCCGTCGCCGGCATAGGCTGCGCCGGCCTCGACCTGCTCGCTTGTCTCCGGCTTGAGCGAGGGATTGCCGAAGATGCGCCCGCCGCCGAGCGTGTTGAAATCGGCGGCGAGCTCCGTCGCCGTCGGGGCGCGGAAGCCGGTCGCATAGCCGACGCGGAAGGTCAGCCGGTCGGTCGCCTTGAAGGTCGCGCCGGTGGAATATGTCGTCGCCTGATAGTCGACCTCGCGCGGGCGCTGGCCGGCGAGGTTCGGCGTGTATTCGAAGCTGGTCGTGCCGAAGGTCCGGCGCACGCCGGCGCGCAGGGTGACGCGATCGTCGAAGAGCTTCTGGGAATCCTCGACATAGAGCGCGTTGACCGTCTCGGACTGGTTGTTGTCCTGCGGCGAGACGGGGGTTAGCGGATTGCCGGGAACGCCGATGCGGTCGCGGATCGAGCGCAATGTGCTGCGCTCCCAGTCCCAGCCGGCGAGCAGGTCGTTGCCGGCCCAGAGCGTCATGCTCGGCTGGAAGCGGGTTCCGACGATGTTCAATTCGCGGCGGTTGTAATCGGCTGACGTGCCGGCTGCCGGCAGGCCGGTGCCGCCCCGGATGACCGGCGAAGCCCAGCGGAAATTGTCGACGTCCTGCACGGCATAGCCTTGCAGCATCCAGCGATACTGTCCGCCGGGGAGTTGGCCGCGATAGGTGATGTCGACGGAGTTGTTGTAGCGGTCTTCCTGGCTGACCGTGTTGGCGCCGGAACCACGGAAGCCGACATCGTAGATGCCGTCGGTCCGCAGCGTCGTCTCGATGCGGTGGTCGGGATTAATCTGCAAGCCCAGCGCGCCAGCGATGCCGAGGCGCTTCCAGCCGGTATTGGCCATGGTCGTGCCGCCGCGGCCGGACCGGTAGTCGTCGCGCGTGCCGCCCGAGATCCCGGCGTAATAGTCGATGCTGTCATAGAGACCGCCGGTCTGGGCCTTGCCCTGCAGCAGCCCCCAGGAGCCTCCTGCCCCTTCGATCATCGTGCCCGGAGCGGTGCGGCCGGTCTTGAGGATGATATTGATGACGCCGCCGATATTCTGGCTGCCATAGACGACCGAGGACGGTCCGCGGATGATCTCGATGCGCTCGACATCGGCGGCGGAGAGCTTGGACAGGTTGGCCGTGCCGGCGCGACGGCCGTTCATCAGCACCAGCACCTGGCTGCGGAAATCCTTGCCCTGACCGTCGCTGGCGCCGCCGCGGATGTTGATCGAGGTCTGCCCGGGCGTCCATTGGCTGAAGAAACCGACGGCGTTCTCCGCGAGCAGGTCGGTGATCGATTGCGCGCGGGCCCGCTCGATCTGCGCGGCATCGATGACCTGGACCGTTCCGGGAATGCTGCTGCGCGGCTCGGGGCGGCCCGTCGCCGTGACGACGAGCTCGTCGAGCTTGATTTCGGTCTGGGCGAAGGCGGGCACGGTCCCGATCGCCGTCAGGCAGGTCGCGGCAAGCAGGCAGGCTTTGCGGGAATTCAGGCGGATCATGACAGGTTCCAGACGAGGATGGCCGAGCGGCGATGGCAGGAGAGGCGAAAGCCGCCCGGCACGGGCACGGCCTGCTTGTGGAGATGGTCGAAAAGCTGCGGCCGGCGCGGATCGTTGGGCGACCAGCTCAACCGATCGGCCTGGAAGGCGGCGAAGGCCGGCAGGTCCGGCAGCACCAGTGAGAAGGTCCAGTCGACCGCATCCACGCGATCGGGCAGGTCGTTGCCGAGCTGCGCCAGCACCAGATCGATGCCGGGTGTCTCGTCCTCGCGGTGCCATTCGCGCGGCAGGCAAGCCGAAAGGATCAGCCCCTTGGGTGCCTTCTGTGCGGCGACGATCCAGACGATCTGACGGGTAGCCCACTGCCGGCAGCGTGCCAGGAAGCCGGGGGCATCCGTGAAATAGCCCGGCATGGTGGCGGCCAGGACGGTAGCGGCGGCTTCGCAATCGACCGCAACGTCGTCCCAGCCATGCGGGATGATGACCGGCGGCTGCGGCAGGGCGGCGAGCCGGGCCTGCATCGTCGGAGACGGTTCGATGGCCGTCCAGCGCGCGCCGGGCCGGCGCAGCGCCGCGCCCAGCTGCCCTCCCCCGGCACCGATGTCGATCAGATCGTCGATCCCGGGCGCGAGCTGGCGGATGAGCGGCGCGACACGCGCGACATAATCGGAAGAGTCGATAGCACTGGCGTAAAGCGCAAGCGGATCCAGGGGCGCCGCAGAGGACGCAGGCACAGAAGCGGAGACAGAGTTCATACCTGCCTCTTATCGCAACGTTATAACATTGCAATAACTCATACCTGGCGCAGGCGCTCCGGGCGTAGTCCACGCCCGACCGCTCGCGTGGCCGCCTCTCGACCCCGTCAATTCTATCATGGTCGTCCAGCCCCTCGCTGTCGCGGCCGGGGCAAAGGGAGGAAGCGCGGCAGACCGGCGGCGGGCGCCCGGTGCACTGCGATTCCGCCGGACACCCCGCCCGCGCGACATCATCACTGCGTCGGGGCAGGTCTCCTGGCTTGCGGGTCGTTGCTTTCAGGCTGTCTTCCCGGCGCGGACGCCAGTGACTTCAGGTAGCCGAAAACTCACCGCTCACAGTTGCGGGGGCAGCTCCGGGTTCCGTGCAAGCGCACGTCACCGGATTCCCTCTTAGCTTCGGATCGCTCCGAAGACCTCGACACGGATTAACGTAGATGGCGAGATTGTGGCGTCAAGCTACCGATGGCGCGGCAGGCGCGAAGGCTGTGGACGGCAGCGACGAGGACCATCATCGCACAACGCGCTACCTGAAACCCCTCGTCAGCTTACGTCGTTCGCAGCGAGCACCTTGGGCTCGATCGCGATGATCTCGCAATCCGCCTCGGTGCCATCCTGCCAGGACTGGACGAGGAAACGCGCATCGGAGCCGATGGCCATGATCGGATGATGCCAGAGCCCGCGGCGATAGATCACGCCCTGCGAAGCGGAGAACGAGAAGGCGGCGAGTGTCGAGAGATCGGGCCGGCCATCCGCGCCGTCCCGGGCGACGATGACGATATGGCCGGCGCCATCGAGCGGGACGATCCATTGGATCGAATTCACATGCCGCTCCAGCATGGCGATCGCGAGGCCCCGCTGCTGCTGCTTGGCCGAGAAGATCGACGTCACAAGTCTGGTGCCGGCCCGGACCTCGGCAGCCGGATGAGCATGGATATCGTGCCGGCGCGCGGTGCCGTTATTCGCGGTGCGGCCACTTTCCCCGGCTTCCACGATCTAGCCGAAAGGCTCGAAAGCGGCCTGCGTGACCGGCTGGATGCGAAGCGGGGTAAGGGGCTGAAGCTCGGTCCTGCCGTCATCCTGCATGTTGCGTTCTTTCTTCTCGCTTATCGCGCCAGCGCTGCGGCGAAGACCGACGCGATCGCGTCCAGCCTGCGCGCGTAATCCGCGGCACTGGGTGGCGTGCCGAGCTTCGCTCCCGCGGCGGCAAAGAGCAGGCTGGCGGTCCAGTCGTCGGCGCTGGCCGGCAGGCGCGATAGATTGATCTCGCCGCCTTGCTCGGCCTGCATCAGCAACGCGCGGGCAAAGGTCGAGAAGATCCGCTCGAAGGCCTGCAATTCACGCGTCGCGATCGTGTTCATCACGGCCTTCAGTTCGACGAGATGCTCGCCGGTGCCGAAGCTGGCATAGGCCAGCCCGTGATGCGCCTGAAGCAGCGCCGCGAGCCGCTCCGGAAACGGCCCCTGCCTTGCCACGACCTCACGGCAACGTGCTTCGACCCGTCGCCCGAGCAGGTCCAGCATGGCCCGGAAGACATCGTCCTTGCCCTTGAAGTGCAGGTAGAGCGTCGCCTTGGCGAGCCCCGCCTCCTTGGCGATGTCGTCCATCGAGCTGCGCTTGTAGCCGTAGCGGGCGAACAGACGCAGCGCCGCATCGGCGATCTGGTCGGTGCGGGCATTGGCATCCTCCGCAGGGAGAACGTTGGAACCTTCGTTTCCGTCCGGCATTGCAGCTTCTGCAGTCTTGACAAAATCCAAACTGCGCGCGACCATCCTAACTAGACTCAAAACGTCTAATTAGTCCAGTCGCGCGACCCAGGGCTACGGATCCATCGCCCGTTATCTGATATGTCAGATCGGGCCATCGAGGGCGAGCCCTCGATCCGCACCATGGTGCCGCGCTGCGTCATGCCAGCATCGGAGGCAACCATGGTCTCTCTCAAGGTCAACGGTACCGCGCATACCGTCGATGTCGATGACGACACGCCCCTGCTCTGGGCGATCCGCGACAATATCGGCCTCACCGGCACCAAGTTCGGCTGCGGCGTCGCCCAATGCGGCGCCTGCACCGTCTTCATCGACGGCCAGCCCCTGCGCGCCTGCGTGACACCCGTCTCGGCGGTCGGCACCAGCGAGATCACCACGATCGAAGGCCTCGCCGGCAAGGAGGCGGATGCCGTCCAGGCCGCCTGGATCGCCCGCGACGTGCCGCAATGCGGCTATTGCCAGTCCGGCCAGGTGATGAGCGCCATCGCTCTCCTGAAAGAGAACAAGAAGCCGAGCGACCGCGACATCGATCTCGCGATGAACGGCAATATCTGCCGCTGCGCCACTTATGTCCGCATCCGCGCCGCGATCCATGACGCGGCCCGCGCGCTGGAGATCTGAGCCATGACCGCGCATGATCCCAAGCTCTCCCGCCGCAGCCTGCTCGCAGGCGCCGGCGCGCTCGTCATCGGCTTCCATCTCCCCCGGAATGCAAAGGCGCAGTCCGGCGCCGGCGCGGCCTACCGCCCCGGCGGCAACGCCACCTTCGCGCCCAACGCCTTCATCCGGGTCGCGCCGGACTCCACCGTGACGGTGCTGATCAAGCATATCGAGTTCGGCCAGGGTCCGTTCACCGGGCTCGCGACGCTCGCGGCCGAGGAGATGGACGCCGCCTGGAGCCAGATGCGCGCCGAGCACGCTCCGGCCGACGTCAAGCTCTATGCCAATCTCGCCTTCGGCGTGCAGGGTACCGGCGGCTCGACCGCCATCGCCAATAGCTGGGAGCAGATGCGCAAGGCCGGCGCCGCCGCCCGCATGATGCTGGTGCAGGCTGCGGCCGAAAGCTGGAAGGTCCCAGCCTCCGAGATCAAGGTCGAGGAGGGCGTCATCAGCCACGCTTCCGGCCGCAAGGGCTCCTTCGGCGAATTCGCGCAAGCCGCCGCGAAACTGACGGTGCCGGAGAACCCGCCATTGAAGCCGGCCTCGGCCTACAGGCTGATCGGCAAGGAAGGTGCGGTGAAGCGCCTCGACAGCGCCGACAAGACGCGCGGCAAAGCCCAGTTCACCATCGATATCCACGCCCCGAACATGCTGACGGTGGTCGTGGCCCGCTCGCCGCGTTTCGGTGGCAAGGTCGCGAGCTTCGACGCGGCCGCGGCGCTCAAGGTCAAGGGCGTCGTCGATGTGAAGTCGATCGGCTATGGCGTCGCTGTTTATGCCAACGGCATGTGGCCGGCGCTCAAGGGGCGCGAGGCGCTGAAGGTGACCTGGGACGACAGCGCCGCCGAGAAGCGCGGTAGCCCCGAGCTCATCGCCGAGTACCGCAAGCTCACCCGCCAGCCCGGCACTGTCGCCGGCAGCCATGGCGATGCCGAGGCCGCGCTGGCCAAGGCCGAGCGCGTGATCGAGGCGGAGTTTGTCTTCCCCTATCTGGCGCATGCGCCGATGGAGCCGCTCGACGGCTACCTGGAATGGGATGGCGAGAGGGCTCATGCCCGCTTCGGCAGCCAGTTCCAGACCACAGAGCACCAGACCATCGCCGCCATCCTCGGCCTGCCGCCGGAGAAGGTGACGCTGGAGACGATGCTCGCCGGCGGCAGCTTCGGCCGGCGCGCGCAGGTCAGCCAGCATCTCGCCGCCGAGCTCGCCACCGTCGCCAAGACGATCGGCCCGAACCGCCCGGTCAAGGTGGTCTGGACCCGCGAGGACGATCTGACCGGCGGCTATTACCGCCCGCTCTTCGTGCATCGCTTCCGGGGCGCGGTGAAGGACGGCAGGATCGCGGCATGGTCGAGCACGCTCGTCGGCCAGTCCTTCTTCCTCGGCACGCCCTTCGAGGCAATGGTGGTGAAGAACGGCATCGACGCGACCTCGGTCGAGGGCGCCAACGAGATCTTCTACGAAGTGCCGGATTTCCGCTGCGAGGTGCACAACCCCAAGGTCGGCGTGCCAACGCTTTGGTGGCGCTCCGTCGGCCACACCCATACCGGCTATGCCGTCGAATGCTTCGTCGACGAATTGCTGCAGGCGGCGGGGCAGGACGCGGTACAGGGTCGGCTCGCGCTCATGGGTGACAAGCACCCACGCGCTGCCGGCGTGCTCAAGGCCGTCGCGGAACTCGCGAACTGGAAGGGCCCGGGGCCGGTCGATGGCCGGGCGCGGGGCGTCGCCGTGGTCGAAAGCTTCGGCTCGTTCGTCGCGCAGATCGCCGAGGTCTCGATGGGGCCGGAGGGCGAGCCCAAGGTGCACAAGGTCTGGTGCGCGGTGGATTGCGGCGTCGCCGTCAATCCCGACATCATCCGCGCGCAGGTCGAGGGCGGCATCGGCTTCGGCCTCGGCCACGCGCTCTACGGCCAAATCACGCTCGATGGCGGCCGGCCGGTCCAGACCAATTTCCACGAATACCGCTCGCTGCGCATCCACGAGATGCCCGCGGTCGAGGTGACCATCATCTCCTCGACGGAGAAGCCGAGCGGCATCGGCGAACCCGGCGTGCCGCCGATCGGGCCTGCCGTGGCCAATGCGCTCGCCGCGCTCGGCCATGGCCGGCCACGTCAATTGCCGATGCAGGGAGGCACCGTCTGATGAGCCGCAACCTGATCCTTGCCGCAGGCGCGGCACTCGCCGTCTGCCTTGGCGGCAGTGCATTGACGCTGGCGCAGAATGCCGGGCAGGCCCAGCCCGGCGGCGCGAGCCTGCGCCCGGCATCGAGCTTCTCCGGCATTGCCAACCAGCGCGACCGCTCGGTCGCTCTGTTCAACGAGATGGGCAAGGTGCTGACCCATCCGCGCTGCATGAACTGCCACCCGGCAACGGAGCGCCCGCGCCAGGGTGACCTGCGCAAGCTGCACGAGCCTGTCGTCGTCCGCGGCAAGGACGGGCATGGCGCGGCCGGCCTGCCTTGCGCAGCCTGTCACGGCAAGCAGAACTTCGACCCCGCAGGCGTTCCCGGCGACGGTCACTGGGCGCTGGCCCCGGCCTCGATGGCCTGGGAAGGCAAGACACTCGCCCAGATCTGCGAGCAGTTGAAGGACCAGAACCGCAATGGCAGCCGCGACCTCGCCGCGCTGGTCAAGCATGTCACGACGGACACGCTGGTGCTCTGGGGCTGGAACCCCGGCAAGGGGCGCCAGCCGGCGCCGGGCACGGCAGCCGAGTTCGGCGCGCTGATGCAGGCCTGGGCCGACACCGGCGCAGCCTGCCCGGCCTCGTAGCAGACAGACGGGAATCCGGCCTGAACTCGGACAGGCCGGATTCCCGCTTGTATTCAGGTGTTCACGCGGCGCCCGTCATCGCGGGAGCCTCGCACCGGCCAGTATCACACGCCTCCGCCTCGGCATTCGACGAGCCGGCGTGAAGTTCCGTCGCGGGCGCGGACAAGGCCATGGCGATGCGGGCGCCCAGAGCAAGGTCTTCCTCCACCCCGAAGGCATGATGCAGGATCGCCCCGTCGCGCCCGATCAGCACCGAGGACGGCGTTCCGCGCAGGCTAAAGCGCCGCATCGTGACGGGGACGTCCGATCCCTCTTCGGCCAGGTCCACCGCAACCGGCGATCTCAGCCGGTATTCGTGCAGGAAGGCGCGAAGCGTGACGGGGGACATCGCCGCATGGTGCTCGAACACCGTGTGGACGCCGATGATCTGCAGATCGCTCCCGGCGAAGACGCGCTCGATGCGCTGCACTTGCGGGATCGCCTGCGCGATGCAGCCGGGGCAGAGCAGCTGGAACGTATGCAGGAAGACGGGTCGCCCGCGCAAACCGGCGAGCGTCAGCGGCGCGGAGGTGTTGAACCATTCGCTCACGGCCAGTTCCGGAGCGAGCACGGCTTGATTGCCGGACATGATGGTGATCCTTCCGTCAGGCGGCTGCGTGGCTGGAGAAGCCGGCGAGCTTGCAGGGCGTGCCCGTTGCGCTCTCCCGGCCGGCAAGAGTAATCCTCGTCATGTTCTGTCCTTTCATTTGCCTGGAGGGGGAGAACAGGCCGGTTCGTCGATGGCAGTCGGCGAACCGGCACCAATGCCGTCAGCGCGCCGGCATGACCTTCCCGGGAAGGCTGAGATTACCCGACGCGACCTTGAACACGTCGCTGACGCAGAGCAGCGGCGCATGCAGGTTGCCGTTGACCTTGAGGCCCGCGGTCACGCCGTCGAAGGACGCGCCCTTGATCCCGCCGATCAGCGAGACCGGGATCGAGACGTCGATCGTGTCGCCCTTGAAGCTGGTCGGGTAATCCGGGCTGTCGATCAGCAGCGGGACATTCGGCCAGGTCGGCGGCACCTTCGGCTTGCTGCCTGCGGGGATATCGATGACCTTGAGCCCGGCGCCGCAGGCCTTGTCCTGCGCCAGCACGACCCAGTGCGGGTGCCAGACATGCCGGTTCTTGCCGCCATAGGCCGCATCGTCGAAATCGGGATGGAAGGTGACGGCGAGCGCGACGATGCCCTGGTCCTTCTCGAAGCCGATCTCGCCGCTGTTGAGCGTGGTCGGCCAGACATAGGCATAGACGCTGGAGCCTTCGAACTTGCCGGTGGCGTCTGGCTTGTCCTTGCCGGCCTCCCCGCGCACCCGCGTCGTGAACACGGCGGTATCACCCTTGGTCACGATCGTGGTCTCGATGATGTCGAAGGAGGCCTGGACCGCCTCGGCCGGAGACGACTTGACCGAATGAGCCCCGGCTGTCGCCAGCCATAGCGAAGCCGTCCCGGCGACGAGCACGCCGGCTATCTTTCTGGCAATCATGATCTTGTTCCCTTCTGTCTTTGCCTGGAGGGGTGGTTATCCCGCTTGGAATGCTTCCCAGGTGGCAGCCCGGGAAGTGGGATCGGCTGTCTGATGGTCGCGGCAATCGATGCGCAGCTCGCGCTGGCCGAAGGCTGCGTCCACGAAACGACAATGATGCGGTCGCGCCGCGCCCGGATGGGCGAAGGGCGCGAAATACCGGCAGCTCGTGCACATGCGCTGGATCGGGATCGCGCCGGCTTCCTGAAATTCGCGGATCATCCTGATGAGGCTGAGGAGCAGCCGTTCCTGCTCTTCCGCTCCGAGCGCATCGACCGCCTGGCCGGCGGCGCCATCGAGCGTCGCATCAGTGGCGAGCAGCGCCTTGCCCTCGTTGGTCAACACGATGGCCACGGCTCGCCCGTCGCCGGCCACCGCCCGCTTCTCGACGGCTCCCTTGCGCGCAAGGGCGTTGATCGAATCCGTCGCCGTGGGCTGCGAAACGCCCAGATGCGCCGCGATCTCCTTGACGCCCAATCCGCCGTCACGGCCTTCCAGCAATTCGAGGATCGCCAGTTGCGTCGGGTTGATGCCGGCGCGCTTCGCCCGCTCCCAGTCATCGATGCGCATCACCGTCGCGACGCGGGCAAAAGCCTCGCGCAGGCGGTGACTGATCAGCGTCGGGTTACCAGGCGTTTCCATGACACCTTATATATAGGATTCCTATGCATTCACAAGGGCCGCGCTCCGAGACTTGTTCAAGGGCCGGGCTGAAGCGCCGCCGGCGCCCTTCAGGAGAAGAGCGCCGGCGGCTGGAAATATGCCTTCAGGGCCCGATGAGCTGCCCGCCATCGACCACGATGCTCTGGCCGGTGACCCAGCTCGCCTTGGCCGAAGCGAGGAAAAGCACGACCTCGGCGACCTCCTCGGGCTTGCCCATCCGCCCGAAAGCGATGGACGCCAGCGTGGCGTTGTAGAGCTCGGGATTGGAGGTCTTGCGGTTCTCCCAGGAGCCGCCCGGAAATTCGATCGAGCCCGGCGCGACGCAGTTCACCCGGATGCCCTTGCGCGCCAGCATCTTCGCCTGGCTGCCGGTATAGTGCATCACGGCCGCCTTGATCGCGCCGTAAGGAGCGGAGCGCGACGAGGCCCGCAAAGCCGAGATCGACGAGATGTTCACGATCGAGGAGCCCGGCTGGAGATGCGGGATCGCGGCATGGCTGCCGCGCACCACCGCCATCATGTCGACGCTCAGCGAAGCGGCCCAGCCCTCCTCGTCATCGGTCTGGCCGAAGCCGGAAGCGTTGTTGACGAGGATGTCGAGCCCGCCGAGCGCCTTCACCGCCTCCGGTACATAGGCCGAAATCTGGCCTGCATCGGCGAGGTCGACGCTCGCTGCATGGGCGGTGACGCCGAGCGCCTCGATCTCCTTGCGCGTCGCTTCCAGCGGCCCGGCGCCGCGCGCGCAGATCGAGACCGACGCCCCGCCCGCGGCGAAGCCGAGCGCGATCGAGCGGCCGATGCCACGGCTGCCACCCATGACGATGACGCGCTTGCCGGTGAATTCCTTGGCCATGCAGGCCTCCCTTCCTGATTGATTCCCGGTCCTTATTGCCGGTGGGAAGGGGCGCGCTTCAAGGCAGGCGGCACGCATGCCGCCCCTGCGCTTTCAGGCGGGACCGGCAGTGCTAACGGTCGCGCGCGACGCGGAAACCATTGGTGTAGAAGCGCACATCGGCCTCGTATTTGAAGCGCGCGGCCGAGCGCAGATAGCGCGGATCATTGTTGAACGAGCCGCCGCGCAGCACGCGCTCGCGGCATCCCCCGACCGTATAGGCGCTGCCGTCGCGGGGTGCGCTGCGGTAATTCTCGCTCCAGCAATCGGCGACCCATTCGGCGGCGTTGCCGGCCATGTCGTAGAGCCCGAAGGCATTGGCGGGGAACTGGCCGGCCGGAACGGTGCTGCCGCGCTTCTGGTCGTTGCAGCCGAGGCAGTTGGCGCGCTCCTGCACCAGGGCCTGGCCCCAGGGATAAGTCGTCGCGGTGCCGGCGCGCACGGCATATTCCCATTCGCTTTCGGTCGGCAGGCGATAAGGCTTTCCGCTGCGGGCCGAGAGCCAGGCGAGATAGGCACTGGCGTCGTTCCAGTGGATGTCGGTGACCGGCCGCTTGCCGCGGCCGAGCCCGCGATCATCCGGCCGGTAAGCGCAGCCGCCCTGGTCGATGCAAAGGTCCCATTCCTCGAAGGTCACCTCGCGCGCGCCGAGATAGAAGCCACGGACGGTGACCGGATGCACCGGCTTCTCGAACTCGTAGAGATCGTTCGAGCCCATCTGGAAGCTGCCTGCGGGAATCGCGACCAGCTCCGGACAGCCCGTGCAGTCGCGCTGCGGCGCGCCATTGGCCTGAGGGGCGGCCGGCGGAGGCACGACAGCGGCAACGGCAGGCGCGGCCGGGCTGGCGCGGTATTCCTGCTCGCGCGTGCGGGCGAGCGAAGCGAAGCGCCCGTTCGGGTAGGCATCGAGATAGGCGCGATACTCCGCGGCATTGCGGCTGTTGCGGATCGATTCCCAGAAGGCGAGGTCATAGGCCGCGTCCTGGGTCGCGCCCGGCGTCTGGGGCGGCGGAATCACGGCACGGCTGCCTTGCGCCACGGCGACTGGCCGGGCGACGGGCGTGACGACGAGCCCTTTCGGTGGCTCTGCCGAGAGCCAGACCTGCTGGCTGCGCCGGGTTTCGCGCGCGACCGTGTCCCGCACCTGCTTCAGCGCCTGCGCCATCTCCAGCCCCGACGTCCGGATCGCCTTCAGCCAGGCCTCGGCGGCGTGGCCGGGGCCGTTGGGCACCGTCTTGCCGGGAGCCGCCGGGAACAGCACCGCGATCCCCTCCATCGGCTCGAGCGGCAGGAGCCCCCGCGCCGCGCCCTGCCAGGGATTGTCGCGGCCGGCATCGAGGAAGATCAGGGCGCTGGCCGGCCGCGCGATGATCAGCGGGTCGACGATCTCGTCGAGATCGACCGCGCCCTCGGTGCCGCCCTGCGGCGGCAGCAGGAAATTGCGGTTCCGTTGCTGGATGGCATGGCCGCTGTAGAACACCACGACCTGCGCCCCGCGCCTGAGCTTGCTGGCGAAGCCGGCGATCGCCTGCCGCAGCGCGTTGCGGTCGGCATTCTCGACCGCGACCACGTCGAAGCCACCGGCGCTCAAGGTCTCGGCAACCGCGCGTGCCTGCTGGACGGCACCAGCGACCGGCGCCTGCGGATAGGCCTCGTTGGCGATGACGAGGGCGACGCGCGCAGGCTCTCCCGGCTGCTGGGCGAGGCCGGGCAGAGCCAGCAGCGGCAGCAGGAGAGCGGCAACCAGGACGCGTAACCAGGCCATCGGCGGACGGAACCCTTCGCGGCTAGCGGACATTGACCGTGATCTTCTGAGACATCACCGGCGGATTATGCGGCGTATGAGCGTGGTCGCCGAGCAGCAATTGTAGCGTGTGCCGCCCCTTGGGCAGCGTCACCACCACCTCGGTCTGGCCGTTGCCGAGATGGATGTTGTTGTAGTCGGACGGGATCGGCTGGTCCGGCGGGCCGGGATCGGTGTCGATCAGCAGGTGATGATGCCCGGTCCGCGCATGGTTGATGCCGGCCGGTGCTACGCCCATGCCACGCAGGCCGATCCGCACCGTGAAGCGCTCGGGCACGCTCAAGCCATCGACGGGATAGTGGAAATAGACCTGCGCACCCGGCGGAGCCGCCTGGCGCGTCGATGATTGCGCCAAGGCCTCGGAGGCGGCGCCCGACAAGCCCATCAGCGCGATGAGGCCAGCTGCGATGCGGGCTTGCGGGATCACCGGCGCCTCCTCGTCCTCGGGCCGCCCGGCGCCACGATCACCGTGATGCGCTCCGATATCACCGGCGGATCATGCGGCACATGATTCTCGTCCGCGAGCAGGAGTTGCAGCGTGTGCCGTCCGTTCGGCAGCGTCAGCCGGTACTCGGTCTGGCCGCCGCCGAGATGGATATGGTTGAGGTCGGCCGGGATCGGCTCGCCGAAGGCTGGCGGCCCGGTATCGACCAGCAGATGGTGATGCCCGGTGTTCGGCTTGGCGACGCCGGCCGGCGCCACCCCCATGTTGCGCAGGCCGAAGCGGATCGTCGAGGTCGGATAGATCCGGTCGCCATCCCGCGGATAGACGAAGTAGACCACGGCATCGTTGGGCGAAGCCGTGCGGGCCTTGCCGGTACCATGCGCATGTGGCGCCGATGGCGCGGCGACAGCGGGTTGCCCATCGGCGACGACACGGACCCGGATGCGCTGGGAAACCACGGGCGGATCATGCGGCACATGCTCGTGGTCGCCCATCAGCAATTGCAGGGTGTGCTCGCCGGGCGGCAGCGAGAGTTCGACCTCGGTCTGGCCGCGCCCGAAATGCAGATGGTTGAAGTCGCTGGGAATCTCGCGGTCGAGCGCCGGCAGCTCGGTATCGACCAGAAGATGGTGGTGGCCGCCATTCGTGCTGGTGGTCCCGGCCGGCGTGACCGCGATGCCCTCCGTGCCGAAGCGGATCTTCGCCCGGCTCGGGATCGTGGCGCCGTCCTGCAGGTCGATGAAGAAGACGCGGGCCCCGGGCGCCGTGGCCGAGCGCGGCTTCTCCGCTGCCGTCGCCGGAACCTCGACCGTGATCCGCTCCGACACGATCGGCGGATCATGCGGCACATGGTTGTGGTCGGCGAAGAGCAATTGCAGCGTATGCTTGCCCGGCGTCAGCGCGATCTCGGCCTCGGTCTGGCCGCCGCCGAAATGGATATGGTTGAAGTCGCTGGGGATCGGCTGGTCGAGCGGCGGCAATTCGGTGTCGATCAGCAAGTGGTGATGCCCGCCATTGCGCGCGACCTGTCCGGCGGGCACGACCTCCATGCCGGAGATCGCGAAACGCACCGTGAGCTTGGCCGGAACCTGCGCCTTGTCGGCGAGGCCGACGAAGGAGAGACGCGCCGTCGGCGGAGCCGGACTGCGTTGGCGGGCACGCTCCTGCGCGGACGTATCGGCCAGCGGGACCGCCAAGGCCAGACCCAACAGCAGAAGCGCCGGCGCGAGGCGAAGCATCAGCGTCTTCCTTCCGCGAGAAGATGAGGCGAAGGCTACCAGCGCCGACTGGCGCCTTCAAGCAAAACGCCATCCCGTTTCGGTGAAGACTATGCTTTGTTCTGGAGGCGGCCGGGGTCATGCATTAGCATGACGCAGAGGCTGTCGGCAGCCTCTAGGAACGTGATCCATGCTCCTCGTCGCGCGACTCTGCGGCCTGCTTCTCGTGCTGCTGTCCGGCCTTGCCCTGGCCGAGGCGCAGCCCGAGCGCCGCGTCGCGCTGGTCATCGGCAATTCCAGCTACCGCAACGCCCCCGTCCTGCCGAACACCGTCAACGACGCCCGCGACATGGTGGTCGCCCTGCGCAAGGTCGGCTTCGAGGTGGTCGAAGGCATCGATCTCGACAAGCGCGGCATGGACGCGGCCCTGACGCGCTTCGCCCGGCTGGCACAGGATGCCGATGCCGCGATGTTCTATTTCGCCGGCCACGGCTTCCAGTTCAACGGCGAGAACTACCTCGTGCCGGTCGAGGCGAAGGTCGAGGACGAGGTCGGCGTCCAGTACGAGACGACGCGGCTCAACGATGTCGTCACCGCCCTGAACTATGCGAAGGGCGTCAAGATCATGGTGCTCGACGCCTGCCGCAACAATCCTTTCGTCGGCCTGCTCGCCAAGCGGCAGGCGACGCGCGGCTTCTCCGTCGGCTCCGGCCTTGCTCCGGTCCAGCGTGCACAGGGCATGGTCATCGCCTATGCCACGCAGGCCAACGACGTCGCCGCCGATGGCGCCGGCCGCAACAGCCCCTTCACCGCCGCGCTGGTACGCGAGATCGACCAGCCCGGGCTGGAGGTCGCAGCACTGTTCCGCCGCGTGCAGAAGAGCGTCTACGACACCACCGCCGGCCGGCAGACACCGGAACTCTCGCTCTCCCTGCTCGGCGACTTCTACCTCAACCGCGAGGAGACGGATGCCGATGTCTGGCGCCGCATCCGTGCCAGCGACGAGCCTGCCGCCCTGCAGGCCTTCATCCAGCGCTATCCGCAGAGCTTCTTCGTCATCGATGCCCGCACGCGGCTCGATCTGCTGGAGCGCCGCTCCTCGGTCTCGAGCGAGCGCGACAAGCTCGTGCGCGAATTCGCCGAACGCGAGCGCACCCTGCTCCAGCGCCTCGAGCGGGCGGAGCAAGGGCGGCGTCAGGCGGCCGACGATCTCGCCCGCAAGGATATCGGCGACGCCGTCGGCGTCCCGCCGCCCGTGCCGGCTCCGGGCTCCGCGCCAGTCGCGGCTGCCCCTGCTCAGCCCGCGCCACGCGTCCAGGACAAGGCGGAGCGCGCGCGCCTCGCCGACGAACTCGCCCGCCGGGAAACCGAGCTTGCGGCGATCGAAACGGAGAAGCAGCGCCTCGCCGAGGAGCGCCGGGCGGTCGAACAGGCGCTGGCGGCGCGGCTTGGCGCCCCCGCCGCGCCGAACCGCTCGACACAACCCATCGCCCTGCCGGGGATGCCGCCACGCGCCCCGGAAGCAGCTCCCGGAGCGGCACCGCGGGGAAGGTCCTCCGGCGATTGCGCCGAACTCCTGATGCGCGCGCAGCTCGGCGAGCTGACGCCGGGCGGGCGCGAACAATTGCGGCAATGCCGCTGATACAGGGCCTCCGCGGCGGAAAGCCCGCCCGAAGCTGGAGAGGTGAGCCATGACGGGGTTTGTCCGCTTCACGACCGTCGCGATCGGCCTCGCCCTGCTGGCGGGCATGACCACGGCCGGCGCCCAGCCTGCGCCGCCAACGCCGGTTCCCTTTGCCGACGCGCTCCGCAAGGCGGCCGACGACCTGTTCGGCAAGGCGGCAGTGACCGGCGAGAAGGTCAATCTCGTCATCGACCCGCTGATCGACGCGGCCTCGGGCGCGCAATCGGCCGCGACGCGTTCGATGCAGGCGACGCTGATGGAGATGGTCAAGGCGAACTACCCGCGCTTCACCGTCCTGCCCTTCGACAGCGAGGCCCTCGCCAGCAAGCCGGTGGTGCTGGTCGGCACCTTCACCGCCGTGAACAACCAGGGCGCCGCCGACGGGCCGCGCGACGCCTACCGGATCTGCCTGACACTGGCCGATCTCAAGTCCAACAGCGTCGTGTCCAAGGGCGTCTCGCGCGCCCGGCCGGAGGGCGTCGACGCGACGCCGACACAGTATTATCGGGACTCGCCGCTCTGGGCCAAGGACCAAGCGACCGATGCCTATATCAAGACCTGCCAGGGCACGAAGCTCGGTGACGCCATCGATCCCGGCTATGTCGAGCGGCTCACCGCCAATGCGCTGATCAATGACGGGATCCTCGCCTACGAGACGCAGCATTTCCGCGAGGCGCTTGCCTTCTACCGGGCGGCCCGCAAGCTGCCCGGCGGCGAGCAGCACCGCGTCAGGATCGGAACCTATCTCGCCGCCAGCAAGCTCGCGCGGCGCGAGGACATGGTCGACGCCTTCGGCGACCTGATCGATTACGGCCTCGGCTCGGACCGGTTGATGGTGAAGCTCCTGTTCAAGCCCGGCACCACCCAGTTCATCGACGACCGCCAAATCACCGAACCCTACCCGATGTGGCTGAGCCAGATCGCGACCCGCGCCCGCCAGAAGGGCGCCTGCCTGGAAATCGTCGGCCATACCTCGCAGACCGGTCTGCCGCAGGTGAACGACCGGCTCTCCGCCTTGCGGGCTCAGTTCGTCATGGACCTGCTGCTCACCGGCGCACCGGATAATCGCGGCCGCATGATCGCGACCGGTCGCGGCTTCCGCGAGAACCTCGTCGGCACCGGCAAGGACGATGCCAGCGACGCGCTCGACCGCCGGGTCGAGTTCAAGGTGATCGGCTGCTAGAGCGGTTTCGTGCGAAGCGGGCGCCGGTTCGCACGAAACGCATCGGGACAGGAGCCTTGCGCAAGGTGGGTTGACGCAGGACCAGGCCGGGTAAGCCCCACCCGGAAATCCGGCAAATTTGTCCCCTGCTGTTTTTGAACGGGCGGCATGTCGCCAATCGCCTCCTGCGGGCTGACATGCGCCTCTCAAGCCTCCGCGATCGCGCAGCTCCCGGTCTTTTTTGTCCTTCCGACGGAGCGTTTCCGTCGGTTGCCCGTGTGCTTGCGAGGGCACGGCCGGCTCGGCTCGGCAGCGGAACCGCAACACTCAGCCAACCAAAGGTTGGAATAACCTCGCGAATCACTTGTATTGGGGGCGGCCGCACGCGCGAAGCCTGCAGCGCAGCGCCCCTGGCGAGCGTAACCGCGCGTTAACCTGTATTAACCAATGGTCAACACATGACGATGCTGTACCGACATCGGCGCGCGTGCCTATGAGGACCTGGAACACCATCGCTTCGATGCCTCCCAGCGCGTTCCGTGGCGTCTCCAGACCTGTGGCAAGCGGGCTTGCGGCCTCATGCCTTGCCCTTTTACTCGCTGGTTGCGGCGAACAGCGCTTCTCCGGCGACCAGCTCGTCTCCGCCTCGCGCGCCGTTTCCGTCGATGTCGGCCGTGCGATGGCACTGCCTCCGCCGGGCAGCGTCCCGGTGATCGGCGTCACCCAGCGAACCTATGAGAACGGCGTCTCGCAGACCATTTCCCTGGCGACCCGCGGCCGGACGCCCGGCGAGAACGCCTTTCACGTCGCTTTCCTCACCGCGGCCGACCTTCCCGAAGAGGCCGGCGTCGAAGGCAACCTGCTGCGGGAACCCGGCGTCGACGACTTCGCCATCGCCAGGGAGATGGAAGAACGCCTCCCCGGCGTCGCCATGGCGCCTTCCGCCGTCTTCGTCCAGAACAGATACGGCCCCTTCGGCTATGCCTTCGGGCGCGGTGCTGGCGGCGAAGCCTGCCTTTACGCTTGGCAGCGGCTGGCACGGGGAGACAGCGTGTTCCGGCCGCGATCGGGCGTGATCTCGCTGCGCCTGCGCATCTGCGATCCCGCCGCGACCGAGGCCTCGCTCCTGCGCTTGGCTTATGATTATTCGCTCAATGCCCGGTTGCAGCGCGTCGGCTGGAACCCGATCGGCGATGCCCCGGCCCCCTCCCCGGAACTCGGCGAGGCCGGCGCGCCGATCTATCCGCAAGCGCCGCAGCCCTCCTTCGGCGAGCCCCCGCAGCGCCCGCAGGCCGCAAGGCCACGGTCGGAGCGCAGGCAACGGCCCGCGCCGGTGGAAGTCGAGGCCCCTGCCCCGATCTCCGCCAGGCCCCTCGAAGGATACCCCACCGTCCCGCCGCCACCCGCGCCCTGAGCCGAACCGGATAGCCGAACGCCCGATGCGAACCGCGAGCTACGTCATCTTCTGGGCCCTGACCGCGATCGTCGTCATCGCGCTGGTGACCCTGCCGATCAGCCTGCAGGCGCATCTGATCGCCGGCACGATCGTGGTCGGCGCGATGATCGTGCTCAAGTTCCTGCGGCCTTACGGCGTCTGGCGGCTGATCGCGCTCGGCCTGGGAACGGCGATCGTGCTGCGTTACGTCTATTGGCGCACGACCAGCACGCTGCCGCCGGTCAACCAGCTCGAGGATTTCATCCCGGGCCTGATCGTCTATCTCGCCGAGCTCTACAATATCGGAATGCTGGGCCTCAGCCTCTTCGTGGTGGCGATGCCGCTGCGCAAGCGCGAGACGCCGCCGATCGACCTGGCGAATGCGCCAACGGTCGACGTCTTCGTGCCCTCCTACAACGAGGAGCCGGAGCTGCTGGCGACGACGCTCTCAGCGGCGCTGGCGATGGACTACCCGCCGGACCGCCTGCAAATCTACCTGCTCGACGACGGCGCCACCGACGAAAAGTGCAATGCCGACGATTTCGCCGCGGCCAGCGCCGCCCGCGAGCGCCGCGCGACGCTGCAGAAGCTCTGCGAGGGTCTCGGGGTCAACTACCTCACCCGCGAGCGCAATATCAGCGCCAAGGCCGGCAATCTCAACAACGGCATCGCGCATTCCAAGGGCGATCTGATCGTCGTCTTCGACGCCGATCATGCCCCGGCGCGCAGCTTCCTGACCGAGACGATCGGCTATTTCGGGCAGGACCCGAAGCTCTTCCTGGTCCAGACCCCGCATTTCTTCATCAACCCGGACCCGCTGGAGCGCAATCTCCAGACCTTCCGCTCGATGCCCTCCGAGAACGAGATGTTCTATGGCATCATCCAGCGCGGCCTCGACAAATGGGACGCCTCCTTCTTCTGCGGCTCGGCCGCGGTGCTCAGGCGGGCCGCGCTCGAGACCACCAACGGCTTCTCCGGGCGCAGCATCACCGAGGACGCGGAAACCGCGATCACCCTGCACGCCACCGGCTGGCACAGCGTCTATGTCGACAAGCCGCTGATCGCCGGGCTCCAGCCTGCGACCTTCACCAGCTTCATCGGCCAGCGCTCGCGCTGGGCCCAGGGCATGATGCAAATCCTCATGTTCCACCGCCCGATGTTCAAGCGCGGCCTCTCGCTGCCGCAGCGGCTCTGCTACTCGTCATCGGCGCTGTTCTGGCTCTTCCCCTTCGCACGGCTGACCTTCCTCGTCGCGCCGCTGTTCTACCTGTTCTTCGGCCTGGAGATCTTCGTCGCCTCCGGGCCCGAGTTCATCGCCTATGTGCTGAGCTACATGGTGGTGAACCTGATGATGCAGAACTACCTCTATGGGCGCTATCGCTGGCCCTGGATCTCGGAGCTCTACGAGTTCATCCAGTCGGTCTACCTGCTGCCGGCGGTGATCTCGGTCTTGCTCAACCCGAGCAAGCCGACCTTCAAGGTCACCGCCAAGAACGAGTCGCTGGAGACAAGGCGCGTCTCCGAACTCGGCCGGCCGTTCTTCATCATCTTCGCCGTGCTCACGCTCGGCCTCGTCGCGACTTACTGGCGCATCATCACGGAGCCCTATAACGCCGATATCACCTTCGTCGTCGGCATGTGGAACATCCTCAACCTGCTGATGGCGGGCTGCGCGCTCGGCGTCGTTTCCGAGCGCCCGGAAGGGCGCGGCGCACGGCGCTTTGCGGTGAAGCGCCGCGGCGAGATCAGCATCGACGGACGCAAGGCCCGGGTCGTCACCGAAAACGTCTCCGTCGACGGCATCGCCGTCCGGGTGATGTCGAAGGAGTTCGACAAGCTGCCGATCGACACCGCCGGTGAGATTGCATTCGAGACCACGATCGACATGCCCGCAGGCGCGCTGCCCGTCCGTGTCCGGCGGCGCGAGCTGGACGACAAGGGCTTGCTGCTCGGCTGCAGCTATGAGCCGACCGAGCCCTTGCATAGCCGCATCATCGCGGACCTCGCCTTCTCGGACGCCGAGAACTGGAGCCGCTTCCAGAAGGCCCGGCGCCACAACCCCGGCGTGATCCTGGGGACGCTACGCTTCATGCGCCTCGCCATCTTTCAGGCAAGTCGCGGCCTTTCCTATTTCTTCGGCCTGTACCGCCTGTCCCGTTCGACCACCCGTCCGGGAGCTGCGGAATGACGCGCTTCCGATTTTCCACGCAGCTGGCCGCAATCGCCACCTCGGCCTTGCTGACCGCCGCACCGCTCCCGGCGCAGGAAGCCCCGCCCGCCCAGCCGGGGCCGGCGCCGTTCATGATCGCGCCGCCCGCGCAGGCTCCGGCGAGCCCTCCTCCGCCTGCGAGCTCCGCGCCTGCCGCAGCGCCGACGGAGAGCCCGGCAGCACCGCCCCCGGCCCTCCTGTTCAAGCCGCTCCTGCCGGCGGCGCGTGTCACGCTCGAAGGCGAGAGCGACATGCGCAACTGGGCGTTCTACCTGACGCAGGACGAGGCCGCCGCCGAGCTGAACCTCGATATCGCCTTCCAGAACGCGCTCGTGGTCATGCCGGAAGCCTCGCGCCTCACGGTCCGGATCAACGGCGAGCGCGTCAGCGAAATGCCGATCGCCTCGTCCGACCGGCTGAAGCGGACTTCGGTCGCCCTGCGCAAGGGCTTGCTCCGGGCAGGCCAGAACACGATCGGCTTCGAGGCCGTGCAGCGCCATCGCACCGATTGCACGGTCGGCTCGACCTATGAGCTCTGGACCCGCATCGACGGTGCCGGCACGCGCCTGAGCTTCAGGAATGCGAGCGCCCGGCCATCGGCCTTGCGCGGCATCGACGACCTCGCCGCCATCGGCGCCGATGAAGGCGGGCAGACGAATATCGTCATCGTCGCGCCCGGGGCCTCGCGAGGGGTTGCCGCCGGCAGCATCCTCGCCACCGCCCAGGCGCTCGCGCTGCGCGGCCGCTACGGACAAGTCGCGGTGACGGTGGCCGAGCAAATGCCCGCGCGCATCAGGCCGGGCACGCTCACCGTCGCGCTCGGCACGAACGAGGAGATGCGCACGCTGCTCGGCACGCTCCCCGCCGAAGCGAACGGCCGCAGCTTCCTCGGCTTCGTGCCCGCGCAGAAAAGCGCCGATCTCCTGCTCGTCACCGGCGAGGGCTGGCCCGATCTCGAAGCCCTGATCGCGAAGCTCCTGACCGCGCCGGTATCCCGGCCGGCCAATATCAACCGCAAGACCATGGACACCGCGAGCTGGCACCTGCCGGACGCGCCCTTCATTTCCGACCGGCAGGCGATCCGCTTCTCCGAGTTCGGCATCCCCACGCAGGAATCGACCGGCCGGCGCATGCGCCTGCGCGCGGTCGTCGCGATGCCCGGCGATTTCTATGCCAACGCTTATGGCGAGGCGACGCTCTATCTCGACGGCGCCTATTCGCAGGAGGTCCTGCCCGGCGACAGCCATATCGAGATCTTCGTCAACGGCAATGTCGCGGCGACCGTGCCGCTCAATGCGGCGACGGGCGGGCTCTTCCAGCAATTCCCGATCACCATCCCGCTGCGGCATTTCCAGCCTGGCATCAACGAAATCTGGTTCGAGGCGGTGACGCTGACGAAGTCGGACCTCGCCTGCGGCCCCGGCGCGACGCTGCCGGGCAAGAGCCGCTTCGCCCTGTTCGACACCTCCGTCCTCTCCATGCCCGACTTCGCCAAGATCGGCGTCAGCCCCAACCTCGCGGCGATCGCCGGCACCGGCTTCCCTTATTCGGTCGCGTCGCGCGTCGCCCTGATCATGGGCCGGCAGGACACCGCCAATCTCAGCGCCGCGGCGACGCTGCTCGCGCGCATCGCGCGCAACGCCAGCCGGCCGCTCGCCGTCGATGTCGTGAGCAACCCCGCGCTGGTCGGGGACAGGCCGGCCCTGATCGTCGGCACCGCCGGCCAGATGCCCGCGGGACTGCTGCCGCGCGTCGGCATCGCCGACAATGTCCGCGCCACCTGGCCGCAGCGTGCCGATGCCGTGGTGGTGACGCCGGATGCCGAAGGCGCCGCCGTCTTCGACGCCGTCATCAACCGCCTCCAGGGCCGGGAGGCGACGCCCGAGGCCTCCGGCGGCGCGGCACCGACCACCGAAGCCGTCCGCGACCGCTGGCGCGGTTCGCTCGGCGGCCCGCTGGCCCGTTATTTCGTCGGCTTCGACCAGTGGCTCCAGAGCACCTTCGACCTCTCCTTCGCGCAGTTGCGCGCGCCGTCCCGCGCACCCACGCTCTACGAGCCAGCGGAGGGCACCGAACTCATCGCGGCCCAGGCCGCCGACGCGGAGACGCGGCAGGTCTGGACCGCCTTCATCGCGCGTCGCGACGAGACCCTGCAGAGCGCCGTCAGCCGCATCGTCTCGCCCGGCAACTGGGCCGGCATGGCCGGGCGGATCACCGCATTCCGCGGCGCCCAGGACGCGCATGTCATCTCGGCCGACAAGACCTCCTTCGTCATGACCCGGCCGTTCAGCCTCACCAACATGCGGCTGGTCTTCGCCAACTGGATGTCGAGCAATATCGGCATTTACGCGCTGGCGCTGCTGCTTGCCTGCATCGGGCTGGGCATCGGAACCTCCCTGATGCTCGGGCGGTTGGGACGGCGATCATGAGACGGGTTTTCGCAGCGATGGTCGCCGCCCTCTTCTGCTTCGCCTCAGGCGCCCATGCAGCTGTGCCCGCCGATGCCTGGGCGCTCTACCGGGACAAGTTCATCACTACGGAAGGGCGCGTTGTCGACGATGTGAATGGCGGCATCAGCCATAGCGAGAGCCAGGGCTACGGCCTGCTGCTGGCCTGCCTCGCCGACGACCGCGCGACCTTTGCCAAGATCTTCGCCTTCACCCGCACGGAGCTTCTGATCCGCGACGACGGCCTCGCGGCCTGGCGCTGGGACCCGAAGGCGAGCCCCCATGTCACCGACATCAACAATGCCAGCGATGGCGATCTCCTGATCGCGCAGGCCCTGGCCTGCGCCGGTGCGCGCTGGAACATGCCGGCTCATACCGCAGCCGCCCGCCAGATCGCCAACGCGCTGACCAAGGTGGCGCTCAGGCAACATGCCGGGCAGGCCTGGCTGATGCCCGGCGCGGTGGGTTTCTCGGAGAAGGACCGGGCCGACGGGCCGGTGATCAACCCGTCCTACTGGGTGTTCGAAGCCTTTCCGGTGCTGGCCAAATTGACCGGCGACCAGCGCTGGATGCAGGTGCAGGCCAGCGGACTGAAACTGCTCGACGAGCTCGCCAAGCGGAAGATGCCGGCGCCGGAATGGCTCTCGATCAAGGCCGTCCCCAAGCCGGCCGAAGGTTTCCCGGCCCAGTTCGGCTATAACGCCATCCGTATTCCGCTTTACCTGTTGCGCGCGGGGCTAGGCGACAAGGCGCGCCTCGCGCCGTTCCGCCAGGCCTGGGCCGATGGCACGGCCGTCGTCGATGTGGTCAGCGGCAAGCCGGTCGAGCCGCTGCCGGATGCGGGCTACCGCATCCTCTCCGCCGCGATGGCCTGCGCGCTCGATGGCACGCCGGTTCCGGCCGAGCTCAGGACATTCCAGCCCACCGCCTATTACCCTTCGACGCTGCATCTCCTCGCCCTCTCGATGCTCAGCGAGAGGTATCCGCAATGCCTGTGAAACCCGTCCTCATCGCCGTCGCCGTCTCGGGCCTCGCCTTCTACGCGCTCGGCCGCTACGGCCATGACACCGCCTCGCGCGACCCGGCACAGTCGATGATCCAGCCCGCGCAGGCACAGGCTCCGCAGCAATCGCCGCAGAGCCCGCCCGCTCCGGCAGCGAACGAAATCGCGCAAGCCGCGGCGCCGGACCGCCCGGCAGCGCCCCCCTCGCCCGCGCCCAAGGTCGATGAGACCGCCTTGCGCTATTTTGCGGCGCAGGGCGATACCCGCCGCTACGAGGCCGAGCTCGCGCGGCTCAGGGCACTCTATCCGGAATGGAAGCCATCGACCGATCCCGCTTCCCAGGGGCAGGCCGGCGATCCCGAGCTCGAACGGATGTGGCGGCTCTTCGCCGAGGGCAAGCACGGTGAGGTCCGCGCTGCCATCGCCCAGCGTGGCAGTGCCGATCCGAACTGGCGCGCGCCCGCCGATCTCATCGCCCAGCTCGACGCGGCCGAGGCGCGCCAGCGCCTCGTCAACGCATCGAACGCCCGGCAATGGGAGCAGGTCATCCGCCTGGGCACCGAGACGCCGGCCTTGCTGACTTGCGCCAGCGTCGATGCGCTCTGGCGCGTCGCCGAGGCCTTCGTCCAGACCGGCAAGCCCGAGCGGGCCCGCGACGCCTATGCTTACGTCCTGACCAACTGCACCAACCCGGCCGAGCGCGCCGGCACGATGCAGAAGGCGCTCGCCACTTTGCCCGAGGCTCTCGTCGACGCGCTTCTTGCCCAGGAGCGGCAGAACGAGTTCGCGAGCATCCGAGACGAGATCGCCAGGCGCCATATCGGCAAGGCCGCCGACGACCCGACCCAGAAGGCGACCGCTGCCGAGATCCAGCGCATCGAGGCCCTCGCCAATGCCGCGACCACGCCCGACGACGCCATCCTGCTCGGCTTCTACGCCCTCCACCATGACGAGCCGGCCAAGGCCGCGACCTGGTTCCAGACGGCGTTGACGCGCAATGGCGGCGCCAAGGCGGCCGAGGGGGCCGTTCTCGCGCTGGGCGCGACCAAGAAATATCAGGAAGCCGAGACGCTCGGCGCCCAATGGCTGGAAGCCGGCGCAGCCAATCGCAAGGCCTATCTCGACGTCATCACCGCATTGCTGACCCAGGAGCCGCCGCCGCGTCTCGACCGCACGGTGGTCGAGCGCATCGCCCGAGCGGTCGGGCAGGACAAATACGCGCCCGGCGCCGGCGCGCTCGGCTGGTATGCCTATAATGCCGGGCAGACCGCTCCGGCCGGAACCTGGTTCGAGACCGCGCTCTCATGGGATCGCAATTATGAGCCGGCGGCCTATGGCCTGGCGCTGGTCCGCGAACGGCAGCGTGATCAGGCAGGACTTCGCGCGCTCGTCGCCGAATGGGGCAGCCGCTCGCAGCGGATCGCGGAGGTGCTCAATCCCCGCCGTGCGCGCCCGGCCGCGACCACCGAGCGCCCCGTGGAAATCCGTGAAGTCCCGCGTCCGGACACGGTCGCCGAGCCGATCGGACAGCGTCCAGTTCCCACGGCACGCACCCGCCGCGAAAGCCCGGTCGAGCGCGAGGAGGTGGCAACCGCCGGGCGCGCAGCGGCCCCCCGCACCGTCAGCGGCAATTGCGGCAACGGCAGCTCCGGCGCTGCCGCCTTGCAGCGCGGCTGGTGCCTGCTCAATCTCAAGCGTCCGGTCGCCGCGGCTCAGGCCTTCGAGGCGGCGCAGCGCAGCGGCAATGCCGAGGTTGCGGCCGATGCCGCCACCGGCCTGACCTATGCCAAGATCCAGCAGGGCCTGACCAGCGAAGCTGTGGCCGCGGCCGGCGCCACCAACCTGCCGCCCGCGCGCCGCCGGGAGCTTGCCACCTTGCTCCTGTCGGAACGGTTCTATGCCCAGTACGACGCGAAGGATTTCAACGGCGCGCTGCTCACCCTGTCGGAACGGCGCCGGCACGCGCCCGAGACGACCGACCTGATGCTGATGCGCGGCTGGGCCTATTACAATCTCGGGCGCTACGACGATGCCGGCCGCATCTTCGAGACCCTGTACAAGGTGAACAGGTCGTCCGAGGCCCTGTCGGGCATCACGGCGATCCGCGACGCCACCCGCCTCAACCGGTACTGAGGCGGGAACCGGCCACTTTCCGGGTGATGACGGCCGTTGCGACGGGGCGAAACGCCGGCACCAGATTGATCCGCGGCCGCGTCAACAGTATTCCTCTTGTCGACAAGAGGATTCCCCATGAAAGCCACCAAGACCAAGGCCGCGCCCGCCCCGGAGCGCAAGCGCGGCTCGGGCGTGAAATTCGTCTATGACCTGCTGCGCAATGAAATCCTCGATCTCGTCCTGCCGCCCGGCAGCCCGATCGACGAGGTGCAGCTTGCCGAGCGCTTCAGCATGTCGCGCACGCCGATCCGCGAGGCGCTGGTGCGTTTGGCCGGCGAAGGGCTGATCGACACGCTGCCGAACCGCTCGACCATGGTGGCGAATCTCGATTTCCTCAACATGTCGCCCTTCTTCGACGCGCTGACGCTGATGTACCGCGTGACGACGCAGCTTGCCGCGCAGAACCGCCGCCCGGCCGACCTCGAAGCGATCCAGGCCCGGCAGGCGGAATTCGCCGCCGCAGTGAAGGCGCAGGATGCCCTGGCGATGATCGCCACCAACGCCGCCTTCCATGCCGCCATCGCCGAAGCCGGCCGCAACCCCTATTTCAACAGCTTGTTCAGCCGCCTTCTCGACGAGGGCCGCCGCTTCCTGCGGCTCTACTACCAGTCCTATGACGACCGCTTGCCGCAGCAGTTCGTCGACGAGCACGAGGCCATGATCGCCGCGATAGTGGCGCGCGACATGGCGTTGGCCGATCGCCTGGGCAAGGCTCATGCCGAACAGATCGTTCAGCAGATTCAAAAGCTTATGATCGGAGAGGACAGGCTCGACGTTACGCTCTGAGCTTTTTGCGTAATTCTTGTCGACAAAGAATATGCAAATCGCTATAAAGCGCTCGGGAGGAGCGCGTCGCGTCGCGACGGGGTCTCCGCAGGAACGACAGCCAAAAGGAGACCGAGATGAAGGCCCAGATTTTCTCCGGCGTGATCCCCGCGCTGATGACCCCGTGCAAGGCGGACCGTACGCCCGATTTCGACGCGCTGGTGCGCAAGGGCAAGGAGCTGATCGCCGCCGGCATGTCCGCCGTCGTGTATTGCGGCTCGATGGGTGACTGGCCGCTCCTGACCGATGCCCAGCGGATGGAAGGCGTCGAGCGCCTGGTGAAGGCCGGCATCCCGGTCATCGTCGGCACCGGTGCGGTCAACACCGCTTCCGCCGTCGCCCATGCCGCCCACGCCCAGAAGGTCGGCGCCCAGGGCCTGATGGTGATCCCGCGCGTCCTCTCGCGCGGCTCGGTCATCGCCGCCCAGAAGGCTCATTTCAAGGCGATCCTGACCGCTGCGCCGGGCCTGCCGGCCGTGATCTACAACAGCCCCTATTACGGCTTCGCCACCCGCGCCGACCTGTTCTTCGCGCTGCGCGCCGACCATCCGAACCTCGTCGGCTTCAAGGAATTCGGCGGTGCCGACGACATGCGCTATGCGGCCGAGAACATCACCAGCCGCGACGACGACGTCTCGCTGATGATCGGCATCGACACCACCGTCGTCCATGGCTACGTCAATTGCGGCGCGACCGGCGCGATCACCGGCATCGGCAATGTCCTGCCGAAGGAAGTGCTCCATCTCTGCAAGCTCTCGGTCGCCGCCGCTGCCGGCGACGCCGAGGCCCGCCGCCGCGCACAGGAACTGGAGCAGGCGCTTGGCGTGCTCTCCTCCTTCGATGCGGGCCCGGACCTCGTCCTGTTCTTCAAGCACATGATGGTGATGAAGGGCGACGCGGAATACACGCTGCACTTCAACGAGACCGATGCGTTGAGCGACAGCCAGCGCGGCTATTGCGAAGCCCAGCTCAAGCTGTTCGACGCCTGGTATGCCGACTGGTCGAAGCAGGACGCCGTGCGGAAATACGCGGCCTGATCCTGCAACCCTGCGCGGCGGAAGACCTTCCGCCGCGCGTCGAAAAGCTCCATGCCGGGCGTGTCCGGGCGGCTCGCCGGCCGCGGACGACATTTCAGCCCGCATTCGTGAAACGCATCCGCAGATGGCCAAGCCCGATGTCATCGTCATAGGCGCCGGCGTGGTCGGCCTCTCCGCCGCGATCGCGGCGCAGGGGCGCGGCCTTGCGGTCACCGTACTGGACAAGACCGGGCCGGCCGCGGGCGCCTCCGCCGGCAATGCCGGTGCCTTCGCCTTTACCGACATCCTGCCGCTGGCCTCGCCCGGCATCTTGCGCAAGGCGCCGAAATGGCTGCTCGACCCGCTCGGGCCGCTTTCGGTGCCGCCGGCCTATGCGCTCCGGATCGCGCCCTGGATGTTCCGTTTCTGGCGCGCCTGCTCGCCTGCCCGCGTCGCGCATTCCACGGCGGCGCAGACCGCCCTGATGGACCTGTCCAAGGCAGAGCTCGAACCCTTCCTGCAGGAAACCGGCACCTTCGGGATGCTGCGCAAGGACGGCAATCTCCAGGTCTACGAGAGCAAGGCCGAGCTTGAGGCTTCCCTGCCCGGCTGGCAGGCACGCGAGGAACACGGCATCGCCTTCCGGCATCTCGACGCCGACGGCATGGCCGCGATCCAGCCCGGCCTCGCCCCGCGCTTCACCCACGGCACCTTCACCCCCGGCTGGTATTCGATCGCCGACCCGCAGGGCTATACGCTGGCGCTGGCCGAGCATTTCCGCGCCCGCGGCGGCATTATCGAGCGGCTTGAGGTCGAAAGCCTGCAGCCGCTCGGCGACGGCATAGCGGTCCATGTCCGAGGCGGCCGCTCGCGCCAGGCCGCGCAGGTCGTCCTTGCCGCCGGTGCCTTCTCCCATCGCATCGCCCACAGCCTCGGCGAGCGCATCCCGCTCGAGACCGAGCGCGGCTACAACACCACGCTGCCGCCCGATGCCTTCGACCTGCGCACGCAGGTCACCTTCGGCGGCCACGGCTTCGTCGTCAGCCGGCTCTCGATCGGCATCCGCGTCGGCGGCGCCGTCGAGCTCGGCGGGCTCGACCTGCCCCCGAATTTCCGCCGCTCGGAGGCGATGCTGGCCAAGGCCCGCGCCTTCCTGCCCGGCCTTAGGCCCGATGACGGCGTGCAATGGATGGGCTTCCGCCCCTCGCTGCCGGACAGCCTGCCGGCGATCGGCCGCGCTCGCGCCACGCCGCGCGTGGTCTACGCCTTCGGTCATGGCCATCTCGGCCTGACGCAATCGGCCGGCACCGCCCGGCTCGTCGCCGATCTCTTGACGGATCGGCCCCCAGTTATCGATATCGCTTCCTTCTCACCGCAGCGCTTCTGAGAGACGAAGGCCATGGCCAGCCACACCTTCTCCTGCATCGACGGTCACACTTGCGGCAATCCGGTGCGCCTCGTCTCCGGCGGCGGCCCGCGGCTCGAAGGCAACACCATGCTGGAGAAGCGCGCGCATTTCCTGCGCGAGTTCGACTGGATCCGCACCGGCCTGATGTTCGAGCCGCGCGGCCACGACATGATGTCGGGCTCGATCCTCTATCCGCCGACCCGCCCCGATTGCGATGTCGCCGTGCTGTTCATCGAGACCTCCGGCTGCCTGCCGATGTGCGGCCACGGCACCATCGGCACCATCACCATGGGCATCGAGAATGGGCTGATCACCCCGCGCGAACCGGGCAAGCTCTCGATCGACGCACCCGCCGGCAAGGTCGATATCAGCTACCGCCAGGAAGGCCGCTTCGTCGAGGAGGTCCGCCTGACCAATGTCCCGGGCTTCCTCTATGCCGAGGGCCTGACGGCCGAGGTCGAGGGCCTCGGCGAGATCGTCGTCGATGTCGCCTATGGCGGCAATTTCTACGCCATCGTCGAGCCGCAGAAGAACTTCCGCGACATGGCCGACCATACCGCCGGCGAGCTGATCGGCTGGTCGCCGAAGCTGCGCGCCGCGCTGAACAAGAAATACGAGTTCGTCCATCCCGAGCACCCCGAGATCCAGGGCCTCAGCCACATCCAGTGGACCGGCAAGGCGACAAAGCCCGAGGCCCATGCCCGCAATGCCGTGTTCTACGGCGACAAGGCGATCGACCGCTCGCCCTGTGGCACCGGCACCTCGGCCCGCATGGCCCAGCTCGCCGCCAAGGGGAAGCTCGCGGTCGGCGACGAGTTCGTGCATGAATCGATCATCGGCTCGCTGTTCAAGGGTCGCGTCGAGGCTGCCGTGACCGTCGCCAACCGGCCCGCGATCATCCCTTCCATCGCCGGCTGGGCCCGGATGACCGGCTACAACACGATCTTCATCGACGATCGCGACCCCTTCGCCCACGGCTTCGTCGTGACGTAAGGGGGCTCAGCAGCTCGCTTCACTTCACAGAGTGCTTTCTGTTCGATGCCTTAGGCCTCGGCGACGATGACGCGCCCGACGACGTTCGACAGCGCGGCCAGAGCCGGCAATCGCCTCGCCTTCCTGTCGGTCACGATGGCGGAAACCCGGTCGAGCTCGCAGAAGCGAACGCGGCTCGTGACGCCGATCTTGGAATGGTCGGCAATCAGGACGACGCTGGCCGAATTGGCGACCATGGCCCGGGCGATCTCGGCGGTGTGCTCGAAGAAATTGGTCGCTGCGCCATCCACATCGACGCCAAAGGGCGACAGCAGCGCCACATCGGCCTTGAAGCGGTAGATGTCGTTGATCGTGGACGCGCCGCCGGTCTCCGGCGGCTCATGCACGATGGCGCCACCGAGCAGGAAGACGCGGCTGCCCATCCTCTGCTGGGTCGAGGCCATGCTGGTTGCGACCTGCAGCGAGTTCGTCAGGATGTTGAGCTCGGGAACGCTCTTCAGCTCCTCCGCCAGTGCCGCCGTCGTGGTCCCACCGTCGAGGAACAGCGTCTGGCCGCTTTTGATCAGAGCCAGCGCAGCCAGTGCGATGGCACGCTTTTCCTGCAGCCGTACCGTGGAACGGGCGCCGTAGGACGCATCCTGCTCTGCGGGAAGGCTGACCGCACCACCGTGGATGCGCCGCAACCGGCCGTCCCGCTCCATGGCAACGAGATCGCGGCGGATCGACTCGTTCGAGACATCGAATTCCTGGGCCAGCCGCTCGACCGAAACGCTACCGAACGTCTCGAGAAGCGTGCCGATGCGCTGCTTTCGATCGCCTTGCCACATGTGCAATCGCCTCCTCCGCAACGCTCATGGCATCGCTCGCAGCGGCGCACAACCAGAGCCCTCATGAAATACACATAAATACACATTGCCACAGATATCCACAAATGCTAAGCCATCTCCAGAGCGATCGGGGATCACGAATGCGCGCCGGGAACAATCAGGACGAGTGGCTGGCTTTCGCCCTCCAACTCGCGACCGAAAGTGGCGCGATCCTGCGCGAGGCAGCGACCGTGCGCCCCGATGTCGAGGTCAAGCCCGATCGCAGCTTCGTCACCGCACTCGACGCCCGCATCGAACGGCGCATGCGCGAGATGCTGGCCGACCGTTTTCCGAGCCACGGCATCATCGGCGAGGAGGAGGCCCCCACCGATGGCGATGCCGACCTGGTCTGGGTGCTCGATCCGATCGACGGCACCGCCGCCTTCATCGCCGGCCTGCCGGTCTACGGCTCGCTGATCGCGCTGATGCGAGAGGGTGAACCGATCCTGGGGATCATCGACCATCCGATCACCGGCGATCGCTGGATCGGCGTCAAGGGCAGCCCCACCACGCATAACGGCCGCCCCTGCCGCACCCGCGCCTGCGGCGCGCTCGGCGAGGCCATCCTGTCCGCCAGCAATCCCGACTTCTTCGACGCGGAAGAGACCCCGGCCCTCAACGCCATGCGCGCGGCGACCGCCTGGCGCATCTGGGGCGGCGCCTGCATGAGCTTCGGCCTGCTGGCCTCGGGGCGCACAGATGCCGCCTTCGACACGCGGCTGAAGCTCTGGGATTTCGCGCCCTTCCGCCCGATCATCGAAGGTGCCGGCGGCGTCATCACCGATTGGGACGGACGGCCGATCGACCACCAGACGGGCAAGCGCATCATGGCGGCCGGCGATCCGGCCCGCCATCGCGAGATGCTGGGACTCGTCGAGACCGCGATGAAGCGCTAAGCCGACTACAGAACATTCGCTCCGAGACGGCGCCGATCCGCCGGAGCTTTCTTTTGGAGGGGAACGCCATGGGTATCGCGATCGAGGATCTGGCCGTCGCCTATGGCGGCCAGCGCGTCATCGACGGGCTCGCGCTGACGATCGAGCCGGGCACGTTCTTCACGCTGCTCGGCCCGTCCGGCTGCGGCAAGACCACGCTCCTGCGCACCATCGCCGGCTTCGTCCCGGCCGAGCGCGGCCATATGCGCTTCGGCGGCACGGAGGTGACGCATCTGCCGCCGCACAAGCGCGATATCGGCATGTGCTTCCAGGATTACGCGCTCTTCCCGGACAAGACCGTGTTCGACAACGTCGCCTACGGCCTGCGCGCCCGCAAGCTGGCGGAAAGCGCGATCAAACCCAAGGTCCAGGCGGCGCTGGAGCGTGTCGGCCTCGGCCATCTGGGTAGCCGCCATCCGGCCGCGCTCTCCGGCGGCCAGCGCCAGCGCGTCGCGCTCGCCCGCGCTCTCGTCATCCAGCCGAAGGTGCTGCTGATGGACGAGCCGCTTTCCAATCTCGACGCCAAGCTGCGCCTCCAGGTGCGCGAGACGATCGTCGAGCTCCAGCGCGAGGCGAAGATCACCACGGTCTTCGTCACCCATGACCGGGAGGAGGCACTCGCCATGTCCGACCGGATCGGCGTGATGAACCAGGGCCGGCTCGAGCAGGTCGGCACCCCCGCCCAGATCTACCGCGAGCCGCGCACCGGCTATGTCGCGGATTTCGTCGGCGGCGCCAATATCGTCGCGGTCGAGACCGCCGCGCGCCAGGCTGGCGAGACCGCGACCATCGCGCTCGACGGCGCCGCCATCACGGCCCGCGCCCCGGCCGCCCTCGTAGCCGGCAAGGCGACGCTGGTCGCCCGCCCCGAGGACATCCTGCTGGCCGAGCCCGGCACGGCCGGCACGCTGCCGGGCAAGATCGCGCATCGCCAGTATCTCGGCGGCAAGACCAGCTACAAGGTCGCGCTCGACAGCGGCCGCGTGCTCGCGGTCGACCTGCAGAGCGGCGCGCATGACCGCTTCGAGCCCGGCGCCAGCGTCGGCCTCGGCTTCGACCCCGCCCGCACGCTGGTGCTCGCGTCATGACCCGCCAGTTCAGCTCGATCTGGTTCTGGTTCTCCGCGCTGGCGCTGGCGATCCTGGCCGTCTTCCTGCTCTATCCCTTGCTCAACGTCCTGACCGGCTCGATCGGCAGCGGCGGCCGCAACGGCTGGGTGACCTTGGCCGGCGACCCCAAATATTTCGCCGCCATCCTTAACACCATCGTGCTCGGCATCGCGGTGACGTTGACCACGACGCTGATCGGCGTGCCGCTCGCCTATTTCACGGCGCGCTTCGACTTTCCCGGCAAGGGCATCGTCGCGGTGCTGCCGCTGGTCACGCTGGTCATCCCCGAGGTCATCGCCGCCCAGACCTGGCTGATGATGCTCGGCAATAACGGCTTCATCACGCGCTGGCTCGGCGGCCACGGCATCGACATGCCGAGCTTCTACGGCTGGCCCGGCCTGATCACGGTGATGACCTTCACCTATTACACCTACACCTATATCGGCACGCTCGCCGCCATCCGCGGCTTCGACGTGCAGCTTGAGGAAGCCGCCCAGAGCCTCGGCACCTCGCCCGCCCGCTCGCGCCTCAATGTCATGCTGCCGGTGGTGCTGCCCTCGGTTCTCGCAAGCGCGCTGCTGGTCTTCACGCTGGTCGTCGGCAATTTCGCGACCGCCACCATCCTCGGCAGCCGCGTGCCGCTGCTCTCGGTCCTGACCTATCAGGCCGCCGTCGCCGAGGGCGGCTCCGACCCGGTGATGCAGTCGACGCTCGCCACCGTCTCGATCGCGCTCGTGATGATCGTGCTCTTCGTCCAGCGCTGGATCGTCTCGCGCGGCCGCCACGAGGTCACGCAAGGCCGCGGCGCCCGCGCCGAGAAGCTGCGTGGCCTGCCGGGCCTCTTCATCGGGCTTGCCGCCGGGCTCCTCGTCATCGTCTCGCTGCTGCCGCTGGGCTCGATCGTCGTCGGCGCCTTCACCGTCTCGCGCGGCCCGGTCATGCGCTGGGGCGAGTGGACCACGGCCCATGTCGAGCGCCTCGTCAGGATCGCGCCCGATCCGGTGATCAACACCCTGCTCTATTCAGCCGCCGCGACCGCGATCGGCATCACATTCTCGGCAATCGTCAGCTACCTCATCGTCAAGAAGCGCAACATCCTGACGCCCGCGCTCGACTACCTGACGGCGCTGCCGCTGGCGCTGTCGGGCACGATCATCGGCATCGGCCTGATCATGTCCTTCAACACCGGCTTCCTGCCGCTCACCGGCACGGCCAGCATCATCGTGCTCGCCTATGTCGTGCGCCGCCTGCCCTTCGGCATCCGCAACTCCTCCTCGACGCTCTACAACATCCCGAACTCGATCGAGGAGGCCTCGATCAGCCTCGGCGTGCCGCCGGTCTCGACCTTCTTCAAGGTCGTGCTGCCATTGATGCTGCCGGCCGTCGCTGCTGCCGCGGTCCTGACCTGGACGACCACCGTCGCCGAGCTCTCGGCCTCGATCATCGTCTATTCCGGCGGGCGCGAGACCATGCCGATCCAGATCTACAAGCTGATCGACTCCAACCTGATGGCCCCGGCCTCGGCCTATGGCCTCGTGCTGGTCGCGGTGATCCTGATCCCGATCATCGTTGCGACCCGCGTCTTCAAGATCGACCTGTTCTCGTCGAAGAGCTGAACGAACCGAACCAGACAAGGCCGGGCCGGCGCCGCCTGCCGCCCGCGCTCAGAGGGGAAGGCGGAATGAAAGGAACGACCATGACCCACCTGATCGACCGCCGCACCGTGCTCGCCGGCCTCGCCGGCATGGCCGCCGCGCCTGCATTCGCCCAGAGCGCCTCGGGCACCGTCGTGCTCTACACCTCCAACAACGCGCAATCCGTCGACGCCGTGCTCGGCGTCGCCAAGGAGAAGCAGCCCAACCTGAAGATCAGCACGATCACCGGCGGCTCGGGCCAGCTGCTGCGCCGCATCGAGGCCGAGGCCGCCAAGCCCCAGGCCGACATCTTCTGGAGCTCCAGCGCCAATACGCTGGGCGCCTTCAAGCAACTCTTCGAATCCTATGCCTCCCCGGCCGCGTCCGCCATTCCGGCCGCGCTGCGCCACCCGGAGAACCTCTGGACCGCCTCGAACGTCCATCTCGTCGTGGCGATGATCAACAAGAACCAGCTCGGCGGGAAGCCGGCGCCGAAGACCTGGAAGGACCTGATCGACCCCGCCTTCAAGGGCAAGATCATCATCGCCGACCCCGCCAACAGCTCGACCGCCTTCACCATCCTCTGGGGCGTCGACAAGCTGATGGGCCCGGACGGCCTGAAGGCGCTCGCCGCGAACCTGACCGTCTCCAGCGCCGCCTCGACGGTGCTGCGCGCCGTCGGCCAGGGCGAATTCGCCATGGGCCTGACCTTCGAGTCGAACGCCTATGCCTATGTCGCCGGCGGCCAGCGCGAGATCTCGCTGCTCTACCCGGCCGAGGGCACCTTCTCGACGCCGGAGTTCCAGGTGCTGGTCAAGGGCGCGCCGGCCGGCGCCGCCGCCAAGGCGGCCTATGACCTGATGCTGTCGAAGGAAGCGCAGATCGCCCTGCTGGAGAACGCCTTCCGCCGCCCGAGCCGCAGCGACATCGACGTCTCCAAGCATGTCGAATTGCCCGCCATGGAAAGCGTCAAGATCTTCGCCATCGACGAGGACGAGGCCGCCGCCAAGCGCGACGAGTTCCTCAAGCGTTGGCAGTCCTACGGCACCGCCACGAAGTAAGCGGGCCGCCGCTTCGGCAGGTCCGGAACGGGGCGGTATCGCAACAGCTCTCAGGCGCCTCCGGGCGCCTGATTTCGTTTGAGGAAGCGGCCCGGTTGAAGCCGCTTCACGGCGCTTCGTCCCCTCCACGCCGGATCAGGAAGACCGCGGCGCCCGCGCTCATCAGCGCGAGGCAGAACCAGGTCAGCGCATAGATCAGGTGCGTGTTGCGGAAGCTGACCTGAGTCATGCCGCCCTGCGGCAGCGGGCCGGGTTCGGAAGCTGTATCGGCATCGACGAAAAAGGGCGCGACCACGCCTAGCCCGCGCGCAGAGGCGATCGCGGCGACATCGCGCGAATACCAACGTCCGGCAGAGGGATCGTTGCTGCGCAGGAAGCCGCCGCCGGGCTCGCTCAAGCGCAGCAGGCCGACCACCTTCGTGTCTGCCGCTCGCCGCTCGCTCGCATTGCGCCGGTCCTCCGGCACGAAGCCACGGTTGACCAGCACGGTGAAGCCGTCATCGCTGCGGAACGGCGCCAGAACCCAGAAGCCGGGCCCGCGCTCGGTCACCGCCATGGTCAGCGTCTCCGGTACATCGAGATAGCGGCCTTGCAGCAAGACGCGGCGGTATTCGTCGGTGGCTGCGCTGATCCTCGACCACTCCGCCGACCCCGGCGCCGCGACGGGGGCAGCATGAATCCGCGCCTCGACGCGGGCGATCAGGTCGAGCTTCCAGCTCCGGCGCTCAAGCTGCCAGATGCCGAGCCCGGCGAAAGCCAGCGTGAACAGGCCGAGCGCCGCCGCGAAGGCAAACCGGGCAAAGCCGCGACGCGTTCGCCCGCCCGCATCCATCGGCACCGATCCGGTCTCACATCTTGTGCATGTCCGGCATCATGTTGGTGTTGAGGTGGTACATCACCCATAGCGAACCGGCGAGCACGATCACCACGATGACGATGGTGAAGATCAGGCCCATCATGTTCCAGCCGCCCTCGGAGCGGCCGTTCATGTGCAGGAAATAGACCATGTGCACGACGATCTGCACGGCGGCGAAGGCCATGATCACGATCGCCGTCAGCGTCGCATTGCCCAGCACGTCGTTCATGACGAGCCAGAACGGGATCGCGGTCAGGACGACCGAGAGCAGGAAGCCGGTGACATAGCCGCGCAGGCTGCCATGCGGGGCATGGTCATCGCCATGGGCGCCATGCTGTTCGGCTTGGTCGTGGGAACCGCTCATTTCAGCACGCCCATCAGGTAGACGAAGGTGAAGACGCCGATCCAGATGACGTCGAGGAAGTGCCAGAACATCGAGAGGCAGAGCAGGCGCCGCCGGTTGGCCTCGATCAGCCCGCGCTTCGAGACCTGCACCATCAGCACCGTCAGCCAGATCAGGCCGAAGGTGACGTGCAGGCCATGCGTGCCCACCAGCGTGAAGAAGGAGGACAGGAAGGCGCTGCGCATCGGCGTCGCACCCTCGCGGATGAGATGCGCGAACTCGTAGAGCTCGATCGCCAGGAAGGCGAGGCCGAACAGCCCGGTGATGAGGAGCCAGCGCTGCATCAGCGCCTGCTTGCCCTTGTCCATGGCCAGCATGGCAAAGCCATAGGTGATCGAAGAGAACAGCAGCATCGCCGTGTTGACCGCGACCAGCCTGAGATCGAACAGGTCGGCGCCCGATGGCCCGGCCGCATAATTGCGCCCGAGCACGCCATAGGTCGCGAAGAGGACTGCGAAGATCAGGCAGTCGCTCATCAGGTAGAGCCAGAAGCCCAGCATGGTCGAGCCGCCTGAATGGGCGTGCTCGTCTTCGGTCACATAGAATGCCGGAACGCTCGCGGCCTGTGCCTGTGCTTTCGCCTTGGCCATCATCGCCCCTCAGGCCCGTCCGAGCTGCCGGCTGCGCGCTTCCTCTTCCCGCACGACCGCGTCAGCGGGAATGTGGAAGTCGCGGTCGTAGTTGAAGCTATGCGCGATCGCGGTCGCGACCACGCCAACGAAGGTCAGCGCCGCCAGCCACCAGATGTACCAGATCAGCGCGAAGCCGCAGATCGTGGCGAGCCCGGCGATGATCACGCCAGCGCCGGTGTTCCGCGGCATGTGGATCGGCCTGAAGCCGCCGAGCGGGCGCCGGTAGCCGCGCTTCTTCATGTCGGCCCAGGCATCGAGGTCATGCACGATCGGCGTGAACGCGAAATTATAGGCCGGCGGCGGCGAGGAGGTCGACCATTCCAGCGTGCGCCCGTCCCATGGGTCGCCGGTCGTGTCGCGCAATGGCTCGCGCCTGATGATGCTGACCGCGATCTGGATGATGAAGCAGAGGATGCCGAGCGCGATCAGCACGGCGCCGAAGGCCGCGATCACGAACCAGATCTGCAGCGAGGGGTCCTCGAAGCGGCTGAGGCGCCGCGTCACGCCCATCAGGCCGAGAATATAGAGCGGCATGAAGGCGACGTAGAAGCCGATCACCCAGAACCAGAACGACAGCAGCCCCCAGAACTTGTCGAGCTTGAAGCCGAAGGCCTTGGGGAACCAGTAGGCGATGCCGGCGAAGACGCCGAAGACCACGCCGCCGATGATGACGTTGTGGAAATGGGCGATCAGGAACAGGCTGTTATGCAGGATGAAATCGGCCGGCGGCACCGCCAGCATTACGCCGGTCATGCCGCCGATCACGAAGGTGATCATGAAGGCGAGCAGCCACAGCATCGGCAATTCGAAGCGGATGCGGCCGCGATACATCGTGAACAGCCAGTTGAAGATCTTCGCGCCCGTCGGGATCGAGATGATCATCGTCGTGATGCCGAAGAAGGAGTTCACGCTGGCGCCCGAGCCCATCGTGAAGAAATGGTGCAGCCAGACGAGATAGGACAGGATGGTGATGACCACCGTCGCATAGACCATCGAGGCATAGCCGAAGAGGCGCTTGCCGCAGAAGGTCGAGGCCACCTCGGAATAGACGCCGAAGATCGGCAGGATCAGGATGTAGACCTCCGGGTGGCCCCAGATCCAGATCAGGTTCACGTACATCATCGGGTTGCCGCCGAGATCGTTCGTGAAGAAATTCGTGCCGACATAGCGGTCGAGCGTGAGCAGCGCGAGCGTGGCCGCCAGGATCGGGAAGGTCGCGACGATCAGCACGTTGGTGCACAGCGACGTCCAGGTGAAGACCGGCATCTTCATCATGTCCATGCCGGGCGCGCGCATCTTCACGATGGTCGCGATCAGGTTGACGCCGGACAGGGTCGTGCCCACGCCCGCGATCTGCAGGGCCCATAGGTAGTAGTCCATGCCCACCCCGGGCGAGTAGGCGGCCCCCGAGAGCGGCGGATAGGCGAGCCAGCCGACCTTGGCGAATTCGCCGACGAAGAGCGACATCATCACCAGCACGGCGCCGCCGACCGTCATCCAGAACGAGAAATTGTTGAGGAACGGGAAGGCGACGTCGCGCGCGCCGATCTGCAGCGGCACGACATAGTTCATCAGGCCGGTGACGAAGGGCATCGCCACGAAGAAGATCATGATCACGCCATGCGCCGTGAAGATCTGGTCGTAATGGTGCGGCGGCAGGTAGCCCTCATTGCCGGCAAAGGCGATCGCCTGCTGGCCGCGCATCATCAGCGCGTCGGCGAAGCCGCGCAGCAGCATGATCACGCCGAGGATCATGTACATGATCCCGATCTTCTTGTGGTCCACGCTGGTGAACCACTCGTGCCAGAGATAGCCCCAGAGCTTGTAGCGGGTGACCAGCGCGACGAGGGCAAGCCCGCCGAGCGCCACCACGGCGAAGGTCCCGATCAGGATCGGCTCGTGATAGGGGATCGCTTCAAGGGTGAAGCGGCCGAAGATCAGCTTCCACCAGTCGGGGTAGGTCATCGCTCACTCGCCTAGTTGGCGGCGCGGGCGGTGACGCCCGCGGTGCCGTAGACATCGGTCGGCGTGCAGATCGCCGTCACGAACGGGCGCGGCGGCATCGGCTGCCCGCCCCGGCGCACGCTCTTGTCGTATTCGAGCTGCGCGACGATATGGATGCCCTCCTTGCCGCCGCCGCCCTTGGCGTCCAGCGCCATCATGTCGCGCGTGCACATCTTGGCCCGGTCGACGCACATGTTGAGGACGGCGCTGAACAGATCGGACGGGATGTCGCGGAAATAGCGCACAGCCTCGCGCTCGCTCGGGCGCTCCAGCACGAGATATTCCTCGCGCCCGAGCGTGCTGCCGTTGCGGATCGCGCCCTGCACCCAGTCGCCGAAGCCCTTGTCGTCGACGCCGCGGAAGCGGAAGCGCATGTCGGAGAAGCCGGCGCCGCTGTAATTGGCCGAGAAGCCCTCGAACTCGCCGGCATGGTTGATCACGGCGTTGAGCTTGGTCTGCATGCCCGGCATCGCGTAGATCTGGCCGGCAAGCGCGGGAATGAAGAGCGAGTTCATCACCGAGGACGAGGTGATGCGGAACTCGATCGGCTGGTCGACCGGCGCCACCACCTCGTTGAGCGAGGCGATGCCCTGCGCCGGGTAGAGGAACAGCCATTTCCAGTCGAGCGCGACGACCTGGATGACGAGTGGTTCCTTCTTGACCCCGTTGCCGCCGGCCTTGGCCTCGACCACCGGCTTGCTGGCGCTGATCCGGTTGAGCGGGCGATAGGGATCGAGCAGATGCGTGCCCATCCAGGTCATGGCGCCCAGGATGACGATGATCAGCAGCGGCACCGACCAGATCACCACCTCCAGCGGCAGCGAGTGGTTCCAGTCCGGGTCGTAGCTCGCCTTGGCCGAGGCGCGGTAGCGCCAGGCGAAAAAGATCGTCAGCGCCATCACCGGCACGATGACCAGCAGCATCAGCGCCGTCGAGGCGAGCAGGAGGTTTCGCTGCTGCAACGCAACATCGCCGGATGGGCCGAGCAGGACCATCTGGCAGCCGCCGAGCAGCGCGAACAACGGCAAAATCGATAGAGTTCGAAAGATTCTCAAGAGACTCGAGACCTCCCTGATCCGGGACCGCCGTTCTCTATTCCCATTCTCCCGCACTGCACATCGGACAATCTGTCCCATTGCGGCGGTTTGACGGGTGGCTTCTATCCACCGTATCCATTTGCAGGAGGTGCGGGCAAGTCCGGTTCTGACGGCCGGCCCGCCAAAGAGGAATTCGCGGTCATGAGCGCTGACGCGGCGAGCCGTTCATCGAGTCACAAGACAGGCGAGCACGGCCACGGCCATGTGGCACCGACCGATATCGCGCTCGGCGTCATCATCGGGCGAACCTCGGAATATTTCGACTTCTTCGTCTTCGGGCTGGGCTGCGTGCTGGTCTTCCCCGAACTGGTCTTCCCCTTCGCCGACCGACTGACCGGTACGCTCTACGCCTTCGGCATCTTCGCGCTGGCCTTCGTCACCCGTCCGATCGGCTCGGTGCTGTTCTTCGCGATCGACCGGCGCTACGGCCGCGGGACCAAGCTCACGGCCGCGCTCTTCCTGCTCGGCGGCTCGACGGCGGCAATCGCCTTCTTGCCGGGCTATGCGACGCTCGGCATCTGGTCGATCGTCATCCTCGCGGGCTTCCGCCTGCTGCAGGGCATCGCGCTCGGCGGTGCCTGGGATGGCCTGTCCTCCCTGCTCGCCCTCAACGCCCCGCCGAACCGCCGCGGCTGGTACGCGATGCTGCCCCAGCTCGGCGCGCCCTTCGGCTTCATCCTCGCCGCCGGTCTCTTCGCCTATTTCGAGGGCGCGCTCTCCAGGGAGGACTTCCTGAGCTGGGGCTGGCGCTATCCGTTCTTCGTCGCGCTGACGATCAATGTCGTCGCGCTCTTCGCCCGCCTGCGCATGGTCGCGACCCCTGAATTCGCCGAGCTGATGCAGACCCGCGAATTGATGCCGGTTCCGGTGGTCGAGCTCATCCGGGTCCACGGCAGCACGCTCATCCTCGGCGCCTTCGTGCCCCTGGCGAGCTTCGCGCTCTTCCACCTCGTCACCATCTTCCCGGTCAGCTGGATCAATCTCTTCACCAACCGTTCGGTCTCGGAGTTCCTGCTGGTGCAGAGCGCGGGCGCCGTGGTCGGCGCCGGCGCGGTCGTGACCTCCGGCCTGATCGCCGACCAGATCGGCCGCCGCAACACGCTCCTGCTCTCGGGCGGCATGATCGCGCTGTTCAGCCTGTCCAGCATCGTCGCGCCGCTGCTCTTCGGCGACAGCCTCGCCGGCCAGACGATCTATGTCATCGTCGGCTTCGGCCTGCTCGGCCTCGCCTATGGCCAGACCGCCGGCGCGGTCGCCTCCAGCTTCAAGCCGCAATACCGCTATACCGGCGCAGCCCTGACCTCCGACCTCGCCTGGCTGATCGGCGCCGGCTTCGCCCCGCTGGTGGCGCTGACGCTGTCCAGCGCCTTCGGTCTCGCCTGGGTCGGGCTCTACCTGCTCTCCGGCGCGCTCTGCACGCTGGCGGCTCTGTGGATCGATCGGCGGCTGGAAGCGCGCTACGAATAGCGCGCCACGTCCGTCTCAGCCCTGCCGATACAGGAAACGGTCCGGCTGGACCGGCTCCTCGCGCAGGCCCATGCGCTGCACCCGGTAGAGATGCTTGGTGAAGGCCAGCGCATCGGCGCGCGAGAGTTCGCGGCCTCGGTAATAGGCCTCCATCTCGACGCGCACGGCCTCCGGCGGATGGCGCGCGATCTTGCCGGCGACCTCGCGGGCCGTCGCCATCAACGCATCCGGCGCGACGACCCTGTTGACCAGCCGGTGCGACAGGGCCTCCTCGGCCTCCATCGGGTCGCCGGTCAGCAGCATCCACATCGCGACCGTATGCGGCAATTGCAGGCCGAGCCGCGAGGTGCCGCCCGCGCCGCCCATGCCATAGGCGACCTCGGGAAAGCCGAACTTGGCGTTGGTCGAGGCGATCCGGATATCGGTCAGCGAGAGCAGGTAGATCATGCCCTGCCCCAGGCACCAGCCATTGACCGCGCCGATGATCGGTTTGAAGCGCTCGAGCGCCAGCACGTCGCGCGACCAGGAGAAGTCATGCGGCGTCTCGCCCTCGCCATTATGCGGCCAGAGATGGTCGGCGAGCTCGTCGCGCGAGGTGGTGCCGCGCTTGTAAGGGGTCTTGATGTCGTCCCCGGCGCAGAAGCCGCGCTCGCCCGCCCCGGTCAGGATGCCGCAGCGGATCGAGGTATCCGCCAGAAAATCCTTCAGCGCGAGGAAGAGCTCCTTGTGGATCATCGGATTGGTCGGATTCACCGACCCGTTCTCGATGGTGAAGACGGCGATGTCGCCATCCTTCTCGTAGCGAAGCGGCAAGGCGGTTCTCCTTCGGCGCGGATGTCTCGAAACGGAAGCGGTTCAGCCGGCGAGCCAGCCGCGGGACAGGCGGTCATAGGCGCCAGCACGTAGGTCTTCGCGCTCAGCGACGATGACGTGCTTGGCGACCTTCTCGGACGGGGTTTTCGGCAGGCTCGCGCGGAATTCGAGGAAGCGCGGCACCTTGAACGGTGCGAGATGCGCGCTGCAATGCGCGAAGAATCCATCGACATCGAAGGCAGCGGCCGCAACGCCCGGCTTGAGCACGATGCAGGCCTTCACCTCCTGCCCCCGGTCCATATCGGGGACGGGGATCGCGGCGGCTTCGAGGATATCCTGCCAGCCGAGCATCACGGCCTCGACCTCGCGCGCCGCGATGTTCTCGCCCGAGCGGCGGATCATGTCCTTGATCCGCCCGACGATCGTGTGGAAGCCGCGCTCGTCGCGCCGGAACAGGTCGCCGGTGCGGAACCAGCCACCCTCGCGAAAGCTGTCGGCATTGGCTTCAGGCTTGTTCCAGTAGCCCTGAAGGATACCGGGCCCGCGAATCCACAATTCGCCGATCTCGCCGGGCGGGACTTCGTTGCCGTCCTCGTCGCGAACAGTCGCTTCGCGGAAGGGCGAGGCGATGCCGCAGGTGCCCGAGCCGACCATCGAGGTCGCGCCATAGGGCGTGAACAACGCCGAGCCGACCTCGGTCATGCCGAAGCTCTCGCGCGCCACCACGTTGAAGCGCGCTTCCAATTCGGCATGCATGTTCTTCCGCAGGCCGAAGACCGAGACCATCTTCAGCGGAATGTCGCGATCGTCAGGTCGCGGCGCCTGCTTCAGAACGATCTGCGGGAAGATGCAGTATTCGATACCGTAGCGTCGGACCCAGTCGAGGAAATTGGTGCCCGAGGCCTTGGCCGCGACGAAGAGCGTGCCCTTTAGGCGCATCGCCATCAGCAACAGCCATTGCGGGTCCATGTAGTAGAAGGGCTGCGCCGCGATGACATGCCTGACGATGCCGTTGGCGCGCATCGCCGCGACACGGCCCAGCGTCAGCCAGTAGCGGTGGCTGAGCATGCAGCCCTTGGGAAAGCCGGTCGTGCCCGAGGTGTATTGGATGTTGATGAGGTCATCGAGTTCAGGCTCGCGCGCCGGGGCGAAACCCGCCGCCGGCGTCGCGGCCAGCTTTTCCCAATCGCCCTCCCCGCCGACGACGATCGGCTTGGCGAAGGCCGCGAGGTCCCGGACCTCCGGCGCCTCCCCGATCTCGGCCAGCACGCCGGCCTCGATCACGATCGTCCCGGCGCCGCTATCGGTCAGCACATAGGCGACCTCACGCGGGGTATAGCGGACATTGACCGGCACCATGATCGCGCCGATCCGCGCCAGCGCCAGCCAGGTCAGCGGAAAGGCCGGAATGTTCGGCAGCATCACGCCGACGCGGTCGCCGAAGCCGATGCCGCGCGCCGCCAGCCCCGCCGCGAGCGAACGCGTCTTCTCAGCAAGCTCGCGATAACTCAGGACGATGCCCGCCTCGAAGAAATTCGCCGCCGGGGCATCGCCCATTTCGGCGGCACAAGCCTCGATGAAGGCCGCGAGATTGCGCGGGAACGGCTCGGCCTCGATCAGCGCGCGCAACTCCGCGGCTTCCTGCAATTCCCTATCCATCGGCCTGTTCCGTCCTGAGCCGGCGCAAGCCGGCGCTGCGCGCGATTTCCGCGATGCCGAGCCCGACCATCGACATCGCCACCATCACGCAGGCGGCGGCGGCGACGGTCGGGTCGAGCCTGAGATTGAGGTCGTTCCAGATCCGGAGCGGCAGGGTCTCGATCGCTCCGGAGACGAAAAGCGTGATGATCAGGTCGTCGAAGGAAGCGAAGAAGGCGAACATCGCTCCGGCCAGAATCGCGGGCCTGAGCGCCGGCAATGTGACCAGCAGGAAGCTCCGCCACGGCCCGGCGCCAAGCACGCGCGCCGCGCGCTCGATCGTCTCGTCGAGATTGCGCAGGGCCGCGCTGACCACGACAATGACATAGGGCACAGCGACAACCGTATGAGCGAGGACCAGCGTGGTCAGGCTCTCCAGCCATTTCAGCCGCGCGAACAGCATGAACATGCCGAGCGCGATGACGATGCCCGGCACGATCAAGGGCGCAATCGCGAGCCCGTAGAGCAATCCCGCGCCCGGCAGACGATGGCGCACGATCGCCAATGCGCTGGCCGTGCCGATCGCGACCGACAGGATCGTCACGAGCACACCGATCTTGACGCTAAGCCAGAGCGCCCCGCTCCAGGACGCATCGGTGAACAGCACACGGTACCAGCGCAGCGACCAGGCGCTCGGCGGAAAGCTCAGTATCTCCGACTCGTTGAAAGAGAGCGGGATCAGGAAGACCAGCGGAAACAGCAGGAAGAAGACGACCGCGCAGAACCAGAGGGCGAGCGCGATGCGGACGATACGGGGGCTCATCGCGCACCTCCGTAGAGATTGCGCTCCGGCACCAGCCAGCGCAGCAGCGCGACCGCGGCGATCGTCGTCGCCAGCAGCACGAGCGCCATGGCGGAGGCCGCCGTCCAGTCGTTCATCTGGTGAACCTGGAGATCGATCAGGTTGGCGATGGTGCGGTGGCGCGGCCCGCCGAGCAGCGCCGGCGTGATGTAGAAGCCGAGCGAGAGGATGAAGAGCAGCATCGCGGCGGCGACGATCCCGGGCTTCGTCATTGGCAGGTAGACATGCCAGAAAGCGCGCCAGGGCGAGGCCCCGAGCACGCGCGCGGCCCGGACCAGCCCTGCATCGAGCTCGGTCATCACGCCGACCAACGTCAGGATCGCGACCGGCAGCAGGATCTGCACCATGCCGAGATGCACGGCGAGCGGCGTGAACATGAAGCGCTGCGGCTCGGAGGTGATCCCGAGCCAGATCAGCGAGGCATTGAGCAGCCCCTCGCGCCCGAGCACCAGCGACCATGTGTAGGTGCGCACGAGCACGCTGGTCCAGAACGGCAGGAGCACCAGCGCGAGATAGATACCGCGCCGCGAGGCCGGCTGGCCGGCGATGAAGCAGGCGGCAGGATAGCCGAGGACGAGGCAGATCAATGTCACGCTGAGCGCGAGCTTCAGCGTGTTCAGGAAGACCAGCGCGAAGACGGGCGAGGACATCAGCCAGCTGACGCCGGCCCATGCCCCGCCCTTGCCCGCGAACGAAATCCGCATGATCTCGACGAACGGGACCACGAAGAAAATCGCGAAGAGCAGCAGGAGCGGCGCGGCCAGCAACGGCGCCACCATCGACTTCCTGAGCACGTTACCTGTCCCCGGCCCTTGACCCTCAGCTCAGCAGCCAGGCGGCCCAGCGCTCGGTCAGCTTCGGCCGGTGCTCGCTCCAGTATTCCGGGTTGAACGAATACTGGACCGCGACATTGTCGGGATGGATCGGCAGGATTTTCGCAAGCTCCGGGTCCACCTTCTCGATCAGGCCGGGCGCAAAGCCGGGATAAGGCGAATCCTGCAGGAGCTGGACGCCCTTGTCGGGATCGAGGCGCGTCTTCATGTAGCGCATCGCTTCCTTCGGGTGCTTGGCGCCCTTCGGCACTGCCCAGTACGAGAGCTGCAGCGCCCCGCCGTTCCAGATGATGTCGACCGGCTTGCCCTCTTTCTTCAGCGGCGGCACGCGCCCGTTCCAGACCGTGCCCATCACCGCCTCGCCATCGACGAGGAGCTGGACCTGCTGCGCGCCCGTCGTCCACCAGGCCGCGACATGGCGCTTGATCTGGTCGAGCTTCTTGAAGGCGCGCTCGACATCGAGCGGATAGAGTTTGTCGGCCGGCACGCCGTCGGCGAGCAGCGCGAATTCGAGGTTCTGCACCGGCGAATCCTGCAGCGCGCGCGGCCCCGGAAAGCTCTTCACGTCCCAGAAATCGGCCCAGGATTTCGGAGCCTTCCCGCCGAACTTGTCGGTGCGATAGGCGATCACGGTCGAGAAGGTCGAGGTGACCATGCCGTATTTCTGGCGGGCGATCGGCGGCAGCTTGTTGTCAGGATCGACGATCGACCAGTCGATTTCGGTCAGCCAGTTGTTCTTCACGGCCTCGATCATGTCGGCCCCGCCCATCTCGGTCAGGTCCCATTCCATGTTGCCGGTCTCGACCATCGCCTTGAGCTTGGCCAGCGAGACGGGCGCGGTGGCGCGCACGCCGATGCCGGTCTCGGCCGTAAAGGGCTTCTCGTAGATCCGCTCCAGCGACTTGGCGAGGCTGCCGCCCGAGCCGTTGACGGTGATCGTCACGGCCTGCGCGCGAGCGCTCGTGCCCAAGGCGGTAAGCGCCGCGCCGCCCAATGCCAGGCGCCCCATGTCACGTCTCGTCACTGCGGTCATCGTTCGTTCCCTCCCCTTGTTGTCGTTGTGGAATCGATCGTCAGCCGTCGAGGAACGCGGCCCTTTCCAGGCTGAATCCGAGCGTCACGGACGCGCCGACCACGGGGCCGTCGCCGCCATGCCGGCGCTGCTCCTGCACGATCACGCGCCCGGCCTTCTCGGTCTCGACGACATAGCGATAGCTGCCGCCATGGAAGGCGACATCACCGATCCGCCCAGCAAGTACCGGCGCAACCCCAGCCTCCGAGACCCGCGTGAAATGCTCCGGCCGTAGTGCCACCCGCCCGCGCCAACCTTCCGGCAGGCGGGCAGGCGCCGGCGCATCAGCCCCCGCAAAAGCCAGCCGCCCCCCGGTCAGCTCGGCGGGCAGAAAATTGGTCTCGCCGACGAATTGCGCGACGAAGGCGTTGCTGGGACTGTCATAGACCGCGGCCGGCGCGCCGATCTGCTCGATGCGCCCCTCGCTCATCACCACGATCCGGTCGGACATGGCGAGCGCTTCGCCCTGGTCATGCGTGACATAGATCACGGTGCAGCCGATGCGGCGCTGCACCTCCTTGATCTCGTCCTGCATCGCCTCGCGCAGCTTGAGGTCGAGCGCGCCGAGCGGCTCGTCCATCAGCAGCACGCGCGGCTCGAAGACGATGGCGCGGGCGCAGGCGACGCGCTGGCGCTGGCCGCCGGAGAGTTCATGCGGCTTGCGCCCGCCATAGCCGGCGAGCCGGACCATGGCCAAGGCCTGCTCGGCCCGCGCATGGCGTTCGGCCTTGGGCACGCCGCGCATCCGCAGCGGAAAGGCGACATTGTCGCGGACATCCATATGCGGGAACAGCGAATAGCTCTGGAAGACCATGCCGACATTGCGCTTCTCGGTCGGCAGGCGGGTGATCGAGACGCCGTCGATCAGCACGTCGCCGGCGCTGGGCTCGATGAAGCCGGCGAGGATGTTGAGCGCCGTCGTCTTGCCGGACCCCGACGGGCCGAGGAAGGTGACGAACTCCCCACCCGCGATATCCAGCGAGAATTCCCGGAGCGCCTCGACCGGGCCGTAGCGCTTCGTGATCCCCGCGAACGAGATCGGCGCCCCGCCCGCCGAGGCCTGCAACCCTTTCGCGCCGCGATGTGCTAGAGATGGGTGCATCACGATCCTGAAACTGATATCAATGTCAGTATGTGAATCGGAGACGAGACGTGTCAAGCGGTCATCCATCCGCAAAGCAGGCGAACGAAGCCCTCGACGCGGCCAGAATGGCCGTTAACGCAACCTCTGGCTCGAGCGAGCCGCGAGCCGCAACCTCCGGCTTCAGCCTGCCCGAAGCCATGCGGGCCGAGCTCGAAGTCGCGCCGAAACTGTCCCGCTCGGAGATGACCCGGCGAAAGCTGATGATCGCGGCGGCGGAATTGATCCAGGATTCAGGCTTCGGCGGGCTCAAGGTCGCCGATATCTGCAAGCGCGCCGATTTCGCCCACGGCACCTTCTACCTGCACTGGAAGGACAAGCGTGGCGTCGCACATGACGTGCTCACCGCCTTCATGGAAGCAATTCGCGCGCACCGGCCGCAGCGCCAGCCCGGCCAGAGCTTCTACCAGCGCCTCGTCGTCGGCCATCTCTACTATATCGACCTCTATCGCCGGAATATCGGCCTGATGCGCTGCCAGGGGCAGCTCGCCGACGAGCTCGACGAGTTTGCCGCGATCGGGCTCAAGGCCAATCTCGCTCTGGCCCATCGTGTCCTGCGCGCAGCGGAGCGCGAGGAGCCCTCGCTAGCGGCACAGCCACTCCCCCAGCGCCTCGCGACGGCGCTGGGCTGCATCGCCATGGTCGACAAGCTCCTGCACGAGGTCTTCGCCCGCGGCCTCGCCATCGGGCTCGCCGATGACGACTTCGCCGGTACGCTCTCGCTGAGCTGGCACCGTTCCCTGCTCGGCCGCGATCCCTGATCGCAGCGTCGAGCGCTAGGCCGCCTGCGGCTGCTCCTGCGGCGCCAGATAGGCGCTCTGGAAGGTCTCCATCACATGCCCGACCATGTCGCGTGCGACATGGAGCTGGTCGTCCTGGAAGGCGAGCGCGCGCGGCGAGTTCAGCACGATCTCGTAGCTCGGGAAGTAGTCGACGAAGTCGAAGCGGCGGAACAACTCCTCGGCGACCGCCCGCAGCACCGATTTCGAGGCGCTGTTGGCGACGATGACATCGGCATCCTTGAAGGTCGCGCCGAACGGCACCGGCGAGACCGTGACGACGAAGCGCATCTCCGGGTGGCAGTGCTCGCGGATCAGCCCGATGATGTCGAGCATGTCGGCCAGCGTCGCCTCATAGCCGTAATCGACGAAGCGGAAGCGCTCCGGCATGCGCTGCAGCCAGACCGGGCCGGGATGGGCGTTCATCGCGATACCAGTCTGCGCATCGAGCCAGGTCTCCGTCAGGCCGAGCGTGAAGAAGCAGACGCGCGCCTGCCTGATCTGCGCGGTGGCAGCGGTGAGGCGCTTGCGGTTGGCGAGAGCGGTCTCGCGATCGAGCAGCCTGAGGCCGCTGGCCTGCGGATCGAACCACTGCCCGGGGGCAAGCTCGATCAGCCCCTCGTCCGGATAGCTCTCGCCGAGCAGGACGCGCTTGATCTCGTGCGTCATGGAGCGCACCGAGTACTTGTTCAGCGCGCCCCGGCTAAGCTGGCCGCGATCGGCTCCGCCGCCGCGCCCGCTCTCCTCGTTCCAGCTCTCGAAATGCTCGGCCGGCACGCCATGGCCTTCGAGCAGCAGCGGCAGGCCGCGCGTCATCAGGATGTTCTCGACCTCGCGTGCGAAGCAGGAACCCATGGTGAAGATCGGCGCGGACGGATCGAGCCGGAACTTCGATTTATGCTCGACCGCGACATAGTCGCCCGTGGTCAGGCGTTCCTTGGCCATCTTCTCGGGTTTGCCCGAGGTCCAGCCGCGCACGGGATTGCCCCGCATGATCGAAAGGGCCGTGCCCGCATCGTATTCGATCTTCATGATCGTCTCCTGGTTCGTGGAAGCCGATAGCCGGAGGGCCTTCGCGCCTCTGCGAAGGCCGTTCATGAGCCCTGGCCAGCCCTCACATCCGGTGTGGAATGCCGTTCCGGTCGAGGAAGCCGCGCATCCGGTCGTAGGAGCCGGCATAGCTCTTCGCGAGGCCGTTCAGCGCCGCCTCCTGATAGACCGCGCGCCAGCCGCCCTCAGCCAGCGCCGCCTCCGGCACGACCGGAATCTTCAGCGTCTCGGCCAGTTCCTGGCTGCGCGTGTCATAGGCGACGAGCACGCCGGGCACGCCATGTGCGACGGCCGGCAGCACGCCATGGACGCGATAACCGACGGCCAAATCTTGCGAGCGGGCGAAGGCGTCGTAATGCTCGACATCGAAGAACGAGAAGAGCTGTTTCTCGTAGATCCGGCGCATCGCGGCATCGTCCGCTCCGTTCCACCAGCCGGTGCGGGTGAATTCGGCGACGGCCTTCTCCTTGGCCGCGGGATCGCGCAGGAAGAACGCCTTCTCCTCCTGCTCGCCATGCGAGGACATCACCATCTCGCTTTGGCTGTCGACCTTGAGCAGGGCGGCCTTCTGATTGCGCAGATAGGCCTCCGGATCGGCGGTGTAGCTCTTGTCGGCCTCGCGACGCAGGCTGAACGCGACCTTGCGGATCTCGCGCTGGTCGGGAACGCGGATCTGGAGGTCGCGATTGCGGGTACGAAAGATCGAGGGGCAGCCGACCACCTCGACATTGCGGATGCCGTTCTGCCGGAGCGTCTCGGCGCTGAAGGCCCCGCGCACGCCGATGGCGGCCGAACGCTCGGCCACGATCGACCAGAAGCGCTTCGAGCCCTCCGACAATTCGATCCGGCGGTTCTGGCTCGCCTGTGCGCCGACGCCGATGGCGTAGACCGGCAGCTTGACCTTCTCCAGCACCTCAACGGCGCGGAACCAATCCATGCTCTCATGGATGAAGTTCGAGCCGCGCACGAAGACGAAATCGAACTCGGTGGCATAGCGCGCGATGTCGGCCTCTGTCGGCGACATGATCTTCATCGGCTCCAGATGCGCGTAGTCGAGGAGCTTCAGCGTCGAATCGTAGACGATCATGTCGCCGATATTGAAGTAGTCGCTGAGCAGCTTCTCCATCGGCGCGCGATACCAGCGCACCTTGTCATGGTCGTAGACCTCACCCGCCGGATAGATCACCAGCGCACGCAAGGCTTTTGTCTTCGACACCGGGCGCAATTCCGAACCGGGCGCGAGCGCGCCGGTGCGGGCATCAGCAACCGCGATCGAACGCAATCGTGTCTCCGGCAGGGCCGGCAACGGAATCGCGACCTCCGCCACGGTCGCATCGCCGGTGACGAGCGCGCCTGGATTGATCGTGGCGTAATCCTGCCCGTCGAGCAGCAGGCGCAGCGACGGCCAGCTTCCTCCCGGCTCGCGGGCGACGAGGACGACGGCCTCCTGCGTGGTTGCGCGCAGAATCTTCATGCTCTGCACGGCCTGGCTGGCCGGGAGTGGATGGGCGGGCGCATTCATGGATTGTCCTTCACGATGCGAACCTTGATGCGGACGAGATCGCGCTGCGGGCCGATCTTGCAGTCGGCGACATGCATCTTGGTCATGAACAGAAAGGGCGTGTCGCCCGTGGTTTCGAAATTGCGCGAGGGCGAGGCAGGGTCCGCGATGGCGCCGTAGCCATAGCGATCGCGGTCGCCGCAATCCTTGCTCCACATCGTCGGATGCGTGACGAGCGTCTGCAGCGGCGACCAGCTCACGAGGTCATTCGACCAGCTATAGGCGACGCGCCCGCCGGCGATGCCCTGGCGCGGATCGGGGCCGAGATGAAACAGCGCAAGCCATTGCCCGCTCGCCTCATGCCGCGTGACCGAGCCGACCGTCGTCGGCAGGTGCCTCAACGGCTGGCATGGCCGGGCCTGGCTCAGGTCGTCGCGATAGGGATCGACGGCGGGAATCGTGAAGTCCTGCCCGTCGAAAGCGCGCCATGCCGTCGCGTCCTTGATATCCGTCGAACGGAACAGGCAGACGCCGTTCTTCTGGCCTTCGCCGCCGGTGGTCGCGATCAGAGCGTACCAGGCGCCGTCCTTCTCGACGATGTTGGAGGGATTGAAGAAGCCGCGATGCCGGCCCTGCCCGACATCCTGCTTGTAGGGCGGCGCCGCCACCAAGGGGCGCGGCTCGTCGGTCCTGAAGCTGCGCCCGCCATCATTCGAGCGGGCGGCGGTGACGACATTGTACCAGCAGCTCATCGCCTCCTTGAAGCGGCAGGCGCCGGGATGCTTGTCCGCATGATATTCGGCATGGATCAGCGCCTCGACATGGCGCCCGTCGCCGGTCCAGGTCGCGGCGATCCAGCTCTTGTCGCTGAACGCGCTCGGATCGGCGCTGTTCTTGGCCTCGAAGGAAACGGAGCAGCTCTTGCGGATCGAGGCGAGGTCGCGGCCGATCAGCGGGCGATTGCGATAATGGCTGGCGAAGGCCACGACCTCGCCCTTGTCGTCGCGGAAGGCACGCAAGGGCGCATCCGGCAGGTCCCATTGCTCGCAGCGCTCGCGCGCCCAGGACACCACCGTCTCCTCCTTCGCATCGGGTGCGAGTTCAAGCCGATAGCCCTGCGCCATCGCGGGCGCCGCCAGCAGCAGACAGGCCGCCGACAGCACCGCGCGCAGGGTGCGGGCGCTCCTCATGCCACCTTCCTTTCCGGCGCGGGCGCCGATTGGGCAGCCGCAGCCGGCTTGACCATCTTGTGGTCGACCTTGTTCTCGCTGAGGAAGGCGCTCATCGCGCGGTAGACCTGCCCGTAAGCCGCGTTGAAGCGGTCGAAGCGCGCCTGCTCCCAATAGTCTTCAAGCCTGAAATCCTGCCCACCGAAGACGTCGACGCTCGGGATCTTGAAGGTATCCGCGAATTCGACGGTGCGGCTGTCATAGGTGAAGTAGATCGAGGGCGTGCCGTTCGCGAGCGCCATCAGGTTGCCGTGCAGGCGGTAGCCGAGCACGAGGTCGAGCCCGCGCACCAGCCGCTCATATTCCGCCACCACGTCGGAATAGAACATCCGGGTTTGGTAGAGCCGCTCGACCTGCTCATCGAGATACCAGTTATTGGCCCATTCATTGGCGCGCAGCGCCGTCATCGCCTGCGCCTGCTGCTCGATCGTGCCGAGCGCGAGCTTCTTCTCCTCGACCTCGCCTTGCGACATCAGCGTGACCTCGAAACGATCCGCCATCGCCTTCACCAGCGAGCGATGGAAGGTGAGGTAGCGCTTGATGTCCTGCGCATAGGTCTTCGAGACCTCGCGCCGCAGCGTGACGCCGGCGGTCTTGATCTGCTCCAGCGGCGGCAGGCGGATGGCGAGGTTGGGATCGTTGTTCCGGAACGCCGTCGGGCAGCCGATGATACGGACATTCCTGATGCCGAGATCGTTCAGCACCTCGGCCGAATAGGTGCCGCGAACGCCGAGCGAGGCGGTGGAATCCGAAATGAGCTTGAGGACGGTCTTCGTGTCCTCGCTCAGCTCCAGCTTGCCGCTGACCGGCGCCTGCGCGCCGATGCCGAAGGCGATGACCGGAATCTTCAACCGGCGCAGCACCTCGGCCGCCTTCGACCAGTTCATCTGCGCGTGGACATAGTTGGAGCCGCGCAGGAAGACGTAGTCGTACTCGGCATTGAGCCGGTCGATCATCGTCGGGTCGACACGATCGATCGGCAACTCGTCGAGCTTCTCGAAATTGAGCAGCTTCAGCGAGGAATCGAAGACGAAGGCGTCGCCGATATTGTGGTAGTGCTCGATATGGCTCTGCAGATCGGCATGGCGATACCAGCGGACATTGTCGTGGTCATAGACCTCCCCGGAGGGGCTGATGACGAGGATGCGGGCCATGGTCGGGTCTCCCCTGTTGTTTCGTTATGGTTTCAGGCGATCATCGCAGCGTGGTCCTGCCGCGTGGCGGCAGGCTTGCTGCGTTCCGCCAGCAGGCGGCGGTAGAGGTCGAGATGCGTCCCGGCGCATTCGACATGGCTCATCGGCTGCTTGATGCCGCCGCGCAGCCGCTCCCACAGACCGGGCTCGGTCAGCGCGCGCGTCATGCAGTCGACGAGGTCTTCCGGGCTGCCGGGCCGGAAATGCAGGCCGTCGACCTCGTCGGTGATCTTCTCGGCCATGCCGCCAAGATTGCTCGCCAGGATCGGGCGTCCGTGGAAGAACGCCTCCTGGATCACGATCGGCGAGTTCTCCCACCAGACCGAGGGCATCACCATCCAGTCGACCGAGCGCATCAGGTTCGGCATCTCGCGGTTCTGGAAGGCGCCGCAGAAGCGCACGCGCCGGCCGGCCGCCTCGACGAGCTTGGCGAACTTGTCCTGATAGGCCTGCGGCTGCCGCTCCAGATTGCCGCCATAGACCAGCAGGATCGAATCCTCGCCCCAGATTTTTTCCGGGATGCGCGTGACCGCGTCGATCAGCACGTCAGCGCCCTTGTAGGGCGTGAGCTGGCCGAAATAGGCGAAGCGCGAGCGCCGCCCTTTGCCTTCCGGCAGCGGGCGCGGCGGTGCGGCGCCAGCGACATCGATACCGTTCTCGATCACCGAGAAGCGGTCTTCGGCAAGGCCCCAGTCGACATAGCGGTCGACGAGGAAGCGGCTCGGCGAGACGAAATGGTCGGCGAGCCCCAGCATGCCCTTGATGAAGGTCTCGCGCGCCAGAAAGCGGGCCGGCGAGATGTCCGGGAAGCAGGCGTTGCAGTCGGTCGGCGACGACCGGTAGCAGAGCTTGAAGGCGCCGGTCTTCACCATCTGGCCGTGGTGGTGGCAGATCGAGAGATATTCGTGGAAGGTCACCACGATCAGCGCGTCCGGCAGCGCGTCGCGCACCGCGAACAGGCATTCGAGGCCGAGCCCGATGAAATGGTGGAAATGCACCACATCGGGCTTCAGGTCGTTCAACACGCGGACAAAATCGCGGTCGATCTCCTCCGTCGCCCGGTTCGAGATCAGGAAGTGGTCGTAATCCTCGGCGTAGTAGAGCAATTCGCCGCCGCGCTGGCGCAGGCTCATCAGCGCCGTGCCGGCATGGCGCGGCGTCGGCGCGCCGACGCGGGCGAGGAAATGAGAATCGACGCCCTCGCCGGCCTGCAAGCCCTTGTGCAGGTTGTAGGACGCCACCTCCGCGCCACCCAGGGACAGCGAAGGGTGGCCGTGCGATATCACGAGAACCCGCATCCTCAGCCTTTCATGTTGGAGATGGCGAGCGCCCAGCGCCGATCGAAGCTGGTGCGGTCGGCGAGCTGCGCGAGTGCGCCGGCATGGGGCGTCGCGGTCTCCGCGTCGTCGACGGCATAGACCTCGACATCGGGCACCCAGAGCGAGGGCGAGCCCGCCATCCGGAGCTTGAGGCAGAGATCGAGCCCCTTCTCCGCCGTGGTGAAGTAGTTGCGGGCAAAGCCGCCGACCTCGATGAAGGCGGCTCGCGACAGCACGCAGCACTCGCTGGCGCCGGCGGCGACCTCCATCGGGCCGAGATTGCCGACCGCCTCAAGGGGGTAGCCGACGAAACGATTGGCGATGCGCCGGTTTGCCCCCTCGCCTTCCAGCCAGGCGCCGGCCCAGCGGATGGAATCATCCTCGAAAAGCAAGGTCGGGCTCGCGACGCATTGGCCGCCACGCGCCCGATAGGCTCGCTCCAGCCGGCCGAGCCAGCCGGGCATGCGAATCTGCGCGGCGCCGGAAAGCAAGGCGACCGTGTTGAATCGACAAGCCCGCACGCCCGCCTCCAGCGCATCGCAGGCATCCTCGACGCCCTCCACCGCGACGAGGCGCACCGACAAGCCATAGAAGCGCGCCAGCCGCCGCGCTTCGGCGCCGACGCGGTCGAAGCTCTCGGAGGGCGCGGCGAGCACGATGGGCAAGGGCCGCGCCTCCGGATCCATCGCCAGCAATGCGAACAGCGCCGACAATTCGCGGTGACGGTGATCGAGCCCGATGACGAGGCCGAGCGGGGCCTCGGGATCGAAGGTGCCGACATCGAGCGTTTCCGCGGCGCGCGGCGGCGCGATCTCGGCCGCCTGCAAGGCCGGCGCGATCTGGCGCTCGACCACGGCGTTCGCGGTCGAGGAGCGCGGGTCGAGCAGGCCGAGCACGCGCTCCAGCGCGCGGCGCGCCGGGGCGCGATTGGGTTCGAGCGGCAGGAAGGCCGGGCCCGTACCCTGCACCTCGAAGGCAAGATGCAGCGGCTGGCCGGCTTCCGGCAGGAGTTTTGGCGCAAAGACGATGAAGCCGTGATTGTTGCGACGCGATGCCAGAGCCGGGCCGAAGCGCGGGTCCTCCATGAAGGCCGCCGTCACGTCGGCGCGCTGCACCCGCGTCCAGAGGCGATCGACGGCGCAGGACTGGCTGCCGCTGCGCAGCGAGATGCCGCCGACCCGCCGCTCGGGATCGAACAGCCAGCCGATGATCAGCACGCCGGTGCCTTCGACCACCGTGACCGAGTCGATGCCGGCGCGCACCGGCTCCTCCAGCAGGCAGACCGTATCGCGCCCGTCGAAGCGCTGCGAGGCGCGCTTCAGCTTGTCGATCGTGGCCTGCGGGGCGGTGCCGCGCTGCAGGCCGTCGCGCAGATGGCCAGGCACGGTGATCGGCTCCAGCAGGACATGGCGCTCATAGACTTCGAGCGCGCGCCAGCCGTCATTACCGCGGAAATAGAGCCGCTCGATCTCGCCGGGGTGCTGGGCGTGGCAATCCTCCAGCAGGCCGAAGAAGCCGCGCGCGCCCTCGCCGAGATCGTCGCGCTCGAAGGTCCCGGTTTCGAGATGGGCCGGCGACAATCCACCATGCGAGATCAGCAGCTTCACCCGTCCGGCGGCGAAATGGGAGGTCCAGCCCTGCAGGAAGATGCCGCCGCCCGAGCCAGCGATATCGTCGAGCTTGCCCATCACCTCGACGAAGCCGCCCGGCCGCGCTACCGTCTGCAAGAGCATCGCCACGGCCCTGAGACGACGCGGGTTGGGCGCGCCAGTCAGCAGCACTTCGAGCAGGCCGTCGACCACGCTCGGAAAGGCCTGCCCGGCATCATCGGCGAGCTCGGAGAGGAAGGCCTGCAGGGGTTGAGGCTTCGGCGCCAGGATCAGCCGCAGCGGCCGGCCGGGACGACCGATCAACAGCGCGCCGGTGCCGCTGTCGTCGATGCTCGGTGCCGGCGCCAGGCACAGGAAGCCGGTGGCTGCCGAAGGCTCGGAGCCTGGCCGGCGCCAGCTCAGCACCATCGTCTGGGCACGGTTGCGCGGATTACCGTCGACCGCGACCGGCACCTTCGCGGGAATGGCGTCGCAATGGCTGCGGACGAGGATCGCGTTCTCGCCGAGCGGCGTCCAGGAGACGGTCGGCGCCTGCGCGATCGCTGTCCTCTCGGGAACGATGACCTCGCTCATCGCCTCACCCTCCCCACAAGGTGACGGCGAGCGTGACGAAGGACATCACCGCGGCGAGCGCCGAGAGGAAGCCGAGGATGACGGTGACCTGCCGGAGCGGGGCCCGCGCCTCCTTGCGGATCGCATCCAATCGCTCGTCGAAGCCGCGCAAGGTGCCGTCGAAGCGCAACTGGAAGACGTCGAGTTCGCCGAGCCGGCGCACGATCTCGCTCTGGCTCTCGGTCTCGGCCTTGGTCGCCTCGGCCAGCGCATGATTCTCCTCGAGCCGCGCCGCGATTCGATCGAGCTTCTCGTTGAGCTCCTTCTGGGCAAGCTGGGCGCGCCGGTTGAGCACGATCAGCATCTCGACCTTGTCGAAGAAGCGCGCCAGCGGCACGGCGATCGCCGCCTCCGCCGCCAATTCGTCCGCCGCCGGCAGGCGCAATTCGAACTCGGCGCCCGTCGCAGGAGAGACGCCGACGACCGTCAACCGGGCGCGCGCCGCAACCAGCGTCTCGTCGAGATCGATCGAGAAGGCGTGCTTGCCGTCGCCAATGCCGTTGCGGCGCAGGTCGATGCGGCTCTGGTCGGCCTTCGTTTCCGCGACGACCTTGCCGTCCAGGGAAATCCTGACCGTGATCGCTTCGTCGGGGCGGGCCTCGTCCCAGATCCAGCCATGCAGACGGCTGCCGTCGAGGGCATCGACCCGTCCGTTCAGGCGGGCGGGGTTGACGTTAGGCAGGCGGACTTCGTTGTCCTGATGTTGAGCCGTGGTCATGCGGCCTCCGCGAGCTTGAGGTCATCGAAGAGGGCGAGGTGGCGGCCGGCGCAGTCGGCCAGCGTTGGCTGCTCGGCGATGCCGTGGACGAGGCGCTGCCAGAGGCCAGCCTCCTCCGTCGCCCGGCGCAAGGTGCGGGCCAGCGCGACCGGATCACCCGGCCGGACATGCAGCCCGTCGATCTCGTCGCGCACCATCTCGGCCATGCCGCCGATGGCACTGACGATCGGCGGGCGGCGGTGCTGGAAGGCTTCCTGGATGACGAGGGGCGCGTTCTCCCACCAGATCGAGGGCATCACCACCCAGTCGATTTCGGCCATCAAGCCCGGGACCTCGTCACGGGAATAGGCTCCGTAATGCGTGACGACGCCCTCCGCGCCGCCGAGCGCTGTCTCGAACGCCGCGGTGAAGGCCTCGCTCTGGAACGGCGCGCCACCATGGATGCGCAGGGAGAATTCGGTCTCGCCGGAAGCCTGCAGCAACTGCGCCGCCTGCAACAGCGGCAGCACGCCCTTCCAGGGGTTGAGATTGCCGAAATAGCCGAAGCTGGCACGGCGACCCGTGGCTTGCCGGTGCGGCGCAGCCTCCTGCGCCGGACGGGCATTGGCGATGACTTCGATCCGCTCTCCGGGCAGGCCCCAGTCGACATAGCGCTGGCGCAGGAAGCGGCTCGGCGCGACGAAGCGGTCGACGACGGCCAGATGCGTCTTGATGAAGCGCTCGCGCAGCAGGAAACGGTCCGAGCCGATCTCGGGGAAACAGCCATGGCAGGCCGAGGGCGAGGAACCGTTACAGCGCTGGCGGTCGCCCGGCCGCACCATCAGCCCGTCATGATGGCAGATCGGGTAATAGTCGTGCAGCGTCATCACGATCGCCGCCTGCGGCAGGAGCCGGCGCGCCAGCGTCAGGAACTCCGCGCCGATCAGCACGAGATGATGGACGTGGATCACGTCCGGCCGGAACTCCTCCAGCAGCGTCGCCAGGTCCTGCAACGTGCCGTAATGGTCGATCTGGCTCATGTGGAAGCGGTCGTAATGCTGGCTCCACAGCACCACGTCCTCGCCGATCGCCTGCAGCGCCGTGCCCGGATGCGGCCCGCGATGCATCGCATTGGTCGCGCCAAGGAACAGCACCTCGCAGCCCTGCTCGCGATAGGCCTGCGTCAGGTCATGCGCGAAAATCTCGGTGCCGCCCGGATGCAGCGACGGATGGTTATGCGCGACGACGAGGATGCGCCGGCTCATGCCACGCCTCCCGGTCCCTTGCCCCCCGGTTTCGTCGCGATCAGCAGGTCCTGGTAATGCGCCGCGCTGATGCCGCGCCAATGGCCCGGGCGCAGTGCCTCGACGGTAAGCCCGGCCTGCGCCGTCTGTTCCAGCAGGAAGCGGCTGTCGATGCCGGCGGCCGCCAGCGGCGCCTCGTCGATCGCGTACCAGCCCGGCCCGTCCTGCCAGCGCTTGAACGACAGACGCTCCTGGCCGGTCGCCGCGCCGTCGATCGCGAAAGCGGTGAGGAAGAGCCGCCCGCCCGGTGAGAGCAGGCGCGCCGCCTCCTGCAGATAGACCACCAGTTCCTCAGGCGGCAGATGCGTCGCGACCGAGGTCATCGTCACGAAATCGAAGCTGCCATTGGCGAAGCCGAAACGGACCTCGACGCCCGGCAGGGAACCGGCCGGATTATACAGGGGATGGGCGATATCGAGCCGCTGGAAGCGGAAGCGCGGATAGGCCGGCGTGATCGTCTGGGCGCACCACAGGATGCCCTCCATCACCGGATCGACGCCGTCATAGCTGCCGCGCGCGGGGTCGAGATACTGCGTCAATGGCACCGCCATGCGGCCGATGCCGCAGCCGATGTCGAAAACGCGCTCATGCGGCTTCAGCCGGCCGATCCGGATGAAATGGCCGAGGAACTCGGCGCCGATGGCGCGATAATCGCCGTCGCCGACGAAGATCGAGTCCGGCGGAGGGTGCGGCATGAAGCGGTTGCTCTGCAGCGAGGCCAGGAGCCAGTCGAGCTCGGGCCCGGCGGAGGCTTCCGCGGGAACTGGCTCCGGTGCGATCTGTCTCAGGGCAGTCATGCGGCGGTCGCTCTCCTGAAGGTGAAGCGGGGGACAAGGTCGGGCTCGCTGGGAGCGGCAGGCGCCGGCAAAGCGAGCTCGGGCGCCGAGGTCTCGAAGGCCTGCATCAGTGCCTCGATCTGGGCGCCCCAGCGCTGCGACTGCAGCCAGGCATTGTGCTGGGAGGCGGCGCCGCGCGTGTAATCGGTGCTGCGCGCGATCGATTGCCGCTCAAGGTGGTAGAGCGCGACATCCGGGACATAGAGGATGCCGAAGCCGGCGCGGCGGATCTTGAGGCAGAGATCGCTGTCCTCGTAATCGCCGATCACATAGCTCTCGTCGAAGCCGCCAAGCTCCTCGTAGAGATCGCGCGCCATCACGATGCAGGCGCCTGTGACACCCGGCACCGGTCGCTCGATAGTGGCCGGCGCATAGCTTCCGGGCATGCCCTTGAAGTAATGATGGTTGAGCCAGGTGCCTTTACTGTCGCGCTTGAAGAGCAAACCGGCATGCTGCAGCGAGTTGTCGTCGTAGAGTAGTTTCGGACCGACAGCGCCGACCCGTGCGCGGCGGTCGAGCCGGGCCATCAAGCCCTCCAGCCAGCCATTACCGGTCGGGATCACGTCGGAATTGACGAGGGCGAGCACCTCGCCGCGCGCCACGGCAGCGCCGGCATTGCAGGCGGCCGAGAAGCCGCCATTGCGCCGCATCGCGACGAGCTGCATCGGCAGGCCATAGGCGAGATGCAGGCCGCCGAGGAGATGCGCGACCTCGGCCTCGTGCTCGGGCGAATCGAGCACATAGATCAGCTCGGCATTCTCCGTGAACCACGGGTCGCCGGCGAAGGCCGCGACCTGCACGCGCAGGAAATCATAGACACGGTAGAGCGGGATCACGACCGAGGCCTTCGGCCGCGCCAATGGCTGTCCATACGCCTTGACGACCGGCTCCGGCCGGCTGTCGCGCAAATCCTCCTGGCAGGCGGCGAGGATCGGCGCGAGCGTCGTCTCGATCATCTCCGCGGTCAGATATTGCGGCGGGATCGCCGCCAGCGCCCGCGCCCGGATCGTCACCGGATCGGCCGGCTGCACCGGCGGGCGCAATGTCAGCGTCGTCCCGGATTTCAGCTTGATCTCGCAACGCGGCTGCAACACCGGCGCACCGCCGGCATAGTCCGGAGCGAAGCCGGCGAAGCCCGTGGCGGCACGCGTCTCGCCATCCGCCCCGGTCGGCAGGCGCACGGGGAAGCGCTGCAAACGCGACAGCATCGCGATCGGCTCGCCATTGCCGCGATGGAGCAGCACTTCTTCCAGGAGATCGTCGGGATCGCGCAGCCAGCCGCCGATCAGCAATCCTGCCCGGTTGCAGACGGCGAGGTCGAGCTCGGCCGCAGGCAGGTCGTCGCTGCGCCGGACATGCTGGACGGCGAGCGGCACGCGCCGCTGCATTTCGATGGCGAGCAGGCGTCCCTGTTCGGACAGACCTGCGAGCTGCTCCACCACCCAGTTGCGCAACCCGTCGCGACTCGCGGCCTTGCCGGCCCACCAGCGGCCAAGCGAGGGCGCGGATTGCCGGCCGGGCAGCGCGCGCAGCACCAGCGAGCGCTCGCCCTGCAAGATCAGCAGCCCGCCGCCACGGCTCGGCGGCGCATCCAGCACGAGATGAACCTCGCGCTTGCCGCTGCGGTTGGCCGCGCCGAGGCGCGACTTGAGATCGAGGCGCGTCAGCCCGGCGCCGTCGAGGCGGGCGACACCCTGCAAGACACCGAACTCCGCGGGCACCGCCGTCTCGAACAGCCACTGCCCGTCGACCAGCACCGCGGTCGGCTGCATCGCGATGGGCTTCGGGAACAGCGTCAGCAGGAACTGGCGCAGGAAGGACAGGTAATTCGGGATCGCGGCGAGGCCGAACAGCGGTGGCCAGGCACGGACCAGCGCATTGGCGAGCGTCAGGCGCGCCTGCGGCGCCAAGTCCTTGAGAACTTCAGCCGGATCGGCAAGGCCGTGGACGAGCGTCGGATCGAAGCCGGCCGTCACCTCACCTTGCGGGCCGTGATCCGAGAGCGTTGCGACGACATGGTCATGGCCGGACGAACGGAAAGCGACGGCGAGCCGCTCGCGCCCGTCGCGCAAACCGAGCGAGATCGAGGCCGCGGGCAGACGCCGGCCGCCAGCCGTGAGCGCGATCGCGGGCTTGCCGAAGGGCGAGGCCTCGAGCGTCCAGCAGAGCAGGAAGACCGAGCCGCCGAGGCGGTGGAGTTCGAGCTGGGCAGGCGGTGTCGTCGCCATCGCGACGGGCGCGAGAGAAAGCATTGGGGCGTTCCTGCGGCACGGAGAATCCCGGAGCGCTTGCGGAAAGCGGGGGAGGCTTTCCGGGGGCGTCGCGCTCCGGGAGCTGCAAACCCCTCGTCCAGCCATCGGCCCGACGAGGGGTCGCATCAGGATCAGGCGACCGTGAAGTAGGAGTTCGGGTCGGCCTGAACGTCGTCGGCGGAGACACCGACCAGGGTCAGGGTGTCGCCATTGCCGAGATCGACGACGGTGTTGCCGCCGACGGTGGTGGCACGCGCGGCAACGTCTTCCGCCGAGCTGATGCCCGTGCCGTTGATATCGGACGCGATCTGCAGCAGGTCCGAGCCGGCCTCGAAATCGAGGACGACATCGTTGCCGCCGCCACCCTCGAAGACGAAGGTGTCGCTGCCCGCGCCGCCATGCAGGATGTCGTTGCCGGCACCGCCGAACAGCATGTCGTCGCCATTGCCACCCTGCAGGATGTCGTCGCCGGCGCCGCCATTGAGGATGTCGGCCCCGTCACCGCCCTGCAGGACGTCGTTGCCGGCGCCACCCTGGAGGATGTCGTCGCCCGGCCCGCCCTGCAGGATGTCGTTGCCTTCGCCGCCGATCAGGACATCGTCGCCGTTATTGCCGCGCAGGATGTCGTCGCCGGCGCCACCGGTGAGGATGTCGTTGCCCTCGCCGCCAAACAGGGCGTCGTTGCCCTCGTCGCCGGACAGGACATCGTCGCCAAGCCCGCCGAAGAGGGTGTCGTTACCCTCGCCGCCGAACAGGGCATCGTTGCCGCCGTCACCGAACAGCGTGTCGTCGCCTTCCTCGCCGAACAGGGAATCGACCTGATCCCCACCCTTGACGATGTCATCGCCGGCTCCGGCGAGAATCACGTCACTGAAACGACTCCCAATCAAAAAGTCGTCGAATGCACTTCCTTCGATCGTTGCCATACGGCACCTCCTGGGCGATCTGGTGAACCTGGAATGTTCGGCGGCCGCACCGCAGAACGAGAAGACCAGGACATTTCCGGCAGCGATCAACAGATCAGGCCGCCGCTCGACCACATGAGAATTGCTCAATAGATGCGCTGCAGCAAGAGATTTATTGTGGCGATTTTGCGATGCAGCATGATTTAGACTTTATTTTACAATCGATATTCTATCGATAATCGTCAAGAATTACTTTCAAAATCGAAACATGATCGAAATAACCAGCTGCGCCGCCCAAAAGCGCGCTCAATCCTCGCGGAAGGCCCGGTTGAAGCTGTCGGTGATCGGCGAGAGCAGGTAGTCGACCGCGCGGCGTGCGCCGTTGACGATCATCACCTCGGCGGTCATCCCGGCATGCAGCGAGACCTTGTAGTCGCGCAGGCTGTCGGGATCGATCTCCGCCCGCACCACGAAATAGGGCGCGCCGGTCTTCTCGTCGATCAATTGGTCCGGCGCGACATAGCTCACCTTGGCCTGCAAGGGCGGCAGCAGGCGCGAGTTGAACGCTGTCAGTCGCACGCGCGTTGTGGAACCGATCTTCACCGCGTCGATGTCGCGCGGATCGACCTTGGCCTCGACGATCAGCGGTTCGTGCTCCGGCACGATGTCGAGGATCGCCTCGCCCGCCGCGATCACGCTGCCGGCCGTGCGCATCCGGATATTGGCGACGACGCCTTCCTGCGGTGAGGTCACCACCAGCCGGCGCAGCACGTCCTCGGCCTGCACGATCCGCTCGGTCACCTCGGAGAGCAGGAGCTGGGCTTCCTGGATCTCGCCGCCGATATCGTTCTGCCGTTCGAGGCTGATCGAGAGGATTTCGAGATTGGCGCCCGCGACCGCCTGCTCGGCCTTGGCCTTGCGTGCAGTGAGTTCGCCGGCCTTGCCGGACAACTCGCTCTGCTTGGTCTGCAATTCGACGAGCTGGCTGCGCTTGGCGTAGCGCTTCTCGTAGAGCTCGGCCATGATCCTGGCCTCCTCGTCGATCAGCGAACGCTGCTGCGTCGTGGCGTCGATCTGGGCTTTCAGCGCATCGGATTCGGCTTGATGCTGTTCGATGACGCGCTGCTGGATATGGACCTTGCCGTCATGGACCTGCGCGCGAGACTTGAACAGGCCCTGTTCCGACCGCAACACCTCGCGCGCGATCGGCGAAACCATCTGCGCGATATCGGCGGGAAAGACGATCTCGGCCGCGCTCGTCTGCTCGGCCCGCAGGCGTGCGAGCTTGGCTTCAAGGCCGATGCGCTTGGCCTGCAATTGCTGCAGTTCGGCGCGCTGGCGCGCGTCCTCCAGCCGCAGCAGCGGTTCGTCCCGCGCGACGCGCTCGCCCTCCGCCTTGAGCAGGGTCTTGAGGATGCCGCCTTCGAGATGGCTGACCGTCTTGCGCTTGCTGTCGACAGCGACGAGGCCGGGCGCGACGGCAGCATTGTCGAGCCGCGCAGTCACCGCCCAGGCACCGAAGCCACCAAAGCCGACGCCGATCGCGGCAACGCCGGCCAGCACGAGATTGCGCAGGCTGGGCATGCGCTCCTCGGGGATTTCCGGCTCCAGCTGCACGGTCAGCGAATGTTCGGGGCGTTTGATCAGGGAACGTCCGGTCATGCCTTCACCTCGCGAACCGGGGCCGGAGCATTGGCAGCAGGTTCGAGCTCGACCCGTCCGCCGGGTGTGATCATGCCGGCGATGTCACCGCGCGGACCGAATTGCTGGACGCGGCCCTCGCGCAGCACGAGCAGCTTGTCGACGACCTGCATCACCGATGGGCGATGCGCGATCAGCACGACGATGGCGCCGCTGTCGCGCGCTGCCGCGATGGCGCGGATCAGGCTCTGTTCGCCCTCGGCATCGAGATTGGCATTGGGCTCGTCGAGCACGATCAGGCGCGGCATGCCGTAAAGCGCCCGTGCCAGGCCGATGCGCTGGCGCTGGCCGCCGGAGAGGTTGAAGTCGCTGTCGGCGACATTGGTGTCGTAACCGAGCGGCAGGCGGCCGATCAGCTCGTGCACGCCGGCGATGCGCGCCGCCTCCAGGATGGCATGCGGATCGGGATCGCGCATCCGGGCGATGTTCTCGGCGATCGTGCCGTTGAGCAGCGAGACCGATTGCGGGAGATAGCCGGCCATCGCGCCGAAGGAACCGCGCTCCCACAGATAGGTGCTGTGCCCGTCGAGATAGACGCCGCCGACATTGGGCCGGAGCACGCCGACGAGCAGGCGCGCCAGCGTCGACTTGCCGGCGCCGGACGGGCCGACCACGCCGAGCACCTCGCCGGGCTGCAACGAGAAGGAGACGCTCTTGATGACCGTCAGCTCCTGCCCCGCGGGCGCATAGATCACGCGATCGACCACGAGATCGCCCTGGCAGGGCGGCGTCGGTACCGTCTGGCGCTGCGAGCTGCGGCCGAGCACGAGTTCGCGCACGCGCTTCCAGGCGGCGGCGGCGAGAACCCATTGCCGCCAGTCCGTGATCATCGAATCGAACGGCGCCAGCAGGCGGCCGAGCAGGATGCTCGCGGCCATCAGCGTGCCCGCGGTGACTTCGTTGCGGATGATCAGGATGGCGCCGGTCGCATAGACCGCGAGCTGCATCGTCATGCGCGAGGAGCGCGTCACGGCGGCGATGAACTTGCCGCGCCGCGTGCCCATGTCGAGCTGCTCGATCATCGCCAGTTGCTGGCCGCGCCAGCGCCGGGCGAGCGCCGGCAGCATGCCCATGGCCTCGATCGTCTCGGCATGGCGCAGGCTTGCGCCGACCTCGTTGATGCTGGCGACGCCGGCCTCGTTCGCCTCCTTCATCACCCGGCGGGTCAGCATGTCCGAGAGCACGCCGAGCAGCAGCAGGATGATCAGCGAGGCGAGGCCGACCAGCCCATAGACCGGGTGCAGGGCGAAGAGCACGGCGAGGAAGATCGGCGACCACGCTGCCTCCAGCGGCGTCGCGATCGCCGAGCTCGCGATGAAGAAGCGGATGTCGTTGAGGTCGCGGATCGCCTGCGTCGCCTGGCCCGAGCCCTTCTCCAGCGAGGAGCTCACGGCCGCCTGCAAAGCCGGCAAATTGAGCTTGCGCGCGAAGATGCTCGCCATCGCCTGGAAGGTCAGCGAGCGGATGAACTCGATCGTGCCGTACAGCACGAGCGCCCCGACGGCGATCACGAGGAGCATCGTCAGCGTGTCATGGCTGCGGCTGACGATCACGCGGTCCTGCACCTGCATCATGAACAGCGGGACCGTCAGCAGCAGCAGGTTCACGCACAGGCTGAGGAACCCCGCATAGCTCAGGCCGCCGACGAACGAGCGCTGGAGATTCCGGATCAGGGCGTCGGGCGCCGGCGTCACCGCCTTCATGCAAGGCTCCAAGAATGAGGGTGCGTTGGGTCCGAGAGAGAGCTGCGGGGAAAACCCCGTCATCGGGCTTGCAACGAGACATGGAGGGAGTGTCAAGATTATGACAGATTAGAAGCGTAGCTCACCGACTCACATGGAAGCAAATAAGGCTGAACTATGAGAAATTTTGAATTTCGAACTAGTTTCTGCGCATCCAAAGAATACTACAATCTTATCTATTAGCTAACGTAGGTGGCATGTGCTTTGCCTATAGGCTTCCAACCACAACAAAGAGGCAAAAGAGATGGATTGTTTAATTTTCGATCAGGTGGGGTAAGGAATGCACTTTAAATTGCACGGCGGCGAGCAATTCACAGGCAGTTCCCTGAACGGCCACCATCCGGCGAATGGTTCCGGTGTCCTCGAAGAGGTCCCCGATCGCCGAATTTCCCCTTTTGACCTGGCGCGGGTGATCGAACGGGTCAGCCGGCGCTTCCTCGACTACCTCCGGCTTGAGTTGGCCAAGCTCGGCATCGACGACATCTCGCCATCGCAAGTGATGGTGCTGATGACGATCGGACAAGGCGAGATCGCCGTCCGCGATCTGCTTGACCGCGGCCATTACGGCGGCTCGAACGCCTCCTATAATCTCAAGCAGCTCGTCGAGAACGGCTATCTCGACCGCGGGGCCTCACCGCGCGATCGCCGGCAGGCCCGCATCTCGCTCTCGCTCAAGGGGCAGATGCTGTGCGAGCGGCTGCGCCTGCTCGACGAGGCCAGCCAGTTCGGCCAGCGGCTGGAGAGCAACCGCGAGACCGACCTGAACACGACCCACGAAACCCTGCGCCAACTCGAACAGTGGTGGAACGACGCGCTCCGCTACGGCGGAGTGCTGCTTGCATCATGCATGTCCTATTCGTTCATCGCGCAGGATCTGGTCAATTCGCTGCTCTGATCGGCAGCCTCGTCGCGGAGGGCGTCGAGGTCACGCTGATCACCGAACGTCCGGCGCAGGAGGCGCCGGGCGTTCGCCAACTCGTCTATTCCGTGGACGAGAGCACGACCCAGCACCCCGCGCTCGCGGCGACCGAGTATCACCTGCGCACGGGTGAGGCGGCGGCGCGCCTGATGGAGCACCTGAGACGCAGCGACCCACCCGATGTCGTCCTCGGCCATATCGGCTGGGGCGGCATGCTCTTCGCCCGCGACGCGCTGCCCGATGCGACGCTGATCGGCTATTGCGAATATTACTACCGCAGCACGGACTCCGACCTCGATTTCGGTATCGAGGCGCCCGTGCCGGCGGCCGATCGCCAGCGCGTGCGCATGCGCAATGCCGCCCAGCTTCTTGCACTCGATACGCTCGACGCGGCCTATGCGCCGACGCAATGGCAGCGCCGGCAATATCCGGCCGCCTATCGCCAGCGCATCGCGGTCTGCCATGACGGCATCGACACCCGCTTCTGCCAACCCGACACCGATGCCCGTTTCGTCCTGCCGGATGGCCGCGTGCTCACACCGGGCATGCCGGTCGTGACCTTCGTCGCCCGCGATCTCGATCCCTATCGCGGCTATCCCGAATTCATGCGCGCCGCGGCGGTCCTTGCAGCCCGCCGCCCCGATGCGCTCTTCGTCGTGGTCGGCGGCGACGGCTCCGGCTATGGCCGCCCCCGCTCCGACGGCAACAGCTGGCGTGAGGCGATGCTGGCCGAGACCGGGCTCGGCAACCGGATCGTCCATATCCCCTGGCTCGCCCATGATGAGCTGGTCCGCCTGTTTCAGGTCTCGGCGGCCCATGTCTATCTCACCGTCCCCTTCGTCCTGTCCTGGTCGCTGCTCGAAGCGATGGCCTGCGGCTGCCTTGTCGTCGGCTCCGACACCGAACCGGTGAAGGAGGTGATCCGCGACGGCAGCAACGGCCTGCTTGTCCCCTTCCACGACAGCGAAGCGCTGGCTGGACGCATCGCGGAAGCCCTGTCGAGCCCCACGATGATGAGGCCGCTGCGCCGCGCCGCGCGGGAAACCGTGATCGCCGGTTACGAGCGCGAGCGCTGCATCGCCCGCCAGACCGGCTGGATCCATCCGTTCGGCGACTAAGGTCCAGCGTTCACGCAGCAGCCGTTCCGGCGAAATCGAGAGCCGCCGTCCGAACCGTCTCGGCGAAATCCTGCGCGACCGCGGAGCGGAAGCGGCCGGCACCCCAGATGATCGCGATATCGTAGGTCACCGACGGCCTGAGCGGTCGCACCTCGACGCCCTTGCCGCGATATTCCTCGGCCGTGAACGGATCGACCACCGAAAGCCCCGCCCCCGCTGCGACGAGCCCGCAGGCGATCATCGACAACGGCGTCTCGACCCGGGTCTGGCGCGCGACGCGATGGGCCGAGAACAGGGCATCGATGCGGTAGCGCAATTGCGTCGACTGCTCGAGCGAGATGAACGGCTCGTCGACGAAATCCTCCGGCGCCAGCACGGCCTTGGCCGCGAGCCTGTGCCCGGTCGGCAGCACGGCGACGGGCGCCATCGCCGGCAGAATCTCGATATCGATCCCCGGAAAGTCGAGCGGCAGCTGCGCGAAGCCCAGTTCGCAGAAGCCCGAGGTGACCCAATCCACCACCTGCGAGGAGATGCTTCCGTAGATCGCGATCTCCAGGTCCGGCTTTTGCTTGAGATAGCGACCGACGACCCGCGGCAGGAACCCGACATTGAAGGCCGGCAGCGCCGCGACACGCAATGACCCCGCCCGCCCGTCGCGCAGGTTGCGGGCGGCGTTCTCGATGCGCTCCAGCCCGACGAACTGACGCTCAACTTCACGATAAAGCGAGAGCGCCTCATTCGTGGGTACGAGCCGCGCGCCACGCTTCACGAAAAGCGGCAGTCCGAGCGCATGTTGCAGATCCTGGATCAGTCGCGTCACCGCCGGCTGCGTGACGTTGAGCGCCTGCGCCGCCGCGGTGATGCCACCGGTCACGATCACCGTCCGGAAAGCTTCGATCTGGCGCGGGTTCAGCATGCTAGATCCTCTCTCGAATCACACATAACATTTCGGCATGGACTGCGCGAAACATTCGATTTGACCAGTTCCAAAATAGCCCCGAACCTAACGGCATCACTCGAAAACGAGGAGGGGATACCGTGAAGCTCGCCATCACATTCGCTCTGGTTACCGGAACCGCGCTCGCCGGCTCCGCCGCTTTTGCCCAGCAGAAGACACTTTATGTCGCCGGCTATGGCGGCTCCTACGAGCAGACCATGCGCAAGGAGGTCATCCCGGCCTTCGAGAAACTGGCCAACGTCAAGATCGAGTATGTCGCCGGCAACTCGACCGACACGCTCGCTAAACTGCAGGCGCAGAAGGGCAACCAGCAGATCGACGTCGCGATCGTCGATGACGGCCCAGCCTATCAGGCGGTGGCGCTCGGCTTTTGTGGCACGCTGACCGATGGCGCGGTCTACAAGGACGTCGCGCCGGTGATGAAGTTCAAGTCGAACAAGGGCGTCGGCTTAGGCCTCGTCGGCACCGGCCTGTTCTACAACAAGAAGGTCTTCGACGAGAACAAGTGGCCGGCCCCGACCTCGTGGAACGACCTGAAATCGAAGACCTATGGCAAGAAGATCGTCAGCCCGCCGATCAACAACACCTATGGCCTGCACGCGCTGATCGCCTTCGCGCAGATCGGCGGCGGCGGCGAGAACAACATCGAGCCGGGCTTCGATGCCTTCAAGAAGGACATCAACCCGAACATCGTCGCCTATGAGCCCTCGCCCGCGAAGATGACCGAGCTCTTCCAGAACGGCCAGGCCGTGCTCGGCGTCTGGGGCTCGGGCCGCGTCAAGGCCTTCGCCGATACCGGCTTCCCGGTCGAGTTCATCTATCCGAAGGAAGGGGGCTTCGCGCTCGGCGTCGCCGCCTGCCCGGTCGATGGCTCAAAAAATGCGGCCGAGGCCAATGCCTTCATCCAGTTCATGCTCTCGCCCGCGATCCAGAAGGTGATGGCGACCGGCGCCGGCTTCGGCCCCGCCAACATGACGGTGACGTTGACGCCCGACGAGCAGAAGGGCCTGCCCTATGGCGAGGACGTGAAGAAGCTCAAGGCCGTCGACTGGGACGTCGTCAACGCCAAGCGCGAGGAATGGACACGCCGCTGGAACCGCGAGGTCGAGCGGTAAGGCCGGCGTCTCCCGCAAGAACCTCCTCGTCATCCCGGCCGCAGCGAAGCGGAGCGCCGGGATGACGGCGGTGTGTCGGCGACCTCCTTCACGAAGCGCAGGATCCATGTCCCATCTCGTTCTCGAAGGCCTCGGCAAGTCCTACGGCACGGCGGTCGCCGTCGAGGGGCTCGACCTGACGGTCGCCCGCGGCGAGTTCATCTCGCTGCTCGGCCCCTCCGGCTGCGGCAAGACCACGACGCTGCAGATGATCGCCGGCTTCGTGCCGGTCGATCGCGGCCGCATCCTGCTCGACGGCAACGATCTCGGCGGCGTCGCCCCTAACAAGCGCGGCCTCGGCATCGTCTTCCAGAGCTACGCGCTCTTTCCGCATATGACCGTGGCGCAGAACATCGCCTTCGGGCTGGAAATGCGCGGCATCGAGAAGGCGGAGCGCGAGAAGCGCACGCTGGAAGCCATGGCGCTGGTTGGGCTGAAAGGTTTCGAGGACCGTTATCCCCGCCGCATGTCGGGTGGCCAGCAGCAGCGCGTCGCGCTCGCCCGTGCACTCGTCATCAGGCCCTCGCTGCTCCTGCTCGACGAACCCCTCTCCAATCTCGACGCCAAATTGCGCGAGGAGATGCAAGGGGAACTGCGCCAGATCCAGCGCTCGATCGGCACCACCACGATCCTCGTCACCCATGACCAGCACGAGGCGATGGCGCTGTCCGACCGCATCGTCGTGATGAATCGCGGACGCGTCGAGCAGATCGGCGCGCCGGATGCCGTCTATGGCGCGCCGGACACCGCCTTCGTCGCGAATTTCCTCGGCAAGACCAATGTCCTCGAAGCAACCGGCGACGGACGCGGCCGGGTTACGATCGAGGCCCTGTCCGTGCCGCTCGCCGATGCTCCTTCAGGCACACTGCGCATCGCGGTACGTCCCGAGCGCCTCGGCTTCGCAGCGGAAGGTGCACCCGGCTTCACCGCCCGCGTCACCTCCCGCGTCTTCCAGGGCGCGCATTGGCTGCTGACGGCCGAGACCACCGCCGGTCCGGTCACCCTGATCCGGCACAATGACGGCACGCCCGTCCCCGGCGAAGGCGAGAGCGTGAAGCTGAGCTTCGGCGCAGGCGACGCCGCTCTGCTGGCGGAGGGCGCGGGCTCATGAGCCCGGACGCCTCCGCCCGCGCCACACCCTATTGGCTGACGGGGCCTGCGCTCGCCGTCTTCCTCGGCCTCGTCATCATCCCGCTCGGCATGACCGTGCTGCTCGCCTTCTACGATTGGGGCCAGTACAAGGGCATCGTCGCCGAGTTCACGCTGAAGAATTTCCGCGAGATCTTCAGCGACAGTTATTTCCTCGAAGTCTTCCTGCGCACCCTCCGCATCTCCGTGCTGGTGACGCTGTTCGCCATCCTGATCGGCGTGCCCGAGGCCTATATCCTCAACCGCATGTCACCGGCCTGGCGCGGCCTCTGCCTGCTCGCGATCCTCGGCCCGCTGCTGGTCTCGGTCGTGGCCCGCACGCTCGGCTGGGCGCTGCTGCTCGGTTCGAACGGGCTGGTCAATCGTGGGCTGATGTCACTCGGGCTGATCGGCCAGCCGCTCGAATTCATGTTCACCGAGACCGGTGTGGTGATCGCGCTCGTCCATGTGCTCATCCCCTTCATAATCCTCGCGGTCTGGGCCTCGCTGCAGCGGCTCGATCCGCAGATCGAAAACGCCGCGCTCTCGCTCGGCGCCTCCCGCCTCACCATCTGGCGGCGCGTGATCCTGCCGCAGATCGTGCCGGGCATCCTTTCGGGCTCGATCATCGTCTTCGCGCTGGCGGCGAGCGCTTTTGCTTCGCCGGCGATCATCGGCGGCAGGCGGCTCAAGGTCGCGGCGACGCTCGCCTATGACGAGTTCCTGAACACGCTGAACTGGCCGCTCGGCGCCGCCGTCGCCGTGCTCCTGCTCGCAGCCCTGGTCATCCTCACCGTCGGCGCCAACCGGCTGGTCGAGCGCCGCTATTCACAGGTGTTCGAATGAGCCGCAACGGTCCCTTCGCCATCCTGTTCCATACGCTCTTCGTCGTCTTCATGCTGGCGCCGCTGGTCGTGGTCTGCCTCGTCGCCTTCACCCCGGAGGGTTATCTCTCGCTGCCCGGCCGGGTCTGGAGCCTGCGCTGGTTCAGGGCGATCCTCGACTATCCCGAGTTCCTGCGCGCCTTCCGCGACTCGCTCTGGCTGGCGGCGCTCTCCTCGACCGTCGCGATCGGGTTGGCCGTCCCCGCCGCGCTCGCCATCGCCCGGTATCGCTTCCCCGGCCGCGAGGCGATGACGGCCCTGTTCATGTCGCCATTGATGGTCCCCCATGTCGTCCTGGGCATCGCCTTCCTGCGCTTCTTCACGCAGATCGGCCTCTCCGGGACCTTCCTCGGGCTGGTGCTGAGCCATATCATCGTGATCATCCCCTTCGCGCTCAGGCTCGTGCTCGCCGCCTCCTACGGCATCGACCGGCGCATCGAGCATGCCGCGATCTCGCTCGGCGCGAGCCCCACCGTGGTCTTCCGGCGCGTGACGCTGCCGCTGATCCTGCCCGGCGTCGTCTCGGGCTGGTTGCTCGCCGCGATCAATTCCTTCGACGAGGTGACGATGACCGTCTTCATCGCCTCGCCCGCCACCACCACGCTCCCCGTCCGGATGTTCCTCTACATCCAGGACAATATCGACCCGCTCATCGCAGCCGTTTCCGCCTGCCTGATCGCCCTGACCGCCATCCTGCTGATGGCACTGGACAGGCTCTTCGGGCTCGACCGGCTGTTCGTCGGAACCGGAAAAGGCTGACGCCAGTGTCCACTCTCCCCAAAGAACCCGATGTCGCCGTGATCGGCGGCGGCGTGGTCGGCGGCGCCATCGCGCTCGGCCTTGCCCGCAGCGGTGCCAAGGTCGCGATCCTCGACGAAGGCGACACCGCGTTGCGGGCCTCGCGCGGCAATTTCGCGCTGGTCTGGGTGCAGTCCAAGGGTTTTGGCATGCCCGATTATGCGCTCTGGTCGCGCCGCTCCGCCGATAGCTGGCACGAACTCGCCGCGACGCTTGCCGGCGAGACCGGGATCGACGTTGCTCACAGCCAGCCCGGCGGCTTCATGCTCTGCCTGTCGGAGGAGGAACTCGACAAGCGCGTTGATGCCATGCGCCGCCTCCATAACAGCAGGCCGCTGACCGATTTCCCCTATGAGGTGCTCGACCATGCCGAGACGAAGCGGCGCCTGCCCGCCATCGGCAAGGACGTGGTCGGTTCGCTCTATTCCCCGCTCGACGGCCATGTGAATTCGCTGAAGCTGTTCCGGGCTTTGCGCGAGGCGACGGTCCGACGCGGCGTCGACTACCGGCCGAACAGCCCGGTCGAGAGCATCGTGCACCGGGATGGTGGCTTCGCCATCACCGGCCCCTGGGGTGAGATGCGCGCCGGCAAGGTCGTGCTCTGCGCCGGCCTCGGCAATGCGCGGCTGGCGCCCATGGTCGGGCTCGACGCGCCGGTGAAGCCGAGCAAGGGCCAGATCATCGTCACCGAGAAGACCGAACCCTTCCTGCACAACCCGATGGTCACGGTCCGCCAGACCGACGAGGGCGGCGTGATGATCGGCGACAGCCAGGAGGATCGCGGCTTCGACACCGTCGTCGGCCAGCCGATCCTCTCGACCATGGCGGAACGGGCCGTGAAGATGTTCCCGCGCCTCGCCGGCCTCAACGTGGTCCGCACCTGGTCGGCTTTGCGCGTGATGAGCCCCGACGGCTTCCCGATCTACGACCAGTCGCAAACCCATCCTGGCGCCTTCGTCGTCACCTGCCATTCCGGCGTGACGCTTGCCGCCAATCATGCCCTGACGCTTGCTCCCGCGATCCTCGCCGGCACCTTGCCCGAGAGCGTCGCGAGCTTCACCGCACGGAGGTTCCATGTTCCGGCCCATAGCTGACCTTGCCGCGGGCGGGGAGCTGAGCTTCACCTTCGATGGCCGGCCGATGACGGCGCGTGCCGGCGACACGGTCACCGCTGCCCTGCTCGTGAACGGCATCACCGCCTGCCGCGAGACGCCGGTTTCCGACACGCCGCGCGCGCCCTATTGCCTGATGGGCGTCTGCTTCGACTGCCTCGTCGTGATCGACGGCATCGGCAACCGGCAGGGCTGCCTCGTGCCGCTCGCGGAAGGCATGCGCATCGAGACCCAGCACGGCCGCCGCCATCTCACGGAGGCCGCGGAATGACACCGGTCGCCAGCATCGAACAGCTCTCCGAGAGCTACGACCTCCTCGTCGTCGGCGCCGGCCCGGCCGGCCTCTCGGCCGCTGCGCGCGCCGCCGAACTCGGCCTCTCCGTCCTGCTCGCCGACGAGAACCCGGCGCCCGGCGGCCAGATCTACCGCGCGGTGACCACGACGCCGGTCAAGAACCGCGCCATCCTCGGCGACGACTACTGGCGCGGCGGCGAGATCGTCGCCCGCTTCGAGCGCTCGCAGGCGGTCTACGCGCCGCGCTGCACCGTCTGGTCGATCGGCCCGGACGAGACGGCGCCCGGTACATTCGAGCTCGGCCTCTCGCTCGACGGCAAGGCCCGCATCATCGGCGCCAAGCAAGTGATCCTCGCCACCGGCGCGCAGGAGCGCCCCTTCCCGATACCGGGCTGGACCTTGCCCGGCGTGATGACGGCAGGCGCCGCCCAGATCGCGCTCAAATCCGCTGGCGCCATTCCGTCCGGGCGCACGGTCATCGCCGGCTGCGGCCCGCTGCTTTACCTGCTGGCCGGCCAGCTCGCCGCCGCCGGCTGCCAGATCGCCGCCGTGCTCGACACGACGCCATCTGCCAACTGGTCGAAGGCGCTCGGAGCCGTCCCGGACTTCCTGCGCTCGCCCTATCTCGCCAAGGGTCTCAAGCTGATGCTGTCGGCCAGACGCAAGCTGCGTTTCGTCTCCGGCGTGACCAGCCTGACGGCGACCGGCAGCGGAAAGCTGGCGACGGTACAGTTTGAGCAAGGCGGTCGCACCGGCACGATCGCTTGCGACACGCTGCTGCTGCATCAGGGCGTGATACCCAGCGTCAACTTCTCCAATGCCGCCGGCTGCGCTCATGATTTCGACGCCGAGCAGCACGCCTGGGTGCCGCGCGTCGATGCCTGGTTCGCCTCGACCATGCCCGGCATCGCCATCGCCGGTGACGGGGCTGGCATCGGCGGCGCGGAAAGCGCGGCCCTGCGCGGCGAGATCGCGGCCTTCGGCGTCGCATCGCGGCTCGGCAAGCTCGGCGAGGCCGAGCGCGACCGGCAGGCGGCCCCGATCCGTACCGAACTCGACAAGAAGCTGCGCGGGCGGCGCTTCCTCGATCTGCTCTACAAGCCGGCGCCGCAATTCCTGGCGCCGCCCAAGGACGAGACGATCGTCTGCCGCTGCGAGGAGGTCACCGCCGGCCAGATCCGCGACGCCGCCAAGCGCCTCGGCGTCACCGGCCCCAACCAGATGAAGGCCTTCCTGCGCTGCGGCATGGGCCCTTGCCAGGGCCGCCTCTGCGGGCCAACCGTCGTCGAATTGATCGCTGAGACGCGCGGCACCACCCCGGCCGAGACCGGCTATTACCGCCTGCGCCCGCCGATCAAGCCGGTGACGCTCGCCGAGCTGGCAGCCCTGCCGCAGACCGAAGCCTCGGTGAAGGCGGTCGTGCGGTGAGCACATCCGGCAATAGCGCCGATGTCATCGTCATCGGCGGCGGCATCCATGGCTGCTCCACCGCCATGCACTGTGCCATGCGCGGGCTCTCGGTCATCCTGATCGAGAAGGACCATGCCGGGCGCCACGCTTCCGGCGTCAATGCCGGCGGGGTGCGCCAGCTTGCCCGCCATGTCGCGGAAATCCCGCTCTCCAACACCTCGATGGCGCTCTGGCACAACATCGCCGATCTGGTCGATGACGATTGCGGCTTCACCAGCGACGGGCAGGTACTGGTCGCCGAAGACGAGGCCGATCTCGAAGGGTGCCGCGCCCGCGTCGCCGACCTGACGCTGCGCGGCTTCCACCATGAGGAGATGATCGACGCGAAAGAGCTGCGCGAAATCGTCCCCGCCGTTTCCGAGAGCTGCCCGGGCGGCGTGATCTCGCGCCGCGACGGCGCCGCGATCCCCTTGCGCGCGACGCAGGCCTTCAAGCGCAAGGCCGAAAGCCTTGGCGTCGCCATTCGTGAGGGCGTTCGCGTCACCAGGGTCGAGCAGGACGGGCCGAACTGGCGCGTCGTGACCGATGCCGGCGACTTCCTTAGCCCTCGCATCGTCAATGCCGCCGGCGCCTGGGCCGACCGCATCGCCAGCGATCTCGGCGAGCCCGTGCCCCTCGATGTGATCGCGCCGATGCTGATGATCACCGCGCCGCTGCCGGCTTTCATCAAGCCGGTGGTGATCCTGCGTGGGCGAAAACTCTCCTTCAAGCAGTTCGACAACGGCACGGTGCTGATCGGCGGCGGCCATCTCGGAACGCCCTTGCGCGACGAGAACGTCACCCTGCTCGACTGGAAGAAGCTCGCGATCAGCGCCGGCACGGTCTGGGACCTCTTCCCGATCATGCGCGGCGCGCCGGTCGTGCGCGCCTGGGCCGGCATCGAGGCGCGCATGCCGGACGACCTCCCGGTCTTCGGCAGGAGCGCCAAGCACGAAGGCGTCTACCACCAGTTCGGCTTCTCGGCTCATGGCTTCCAGCTCGGACCGGGAGCCGGCGCCGTGATGGCCGAGATCATCGCGACCGGCCGCTCGAACGTACCGATCGACGGCCTCGACATCGCCCGTTTCGCCTCCACCCACTGAGTTTCAACGCAGGAGAAGACCCATGGCCATCAAGCGTTCCATCCGCACGCCGATCCAGAACCGCATCGTCGAGACCGGCAATCTGGTTTTCGTCGGCGGCGTCATCGCCGACGACACCACGCAGTCGATGGGTCCGCAGACGCAGAACATTCTCGGCAAGATCGAGGGTTATCTCGGCGAGGTCGGCCTCGACCGCGAGGCGATCGTCGCCGCGCAGATCTTCGTCACCGACCTCTCCCAGAAGAAGGAAATGGACGCCGCCTGGACCGGCTTCTTCGGCGAGGACATGCCCACGCGTGCCACGGTCGGCGTCGCCGATCTCGGCGGCGGCGCGATCATCGAGATCGTGGTCACCGCCGCGCGCTGAGCGGCTTGGATGGGAGAGCTGCAGGCGCGGCGCGCCTGCAGCTGATCCGGGGAAAGCGGGAACAGGGGTGCCCAACCTCCCGACGCTGGCCTAGGGTCGCGGCCTGACGCCAGCTCCGAGACCAGCATGCAGCACGCTTCCGACCATTCCGAGATTCGCGACGCCGTCGCCAGGCTCTGCGCGGATTTCCCCGGCGAATACTGGCGCAAGCTCGACCGCGAGATGGCTTATCCGACGGAGTTCGTGACGGCGCTGACCGAAAGCGGCTTCCTCTCGGCGCTGATCCCCGAGGAGTATGGCGGCGCCGGCCTCACGCTCTCGGCGGCGGCCGTCATCATGGAGGAAATCCAGCGCCAGGGCTGCAACGGCGCCGCCTGCCATGCCCAGATGTATGTGATGGGCACCGTACTGCGCCACGGTACGGAAGACCAGAAGCAGCGCTACCTCCCCAAGATCGCCTCCGGCGAACTCAGGCTTCAGGCCTTCGGCGTCACCGAGCCGACCAGCGGCACCGACACCACGGCCTTGCGCACCACCGCCCGCCGCGAAGGCGACCACTACATCGTCAACGGCCAGAAGATCTGGACGAGCCGCGCGGCGCAGTCGGACCTGATGCTGTTGCTCGCCCGCACCACGCCCCGCGATCAGGTGCAGAAGCGCACCGACGGGCTCTCGGTCTTCATCCTCGACATGCGCGAGGCGCTGAAGGATGGCCTGACCATCCGGCCGATCCGCACGATGATGAACCATGCCACGACCGAGGTTTTCTTCGACAATGTGAAGGTGCCGGCCGAGAACCTTGTCGGCGAGGAAGGCAAGGGCTTCCGCTACATCCTCTCCGGCATGAATGCCGAGCGCATCCTGATTGCGGCCGAATGCGTCGGCGATGCCAAATGGTTCATCGACAAGGCCTCGACCTACGCCAGGGAGCGCCATGTCTTCGGCCGGCCGATCGGCCAGAACCAGGGCATCCAGTTCCCGATCGCCAAGGCCTACGCCAATATGCGCGCCGCCGAATTGATGGTGCGCGAGGCGATCAGGCTTTACGAGGCCGGCTCCAATCCGGGCGCCGAAGCCAACATGGCCAAGATGCTGGCGGCGGATGCCTCCTTCGAGGCCGCCAATGCCTGCGTGCAGACCCATGGCGGCTTCGGCTTCGCCGAGGAATACGATGTCGAGCGCAAGTTCAGGGAGACGCGGCTCTATCAGGTCGCGCCGATCTCCACGAACCTGATCCTGTCCTACCTCGCCGAGCATGTATTGGGCATGCCGCGCTCGTACTGACGCCGGCCACAGCCTCCTAGTCCGACGTAGGAGCGTCCGGTGTCAGGCTGACGCGGTCCAGCTTCGGCGTCATCGTGTCGAGCAGGGGCAGCGCCGCAGCGCCGAGAGCCGCCGTCAGGCGGCCGGTCCCGCCGCGCTGGACGCGCGGGATCGTCCGGCCGGGCCGGTTCGCCACCGAGATCGGCAAGGGTGACATCGCCGCGATCAGCGCATCGATGACCGTGTCCGGCATCTCGCCACCGAGGATGACGGTCTCCGGATCGAACAGGTTCTCCAGCATCGTCACGACAGGGGCCAGCAGCCCGGCCGCCTCGGCTATCCAACCGGTCAGAGCGGGATCCCCTTGCGCATGCAGGCGCGCGACGTCCTCCGGCCCAAGCTCGGCAATGCCGGCCTCGCGCAAGGTCTCCGCCAGCGCATGGAAGGAGGCGTAGCGTTCGAGGCAGCCATGCCCGCCGCAGGCGCAGGCGCGCCCGTCCCGGACGACCGGGATATGGCCGATCTCGCCGGCATTGCCGAAGGCGCCGCGATAGGGCTGGCCGGCGACGATGACGCCGAGGCCGAGGCCCGCGCCGAAATAGATTTGGCAGAAATGGCGCAGGTTGCGGCCGAGCCCATGGAGATGCTCTCCGACCGCCGCCGCATTGGCGTCGTTCTCGATCACCACTGGCGTGTTGAGCGCGTCCTGCAACAGCTGCGCCGCATCCTGCCCGGCCCAGCCAGGCAGCGGCGAGGTGCCGACCGAGTTCATGCCCTCGATCTCGAAGGGGCCGGGCATCACGACGCCGCAACCAAGCAGGCGCTCGGGCAGGCCGACCTCGCGCCTGATCGCGGCCAGCTCCGCCGCGGCCGTCCTCTGCACCCCAACGACTGTGGTGTCCGCGAGCGGCGCAATGCGCTGCGCCCTGATCCGCCCGGCAAGGTCGACGAGGACGGTCGTGACGTGGTCGGCCGCGATTTCCATCCCCGCCGTCATCCCGCCCTCGGGATTGACGGCGAATTCGACCGGCGGCTGGCCCCGCGCCGTCCGGCGCCGGCCAAGCTCGGTCAGGAAGCCCTCCTCGACCAGTTCGGCGACGATATTGGAGACCGCCTGTGCCGTGAGCTTTGTCAGCACCGCGATGTCGGACCGGCCGAGCTGGCCGTGCTGGCGCACGGTTTCCAGCACCACCCGGCGGTTATGGCTGCGCGTCCGCTCGGGATTGGTACCGACGGCGACGCTGCGGGAAGGAGGGACGGGACGGTTCGGCATAGGCTGTCGCGCTGGGTCGGGCGGACAGCCTGCTCCGGCAATTAATCCAACTCAAGTGAATTAATTGATTGACAGCCGCGGGCCGGCAAGACGACGATATCAGCGAGCCTCCCGAATGCCGTCCGCCGGCAGGGACGGAGGACGACGAAATCAGGGGAGAGGGTCATGCGCGGCTTACGCGGGATGCTGTTGGGTCTGATGGTCTCGGTCGGCGCGGTCGCCGGCGCCAAGGCGCAGACCGTCGAGATCGAGTACTGGCAGTACGTCTTCGACGCGCGCGTCAAGGCGATGACGGAGCTAATCAAGCGCTTCGAGGCCGCCAATCCGAACATCAAGGTCAAGCAGACGACCTTCCCCTATGCCGACTACCAGACCAAGATCGCCGCCGCGATGCCGGCCGGCCAGGGCCCGGATGTCGTGCAGCTCTTCTATGGCTGGCTCGACAACTTCGTCGGCGCCAAGTTCATCCAGCCGCTGCCGCGTGACGCCTTCCCGCCCGCGATGATCGAGAAGGAATTCTACCCGATCGTCTCGGCGATGAAGCGCGACGGCGAGTATTACGCGCTGCCGACGGCGGTGCGCTCGCTCGCGCTGTTCTACAACAAGAAGCTCTTCCAGGAGGCCGGGCTCGACCCGAACACGCCGCCGAAGACCGTCGAAGAGCTGCTCGACATGGCCAAGAAGACGACCAAGCGCGACGGCGCCGGCAACATGCTCTCGGCCGGCATCACGCTCGATTTCCCCGGCCAGGATTACCATTGGTGGCGCGAGACGCTGCTCCGCCAGAACGGCGGCGCGCCCTATAGCGACGACAACCGCAAGGTGACCTATGACAGCGAGGCCGGCGCCAGGTCGCTGAACTGGTATGCCGATCTCCAGCGCACCCACAAGGTCGGTCAGGTCGGCTTCATGGACGAGGGCCAGGCCGCCTTCCGCGCCGGCCGCGCCGCGATGACCATCGACGGCTCCTTCCGCCTCGGCGCCTTCGGCGGCATCAAGGCCTTCGAATGGGGCGTCGCCGAGCTCCCGGCCTCGGCCGACGGCAAGAAGGCGAATTTCGCCAGCTACTGGGTCAACGCCATAACCACCAAGCCGACCGGCCCGAAGCTGGAGGCGGCCAAGAAGTTCCTCGCCTTCGTCACCACGCCCGAGGCGATGCAGCTCTGGCTCGAAACCGTCGGCGAGTTGCCGGCGCGCAAGGAAGCGGCCGAGACCGAGAAGAACCTCAACCACCCGGTCTATGGCCCGTTCCTCAAGGCGCTCAACTACTCGCACGCCACGGTCTTCGTCGACGAGCTGGCCCAGCGCCAGGTCGCGCTCGACATGATCAATCGCGTGCTGCTGCAGAACCAGGATGCCAAGGCCGCGCTCGCGGAGGCCGCCAAGGCCGAGCAGGCCATCCTCGACCGCTTCTACAAGAAGTGAGAGCCCGCGCGTGAACCACGCCGTCATCCCGGCCGCAGCGAAGCAGAGCGCCGGGATCCATCGTAAGGCTGCGGCGCTCGACGATGGATCCCGGACCTGCGCTGCTGCGCAGCTTGTCCGGGATGACGCGGCGGTTCCCGCGCACGCTTCGGACCAATCGCGATGAGTTTGTCCCAGAAAGCCGACGATGCCGGCGCCCGTCTCTCATCGGGCCTCGGCATGCGCCAGAAACAGGTCCTCTGGGCCTGGTCCTTCCTGGCCGTGCCGGTGCTGTTCTATGCGGTGGTGCGCTTCTATCCGACGCTCGAAGCCTTCTGGATCGCCACCACCAACTGGAACCTGCTGACCAAGCCCTCCTTCATCGGGCTGGCCAATTTCAAGCGGCTGATGGCCGATCCGGTGTTCTGGCAGGTCTTCCGCAACACCGCGCTCTACCTGCTGCTGGGCACGCCGATCAGCCTGCTGCTCGCCTTCACCATCGCCTATCACCTCGACCGCGTGCGCTTCCTGCACGGCTTCATCCGGGCTTTGTATTTCCTACCCTTCCTGACGACCGCTGCAGCGATGGCCTGGGTCTGGCGCTGGTTCTACCAGCCGGTGCCGATCGGTCTGTTCAACAACCTGCTCGCCGGGCTCGGCATCGCCCAGCAGCCCTTCCTGCGCTCGACCACCCAATCGCTGCCGGCCGTGCTTGCCCCCGCCATCTGGGCCGGGCTCGGCTTCCAGGTCGTGATCTTCATGGCGGGCCTCCGCGCCATTCCGACCACCTACTACGAAGCCGCCCGCATCGACGGCGTCTCGAACGGAACGATCCTGCGGCGGATCACCCTGCCGCTGCTCAAGCCGACGATCGTCTTCCTCGTCGTCTTCTCCTCGATCGGGTTCCTGCGCATCTTCGATCAGGTCTACAACATGACCAGCCAGACGAGCAGCGATCCCGGCGGCCCCTTGAACGCCACCAAGCCGCTCGTGCTGATGATTTACCAGACGGCCTTCTCGTCCTTCGACATGGGCTATGCCGCGGCCCAGACCGTCGTGCTCTTCCTCGTGCTGCTCGTGGTCTCGCTGCTGCAGCTTCGGCTGCTGAAGGACCGCTGATGAGCGTCGTCGCCTCGCCCATGGCCCTGCGTATCGAGCCCGGCCGCGTCCTTACCTGGCTCCTGCTTTTCGGCGGCGGCCTGCTGATGGTGACGCCGCTCGCCTTCATGTTCGCGACCTCGCTGAAGGATTCCTCCGAGATCTACGATCTCGCCTTCTTCCCGGCTCATCCGACGCTCCAAAACTATGTCACCGTGCTCTCGGACGGCCGCTTCCTGCGCTGGTTCGCCAATTCCTTCGGTATCGCCGTCGCGGTGACGCTCTCGAACGTCTTCTTCGACAGCCTCGTCGGCTACACCCTGGCGAAATTCCAGTTCCGCGGCCGCTATCTCGTCTTCATCGCCATCCTCTCGACGCTGATGATCCCGACCGAGATGCTGGTCATCCCCTGGTACGTCATGGCCAAGAACTTCGGCTGGCTCGACAGCTACTGGGGCATCATGTTCCCGGGCATGATGACGGCCTTCGGCACCTTCCTGATGAAGCAGTTCTTCGAGACGGTGCCGAACGACTTCCTCGAAGCCGCCCGCATCGACGGGCTCAACGAATTCGCGATCTTCTGGCGCATCGCCATGCCGCTGGTGACGCCGGCCCTCTCGGCGCTGGCGATCTTCACCTTCCTCAGCAACTGGACCGCTTTCATCTGGCCGCTGATCGTGACGACGAGCAAGGAGCTTTACACCTTGCCGGTCGGCCTCACGAGCTTCGCGGTGGAATCGCAGGTCCAGTGGGAACTGATCATGACGGGCGCCGCGCTCGCCACCCTGCCGACGCTGACCGTCTTCCTGCTGCTCCAGCGCTATATCGTGCGCGGCGTGGTCCTCGCCGGTCTCAAGGGCTGATTGCCATGACGAAAACCGATCCACGGGCGAACGATACGTCCGTCTTCCCCGATCCGGTCTACAAGGAAACCGTGCTGCGCCCGCTCTTCGACGGAGCGAAGACGCATCACGTCCAGAGCTTCCGCGCCATCGATCGCGCCCATCTCGTCATGCTTGCCGAGACCGGCATCCTGCCGCGCACTACCGCCGGCCGCATCGCCCGCGCGCTCGCCGAAATCGATGCCGAGATCGACCCGGCCACGCTGAGCTATGACGGCTCGGTCGAGGATTACTTCTTCCTGATCGAGGCGGAGCTGAAGAAGCGCCTGCCGGCGGATGATGCCGGGCGCCTCCATACCGGCCGCTCGCGCAACGATATCGACCACACGCTGTTCAAGCTCGCGCTCAAGCCGCGGCTCGACCATATGGCCGGCCTGCTGCGCGCCCTGATCACCGCGACCCTCGACCTCGCCGAGCGCGAAAAGGCGACATTGATCGTCGCCTATACCCATGGCCAGCCGGCCCAGCCGAGCACCTTCGGCCATTACCTCTCGGCCGCGATCGAGGTGATGCTGCGCGACCATGAGCGATTGGTGCAGGCACGCGCTCTGCTCGATCTCTCGCCGATGGGCGCGGCCGCGATCACCACCTCGGGCTTCCCGCTTGACCGCGCCCGCGTCGCGCATCTGCTCGGTTTCGCCGCCCCGCTGCAGAACTCCTATGGCTGCATCGCCGCGATCGACTACCTGACCGCGACCTACAGCGCGGTCGAGCTGGTCTTCCTGCATCTCGGCCGGCTGATCCAGGACTTGCAGGTCTGGACCGCCTTCGAGGTCGGCCAGCTCTATGTGCCCAATGCCTTCGTGCAGATCTCCTCGATCATGCCGCAGAAGCGCAATCCCGTCCCGATCGAGCATCTGCGCCACCTGTCATCGCAGACCGTGGCGCGCGCCCGGATGGTCAGGGACATCGTCCACAATACGCCCTTCACCGACATGAACGACGCCGAGGGCGAAACCAACGAGGCCGGCTACCAGGCCTTCGCGACGGGCGAGCGTGTGCTCAGCCTCCTCACCGCGCTGCTGCCGGCATTGCAGGTCGACGGCCGGCGCGTCGCCGAGAACATCCGCCGCTCCTGCATCACCATCACGGAGCTGGCCGACACGCTGGTTCGGTCGGAAGGCCTGTCCTTCCGCGCGGCCCATGAGATCGCCGCCGATGTCGCTCGTGCCGTGGTCGCGGCCGATGGCGACCTGCCGCGCGACGGCTACGCACCCTTCCAGAAGGCCTTCCGCGAGCATGCCGGCCGCGAACCGGAACTGAACGAAGCCGCCTTCGCCGAGGCCGTTTCGCCAGAGCATTTCGTCGCTGTGCGCGAGCGCTTCGGCGGGCCGGGGCCGCAGGCGCTGGCCACCGCCTTCGCCGGTTATCGCGGCGTTCTGGTCGCTGCTGGCCTGGCCGCAACCGCGACCGCTGCGCGCGAAGCTTCCGCGCGCCATGAACTCGACGCCGCCTTCGCGGATCTGATGGGAGCAGCCTGATGGCGGGTATCGAGCTTCAGGGGCTGGTCAAGCGCTACGGCAAGACGCAGGTCGTCCACGGCATCGACCTCGCGATCGAGGATGGCGAATTCGTCGTCTTCGTCGGCCCCTCCGGCTGCGGAAAGTCGACGACCTTGCGCATGATCGCCGGTCTCGAGGAGATCGACGGCGGCACCATCACCATCGGCGACAGGCCCGTGAACCGGCTGGAGCCGAAGGAGCGGAACATCGCGATGGTGTTCCAGAACTACGCGATCTACCCGCATATGAGCGTCGCCGAGAATATCGGCTTCGGCCTCTATACGGCCAAGCTCGACAAGGCCGAGAAGCGCCGCCGCATCGAGGAGACCGCGCGCATCCTCGGCCTCGAACCGCTGCTCGAACGCAAGCCTTCGGCCTTGTCCGGCGGCCAGCGCCAGCGCGTCGCCATCGGCCGCGCCATGGTGCGCGACCCCTCGGCCTTCCTTTTCGACGAACCGCTCTCCAATCTCGACGCGCAATTGCGTGCCCAGATGCGCCTGGAGATCAAGCGCCTGCACCAGCGGCTCGGCCGGACCATCGTCTTCGTCACCCATGATCAGGTCGAGGCGATGACGCTGGCCGACCGGATCGTGGTGATGCGCGACGGCCGCATCCTCCAGGTCGGCGCGCCGATGGAGCTCTACGAGAAACCGGCCGACGTCTTCACCGCCCGCTTCATCGGCTCGCCGACGATGAACATCCTCCCGGCAAAGGCGACCATCAACGACGGCCAGCAGAAGCTGGAGCTGGCGGGCAATGCGATCGCCCTTCCGACACGCCCGGCCACGCTCCCCGCCGAGGTGCTGGTCGGCGTCCGCCCGCAGGAACTGCGCGTGCTGGCACCCGGCGACAATGCCGATCTCGTGCTCACCGGCAAGGTCGCGGTCGTCGAGCCGCTGGGCTCGGAGACCTTCGTCCATGTCGAACATGGCGATGGGCTGATCCTCGCCTCGGCCTCGGCCAAAGCGCCGCCCGTCGTCGGCCACGATGTCCGGCTCGGTGCCGGCATCGATGCCCTGCGCCTGTTCGACGCGGCGACCGAGCGCGCCCTATGAGCACCGGGCGCGACCTCGTCCTCAGCATCGGCCGGCTCTACTGCGACATCGTCTTTCGCGGGCTCAATGCGCTGCCGCGCCTCGGCGAGGAGCGTTTTGCCGAGACGGTGGCGATCGTGCCCGGCGGCGGCGGCTTCATCACGGCCGCCCATCTCGCCGCGCTCGGCACGCGGTCGGCCTTGCTCGCCCGCATCGGCACGGACCCGCTTTCCGGCACGCTTGCGCCGGCGCTGACGGAAAGCGGCGTCGATCTCCGCTGGCTCGAACGCACGCCCGAAGCCGGTCCGCAGCCGACCGTCGTCATGGTCCAGGACGGCGAGCGCGCCTTCCTGTCGCGGCGCGCCGGCAGCGCCCGCCCGGCGACGCTGGATGCGGCCCTCGCCGACCCGACCGCACGCCATCTTCACATCGCCGAATTCGCGACGCTCGCCGAAATCCCCGACCTGATCGAGAGGGCGAAGCGCGCGGGCCTGACGGTCTCGCTCGATCCGAGCTGGGACGATGACTGGATCCGCCGGCCAGACCTGATCGCGCGCGCCGCCGGCGCCGACATCTTCCTGCCCAACGCAGCCGAGGCGCGTGCGATCGCAGCTTGCGAGGATCTCGATCAGGCCGGCATCCGCCTCGCCCGGCATTTCCCGATCGTCGTCATCAAGGATGGCGGCAATGGCGCCCGCCTCTTTGAGCGCGACGCCGCCATAGCCCTGCCCGCTCCCGAAAGCGGGCCGGTTCTCGACACAACCGGCGCGGGCGATGCCTTCAATGCCGGCTTCCTCGCCACCTGGCTCACCGGGCGCGCGCCCGAACAGGCGCTGGCGGTGGGAATCGCCTGCGGTACCCTGTCCGTCCGTGCCGTCGGCGGGGCGGGCACCCGGCTCCGCCGCGCCGAAGTCGACGACATCAGCCAGAGCCTGCTGCACAATCATGAGCGGATCGATGCCTGAAGCCATTCTCACCCGTGAGGCCGCCGAGGCGGCCGACGTCGCCGCCCGCCAGATCTCGGCCAATGCCGGCGCGATGGCGCAGCTCGGCGAACAGCTCCGGCGGCGCAAGCCCGCCTTCATCGCGACCTGCGCGCGCGGCTCCTCCGACCATGCCATGACCTATGGCAAATACCTGCTGGAGCGCACGCTCGGGCTGCCGGTCGCCTCGCTCGGCCCGAGCCTCGCCTCGGTCTATCGCGAAGAGCTCGATCTTTCCGGCGCCGTCTTCATCGCGGCCTCGCAATCCGGCCGCAGCCCGGACGCGCTGCAATTGACCGAGACGGCCAAGCGCGGCGGCGCGCTGACGGTCGGCCTGATCAACGACATGGACTCGCCGCTGGCAGCTCTGGTCGATGTCGCCCTGCCGCTCGCCGCCGGCCCCGAGACCAGCGTCGCCGCCACCAAGAGCTTCCTCGCCACTGGCATCGCCCTCCTGCATCTCACGGCCGCCTGGAGCAGCGAGCGCGCCCTTTCGGACGCGCTCGTGCGTTCGCCGGAGCTGCTGCGGCAGGCTGGCCTCTGCGACTGGTCACCTTTTCTCCGCCGCCTCGAACAGGCGACGAGCCTCTATGTCATCGGGCGCGGGCTCGGCCTCGGCATCGCCCAGGAGATGGCGCTGAAGTTCAAGGAGACCTGCCGCATCCATGCCGAGGCCTTCAGTGCCGCCGAGGTGCTGCATGGGCCGCTGGCACTGGTCGGGCCGGGCTTCCCGGCGCTCGTCCTCGACCCCGCCGACGAAGGCAGCGAAAGCACGCTTTCGGTCGCCCGCAACTTCGCAGCGCTGGGAGCGGAGGTCGCCTATGCCGGCTCCGATGCGGCGCCGGGCATCGCCCTGCCCGTGCCGGCCGAGGCGCCGCCCGTGCTGATGCCGCTGCTGCAGGCGCGCGCCTTCTACGGTGGCATCGCATCGCTGGCGGCGGCACGCGGGCTCGACCCCGACCGCCCGCCGCATCTGCGCAAGGTCACGCAGACGATGTGAGTGGGGCGAGAGCCTTGGTTCCGTTGCGCCGCGCGATGTCCTAGACCTAGCGCGCCCGCTACGCCCACGGATCGTCAGCTCATGAAACAGCCTCTCACGCCCGCTTCGCTCGCCCCGCCTTTCGGGCAGTATTCCCATGGCATGAAGGCCGACGCGCAAGGCGTCCTCCTGACATCCGGCCAACTCGGCATCAACAGCGACGGCAGCGTCCCGGAGGATGCCGGCGAGCAGGCCCGCATCTGCTTCGAGAGCATCGCCGCGATCCTGCGCGAAGGCGGCCTGTCGATGGCAAATATCGTGCGCCTCAACGCCTTCGTCACCGACCGCAAGCATATGCCGGCCTATATGAAGGCCCGCGACGAGGCGCTGGCCGATTGCCCGGTGAAGCCGGCCTCGACGCTGGTCATCGTCTCCGGCTTCAGCCGCCCGGAATTCCTGGTCGAGGTCGAGGCGACCGCCGTCTACTGAGCGGGCTTGGCCTTTTTCCGCGGGTACCCGCAACCCTTGTCATTCCGGGGCGCGCCTCAGGCGCGAACCCGGAACCCACGACTGGGTGATGCATCCTGATTGCAGACCACTCGCCCGGTCGTGGGTTCCGGGTTCTTCGCTGCGCGAAGCCCCGGAATGACAATGGAGAGGTTCGAAGTCACTTCAATAGCGCTCAGTGAGCGCCCGCCTTGACGAAATTGGCGAGTTCCGGCGTTTGCGGATTGGCGAAGAGCTCCTTCGACGGCCCGCTCTCCCAGATCAGCCCCTGATGCATGAAGACGGTGGTGTCCGCCACGGTGCGCGCGAAATTCATCTCGTGCGTCACCAGCAGCATCGTCATGCCGCCCTTGGCGAGCTTCTCCATCACCAGGAGCACCTCGCCAGTCAATTCCGGATCGAGCGCCGAGGTCACCTCGTCGAACAGCATCACCTTCGGCTGCATGGCGAGCGAACGGGCGATCGCGACGCGCTGCTGCTGGCCGCCGGAGAGATTGTCAGGATAGCTGTCGAATTTCTCGGAGAGGCCGACCTGCGCCAGCACCTCCTTGGCCAGCGCCAAAGCCTGCGCCTGCGGCACGTTCTTGGTGATGCGCGGCGAGAGCATGATGTTCTGCCCCACCGTCAGATGCGGGAACAGGTTGTAGCTCTGGAAGACGATGCCGACATCCTTGCGCAATTCGCGCAGCTTCGTCGGGTCCTGCGTCATCGTATGGCCGGCGACCTCGATCTTGCCGGCATGGAAGCTCTCGAGCCCGTTGATGCAGCGCAGCAGCGTCGACTTGCCCGAACCCGAGCGGCCGATGATCGCGACGACCTGTCCGGTATCGACGCTGAGCGAGACGCCTTTCAGCACCTCCAGCGAACCGAAGCGCTTGTGGATGCCTTCAATGAGAACGGCTGGCATTCATCACCTTTTCGAGATGGCGGCTGAGCCGGGAGAGCGGGAAGCAGATCGCGAAATAGATCGCCCCGACCAGCGTGAAGATCTGGAAGGCCTGATAGGTCGCGTTGTTGACCAGCATGCCGGCGCGCATCAGGTCGACGAAGCCGACGACCTGCACGATCGAGGTGTTCTTCACGAGCTGGACGAGGAAGCCGACCGTCGGCGGCAGCGAGATGCGGATCGCCTGCGGCAGGATGACATGGCGGTAGGTCTGCGCGGTCGTATGCGCCAGCGAGGCCGAGGCCTCCCATTGCTGGCGCGGCACGGATTCGATCGAGCCGCGCCAGATCTCGGCGAGATAGGCCGAGACATAGATCGACAGCGAGGCGGAGGCCGCGAGGAAGGGCGGCAGTTCGATGCCGAGCGCCGAGAGCCCGTAATAGCTCATGAACAGCACCATCAGCACCGGGATCGACTGGATCACCAGGATGTAGCCGGCCGCGAAACGGCGCAGCCAGCGGATGCGCGACAGGCGCATGATCGCGAAGGCGCCGCCGATGATGCTGCCGATGAAGAAGGCGATCGCGGTCAGCGCCAGCGTCCAGCCGGCGGAGCGCAGGATGAAGAGGGCCTCTGGCCAACCGAAGGTCTGCATCAGGCGGCCTCTCCATGCGCTTCGGTGAGGCGGGCAAGGCCCGAGACCTGCGGGAAGAGCCTCCGGCCGAGCCAGTTGAGGAAGAGTTTGAAGGAGAGCGCCAGCACCAGATAAAGCACGGTGACGACGATATAGGTCTCGAACGAGCGGAACGTGTCCTGCTCGATGATCGCCGCCGTGCCCGACAATTCCTGCACCGAGACGAAGGAGCAGATGCTGGAGGCCAGCATCATCAGCACGAACTGGCTCGACAGCGCCGGCCAGACCCGGGCGAAAGCCGGCTGCAGCACGACATGCTTCAGCACCTGCCACCGGGTCATGGCGAGCGCGAGCCCGGCCTCGATCTGCGATTTATGGATGGAGTCGACGCCGGCGCGGATGATCTCGGTGGCGTAGGCCGCGAGATTGAGCGTCATCGCCAGCAGGGAAGCTTCGAGCCCGTTGAGGCGGATGCCGATCTGCGGCAGCCCGAAGAAGATCATGAAGAGCTGCACCAGAAACGGCGTGTTGCGCATCAGCTCGACATAGGCATCGACGATGTAACCGGCCCAGCTGCCTGCGAGGCTGCGCAATGCGGTCATCGCCGTCGCCAGCACGAGGCCGAGCGCGATCGCGACGAAGGACAGCACGATCGTGAGCCAGACCCCGTTCAGGATCATCGGCCATTTGGAAAAGACGTCTTGGAAGAGCAATGGCCCGCTCCTTCGGCCTCAGGGGTAGGTCGAGGGTCGCCGGCGCGCGCTGGGCGCGCCGGCTTTTCGGCAGATCCGGTGGAAAGGCGGATCAGAAGGTCGGCAGCGGCGGCAGCGGGCTGCCGACCCACTTCTGGGCGATCGCGTCGAGCTCGCCGTTCTGCTTGACGTAATAGATGAAATTGTTGAGCCACTGGCGCAGCTCATAGGCGTCCTTGCGCATCGTCATCGAGTTCGGCTGCATGCCGAAGACGAACTTGAGCTCGGTCTCGGTCTCGCCGCGCGCCTTCATGGCGGCGTTGGCCTGCGCGTCGGGGCCGGCAATGGCCTGGACCTGGCCGGAGAACAGCGCCTGCATCGTGGTCGCGTCGTCCTCGAAGCGCAGGATGGTGAGGTTCAGTTCCTTCTCGCGGTTGGTGAACTCGCGCTCGACGCTGGAGCCGCGGTTGACGCCAACCTTCATGCCCTTGAGATCGGCCCAGGTTTTGATCGCGACGTTCTTCTTGGCGTAGATGCCGGTCTGGAAGGCGCTGTAGGGGATCGAGAACATCACCGCCTTGGCGCGCTCGGGCGTCGGGGCCAGCGTGGCGACGAGGAAGTCGACCTTGTTGGCTTCGAGCGCCGGGATGCGGGCCGGCGGGGTCAGCTGCACCAGCTCGACCTTCACGCCGAGATATTTGCCTATCAGCGCGATGACATCGGCGTCATAGCCGATGGCGTTGCCCTGGGAATCGACCGAGCCATAGGGCGGCGCGCCGATCAGCACGCCGATCTTCACCGAGCCGCGCTTGATGATGTCGGTGACCGTCTGGGCCGAGGCCTGGCCGGCTGCGAGCATGCCGACGCCGAGCGCGAGCAAGGTGCCGGCAATCCGGAGATGCTTGAGCATATTCATCTGGTGTCTCCTCTGCTGCGGCCTTGCCGCTTGTCATGGCCCGGCTTCTGGCGGCCGGTTCGGGAAGAAACGGGTCAGCGCATCGGCGGTCAGGCGCTGGCGCGCACGACGTTGACGAGCGGCTCGCCGGCGAAGCGGCGCTTGATGTTCTCGGCAATGACCCCCTGCCGGCGGCTGATCGTGCCGCTGGTCCATCCGGACATGTGCGGCGTCATTAAAACGTTTGAAAGCTCATGAAAAGGCAGATTCGCCGGCAAGGGCGTGCTGTCCCCAGCGCTGGGATAGCGATACCAGGTGTCGATGATCGCCCCGCCGATGCGCCCGGCCTTGAGGGCGTCGAACAGCGCCTGCTCGTCGATGGTCGGGCCGCGCCCGACATTGATCACGACGGCGCCCGGCCGCATCGCGGCAAAAGCGGCGGCGCCAAGGATGCCCCTGGTCTCCTCGGTGAAAGGCACGGAGACGACGACGACATCGACCGAGCCGCAGAATTCCGTCAGCGCATCGAGCGTGAAGGCGCGGTCGACCAAGCCTGAGACCGGCACGGCGCTGCGATTGGCGACATGCACCTTCATCTCGAAGGCCTTGGCCCGCGCCGCGATCGCCTTGCCGATATGGCCGAAGCCGAGCAGGCCGATGGTCTGGCCGGCGATCTCGCCATGGACGCGCTCCGGCGCGCCGGCCCAATAGGCCCAGTCGCCCTGGCGCAGGCGCCGGTCGGCATCCGCGAGCGGGATGCTGCGGGCCAGCAGCGCCGCCATCACGTATTCGGCGATGGCCTGCTCATGGCCGAAGCAGTTGCAGACCGCGGCGGAAACCGGCAGCGCGCCGAGATCGACCATGTCGTAGCCGGCGCCCGGCACATGGAACAGCTTGAGCCCGGCAGGCTGCGGCAGTCCGGCGTCGAACTTCACGCCGACGATGACCTCGGCCTCGGCATAGGCCCTCTGGTCTGCTCCCGCCTCGAGATGGTCAGGCAGGAGCCGGATCTCGGCTTGGTCGCCGACGAGCCCGGCAAAGCCGTGGCTGAACGAGGCGGCGTTCTCGCCGTGGAAGACAATGCGCATGATCCGGTGGTCCCTTCCGTCAACTCTTCAGCAGCGGCTCGACCCTGCAATCCAGCAGGGATGGGTCGATGCCCGCCTCCATCTCGTCGAACATGCCGTCCACGAAGCCGATAAGCGCATCGGAGGCGGCCACGGCCTCATCCGCCCGCCGTGCCGCGATGGCGTTCAGCACCGCGATGTGGTGATCGATCGAGACCGAGAGTGCGACACGCTGCGGCATCGCGCTGTGATAGATGAAGCCGATGCGCCGGAAGATCGTGTGCAGCGGGCGCAGCGTATGCTGGAGGAAAGGCTCCGCCGCAGCCGAGAGCACCGTCTCGTCGATCCGCCGGTCGAGCGTGTTGAAATCGGCGAGGCTCAGGCTGTCGCGGCGCTCGCGCAGCAGCCGCTCGATATGCAGGAACTGGTTGCGGTGGGAGGCGCCGGCCCTCTCGGCCGCGAGCCCAATGACGAAGCGCTCGAGATCGCGCCGCAACCGCAGCAGCACGCGTTCGCGCGCCAGATCAATCGGCGCGACCTGCAAGCCATGCCGCGGGCGGACGACGATCAGCGTATCCGCCGCCAGCCGATTGACGGCGTGATGCACCGGCGTGCGGCCATAGCCGGTCATGTCCTGCAGGTCCTGCAACGACAGGAACCGGCCCGGCGGCAGCTCGCAGGTGATCAGCATCGCCTCGATGCGCTCATAGGCGAGCTCGAACAGGTTGACGCGGTTGCGCCGCTTCGGCGCAGACGCCTCCTCGACCTCGGCCTGTCTCGGCTGGACCGCGCTGCGCGCCATCCCGGTCTCCTCCATGAAGGCGCTCTTGAGCGGCACCCGTTGACCGGAAGCCTAGACATGTTGTGAAATTTTACAAGAAGCTATTTGTGACCCGGAATGGCTGCCGCAGTCGTAATGGTGTGGGAACGACTTGAGCTGACTGATACGTCCGCGCGCCTTAGCCGCCGCTTCTCCACAAGGCATGGACGGATTGCGCGATGGCGAAGCCGCTGACCGCGAGCAGGATCACGATCGCGACGATGCGGTAGTGACGCTGCAAGGCGGAACGGAACAGGCGTGTCCCGATCACCTGCCCGAGGAACAGTGCGGGAATGGTCACCGCCGCCAGCAGCGCCGTGGACGTAACGAGCAGCCCGGATGCGCCGGCAAAGCCGATCGCAACCGCATCCGAGAGTAGGAAATACAGGATGATCGAGGCCCGTCCGACATGCATCGCCGTCTGGGCGTTGAGATAGAACAGCACCACGGGCGGGCCGCTCATCGCGGCCGCCCCGTTGAGCAGTCCGGACAGGATGCCCACGCCGAAGGTCGCGGGCGCGCCCGGCTCGCGGCTCGCCTTCAGACCGGCGGCCAGCGCACAGGTCGTCGCGAGCACGACCAGCGCGATGACGAGGCGCATCACATCGGCTGGGAGCGCGGCGAGCCCATAGAGGCCGATCGGGGTTGCCAGCAGCGCGCCGGCGACGAGCAGCATCACCGAACGCAGATGCGCCGAGCGCCACAGGCCGGGCAGCAGTTGCAGGCTGCCGACCACTTCGAGCAGCAGCACCATCGGCACGGCGGTGACGGGGTCGGCGATCAGGGCGAGCAGCGGCACGGCCACGAGCGCGAAACCGAAGCCGGTATAGCCACGCATGATCGCCGTCAGGAAGACGACGAGGATGCAGGCCGAAACCTGCTGAACGGCTGCAGCAGCCCGGCGATCGTCATGAAAGCCCCCGCGAATGGACCAGCGCCGTATGGGCGCGACCGCACCGTCTGCCTAGAGTCATTCCGGCAAAACTGCTTGGCGGCTTTGCACGGGGTCAGAACGGTCCGGCAGCAGCTTCGACGCGCAAGCCATGAAGGCCGGCTTCAGCGAGGAGGTCCAGCTTCCAGCAGCGTGACCATGGCAGCGTATCCGCGCGAACGGGCGTGCTGCAGCGGCGTGACGCCCTGGTTGTCGGCGAGATTGCGATTGGCGCCGGCCGCGAGCAGGGCCCGCACCGTCTCGACATGGCGCTTGCCGCCATCGCCGAGGATCACCGCCTCGATCAGGGCGGTCCAGCCGAGATTGTTGACATGGTCGAGCGGCGCGCCAGCCTTGATCAGTTCGCGGACGATGCCGTCATGGCCGAGATGGGCAGCCGCGATCAGGGCCGTGCCGTCATAGCGGCTGGTCGTCAGCTTGGCCGAAGCGCCCGAGGCCAGCAGGGCCTTCAGGGCCGGAACGTCGTCGCTCACGGCGACAATCGTGACGGCGTCATAGCGCTGGTTGTCGAACAGGCCGGGATCGGCTCCGGCGGCGATCAGCGCGCGGATCGCCTCGACCTGACCGCGGAAGGCCGCGACATGCAGGGGCGTGCGGCCATTGCCGTCGCGTGCGTCAAGCCCCTCGCGGGCTCCCGCGAGGCGACGGATGGCAGCGACATCGCCGGAGGCCGCAGCAGCATGCAGACCACGATAAGCGGCGAGTTCGGCCGCATCGGGCGGCGTCTGCGCGACGGCCGGGCCGGTCAGGGCGACAACGGCCAGGGCGACAGTGATCAGCAACATCCTCGCCATCACGGCGCTCCTCCCTTGCGACGATATGACGAAACAGGCGGCCGCTTCCGCAACCGCCTGCCCCGTTTCAAACTGGATTCAGGCTCAGCGCAGCTTGGCCTTCACCTTCTCGATGCCGGCATTGGCGCATTCTTCGTCGAGATGGCCGCCAGGCGCGCCACCGACGCCGACCGCGCCGATCACCTCGTCGCCGACCTTGACCGGCACGCCGCCGCCGAGCAGCAGGAAGCCTTCGATCGCGGCCATGTTGCGCGCGGCCGGGTTCTTCTCGACGTTCTCGGCAATCGCGCCGGTGGCGTTGCGGGCGGAAGCGGCGGTGAAGGCCTTGTCACGGCTGGCGGCAACGGTGTGCGGGCCGGCGCGGTCGGCACGGAGCACGGCGCGGGTGACGCCGGCGCGGTCGACGACCGTCGCGGTGACGTTGAAGTTCTTGGCGGCGCAGGCCTCGACGGTCGCCTGAGCGATTTCCTGGGCGATCGCGAGCGGCATGTTGCGCTCCTGCAGGACTTGGGCGCCGGCAGCGGCCGGAACGAGCGCGAGCACAACGGCAGCGGCGGCGAAACGGATCTTGGACATGATCTCTCCGGGACTTGAGCGAGGACGAGCCGTAAGCTCGATGACCGCAAATTAGCCGGTCCCGTCAGGCGTTTTGATCGGTGCGGTGCCGGAGCCGCCTCCGTAATCCTACGGAGAGACCCGCGCCTATCCCTCCAGCGCGAAGCGCACCATCTCGGCGACTGAGCCCGCCCCGAGCTTCTCGGCGATATGGGCCCGGTGGGTTTCGACGGTGCGCGGCGAGACGTCGAGCGCCCGCGCGATCTCCTTGGTCGAGAGGCCCTCGGCGACGAGATCGAGGATCTCGCGTTCGCGCTGGGTGAGCTTTGCCAGACGGGCATCGCGACCGGCGCGGGCGGCCTCGCTCCGGTTGCGCTGATCGAGCGCCGCGAAAGCAGCCTCGATGGCTTCGAGCAGCACCTGTTCGTCGATCGGCTTGGTAAGAAAATCGACCGCGCCCGCCTTGAAGGCGCGCCGGCAGGCGGCGACATCGCCATGGCCAGTGATCATCACCGTCGGCATGCCACCGGCCTCCTTGGCCATGCGCTCCAGCAATTGCAGGCCGGAGGTGCCGGGCATGCGGATGTCGACGACAAGGCAGCCGTCTTGGCGCGGGTCGGGCCGGTCGAGGAAGGGCTGCACGCCGGCAAAGGCGCGCGGCGCGAAGCCCATCGTGCGCAGCAGCAGGACGAGCGCATCGCGCACATCGGCATCATCGTCGATCAGGTAGACTTTGCGCGGCGCCGGCTTCATTCGGCGGCCATGCCAAGTTCGGCCGCGAGCGCAGGGAAACGCACGCTGAAGATCGCCCCGCGCTCCGGCCCGTTACGCACGGCGATCCGCCCTCCCGCCGCTTCGACCAAGCGCTCGCACAGCGGCAGGCCGAGCCCCATCCCGCTGCTCTTGGTCGTGAAGAACGGCTCGAACAGGCGGGCCATGTCGGCTTCCGCAATGCCGGGACCGTCATCGGCCACGATGATCTCGGCCTCCCCGTCGACGAGGCGCGTGGTCAGCACGATCTCGCGCCGGCCGGCCGGCATGGCCTCGACCGCCTCGGCGGCATTGCGGACGAGATTGTGCACCACCTGCTCGATCGAGACCCGGTCGAGCAGCGCCTGCGGCCCGGGTTCGTTCAGCTCCAGCCGGAGCGCGACGCCGCGTTCCTGCAGGTCGCGCTGGCTGAGCTCCACCACATTGCTGACGACCCGATTGAGATCGTTCGGCTGACGCTGCGGCTCCCGCCGCGTCACATAGGCCCGCAACCGCTCCAGAATCTCGCCAGCCCGGCGCGCGTGCCGGACATTGGCCTCGAGCACGCCGGTGAGATCGCCGGGCGCCGCCTCCCCCGATTTGGCGAGCCTCAGGCCAGCCTGGCTCTGGCTCAGGATCGCGGTCAAGGGCTGCGTGATCTCATGCGCGATGCCGGAAGCCATCTCGCCGACCGTGTTGACCCGCATGGCATGGGCGAGCCGGGCGTCGTGCTCGTGCAGGCGCACGGCCTCGCGTGCCCGCCGGCTGGCGCTCCGCTCGCGCAGCACCGCCAGCAGCAGGAAAAGGCCGAGCCCCGCGACGATCGGCCAGCCGAACAGCAGGATCGGCGGCAGCAATTCGGCGAAGGCCGGCCGGCGCGCCAGCTCCAGCACAAGCGGCTGCGACCGGCTGCTCAGCGCCTTCGTAAAGGCGATCTCCGGGATCGACGCCCCGGCTTGCAGCGGCCAGCCATGCTGGAGGATCGCGGTCCCGGAGGCATCGCTCAGCTTCAGCGCGGCATCATCCGGCAACCCGCCCTCCGGCTCGGTCAGAAGCCGGCCGTCGATGACGAGGACCAGCGCCCGCGGTCCATGGCCGACATCCGGCACGCGCTTCACCAGCGCATAGAACGGCTTGCCCGAGCGGCTCGGGAGCGTGACGGCCTGGCCCGGCGCCAGCGCGCTCACGCGCGCCGACAAGGCGGCCGGATCGAAATCGGCAAGGCTGGCCGGCGTGGCACCGGCAGAGACGGTCTCGATCAGCTCGACGGCCGCAATGCGCGGATAGAAGCGCTGCATCGCCTCGACGACCGCCCGGAAGCTCGCCGATTCCGCGTTCGAGCTGGCCAGCACCGCAGCCAGGCTGGTCAGATGCGCATCATGCTGCTCGACACGCTGGGAGACGATGCGATGCAGCGTCGTTCCCTCGCGCTGGAGCGCCTCGCTCGCACGCATGAATTCGACGACGGCGCCGAGCCCCAGTCCGGCCAGTGCCAGCGGAACCCACAACAGCAGGAAAGGGGCGAGGCGCGGTGTCAAGGATTTCATCCGGTTTCAAGCCGAGCTTACAGCGCCGGGCGCCAGCCGTCACCGCCGTGCAAAGAGCAAATGCTGTGACGCAAAGGTCGAAAATCCATCGTGCCGGACGCCTGCAATACTCTTGCGGACGCCATCACGCCCCAATAGGCTCGCTTTCGACGCGCCGATCACAGGCGCGCGCAAGGGGAAACGCCTATGTCAAAGATGATCACCAAAATGGTCGCATTCGGCCTTGCCGCTGCGGCCTTTTCCGTATTTGCCGCGCCGGCTTCGGCGCAGGCGACGCTCGAAGCCGTCAGGAAGCGCGGCAAGGTGCTCTGCGGCGTCTCCCCGACGGCCCCGGGCTTCTCCTATGCCGACGACAAGGGCGTCCGCCAGGGCTTCGACGCCGATGTCTGCCGCGCTGTCTCCTCAGCCGTCTTCGGCGTGCCGGACAAGGTCGATTTCGTTCCGCTGAACACCAATGTCCGCTTCCAGGGCCTGCAATCGGGCGAGGTCGACCTGCTCTCGCGCCAGACCACGATGACCTTCTCGCGCGACACCTCGCTCGGCCTCGATTTCGCGCCGGTCGTCTTCTATGACGGCCAGGGCCTGATGGTCTCGACCAAGCTCGGCGTGAAGAGCGCTGCCGAACTCTCGCAATCGGCCGTCTGCATCCTGCCGGGCACGACGACGCTGCAGAACCTCGAGGACTATTTCAAGCCGCGCAACATCAAGTACGAGGCGGTCGTCTTCGAAAACCCCGACGAGTGGCGCAACGCCTTCTTCTCCGGCCGCTGCGACGTCATCACCACCGACCGCTCGGATCTCGCCTCGGTGCGCGCCATCGCCAACGACCCGAAGCAATACGTCATCCTGCCCGAGACGATCTCGAAGGAGCCGCTCGCCCCGGTCGTCCGCCAGAACGACAGCAACTGGCGCGACATCGTCTCCTGGACGGTCAACGCCCTGATCGCGGCCGAGGAATACGGCATCACCAAGGGCAATATCGACGAGCAACTCAAGAGCAAGGATCCCGAGGTCCAGCGCCTGCTCGGCGTCAACGGCGATCTCGGCAAGATGCTGAACATCGACAACAAATGGGCCTATAACGCGATTAAGCAGCTCGGCAATTACGGCGAGCTCTTCGAGCGCAATCTGGGCGAGAAGACCCCGCTCGGCCTGACTCGCGGCCCCAACCAGCTCTGGAACAAGGGCGGCCTGATCTACTCCCCGCCCTTCCGGTGATTCCGGCCCTCGCTTCGGGCGGGAAGGCGGCCTGCGCTTTTCCGTCCGAGGCGACAATAAATACATCGATCGCTGTTGCTGCGTCCGGCGGGACGCGGGAGCGATCTGCCATGCGTTCCCTCGATTGACCTGAGACAGCCGGCCGCCTTCGCGCGGCCGGTGCGTCCCCAGCCCGGAACAGCCCGATGGCCACCTCCGATTCCAGCCCGGTGCGGCTGCTCTATGACGTGCGCGTCCGCGCCGTGCTCTATCAGGTCGTCGCGGTCGCGCTCGTCGTCGGCATCGGCCTCTATCTCTTCGGCACCGTCTCGCGGAAGCTGGCGGCGCAGAACATCGCGACCGGCTTCGACTACCTCTCCCGGCCGGCCGGCTTCGTCATCAGCCAGTCCTTCATCTCCTACGATTCCGGCAACACCTATGGCCGCGCCATTCTGGTCGGCCTGCTCAACACGATCTGGGTCTCGGTCTTCGCCGTCATCCTCTCGAGCGTGCTCGGCCTCGTCGTCGGCATCGCCCGGCTGTCGCGCAACCCGCTGCTCTCCACGCTGGCGCTGCTCTATGTCGAGGCGCTGCGCAACGTGCCGCTGCTGCTCTATCTCTTCCTCTGGTACGCGCTCATCGTCGCGGTCTTCCCGCCGGTGCGCGAGGCCTGGCAGATCCTGCCGGACGTCTTCCTCAGCAATGGCGGCCTGATCGTACCATCGCTGCGCTGGTCGTCCGCCCATACCGGCGTGCTGGCCGCCGCCGTGATCGGCATCGTGCTGGCCTGTGTCATCGCCTCGTCCTTCCGCCGCAAGCGTGTCGCCACCGGCCAGAGCCGCATGGCCTGGCCCTTCGTCCTGCTCGCGCTCGTGATCCCGCCGCTTCTCGCCATGTTCGTCTTCCAGCCCGAGATGGCGGTGAACTGGCCGGAAAAGGGCCGTTTCCGCATCACCGGCGGCCTGCAGGTCACCCCGGAATTCACCGCGCTGCTGGTCGGACTCGCTCTCTCGGCTTCCGCCGGCATCGCCGAGATCGTGCGCGCCGGCATCCTCTCGGTCGGGCGCGGCCAATGGGAGGCGGCGCGCGCGGTCGGGCTGCATGACCGCCAGACGATGCGGCTCGTCGTGCTGCCGCAGGCGCTACGTGTGATCATCCCGCCGCTGACCAGTTCCTATCTCTCGACCTTCAAGAACTCGTCGCTGGCCATCGCCATCGGCTATCCCGATCTCGTCATGGTCTCCAACACCACGATGAACCAGACCGGGCAGGCGATCGAGGGCATCGCCATCTTCATGCTGGTCTATCTGGGCATGTCGATCACGATCTCCATGCTGATGAACTGGTACAACGCCCGCGTCGCGCTGGTGGAGCGTTGAGATGACCGACACCGCTCAGCTCAACACCCTCGCCTCCATCCCCGACGAACGACCGGTGCGGCCGGCGCGCAGTTGGTTCGCGTTGTTCAAGCCCTATATCGGCTCGCCCCTCAACGCCGTCGTCACCCTCGCCTGCCTCTGGCTGATCTACCGGCTCGTCACCGGCGCCTGGGGCTGGCTCGTCACCCGCGCCATCGTCGAGGGTGGGCCGCAGACCTGCAAGGCAGCGGCCGGAGCCGGCGCCTGCTGGCCGTTCCTGGCGGCGAAGCTGCGCTTCATGATCTTCGGCTTCTTCCCCTATGACGAGCACTGGCGGCCCGCTTTGGCGGTGCTGATCTTCCTGGGCGCGATGATCTATTCGATGATCCCGCGCTTCTGGTCGCGCCGGCTGCTCTGGCTCTGGCTCGCCGTCGTCGTCATCTGCGGCGTGCTGATGTATGGCGGCATCTTCGGCCTGAGCATCGTCAACACCACGAACTGGGGCGGCCTGCCGCTCTCCTTCATGCTCTCCTCGGTCGGGCTCGCCTTCGGCTTCGTGCTCGGCGTGCTGCTGGCTCTGGCGCGCTCGTCGAAGCTGCCGGCGATCCAGGTCATCGCCGTCGTCTTCATCGAGATGGTCCGCGGCGTGCCGCTGGTCTCGATCCTGTTCATGGCCTCGGTGATGCTGCCGCTGTTCATGCCGGATGGCGTGACCATCGACAAATTGCTGCGGGCCCAGGTCGCGATCATCATCTTCGCCGGCGCCTATATCGCCGAGACGGTGCGCGGCGGCCTGCAGGCCGTGCCGAAGGGCCAGCACGAGGCAGCCGCCTCACTCGGCCTCGGCTACTGGCTGTCGATGCGCAAGATCGTGCTGCCGCAGGCGCTGAAGATCGTGATCCCGCCGCTGGTCAACATCTTCATCGGCTTCTTCCAGGACACGACGCTGGTCACCATCATCGGCCTGCTCGATTTCCTCGACACGGTGCGCTCGGCCATGCGCGATCCGGCCTGGCAGGGTATCGCCGTGCTGGAAGGCTATATCTTCGCGGCACTGGTCTATGCCGTGTTCAGCTACGGCATGGGCTCCTATAGCCGCTTCATCGAAAGGCGCCTGAAGACCGATCACAGCCACGGCCGGCACTGATAGAGGCTTTTGGAAACACTTCGTGGGCGCTTTCGCGCCCGCGCAATGTTCCAGCAAGCCGCCGCGCCGACCACTCCCGATGATTCTCATCGTGGAGATCGGACGATGCTCTTCAACCCAGACCGGTCGGCGGCGCTCGCCGGCCGCGCCCTGCACGCCTATCTCGACCTGATCAGGCGGACGACGCGCTTCAAGCCGGTCATCCCAGGCGCGCGGCCCTGGGAGCGCAACCGCGAGCCCTTCATCGCTCTGACCTGGCACGGCCAGCAGATGCTGACCCTTGCTGCTCTGGAGGGCGCCTCGCGCGTCGCGGTCCTGACCTCGCTCCATTTCGACGGCTCGGTCGTAAGCTCCGCGGTCGAGCGCGCCGGATTTCGCAGCATCCGCGGCTCCGGCACGCAGACCCCGGCCAAGATCATGGCGAAGCGCTCCGTCCCGGCCTTCTTCGAGATGCGCGAAGCCCTGCGCCAGGGCACGAGCCTGATGCTGACCGCCGATGTCCCCAAGCTGTCGCGCATCGCCGGCAAGGGCGCCGTCCAGCTCGCCCGGGCGACCGGCAGGCCGATCTATCTCTTCGCGGCCGTCACCAGTGCGCGGGTCGATCTCGACAATTGGGACCGTGCCAGCATCGCCCTGCCCTTCGGGCGCGGCTGCGTCCTCTGGTCCGAACCCCTTTACGTACGCAAGGCCGCCGACGCCCGCGAGATCGGCCTGATCGCCATGGATATTTCGGAGCGCCTCGACGAGCTCCATGCCGTCGCTCAACGCAATATCGGCAGCGAACGCTGATCCTGCGCGCGGCCTCAGCGGCGGCCTGGCGGCGCGCAGCCACCTGGCGCTCCGCAGATATCCGCCGGCGGACGCAGCGTCTCCGGCTCGCCGCCGGGCTCGATCCGAATCCGGCTAAGGTCTCCCGAAAGCCTGAGGCCCAGTCCCGACGAGATCAGCACGATCCGCGCCCGGCTCGACGCGAGAATCGTCGCATTCGCTCCGGCGAGGAAATGGGCGCTGCCGCCGAGGCTGGCATAGGTGCCGAACACGTCCTCCTGCCGGTCGAGCCCGTAGACCAGCATGATCACCCGCCCGTAATCGGCACCGAGCCCGATGCCGACCGAAAGCGCGGTCCAGATCACCGGCATCGGGATGCCATCCGAGAAGCGCAATTCGCCGCTGCCATGCCGCCCGCCAACCACGAAGGAGCCGCTGAGTTCGCCGCCGACGATATAGGCGTTCGGCTCCCCGAACAGCGCGAGCGAACGCTCGATCGGCACGCTGACCGTCTTGGAGGCTGTGTCGAACACGCCCTCGACCAGCCGGGCGATGTCCTGCCGCGACGCGGTCGGCAACTGGCCGGGCCGGATGTCCTCCCGCCGCGGCACGCTCTGCGCGAAAACCGGCGCCTGCGCCTGCGCGATGGCGAGCAGAACCGCCAGCACCATGCGGCGCAGCCGGCCCCCTCCCGCCATGGCGCGCAGCGCTTGCATCAGGCGAGGGGATCCATGAGGGAGTTGAACGACAAGGGTGATACGGTCCATGCAGAGCCCGGCAGGGCGACGCCACCGGCCCAAGAAGCCATACCCGCACAGAGGCTCCGTGACGACCCGCAACGTTGAAACCGTTTCGATATCCCCTGCGTCGAAACGCTCGCGGCCGCTGACGGGTGCCCGGCGATGACCTCGCTCTCGCGCGCCCTGACCATCCGGCTGACGCTGCTCGGCATCGTGCTGTTCGTCGCCTTCATCGCGGCCGTGCTCGCCTTCACCTTCATCACCGAGGACCCGGGCGTCCTGCGCAACGATGTCACCTCCCAGATCATTCGGCAAAGCGTGCGCTCCTCCGGCAGCGCCGCGCTGCAGGTCGAGAAATCGCCGGGCCTGATCAAGGTCGAGCAGGCCAGCCCGCTGCTCTGGTATCTGGTCTCCGACGGACGTTCGGTCGTCGAGTATGCGCCAGAATTGCGGCCGGGCCTGCCGATCGACATCCGGCTGGACGGCCCGACCATCGCCGCGCAGATGCGGGTCGGCGGCGACGACGCGCTCTCGGTCGATGTCGCCGAGCAGGACGGCAGCCGCATCCTCGTCGCCACCGGCGGCGGGCGGCCGGGTTGGGCCGTGATCCTCGGCTATTTCCTGCGCGCCATCGCAGGTTCCGCAGCAGCGATCTCGGTCGTGTTCGGGATCATGATCGCCGCGGCGATCGCCATGTCGGTGTCCTACATCACCAGCCGCTTGCGTAGCGCCGCCGAGGCCGCCGCCCGGATCGATCCGCGTGCCCCACGCGGCCTGCTGCCGACGGAGGAGACCCCGGTCGAATTGATGCCACTGACGACCGCGCTGAACTCGGCGCTCGACCAGATCGCGGGCAATATGGAGGTGCAGCGGCGCTTCATGAACAATGTCGCGCATGAACTGCGCACCCCGCTCGCGGTGATGCGCACCAAGGTGGATTCGCTGTCCGACGAGGGCGAGCGCCTGGCGCTGACGACCGATGTCAGCCGCCTCACCACCATCGTCTCCTCGATGCTGCAGCTCGCCCGGCTGCACAACACCGAGCTGCCCTTCGAGCCATTGCGCCTCAATGTACTGGCGCGCGATGTGCTCGCCGATCTCGCCCCGCTCGTGCTCAGCAACGGCATCGGCATCGCGCTCGAAGAGGAAGGGACGCGCGATGTCCTGATCGCAGCCAACGAGGCCACCACCCGCGCGGCGCTCGCCAACCTCATCGACAATGCGCTGCGCCACGCGCAGGCGCGCTCCTCCATCCTGGTCAAGGTCATCGACGGCAGCGTGCTGGAGGTCAGCGACGACGGCATCGGGATCGCCGCCGCCAAGCGCGCGCAGGTCACCGAGCCGTTCAACCGCATGTCGCCGCATTCGACCGGGGCCGGGCTCGGCCTGACGATCGTGCGCGACATCATGGCCGCCCATGGCGGCACGCTCGATCTCAGCGACACCGAAGGCGGCGGCACGACGATCCGCCTGACCTTCCGGACTGTGTAGCTGGATTGAGCAACGTGATGGCAGCGACTTCGCACCACCTTTGTCATTCCGGGGCTTCGCGCAGCGAAGAACCCGGAACCCACGACTGGGTGGGCGCTTTCGAAATGGCGACAGACAGGCTCACCCGGTCGTGGGTTCCGGGTTCGCGCCTGCGGCGCGCCCCGGAATGACAAGGGTAGTGCCGACTATTCGCTAAAGCGCCGGCTCGGCCTTCTTCAGGATATAGCCGATGCCGCGCAGCGAGGTGATCTCGACATCCGCGCCGGCGTCACGGAGCTTGCGCCGGACCCGCGAGATCTGCGCTTCCAGCGTGTTGGACTCGATCAGGTCGTCGAAGCCGTAGACCGCCTCGATCAGCACGTCGCGCGTGACGACTCGGCCGGTGCGCTGGACCAGCGCTTCCAGGATCAGCGCCTCGCGCCGGCGCAGGTCGAGCGCCTCCGTCCCGACCGAGGCGTTGCGGCCTTCGAGGTCGAGCGAGAGATTGCCCGCATTGAGGACGAGAGAGCGCTTCGGATTGCGCCGGCGTGCGAGAACGCGGACGCGTGCGATCAGTTCGCCCGGCTCGAAAGGTTTGACCAGATAATCGTCCGCCCCGCCGTTCAAGCCCTCGATCACGTCGGGCTTGGCGTCACGCGCGGTCAGCATCAGGAAAGCCGGGCGGTTCTCCGCCGTGGCCATCGCCTTGACGATCGACAGCCCGTCGCCATCGGGCAGGCGCCGGTCGACCACGGCGATGTCGAACGGCGCCGTCCGCAGGGCCGCAAGCGCGGTCTCCACGCTATCCGTGCGGTCCACGACCAGCCCCGCATTGCCGAGCAACAGCGAGAGATAGGACATGAGATCCGGCTCGTCCTCGACAATCAAAGCGCGCATGTCACGTCCGTGGTGATGCATGGATGGAACGTCATGTCGGAGAAGGGGCGACAAATCCAGACATGACGCTCCACCCATGACCGGTTGCGGCCGGCGCGACAGCGACGCACGCGCGGTACCGCAACCCGAACCAGGCCGGCTGACGGGCCGGCCCGGAACCTTCGCGATCAGAACCGGTAGTTCAGGCCGGCCTTGACCAGATGCTCGGTGACGCCGACCCGCGTGCGGCTGTTGCCAAGCTGGAAGTTGTCCTTGCCGAGCGAGACGTAGTTGTACTCGACCTTGGCGGAGAGATTATCGGTGATGCCGTATTCGGCGCCGGCGCCGACGACATAGCCGGTCTTGCCGCGCGTCTTGGAGAGCAGGCCGTCGCTCGCCTTGATGCTGCCATAGGCGAGACCACCGGTTCCGTAGACCAGCAGGCGGTCGAAGGTGACACCGGCGCGCGCCTTCAGCGTTCCGACATAGCGCATGTCGGCACTGGTGCCGCCGCCACGCTTCGAGCCCTTGCCGAAGCCGTTCATCGACAGGTCGCTTTCGACGCCGAAGAGCATCGTGCCCATCTGGACGTTGTAGCCGACCTGTCCGCCGAACAGCACTTCGTTGCGGCTCTTCTTGCTGACGCCGTTGAAGCGGTCGAAGGCGCCGCCGGCATGCGCGCCGACATAGAGGCCATTCCAGTTATAGGCACGCGGCGCCGAATAGGCCGGCCATTCCTGGGGCCGCGGCCGTGCCCGGTCGGCCGCTTCGGCGGGCAACGCGAACAGGGCCATCAGGCCGAGGGCGGCCATCGGAAGGATACGAGACATCGATTACTCCTTGCGGGGCTCCTCGCCACCGACACATCTGCCAGCCGATTCGGCTCCGTGGGTCGGAGCGGGCCGGCATGCGCAGATTGCGGGCGAAGATTACGGCAAGGTTGCCCATTCCGAGGGCAAGGACGGCCGAAGCCGAGCGATGTCGAAAAAAGGCCCCGCCGATGGTGGGCGGGGCCGGATAGAGGCAGGTCAGAGAACCGGAGCCGCCTGCTTGCCGAGCTCCTCGGCCGGCGGAATCCGGCCGCCCTCGAACCAGTAGGACGCGGCCGCGCGGGACATCGCCGCCCCGTCATGGCCGATGCCGGCAACCGTGAGCAGTTGCCAGTTGCAGGGCACGCCGAGACGCGCGGCTTCGGCCTTGCCGAAATCGAGCATGAAATGGGCGCGGCCATAGCGATGCGGCCCCTGCGCCAGGGCTTCCGCCTGCGCCGGCAGGTTCGGGTCATCCGTCGCGATATCCCGGTCTCCGGCGAAGAGGATCATCGGATAGGCGAGCCAGCGCGTCAGCGCCGCCTTGTCGAGCCCAAGCCCGCCGAGCCCTTCCGGAAAATTCCGCTCCGGCGTCGGCAAGGTGTACCAGCCGGGATTGGAGGCCATCGCCGCCGCGAACAGCGCGCCGCCTTCCGTTGCCAGCATGCGGTGCACGAACTGGCCGCCGGCCGAGTGGCCGAAGATGCGGATCACCGGCTTGTCGATCACGCCGGCAGCGCGCAGCGCATCGAGCACGCGGCCGGGCACAGCATAGAGCCACTCAGTGCGCGGCGCGATCGTCCCCTCTCCGGACACGACAAGGCCGTTGTTATAGCCCTCGGCCTTCGGGAAAGGCTCGTTCGGGAAGGTCGGCGCGACGATCAGCAGGTTGTGCTTCTCGGCCGCGTCGATCCAGAAATCGCGGTAATCGTCGCCATTGCGTAGCATGCCGTGCTGAACGACGATCACGGGATCGTTCGGCTGGTGCCGCGCCGGGCGGTAGAAATTCACCTCCAGCGGCTTGTCCGGATGGCTGGCGTCGATGAAGGGCAGCGTGCTGCGCCCGGCCGGCGGGTTGAGGGTCGTGGTGGTCATGCGGCCTCCGGAGCCTTGTGCAGATGGCAGGCGGCGCTGCGGCCGGGCGCGACCTCGGTGAGGACCGGCCGAACCTCGCGGCAGACCGGCATCGCCTGCTCGCAGCGCGGATGGAACGGACAGCCGGGCGGCGGCGCCAATGGCGAGGGCAATTCGCCCTTGAGCGGCTGGAAGGCGCGCTTGCGCCGTGCCGCTGAGGGGATCGCCGCGATCAGCGCCGCGCTATAGGGATGCGCCGGCTTGGCGAAGATCTCCGCCGCCGTGCCGACCTCGACGATGCGGCCGAGATACATGATCGCGACGCGGTCGCTGATATGGCGCACGAGGCCGAGATCATGGCTGACGAAGAGATAGGTCAGGCCGTGGCGCTCGCGCACATCCATGAACAGGTTGATCACCTGCGCCTGGATCGAGACGTCGAGCGCCGAGACCGGCTCGTCGCAGACGAGGAAGTCCGGCTTCACGGCAAGCGCCCGCGCGATGCCGATGCGCTGGCGCTGGCCGCCCGAGAACTGGTGCGGATAGCGCTCGCGATAGGCGAGATCGAGCCCGACCTCGCTCAGCGCCTGGTCGACCGCCCCATCGATCTCCGCCTTGGGCAGGAGCTTGTGGACGCTGAGCGCCTCGCCGACGATGCGGCTGACCTTCATGCGTGGATCGAGCGAGGCATAAGGGTCTTGGAAGATCATCTGGACCTTCAGCAGGAAATCGAGCCGCTCCTTGCCCTTCAGGCCGGCAACAGGCTGCTGCTCGTAGACCACCTCGCCGGTCGTCGGCTTCAGGATGCCGGTGACGACGCGGGCGAGCGTGGACTTGCCGCAGCCGGATTCACCCACGAGGCCGAGGACCTCGCCGCGCTTGACGCTGAGGTCGATGCCGTCGACGGCGCGCAGCACAGGCGGCGCCTTGCCCCGCCCGGTCGCCATCAGGATGCGTTCCGCCAGCGTCGGCTTGCGGCGGAAATGCTTGGTGATGCCCTTGAGCTCGATGATCGGGGCGCCGGTCTGGGCGGTTGTCGAAGCACTCATGCCGCTTCTCCCACCGGCACCGGGTTATGGCAGCGGAAGCGGTGCACGCCCTCGCCTGTCGTTTCAGGATCGCGCTCGGCGCAGACCGGCTGGACGCGCGGGCAGCGCGGCCGGAACGGGCAGCCGCTCGGGCGGGCATCGATCCGCGGCGCGACGCCGTCGATCTGGTTCAGACGCTCGCCCGGCGCGACATTGGCGGCCGAGGAATGAAGCAGGCCGAGCGTATAGGGATGGCGCGGCGCATCGAGCACCGCGTCCACCGGTCCGATCTCGACGACGCGGCCGGCATACATCACCGCCACCCGGTCGGCGAGCTCGGCCACGACCGCGAGGTCGTGCGTGATCCAGAGCACGGCCGTGCCGGTCTCGCGGGCGAGCTTCTGCACCTCGAACAGGATCTGGCTCTGGATGGTGACGTCGAGCGCCGTCGTCGGTTCGTCGGCGATGATCAGGTCGGGCGCGTTGAGCAACGCGGTCGCGATCGCGACGCGCTGGCGCATGCCGCCGGAGAACTCGTGCGGAAACTGCTTCAACCGCGCTTCCGGCGAGGAGATGCCGACGCGGGCTAGCGCCTTCGCCGCTTCGCCGAGCGCTTCCTCGCGGCTGCAATCGCGATGCTCCAGGATCGCCTCGCTCATCTGCTCGCCGATGCTGAGCACCGGGTTCAGCGTCATCAGTGGGTCCTGGAAGATCATGGCGATGCGGTCGCCCCGGAGATCGCGCAGGCGCTCCTCGGTCGCGGCGCGCAGGTCTTCGCCGCCGAAGCTGATCGTGCCCGCCACGATCTCGCCGGGCGGATCGATCAGGCGCACCAGCGAGAAGCCGGTCACCGACTTGCCGGAACCGGATTCGCCGACGAGCCCCAAGACCTCGCCGCGCGAGACGCTGAGATCGACGCCGTCGACGGCGGGCCAGGCGCCGTCGAGCGCATGGAAGACGGTCCTGAGGCCACGAACCTCGAGCAAGGGGTTGGTTGTGAGATCGGTCATGAGCGCACGTTGAAGCTGCGGCGCAGCCGGTCGCCGACGAGGTTGAGCGAGCCGATCAGCAGCACCAGCGCGATGCCGGGGAAGACCGCGATCCAGTATTCGCCGGAGAGCAGGAACTCGAAGCCGTTGGCGATCAGCAGGCCGAGGGAGGGCTGCGTCACCGGCACGCCGACGCCGAGGAAGGACAGCGTCGCCTCCAGCGTGATCGCGCCGGCAATGCTGATCGAGGCAACGACCAGCACCGAGCCGACCGAGTTCGGCAGCAGATGCGCGATCATGATGTGCCGGGTCGGCAGGCCGAAATTCAGAGCAGCCTCGATATATTCCTTGCGCCGCTCGACCAGCGCGGAAGCGCGCATCAATCGGGCATATTGCGCCCATTGCACCAGCACGATGGCGAGGATGACCTTGTCGACCCCGCGCCCGATCGAAGCGAGCAGGACGAGCGCGATCAGGATCGAGGGGAAGCCGAGCATGAAATCGACGACGCGCATGATCACGGCATCGACCACGCCGCCGAACTGCGCTGCGACGAGCCCGGCCGAGATGCCGATGAAGAGCGCCCCCAGCGTCGCGGTAAGCCCGACCATCAGGCTGGTGCGCAGGCCGTAGAGGATCGCGCTCAGCATGTCGCGGCCCTGCGAATCCGTACCGAGCCAATAGGTCATGCCGTTCATACCGGCCTCGCCCGGCGGCAGCCGGTTGTCCATCACGCTGAGCGCGGCGAGGTCATGCGGGTTCTGCGGCGCGATGAAGGGCGCGAGCAGGGCGAGCGCGACCATGATGCCGAGCAGGATCGCGGCGCCACGCGTCGTCGGCCGGTTGCGGATGCGGCGCAGCACCGTATCGCGGAGCGGCGTGTCGGCATAGGCGGGGATGGCCGGGGCTTTCGCTGGGGCGTTCATGCCATATCTCCCGTCAGCTTCACCCGCGGGTCGAGCGCGGCATAGAGGATGTCGACGAGGAAGTTGACGGTGACGAAGAGCAGCGTCGCCAGCAGCACATAGGCGACGACCACCGGCCGATCGAGCTGGTAGACCGAGTCGATCAGCAGCTTGCCCATGCCTGGCCAGGCGAAGACCGTCTCGGTGATCGTCGAGAAGGCGACGAGGCTGCCGAACTCGATGCCGACCACGGTGACGACCGGGATCAGGATATTGCGCAGCACATGCCGGCCAACGACGCGGCGCGGCTTCACGCCCTTGGCGCGCGCGTATTTCACATAGTCCTGCGTCATCGCCTCGGTCGTGCCGGCGGCGACGAGCCGGATCATCAGCGCCATCTGGGGGATCGCGAGATTGATCGCCGGCAGGGCGAGATGGCTAAGCCCGTCCCGGGTCAGCAGGCTGGTCTGGATGCCCAGGACCGAGACCGTCTCGCCGCGTCCGGCCGTGGGCAGCCAGCCGAGCACGACCGCGAAGAGCAGGATCAGCATCATGCCCTTCCAGAAGCTCGGCAGCGAGAAGCCGAGGATGGTGCTGCCCATGATGATGCGCGAGGGGCGGCTGTCCGGGTCGAGCCCGGCATAGAGCCCGAGCGGCACGCCGGTGACGATGGCGAGCGTCATCGAGAGCAGGACAAGCTCGAAGGTCGCGGGTAGGCGACCGAGAATGAGCTCGATCGCCGGCACGCCATGCACGAAGGAGCGGCCGAGATCGCCCTTGAGGGCATTGCCCATGAAGACGAAATATTGCTGCCACACCGGCAGATCGAGGCCCAGCCTCCGGACCAGCGCCTCACGCTCGGCCGCGCTCGCCGATGGCGAGACGAGCAGCTCGATCGGATCGCCGATGCCGTAGACGGCGAAGAACACCACGACCGAGACCGCGAGCAGCACGAGCACGCTCTGGATCAATCGCTGCAGGACATAGGCGCTCATGACGCTCGACCGGCTCCGCTCAATGGTTCGCGGGCCGCCCTGCGAGAGGCGGCCCGGCTTGTCGATGGCCTGTCGGCCGGCGGCTTACTTGGCCTTCGGCTTCACCGACATCGCCAGCATGAACTGGTCGGCGCGGCCCTTGACGTCGAGCTCGGACTTGAAGGCCCAGATCCCGCTTTCGAAGTGCAGCGGGATGAAGGCGTAGTCGTCGATGACGATCTTGCCGGCTTCCTGCAGCAGCGACGCACGCTTGCTGTCGTCGAGCGTGGTGATGGCCTCGCGGATGATCTTGTCGAACTGGTCGTTCTTGTAGCCGCCATAGTTCGAGCCGCCGATCGTCTTCGCCTCGTTCGGGGTCGGCGGCCACTGGCGCAGGAACGACGCCGCCTCGCCGGTGCCGGAGCCCCAGCCGCCGATCGCGACCGAGAATTCCTTCTTGGCGCGGCGCGGGAAGTAGATCGCGCGGGTCATCGCGTCGACCTCGGCCTTGATGCCGACCTGGGTCAGGTATTGCGCGACGGCCTGGGTGATCTGGCTGTCGTTGATGTAGCGGTCGTTGGTGGTCGAGAGCGTGAGCTGGAAGCCCTTGGGATAGCCGGCTTCGGCCAGAAGCTTCTTCGCCTGCGCCGGATCATAGGCCAGCTTCGGCGGATTCGCCCGCGTGCCGAACATGCCGGTCGGCAGGTACTGGTAGGCCGGCTCCGCGGCACCGTCCATGATGCGCTTGACGATGGCATCGCGGTCGATGGCGAGCGACATCGCCTGACGGACGCGCACATCCTTCAGCGGGTTCTTGCCATCCTCCGCCTTGACGAAGGGACTCTGGTCGCGGCCGACGTCGAGCTGGAAATAGACCACGCGGGTCGAGGGCGTGATGACGTGGCCGAAGCGCTTGTCGTCCTTGATCCGGCCGAGATCGCGCGCCGCAGGGTTCTCGATCACGTCATAGTCGCCGGCAAGCAGGCCGGCGAGGCGCGGGCCGGCATTGGTCACCGGCAGCAGGCGCACGGTCGCCCAAGGCTCGGCCTTGCCCCAATGGGTCGGGTTGCGCTCGAGCTCGATCGCCGATCCCCGCACATAGGACTTGAGCTTGTAGGGGCCGGTGCCGACGGCGAGCGTGCCGTCATTGAAGCCGGTCACGGTCGGCCAAGGGCCGGTGACGCCGCAGTTCTTGGCGACGTCGTAGCTGATCGCGCCATGCTCGACGATCGAGGCCGAGAGGATGCTCAAGCCCGACAGCAGGTTCGGCAGCAGCGGCTCGGGCTCCTTCGTGTTGATCACCAGCGTCTGAGCGTCGGGCGTCTCGACCGAGGCGAAATTGCCGGTGATGTCGGCGAAGGAATCGGAGACCTTGGTCTCGTTCTTCAGCGTGCGGCAGAAGGTGAAGACCACGTCCTCGGCGGTGAACGGCTTGCCATTGGTGAACTTCACGCCGTCGCGCAGCTTGAAGGTCCAGCGGTTCTTGCCATCGTTCTCCCAGGCGGTGGCGAGGCCGGGATGCAGCTTCTGCTGCTCGTCCTGGCGCACCAGCGAGTCGAAGATATGCTGGGCCAGTGCATTGTTGGGGGTGAGGTCGTGGTAATGCGGATCGACGGCCGTCGGCTCCGAGGCCAAGGCGATGCGCAGCGTCTGCGCCGAGACAGCCGTGCCGGCAAGGCAAGCGGCCGCGAAGGCCGCAAGGAAAATGGGTTTACGCATGATCAGGTCCGCTCCCGGTTGAAACCGCTTTTGACAGTTTTATTTTCGTCTAGTAGCAAACATGAAAATTTTCGAACGTCAATCGGGTAGCCGCGCATGTCACAGGGCCTGAAGCCGACGACGGATCTTTCCAATCGGATCGCCCAGATTTACCCGTCGCTGAGCAACGGCCATCGCCGCGCTGCCGATTTCGTGCTGCAGCACCCGCTCGATGTCGCGACCATGACGATCGAGGGATTGGCCGAGGGCAGCGGCACCTCCAACGCGACGGTGACGCGCTTTGTCAGGGCGCTCGGCTACGCCAACTACAGCGAATTCCGCGGGGGGCTTTCGGCAGCCCTGAAATTCGCCCATGACCCGGTCGACAGCTTCGCCGGCGCCCGCTCCGCCGCCGGCTCGATCTTCGCGACCTTCACCGCCGCGCTCGCCGACCAGAACGCCAATCTCCAGGCCTCTCGCGACGGGCTCGACGAGGCTTCCGTGACGAAGGCTGTCGAATTACTCCTGAAGGCGCCGCGCGTCTTCATCGCGGCCTCCGGCGCCAGCCATCATGTCGCTTCCTTCCTGGAGGACGGGCTCGCGCTCTATCTCGATGCCGACGTGATCTTCGCGTCATCGCGCACCGGCCCGGAGCGCGCCATCCGGCACATGATGTCGGCCCGCCCCGACGACCTCGTCGTCGCGATCTCGGTGCCGCGTTATTCCCGCGCCACGCTGGATCTCGCGAGTTTCGCCAAGAAGCGCGGCGCCTCGCTGCTGGCGCTGACCGACAGCCCGACCTCGCCGCTCGCCCCCGTCGCCGATGTCACGCTGTTCGCCCCGGCCCGCAGCCGTTTGCTGCCGAACTCGCCGACCGCCGTCTTTGCCCTGGCCGATGCGCTCATCGCCGCCGTCGCGCGCGAGCGTCCGGATGCGGTCGAAGCCCTCAAGGAACTCAGCGAAAGCCTGCTCTGGACCTTCCACCAGTAGTCGGCGACCGGGATCAATCGGTCTCGGACATGCCGTCCGCCTGCTCCAGCATCTGCCGCCAGCCGGCATGCAGCACGGAGGGGTCCTCGCGATCGACGCCATAGGTGTTGAGCACGTGCTGGAGATCGTTCATCCGCGCGATCAGCCCCGGCCCCTGCCGCAGGCCGACGAGGATCATCAGCACCTCGATCGCGATCAGCTGCACGACATAAGCGTCGGTGCCGACCAGCATGGTCGCGTCGCGCGGCACGTCGATCGGCACCACGATATGGCCGAGTTCGGCGAGCGGCGTGCCGGTCTGCGTCAGCACGATCACGGTCGCGCCCCGCTCCCGGCCGACCTCGACAGCGCGCAAGAGCGCCGGCATGCGCCCGACGAAGGAGATCGCAACCAGCACGTCGGCCGAGGTCAGAGTCGCTGCCGCAACGAGCTGGAAATGCGCGTCCGAGAAGGCGTTCGCGGTAAGCCCCAGGCGGAAGAGCCGCGCCTGCAGGTCCTGCGCCAGGAAATGCGAGGTCGCGCCGGTGCCGAGGCAGTCGATCCGCCGCGCCCGCTTGATCGCCGCCGCCGCCCGGTCGAGCTCGGCCGGGTCGAGCCGGCGCTGCCATTCGGCGATGACCGTGGTCACGCTGCCGGTGACGTTGCGCACGACATCGTTGGCGGTCTCGCCGACATGCACCGAACGGTGCAGGAACGGCGCGCCCAGCGCCAGCGCGCCGGCGAGCTTCAGCTTGAGATCCTTGAGGCCCTCGCAGCCTGCCGCGCGCGCGAAGCGCACGATGGTCGGGGCACTGACACCGGCCCGGGCCGCGATATCCTCGACATTGGCCTTCACCGCCCAGTCGGGGTCGTCGAGGATCAGTCGCCCGACGCGGCGCTGGCTCTCGGACATCGTCTCGAGTCCGGCCCGGATGGCGCTGAGGATATCGGACGCGCCGACCGTATCCTCAGGCCCGGCAGGCCGGCCGTTGATATCGGAGGCTTGGGATCCGCGCGTCATGCCGCAAGCCCTCGGTTGGAGATGATCATGCAGGCCGGCCAGAGCCGGCCTGCGGGAACTGCATCGGCCGGGCGGCCATCACAGCGCCTTTCTGAGGCGCGGGTCCAGCATGTCGCGCAGGCCATCACCGACAATCTGCAAGGATAGGGCCACGAACACGATGGCCAGCCCCGGGAAGGCGACGAGCCAGAAGGCATCATCGGCGAATTGCTGGCCGGATGCGATCATCGCGCCCCAGGTCGGCACCTCCGGCGGCACGCCCGCGCCGAGGAAGGAGAGCCCCGCTTCGGCCAACACCGCATAGGCGAAGATGAAGGTCGCCTGCACCAGCACCGGCGAGGCGATGTTGGGCAGGAGATGGATCGACAGGATGCGCGCGGTCGAGGCGCCGATCGAGCGCGCCGATTCGACGAAGGGCATCTCGCGCACGACCAGCGTCGAGGCGCGGATGACCCGCACCACGCGCGGCGTGTAGACGATCGACAGGGCCAGCACGACATTGCCGGCCGAGGCGCCGAGCACGGCGACGAGGAAGATCGCCAGCAGGATGTCGGGCAGCGACATCAGCGCATCGACCAGCCGCATGATCGGGCCGTCGAGCTGCTTGAAATAGCCGGCAAGCAACCCGAGCGCCGCGCCCAGCGTGATCGAGATCACCACGACCGAAAAGCCGATGCCGAGCGAGGCGCGCGCGCCCCAAACGACCCGCGAGAAGATGTCGCGGCCGAGCTCGTCGGTGCCGAACCAGTTGACCTCGCTTGGCGGGCGCAGGCGCCGCACCACGCGCATTGCGCCCGGGTCGAAGGGCGAAAGCCAGGGCGCGAACAGCGCCAGCACGAAGGCGATCAGGAGCACGAGCGTCGCGACGAGCACCAGCTTGCGCCGGAACAGGCTGCGGCAGAAGGCGAGGACAGGTGAGTTCATCGTCGCCCCCTCAGTAACGGACGCGCGGATCGACCAGCGTGTAGATCAGGTCGATGAGGAGATTGATCAGGACATAGATCGCGGCGACCGCGAGCAGCGCGCCCTGGATCACCGGATAGTCGCGCCGCAGCACCGCCGAGACCACGAGATTGCCGACGCCGGGCAGCCCGAACACCGTTTCGGTCACGATCGCGCCGCCGATCAGCAGCGCCAGCGTCAGGCCGAGCACGGTGATGACCGGCACGAGGATGTTGCGGAAGGCATGCTCCAGCAGCACGCGCCGCTCGGACAAGCCCTTCGCCCGCGCCGTGCGCAGGAAGTCGGCGCTGAGGATGTCGAGCATGCTGGCGCGGGTGAAGCGCGTGATCAGCGCCGAATTGACCACGCCGAGCACGGCGGAAGGCAGCAGCAGGTGCTGGAGGCGCTCAGTGAGGCTGGCCTCCGGCGAGCCGTATCCCGCGACCGGGAACCAGCCGAGCTTGACCGCGAAGAGCTGGATGAAGATCAGCCCGAGCCAGAAGCTCGGGATATTCGCGGCGAGCATCGCAAGCCCGCTGACCGCCTGGTCGATCGGGCGCCCGCGCCAGACCGCCGAGGCGATGCCGGCCGGCACGCCGATCGCGGTGGCGATCGCAAGCGAGAACATCGCCAGGAAGAAGGTCGGCTCGGCCCGTTCGAGCAAGGCCTGCGTCACCGGCCGCTGCAGGAAGATCGAGTGGCCGAGATTACCGCTCGCGACCTCCTTCAGCCAGAGCACGAACTGCACCACCAGCGGCTTGTCGAGCCCGTAGGCAGTGCGCAGCTTGGCGATGTCCTCGGCCGTGGCCTGGTCGCCGAGCATCAGCGCGGCCGGGTCGCCGGGGGCCAGCCGCGTCAGGAAGAAGACCAGTGCGGCAACGATGAAAAGCACGAGCAGCAGGCCGGCGAACCGGCGTCCGAGATGCGCGAGCATCGGATACGCTCCGTTGGCTGGAGGCAGGCGTTTCGGGAAAAGGAGAAGCGGCGCGGTCGAGACCGCGCCGGGGAGGCGTCAGATGTGACGGCGATCCCTTGGGATCACTTGCCCAGTTCGACGTTCCAGAAGGACGGCCACGGCATCGCCGCGAAACCCTTCATCTTGGCCGAGGCGCCGGAGAGCGCGGCGAAATTGCCGGCGCGGATATAGGGCACCTCGTCATAGACGACCTGCTGGACCTTGGCCCAGAGCGCGCCGCGCTTGGCCGGGTCGGGCTCTGCGTTGAAGGCGGTGAGAGCGGCTTCCTTGGCCGGGCTCGACCACCAGCCGGGCGCGCCTTCGCCAAGCTGCGGCGGCGAGAGCATCGGCTCCGGCAGGAAGGCCGAGTGGGTGATGTAGATGTCCCAGAGCGCGGCATCGCCGCGGCGCTGGATCAGCGTCGCCCAGTCGACGACGTCGAGCTGCACCTTGAAGCCCGCCGCCTTCATCTGCTCGGCCATGACCAGCGCCATGCGATGATGGAAGTCGTACTGCTTGGAGTTCAGGATGCGGATCGGCGTGCCGTCATACTTGGCCTCGGCGAGCAGCTTTTTGGCGCCGGCAGCGTCGGCCTTGCTGTATTTGTCCTTGCCGGCTTCCGAGAAGAAGGGCGAGCCCTTCGGGAAATGCTCGGGCGCCAGCGCGAAAAATTTCGGGTCGCCGAAGCCGGCCATCAGCACCTCTTCGAGGTCGAGCGCCATCTGGAAGGCCTGGCGGACCTTCACATCGGCCATCGGCCCCTGCTTGGTGTTGGTCGGGAAATAGGGGAAGCCGAAGGGCATGGTCAGCACGGCGCGCGCCGCGCTGGCACCGGACAGCTTCTTGAAGGCCTCGACCGGCAGCTGGTCCGAGAACTGGTACTGGCCGGCGATCACGCCCTCGACGCGGGTATTGGCGTTCGGCACGGGAATGAAGCGCAATTCGTCGATCTTGGCTTCGCGCTTGCCGGCATAGCCGGAGGCCGGCTCGCTGCGCGAGGCGTAAGTGTCGTGCTTGACGAGGACGACGAACTGGTCGGGCCTGCGCTCGCGGAACTTGTAGGGGCCGGTACCAACGAATTCGACCAGCGGATTGGCGATCGATTCCTTCGCCATGATCGCGGCGAAGCCGGACGGCAGGGCGAGATGCGCCAGCAACGCCGGCTCGACCTTACTGAGCACGATCTCGACGCTCGACGGGCCCTTGGCACTCAGGCTCGCGACGCTCTTGGCCAGGCCCTTGCCGCGCGGTGTCATCTCCAGCCAGCGCTTCAGCGAGGCGACCACGTCCTCGGCATCGAGCTCGCGGCCGTTATGGAGTTTCACGCCCTTGCGCAGCTCGATCGCATAGGTCTTGCCGTCGGCCGAGACGGTCGGCTGGGCCGCCGCCAGCATCGGCTGGATCGCCCAATTGGCGTCGAAAGTGAACAGCGGCTCGTAAACGTGCTGCATGATCGTGCCGACGAGATCGGCGGTCGAGGCCATCGGATCGAGCGACTGCGGTTCGCCGACCATGGCGAGGTTAGCGCTCGTAGCGCCCTGCGCCAGGGCGGCGACCGGAGCGAGCATCGTCGAGGCCGCGAGACCGGCGGCAAGGCCGCCGAGGCCACGGCGCGTCAGGCCGGCACGAGACAGGACATCGTTCTGCATGATCACTCCCCGTAGAAGCCGCTATTTGCAGCGTTATGAAATTTTATTACGGATCATTTACCGCAGCGGCAGCCGAAAGGCAATCGAGATTCGTCGATACCCCCGCCATGGGCGCAGATCTGCCCGACTTCACCCAACGATCACCGCGGAGCGCTGAAGTCAAATATGTAATTTAATTCCTAAATCCGAACAGCTGAGCAGGTGGCATCTCACTAAGGATGGGGATTCCCGGCCTGACCGGTCCTGCTCAGGCCGCGCCGATCCGCGCCGCCGCAAAGCGCTCGCGCAGCCAGCGCGCCGCCGGTCCGCAGGGGCGCTGCTTGTGCCAGACCATCTCCAGCGCCACCGGCAGGTCGAAATCGTCGAACTGGAGGTCGGGCGTCACGAGATCGGCCGTCACCGGCGAATTCGCGATGACATAGCTGGAGACGAAGGCCCAACCGATGCCCTGCTTGACCAGTTGCAGGATCACCCAATGGCTCTCGACCCACCAGACCTCGGCAGCCACGCGCAGGCGCTGCTTCTCCGGCCCGTCTCCGCGCGCCGCCACGAGGATCTGGCGATGGCGCTTCAGCTCCTCCCAGTCGACACGCGTGCCGGCGAGCGGATGGTCCTTGCCGCAGACCAGCTTGATCGGCACCCAGCCGACCGTCTGGAAGCCGAGCTCCGGCGGCAGCGCCTCCTGGCGCCACATCACCCCGATATCGGCCTGCCCGGCCAGGACGAGCTGGCTGACATCCTCCATCAGCGGAAACAGCAGCTCCAGCTCGACATGCGGGAAATGCCGCGCGAAATCGGCGAAGAGTGCGCCCAGCAGATGCTCGGGATAAAGCTCGTCGATGGCGACGACGAGCCGTGTCTCGACAAGGCTCTCGAAACTGCTGGCGACGCCGATCAGATGCGCGCGCCGGTCCAGGATCACCTTCGCCTCACGCAGCAGGCGCTCGCCCGCCGCCGTCAGCACGGGATTGCGGCCGGCCCGGCTGAACAGCGCGACGCCCAAGTCCTCCTCCAGATTGGCGACCTGCGTGCTCACCGCCGACTGCGCCTTGCGCAGCGCGCGGCCCGCAGCCGAGAAGGAGCCCTGCTCGGCCGCCGCGACGAAGGCCTCCAGCTGCTCGAAGGAGAGATTCATCTATCTGATATCCAGATACAACCTAACTTGAGATAGCCAGATTTAGCGATAGAAGGCACCGCGTCAACGAGAACGACAGGTGTTTTAGATGTCCATGCGCTCCTTCCCCGATCGGGTTCGCCACACGGTGCTGTTCGAGGTCATCGGGCTGGCGCTGGTGATCCCCGGCGGCGCCATGCTCTTCAACCTGCCGGCGACCCATATGGGCGTGATCGGCGTCGGCTCGGCCACCGTCGCAACGCTCTGGAACTTCGTCTACAATCTCGGCTTCGACCACGCGATGCTTCGCTTCACCGGCCATACCCGCAAGAGCCTGCGGCTGCGCGTGCTGCATGCGCTGCTGTTCGAAGGCGGATTGCTGGTCCTGCTGCTGCCGCCGATGGCCTGGTATCTCGGCATGGGCCTGTGGGAGACCTTCGTGATGGACCTCGCCATCGTGGTTTTCTACGTGGTCTACGCGTTCCTCTTCAATCTCGCCTATGACCGGGTCTTCCCCGTCCCGGCGCAGCCACAGCTGGCCGTCGCCTGAGCCTCCCGCCGGCCTGACGCGGTCGTAGCGCTTAGGCCCTCCCAGCCTGCCGGCGATCTGTGCTACGGCAGCCATGGACATTCGCGGGCGATCGTATTCTGATCGCCCGGAACCTCCGGGGCGGCCTGCCCGTCCCGGCGCGAATGCATGTCGCGGCAGCAGGCCGCGCCTTGGGAGGAACGATGACAGGTAAGATCTATGACGGCCCGGCGGCTGCGCTGGAAGGGCTGCTCTTCGATGGCATGACGATCATGTCGGGTGGCTTCGGCCTGTCGGGCAATCCCGAGAGCCTGATCCCGCAGATCCGCGATTCCGGCGTAAAGAACATCACCGTGATCTCGAACAATGCCGGCGCCGATGGCTTCGGCCTGTGGATGCTGCTGCAGAGCCGCCAGATCAAGAAGATGATCGCGTCCTATGTCGGCGAGAACAAACTGTTCGAGCAGCAATACCTCGCCGGCGAGCTGGAGCTGGAACTGAATCCGCAGGGCACGCTGGCCGAGCGCATTCGCGCCGGTGGCGCCGGCATCCCGGCCTTCTACACCAAGACCGGCGTCGGCACCGTCGTGGCCGAGGGCAAGCCGGTCGAGGAATTCGAGGGCCAGCTCTATGTCCGCGAGACCTGGCTGCGCGCCGATGTCGCCATCGTCAAGGCCTGGAAGGCCGATACCGCCGGCAATCTCGTCTATCGGAAGACCGCGCGGAACTTCAATCCGAACATGGCGACCGCCGGCAAGGTGACCGTGGCCGAGGTCGAGGAGATCGTCCCGGTCGGCTCGCTCGATCCCGAGGCGATCCACACGCCCGGCATCTATGTCGACCGCGTCATCAAGAGCACGATCAACGAGAAGCGCATCGAGAAGCTGACCGAGCGCAAGAGGGAGGCAGCCTGATGGCCTGGACCCGCGAAGAGGTCGCCGCCCGCGCGGCCAAGGAGCTCAAGGACGGCTTCTACGTCAATCTCGGCATCGGCATCCCGACGCTCGTGGCGAACTACATCCCTGCAGGTGTGGATGTCACGCTTCAATCAGAGAACGGCCTGCTCGGCATCGGTCCCTTCCCCTATGAGGGCGAGGCCGATCCGGACCTGATCAATGCCGGCAAGCAGACGATCACGGTGCTGCCGAGCTCGAGCTTCTTCTCCTCGGCCGATAGCTTCGCGATGATCCGCGGCGGCCATATCGACCTGACCATCCTCGGCGCCATGGAAGTGGCCGCCAATGGCGACATCGCCAACTGGACCATCCCCGGCAAGATGGTGAAGGGCATGGGCGGCGCGATGGACCTCGTCGCTGGCGTGAAGAAGGTCATCGTCGTGATGGATCACGCCAACAAGGCCGGCGAATCCAAGGTGCTGGAGCGCTGCTCGCTGCCGCTGACCGGCGCGGGCGTCGTCGACATGATCATCACCGATCTCTGCGTGATGACCTGCGACAAGGCCAATGGCGGCGGGCTGACCCTGGTCGAGATCGCGCCGGGCGTCACGCTCGACGAGATCAAGGCGAAGACGCAGGCCGCCTTCGCCGTCGCGCCAAGCCTCGCAAAGGCCGCGTGAGCGGCCTCCTCCGCGCACGGCCGGCGACGACCCCAGCCATGCTGGCCGCGTTCTCGGACGCGGCCACGTTGCGTCATGCCCTCGCCTTCGAGGCCGAACTCGCGCGCGCCGAGGCGGCCGAGAGCCTGATCGGCGCCGAGGCGGCCGAAGCGATCGCTAAGCTTTGCGCCACGATCACGATCGACCCCGCAGAGCTCGCGGAGGAAGCGGCGCTCGCCGGCACGCTGGCGATCCCGCTGGTGGCGCGCTTGCGTGCCGCCCTGAGCGGTGACGCCGCCAAGGTCCTGCACAAGGGCGCCACCAGTCAGGACGTCGCCGACACCGTTCTGGCCTGCCAGATCCGCGCTGCGAGTGAATTGCTCGGTCGCGACCTGACGCGCATCACGACGGCGCTTGCCGTTCTCGCCAAGCGCCACGCCGCGACACCGGCGATCGGCCGCACGCTGTTGCAGGATGCCTTGCCGATCGGCTTCGGCCTGCGCATCGCGCACTGGCAGGCCGGCATCGCGGAATCCGCTGCCCGCCTGCACCATGAAGTCGAGACAGGTGCCGCCCTGCAATTCGGCGGCGCGGCCGGCTCCCGTGCCGGCCTCGACGGCAAAGCGGCGGCCGTCTCCGCCCGTCTCGCCGCGGCGCTCGGCCTGCCCGACGCGCCGCCCTGGCATGCTCGCCGCGGCGGCATCGCCGGCATCGCGACAGCGCTCGCCATTGCCATCGGCGCGCTCGGCAAGATGGCGCGCGACGTCTCGCTTCTCGCCCAGAACGGCATCGCCGAGGCTCGCGAACCCGTCATTCCCGGCCGCGGCGGCTCCTCCGCCATGGCCCATAAGCGTAACCCGACCGGCTGCCAGGTCGCGCTCTCCGCCAGCTTGCGCGCGCCCGGCCTCGTTGCCGGCATCCTCGCTGGCCTACCCGCCGAGCAGGAACGCGGCCTTGGCGGCTGGCAGGCGGAAGGCCCGGCACTGGCCGATCTCTTCCTGCTTGCGGCCGGCGCGACCGAGGCCATGGCGACGGTCGCGGAAGGGCTGGAAATCGACGAGGCCGCCATCGCCCGCAATCTAGCGGCAGCTGGGCTTGGCAACGATATCGGCGAGAGCGCGGCCCTGGTTGCCGCGCTGCTCGCCCAGCACGACTGAGGAACGCGCGATGCCTTTCGCAGCGAATAGCGGCGCCCGCATCTACTGGAAGCTGGAGGGCAGCGAGGACAAACCGGCGCTCGTCCTGCTGAACTCGATCGGCACCGATCTTGGTTTATGGGACGCGGCCATGCCGGCCCTGCTCGGCGCCTTCCGGACCTTGCGTCTCGACACGCGCGGTCACGGCGCCTCCGATGCCCCCGACGGCGACTACACGCTCGCCACGCTGGCGGGTGACGTCGCCGCCGTCATGGACGCAGCCGGCATCGCACGGGCGGCTGTAGCCGGCGTCTCGCTCGGCGGCATGATCGCGATGGAGCTGGCGCTCTCGCGGCCCGAGCGCGTCTCGGCACTCGCGCTGATCTGCACCTCCGCCACCATGGACAAGGCCGCCTGGCAGGACCGGATCACAAAAGTCCGCGCTGGCGGCACCGCCGCGATCGCCGATCTCGCGATGCAGCGTTTCCTGTCGCCGGCCTTCACGGCGGGGCAGACGGCCATCACTGAGAGTGTCCGGCGCAACCTCATTGCCATGAACAGCGAGGGCTATGCGGGAGCCGGCGCCGCGATCCGCGACATGGAGCTGATCGGCCGCATCCCCGCGCTCGCCTGCCCGACGCTGGTCGTCGTCGGCGAGCGTGATGCCTCCACCCCCTTCACTGGCCATGGCGAAAACCTCGTCGCCGCGATCCCCGGCGCTGCGCTGGAACGGCTCGATTGCGGCCATCTCGCCCCGCTGGAAGCGCCCGCCGCGCTGGCCGGCGCCCTGCGCGCCTTCCTCACGCCCGCCCCGGATACACAGGACGCGGCGGAGGCCCTGTTCGAAGCCGGTCTCAAGAACCGTCGCCGCGTGCTGGGCGACGCCTGGGTCGACCGTTCTCTCGCCAATCGCACGCCGTTCAACGCCGAGTTCCAGGCGATGATCACCCGTATCGCCTGGCAGGAGATCTGGAGCCGGCCCGGCCTCGACGACCGCACGCGTAGGCTGCTCGTGCTGGCGATCACCGCGAGCCTCGGCCGCTGGGAGGAATTCCGCCTCCATGTCCGCGCCGGCCTGACCCGCGGCGGCTTCACCCGCGACGACCTCAAGGAGGTGCTGATGCAGACGGCGATCTATGCCGGCGTGCCCGCCGGCAACACCGCCTTCGCTGAAGCCGCTGCCGTGATGAAGGAGATCGAGACGGCCACCTAAGCCACGTCAGGCCTTCGCCCGGTAATCCGAGGGCGACACGCCCGCCCGCTTGGCGAAGAAGCGCGAGAAATAGGCAGGATCGGCAAAGCCCAGCCGGAACGATATCCGCGAGATCGACATCGACGTGTAGACGAGATCACGCCGCGCCTCGATCATCAGCCGATCCTGAATGACCCGCGCGGCGGAGCGGCCGAGCAGTTCCCGGCAGGAGCGCGAGAGATGCGGCACCGAGGTGCCGAGCATCCGCGCATAATCCGTCAGCGCATCATGATGCTGGAAGCGCGTCTCGACCCGCTCGACGAAGCGGCGGACGAGATCGGCCCGCGCATCGCGCGCCGGCTCCGCGACCGCCCGCGCCCCGCGCATCGCCCGCACGAACCAGGCCGCGATCAGGTCCGCATAGGCGCCGAGGGAGAACTCCCGCACCGGCCGGTTGGCGGCGAATTCACCCATCGCCAGCCGGAGCGTGGCATCGAGCCCGGCATATGGCCCCTCGCCGACCGGCACATGCAGCACCGCCGCGCTACCGAGCAGCGCGCGCGCCTCCGGTTCGCTGGCGAACAGGCGCTTCAATGAGGTCGCGGCCGCGCTGGCGACGAAGCCGTCGGTATCGTCGAGGAAGGCGAATTCATGGATCGTCGAGGGCGGCAGCAGCAGCACCGAGCCGGGCGACAAGGCGTGCTCGCGCCCGTCCACGCGCGTGCGTCCTCCCCCCGCCGTGACGAGAAAGAACTGGAACAGGTCGTGATGCATATGCGGCTGGATCGTCCAGCCATGCAGGGAGCTGCGCGCCACGATCGGCTCGATATGCAGCGCGTCGGGAAAGCGCTCCGTCAGGCGTTCGCCATAGAGCCAGTAGGCGGGGACGCTTCTGCCGGGCATGACGCGCTCACGATCGATTTGTCCAAGACAATGCGCGAATCCTCCATTCCGTCAACAACAGCAAACGCATTAGCATCGACCTGCGGATCGAACGGTGCAAACCGCTGCTTCGCGGGAGGCAAAGAAGAACAATGCGGACGCAGGTCGCCATCATCGGCGCCGGGCCCGCGGGATTGCTGCTTGGGCAGCTCCTGTCGCGCGCCGGCATCGACAACGTCATCCTCGAACGGCGCAGCGCCGACTATGTGCTGTCACGCATCCGTGCCGGCGTACTCGAACAGGGCATGGTCGACCTCCTGCACGAGGCCGGCGTCGGCGAGCGCCTGGATCACGAAGGTCTCGTCCATGACGGCTTCTCGCTCGCTTTCGGCGGCGCGCTTCATCGCCTCGATCTGAAAGACCTGAGCGGCGGCAAGACGGTCACCGTCTACGGCCAGACCGAAGTGACGCGCGATCTGATCGAGGCCCGCCAGGCCCTCAGTCGCCCGGCGATCTACGAGGCCGAGGACGTCGCGCTCCACGATTTCGATGGCGCCGCGCCGCGCGTGACCTTCCGGGCGAACGGGCAGGAGCAGGAGCTGCATTGCGATTTCATCGCCGGCTGCGACGGCTATCACGGCGTCTCGCGCGCCTCCGTCCCGGCCAGCGCCTTGCAGACCTTCGAGCGCGTCTACCCCTTCGGCTGGCTCGGCCTGCTGGTCGACAAGCCGCCGGCCGCGCATGAACTGGTCTATGCCAATCACGAGCGCGGCTTCGCGCTCTGCTCGATGCGCTCGGCCGAGCGCAGCCGCTACTATGTCCAGGTCCCGCTGGAGGAAAATGTCGGGAACTGGTCGGACGACGCCTTCTTCGACGAATTGCGCCGCCGCCTGCCGGCCGAGATCGCCGATGCCGTGCAAACCGGCCCCTCGCTCGAAAAAAGCATCGCGCCGCTGCGCAGCTTCGTCGCCGAGCCGATGCGTTTCGGCCGACTTTTCCTCGCCGGCGATGCCGCCCATATCGTACCGCCGACCGGCGCCAAGGGGCTCAACCTCGCTGCCAGCGACATCCGCTACCTCTTCGATGCCTTCCGCGAGCACTATCGCGAGGGCTCCAATGCCGGGCTCGACGGCTATTCGGCGCGCGCGCTCGCCCGTGTCTGGAAGGCCGAGCGCTTCTCCTGGTGGATGACCAACCTGCTGCATCGCTTCCCGGAGCGCGACGGCTTCGACCAGCGCATCCAGCAGGCGGAGTTCGATTATCTCGTCCATTCCCGCGCCGCGGCCACCGCCGTCGCCGAGAACTATGTCGGACTGCCTTATTGAGGGCATTGCCCTCGCGGCAGAAAATTGCGTTGGTGACAACAAGAGGCACGGCGCCATGGCGGCGACCGGCCCGAGCAGCTAGAGCTTCGACCCACGCAAGGCATTTGCGGGATCGCAGGCAGGATCGGGAGGAGATGGAATGACCAAGGGTTTCCTGAACAGATTGCTGCCGGCCGGAGCGCTGGCGCTGGCCGGAGCGCTGGCGCTCGGCGCCACGGCCATGGCTGACACGATCAAGGTCGGCATCATCGGGCCGTTCTCCGGCCCCTTCGCCCTGCAGGGCAAGAATTTCCAGGCTGGCGCCGAGGCCTGGCTGGCGCAGAACGGCAAGACCGTCGCCGGCCACGATATCGAGCTGGTCTATCGCGACCTGCCGACAGCCAATCCGCAGCAGGCCCGCGCGCTGGCGCAGGAGCTGATCGTCCGCGACAAGGTGCAGTATCTCGGCGGCGTCTATTTCACGCCGGACGCGATGGCGATCACCCCGCTCCTGAAGCAGGGCAATGTCCCGCTGGTGATCTTCAACGCCGCGACCTCGGCGATCATGAATTCCTCGCCGCTGGCGGTGCGCACCTCCTTCACCCTGTCCCAGACCACGACACCGCTCGGCAAGGCAGCGGTGGAGCGCGGCGTCAAGAAATTCGTCTCGATCGTTAGCGATTACGGCCCGGGCGTCGATGCCGAGGGCGCCTTCAAGAAGGCGATCGAGGCGGCCGGCGGCGAGGTCAAGGAAGCGATCCGCATTCCCCTGAACACCACCGAGTTCAGCCCGATCATGCAGCGCATCCGCGATGCCGGGGCCGAGGGCGTCTTCGCCTTCCTGCCGTCGGGCCCGCCGACGCTCGGCTTCGTCAAGGCCTTCAGCGATACCGGACTGAAGAAGGCGGGTGTCAAGCTCTTCGCGCCGGGCGACCTGACCCAGGAATCGGACCTGCCGGCTCTCGGCGAGGCGGCGGCCGGCCTGATCACCTCTTTCCACTATGCGGTCTCGCATGATTCCGAGATCAACAAGCGCTTCGTCGCCGCAGCCGAAAAGGCGATCGGCGCACCCGATCTCGTCTCCTTCCCGGCCGTTGGCGCCTATGACGGGATGTTCGTGATCTCCAAGATGATCGCGGCCACGGCCGGCAAGCAGGACGCGGAAAAGGCGGTCGAGGCGGTGAAGGGGCTCGGCTGGGAAAGCCCGCGCGGCCCGGTCAAGATCGATCCCGAGACCCGCCACATCACGCAGACGATCTACCTGCGCGAAGTCGCGAAGGATGCGCAGGGTCGCTGGATCAACAAGGAAATCGCCAGCGTGCCGGAGCAGAAAGATTCCGGCCTGACGAAGTAACGGCCTTAAGCCTGAAACGCGGCGGGAGCGCGCAAGCTCCCGCCCTCCGCTCCCGTTCGACGAGGCCCGCAACATGCAGACCGCGCTGAGCATCGCCGTGGACGCGCTGGCCTACGGCATGGCGCTGTTCATCATCTGCATCGGCCTGTCGCTGACCATGGGCCTGATGCGGGTGGTGAACCTCGCCCATGGCGCCTTCGCCATGATTGGCGGCTACATCGCCTCCTATGCCGCGCGCGATCTCGGCCTCGGCTACGGCTTCGGTATCGTCCTCGCCATGATCGGCACGGTGATCATCGCCGTGCCGTTGGAGCGCCTGCTCTATCGCCGCATCTACGACCGTAGCGAACTCTCGCAGGTGCTGATGACGATCGGCATCACCTTCTGCGTCATCGGCATCACCAACTACTTCTTCGGCCCGACCCTGAAGACCATTCCCCTGCCGGCCGAGCTCGCCCGCTCGGTCGATCTCGGCTTCCGCAGCATCGCCGGGCACCGGCTCTTCGTCATCGCGAGCGGCCTCGTCGTCGCCGGCGGCCTGTGGTTCCTGATCGAGCGCACCGGCTTCGGCATCCATCTGCGCGCCGCCGTCGAGAACGCGCCGATGGCGCGCACGCTCGGGATCCGCACCGAGATCATCTATGCCGCGAGCTTCGCGCTGGCGATCGGGCTCGCGGCCTTCGGAGGCGTGGTCGGCGCCGAGTTCCTGCCGATCGAGCCCTATTACGCGCTGCGCTACATGGTGACCTTCCTCGTCGTCGTCTCGGTCGGCGGCGCGGGCTCGATTCCCGGCGCGCTCGCGGCCTGCCTGCTGCTCGGCGCCATCGACATCACCGCGCGCTATCTCGTCCCGGATTTCGGCAATTTCTTCTTTTATCTCGCAGTGATCCTGGTGGTCTGCGCCTTCCCGCGCGGCCTGATGGGGCGGGCGCAGTAAATGGCGAGCGCGACGCCCCTGGCCGCTGCCCCATCCGCAAGCCGCACGCTCGGCCGCGACCTCCTCGGCCTCGCCGTGATCGCGCTCGTGGGCCTGGCCGGCTACTGGCTCTTTCCCGACAACCTCGCCTTCCTCACCCGCGTCATCTCGGTCGCGCTGCTCGTGCTCTCGCTCGACCTGATCGTCGGCTATTGCGGCGTCGCCTCGCTCGGCCAGGGCGCGCTCTATGGCGCCGGGGCCTATGCTGCCGGCATCGCCTGCGTTCACGGCATCACGGACCCCGTCCTGCTGATCCTGATCGGCGCCGGGGCTGGTGCGGCCATGGGGCTTCTGATGGGCGCGATCATGCTGCGCGCCCATGGCTTGCCGCAGCTCGTGCTTTCGATCGCCATCGTCCAGCTCCTCCACGAGGCCGCCAACAAGGCCTCCTCGATCACCGGCGGCAGCGACGGCCTCTCCGGCATGAGCCCGGCACCGCTCTTCGGCCTGTTCGAGTTCGATCTCTGGGGCCGCAGCGCCTATCTCTTCGGCCTCGGCCTGCTCCTGATCGTCTTCGCCGTGCTGCGCTTCGTCACGCGCTCGCCGTTCGGCATGGTCTGCCGTGGCCTGAAGGAGGATCCGCTCAGGATCAGCGCGCTCGGCATCTACGCCTTCCCGGTCCTGCTCAAGATGTTCGTCATCTCCGGCATTGTGGCCGGCATGGGCGGCGCGCTCGCGGCCATCGCGACGCAGGTCGTGGGGCTCGACAGCGTGAGCTTCGAGGTTTCCGCCAATGCGCTGGTCATGCTGGTGCTCGGCGGCATCGGCCATCTCTATGGCGCGCTGATCGGCACGGTGATCTTCATGGCGCTCGAGCACATCGTCGCCGCGATCAACCCCTTCCACTGGATGACGCTGGTCGGCGCCGTGCTGATCGCCATCGTGCTCTTCGCCCCGCGCGGGCTCTCCGGCACGCTCGATGAATTCGCCCGCCTGCTGACGCGTGACCGCTGGAGGGCCGGGCGATGAGCGCGGTCTTCGAAGTCGCCCACCTTTCCAAGGCGTTCGGCGGTCTCAAGGTCAACAGCGACATCTCGCTGGCGATGAATGAGGGCGAGCGCCTCGCCCTGATCGGCCCGAACGGCGCCGGCAAGACCACCTTCGTCAATCTCGTCACCGGCCGCATCCCGCCAAGCGCGGGCAGCGTCCATCTCGCCGGCGAGGACATCACGAGCCTGGGCGCCGTGAAGCGCGTGCGCCGCGGCCTCGTCCGCACCTTCCAGGTCACGCGGCTCTTCCCGGACATGACGCCGGAAGAGCATGTCGTCATGACCATCCTGCAGCGCCTCGGCCGGGCGACGCGCATCCTCGCCCGCTTCCATGGCGATTCCGAAGCGACAGACGAAGCCGCCGAAATCCTCGCCACGCTCGGCCTGACCGAGGTCGCCCGCCGCAAGGTCGCCACCATCGCCTATGGCCAGCAGCGCCTGCTGGAAATCGCGATCGCTTTGGCGCAGCGCCCCAAGGTCCTCCTGCTCGACGAGCCCGCTGCCGGCGTGCCCTCCAGCGATACGCCGCGCATCGAGGAGGCGCTGGCGAGGCTGCCGGCCTCGCTGGCCGTGCTGATGATCGAGCACGACATGGACCTCGTCTTCCGCTTCGCCAAACGCGTGGTCGTGCTGGCGGCGGGCGAACTCATCTTCCAGGGCCTGCCGGCCGAGGTCGCCAGAGACCCCAAGGTCCGCGAAGCCTATCTCGGGAGCTATGCCCATGCCGGCGGCTGAGCTCGACATCCGCAACCTGAGCGCCGGCTACGGCCAGACCCATGTGCTGGAGGATGTCTCGTTCTCCGTGCCCGCGGGCGGGCGCCTCTCCATCCTCGGCCGCAACGGCATGGGCAAGACCACGCTGATGGCGAGCCTGATGGGCCTGACCCGCCGCTATGCCGGCAGCATCAGCCTTGGCGGACAGGATGTCACCGCGCTCGGCACGGCGGCCCGTGCCCATGGCGGCATCGGCCTCGTCCCGCAGACCCGCGAGATCTTCAAGGGCCTGACGGTGGAGGAGAATCTCTTCGCCGGATTGAAGGGCCGCCCACGCACGGCAATCGAAGAGGCCTACACACTCTTCCCGCGGCTCGGGGAGCGGCGCCGCAATCTCGGTTCCCAGCTCTCCGGCGGCGAGCAGCAGATGCTCGCGACGGCGCGCACCATCCTCGGCCAGCCCTCCGTGCTGCTGCTCGACGAGCCGCTGGAAGGTCTGGCGCCGGTCATCTGCGACATGCTGATGGAGGCGTTCGGCCGGCTCGCTGCCAGTGGCGCGATGACCATCCTCTTCGTCGAGCAGCGGCTGGAGAGCGCGCTCGCCTTCGCCGATGACGTCATCATCCTCGAACGCGGCCGCATCGTCTGGTCGGGCAAGCCTGACGCGCTGCGGGCGGATGCCGACGTGCTCGAACGCTATATCGGCGTCGGCGGGCTGCACTGAGCCGCCGACGCCGGCATTGTCTCACACCACCAGATCGAGCGGCGGCACCGGCTCGCCGCGCGAGACATGCTGCATGTTGGCGAACATACGCTTCACCACCGGCGCGAAATTGTCGGACGCCATGGCGGCGAGATGCGGCGTGGTCACGAGATTGTCCAGGGTCAGAAGCTGGCTGTCCGCCGGCAGCGGCTCGATTTCGTAGACATCCATCGCCGCGCCGGCGATCTCCTTCGCCCGGAGCGCCGTGACGAGATCGGTCTCGTTGACCACGCCGCCGCGCGCGCAATTGATCAGCACCGCCGTCTTCTTCATCTTCCTGAGCGCCGCGAGGTCGATCAGATCCTTGGTCTCAGGCGTCAGCGGGCAATGCAGCGAGACGACATCGGCCTGCGTCAGGATTTCCTCCATCGAGGCATGCTTGACGCCGAGCGCCGCCTCCTCGGCGGCATCGAGGGGCGTGCGCTTGCTGTAGAGGATCGTGCAGCCGAAACCCTTCAAAAGCTTGGCGAAATTCTTGCCGATCGCGCCGAAACCGACGACACCGACTGTCTTGCCGGAAAGCGTATAGGTGTCGGACGGCAACTGGCCCGTGCGCCAGTTGCCCTTCTTCAATTCGGCATTGCCATAGGCGATCAGACGGAGCGTCGAGATCGTCAGGCCGATGGCGAATTCCGAGACGGCGACCGCGTTGGAGCCGGTCGTGCGCGCGACCTTAATGCCGAGCTCCCTGGCGGTCTCGATATCGATATTGTCGTAGCCGACGCCCCATTTATGCAGGAGCTTCAGCTTCTTGGCGGCGCGCAGCACGTCGCCGGAGACGCCGACCTGGCCGGAGATCGCATAGTCGGCCTGGGCGATGATCTCCTTCATGTGCTCGTCGCCGCGGGCGGTGCCATGGGTCAGCACGAAGCCGTCAGGCAGGAATTCGCGCAGGCGGTCGGCCCGCTCGGGCGAGGTCATGTCGAGGAGGCAGATGGTCTCGGGCATGGGATGGTCCAGTCGCAGGATCGGTGAAGATATCGGGTCAGATGGTGAAGCGGGCACCGGCGCGAGCGAGCCCGCCGGAGATGGCGACGGGCGTGCCGTCGGCGCGCCAGCAGGCGGCGCCGGTCAAGGTGCCGTCGGGATTGAAGGCGATGGCGTTCATGCCGCCGGCAACGCGCGGCGAGCGCACGACCTTGTGGCCGCGCGCGATCAGCGCCTGCGCCACGACCTCGGGGATGGCTTCCTCGAGTTCGAGCACGCCGCCCTCGGTCCAGACGCGCGGCGCCTCGACCGCCTCCTGCAGGCTCATGCGGTGGTCGATCAGGTTGACGATGGCCTGCAGGGCCGAAGGGAAGATGCGCAAGGCGCCGGGCAGGCCGAGCGCGAAGGCGAGCCGGCCGTCCTTCACCGCCATCATCGGCGCCATCGAGGTGAAGACGCGCTTGCCCGGCGCGATCGAGAGCGCCCGGCCGGGATGCGGATCGAAGTTGAACATGTAGTTGTTGGCGATCATCCCCGTGCCGGGGATCTGCACGCAGGCGCCGAACAGCCCGTTGATCGTCTGCGTCGCGCTGACGACATTGCCCATGGCATCCGCGACGGTGACATGGGTCGTATCGGCGGATTCGCCGCCGGAGAGCCCGGCCGTCCAGCTCTTCGCCTGCCCCATCTCGATCAGCGCGCGGCGCTCGTCGGCATAGGCCTTGTCGATCAGCCTCGCGACGGGAACCTTGACGAAGGCCGGGTCGGCGGTTGCAACGGCGCGGTCGGCGAAGGCGATCTTCAGGGCCTCGGCAAGCAGATGCACGGCATCCGTCGAACCGAAACCGAGCGAGCCGATATCGTAACCTTCGAGGATGTTGAGCATCTGCGTGATGTGCACGCCCGAGGACGAGGGCGGCGGCGGCCCGATGATCTCATAGCCGCGATAGGAGCCCCGGATCGGCTCGCGCAATTCGATGCGGTAGTTGGCGAGATCGGCCTGATCGATCAGCCCGCCATTTTTCGCCATGTAGTCGGTCAGCGCCCGGCCGAGTTTGCCGCCGTAGAGCGCTTCCGGCCCTTCCGCCGCGATCAGCTTCAGGCTCGCCGCGTAGTCAGTCTGCACGAGCCGCATGCCCGGCTGAAGCGGCTGTCCGCCGGGCAGCAGCATCGCGGCCAAGCCGGGGTCGCGCGCGAGATCGGCGGCGTTGTCGGTGATGCAGTTCGAGAGATAGGGCGTGACCACGAAGCCGCGCTCTGCCAGCCCGATCGCCGGTTGCAACACCTCGGCCAGCGGCAGCGTGCCGAAGCGGGAAAGCGCCTCGCACCAGCCCTTGAGCGCACCGGGAACCGCGACCGCCTTGGCGCCGACCACGTTCTCGCGGTCACGCGTATCGCGCTGCTTGCCGATCTCGTCGGACAGGCACTCGTACATGTCGGCCGTCGCTTGGCCCGGCGCGGTCGAGAGATTGTCGATCACGACATGGCGCCCGTTGGCGAGCCGGATATGGCTTAAGCCGCCGCCGAGGATGCCGACCATCATCGGCTCGGCCACCGTCAGCGCGAAGAGCGAGGCGACGGCCGCATCGATGGCATTGCCGCCGGCGAGCAGGATCTGCGCGCCCGCCGCCGAGGCGAGCGGATGGTTGGTGACGACCATGCCGCGCGAGCCGGTCGCCGGCTTCTTCTCGCAGGTGAAGTCGGCGACGCGCGGGACGGATACGGGAGCGTTCATGACCGGCCTCGTCAGCCCTTCGCCGCGGCGATGGCGTCGAGCACCATCTTGGTCGCGCCGGAGATGTCGCCAAGCTTCTCGCCCGCCTTCACCCGGCCTTGCGTCTTCTCGCCCCGCTCCTGCCGGGCGATGGCGGCATCCGCGATCGCCTCGGCCTCGGCGCGGGGCAGCACCAGCACGCCGGATTCGTCGGCCAGGATCACATCGCCCGCCTTGACCGGGACATTGCCGCAGGAGATCGGCAGGTTGAGCGTGCCGCCGAGATTGTAGAGCCGCGTCGTGATCGGCGACATGCCGCGGCACCACATCGGGAAATCGGAATCCTCGATCTCGGTGAGGTCCGTGCAGGGTCCGTCGACGATGCCGCCGACCGCGCCGGCCGCCTTCGCCGCGACCGTGACGCCGCCGCCCCAGCAGGCATGCTTGTCGTCGCCGAGCCGGTCGACCACGAGGATGTCGCCGGGGCGCAGCAGGCCGAGCGTGTGGTGCAGCAAGGTCGAATCCTGCCCGGGGATCGCCAGAGTCACCGCCGCGGCGGCGATGCGCTTGCCGCGCAGCAGCGGCTGGATGCCGCGATCCATGAAGCCCCAGTGCTGGGAATGGCCGATGGTCGCGGTCTCGACCTTCTGCAGCTTCTCGACCAGCGCCGCCGGAAGCTGCTCGGGCATGGCTTCAATGCGATAATCAGGCATTTCTATCTCCTACTTTCCGACAGCGCGGGCGACGCCGACGAGGCGTTCGACCACGAGAACGACGGCAAGCGTCGCGACGATGAGCACCACGGACAGGGCCGCGATGAGCGGATCGGTGCGCCCCTCGACATAGCGCACCATCTCGACCGGCAGGGTCGAGGCGCGCGGACCGGCGATGAACAGCGAGATCACCGTCTCGTCGAAGGACAACAGGAAGGACAGGCAGGCGCAGGCGATCAGGCCGGGCGTCGCCAGGGGCAGCGTTACCCGCCGCACCACCCGCCAGGGCGTGGCGCCGAGCGTGGCGGCGGCCGCCTCGATATCATCCGGCAGGTTTGCGAGCGCCGTCGCCATCATCCGGATCACGAAGGGCACGGTCACCGTCATATGGCCGAGCACGAGGCCGGGCAGCGTCGCGGTCAGCCTGAGCGGCGAGAAGAACAGCAGCAGCGCGAGGCCGGTGATCAGCGTCGGCAGCAGCAGCGGCGCCAGAAAGAAGCTGGTCAGCGCATCCTTGCCGGGAAAACGCCCCTTCGCCAGAGCGAGCGCCGCGGGCACGCCGACCACGAGCGACAGCACGGTCACGACTGCCGCGATCTGGACGCTGAGCCAGAGAGCCGCCAGCAGGGGACCGTTGCCGGCAAGCTGCTTGAACCAGCGCAGCGAATAACCCGAAGGCGGGAACAGGATGAAATTATCCGCCGAGAAGGCCAGCATGACCACGACGACGATCGGCGCCAGGATCAGCACATAGACCAGTGCCGCGAAGCTGGAGAGAACGCGCCCCGCCCCGGTCATCGCTGCAGCCTCCGCGCCACCACGTTCGAGACCACGAGCAGCGCAAGCAGCAGGACAAGCGTGTAGATCGCGAGCACCGCAGCGACCGGCCAGTTGGTATTGGTCGTCGCCTGCTCGAAGATTTCGGTCGCCAGCACGAAGACGCGCCCACCGCCGAGCAGCTTCGGCGTGATATAGGCCGACATCGAGAGCACGAAGCCCAAACCCGCTGCCAATGCGATCGCCGGCAGACTGAGTGGCAGCGTGACGCGCCGGAAGGTTCGGAACGGCGAGGCGCCGAGCGAGCGAGCCGCCTCCTCCAGCGTGCGGTCGAGCCGGCCGAAGCCGGCGAGCAGCGCCAGGATCATATAGGGCATGATGCTCTCGGCAAGGCCGATGGTGACGCCGGTCCAGTTGAAAACGAGCTTCAGCGGCGTCGAGATCAGGCCGAGCGATTGCAGCGTCGTGTTGACCAGCCCGCGATCGCCGAGAATGGCAAGCCAGCCGAAGACGCGCACCACGCCGGAGACCAGCATCGGCATGATCGCGACGACCGCGAGCAGCCCACGGAAACGGGAATCTGTCCTGAACAGGAAGAGCGAGACGGGATAAGCCATGCACAGCGCGATCAGCGTCGACACCGCCGAGAGCCAGAGCGAGTTCAGCGTCAATTCGAAGGTGAAGCTGTCCTGGAAGGTCGCCCGCGCAGTCTCCAGCGACCAGGCCTCGACCATCGCGCCGGTCGGCCCGACCTCGTTGAAGGCATTGCGGAACAGCCCAAGCGACGGCCAGACATAGACGACGATGAGGAACAGCGTCGCCGGGATCAGCAATAGCGGCAGGCGGCGCGAGGCGGTCATGCTGCCTCACGCGCGAAGACGCGGCTCTCAGTCCGCGGCCAGACCACCGCGACCTCGGTTCCCTCAGCCGGCGCGGCCGAGCCCGAAGGCATCTCGACCGTAAGCTGGCCCCCAGTGCCTTCCACCAGTACCTCGACATGGTCGCCGACGAAGACGCTGCGCAGCACGCGGCCCGTCAGCCGCGCCGTATCGCCACCAGCCGGCTCGGAGACCGGCACGATCCGCATGCGCTGCGGGCGGACGAAGAGATCGGCATCATCAGCCGCCTCGACCGGCACGAGCTGTCCCCAGACGGTCGCGCGCCCCTGCCCGTCGCGGGTCAGCGGCAGGACATTGGCCCGTCCGACGAACTCGGCCACGAAGCGCGTCGCCGGCCGGTCGTAGATATCCTCGGCATTGCCGATCTGGGCGATGCGGCCGCGATGCATCACCGCGATCCGGTCGCACATCGTCAGCGCCTCGACCTGATCGTGGGTGACGAAGAGCGTGGTGATGCCGAGCGTGCGCTGGATCGAGCGGATCTCGTGGCGCATCGCATCGCGCAGCTTGGCGTCGAGATTGGACAGGGATTCGTCGAGCAGCAGCACGGAAGGCTGGATCACGAGCGCACGGGCCAGCGCGACGCGCTGCTGCTGGCCGCCCGAGAGTTCCTTCGGGCGGCGCTGCTCCAGGCCGCTGAGCCGGACCAGTGCCAGCCCCTCCTGAACGCGCTTGTCGATCTCGGCGCGGGAGACGCCGCGCTCCTCCAGGCCGAAGGCGATATTGCGGCCGACCGAGAGATGCGGGAACAGCGCGTAGGACTGGAAGACATAGCCCATGTTGCGCTTATGGGCCGGCAGCCTGGTGATCTCGCTGCCGTCGAGCGTCATCGTGCCCTTGTTCGGCTCGATCAACCCCGCGAGCATGCGCAAGGTCGTGGTCTTGCCGCAGCCGGAGGGGCCGAGCAGCGCGACGGACTCGCCCTGCTCCACCGAAAGCGAGACGTCGTCGACCGCGACGGAGTTGCCGTAGCGCTTCTGCAGCCCGGCGAGTTCGAGATAATTCATCGCCTGCCGCTCAACGTGCCGCCGAGATGACCTCGCGGCGCCAGCGGTTGTTCCACTGGTCGCGCACCTTCAGGACCTCGTTCCAGTCGACCGGGATCATCCGCGCGCGGTTTTCCGGCGAGGCGGCGGTGCGGGCCAGTGCCTTGGCGTCGATCTGCGCCTTGGCATTGGTCGGCGCATAGAACATCCGCTCGGTGAAGGCCTTCTGCGCGCCCTGCGACAGCGCATGCGCGACGAAGGCGGCGGCTGCGGCACGGTTCTTCGAGCCGGCCGTCAGGTTGATGGTGTTGACCTGGAAGACCGAGCCCTCCGGCGGCAACAGCGCCTTGATCTTGCCGCCGGTCTGGTCGGAATAGAGCTGCGCGCGGGCATTCCAGCCGGTCGCGACCTTCGCGACGCCGTTCAGGATCAGCGAGTAGCCGTCCGGATTGGGATCGAAGGTGTTCACGCCCGGCGCCAGCTCCTTCAGCCGCTTCATCGCGGCATCGATCGACTTGCGATAGTCGCCGCCTTCCATCTTCTCGGTCATGGCGGTCAGCGCGAGACCCTGAATGTTCGGCGGCGCCGAGAGCGCGATCTGGCCTTTGAGATCGGGCCGCCAGAGATCGGCGAGCTTGGCGAGCTGGGGGGTAAGCGCCGCGTCCTGGACGATGACGAGATGGTCGAAGGTCACGGCCGGACCGAATTCACCGCCGGCCGCGCGCGCTTCAGGCAGGAGCTCGTTCAGCACCGGAAACTCGGAGGGGCTGAGCTTCTCGAACAGCCCCTCGAGATTGCCGATGCTGGAGGTGGTGACGTCCATGATCGCGACATCGGTCTGCGGATCGGCCTTCTGGGCCCGGACGCTGCCGACCATCTGGGCCGAGGTGCCGCCGGGCACATAGTTCACCTTGACGCCGGGATGCGCCTGCTGGAACGGCTCGATCACCGCCTTGGTGTAGTTGTCCTGGAAGATGCCCGCATAGGACATCAGCGTGATCTGCCCCGAGAGCGTCTGGGCCCGCAGGACGGCCGGCATCGCGATGGTCGCGAGGCCGGACTGGATGGCGAGGCGGCGGGTGAGCATGACAATCTCCTGCTGTGGCGCCGCCTCGGGCGGCTGGTTGGCGCGCTGCCGGCTCAGGCCGGGACCTTGGCCGCGAAATGCGCGATGAAGCGGGCGCAGACGTCCGTCAGCTTCTCCGCCAGCTGCACGCCGGTCTCGGCCGAGCACAGCGTCGGATCGCCCTTGCCGACGCCGTCATGATAGACCTCGTCATATTCGTTGGGCATGCCCACTTCGGCGCCGTCGAAGCTCGCGGTGCCAAGCCCCGTGAAGGGCAGGTCGAGGACGGGGTCGCGCTTCATCGGCTTGCCGGCGGGGATGAAATCCTTGCGGATCAGCTCGGGGAAGAGGTGCAGGCCGAGGCTGGTCAGCGGATCGGCGCCGTGGCCGGAGACCTTGGCCGACTTCTCCGCGCCGACGATGCCCGGCAGCATGCCGTAGGCGATGCGCCAGAGATAAAGGCTCGGCAGCACGATGCGCTCGCGCTGGTAGAGTTCGCGCGCGACCTCGGAGATCGGCCCGACATTGCCGCCATGGCCGTTGATCACGATGATCCGGGTCAGGCCGTTGCGATGCAGTGAGTCGACCATCTCCGCGATGACCGCGGTCAGCGTGCCATGCGAGATGGCGATGCCGCCGACCATCGGACCGAACCAGTCGGCACCGCCATAGGGCAGAACCGGTGCGACCAGCGTGCGCGTGCCGGCCTTGCTCGCCTGCAAGGCGGCAAGCTCGGCGATCTTCTCGGCCAGCAGATAGTCACCCATCGGCGCATGCGGGCCCTGGTCCTCATGGCTGCCCATCGGCAGCAGGATGACGGGGTTGGACTTCAGCAGCTCGCGCGCCTCCCCGCCCGTGATGGTGCCCATATGGACGAGAGGATCGGTCTTGGTAGCCATGGCGTGGTCCTTCCTTGGAGTAGGCTTAGGTCTCGTCAGCGCTCGCTGGTGCGCGGATCGAGAATGTCGCGCAGAGCGTCGCAGAGCAGGTTCATGGCGAGGATGGTCAGGGTCAGCACGGCGCAGGGCCAGAGCAGCAGCAACGGGGCCTGCTCCATGGTCGAGCGCGCGCCGCGGATCATCAGCCCCCAGGACGGCGCCGGCGGCACGACGCCGAGACCGAGGAATGACAGGCCGCTTTCGATCACGACGGCGGCGGCAACGGCGAGCGAGAACTGCACGAGCAGGGGACCTGCGATATTGGGCAGCACGGTGCGGAACAACAGATGCGACTGGCTGGCGCCGAGCGCCCGCGTCGCCTCGACATAGTCGCGCCCCTTCACCGCCAGCACCTCGGCATAGGTCACCCGCGCGAAGCCGGGCAGGTAGAGCACCGAGAGCACGAGGATCAGCGTCCCGGCGCCGGGCCCGAGCAGCGTCACGACCAGCAACGCCAGCAGCACCGGTGGGAAGCACATGATGATCTCGACGCTGCGCACGGTGAGAAAAGCGCCCCAGCTGCGTGCCCAGCCACCGATCAGCCCAAGCGTGATACCGACGAGCCCGGCGAACAGCGCCGAGACGAAGGCGACGGAGAGGCTGGTGCGCGCACCCCAGACCAGCCGCGAGAGCACGTCGCGGCCGAACTCGTCGCGCCCGAGCCAGGAACCGGCCATCGGCCCGGCCAGGCGCCGCGCCACGTCCTGACGGATCGGGTCAGGCAAGGGCAGCAAGGGCGCCGCGATCGCGATGAGCAGGATCGCCGCGACGATGCCGCCGGGCAGGATAAGCCGTTTGATGCCGCGCCGCTTCATCCGTGCTGCACCCTTGGATCGATCGCCGCATGCAGCAGTTCGACGAGGAGGTTGATGAGCAGGAACAGCACCGAGATCGTCAGGATGATGCCGACCACCATCGGATAGTCGCGCCCTTCGACGGCGCGCAGCAGCGGCGTCGACAGGCCCGGCCAGTTGAAGACGTATTCGACCAGCACGGTGCCGCCGAGCAAGGTACCCATCTGGAGACCCAGCACGGTGACGACCGGGTTCAGCGCGTTGCGCAGCACGTGGACAACGAGGGTCCGCCGCGGCGACAGCCCCTTGGCGCGGGCCGTGCGGACATAGTCATGGGCGAGCGCGTCGAGCGTCGCGGCCCGCGTCATCCGGAACAGCACGGCAGCCAGCCCCTTGGCGATGGCGATGGCCGGCAGGGTCAGAAGCTTGAAATGCTGGCCCGGGTCCTGCGTGAGGGGAACGAAACCGCCGGCCGGCATCACCCGAAGCGTCTGCGCCAGCAGCAGGACGAGGAGCGTGCCGACGACGAAGACCGGCACGGCGAGCAGCAGCGCGGTGATCCAGGAGGCGACACGGTCGAAGGCGCCGCCGCGATGGACCGCCGCATAGACGCCGGCCGGAACGCCGATCACCACCGCGATCAGCGTTCCCGCCAGGATCAGTTCCAGCGTGCGCGGCAGCCGGAGCGCGATCTCCTGGATGACCGGATAATCGTCGACCAGCGAGGTCCCGAGATCGCCGCGAACCAGCCCGGCCAGGAACCGGCCGTACTGGACCATGAGCGGCTGGTCGAGCCCGAGCTTCTCGCGCAGTTCCTGCACTGTCGCCGGATCGGGCATGGCGCCGGAGGTCGAGAGCAGCAATTCGGCCGGATCTCCGGGCACCATGTGCAGCGCCAGGAACACGATCGTCGCGACGATCCAGGCCATCGCCAGGGTCAGGAACAGCCGCCGTCCGAGCCAGGCCGCGCTCATCCGAAATACGTCTCCTCGAGCTGGTTGCCGGAGGAGGTCGAGAGCGCACCGGGCAGGTTGGCGAAGCCCTGGATGCCCTTGTCCATGCCGTAGCCCTGCTCGCGCCAGGCGAGACCGACGAGCGGCACCTCCTCGAGGGCTGCGCGCTGCATCTCCCTGTAGATCTCGACGCGCTTGGCCTGGTCGAACTCGGCCCGGCCCCTGGCGAGCGCGGCGATGGTGCGCGGCGCATCGACCTTGAAGGAGCGGCCATGCGTCGGCGAGAGCGAGGTGTCGAGCACCACGGTCAGCCCATCCGGATCGTTGTTGTCCGAGGACACGCCGTGGATCGCCATGTCGTACTGGCCGCGCGTGCCGCGACTGACCCGCGTCGACCAGTCCGGCAATTGCAATTCGGCCTGAATGCCGATGGCGGCCAGATATTGCTGGACGATCTCGGCCGTATCCTTGTGCATGCCGAACTGGGCGGTCGCGAGCAGCGTGGTCTGGAAGCCGTTGCCGTAGCCGGCTTCCGTCAGCAGCGCCTTGGACCGGGCCGGGTCGTAGTTCCAGCCATGCGCCAGCTCCTTGTCGTACCAGGGCGTGCCCTCGACGATCGGCACGCCTTCGAGCGGTTTGCCGCGCCCGAAGAAGGCGACCTTGACGATATCCTCGCGCTTCACGGCATGGGCAACCGCCCGGCGCACGCGCGGATCGTTGAACGGGGGCTTGGTGCCGTTGAAGAGCACGTCCATGAACGGCCCTTCCTGCGTGTCCAGCTTGAGGCGCGGATCGGCCTGCACCGTCGCCATCGACTGCCACGGCACGTATTCGATCATGTCGACATCGCCGGAGATCAGCGCCGCGTTGCGCAGGTTCTCGTCGGCATAGACGATGAACTTGATGCCCTTCGCCTTGGGGATGCCCGGCTTGTAGAACTTGTCGAAGGCCGCAAGCTCCACCGAGGTGCCGCGCTCCTGTCCGACGAGGCGGAAGGGACCGGCGCCGATCGGCTCGTTCGCGTTGGATTTCCGCCAGATGATGAAGGTGTTGTAGTTCGCGAACCAGCTCGGCAGCGTGACCTGCGGTTCCTTGGTGACGAGGCGCACCGTCTGCGGATCGGGAATCTCGACGCGCTCGATCAACTGGAACTGCGTGCGCATATAGGCGGTCGATTTCTCGCCGGCGATCTGCTCGATCGACCATTTCACGTCGTCGGCCGTGACCGGCTCGCCATTGTGGAAGACGCAGCCCTTGCGCAGCTTGAAGACCCAGGCGCCATCGGCATCGCGCGACCAGGACTCGGCCAGCTCGCCACGCAGCTCACCCTTCGCGTCGTAGGAGACGAGACTGCGGTTGATCAGCATCTTGACCGTGCCGGCCGAGGCGCCCGTCGAGACCCAGGGCTGAAGATTCGGCGGGAAGGCCGAGAGACCGTAGCGGATGATGCCGGCGGCGCGTTGCGCGCTGGCAGGACGGATCAGGAAGGGCGAGGCCAGCAGCGGACCGGCAAGACCGGCACCAAGGACGGAACGGCGAGAGATGGTCATCGGCTGATCCTCTGCTGCTGGGTCCGGCTGTCCGCGGGGCGTTATGCCCTGTCGCGTCCCGATGGCGGGAAGGGCGGAGCCGGGCGGATGCGAGCAATAACCGCGCCAGCAATCCGACAGGCGCGGTCGCGCCCGGCCAAACGGCGCGGACTCCGGCTCTCTGTCACGATGGTGGCGTGTACGGTCATGCGGTTCCCCGGCGCGGCTTCACTGTAGACGAACAGATGAGCCACGCTCTTGATGCGTCATGTATACGTGGCGGATTTTTTGTTGTCTACTCTCGAAAGCCCTATGGAAGAGCGAAAGGGGCACGATGTCGATGGCCATGATCGAACAGGACGAGATGGCTGCCTTGCGCGGGAAGCCGACCCGGGAACGGGTCTATCTCTATGTGCGCGAGCAGATCCTGCGTGGCCGCTTCCTCGGCGGCTGCTTCATCGAGGAGGAGGAGATTTCCTCGGCGCTCGGCGTATCGCGAACGCCGGTCCGCGAGGCCTTCCATCGGCTCGAAGCCGAGCGCTTCATCGATCTGCTGCCGCGCCGCGGCGCGCTCGTCCGGCAGGTGACGGCGCAGGAACTGCTCGATCTCTACGAAGCCCGGCGCATGATCGAGGGCCACGCGATCCGACGGATCTGCCGCGAGGAATTGCCGCTGCCGGCAGACATGCATGCGATCCTCGCCGAGCTGGAGCGCCTGCCGCAGGGGGATTACTTCAACCGCGTCGAGCTGAACCGCGAGTTCCATTTCGTGATGATCGCCGCGGTCGGCAATGTCGTGCTGTCCGAGCTCTACCAATCGTTGGGCGCCCGTCAGCAGCGCGTCGCGATGACGGCCATCAATACCGACCCGAGCCGCGTCGTGCGGATCAGCAAGGAGCACCACGCCCTGGTCGCTGCCCTCTCCGAATGGGACGAGGAGAAGGCGCTGGCGATCCTCGAGCAGCACCTGCGCCCGATCGTCGGGGTAATCTCGCGGCTGCCGGAGCAGGCCGGCGAAATCTGACGCGTCAGACCAACTCCAGCATCGCGCGGACGGCATCGCGGCGCTCGCCCAGATGCCGCAGCAGCGGATCGAGATGGGGCACGCGGTCACCCGCCGCCGCGAAGGGAACGGCCTCCCGCACCAGCGCATGCAGCTTGCCGGTGATGGCGCCGAGCGGCTTCGCCTTCCGGATATCCACCGCCTGCGCCGCGACCATCAATTCGACCGCCGCGATCGACCGGCAGAGCGACGCGACCTCCCCGGTCTTGCGGGCGGCGAGCCCGGCCATGCCGGCCCGGTCGAGATTCCCGTTGGAATGGCTGGAGCTGGCGAGCTCATGCACGACGGGCGCGGTGGCGAGGCGCGCCTCGGATGTGATCGCCTTGTGGAACTGCGCCAGCCCGTTGAAGCCGGGCAGGCCGACGCCGTCTTCCTCGATCAGCCCGACGGTGAGGCCGGACCAGAAGGAATCGACCTGCTTGGCGACGCGCTCCGCCGAACTCGTCATCACCGGCGCGAAGCCGAGGCGAGCGATATCAAGCGCCATCGACAGCGAGACCGTGTCGAAATTCGCGACGGAGACCAGCGCCTGCTCCTCGATCGAGACGATCGGGTTGTTCTGGCTGGCGCTGAGTTCAGCCTCGACCTGGCCATAGGCGAAGGCGAGGCTGTCGGCCGCCGTGCCGTGGAGCAAAGGCAGCGAGCGGAAGCTCAGCGGGTCCTGCAGATGGCGCGGCCCGCCCTTGGCGAAGATGTAGCTGCCCGCGAGATAGGCCCGGATGCGCTCGCCATGCCGCTTCAGCCCGGCGAAGGGGCGCGACTGTAAGGCGGCGTTCGAGACGATCGAGGGATTGGCGGCGAAGCCTTCCATGCTGAGCGCGGCGATCAGGCTCCACTGGTCGAGAACATCGCGGAGATCGGCCATGGCCAGCGCCGCCGTGCCGAGCGCGAGCGCGCTGGAATTCAGCATCGCCAGCGCCTCGCCGGCCTGCAATTCGAGATCGCCATAGAGCGCCAGCGCCAGGTCGGTGATCGGCGCCATGTCGCTCTGGCCCATCGAGCCCCAGATATGGACGTCGATCGCGCGGCCTTCGTTCAGGGCGGCGGCCAGCCGCTCGGCCAGCAGCGGCCGCACGCCGAGGCGCCCGCTCGCCATCGCATTGAGCAGCACCGCCATCATCGCCCGCACGGCTTCGTCAGGCGCGAGCGGTCCATGCGCGACATTATGGGTCAGCAGCAGGCGACGGTTGAACTCGCCGATCCGGTCGGGCGCCAACGGCACGCCGGTCTTGGCGCCGACGCTGGTGGTGACGCCGTAGACCTTCTCGCCGCGCGCCACGGCATCGTCGACGACAGCGCGGGCCGCCTTCATCCGCTCGACCGCCTCCGCCGTGAGCGAAACCGGCGCCTTCTCTCTGGAAATGCGAACGAGCCCATCGATCGTCAGATCGAAACCGGTGATAGCGACATGGCTCATGGCAATTCCGTCCCCAGCAAGACAGCCCGGCATTCGGGGAGCTTTCCCCGCCCGGCCTGTTCTTCAGCGCGCATACGCTACGCAGCTCTGACCGATTCCGTGATGGCCGGGAAGCCGATGAGCGCGGCCGGGAAACGCTTTCATTTCATTGATTGAAATGATGCGTGCCAGCCCGGCCGCCGGCCCCGGATCGGCTAGGTTCACGCCATCGAAACGGGCGCAAGCGCATGGCGATCACCTACGATCTGGTCAAGGAGGTCACGGCCAATCTCTACGATTGGTCGCTGCGCCGGATCCCTGAATCCTCCAAGGCCGAGTTCCGCAAGGCCCTGACGACCGAAACCGAGCCGCAGGCCCGCCAGACGCTCGCCTTCATGCTCGACAGCGCCGAGCGCGCCGAAAAGACCGGCAAGTTCCTCTGCTCCGATGCCGGCGTGCCCAGCTACACCCTCAAGATCGGCTCCGGCGTCCGCATGGAAGGCGATATCCGCCAGGCTATCATCGACGGCTTCGCCGATCTCGTCCGCACGATCCAGCCGCCGCTCCTGCGCTTCGTCACCAACCCGCTGACCAATGAACGGAGCTTCCACGGCAAGGATATGCCGCTCGTCTCCTGCGAATTGATCGGTGATGTCGACTATCTCGACATCACCTGTGCGCCCAAGGCGCTCGGCGGCGGGCGCTGGGCCGCGATCGAGACCCTGGTCAGCCCGAGCCTGGAGGAGATCGAGCGCTGCATCCTCGAGCTTGTCCTGCGCGCGGGGGGACAGCACTGCCCACCCGTCGTGATCGGCGTCGGCATCGGCGGAACCTTCGACCATGCGGCGAAGCTCTCCAAGGACGCGACCCTGCGGCCCTTCGGCGAGCGCAATCCCGAGGCGATGGTCGCCGAGATGGAGGAGCGCCTGACCCGCGCGGTCAACCAGATGGGCTTCGGCCCGATGGGCGTCGGCGGCTCGACCACGACCTTCGGCGTCCATATCGAATACGCCTCGGGCCATGGCTTCACGCCCGTCGCGGTCTCCTTCAATTGCTGGATCAACCGGCGCACCCGCGCCCGCATCCATAATTCCGGAGTGGTGGAGCGGATCGAATGACGATTTCTCCGCCCCGTCGCCTCACCCTGCCCCTGTCCCGCGAGGATGCCCGGTCGCTGAAGCTCGGCGAGGTCGTGCTGCTCGATGGCGATGCGGTCGCGACCGTCGGCATGCCCACGCAGAAGCGCATGGTCGCGGAGCTGGCGGCCGGTCGCGACCTGCCCCTGCCGCTGCGCGGCGGCGCCTTCTTCCATATGGGCGTGAGCTATGAGGAAGCCGCGAACGGCCCCGGCCCGCTCCACTACGTCAACCCGACCACGTCGAGCCGCTTCGACCACCTGATGCCGACCTTGATCCGGACGCTGGGCTTGAGCGCGACCGGCGGCAAGGGCGGGCTCGGCCGCGAGAGCGTCGAGGCGATGCGCGAGACCGGCTGCGTCTATTTCTCCTTCGTCGGCGGAGCCTCGGCCCTGCTGAGCCAGGGCGTGCAGGCCGTGACGGACTGCGCCTGGACGGACCTGATCATGCAATTCCGCCTGAACCGCATCCGGCTCGACGGCTTCGGCCCGGTCATCGTCGCCATCGATGCCCACGGCAATTCGATCTATGAGCGCCTCATGGCTTCGGCGCGCGAGCGGATGCCCGACATCCTGCAATCGCTTCACCCCTCTGCGGGCAACAACGAGACATCGCGATGAAAGTGATCGAAATCACCCGGCCGGGCGGCCCGGAGGTCCTCGCCTTCGGCGAGCGCCCGCGCCCCGAACTCGGCCCGGCCGACGTGCTGATCCGCGTCCGCGCTGCCGGCGTCAACCGCCCCGACATCCAGCAGCGGCGCGGCCTCTATCCGCCCCCGCCCGGCGCGACCGATCTGCCTGGCCTCGATGTCTCCGGCGTGGTCGAGGCGGTCGGCGCCGATGTCGCCTGGCCCAAGCTCGGCGACAGCGTCTGCGCGCTCGCCAATGGCGGCGGCTATGCCGAGTTCTGCGCCGTGCCGGCCTCGCAATGCCTGCCCTTGCCCGGTGGATTCTCCTTCGCCCAGGCCGCCGCATTGCCCGAGGTCTTCTTCACCGCCTGGAACAACGTGATCTGGCTCGGCCGGCTGGCTGAGGGCGAGACCCTGCTGGTCCAGGGCGGCACCAGCGGCGTCGGCATGGCCGCGATCCAGATCGCCAAGCAGCTCCGGGGCGCCCGCGTCATCGCGACCGCAGGCTCGGCCGAGAAGCGCGCCGTCAGCCAAGAGATCGGCGCCGACCATGCCGTCGATTACCGCGCCGACTGGGTCGCCGAGATCGAGGCCGCGATCGGCAAGGAGAAGGTCGATGTCGTGCTCGACGCGCAGGCCGGCCCCTATACCGAAAAGCAGCTTGGCCTGCTGGCCCCTGACGGGCGCGTCGTTCTGATCGCCAGCCATCTCGGCCAGACGGCGGAGGTCAATGTCCGCAACATCGTCCGCCGCCGCCTGACCTTGACGGGCTCGACGCTGCGCCCGCGCGACGCCGCCTACAAGGGCCGGATCGCGATGGAGCTGGCCGATCAGGTCTGGCCCCTGCTCGCGAATGGCAGGATCCGCAGCCATATCTGCGCGACCTTCGACTGGGCCGATGTCCGCGACGCCCATGCGCTGATGGATGCCGGCGAGCAGATCGGCAAGGTCGTCCTGACCATGCCGGGCTGAGTGCCGCGGTCGCGGCCTGAAAAACTGCGAGCAAGCATTGCGGGTTCTGCACTAGTGTCGGCGTTCGTTGTCGTCACGCCGGACCTGCAGAGTGTTCTCCTTCGCGCCCGTTCAATCCGTCCTCAAGGCGCTGCGCCTGCTGACCGAGGTCAATCGTTCCAGCCCGGCGACGGTCGGCGAATTGCATCGCCGCACCGGCCTGCCGAAGCCGACCATCGTGCGCCTGCTGGAGACGTTGATCGAGGCGGGCTACGTCACCCGCGACGAGCGCATGCGCGGCTATCTCGTCACCTCCCAGGTCACGCAACTGAGCTCGGGTTTCCACGGCGCGCCGATGGTGATCGAGGCCGCGCGCCCCTGGGCGACGGCGCTGACCCGCCAGATCAAATGGCCCTGCACCGTCTGCCTGCTGGACTACGATGCCGTCATCGTCCGCTTCAGCACGATACCGGACAGCCCGATTTCGCCCTTCCATGCAACGCTCGGCTATCGCCTGAGCCTCGGCGGGCGGGCGCTCGGGCGCGCCTATCTCGCCTTCTGCCCGGATGCGGAGCGCGCCGTGCTGCTCGCGGCGATGCGCGCCTCTGCCGATGCCGAGAACAGCAGCCTGACCGACGAGGATATCGAGCGCTTGATCGCGCAGGCCCGCTGGCGCGGCTATACCGAGCGGGACACCGCCGTCGAGCCGCGCAATTCCGCGACGATCGCCGTGCCGATCAAGCTCGGTGAACGGGTGCTCGCGACCTTCGGCGTCACCTTCTTCCGCGCGGCCGTCGCCAATCCCGACGACAAGGCGCGGATCATCCATCCCCTCAAGAAGGCGGCCGCCAGCATCGAGGCGCAACTGGAGGCGCTGTCGCAATCCATGGGCGTCGCGTTTCAAGGTGAGAAATGACGCCCCATTTCCACAGCCACGCGACGGCGCGCCCCTAGTCTCCGCCCAACGCGTCCGCAGTGGCGCCGTGGGGAGGAACATTCGATGGAGCGACAGCTCTCACGCCGTGGATTCATGGCCGGGATCGCCGGAACAAGCGTCCTGGCAAGCAACGGACAGGCCTTCGCCGATACCTGGCCGAGCCGCGCGACCAATATCGTCGTGCCCTTCCCGGCCGGCGCCTCGACCGACGTGGTCGCAAGGCTTCTGGCGGATCGACTGCGCGGCGAGCTCGGCCAGGGCTTCATCGTCGAGAACAAGACCGGTGCCGGCGGCAATATCGCGGCGACCAGCGTTGTTCGCGCCGCACCGGACGGCTACACGCTGATGTTCTCGTCTTCGGGCCCGCTCGCGACCAACAAGCTGCTCTACAAGACGCTGTCCTTCGACCCCCTCGCCGATTTCACGCCGATCGCCTTGCTCGGCGACGTCCAGGGCATCGTCGCGGTGCATCCCTCCGTGCCGGCCAAGTCCTTCGCGGAGCTCGTCGCCTACGGCAAGGCCAATCCCGGCAAGCTCACCTTCGGCAGCCCCGGCTTCGGCCTGATGGGCCACATGATCGGCGAGCTGATCCAGCGCAAGGCCGGCTTCCAGATGACGCATGTGCCCTATCGCGGCTCGGCGCCGCTGGCGACGGACCTACTCGCCGGGGTCGTCAATGTCGCGATCGACTTCATCCCGGCCTATATCCCGCATGTCAAAAGCGGCGCGATCCGCGGGCTCGCGGTCACCAGCGACCAGCGCGCGCCGCAATTGCCGGAGGTGCCGACGCTGTCGGAAGCCGGTCTGCCCGACGTCAACACGGCCGGCTGGTTCGGCCTGGTCGGCCCCAAGGGACTGCCGGAACCCGTGGTTGCGCGCCTCGCCGCGATCACCCGCGCCTATGTCGAAAGCGCGGAAGGCCGCGACAAGCTCGCCGTGATCGGCGTACGCGCGCGCAGCGGCGATGCGGCGGCGATGCGCACGGCCCAAGCGATGGAAATCGCCAGATGGGCCGATGTGATCAAGGCCGCCGGCATTACGCTCGACTGAGTGCGAGGCGGCTTGGCGTTAAAGCAAGATGGCCCGGGAGAACCCGGGCCATTTTCGTTTAACCAGAGCCCATCATCCCGGGCGCAGCGAAACGGCAGCGTGCTTGGCTTCCTCGGGAAACACGCCGTCATCCCGGGCCTGCCCCGGGATCCATCGTAAGGCTCCGGAGCCCTACGATGGATCCCGGATCGGCGCTGCTGCGCAGCTTGTCCGGGATGACGGCGAGGTTCGATCAAAATCGGGATGGCTCTACGCTGCCTGACCGAGCCCCAGCAGCTCCGCCGCATGCCCGCCGGTCATCCGCTTGATCTCAGCTTCGGTGAACTGCAGGTCGAGCAGATGGCCGACGATCTCGCGATAGCCGTCGATCGGGCGCGGCGATCCGGTAAGCCCGAGATCCGAGCAGAGCACGGTGTTATCGACGCCCGCGACATCGATCACCCGGCGCAGCTCCGGCGGATCGAATTTCTTCGATTTGCCCTCGACGAACATGCAGATCGAATGCTCCATCACCGCGCCGAGTCCAACAAGATGGCGGATTTCCGCGTCGCTGCAGTTGTTGACCATGTAGGTCGGGTGGTTGACGAGCAGCTTCTTCACGCCACGGGCCCTGGCTTCCTCGAACACCGCGAAGAGCTCCGGCGTCGAGAGATGCCCGCCGGCCAGGATGATGTCGCCCTCCGCGATCAGGTCGAGGATCTGCTTGACCTCGTCGATCAGCTTGCCATCCGGGCCGAAGGCCGTCAGCGGGATCGGGTCGAGCATCTTCTGCGCGGTCTTCGGGAAGGTCTTCACGGCGCCGGAGGCCAGCACGTCGATATGGTTCTTGGCCGCGAGCGTCGGCAGCCAGACGATCTTGCCGCCGAGCTTGATCGCATGGTCGACCGCATGCGGATTGAAGCCGCCGGAGGCATTGTTCAGCGCGATGCCGGAGAACAGCCTGACGCCGGTATCCGGCACGAGCTTCTCCAGCAGGATCGCGTGCGCCGTGCCCAGATAGAAATGGTCCTTGTAGACGACGGCGCGGAACTTGGCCTCGGCGGCGTCCAGCATCGCCTCGTGATGGTCGAGGATGCGCGGCATCGCGGCCGGGCCGCTATGGCAGTGCAGGTCGACGGCGCCGACGAGGAGATCGGCGATCTGGCGGCTGCGCGCATCGGCGCTGGTAGCAATGGCGTTCATGTCCGTGGCCCTCACGCGGTTTCGCCGGGCATCGGGTAATCCGCGGCGTTGATGACCCAGCCGGGCTTCAGCGAGAAATCCAGGCGCGGCGGGGAGAAGATGTCGATCATCTGGTTCAGGCCCGGCAGGACCGAGCGCGAGGTATGGATCGACGGCGGCGGGATCACGGTGAGCGAGGGCGCGGCCATCAGCTCGTGCTCGTCCTCGCGCCAGATGCGCATGTCCGGCGTCCAGGGCCAGCGGATATCGTGGATATAGCCGCCGTCGATGACGAGCGAGCCCTGCTCGAAATCGTCGTGGTGATGCGGCGAAAGCGTGGTGATGTCGCGCAGGCCGAAGCGCGGATCGAGCATGTTCACCATCAATGTCGTGCAGCGGAAGATGCTGCCGAAACGCCCCGTGCCGCCGGCATCGACATCCAGGCTGTAGGCGCGGACCTTCCAGCCGCCGGATGGCTCCGGCCAGGGCTTGAGCAGCGCGACATTGGCGTGGGGCTCGGCATAGGACGCCGCGTTCGAGCAGGCGGCGGCCAGATCGGGCGCAGCGCTGGAGAAGATGCGGATCAGGCGCCCCTTCCCTGCCACCATCACCTTCGACGCACCGGGCGGAATGAAGGCGATCGAACGGCCGGGCACCTCGACAGTCTCGCCGCCGGCCGTGACCGTTGCGCCCAGCGTCTCCTCGGGCAGGATCAGGCAATATTCGTCGGGCTGCGCCGGGCGCTCCAACGCGGCACCGGCCTCGACATCGGAATAGGCGACGATGAAGTTCTGCCCGCGCGCCAGCCAGGTCTTGAACCCGGCGCCGGCCTGCTGCGGTGCCTCCGCGTAGAAACGGGCATAGTCGGCGCCGGCATAGGCCTTGACCGCTGGTGCCTTGGCCGCCGGCTGCGCCGCCAGTTGCGAGCGCGGATCGCTGGAAGGATAGCTGGACACGGGTTCGGTTCTCCTATCGCGCGCCGGCGGCTTCGACCCGGCTCCGGGCGGCCTGCATCTGTGAGAGGGTGTCGCTCGCGGCCTTGCGCAGGAAACCCTGGTCCGAGGAGAGGATGAAGGCGCTGGCGCCACGTTCGGCGAAGGCGGCGGATTCCTCGCCATTATCCGTCATCACGCAGACCGGCTTGCCGACAGCCTTGGCGGCCCGGAGGATCGCATCGACCGCGTCTCGGACGACCGGCGCATCGCGATTGGGCGCACCGAAAGCCACCGTGAGATCGCCGCGGCCGATGAAGACGGCATCGAGCCCTTCGACCGCGAGGATATCGTCGATCCGCTCCAGCGTGGAGGGGTCCTCGATCATGGCGATGGTGGCAACAGTCGCATCGGACGCGTCGACGAGATCCCACATCTTCGATCCGCCATAGCGGCCGGCCCGGGTAACACCGGAGAAGCCGCGCTTGCCGCCCCGGTAGCGGCAGGCCGCGACCAGCGCCTCGGCATCGGCGACCGTGGCGATATGGGGCGCGAGCACGCCCTCGGCGCCGCAATCGAGCACCGAGAGGATCGCGTCCGCCGAAAGCGTGGGCACCCGGACGACGCCTGCGATGCGGGCCGCACGTGCCGCGAGCAGGGCGATATCCGTCGCATTGCGGTCGAAGGGCGCGTGCTCCTGGTCGACGACGATGAAATCGTAGCCGCAGAAGCCGAGAATCTCGGTCGCATGGGCGGTCGGGGTCTTGATGAAGCTCCCCGCCAGGAAGGCGCCGCTAAGCAGGCGCTGGCGGAAGCTGTTCGGTGCGGGAGCCTGCATGATGCGACCTGCCGGTTTCGATGGTCGCGATGATGGGCATCGTCGCAGCCGCACGCGGCCGGAATTGGCCTCGTTTCACGTGACGAAATGCACCAATGCGCAACTGCCCCTGGGTCAGAAAGCCGGCAGGATCGCGCCGGGATCAACGAAACGGCGGATCGCACCGTCTGAAAGGCCATCCAAAATGAAGAAGCGCCTCCTGCTGCTCGCCGGCTTGCTTGCCGCCTCCGCCCTGCCCGCCACCGCCGGCACGCTCGAGAACGTCCGGGCGCGCGGCGAACTGGTCTGCGGCGTCAGCCCGGGCGTGGCCGGCTTCTCCGTGCCGGACGAGAAGGGGCTCTGGGGTGGCTTCGACGTCGATATCTGCCGCGCGGTCGCAGCCGCCGTGCTCGGCGACGCCAAGAAGGTGCGCTTCACCCCGCTCAGCCCGAAGGACCGCTTCGTCGCGCTGCAGACCAGCGAGATCGACGTCCTCTCCCGGCAGGCGACCTGGACGCTGGGGCGCGATACCCAGATGGGCCTGCGCTATGTCGGCGTCGCCTATTACGACGGGCAAGGCTTCATGGTCCGCAAATCCGCGAACATCGCCTCGGCCAAGGACCTGAACGGCGCCTCGGTCTGCGTGCCCACGGGGACCACGACCGAGCTCAACATCGCCGATTATTTCCGGGCGAACGGCATGAAATACGAGGGCGTCGCCTTCGAGGCCGGCGATCAGGTCGCAAAAGCCTTCGAATCCGGCCGCTGCGACGTGTTCAGCAACGACGTCTCGGCGCTCTCCGCCTATCGCCTGAAGCTGGTGAACCCGGCCGAATACGTCATCCTGCCCGACCTGATCTCGAAAGAGCCGCTCGGCCCCGTCGTGCGCCAAGGCGACGAGACCTGGACCAGCATCGTGCGCTGGGCGCTCTACAGCATGATCGTGGCCGAGGAGCTCGGCGTCACCTCCGCCAATGCCGACGGGCTCAAGACCAGCGGCTCGCCCGAAGTCCAGCGCCTGCTCGGCGGCAACGGCAATTTCGGCGAGTCCATGGGACTGAAGCCGGACTGGGCCCAGCAGATCGTCAAGCAGGTCGGCAATTACGGCGAGGTCTACGAGCGCAATGTCGGCACCGGCTCGAAGCTCGGCATCGGCCGCGGCCTCAACAAGCTCTGGACCCAGGGCGGCCTGCAATACGCTCCCCCGGTGCGCTGAGCGCCGCGACCGACGTGTGTGACGACCACGCCCGGCCACAGCGCCGGGCGTCTTGCATCGAGGACAGGCTGATGGCGACTTCGAATCTCTATCCGGCGGAGAGCCTGAAAAGCTTTGCCGTCGCGCTGCTCGAAGCGGCCGGCGCACCGGCCGACAATGCGGCCATCGTCGCGGAGGCCCTCATCGAAGCCGATAGCGAGGACTTGCCCTCGCACGGCCTGCTGCATCTGCCGATGTATCTCGCCCGGATCGCAGGCGGCTCCGTCGATCCCCGTGCCACCGGCGCGATCGTCGTCGACCAGGGTGCGCGCCTGAGCATCGACGCCAGCAACGGGCTGGGGCAGGTCACGGCCGAAACCGCCTGCGAGATCGCCATCGCCCGCGCCGAAACCCATGGAATCGCGCTGGTCGCCGTCCGCAACGCCTTCCATTTCGGCGCCGCCGGGCGCTTCGCCCGCAGGATCGCGCTCGCCGGCCAGATCGGCATCGTCATGGCGAATACGCGCCCGATGCTGCCCGCTCCCGGCGGAACCGAAGCCGTCGTCGGCAACAACCCGCTGGCGATCGCCGTCCCGACCGAGGGCGAGCCCGTCGTGCTCGATTTCGCGATGAGCGCTGGTGCCCTAGGCAAGATCAGGCTCGCAGCGAACAAGGGCGAGCCGATCCCGGAAGGCTGGGCGCAGACGGCGGAGGGCCTGCCGACGCGCGACGCGGTGGAGGCGCTGAAGGGCACGCTCCTGCCCGCAGCCGGCGCCAAGGGCTTCGGCCTCGCGCTGATGATCGATCTCATCGCCGGTGGCCTCTCCGGCGGCGGTATGGGCGAGGCGGTGCGACCGCTCTATGGCGACATGGCCCGCCCCTATGACAGCGCGAACCTCTTCCTCGCGATCCGGATCGAGGGCCTGCGCCCGCCTGCCGAATTCGCGGCAGCCGCATCGGGGCTAACCGATCGCGTTCGCGAGTCGCGGGTCGCGGCCGGAGCGGCTCCTGTCCGCGTTCCCGGCGACCGCGCGACTCAGGCACGCAGCCGCTTCACCGGCCATTGCCCTCTCGCAAAGGAGACGCTCGAAGCGCTGCGCAGCCATGCCGGCCGCCTCGACGTCCCCGTTCCCGAGGCTCTCGCAGCAACCAGCGCGACTTAAACCTCAAGCCGCGAGGGTCGGCCAGGGCCGCGACGGCGCGCGCATCTCCTCATAGGCACGCGCGAGGCGCAGCACGCCGAGATCGTCGAAGGCCTGCCCGATGATCTGGAGGCCGATCGGCAGGCCGGTGCCGGAATAGCCGCAATTGATCGAGACCGCCGGCTGGCCGCCCATATTGGCCGCGACCGTGAAGGCGATATGCTCGAAGGGCCTCTGCGGATCGTTGAAGGGCGAGGCCCATTCCGCCGGATAGGACGGTTCCGGCGCCGTAGGCGAGATGATGAAATCGACATCCTTGAGCGCGGCATGGAGCGCATTGCGCATCGCCTCGATCTGGGCGAAGCCGGAATAGACGTCGCCGCCCGTGAAGTCCTTGGCGCTCACGATCCAGTTGAAGATATAGGGCAGGATCTTGGCCTGCTGCTCCGGCGGCAGGCGGGAAACATCCTCATAGCCCCGTGCCCGCCAGAAGCGGTCGAGCCCGTCGATCATGGTGCGCGTCAGCAAGGGCTTGATCGGCACGATGGTCGCGCCGGCATCGACCAGCGCAGCCGCCGCGCCCTGCACCGCCGCGAGTGTCTCGGAGCCGACCTCCTGGCCGAAGCCCGCCTCCAGCCACAGGCCAATCTTCAGGCCCTTCACCGGCCTCGCGAGATCGAGCCAGTCGATATCCTGATAGGGCAGCGCCATCGTGTCGCGCCGGTCGGGCTTGGTCAGAACCGACATGTAGAGCGCGGCGTCAGCGACGGTTCGCGTCATCGGCCCGGCAACGCGCCCGATGAAGGGCGGATCGATCGGCAGGCGCCCGGCCGAAGGCTTCAGGCCGACAAGCCCGCACCAGCCGGCCGGCAGGCGGATCGAGCCGCCGATATCGGTGCCGACATGGAGCGGACCGTAGCCGGCCGCCGCCGCAGCTCCCGCGCCGGCGCTGGACCCGCCCGGATTGGTCGAGAGATCCCAGGGGTTGCGCGCGAGCCTGTGGAAGCTCGACAGACCTGAGGAGAGCATGCCGTAATCGGGCATCGTCGTCTTGGCGAGGATCACGCCGCCCGCCTCGCGGGTGCGCGCCGCCGGAGGCGCATCGGCGACGGCCGGCACCAATGTCATCGCGGCCGTGCCGAGCGGGACCGGCGTCCCCTTGGTCGCGATGTTCTCCTTGATCGTGAGGGGCACGCCGTCGATCGCGCCGCGCGGCTCACCCTTGACCCAACGCGCCTCGGATTGCCGCGCGGCTTCCCGCGCCGCCTCTGGATCATAGGCCCAGAGCGCATTGAGCTGCGGCTCCCAGGCGTCGATGCGCCGGGTGACCGCATCGACGACCTCGACGGGCGAAAGCCTACGGGCGCGATAGGCTTCGACGAGCGCAACCGCGCTCAGATCGGCAAGATCGGTCATGGAGCAGCTCTCGTCCTATCCGGCATCCACGGCCCGAAGGCCGCGGAAACGCCCTCACCCGTGGAAGATCGAAATGGTCTTCATGCTGGCGAAACCGTAGAGGGCCTCGAAACCCTTCTCGCGGCCATGGCCCGATTTCTTGACGCCGCCGAAGGGCAATTCGACGCCGCCGCCGGCCCCGTAATTGTTGATGAAGACCTGGCCGGCATGCGCGGCCCGCGCCATCCGCAATTGCCGGCCGCCGTCGCTCGTCCAGATGCCGCAGACCAGCCCGTAGGGCGTGCCGTTGGCGAGCGCGAGCGCCTCCGCCTCGGTGTCGAAGGGCATGATCACCTGCACGGGCCCAAAGATTTCCTCCTGCGCCAGCTTGTGATCGGGCGGAACGTCGCGCAGCAGGGTCGGCGCGACATAGGCACCTTCCGACGGCGCATCCGCGACGATCGTGCCCTGCGCCGCGACCTTCAGGCCGTCCTGGCGGGCGACGCCGAGGAAGTCCTCGACGATCGCTTTCTGGCGCTGCGAGACCACAGGGCCGACGGAGAGATCGGCCTCGGCCGGTCCGACCTTGAGCGCGCGGTATTTTTCGCTCATCCGCGTGATCACGTCCTCATAGACCGCGCGCTCGACGAGGATGCGCGAGGAGGCCGAGCAGGTCTGGCCGGCGTTCTGGATGCCGGCATTGACGAGGAAGGGCACGGCACGGTCGAGATCGGCATCGGCGAAGACGACCTGGGCGGATTTGCCGCCGAGCTCCAACGTCACCGGCACGGCGTTGCGGGCCGCAGCAGCCTGCACCATCTCGCCGGTCCGGGCCGAGCCGGTGAAGGAGATGTGGTTGATGTCGGTATGCGCGGAGAGTGCCGCGCCGGCTTCCGTGCCGAAGCCTGTGACGATGTTCATCGCACCCGCCGGCAGCCCGGCCTCTTGCGCGATCCGCGCGAACTCCAGAATCGTGAGGCAGGCCTCCTCGGCCGGCTTGACGACGGCGGCATTGCCCATGGCCAGCGCCGCGCCGAGGCTGCGGCCGAGGATCTGCATGGGGTAGTTCCACGGGATGATATGCCCGGTGACGCCATGCGGCTCGTAGATCGTCAGAACGGTGAAGCCGTTCTGGTAGGGAATGGTGTCGCCATGCACCTTGTCGGCGGAGGCGCCGTAAAATTCGAGATAGCGCGCCAGCGCCACGACATCGGCCCGCGCCTGCGTCAGCGGCTTGCCGACATCGCGTGCCTCGATCTCGGTGAGAAGGTCGATATTCGCCAGCACGCCGGTCGCGGCCCGGCTCAGGATACGCCCGCGCTCCGTCGCGGTCAGGCAGCCCCATTCGCCGGTGAGCGCCTGCCGCGCGGCGGCGACCGCCAGATCGACATCCTCCTGCCTGCCACGCGCAAGCTTCGCGAATACCTGCCCGGTCGAGGGATTGCGGACCTCGATATGCTCGCCATCCACGGCGTCGCGCCATTCATTCGCGATGAAATTGCTGTAGGTCTTCACGTCAGGCCTCGATCGGGTTTTGCTTTTCGGAGAGCTGCGCCTTGAGGCGGACAGCCGTCGCATGGATATGGGCCCGCGCGACGCGCTCGGCGTCGTCGGGCTGGCGCTTCTGGATGGCGTCGAGGATGTCACCGTGTTCGGCCACAGCAGCGGCGGCCCGCTCGCAGGACAGCGCGAAGGCCGGCGCGAAAACCTGGGAGGTCAGGTGCAGGAGCGGCACGAGCGGCGGCAAAGAGGCATTCCCGGCCGCATCGATGATCGCCAGATGGAAATCGATATTCGACTGCGAGTAGTCGCTCGCGTTCCAGTCCGCGATCAGCTTGCGCTGACGCTCGACCAGCTTCGCCAGCTCCCTGATCTGGGCCGGTGACGCCCGCTCGGCGGCATGGCGCGCCGCGACGCCGTCCATCGCCTCGCGCACGGCATAGGCATCGAGCAGCTTCGGCAGGTCGGCCGTCGCGACCCTGACCCCGCTGCCCGGCTTGTTCACGACGAGCCCGTCACGCTCCAGCACGCGGAAGGCCTCGCGCAGCGGCGTCCGGCTGATGCCGAACTCGGCCGCGATCCGCTCTTGCCGCAGCGTTGCGCCGGGTGCGTAGACCCCGGCATAGATGCGTTCACGCAGAGCCTGCGCCACTTCGTCGAGCAGGCGCGACTGGCTGCGCCATGCGAGCACCTGGCCCATCGACGTCTCCACAACCGTCGAAAATGGTATCCAGGATACAGGGGCTGTCAATCCAAGCGCGTGGCTGGGCGCCCCCTCGCGCAGGGCATGCCCTTCGGCCGGAGTGGAGAATTCAAAACCGGAGAAGCCGGAGCCTTGGGGGGCGCTAGCGCAGCAGGAAGCCGTACCGCAGCGGGTCGTCGCGGTCGATGAACCAGGTCGCCTGGCCGCAGAGATGCGCGCTGCCGGAGACTTCCGGGATGATCGCGTCGATCGCCCCGAGCCTGGTCTCCTGCAGAACCCGCCCCGTCATGACCGAGCCGACGATGGATTCGTTGACCAGGAGCTCACCGGGCTTCAGCAGCCCCTTGGCATGGAGCAGCGCCGTACGCCCGGCCGTGCCGGAGCCGGTCGGCGAGCGGTCGAGCTGCCGGTCGGCGAAGATGCAGCAATTGGCCTGCGTCGCCTTGGGGTCGAGCGGATCGCCATCGATGATCGTGCCGTAGATATGGTTCAGCTCGGGGATTTCCGGATGCACGACCGGGAAGGCCTTGTTGGCGGCGATCTTCACCTCGGCGCCGAAACGGATCAGCGCCTCGGCATTCTCGCGCCGGATCGCGAGACCGAAGGGGCGGCCATCCGTGTAGAAATAGAAGGCGCCGCCGAAGGCGATGTCGCCGGTGACGCGCCCATAGGTCGGCGTTTCCACGCTGACGTCGCGGTGGACGAGATAGGAGGGGACGTTGACGAAGCGGACGCTCGCGGCGCGCATCCCGTCCCAGGTCACGAAGGCCTCGATGAAGCCGCAGGGCGCGTCGATGCCGACGCGCGTTTCCGGCTCCGTGCGCTTGACCCAGCCCAGTTCGACGGCAGCGGTGGCCAGCGCGATGACGCCATGGCCGCAATGGTCGCTATAGCCCTCGTTATGCACGAAGATCACGCCGAAATCGGCATGGGCTGAGACCGGCTCGGTCAGGTAGCCCGCATACATGTCGGCATGGCCGCGCGGTTCGAAGATCAGCGCCTGCCTGATATCGTCGATATGGGTCTTCACCCAGTCGCGCCGCTGAACGATCGTCCGGCCGGGCAGGCGCGGCAAGCCGCTCGTCACGATCCGGAAGGGCTCGCCGCCGGTATGAACCTCCACGGTCTGGATGACGCGATCGGCCTGCATCGTTCCCCCTGATGCTGTGTTTCGGCACAGCCTTGAGCAGGTTCAGGCGCCGTCCGCAAGGGAGGCGCCTGAACCTGCGGTCTTCGTCTCAGCCGATGGTCATCAGGCTCGCATTGCCGCCGGCCGCCGTGGTGTTGATCGAGGTCGAGACCTCCTCAAGCAGCCAGTTCAGGCAATAGGCGTCGGGATCGCGCTTCAGCTCCTCCGTGCTCGCCGCCTGCACGAGAACGAGCGGGCCGGAGAGCCGGGCGATGCGGCGGTTCACCTCGCCGATCCGCGTGGTGTCGCCCTCGACCAGGGCGCCCGAGAACGGGCCGTCGGCCTCCCAATCCGAGGTCCAGCTGACGCGGGCTTCGACCGCAGCCGGCAGGCCCGACAGGGCGCCCTTCAGGCCGGAGGCCGCGTCGATGACGAGCTGGTTGCCCGTCGCCAGCGCAGCCGCGACCTGCTGATAGAGGCCGGTCTCCGTCTGCGGCACGAGCAGGATGCGGCCGCGCGGATGCAGCGCGTAGAGATTGCGCTCGCCGACCGGCCCGGCCAGCTCGACATGGAGGCCGAGCGCCGAATGGCCGCCGATCTCACGGGCGGTGTTCGCCTCAGTGTTCAGCCCCTTGCCCGAGAGCCAGGCGGCATATTCGAGCAGCGCCGGATCGGTATGGATCGAGCTGTGCTGCGGCGGGATCGGCGCCTTGCGCACGAGCCGGCCGATATAGAGCGGCCCGCCGGCCTTCGGCCCGGTGCCGGAAAGCCCGCGCCCGCCGAAGGGCTGCACGCCGACCACCGCGCCGATGATGTTGCGGTTCACGTAGAGATTGCCCGCCTTGATGCGGCTGGTGACATGGGCGATCGTTTCGTCGAGCCGCGTATGCAGACCGAAGGTCAGGCCGTAGCCGGAGCCGTTGACCTCGTCGATCAGCTTGTCGAGATCGTCGCGCTGATAGCGGATGACGTGGAGCACGGGGCCGAAGACCTCGCGCTTCAGGTCGGAGAGGCTCTTCAGTTCGACGATGGTCGGCGGCACGAAGGTGCCCTTGGCCGCGGCGTCCGGCAGCGGGAGCTGCTCGACCTTGCGGCCGAGACCGCGCATGCGCGCGACATGCTCGTCGATCTCGCGCTGGGCACCCTCGCTGATCACCGGGCCGATATCGACGCTGAGCTTGTCGGTTCGGCCGATCGTGAGCTCCTTCAACGCGCCCTGCAGCATGTGCAGCGTCCGGTCGGCGATGTCCTGCTGCAGGCAGAGCACGCGCAGCGCCGAGCAGCGCTGGCCGGCGCTGTCGAAGGCCGAGGCGATGACGTCGGCGACGACCTGCTCGGCCAGCGCCGAGGAATCGACGATCATGCCGTTCTGGCCGCCGGTCTCGGCGATCAGCGGGATCGGCTTGCCCTCCGTCGAGAGGCGCTCGGCGAGCTGGGCCTGGATACCGCGCGCGACCTCGGTCGAGCCGGTGAACATCACGCCAGCCGTCTCGGGTGCCGCGATCATCGCCGCACCGAAACGTCCGCTGCCGGGCGTGAACTGCAGAGCCCCGCGCGGGACGCCGGCCTCGTGCAGGATCCTGACGCTCTCATGCGCAATGATCGGGGTGACGCCGGCGGGCTTCGCCATCACGGCATTGCCGGCGACGAGCGCCGCCGCGACCTGGCCGGTGAAGATCGCCAGCGGGAAGTTCCACGGGCTGATGCAGACGATCGGCCCGAGAGGCGCATGGGCCGGGCCGAGCGTCTTGCGCGCCTGGTCGGCGTAGTAGCGCAGGAAGTCGATGGCCTCGCGCACTTCGCTGATCGCATTGGCAGCGGACTTGCCGGCCTCCCGCATAGCGATACCCATCAGCGTCTCGATGCGCGCCTGCATGATGTCGGCGGCGCGATCAAGGCAGGCAGCACGCTCAGTCGGCGACACGGCGGCCCAGGCCTTGCCGCCCTCGGCGGCGAGGCGCGCGATCTTCTGGGCATCCTCGACCGCAAGCTCGGTGACCTGCCCGACGACGTCGGAATGATCGGCCGGGTTCAGAACCGGGCGCGTCGTGCCGGCGGTGGAGTTGTCGGCGAGCAGCGGCACGGCGTGCCAGCTCTGCCCGACCGTCGCCGCGAGATTGCCGGCAAGCTCGGCCAGCGATGCTTCGTTGGAGAGGTCGATGCCCTTCGAATTGGCACGGTCGGCGCCGTAGAGGTCACCCGGCAACGCGATCTGGTCGTGCAGCATGCCGATGACCGGCATCGCCTCGACGACATCGACGGGGTCGGCGACGAGCGAGTCGATCGTCACCTTCGGATCGGAGATGCGGTTGACAAAGGAGGAGTTCGCCCCGTTCTCGAGCAGGCGGCGCACGAGATAGGCCAGCAGCGTCTCATGCGTGCCGACCGGCGCATAGATGCGGCAGGGCCGGTCGAGATTGTCCTGGCCGACGACTTCGTCATAGAGCGGCTCGCCCATGCCGTGCAGGCACTGGAACTCGTACTTTCCGACGGCGAAGTCGTTGCCGGCGAGATGATAGATCGTCGCCAGCGTCTGCGCATTATGCGTCGCGAATTGCGGGAAGATCGCGTCGGGCGCGCCCAAGAGCTTGCGGGCGCAGGCGACATAGGCGACGTCGGTATGGACCTTGCGGGTATAGACCGGAAAATCGGCGAGCCCGTCGACCTGGGCGCGCTTGATCTCGGCATCCCAATAGGCGCCCTTGACGAGGCGCACCATCATGCGCCGGCCGGAGCGACGGGCGAGATCGATGATCCAGTCGAGCACGAAGGGGCAGCGCTTGCCATATGCCTGCACCACGAAGCCGAGTCCGTTCCAGCCCTGCAGCGCATTGTCGAAGCTCAGCGCCTCCAGCAGGTCGAGCGAAAGCTCCAGCCGGTCGGCTTCCTCGGCATCGATATTGAGGCCGATATCGTAGCTCTTGGCGATCAGAGCGAGCTCGCGCACGAGCGGCAGCAATTCACCCATGACGCGGCCGGCCTGGGCGCGGCTATAGCGCGGATGCAGCGCCGAGAGCTTGATCGAGATGCCCGGGCCTTCATAGACGCCGCGCCCGTTCGCCGCCCTGCCGATAGCGTGGATCGCGTTCTCGTAGTCGCGATAGTAACGCGCCGCATCGGCGGCGGTCGTCGCGGCCTCGCCGAGCATGTCATAGGAATAGCGGAAGCCGCGCGCCTCCAGTGGGCGGGCGCGCTTCAGCGCCTCGTCGATCGTCTCGCCAGTGACGAACTGCTCACCCATCATCCGCATCGCCATGTCGACGCCGCGGCGGATCACCGGCTCGCCGGCTCGCGCGATGAGGCGCGTCAGGGCAGCCGCGAGGCTGCGGTCATTGACGGTGGAGGTGAGCTTGCCGGTGACGACGAGCCCCCAGGTCGCGGCATTGACGAAGAGCGACTTGCCGCCGCCGACATGGGACTTCCAGTCGCCATCGGCGATCTTGTCGCGGATCAGCGCATCGCGCGTCGCCGTGTCCGGAATGCGCAGCAGCGCCTCGGCAAGGCACATCAGCGCGACGCCTTCCTGGCTGGAGAGCGAATATTCCTGGACCAGCCCCTCGACGCCGGTGCCCTTGTGCTTGGCCCGCAGCGCCTCGATCAACCTGCGCCCCGTGCGGGCGATCTCCTGCTTGCTCGCCGGGGCCAGTTTCGCCGCTTCCAGCAAAGGCGGCAGGCATTCGGTCTCGGGGCGGCGATAGGCGGCGGTGATCGCCTGGCGCAGCGCCGACTGCTCGCGGATCGGCGGGGCGAAGCCCGTGAAGGGCGTCGGGCTGGTAGCGGTGGCGACGGCGGCAGCGGTGGCTTGGCTCATGGCTTTTCCCGGCGAGTTCGAACGCGACGGGCCGGGGGCGACACCCCTCTCCCGTTCTTGCGCGGGAGCTTATCACGAGCCCGATTCTCAAGCGGCCCAATTTTCGCTATCCTGCAGTCCATTCGGACTTCAGATTTGGAGATCACAAGTGAAGAAGCCCAAGGAAACGCCATTGGAAGGCGATCTGGACGCACTCGACCGCAAGATCCTGGACGTCCTCAGGGAGGACGGCCGGATTTCGATCGCCGAGCTCGGCGCGCGGATCGGCCTGTCCAAGACGCCGTGCCAAATCCGCTTCCGCCGGCTGGTGGAAGATGGCTACATCGAAGGCTTCAGGGCCACGCTGAATCCGGCAAAGCTCAAGCTCGATCACATCGCCTTCGCCGAGGTGAAGCTGTCCGACACCACGGAAAAGGCGCTGACGAAATTCAACGAGGAGGTCAAAAAGATCAAGGAGGTCGAGGAGTGCCACATGATCGCCGGCCGCTTCGACTATCTCCTGAAGATCAGGACGCCGGATATCCGGCGCTACCGGGCGGTGCTGGGCGAGAAGATCTCGAACCTGCCCCATGTCGCGAACACCTCGACCAATGTCGCCATGGAGACGGTCAAGGAAACCTGGTGATCACCGCGCTTTGCAGAAGGGGAGCCTGAAGCCGCGTCGGTAGCACGCGTGTCAGGCTCCGTCTTCGCTCAGGGTTTAAGCGGCGTCAGGCCTTGCAGCTCGATCGTCCCGAAGGACGGCATGGTGCCGAGCTGCTTCTCCAGCGCGGTCGGGTCGAGCGTCACCGGCTTTTCGGGCCAGTATGTGACCATCTGCGGGAAGGCGATCATCAACGCGACCAGGATGAGCTGCAGCACGATCCAGGGGATCGAGCCGAGATAGATGTCGCGGCTCTTCACCGTCGGCGGCGCGATGCCGCGCAGGTAGAACAGCGCGAAGCCGAAGGGCGGGTGCATGAACGAGGTCTGGATATTGGCGCAGATCAGGAGCGCGAACCAGATCAGGTTGATGTCCAGCTTCGCCGCCGCCGGCGCCAGCATCGGGATGATGATGAAGGCGATCTCGAAGAAGTCGAGGAAGAAGGCGATGAAGAAGATGAAGATCATCGTGAAGGTCAGGAAGCCGACCTGACCGCCGGGCAGCCCGGTGAGCATGTGCTCGATCCACAGGCCGCCGCCGACGCCCTGGAAGACCAGGCTGAACACGCGCGAGCCGATCAGGATCATCGTCACCATGGCGGTGATCCGCATGGTCGAGGACATCGCCTGATAGGTCAGCTTCCAGCTGAGCGTGCGATACATCGCGGCGAGCCCGATCGCGCCGACCGCGCCCATGGCGCCGGCCTCGGTCGGGGTGGCGAGACCCATGAAGATCGTGCCGAGCACGAGGAAGATCAGCGCGGCCGACGGCACGATGCCACGGATGCACTTCCTGACCAGCGCCCAGCCCCTCAAGGTGCGCGCCTCGGGCGGCAGCGCCGGAACGTCCCCCGGCTTGATGATCGAGAGGATCATCACCCAGATGCAGAACAGCGCGACCTGCACGATGCTGGGGCCGATCGCGCCGGCATACATGTCGCCGACCGAGCGGCCCATCACGTCGGCGAGCACGACCAGCACCAGCGAGGGCGGGATCAGCTGCGTGATCGTGCCGGACGCGGCGATGACGCCGGTGGCATGGCGCATGTTGTAGCCGTAGCGCATCATCACCGGCAGCGAGATCACGCCCATGGCGATGACCGAGGCCGCGACCGTGCCGGTGATGGCGCCGAGGATCGCGCCGACGAAGATCACGGCATAGGACAGGCCGCCGCGAACGCTGCCGAAGAGCTGGCCGATCGAATCCAGCAGGTCCTCCGCCAGCCCGCAGCGCTCCAGGATCGCGCCCATGAAGGTGAAGAACGGGATCGACAGCAGCAGGTCGTTCGAGATGCTCCCGTAGAGCTGGAAGGTCAGGTTGCCCATGTAGTTGGGCGTGATCACCCCCATCTCGATGGCGATGAAGCTGAAGAACAGCCCGACCGCCGCGAGCGAGAACGCGGCGGGATAGCCGATCAGCAGGAAGAGGATCAGCCCGCCGAACATCATCGGGCCGAGATTGGAGCGGATCGCGTCGATCATTGCAGCGGCTTCTCGTAGGCGTATTCGTGCTGGTGGAAGCCACGCAGCGCCGCGGCACGCTTGATCATCTCGGAGAGGCCCTGCGCCAGAATCAGGGTGAAACCGACCGGCAGGAGCAGGATGACGGGCCAGCGGCATCAGCTCGCGGCAGAAGAACCAGGCGATCGCAACGGTCGCAGCCATGCAGCCGACCGTCGCCAGCGCCAACCAAAGCTTGAACATGCGCTCCCCGCCCTGCGGTTGTCCGCTAACCCCTGGGAGTCGCAGCTACCAGCTAAACGCTTAGCTGTTCCATTGCGGAGAGGGGGCTATCGCATAGCCTCGGCATAACCGACGGCATCGAGCTGCTCCTGCGTGCGCAGGCGGTACCCGACGGCAAGCTCGGTGATGATGTAGATTGGCTGCGTCGGATCGGGCTCGATCCGATTGCGCAGCTTCTTCATCAGGATACGCAGGTACTGCACATCCTCCACAGGTTCCTGCGGCCAGAGCTCGCGCATGGCGATGCATCAGCACATGGCCATGATGGACCGCGAGGGTCCGCATCCGCGTCGCCGAGCTTCACGGCCAACGCCGCCGGGCCGGCCTGCCCGCTGGCGAGCCGGCAGAACAGCCACTGGTTTCCCGACAGGGCGATGGCGGCGGTGACGCTGCCGTCCGGGAGCGCCAGGAAAGCACGGGCCGCCTGTTCGAGCTCGGCGGTCAGGTCATCGGGAAAGGCTGAGCGTGCCGGCCGCAGGCCGCTGCCTCGTTCCAGCGGGGCGAAGAGCGCGACCGGACGGGCAAGCGCGTCGGACATATGGTCGGTGACGATGCCATAAACCGCCTCCACGTCGCTGGCTGCGGCGATAGCGCTGCCGAGTTCGTAGACATGGCGGACCGCCCGTTCGTTCTGCTGCGCGCGCAGCATCTGGGCACGCAGCCGCCCTGCCAGCGGACCGACGGTCAGCGCCACGGCGAGAGACGTCATGAGATCGATGAGCTGGGCCGGCTTGAAGACGAGAGGGCTGAACAGCGGCGGATAGAACAGCGACGTCATGAAGGCGCCGAGCAGGGCGGCAAGTACCGCGCAGCCAGTGCCATAGCGGATCGCGGCGACCAGCACCGGCAGCATGTAGACCGCCGAGACGCTGTCGATCGGTGCAAGCCAGGCCGCGATGCCCGCCAGCGCGGTGGCAAAGGCGACGAGCCCGACCGTCTTCAGATAGGGGAGGAGAAAACGAAGCGCGGGAGTGAACGTCGCTGCTCTGGTCATTGCGCCTCAGTATGGTCGAGCGCGGCGCAAAATCAGAAACTTAGCGAAAAGCCTTGGTGGAGCTGAGGTCAAATAAACCCCCGTCTTTCGGCGTTTCAGAGCGTCCACCAGCGTTCTTTTTCTCTCCGTAAAATCAGTGACTTCCGGCGCTCAGCGTCTTTTCACGTCCCGGATAGTTCTCTAAGATCGCAAGTCGAAACTAGGGCTGTAACTAGGGCTCAGAAATGAAGCGCCAGCTCCACCGACTGTCTGCTCGCTCTATCCCATCGCTGACCGAACCCGGCCGCCATGCTGACGGCGGCAACCTCTACCTCTCCATCAGCAAGGAAGGCGCCCGTCGTTGGGTGTTCTTCTACAAGATCGGCGCACGACAGCATGAGCTGGGCCTCGGTGCAGAGCGCGACATTTCCTTGGCGAAGGCGCGGGAGAAAGCAAAACGCTATCGGGGCATGCTCGCTGACGGCATCGATCCCCTCGCCGCCAAGCGGGCCGAGGATGGCATCCCTACCTTCGGCGAGGTCGCCGATATGGTCATCAAGACGGCGAAGGCTGACAGCAAGAACGAAAAGCACGGTTGGCAATGGGAGAACACGCTCAAGGTCAAGGCCAAGGAACTGTCGCCTATTCGCGTCGATAAGGTGACGGTCGATGATATCCTGAAGGTCCTGCAACCGCTTTGGGAAACGCAGAACGAGACGGCATCTCGGCTGCGCGGCAGGATCGAGCGCGTCCTCAAATATGCCAAGGTCCGGCGCTGGCGGTCTGGCGAGAACCCTGCCGCATGGGACGGCAATCTGGACGTACTTCTGGGCGCCCGTAGGAAACTCGTCAGGGGCCATCATAAGGCCCTGGGCTACGCCGATTGCCCGGCCTTCATCACCGACCTGCGGGCTCGTCAATCGACGGCAGCGCGGGCTCTGGAATTCCTAATCCTGACCGCCGCCAGAACCGGCGAGGTCATCGGCGCGACGTGGCAGGAGATCGACTTCAAGGCTAAGCTCTGGATCGTCCCCGGCGCGCGAATGAAGGCCGGCAAAGAGCACCGCGTCCCCCTTACCGACCGCGCGCTTGAAATCCTGGCCGAGATGAAGATCGGGCGGGAGGCCGAGCCGCAGGAATACCTCTTCCCCGGTCCTGGCGAAGGCGCTCCGCTCAGCAACATGGCCATGATCGCGCTGCTTAAGCGGATGAAGGTCGCGGTCACGCCGCACGGTTTCAGAAGCTCATTCCGAGATTGGGCCGGCGATGTCGCTGACGCTGATCGCGACGTGGCCGAACATGCTCTCGCGCATAATGTCGGCGATGAAACCGAAAGGGCCTATCGCCGGGCAAAGGCATTGGAGAAGCGCCGCAGGCTGATGGACGCCTGGGCTGCCTATCTCGACAATCCTAAAGCCGATGCCGGCAACGTTGTCACCATGGCCCCGGCCAAGAAAAAGACCGGCTAATGGACCCGGATTTGTGGACTATGGAACCGTGGGCGAGCGAGCTAACCGCCGCAGTTTCGTTCCTTGAGAAGTTCAACACGCGCGGCCGCGATACAGATGTGGTTCAATCGCTTGCTCAGCGGCTAGTCTATGAAACCGCTTGGGCAAAGAACTGGCGGATGAACAAACGTGTGCGGCCAGATCGCACGCGGCGCCGCACTTCGAACGTCAGCATTCTCCCCCGTGCGCGTTCGATCGCGGCGGACATGAAGCGGATGCTCGCTGCGCTCGACCGGGGCGGGATGGCGTTTGCGCTCGCATGGGTGGAGGCAAGTCCTGCCGCTCAGGCGAGACTGTCTGAAGAAAAGCCGCTCACCCTAAAAAACCTGATGAACCTCGAACTGATGCGTACGCTCATTGAGCGCGCGCTAGCATCTCCCGATATGAAGGGCCGGCCGCGTTCCGATGAAATCGACCGCGTGGCAATTGCGGCGCTAATCGCCTTCGAAGCTTTGCACGGGCCAGCAACGGCAACTCGCAAAGAGGTATTTGACCCCAGCGATGACACGGACATTGGTAGGAAGGCATTCTCGCCCGCTCATCAATTCCTAGTCGAGGCGTCACGACTGGTTGGCCTTCCCCTCGCTGGCCCTGGCGACGATGCTCGTCTGCGCCGTGTTCTTCGCGTCCGCTCTGCCGCAAAAACCTGACCTTTCTCCGGTTCGACCGCCGAAAACCTAGCCTGCACATTCGGAGCCATAGCTGCATCCCGCAGTCATGGAGATATCCAATGTCGAAAGCTTACCGGATCGAAGAGCTGGCCGAGAGCGGCCCCTTCTCCCGCAGCTTCCTCTATCGCCAGATCAGGGCCGGCGCTCTGGTCGCCCGCAAGTGCGGGCGGGTCACGCTCATCCTGGCGTCCGATTGGGACCAGTTCCTGGCCAGCCTGCCGGCCATCGAGCGCAAGGCCGCTTAGTCCTCCCGCCCTAGCACCGCCGCCCCTGCCGTCCTCCCCGGCAGTGATAGCGGCGACCGGCGCCGGCTGGCTGGATTTCCTTTGGCAGCCGGCCGGCGCCTCAAGACCCCCAATCATCGCCAAGAGCGAGACCGCCATGAAGCCAAGCAAGATGTTCTACTCTGAGACCGGCGCCGCTAAGGCCCAGGTCTACAGCACCCTCGCCGGCCGGCCTGTCGTCGGTGTCGGCATCCCGGTCGGCACCGGCCGGCGCCTGACCCTGGAACTCGGTATCGGTCAGGCTCGCGCTGTGCATGAGGTCTTGACCGTCGTGCTGAACGAGGTGGCGACAAAGCACTTCGGCCATGACGCCTACCGCGTCCCGCCTCGGCCCGCCGCCGATGGCGAGCACGAGGGCTAATTCATGCTCTCGCCCCTTCCCGCTTCCGGCTGGGCGACCAGTCCGCCGCCCCCCCGGGAATGGCTCATCCCCGGGCTCGTCCCCCTGGGCGCCGTTACGCTCCTGTCGGGCGATGGTGGTGTCGGCAAGTCCGCGTTGACGAAGCAGCTCGCCTTGTCCTGCGCCCTCGGCTCTGGCTGGCTGGGCCGCCCGGTCATGGGCGGTCCTGTCATCGGCTTGTACGCCGAGGATGACGAGGATGAGTGCGGTCGGCGCCTCATCCGCATCGCGGCCGGCGAGCGGCTGGACCTCGCTGCCGCATCCGACCTGCTCATCATCGCTTCCGAGCAGCTCCATTCCGGCGCGGCCTTGGCTACGAGCAGCGAGGGCAAGGTCAGCAGGACGGCCCTTTTTGAGCAGCTCGCGCAGCTCGTCGATGAAGTCAGGCCGGCCCTCATCGTTCTCGACCCGGCGGCCGAGATTGCCGGCATCGATGAGAACCGACGCAGCGAGGTCGCGGCCTTCATGCGGCTGCTGAACGGCCTTGCGGCCTCTTCCGGCGCGGCCATCGTCCTCATCTCGCATCCGTCACTGACCGGCATGAATTCCGGCTCGGGCCTCTCGGGTTCGACCGCATGGAATAACTCGGTCAGGTCCCGCCTGTACCTGACCGCGCCGGATACGAACGATCCTGATGCCCGCCGGCTCTCGCTGGTCAAATCGAATTACGCCCGGTCGGGCGTCAGCATCGACCTGCGGATCGCTGATGGCCGGTTCGTCGCCGTGGCCGGCGCGACCAGCGCCGAGGCCCGGGAAATGGAGGTCAAGGTCGAAGCTGTCTTCCTCGCGATCCTGCGCAGGATGACGGCCGAAAGGCGGCCTCTGTCTGCTTCGGCTAGCGCCACTTATGCCCCGGCGATCATGGCCAAGGAACCGGAAGCCAAGGGCATCGACAAGGCTGCCTTTCAGGCTGCCATGTCTCGCCTGTTCAAGTCCGGCAGGATCGTCATCGAAGAGGATGGCCCGCCGTCGAAGCGCCGCCAGCGCATCGTTGAGGCGCCTTCCAACGGGGGTGCCAACCACCCTACCGACGACCTTCCAACCGATTATCAGGGGGCTGAATTCGGGGCTTCCAACGCCCCTACCAACCCCACTGCCAACGCCCTTCCAACGCCTTCCAACCGCCTTCCTTCCAACCCCCCTTATACCCCCCGGGAGGTTGGAACGGGTCGGGAGGTCGGAAACGCGCCGGCTTCCGACCAGCATACTTCCGACCTTGGGTCGGAAGGCAGCCGGTCGGAAACCGGCCCCGACGAGGACGATTGGTCGTCGGCTTGGGCTGGCGCCGATGGCGCGCCGGATGGCTGGCGCTCCGAAGCTTGGCAGGAGGCCGCCGAGTAATGGGCGACCTCATCCCCTTCATCCGCCCGACGAAGAGGCTGGGCTCTAGGCCGGTCCTCGCCTCCCCGCATCCGGCTCTCGCCCGGGCGGCCCTAAACCTCATCGATCCCAGGAAGGACAACGACATGCTCATCGCCCGCATCAAGGCCTCCCCGGCCATCACCATGGCCGGCCAGTACGCCATCCGCCTCGCCATCGCCTCCCCTCTCGGCAGGGACATGTTCGCCATCTCGCTGCGTCAGGCCGAGCAGTTGCGGGCTGATCTCGAAGCCGTCCTGGCGCGCGTCAGGGCTGACGCCAAGCAGGCCGGCCACCCCCCTACCCGGTCTTAGGTTCTTCCACGCAACCGCAGCGTGCACGGGTGTGATCCCGCCGGCATTTCAATAGGTATCAGGAGCAGAAAACTTGGCTGCACTTCACGAAAATGGCCCTCGCGGGGCGTCTCTGTCGGCGCTGGCGGGGCACCTCTTCATCAGCAAGACGCGTATTCGGCAGCTCCAAGGGGACGGCATTTTTCCGCTCGGCATCGGGATTGATGAAGCTCGCCGGCTCTACATCGAATTTCTGCGCGATGCTGCCGCCAAGCGGGGCGATCAAGGCGCCGAGGCTCGGCGCTGGCAAGAGGCGCGCGCCAAGCGAGCCGAGCTGGCGCTTGCGGTCGAGGAACGGCAGCTCGTCCCCCTGGATGAAGTCCAGGCGCTGACGACCACCGTAGTCAGCATGCTGCTGTCCGGCCTGGACGGGCTGCCTTCCCGCATCTCGCCCGATCTGACCGTTCGGCGCGCGGCCGAGCGCGAGATCGATGCCTTGCGCGCTCGGGTCGCCGACCAGCTTGCCCGGCTCGAAGCCGAATACGGCGAGGGCGAATAATGCTCGCCGCCGCCATGGAACTGCTTGCCGATTTCGCTTGGCTCGCCGTTTTCGCCGTCCTGATCCTCATGTGGAGGGTGGCCCTGTGAAGGCTTTCCATTGTTGCGCCCGGGGTCAGGCCGAAGGCCGCGTCGTCGTCGAGGCTGTCGTCCGCGACCAAGCCGAGGCCATCCTTTACTCGACAGATTACGTGCCGCCGCCCGCCGCATTTCATGTGTGCGTGCATGAGGCCGCGCACGCCGTCGCGACCCATGCGCTGGGCGGTATCATCGATAGCGTTACAGTTGCCGATAGGCGCGTCGCCTTCGTCGCGAACCGGGACGCTGATAAACCCGTCGTCGTGATGATCGGCGGCCTTGCGGAAAATAAGCTTCGCGGTTGGCGGATTACGGCTTCCGACGAAGCACTCGCCCATCTGCTCGACCGGGCCGCCGCCGGTCAGCTCGGTCATACCTGCGATGAGTGCCGCCTTGGCCGCATGCTGACCGGCAGCTCTATCGATTTCGACATCGCCCGCGCCAAATCCGCCTTCCGCCGCGCGGAGGCCCATGCGCTCGCCATGCTGGATGAGCGGCCATTCTGGCTAGCGGTTCTCGCTGTCGCCCGGGCGCTCGATACCGACCAGACCCTGATTGGAGAAGACGTTCACGAAATCGCCGCCGGCTTCATGCCGGTCGGCGCCTATCCCTTCACGCCCTAAAATCAGGAGCTGGAAAATGTTCGATACGATCCTCAAAAAACTCCGCACGGCCCCGGAAACCTCGGCCGCGCTTCATATCGCAAACGCCGAGGCCGTCGCGGCCCGTCCGGCCGCCGTCACCGCGCTCGCTAACGCCGAGGCCGAGCGCGCTTCGCTCCTGCTCACTGGCTCCGATAAAGAAATCATTGCGGCCGAGGCCAGGATTACGTCTGCGCGCATCTCGCTCGACAGGATTGATGCCGCTGCGGCCGAGCTTGCGCGCCGTGCTGCCGAGGCCGAGAACCGGGAGGCGAATGAAGCTCTCGACCGGGAGCGCGATGCAGTGGAAGCGGTGGCGACCCGGATCGCTTCCACGCTTGTGCCGGACTACGGCAAGCACAGTGGAGCGCTCGCCGGGCTGCTGCGTAATCTGTCGAATGCGGAAGCGGCTGTCGCTTCCATCAACTCGAAATTGATCGCGGCCGGGCGCGGTGCGGACATTCTTCCGGCCGTGGAAACGCGCGTGCTTGGCGCCGCGAGCTGCCTCGAAAACGTTGCGAGCGTCCTCACGTTGACAAGCCTGCGCCCTGTCGCGGGTGCCGAAGGCTGGGGGACCGGCAAGGCTATCTCGCGCGAATATGCGCTTCCGGTGGGGGAGCGCTAAAATGGGCAAAATTGTCGAGGCTTCTGCCGTTATCAATGCCCGTACGGGCGACATGAGCGGTCTGGCGGCAATCAGCCGCCAGCTCGAAACCGTCAGCCGTGCGGGCGATGCGGTTAAGAAAGCCATGGGCGGCGCGTCTGCCGATCTCGCCAAGCGGGTCGAGGAAATCGGCGGCAAGCTGCGCTCTATCGACAACTTCCGGGGTATGTCCCGAGGCTTGGATTAGGCTGGCGTCGCTATGCGTCGCGCTGTCCAGGATGCCGCTCGCCTGAAATCCGAAATGGACGCCGTTGCCAAGCCGACGCGCCAGATGCAGCAGGAATATTCCCGGGCGTCTCTCGCGGTCGAGCGCGCTACCAAGGCATTCAGGGAGCAGGGGCAGGCGGTTCGCGCTGCGCGCTCTACGCTCGCGGATGCCGGAATTCCCGTAAATCAGATTGCCCGTCAGCAAGCTGTTCTGACCGCTGCGCTGGATAAGACTACGGCGGCGATGAAGCGTCAGTCCGATGCCGGCAGGATCGTCGGCCGGCCTATGTCGATCCGGCCCTTGATCGATAGGGCGGCGCCCGGCGGCGTTCCCGTCGCCGGCATCCCGGTTCGCCCGACGCATCTTCCTGTCGGCGAAGTCGGCGGCTTCATCGGCGCTGGCGCTGCGGTGAAAGGTGCGATTACGGCGGGCATGGACCTCGATACTGAGCGCGCCCAGGCAAGGCAGGGCGGCTGGACGCCCGATGAGATCGCAAGGGCGGAAACCGCCGCGCACGACCTTGCCGGCCGCTATGGTCTGGCGCCGGCCTCGGCGATGAACATCATTCGCGAAGCCCGGCCGACCTTCGGTGGCGATCTCAGCTCGACCCTGACCAATGTCGTGCCGTTCTTCGATGTGATGACGGCGATGCGTCAGAAAAGCCCTGGCGCCAGCGAGGCCGAGATCAACAATCAAGTCGGTCAGGTCGTGAAGGCCGGCGAAATCCTGGGCTATTCCAGCGATCCGGCTAAACTGAAATTGTACGCGGATTTTATGACGAAGATGGCCCAGGTTCACGGCTCAGCGCTGCGGGGCGAGGAAATCCTCAACTTCGCCAAGAGCGGCAAGAGCGCCGCTTCCGGCGTCTCTTTCGAGTACCTGATGTCTATCCTGCCGACTATGCTCCCTGAGCTTGGCGGCGATAGGCTCGGCACCGCCTCTATGACCCTTAGGCAGGCGTTGGTTGGCGGCAAGATGCGTAAGCGCGCTGCCGAGAACTTGGCCGAGTTGGGCATCGTTGATCGGGTCGGCATGATCGCGACCGCCGACGAGGACGTGAAAGGCGTTAGGCCGTCTGCGGTGAAGGGCGCCGGCCTGCTGGAGCGCAACCCGCTGGAATGGGTCAAGACGGTCCTTGTGCCGGCTATGGATGCGAAAGGCATCGCGCCTGATGCCAGGGCGGCAACCATCTCGACGCTCTTTAGCGATAGGAATGCAGAGTACCTTGTCGGGTTGCTCGTCTCGCAGATGGGCCGCCTGGAAAAGGATCGCGCGACCGTCGAGAAAGCTCTCGGCCTGCCGGGTGCCCAGGTCGCCCTTAAGGAAGACCCATACCTCACTGGCAAGCGGGTCAGCGGCGGCCTTGCGCAGGCCGGCAGCGCCCTTTCTGAGCCGTTCCTGGGGCCATTGAAGAACGCCGCCGATATTGCCGCCAGCAGCCTCACAAGCCTCGCCGAAACCGCTCGCGGGGATAAGACCTCAACCGGCGTCGGTGTCGCTGGCGGCGGGCTTATCGGTGCCTTGCTGGGCGGCATCGCCAGCGCCGGCTCCAGTATCTGGCTTCGCGGGGCCGGTATCGCGGCCGGCGGCGGCATGGGCGCTATCTCTGGCGGGCTCATGCTGCCCGTCATGGCTCGCGAGTTAATGAAGAGCCTTGAGGCCAGGGGGCCCGAAGGCAGCAAGAGCGTCTATGGTTCTGCTTTGCCGGGTTTCGCTGGCGAGCTGGACAAGAGCTATCAGGCTCAGCGCGATAGGATGCGCGACCCGGAGGCAGCTCGCGGCCGAGCGATGCTCGACCTGAGCCGCAGGACCAGCCTTGAGGTTGTCCAGCCTAAAGAGGTCGTCGCAAAGGTCGAGGGTAGCGCTACGGTCAGCGGCAACATCACCGTGACGCCGAGCCCCCTCTTCCTGGCCACGATTGACCAGCGGATCGAGGCGAAAGGGAACTTGAGCGCGGGGAATAACGGTCCCGGCTCCAATGGCCGCTCGCAGCCTGAGGCCGCCGCGCCGAACAACGGAAGTAGCGCGACCCCGTAGCGATCTAGCGGATTGCAATCACGCGCCGCCTTTACTCCAGCATACGAGCCTTCAACATGAAGGGCTTTAACAGCATCGCCGACCAATCACCGCGCGCATCCTGGGCGGCTGAGCCGCCGGATCAGGACGCATATATGGATGTGGCCTTGGCGGCGAATACGATGACGCGGTTCGCTATCCCGGCAGGGGCGTCATTCATTACCTACGGCCTCTGGGTCGGCGATGGGGCGCATTTCCGGGTCAGGCTCGGCGATAGCAACGTGACGGTCGCGATCCCCAGCGCGACCAGCGCCCTTGGCGCTGGCGTCGGTGGCGAAATGATGCCCAGCTATTCGCGCATCCCGTCTGGTCCGGGTATCGTCCGGCCGACGCATCTGGCCATCATCTCGCCGCTGGCGACCTACGGCTACATTGCTTTCTGGAGCTAGCCTCCGATCACCACCAGCATGAGCGCAGTGCGCAGGCCCGGCCGCAAGCCGGGCCATTTCTATCCTGCCTTCACGCCCGCCACGTATGCCTTCCAAAACGCCGCCGAAAAGCCTGCACGATCAGCGCGGAAGTCATCGAAGAAACTGGGGTCGTGCCCCGCAGCCCGCTCGGCGAGCTTGATCAGATCGGCCGCTCGGCTCACGATCCGAAAAAGCTCATCGTATGTCGGTGCTCCGGGCGCCACATCAAATACGCTATGAGCGACCTCATAATCGCGAAACGACCGCAACCTCCCAAGAGCATCTTGCATCGGGCAATCCGACTGATGGGAAGCCCATTCGGCCCGGAAAGTATCGATGGCAGCCTTCTGCTCGGCGCGGCTCAGAACGGGGTTGGGCGAGGCGCGCCCCAACAGGGCTTGCTCGACCTCCTGACGGCCGAGGTAGTGAGCGAGTAGCGGCAAGGATGCCTTGTTCTGCCGCTCGATAGGCCTGTTGCCGAGATCGAAGGCTCTACTCGTCGCAAGTACGATCATTAGCGCCAGCGCGTTTTGAACGGGGCCGTGGCCACGAACCGCTTCTACGGATACTCCAGCAAGTGCCGCCTTTACCGGATTGTTGCTCGCCTCTAGCAGTTCCATGTCCTCAATGCCGCGCCGCACATCGAGTGCAATCATCGGCACGACGCGATCAATGATTTCTAGGGCTCGTGCCGTCGTCGTTGGCGCTCTTGGTTGCGCTGGCATGATCCGCTGTCTCTCCCGATCTCATTCCGATGCCTGATGATAAGGCACAGGCGGCTGATAAGCTGAGCTAACAGTCCCCACCCATATCGACTGAGGAAAGGGCATCCGCTCCCTTGTTGAGCGAACCGCCTGATGCAAAGATTGGAGGGGCATTATGGCTGGGATGGGCGCAGAAATTGGAGCAAGCGAACCGTAAGCGCGCTCATGTGGAGCGAATTCTCCTGATTTGTGGCAATCAGAATGCCGGCAAGAGCCGGCTGCTTCGTCATATGCTGACCGATGCTCGGCTTGGCGGTCAAATTCCAACGCATCCGAAGGTCCCCCCAAGAGCGTTGTCGCGCGAGCGCTGCTTGACCGTAAGGATTACATCGCCACATGAAATGGATGAAACGCTGGACGAATTCGTCGAAAAAATCGATAGAGCCACGGAAATTGCGTGGAATAATTACTGGCGTTTCAATTATGCCTCCGCCATACAGCCACGAGCATTTAAAAAGATGCCGGGCATTGCGGACGTCTGTGCTCGGCTGAAGGCAGAGTTCTTGCCTGAACGCATTCGCGTTGTTCACCTCTTTCCAACTCAATCCGGCGATCTTTCCAGTCAGCTCACAGAGGCTGAAATCGACCAACTGAGGCGGCATGATGTTGAAGTAATTTCTATCGACGCCCGCCGGAGCTCATATCCTGCTGAACCGGGGAACGTTCGCGTATTGGCCGATTTTTTTGATTTTTCTTAAGGCTTCTCTGGTCGAAACTGTTCGAAAAACTTAGAGATAGCGGTGGCGACTGAGCGGCAAATACTAGGTAAATTCGGCGAGGATCAAGTCGTTCGGCAATGCTCCTGTCCGAGGTGCAAGCGGCCACCGAAGACGCTCGTTCGATTGCCCACAAACTTCAAATGTGCGGACGTGATCTGCGATTTTTGCGGCTATCTCGGGCAGGTTAAGGCGTCAGGCGTCAAGGACGTCAATTCTCCGCCAAAAAATGTCCTAGGCGCTGCGTGGGGGCCGCAGAAGCAGCGCATGGACGCGGGCATTTACTTCCCGTTGTTCCTCGTGCTGGTCGACAAGGCGATGGCTTCGCACGCGATCTACTACCTAGCCGCAGACTTGCAGCGGCCGGACATGTTCGTGCCGAGGAAGCCTCTTTCAGAGAATGCTCGAAGAGCCGGATGGCAGGGATTTATCTACGACTTGAGCACCGTCAGGGCTGGGCTCGTTCGCCTACGATGATGCGGGGCTAGGCGCATATTGCTTTGGCCGGCGGTCGATCATCGCGAATAGCTCGGCTTTCTGCAATCGCATGACAGCGCACGCAGATTTCAGGTTTCCAGCCGTCACCGTCGCGCACGGCATATCAGCCTCTGTTCGCGCGTAGTCGAAGTTGACGGAGCACCGCGCATAAATTTCGACGGCATCGAGGATATATTCTCGAACCGCGATTTCGTTTGTGCTCCTGTCTCGGATCATACCCTCAGTACGGGCGCGAAAAACCTGCATCTCGGCGATTATGGCGGCCAGCGCTCGGCCCTGCACAACAGGGATCGTCTTGATGACGTTTCCAAGCTGGGCAACTGCATCGACCGGAAAATCCGGCAAATCCTTGCCAAGCTGCTGAAAGGCGGCTTGTTCGCCGTGCTTCGGCAAAAATTTCTCCAGGATTTGCGCCGAGATTTCCGCGTACTGGCAGATCGTGCTCAGACTGAGAGGTAGAACTGCGCGAGCCGCCGCGCCCTCTCGCCCATAGCGTTCATCCTCATGCCGGTCGGCTTGCTTGATCTGTTGGCGAACGACATAGGAGGTGCCTAGCGCCGCAAGAAGAGCGAGTATCGCAGCCAGCGCGGTTTGATAGCGATTGAGCCAGAACTCGAAGCACCATGTTTCTTTACCTGTCGCATTCACGGCATCTTTTGCAACGCCGATTGAGCAAACAGGCTCAGAAAGTTCGTACCAAGCTCCGAGCCCCATTACCCACACGAGGAAGGCGCCCAATAGCGCGTATGACAGCCTCTTCAACATCGTGGCATTCCCCAGCTCGATCTTCCTTGAACCAACTCAAGCGGGATTTTGCAACGGGCAGCGATTGACATTTTTCCTAGGTAGGTTTTTTCTCCTTTCAATCACAAATCAGCGCGACGGCGACGAGCTGGCGGCGATGGCCGTTAGCGCGGCATGCGCTCTATTGATCGGAAATCAGAATGGGTGCCGCCGAGAAGCCGGAGCCGACAGACCCGTTAGCAGTGAGCGATGACGAGATCGACGCGGTTCTGGAGGAGGCCTGCGGCGACGCTCGCGAGGCCATCCGCATGCTCCTCCGCGATCTCGCGATCATGGCCGCAGATGCCGACGCTGCGGCCCCCAGAGGCTTTCTGCGCGGCCGGTTCTCGGAAGGTCGGCGCCGTCCTCGCGTCGTAGATGAGCTATGAGGCGCCGGGGCGACTTAACCCCCGGAAAAGTTGATAAGGGCTGGCCTTTTCAAGTGGCGGTCCGGTGCATCGCTGGGCAGAACCTTGGCCACGTAAACGCGTGCGGGCCGCTATCCTCATTGTGCTGGAAGCGCCATCACGTAGGAGATGGCTACTTCAATTTCGAGGTCTTCTGCTTCAGCGATAAAGCCCAGGCGGATTTGTTTCGTGACAACATCCGAGGCGAGCATTTCGATCCGCGCGATCGGGTCGGTTGGCGCTGGGATAGAGGGCGCGGCGCTCGTCGGGATGAGCGGCGACGGCAGCGCGGGTATTGATGCTGTAGTAGTTTTGGAGTGTTAGGCTCGATAGCGACCCTTCTCGCACCAGAAGCGAGCCGTTACTCCCGGTTGGGCTCGGTAGAGCTTGGCGGTCAGCTCGCAATTCTCTCGGTTATAGGCGTCGCCGTCCTTCGCATCGAAAGATGCTATATATATGCGCATGCCGGCGTCAGCGGGGCTGTTGCGGTACAACGTGTACGCGGTCCCCTTGATATCGCATGCGGACGCGGTGAGGACGCAGGCGATAACGCAAACTATCCGCCTACCACTAACCATCGGCTTCCTTTTGGGGCGACCAGTTCTTTCTTTTGACATGGCACGGCGTTGTATTCGAATGGAATAGTGTCTCAGTTTGATTTCGGTTGGTTTATCGGCAGGCTCTCGTAGAGGCTCATTACCGCCTGTCCAAAGTCCGATAGCGGCCTTTGATCGCAGAACGCGCGCAAACGCTGCTTTTGCGAAGCCGTCGGCATCCCCATAAGATTGCGCGTCGGCTCGTTTCGGAGACGCATTGGTACGTTGGTTGCGGACATGAAACCCTGCGCCCAGGCAAAAAATTGGGTTTCGGTGGAGCCGGGATTTCGACGGTAGCTCTCGCCAAACTCAGCACAGGTAATTACCCCGGGTCCTGCGATTACCGGAGTTTGCGCCATCGCATCAAAGGTAGCGACAGTGAAGAATAGTGCTGATAGCGCGCGACGCATGAATGCTCCTTGCCTCGCATTTAGCGCTGGGAAGCGAGCGTCCGCAACGGGTCGGAAGCGGAAGTCGATTGAGCGGTTTCCAGTTCCGCGACAACATGTCGTCCGCAGTGACTAGAGGTTGGCGGATGAGGATCAGGATCAGCTTTCTCGAAGTTGCCATCTTGCTGCTTCTCGGCTTGTTGCTGATCGCCTCGGTCTACGACCTCAATTCCGCTTGGCATGCCCGTGCGTGTTCTGAGCCGCCAGTCGGCTCCGCCGGGTGCTATCCGTGGGGAGGCGAAGGGCCTGTAGCTGGCTGGCCCAACTATCGGTCCAAGGATGCCTATATCAAGTCCGGGATGCTCACCTGCTTGACACTGGTCTTTGGGATAGCAGTTCCGTTTTTCGTGACACGTATTCGGTACGGCCTATTGGGGGTCGCTCTAGTCTTGCTGATAGGGCGGCTTTTGGTCGGGGTGGTTTGAGCGACAGGCTGCAAGGATCGAGCGTTCGCATCGCAGCGGTTAGGTGCTAGGCTAAGGTTGTTGGGTTGCGTAGCGGTGAGGTGTGTCATGCCGAACGCCGACGCCTTGATCATCAGATCGTATCCTCAGCGGAAGGCTGCGATTTTACGGGCTGCTCAGCTCCTATCGTCCTCGCCCGGTTCAGATGGCGAGCGGGAATTTGCGCAGCTCACCGAAGCCATCGCGGACTTCGATATCCGCCAGGAAGCTCTCGGCTATATTGAGATACCACGAGCGTTCGCCGTGTTCCTCTCCAGTCGCCATCATAAAGGGCTCTCGGCTGCGCCGCGCTAGGCTGCCTGTCGCATGCCCTTGCCCTAAGCTCACCTTGTCATGGCGCCCGGCAGCCGCATAGGCTGGCGACGGAGGCGAAATGGCTGACATCGTTCGCATAGGCTCTGGCGTGCCACGCATTCCACTGCGCCGAGCCGAGGAGCTGCAAGAATGGATCGTGTCTACGCGGGTCAACAGTAGCCGCTCGTCCGATGATGATCCGACCCTAGCCGACCCCGTAGAAGCCGCTCCTGTGGCCCCTCCAGCCCCGCCAGAAGAGCCGCCGCAAGGCATCTTGTTCTGATGGCCGAGCCTGTCCCCGACACTCCTCGGCAGTCCAAGCGCTATACGACCAAGCAGCTCGGCGACGCCTGCGAAATGCTGGTGGCAGCCGAGCTGACGCTAGCCGGCATTCCGGCGCTCAAGGTCCCCGATAACTGGCCGGGCTATGACGTTATCGCGCAGCCGATTGGCCAGCCGCCGCAGCGCATCTCGGTCAAGGGCCGAACCTACCAAAAGCAAAGCAGCCACTTCGCGGATTACTATGAAGGGTCGGAAGAATTCGACTGGATCGCCATCGTTCTCCTGCCAAACGCCGATCTTGCTGAGAGGCGCATCTATATCATCCCAAAACCGGCTTTCGATGCAGTCGCGCGAACATGGCCGGATAAGAAACTCGGCCGGACGCAGCGCTATGTCGCCCTAGTCCGCATTGAGCCGTTCTTCGGCGCCTTCCGAAATAACTTCGGCCTAAAGACGGAAGCAGAATTGGTTGCTCTACCGTCGGCAGCCGTCGCACGCTCTATACCGGGCGAAGCAATCAAGACTGAGGCCAACGTTGATGATGAATGAACGAGATAAGTCGGCAGAGGCTATCCCTGCCAGGACCGCAGTTGTTACAGTCGTCGATGCGGTTCCTGCCGACCATTGGCCAGCCTTGCAGCTTTGGGCTCAGCGGCTTCTGGCGCTACGCGAGCGGGATGTATCGCGCCTTCAAAAGATGCGGGAAGCGCTGAGGTTGACGCGTGACAGCAAGGTTGTCTGGCCTGCGGTCAAGATTGCGGCATCCAAAGCGAAACAAATTGGTTGGGACGATCGTTCGCCGAAGGCCAGGATCGGCCTTGGAGCGGCAGCCATTGGAGCAGCGGTTTTTGGCGGGAAAAGCGCCGGCATAGCGGCGCTAGGGACTGCGGTCGGTGTTCCCCTATGGGTTGTATTAGGAGCCGGGGCGTCTTTTGCTGCGGGTATCGTCGAGGAAATTTCCAGACGCTCGAAGCGCAGTGATGATGCAAGCTACTCAGTAACAATTGACGCGGTGCGCCGGGATGACGGATCGAAGAGCTAGCTATCAGCGGATGTTCCACCCTGGCCGATGAGCAGCAAGCAGTTCTCGCTCTACCGACACATAGTCAGGCGTCGCAAACCATTTCACCGCTACGATTGAGCCGGCCGCGAGCGCCTGATTGATCCGGGCATTCATCCGGCATTTCTGGAGCTGGCCGCCCGCATACGGATGGCGAGGCGATACCCTTCCGTATTGATCGCTCAGCCGGTTCCGCAGGTTCGCGGCTCGTCCGATATAGACAAGCTCATCATCCACGAACCAGCCATAGACGCCGCTTGCTCGCGGCGCATCGATACGGAAGCTGCAAAACAGCATATCGACCGCGAGCGCATAGCCGCGCGGGTTTGCAAAGCGATCCTGCGGCCGAAGCCCTAGCGAGGCGTTGACACCGGCCGAGTTGTCAAACTGCATTTCAATATTGCTGAATGACAGGGCCGTTTGTGTCATCGATGCCCTTCAACTGCTCTAATTCATCATTATTAGCCAGATGATATCGCGCAAACGCCGCTTCGTCGCTTGCTATGACTGCGAGATGAGTTAGCTGATCTCGCTCTGCACGGGCATAGATCATCCGAAGCGCATCGCCCGGCGAGGAAGCTATAGGGATATTGGGGCCGGATAGAACGGTCAAAAAGTGCGTCTGCAAATCGACGGACAGGATCGTCGCGTCCGTCTTCTTTGGAACTCTAACGTCCTCGACCCTCTTGATTAGGGGCGGAAGAGGCACTGGAATTGGTCGCTCGCCATTCTCATAGAATATGTAAGCCGAAGCGCACTTCTGTTGGCCGAGTTGGCCTAGTTGGGAGCCCCGTACAAAATGCTTCTGAGAAACATCCGCGTTCGGGCGGACGTATCGCTTTGCCTGAAATGTCAGCGGAACAATGCGAGCCGGTGGGCCAGCGAGATCAAGGATCAAGCCAAAATCGCCGCCGGTGGCTTGCTCGCCGCCTCCAATAGTTAAGTCCAAACTGTCTAGTCGAAGAGAAAGCCCTTTGCGCGCGAGGGGCTTCTCCATGATTTCGCGCCATCTCTCACAGGCCTCGCCGAGAGCGCGGAGAAGCATACCTGACAAATGGCTCTCAGAAGTTGGCCGCCCGCAATGGTCCATTTGCATCGCGCACGACGCGTCGTGTGCAGCCATGAGCAAGCACCAAAGCGATAAATCGGAAAAAAAGAGGGGCGTGCTCAGCATCGACTTCCGCCATTCGCTCAATGGTAGGAAGGAGGCCGCGTGGCCGTTCTCGTTTGTAAGGCCCGTGAGAAAACTGGAACCAGCAGAAGACAGCACTGGTGGAAGCCTAGTCAGAAACTGATCGCGCGTGAAATCTGACGTTTTGATCGCCCTGTCGAAGTCCTTCGCCGCACGATGGTTTCGTGGATGACTGAAATGCCTGTCTGCGGCGGCTCGGGCGGCCCCGACTTCAGCTAGGGAGATACCGTATTTGTCAATATGAGCCGCGTTCGGGTCGATGTCGGGCAAAGATGTCATCGGTGGTTGCTCGTCGGCTCGGCGGCTTGTCTACCTATCGGTACATTTCGCTCGGGATAACGTCGAGATCGGCAACGAGATTGGTGGAAAACGCCTGTGGCTACCCCGCCCTCCGCTTCAGCGCGAGGATGTATTAGCGTGTAGTAGCGCCAGGGGGATGGCCGCATGCTCAGCGCAGCTCTGGAGTTCGTGCGTTCGATCGACGCGAAGTCATTTACGGGCGGATTTGCGGTCGCTGGAGCGTTAGCAAAGGCATGGTCCTCGCATCGCAAGGCTCGTCAAGCCGAGGCAGCCGGCTCGCACTACATCGTCAAGAGTGGCGTTGATAAGGAAGGGCGGCGATGGTCAGCGCTGACGCTTAAAAGCTGGACTGGCGTCGAAATGCGCTTGCTGTCAGCCGAGCTGTGTTGGCCGCCGTTTACGCCCATTCGGTGCCTTACTGGCGCCGAGGTCGTCTATCCAGACATGTTTGAGGAGGCGCCGCAGCCCCGGCAACGCCTCGAAAGCAAAAATCTCGTCCTGTCGCCAGACAAGCCGATCACCGTCACAGTCGTTATCAAGCTTAACCGCTGGACGCGCATATGCGCTCGCTGGCAGGCCCGCGCACGCATCAAGGTCACGGCCGAGACGATTGATGCGCAGGCCCGGCGGACCTCCCTCAAGCTTCGCAGCCGCCCGGTCGATTGGGAACGACCGGCGCAGGAGTAACCGATGCCAACTGAAAAGTGGGAAACCATCCGCGCCGTGGCTTCTCGCGCCTATATCGACGCGATCGACGCGATGGCATGCATCGAGATACTGGAACGCGGCAATCATCTGTCGATTACAAAAGACCTCAATGACGCGGGCGCCGGCCGAGCCGCTACGATCCTCAAGCACGCACTATTCGATCGCATCCTATTCATCTCCATGCGGGCCTTCGATCCGATCAAGCCGGGCGATCGGCATCTCAAAGTCGCCTTTGAACTGCTCGCTGATCCGGCGGTAGCGGATCACGCGATACAGCCGGATGAGATCAGGCAAGCTCAGGCGCTATGGTCGGACGCCGTCTCCGATGACCGCCGCGCCAAGCTGCGGCACTACCGCAATAAGCATGCGGCGCACATCTCGACGCCTGATCCCGATATCGAGACGCCGATCGTAATCGAGCTTTTTGGCTTCGCCCGCCGGACTGCCTCGATTGCTGAGAAGCTCGCGCAGGCGACTGGCGCGATGGCCATCGCGTTGCGTGTTCAGCTCGCGGCGTATGAGAGAAGCGCGGACGCATTCTGGTCGCCATGGGGCGAGAACGATCGGCGCGGAGATAGATGAGATGGAAGCCGAAGACATTCTCAAGCAGCCGGGCTTTGATGAGATCATCGCGGAGATGAGAAAGGCGACAGATACCTCATTCGTTACGACCGTTACCGCCCGCATCGAGGATTGGCTTAAGGCCGCCATCGAGACAAAAATGACCGATGACCGGTCCAAGGAATTCAATAACAACCTGTTTGAGGGCTATGGGCCTTTGTCGAGCTTCTCGGCCAAAATCGATATCGCCTATGCCTTCAACATCATCGACAAGCCGCTCCACGCCGATCTCAAAACGATCAAGGACATTCGGAACAAGTTCGCTCATAGCAAGGACACGCTGCATTTCGACAGTCCCGCCATCAAGCAAGCGTTGCAGCGGCTTACCGGCTGGAAAAAGGATAGCCCGGCGCATTCCCTGTTTCTTGAGCGCATCGAAGCCGCGTTGAACGTCTGCAAGGTCCATCTCCAGACCAAGGCGCAGCTTATGGCTATCGAAGAGGTGGCCAAACGCTACCAGGATCGCGGCATCCAGGCGGAAAGGGATGGGGGATAATTGCGGCAGGTTGTCGCATTTCAGTGCGTCGCCGTCTCTCACCGTCCAGGGCGAGCGCGCGCAGAAAGTAGGGCTGCGGCTAGGGCTCATGAGAGCCCCTGCCATAACCATTTGATATTTCGATGGAATTAGAAAGCCTTGGTGGAGCTGAGGGGATTCGAACCCCTGACCTCTGCAGTGCGATTGCAGCGCTCTCCCATCTGAGCTACAGCCCCAAGGCGCTGGCCTTCTAGGCTGTGCGTCGCGTGGATGTCAATCACTTCCGCCATCTGTTTTTGGCAAGTGCGAGGGATATTCCGCGTCACCTTTCCGGACAGGCGCTAAAGGAAGATCGATGCGTGCCGTTCTCGACGTGGTTCTGCTCGCGCTGCAGATCTATGTATGGATTCTGATCGCCTCAGCGGTGCTGAGCTGGCTGATCGCCTTCAATGTCATCAACACGCGCAACCAGTTCGTCTCCACCGTCTGGGATGCGCTCTATCGCGTCACCGAGCCCGTGCTGCGGCCGATTCGCGAGCGCCTGCCCAATCTCGGCGGCCTCGACATCTCGCCGATCATCCTGCTGCTGATCATCTATTTCATCCAGAGCGTGATCGTCCGCTACATCTACCCGAACGTATTTTAGCGATCCCGCGCCCTGCACAGGGCGCGGCTCGCGCACCGCCACGACGCATTCGACGCGATGCCGGGCGGTATGCAGTATGGCGACCTCGCAAATCCGTTCGAGGTCGCCGCATGGCCGCTACCGCCACCCCCTATCGCAGCCAGAACTGGGCTCTGAGCAAACCTGCCGCGCGCGGGAAGCACGGCATCGTCGTCTCGCAGAGCCGGGAGGCGGCGGAAGCCGGCACCGCGATTCTCGAACAGGGCGGCAACGCCGCCGACGCCGCCGTCGCCGCCTGCTTCGCGCTCGCCGCGGTCGAGCCCTGGAACAGCGGGCTCGGCGGCATCGGCTTCGCGGTCGTGCTGAAGGCCGGCGAAACTCGCGCCCAGGTCGTCGATTTCGGACCGGTCGCGCCGCGCCGCGCCGACCCGGCCGACTATCCCCTGACCGGCGAGATGAAGAAGGACCTCTTCACCTGGCCGGAGGTGGTCGACGACCGCAACATCCACGGCCCCTTGTCCTTCGTCACGCCCTCCTCCGTCGCGGGCTATGCCAAGCTCAAGGAAACCTTCGGCTCGAAGCTGCCCTTGGCCGATATCCTCGCGCCGGCCATCGCGCTCGCGAAACGCGGCCTGCCGGCCGACTGGTACACGACGCTGAAGGTCGCCTCCTCGGCCTCGGTCCTGCGCCTTTATGCCGAAAGCGCGCGGATATACCTGCCGGGCGGTCTGCCACCGGTGCCGCCCTATCAGGGCATTCCGGGCTTCATGAAGCTCGGCCAGCTCGGCGATACGATCGAGCGGCTGGCCAAGGCCGGGCTTGACGATTTCTACCGCGGCGATGTCGCGAACCGGATCGTGGCGGATATCGCCGCGGCCGGCGGCGTCGTCGATGCGCAGGACCTCGCGGACTGCAAGGCCGAACTCCGCGATGCGCCGACCATCGACTGGCGCGGCAGCCACCTCATCCACACCGCCGGTGGCCTTACGGCAGCGCCGACCCTGGAGCGCGTCGTCGCCGGCATGGCCGATGCCTCGCTCGACAGCGACGGCCCCTCGGCCGCCTGGTTCGCGCAGCTGTCGCGCGTGATGCGCGAGGCCTACAAGGAGAGGCTAGACGGCCTCGGCGCCGCCATCACGGCCAAGGAACCGGGCGATACCTGCACGACCCACCTCACCGTGGTCGATGGCGAGGGCAATCTCGTCACCGTCACCACGACGCTGCTCTCCTCGATGGGCAGCCGCGTCGTGCTGCCCTCGACCGGCGTGCTGATGAACAACGGCATGATGTGGTTCGATCCGCGGCCCGACAGTGCCAATGCGATCGCGCCCGGCGCCCGTCCGCTCTGCAACATGTGCCCGGTCGTGGTCACGCCGAAGGATGGCGGCTGGCCGCGCCAGGCGATGGGCTCCTCAGGTGGGCGCCGCATCCTCGCCAGCATCTACCAGACACTGGCCTGGCAGCTCGATTTCGGCATGGGCACCGAGGCGACGGCGCATCAGCCGCGCATCGACGTCTCCGGCCCGGATTCGGCCAGCGCCGATTTGCGCCTGCCGGCCGAGACGCTTGCCGCGCTGGAAGCGGCGGGGCCGACCACGGTCGTCGAGCACAGCGTCCTGCCGATCAACTTCGCTTGCCCGAACTTCGTCCGCGTCGACAAGAGCGGTGCGGAAGGGTCGAGCGACGCCGCCTCGCCCTGGTCGGCAGCCGTGGCCGCGAAGCGCTGAAACAAAAAAGGGCGGCCGAAGCGGCCGCCCTTCTTCATGAGCACTACGCTCACCCTCTTTTGAGACCCCACGGATAGGGCGCCGAGCCGGCGAGCATCCCGGTCATGTCCTTGCGATAGGCGGTGCGGCTGACGAACTGGCCGAGCGGGATGGTCGCGACCTCCTCCAGCGCCAGCCGGGCCAGCGCCTTGGCGCTCTTCCGCTGTGCCGCCTCGTCAGGCGCGTAGAGCCACTCCTCGGCCAGGGCCTCGGCCGCATCGCTCTTCCACCAGCCGAACCAGCCCTTGTCGCCCTGCCCGCGCACCAGCGTCGACATCGCCGGATTGCCCCAGCTCGTCGCCGATCCCGTGGTGTGGAAGATGCTCCAGCCGCCCTTCTCCGTCGACTCGCGGCTGCCGCGGCGCTGCACGACGGTGCCCCAGTCGCTCGCCGCCATCTCGACATTCATGCCGAGCTGCTTGAGCAATTCGAAGGTCACCTCGCCGAGCGGGCCGATATCGGGGAAGTCGGTCGGGTTGATGATGACGACCTTCTCGCCATTGTAGCCGGATGCCTTCAACGCCGCCTTCGCCTTTTCCAGGCTCTGCGGCATCAGGTCTTCCTGCTCGCCGTCGTAATAGGGCGTGCCGCGCCACCACAGGCTGCGGCAGGTCTGCCAGAGCGTGGTGTCGTCGCCCTGGGCGGCGCGCATATAGTCTTCCTGCTTCACCGCCATGCGCACCGCCGCGCGCACCTTCGGATTGTTGAACGGCGCCTGCAGGTGGTTGAGGCGGATGATCGCGCCGCGCCCGGCCTTGTCGATGACCTCCTGCTTGATGTCCTTGTTGCTGGCCAGCATCGGCTGCAGATCGGTGAGCGGGCGCTCCCACCAGTCGACCTCGCCGCGCGTCAGCGCTGCCGCGGCCGTCGCCGGATCGGGCAGGACGTTCCATTCGATCCGCTGGAAATGCGCGACCTTGCCGCCGGCATTGCGGCTGGGCGGCTCGGCGCGCGGCTTGTAGCCCTCGAACTTCTCGTAGACGACCTTGCTGCCGGAGACATAGCCCGACGCCACGAACTTGTAGGGGCCCGAGCCGATCATCTCGGTCACTTGCGTGTTCGCATCGGTCTTGGCCAGGCGCTCCGGCATGATGACCGGCGGCTGGTCGGATTTCGCCAGGCAGTCCAGCATCATCGGGAAGGGACGCTTGAGCTTGATCTCCACCGTGCGTTCGTCCGCCGCAGCCCATTCCTCGACCGCGCGGCCGAGCAGCTGACCATAGGGGTCGCGCTGCGTCCAGCGCTTCAGGCTCGCGGCGCAATCGACTGCCTTGACCGGCGTCCCGTCATGGAAGCTCAGGCCCTCGCGCAGCCTGATGCGCCAGGTCTTGCCGTCGGCCGAGACCTCGTGCCCCTCCGCCATCTGCGGCTGCGGCTTCAGGTTCTCGTCCGCCCCGTAGAGCATGTCGAAGACATAGTAGCCATGGTTGTTGGTGACGGTCGCCGTGGTCCAGACCGGGTCCAGCGAGGACAGATTGGCCTGCGGCACGAACTTCATCAGCGTTGTGCTGGCTTGCGCCGCGGCGAGCCGCGGCAGGGCCGGGCCAGCCAGGCCGAGCGCGGCCGTCCCCATCAGAAAATCACGACGCTTCATCTGGACTCTCCCCATTATGATTGATTTGGAATGCGCGTCCGGGCTCAGGCGAAGCCCATGAAGTTCGGGCTCTCGCTGAGCGGCCGCGCCTTGGCGAGCTTGGCGAGGTCCGGCACCGGGCGCGCCGTCAGCGGATCGCCCGCGAGAGCCGCTTCAAGCGCCGCCGCCACGGCCAGAACCTTGGCGTCGCCGCCGCGCGGCCCGACGATCTGCAAGCCGAAGGGCATGCCGTTGCGGTCGAGCCCGACCGGCAGCGAGATCGCGGGATGGCCGACGATGGTGACGGCATAGGCAGCCGCCAGCCAGTGGAAATAGGTCCGGGTCGGCTTGCCGTCGATCTCGGAGGGGAAGAGTTCGGTCCAGAGCCGCGGGCTCAGCGTCACCGCCGGCGAGAGGATGACATCGTAACTCTCGAAAAAACGCTGCCAGTTCTGGTAGATCACCGTCTGCTGCTTCATCGCGCGGGTGACGTCGAGCGCGGAATAGCCCAGCCCCTCCTCGACATTAGCGCGGACATTCGGCCCGACCATGTCCGGCGTGTCGCGGACCTTGTCGAGATGCGCGGCGAGGAAATTGCTCGCGCGCAGGATCTCGAAGACCTCGTCCGTGCCCTCGCAATCCGGCGTCGTCTCCTCGGCGGCGTGGAACAGATGGCTGAACGCCTTGGTCTTGTCGAAGAACGTATCGCGGATCAGGCGCTCGGTCGGCGCGAAGCCGAAATCAGGCGTCAGCGCCACTTTGAGCGAAGCGAGATCGATCGCATCGGGGCGGGCGAAATCATCCGGCCGCCGCACGGTCTTGCCATGGATCGTCGTTGCGAGCGGGTCGGAGCCGGCATCGGAGACCATGGTCGAGAGCAGCAGGCAGAGATCCGGCAGGTTGCGCGCCATCGGGCCGAGCACCGGCAGCGGCGACCAGCCGAGCTGGCGCTTCTCGCTCGGCACCAGTCCGGGCGTCGGGCGGAAGCCGACGATACCGTTGAAGGCGGCCGGGTTGCGCAGCGAGCCGCCGGTATCGGAGCCGGTCGCCAGCGGCACCATGTTGGTCGCCAGCACCACGCCCGAGCCGCCCGACGAGCCGGCCGCGCTCTTCGAGGGATCGAACGGATTGCCGGTCGCGCCATAGACGGCGTTGCGCGTATTGGCGCCGGCGCCCCATTCCGGCGTGTTGGTCTTGCCGGCGATGATCGCGCCGGCCTTGCGCACGCAGGAGACGATGAGCTGGTCCTCTTTCGGCACGAAATCGCGATAGAGGGCGCTGCCATAGGTGGTGCGCAGACCGGCGGTGTTCTCGAGATCCTTGATGCCGATCGGCAGGCCGTGCAGGGCGCCCAACGCATCGCCGCGCGCCGTCGCCTCGTCGGCCGCAAGCGCATCCTGGCGCGCCTTGTCGTCGTCGCGCGCGACCATCGCGTTCACCGCCGGGTCGATCGCATCCATGCGGCGGATGCAGCTGTCGAGCAGTTCGCGGGCGGAGAGCTTCTTGGCGCCGATGAGGGCACGCGCAGCAACGGCGCTGAGATCGCAAGGTTCGGTCAAGGCAGGTCACTCCGGTGCGCTCAGCCCCGCGCAAGCGCCATGCCGCGCGGGGCAACCCTCGCAGACTAGGCGAGGAGGCCGAGATGTCCATGACCCGGCGGCGCATGCGGCCCCTTCCCCCCGCGCGGGTTCGTGAACGCTCCGCCGGCCCTTCAAAAGGCGTCTGGGCGAAGGCCGGCAGACGGGCTAAGCGATACCGCACCGCAACATCGACTTGACGAAGCCGCCGGTTTCCTGTTCGAGAGAGGCCATGGACAAGCCTGCTGAGCCATTCCCGCAGCGCCTGACGGAAGGCTATCGCTCCTTCCTCGACGATCGTTTCATCCGAGAGCAGAGCCGCTACGAAGAGCTCGGCGAGCACGGCCAGACGCCGCAGATCATGCTGATCGGCTGCTGCGACTCGCGTGTTTCGCCGGAGGTCATCTTCGATGCGAGGCCTGGCGAGATGTTCGTCGCGCGCAACATCGCCAATCTCGTGCCGCCCTTCCAGCCGGACGACCAGCTCCACGGCACCTCGGCGGCGCTCGAATACGCCATCCAGGCGCTGAAGGTGAAGCATATCGTCGTGCTCGGCCATGGCCGCTGCGGCGGCATCCGCGCCTTCGCCGACGACAGCCAGCAGGCGCTCTCGCCGGGTGACTTCATCGGCAAGTGGATCACACTGATCTCGCCCGCCGCCGAGCGCACCGGCGGACGCGGCCGCAACGAGAGCTTCGAGGACTATCTGCAGCGTCTGGAACTGGCTTCGATCCAGCAATCGCTCGCCAACCTGCGCACCTTCCCCTGCGTGCAGATTCTCGAGAGCAAGGGCCGCCTGCACCTGCACGGCGCCTATTTCGCCGTCGCCACCGGCGTGCTGATGATCCTCGACAACGCGACCGGCCAGTTCATCCCCGCCGTCGGCGAGATGCCCAAGCGCGTCCAGCAGATCCGCTGCTCCGAGGCGTGATCTCCGCACGTCATCCCGTGCGCGCTGCAGCGTGAAGCGCTGCGGCGCAGACACGGGACCGTCTCCCGGAAAAGCACCTTCTCGTCATGCGATCCCGCATCTGCGCAGCAGCACTGCGTGCCGCGGCGCGTGCGGGATGACATCCCGCCTCACTCCCCATCCGCGAGGGGGTGAAGATCGCGCACCATGCTCTTCAGGCGCTCGTCGAGGACGTGGGTGTAAATCTGCGTCGTCGCGATATCGGCATGGCCCAGCAGTTCCTGCACGACCCTGAGATCGGCGCCGTTCTGCAGCAGATGGCTGGCGAACGCATGGCGCAGGACGTGCGGGCTCAAGGCCGCCGCCGAAAGCCCCGCTGCTCCGGCCAGTGACTTGAGGTCCCTGGCGAAGACCTGCCGCGTCAGGTGCCCGCTCTCGCCCTCCGACGGGAAAAGCCAACGTCCATCCGCCGCTCCGGCTTCCTTCAGCGCCTCCAGCCAATCCCGCGCCGCGCCGCGTGCCGCATCGTTCAGCGGCACCAGCCGCTCCTTGTCGCCCTTGCCGCGCACGATCAGGAAGCGCTCCCGCGTCGTCGCCGCCGACAAGGGCAGCGCGATCAGTTCGGAAACGCGCAGGCCCGTCGCGTAGAGCATCTCGACGAGGCAGCGCATGCGCAGGGCCTTGAGGCGGGCTGCCTTCGATATCCCCTCCTGCTCGCAGGCGGACCGCGCCGTCTCCAGCAGGCGGTCGACATCCCCGACCGTCACCACCTTCGGCAGGGGCCGCCCGAGCCTCGGCCCGGAGATCGCCGCCGAGGGATCGGTACCCGCCAGCCCTTCCGTATAGAGGAAGCGGTGGAACTGGCGCACAGCCGACAGCCTTCGCGCCGCCGATGACGCCTTGAGCCCGCGCGCCGCCAGATCGGCGAGCCATCCCCGGATATTCTCCGCCGTGGCATCGCCCGGCGCCTTGCCGCCGAGGAATTCGAGGTAGTCCGCGATGTCGCGTTCATAGGCGTCGAGCGTGTTGCGCGCCGCGCCGCGCTCGGCTGCCAGCATGTCGAGGAAGGCGTTCAGCCGCTGGCGCCCCAGCCGGCTCATTTCGGTTGCAGCTTCGAGGGAGGCACGATCTCGATCATCTCGCGCTGGACCGGCTGGACGAAGGTGACGAGCGCGATCATGCCCCCGAAGATCAGCCCGGCGATGATCCCTATGAAAGCCAGGAAACGGAACAGCGTCGGCACGTCGGGCGGACTCTCGCAATCGCTTGGGTGCGCACGATCCCGGCACCGGGCTTGACTATCCCTGATCGCAACCGGCTCGCGCAAGGGCAGGCGAGCCACAGCCTCGTGCAAACCGCGTGACAGGGGCATGACGCAGCTGCCGGCCGGTGCTACAGCCGTGCCGAGGACACATTACCATGACCGCCGCCGCTTCCGTCGCCACGCCCGATATGACCGATCTCCGCGCCGCCCTCGGCCAGCGTGCGATCGTGCTCGTCGGCATGATGGGCTCCGGCAAGAGCTCGGTCGGCCGCCGGCTGGCCGGGCGCCTCGGCCTGCCCTTCGTCGATGCCGATACCGAGATCGAGACGGCCGCGCATATGACAATCCCCGAAATCTTCGCGCAGCGCGGCGAGGCGGAGTTCCGCGAGGGCGAGCGCCGCGTCATCAGCCGCGTCCTGACGACCCGCGCCCCGCTGGTGCTGGCGACCGGCGGCGGCGCCTTCATGAATGCCGAGACACGCGAGCGCGTGAAGGAACTCGGCATCGCGGTCTGGCTCAAGGCCGAGCCCGACGTGCTGATGCGCCGCGTCCGCAAGCGCTCGAACCGGCCGCTGCTCCAGACCGCCGATCCCGAGGCGACCTTGCGCCGGATGCTGACCGAGCGCGAGCCGGTCTATGCACTGGCCGACATCACCATCCTGTCGAGCGACGAGCCTCATGAAGTCGTGGTCGGCGAAACCATCGCCGCATTGGACGACTATCTGCGGCTGGCAGCCGGAGCGACAGCATCATGACCGCCGCCACGCCCGAGAAGACCGGCGCCCGCATCGTCGTCCCCGTCGCGCTTGAAGGCCGCGGCTACGACATCCATATCGGCCGCCACCAGCTCTGCGAGGCCGCGGCCCTGATCGCCGCCTTCGCGCCCGGCGCCAAGGCAGCTCTCGTCACCGACGAGAGCGTGGCTGCCCTGCACGGCGCCGCCTTCGAGACCTGCCTGCAGCAGGAAGGCATCACGGCGACCCGCATCACCATCCCGCCGGGCGAGGCCTCGAAGTCCTATGCCCAGTTCATCGCCCTCTGCGACGCGCTGCTGGCGGCGAAGATCGAGCGCAATGATCTCGTCATCGCCTTCGGCGGCGGCGTCGTCGGCGATCTCACCGGTTTCGCGGCGGCAGTACTCCGCCGCGGCGTGCGCTTCGTGCAGGTGCCGACCACCTTGCTCGCCCAGGTCGATTCCTCCGTCGGCGGCAAGACCGGCATCAACTCGCCTCATGGCAAGAACCTGATCGGGGCCTTCCACCAGCCGGCTTTGGTCATCGCCGATACCGCGCTCTTGGACACGCTGAGCGAGCGCGAGTTCAAGGCCGGCTATGCCGAGGTCGTGAAGTACGGGCTGATCGACGACCCCGATTTCTTCGATTGGTGCGAGGCCAACTGGAGCCGCGTCATCGCTGGCGGGCCGGAGCGCGACCATGCCGTCGCCGTCTCCTGCCGCGCCAAGGCCGCGATCGTCGCCCGCGACGAACGCGAGGAAGGCGACCGCGCCCTGCTCAATCTCGGCCATACCTTCGCCCATGCGCTGGAACGGCTGACGAATTACGAGTCCGCCCGCCTCGTCCATGGCGAGGCCGTGGCGATTGGCCTGGCACTCGCTTTCCGCTTCTCGCAGCGCCTCGGGCTATGCTCGGGCCAGGATGCAGGCCGCGTTTCCCGCCATCTCGATCATGTCGGCTTGCCCAGCCGCTTGCGGCAGGTGCCGGGCGGTGCCGGCAGCGCCGAGGAGATCGTCAACGCCATGGCGCAGGACAAGAAGGTCAAGCGTGGCGTGCTGACCTTCATCCTCGCCCGCGGCATCGGCAAGAGCTTCATCGCGCCGGGCGTCGCGGCCGATGAAGTGCGCGCCTTCATCGAGACGGAACTCGCCTCGAAGGACTGAAGCCGGTCAGACGAGCCCGGCCTTCGCCAGGAAATCGGTCGCGCGGTAGCCCGGCTCCACGCCGTGGACCAGCATCGCCGTGCCCCGCGAATTCTCGGTCCTGAGCGGCAGGATCGCGCGGTATTCCGGTGAATCATACCAGGCGCGTGCCCGGTCCATGTCCGGAAAGGCGATGAGCACGAGATCGCCCGGCCACGGCCCCTCGACGATCTCCGGCGTCATGCCATGGATCAGGAAGCGGCCGCCATGGGGTTCGAGCGTCGCGTCGATCCGGGCGATGTAGTCGACGATCTCCGGCCCGAGCCGGACATCCTGCAGATGGGCGATGGCGTAGGCGGTCATGGTTCTCTCCTGCAAACCGCGGCCGGAAGGCCGTTCGTTGCGGAGGACCATGACGCGTGAAGCGAATGGGGTCGATTACCACAGGGGTAATCGCGCTGCGATTACGGACTGAAGACCAGCACGAGGAAGACGAAGAACACGGCGAGATGCACCGCCCCTTCCAGCATGGTCGTGCGCGTGCCGGTGAAGGTCAGGGTCGAGAGCAGCAGCGTCATCGCCGCGATCACCATATTGGTCGCCGACAGGCCGAGCACGACCGGCTGGCCGGTGAAGACGCCGATCAGCAGCACGGCCGGCACGGTCATGCCCAGCGTCGAGGTCGCCGCGCCCAGGCAGAGATTCACGGCGCGCTGCAGCTGGTTCGAGGTGATCGCCCGGAGCGCCGCGATGCATTCCGGCGTGAAGACGACCATCGCGATCAGGATGCCGCCGAGCGCGGCCGGCGCACCGAGCTTGGCGATGCCGAAATCGAGCACCGCCGCCAGGCTCTTCGAGAGGATGACGATCGGCAGGATATTGGCGAGCAAGAGCCCGATACGCGGCAGCACCTCGCCCGCCGCCGACGGTGAAACCGGCTCGCCATCCGCGTCGACGGCAATGACCGGCTTACCGTCCTCGTCCGGCTCGCGAAAGAACATGCTGTGCCGACCGGTCTGCAGCGCGAGGAAAGCGCCGTAGAGCGCCACCGTGAAGATCGAGAAGGCGATCGCCTGGAAGGAGGTCAGCGTGCCGTCCGGCGTCGATGTCGTGAAATTCGGCAGAAAGAGCGGGATCACCGTCAGCGGAATGATCACGGCCAGATAGGACGACGCGCCCTTGAGGTTGTAGCGCTGCTGGAAATGCCGGAGGCCCCCGATCAGCAGGCCGATGCCGACGACGCCGTTGAGCACGATCATCAGCACGGCGAACATCGTGTCGCGGCCGAGCGTCGGTGCGCCCTTCGCACCAAGCATGACGGCGCCGACCAGCGCCACCTCGATGATGACGATCGAGAGCGTCAGGATCAGCGTGCCATAGGGCTCGCCCAGCCTTTCGGCCAGCTCCTCGGCTTCATGCACCACGCCGAAGGACGACCAGATGATGACGCCGAGCAGCCAGAGGAAGACGAGAAGCGACGGCAATGGCGCGCCGAGCTGGCCGAGCAAGGTGTCGCCGAACAGAAGGAAGGCGGCAACCGAGGCCCAGGCACAGGCAAGGCGGAGGATCATCATCGTTCGTCGTCACTCGGGATCGCGGGCGGAAAAGGCTCCAGTCCAATAAGCGGGAAAGGCGACATCGGCGCAACGCCTGATCGCGCCTGCGACCCCCGAAACGGCTCGAAAAACGCCGCTCGTCAGCCCGGCAGGATCTTTTGCGCGAGCGGGCTCGGCGTGTCCTCGGCGTGGGCCGACTTGTCGCTGACGAGATACTGCGCCCGCGCCAGCGCCGCGAAGCGTCCGCCCTTGGCGACGAGCTCATCGAAAGTGCCCATTTCCTCGACCTGCCCCTGCTCGAAGACCAGGATGCGGTCGGCATTGCGGATCGTCGCGAGACGGTGCGCGATGACGAAGGTGGTGCGCCCCTTCATCACCTCTTCCAGCGCCTTCTGCAGCTTAACCTCGGTTGCGGCGTCGAGCGCGGAGGTCGCCTCGTCGAGGATCAGCACCGGCGGGTTCTTGAGCAGCGCGCGGGCGATCGAGAAGCGCTGGCGCTCGCCGCCGGAGAGCGTGCGGCCGCGCTCACCGACCAGCGTGTCGAGCCCATCGGCCTGGCGCGCCATCACCTCGGCGGCCTGCGCGCGTTCGAGCGCCTGCATCATCTCGGCATCCGTGGCGTCCGGCTTGCCGACGAGCAGGTTCTCGCGGATCGAGCGGGCGAACAGCATCGGCTCCTGGAAGACGACGCCGATATTGCGCCGGAGCGAAAGCAGCGAAATCTCGCGGATATCCATGCCATCGACGGTGATCCGGCCCGATTGCGGATCGAAGGCGCGGTGCAGCAGCCCCAGCGTCGTCGACTTGCCCGAACCGGTCGAGCCGACGACGGCGATCGTCTCTCCGGGCTTCACCGCGAAGGAAACGTCGCGCACCGCCGCGCGCTTGCCGTCATAGGAGAAGGAGACGTCCTCGAAGGCGACCGCGCCTTCGAGCCGGCCGGGGTCCTTGGCGCCGGGCTGGTCGCGCACGCTCGGCAGCGTGTCGAGCACCTCGAAGAACTCCCGCATCTTCGGCGCCTGCATGAAGATGAAGTTCACGAAGCCGACGATCTGCTCCAGACGCCCGACCAGCATGGTGGCGAAGCCCATGAAGGTGACGATTTCGCCGACCGTCGTCTGGCCATGCATCAGCAGCCAGGTGCCGACGATGAAGATCAGCAGCACGGTCAGCGTCGCAGAGGCGCGCGTCGCGACATTGGCCACCGCCCACCAGGACAGGACCGGCAATTGCGCCGCCAGCACATTGGCGATGGTGGTGCGCAGGCCGCGCACCTCGGCCTCGATGCGGGTGAAGCTCTGGATCACCGGCACGTTGCCGAGCGCGTCCGAGGCCCGCTCCGCCAGGTTGGAGTGATAGGCCTCGACATTGCTCTGCAAGCGGTCAGTCTTGCGCAGCACATAGGCCGTCAGCGAGCCGAACAGCACCACCAGCGCGACCAGCAACAGCCCGAGCTGCCAGTTCTTCCAGATCGTGAAGGGCAGGAGCACGAACAGCGCCACGGCAGAGGCGCAATGCTCGCGGAAGAAGGACAGCCAGAGGCCCCACATCGCATTGGTGCCGTCGAGCATCACCTTGAGCACACGGCCGGAATGGGTCTGCGTGTGATAGGCCAGCGGCAAGGTGAGCGCATGTTCGAAATAGCGCGCCATCACCATCAGGCGCGCGCGATGGGCCAGTCGGTCGGCATGCAGCGCGACGAAGACGCCGAGCGCGATATTGGTCAGGCCGAAGCCGACCCAGGCGGCGATCAGCAGGTTGATGCTGGCCCAGGTCAGGGCGCCGCCCGAGGACTGGATCGTGGTCAGACGGTCGATCAGCGCGCCGAACAGCATCGGCTCGGCAAAGGCGACCGCCGCCAGCACGATATTGGCCAGCGCCAGGATGACGCCCAGCCGCCTTTCCGGACCGAGTTCGCCGAGGACGCGGGCATAGAGCGAGAGCAGAGACATCGCGTGGAGCTTTAGCGAAACCGGCGCTGGCGGCAAGCGGTCATCCAGCTCGTCGATCAGGAGGGCGGCGCCATGTTCGCCCGGCTCGGTCCGGCCGAACGGCTTCAGGCCCTAAGACCGCAGGGCTTCGGCCAAGGCGTCCACCGTCACCTCGGCCATCGCCATCTGCAATTTGTAGGCGCGCGTCTTCTCGCCCGGCTTCATCACCAGGATCACCGTCTCGTTGCCCGGGCAGGCGGGATCGGCGCAGATGATCTCGTTGACAGCGATCGCCGCCGTCTCGGGCAGGCCGAGCAATTCCCGGACCTGTCCCTTCAGTCGTTCGGCCAGCGCCTTGGCTTCGGCCTTCGCATCGCCGCCCTTGCGGGTCTCAGGCTTGCCGAAGAGACCAAAGCGCATCGCGCTCAGCCCGGCAGGACGAGCACGCCGGCCGCGCCGTCCTCGGCGCCGAAGGCGAGCCGCTTGCCGGCCTTGTCCCAGGCGAAGGCGCTGATCCCGCTGTCGCGCAGGGCCGGCCGCACCAGCAGTTCGGAGCCGTCGGTCAGGCGAACCATCAGGATGCAGCCATCGTCATAGCCGATCGCCAGCACCAGCGCGCCCGGATGGAAGGCGACGCGAGTGACGCGAGCATGGCGCACGCCGCATTCGCGCGGCGCCTTGCCCTGCGGCCCGTCACCCTGGAACGGCCAGACGATCGCACCGTCCGCCCCGCTCGACGCCAGCCAGAGCCCATCATGCGACCAGGACAGCGAGCGCGGCTTGGCCGGGTAGCCGGTCATCCGCATATGGCCGGGCTTGTCGCCGAGCTTCCAGCCATGCAGCGCGTTCTCCTGCATCGAGGAGACGACGAAGCGCCCATCCGGCGACCAGGCGACATCGATATGCGAGCCCTTCCACTCCAGGAATTCCGGCTTCGCCTCGGTGTTCGGATACCAGAGCGAGACGCCATTCATCTGGGCTATGGCCACGCGGTAGCCCTTCGGCGCGAAGACGAGGCCCTGCGGCGTGCTCGCCGCCTCCAGCGTGCGGATGCGGCCCTTCTCGTCGCGGGCCTGCACGCTCTTGCCGGTGTTCCAGGCGAGATTGCCTGATGGAGACAGCGTGATCGCGTCGACCCAGCGGCGCTTCTGGTCCTTCGCTATCTCTTCAGGCTCGCCTTCGAACCGCGTTGCGACGACGCGCCCGTCATCCCCGCCGGAGATCAGGCGCTCGCCGTCGCCGGTCGCGCAGAGAATGCCCCCGGCATGGGCCTCGACGCTGTCGACGAGGGCGCCGTCGCGCCAGCGCAGCACGCGCCCGTCGGCCAGCGCGAGCACGAGCCCCTGCTTCAGCCAGTGGGCCGCGACGACATGCGTCTCAGCAGTGATCGGGGTGACATGCTCGCGCAGCGAGACGGGTGGGGTCATCGTGGTCATGACGCGGCTTTAACTCAGGCCGCGCAGGCTTCAAACCCCTTGCGCAATTCGTTCTCGTTGAGATCGCGCCCGATGAAGACGAGGCGGCTCTCGCGGGTCTCGCCATCCTTCCAGTCGCGCTGCAGGTCGCCGTCCAGGATCATGTGCACGCCCTGGAAGACGAAGCGGCGCGGCTCGTTCTTGAAGGCCAGGATGCCCTTGGAGCGCAGGATGTTCGGCCCCTGGATCTGGGTGAGGTCATTGATCCACGGCATGAATTTCTCGGGATCGACGTCGCCCGGCACGGTCAGCGAGATCGAGCGCACGTCCTCAGCATGGTGATGGTGATGCCCGGCCTCGAGGAAATCGGGCTCGATATCGAGAATACGGTCGAGATCGAAGGCGTTGCGGTCGAGCAGGGCTGCAATATCGACATTGGCGCGCTCGGCCTTGTGCAGCTTGGCATAGGGGTTGATCGCGCGGATCGCAGCCTCGACATCGGCGAGCTCTTCCGCCGTCACGAGATCGGTCTTGTTGAGCACGATGACATCGGCGAAGGCGATCTGGTTCTTGGCCTCCGGCGCATCCTTCAAACGATCCTTCAGCCACTTGGCGTCGGTCACGGTGACGACCGCATCGAGGCGGGTAGCGTCGCCGACATCCTGATCGACGAAGAAGGTCTGCGCGACCGGCGCGGGATCGGCGAGACCGGTGGTCTCGACGATGATCGCGTCGAACTTGCCCTTGCGCTTCATCAGGCCGTCGAGGATGCGGATCAGGTCGCCGCGCACGGTGCAGCAGATGCAGCCGTTATTCATCTCGAAGATTTCCTCGTCGGCGCCGACGATGAGGTCGCCATCGATACCGGCCTCGCCGAACTCGTTGACGATCACGGCGAATTTCTTGCCGTGGTCCTCGGTCAGGATGCGGTTGAGGAGCGTGGTCTTGCCGGCGCCCAGATAGCCGGTGAGCACCGTGACGGGGATTTTCTCGGACATGGCTTGACCTGAATGACTGCGACGCGAGGAGGACACCGCCCGGTCAGGCCGGGCCGGCAGTCAGCGCCTTTTCGATCTCGCTTATATTGTGCTTCATCATCCGGATGTAAGTCCCCGCCGGCCCGCTCTCGGCCGAGAGCGCATCCGAATAGAGCCGGCCGCCGACCTTGGCGCCGCTTTCGCGCGCGATCTGCTCGACGAGGCGGGGATTGGTGACGTTTTCGAGGAAGACGGCCGGGATCTTCTGCGTCTTCACCTGCCGGATGATGCGGGCGACATCCCTGGCGGAGGCTTCGGCTTCGGTCGAGACGCCCTGCGGCGCGACGAATGCGATGCCATAGGCCTTCACGAAATAGCCGAAGGCGTCATGGGTCGTGATCGCCTTGCGCCGCTCAGCCGGGATGCGCGCGACGGCGGCCTTCACCTCGCCTTCGAGCGTGTCGAGCTCGACGAGATAGGCCGTGGCATTGGCCTCGTAGCTTGCCTTGCCGGCCGGGTCGGCCGCGCTGAGCGCATCCCTGATATTCGCGACATAGATCTTCGCGTTGGCAACGCTCTGCCAGGCATGCGGATCGTCATGGCCATGGGCATGCGCATGGCCGCCCTTGCCCTTGTCGTCATGGTCGTCATCGGCTTCGAGCGGGGTGATGCCCTTCGTCGCCTCGGCCATCGTCGCCTTGGTGCCCGAGGATTTCACCAGACGCGGCAACCAGCCCTCGAAATGCAGGCCGTTGACGAGGACGAGCTTCGCCGCGGCCATCGCCTTCGCATCGGCCGGCGTCGGCGAATAGACATGAGCGTCGCCGTCAGGGCCGACCAGCGTGGTCACACTGACGCGGTCGCCGCCGACCTGCCGGGCGAAATCGCCGAGGATCGAGAAGCTCGCCACCACCGGCAGCTTCTCCTGAGAGAAGGCACCGAACGGCGCGGCGACTGCGGCAAGCCCGAGAGCGAGGCCGACGACGAGGGCGCGACGGTTGGGCATGGGCGACTCCAAGAAATGAAACGATATAACGTTTCTATCTCTGGAGATGGGCCCGAGGCAAGAGGCGCCGCGCAAGCCCGTCCTGCGAGCCGAACAGGAGCGAGCCGATATAGATCGCGCCTGCGGCGAGAATAATCGACGGCCCCGCCGGCAGGCTCGACCCCGCCGCATAGGACACGACCAGCCCGGCATAGCCGGAAACCATGCCGAAACCGGCCGCGAGCAGCAGCAGGCGCGTGATATCCGCCGTCCAGAAGCGCGCGGCCGCTGCCGGCAGCATCATCATGCCGACGGCGAGCAAGGTCCCCAGCGCATGGAACCCCGCGACGAGATTGAGCACGACGAGCGCGAGGAAGGTCAGATGAACGAACCCGCCGGAGCGGCTGACCGAGCGCAGGAAGCCGGGATCGACGCATTCGAGCACCAATGGCCGATAGAGCGCTGCCAATGACAGCAGCGACACGGTCGCGACCCCGGCGAGCAGGATGAGCACCTGGTCGTCGAGCGCCAGCACATTGCCGAAGAGCACATGCAGCAGGTCGATCGCCGAGCCCCGGAGCGAGACGATGGTGACGCCGAGCGCGAGCGAGATCAGGTAGAAGGCGGCGAGCGAAGCGTCCTCCTTGAGCACGGTCGCGCGCGCCACCGCGCCGGCCGCCAGCGCCACTGCAAAGCCGGCCGCAAGCCCGCCGATCGTCATCGCCGGCAGCGAGAAGCCGGCGACGAGATACCCCAGCGCCGCGCCCGGCAGGATCGCATGCGCCATGGCGTCGCCGGTCAGGCTCATCCGCCGGAGCATCAGGAAGACGCCGATCGGCGCGCCCGAAACGGAGAGCGCCACCACGCCGACGAGGGCTCGCCGCATGAAGTCGAATTCGGCGAAGGGGCCGATGAGGATATCGTAGAGCATCGGCTTGGCCTGGCTGGACGGATCAGGCGGCGTCGCGCTGGCAGGGAACGGCGTGGCTGTCGAAAGCCTCGACCATGCGCCGCGCCTTCAGCAGGTTTTCGGGCGTCAGTACGGTCGCGGTCTCGCCCCAGGCCACAGCCTCGCGCGCCAGCAGCAATGTCTGCGGGAAGGCCTGCCGGACCGTCTCGATATCGTGCAGCACCGCGACGACGGTACGGCTCTCGCCATGCCAGCGCCGCACCAGCTCCAGCAGGTCGGCCGTCGTGCGCGCATCGATCGCGGTGAAGGGCTCGTCGAGCAGGATCACATCGGCGTCCTGCAATAGGAGCCGCGCGAACAAGGCCCGCTGCATCTGCCCGCCGGAGAGCGTGCCGATCGGCCGGCGCTCGAAGCCGGTCAGGCCGACGGCCGCGATGGCGTGCTCGATCTTGTGGGCCGCGCTCGCACCGATGCGGCCGAAGATGCCGGCCCGGTTCCACAGACCCATGGCGACGAGATCGTAGACATGGATCGGGAAGGACCGGTCGAGATCGGCCGATTGCGGGAGATAGGCGAGGCGCTTGCCCTTGGCGAGCGCAACGCCGCCCGACAGAGGCGCGAGCGCCCCGGCAATGCCCTTGAGCAAGGTCGACTTGCCGGCGCCGTTCGGCCCGACGATGGCGGTCAGGCTCCCGGCCGCGATCTCACCGGAGAGGTGGTGCACAGCCGGATGGCGGTCGTAGCCCAGCGTCAGGTCGGTCAGGCGGATGGCGGACATCGAACGCAAACTCACAGGATCACGGCCAGCGTCGCCAGCCAGAGCAGCGCGACGATGGCAGCGGCCAATCCCACGCGCGTCCCCGCCGACAGGCGCAGCAGCGACCACCCCGGAGCTTCCGAGGCAGCGCGATGCGTATGAGGGGCGTGCGCGTGAGCCATAAGAAACGATATAATGTTACGCTCACGCTGGAGCAAGGCGATTCCGCAACTGTCCAACGCCACTTGGGGCAGAGACATGCTCCGGCCCCCTGTCATTCCGGGGCGCGCCGCAGGCGTGAACCCGGAAACCACGACTGGGTAGAACGTCAGGTGCTCGGCTGCGAGCGGCTCACCCGGTCGTGGGTTCCGGGTTCATCGCTGCGCGAAGCCCCGGAATGACAAGGGTGGTGCCAATCAGGAATGCCCCGGCGCCTGGTCCCGTTCAGAACGGCAGGTACTGGTAGAGCCAGGTCTCGGTCAGCACGGTGTCGCCGGCCTTGAGATAGCAGCGCATCTCGACGGGCTCGCTGCCGCCGACGGTGAGATCGAACTGGGCGCGCCAATGGCCGGGCACATCGTCCGGCACCGCTTCCGTCAGGACATAGGAGAAGCTGCCGCGCGAGGTCGACAGCACCACCTCGGGCTTCACGCCGGAGGGGATCGATTCCAGCGCGGGCCCGAGGAACTCGACCATGAACTTGCGCACGCCCCGTGGCCGCGTCGTTCCCGGCTGGCCACCATTGCCCAGCCGCGTCGCGACGACCCGGCCGAGCTGCGTCGGGAAAGGCTCGTCGGCGAGCCAGTGCAGCTTGTAGCGGAAGTTGTAGGCGTTTCCGGCTTTCGCCGGCCCTTCGGGCACCCACATCGCGACGATATTGTCGTGGATCTCGTCATCGGTGGGAATCTCGACGAGCTGGACGGAGCCCCTGCCCCACTGCCCGTCGGTCTCGACCCAGAGGCTCGGGCGGCGCTCGTAATGCACGCCGTCGAGATAATGCCCGGTCTCGCGGTCGCGCTGCATCAGCCCGAAGCCGCGCGGATCGCTGTCGACGAAGGCCGACGCCATGGTGTGCGGGGGATTGTTGAGGGGGCGCCAGGCGCGCTCGCCTGAGCCCGTCCAGAGGGCGAGCCCGTCGGAATCATGCACCTCGGGACGCCAGTCGATCGCGGTCTGTTTCGCGGTCTCGGAGTACCAGAACATCGAGGTCAGCGGCGTGATGCCGAGCCGCGAGACATCCTTGCGCAGATGCAGCGCGGTCTCGATCTCCATGGTCACGCCCTTGCCGCGATGCATGCGGAAGCGATAGGCGCCGGCCACGCTCGGCCCCGAGAGCAGGGCGTAGATGACGACATATTCGGCGCCGGCCTGCGGCGTCTCCAGCCAGATATGGGTGAAGTCGGGAAACTCCTCCAGCTTGCCGGAAACCGCCGGATCGATCGCGACGCCGCGCGCCGACAGGCCATATTGATAGAGTTCGCCGATGGCGCGGAAATAGGAGGCGCCGAGGAAAGCGACCCAATCATTGGTCTTCCAGTCGAGCGCACCGCCATCGCGGCCGGGATGGCCGCTGCGGCTCTCCTGCAGGCGGAATCCGGCAAAACCGGCGCCGGCCGGCAGATCGCGCGCCGGGGAATTCGCCGGCATCTCGAAATAGCTGGCGTCGTAGACGATCTCGCGCGCCTTGCCGCCCTCGACGACATGCATCCTGACCGGCTTCTGGAAGAAGCGGCCGAGATGGAAGAAGGTCACCGGCCAGGGCGAAGACCCATCCGCCCAGAGCGCCGCTTCCGGCTTGAACCTGATCTTGCCATGGGCGTCGTAGTCGATCCGCTGCATCGCCTCGGGCCGCGGGCTCGGCGGCGCCTCATAGGGCTTGGTCGCCATGTCCTTCGCCCGCGCCTTCAGCGCCTCGAAGGTGAAATCCCTGGTATCGCCGAGCTTGAGACCCTGCTGCGCCAGCGCGTCCGGTGCGAAGCCGAGCGCGGCCAGCGCCGCTGTCGCACCCGCACCTGCGAGAAGAGTTCGTCGGTCGAGGCGAAGCCCCTGGCTGCTACCCTGCTCGGCACGGTCGTGCATGTCGTTCCTGATCGCTCGTTGCTCGGATGCCCGGTCACCAACCCATGGCGAGGTGACCGCACGAAACCGGAGATAGGCAGCCAATCGTGGCGAAACCAGTCCGGGCCTTCGGCTAAAGGCGGAGTTCCACCTTTCGTCGAGCGCTTCCCCTTTCAGGTTCAGCATGCTCTAAAATTGCGACAACTGGCCGCATGAGCCGGATCAGACATCCAGGGAGACATCATGAAATCGCTGTTCCGGGCCCCGCGCCTCGCTGGCCTTGCCGCTGCCCTCACGCTCGTCGCCGCGCCGGTCACCGCCAGCGCTCAGGACTTCATCAACGTCCTGACCGGCGGCACGTCCGGCGTCTATTACCCGATGGGCGTCGCGCTCTCGAAGATCTATGGCGAGAAGATTCCGAATGTCCGCCCGACCGTGCAGGCCACCAAGGCTTCGGTCGAGAACCTCCAGCTCCTGCAGCAGGGCAAGGGCGAGATCGCCTTCACGCTGGGCGATTCGCTCGACGCCGCCTGGAAGGGCGACGAGGAGGCCGGCTTCAAGGCGCCGCTGAAGAAGCTGCGCGGCGTCACGGCGATCTATCCGAACTACATCCAGATCGTCGCCTCGAAGGATAGCGGCATCAAGACGTTGGCCGATCTCAAGGGCAAGCGCCTCTCGGTCGGCGCGCCGAAATCCGGCACCGAGCTCAATGCCCGCGCGATCCTCGCCGCCGCCGGAATGTCCTACAAGGATCTCGGCAAGATCGAGTATCTGCCCTTCGCCGAGTCGGTCGAATTGATGAAGAACCGCCAGCTCGACGCGACCCTGCAATCGGCCGGTCTCGGCGTCGCCTCGCTGCGCGACCTCGCGACCTCCGTCGAGATCACCGTGGTCGAGGTGCCCGCCGCCGTCGTCGACAAGGCCGGCCCGCCCTTCGTCAAGGTCTCGATCCCCGCCAATACCTATACCGGGCAGACCGCCGCCGTGCCGGCCGCCGCCGTGGTCAACTATCTCGTGACCCATGAGGGCATGAAGGAGGAGACCGTCTACCAGATGACCAAGGCGGTCTATGACAACCTGGCCGATCTCGGCGCCGCCCACGCTGCCGCCCGCTCGATCAAGCTGGAAAACGCGCTGGAAGGCATGCCCCTGCCGCTGCATCCGGGCGCCGCGCGCTACTTCAAGGAAAAGGGCCTGAAGGTCGGTTCCTGAACCGCACCTTCCCACCGCAATGACGGGCGAGGCCGGCCTGACCGGTCTCGCCCTTTTCCATGCCGGGGGCGCCGGCATGAGCCCAGGGGCACAGCAGCATGAGCCGCGACGAAACCAGACCGCTTGCAGAGCAGGATCTCACGGGAGCGCCCGCGCCGGCGGCTGCGCCCTATGATCCCGAGCACGGCCTGCCGGCCACCTTCGGAACCGGCTGGAAGGGCCGGCTGCTGTTCTGGCTGGCTGTCACCTTCTCGGCCTTCCAGGTCGTCACCGCCTTCGGCATCCCGCTCGATTTCCGGCTGATCGGCTCCGTCGCCTGGCTGACGCCGATCACGCTGATCCGCGTCGCCTTCGTGCTCTGGCTCGCCTGGATCGTGCTCGGGCTCGTGCGCGGGCGTCCGATGCTCGAAGCCGCCATCGCCTTTCTTGCGCTTCTCGGCGCCTTCGAGCTGGTCTCGCTCTATACCGGCACGCTGCCCAACCAGGTGTTGCGCACCGTCCATGTCGGCTTCCTCGCGCTGATCGCCTGCGGGCTGCTCGCCAATGCCGACGAGACGGCGCCGCCGGCCCGCGCCTTCTGGTGGGCGGTCGGCATCATCGGCTTCGCCGTCGGTCTCTACCACTGGTGGAACTACATGGAGCTGGTGAACCGCGCCGGCGAACTCACCGACGCCGACATGGTCGTCGGCATCGCCGCGCTCGCGGTCCTGTTCCTGCTGGTCTGGCGCGCCATGGGCATCGCCCTGCCGCTCGTCGCCGGCACCTTCCTGGCCTATTGCCTGTTCGGCCGTTACCTCCCGGCACCGTTCGACCACCGCGGCTACAGCCTCGAACAGGTCATCGAGCAAATGGCCTTCGGCACCGAGGGCCTCTACGCCACGCCGACGGCGGTCTCGGCCACCTTCATCTTCCTTTTCATCCTGTTCGGCGCCTTCATGGAGCGTGCCGGCGTCATCGATTTCTTCAACGATATCTCGATGGCGGTGTTCGGCGGCAAGCAGGGCGGACCGGGCAAGGTCTGCGTCGCTTCGTCGGCGCTGATGGGAACGGTCTCGGGGTCCGGCGTCGCCAATGTCGTGGCCTCCGGCCAGTTCACGATTCCCCTGATGAAGCGCTCGGGCTTCAACGGCGCCTTCGCCGGCGGCGTCGAGGCGACCTCCTCGATGGGCGGCCAGATCATGCCGCCGGTCATGGGCGCCGTCGCCTTCATCATGGCCGAGACCATCGACGTGCCCTATTCCAAGATCGTCGAGGCCGCGATCATCCCAGCCTTCCTCTATTTCGCCGCCTGCTACTGGGCGGTGCATCTGGAGGCCGGCAAGCTCGGGCTCACCGGCCTGCCGAAATCGGAACTGCCGAGCGCCCGCGCCGAACTGCGCAAGAGCTGGTACCTGATCGCGCCGCTCCTGGTGCTGGTCTATCTCCTGTTCGCGGGCTTCACGCCGCTCTTCGCGGGCGCGATCGGCCTTGCCCTCACCGTCGCCCTCATCCTCGCGCTGGCGATTTCGGCCGGCCTTGCCACGCCGGCGCTGCGCGTCGTCTTCTGGGTCGGTTTCGCGCTGATCTCGGCCGCGTCGATGGCGATCAGCGTCGCGACCGTGCTCGGCGTCGTCCTGCTGCTCGTCATCTGGAACGTGCTGCGCGGCCGCTCCGGGCGCGAGGTTCTGACCGCCTGCATCGAAGCGCTCGCCGACGGCGCGCGCCAGGCCCTGCCGGTCGGCCTCGCCTGCGCGCTGGTCGGCATCGTCATCGGCACCATGACGCTGACCGGGATCGGAACGATCTTCGGGTCCTGGCTGATCGGCATCGGCAAGGAAAGCATGTTCCTGGCGCTCGTCCTGACGATGATCTTCAGCCTGATCCTCGGCATGGGCATCCCGACCATCCCCAACTACATCATCACCTCCTCGCTCGCCGCGCCGATCCTGCTGCAGCTCGACGTGCCGCTGATCGTCAGCCACATGTTCGTCTTCTATTTCGGCATCATGGCCGACCTGACCCCGCCGGTGGCGCTGGCCGCCTTCGCGGCGGCGCCGATGGCCAAGGTCTCCGGCATGAAGATCGGCGTGCAGGCGGTGAAGATCGCGCTGCCCGGTTTCGTCGTGCCCTATATGGCGGTCTACGATCCCACGCTGATGCTGCAGCCGGTCGCCGGCCTGACGGGCGCCGGCTACTGGCTCGCGGTCGTCTACATCGTCGTCAAGGCGACGCTCGCCATGCTGCTCTGGGGCATGGCCTTCGTCGGCCAGTTCATGCGTCCCCTGTCGATGTGGGAGCGGATTCTGGCGGCGGTCGGCGCCGGCTTCCTCGTCGCCGCCGTTCCGCTGACCGACGAGATCGGCTTCGCCATCGCGGCGGTCATGATCGGCCAGCATCTCTGGCGCATCCGCGCGGCGAAGATCGCCGCATGAGTCTCTGCCTCGCGGCCGGCGCGCTCGTGGTGGCGCTCGGCACGGGCGAGATCACGCTGGGCTGGCGCCATTCGGTGCAGAAGACGCTCTGGGAGGAGGTCTGGCGGGAAACGCCCGCCGGGCTCGAAATCGTCGAGGCGCGGATCGAGGGCTCCGGCGCCGGCATGGACCCGCCCGACGGCGCGAAGCTCGTCGATGGCTTCTGGCGCTGGCATCCGGCCTTGCCGCCATTGAAAGAAGTGGTGATGCGCCGCTCCGGCGCGACGGCCGACTGGCGCATCTGCACGACGTCGGGCTGCCGCGCGATGGGAGACTATCTCCCGGCGGATGCCGACCCGGTCACGTTGAAGATCTGCGATAAGTAGCGCCGTCATTCTCGGGCGGAGCGAAGCGCAGACCCGAGAATCTCTTGAAAGCGAGGCGCGGGAGCCTCTTTCGGCATGAGATAGCCGGGTCAAGCCCGACCATGACGCTTGATCAATCGACCTCGGTCAGGTGCTCGATCTTGAGCATGCGGCGCATCAGGTTGACCAGGCCGTAGCCGGCGAAGACCGAGAACACCGCCATCATGATGTATTCGAAGATGGTGCCGAGCTCGAACAGGCCGGCCAGTGCCCAGCCGGCCGCCAGCGCCACGCCGAACAGCTCGACGGCGATCAGGATCCCGAACGAGGAGACCATGATCAGGTTGCGCCAGTTCATATGCCGTCCGGCCATGCTGTCCTTCCTTCACGCGCGGGCCGCCTTGCGCGGCCATGCGCCCCACGCACCTAGCGGAGCTTGCCGCCCCATGCAACAAATTCGCGCCCATCGTGCAGATGGGCATGATCTCCGCGCTTGAAAAGTCCTGATGCTCGATACGCCCGTCTTCGCTTCCGCCGCCGTCGCGGCCCCTCATCGCCTCGCCTCCGAAGCGGGCCGCGCCATCCTTGCCGAAGGCGGCAACGCCATCGAGGCGATGGTCGCGATGGCCGCGACGATCGCCGTGGTCTATCCGCATATGAACGGCATCGGCGGCGACGGCTTCTGGCTCGTGCATGAGCCCGGTGGAAAGATGCACGGCATCGAGGCTTGCGGCCCGGCCGGCGCGCTCGCGACGATCGAGCGCTATCGCGGCAAAGGCTATGACGCCCTCCCTTCGCGCGGGCCGGAAGCGGCAATAACCGTCGCCGGTGCCGTCGGTGGCTGGCAGCTCGCCCTCGATCTCTCTCGCGCGCTCGGCGGGCGCATGCCGCTCAATGAATTGCTGCTGGACGCGATCGGCCATTGCCGCGAGGGCTATGCGGTCTCGGACTCCGAGCTCGGCAACAAGCCGAACGAGCTGGAGGCGCTGAAGGCCGCGCCCGGCTTCCTCTCCAGCTTCTGGAGCGACGGCGCCCCGCCCAAGCCCGGCGCCCGCCGCAAGCCGGAGGCGCTCGGCGCCGCCCTGCAGCAGCTCGCCGATGCCGGGCTCGACGATTTCTACCGTGGCGATGTCGCCCGCGAGATCGCCGCCGATCTCGAACGCATCGGCGCCCCCGTCACCCGCACCGACCTCGAACGCTATCACGCGCGGTCGGTCGCGCCGCTCACGCTGAAGCTCCCCGGCCTCAGCGTCGCCAACCTGCCGCCGCCGACGCAGGGCCTGGCCTCGCTGCTGATCCTCGGCATCTTCGAGCGGTTGGGCGAGGCGAGGCTCGACTCGTTCGAACACCATCACGGGTTGATCGAGGCGACGAAGCGCGCCTTTGCCATCCGCGATCGCTATGTCACCGATCCCGCCGAGCTCGACCACCCGCCTGCCGATTTCCTGACCGACGCCGCCCTGATGCGTGAGGCGGCGGCCGTGGACATGAAGCGGGCGGAGAAGCTGCCGCTGCGCCATGGCGACGGCGACACGATCTGGATGGGCGCCATCGACGGCAAGGGCCTCGCCGTCTCCTATATCCAGTCGATTTATTGGGAATACGGCTCGGGCTGCGTGCTGCCCGCGACCGGCATCCACTGGCAGAACCGTGGTGTCTCCTTCTCGCTCGACAGGAACGCCGCGAACCCGCTGAGACCCGGCCGCAAGCCCTTCCACACGCTGAATCCGGCCCTTGCCCGCTTCGACGACGGGCGCGTCCTGCCCTATGGCTCGATGGGCGGCGACGGCCAGCCGCAATTCCAGGCGCAGATCCTGACGCGCTACCGCGCCGGCCAGAACCTCGCCACGGCGGTCGATGCACCGCGCTGGCTCTTCGGCAAGACCTGGGGCGCGGGCTCGACCAGCCTCAAGTTCGAAAGCCGCTTCGACCCGTCGCTGCTGGAGCGGCTCGATGCCGCCGGCCACCCGGTCGAGGAGAGCGGCCTCGCCTATTCCGAGGGCTTCGGCCATGCCGGCATGCTGGTGAAGCACGCGAAAGGCCATGTCGAGGCCGTGCACGATCCGCGTTCCGACGGCGATTCCAGGGGGATCTGACGCCAGATGACTTTCGACGATCCGTTCCGCTGCTTCCTTCCCTATCCCGACGCGCCCGTGAAACATGCGGTCGCCGGCCCGCTCGCCGGTTTGACGCTGGCGGTGAAGGACCTCTTCGATATCAAGGGCTACCCGACCGGGGCTGGCTCGCCGCTGGTGCTGGCGCAGTCCGGCATCAAGACCAAGACCGCGCCAATCGTGAAGGATCTGCTCCAGGCCGGCGCCCGCTTCGTCGGCAAGACCCATACCGATGAGCTCGCCTTCTCGCTCAACGGCCAGAACGCGCATTTCGGCTCGCCGATCAATCCGGCTGCGCCCGAGCGTATCACCGGCGGTTCCTCCTGCGGCTCGATGGCCGCAGTCGCCGGTCGCCTCGCCGATATCGCTGTGGGATCCGACACCGGCGGCTCGGTGCGCGCGCCGGCAAGCTATGGCGGCCTCTTCGGCATCCGGCCGAGCCATGGCCGCCTCTCCCTGAAGCGTGCCTGGCCGCTGGCGGAAAGCCTCGACACGCCCGGCTGGTTCGCCCGCGACGGCGACATCTTCGCCCGCGTCGCCAATGTCCTGTTCGGCCCCGACAAGACCGAATTGCCGGAAGCGCCGCGCCTCCTGATGGCCGACGACATGTTCGCCCAGGCCGTGCCCGAGGCCGAGACGATCCTGCGCAATGTCGTGCAACGCACGGTCCCCACGCTCGGCCAGCCCGAAGGTGTCAAGCTCGTCCGCGATCTCGATGCGCTCTACTGGGCCTTCCGCTGGATCCAGGGCCGCGAGGCCTGGCTGTCGGACGGCCCGATGATCGAGCGCTTCAACCCGCCGCTCGGTCCGGGCGTGAAGGAGCGCTTCGCCTTCTCGAAGGCCGTGACCGACGCAGAGTACGCGAAGGGCGAAACCACCCGCAAATCCTTCCGCACCAAGCTTTCGCGCCTGCTCGGCCAGAACGGGGTGCTGATCCTGCCGACCATGCCGGACGTCGCCCCGCTGATCGCGGCCAAGGAATCCGAGCTGGAGGATTTCCGCAACCGGGCGCTGCGCCTGCTTTGCCTCGCCGGCCTGTCGGGCTTCCCACAGGTCACGATTCCCGTGGCGCAGCGCGAGGGCGCCCCGCTCGGCCTGTCGCTGATCGGGCCGAAGGGCTCCGACCGCTCGCTCGTCGCCTTCGCGGTGCGCTACGAGCGCGCCGCCCGCATCCGGATCGCCTGAGAGGAGGCCGCCATGAGCGGACATCACCACCACGATCACGATCATCACCACGACAACCATTTCACCGCGATCGAGGCGCGGGTGAAGGCGCTGGAAACGCTGATGGTCCAGAAGGGCTATGTCGACCCGGCCGCGCTCGACGCGATCATCGACACCTACGAGACCAGGATCGGCCCGCGCGACGGCGCCCGCATCGTCGCCAAGGCCTGGACCGATCCGGCCTTCGCCGAACGGCTCAAGGCGGACGGTACGGCGGCGGCGGCCGAGCTCGGCTATGGCGGCCGCGGCGGCGAGCATATCGTCGCCTGCTTCAACACGCCCGAGCAGCACAACCTCATCGTCTGCACGCTCTGCTCCTGCTATCCGTGGCCGGTGCTCGGGCTGCCGCCGGTCTGGTACAAATCCCCGCCCTATCGCGCCAAGGCGGTGATCGACCCGCGCGGCACGATCGCCGATTTCGGTGTGACGCTGCCGGAGAGCCAGCGCGTCCGCGTTTGGGATTCGACCGCCGAGACCCGCTTCATCGTCATCCCGATGCGGCCCGCCGGCACCGAGGGCTGGAGCGAGGAGAGGCTCGCCAGCATCGTCACGCGCGATTCGATGATCGGCACCGGTCTCCCTCGCGTGGAGGACGCGGCATGAACAGCGCCCACGATCTCGGCGGCCAGATGGCCTTCGGCCCGGTCGTTCCCGAGCCGAACGAGCCGGTCTTCCATGGCGACTGGGAGAAACGTGTGCTCGCGATCAATGTCGCGGCCGGCGCCATGGGCGCCTGGAGCATCGATGAGATCCGCCACGCCCGCGAGAGCCTGCCGCCGGCGCAGTACCTCTCCTCGACCTATTACGAGATCTGGCTCGCCGCGCTCGACAAGGTGCTGGTCAAGCACGGCTTCCTAAGCGCCGATGAACTCGCCAGCGGCAAACCGGCACCCGAACGCCGCGAGCCCAAGCGCGTGCTCAAGGGCGAGGAGGTCGCGGGTGTCCTGCGCCGCGGCTTCCCCTATGAGCGCGAGGCCGAGACGCCCGCGCGCTTTGCCGTCGGCGACAAGGTCCGCACCATCGTGATGCACCCGCAGCACCACACCCGCCTGCCGCGCTATGCCCGCGGCAAGGCCGGCGTGGTCGAGCGCATCACCGGCTGCCATGTCTTCCCGGATACGGGCGCGCAGGGACAGCCCGAGACGGCGCAATGGCTCTACACGGTGGTCTTCGACGGACGTGAGCTCTGGGGCCGCGACGCCGATCCGACCTCCACGGTTAGCATCGAGGCCTGGGAGAGCTATCTTGAGCCGGCCTGAGATCGATCTGGCGGCGGCCTTGGCCGCGGACACGCCGATCCCGCGCGATGCCGAGGGGCCGATCTTCGCCGAGCCCTGGCAGGCCCAGGCCTTCGCTTTGGTCGTCGCGCTCCAGAACAAGGGCGTCTTCACCGCCGATGAATGGGCGCAGGCCCTCGGCGCTGAAATCCGCGAGGCGCTCGCGGCCGGCGGCTGCCGCGACGGCTCGGATTATTACGAGCGCTGGTGCGAGGCGCTGGAGCACCTGTTGATCGCGAAGGGGCTGACCTCCCATGACGGCGTCGACGCGCTGGCCGCCTCCTGGGCCCGCGCCGCCGAGGCGACGCCGCATGGCAAGCCGATCCTGCTGGAGAACGATCCGCTGCGATAATTCGCCGTCATGCTCGGGCTTGACCCGAGCATCTCGGAAACCAGCGTCTTCTCGTCACAAGATTCTCGGGTCTGCGCTTCGCTCCGCCCGAGAATGACGCCAAACCTAGCTCCCCGCCCCGCCGATCCAGAGACCAGTGAACAGCGCTGCGCCGAGCACGGCGACGAAGGCGGCCGCCAGCAGTTCGAGCCCGGCGATCAATCGCGCCGAGCGCAGGCTGCCCCCGCCGGCCAGTTTCAACGCCGCGAACTTGAAGAACACCGCGAACGCCGCCAGCGCTCCGGTGGTGATTGCAGTACCCAGCGCCATGGCGAAGGTCGCGGCGATGCCGGCCCAGAACAGGCCCTGGGCACTCGCGAAGACGAGGATGATCAGCGCCCCCGCGCAGGGCCGCGCACCCGCCGCGACGACCACCCCGGCCATGTCGCGCCAACCGGCGAGCCGCGAGACCTGCTCGGCATCGGGCATATGGACATGGTCGCAAGCCGCCGGATCATGCGCCCCACCGGCTTCCAGCCGGACCAGCGCACCCGCCTTGCGCCAGAGCATCAGCAGCCCGACTAGCGCGACCAGCAGGAAGCTGCCCTGCTCGATCACGGTCGTCGCGGCATTCATCTGCATGGCCGTGACCCGCAACAGCAAGGTCGCCACCGTCACGATCGCGATCGCGACCAGCGCCTGCAGGAGCGCGGCCGCGAAGCTCAGGCCAAGGCCCCGCTTCAGGCTGCGATTATCGGCGACGATATAGCCGGAGATCACCGCCTTGCCATGGCCGGGCCCGGCCGCATGGAAGACGCCATAGCCGAAGGAAAGCCCAAGCAGACCCCAGAGCGCACCGGGCGCGGTCGCAATCGCTTTCAGCGTCGCCGTCAACTCACGATAGAAGCTCGACTGCCAGGCAAGCAGAACCGCACCGAAGCCGGTCGTGGACGGCAGAGCCTCGCGCGGCAGCGCCGTGCCGAAAGGATTGCGCGGCGGTGGCGGAGGCGGCGGGCTCACGCTCGCAATCAGCAGTGCCAGCAGGGCAACCACGCCCCCGACCAGCAGCAGCGCCAGTGCGCAGGCGATCAGGCGTCGCGACAGCGGCGCACCAGCCGGGCGTGCTGTCTCAGTCGCCGTCACGGACATGCCACCAGCGCCCGCGTCACGATCTCGAGCCCGCTGACATCGGGCGTCGCGGTGATATCGGCCTCGGCGAGCCGCTTCTGCGTGGCATCATCGAGCTTGGGTGGGCGGTTGACCCGCACGACGCAGCCCTGCGGCGCGCCCCTGGTCACCACCGCATCGGGCTCGTCGACGATGGAGAAGGCGACGAAATAGGTGGGGTCGCCGATCTCGATGCCGAAGGAGCGCGCCTTGGCCGGTGTCTTCAGCGGCAGCGTGAAGACCAGCGTCAGCACCTTGTTGTCGAAGGTCATCACCTGCTCGCCCGGCGTGCCGAATTCCTGCTTGCGGCCGTTCAGCTTGGCGGCGGTGAAGAACTCGACATCGGGCAGCGATTCGACATTGATCTTGGCGAGTTCCGCGAGTTCGTCCGAGGTCAGCTTGCCGTCGCGGTTCTTGTCGAGGCCCTGCGTGATATAGGCCGAATAGGCCTCGTCGAAGCTCCAGCGGTTCCGGATCGCCTGCACCGAACCATCGGCTGTGAAGACGATCTCGGCCTTGGCCGTGACGAAGACATGCGGGTGCGCAGCCGCCGGCCCGGCCGCGATGGCGGCCAGCAAGAGGCCCGATAGGGCCGTGAGATGCGCGCGTCGCGTCAAAGGCGAACCCTCCGTGATCCCGCTTGCGTGGATCATGGTTAAGCGATCGTCAACGGGCGCGTCGTCGCGCTTGATCGCTGCGACAGCCTTCCCCGCCAAACGGGGCCAAATCGCGGCGCCTCCTGCGTAGCGCGCACCGGCCGCGCCCGCAAATCTCTGGACCGGGCCGTGAAAACTGGAATGATACCAGATCAATTGACCGCCTCCGGTCGATATGTCAGCCTTGCTGACATATTCGCCGCAGAGACGGCGAAGCATGAGGCCGGGATTACCGGCCCGTCGGCGGGAACGATGATCCGGGAGGCCGAACATGGCCGAGACACCGCGGAAATCCGGCACCGAGGCGGGAGCGCTGCGGAGCGTCGCGCTCGACGACAAATACGATCTCGACAAGCGAGAGGTCTTCCTCACCGGTACGCAAGCCGTCGCCCGCATGCTGCTGATGCAGCGCGAGCGTGACCGGCAGGCTGGGCTCGACACGGCGGGCTTCGTCTCCGGCTATCGCGGCTCCCCGCTCGGCGGGCTCGACCAGCAATTGATGCGGGCGTCCAAGCCGCTCAAGGCAGCCAATATCGTCTTCCAGCCGGGTCTCAACGAGGATCTGGCCGCCACCGCGATCTGGGGCACGCAGCAAGCGGGGCTCAGCGGCGAAGGCAAGCATGATGGTGTCTTCGCGCTCTGGTACGGCAAGGGGCCCGGCGTCGACCGCTCCGGCGACGTCTTCCGCCACGGCAACATGGCTGGCACCGATCCGAAGGGCGGCGTGATCTGCCTGATGGGCGACGATCACACGGCGGAATCCTCGACCAACGCCCACCAGACCGAATTCGTCCTGGTCGACCGGATGATGCCGATCCTCAACCCGGCCGGCGTGCAGGAGATCATCGATTACGGCCTGCACGGCATTGCGCTCTCGCGCTTCGCCTCGGTCTGGGTCGGCATCAAATGCGTCAAGGACAACATCGAATCGACCGCATCGATCGATGGCTCGCTCGACCGCGTCAGCATCGTTACGCCGACGGATTACACCCCGCCGCCCGGCGGCCTCGCTATCCGCCGCGAGCTCGATTTCGTCGAGCAGGAACGCCGGATGCATCTCTACAAGCGCGATGCGATGCTGGCCTATCTGCGCGCTAACAAGCTGAACCGCATCGTCACCCATGGCGGCAAGAAGCCGCGCATCGGCATCGCCACGGTCGGCAAATCCTATCTCGACGTGCAGCAGGCGCTCGCCGATCTCGGCATCGACGAGGTCCGCGCCAATGATCTCGGCATCCGCCTGTTCAAGCTCGCCTGCCCCTGGCCGATCGATCCGGCCGAGCTGAAATCCTTCGCTGGCGGGCTCGACCTGATCATGGTGGTCGAGGAGAAACGTTCGCTGATCGAGGTGCAGGTCCGCGAGGAGCTTTACGGCGCCAAGCACCAGCCGATGGTGATCGGCAAGAAGGACGAGAACGGCGACTGGCTCTTCCCGGTCCATGGCGCGCTCGACCCCAACGATATCGCGATCGCGCTGGGCGGCCGCCTGCTGCAATACCGCGACGACCCGGCGCTCCGCGCCCGGCTGGAGGAGATCGCCGCGGCGCAGGGCCGCCTCGCCGAGGCGCAGGAGATCGCCCGCCGCACGCCCTATTTCTGCTCGGGCTGCCCGCATAATTCCTCGACCGTGGTGCCTGAGGGCTCGCGCGCCTATGCCGGCATCGGCTGCCATTACATGGTGCAGTGGATGGACCGCGACACCGCCGGCTTCACCCAGATGGGCGGCGAAGGCGCGAATTGGGTCGGCGAGGCGCCGTTTTCGAAGCGCGGCCATGTCTTCCAGAATCTCGGCGACGGCACCTATACCCATTCCGGCTCGCTCGCGATCCGCTGGGCCGTCGCCTCCGGCGTTACCCTCACCTACAAGCTGCTCTACAACGACGCCGTAGCCATGACCGGCGGCCAGCAGGCGGAAGGGCATCTCTCGCCCGACCAGATGGCCCGGCAGGTCGCGGCCGAGGGCGTGCAGCGCATCGCCGTCGTCAGCGACGACCCCGGCAAATATCCGCCGGGCACGCAATGGCCGGCCGGCACGACGCTCCACCATCGCGACGAGCTCGACGCCGTCCAGCGCGAACTCGCCACGGTCTCCGGTGTCTCGCTCCTGCTCTACGACCAGACCTGCGCCACCGAGAAGCGCCGCCGACGCAAGCGCGGCGCCTATCCGGACCCCGACAAGCGCGTGATCGTCAACGAGCTCGTCTGCGAGGGCTGCGGCGATTGCGGCGTGCAGTCGAACTGCGTCTCGGTCCAGCCGCTGGAGACCGAATTCGGCCGCAAGCGCCAGATCGACCAGTCGAACTGCAACAAGGACTTTTCCTGCGTGAAGGGCTTCTGCCCGTCCTTCGTCACGGTCCATGGCGCAAAGCCCAAGAAAGCCGACCCGCTCCGGCTCGATGCCTCGGCGCTCAGCGAAGCCGAACTGCCCGAACCGATCGTGCCGGCGCTCGACCGCAGCTTCGCGGTGATCGTCACCGGCGTCGGCGGCACCGGCGTCGTCACCATCGGCGCCATCCTCGGCATGGCCGCGCATCTCGAAGGCAAGGGCTGCGGCATGATCGACATGGCCGGCCTCGCCCAGAAGGGCGGCGCGGTCTTCAGCCATGTGAAGCTCGCGCCGCATCCGGACGATATCCATGCCATCCGCGTCACGGCGGGGCAGGCCGATCTCGTGCTGGGCTGCGACCTCACCGTCACCGGCTCGAAGAAGGTGCTCGGCGCGATCCGGCCCGAGCGCGCCGCCGTGATCGTCAACACGGCCGAGAGCCTGCCGGGCGACTTCACCCGCAATGCCGATTTCTCGCTGCCGACGGAGCGGCTGAAGCGGGCGATCCTCTCGGCCGCCGGCCGCGAGCAGACACATTTCATCGATGCGACCGCGGCCGCCGTCGCCTTTCTCGGCAATGCCATCGCTGCCAACATGTTCATGCTCGGCCATGCCTGGCAGCTCGGGGCCGTGCCGCTCTCTCGCGAGGCCCTGATCAAGGCGATCGAACTCAATGGCGAGGCTGTCGCCATGAACAGGCAAGCCTTCGATCTCGGCCGCCGCGCCGCGCATGATCCCGAAGCCCTCGCCGGCCTCCTGTCGCAGACCAGGGCGGCAACGCCCGCACGCCAGCTTTCGCAGACGCTGGAAGAGATCATCGAGCGCCGCGTCGCCTTCCTGACCGCCTATCAAAACGCCGCCTATGCGGCGCGCTACCGTCATCTCGTCGCCCGCGCCCAGACGCGGGAAGCGGCGGTGATGCCCGGCCAGACGGCGCTCAGCGAGGCCGTTGCCCGCAACCTCTTCAAGCTGATGGCCTATAAGGACGAATACGAGGTCGCCCGGCTCTACAGCGACGGCGCCTTCCGCAAGCAGGTCGCCGCGACCTTCGAGGCGGAAGCCGGCGACGGCAAGCCATTGCGCTACGAGTTCCACCTCGCCCCGCCGCTGCTGGCTCGGCGCGATCCCAACACCGGCCTGCCGCGCAAGCTGAGCTTCGGCCCGTGGATGATGGGCGCCTTCTCCGTGCTGGCGAAGCTCAAGGGCCTGCGCGGAACCGCCTTCGACATTTTCGGATACACCGACGAGCGCCGCACCGAGCGCCGGCTGATCGCGGATTACGAGGCGCTGTTGAATGAGCTGCTGACCCGTCTCGCGCCGGAGAACCACGCGCTCTGCGTGGCGCTGGCCGCGCTCCCGGAAAAGATCCGCGGCTTCGGCCATGTCAAGGAGCGGCATCTGAAAGCGGCAAAGACCGAGGAGGCGATGCTGCTTGGGCAGTTGCGCGATGGGCCGCCTGCCAGCGCCTTGCCGCAGGCTGCGGAATAGCCGGCAGCGCTCCGCACCGTCATGCTCGGGCTTGACCCGAGCATCTCGTGAGAAGAAGGCTCAGGAGCCTCTTCCTGAAGGAGATTCTCGGGTCTACGCTCCACTTCGCCCGAGAATGACGCCACGCCTCCCGAAGCCTGCTTCTGCAACCCGGACAACCGCCACCTTGATCACCCCCGAGGAACTGCGCGCCATCGCCTCCTGGTCCCACGACCTGTCCGAGGCCGAGTTCGAGGAGGCGCGGCGTGGCATCTCCTTCAAGAGCTACGGCAAGGGTGCCTCGATCTGCCATGTCGGCGACCGGCTCGAGGCTTGGACCGGCGTGGCCGAGGGGCTGGTCAAGATGGCGACGACCTCGAAGACCGGCAAATCGGCGACCCTCGCCGGCCTGCGCGCCGGCGCCTGGTTCGGCGAGGGCACGGTGATCAAGGCCGAGGCGCGCCGCTACGAGCTGGTAGCGCTGCGCGAGTCGCGGATTGCCCTGATGCGGCGCTCGACTTTCCTCTGGCTGTTCGAGCATTCGGCGGCCTTCAACCGCTTCCTCGTGCACCAGTTCAACGAGCGCCTCGCGCAGTTCATCTCGCTGGCCGAGACCGAGCGCACGCTCGATTCCACCGGCCGCCTCGCCCGTAACCTCGCCTGGCTGTTCAACCCGATCCTCTATCCCGATCTCGGCCGCACGCTGGCGATCTCGCAGGAGGAGCTTGGCATGCTCGCCGGCATCTCCCGCCAGATGGCCAATCAGGGCCTTGCGAAGCTCGCCGATCTCGGCCTGATCGAGCTCGGCCATGGCAGCGTCACTATCCGCGACCTCGACCGGCTCGCCCGCTACGAAGGTTGAAAATTGTTGCAGGGCACCAAATCGCGTTTCGCGCGTTCCTTCTCCCGAACAGCCACGGCTGAGAAAGGAACCGCCCCTATGTTTGGCCTCCTCGACCTCATGACGAAACGGGTCAACGACCAGATCGCCGAATACGCTGCAGCCCAGTCCGACATCGCCCGCCGCCTCTGGGGCAATTGGCTCGATCCGTTCCACGCCTGCAAGCCTGTGAAAGTCCGCGCCACCCGCGGGAATCCCGGCTGGGCGTCGGAGCATTCGCCCGCGCAGCAGCGCCGTCATATCTGAACGGCAGCCAACACCGGCATTCAGGTAACATTGCGCCGGGACTTGCTTTGATGAAGCACGTCGAAAGAGAAGGAGACGACCATGCGTGGAATTCTTGTAGCCGCTGGCCTTGCTCTCGCTGCGATCGCCGCAACACCGGCCGCAGCCGCGCCCGTGACGCTCCCGCAGGCCGACGCTCTCGATCGCCTGCCCGCCGAATACACCCGCCACAACCGCGAACACCGCATGTGGGAAATCGAGCGCAACATGGAGCGGCAGGACCGGTATGGCCGTCATCGCTACGGCCGCGACTATGACCGTGGCTACGGCTATGGCCGTCGCCACGGTGGCCCGCCGCCCTGGGCACCGGCTCATGGCTATCGGCGCCATCACTACGAGCGCTTCTGACGAGCGCCCGCCACGATTCAGCGGCCCGGCATCCCCGGATGGCGGGCCTTTCTACACCTCCGACAGAGGTTTCAGTCACGGCAGAGGCGGCTACACCGGCGCGTTGAACACCGCCTCGATCGCATAGCCGTCGGGATCGACCACGAAGGCCGCGTAGTAATGCGGCCCGTAATGCGCGCGCAGGCCAGGCGCGCCGTTGTCGCGCCCGCCATGTCGAAGCGCAGCCTCGTGGAAGCGATCGACCGCCCCACGATCCGGCGCGGCAAAGGCGAGATGGAAGCCCGGCCCCGGCGGCGTCTGCCCCTCAGGCCTGTGCTTCAGCGCGAGCTTGTCGCCCCCGCCCGGCACACCGTAGCCGACCGCCTGCCCGGCTTCGCCCGGTCGCAGATCCTGCCAGACCCTGATATAGCCGAGCGGCGCCAGCACCGCGTCGTAGAAGGCGCAGGCACGCGCGATATCGGCAACACCGAAAGACAGATGATGAAGCATGAGTCGGTCCGCCATCGCCGCGGACACGGCTCCGCCCGCCGATTCATTCTGCCGAATTCGTGAGGAAAATCAGGGCTGAAGCAGAAAGGTCGCGCAACACAACTGCGTGAAAAGCAAACTTCGGCGGGACAATAGTCACCAAAAGGCGAATTGTCTGTCAAGCGGGTCCTTGCAAGGATGATGGCCGCCTGCAAGTCTTGCATGAGAACGAGGCCGGAAACCGGCCCGCGGAAGTCGCCACGACGCATGGCGGCTCGACAGGGAGAACGCAATCGTGGCAAGCGGCACCGCCGGCCAGGCGGATACCTTTCCGAAATTGCTGTTGCGCAACGCGAAGGAGCGCGCCTCGCGCGTCGCCTTCCGCCACAAGGATCTCGGCATCTGGCAGTCCTGGAACTGGGCGGAGGTCGCGGAGCATGTCCGCAACTTCGCCAAGGGCTTGGCAGACCTCGGCCTGAAGCGCGGCGAGAAGGTCGCGATCATCGGCCAGAACCGGCCGCGGCTCTACTGGTCGATGTGCGCGGCGCAATGGATCGGCGCGATCCCCGTCCCGGTCTATGCCGATGGCGTCGCCGAGGAGATGGCCTATGTCCTCGACCATGCCGAGGCCGTCTTCGCCGTGGTGCAAGACCAGGAGCAGGTCGACAAGCTGCTCTCGATCGCCGATCGCCTGCCGCATCTCCGGCACATGCTCTATGACGAGCCTCGGGGCCTGCGCGACTACGACCACACCAAGCTCCACGCCATCGAGACCGTGATCGCTGACGGCGCCAAGGCGCTGAAGGACCCGCAGGCGCAAGCCGCGCTTGCCCGCGAGATGGAACAGGGCCAGGGCTCCGATCTCGGCATCATCCTCTACACCTCCGGCACCACCGGGCGGCCCAAGGGCGTGATGCTCAGCCATTACAACGTGCTGATCGCCGCCGAGATCGGCTGCGGCTTCGACGGCCTCAACGAGACCGACGAGGTCATCGCCTATCTGCCGATCGCCTGGGTCGGCGACCACGTCTTTTCCTACGCGCAGGCGATGCTGGCCGGCTTCTGCGTCAACTGCCCGGAAAGCCCGGACACGGTGATCGACGATCGCCGCGAGGTCGGCACGACCTACGCCTTCGCCCCGCCGCGCGTCTTCGAGAACATGCTGACCGTGACCATGGTGCGCATGGAGGATGCAGGCCGCCTGAAGCGGAAGATGTTCCACTACTTCCTGGATGTCGCGAAGCGCTATGGCGAGCAGATCCTGAACGGCGAGAGCGTGCCGCTGAAGGGCCGCCTGCTCTACAAGCTCGGCGATTGGCTGGTCTACGGCCCGCTGCGCAACCGCTTCGGCCTGACCAATATCAAGGTCGGCTACACCGCCGGCGAGGCGATCGGCCCCGAGCTTTTCCGCTTCTATCGCTCGATCGGCATCAACCTGAAGCAGCTCTACGGCCAGACCGAGGCCGGCGTTTACATCACCATGCAGCCCAACGGCGAGATCAAGGCCGATACGGTCGGAAAACCCGCGCCGATGGTCGATATCCGCATCGACGACAATGGCGAGGTGCTCTACCGCTCGCCCTCGATCTTCGGTGGCTATTACAAGGACCCGGACAAGACCGCCGAGACCATGACCGCCGACGGCTATGTCCGCTCCGGCGATGCCGGCTTCTTCGACGAAGGCGGCCATCTCAAGATCATCGACCGCGCCAAGGATGTCGGCAAGCTCGCGAATGGCGAGCTGTTCCCGCCGAAATACATCGAGAACAAGCTGAAATTCTATCCGAACATCAAGGAAGCCGTCGCCTTCGGCCAGGGCCGCGACCATGCCACCGTCGCGCTGAACATCGACCTCATCGCCGTCGGCAACTGGGCCGAGCGCAACAACGTGGTCTACGCGTCCTATCAGGAGCTCGCCGGCCACGATCTCGTCTACGACATGATCGCGAAGCATGTCGACGAGGTGAACCGCTCGCTCGCCTCCGAACCGATGATGGGCGGCGCCCAGATCAAGCGCTTCCTGATCCTGCACAAGGAACTCGACGCCGACGACGGCGAGCTCACCCGCACCCAGAAGGTCCGGCGCGGCTTCATCGCCGAGCGCTACGCCCCGCTGGTCACCGCGCTCTATGACGGCTCGGACGCTGCCGACATCTCGACCGAAGTCACGTTCGAGGACGGCCGCAAGGGCGTGATCTCGGCCCGCGTCAAGGTGCGCGACGCCAAGATCTACCCGACCGGGCAGGAGGCGCCGTCGCCGGCGAAGGCGGCATGAACGCGGAGCCGATGAACGTGACGGGCACTCCCATCCGCGCCAAGGGCGAGGTTCTGCTCTCGGTCGAGAACATCTCGCTGCGCTTCGGCGGCGTGAAAGCGATCACCGATGTCTCCTTCGACATCCGCAAGGGCGAGATTCGCGCCATCATCGGGCCGAACGGCGCCGGCAAGACCTCGATGCTCAACTGCATCAACGGTTTCTACCAGCCGCAGGAAGGCCAGATCGTCTTCAAGGGTGAGCGCCGCGCCAAGATGCGCCCGCACCGCGCCGCTGCCGGCGGCATCGCCCGCACCTTCCAGAACGTCGCGCTGTTCAAGGGCATGTCGACGCTCGACAACATCATGACCGGCCGCACGCTCAAGATGAAGAAGGGCTTCTTCTGGCAGGCGCTGCGCCATGGCCCGGCGATGCAGGAGGAGATCGCGCATCGCCGCGTCGTCGAGGACATCATCGACTTCCTGCAGATCGAGCACATCCGCAAACTGCCGGTCGGCAAATTGCCCTACGGCCTGCAGAAGCGCGTCGAGCTTGGCCGCGCGCTCGCCATGGAGCCGGAGCTGCTCCTGCTCGACGAGCCGATGGCCGGCATGAACCTCGAGGAGAAGGAGGACATGTGCCGCTTCATCCTCGACGTGAACAACCAGTTCGGCACGACCATCGCCCTGATCGAGCACGATATGGGGGTCGTCATGGACCTGTCCGACCGCGTCGTCGTGCTCGAATACGGCCGCAAGATCGCCGACGGCACGCCGGAAGAGGTCAAGGCCGACCAGCGCGTCATCGATGCCTATCTCGGCGTGGCGCATTGAGGAGCGTGGAGACATGAGCGACATCGCCACCCGCCCCGCCCCGAACCTTCTCGCCAACCCGCTGGTCAAGGCTGGCCTGATCGTCGCCGCCGTGATTGCGGCGCTCGCGATCGGCGTCCGGCTCGATTCATCCAATACGCTCTATGCGATCTTCGTCGACCCGTTCCAGCAGATGGTCCAGGCGCCGGACCTGCTGGTGCAGACGGTCTGGGAAGGCCTCGTCTCCGGCGTGCTCTACGCGCTGATCGCGCTCGGCTTCGTGCTGATCTTCAAGGCGTCGGGCGTCTTCAACTTCGCTCAGGGCATCATGGTGGTGTTCGCGGCGCTGACGCTGGTCGGCCTCTACGAGAAGGGCGTTCCGGCCTTCCTCGCGGTCATCCTGACGCTCGGCGTGATGTTCGCGCTCGCCGTCACCATCGAGCGCGTGGTGCTGCGTCCGCTGGTCAACCAGCCCGACATCATCCTGTTCATGGCGACCTTCGGCATCACCTATTTCCTGATCGGCTTCGGCGAGTCGCTCTTCGGCGGCAATCCCAAGCAGATGATCGCCGAGCAGCTCTACCTGCCGAAAGGCGCCGTCGACCTGCAGATCCTCGGCGGGCTGGTCTCCTTGCAGAAGATCGACATCGCCGCCGCCCTCATCGCCTCGCTGATGATCGCCGCGCTCGCCGCCTTCTTCCAGTATACCCGCATCGGCCGCGCGTTGCGCGCCGTCGCCGACAGCCACAAGGCCGCGCTCTCGGTCGGCATCTCGCTCAACCAGATCTGGGTCATCGTCTGGTTCACCGCCGGCATTGTCGCCCTGATCACCGGCATCATGTGGGGCGCCCGCTCGGACGTGTCCTTCGCGCTGGAGATCGTGGCGCTGAAAGCGCTGCCGGTGCTGATCCTCGGCGGCTTCACCTCGATCCCCGGCGCCATCGTCGGCGGCCTGATCATCGGCATCGGCGAGAAGCTCGGCGAATTCTACTGGGGCCCGCTGATCGGCGGCGGCATCGAGAGCTGGCTCGCCTATTTCATCGCCCTGGGCTTCCTGCTGTTCCGGCCGCAGGGCCTGTTCGGCGACAAGATCATCGAACGTATCTGAGGAGCCGGACGACATGCTTTACCGCGAGGCCGGCCAATACAAATCCACCTATTCAGCCGACATGGCGGTCTTCCCCTTGAAGGAGGACCGGATCGGCATCGCCGTCATCTTGGCGATCGCTCTCGTCGCCATCCCCTTCCTGGGCAGCGACTTCTTCATCGCCTCGGTGATGATCCCTTTCCTCGTCTTCTCGCTGGCGGCGATCGGGCTCAATATCCTCACCGGCTATACCGGGTTGATCTCGCTCGGCACCGCCGCTTTCATGGGGGTCGGCGCCTATAGCTGCTACAAGCTGACCACCTTCTTTCCGGGCGTGAACATCATCGTCCTGATCCTTGTCTCGGGACTGTTCTCGGCCGGCATCGGCGTGCTTTTCGGCCTGCCCTCTTTGCGCATCAAGGGCTTCTACCTTGCGGTCGCCACGCTCGCCGCGCAGTTCTTCCTGCAATGGGCCTTCGTGCGCGTGCCGTGGTTGTTCAACTACAACGCCTCCGGCGCGATCGAGGTGCCGCAGCGCACGCTGTTCAACATCCCGCTGACGGGCGCGGCCGCGACGCCGGAGACGCGCTATTTCGTCTGCCTCGGCCTCGTCGTGGTACTGACCTGGTTCGCCTCCAATATCGTCCACGGCAAGCTCGGCCGTTCCTGGATGGCGGTGCGCGACATGGACATCGCCGCCGAGCTGATGGGCATCAAGCTGCTCAACGCCAAGCTCGCCGCTTTCGCCGTCTCCTCCTATTTCTGCGGCGTTGCCGGCGCGATGATGATCTTCCTCTGGTACGGCGGCGGCGAGGCGGCTGACGTGTTCTCGATCCGCCTATCCTTCAACATCCTGTTCATGGTCATCATCGGCGGCCTCGGCTCCCTGATCGGCTCCTTCTTCGGCGCGGCCTTCCTCTCGATCCTGCCGACGGCGCTGAAATTCGGCCTGCCGGCGCTGGGCATCCCGATCGCGGGCGCCGCCGCCGAGCACGTCACCTTCATGCTGGTCGGCGCGCTGATCATCACCTTCCTGATCGTCGAGCCGCACGGCCTCGCCAGGCTCTGGCAGATCGGGAAGCAGAAATTGCGGACGTGGCCCTTCCCCTATTGAGGCTTAAGGGATGAGCCCAAGAAACGACCGGCGACAGTGAAGCGCCGGCGGATAAAGACCGATCCGACAGCAGTCTGGTCGGGAGGAAACGAACGGAGGAAGTCCATGAAGACCAGCAATCTGTTGAAGGGCGCAGCGCTCGGAGCCCTGTTAGCCACCGGCACGCTTGCCCCGGCCCTAGCGCAGGACAGCGTCTATTTCGCCAACAACGCCTATCGCACCGGGCCGTTCTCGGGCTCAGGGATTCCGATCGGCGACGGCATGCGCGACTACATCACGATGATCAACGAGCGCGACGGCGGCGTGAACGGCGTCAAGGTCATCTACGAGGAGTGCGAGACCGGCTACGACACCAAGAAGTCGATCGAGTGCTACGAGCAGGCCAAGTCGAAGAATACCATCGTCTACTCACCCTGGTCGACTGGCGCGACGCTGGCCGCGATCCCGCGCGCCCATGTCGACAAGATCCCGATCCTGTCCATGGCCTACGGCCTATCCTCCTCGGCTGACGGCACGAACTTCCCCTGGGTCTTCATCCCGCCGTTGACCTACTGGGACGGCGCCTCGCTGATGGTGAAGCACATGGCGGCCGAGCTCGGCGGCATGGACAAGCTCAAGGGCAAGAAGCTTGGTCTGATCCACCTCGACGCCCCCTTCGGCAAGGAGCCGATCCCGGTTCTCGAGAACCTCGCCAAGAAATACGGCTTCGAGCTCAAGCTCTATCCGGTGGCCGCTGCCGACATGCAGAACCAGGGCTCGCTCTGGCTCTCGATCCGCCGCGATCGGCCGGACTTCCTCTACAACCAGGGTTGGGGCGCGATGAACCCGACCGCAGTGAAGGAAGCGATCAAGAACAACTTCCCGATCGGCAAGCTGGTCGGCGTCTGGTGGGCCGGCGGCGACGACGATGCGCGCGCGGGCGGGCCTGAGGCCAAGGGCTACAAGTCGTTGAACTTCAACGCCGCAGGTCAGAATTTCCCGGTGATCCAGGACATCCTCAAGCACGTTGTCGACAAGGGCAAGAGCACGACGCCGAAGGATAAGGTCGGCGAGAACCTCTATAATCGCGGCGTCTACAACTCGATGCTGGTCGTCGAGGCGGTCCGCACGGCGCAGAAGCTGACTGGCAAGAAGGTGATCACCTCCGAAGACATGCGCCGCGGCCTCGAGAGCCTCAATGTCGACGAGGCCAGGCTCAAGGAGATCGGCATGGCGGGCTTCGCCTCGCCTGTGAAGATCAGCTGCGCCGACCATTCCGGGCACCACAAGGCCTATGTCGCCGAGTGGGACGGCAGCAAGTGGACGCAGAAGGGCGATTGGATCGAGCCTCTGAAGGACGAGGTCCGGCCGCTGATCGAGTCCAACGCCAAGGACTATGTCGAGAAGGCCGGCAATTGGCCGAAGCGCACCGAAGCCTGCGAGAAGTCGTCCTGATCTGACGGCAGCCGGCGGCGGCTCCCGCCGCCGCTCTTCCTTCTCCCCTCGGGGGAGAAGGTGTCTGCGAAGCAGACGGATGAGGGCAGACCTGCTCAGCTCTCATCCGTCATTTCCCTCATCCGACCCGGCTGACGCCGGGCCACCTTCTCCCCCGAGGGGAGAAGGAAGGAGCGTGAGATGTCGACCGCCACCCTCGAAAAACAGGCCGCCACGACCGCGAGCGACACCATCCTGTCGCTCAACAATATCGAGGTCATCTACGACCATGTCGTGCTGGTGCTGAAGGGCGTCTCGCTCACCGTGCCGCGCGCGGGCATCGTCGCGATCCTCGGCGCCAACGGTGCCGGCAAGACCACGACGCTGAAGGCGATCTCCAACCTGCTCAAGGCCGAGCGCGGCGAGGTCACCAAGGGCTCGATCGTTTTCGACGGCGAGCGCGTCGACAAGATGTCCCCGAACGAGCTGGTCCGGCGCGGCTGCATCCAGGTCATGGAGGGCCGGCACTGCTTCGGCCATCTCTCGATCGAGGAGAACCTGCTGACCGGCGCCTTCACCCGCCGCGACGGCAATGCCGCGATCAAGCGCGACCTCGAGAAGATCTACACGCTGTTCCCGCGCCTGAAGCAGCGTCGCTCGTCGCAGGCCGGCTACACCTCCGGCGGTGAGCAGCAGATGTGCGCCATCGGCAGGGCGATGATGTCGAACCCCAAGATGATCCTGCTCGACGAGCCCTCGATGGGTCTCGCCCCGCAGATCGTCGAGGAGATCTTCGAGATCGTCCGCCAGCTCAATGCCGACGAGGGCGTCTCCTTCCTCGTCGCCGAGCAGAACACCAACATGGCGCTGCGCTACGCGACCTACGGCTACATCATGGAGACCGGCCGCGTCGTCATGGACGGCGAGGCCAGGATGCTGCGCGAGAACGAGGACGTGAAGGAATTCTATCTCGGCGTCGCCGAGGGCAACAAGAAGTCCTTCCGCGAGGTGAAGAGCTACAAGCGCCGCAAGCGCTGGCTGTCGTGACCCCAAGCGATCCGGCACCGCACCCCGACAGACGAGACCCTGCCATGACAGAGCACCACGACGCGCTCGAAACCCGCTCGCCTGCCGCGCGCGAGGCCGATCTCTTCGCCCGCCTGCCGGCGGTGCTGGCCGCGGCCCTGAAGGCACCGGCCTATGCCGAGCGGCTCGCCGGCATCGACCCCGCCGCGATCGTCGACCGCAAGGCGCTGGCCAGCCTGCCGATCCTGCGCAAGGCGGAACTGCCTGCGTTGCAGAAAGCCGCCCTGCCCTTCGGTGGCTTCGTCGCGGAGCCGCCCGGCTCCTTCGGCCGGCTCTTCACCTCTCCGGGCCCGATCTTCGAACCCGAGGGCACCGCGATCGACAGCTGGGGCGCCGCGCGCGGCCTCTTTGCCGCCGGCTTTCGGCCGGGCGATATCGTCCTGAACACGCTGAGCTACCACCTGACGCCCGGCGGCTTCATCATGGATTCGGCCGCCCGTGCGCTCGGCTGCGCCGTGATCCCGGCCGGCCCCGGCAATACCGAGCAGCAGATGGAGGTGATCTCCGCCTATCGCCCGAGCGCCTATGCCGGCACGCCCGATTTCCTGAAGATCCTGATCGAGGCGGCCGAGACGCGCGGCATCGACATCTCCTCGCTCAAGCGCGCGGTGGTTTCCGGCGCCGCCTTCCCGCCCTCGCTTCAGGCCTGGGTCCGAGAGCGCGGCATCGACGCCTACCAGCTCTATGCCACCGCCGATGTCGGCGTCATCGCCTATGAGACCCCGGCCCGCGAAGGCATGGTGCTGAACGAGAACCTGATCGTCGAGATCGTCCGGCCGGGCACCGGCGATCCCGTCCCGGAAGGTGAGGTCGGCGAGGTCGTGATCACCAATCTCGACCCGCATCATCCCCAGATCAGGCTCGCGGTCGGCGACCTCACCGCCGTGCTGCCGGGCGCGAGCGCCTGCGGGCGCAGCAACACCCGGATCAAGGGCTGGATGGGCCGCGCCGACCAGACCGCCAAGATCAAGGGCATGTTCGTGCGCCCCGAGCAGGTCGCCGAAATAGCCAAGCGCCATGCCGAGATCGCCAAGCTCCGCCTCGTCGTCGGCCGCGCCAACGAGACCGATACGATGACGCTGAAGGCGGAGATTTATGCCGAGCCTGCAGGCTTCGTCGACGCGGTCTCCTCGACCTTGCAGCAGGTGACGAAGCTGAAGGGGGCCGTGGAAATCCTGCCGCTCGGCGCGCTGCCGAACGACGGCAAGGTCATCGCCGACGAGCGACCTATCGGGTGAACCTGGCCGTCATTCTCGGGCGAAGCAGAGCTTCGACCCGAGAATCTCTTGCCGGGTAAGGCGCCTTTCCTGCACGAGATGCTCGGGTCAAGCCCGAGCATGACGCTAGTGCGCTTCACCACGCAATTGGCCTCTCCCCCTCCTCCTCCAGCCAGGCATTGGCCCGGCTGAACGGCTTCGAGCCGAAGAAACCGCGCCGTGCCGACAGGGGTGAGGGATGGGCGCTGGCGAAGACCAGATGCCGGCTCTCGTCGATCAGGGGGCGCTTCGCCTGCGCCGGATTGCCCCAGAGCAGGAAGGCGACATGCGGCCGCTCGCGCGAGACCGCCGCGATTACCGCATCCGTCACTGCGCCCCAGCCGAGCGACAGGTGCGAACCGGCCTTGCTCGCCCCTTCCCGCACCGTCAGCGCCGTGTTGAGCAGGAGAACGCCCTGCTTCGCCCAACGCGTCAGGTCGCCATCGGCAGGAGCCGGCTCATCCAGATCGGCTACCCGCTCCTTGTAGATATTCACCAGCGAGCGCGGCAGCGGCGGCGGCCCGACATAGGAAAAGGCGAGCCCGTTGGCATGGCCCGGCGTCGGATAGGGGTCCTGCCCAAGGATGACCGCCCTGACCGTATCGAGCGGCGTCAGCGCCAGCGCGGCGAAGACGCGCTCGGGAGCCGGCGCCACCACCTCGCCGGCCGCCCGCTCGGCATCGACGGCGGCGCAAGCGCGCCCGGCAACCCCATCGGCAGCGAAGACCGGCAAATCCCGCCAGCCCTCCGAAGCCGCGCTCGCCAGAAAGGCCGCGAGCGCCTCGCTGCAATTCACTTCAAGACCGCCCGACCCTCGACCTTGGCATCGACCGTGCCGAGCTTGCGAACATAGACCATCACCTCGTTCGCCATCAGCTTGCCGTCGGTCAGGCCGAGCAGCGTCTTGCCACGGCCGAGTGCCGTATAGCCGTCGCCGCCTTCCAGCATGAAGTTGTTGGACGCGACGGTGTACTTGGCCGCGGGATCGATCTGCTTGCCGTCGACCGTGACCGCCGTGACGCGCGAACCCTGCGGCTGCTTCAGATCGGCCTCGAACTTGAGCCCGGAGACGACGGGGAAGCGGCCGGCACCCTGCGGCGCGTCGCGCAACCCGTTCTCGATCGCATCCTTCACGTCCTTGCCGGTGATCTCCACCATCACGGTGGCATTGCCGAAGGGCAATTCGCTCAGCACGTCGCGCCGGGTCAGCTTATGCCCGGCGGCATATTGCTTGTTGGCGCGAATGCCGCCGGCATTGGTGATAGCGAGCTGGGCGCCGGTCGCGGAGCGGATCGCGTCGGCGATCAGGTTGCCGATCGCGGTTTCCTGCGTGCGGATGACACCGGTGCGGGAATCGAGCGGCGCGGCGAGCGTCGCGATATCGATGTCGAGCTCTTTCGAAAGCTCTGCCTCATAGCCCTTCACGATGGCGGCGACATCCGGATCGGGCGTCGCCGAGCGGGAATCGTTGACGCGGAAAGTCGGCGTCCACGAGACCTGCCGCGCCGCGCCCTCGCCCCGGACGCTGACGGCGATGTCGATGGCGGTGACGTAATTGCCCTCCTCGTTCGACTCGACCATCACCACCTTGCCATCATAGGCGATGGCGAGGTCGTGATCATGGCCGGTGAGCACGATATCGACCACGCGCGAGCGTACGATCTCGTAATCCATGGCGCGGTCGGCATGGACCACGGCGACGAGGATGTCGGCGCCCTGCCCCTTCAGCGCCTTGGCCTCGCGGCGCAGCGCCTCCATCGTCGAGGAGAATTTCAGGTCGCCGGGATTGGAAAGCTGCGGCGTCGGATCATAGGTCGTGCCGATGACGCCGACCTTGATGCCGCCGAGCTCGAAGACCTGCGAATCCTTGTGCTGCGGCAGCGTGTTGCCGACGGCATCGCGCAGGTTCGCGGCGAATGTCGGGTAATTCTGCGCCGCCGTCAGCTTGAGATAGTTGTCCTTGCCGAAATCGAACTCGTGATTGCCGGGCACGAAGACGTCGATGCCCATCTTGTTCTGCATCGCGACGATATGCGCGCCCTGGTCGAAGCCCGACATCAGCGAGGGCGAGTAGCAATCGCCGGCATGGCAGAACAACACCGGCACGCCCTTGGCCCGTTCGGCCTTGGCGATGCCGGAAGCGCGGGCGAAGCCGCCACGGCCCTTGTCGTCGCTCATCTTGTAGATGTCGTTGAGCAGCAGCAGCGTGAAGCTCGGTGCCGGCTGCTGCGCCATCGCCACGGGGGCGGTCGCTGCGAGCGTGGCAGGCGCCGCCAGGACGCCGAGAGCCTTGCGGCGGGTGAGCTTCGTCATCGGGGCGCCCTTATGTCTTGAGAACGGCTCCAGACTAGCAAGACTGTGGCCAAGCTGGCCAGAGGCAGCTGCACCGGAAGAAGCCGGAGGCGGCAGTGTCGCACCTCGACTTTCGGAGGGTTTCGAGGCTGGACGAAAGCGCGAACTCGTCTAAATCACGAGGGCAGAGCATCGGACCGAAAAGTGGATTGCACTTTTCGGAGAAATCCGATGCTCACGAAAGAGATAGATCGCCACCGCGCACCCGCCAGGGCGCGCGACGATCTAGGGAGAGCATGCGCTCATGACTGCTGACATCGCCGCCGCGCCAAGCCGCGAAGCCGCTTCCCTGCCGCCGGATCATCCCAAGGTGCGCTACGGGCGCATCGGCGTGCTCCTGATGAATCTCGGCACGCCCGAGGGCACCGGCTACTGGCCGATGCGCGCCTATCTCAAGGAGTTCCTCTCGGACCGCCGCGTCATCGAGGAGCCCCGCTGGAAATGGTGGCCGATCCTCAACCTGATCATCCTGTCGACCCGGCCGGGCCGAAAAGGCAAGGACTACGCCTCGATCTGGAACAACGAGCGCGACGAGGGCCCGCTCAAGACCATCACCCGCTCGCAGACCGAGCAGCTCACGGAGCGCCTGAAGCCGCTGGCCGGCGACCGCGTCGTCTTCGACTGGGCGATGCGCTACGGCTTTCCCGATGTGCAAAGCCGCTTGAAGGCGCTGCTCGACCAGGGTTGCGACCGCATCCTGCTGCTGCCGCTCTATCCGCAATATGCCGCGCCGACCTCGGCCACCGCCTGCGACCAGGCCTTTCGCGCGCTGATGCAGATGCGCTGGCAGCCTTCGGTGCGCGTCGCGCCGCCTTATCACGACGACCCCGTCTATATCGGCGCGCTCGCCCGCTCGATGCGCGCCTCGCTGGCGAAGCTCGATTTCGCGCCCGAGGTCATCCTCTGCTCCTTCCACGGCATGCCGAAGGAATACCTGCTGAAGGGCGACCCCTATTATTGCCAGTGCGTGAAGACCTGGCGCCTGCTGCGCGCCGAGCTCGGCCTCTCCGAGGAGCAGTTCCCGCTGACCTTCCAGTCGCGCTTCGGCCCGGACGAATGGCTCCAGCCCTATACCGACGAGACGGTGAAGGCGCTGGCGCAAGCCGGCAAGAAATCCATGGCCATCGTCGCGCCCGGCTTCTCGGCCGACTGCCTGGAGACGCTGGAAGAGCTCGACGGCGAGAACCGCGAGATCTTCCTGCACAATGGCGGCGAGAAATTCGCCTATCTGCCCTGCCTGAACGATTCCCGCGAAGGCATCGACGTCATCGCCGAGGTCGTCCAGCGCGAATTGATGGGCTGGCTCTAAGCTAGCCCGCGCCGACCACGAAGCGGGCCACGCTCTCGGCCACCGGCCGCGCCTTCAGGATGCGGCGGTGGCCGAGCCCCTCCGTCACCTCCAACCTGACGAACGGGCCGCTCTCGGCCAGCGCTTCGGCATGCTGGAAGCCGAGTTCGCGATCCTGCCGGTCATGGATCACCAGCGTCGGCAAACCGATCGCCTTGAGCTGAAGCGGCCCCTCGAAAGCCTCGACCGGATTGCCCGCGACGACATGGATGCGCCGCTCCAGCGCCGCCTGCCCGCGCCGGCCGAGGCCAAGGGCATCGCCGAACTGCCGGGTGATCCGGGTGACCGATGACGGCGCGGCGATCAATACCAGCCTGTCAGCGCTGACCACAGGCTGCCCTCTGACCGAGCCCGCCAGCGCCGCAAGCGTGATCGCCCCGCCGAAGGAATGTGTGACGATCGCGTGGAACGGCCCGAACACCCGCGACACCGCGGCAAGGCTCGCGACGCCGAGCGGAATATTGAGCTCGCGCCCGGTCGAGGCGCCATGACCGGGCAGGTCGAAGGCGACGACCCGAAAGCCCACCGCCAGCAGCGGCTCGACGAAATCTGTCATCGACGCCGCATCGCCGGTCCAGCCATGGACCAGCAGCACCGTCCGGGTCGGCGCATGATCCTCGGGCTCGAAGACATAGGCCTGCACGCTCCCGCAGGGGAAGGGAATCGCGCGCGGACTCGCTTGCCGCAATCGCGCCGGCAACACCTGCCCCCCCGTGCCGCCGTTTCCGTTTCGCTTTGCCGGCCTCGGCGGGGTACAGAAGAGGCGGAAGGCGAGGCGGCCGGCCGTGCGTGGAGCTATAAGGCTCGCCGCGCGGACCAGCGGGCGCATGTAACGGAGGGCGGAAGCGCTCATGGCGAATATCCGATTTTGTTCAACGCTGAACTATTATGTTCAGCCATGAACAAAAAGCAAGAGCTTTCCGAGACGCAGACCCTGCCCTGGGACCTGCCGCGCTTCCGCAACTGGGTCTCCATCGCCCGCGCCCATAACATGTGGGAGAAGGTGCTCACCGAGTCGTTGGCGCCACTCGGGATCCAGCTCGCGCATTACGACGTGCTCGCCAACATCTTCCACGTTCCCGGCCTCTCGCAGCAGGCCTTGGCCGAGAAGCTTCTGGTCGGCCGCAGCGCCATGAGCATGTTGCTGCCTGTGCTGGAGAAGCGCGGCCTGATCGAACGCCGCAACGACGAGGCTGACCGGCGCCTGCGCCGCCTCTGGCTGACGCCCGCCGGCGAGGCGATCACCCGAAAGGCGATGGCGATCCATGTCGCCGAGATCGAGGCGATGATGCAGGTCCTCACCGACGAGGAATGCAATGCCGCGGGCGAGGCGATGCGCCGCGTCGGCAAGGCGCTCGAGGCGCGCAGCGCAGCGGCGAAGGGCACTATTTGAAGGGCGTCATTCCGTGTCTGCGCAGCGGCATGTTAATGCCGCTGCGCAGACACGGGACCGTTTTCCGATAAGGGCGACTTCACATGCAGGAAGGCGCCCTTCCGCTTGAAGAGAACCTCCTCGTCGTGCGATCCCGTGTCTGCGCAGCAGCACTCGCGTGCCGCAGCGCGCACGGGAAGACACCCAGGCGCGAAGCTAACCCTCAGGCCGGCTTCTTTTCCTCGCCGAAGGCCGAGATACCGCCATGCTTGGCCGACCAGGTCGCGGGGTCGTTGAGGAAGCTCTCCACCTCGGCCAGGATCTTCGGCTCGAAATGGCCGCTGTCCTTGGCAACGGCGAGCACGTCCCACCACGTCGTGAGATAGTGCAGGTTGATGCCGATCTCGTTCATCAGCTCGCGGCTCTTCGGGAAGATGTCGTAGTAGAACAGCACGAAGCAGTGCTGCACATCGGCGCCGGCCGTGCGCAGCGCCTCGGCGAAATTGACCTTGCTGCGCCCGTCGGTGGCGAGGTCCTCGACCAGCAGCGTGCGCGCGCCCTCGACGACCGAGCCCTCGATCTGGGCGTTGCGGCCAAAACCCTTCGGCTTCTTGCGGACATACTGCATCGGCAGCGAGAGACGGTCAGAGATCCAGGCGGCGAAGGGAATGCCCGCCGTCTCGCCGCCGGCGATGATGTCGAGCGACTCGTAGCCGATGTCGCGCACGATCGTCGTCGCCGCGAAATCGATCAGGGTCGAGCGCAGGCGCGGGTAGGAGATGATCTTGCGGCAGTCGATATAGACCGGGCTCGCCCAGCCCGAGGTGAAGAAGAAGGGCTTGTCGCTGTAGAAGTGCACGGCCTTGATTTCGAGCAGCATCTTGGCCGCTTCGCGCGCGATCTCGGTCCTGTCGGTGGGGGTGAACAGGTTGGACATGGGCGCGGTCTCTCCGGGCTGAGCGACGCCGCTCGCCGGGGACGGCAAGGGCGCTGGGACTGGTCGAATTGGCAAACGGCCCCTTCTGATCGCCCTTGCCCGGCAGGTCAATCCCTCCGCGCGGCGATTTTCACGACGGTCTGCGGGCCAATTCCGCCGCTCACACCGCTTCTGGCGCCAGCCAGAGGGCAACAGGGCGGCTGCGTTGCCCAAAAACGACCATTGCAGCGTTTCCCACGGCATCCACAAGCTGGCCCGCGAGGGATCATTGCGCCGGCTCAGATCGCATGAGATGGCAAAATCATTCGAATTTGGGCGGTGCCGTGCCGGCATCGTCGCTCCGCGCTTGGCCGGAGCAGCAGCATGGGGCTTGAATCATGAGTGAACTGCGAATGGCTGCCGCGCCATCGGCACCGACTGAGGTGGACAGCAAGGCGCGCAAGGCCCTGTGGGGCGCCGCGATCGGCTACGCCATGGACGGGTTCGACCTCTTGATCCTCGGCTTCATGCTGCGTGCGATCTCGGCCGATCTCCAGCTCAGCCAGGCGCAGGCCGCCTCGCTGGTCACCGCGACCCTGGTCGGCGCGGTGCTCGGCGGTATCGGCTTCGGCATGCTCTCCGACCGCCTCGGCCGGGTCCGCGTCCTGACCTGGACGATCGTCCTCTTCGCCGTCTTCACCGGCATGTGCGCGCTCGCCCAGGGCTACTGGGACCTGCTGTTCTACCGCACCATCGCGGGCCTTGGCCTCGGCGGCGAGTTCGGCATCGGCATGGCGCTGGTCGCCGAAGCCTGGCCGGCCTCGAAGCGGGCGCGCGCCTCCTCCTATGTCGGTCTAGGCTGGCAGGTCGGCGTGCTGGCAGCGGCGCTCGCAACCCCGCTTCTGCTGCCCTCGATCGGCTGGCGCGGCATGTTCGCCATCGGCATCCTGCCGGCGGTCGTCGCCTATTTCATCCGCCACTCCCTGCACGAGCCCGACGTCTTCGTCGCCCGCTCCAAGGACCGGCCGAAGGAATCGGCGCTGCGCCTGCTGGTCAAGGACCGCGAGACCACGAAGCTCAGCCTCGGCATGGTGATCCTCTGCTCGGTCCAGAACTTCGGCTATTACGGCGTGATGATCTGGCTGCCGAACTACCTCGCCACGCGGTTCGGCTTCCAGCTCACCCAATCGGCCTTGTGGACCGCGGTGACCATCGCCGGCATGGCGCTCGGCATCTTCGCCTTCGGCCATATCGCTGACCGGATCGGCCGCCGCCCGGCTTTCTTCGGCTACATGATCGGCGCTGCCGTGATGGTCATGGTCTATTCGCGCCTGACCGATCCCATGCAATTGCTGGTCGGCGGCGCGGTCATGGGCTTCTTCGTCAACGGCATGCTCGGCGGCTACGGCGCGCTGATCAGCGAGCTCTTCCCGACGGCGGCGCGCGCCACCGCCCAGAACGTGCTGTTCAATATCGGCCGCGGCGTCGGCGGCTTCGGCCCGGTCGTCGTCGGCGCGATCGCCGCGACGCATGGCTTCCAGACCGCCATCGCGCTGCTCGCAGCCCTCTACGTCCTCGACCTGATCGCGATGTGGCTCCTCATTCCCGAGAAGCGCGGCGCCGAGCTGGAATGAACCTGCAGGACGAGAATTGCGGATGTGAATGCAGGGGGCGCCAAGGGGCGCCCTCTTGCGTTTGAAGATTGAGGCCTGCCGAAAATGGGAACGGCCCGCCCGAAAAGCGGCAAGCGCCGAACCGACCGTGCCCGAGCCAGATCCGCATCCGGGTGGCGAAACCATAGACAGCCTTCCTCCCGGCATGCTGAAAAAGCCTGCACCTGGCGTGCGTCCGTCAGAGGCAAAATGGCGATCCGGCCATTCTTCCGTCCCGGATGTCCGGAGAGGCGGGATTCCACTTTTTCGTCCGATCCTCTAAGGAGCACCCGCTGTCCGCAGCGATGCGGCGCCGGCCGAACGAAATCCAAAGGGTCACGAGCGGAGTAGGCGATGTCCGATTTTCAACGACGCGGGCCGGAAGAGACCATCAACAAGTCCAGCGAACGGCAGTTCGGACTGGTCATGGCCGGTTTCTTCGCCATCCTCGCGCTGCTCGCACTCTGGCGCGGCCACCCTGGTTTCGTACTCGGCTGGAGCAGCGCCTCGGCGGCGTTCGCTGGCGCGGCGCTGCTGGTTCCGGCGTTGCTGAAACCGTTGAACGCACTCTGGTTCCGCTTCGGCCTTCTGCTACACAAGATCATGACACCCCTGATCATGGGGGCCATGTTCTTCCTTGTCTTCACACCGATCGCGCTGATGATGCGCCTGCTCGGCAAGCGTCCGATTCCGACGAGCTTCGACCGCGGCGCACAAAGCTACTGGATCGCGCGCGATCCCGCCGGGCCCGGCCCAATGACCAAACAGTATTGAGAGCAGGAGCCGCGCCCTTGTCCTTCCTCCGCGAAATCACCGAGTTTCTGCTCGCTCGCAAGAAATACTGGCTTATCCCGATCGTGATGATGATGGTGGTAATGGGTGGGCTCGTCGTGCTCACCAAGGGCTCGGCCGTCGCTCCCTTCATCTACACGCTGTTCTGACGGACGCGATGCGCATCCTCGGCATTTCCGCATATTATCACGACTCAGCAGCTGCGCTGGTCATCGACGGCGTGCCGGTCGCGGCCGCACAGGAGGAGCGCTTCACGCGCATCAAACATGACGCGGGTTTCCCCGTGCACGCGATCGGTTATTGCCTAACGCAAGCCGGACTGAAGCTATCGCAGCTCGATGCGGTGGTCTTCTACGAGAAGCCCTTCGTCAAATTCGAGCGGCTACTCGAGACCTATCTCTCGGTGGCGCCCCGCGGGTTCCGGCAGTTTCTCACGGCGATGCCGCTCTGGCTGCGTGAGAAACTGTTCCAGAAGAGCCTCCTGAGCGACGAGCTGAAGGCGCTCGATGCCGAATTCGATCCGGCGAAACTCCTCTTCAGCGAGCACCATCTCAGCCACGCCGCCAGCGCGTTCTACCCGTCCCCTTTCGAGCGAGCCCTGGTGCTGACGCTCGACGGCGTCGGCGAATGGCCGACGACCTCGGTCGCACTTGGCAACGGGGCCGCGCTCGACATCGTCAAGGAGCTGCACTTCCCGCATTCGCTCGGGCTGCTCTATTCGGCCTTCACCCACTATGCCGGCTTCAAGGTCAATTCCGGCGAGTACAAGCTGATGGGGCTTGCCCCGTACGGCCGGCCCGTGCATGCGCAGACCATCCTCGACCATCTTGTGGATCTCAAGCCGGACGGCAGCTTCCGGCTCGACCAGCGCTATTTCGATTATATGGGCGGGTTCACCATGACCAATGCCCGATTCGAGGCGCTGTTCGGCGAGGCGGCGCGGGCGGGCGAGGCGCAGCTGACGCCGTTCCACATGGACATCGCCGCCTCGATCCAGGCCGTCACCGAGGAGATCGTCCTGCGCATGACGCGCTCGCTCGCGGCCGAAACCGGGGAGCGCAATCTCTGCCTGGCGGGCGGCGTCGCGCTGAACTGCGTCGCCAACGGCAAGATCCTGCGCGACGGCAGCTTCGCCGAGATCTGGGTGCAGCCCGCTTCGGGCGATGCCGGCGGAGCGCTCGGGGCGGCGCTCGCCGCCCATCACAGACAATTCGCGCAGCCGCGAACGGTCGCCGCGGGCCTCGATGGTATGGCGGGCTCCTATCTGGGGCCGGCCTTCGCGCCGGAGGAGATCGCCGGACGCCTGCGTGCCGTCGGCGCCGTCTTCGAGGAGCACGACGAAGCCGGCATGCAGGCGCAGACGGTCGAAGGGCTCGTCGCTGGCAAGGCGGTCGGCTGGTTCCAGGGCCGGATGGAGTTCGGCCCACGCGCCCTGGGCGGCCGCTCGATCCTCGGCGACCCGCGCAGCCCGAGCATGCAGAAGACCCTCAATCTGCGTGTGAAGTTCCGCGAATCCTTCCGCCCCTTCGCGCCGGCCGTACTGGCAGAGGATGTCGGCGACTGGTTCGAGCACGAGGGTGTCTCGCCCTACATGCTGATGGTCGCGGAGGTCCGGCGGGAACGCCGCCGCGCCATGACCGCCGCGGAGGAGGCGCTGTTCGGCATCGACAAGCTCAACGTTGCCCGCTCCGAGATTCCGGCCGTGACCCATGTCGACTATTCGGCACGGCTCCAGACCGTGCATGCCGAGACCAATCCGCGCTTCCACGCCCTGCTGAGCGGCTTCAAGGCGGCGACGGGTTGCCCGGTTCTGGTCAATACCAGCTTCAACGTCCGCGGCGAGCCGATCGTCTGCACGCCGGAGGATGCCTTCCGCTGCTTCATGGGCTCGGATATCGAGATGCTGGTGGTCGGCACCTGCGTCCTGCGCAAGGAAAAGCAGGACCCGGCGCTGGCGCTCGACTACACCTCGCGCTTCGAGCTGGATTGACGTCGATGGCCGCTCGTCCCCGCTCACGCCTGCGCGGTCTGCTCGTCAATCTCGCGGTGATGGCGGGAAGCGTCGTCATATTCCTCGCTGTCTGCGAATTCGTGGTCTTTCGCTTCGTGCTGCCGGGCTCGGACGTGCCACGCAACGCGTTCATCAATGAGCTGGTGCGCTACGCTCCCGGCCAGAGCGGGCATTGGCGGGTGCGCGACGACGTCGATGCGCCATTCTCGATCAATGGAGAGGGCTGGAATTCGCCGCTGCCGACCTATCCACGCGAGCGCCGGCCGGGCGTGCGGCGCATCGCCTTCGTCGGCGACAGCTTCGTCGAGGCGCTGCAGGTCCCCTTCGACCGCAGCTTCGCCGAGGTCACGGCGGAGGCGCTTGGCTCCACCGGCCCGGCCGAAGCCTACCGCTACGGCATCGCCGGAGCGCCGATGAGCCAATATGTCCAGATGATCCAGCAGGAAGTCGGGCAGGCGCAGCCGGATACGATCGTGGTCATGTTGGTCCACAATGATTTCGACGAGAGCTTCGTCTTCAGGCCGGGCCGCTATACGTCGAGCTTCCGCAAGCTCGACGTCCAGAACGGCAAAGTCATCGGCGAACTGCCGCCGACGCCCTGGCGTCCGGGGTCAGTCGAGTTCCTCAGACGGACGGCGACGAGCAGCTTCTTCCTCTATCGCTGGCAGGTGCGTCCGCAGGCGATCGTCGACGCCATCCTCGGCCCGGCCCGCGCTGCGGAAGGCAACTACGCGGCCAATGTCGAGATCGGCGCGGTGCTGGTTCGGGAGGCTGATGTAAAGGCGGCGACCGACCACGTCGTTGGCCGCCTCAAGGCGCTGGCACAAGCGGCCGGCGCCCGCCTGCAACTGGTGATGGACGGCGACCGCGCCGCGATCGAGGCCGGCCGCGGCGATAGCCCGGCCCTCAGGCTGAATGCCATCGCCGCTGCGGCCGCCGCGAGACATGGCGTGCCTTTCCTCGACCTGCATCCGGTCTTCGCGGCTGAGTGGGCGGCCAAGCGCAAGCCCTTCGCCTTCGCCTCGGACGCCCACTGGAACGCCTATGGCCATGCCGTAGCCGGCCGGGCGGTCGCTGCGGCCTTGGCCGCGCAGCACTAGGTTTCGAAAGCCTCCCCGATAATCAAACGCGCCCGCGACTTGGGGACACCAGGGCGCAGCGCAGGCAGGAGGCCGGTCGAGCGCTCTTGCTCAACATGTGGACTGGTCGAGTAGGACCGCCGCTGCGAGCCCACGATCGCCCGCATTCACATTGCTAGCGGTGGGATCGGGAGAGTTCCTTCGATGAGAGGGTGCCTGTGACCCACGGCCAGAGCAAACTCGAAACCAGCAGATAACCAGAGGCTTTCGAGGCATCTCGAAAAGGGCGTCGGATCATCCGCGCCCAAAAGCAAAAAGCGCCGGAAAATCCGACGCTTACATGCTTCTCAAGTCCTGAGATTGTCTGGAGCGGGCGAAGGGATTCGAACCCTCGACCCCAACCTTGGCAAGCGATTTATCCTTCAGTTCCAATATCTTGAGCGCGTTCAATGTTGGCGTCTCCGACGGCACTGCTGCGCCTAGGCTCAAATTGAACGGGTGAGCCAAACTCGTAGGCTTTCGCCGATCTCGAAGACCCGCGAACCGCTCAAACTGCAACCGCCGTGTAACCCTGCCGATTTTCGCTCGATTTCCCATCCAAGGCGCCCAGCATGTTTCCGTTCTCACAGCGATCAACGCAGTTGAAGGAAACACGCTGTGGAAGCCCAAGAAAGCGAGAAGCTGATCGCCCTGAAAGATTTTGGTTGGTCCGCGACAACCCCACCATTCACCCCACCGGCTAAAAGCGCTTGCCCTTTCGGGGGCTCAATGCTGGCGAAGCGTCCTCGTCTTCGCGCAAACATTCGAAAGAAGCATGGCGCGGCTACCAGTCGGTAGTTCAGCTTAGTCCGGAGAATCTACTCCCAACCCTCCGCGTCCTCGTGGCGCGCTTCCCACTTCTCGATCGCCTCGATAAGGCCGATCAGCTCCATCTCCTCTGGCGTGCCTGCTTCCGGGTTCCCGAGCTCAAGGACTCGCTGCGTCGCTCGTTCATAGTCATCGACGCATCGAACGATTGCCCGTTTGGGATCTATGTCGCCTGCTTGGGCTGGCGTGAGGAAGGAGAACACCCGTACCTCCTTATTGTTCGGCAGGCGTCATAAGGCTCGCTTCGTACGCCACCATGGCGGCCGAGAGATCGAGGAAAGCGCCTTCGTCGCGCTCTTCGTCGGGCAGGTCGGCCAGCGACTTCAATCGTGCGATAGCTCGCTGATACTGGTCCTCGTTCTCGATCGTCACGAGACGCTACTCCATGTGATTGATCAAACTGCTGATCGCCGCGACGCATCAGACGTCAGACTTTCGGTGGAAGGCCCGCTCTGTCGAACACTGGTATCGACTCCGTAGAGCCCTCGGGCCTCTGCCCCAGTGGCACATCCTCCGCTGCCTGCCGCACCGCCTCTTCCGACTCCGTCAGGCCATCTGGAGTGTTATTCGCGTCACTCCCTTCATCATGGACGTTTGTCCTCTCGCTTACTCGGCGCCCGGTCTGGATAGGGTCGGCGGCTAGAGGGCTTTCCCCTGGCGTGGCGGGCTCACGCTCGTCTTCCAAAATCGCCGGATTTTCACGTTGCTTTGGCATGGTTGACTCCTTTGAAGAGCAAGCCATGCAGCTCATGTTTGTTCCGGCCTTTAGGCCTTGAGCCTTGATTTGGTCATCTCGATCTCGACGACCAAGCCGGAGGGAAGCCAGGCGAAGTGCATGCGTGCGCCCAACTGTGATTTGACCGCTCGATCGACAAGAAGGCTGCCAAAGCCTCGCCTTTGAGGCTCGCCGTCGACCATGGGACCGCCGAACTCTCCCCAGCGCAAACGGACATCTTCACCCGATGCCTGGACTTTGATCTCCACCGTTCCTCCGGGAACAGAGAGGGAGCCGTGCTTCACAGCGTTCGTCGCCAGTTCGTGAAGCACCAGTGCGATTGCCGTAGAAGCGGACTGGCCAACCCCCACCCCGTCCCCATTCATCGTGATCAAAGGGGTTGCGCCCGCGTTGTAGGGTGCAATCAGTCGCCCGATGAGTTCCAGAAGGGTGTCGGGCGCTCGATCACTGCTTTTCAAGACGATGCCGTGCGCCCTGTTCAGCGATGCAATTCGTTCAACGATGCCTTCTGCGAACTCAGCAGAAGCAGGCTCTGTCCGAGCGGCCATTGAAATGAGGCTGCCGACAACGGCAAAGATATTGCCGATGCGGTGCTGCAACTCGCGAGCGATGAGTTCCCGCTGCTCTTCGGCAGTTCTTCTGGCGGTGATATCGATATGCGCCCCGATGAGCTTGACCGGCTTGCCCAACTCATCCCGCTGGATTTCAGCTTTGGCTAGGATCCAGCGCACAGCGCCGTCCGACGGGCGAACGATGCGATACTCGGCCTCATACTCGACATCGGTGCCAAACACGCTCCGATGGAAATGGCTGACGACCCGGTCTCGGTCTTCCGGGTGGATGCGAGCAACCCACGCCTCGTGGGTTTCGTTCTCTGACTCCGGGGGGAGTCCGTGGACTGCGAGATACTCGGGAGAGCGCTTGTTCCGAAAGGCGCCTTCACGGAGGTCGACTTCGAGGCCACCGATCTGGCCAATGCGCTGGACGCGGGCAAGTTCTTCCTCCCGCAATCGCAGCCTTTTTAGAGCCTCGTCTAACGGCAACTCTATGCCCCCCGGCAATGTCGAAAGCCGCGATCCTCTGCCGCGTCTCAGAACATCGATACTTGCTCAAGGCGATCTGGTTCCAAGGCTTGCATCGCTTTTTTTGTTTAGTGGCCATCACACCTCAGCGCTCAGTATCAAGCGGCTTTTTGCGCACAAAGGAACGATCGGATCGAACCGCGGTTGAGCCTGCATGGCACGCATTGTGATCCGCAACGAAGATCAACTGAACGAGGCTCTTGACCGAGCGATCCACCTCGCGGGCTCTGCGAAGGGCGGCGACGAGGAGCGTCAATTGAACGCGATCAACGCAGCGGTGGAACGGTACGAGCGGTCGCTGGCCGTCACGGCCGCCTCCGGCCGCAGTGAGCCGAAAACCAAAGACGATGTCCCGAGCGGCACCGGATCGGAGTGAGGCGATGCCGATCGAGAATTCACACCCGCCGAATGTCGCCAAGAAAGTCGGCATCCGCGTCGTGGCGATTATCGCATTCATCATCGTAGCGATATTCATCGGCTTCAATCTGAACCACCTGCAAACGCAGCGCGAACTACAATCCGGCCAGGTCGATCCGCGAAATGCTCCCAAGAGCCCGACGGATCTACAAGCACCAAGGCGCTGAAGTGGGTGAAGCCGATGCTCACTCCGCCGGCGTAAGCTACATATTTGTTTTGCCGTTCGGCGACTAAGATGCGCCCGATCGCGCAGAGTGCCGCAACGAGGGTTCGTAGCCGCTTATGGCGAAGCTGTCGGACTGCACGCGTCTCGCCTTTAGCCAGTCACCATTGCGTCCCAATCGATACGGAGCGGATCGTCGTTCGCGATGATGCCTTCCAAACCCAGTTCACAGGCGAGCTTGAGGAACGGCGCGCCCTCGGCATTGATCTCTTCACTGACGCCGATTGAGCTGTGAGGCCAGCACGTCAGTGAGCATTAGCCACGGGCAGTTCGTTCAACATCCTGCCAGGCTACACATCGGCGATAGCAAGCTCATAGAACACGAGATTCTGAACGCCCAATCCCGCTGAGCCCGCGGATATATCGCAGCTGAACCTTCCTTCAGCGCACGCGTTGTTCGTTGTGTCCGTCGCATCGGGAGGGTTCCAATGTTTCACTCAGTACCCGATCATGGCGTGTTGGTCCGGCAATGGCGCTCTCGCCCTCCCACCGGGCGGCAGATGAGCATGGCATTGTGCAGTTTCATGTCCCCCGAGGACGTGGAAGCCCACCTCGCCAGCGCAGCCAATCGATCAGTGACTTATGTGAGATGGTGCTTGGACAGCGACGCCATCGTCCCAGCGAGCTTATTGGCCGCAGCCCTTCGGGTCGGCGCCGACCTTCTGCCGCCACTCGTAAGCTACGAGCCCGCTTCGAAGCGAACGCAGATTAGATCACACCTTCGATGAGGCCCAGATTTTTGGCCTCATTGGCTTCGATATACCAGTTCTCTGGTGCGAGTTTGAGAACCTGCTCCATCGTCACCGACGATCCAGCGATGAGGTTCTGAAACCCCTCGTTTTGAATCTGAATGGAGTGTTCGATCTCGTTCAGCTTCGCCTTGAGATTGGCGATGCACATCGTCAACGGACCATCCAGAATGATGTTCGCCTGGATTTTGCGCTCATGCACCATCAGCCGCGTGCCGCGCGTGAGATAGCGGTTCGGGCGGGCAAAGAAGCTCATGAAGGTGGCGCCGGCGGAGTAGATCGCGGTCTTGCCCAGAAAGACGAACCGCCGTGCCGGCTCCTGCTCGCTATGGAAGCGAATATCCTCTCCCATCATGCGCGCGACCTCAGGATCACCCCCAAGTGTGCTCAGCTCGATGACGACGCTTCCCTCGCGGGGCGCCGTCATGAGCCTATCCCGGAAAAACGCATACATCAGATTGTCGACGACCCCCGCCAGTAGAATCGGGGGGTTTAGGAAATCGATGGCTTGCAGGGGACGAAACAGGTCGTTCGGGGCGTCATTGGCCGCGAGTGAGTGCGAGTTCATGCTTGGTCCAGAGGTGGTGGCGATACTCGCGGCTGAACGCGTGCTGGACGCCGTAGTTCCCCGCAGATCGGTTTAATCGCGCGCCCGATATTGTCGCAGCGTGTGGTCGACCAGATCATTCTCGTTCAGCGCCAGCATCACAAAAGACGCCAGAATGTAGGCAAGCCGCGTACGTCCCGGTTCGCGTTCTCCGTCATCGATCAGCGATTTGACCTGACGCCGTGCCGCATCGCGTGCGGACCTGGGCGCAGGCAAGATCGACCGGGTTCTGAAGCGATGAGAAGGCATGGAGCTCAGCCTAGAAGTTGCTCCCACAACTCCGTCCTGCTCAAGACAATGGCCCCGCCAGCCAAGCTGGCGGGGCCTCCATCACGGCGTTCTGTGTTGGAGCGATCACACGACAGGCGGGCGATAGGGGCCCGCGGTCTCGTCGAACCGCTCCCAGCCGCTGGCGCGATACTCAGCTTCCCGCGTCGTTCGATCGATCGGCGTGGCTCCGTCGAGAATGGCCTGAACCGCGGCTTCACGCTCGGGCTCGGTGCGGACCGAAACGACGGAACCGCCGCGGCGAACCGTCTCGGCATAGTAATCCGCTTCGTTCTTGTCGTGACCTTCCTTCACGAAGGAGCCGACGAGGCCGCCGGCCGCGGCGCCCGCAACGGCGCCGGCTGCGGTCGATGCAAGCCAGCCGGCCGCGACGACCGGACCGACGCCGGGGATCGCGAGCATGCCGATGCCGGCAAGGAGGCCGGCAGCGCCGCCGATGCCGGCGCCGATGCCGGCGCCTTCCGTGGCATTCGTCTCGTCCGACGTACCGGCGCTGCCGACAACACTGATGTCGTTGCTGGAAACGCCTGCGGCCTCTAGCTGCTCGACCACCGAGCGGGCCGTTTCGTAGTTGTCATAGGTGCGAGTCAGGGTGCGGGTCATGTTTGCCTCCAAGAGTTGGGCTTAAGGGTCGAGATCAGTTGCGGGTGATGTTGCCGCGATAGTCGACGGAGACATTGACCTGCGCGCCGGCATGCGTGGCCGTACCCTTCCAGACGCCGTTGTCGTCCTTCTTCAGCGCGCCAACACTGGAATAGCCGTTGGCTTCGAGGCGGCTCTTGGCCTGGCCCTCAGTGAAGCTGTTGGCGCCCGGCAGCGGGGCGTTCTTGTCGGCGTCGGCCTTGGGTGCCGGCATGGGAGATGTGGTGCTCGTCTGAGCGATCGCACCGAACGAAATCGTAGCTGCGACGAGCGAAACGAGGATTGTTGTTTTCATTGTCCGACACTCCTGATGGGGAGCGGCTCAAGGCCGCCGAGTGTGAATCGAACGGCCCGCAGTGTGATTCTGTTCCACGCTCGCTGGTGCTTCCCGGACCTGCCGGCGAAGAAATTGATGTGGCTGGATTGTTGGAGACCTGGAGGCTGAGATTGGCCCGTGAAGTGGCTCAGATGCCGGCGGAACATCCGAAGCTCGACGATGTTCACGGAGTCTGCTGTTAGGGCCGCGAACACACATATTGAGAGGCGACCATGGCGCCGCGAGCGATCTGGAAAGGCGTCCTCAAGGTCGCCGAAGTCACTTGCCCGGTGGCGCTCTACACCGCGGCCTCGACCAGCGAGCGCATCTCCTTCCACACGCTGAACCGCAAGACCGGCAATCGCGTCCATCGCCAGTTCATCGATGAGGTTACGGGCAAGCCGGTCGAGAAGGACGACCAAGTCAAGGGCTATGATCGCGGCGATGGCGACTACATCGTGCTGGAGCCCGATGAGATCGCCGAGGCTATCCCGGAAAGCGACAAGACCCTCGATGTCGCGACCTTCCTGCCTTGCGACGAGATCGATGATCTCTTCTTCGACCGGCCCTATTACGTGACGCCTAGCACGCCGGTCGCGGCTGAGGCCTTCGCTCTGATCCGCGACGTCATGGCGAACCGCGAGGCTGCAGCCCTGGCGCGCACCGTGATCTTCCGGCGGATGCGCTCGATCCTGATCCGGCCGCATGATGCGGGGATGATCGCGACGACGCTCAACTTCGACTACGAGGTGCGTCCGGTGGAGAGCGCCTTCGACGATATCCCGAAGCTGAAGATCGAGGGCGAGATGCTGGAACTCGCCGAGCACATCATCCGCACCAAGGCCGGCCGCTTCGACCCCAAGGCCTTCGACGACCGCTATGAGAACGTGCTGGCCGAGCTGGTCAAGGCGAAGATCGAAGGCCGCAAGATCAAGCCGGTGAAACGGCCGGAGCCGGCGAAGGTCGTCAATCTGCTCGACGCTCTCCGGCAGAGTGCCGAGGCGGGGAAAAGTGGGAAATCGGCCGACAAACCGGCGGCGAAGCGCAAATCCTCCCGCAAGACGGCGGCCAAGGCCGAACCGCGACGCAAGGCAGGCTGATCATTTCCGCGGTTCGAGGCTGCGCTTGAGCGCATCCATGATGCTGACGACATTGCCCTCGCTAGCGGCCGGCTTGGCCTTTTTGGCCGGCTTGCGGCCTTTCTGCTTGGCCTTGATGAGGTCCAGCAACTCGTCTTGGACGGGATCCTGCGCGAGCTCCGGCGACCAGTCCTTGGTGCGCGATGTGATCAGCTTCTCCATGAGCGCGCGCATGTCGGGCTCGGGTTTCGCCTTCTTGATATCCGCGAAATAGTCCTTCTCGTCGCGGACCTCGTCGCCATAGCGCAGCGTCCACAGCACGATGCCTCTGTCGCGCGGCTCGAGCAGCACGGCCCGCTCGCGCCGATAGAGCACGACGCGGGAGATGCCGACCGTCTTGGTTGATTTCATCGCCTCGCGGATGACGGAAAAGGCCTCGTCGCCGATCTTGCCGTCCGGCACGAGATAATGCGGCGTGTCGTACCAGATCCAGCCGACGGAGGAGCGCGGTGCGAACAGCTCGATATCGATGGTCCGCGTGCTCTCCAGCGCGACGGCGTCGAGCTCGTCATCCTCCAGCATGACGTAGTCGTCGTCGCCCTTGGGATAGCCCTTGACCTCATCGTCATCGGCGACCGGCTTGCCGGTGACGGCATCGACGAAGCGGCTCTGGATGCGGTGGCCGGTCTTGCGATTGAGCGTATGGAAGCGGACCTTCTCGCTCTCGGAGCGCGCCGGCATCATCGCGACCGGGCAGGTCACGAGCGAGAGCTTGAGATAGCCTTTCCAGAATGTCCGCTGGGCCATAGGCGCTTCTCCGATCGGACGCGAAACGCATCGGCCGCCGATCCGTTCCGATACCGCGGGGCGCCGATCAGGACCGGTCGAGCTTCCTGATCGCATCCGCCAAGGGCCGCTCGGCTTCGTCATAATCCGCCCAGGCCTTGCTTGCGGCCCGCAGCTTCGGAACCGTGCGGATGGTGTAGCGGGCGGGATCGAGCCCCGCCTTCACCTGCGACCAGGTCAGCGGCATCGAAGCATGCGCGCCGGACCTCGCGCGTGGCGATAAAGGCGCCACCGCCGTGGCCATGCGGTCGTTGCGGAGATAGTCGAGGAAGATCCGGCCCTGGCGCAGGCGCTTCGCCATGTTGACGACATAGCGCTCCGGCTCGTCGGCCGCGATCCCTGCGCAGACGCGGCGCGCGAAGTCCTTGGCTGCCGGCCAGTCCGGGCCGCCACGGCGGGGCTTCGCCAGCGGCGTCACGACATGAAGGCCCTTGCCGCCGGTGGTCTTGCAGAAGCTGACAAGGCCCAGCGCATCGAGCCGCTCCTTCATCGTCCGGGCTGCCGCGATCACGGCGTCGAAGGACACATCCGGCCCAGGGTCGAGATCGAAGACTAGCCGACCGGGAATCTCTAGCTCGCCGGGCCGGCAGTTCCACGGATGCAGTTCGATCCCGCCGATCTGGGCAGCGGCGATCAAAGCTTCGATCCGGTCGATCTGAAGATAAGATTTCTTGTCGCCGGAAATCTTCACTAGCTCGAACAGGCTGGAGGTGCCGAGGCCGGCATGGCGCTGGAAAAAGATTTCGCCCTCGATCCCGTCGGGCGCCCTGAGCAGCGAGCAGGGCCGGCCCTTGATATGCGGCAGCAGCCACTGGCCGACGGTCTCGAAATAATGCGCGAGGTCGAGCTTTGTCGCGGGCTTGCAGTCCTCGGCATCGGGCCAGAGCGGCTTGTCGGGTTTGGACAAGGGCACGCCGAGCACCTCGACACGCCCGCTGCGCGTCGGCGCCGGCTTCGGGAGGGCGGTTTCCGCAGGCTGCGCCGGCAATTCGGTCTCGACTTCGGCCGCCGGCTTGTCCTCGCGCAAGCCCTTGAAGGCGGCCTGCCGGACCATGCCGTCGCCGGTCCAGCCCGCGAATTCGATCTCGGCGACGAGGGCCGGCTCGACCCAGTGCACACCCGACGCTCGCCGTGGCGCGCCCTTGCCGGTGAAGGGCGAGGTCTTGGCTTCGCGCTCTTTCAGGCGCGGCAGCAGCTTCTCGACCTTGGCCGCGCCATAACCGGTGCCGACCCGGCCGATATAGATGAAATGCGGGCCGCGATGGACGCCGACGAGCAGCGAGCGGAATTTGCCGGCCGTGGTTGCCCAGCCGCCGATGACGACCTCATGGCCGGCGCGGCATTTCGCCTTGGTCCAGCTATCGCTGCGGCCGGAGACATAGGGCGCATCGCCGCGCTTCGAAACGATGCCCTCCAGCGACAGGCGACAGGCGGATTTCAGCACCGCATCGCCGCCTGTCTCGAAATGCTCGACATAGCGCAGCGTCACGCCATCGGCCGCGTCACGCAGCAGCGCCTCCAGCCTTTGCTTACGGGCGAAAAGCGGCTGCTCGCGCCAATCCGCGCCGTCGAGGAACAGTAAATCGAAGGCGAAGAAGACGAGGTTTTCGGTCTTTTCCTCGGATAGCGCTGCCTGCAACGCGGCGAAATCCGGCGCACCATGGTCGTCGAGCGCGACGACCTCGCCATCGACGATGCAGTCCGGCAGGCCCTTGAACGCCTTGGCCACGACCCCGAACCGCTTCGTCCAGTCGAGCCCCTTGCGCGTCTTCAGCGTGACCTTGCCGCCCGCGACACGCGCTTGGATGCGATAGCCGTCGAACTTGATTTCATGGAGCCAGCCGCTGCCTGCCGGTGGCCGCTCCACGCTCCGGCAAAGCTGAGGCGGTACGAACGCCGGGAGACCGGCCGCAGCGGCGGGGCCTGCTTTCGAGGCCCGGCCTGTCGTCTGTTTCGGCGCCGGCTTTTCGGCGCGTGCTTCGGCTGCCAAGCCCTCTTTGCTGTCCCAGACCGCATCGGCTTCGACGGCCTGCTCAGCCAGCAGGAAGGGCTCGGGCGAGCGGCCGCGCCCAGCCGCGATAGCTTTCATTGTCCGGCCCGAGGCCACCGAGGCGTCAGCCTTCAAGACTGCATCGCCATCGGAAGCGACCGCATGATCATCGCGATGCTTGATCAGCAGCCAGTTGGTGCGCTTGCCGCCATCGCGATCGTGCTTCATGCGCACCAAGACGAAGCTGCCCTGCAGTCGCTTGCCGTCGAGCGCGAACTTGAGGTCGCCCTTTTCGAGCTGTCGCTGCGGACTGAGCTTCCCCTCGGGCTCCCAATAACCCCGGTCCCAGAGTTGAACCGTGCCACCACCATATTGGCCCTTGGGAATCGTCCCCTCGAAATCGCCATAAGCGAGCGGATGGTCCTCGACCTCGACGGCGAGGCGCTTGTCGTCGGGGTCGAGCGAAGGCCCCCTAGTGACGGCCCAGGACTTAAAGATGCCACCCAGTTCCAGGCGAAGGTCGTAATGGAGCCGTGTCGCATCGTGCTTCTGAATGACGAAGCGCAGGCGTTTCGATGGAGCGACTGCGCTCGCGTCGTTAGGCTCCTTCGTCTTCCGGAAATCGCGCTTCGCGCGATAGGTCTTCAGCTTTTCCACGGAACACCTTCCAATGCGACTTCGCGGAGAGAAGGTGGATGAAGGTCAGCCAGTACCGGGGTCGATATGACGAACGGGCTTGGTTGGGGGCAGCGCGCCGGAACCCGGCGTTGCCTCCTTGTTCGTCTGCGACTCCTTCGCATGCGGACCGGCCGGAGGAGTGTCCTGGTCCTTCGCCCGCTGCTTCTGATTGCCCTCGGAGATGATCTTCGCGCCCTTCATCGCATCATCAGCAGCGTCGTCGCGCTTTTCGGGCGGGCGCTGGTTCGGCTCGGTCGGGCCGTTGGTGCTGCCATTTCGTTCGTGGTTCCGGTCGATCATCGCTTGCCCTTTCTGAAAGTGCTGCCGGAGCAACGCTGCGGCGATCCGATCGTTTCGACAGATCGCAAAAAAGCCCGGCTCCAGGCGGAGCCGGGCTTTCGCAGGCACGATCATTCAGAGCGTCGGGTCGACTAGGCTCGAAACCCAATTGGGATTGCCGGTTTTAGATTTGGCTAGCTGTTGGAGGTGTTCAGATGGCGAGGAAACGCGGGATTTATTGGCTTTCGGATATACGGTCGCGCTGCCGTAATATGAACGCGAGGATTTTCACCAGCTCTGGGAATTGGCACACGACCGCGTGGAGATGCCGTCGGATTATGACGCATGGCATCGAAATGCGCTGGAGGTGATGAACGCCTGGCTCGCCCGTGGCCGAGCCCTTCAGATCGTGACGGTGAGGCCAAGTGAATATCTCGCTTGGCTGCGAGTGAAAGGCCTGCCGAACACAGCCAAGACACGGCTTCAGTATGTCGAGCAAAAGGCCAGCCGAACCGGTAGCGAGCTGGGCGGGATCGGCATTGCCGCAAGCCCTAAAATTATATCCAGCGCGGCCGCATAATATCCGGGGAACACTGCGGCAGAGCCTCTCGTTGAGACGTTATAGATGCGTCGCATAAGGTGGACCAATGGTCGCGTTTCAAACTCCTGTCGAGACGTCCCGCCGCCAACAGAGCACACGTCGCGAGTTCTATCGTGAACTGTGCCAGGACGACGAGGGCAATCGCTTCACCGTTATCGTCTGGCAGAACAAGCCTGGCCTCTCGACGGTCTCCTATTCCCTCGAAGACGGGACGCCTGTTCACTACGAAGACGAGTGCTATTTCGCGCTGCCGTCCGGCAAAATGCTGACGCGGTGCGAGGATTTCTGAGCAAGAACGCTCGCGCATCGCTCTTCACTCGGTTATTTCAGAAGCGGCTTGCCTCTCGAGCAGGGCCGTCTCATGCTGCTTTGCGCGGCAACACCTTCTCAAGGTCACGAGCAGGCATCGGCCGACCAAAAAGATAGCCCTGGCCTTCCTGGCAGCCCAGCGCCCTCAGAAGCTCGGCCACCGTCTCGGTTTCGATGCCCTCGGCGATGATCGATTTCCCCAGGGCCTTGCCCAGCTCGATCGTGGCCGCGACAATCGCGGCATTCTCGCTGCCCGGCTCGAGGCTTCGAACGAAGGTCTGGTCGATCTTGATGGTATCGAGCGGGAAGTCCCTCAGCGAGGTCAAGCTGCCATAGCCCGTTCCGAAATCGTCGAACGCGATGTGAACACCGAGCTCGTGCAACGCCCCCAGGATCGCCCTGACGCGGCTGATGTCGTCGAGAATGATATCTTCCGTGACTTCGAGTTCGAGCCAGGCGGGATCAAGCGTGTTAACCTCAAGAAGGCGCGCGACCTCCGCAGCAAGCGTCCCTGCCGTGAACTGGGACTGTGCGAGATTGATGCCGACGCGCAATGGCGTTCCCTGATGCTGCCAGATGGCAGCCTGGCGGACCGCGGTTTCAAGAACCCAGGCGGAGACTCCGTCAGCGAGCGAGCTGCTGTTGATCACCGGCATGAATTCGCCGGGCGAGACGTAACCGCGCTCTGGGTGATGCCAGCGGATCAAGGCTTCCGCCCCGACGATCGCGCGGGTCTGAAGATCCAATTGCGGCTGGTAGAAAAGCTCGAATTCCCCCGCAGCGAGCGCCTGGCGCAGCCGATTTTCGAGGTCGATCCGCTTCTCAACCTCCTCGCGCATCTGCGGCGCGAAGCCGATGGCGATCTCGGCCTCCTGCCGCTGAGCTGATGCGAGCGCGAAGCGAGCATTGCCAAGCCACATCTCCGGATCGGCGGCCTCCTCGGAGCCGGCATGGCCGAGGACAATCGGCACGCGTACAGCGCGGCCGTCTGCTTCGAGCGGTTCATTGCGGAACGTCTCGATAAGCGACGCGGCGAGATGCTCGACTTGGTTTGCAGGCAACAGGATCGCGAATTCGTCGCTGTCGCTTCGTGATAGTATTATCCCCTGACCAAGCTTGGATCTCAGCCTTGCTGACGCGGCGCGAATGAGCGCATCCGCGAAGGTCTGTCCTTCGAGATCACGCATCCGACGAAAGTGCCACAGGCTCGCGAGCATGAGGCGTTGAGGCTCGTCGCGCTCGATGGCGTCGTTCAGGGCGGCAATCAGGCTGTTGTTGTTGGGAAGATCCGAGACGGGATCGGTTTCCGCGAGATATCGAATACGCTCCTGCTGACGGCGGCGCTCGGAGATGTCACGCAGCACGACCCCGTATTGCCGACCGGAGGGTGTCTCCCAGACGGACCAACTACATTCCAGCGGGAAGAGCTCGCCGTTGGCGCGCCGCCCCGTCTCCTCGTGAACCTGGGCATTGATGTTCGGAAAGGCGCCGGGGACTTTTACGGCAGTTTCGCCTGCCAGCAGCTCGGCGAATTGCAAGCTCTGCATCCGCGAGGCATCGAACCCGAAAATCCGGCTCGCAGCTTCGTTCGACATCGAGATCCGGCCGTCTCGGTCGATGCAAACAAGTCCATCCGACAGCGACATGGCGACGTTGTTGAAGCGCTTCTCCGCCGTGAGGCGAAGCAGGCCGCGAAGGTCCACCTCCTCGACGAGCGCAATCAGCGCGTAAGCGAAAGCCGCAACATGGAGCAGTGAGGTGTCTATCGCGACGGGATAGACAGACTGGATCGCAATTGCCGCTGCTTCTGCCGCGATTGCCGCAGAGATCACCGCGACTATCCTGTGCCGCGCGCGACGCCGCCTCAGCACGAAAGCCACGAGGAGCGGCACGAGCAGCAGTGCAAGCGAAAGCGCGAACGTGGTCGTTCGCAGGGTTCTGCCCTGCAGCATCGATTCCGCAGCAAGGACTTGCAGCAAGGCTCCGGGGATGATCTGCCCACCAGGCACCACGAAACGGTCACCGAGTTCTGCGGCCGTTCCGGCGACGATGACCTTCTTGCCGCGCAGGACGGCTCCGAGATCCCCGTTCCCGCGGAGAATGTCGATATAGGGCACGCCGCGCACAGCGCTGCCATCGATGCCGAAATCGATCCGGAAATCCGGTGTGGCGGGTTCGTGCAATCCGGCCAGCAGCGAAGCGATCGAGGGAATGAACTGGCCGTCGATCGTTGCGCCGAAATTGAAGTCGCGCGCGACGCCGTCCCGGTCCGGCGCTACGTTGACCATGCCGAGCCAGGCATCCGCTTCGAACATGGCGAGCGGGCGGTTCACATAGCCTTGCCGAGCGCTGCTGGCACCAGAGGCGACCTGTCTGAAGATCGGCAGTATAACGCTGCCGCCAGCACCCTTCAGGGCCTCCGAGAACCTCCTGTCCTCCGCATCGACCGACCGGGCGCTGAAGTCGACGTCGAAGGCGATGTCGGTCACGCCCAGTTCGGCGAGCTTGCCGACCAGTTCGGCATGAAGCGACCTGGGCCAGGGCCAGCGCCCGACAGCGGCAATCGAGCGCGGGTCGATCTCGACCATGGCGATGCTGCCGGACGGCGCCCGCTTGACCACGTGAAATCGCCCATCCAGCACCGTCTCACGCAGGCGGGTATGCGCTCCAGCCAGAACGACAAGCGCCACGGCCAGGAGGGCGAACAGATAAGACCGGAATGGGAGCAGCATCCTTCCAACCCTGGCCTTCCAACCACGTGCTGCCCCCCGGTTCCCTTGCACGGCCACTTTAATTCTTCTTGCCCAGGCCCAGTGCCTTGCCGATGCCGTTCCCGCCCAGCAGGCCGTAGGCATTGCCGCGGCCGCGATTGTCGATGAGAGCGTCGAGGCCGCCCGTGACCTGCCCGACCACGCCTAGCAGACCGCCGGACGAGGCTCCCGAATTACCGCTGGCGCCGCCACCCTGACCGTTCTGGCCGCCGACACCGCCGCCTGCCGTCGCAGCATTCGAGACGATGGCGCCGGCGGCAGTGGAGCCTGAGGTTACGGCCGTGGAAACGGCTGATCCTGACGATGCGCCATTGCCGTTCGGCCCGGCCGATCCGCTATTGTCCAGTCGGATATCGTTGCCGCCGTTGCCAGGCTGAAGTCTGCTCGACAAGCTCTTCATCTTCGAGCCCTCGGCGCTTTGGTTGCGCGCCATTCCGTTGGTGACTTCGCGGATGTTGAGGTGCAGCTCTCCGATCGGAGCAACGATACGCGCGCCGCCTCCCGGCGTACGGGCGATGACGGGCTGGCCGGAGCCTGGCATGCCCGCCGACGTCGTGGGTTGAGCGTTGTTGCGAAGGGGTACCGAGCCGGCATCGGGCTTCAGCCCGCCGGCCGGGACCGAAAGCGGCTGCACGCGCGGGACCTGCGCCGGTCCGCGCGTGACGGCGCCAAGCTCTCCGCTACCACCAAGCTTCAGGCCGGGCGCTCCGGCACTGGACGATCGCGCGAATTGCTGCGGGTTCACCAGCGTATAATCGCCGGAGCGGAAATCGGTGACCTGAACCTGGCCGCGCACGACATCGACTTTCGTCTGGCCTCCAGCGATCGAAACGCGGAAACGCGTCCCTTTCACCACCGCCGCGAGATAAGGCGTCTCGACCTCGAAATGCTGCACGTTCCGCTTTTCGACGTCCAGCATGATGGTGCCGGCCTGCTGGATGACCGTCGACAGGCCAGACCGCCCAGCCTCGGGCAGGCTGATCGCAGAGTTGGGCGACACCAGGATGGTTTCCTGACCACGTATGAGGAGAACGCGTCCGTTGCGCCCGGTCCGGATGGAATCGCCCGGGCGCAGTTCGCTCGTCTGCGTCAGCGAAGCGGGATGACTTGCGGAGCCTATCCAGGCCTCCCCGGACGTTTTCACGACCTTCCAGGTGTTATCCTGCGCCGCAGCGGGCAGGCCGCCGATGCAGATTAATGCGGCAGCGGCTGCGAGCCAGAACGCGAAACGGCCCGTCATGCACTCATTCCTTGAGGCGGGAAGCTTCCGTGCTGGAAGCGTAGGGAATTCCACCTAAGCACGAAGCGATGAAGAGAAACTTAGCCGTCGGCCGCGGAGCAATCCTTAATACTTACTCTTCATTAACCCTTTCCGTTCACTCCTCATTAAAGAATAAAATCGGTCGGGTAGGCGTTCACGAATGACCAAAGGCTCGCGCATCAAGCGCAAAGCGGCCGCCGCGATGGTCTTATCGCAGTTCATCGCCGTGCCGGTTTGCGCGCAAGCATTGCCTCCCACGACCCCATTGCGACCGGCACCCTTGGGTGTCGAGACGCAGGCGCAGCGACGCGAGGCGGAGGAGCGCCGCAGTCCCGTCGCGCTTCCGTCCCTCGGCTCTGAAACGCAGCCTGAGGATCGGACGCCGCTGTTCCGGCTCAAGAAGGTCGAGCTGCAGGGCGCGACCGCGTTACCTGCCAGCGAATTGGCGGCCTCCTATCGGCCTTATATCGATCGGGAACTATCTGCTCAGGATTTGGCTGCGATCGCAGCCGCTATAACCGCGCGATATCGCGCGGCGGGCTTTCATCTCAGCCGGGCCCTGATCCCGCCGCAGGACATGCGCTCGGGAATGCTGAAGGTAACCGTCGTCGAGGGCGTGATCGAGCAAGTGAGTGTCTCCGGAGCGAATGCCGCCTTCGGGCTGGAGCGCCTGCTTGCTCCACTCACGGAGGAGCGGCCGTCGAGCCTCGCATCCTTGGAGCGCCAACTACTCCTGATCAACGAGCGGCCGGGCATCAAGGTCGTGGACACGACACTCGACGAAACATCGCCCGGGTCGGGACGGTTTCGTCTCGGTGTCAAGACCGAGAGCTGGCGCCTCTATGGCGCCACCGCCATCGACAACATGGGTTCCTCTTCGTCGGGCCCGTGGCAGGCATCGGGCAGCGTCGCAATCAATTCCATGTTGATGCCGGGGGACAGCCTCACGGTCAGCGGATCGTTCGTCCCCGGCTCACCGCGGGAGATGCGGTACGGCAGGATTGCCTACGACCTCCCGCTCGGCTCCGACAGTTGGCGGATCGGCGTCGCGGCTTCGCATAGCGAAAACTGGCCGGGCGATCTTCGCCGATATCTGAGGAACCGCTCGCAGGCCGACACGGTCGAGGCCAAGATCTCCTACGCTCCGATCCTCAGCCAGATGCAGTCGCTATGGCTGACCGCTTCGCTCGGCGTGACGCGCGCCTCAGAGCGGGATTTCATCGGGCCGATCTTCGCCGACCGGATCGGCATTGCCAGCTTTACCGCCGACTACAAGCTGCATCTGCGCCCCAGTAGTTGGACCTATGTTTCCGCGACGGCCCGCAAGGGCCTCGGCCTCATCGACGGCCAGCCGGATAGCGTCGATTGGCTATCCCGTCATGACGCATCTCCACATTTCGCGCTGATCAACGGCTCGTTGACGCATTACGAAAATTTCAGCGAGAACTGGTCGATCAAGCTCGCGGCAGGTGGTCAGTTGGCGTCCGGCCCCCTCCTTGCATCGCAGCAATACGCCCTAGGTGGGCTTTCCTTCGGCCGCGGCTTCGACGCCGGCTGGATCTCGGGCGACGACGCGATCGCAGGCTCGGCCGAACTGCGTTACGACCAATCCCTGTCCCTCAAATTCCTCAAGGGCTATCAGCTCTTCACGTTCATCGAGGGCGGCGCCGCGCGGATCAAGCTTCCCGGCCATGACCTCGACCAGAGCTTTGCATCAGTCGGCGCGGGCGTGCGTCTCTTCCTGACGGAAGATCTCCACCTCTCAGTCGGCATCGCCAAGCCGGTCATGGTAAACTCTCCGTTCGAGCCGAAGAAGAACGCCCGCCTCCTCTTCTCGCTTTCGAATATACTGAAGCTGTAGAAACGAGCCGAAGTTTGCGCTTAGGCCCAGACTATATCTCGTCGAAAGAAATTCCGACAAAGGTCTTATCACGCCACCTAACATGGCCCGCTCGCTCTCGCCCCAGAATCGTAGCCGTAACCTGGACGCGACCTTGAATACAAGATCACTCGCTTTGAACGAAGAGTTCTGTCAGAGGGGATTCGATAAAGCCCTGGGCGCGATCGATTTCGGCGCCCATCTTGGCTAGTGGTCAATTCTCATCCCTGATTGAATGACACCCATTGGCGCGCTTAAAATCCTCATCAAGCGTTGAGGATAGCTGTCACCTCCCGATGATCCTTGTAACCGCGATGTAACCACGGGCTTTCGGAGGCTCAGGGGAATGGCCTCGAGACCCTCAGGCCCAAAAGCAAAAAGCGCCGGAAAACCCGACGCTTGCATGCTTCTCAAGTCCTGAGATTGTCTGGAGCGGGCGAAGGGATTCGAACCCTCGACCCCAACCTTGGCAAGGTTGTGCTCTACCCCTGAGCTACACCCGCATCCGAGACAGTCGCGCCGTGTTGGCGGCGCGGTCGGGTTATTGCCCCAAAGCACCGCGAAGCGCAAGCACCCCGGTGAAAGTTTTTTGCCGCCTTCCACAAAAGCCCGGATTCACCGGTCCGATCTTGCTGCCAGTGTCTCACGGGGCTAGGCATTTTACAGTCTGTTCTGCCGTTCCGGCAGACATTTTCAGTGTGCTCCCGAATCCTGCCCTGTCTCCTGCCGATCGCCTCGCCATGACCGCGCCCGTCTCGCCCGACCAGCTCTGCGCCTATCTCACCGAGAAGGGCATCGCCTTCCATCGCACCGATCACCCGGCCGTGTTCACCGTTGCCGAGACCGCGCCGCATCGCGACGAGATGGTCGGCCATCACACCAAGAACCTGTTCCTGAAGGACAAGAAGGGGCGGATCTTCCTGGTCTCAGCCGAGGCTCACGCGCGAATCGATCTGAAGCGCCTGCACGAGCGGATCGGCGCCAGCGGCCGGCTCTCCTTCGGCTCGGCCGAGCTGCTGCTGGAGAAGCTCGGCGTCACGCCGGGCTCGGTCACCGCCTTCGCCGTGATCAACGACCGTGCCGGCGACGTCACCATGGTGCTGGATTCAACCCTCGCGACCGGCGAGGACGTCAATTTCCACCCGCTGGTCAACACGGCGACACTGCGGGTCAGCCGCGACGATCTGCTGGCCTTCTTCCGGAGCACGGGGCATGAGCCGCTGATCGTCGATTTGCCCGTCCCGCCCGATGGACAGAACGGCTGAAGCACCCCATCTATGGCGCAACTGCGCGGGCGGCCGTAAGGGCACGCCTTCGCCTCCAGAACAGATCACGAAGGACGACCCATGCTGGTCAATGGCGAGGCAGCCGGGCAACCCGGCCTGATCAAGGACACCACGACCCAGGGCTTCCGCGAGGACGTCATTGCCGAATCGATGAAGCAGCCGGTGCTGATCGATTTCTGGGCGCCCTGGTGCGGCCCCTGCAAGCAGCTCACCCCCGTCATCGAGAAGGTGGTCAAGGCCGCCGGCGGCAAGGTCAAGCTCGTCAAGATGAATATCGACGAGCACCCGCAGATCCCCGGCCAGCTCGGCATCCAGTCGATTCCCGCCGTCATCGCCTTCAAGCAGGGCCAGCCGATCGACGGCTTCATGGGCGCCCAGCCCGAAGGCCAGATCAAGGCCTTCATCGAGCGCCTTGTCGGGCCGATGGGGCCGGGCGAGACGGCCGAGCTGATCGAGGCCGCTGCTGCCGCGATCGCGGCCGGCGATCCCGCCGGGGCGAGCGAGCTCTATGCCGGCGTGCTCGAGATCGAGCCCGACAACCTCGCCGCCATCGCGGGCTTGGCGCGGCTGCATCTCGACACTGGCGACATCGAGGGCGCCAAGGGCATTCTCGGCATGGCTCCGGCGGACAAGGCCAGCGACCCGGCGATCACAGCCATCCGCGCCGCGATCGAGCTCGCGGAGCAGGCTGCCTCGCTCGGCGACACGGCCGAGCTGGAAGCCAAGGTCGCCGCCGACCCGAAGGACCATCAGGCCCGTTTCGATCTGGCGCTGGCGCTCAACGCCCGCGACAGGCGCGAGGAGGCGGTCGATCATCTCGTCGCCATCATCAAGGCCGATAGGAAGTGGAACGACGACGGCGCGCGCAAGCAGCTGCTGCAGTTCTTCGAGGCCTGGGGCCCGATGGACGAGGCAAGCGTCAGCGGGCGCCGCAAGCTCTCGACCCTGCTGTTCTCCTGACCGGAACAAGGACTAGGCGCGCATGGGCATGAACGCCGTCTACGAGGGAGCCAAGGATTGCCCGGCGGCGATCCCGCTCTTTCCCCTGGGCGGCGCCCTGCTCCTGCCGCGCGGCCAGATGCCGCTGAATATCTTCGAGCCGCGCTATCTCGCAATGATCGATGACGCTCTCAAGGGCGAGCGCGTCATCGGTATCATCCAGCCCGAGCCGGAAAACGGCCGGCAGCCCGAGATCCCGCCGCTGCTCAAGGTGGGTTGCCTCGGCCGCATCACCCAGTTCTCCGAGACCGGCGACGGCCGCTACATCATCACCTTGACCGGGATCAGCCGCTTCCGGCTGCTCGACGAATTGGCGGTGACGACGCCCTATCGCCAGGGCCGCGTCAGCTATGACGCCTTCGCCGCCGATTTCGTCGCCCGCACCGGCGAGGAGGAGGTCGACCGCAAGGGCCTGCTCAAGGCGCTCCGCGACTTCGCCAAGGCCAACGACCTCAAGATTGACTGGAAGGGCGTCAACGAGGCGCCGAACGAGGCGCTGGTCAACGCGCTCTCGATGATGTGTCCGTTCGGGCCGCGCGAGAAGCAGGCGCTGCTGGAAGCATCGACGCTGAAGGATCGCGCCGAGGTCCTGGTCGCGATCACCGAGATCGAGCTCGCCCGCGGCGGCGGTGATCCGGACACGACCCTGCAGTGACGCCAACGACGCCGCCTGCCGAAGCGCCACCCGCCGTCTGGCCGCCGCGCCGCGCGGTCACCGCCTGGCTGTTCTTCGACTGGTCGGCACAGCCGTTCTTCACGCTGATCACCACCTTCGTCTTCGCGCCCTTCTTCGCCTCCGCGCTGGCGAAGGACGCCGCCGACGGCCAGGCGCTCTGGGGCTATGCCACGGGCTTCGCCGGCCTCTGCATCGCGCTGCTTTCGCCCCTGCTCGGCGGCATCGCCGACCGGACGGGTCCGCGCAAGCCCTGGATCGCCGCCTTCGGCGCGCTGCTGGTGATCGGCTCCGCGATGCTCTGGTTCGCCGTGCCGGGCGCTTCATCGGCGGTCCCGATCGCGCTCGCTGGCTTCATCATCGCGACGATCGGCGCTGAATTCGCCACCACCTTCAACAATGCGATGATGACGCGGCTGGTGCCGCCGGAGCGGCTCGGCTGGCTCTCCGGCACCGGCTGGGCGATCGGCTATCTCGGCGGCCTGCTCTCGCTGGCGATCACGCTCGGCCTCCTGGCGGCCGATCCGCAGACCGGCAAGACGCTCATCGGCATCGCGCCGATCCTCGGGCTCGACGCTGCCGCACGCGAGGGCGACCGGTTCTCGGGACCGCTGACGGCGCTCTGGTTCGTCGTCTTCGTCACGCCGATGTTCCTGCTCACCCCGGATTCGGGCAGGACGGGTCTGAGCCTTGCCGAGGCGGCCAAGGGCGGCGTCGGACGCCTGAAGGACACGCTCGCCGAACTGCCGAATCTGCCTTCGCTCGGCCGTTTCCTGCTCGCCAACATGATCTATCAGGATGCGCTGGTCGCGCTCTTCGCGTTCGGCGGCATCTACGCAGCCGGCGTCTTCGGCTGGCAGACGATCGAGCTCGGCATTTTCGGCATCCTGCTGACCGTCACTGGTACGCTCGGCGCCTGGCTCGGCGGCAAGCTCGACGATCGCATCGGCGGCAAGCCTGTGGTGCTCGGCGCGATCGCCTGCCTGCTCTTCGCCTGTATCGGCATCCTCTCGCTCAGTGCCGACCACATCCTGTTCGTGATCCCGGCCGCTCCGCCCGCGGCTGGAGACGGTCTCTTCGCCTCGCTGCCGGAGCGGGTCTATCTGGGCCTCGGCCTGCTGATCGGCCTCGTCGCCGGGCCGATGCAAGCGGCCTCGCGCAGCCTGATGGCGCGGCTGGCGCCTGAGGGACGCATCGGCGAGTTCTTCGGGCTGTTTGCGCTCTCGGGGAAGGTCACGTCCTTCATGGGGCCGACGCTGGTCGCACTGGCGACGACGATCTTCGCGAGCCAGCGCGCGGGTTTGGCCGTGCTGATCGTGTTCTTCCTGGCGGGTGCGGCGCTGCTAGCGGGCGTGAAGGTCACCCGCAAGTCCTAGGGTGTCTTCCCGTGTCTGCGCAGCAGCGTGAAACGCTGCTGCGCAGACACGGGACCGCGCGACGAGAAGGCGCTTACAAGCGAAAGGGCGCCCCCTGCATCGGAGAGCGCCCTTTCCTGAAAACGGTCCCGTGTCTGCGCCGCAGCACTATCGTGCCGCAGCGCGCACGGGATGACACCCTTCAAATGACAGCTGTCACCGAACCAGGATGTTCCGGAACTGCCAGGGATCGCTGGTGTCGATATCCTCCGGGAACAGGCCCGGGCGGCCATCGAGCGGCGTCCAGTCGGTGTAATAGCCCTTCACCGGACCGAGATAGGGCATCTGGATCGCAAGGCAGCGGTCGAGATCCATCTCCTCGACCTCGACGATGCCGGCCTTCGGGTTCTCCAGCGCCCAGACCATGCCGGCGAGCACGGCCGAGGTGACCTGCAGGCCGGTCGCCGTCTGGTAGGGGGCGAGCTTGCGGGCTTCCTCCGTCGAGAGCTGCGAGCCGAACCAATAGGCGCCCTTGTCGTGGCCGTAGAGCAGCACGCCGAGCTCGTCGATGCCGTCGACGACCTCGTCCTCCTCGAGGATATGGTGCTCCTCCTGCGGGCGGCCGCTGCCGAACATCTCGTGCAGCGAGAGCACCGCATCGTTCGCCGGGTGGTAGGCGTAGTGGCAGGTCGGCCGGTAGATCGCCTTGCCGGTCTCGTCGCGCACCGTGAAATAGTCGGCGAGCGAGATCGACTCGTTATGCGTCACCAGGAAGCCGTATTGCGGGCCGGGCGTCGGGCACCAGCTCCTGACCTTGGTCTCGGCGCCGGCCTGCATCAGGTAGATCGCGGCCTGCGAGCCCGTCTCATGGGTGCGGGCGTTCTCCGGCATCCATGTCTCATGGGTGCCCCAGCCCAGCTCGGCCGGCTGAACGCCCTCGGAGATGAAGCCCTCGACCGACCAGGTGTTGACGAAGACGCCCGGCGGCTTGGGGTTCTTCGAACGCTGCGTGTCGCGCTCGGCGATATGGATGCCCTTGACGCCCACCTGCTTCATCAGCCCGGCCCATTCCTCGCGGGTCTTCGGCTGCGGCACGTTGAGGCGCATGTCGGAGGCAATGTTCAGCAGCGCCTTCTTGGCGAGCCAGGAGGCCATGCCGGGATTGGCGCCGCAGCAGGAGACGGCCGTCGTCGAGCCCGGCTGGCGCGCGCGCTTGGCGGCCAGCGTCATCTCGCGCAAAGCATAGTTCGAGCGCTCGCCCGGCCCCTTGCTCTCGTCGAAATAGAAGCCGAGCCAAGGCTCGTTGACCGTGTCGATATAGAGCGCGCCGAGACTGGAGCAGAGTTCCATGATGTCGCGCGAGCCGGTATCGCAGGAGAGGTTGACGCAGAAGCCCTGCCCGCCGCCGGCGGTCAGCAGCGGCTCCAGCATCGTCTTGTAGTTTTCGATGGTGACGGCTTCCTGAATGAAGCGGATGCCGCGCTCGTCGAGCAGGTGGCGGTTGGAATCATCGGGAGCAATGACGACGAAGCGGCTCTTGTCGAACTTGAAGTGCCGTTCGAGCAGCGGCAGCGTACCGCGGCCGATCGAGCCGAAACCGATCATCACGATCGGGCCGGTGATCTCGCCGTAGACGGGCCAATTCGTCATTCTCTGTAACTCCTCGGTTCTGGGGGTAAAAAGGTCGAAAGGGTCGTATGAGCGCAAAATCGCGCCGTCAATCGCCGGGGACGCCTTCCACGCGGGTGAACGCATGGAAAGCGCCGGGCGATGACGGCGCGATGACGATGAGTCTGAAGGATCAGGCGGCCTGCGCCACCTCATCCGCTTCGAGGGCCGCAGGGATCACAGCACCGCTGGCAACCAGCACGCCGTGTGCGCCATCGAGCGCGCCGTCGCGCAATTCGATCGCGAGGAAGCGCTCGCGCTCGACCGGGCCGGGCATGGCGAGATCGCGCGTCAGCGCCGGATCGAAGCCGAACCGGGCGTAATAAGGCGCATCGCCGACGAGGATGACGGCGCCATGGCCACGGCAGGCCGCGCGCCAGAGCGCCTCGCGCATCATCGCCTTGCCGAGGCCCTCGCCCTGCAATTCGGGCTTCACGGCAAGCGGGCCGAGCAGCAGCGCCGGCACGCCATTGGCTTCCACATGCCAGAGGCGGACGGTCGCCAGCACTTCGCCGTCGCGCTCGGCCGTCAGGGCCAGGCCATCGGCCGGCAGACGGCCCTCGCGCAGGCGCTCGCTCGACTTGGCGGTGCGGCGCTCGCCCAGGCAACGGTCGAGCAGCGCCTCGCGGGCGGGAATGTCGTTGGCGATCTCGTCGCGGATCGTGATCATGACGCACCTCCTGCCGGAGCGCCTGCATTCACGCAGACCTTCCAGGCGCCGCGCGGACGCGGCCACCGCAGCGGACCGAAAAGTGGAACCCACTTTTCGGAATAATCCGATGCGATACCAATAGGTTAGATCATCTTTACCGCGTCCGTTAGGACGCGGGATGATCTAGCGGATGAGTTGTGTGGAAGGGGGTCCGGCGGGAGCCACGCCCGCATCTCCGTTCTGGAGATACGAACGCTCCGCCCGTTTGACCGGGCAGCCTGCTGTCTCAGACAGGGCGCTTCGCCGGACCCGATGGGATCAGGAGGGAACTCGCGTTCCCTCCGACGTCAGATGACGTACTGCTTCAGCGGCGGGAAGCCGTTGAAGGCGACGGCCGAATAGGTCGTCGTATAGGCGCCCGTGCCCTCGATCAGCACCTTGTCGCCGATCTCCAGCGAGAAGGGCAGCATGTACGGGGTCTTCTCGTACATGACATCGACCGAGTCGCAGGTCGGCCCGGCGAGCACGCAGGGAACCGTCGCATCGCCATCGCGCACGGTGCGGATGGGGTAGCGGATCGCCTCGTCCATGGTCTCGGCGAGACCGTTGAACTTGCCGATATCGAGATAGACCCAGCGGACCTCGTCCGTTTCGGCCTTCTTCGAGATCAGCACGACCTCGGCCTCGATCAGGCCGGCTTCGCCGACCATGCCGCGGCCCGGCTCGATGATCGTCTCGGGCAGCTGGTTGCCGAAATGCTTCGACAGCGCCCGGAAGATCGCGTCGCCATAGGACGGCACGCCCGGAATCGGCTTCAGGTAACGCGCCGGGAAGCCGCCGCCGAGGTTGACCATCGACAGCGAGATGCCGCGGGTGGCGCATTCCTTGAAGATCGCCGAGGCCGAAGCCAGGGCCGAATCCCAAGCGTTCACGTTGGCCTGCTGCGAGCCGACATGGAACGAGATGCCATAGGCCAGGAGGCCCATGCGATGGCCGTGCTCAAGCACGTCCGCGGCCATTTCGGGCACGCAGCCGAACTTGCGCGAGAGCGGCCAGTCGGCGCCGGCACCGTCGCAGAGGATGCGGCAGAAGATGCGCGCGTCGGTCGTGCCGGTCTTCTCGGCGGAACGGGCGACCTTCTCGACCTCGGCCGTGCAGTCGACGGCGAACAGGCGCACGCCGAGCTCCATGGCGCGCACGACGTCGCGCTCCTTCTTGATGGTGTTGCCGAAGGAGATGCGATCGGCCGTGGCGCCGGCCGCGAGCGCGAGCTCGATCTCGACGACCGAGGCGCAATCGAAGCAGGAGCCGAGCTTGGCGAGCAGGGCGAGCACCTCCGGCGCCGGGTTGGCCTTCACCGCGTAGAAGACGCGGGTGTCGGGCAACGCACGGGCGAAGGCATGATAGTTGGCGCGCACGACTTCGGTGTCGATGACGACGCAGGGCCCGTCCTCGCGGCGGGTACGAAGAAACTCACGGATGCGGTCGGTCATGAGACGCGACTCCCCTACGACGCAAGCGGCGTCGATGCGATGTATCGCCGGAGTGAATCGTCGCTGTCGCGCGGCGCTGTGGAGACGCCTGCTACAACGGACGAGCCGTCCGGACCCGAAACACCGTTCGATTGGGGAAGACCCCGCACGGCCGGCAATGAAGGACAAGCCTCTTCGGTGCCGGCCTGTGGAAAGCCGGCGAGACCAAAAAAGCCCGCTCCGTCGTTGCTTTAAGCTGCGTCCCCCGTGGAGATTCGGGGTTCGCCGGTTTTGCCTCCGGCTGCCGGTCTGTGTCGGGGAACGGCCTCCTTGCGGAAACCGGGAGGCGTGATTTGAGGGATGTCCATCCCCTCCATCCGTCCTCCAACCCCTGGCGGCTGTCCGGCCTCTTGTCCGGATGCCCACCGACCAGCACGCGGCCACAGGCACGTGCGAATTGGGTGAACGCGATATACGGATGCTCGCCCCCGACCACAAGTGTTTTGTGCACCCGCAGCCGCATTTTTTTGCAGGGCCGATCCGCGTCCATTCGGGAACGGGCTAACCGCGGAAAGCGCTTTGCCGGCTACGACTTAACTGGGGTCGATGCGGGAGCGGCGGCACCTTGCGATATGTTCATCTGCCGTCAATGCCGGATGCCCTAGACCGGCCCCATTCGATGGCCTTAACTCTCGCTAGCCGCCTATCTTGAAAAGCCCGGGCAACGGGGAAGACGGAACACGCATGACCACGACAGACCGCCGCCGCGTCCTGGGCGGACTTTCAGCCGCGCTTTGCCTCTCAGTGGCGCCTTCCGTCCTGCTCGCGCAACAGCCGCGCCCCCAGCCTCAGCCGCAAGGCCAGCCGCAGACGCCGCCCCCCCAGAACGCCGCGCCGCAGCCGCGCTTCGGCTTCGAGGACGTGCAGCGCCGCGCCCGCGAGATCGCCGCCGTTCCCTATGAGCCGATCGCGCCGCTGCCGGAGGCTTTGGCCAAGCTCGACTACGATTCCTGGCGCGACATCCGCTTCCGCCCCGACCGCGCCTTGCTGCAGCAGAACGGCTCGCCCTTCCGCATGCAGATGTTCCATCCGGGCTTCCTCTTCACCCGCCCGGTCACGGTGAACGTCGTGCGCGACGGCGTGCCCATGCCGGTGCCCTATGCCGCGAACCTGTTCGATTACGGCAAGGTCAAGTTCGAGAAACCGCTGCCGGTCAATCTCGGCTTCGCCGGCTTCCGTCTGCACTACCCGCTCAACGACCCCCGTGTTTACGACGAGCTGATCTCCTTTATCGGGGCGAGCTATTTCCGGGTGCTCGGCCGCGGCCAGCGCTACGGCCTGTCAGCTCGCGGCCTGTCCATCGGTGCGGGCACGGCTGCCGAGGAATTCCCGGTCTTCCGCGAATTCTGGATCGAGCAGCCGGCGGCCAATGCCGAGCGCGTCATCATCCATACCCTGCTCGATTCGCCGGCGGTGACCGGCGCCTACCGCTTCACCATCTATCCCGATCTGGACACGGTGGTGGAGGTCGCGGCGACGCTCTATCCGCGCACGACCATCGAGAAGCTCGGCCTTGCGCCGCTGACCTCGATGTTCTTCACCGGCGAGAACGACCGGCGCTTCTTCGACGATTTCCGCAGCGAACTGCACGATTCGGATGGGCTGATGATCCATTCCGGCAGCGGCGAGTGGATCTGGCGCCCACTGCGCAATCCCAAGCAGCAGGCCGTCTCCTCCTTCGTCGAGCGCAGCATCCGCGGCTTCGGCCTGATGCAGCGCGACCGCACCTTCGAGCACTATCAGGATCTCGACCTGAACTATGAGCTGCGGCCCTCCTACTGGATCGAGCCGCAGGGCGACTGGGGCGAGGGCGTCGTCGAGCTGATCGAGATGCCGACGACCGACGAAACCAACGACAACATCGTCGCACTCTGGGCACCGAAGACCCCGCTGGAGCCGGGCAAGGAATTCTCCTTCGGCTACAAGCTGATCTCGATGCTCGATTCCGGCGATCTCCACCCGGGCGGGCGCGTGGTCAACACCTACCAGGCCAAGCCGAAGGCGCTGGGCTCGGGCGAGCCGGTCACCGAGGGCTCGCGCCGCTTCATCATCGACTTTGCCGGCGGCGATCTCGACTATTACCTGAAGCAGCCGGAGAAGGTGGAGATCGTGCCCTCGATCGCCTATGGCCGGATCGACCGCGCCTTCATCGTACCGAACCGCAAGACCGAGGGCTTCCGCGCCTTCGTCGATGTCGTGGTCGAGCCGGGCCAGCTCGCCGAGATGCGCGCCTTCCTCCGCAGCGGCGGCAAGACGCTGACCGAAACCTGGAGCTATCCCTGGCGCGCCGAAGCGCAGGGGTGATCTGAAGGAGCCTCAATCATGGACGTCGTCGAGAACCCCGGGCAGAACCGCTTCGAACTGACGCTCGACGGCGGCACCGCGCTCGTCGCCTATCGCCGCGATGGCGAGCGTCTGGTGCTGGTCCATACCGAGGTGCCCACGCAATTCGCCGGCCAAGGCATAGGCTCAAGACTGGCGAAGGGCGTCTTCGAATTGCTGCGCGCAAGCGGGCGCAAGGCCGTGGTGCGCTGCGAGTTCCTCAAGGGCTGGATCGCGAAGCACCCCGAGTACAACGACGTCGTCGACGGCTGAGCCGCGACCTCACGAGGTCTTGCGGCCACCCCGGCGCGCCGGCTGCTTCTTGCGACCGTAGAGCTCGAGGCGATGGCGGACGAGCTCATAGCCGAGCTCCGCCGCGATCCGGCGCTGCAGCTCCTCGATCGCGTCCGAGGAGAACTCGATCACCTCGCCCGAATCGACATCGATCAGGTGGTCGTGATGCTCCTGGTCGGCATGCTCGTAACGCGAGATGCCGTCCTCGAAGGCGTGGCGCTCGATCGCACCTTGCGATTCCAGCACCTTCATCGTCCGGTAGACGGTCGAGAGCGACAGCGTCGGATCATGTGCGAAGGCGCGGGTGAAAATCCCCTTCGCATCGGGGTGATCGTCGGCTTCGGCCAGCACGCGCAGGATCAACCGTCGCTGCTGCGTCATGCGCAGCCCGGCCCCCTTCAGCTGGCTCTCGAAAACGGCAATGCGCCGGTCAGTCTCGGTCATGCCTTGCCATAGCAATGCCGTCAGCCAATTGCAAAAGCGGCTAAAAGAAAATCATTCTCATTTGCAATATAAATGCAAATGACTTTCAATATTATTAAAGCTGCGGTGGCACTGCTGCCCGCTGGCAGCAGCCAGCTTCGTCAGGGCGAAAGCCTTATCGCCCGAGTTCGCTCGCGATCCCGGCCACGAGTTCGAACGAGCGCTTGCGCTTGTCATGGTCGAAGATCGGCGCGGTGATCATGATCTCGTCCGCACGGGTCTCGCGCACGAAGGCGCCGAGGGTCCGCTTCAGCGTCTCCGGCGAGCCGATGAAGGCGTAGCGCAGCATCCCCGAGACATGCGCCTTCTCGGCCGGCGACCAGTACTGCTCGATATCGTCGATCGGCGGCTGGAGCTTGCCCCGCGCGCCACGGACCATGCCGACGAAGCGCTGCTGCAGCGAGGTCGCGAGATAGCGCGCCTCTTCGTCGGTATCGGCCGCCACGACATTGATGCCCGGCATCGCATGCGGCGCCGCCAGTTGCTCGGACGGCTTGAACCGTTCGCGATAGACAGCGAGCGCCTGCATCAACGCATCCGGCGCGAAATGCGAGGCGAAGCTGTAGGGCAGCCCAAGCTCGGCTGCGAGCTGCGCGCCGAACAGGCTCGACCCGAGAATCCAGAGCGGGACGTTCAGCCCCTCGCCCGGCACAGCGCGGATCGCCTGGTTCGGCCCGGCCGGCGCGAACAGCGCCTGCAATTCGAGCACGTCCTGCGGGAAGCTGTCGGAAGACATCGGGTTGCGGCGCAGCGCCCGGAGCGTCAGCTGGTCGGTCCCCGGCGCGCGGCCGAGGCCGAGATCGATACGCCCCGGAAACAGCGCCTCCAGCGTGCCGAACTGCTCGGCGATGACGAGCGGCGCATGGTTCGGCAGCATGATGCCACCGGCGCCGACGCGGATCGTGCTGGTCGCGGCGGCGAGCTGCCCGATCACCACCGAGGTCGCCGCGCTGGCGATGCCGACCATGTTGTGATGCTCGGCCACCCAGTAGCGGGTGTAGCCGAGCCGCTCGGCATGGCGGATCAGGTCCGTGGATTTCAGCAGCGCCTCGCGCGGCCCCTCCCCTTCGACGACGGGAACGAGATCGAGGACGGAGATCGCGACCATGACGGCCCCTGCTGGCTGGCGTCGGGATAGGCCCGGCGGAACGACGTAGCTTCACCAGATGGGAAGGCTGGCCGGCCCGGTCCAGAGGGCGGCCCGCTTCGTCATGGCGCGCCTGCGCTGGCGTTCTGGCGGAACGGCTGTGCCCCTGCCGCGTTCCCTCTCCGAGATAGCCACACCGAAGGGAGTGACCATGACCGCCACCGCCAATCCCGCCAAGGAAAGCCTGCGCCAGGAGCAGAAGGAGCAGCGCAAGGCCGCGCGCGAGCACGGCAAGGATGCCGAACTCAACCGGGCCCTGAAGGACACCTTCCCCGCCAGCGACCCCGTGGCGACGCAGACGCCGATCAAGCCCGGCGCCAAGGCCAAGAAGGCCTGAGGCTCAGTCGCGCTGGTAGAGCAGGCGCGCGCGGATCGTGCCGTCGAGGACACGGATTTCGCGCAGGATGTCGCGCGCCTCGTTGCTCGACACGCCGTCCGCTTCCATCACGACATAACCGACCTCGCCATCGGTCTGGTAGTTCTGAGCGGCGATATTGACCTGCCGGTTGGCGAAGACGTCGTTCAGCCGTCGCAGCATGCCCGGCACGTTGCGCTGGACATGGATGAAGCGCGTGCCGATCGGGCGCGCCGGCAATTGCACCTGCGGGAAATTGACCGCGCCGACGGTCGAGCCGACATCGGAATAATCGACGAGCTTGCGCGCGACCTCGGCGCCGATGCGCTCCTGCGCTTCCTCGGTCGAGCCGCCGATATGCGGCGTCAGGATCACGTTGGAGAGGCCCTGCAGCGGTGTGACGAAGCGCTCGGCATTGGAGGCCGGCTCGATCGGAAAGACGTCGACCGCCGCGCCCGCCAGATGGCCGCTCTTCAGTGCGGCCGCGACCGCGTCGAGATCGACGACAGTGCCGCGCGAATTGTTGATGAGATAGGCGCCCTTCTTCATCGCCGCGATCTGCGCCGCGCCGATCATCCCCGCCGTCTGCGCCGTCTCCGGCACATGCAGCGAGACGATATCGGCGGCGCCCAGCAGGGCGTTGAGGCTGATGGTCGGCTCGGTATTGCCGTGGCGCAGGCGGTCGGTGTGATCGTAATAGATCACGCGCATGCCCATCGCCTCGGCCAGCGTCGAAAGCTGGCTGCCGATATTGCCATAGCCGACGATGCCGAGCGTCTTGCCGCGCACCTCGAAGGAGCCGTTGGCCGACTTGTCCCAGCCGCCCTGATGGGCATCGCGCGAGCGGTCCGGAATGCGCCGGAGCAGCATGACGATCTCGCCGATGGTGAGCTCCGCGACGCTGCGCGTATTCGAGAACGGCGCGTTGAACACCGGCACGCCGCGCAGGCGCGCGGCCTCCAGATCGACCTGATTGGTGCCCACCGAGAAGCAGCCGACGGCGAAGAGCCGGTCGGCCCCGGCGAAGATCTCCGGCGTCAGCTGGGTGCGCGAGCGGATGCCGAGCACGTGCACGCCCTGGATCGCCTTGAGCAGCGCCTCGCGATCGAGCGCCTTCGGCAGTCTTTCGAGATTGCTGTAGCCGGCCTGCTCCAGGAGCTCGACGGCGGAATCGTTGATACCTTCCAGCAGCAGGACCTTGATGCGGTCCTTCGGAAGGGAAAGGCGTTCGCTGGCGGTGGTCATGGAGGTCACGCTCATGGAGGAGCGGTTGCTATAGTCCTCGCAACGCAGGAGGCCAACGTCCTGAACGCAACGCTGCTACGAAAAACCGCGCAGCCGATGCAAAAACCTCATGACGGGCTTCAGGCCTTCTCGACGACCAGCGTCGAGCCCTCGACCCTGACGACCTTGACCTCGGCTCCAGCCAGCAGTTCCGGGCCGACGATGCGCCAGGACGAATCGCCGACGCGCACGCGCCCCTCGCCGCCCGCCATCGTCGTCTCCAGCCGGAAGACCTTGCCGATCAGCTGGCGGCCGCGATCATTGAGCCCCGTCGCGGCATCCGGCTCCTCGGCCTTGCGGCGGGTGAGCAGCCGTCCTGCGGCGACGCATGCGATGGCGAGAATCGCAAAGACGATACAGGCCGCCTGCCAGCCGAGCCCGAAGAGACCGACGACCGCACCCGTGACGAGCGCCGCCAACCCGAGCCAGATCAGAAAGACACCCGGCGCCAGCATCTCGCCGCCGATCAGTACGAGACCGAGAATGGCCCAGCTCCAGCCGCCCAAATTCGCAAGTCCTTCGAGCACGTCGGCCTCCGCTCACGCGCCCGGACGGCCGGAGGTCGGAACCGAGCCGGTCCCGCCACGACGCTGCGCCGTCGCATCTTCGCCGAAGACGGCCTTGGTGAGCTGCGCGATGCCGCCGACCGTGCCGGCGAGCGACGCGGCTTCGATCGGCACGATCACAACCTTGCTGTTCTGGCTCGACGCGATCGCTTTCAGCGCGTCGGTATAGCGCTCCGCGATCAGGAAGTTGGCGGCCTGGATGTCACCGCGACTGATCGCTTCCGAAACCATGGCCGTCGCCGCCGCTTCGGCCTGCGCCAGCCGCTCGCGGGCCTCGGCATCACGCAGCGCCGCTTCCTTGCGGCCTTCGGCGGCAAGGATCTGCGACTGCTTCTGACCCTCGGCCTTCAGGATCTCCGCCTGCCGCAAACCTTCGGCTTCGAGCACGGCGGCGCGCTTCTCGCGCTCGGCCTTCATCTGCCGGTTCATCGCGCCGGCGATATCGGCCGGCGGCAGGATATCCCTGATCTCGATGCGCGTGACCTTGACGCCCCAGGGCGAGGCGGCGGCATCCATCACGCGCAGCAGACGTTCGTTGATCTCGTCGCGATGCGACAGGAGCTGGTCGAGGTCCATCGAGCCGACGACGGTGCGGATATTGGTCATGGTCAGGACCATCAGCGCGTCGTTGAGCGAGGCGACCTCGTAACAGGCCTTGGCCGCGTCGAGCACCTGGAAGAAGGCGGCGGCATCGATGCGCACGCCGGCATTGTCCTTGGTGATCGCCTCCTGCGAGGGAATGTCGAGCACCTGCTCCATGACATTCACCTTGTGCCCGATGCGGTCGATCCAGGGCCAGATCAGGCCGAGACCGGCACCCAGCGTGCGCGAATAGCGGCCGAAGCGCTCGACGGTGTAATTATAGCCCTGCGGGACGGTGCGGACGCCGAGGCCGATCGCCATGACGATCACCACGACGATGACGATCACGGAGATATTGAAGCCCGACAAATCCATCGCGTCCCCCAGCGGCGCGGTGCGCCGTCCTGCTCATCTAGTTCTCAAACTGGCGTTTGCGAGGGCCGTATGCAAGCGCGGGTAGCGCAGGGCGAGCCATCCGCAACGACGGCTCGCCCCGAAACCGACGTCAGCTCTGCGTCGCGTTGGTATCGCAGCGGGCCAGCATGCGCGACGCAGCGGTCACGCCCGCGAGCGAGAACTGATAGGTCGTGACGTTGCCGCGCAGCGAGCGCGCTTCGAGCGTCATGGTGCTGCCCGCGCGCATCGCGGCCAGCAGCGCCGGCTCCCGCTCCAGCCGCTCGAGCCAGGCATTGCTGCCCTCGGTCAGCATGCGGAAGCTGTCATCGCCGATCGTGACGGTGACCACCGAGTCCCGGGCGAAGTCATAGCCCGTCTGGAAGCTCGATTCCGTATCCGAGGCCTTATCGCCGGTCTGGACAAAGAAAAAGACTTCGCCATGACGCAAATTCGACGGCTCCTCCGACGAGGGTTTGCTCATGATGAAGCAACGCGCCAGATCACCCTTTGCGTAAGTGGCAGCATTCCAGTTGCCGAACTGACCCAATGACTGGGGGCTCGCCGCCTGTACGCCCGTGCCCGCCAGGATGGTGAGGCAGGCGGCCGAAAGCGCTGTCTTGAACATGGTCTCATCTCCTTTCATCGCGGCCAACTTGGAAAGGAGAGTGTTACCGAGGCGTAAATAGGGCTCGGATAATTGATGCGTCGATCCAGCGCAGGACGAGCCGGGCAGACCGCGAGGGCTTGTCGATTGTCCTCGGAATCACGTCGTCATCCCGGGCTTGACCCGGAATCCATCGTAAGGCTCCGGAGCTCTATGATGGATCCCGGATCAGCGCCGCTTCGCGGCTTGTCCGGATGACGATGCGGTTTCATCGACAATCGAATGCCCCAAAACGACGATGCCCGGCACAGGGCCGGGCATCGAACGCATTCAGGACGGCAGTGCCTCAGGCGAACTGGCCGTGGCAGTGCTTGAACTTCTTGCCGGAGCCGCAGGGACAAGGCTCGTTGCGGCCGACCTTGCCCCAGCTCTTGGGGTCTTCCGGGTTCCGGTCCAGCACGGCGGTATCGGCATCGGTCGCGGCGTACTGCACGCCGGTCGCGCCATAATCGCCGAAGCCCGAGCCCGCGCCGTCCTGCGCCTGCGTCGGCGCCTGGTCCTCGGGCTGGTCGAAGCGCACCTCGATGCGCGAGAGATGGCCGGTGACCTGCTGGCGCAGATGGCCGATCAGCCCGTCGAACAGCTCGAAGGCCTCCTGCTTGTACTCCTGCAGCGGGTCGCGCTGGGCAAGCCCGCGCCAGCCGATGACCTGGCGGAGATGGTCGAGCGTGACCAGATGCTCGCGCCAGAGGTGGTCGAGCGACTGCAGCAGCACCTGCTTCTCGACATAGGTCATGACCTCGTCGGTATTGCGCTCGATGCGGCCGGCATAGTCCTCGTCGGCGAGCTTGCGGATGCGCTCGCGGATCTCGCTGTCGGCGATGCCTTCTTCCTTGGCCCAGTCCTCGATCGGCAGATCGAGATTGAGATGCTGGATCACCTCCTGCTTGAGGCCGGCGCTGTCCCACTGCTCGGGATAGGCCTCCTCGGGGATGTGGCGGGCGACGACATCCTCGACAACGCCATGGCGCATGTCGTCGATGGTCTCGCGCACGCTCGCCTGCTTCATGAAATCGCGGCGCTGCTCGAACACGACCTTGCGCTGGTCGTTCATGACGTCGTCGTATTTCAGGATGTTCTTGCGGATGTCGAAATTGCGCGCCTCGACCTTGCCCTGCGCCTTCTCGACCGCCTTGTTGATCCAGGGATGGACGATCGCCTCGTCCTCCTTGAGGCCGAGCTTGGTCAGCATGCCGTCCATCCGGTCGGAACCGAAAATGCGCATCAGGTCGTCCTGCAGCGACAGGAAGAACTTCGAGCGGCCGGGATCGCCCTGGCGGCCGGCGCGGCCGCGCAGCTGGTTGTCGATGCGCCGGCTCTCATGGCGCTCGGTGCCGACGATGTAGAGGCCGCCGGACTTGAGCACGCGCTGCTTGAAATCGGCGACCTCGGCGCGGATGGCTGCCGCCTTCGCGTCGCGCTCCGGGCCCTCTTCGATGCCGGCGAGGTCGTGGGAAATCCGCATGTCGGCATTGCCACCAAGCTGGATGTCAGTGCCGCGGCCGGCCATGTTGGTGGCGATGGTGATCGCGCCGGGCACGCCGGCCTGCGCGACGATATAGGCTTCCTGCTCGTGGAAGCGCGCGTTCAGCACGGCGAAGGCCTTGATCGTCCGGCCCTCGCGCGCCGCCTGATAGATCGGCTCCAGCGCCTTGGGATCGGTGAAGTCGAGGAGCTTGTAGCCCTCCTTCTCCAGCATCTCGGCGATCAGCTCGGAGCGCTCGATCGAGGTGGTGCCGACCAGCAGCGGCTGGCCGTTGGCCTGCGCGGCCTGGATCTCGCGGATGACGCCGCGCACCTTCTCCTCGAAGGTACGGTAGACCTCGTCATCCTCGTCCCTGCGGGCGATCGGGACATTGGTCGGGATCTCGACGACCTCGAGCTTGTAGATCTGGAAGAACTCGTCAGCCTCGGTCGCCGCCGTGCCGGTCATGCCGGCGAGCTTCTTGTAGAGGCGGAAATAGTTCTGGAAGGTGATCGAGGCCAGCGTCGCGTTCTCGGGCTGGACGGTGACATGCTCCTTGGCTTCCAGCGCCTGGTGCAGGCCTTCCGAATAACGCCGGCCCGGCATCATGCGGCCGGTGAACTCGTCGATGATCACGACCTCGTCGCCGCGGACGATATAGTCCTTGTCGCGGGTGAACAGCGAATGCGCGCGCAGCGCCTGGTTGACGTGGTGGACCAGCGTGACGTTGTGGGCGTCATAGAGGTCGCCCTCTTTCAGGAGCCCGGCCTCGCGCAGCAATTCCTCGATATGGTCGTTGCCGGCCTCGGTCAGCGCCACCGTGCGCTGTTTCTCGTCGACCTCGTAATCGGCGGGGACGAGACCTGGCAGCACCTTGTCGATCGAGACATAGAGCTCCGACTTGTCGTCGAGCGGACCGGAGATGATCAGCGGCGTGCGGGCCTCGTCGACCAGGATCGAGTCGACCTCGTCGACGATCGCGAAATGGTGGCCGCGCTGGCTCATCTGCGCGACGTCGTATTTCATGTTGTCGCGGAGATAGTCGAAGCCGAACTCGTTGTTCGTGCCGTAGGTGATGTCGCAGGCATAGGCGCGCTGGCGCTCCTCGTCGTCGAGGCCGTGCACGATGATGCCGACGGTCAGGCCGAGGAAATTGTAGAGCTTCGCCATCCACTCGGCGTCGCGCCGGGCGAGGTAGTCGTTGACGGTGACGACATGGACGCCCTTGCCTTCAAGCGCGTTGAGATAGGTCGGCAGGGTCGCGACCAGCGTCTTGCCTTCGCCGGTCTTCATCTCGGCGATGGCGCCCTCGTGCAGCACCATGCCGCCGATGAGCTGCACGTCATAGGGGCGCTGGCCGAGCACGCGCTTGGCCGCCTCGCGCACCGTGGCGAAGGCCGGCACGAGCAGGTCGTCGAGCTTCTTGCCCTCCGTGATCTGCTTCTTGAATTCCTCGGTGCGCGCCTTCAGGGCCTCGTCGCTCAGCGCGGCGATCTCTGTCTCCAGCGCGTTGATCGCGGCGACGCGGGGCTGATAGCCCTTGACGCGGCGGTCATTCGACGAGCCGAAGAGTTTCTTTGCGAGCGCGCCAAGCATGTTGGGCCTTTCAGGTGATGCGTTGAGCCCCCGGCCGGCGCGTATCGTCAAAGTCGCGCGCGAACCGGAGGTTCGGTATTCTCGAAATGCGACCGCGTGTTTAGACGCGAGCGCGGGCAGGGTCCAGCGTGCGTTTCGACCAATAGGCAGCGAAACGGCAAGTGAATTCGGCTCCCGATGTGGGGTTTTTCCGCCCCGCTTCCAAGAGCCCCGGCCAAGATCATCGGACGCTGCGGCATCCGGGCCGGTGCAAAGCGGCGTGATCGGCCGGCCGCAATCGCCTGAACCGCCTTGCCTTTGCCGCGTTCATCGGGCAGTGCAGCCGTCAAATCGCCTCGGTTTCCGCGAAAGGCCGTCATTCATGAACTCAGCCCGTTTCATTGCCGTCCTCGGCTTCGCGCTGCTGGCGGGCCCGGCCTTCGCCCAGGCCGACAAGGTTGTCGCCAAGGTCGACGGCATCGCCATCACCGAGAAGGACATCCAGCTCGCGAGCGAGGATCTCGGCGAGCGCCTTGCCCAGCTCCCCGAGGAGCGCAAGCGCGACGAAGTCATCAACTATCTCGTCGATCTCAAGCTCGGCGCCAAGGCCGCGGCCGAGGCCAAGATCGGCGATACTCCCGATTTCGCCGCCCGCCTCGCCTATTACCGCGAGAAGGTGCTGCTCGACGAATACCTGACCCGCGAGGGCAAGAAGGCCGTCACCGCTGAGGCCGCCAAGAAGCTCTTCGACGACACCACCAAGGCGATGACGCCCGAGGAAGAGGCTCATGCCCGCCACATCCTCGTCGAGGACGAGGCGCAGGCCAAGGCTGCGGTCGAGCGGCTGAAGAAGGGCGAGGACTTCGCCAAGGTCGCGGCCGAACTCTCCAAAGACCCGGGCTCGGGCAAGGAAGGTGGCGATCTCGGCTGGTTCACCAAGGACCGCATGGTGCCGGAATTCGCCGAAGCCGCCTTCAAGCTGAAGAAGGGCGAGGTTTCCGAGCCGGTGAAGAGCCAGTTCGGCTGGCATATCATCAAGCTCGAGGACAAGCGCTCGAAGCCGCTGCCGGATTTCGCCGCGGTGAAGCCGCAGATCGACCAGTATCTCGAGCGCAAGGCCCAGCAGGACCTCGTCCTGGCCATGCGCGAGAAGGCCAAGGTCGAGCGCCTCGACAAGCCGGCTGCGGACGCCGCCAAGCCGGCCGAGCCGAAGAAGAACTGATTTAGGGCCGTCATTCTCGGGCTAAGCGCAGCGCAGACCCGAGAATCTCTACCCGGAGATGCTCGGGTCGAGCCCGAGCATGACGGAGATCTTCATTTTATAGGGCGGCCCTTGCGGCCGCCCTTCTTGTTTTCGTCATCGGCCTGCGGCAGAGGGGCTCTCGAACGAGACGCGCTGCCCGGCGAACGCACGATTCGCCGGTCCTCCAGCAGCGCTCCGCAGGAGGAAGCCCGATGGCCGGCAAGGATGTCCCCGTTTCCCCGCTCGCGCCGAAGCGCCAGCCCAAGGTTCCGCCGATCCCGGGCGTGCGCTTCGCCACGGCCGAGGCCGGCATCCGTTACAAGGGTCGCCAGGACGTCTGGTTCGCGTTGCTCGACGAGGGCACGCAGGTCGCCGGCGTCTTTACCCGCTCGAAATGCCCTTCCGCTCCGGTCGACTGGTGCCGCGAGAACCTGAAGCAAGGCTCTGCCCGCGCCGTCGTCGTCAATTCCGGCAATGCCAACGCCTTCACCGGCCTGAAGGGCCGTGACGCGGTCAAGCTCACCGCCGAGATCGCCGCCAAGGCGGCGGCTTGCAAGCCCCATGAGGTCTTCATCGCCTCGACCGGCGTGATCGGCGAGCCGCTCGACGCGACCAAGTTCAAGGGCGTGCTCGACGAATGCGCCAAGCGCGCCGCCGACGGTCCCTGGATCGACGCCGCCCGCGCGATCATGACCACCGACACCTTCCCGAAGGCCCTGACTCGCAAGGCCAAGATCGACGGCAAGGAGGTCGTCATCGCCGGCATCGCCAAGGGCGCCGGCATGATCGCGCCGGACATGGCGACGATGCTCTCCTTCGTCTTCACCGACGCCCCGATCGCGGCCCCCGTGCTCCAGGCCCTGCTCTCCAAGGGCGTGAAGGGCTCGTTCAACGCGGTCACCGTCGACAGCGACACCTCGACCTCGGACACGCTGATGCTGTTCGCCACCGGCAAGGCAGCCGAGCGCGGCGTGCCGGCCATCACCGAGATCAACGACAACAGGCTTTCGGGCTTCAAGCGCGCGCTGAACGCGATCCTGCTCGAGCTCTCCCATCTCGTCTGCAAGGACGGCGAAGGCGCCCGCAAATTCGTCGAGGTGCGCGTCAGCGGCGCGACGTCCGCCCGCTCGGCCAAGCGCGTCGCGCTCTCCATCGCCAATTCGCCATTGGTCAAGACCGCCATCGCCGGCGAGGACGCCAATTGGGGCCGCGTCGTCATGGCCGTCGGCAAGGCCGGCGAGCCGGCCGATCGCGACAGGCTCGATATCGGCTTCGGCGACATCGTCGTGGCCAAGCAGGGCGCGCGCGCACCGTCCTATGACGAGCTGGCCGTGTCGGACTACATGAAGGGCGACTCGATCGTCATCACCGCCGATCTCGGGCTGGGACGCGGCAAGGCCACGGTCTGGACCTGCGACCTGACCAAGGCCTATGTCGAGATCAATGGCGACTACCGCTCCTGAGGCTTCGGCCGCGCCCGAGCCGAGCCGCGGCTTCATCGCCACCCATCTGCTCGTCACGGCCTTCTTCTGGGGCTCCAGCTTCCTGTTCATCAAGCTGATGGCCGGACAGGTCTCGCCCTTCGCCATCGCGGCGGGGCGCGGTCTGCTCGGCGCGGTCTCGCTTTCGCTCTGGCTGCTTTGGCTCGGCCAGAGCCCGTTGCCGCGCCGCCACGAGATCCGCCACTGGCTGATCCTCGGCGCGACCAATGGCTGGATCCCCAATATCCTGATCGCCTACGCCCTGATCCAGCTCGCCAGCGGCCCGGCCGCGATGATCCAGGCAGCGGGGCCGCTGATCACCGCCATCGTCGCGCATCTGATCTTCGCCGAAGAGCGCCTGAGCGGGCGCCGCCTCGTCGGCATCCTGATCGGTCTCGCCGGCGTCGCCCTGCTGATCGGCCCGCGCCTGTTCGAGGGTGGCGGCACCGCGCTCAGCGTGCTGGCCATGGTCGCGACCATGTTGAGCTATGCAACCGGCAACATCTATGTCCGCGCGGTCCCCGCCCCGGCCGGCGACCCGATGCGCCTCGCGCTCGGCCAGCAGGTCGTCTCCGGGCTCAGCGCCTCGCTCCTGGCCCTGGCCTTCGCCGGGCCAGCCGCCTTCCTGCCCCTGCGCGACCACTGGATCGCCCTGCTCGCGCTCGGCATCTTCTGCACGGCCATCCCGATGACGGTGTTCATGCGCCTGATCCGGGCCGCCGGCCCGACGCGCGCGGCGATGACCGGCTATCTCGTGCCGACTGTCGCCGCGACCATGGGCGTGCTCGTCCTCGGCGAAACGCTGGAGTTGCGGCAGATCGCCGCCGGTTGCATCATCCTGATCGGCGTCTTCCTGGTGACGATGGCGCCGCGTCGGGTGGGGGCTGCATGAGGATCGGGGTTGTCGCGGCAGCCATATTGGCCGCCGTCATCATGACGGGCTGCGTCGAGCGCAAGCCCGCGACCGTCGCCTTCTCCACGGAGGAAGCCGCCTTCATCAAGAAGACCGGCACGGGCGTCATCACCGGCCATGCCTTCCGCACCAAGCCGAGCGGTGTGGTCGTCAACGCCGCCGGGCAGGTCGTGCGCCTCATTCCCGATACGGCGTTCGCGCGCGAGCGCTTCGCCAATTTCTACGGCAAGGCCAAATACGTGCCCCACAGCGCCTATCCGCGCGACGACAGCGTCGATCCCGCCTATTCAGAATACACCCGCACGACCAAGGCCGAGGCCAATGGCCGCTTCGCCTTCGAGAAGGTCGCCCCCGGCAGCTATTTCCTGACCACGCAGGTGATCTGGGGCGAGGAAACCGCCTTCACCCGCGAGGGCGGCTCGGTCTATGACAGCGTCACGCTGACGGGCAAGGAAACCGAGCCCGTCCAGGTCATCCTCTCCGGCAACTGAGTTCCCCGTGAAACTGCTTCTCGTCGTCGCCTGCGCCCTGATCGATGCCGACAACCGCGTCCTCGTCACCCAGCGCCCGGAAGGCAAGGCGCTGGCGGGCCTGTGGGAATTCCCGGGCGGCAAGCTGGAGCCCGGCGAGCGGCCGGAGCCCGCGCTGATCCGCGAGCTCTCGGAGGAACTCGGCATCACCGTGAAGGAGGACTGCCTCGCGCCGCTGACTTTCGCCAGCTATGCCTATCCCGAATTCCACCTGCTGATGCCGCTCTATATCTGCCGGCGCTGGCAGGGCACGGCCATGTCGCGTGAGGGCCAGGCGCTGAAATGGGTCCGCCCCGGCAAGCTACGCGATCTCGCCATGCCGCCCGCCGACGAACCGCTGATCCCGCCCTTGATCGACCTGCTCGGCGCCTGAGTTCAATGCACCGCTGGGAGGCCGAGAGCCTCCCAGCGCTCCCTCGGGATCGGCTCGCCGACATGGAAGGCGAAGGCCGTGACGCGTTTCAGATCGGGCGAGACGGTGCAGGCGAAGCGCAGGCCATACCAGCGCCGGCGGCTGCGGAAGGCGGCGCCCTCCGCCGTCAGGACCCGCCCTGATAGCTTCGTGCCGGCCAGCGCATAGGTCGTGACGCGATCCGGCTCGAAATCGCGCTGCCAGTCATGGATCTGGCCCATCGCCTCCAGGCCGCAGATTTGTTCGACACGTTCTTCCGGCGCGAGCCTCGGCAACATGGCCACGGTCTCCCGGCTGCGCGGATCGGCGAGCACGCGTTGCGACAGCATGCGCGGCGGATGGATCATGCCGTCCGCCTCGACAGGGGTCCGCTGGGCACTCGCCGCAGGCGGCTGCGGCAAGGGCGCAGGCTCATCCGGCTTCGGAAGAGCCTCAGGCGAGGTCGGTGCCGCGGGTACGGGAGCGGCAACCGGCGGCGGCTTCGGCCGGGTCAGCGCCTCGAATTCCTCGGGCGTCTGCAATTCGACCTCGACGCTCTGCTCGGTGATGGGAGCCGTCTCGAAAGTCTGGATCGCGACCGAGGCCAGCCAGGCGAGCAGCGCAGCATGCAGGATCGCGGCGATCGGCAGGCCCGGAGCAGGCATCGAGAACCGTGCCGAGACCGCCATTGCCATAGCTTAGGCTGCAATCCTGCCGCGGGCACAGGGCGCCGGTCGCGCTATCCTCGTCATCCGCTTGCCCGCCCTGCTCCCCGAGCGGGCAACAGCGACGATCAAGCCGGCATTTTTGTGATCTCGGGCAATGGCTCCACCGCCACCTCGTCGAGCGCGAGCTGGAAACGCTCGAAGCGCTGCAGCTCCTCCTCGATCGCCACCTTCAGCGCCGGCGTCTCACAGCCCTCCAGCCAGGTCCATTGCTGCATCAGGAGCTTGCCGGCCGCCCGGTCAGTCTTGAGGTCGAGCACCGCCACGACGCGCTCGCCCGCCAGCACCGGCAGGCCGAAATAACCGTAGACCCGCTTCTCCTTCGGCAGATAGGCCTCGAAGACATGGGCGTAGTCGAGGAGGAGCTTCGCCCGCTTGCGCTGGATCATCAGCGGATCGAAGGGCGAGAGGAGGTGGATCAGCGTCTCCTCCGGCGCGGGGAGAGGTTCCAGCACGGCCGCGCGAGCCCAGTGCTGCGTCTTGCCGGCGCCCTCTACCGCAACGGGGACAAGCTCCTTGCGCTTGACGCGGGCCGCGATCAGCTCGGCTACCGCCTTCTTCGAGGGCGCGTCGAGATGGCAGATCGAATCGAGGCTGACCAGCCCCTGCGCCGTCAGCGCCCGGTCGAGCAGATAGGCCGTGATCTGCCGCTCGCTCGCTGGCGTCGGCTTCTTCTCCCACTGGAAATGCCGGTCGAACAACTCATAGGTCTTGACCATGCCCGCACGCGCCGAGATCGCGAGCTCGCCGTCGTAGAAGGCCCGTTCCAGCAGGCCCTTGGACGGCTTCTTGCTGGCCCAGAGATGAGCCTTCTCGATCAGTTCCTCCTCGATATCGCGGATCGACAGGGCCCCGTCCTTGCGGATGCGGCGCAGAAGCTTGCGCGTCTCCTCGCGGGCCCCGACCGCCGACCAGCGCTTCGGCTCCTCGCGATGCGCCTTCATCGCCGGCAGGAAATAGCGGATGTCGCGAGACGGCACGTAGGCCAGCGCATGCGTCCAGTATTCGAAGACGCTCTTCCCGGCCGATTGCAGATGGGCGAGGTCGGCCCGGCGATAGGAGGGGATGCGGGCATAGAGGATATGATGGTGGCAGCGCTCGATCACGTTGATCGTGTCGATCTGGACATAGCCGAGATGCTCGATCGCGGCACGCGCCGCTTCCGGCCCCGCTCCGAAAGGGTCGCGCCGGTCCAGGCGCTGGGCCTGGAGCCAGATACGGCGGGCCTGTTCGGCGGTGACGGAGATCGGCTTGCGTGGACGCGGAGGCATGAGCGCAAGCTAGCGGCACGGACGGCTTCGGTTAAGAGGCCGGAGGCGCCACCGCTGACAGGATCTGGCGGGAGCCTTCCGGTCGTCGACTGAGGGTCTCGAGCGCCCCGCCTTCAGAACTCGCCGCTCACGCCGAAACGGGCACCGCCGAAGCTGTTGCTGGCCAGGCTGATGCCGGCATTGATCGCGACGGGAAAGGGCACATCGAGCCGATGCGCCACGGCGAAACCGGCCGCCCATTCGCCTTTGTAGGTCGCGGTATTGCCACTCCAGCTCGTCTTGCCGGGCTGGGATGGCATCGCCGCCCCCGTCATCGCCATCGCCGCCGCGACGCCCTGCCGCGCCTCGCGCCGCCCCTCACGCGCATAGGCCGCGACATCGTCGATGCGCTGGTCGAGCGCGGTGAGCGCCGCCCCGACATTCGAATAGATGCCGCTGCGCAAGACATAGCGCGGCCCGGTGAAATTGCCGTTCGCATCGAAGCCTGCCCCGCCCCCCAACGCCGAGGCCGAGCTGTTGGCGACGGAGCGGAGCTGGCGCAGATTGACCGCGTCGGTGTCCTGCGTGCCCCCGGCGACATGGGTGATCTGGCGCTCGTTCCCGGCCGCGCCGATCGAAAGCGCGCCTTGCGTCGAAGCGACCGCCGTCCCGCTGAAGGCCTCCCTCGACCCGGCCAGCCCGCCCCGCAACGCAACCGAACCCGCGCCCAACGCGATGCCGCCCGCAGCCGAGACCGCACTGTCGCGCCCGATCGCGACGCCATCCGCCGCCGTCACCGCGCCGCGCAGGCCGATCGCGATCGCGCCCGTCGCGGCGCCGGAGGTCATGGCGCCATGGCCGAAGGCGATGGCGTTCGGGTCCGCCGCGCTGGCCTTGGGGCTCGCCGTGCTGCCGAGCCCGCTGACCTCGCCGCCGCCGATGGCGATGCCGCCTGGCCCCTCGACCGTGACGCTGTCCGCCTTGAGCTTGCAGTTGCCCGGCAAGGTGACGAGGTTGCCGTTCTGGTCGCGGATGCTGAGGCCGATATTCCGGCCGCTCAGCGTGTCCCGCAGGTTGAGGTTCACCTCGCCGATGAGACCGTTCAACACGGGATCGAGCAGGCCACCGAGCAGCCCGGAGGCTGCGTTGGTGACCGGCTGGAGCACCGGGAGATCGACGCCGAGCCCGGTGCAGACATCGATCAGACCGCCCGACTGGGCGCTGGCCATGCCGGGAGACAAGGCGGCAACCAGAACGACGAGCGCAAGCGGACGGCGTGACATCGGCACCCCTCCAGGACAATCCCGTTGCGGGAATTATCGGATGGGCACAAGAATAGGTTGCATATGGTTGCATAACCGTAAATACACAACCATTGGTTGTCCAAGCCGTCGGCTAAGTCGATCCGCGCAATCGATCGCGCGATCTCGCCCGCCCGTCAGGGTGCGACGATCAGCGCCCAGTAGACCTGATATTTGGAGCCCGGCGCATAGGCTGTGGCGATGCCCATGCGCTTCGCCTTGGCATCCTTCATGACGCGATCGTGCTGCGGCGAATCCCGCCAGCCCGAGAAGGCTTCGGCGAGACGGCGATAGCCGGCCGAGAGATTGGCTTCCGCCCCCGGCTGCCCCTCGCGGGCGAGGCGCGCCTTGACCGCATCGGCCTGGGCGGGCTTGTCGGAGCCGGCCATGGCTGTGGCTTCGCGCCGGGCCGCCTCGACCAGCTCGGGATCGAGCACGAGGGGCCCGAGCCCGGCATTGAGCCGATAGGCCGAGATCATCGCCCGTGCCTGCTCCGTGTCGACCTGCGCCGAGGCCGAGCCGAGATCGCGATAGAAGGCGGGCTGGCCCTGCCGCTGCGGCTCGGCGCAACCGGCAACGCCAAGGATCGCAAGGGCGCCGGCAAGCGCGGCCGGGCAGGTCATCGCGCGCGAAATTGCGGCGCGGCGGAAAAGGCTGGGCATCCGATCATTCCTTGCTGTCGTCCTTGGCAGGCTCGGGCGCCGGGGCGGGAGCGGGCTTGCTGGCCTCGGCTTCCTCCTCCTCGGACTCCTCCACCGCAACCGGCTTGCGCGTACGGCGGGCCGAGCTGGCCGGGGCCGGCTTCGGCGCCTCCCGCTTCACGCGGCTGCGCGCGCCTTCTCCCCGCCCGACCGCCTCGGCGATGCTCCCGAGCGAGTGCTCGACGCCTTCCAGCCCGCGCACCATCAGCTCGGGCACGGCGGCGGCCGGCTCCATCTCGGCGAGGCGCTTGTGGATCGCGAAATTCAGGTCGCTGTTGACGCGGCCCGTGATCTCGACGTCGCCGACCACGCAGACCAGCTCGAAATCCATCGTCGTGGTGCCGAGCTTCTTGAACATCACGGCCGGCGGCGGCTTCTGCATGACGTCGCCATGGTTCGAGGCGACTTCGGACAGCATCGCACGTACCTGGCCGGCATCGAGCGTCCGCGGCACGGTGAGCGCGATCAGCACGCGCCCGGTCCGGTCGTTGCGGACGCGGTTGCGCACCACGCCGGAGATCAGGTTCGAGTTCGGGACGATCACGGTCGCCCGGTCGAATGTCGCGATCTCGGTGGAGCGCACATTGATGCGCTTCACGATGCCCTCGATGTCGCCGACCAGGACCTGGTCGCCGACGCGGATCGGCCGCTCCCAGAGCAGGATCAGGCCCGAGACGAAATTCGACACCACCGATTGCAGGCCGAAACCGATACCGACCGACAGCGCCGAGGCGACCAGCGTCAGGCGCTCCAGGCTCAGGCCCACCGCCGAGACAGTGATCGCCGCCGCAGCGATATAGCCGACATAGCCGGCCGCCGTGGTGATCGAGTTGCGCAGGCCGGGATCGAGCGCCGTCGTCGGCAGGAACTGGTTCTCGAGCCAACGCTGCATCGCACGCGTCGCGCCGATGCCCATCGCGAAGACGATCGCGCCGACGACGATGGTCGAGAGCGAGATCGTGACGCCGCCGACCTGGAAGCCGAAGAAGGCGGCCCGAAGCGAAACCAGGAAATCGCTCGATTCCAGCCCCCAGGGCGCCAGCACGAGCAGCACGGTCACCGCGATCAGCAGAAGCTTCAGCACGCCGACGCCGATGACCGAGATCTTGTCGAGCGTGGCCGCGCGCAGGCCCATGCCCGCCTTCAACGTCAGCGCGAAGCGCCCCTTGCCGCCGAAGAGCCGGGGAATGCCGAGATCGATGAACTGGAAGACCAGCAGGAACAGGCAGGCGACGATCCCGACCCAAAGCGCCTGCTCGGCCAGGAAGGCGGCGAAGATGACATAGCCGGTGAGCGTGGCCGTGATGATGCCGAAGCCGATGACCCAGCCGAAGATGCGCACCGGACCGAGGCTCGCGCCGTCCACCGGGACATAGGGGCCGAGACAGGCCTCCTGCTCGACCTCCTCGTCATCGCGGATCTGGTAGAGCCCGGCAATCAGGGCGAGCGCGAACAGGATGGCGAAGAAAGCCTTCACGATGATCGAGATGGCGAGGCCGGCAGCGATCGCCTGCAGCCAGGCCTCGAAGACCTTGCCGACCGACATCACCGCCGCGAGCGAGCTTGCGATCCAGACGACGCTGCGCGCCGTCGTATCCATCACCTTGACGAGGCGGCGCTGCGGGCTCGACGGCGCGAACAGAGCATCTGCGAGCGCCTGCACGAAGGCGAAGAAGGCGAGACCGACGACGACCGCCCAGATCACCGGCTGGATGCGCGGTGGCAGCAGGCCGGTGGTGTTCAGCGCCTTGTAGATCAGCCAGCTCGCCAGCACGGGTGGCGCCGCACCGGCGACGATATGGGCGAGTGCGATATAGAGGCAGTGCAGGTTGCCGGTGTCCTGCGTATTGCTGAAGCGCGCCTTGAAGCGCGGCAGATAGCGCGCGCGCGCCCAATAGAGCAGGATCGCCCCCATCAGGGCGAAGGCGACGACCGTGCCGCGCGTGCCGGAGAAGGCGTCCCTGACCCCTTCCAGCCAGCCGCCGAAGATATAGCCGGAGGCGCGCAGGTCCTCCGGTGCAGTCGCGACCGCATTGCTCCAGACTTCCGGATTCGCCACGGAAGGCCCGGCCGCGAACAGCTGCTTGGCGAAGATGTCACGGCGCTTGTCGCCGATGCTGCTTTGCAGATGCTCGGCCTGGAGCAGCGAGGCCTTGGCGAGCTTCAGCGTCTCGTCGGCATCGGCGAAGGCCTTGGCCCGCGCCTCCCGGTCGCGGACGATCTCGGCGCTTTCGGCCGGAGCGTTGGCCTCCGGCTTGGGGCCGAGCTGGTCGACCCGGAGCTTGGCCTGGTCGACGCGTGGCGTCTGCTCGTCGATGATCAGGCGCAGCTGGTCGAGCGAGGGCTGCAGGCGCAGGCGCTGCCGCTGCAATTCGGCGTCGGTCGGATCGGGCGAGGCCAGCGTCGTCTCGATCTGGGCAAGATCGGCGCGGACATTGTCCAGCCGGGCGCGCAGGCTGCCCGGATCGGGCGCCGTCTGGGCCAGGGCCGAACCGGCCACCGCGAAGGCCATGGCCACGAGGAGCAGGCAAGCCGCCAGGAAGCCTCGCAGGCTCGAAAACGACGCTTGCGTCCTGCGCGCTGCCATGGGGATGCGGCCCTGCCCGTCCAGATGATTCGGCTCCGGCTCGACCCTCGGCACAGCCCTGCGCGCAAGGCAAGATGAAGAGCGGAATTCAACCGGCACGAAGGGCTCCCGGGCTCGCGGATCGGAACAGGGCGGGGAGACGGGCCCCGCCGCCTCATCCCTGCAAAACACGACCTGAAGATGGCAGAGGTGCCAGTTTCGCCCGCGCGCCGCTCAATCGCGCCGCTTGCCCCCGGCCTTGGCGCGGTTGCGATAGCTCGCATTGCCGAGGCCGGTGCCGATCGTCAGCACGGCCCAGTTCTCGACATCCTGCATCGCCGGCATCTCGCTCAGGCCCTGAATCACGGCATCGTTGTGCATCACGACCTCGGTCTCATGCTCGCCGATTTCCGGGACGAGCGCGCGGATGCTGTCGACGAGGTTGAAACGGCTGCTTTCCCAGTTGCCGGGCAGGTTCTGCGCGCCACGATCGATCGCCCCATCAGGCTCGATCAATCCGGGACAGCCGACGCCGATGAAGGGCGCGACCCGCAAGCCCTCCTTCTCGGCGTTGCCGATCTGCTCGCGCAGCATCCCGCCCAATCGCTTGATCGCCTCGTCGCGGCTCGGCTCTTCATCCGCATGGCGCCAGAGTTCGGATTTCCAGACCCGCGCCTTGCTGAGATCGGGCGCTTTCTTCTGGCGGAGTTCGACGATGCCGGCGCGGATGTTCGAGCCGCCGATATCGACGGCGACGAGGCTGTCATAGGCCTCGAAGATCCATTTCGGCGCGAGATGGGCGCTGCCGACGAGCCCGGCCTCATCCGGATGGTGGCTGACCGGTACGAGATCGAGGTCGCGCCCATCCGTCCGCAGGATGATGGCGGCGCGCGCGATGGCGAGCTCGCCGACCCGGCTCTCGCGAAAGCCGCCGCCGACCACGATCCGCTCGATCTCGGCCCAGCTCTTGAGCCGCGTGAAGCGACGGATGACAAAGGCAAGCGACTGGGCGAAACCCTCGATGGCGCTGAGCACCAGCGCGGCCGCTCGCGCATCGCCGCCCTGCAGCAGCGCATCGAGCTCCTTCTTGCTGATCTCGGCGGTCTTTCCCGTCAGCGGATCGTCGCCATTGCGCTTGAGATGGCTGCGCAGCGCGTCGAGATGCTCGATAAAGGCGCCGCGGCTCGCCTTGTCGCCGACAAAGCCGTCATCGTCGCGGACTTCCAGATTATAGCTGGTGACCACGACCGAAGGCAGCTCGGCGGCGCCATGCGGCCCGGTCGCAGCCTTGGCCGCACTGCGTGACGTCTCGGCGGTTGCCGTGGCCATGATCTTCCCCCTCGCATGCCTATGGATCAGCGGAGGCAACCCGCCGGCTACCGCCACGGTTCCCCGAACGGGGCGATGCGCCGCATGCAGCCCGCTCGCGCACTGTCGCAGTTGACCGCTGCCGCGATCGCCGCTCCAACAGGAAGCAAGCTGCATCGATGCGGCCTGGGGGGATGGAACGTGTCGGATCTGATCTTGCGGATGGTGATCATCGGCGTCGGCGCGACCGCGCTCACCGATATCTGGGCTCAGTTCCTGCGCTTGTTCGGCTTCCCCAAGCCGAACTGGGCCATGCCCGGCCGCTGGTTCGCCCATCTGCCGCGCGGCCGCGTCTGGCATGAGGACATCGCGAAGTCAGAGCCCGTCCCCGGCGAGCTCGCGATCGGCTGGATCTGCCATTATCTCGTCGGCATCGCCTTCGCCGGGATCGTGCTGGCGATCGCCGGCGCCGGCTGGGCCCGGAATCCGACCTTCCTGCCGGCGCTCATCGTCGGCTGGGCGACGATCGGCTGCGGCTGGTTCATTTTGCAGCCCGGCATGGGCATGGGTATCGCCGCCTCGAAGAAGCCGAACGCGAACCAGATCCGGCTGCTCAACTTCGTCAGCCACACCCTCTTCGCCATCGGCCTCTACGGAACGGCGCTGCTGACGCGGTAATTCACACCCGTCATGCCCGGGCGTGACCCGGGCATCTCAGGACGCGGAGGCTCCATTGCCTTTTCCGGCAAGATATTCTCGGGTCAAACCCGAGAATGACGGCTCCTAGTCGAGAATGCGCGTCTCGTAGGCGTAGAGCTGCCGAAAGCCGAGACTGCCATAGAGGTTGATCGCGACCGCATTGCTCTGCTCGACCTGCAGATAGGCGTTGTCGCAGCCCATCGTTGCGGCCCAACCCATCAGGCTCCGCACGATCTTGCGGCCATAGCCATGGCCACGATGGTCGAGATGGACGCAGATCAGGCCGATCTCGGCCATGCCGCGCTCGGCGACGCTCATGCCGAACGCCACCGCCTCGCCCTCGACCAGCCAGGTCGCGAAAGCCGCCGGCAGCCGGACCTTCTCGATGATACCAGCGAGATTGCCGGCATGGGTCTTGATCCCGCTCTGCAGGGCGGCGACGCCGGCTGTCCATTCCTGGCTCGGCCGCGCCTCGATCTGCAATTCCGCCTCCTCGGACACCGTGAAACCGGCAAGCGGCGCGATCTGGCCGAAGGACTTGTCCTTGACCCGGTAGCCGCGCTCCAGCACCGCCGCACGCGTCGCCTCCGCCACCAGTGGCGTCAGCCGGATAGCCGGCACGAGCCCATCGGCGCGATAGAGCTCCTCGATCAGGTCGAGCATGGTGGCGTCGAGCTCGGCGCCATAGCTCAACGGCGTCGCCGAGTTCGCCCGGCCCGAATAGCCGTTGGCGAAGCGCAGCACCCAGTCGCCGACGACGAGCGTCGACAGCGCCGGCCATGCATTGATGATGCGCCGCTCGCAGCCGAGCACGAGTTCGCTATCGTCCGTCTTCGTCAGCATCCTATCCCCCTGAGGGCTTCCGTGGCGTCGGCCGCCAACCCGGCGGCGCCATCTCGAAGCCCTTGAATTCGAAACCCGGCGCGACCGTGCAGCCGACCAGCGTCCAGGCGCCGAGCGAGGTGGCGCTCTGCCACCAGCCGGCCGGCACCACGAATTGCGGGCGCTGGCCAGCGGCAAGCTCGGTGCCCAGATGATGCGCCGAGGCATCGTGCCCGTTCGACGAGACGGTGATCACCAGCGGCGCGCCGGCATAATGATGCCAGATCTCGGCAGCATCGACGCGATGCCATTCCGAAGTCTCGCCCGTGTCGAGCAGATAATAGATCGCGGTCGAGAAACCTCTGCCCTCCGGCCCGGCCGGATCGCGAAACGTCTCGCGATAATGGCCCCCCTCCGGATGAGGCTTGAGGTCAAGCAGGCGGATCACCTCCGCCGCCGTCAGCCCGTCGAGCTGCATCGCCATGCTCAGAACCGGTTCTTGGCTTCGCGAAGCGCTGCGAAGACCTCGCCCGGTGCGGCGCCCGCCAGCCCCACCGCCTTCGCCAGCGCCGGCTCGGCCGCCCGGAAGAACGGATTGGTCGCCTTTTCCTCGGCGACCGTCGTCAGCGCCCAGAACCGGCCTTCGGCTTTGGCTTTCTCGGCCTCCGCGAAGCGCGCCTTGAGCGCCTCGTTCGCGGAATCGACCGAGCGGGCGAAGCGGGCGTTGGACAGGGTATAGTCATGGCCTCCAAGCAGGCGGACATCGCCCGGCAGCGCCATCAGGCGCGAGAGCGAGGTCCACATCCGCTCCATCTGGCCGGGCTGGACCCGCCCGCAGCCCATCACGAAGACGACGTCGCCGACCAGCGCGAGCTTGGCGCCGCGCCCGACGAAGCTGAGATGTCCGTCGGAATGGCCGGACGTATGCCAGATCTCGAAGCTCTCGCCGCCGAAGCCGACCGTATCGCCCTCGCCCAGGACCCGGTCGAGCGGCGCGCTCGTCCGCGCATCGGCCGGGCCGACGACGTTCGCCCCGGTCGCCTGCTTCACCTCGGCCACACCTTGCGTGTGGTCGTGATGGGCATGGGTGATGAAGATGTCGCTGATCGTCCAGCCCTTCGCCTTGGCGGCTGCGAGGGTCTCGCCAGCATCGGGCACGTCGACGGCAGCGCAGGCGCCGCTGGCAGGGTCATGGAGCAAGGCGCCCGCATTGTCGTTGAGCGTGCGGAAGACGTGAAGGTCGAGCGGCATGGCTTCCTCCGGCAGGGCTGGCCCACCGGAACGGCGAGCGGTCATGCCTCTGCATGGGCCATGCCCGGCCCCCGATCAACCCGGCATCGTCGCAGGGCAGCCCTTGCGTTCGGGCCGCGCGCGTTCCATCTCAGGCGCCATGCCTCTCGACGTCGTCGACCTGCGCGCCTTCTATGCGAGTCCGCTCGGCCATGTGGCCCGGCGCTTCATCGGCCGGGCGATGCTGCGCTTCTGGCCGGATTGCGCGCGCCAGCGCCTGCTGGGCTTGGGCTATGCGACACCCTATCTCTCCGTGCTCGGCATGCAGGCCGAGCGGACGATCGCCTTCATGCCGGCAGCGCAGGGCGTGGTGAACTGGCCCTCGCCCGGTCTTTCCGCCTCCGCCTTGGTCGAGCCGACGCTCCTGCCCTTGCCCACCGCCTCGATCGACCGGGTCGTGCTGGTCCATGCGCTGGAAGAGACGGAGAGCCCCGACGATCTGCTGGAGGAGGTCTCGCGCGTGCTCAATCCCGGCGGGCGCATGATCCTGGTCGTGCCGAACCGGCGCGGCCTCTGGGCCCGTATGGACGGCACGCCCTTCGGCCAGGGCCGTCCTTTCAGCCGCCGCCAGCTCTCCGCCCTGATGCGCGGCGCCGAATTCTCGCCCGAGCACTGGACCGAGGCGCTCTATGTCCCGCCCCTGCAAAGGCGGTTGCTGATGCGCTCGGCGCTGGCCTGGGAGCAGATCGGCGCGGGCTTGTCCCTGCCCTTTGCCGGCGTCCATATCATCGACGCCACCAAGCAATTTTACCGGCGCGCGCCCTTGCGCGCGACGCGGCGCAGCTTTGCGCTGAGACCCGTCCTGCTGCCGCAACCGTCACCCACGCCACGTGCGGCAAACCCACCCGCAGAAGCAGGAACGGGTTGACAATTTCGCCGGGGCGCGGCCAAGGTCCGCCGCTTTTCAAGCCCGGTTTCGCTGTAAACCGCCGCTCCGCCCGCTCATGGCGCGGAATCTGAACTGGATCACGATGCGTAGCTATCTGGATTTCGAGAAACCGGTCGCCGAGCTGGAGGCGAAGGCGGATGAGCTGCGGGCCCTCGAGGCACGCGGCGACGGCATCTCCCTGTCGGAGGAGATCGGCAAGCTCGACGCCCGCGCCAGCCAGGCGCTGAAGGAACTTTATGCCGCGCTGACGCCCTGGCAGAAGACGCTGGTGGCGCGCCATCCGCAGCGCCCGCATTTCAAGGATTACTGCGCCGGGCTGATCACGGAATTCACCCCGCTCGCCGGCGACCGCGCCTTCGGCGAGGACGAGGCCATCGTCGGCGGCTTCGGCCGCTTCCGCGGCGAACCCGTCTGCGTCATCGGCCAGGAGAAGGGCGACTCGACCGAGACCCGGATCCGGCACAATTTCGGCATGCCCAAGCCCGAGGGCTATCGCAAGGCCGTGCGCCTGACCGAGCTCGCCGACCGCTTCGGCCTGCCGGTGCTGAGCTTCGTCGACACCGCCGGCGCCTATCCCGGCATCGAGGCGGAGGAGCGCGGCCAGGCCGAAGCCATCGCCCGCTCGACCGAGGCCTGGCTCGGCTTGCGCACGCCGAGCATCGCGCTCGTCATCGGTGAAGGCGGCTCGGGCGGGGCGATCGCCATCGCCGCCGCCAGCCGCGTCATGATGATGGAACACGCGATCTATTCGGTGATCTCGCCGGAAGGCGCGGCCTCGATCCTCTGGCGTGACACGGCGCGCGCGCAGGACGCCGCAACCGGCATGAAGATCACGGCGCAGGACCTTTTGAAGTTCGGAATCATCGACAAGATCGTGCAGGAGCCGACCGGTGGCGCCCATCGCGACGGACAGGCTGCGATCAACCGCGCGGGCGATGCCATTTCCGCCGCGCTCGCCGATCTGGCTGGGCTCAGCGCCGATGACATCGTCAACAAGCGCGCCGACAAGTTCCTCGCGATCGGCCGCAATCTCTGAGCAATCTCCGGGCGCGAAATATCTCGCACCCGCGAAGGCAAGGTTTCTTTACCCCGCGTTGACCATGTGGCCAGACTCGGGAAGCCTATGGTAAGGAACCCTCAAGGCTAACGCATCTACAACGAGTCGACGGGCACAATTTGGCCGTCTTGCGAAGTCACAGGTCGCGCCCCGGCCTGCCGTTCGATGGGATTGACGACGTGGCATTCAAGCAACTCGCGCTCGTGGCTTTTGTTGCATTGACGCTGGCTGCCTGCGAGGAAGACCGTTATCGCGGCTCTGCCCGCCACAACATCCCGATTCCGAGCGCGACCTATGCCCTTATGTCCGAAAAGGGCATGAGCAAGGACCAGCCGATCATCATCCGCTCCTTCAAGAAGGAGTCGGAACTCGAGGTCTGGAAGCGCAAGGCCGACGGGCAATACGCGCTGCTGAAGACCTATCCGATGTGCCGCTGGTCCGGCCAGCTCGGCCCGAAGGTGCGCGAGGGCGATCGCATGGCGCCGGAAGGCTTCTATGCCATCGCGCCGCAGCAGATGAACCCGAACTCGTCCTATTACGTCTCGTTCAACATGGGCTACCCCAACGCCTATGACCGCTCCTATGGCCGCACCGGCGCGCATCTGATGGTGCATGGCGCCTGCTCCTCGGCCGGCTGCTATTCGATGACGGACGACCAGATCGGCGAGATCTACGCCTTGGTGCGCGAGGCCCAGAATGCCGGCCAGCGCGCCGTGCAGATGCAGGCCTATCCCTTCCGGATGACCGCGCAGAACCTCGCCAAGCACCGGCTCGACCCCAACATCGCCTTCTGGAAGAACCTGAAGGAGGGCTCGGACTATTTCGAGGTCGTGAAGGACGAGCCGGCCGTGTCCGTCGCCGGCGGCCGCTATGTCTTCAACGGTGGGCAGGCTCCCGCCGCCGTCGCCGAGAAGCGCCGCGAGGACGAGGTCCAGGTCGCATCGCTCGTCGCCAAGGGCACGCCCGCGATCAAGCTGATCTATGACGACGGCGACCAGCACGCCTCCTTCAAGCGCGCGCTCGCCTCCAACGGCTCCGACGCGCTGAACCGCTCCGCCTCCTGGGCGTCGAAGGATGTCGGCATCAGCCGCGAGGATGCGCTCGCCTCCGGCCCGCGCGTCGTCGTGCTCGATAACGCCGGCAAGACCAAGGCGACCGTGCGCGCCGCCTCCGCCGACAACGACGCCGTTCTCGCCGCGGTCGCTGCTGCGCCGGTCGAAGAGCCCGCCAAGCCGGTGGAAGCCAAGCCTGCCGTCGCACCGCGTCCGGCAGCCGCGCCTGCCGCCACGCAGCTTGCCAAGGTCACTCCGGGCAACGCCCAGCAGGCGCCGGTTCTGGCGAGCGCTTCCTCCACCCCGGTCGCCCCCGCCGCCCCGGCCGAGGACAAGCCGTTCCTGCAGCGCGCGCTCAGCTTCATGCCGACCTTCGGCGGCACGGCCGACCAGGGCATGACCACCGCCTCGGCTCCGGTCGTGTCGGTCGTCCCGGCTCAGCCGACCAGCACCAGCGCTCCGCTGCCGCCGCGTCGCGCCACCGGCCTCAGGACCTCCAGCCTCGACCAGTCGACGGCGGCCTATGCGAGCCAGCCGGTCCAGCGCTGAAGCATCCGAATGACGCCTGCTTGGCCGTGACAAAATTGTCGCATCCGACCAGATAATCCCGACTGCCTTTTTTGCAGGCGCGAAGGCCCTCGTTTCGGGGGCCTTTGCTTTTTCGGTGTGCGACCAGCCCAAAAGCTCGCCTTGCCGGACATCCGGCCTCACCCGCTTGATGGCGTGACAGCGCGATCACTGCGCGGCGAGGGGTTTTTGCAGATGCCTGATCTCTTCCGTTCCTCGATTCTGGGCCTGACCCTGGCGGCTGGTATCAGCGGCGCCCAGGCCTCCGACCTGCCGAGCAAGAAGGGCGCACCGCCGGTCCCGGTCGCCCCGGCGATCACCTGGTTCGACATCGCCGTCAACGTGAAGGCCCAGACCGACTACAATTTCCGCGGCATCTCGCAGACTGACCGCAAGCCCGGCATCGGCGGCGGCGCCGAGCTGCAGATCTACAACAACCTGTTCTATGTCGGTGTCTACGGCGCCAGCGTCGACCTCGCCACGCGGCCCGATGCGGAAATCGATTTCTACGGCGGCATCCGCCCGAAATTCGGCGACCTCGCCTTCGACCTCGGCGTCATGCAGTACTATTACCCGAGCGAGAAGCAGCTGATCGACGTCGCAGGCGTGTTCTGGACGCCGAAGAACACCGACTACACCGAGGTCTACAGCAAGGTCTCCTATACCTTCGCGGAGAGCCTGACGCTCGGCGCCAATGCCTATTACGCCTGGGACTGGCTCGGCACCGGCGCGAGCGGCACCTACGCCTCGGTGACCGCCAAGTACAACCTGCCCTTCCTTGAGGGCCTCTCGGTCTCCGGCGAGCTCGGCCATTACTGGCTCGGCACCACCAATCTCGCGATCTGGTCGACGGTGCCGGCCACAAACCTGCCGGACTACACCTACTGGAACGCCGGCGTGTCCTATAACTGGAAGAACCTCACCGCCGATCTCCGCTATCACGACACCACGCTGTCGAAGACGGAGTGCTTCCTGCTGACGGCCGACCCGCGCGGCATCACCACGGCCAGCGGCCGCTCGAAATGGTGCGGCGCGGCCGTAGTCGCGACGCTCTCCTTCGACATCACCGCGAGCAGCGTCGGCGTCTTCGCGCCGAAATGAGCTGATCGACGCCACGACGAATGCGAAAGGCCGCCCGAAAGGCGGCCTTTTCCGTTTCGATAGCCGAAAGCCGTCAGGCGATCTCGGAAACCAGCTTGGCGATCAGGCTGTTGGAGAGGATGACCGGCAGGCCCGCGGCCGCTGCCTCGCGGCGATGCCGCTCGACGAAGCCCATGCAATCCATCAGCAGGACCTGCGCGCCACGCCCGGCGAGATCGCGGGCTGCCTCCGATACGGAAGCCCCATCCCCGCCATAGGGCGAGGCTGCGGCATAGAGCGGCGTACGACCGAGCGGAGCCCATTTCCCGGCCTCGGACGCGATCTGCTCAGCGAGCGGCACGATGATGCCGAGCTGAGCGCCCTGCACCAAGGCCGCCACGGTCGGCGGCAGGATGCGGTCCGGCTCGATCAGTCGTGCCGTCTGCGTCCTCAGGCTCTCGAAATGCCCGGTGCAGAGCATCAGGATCGTCGTGCAGCCCTCGACTTCCAGCATGGCCAGCTTGGCTTGCGCCGCCGCTTCGGTGCGGACCCGGTCGATGACAACCGCGCTGCCGTCGAGCAGCTTTGTGATCAGCACGGGCTTGCCGGCCTCCGCCGCGAAGCCGCGCTCGATCTCGGCGCGGCTCAGGCCGTCGAGCACCCCGGCATGGCGTCGTACCAGGCGCGCATCCAGCACATCGTCGAGGATCGGCGTGATGTCGGCGCGCGGCGCCTGGCCGATGGTCAGCGTACCCAGCTTGCTCATGGCGGTCCCCTCTTCCGAAATGAAGAGGCCTCGGGGCGGTCGCCCCGGGGCCTGTCTCGTTCAGCGCTTCCAGAAGTTCTTCGAGACGGAGTCGAAGAAGGAGAAGATCGCATCGCCCGCGATGACGCCCGCGGCGAAGACCTCCATGTCGCCCTCGCCGCTCGCGCCGCGCAGCTTCTCCCAGATGACCCGGCAGAGGATGCCCGCCAGAACCGCCCAGCCCGCCATCGGGAAGTTGATCAAGAGGCCGGTGGCGAAGAGCACGCCGATCTGCCGCTTCGGCCCGCCGAGGAACTGCAGGATCGCGCCCGGGATCGCCCAGATGAAGAGCTGCCAGGCCACACCCGGCGCCACGCCCGCCTTGATGGTCGCGGCATAGACCTTGTTCACGGGGGCGACGAGGTTCTGGTCGAAGAAGGACTGGTAGGAGACCAGAACCACCGCGCCCGCCACGACGAAGGCGAACATCGCGGCGAAGAGCTGCTGGCGGCGGCCCTCAAGCTCGAAGGCCGGGTTGGCGCCGTTGCCGCGCAGCAGATAGCCGGCCTTCAGGTCGTAGCCCATGTCGGCGAAGGCAGGCCCGGTCGCGGCCGAGAAGCCGACGAGGAGCGCCAGAGCCGGCATCGGGAAGCCCAGGAGCATGCCGATGATCAGCGTGATCAGCGCCACCGCGAAGGCCGGGAACCAGCCGGAATGCATCGCTGCGAGGCCCACGATCAATTCATGCACATAGGCCGCGAAGGCCGCATAGAGCACGAACAGGATCAGCATGCCCACCGACATGTCGCTCATCAGCCCGCCGACCACGGCGATGAACACGGCAATCACGAGATAGCCGACGGTGCCGAGCCCAAGAGCACGCTTCACCTCGGCATCGCTGACCCCGGCCTTCGCCTCATCCGCCTTGGCCTCGCCGCGCCGGAACAGCAGCAGCGCGACCTGCAGCAGCGCCACGAGCCCCGCACCGATCATGAAGCCATGAGGGATATAGGCGGCCATCAGGTCGCCCTTCGGGATGATGCTGGCGAAGGTCGGGCCGCTGAAGAGCTGGCCGGAATAGCCGCGCAGCAGCAAGCCGATGCCGAACATCAGCAACGCCCAGATATTGCCGATGAAGGCGACGCCGAAAGCCGACATCGGGATGCCGGAAACGGCGGTCGAACCGGCGAAGCCGATCCAGGCCAGCGGGATCTTGATGAAGGAGGCGACGATGCCGGTGCCGAAGCCGATGCCCATCAGCACCGCCTTGCGGCCGCCCTCGTCGCCGGCCTTGATCGCCTCGGCCGCTGCGACGCCCGGAGGCCAGGCGCCCGTCGCCGGGAAGACGCGGGAATCGAACATCCGGTAGAGCAGATAGGCATCGAGCAGCATCGCGAAGAAAGCGCCCGCCAGCATCGGCAGGACGAGGTCCGGCCGGCCGAGCAGCCAGGGGATGCCGACCGGCAGCAGCAGGCTGTTCGCCGCGCCGAAGGTGGCCGAGGAGATCGCGCTCTGGGCCAGGTTCTGGACATGGATCGAGCGGTAGCGGGCGAAGATCGCGAGCGGCACGCGCGCCAGCGCCATGGCGGCAAGCGCGCCGATCAACGAGGTGTTGGCGGTGATGCCGAGCGACACCAGAAGCTGCATGCCGATGATCGCGCCGAAGACGCAGAGCACGGCGATGAGCAATAGCGTCGCCGGCTCGAACAGGCTGGGGTGCTTCTGAGGCACCCCCTCAGTTGGATTGGTCATGCCTCAGTCCCCTTATTGGCCCCTGTCGGGCGTGTGCGTTGTGATCCCTACGGCTCAGGCGACCAGAATGCCGGCCTTGGCCTCGCCGACATCCTGCGTGGCATGCGCTCCCTGCACGCCGTAATCGCGCTTGGCGGCGTCCGGTGAGACCAGCCCGAGCGCGATGTCGCGGGCGATCGCCTCCCGCGAACGCTCGGAGGCCGGGCCGTAGCCGGCGCCGCCGGCGAGCACGAGCTCGACGATCTCGTGCGGCTGCCGGACCTGGACGAGCTCGCCGGTGCCGACGTCCTTCAGGACATGGCCCTGCTCGTCGATCACCCGGCCCGACGCGCCGCCGCCGGACTTGCCGCCGAACAGGCCCGGGATGGGATTGTTGACCCCCTCCGGATAAAGCGAGACCAGCGTCGGCAACCCGTCATCGGCGAGCTTGCGCAGGCGCACGCGCTGGCCGAGACCGCCGCGATGCTGGCCGGCGCCGCCGGAATCCGTGAGATAGGTCTTCTCGACCACCAGCACCGGCACCCGCGATTCGAAGGTCTCGATCGAGGTGTTCGCGGCGGAAGTCGGGTAGAGCAGGCCCGACTTGCCGTCGCCCTGGGCCGAGCCGCCCTGGCCGCCGCCGACGAAGAGCATGTCGGAATAGGTATCGCCGGCCTGGTCGCGGCCATAGACGCTCGCCGCGACGGGCAGGCCGGTGAAGGCCTGAACCTGCTTCGGCGCCGCCTTGGAGAGGGCGCGGAAGATGTTCGGCGCGAGATACCAGCCGGTGCGGGTGCGCAGGTTCACCGCCAGCGGCTTGTCGCAGTTCAGGATCGAGCCCTTCGGCGCATCGATCGAGAAGGCGCGGTAGCAGCCGGCATTGCCGCGCACGCCCGGCGTCAGCATGCATTTCAGCGGGTAGGTCGCATGCGCCATCGTGTAGTTGAGCGTGCAGTTCAGCCCGCCCTGCGCCAGCTGCGGCGGCGCCCCGGCGAAGTCGAGATGGATCGTGTCGTCCTTCACCGTCAGCGCCAGCGGATAGGTCATCGGCGTGCCCAGCGGGTTGTTCGAGACCGTGCCGTGATAGACGCCGTCCGGCAGGGCGCGGATGGCCTCGCGCATCGCCTTCTCCGAGCGGCTCTGCACGACATGGGCGAGCGCCCTGAGGTCCTGCATGCCGTAATCGGTGAGGAAGGATTGCAGGCGCTCCGCGCCGATCGCATTCGCCGCGACGAAGGAGTGGAGATCGCCGAGCACCTGCTCGGAATTGCGCACGTTCTCGCCGAGCAGGCGGACCAACGTCTCGTTGATCCGGCCGGCCTCGTAGAGCTTCATCGGCGGGATCTGGAAGCCTTCCTCGTAGATCTCGCGAGCCCGCAAGCTGTCCTTCGTGCCGCCGATATCCGAGACATGGCCGACCGTGCCCATCAGGCCGACGACGCGGTTGCCGAGGAAGACCGGCGTCACCACCGCGATATCGAAGAGGTGGCCGGCACAGAGCCAGGGATCGTTGGTGATGAGGACATCGCCGGGCTTCAGCGTCTCGGCCGGGTAGCGCTCCAGCAGCGCCTTGACCGCGCGCGGCAGCGTCAGGTTGAACACCGGCATGGCGCGAGGCGAATGCGCCAGCGTCTCGCCTTCGGGGTCGAGCAGTTCGCAGGCGAAATCCTGAGCTTCCGAGATCACCAGCGAGAAGGCGGTGCGGCAGACCGTCAGCCACATCTCCTCGACGACGTTGATCATGCGGCTCCACATGATCTCCAGCGAGATCGGATCGGCCTCGATCCGGCGCGCGGCATCGGCCAGCGGCATGTCGGCGGTGATCGTCGTCTCGGCGGCATTGGCCTGGCCGACATGGACGATCAGGTTCAGGACATCGTCGATACTGACGCTGTCGCCCGGCGGCACGATCGTGGTCGATTCGCGCTCCTCGATGATGGCCGGCCCCTTGACGGTGTCGCCAGAGCGCAAGGCGTAGCGGTCATAGACCGAAGCCTCGCTCCAGCCGCCCTCGAACCAGGCCTTGCGGGTGCCCTTGATCTTGTTGGTGGCGTCGCCGCCGCCGGCCGCGCCGGAAAGCGAAAGCGTCGGCACCGGGCCGGCGCAGCGGACGCGGAAGTTGATCGCCTCCAGCCGGGCGCCCTCATAGACCGAGGTGTAGCGGGCCGAATAGGCCTTGCTGAAGGCCGCGCGGATCGCGTCCAGGCTCGAAGCGTCAATGGTGCCGGCCGGCAGCGGCACGGAGATGTCGTGCATCTGGCCGACGAGGCGCATGTCGGCGGTGCGCTCGACCGTGACGTCGGCGGGCTTCACACCGGCCTCGGTCAGGTGCTTGCGGCCTTCGACTTCGAGATCGCGCAGCACCGCGTTGACGGCGGCCGCATCGAAGCCTTCGGAGAACTCGACCGGCAGCGAGCGCACCATGTCGAAGGAGAGCGGCGCGGCGAGGAAGCCGAGCGCGGACGCGGCGCCCGAGGCTGGCGGGATAATGACCTGTTTGACGCCGAGCACGCGGGCGACATCGACGGCATGGGCCGGACCGGCGCCGCCGAAGCCGACCATGGCGTAATGGCGGGGGTCCTTGCCCTTCTCGACGAGATGGACGCGGGCGGCAGCGCCCATGCTCTCGACCACGACCTTGTGGATGCCCCAGGCCGCTTCCTCGACCGAGAGGCCGAGCGGCGCGGCCACCGTCGAGACGGCCTTGCGCGCCGCCTCCAGATCGAGCGCCATGCGCCCACCCAGGAAGAAGCCGGGATCGTAATAGCCGAGCACGAGATTGGCGTCGGTCACGGTCGGCTTGGTGCCGCCCATGCCGTAGCAAGCCGGGCCGGGATCGGAGCCGGCCGAATGCGGACCGACCTTGAGCAGGCCGACCTCGTCGATCGCGGCGATCGAGCCGCCGCCGGCGCCGATCTCGATCATGTCGATGACGGGCGCCTTGATCGGCAGGCCCGAGCCCTTGGCGAAGCGGTTGACGCGGCCAGCTTCGAGCATCGGCGCGATCTCGGCGCGGCCGTCCTCGATCATGCAGGCCTTGGCGGTGGTGCCGCCCATGTCGAAGGAGATCACGTCCTTATGGCCGGCGAGCTCGCCGAACAGGGCCGTGGCGAGGCCGCCGCCGGCCGGGCCGCTTTCGAGCAGGCGGATCGGGAAGGTGCGTGCCGTCTCGGGCGAGACGAGGCCACCGGCCGAATGCATCAGCGTCAGCGATCCCGTGAAGGCGCGCGCCGCAAGCTCGCGCTCCAGGCGCTGGAGATAGCGGCGCATCAGCGGCTGGACATAGGCATTGGCCGCCGTGGTGACGAAGCGCTGGTATTCCCAGATCTCGGCCACGACCTCGCTCGACAGCGAGACGGTCAGCTCCGGGCAGGTCTCGCGGACGATGCGCCCAGCTTCCTGCTCATGGGCCGGATTGCGGTAGCTGTTGAGGAAGCAGACCGCGATCGCCTCACAGCCGGCGGCTTCAAGCTCACGGGCGGCTTTGCGCACGGCGTCCGCATCGAGCGCGGTGACGACTTGGCCGTCGCGGTCGATGCGCTCGGCCACTTCGAGGCGATGCTCGCGCGAGACCAGCGGGTCCGGGAAGGTCAGGAACAGGTCATAGATGTCGTAGCGCTGCTCGGTCCCCATTTCGAGGATGTCGCGGAAGCCCCTCGTGGTGATCAGGCCGAGCTTGGAGCCCTTGCGCTCGATCACCGCATTGGTGACCAGCGTCGTGCCGTGGACGATGTCGCCGACATCGGCGAGCGTGATCCCGGCCATCTCGGTAAGCTCGCCGAGGCCGATCAGCGCCGCTTCCGAGGGGTCATGCGGCGTGGTCAGGCGCTTGTGCAGCCGGACCGAGCGCTCCTGCGAATCGTACAGGATGAAGTCGGTGAAGGTGCCGCCGATATCGAAGCCGATACGCCAACGATTGCTCATGGAGCGGTCTCCGCGATTGAAAGGTTCAAGGAATTGAGATGTTCAAGGGGTAGAAGCGGTTGTCATGGGTCAGGGCCGCGATCTCGGCGGCGCCCTCTCCCAGCGAACGGATGATGGCGATGCGCTCGGCCGGCTCGACCGTCGCGGCCGGGAATGACAGGCAGAGCGCGACCTCGTCGCCGGTCGCGGGATCGCCGACGGCGACCGAAAGCGCGCGCACGCCACGCACCGCCTCGTCGCGGGATTCGGCGAAGCCCTCCTCACGCACCCGCGCCAGGCGATCGAGCAGGTCGTCCATGTCGCGCGGCGCGGTCTCGGACGGCGAGGTGAAGCCCGCCGGATAGAGCGTACGGATCTGGTCGTCGGGCAGGCGCGCAAGCAGGGCGCGGCCGGTGCTGGAGGCGAAGGCGGGAATGCGGTCGCCGATCGAGGTGACGACGCGCAGCGCATGGCGGCCGGGATGGGCTGTGACCGCGACGATCTCGGTGCCGCGCCGGACGCTGACATAGCCGGTATGGCCGATCCGGTCCGAGATCGTCCCGACCACGGCATCGGCACGGTCGATCAGCGAGGCCGCGAAGCGATAGAGATGGCCGACCTGATTGAGCAGGAGCGAAGGCCGATAGCGCTTGCTCTCGCCAACCGTCTCGAGCAGCCCCTCGTCGCGCATCGCCCGGAGCAACCGCGAGGCGTTGCTCTTCGGCATGCCCAGCAACGTCACCAGATCCGTCACCGTCACATCATGGCGTGTGCTGGAGAAGCAGCGCAGCACATCCACGGCCGACGACAGGATCGACATTGCGGCTTACCTTTAAAGTTCCATTTAATGGAACCAGAGTTGCAATAAGAGGGAAAATACGCGAGTTAAGAAAGATGTCAATCCTGTGACCGCGTTTTTGCTTCCCTAAGGTGAGCCCTGCGATCGAGACCGAGTGCCTCGACGCCGCTCCGGCCAGGCTGTATCCCCGCTTCCATGCCGCTTCGGGCCTTAGCCCGCGTCATGGAGAATCCCGGATGAGCGACAGCCTGCTGTATCTTTCGCGCGACGACGTCCGGGCGCTGGCGATCTCGCCTGACGAGGCGCGCGAGGCTGTGCTGCAGGGCTTTCGCGACCACGCCGCTGGGCTGAACCGGAGCATTCCGAAGACGGCGCTGACGCTCGGTCCGGGCCATGGCTTCCAGGCGATGACCGCGGCATCTTCCGCCCAGCAGATTGCCACGGTGAAATGGGTGGCAATGGCCCCGGTCGCAGCGGGCTCGTCCCTGCCGGCCGTCAGCGCGCTGATCTGCGTCAACGACTATGCGACCGGGCTGCCGCGCGCGATCCTCGACGGCGACGAGATCACGCTGATCCGCACCGCCGCAATCACCGCCGCCGCAGCCTCGCGCCTCGCACCGGCCGCGGCCCGCACCATCGGCTTCGTCGGCTGCGGCTTGCAGGCCCATGCCCATCTCGCCGCCTTCCGCGCGCTCTATCCCGGCCTGACGACGGCGTTGGCCATGAGCCGCAGCCGCGCCTCGGCCGAGCGGCTCGCGGAAGCGGCGCGCGTGGCCGGTCTCGCCGCACAGGTGCTAGATGATGCCGACGCCCTGCTGGCGCAGAGCGATATCGTGATCTCAATGGTGCCCGGCGGCCCCGGCATGGCGCCCTTCCTCGACGCGCGACGCCTCAAGCCCGTCGCCTTCGCCGCCGCCGTCGATACCGGCCGCAGTTGGCTACCCGAGACGCTGCCCGCCTTCGACGTCCTCGCCACCGACAGCCTGGAACAGTCGCGCGCGCCCTATGATGCCGCAGGCAACCCGGTCACGACCGTCAGCTTCGGCCATGATATGACGGAACTGGCCGCCGCCCCGCACCCGACAGCGCCGACGAGCCGCTCCTTCTTCTGCTTCCGCGGCGTCGCGCTGGCCGATCTCGCACTCGCCCATCTCGCCGTCGAGAAGGCCCGTGCGCAAGGGCTCGGCACGAGCCTGCCGCGCTGACCTAGCCCAGCTTCACCGGACTCCACCATGACCCAGCGCCTTCGCGATTTCGGCCTCACCTGCGGCATCCTGCAGCCCGGCCCGCTCAATGCGATCACCGATGTTCCCGGTATCAAGCTCGGCCATTGCACCCTGAACGAGGGCGATCTGCGGACAGGCTTCACGGCTTTGCTGCCGCATGACGGCAATCTGTTTCGCCGGAAGGTCCGCGCCGCGGTCGATGTCATCAATGGCTTCGGCAAGAGCGCCGGGCTGATGCAGCTCGCCGAGCTCGGCCAGATCGAGACCCCGCTTCTGCTCGGTAACACGCTCGCCGTCGGCACCGGCTTCGACGCGCTGGTGACCCGCGCGCTCGCCGCCAATCCCGACATCGGCCGGCAGACCGGCACGGTCAATCCGGTCGTGCTCGAATGCAATGACGGCTATCTCTCCGACATCCGCGCCCGCGCGCTGACGCAGGATCACGCCTTCGCGGCGCTCGATGCCGCCGCTTCCGGACCTGTCGCGGAAGGCGCGATCGGCGCCGGCACCGGCATGAGCGCCTTCGGCTTCAAGGGCGGCATCGGCACGACCTCGCGCCGCTTCGATCTCGACGGTGTCGAGCACACGCTTGGCGTGCTGGCGCTCGCCAATTTCGGCAATGCCGGCGACCTCGTCCTGCCCGATGGCCGCCGCCCGGTTCCACCCGAGACGAAGCCGCAAGCCGAGCGCGGCTCCGTCATCCTTGTCATCGCGACCGACGTGCCGCTGGAATCGCGGCAGCTGCACCGGGTCGCGCGGCGCGGCGGCGCCGGTCTCGCCCGGCTCGGCGCCTTCTGGGGCAATGGCAGCGGCGACATCGCCGTCGCCTTCAGCACAGCCGACCCGATCGACCACGACCAGCCTGATGATCTCGTGCCGCTGCGCGCGCTCAACGAGAACCGCATCGACACGCTCTTCCGCGCCGCCACTGAAGCGACGCAGGAGGCCGTGCTCAACGCGATGACCGCCGCTCCCGCCACGACCGGGCGGGACGGGCATCACCGCCCGTCGCTGGGGGATTGGCTCAGGGCGAACGCGGGCTGAGGCCGTTCAGGCCCACTCGCCCTTGCGGAACACCGGCACGCGGCGCCCGTCCGCGTGGACGCCGTCGATATCGACCTCGCCGGAGCCGATCATCCAGTCGATATGGATCAGGCTCTTGTTGCCGCCCTGCGCCGCGATCTGCTCCGGCGTGAGGTTCGCGCCATCGACGAAGCATTTCGAATAGCACTGCCCGAGCGCGATATGGCAGGACGCGTTCTCGTCGAAGAGCGTGTTGTAGAACAGGATGCCGCTCTTCGAGATCGGCGAGGAATGCGGCACCAGCGCCACTTCGCCGAGCCGGCGTGCGCCCTCATCCGTGTCCAGCACCTTGTTCAGCACGGCCTCGCCGCGTGAGGCCTTGGCCTCGACGATCCGCCCGCCCTCGAAGCGCACCTGGATCTCGTCGATCAGCGACCCCTGATAGGAGAGCGGCTTGGTGCTGGAGACATGGCCCTCGACCCGGCGCGCATGCGGGGTGGTGAAGACCTCCTCGGTCGGGATGTTCGGGTTGCAGACGATACCGTTCTTGGCCGGCGAGGCGCCGCCCTGCCAGTCATGGCCATCGGCGAGGCCGACCGTCAGATCGGTTCCCGGCCCAGTGAAATGCAGCGCGGCGAAGCGCTGGCCGTTCAGCCAGTCGCGCCGCGTCCGCAGCGCCGCGTTATGCGCGGCCCAGGCCGCGACGGGATCGGCCTGATCGATACGCGAGGCCGAGAAGATCGCCTCCGCCAGCTTACCGATCGCAACCTCCTCGGCGTCATCAGGAAAGACTTGGCGAGCCCAGGCCGCGCTCGGATAGGCCAGGATGTTCCAGTTGATGTCGAAGCCGGCGATCTTCTCCAGCGCCGGCTGGTAGGCCAGCGAATTGGCCTTGCTGGCGCGCCCGACCTTGGCCGGATCCTCGTTCGCCAGCAGCATGGGATTGTCGCCGACGATGGCGAGGCGCGCGGTATTGGCGGCAAAGGCCTCCGCGACGCCCTTGTAGAGCCAGCCCGGCGCCTTGTCGAAGCTCGCATCCGGCGCGAAGCGATAGCGCGCCAGCGTCACCTCCTCGTCGGCCAGCATCGGTGTGACGATGCCGGCGCCCGCCTTGTAGGCGTGCTCGGCGATGCGGCGTACCAGCGGCAGCGCCGCGACCGGCGCGGTCAGGAACAGGTCCTGCCCGGGCTGGAGATTGAGGCCGACGCGGATGGCGACCTCGGCCAGCTTGTCGAGCTTGGCGGGATCGATGGCTTGCGGGCGCTGGTGAACAGTCATGGCACTCGACCTGTCGGATTCGGGGTTGCCGCCATTGCTGGCCCAAATCGCCGAGAGGTCAACCGCTGCAATGGCAGGGCAGTCATCCGATGACCGGCCGTCGCCCCTTCAACCGCCCGTCTCCTCCACCTTGCTCATCCGCCTGAGCTTGCTCGCCCGCAGCAAATGGCTGCGCATCAATGCCGAGGCGACCTCGTTCTCGCCCGCCTCGAGATGGTCGAGCATGCTCATATGCTCGGTGCAGTTCACCCGTACGCGCTCCATGCCCTGGTCCCAGTCATAGTTCGACAGGCGCCGGAGCTGGTTCTGGCGCCGCATCGCCGAATGGAAGAAGCGGTTGCCGGTTGCTGCGGCCAGCCCCTCGTGGAAATCGGCGTTCATTTCGTAGAACGCGATGCTCGACGCCTCCCGCCAGGGCCGCTGCAGCGCCTCGACATGGCGCGCCCGCATCTCGGCGATCCAGCCGGGATCGAGCTGGAAGCCCGGTTCCAGCATCACCATCGGCTCGATCAGCAGGCGGAAACGATAGCTCTCGTCGCGCAGGCGCTGGTCGCGCGGCTCGTGCAGGAAGCGCCAGCCATAGCCCGGCTTGCGCTCGACCATGTCGAGATCGGCCAGCCGCGCCAGCAGCTTCTGCGCCTCGGGCCGGCCGAGCTCGTAGCGCCGCATCACCTCCAGTTCCGAAACCTCGTCCGGCAGCAGGCCGTTCTCGCGTTCGCGCGCCAGCCTCACCATGGCGAGGTCGACCGTCTCCGGCGGGCGGGCGCTCTCGTTCGCCGCCGGTAGCTGGATCAGCTCGATGCCTTTGTTGAGATGCCGGCGCACCACGCCCTGCTCGGCCAGATGATCCAGCGCGGCGCGCACGGGCGTGCGCGACACGCCGAGCCGCTTCGCCGTCGCGTTCTCGTTGAGCCAGGCACCGGCCGCCAGCGCATCATCGCGCACGAGCTGCAGGATGCGTTCGGCGATCTCCTGTTGCAGCCGTGTCGGCGCCGCCATCGGGAAAGGCCCTTGATTGTTTTAGTTGATGATGAAATACACTATAGCACGATCTCCTGTCAGCATACCGGAAAGATATGCGCCATGGTCCAGCCCTGCCCCTTCGTCGATGTGTCCGGCACCCCCTATGAGCGTGGCCGTCAGCACGGCGCTGCCGTGCCCGGCCGCGTGAAGCGCTCGATCGAACTCTATGGCGGCCAGCTCGGCGAGCTCGGCTACGATGCCAAGGCCAAGTCGGCGCTGATCGCCGAATTCGCCAAGGAGATCGAGGCCTTCGGCGCGCATTACATCGAGGAAATGCGCGGCATCGCCGACGGCGCCGGCGTCGCGCTCGAAGACATCGTCATGGTCAATGCCCGCACCGAGGTCATCGCCAAGGCACGCCTCGTCAAGAACAAGCCGATCGAGGCCCAGGAGGAACTCGACGACGGCTGCACCGGCGCGATCATCCTGCCGGAGCGCAGTGCCTCGGGCGAATTGATCCACGGCCAGAACTGGGACTGGAAGGCCGAATGCGCGGAGACGGCGATCGTGCTGCGCGTGCGCCGCACCGACGGCCCGGATTTCCTGACCTTCGTCGAGGCCGGCGGCCTCGCCCGCTGCGGCATGAACGCGGCCGGCATCTCGATCACCGCCAACTATCTCGAATCCGAGCGTGATTTCACGCAAGCCGGCGTGCCGCTCGCCCTGATCCGCCGCAAGGTGCTGGAGCAGGAGCATCTCGCCTTCGCGATCAAGGCCGTGGCGACGACGCCGAAAGCCTGCTCGAACAACATGATGCTCTCGACCGTGAAGGGCTTCGGCATCGATTTCGAATGCGCTCCGGACGAGGCTTTCCCGCTTTATCCGCAGGACGGCATGATCGTTCACGCCAACCACTGGGTCGGGCAGATCGCGCTGACCAAGATCAAGGATACCGGCATCCCGCGCGTGCCGGAGAGCTTCTATCGCGACTGGCGCGTCCGCAAGCTGCTCGACGAGGCCGGCCGCAAGCTGACCGTCGACGATCTCAAGCAGGCCTTCTTCGACGATTTCCTCTCGCCCTACTCGGTCTGCCGCCCGGCCCGCCCGAACGAGCAGGGCAACCTCTCGGCCACGGTCGCCATGGTGATCATGCAGCCGGCGAAGGGGATCATGGAGGTCGCGCCGCTGCCGGCCCAGAACCGCGTCTTCACCCGCTACAGCCTGACCGAGGATCCCGTGCTGCTCGCCGAAGCGGCTGAGTAAATCGCCAGCACCGCGTCACAACCGAAAAAGCAACAGGGGAACATGATGCGCCGAACAACCACCACCACCGCCCTCGCCGCCGCGCTGCTGTGCGGCGGCCTCGTCCAGGTCGCCGGGGCGAGCGCGCTCAAGATCCAGCTGCGCGCCGACATCCGCTCGATCAACCCGGGCGTCAACCGCGACGCCAATACCGACGGCGTCGTCGTTCAGATCGTCGAGGGTCTCGTCGCCTATGGCGAGGACGCCCTGCCGAAGCCGCTTCTGGCCGAGAAGGTCGATATCTCCCCGGACGGCAAGAGCTACACCTTCACGCTCCGCCAGGGCGTGAAGTTCCATAACGGCGCAGCCCTGACCGCGGCCGACGTGCTCTGGAGCTGGAACCGCTACATGGACCCGAAGACCGACTGGCGCTGCCTTTCGGAGTTCGACGGCCGCGGCCAGGTCAAGGTCGAGAAGATCTCGGCGCCGGATGACAAGACCGTGGTCTTCGAGCTGGACAAGCCGAGCGCGCTCTTCCTCTCGGCGCTCGCCCGCACCGATTGTGCCATGACCGGCATCCTCCACAAGGACTCGGTCAAGGCCGACGGCTCCTTCGACAAGCCGATCGGCACCGGCCCGTTCAAGTTCGCCGAGTGGAAGCGCGGCGAATACATCAAGCTGGATCGCTTCGCCGACTACGCCTCGCTGCCCGGCAAGATCGACGGCCTGACCGGCGCCAAGAAGCCGCTGGTCGACGAGGTCCGCTTCCTCGTCATTCCCGACAACTCGACCGCCAAGGCCGCGCTGCTGAAGGGCGACATCGACATCGTCCCGGATATCGCCAATACCGACATCGCCGAGCTCAAGAAGAACGACAAGGTCAAGACCTCGGTCGTCACCAGCATGGGCCTCGTCGGCCTGATCATCCAGACGCGCGACCCGCTGCTGCAGAACGTCAAGCTGCGCCAGGCGATCGCCGCCGCGATCGATTCCAAGGAGCTGGTCGGCGCCGTGACCGACGGCATCGGCTCGCCCAACAACTCGATCGTGCCGGCGCTCTCCGCCTATTACGGCCCGGTCCAGAAGCAGGGTTGGAAATACGATCCCGCCGCCGCCAAGAAGCTCCTCGCGGAGGCCGGCTACAAGGGCGAGAAGATCGTGATGCTCGCCAACAAGCGCTATCCCGAGAGCTTCGACGCCGCCGTCGTCGCCCAGCAGATGCTGCAGGCGATCGGCCTCAATGTCGAGATCGAGGTGCTGGAATGGGCGACGCAGCTCGACCGTTACAGCAAGGGCAACTACCAGATGCAGGCCTTCCCCTACTCCGGCCGCATGGACCCCGCCCTGAGCTACGAGTCGATGACCGGCCCGAAGGACAAGCAGCCGCGCAAGCTCTGGGACAATCCGGAGGTGCAGGCCCTGCTCGACAAGTCCATGGTCGTGAACGACAAGGCCGAGCGTCAGAAGATCTTCGACGAATTGCACAAGCGCTTCATCGCCGATGTCCCGATGGTGATGCTCTATAACGGCATCGTCGGCGGCGCCATGGGCGCCAAGACCAAGGGCTATGTCTCGACGCTGAGCTCGCTGCCCCGCGCCTGGGAAGTCAGCACCGGCCAGTAAGGCCACCACCTCGCCTTCGCGACCTCCGACAACGCGGCATGTCCCATGGGGCATGCCCGGACGACACGATAACGAGGGAACGGGAATGATCCGCTTTTCGGCCTCTGCCCTGGCGCTCGCGCTCTTCTGTGGTGCGGCGCAGGCTCAGACCATCAATGTCGCGCTCAATGCCGACATCCGCTCGACCAATCCGGGCGTCAATCGCGACGACAACACCGATGCCGTGGTGCTGCACATGGTCGAGGGCCTTGTCGGCTATCGCGAGAACGGCGCCGTCGCGCCCCTCCTCGCCGAGACCATCGACGTCTCGCCGGACGGGCTGACCTACACCTTCCATCTCAGGAAGGGCGTGAAGTTCCATAACGGCGCCGAGATGAGCTCGGCCGACGTGCTGTGGAGCTGGAACCGCTACATGGACGCGAAGACCGACTGGCGCTGCAAGCCGGAATTCGACGGCCGCATCGGCCTCAAGGTCACGGAAGCGACCGCGCCCGACGCCGCGACCTTCGTCATGAAGCTGGAAAAGCCGAGCGCGCTCTTCCTCGACACGATGGCCCGCACCGACTGCGCCATGGTCGCGATCCTGCACAAGGACTCGGTCAAGGCCGATGGCAGCTGGGACAAGCCGGTCGGCACCGGCCCGTTCCAGCTCGCGGATTGGCGCCGCGGCGAATTCGTGCTGCTGAAGCGCTTCGACGCCTATGCCTCCCCCACCGGCGACAAGCGCGACGGCTATGTCGGCTCGAAGCGCCCGCTCGCGACGGAAGTGAAGTTCCTCGCCATCGCCGATGGCGCGACGGTCAAGGCCGGCCTGATGTCGGGCGCGCTCGACGTCGCCGACGTGCCGGACGAGGACGTGCCGGAGATGAAGAAGAGCGGCCTGCAGGTGCTGACGGCGCCGAGCGCCACCAAGCACGGCATCCTGCTCCAGAGCCGCGACCCGCTGCTCAGCAATGTCCGCATGCGCCAGGCGATCATGGCGGCCCTCGATCAGGACGAGATCGTCGGCGCCGTCTCGAACGGGCTCGGCAAGGTCAACAACTCGGCGGTCTACGTCACCTCGCCCTATTACGACGAGGTCCAGAAGAAGCGCTACACGCACGATCCCGCGCGCGTGAAGAAGCTATTGGTCGAGGCCGGCTACAAGGGCGAGACGATCAAGCTGATCGCCAACAAGCGCTCGACCGTGCCGAGCTATCCGATCGCGATCATGGCGCAGGCCATGCTGCAGGCCGCCGGCATCAAGGCCGATATCGAGATCCTGGAATGGGCGACCCAGCTCGACCGCTTCTCGAAGGGCAACTACCAGATGATGTCCTTCAGCTATTCGGCCCGCATCGACCCGGCCCAGAGCTACAACCAGTTCTCCGGCCCGAAGGACAAATTGCCCTCCAAGGTCTGGGACAATCGCGAGGCCGATGCGCTGATCGAGAAGGCGACGCTGGTCAATGACGAGGCCGAGCGCCGCAAGATCTTCGACCAGCTCCATGTGATGATGCTGGCCGATGCGCCGCTGATCTTCCTCTACAACCAGGTCGACACGGCCGTGGTCTCGAGGCGCCTGCAGGGTTTCGCGCCCTGGGTCGCCTCGAAGCCCCGCCTCTGGGAGGTCGCCGTCAGCAAATGAGGCGGCGGCTCAGCCCGGCTCGACCGGAGCCGGGCCGACGGGCGCGCCCTTGATGATATGGGTCGCGATCAGGGCCGCCAGCCGCCCCGCATCGCGCGCCTTCAGAGCCGCCATCATCTCGTAATGCTCGCGATCGCTCTTCTGGAGCAGTTCATGCGAGCTCCACACCGTGATCTGCGAACCGCGTCCGCGGTCTCGCAGGCCCCAGATCATCTCCTCCAGCACGGCATTGCCGCAAAAGGAGTACATGAATTGATGGAAGGCGCGGTTGATCTCGCTCTGCTCGGTCCGGCTCCCGGTCGTGACCGCGGCGGAGAACTGCGCCGCCAGCGCGTCCAGCCGCGCGATCGCGGCGTCGTCGATCTGCGCGACGATGCCTTCGGCCGTGGCCCGCTCCAGGATGATGCGCGTCGCGAGGATTTCCTCATAGGTCTTCAGGTCGACCTCGGCGACGCGATAGCCCCGGTTCGGGACATGCTCGATCGTCTTGCGCACGGCGAGTTCGTCGAGCGCGCTGCGCACGTCGAAACGCGTCGCCTGGAAGCGCTCCTCGAGATCGATCTGGCGCAGCCATTCGCCGGGCCGAAACGCGCGCAAACGGATCGCCTGCGCGATCTCGTTGGCGAGCATGGCGCGCCGCGTGCTGGTGTTCTTGCGTTTCCGCTCGGACGTCATGGCAGGCTCTCTAAAGCATTTTCGAGCGGGGTGGACACCGGTTCGCGTGAAGAAACTGCGACGGAACAATGCTCTAGCAGGATTCGCGCGACACGGAAGAAGTTGGTTGCGAAGACAACCATATCATGCAACATAATTGGCGCCAATAATTTCGCCATAGGAGAGAGCCCGTGAACGCCGTGGCAGAACAGACCGCCAAGCCCGACACTGAGGCGGCCGCCCGCGCCAAGGCGCTCTACGAATACGGCCCGACCTCGATCTACTCCTCGAAGCACGATGCGCGCTTCCCCTATTGCCTCTATGTCCCGCCGAGCCTGGGCCAGGGCGGCGAGAAGCCGGAGCTGGTCGTCGCGATGCACGGCACCGGCCGCGGCTTCACCGGCTATCGCGATGCCTTCTCGTCCTTCGCCCGCTGGAACAACTGCATCATCCTGGCGCCGCTCTTCCCGATCGGCGTGATGGGCGACGGTTATCGCGACGGCTTCAAGTACATGCGCGAGGGCAACCTCCGTTACGACCATGTCCTGCTCGCCATCGTCGAGGAGGTCTCCGAGCGCTATGGCATCGCCTTCGATCGCTTCGGCCTGTTCGGCTATTCCGGCGGCGGCCATTTCACCCATCGCTTCCTGATGCTGCAGCCGCACAAGCTCTGGGCCGCCTCGATCGGCGCGCCGGGCTCTGTCACCCTGCTCGATCCCAGCCGCGACTGGTGGGTCGGCACCCGCAACTTCGCCGAGCTCTTCGGCCAGGAGCTCGACATTCCCGCGATGAAGCAGGTCGCGGTGCAGATGGTCGTCGGCGCCGCCGATCTCGAGACTTGGGAGATCACCCACAAGCCGGGCGGCCGCAACTGGATGCCGGACGCCAACCATGCCGGCACCAACCGGCCGGAACGGCTGGCGAGCCTGCGCGACAATTTCGCCGCGCACGGCATCGCGGCCCGCTTCGACCTCGTGCCGAATACGCCGCATGACGGCGTCAAGGTCGTGCCGGTCGTCGAGGATTTCTTCGCCGGCGAGCTCGCCCGCATCCGCGCCGCCCGCAAGGCCGCCTGAACAATCATAACGACAACAGGGGAACCATCATGAAGCGCCTCCTTGTCTCTGTCGCCGCGCTCGCCCTCTCGGCCGGCGCCCTCCAGGCCCAGACGCTGACGGCCGTGCTCAACGCCGATATCCGCTCGACCAATCCGGGCGTGAATCGCGACGGCAACACCGACGCCGTCGTGCTGCACATGGTCGAGGGCCTCGTCGGCTATGCCGAGGACGGCTCGGTCGGCCCGTTGCTCGCCGAGAAGGTCGAGATCTCGCCCGACGGCAAGACCTATACCTTCCGCCTGCGCAAGGGCGTGAAGTTCCATAACGGCGCGACCATGACCTCGGCCGACGTGCTGTGGAGCTGGAACCGCTACATGGATGCGAAGACGGACTGGCGCTGCATCTCCGATTTCGACGGGCGCAACGGCCTCAAGGTCGAGAAGATCTCGGCCCCGGATGCCGACACCGTCGTGATGGAGATCAACGAGCCGAACGGGCTCTTCCTCGACTCGCTCGCCCGCGCCGATTGCGGCGGCACCGCCGTGATCCACAAGGACTCGGTCAAGGTCGATGGCAGCTGGGACAAGCCGATCGGCACCGGCCCCTTCATGCTCGGCGAGTGGAAGCGTGCCCAGTCGGTCCAGCTTCTCGCCTTCGACCAGTATGTCTCGCCCAAGGGCGACAAGCGCGACGGCTATATCGGCTCGAAGCGCCCGCTGGTGAAGGAAGCGCGCTTCATGGTCATTCCCGACGCGGCGACGGTGAAGGCAGGCCTGCTGGCGGGCTCGCTCGACATGGCGCTGATGCCGGAATCGGACGTGCCCGACCTCAAGAAGGCCGCGAACCTGACGCTCGCCATCGCGCCGAACCCGGTCCGGCACAGCCTGATCATCCAGACGCGCGATCCGGTGATGAAGAACCAGGCCCTGCGCCAGGCGGTCGCCGCCGCGATCGATTTCCCCGAGCTCGTCGCCAATGTCACCAACGGCCTCGGCAAGCCCAACAACTCGCCGGTCTACCTGACCTCGAAGTACTTCGGCGACGTCCAGAAGCAGGGCTTCAAATACGATCCCGCCGCGGCCAAGGCCCTGCTGCAGAAGGCCGGCTACAAGGGCGAGAAGATCGTGATCCTCGCCAACAAGCGCTCCTCGGTGCCGAGCTTCAACACCGCCGTCATCGCCCAGGCGATGATGCAGGCGGTGGGCATCAATGCCGAGATCGAGGTGCTGGAATGGGCGACGCAGCTGGATCGCTACAACAAGGGCAACTACCAGATGCAGTCCTTCTCCTATTCGAGCCGCTTCGACCCCGCGCTCGGATTCGAGCAGATCGCCGGCCCGAAGGACAAGCAACCGCGCAAGATCTGGGAGGAGCCGGAGGCGCTCGCCCTGATCCAGAAGTCGATGGTGGTGACCGATACGGCCGAGCGCCAGAAGATCTTCGACGACCTGCACAAGCGCTTCATCAACGAGGTCCCGACCATCTTCACCCATAACGACCTCGACATCATCGCCCATTCCAAGAAGGTCAGCGGCGTGACGCCCTGGGCGTCCCAGCTGCGCCTTTGGGAGGTCAGCGTCACGAAGTGATGCGTGCTCCGGCTCCGCCGTGAGGCGGGGTCGGGTTTTGTCCTGAGGCTTGGGAGGGCCTTTGATGTTTCGGTTTGCGCTGACGCGGATCGCGATGGCCTTGCCGACGCTGCTGATTGTCGCGGTGTCGGTTTTTGTCCTGATCCGTCTGATTCCGGGTGACCCGGCCCAGTTGATGCTGGGCGACCTGGCGACGCCGGCGAGCCTGGCGGATCTGCGGGCCCGTCTCGGGCTCGACCAGTCCCTGCCGGCCCAGTTCGGCATCTGGATCGGCAATGTCGTGAGCGGCGATTTCGGCCAGTCGATCTCGTCGCAGCAGGCGGTGCTGCCGCTGATCCTGCAGCGCTTCTGGGTCTCGGCCCAGATCGTGCTGGTCGCGGTGCTCATGGCGAGCTGCGTCGCGGTGCCGGCCGGCGTGATCGCCGCCTGGAAGCAGGATTCCGCGCTCGATCTCGGCCTCGTCGCGACCGCGACGCTGCTGCTCTCGATCCCGACCTTCTGGCTCGGCCTGCTGCTGCTGCTGTTCTTCGGGCTCAAGCTCGAATGGCTGCCGGTCGTCGGCTATGTCTCGATCGCCGAGAACCCGTGGGCCGGCATCCTCTATCTGGTCATGCCGATCCTGACGCTGTTCCTGCACGAGATCGGCGTGATCCTGCGCATGGCCCGCGCCTCGACGCTCGAAGTGCTCCGGCTCGACTACATCACCCATGCCCGCGCCAAGGGCCTGTCGGAAGGCGCGGTACTCTGGCGCCATGCCTTCAAGAACGCCTTCGGTCCGACCTGGACCCTGATCGGCCTCGTGCTCGGCAACCTGCTCGGCGGCATCGCGGTGGTCGAGACGGTCTTCACCATCCCGGGCCTCGGCCGCCTGCTCGTCGACGCGATCTTCGCCCGCGACTATCCGGTGATCCAGGGCTGCATGCTCTTCGTCGCCTTCACCTATGTCCTGGTGAACCTCGTCATCGACCTCTGCTACCCGGTCTTCGATCCAAGGGTGACGGCGCAATGAGCATCGACAGCACAACGACGGGTGGCGGCACCGTCAGGAAGCCCAGCCGCATGAAGCTCCCCGCCCCCAATGCGATCGTCGGCGGCACGCTGATCGGCATCCTGCTCGTGACGGCCTGCACCGGCGCGCTCTGGACGCCCTATGATCCGCTCAAGCTCTCCTTCCGCGAGAAGCTGGCCGCGCCCTCCGCCCTGCACTGGCTCGGCACCGACGAGTTCGGCCGCGACGTGCTCTCGCGCCTGATGGCGGGCGCCGCGACCTCGGTCTGGATCTCGATCCTCACCGTCACGCTCGCCGTTGTGATGGGCACGCTGATCGGCCTGTTCTCCGGCTATATGCGCGGCTGGACCGACCGCATTATCATGGCCTTCAACGATGCGCTGCTCGCCTTCCCCGGCATCCTCTTGGCACTCGGCCTGCTCGCGGTGGTCGGCGCCAACAAATACGGCATCATCGTAGCACTCGGCATCGCCTATACGCCCTCGGTCGCCCGCGTCGTGCGCGGCACCGTGCTCTCGCTGCGCGAGCGCGAGTTCATCGCGGCCTCGCGGGTGATGGGCAACTCGGAGGGCTTCACCATGGCCCGCCACATCCTGCCGAACTGCATCGCGCCGCTCACCGTGCTGGCGACCTCGATGTTCGGCTATGTGCTCCTGGCCGAGAGCGCGCTCTCCTTCCTCGGGCTCGGCGTTCCGCCGCCGGCCCCGACCTGGGGCAACATGCTCGCCGGTTCCAGGCCCTATATCGGTCAGGCCGTCTGGCTCGGCATCTTCCCGGGCCTGTGCATTTCGCTGACGCTGCTCGGCATCAACCTGCTCGGCGACGCCGTGCGCGACCGGCTCGACCCGCGGATGAGGGGCTCGCGATGACCACCAAACCCCTCCTCGACGTCGCCCATCTCACGCTGAAGATCGGCGGCTCCGGCCGGACCGTGGTCAACGACGTCTCCTTCCAGGTCTTCCCGGGCGAGATCGTCGGCATCGTCGGCGAATCCGGCTCAGGCAAGACGCTGGCGGCGCGGGCCGTGATGGGCTTCATCCCGCCGGCGGTGCGGCTGGAGGGCGGCACGATCCGCTTCGACGGCCAGGACGTGATGGCGATGTCCGCCAAGGACCTGCGCACCATGCGCGGCGCCAAGGTCGGCATGGTCTTCCAGGAGCCGATGACCTCGCTCAACCCCTCGATGCTGATCGGGCGTCAGCTCGACGAGGGGCTGGCGCTGCATCGCAAGCTCGACGCAAGCCAGCGCCGCGCCCTGATCCTCGACATGCTCAGGAGCGTGGGCCTGCGCGATCCCGAAGGGGCGCTCAGCGCCTATCCGCACCAGTTCTCCGGCGGCATGCGCCAGCGCATCATGCTGGCCTCGGTGATGCTGCTGAAGCCCGCCCTGCTGCTGGCGGACGAGCCGACCACCGCGCTCGACGCCGTCGTCCAGCGCGACGTCATGGAGCTGATGGTCGAGCTGACCAAGGCCAACGACACCGCCGTGCTGCTGATCTCGCATGATCTCGGCATGGTCGCGCGCTATTGCAGCCGCATCGTCGTGATGTGCCAGGGCGACGTGGTCGAGCAGGGCCCCAGCGAGGACATCCTCGCCCGGCCGCAGCACCCCTATACCCGCAAGCTGCTCTCGGCGATGCCGCATCGCCTGCCGGCCCGCCTCCTGCCGGAGGCGAAGACGCCGATCGTCGCGGTGCGCGACCTCGTCGTCGAGTATCCCGGCCGCCAGGGCTTCTTCCGCAAGGGTGAGGCCAAGCGCGCCCTGCACGGCATCAGCATCGACGTGCAGCCGGGCGAGGTCGTCGCGGTGGTCGGCGGCTCGGGCTCGGGCAAGACAACGCTCGGCCAGTCGATCGCCGGCCTGGTCAAGCCGGCTGGCGGCGAGATCCGCTTCAACGGCAAGCCGATCACCAAGAGCGAGACGGCTTACTGGGACTACCGGCTGAACTGCCAGATGGTGTTCCAGGACCCCTACTCCTCGCTCGACCCGCGCATGACGATCCAGCAGCTCGTGGCGGAACCGCTACGCCTCGTCCCCGACATGAGCCCGGCCGATCGCAAGGCGCGCGTCGCGGAGGTGCTGGTCGAGGTGGGCCTGGGCGACGGGTTCGCCGAGCGCTATCCGCACGAGCTCTCGGGCGGGCAGCGCCAGCGCATCGCGATTGCGCGGGCCATCGTGCGCCGGCCGAGCTTCGTCATAGCCGACGAGCCGGTCTCGGCGCTCGACGTCACGGTGCGCGCGCAGGTGCTCGAGCTCTTCGACGAGCTCCAGAAGAAGCACGGCTTCTCCTGCCTGTTCATCAGCCATGATCTCGGCGTGGTCGAGCAGGTCGCCGACCGCGTCATCGTCATGCAGGACGGCAAGATCGTCGAGGAAGGCCCCAGAGACGACATCTTCGACAATCCGCAGCACCCCTACACGCAAAAGCTCCTCGCCGCCGTCCCAGGCTTGGAGAGCACCCCCGAGGGAGGGGTGAGGCTCTTCTGGAGACGCGCCGAGAACGACGCTTCGATCGTCGGTTGAGCCTGAAACGAAATCGGCCCGGAACCATCGGCGGTGGCGGCACCGCGTGATGGTTTCCGGACCTTTCTCTCGCTCCGCGGCGGCGCGTAGCGAAGGAAGCGAGGCGCTGCCTCAGCGCTTGCGCTTGGCGCCGACCAGCTCGTCCCATTTGCGGAAGGCGACGACCATCTTGTCGGGCTTCAGCGGCAGTTCGATCGGATTCTTGGCGATCAGGTCGGCATATTCCGGCCGGCCGAACTCCGCGATCACGTCCTGGCTGCGCTTCGGTGCCAGCGAGAGCGGCACGTCCTTCACCGCCGGGCCCGGATAGAGATAGCCCTCGTCATAGGAATAGGCCTGCATCTTCGGCGTCAGCACATGCGCCATGATGTCGAGCACGACGGCGAGGCGATCGTTCGGGATGCCCTTCGGCACGCACATGAAGAAGGCATCCGAGACCCAGTGGAAGCCCTTCAGCGTCTGGATCCTGGCTTCCTTCGGCACGATGCCGAGCGCGCGCGGGTTGATGTCCCAGCCCGTGGTCGAGATGATGATGTCGCGCGAACCGTCGCCGAACTCCTTCATCGTCGCGCCGGTGCCGGCCGGATAGTACTCGATATACTCGCCGATCGCCTGCAGATAAGCCCAGGTCTTGTCCCAGCCATTGACCGGATCCTGCGGGTCCTTGTCGCCGAGGATATAGGGCAGGCCCATCATGAAGGTGCGCCCCGGTCCCGAGTTGGTCGGGCGCGCATACATGAACTTGTTCGGGTTGGCCTTGGCCCAGGCGAGCAATTCCTCGGCCGTGGTTGGGACCTGCTTGACCCGGTCCGGCATGTATTCGAGCAGCGGCCCAGACGGGTAGTAGTTCACCACCGTGCCAAAGCCCGCGCCCTGGACCTTGTGCAGGTTGAGCGCCGCCGGCTCGTAGTTCTGCTCGATACTGGGGAACTTCTCGGCGAAATCCGGGAAGATCTTGAGCCAGAGATTCTGCTCCAGGCCGGCGGCGAGCCCGTCCGAACCGGTCAGGACGAGGTCGAGATCGGCGCGGCCGGCATCCTGCTGCGCCTTGATCTTGCTCGCCAGCTCCGGCGCCGGCGCCTTCACATAGGTGATGCGCGAGACGAGCTTGGGATTGTTCGCGCGGTAGTCGTCGAAGGCCTGCTGCATCAGGGCGAGCGCACCGCCGACATCGATGATGTTGATGCCGACCGGCGCTGACGGCAGCGCCGGCACGGCCGCACGCGCTCCGGTGCCGCCAAGCGTCAGTGCGCCAAGCCCGCCCAGAACGGTACGGCGATCCACGCCTTTTGAAAATTCGCTCATGCTTCTCCCCTTTTCGTTGGTTGATGACATCTTCAGGCAGCCGCCTCAGTGGCGAAGTCGCGGCGCTCGTTGCCGACGCGCACACTGCGAACCCGGAGATCCGGCGACCACTCGATCGCGCTCTCCGGCAAGGTGATTCCGGCGCCGGCCAGCGCATCGGCGATGCAAGCCAGCGCATGGGTCGAGGCCATCGCGACCGCCTCCGCGGACGTGGCGATGCCCCAGGCGACGACATTGCGGACGGCATCATCGAGCTTGAGCGCCGAACCCGCCAGCGAATCGCCATTGACCTGATAGACCGAGCCGTCGGGCCGGAGTTCGACCGGCATCCCGGCGAAGCTGTAGCGGCCGGGCACGGCGCCCGCCGCGACCACGGCATCCGTAACCAGGATCGAGCGCTCGAAACCCTTGGCCCGGATCAGGCTCTTCAGCGCCTTCGGCGGAAGGTGGATGCCGTCGGCGATAAAGCCGGCCATCAGGCGATCCTCGCCGAGCTGCGCGAACAGCGAATTCGACAGCTTGGGCAAGTCCTGCGGCAGGCCGTTGCCGAGATGGGTCGAGAGCGTCACCCCGACATCGGCCGCAGCCGCGACGATCTCGAAATCGACGGCGGAATGGCCGATGGCGACGACCTTGCCCATGCGAGCGAGCTGGCCGGCGAGTGCGATACCGCCCGCGATCTCCGGCGCCAGCGTCACCATCAGGATCGGCCGCGACAGCAACCCTTCGAGACGCGCGATCAGGTCCGCGGTGGCCGCTGTCATCGCATCGGGCGGATGGCAGCCGCAATAGCCGGCGGCCGGATTCAGGAACGGGCCTTCGAGATGATAGCCCGGGCACATCAACGGCCCGAGCCGGCTCCCCTTCACCGCCGCATCGAGCGCGCGGAAGCGCTCCTCCAGCTCATGCGGATGGGCGGTGATGATGGTCGGCAGGCAGGTGGTGACACCCGTCGCCAGCATCGCCTCCAGCGCCCGGTCGAGCTCGGCCGCTGTGACCGTGCCGGAGTTGAAATCCAACCCGGCAAAGCCGTTCACCTGAAGATCGACGAGACCCGGCGTGTGCATGGTCAGCTCTTCCGGGTCAGCAGGGAGGCGGCCGGCGGATCGATGAACAGCACGGTCCGCTGATGCGTCTGCAGGATCGAAGCCGGCGCCAAATTGCTGACCGGCCCTTCCAGCGCCGCCTTCGTTGCCGCGGCCTTGCGGGTATCGGAGACGGAGAGGACGATCAGTTCGCTCTTCAGGATCTGGCGGATGCTCATCGAGATCGCCTGCTGCGGAACGTCTTCGAAGCTCGGGAACCAGCCTTCGCCGAATTGCTGCTGCCGGCAGGCATCGTCGAGATTGACGACGAGATAGGGTTCCTCGGTGTCGAAATCGGCCGGCGGATCATTGAAGGCGAGATGGCAGTTCTCGCCGAACCCTGCGAAGCAGACCGCGATGCGCTTGCCGGCGATCTGCTGGTTGAGCTGCTTCACGGCCGCGGCGGGATCGCCCTCGCCATCGACCGGAATGAAGGTCGGCGCATTCTTGAGCGGCGCCATGAAGCGCTCGCGCAGATAGCGCCGGAAGCTTGCCGGGTGGCTCTCGGGCAGGCCGACATATTCGTCGAGATGGAAGGCCGTGACCTTCGACCAGTCGATGCCCTCGGCCGCGACGAGATGGTTCAGCATCTCGAACTGGCTGGCGCCCGTCGCCACGATGATCGTCGCCGCACCATCGCGGGCGATCTCGTCGCGGATCGCTTGGGCGCCCAGCGCCGCCGCCTGCCGGCCGAGCTCGTCCTTGTCGGCGGCGAGATGCATCTCGATCATCGAATTTTGAACCTTTTATGCCAGTAATTTTCCGATATTCTGAGAACGAGCTTATGAAGCTTCGTCCGAAACGCAACGATTAATTTTGAACGCAACCGTTCCGAATAGAGCCTGCCTTGTCCCTGCTGACGCTCGACGAAACCCGCCTCGCACTTGCCCATGACCGGGACTGCGCCCGGATCTACCGGCTGATCCTCAATGGCGAGGCGCATTCGCGCGCCGATATCGGCCGCATCCTGCAATTGCGCTCGACAAGCGTCTCGCGCGTCGTCGGCGATCTCATCGCGCGGCGCCTCGTCATCGAGGCGCTCAGTGAGGCGAGTGGACGCGGACGGCCCCCGGCGATCCTCGTCGCGCATACCCGCCGCATCGGCGCGTCCGTGATCTATGTCTCCAGCCAGTCGCTTTCCGGCGCGCTGGTCGATCTCAACGGCCATCTCGTCGCCGAGCGCCGACGCCCGATTGCCGGCGATGCCGACAATGCCGCGATTGCCACCGTAATGGCGGAACTGGCCCGTGATCTCCTCGACGCCATGCCGCCGGGCATGAGCCATGCCGGCACCGCCGTTTCGCTCTCCGGCCTGATCGACCTGAAACAAGGCCAGTGGCTGCTGGCCTCGCGCTGGCCGCGCATGCGCGGGCTCGACATCGCCTCGGTGCTCGAGCCGATGGCCGGGCCGGTCACGATCTGCCGCAATCTCGACGCCGAATTGCGCGCCCGCGCCGCCCGCGAGCCCGAGAACTTTGCAGGTGGGACGATTTTGCTCCACTGGGGCTGGGGGGTCGGGCTTGCCTATGCGGTCGATGGCGAGCCCTTCGCCCCGACCGGCTCCTTCGGCGAGATCGGCCATTGGCGGCTCGCCGCGCTGAACGGGCTCCGCTGCGGCTGCGGCAATACCGCCTGCCTCGAAACCGGCGCCGCGCTCTGGTCGCTCCTCCCCGCCTTGCGCAGGCACTGGCCTGATCTCGACCAGGACGAGGTGCGGCTTGCCCGGCAACTCGCCGGTCTCGACCTGCTGTCATTGCCCGAGATGGAGATGGCGACGGAGCTGCTCGCCCGCGCGCTCGCCAATGCCTGCCGGATGCTCTTCCCGGCCCGGATCGCGGTGAGCGGCCCCTTCTCCGCCAATCCGCAGCTCTGGGCCCGGTTCAACACGCTGTTCCGGGCGGAAGGCACCATGGACGGCTTCGCCGTGCCCGATCTCACCGGCGCGCCCGCCAGCCATCTCTACGAAATCCATGGCGCCGCCGCGCCCCTGCTCAGCCGCGCGACCGAAGCTCTCCTCCTCGAACACGCCTGATCGGCCCGCTCGCCATGTCCCGGCGCGGTGCCCGCCATGCCGTTGAATCCGCTGGCGCGGCGAAAAGTGGTGCACTAGTATCCCAGTCAAATGCTCCGGATGCCGCTCACGGCATCGCAAAAGAGAGCTCAACCCAGGGAGAGATCATGATCCACCCGACACGTCGCACCGTCATGGCCGGAGCGGCCGGCCTCGCCGCATTGAAAGCCGGCGGAGCGCTGGCGCAGAGCGCGCCGGTCGCCCTCAACATCATCGATGTCGCCGGCAATCTTCAGCTGACGCAGATCGCAATCGAGAAATTCGCCAAGGACAATCCGAAGCTGATCTCGCGCCTGAATTTCTCGCGCGCACCCTCGCCGGAGCTGCCGGCCAAGCTCAAGGCCCAGCAACAGGCCAACCGCGTCGATATCGACCTCGTGCTGACCGGCCCCGGCGCCATGTCGGACGGTATCCAGCAGGGGCTCTGGGTCGATGTCTGGAAGTCCCACGCCAAGGACCTGCCGAAGCCCGAGGACATCTATCACGAGCAGGCGCTGATGATGCAGCGCAATTTCGGCCAGAACGAAGGCGTCGCCGTCGTCTATTCGCCCTCCGGCCCGCTCTTCGAATATGCGCCCGAGCGGCTCAAGACCGTGCCGAAGACGGCCGCGGACCTGCTCGCCTATGTCAAGCAGAACCCGAAGCGCTTCACCTATGCGCGGCCCGTCAATTCCGGCCCCGGCTGGACCTGGCTGCAGGGCCTGCCCTACATCCTCGGCGATGCCGACCCGACCGACCCGATGAAGGGCTGGGACAAGACCTGGGCCTATCTCAAGGAGCTCGGCACCGGCGTCGACTACTATCCGGGCGGCACCGCCGCGACGATGAAGGAGCTCGGCGAAGGCACCCGCGACGTCATCGTCTCGACGCTCGGCTGGGACATCAACCCGCGCGTGCTCGGCATCGTGCCGAAGGAAGCCAAGGTCTTCGTCCTCGCCAATACGCACTGGATTCCCGACACCCAGTTCATGTGCATCCCGAAGGGCGTCCCCGCCGAGAAGATGTCCGCTCTGGTCGCGCTGATGGCCCATATGCTGAAGCCGGAAGCCCAGGCCGTGACCTATGACAAGGGCTATTTCTACCCGGGTCCGGCGATCAAGGGCGTGACGCTCGCCATGGCGCCGCAGGAAAGCCGCGACATCCTCGCCGAATATGGCCGGCCGGAATATGACGGGCTGATCACCAGCCTGCCGACCCGCCCGCCGCTGACGCCAGAGCGCCTCGTCGCCGCCTTCAGGCGTTGGGACCAGGAAATCGGCGTCGGCCACAACGCGCCGCAATAGCGATGAAATTCGCCGCCATCGGCCTCGACCACCGCCATATCTACCATATGGTCGGTGGTCTCCTCGAAGCCGGCGCAACCTGCGCCGGCTTCGATCCCGCGACCAGTGACGAGCGCGTTCTCGCCGGTTTCCGCGAGCGCTTCCCCGATCTGCCGGAGAGCACGGCCGACCGCCTGCTCGACGATCCCGCGATCGATCTGATCGTCTGCGCCGCGATCCCCGCGGAGCGCGCGGCGATCGCCATCCGCGCCATGCGGGCGGGCAAGGACGTCATGGTCGACAAGCCCGGCGTCACCAATTTCGATCAGCTCGCCGCCGTCGAGAAGGCGGTCGCGGAGACCAGCCGCATCTTCTCGATCTGCTTCTCCGAGCGCTTCACCGTTCCGGCGACGATCATAGCCGGCAAATTGATCGCGGACGGCGCGATCGGTCGCGTCGTGCAGACGCTCGGCATGGGTCCGCACCGGCTCAACCGTGCGATCCGGCCGGCCTGGTTCTTCGACAAGCGCCATTGTGGCGGCATCCTCACCGATATCGCCTCGCACCAAATCGACCAGTTCCTGCACTTCACCGGCTCTGATGATGCGGAAATCGTGGCCTCCGGCATCGGCCATTTCGGCGGGCCGGACCTGCCCGATTTCGAGGATTTCGGCGAAGTCCTGCTGCGCAGCGACAGGGCAGGCGGCTATATCCGGGTCGACTGGTTCACGGCCGACGGCCTGCCGACCTGGGGCGACGGGCGCCTTACCATCCTCGGCACCGAGGGCACCATCGAATTGCGCAAGTATGTCGATATCGCCGGCCGCGCCGGCACCGACCATGTCTTCCTCGTCGACAAGGCCGGCACCCGCCATATCGATGCCTCCAACGAGCCCTTGACCTATTTCCGCAATCTCATCGCCGACATCGCCGCCCGCAGCGAAACCGCGATGAGCCAGCGCCACGCCTTCACCGTCTGCCGGCTCGCGCTTGAGGCGCAGGCCAAGGCCGCCTGGCTGCCGGCGAAACCAGTCACTCGCGCTTGAGGAACGACCCGTCATGACACGCAAGCTCGGCATCGCCGTGATCGGGCTCGGCCCCGCTTCCCTGCCGCATTCGAAAAGCCTGCTCGACCTCACTGAGCGCGCCGAGACGCGCTGGGCCGTGAGCCGCACGCCGGATCGTGCCAAGGCCTATGCCGCGCAATTCCCCTTCCCGACGACGACCGATCTCGACGCGGTGCTGGCCGACCCGGCGGTCGATGCCTGCATCGTGCTGACGCCGCCTTCGAGCCACCTCGACGTCTCCGCGCTTTGCCTTGAAGCCGGCAAACATGTTCTGGTGGAGAAGCCGCTGGAATTGACCACCGAGCGCGGGCAGCGCCTCGTCGACAGCGCCCGCCGGACGGCTAAGACCTTCGGCGTGACGCTCCAGCACCGCTTCCGCCCGGCGAGCCTGCGCCTCAAAGCTGCCCTCGATTCCGGCGAGCTCGGCACGATCGAGGCCGCTTTCCTGTCCGTGCCCTGGTGGCGCCCGCAGAGCTATTACGACGAGCCGGGCCGCGGCACGCTCGCCCGCGACGGCGGCGGCGTACTACTGACGCAGGCGATCCACTCACTCGACCTGTTCCGCTCGCTCGTCGGTGTTTCCAAAGTCGTCGCGGCGCAAGCCCGCACCACCGGGCTTCACCGCATGGAGACCGAGGATTACGTCTCGGCTCTGCTGGAGACCGGCAACGGCGCCCCCGCCACGCTGGTGACAACCACAGCCGCCTATCCCGGCTATCCCGAGCGCATCGAGATCACCGGCACCAAGGGCTTTGCCGCGTTGATCGGCGGGCGCCTGCGCCTCGCCTTTCTCGACGGGCGCGAGGAGATCGTCGAGGCCGAGGGCTCGACCGGCAGCGGCGCCAACATCATGGATTTCCCGCATGACGCCCACCACGCCGTCATCGCCGATTTCCTCGATGCGATCGAGCAGGGCCGCGACCCCGTCGTCACCGGCGAGGAAGCGCTGGCTTCGCAAAGGCTGGTCGACGACATTCTGAAGGCCGCAAAGCGCGCCGCCTGAACGAGGCATCCTTGACTCGCAAGCGATTTATGACGCTCCAAGGGTCGATGCCTGAAGGTCACCTTGTGAAGCTTGCTGTCCCGTCCGCTCAGCGTCCCGTCCTGATCAGGGCCGGACGATGAGTGTCGTCCTCGCCTGCGATCTTGGCGGCAGCAGCTTCCGCGCCGCGCTGATCGACGATCGCGGAACGACATTGGTCGAGTATGCGTTGCCCGGCCCAGCCTTGCACGATCATCTCGAGCGCTCGGAAGTCGCCGCGCACGCCTGGTGGACACAGCTGCTCGAAGCCGCTGCCAGGCTCGCCGAACAAGCGCCGGAGCTGTTCGCGGCAGTCCGGGGCATCGCGATCTGCGGCGTGACCCGGACGCAGGTCTTCCTCGGCCATGACGGTCATGAGCTGCGCCCGGCCATGACCTGGAAGGATGTGCGCTCGGACAGCATCGCCGCCCGATTGCGGGAGACGCTGGCCGATCATCCCGAGGCCGCCCGCATCAACGCCTTCCACCCGCTCGCGCGCCTCGCCTGGCTGGCCGAGAACGAGCCTGGGAACACCCGCGCGCTCGCTTGCGTGCTGGAGCCCAAGGACTACCTGAACTTTTGCCTGACAGGCCGGCGCGCGAGCGATCCCGTTTCGCTCGCGCGATTGATCGCGTGCGCCGAAAACGTCGATGGCCGCTCGGCATTTGACGCAATCGGTCTCTCGTCGAGCCTGATCCCGACCATTCTCGAACCAACCGAAATCGTCGCCCCCGTCCGCGCCGGCCTGCCCGCGCCCTTCGACAGGCTCGCCGGCGTCCCCGTCCTCTGCGGCTGCAACGATACCTGGGCCGCTGTCGCGGGGCTCGGCGCGCTGCGTCCGGGCTATGCCTACAACATCTCCGGCACCACCGAGGTGCTCGGCGTGCTCGGCCCCGATCAGGCCGAAGCCGAAGGGCTGATCTCCGTCGATTGGCGCGGCCTTTGGCATCTCGGCGGCCCCAGCCAGAACGGCGCCGACACCATCGCCTGGCTCAACGGCCTGCTCGGTGGCACCGGCCCTGTCGGCGAGACGATCGAGCGCCTTCTCGCTGGCCAGCGCCATCCGCAACCGCTGCTCTTCCTGCCCTATCTGCAAGGCGAGCGTGTGCCCTATTGGGACCCGAACCTGCGCGGCGCCTTCATCGGGCTCGCTCGCCGGCATGGCCCGACCGATCTCGCCTATGCCGTGCTCGAAGGCGTCGCCTGCCAGAACCGCCTCGTGCTGGAGCGGGCGGAGGGTGCGCTCGGCACCCGCGTCGACGAGATCCGCTTCGGCGGCGGCGCTGCCGCCAATCCGGTCTGGGCCCAGGTCAAGGCCGATATCTGCGGCCGCCGGATCGTCGTCGGCACGGCCAGAGAACCCGGCCTGCTCGGCGCGGCGATCATCGCCTGGACGGGACTTGGCCGCTTCGCATCGCTGGAAGCCGCACAGGATGCCCTCGTCAGCATTGCCCGCCGCTATGAGCCCGACCCCGCGCGGCGCCCGGTCTATAACGCACTCTATGCCCTCTATCGGCAAAGCGAAGCGGCGCTCGCGCCGATCTCGGCCGATCTCGTGGCGCTGGCGCAGAACACCGCCGCGTTGCCCGGTCTCGCCAACCCGGAAAGCGCGACGTAAAGGACTGATCATGCCGACGATTCGAAGGCTGGCGCCGGCGCGCAGGATCGCGAAGAAGGGAAGCTGAGCTTGGGCCGCATCGACCCGCGGGAACTGATCGGACGCTATGGCACGGCGATCGCCGGTCTGACCCTGATCCTGTTCTTCCTGATCTTCGCGCCGAACTTCGCCAGCACGATGAACATCATCAACGTGCTGAAGGATACGAGCTTCCTTGCCATCCTCGCGCTCGGCTTCGCGCTCGCCTTCACGGTGGCCGAGCTCGATCTCTCCGTGGCGGAGATGGCGAGCCTCGCGGCAGTGGTCTGTGGTTGGCTCGTCCATGCGCAGTATCCGCCGGCCGTCGCGGTATCGGCTGCCATCGGCGTCGGCCTCGTGCTGGGCACGCTGAACGGCTACGGCGTCACCGTGCTGCGCATCCCCTCGCTGATCATGACGCTGGGCACCGCCGCCATCGCCAAGGGCTTCGCCTTCATGATCACGCAGGGCGTCGCCTTCGTCGGGCGCTGGCCGGTCGGTTTCACCGGGCTCGCCCGCGGCTACTCCTTCGGCATTCCCAATCTCGTGCTCTGGATGACGGGCGCCACGCTCTTCGCCTATGGACTCGTCAAATGGACCCGGACCGGCGCCCATATGGTCGCGACCGGCGAAGCGGACGAGGCGGCGCGGCTCGCAGGCATCGCCACGGCCCGGATGAAGCGCATCGGCCTGTTGCTCTCCGGCGTCTTCGCCGGCCTGATGGCCATGCTGCTCGCCGCCAACCTGTCCTCGGCCGCGCCGAACATGGCGGGCGACTACCTGCTGTATGCCATCGCCGCCGTGCTGCTCGGCATGACCATGTTCGAGCCCGGCAAGCCCAATATCCCCGGCACGGTCTTTGCCGCGCTGGTGCTCAAGGTGCTCGGCAACGGCTTGGTGCTGATGGGCGCGCCCTATTACATCCAGGACATCGTGCTCGGCGCGATCATCATCGGCTCGGTCGCCTTCTCGGCCAGCGCGATGAAGAAGGCGGCGTTCAAGGTCTGATTTCGACAACGACAAGCAGAATGAGGGGAGTGGGTTTCATGTTCGGTTTCAGGAAAATGCTGGTCGCCGCCGCGGCGCTCGTCGCGCTCGGCCAGTCCGCGAGCGCCTTCGAGCTCGGCATCATCGGCTTCCAGTTTACCTCGGAGACGCATGCGCGCGTCGCCAATGCCGCCGCCGCTGCTGCCAAGGCCAGGGGCTGGAACGTCACGCTACTGAACTCGGAAGGCGCGCTGCCGAAGCACGCCGAGCAGTTCGACGCGCTGATCGCCAAGAAGGTCGATGCCATCATCATCGCCATGGGCAAGCCGGTCGAGGCCGACGCCCAGTTCAAGGCGGCGAAGGATGCCAAGATCCCGGTCATCACCGTGCAGTCGGGTTCGAGCCCGCATGCGCTCTTCGACATCCAGACCAACGAGTACAAGGTCGGCGCCGATGCCGCGCTCTACCTGCTCGGCCAGCTCGGCTACCAGGGCAACATCGTCTCGGCCCGCTTCGACCTCAACGTCGCCTCGCGCATCCGCGGCCGCCTGCTCGACGCCGTCCTCGCCGAGAACCAGGCGGTAAAGGAGCTCGGCAAGTTCTCGATGGCCCGCACCCAGAGCTGGCGCGACGACGTCCGCGCCGGCATGCAGGCGCTGCTCCTGCAGAACCAGGGCAAGATCAACGGCATCTGGGCCTCCTTCGACGGCCAGGCCTATATCATCGACGACCTCTTGCAGGCCCAGGGCGTGAAGAAGGGCCAGATCCCGCTGGTCTCGGTCGATGGCGGCAAGGAAAGCTACGAGCGCATCGCCGACCCCAACTCGACCTTCATGGCGACCGTCGCCGTGCCCTTCGACGAGATGGGCAAGCAGGCGGTCGATGCGATTCAGGCGATCGTCGTCGAGAAGAAGCCGAAGGAGAGCATCACGCCCGGCCCCTATCTCTTCACGGAAGCCGTGCTGGTCGACAAGAACAACGTCCAGCAATTCCTGAAGAAGTAAGGCTTAGGAACCGTCATGCTCGGGCCTGACCCGAGCATCTCGGAAACCAGCGCCATCTGGTTATGAGATTCCCGGGTCTTCGCTACGCTTCGCCCGAGAATGACGGCAAATCGCTTCGCAATCCCCTGGATCGCCATGAACAATCCCACCCCCCTCCTCTCGCTACGCGGCATCGGCAAGGCCTATGGCCCGGTCGTCGCCGTCCGCGATGTCGATCTCGACATCTTCAAGGGCGAGGTCGTGGCGCTCTGCGGCGACAACGGCGCCGGCAAGTCGAGCCTGATCAAGGTGATCTCCGGCGCCGAGGAGGCGACGAGCGGCACAATCAGCCTGCGCGGCAGGCCGGTCTCCTTCGCCTCGCCGCATGATGCGCTGGAGAATGGCGTCGCGACGATCTATCAGGACCTCGCGCTCGCGCCGCGCCTCTCGATTGCCCAGAACGTCTTCATGGGCTCGGAATTGACCAAGCCCGTGCTGCTGCCCTTCCTGCGCATCCTCGACAAGAAGAAGATGATCGCGGAATCGCAGCGCTATCTCGCACAGCTCTCCGCCGCCGTCACCGACATGACCCGGCCGGTCGAGCGGCTTTCGGGCGGCCAGCGCCAGGCGGTCGCGATCTCGCGTGCGCTACGCTGGAATGCCGAGATCATCATCATGGACGAGCCGACCGCCGCGCTCGGCGTCAAGGAGAGCGCCCTCGTCCTCGACCTCATCCGCAAGCTCAAGGCGGACGGGCGCACCGTCATCCTGATCAGCCACAACATGCGCGACGTCGTGGCGCTGGCCGATCGTATTGTGATCATGGGTGCGGGGCGCAAATATGTGGACCGGCCGCTCGGCGATCTCACCGCCGACGACATCGCCCATCTGATCATGGCCGGCAACGCCAAGGCAGCCTGAGATGCGCGAGACCATCATCATCGACACCGATCCCGGCCAGGACGATGCCGTCGCCCTGCTCCTGGCCTTCGCCAGTGCCGAGCGGATCGATCTCAGGGCGATCACCACCGTCGCCGGCAATGTCGCGGTCGCGCAGACGACAGTGAATGCGCTGCGTATCCGCGATCTTGCTGGTCACGACGACATCCCCGTTTATCGCGGCGCCGAAGGTCCGCTGATCTTCGCTCTCGAAACCGCGGAATTCATCTGTGGCCCGGATGGGCTGGATGGCGCCGGCCTGCCCCAGCCGAGGAGCGAAGCCGCGCCCGGCCATGCCGTGCAGGCGATCATCGATATCTGCCGCGCGGCCCCGGACGACAGCATCACCCTTTGCCCGCTCGGGCCGCTGACCAATCTCGCCCTCGCCTTCCGGCTCGCGCCCGACATCCTGCCGAAGGTCAGGCGCATCGTGCTGATGGGCGGCGCCATCGGGCTCGGCAACATCACGCCTGCCGCAGAATTCAACACCTATGTCGATCCGCATGCGGCTGCGGTCGTATTCGACTGCGGCCGACCGATCGTGATGTTCGGCCTCGGTGTCACGCTCCAGGCCATCGCCAGCCATGATCAGATCGCCCGCATCGGCGCGCTCGGCACCGCCACGGGCAAGGCCGTTCACGGCATGCTGGCCCGCCCGCGCCCCAGCGGGCTCGGCTCGAACGGCCACCCGATGCACGACCCCTGCGTCATCGCCTTCCTGCTCTGGCCGGAACTGTTCGAGGGCCGCGACTGCTTCGTCGCGGTCGAGATCGGCGACGGTCCTCTACGCGGACGCACCACCATCGACTGGAACAGCCGCCTCAGGCGCGAGCCCAACGCCCATGTCGTCTCGGCCGTGAAAGCCTATGACCTGTTCGAGCGGATGATCGAACGCCTCGCCACGCTGCCTTGAGAGACCAGCCCATGCCGCATTTCGTCGAAGCGCTGCAGCAGGAAGCGGCGGAAGCCATCGCGCAGATGCAGGAGGCGGCCTTGCGTGCCCGCCACGCCCATGCCCGCGCCGAACTGATGCGCCATATGCTGACGGCCGCCCGGAAGGTGAAGGACAAGCCGAAGGCGGAAGCCGTCGAGACCGTCGTACGCGAATGGATGGACGCCTGGAATCTCGGGCGCTCCGACTGGCCGCATATCGCCCGCGAGATGGAGAGCTTCACCGAAGCCTTTCACGACTACGCCAATGATCCGAGCGATGCCCACGACACGCATCTGCGCGAGAGCTGTGCCGCGCTCGACGCCGTCCTGGAGCAGGAGGCCACCTCGATCTCCGACCAGATGGCCTTCCGCTCGCAATGCGCCCATGGCTGGTGGGAGCAGGTGAAGCCCGTGCCGGCCGACCTGCCCGGCCGCAAGCCACGTCCGTCCGTGCCGGCGCTTGAATCCGGCAAAGCATTCTGGGAAGCCGGCTGCGCCGATTTCTGCCGCTGACCCGCCTTTTCCCGCCAGCCCAAAATCGTAAGCGTCATCCCGGGCTTGACCCGGGATCTATCTTAGAGCGCAGCACCCTCCGATGGATTCCGGATCGGCGCCGCTTCACGGCTTGTCCGGAATGACGACGCGGTTCAGCGGGAGCGCGGCAAATCGCTACGGCAGCTGCTGGTTCTCGAAGAACCCGTCCAACGGAATCTGGGTCGTCTTCTCGAAATCGTCCATCGCGTCGAGCAGGCGCTGGCGATAGTTCAAGAGCGCGAGCAGCAACTGCGCCGCGTCGCGCGACAATCCGTAGCGCGCCCAGCTCTCCGACGTCCGCCGCTCCAGCCCGATCTGGTCGCCGAAGGCCTCGACCGTCGAAAAGCCCAGGCCCTGCACCACCTCCAGCAATTCCTCGGCCGACATGCGCGGCTTCACGACATGGGAGTGCACCCGCTCCAGCATCAGACGGATGTCGGACGGCCGGAACTGCAGGGAGTTGCGCGCGAACTGCTCGAAATTATTGGCCATGGCGTTGCTCCCGTTCGGCGACCTCTGCCGCCTGTTTCGCGCTGCCGGCCAGCAAGGCCTCGGCAGCGCCTTCATCCGTGATCAGGACCTTCGCCGCGCTCGCCCGCAAGGCCGCGCGGATCGCATGTTCCTTGTGGGCGCCGCCGGCCGCGATCGCGACGAGGCCGATGCCTCTGAGATCAGCCGGGCTCACCGCCATGATACGCCGGTTGACCGGATGGTCCACCAGTTCGCCCGCGGCATCGATGAAATGGCAGACGAGGTCGCCCACCGCCCCGGCCTTCTTGAGGCCCGCCAGATCGGATTGCGGCAGCAGCCCTTCGCGGAACAGCGTCGAATCCGGGACGAGGTCACCGACGCTGACCAGCGCGATATCGGCAGCGCGGGCCCGGTCGAGCAGGTCCCGCAGGGTCGGCTCGCGCCAGAGCGCGTCGCGGATTTCGGCATTCGAGACGAAGACCGGCGCGGTCAACTGGAAGCAGTCGGCCCCGAACATGTCGGCGACGCGACGCGCCACGGCCGAAGGATTGATGCTGCGCGAATGCGTGAGCCCCCCAAGCAGCGAGACCACCGACATCGCCTCGACCTGGCGCGGCTGCATGCCCCGGAGCGCCAGATGCAGGGTCTGCCCCCAGCCGACGGCCAATGACATGTTGTCGGTCAGGTTGTCGGAGAGCCAGAGCCCTGCGGCATAGCCGACCAGCGCCGAAACGCTGGCCGCATCGCGCGCCGCCGGCACCACCACCGCTTCCTTCAGGCCGAAGGCGGTGACGAGCCCGCGCTCCAGACCCGCCTGCCGGGCCGAGCGCGCATCGATCCTGATCTTGACCAAGCCTTCGGAGCGCGCCGCCGCCAGCATGCGGATCACCTTGATCCGGCTCAAGCCCAGCGCCTCGGCGATCTGCTCCTGGGTCAAACCCTCGACATAATAGAGCCAGGCGGCGCGGACCTTCGCCTCCGCCACCGGCATCTCGCCCTGGATCAGTCCTGCTCCGAATGCGTCTTCCACGAGCGCTCCCTGCCGCGCCGCCTCGGGCACCTGCGCCACCATCACCGCATCACGCGGCTCAGGCAACCTGTTTGAACATCTGTACGCTTGACAGGACGAATGACATGTTCTTTTGTTCCTAAATAAGAACACATGTCCTAGGGAGTGATATCAACGATGGCCGCGATCCAGCCGCAGCCGCCTTTGGGCGCGCCCGTCGTCGGCCTGTCCCTGGCCGAGGCTCTCGAATTGCGTGCCAAGGCCGGCAAGCCGGTCCGCGTCGGCCTGATCGGCGCTGGCCAGATGGGCACCGATATCGTCGTCCAGATCTCCCAGATGACCGGCATCGAGATCGCCGCCGTTGCAGACATCGCGCCGGATCGCGTCGCCGAGGCCGCCACGCTCGCCGGGCGCAAGGGCGATGTCGACAATGTCACCGACGAGGCCGGGCTCGACGCCAGCAGGCGCAAGGGCCGCATCGCCGCCACGACCTCGCTCGACCTGATCTGCCGCTCGCCCCATGTCGACGTGATCATCGACGCCACCGGGAACCCGGAAGCCGGCTCGCGGGTCGCGCTGACCGCCATCGCCGCGCGCAAGCATATCGTGATGATGAATGTCGAGGCCGACATCACCATCGGCTCCTATCTCGCGGTCGAGGCCGCCAAGGCCGGCATCGTCTATACGCTCGGCGCCGGCGACGAGCCCGCCGCCGCGATGGAGCTGATCAATTTCGTCCGCGCCATGGGCTATCCGGTCGTCGCCGCCGGCAAGGGCAAGAACAACCCGTTCCGCATCGACGCCGTACCCGCCGACTATGTCCAGGAAGCCACGCGCCGGAACATGAACCCGCGCATGCTCGTCGAGTTCGTCGACGGCTCGAAGACGATGGTCGAGATGGTCGCCATCGCCAATGCCTGCGGCTTCGTGCCGGATATCCCCGGCATGCACGGCCCGGCCGCGCCGAAGGACGAGTTGCAGAATTATTTCTGCCCGAAGGAAGAGGGCGGCCTGCTTTCGCAGAAGGGCGTCGTCGATTTCTCGGTTGCCAAGGGCGTGGCCCCCGGCGTCTTCGCCGTCGCGGAGATGCGCCATCCCCGCGTCCGCGAGCGGATGAGCGACCTGCATCTCGGCCCCGGCCCGTATTATTCCTTCTTCCGGCCCTATCACCTGACGAGCCTGGAAGTGCCGCTTTCGGCCGCCGCCGCCGTGATCTTCAACCAGAGCCATATGCGCCCGCTGCCGGTGCCGACCTCCGAGGTCGGCTGCGTCGCCAAGCGCGATCTCGCCGCCGGCGAGACGCTCGATGCCATCGGCGAGTACGGCTATCGCGGCTTCGCCCTCTCTCGCGCCGATGCGCAGGCGCGCAAGGCGCTCCCGATCGGCCTCGCCCAGGGCGCGACCATGACCCGGCCCGTCCGCAAGGGCGAACTGATCACGCTGGCCGACGCCACCCCCGACGAACGGCTGAAAATCGTCGAGGTGCGCCGCGCCCAGGATGCGATGATCGCCGCGCTGACCTCCGGAGCCCAAGAATGAGCGCTGAACCCATGAGCGCTGACCAGAAGCCGAACCAGCGGCCGGAACTCGCCGCGCTCGACGACGCGACGGTGGCGCAGGCGCTGACCCGCATGCACCTGATCCGCAAGTTCGAGGAGGCGGCCGAGGCGAGCTATATGCGCGGCCTGATCCACGGCACGATGCATCTCTCGATCGGGCAGGAAGCCAGCGCCGTCGGCACGACGCTGCCGCTCGAAGCCCATGACTACATCCTCTCGACCCATCGCGGCCATGGCCACTGCATCGCCCGCGGCGCCGAGCCCAGGCTGATGTTCGCCGAGTTCTTCGGCAAGGAGACCGGCTACTGCAAGGGCCGCGGCGGCTCGATGCACATCGCCGATGTCGAGGGCGGCAATCTCGGCGCCAACGGCATCGTCGGCGGTGGGCTGCCGATCGCGGTCGGCGTCGGCATGAGCATCAAGGCGCAGAAGAATGGCCGCGTCTGCATGGTCTTCTTCGGCGACGGCGCCTCGAACGAGGGCGCCTTCCATGAGGCGCTGAACATGGCCTCGATCTGGAAGCTGCCGGTCGTCTTCGTCTGCGAGAACAACAAATACGGCATGTCGATGGACATCAACCGCGCCATGGCCGTGGCGAACGTCGCCGACCGCGCTTCCGCCTATGGCATGCCCGGTCATTGCCTCGACGGCAATGACCTTGCCGGCGTCGCGGCCGTCGCGAAACTGGCGATCGCGCGTGCCCGCTCCGGCGAGGGCCCCTCGCTGATCGAGTGCAAGACCTATCGCTGGCGCGGCCATTCCAAGAGCGACCGCAACCTCTACCGCTCCAAGGAGGAGATCGAGGAATGGCGCAACCAGGACCCGATCCGGCGGCTCGAGGACGAACTCAAGGCGCATGACCGCTTCGACGCGGCCACGCTGATGAAGCTCGAAGAGGACGCCCAGCGCGATATCGACGCCGCCGTCGAATTCGCCCGCGCCTGCCCGGACCCCGATCCGAAAGACCTGACCCGTGACGTCTATGCTCTCTGACACGCTTGAAGCCGTGAGCGAGATCCGCGAACTCTCCTATGCCGAGGCCGTGCGCGAGGCGCTGGGCCAGGCGATGGAGGCCGACGAGCGCGTCTTCCTGTTCGGCGAGGATGTCGGCGTCTATGGCGGCGCCTTCGGCGTCTCCGGCGACCTCGTCCACCGCTTCGGCACGGACCGCGTGATCGACACCCCGATCAGCGAGCTCGGCATCGCCGGCGCCGCGGTCGGCGCGGCGATCACCGGCATGCGCCCGGTGCTCGAAATCCAGTTCTCGGATTTCGTCACGCTCGCGATGGAGCAGCTCGTCAATCAGGCGGCAAAAATCCGCTTCATGTTCGGCGGCAAGGCGAGCGTGCCGATGGTCGTGCGCCTGCCCGGCGGCTCGGGCACCGGCGCCGCCGCCCAGCACAGTCAGAGCCTCGAAGCCTGGTTCGCTCATGTGCCCGGGCTGAAAGTCCTGCAACCGAGCACGCCGCATGACGCCAAGGGCATGCTGCTCGCCGCGATCGACGACCCCAACCCCGTCCTGATCTTCGAGCACAAGCTGCTCTACAAGACCAAGGGCCATGTCCCGGCCGAGGCCTATCGCGTCCCGATCGGCAAGGCCGCGATCCGCCGCGAGGGCACGGACCTCACCATCGTCGGCTCCTCGATCATGGCCCGCAAGGCGGAGGCCGCCGCCGAGCGCCTCGCCAGCGATGGCATCTCGGCGGAGGTGATCGATCTGCGCTCGATCCGCCCGATCGACTTCACCACGATTGCCGAGAGCGTGCGCAAGACGCATCGGCTGCTGGTCGTCTACGAGGGCGTGAAGACCATGGGGATCGGCGCCGAGATCTCGGCCATGATCGCCGAGAGCGAAGTCTTCGATTTCCTGGATGCGCCGATCATCCGGCTCGGCGGCGCCGATGCGCCGATCCCCTACAACCCGGTTCTGGAGAAGGCGGCCGTCCCGCAGGAGGACGACATCGTCACTGCCGCCACCAATCTCGTCCGCCGCGGGGAAGCCTGATGCCCATCGAGGTCATCCTTCCCAAGGTCGACATGGACATGGAGACGGGCACGATCGAGGCCTGGCATGTCAAGGAAGGCGACCTTGTCCGCCAGGGCGATACCATCTTCGAGATCGGCACCAACAAGGCCGTGATGGAGGTCGAGGCCCCCGCCACCGGCGCGATCCGGAACATCAAGGCCGAGACCGGCGTGCCGATCTCGGTCGGAACACCTGTTGCGTGGATCTACCTCGACGGTGAGGCCGCCACCACACCGTCCGAGCCGGCAGCCGCTGCGGCTACCGTGGCGGCTGCCACACCCCTTTCGAAGGCCGAGGCGCCGGCCGCTCCGGTGATTGCGGTCTCGCCGGCCTCGGCAGGCCTGCGCGCGACCCCGCTCGCCCGCCGCATCGCCCGCCAGAACGCCCTCGACCTCAAGAGCGTGACCGGTAGCGGCCCACGCGGACGCATTGGCGAATCCGACGTGAAGCGGCATCTGGAGCAGCAGCCGCGCTGTGCTTCGGCGCCGGAAGCACGCCCCGCGCCGGCCTCCTCGGTGAATGCTTCCGAGGGCCGCCTGCAACCCTTCTCTGCCATCCGCCGCATCGTCGCGAGCCGGCTCTCCGAGAGTATGCGCACCGCTCCGCATTTCTATCTGACATCCGAGATCGAGATGAGCGCCGCGCGCGACCTGCTCGGCCGCCTCGCCAAGCGGCACGAGCGCATCGGCGCGCCCAAGCCCAGCCTGACCGTGCTGATCGCCCGCGTCACTGCGCGCATCCTGCGCGACCACCCCGTCATCAACGCCTCCGTCGAGGGCGAGGCGACCCGCTTCCACGAACGCGTCGATATCGGCATCGCGATGGAGCGTGACGGCGACCTCGTCGTGCCCGTGCTGCGCGATGCCGGCGCCATGGACATGCCTGCGATGACCCGCGAATTCGCCCGGCTCCGCGAGGGCATGGCGAAGCGAACGCTGACCCCGGCAGAGCTCGGCGGCGGCACCTTCACCATCTCCAATCTCGGCATGTACGGTGTCGACTCGTTCACCGCGATCATCAATCCGCCGCAGGGCGCGATCCTCGCGGTCGGCCGCACCATCGACAAGCCGGTCGGGCGCGACGGAGAGATCGTGCTCAGGCCGATGGCGAACTTCACGCTGTCCTCGGACCACCGCATCGTCGACGGCGTCGCGGCGGCCCGTTTCATGGCCGATCTGCGCGAGGCCCTTGAAAACCCCGAGCTGCTTCTGTGATGGAAGATGGTAGCCGGTCGCCACATCGCGGATGACCGGCACGAGACGGCCTGACATGACGATCTGGCACGAAGATCGACCGGCGCATTTGGCGTAAAGGTCGGCATCGCGACAACGGAGGAGATGAGATCATGACCCTGACACGACGCCGCTTCACGCGACACGGCCTGATGATGACCGCCGCCGCCCTGCTTGCCGCAGCGCCCGCCTTCGCGCAGGCCCCCTCGGGCAAGCTCGTGCTCTACACCTCGCAGCCGGAGAAGGACGCGACCCAGACCGTCGCCGCCTTCAAGAAGGCCTATCCCAATGTCGAGGTCGATATCTTCCGCTCCGGCACGACCGAGGTGATGGGCAAGCTCGCCGCCGAGATCTCGGCCGGCCAGCCCGGCGCCGACGTCCTCCTGATCGCGGATGCCGCGAGCATGGAGATCCTGAAGGCTCAGAAGCAGCTCCTCGCCTATCCCGGCGCCAAGACCGACGGCTTCCAGGCCGGCTCCTTCGACGCCGACAAGACCTATTTCGGCTCGAAGCTGATCACCACCGGCATCGCCTACAACACCGCCGCCAAGGAGAAGCCGACCTCCTGGACCGATCTCGACAAGCCCGCTTACAAGGGCCAGATCTCGATGCCGAGCCCGCTCTATTCGGGCGCTGCCGCGATCATGCTCTCGACCATGACGGCCCGGCCCGATCTCGGCTGGAAGCTGTTCGAGGGATTGAAGGCCAACGAGGCCGTCGCCGTGCGCGGCAACGGTGCGGTCCTGAAAGCCGTCGCCAGCGGCGAGAAATCCTACGGCGTCCTCGTCGATTTCATGGCCTATAACGCCAAGAAGCAGGGCTCGCCGATCGATTTCGTCTTCCCGAAGGAAGGCGCGCCGGCCGTGACCGAACCCGTCGCCATCATCAAGTCGACCAAGAACGAGGCCGCAGCCAAGGCCTTCGTGGACTTCATCCTCTCCGATGCCGGGCAGAAGCTCGCGCTCTGGATGGGCTATATCCCGGCCAAGCCCAGCATCGGCTCGCCGTCCTGGCTGCCGGAAGGCACCAAGATCAACGTCATGGCCTCCGACATCGCGGCCGTGGTCAAGGCGACCGAGGCCGACAAGGCCCGCTTCGCCACCATGTTCGGCAACTGAGCCCGGACGCGGTGCGCATGTCCCTCGCCGATCCCGCGACGCTGCGCACGCGCGTCGAGGAGACGGGCCTCCTCTGGGGGCTCGTCGGCCTCGTCGCGCTCCTGTCGCTGCTGCCGATCGGGCGCCTGATCGTCGAGGGCCTCGCCCCCGGCGGCCAGCTCTCGGCGACGGCGCTCGGCAAGGTCATGGCGAGCCCCGCGACCTGGACGGCGACCTGGAACAGCCTCACCACCGCGATTGCGGGAACGATCCTCGCCACGCTGATCGGCGGCACGGTCGCGCTTCTGGCGACGCTCACGGATATCCGCGCCCGCAACGCCTTCACCTTCTGCTTCGTCCTGCCGCTGATGATCGCGCCGCAGGTTACGGCCCTCGCCTGGCTCCAGCTCTTCGGCCCGTCGAGCACGCTGCTCAAGCTCATCGGCATGGCGCCGCCGCTCGGCAGCCGCAACCCGCTCTATTCGCGCGAAGGCATCATCCTGCTTCTCGGCCTGCAATATGCGCCATTGGTCTTCCTGACCCTGCGCGCCGGCCTGCGCGCCCTGCCGAAGGAACTGATCGAGGCCGGCCTCGCCGCTGGCGCGAGCCCCCTCACGGTGCTGCGCACGGTCGTGCTGCCGCTGATGACGCCGCCGCTCGTCGCCGGCATTGCGCTCTGCTTCGTCTCCAGCCTCGGCAATTTCGGCATCCCCGCCTTCCTCGGCATTCCCGGCAATTTCCTCGTCCTGCCGACGCTGATCTATCAGCGCCTCGCCGGCCTCGGCCCCGGCGTGCTCTCCGAGGTCGCGATCCTCTCCCTGCTGATCGGCGTGATCGCGATGATCGGCATCCTCCTGCAGGATGTCATGCTGCGCCGGCGCGATTTCCGGATCACTACGACCTCAAGCGCCGCGCGTCCCTTCGAACTCGGCCGCTGGCGCCGGCCGGTCGAGATCGGCTTATGGGCCTTCGCGATCCTCGTGCTCGCCATGCCCTTCCTCGGCTTGCTCTCGACCTCGCTGATCCCCGCCTTCGGCGTGCCGCTCAACGCGAAGACCGCGACGCTCGCCAACTACGCCTATGTCCTGTTCGAGCACGCCGCCTCGAAGCGCGCCTTCGTCAATTCCTTCCTGATGTCGGCGGGCGCGGCCACCCTGATCGTGCTGATCTGCGTGCCGCTCGGCTATTTCATCGTCTGGAAGAAGTCCCGCGCCCTGCGCCTGCTCAATCTCGCGGCGGAACTGCCCTATGCGATGCCTGGCGTGGTGCTCGCCATCGCCGCGATCCTGCTCTTTCTCAAGCCGCTGCCGGTGCTGAACGTCTCGCTCTACAACACGATCTGGATCATCGTGTTCGCCTATCTCGCCCGCTTCCTCGTGCTGGGCCTGCGCCCCGTCATCAGTGGCTATCTCCAGATCGACCGCACGCTGGAGGAGGCTGCCCAGATCGCCGGCGCCGGCCTGCCGCGCCGCCTCGTCACCATCATCTTCCCGCTGGTCGCGCCGGCCGCTGTCGCAGGCGCGCTGCTGGTCTTCCTGACCGCCTTCAACGAGCTCACCGTCTCGGCCCTGCTCTGGTCGTCCGGCGCCGAGACGCTCGGCGTCGTCGTCTTCTCCTTCGAGCAGGGCGGCGATTCCACCTATGCCTCGGCGCTGGCGGCCATCACCGTCGTCGTCACGGTGGGCCTGATGGCCTCGACCACCCTCTTCGCCCAGAAACTGCCCCAGGGAGTCCTGCCGTGGCGCGACTGACCATCGACCGCGCGCAGAAGCGCTTCGGCACCTATCTCGCGCTCGACGACGTCTCGATCGCGGTCGAGGATGGCGAGTTCCTGGCCGTGCTCGGCCCCTCCGGCTGCGGCAAGACCACGCTGCTGCGCCAGATCGCCGGCTTCGACAAGCTCGATGGCGGCCAGATCCGCATCGGCGACCGGCTCGTCTCCTCGGCGGAAACCCATATCCCGCCCGAGCATCGCAAGCTCGGCATCGTCTTCCAGTCCTATGCGCTCTGGCCGCATATGACGGTCGCCGAGAACGTCGCCTACGGGCTCACCGTCGCCGGCGTGCGCGACCCGGAACGGTCGAAGCGCGTCGCCGCCGCGCTCGATCTCGTCGGGCTGAACGGCTTCGCCGAACGCCGGCCCGGCCTGCTCTCCGGCGGCCAGCGCCAGCGCGTCGCGCTCGCCCGCTGCCTCGTCACCGAGCCCTCGCTGGTGCTGCTCGACGAACCGCTCGCCAATCTCGACGTCCACCTGCGGGCTTCGATGGAGGAGGAATTCGCACGCTTCCATGAGCGCACCGGCACCACCATGGTCTACATCACCCATGATCAGGCCGAGGCCATGGCGCTGGCCGACCGCATCGCGGTGATGGATCGCGGCCGCCTGCTCCAGCTCGCCACGCCCTCGCTGCTCTATCGCGAACCCGCCAACGTGACCGTGGCCGGCTTCATCGGCGAAGGCATGGTGCTGCCGGCGACCATCCTCTCCGCGCCGCAGGCCGGCCATTGCAAGGTCAGCGTGCTCGGCGTCGAGGCCATCGTGCGCTGCCGGTCGGATCAGGCGGTCACCAATCAGGCAAAACTCTGCCTGCGCGCCCGCGATATCGGCATCACCACAGCTGGGCAGGGCGGCCTCCCGGCCACGGTCGAGCGCCTGTCCTATCAGGGCGGCTTCTTCCGCATGGAAGCGCGCCCCGCCAACGACCAGGACATCGTCCTGCATCTCGACGCGGCCGAGCCCGCCCCGGCCCAGGCCGGCGAGCCCATCCGCATCGCCATCACCGATGGCTGGGTCATCCCGGAGAGCGCCTCCCTGGACAAGGCGGCGTGAGACCGACGGCATGAAACTGACGATTCACGGCGGGATCGGCGAGAAGGGCCGGACCTGCATCGGTGTCGAGCATGGCGGCACGCGGCTCCTGCTCGATGTCGGTGTCGACACTAGCGCGCGCGGGGCGGCCTATTATCCCGCGCTTACGCGGGCCGAGCTCGAACGCATCGATGCGATCATCGTCACCCACGCACATGAGGACCATGTCGCGGCGCTCGGCTGGTGCCTCGCCAACGGCTTTGCCGGCCGCATCCTGATGACCGCCGAATCCGCGGCAGAGACGGACGCGACGCTGGCCGCATACGCCACACCGCAAGAACGTTCGCTCGCCAAGGCGGCCACCGTCGAGATCGTCACCCACGGCGCGGATTTCGTCATCGGCCCGATCACGATCCGCACCGGCCGCAGCGGCCATGTCGTCGGCGGCATCTGGTGTCATCTCAGCGCAGGCGGCCGCAGGCTCGGCTATTGCGGTGATGTTGTGCCGGAAAGCCCGGTCTTCGCGATGGACGCACTCCCACCCTGCGACTTGCTGCTGGTCGATGCCTCCTACGGCGCCGATCGCATCCCCGCCGCCGGGCGTGGCGGCGCCATCAAGCGCTGGCTCGCGGCCCATCCACAAGGCGCCGTCCTGCCGACGCCGCTCTCCGGCCGCTCGATCGAGCTGATCGGACTGATCGAGACGCCGATCGCGATCCACCCCTCGATGCGCGAGGCGCTGGCCCATCAAATCGCGGCTGCAGCCTGGCTGAAGCCCGGTGCCGCGGATATCCTGTCGGCACGTTTCGCCGAAGCGCTGCTCTGGGAAGAAGGGCAGGCTCTGCCGGCCGCCGCCCTTCTTGTCGATGACGGCATGGGGCTCGCCGGCCCTTCCAAGGCCGCACTCGCGCAAGCCGGCCGCGAGCGGCATCCGGTCCTGCTGACCGGCGGCATCCCCAAGGGCAGCCCGGCCGATCACATGCTGGCCGCAGGCGAAGCCGAGTGGCTGCGCTTCCCGACCCATCCGACGCTTCCGGAGAACATCGCGCTCGCGGCGGCCAGCGGCGCGGGCCGCATTCTCGCTCATTCCTGCGATGCCGCGACCGCAGCCTCGCTGACCACCGACATTCCCAAGCTCTTCACCGGCCTCAAACCCGGCGACATCATCGAGATTTGAAGCATTTTCAAGCGAAGTGGGTACCGGTTCGCGTGAAGAAAATGCGGTAAAATAGAAGTCTGACCATGCGCATCCTCATCGCCAATGACGACGGCATCGACGCTCCCGGCATCGCCCTGCTGCGCCGCGCTGCCGCCCGCGTCGCGTCCGATATCTGGGTTGTCGCGCCCGAGCGGAAATGGACGGCCGCCAGCCATCATCTCTCTTTCGACAAGGAATTGACGCTCGTTCGACGCGAGCAGCAGGTCTACGCATTGAACGGCACGCCGGCCGATTGCGTGGTGGCGGCGATGACGGTGCTATTCCGCGACGGCGGTGCGCCCGACCTCGTGCTCTCCGGCGTCAATGACGGGCGCAATGCCGCCGAGGACGCCGCCTATTCCGGCACGCTCTCGATCGCCCGCGAGGCGAGCTTCTGGAACCTGCCCGCCATCGGCTTTTCCCGCACCAAGGGCGGAGCCTCCGAAGAGCGCGACGTTACGGCGCTCGCAGCCCTGATCGAAAACCTCTGGCGGACGCGCGCGCAATGGACCCGCGAGGGCACGTTTCTGAGCGTCAACCTGCCGAAGGAGCTGCCGGCCGAAATCGGCCTCGCCACGATCGGCCGCGACAAGATCGCGGGCGCGGCCGATATCGTCTCGGAAGAAGGCGACAAGATCGTCTGGCGTATCCGGCGCGGCCGTCCGCATACCAGCCGGCCGGGCGACGAGAACAGCCTGATCGATTCAGGCCGCATCGCCATCGTCCGCCATTGCTGGAGCGATGGGGCGCCGCTCGATGCGGGGTTCGCTGAGGAGCTCAATGCGGCACTGAAGCAGTCCGCCGGATAGCGCGTACTGATTTTGCTCTGAACCACGCCGTCATCCCGGGCTTGCCCCGGGATCCATCGAAGGGCGCCCGAGCTCTACGATGGATCCCGGATCAGCGCTGCTACGCAGCTTGTCCGGGATGACGCCTCGGTTCCACAGCCAAATCGGCGGGCTCACCCCTCCAGAAACTGCATCCGGTGCAGCCGCGCATAGGCGCCGTCGCGCGCCAAGAGTTCGTCATGGCTGCCGGTTTCGACGACCTTGCCCTCGTCCATCACCACGATCAGGTCGGCCTCGCGGATGGTCGAGAGCCGGTGCGCGATGACGATGGTCGTGCGCCCCTTCATCAGCGTCGCCAGCGCCTGCTGGACCAATCGCTCTGACTCGGTGTCGAGCGCGCTCGTCGCTTCGTCGAGCAACAGGATCGGCGCGTTCTTCAGAATGGCACGCGCGATGGCAATGCGCTGGCGCTCGCCGCCCGAAAGCTTGTGGCCGCGCTCGCCGACGGGCGCATCATAGCCGCCCGGCATCGCCATGATGAAGTCATGCGCGGCGGCCGCCTTCGCCGCCGCGACAATCTCCTCCTGCGAGGCCTCCGGCCGCCCGAAGGCGATGTTCGCCTGCACGCTGTCGTCGAACAGCACGACATCCTGGCTGACGACGCCGACCTGCCGGCGCAGGCTCCTGAGCGTGACATTGCGCAAATCCTGCCCGTCGATCTCGATCCGGCCCTCGCTGGGATCGTAGAGACGCGGCACCAGCGCGAGCAGCGTCGACTTGCCTGAGCCCGAGCGCCCGACCAGCGCCATCGTCTTGCCGCCCTGCGCGATGAGGTCGATGCCCTCCAGCGCGCGCTGGTCCTCGCGATAGCGGAAGCGGAGATGGCGGAAGGCGACCTCGCCGGCCGAGACCGCGAGCGGCTTCGCATCCGGCCGGTCGAGCACTTGCGGCTTCTCGTCGATCAGCGCGTAATAGCGCTTCAGCGAGGCTCCCGCCTCCTGGACGATGGCGTTGAGATTGCCGAGCGAACGCATCGGCTGGGCCGCGAGCAGGAGCGCCGAGACATAGCCGGTGAAATCGCCGACCGTCGAATTGCCGGCGGTGATGCGCACGCCGATGGCAGCGAGCACACCCGCGACCGCAAGGCCGCCGCCGACCTCAAGCAGCGGATCGAGCCGCCCGCGCGCATTGGCCGCCTTCATCTTGAGCGCCCGGATCGTCTCGAAGGCGTTGGCCGCCCGCGTCTTCAGATAGGGTTCGAGCCGATCGGTCTTGGCGACGCGGGCGCCCTGCAGGCTCTCGGTGACGAGATTGGCCATCAGGCCGGTCTGCTCCTGCTGGGAATTGGCCATGCGCCGAAGCTTGCGGCCGATCTTGCCGATCGGATGAGCGATCACCGGCGCGATCAGCAGCACGACCAGCGTCATCTGCCAGTCGATCCAGATCAGCGCACCGACCAGCGCGATCGCGGTGACCACGTCGCGGATGGCGATGTTGACGATGCGCGTCAGCGCTTCCTTGACGAAGGTGAAATCGGTGGTGAAGCGCTGGGTCAGCGAGGCTGGGTTCTCGCGCTGAAGCTGCGCAAGGTCCGCATCGATCAGATGGCCGTAGAGCGCCGTCTGCATGTTCGCCTCGATGCGGCTGACGACGTTGTTGGTCATCACCGTCTGGGCGAGCAGCGAGAAGCCCTTGATCGCGGTCACGATCACGACGACGGTCGCGACCGCGTTGATGACGCCGATATCGTAGCCGATCGATTTCGAGACCAGCCGTTCCATGCGCCGGACGAAGCCGGTCGATTCGGCGGTCAGCGGATCGGCGAAGGCGTCGAACGCCGCCTTGATCAAGAGCGGATAGAAGCTCGTCGTTACCGCGATGACCACGACGAGGCCGAGAATCATCAGCATCTGCGGGAGATAGGAGCTGATCTGCTCGCGCCAGACACGGGCAAAGAGCGCGAGGGTATCGTCGGTGACGCGGCCGATCTTCATGCCGGGGGCCTATCATGGCGGCCCGGCAAGCGCCACTGGCGCATGCCGGAACGCGAATGAGGGGCCTTGCTACCGACACGAAGCTGTCTTCCCATGGCCACAACCGACTCAGGAGACTTCATGCCGCTTTCCCCGCCGGCCCAGCCCGGCCAGAGCTTCGCCGAGATCGAAACCCCCGCACTCGTGCTCGATCTCGACGCGTTCGAGCGTAATCTCGTCGCCATGGCGGCCTTCACGCAGGCTCATGGCATCCGGCTCCGGCCCCACGCCAAGTCGCACAAGAGCCCCGAGATCGCGCTGCGCCAGATCGCCCATGGCGCGGTCGGGCAGTGCTGCCAGAAGGTCGGGGAAGCGGAAGTTCTGGTCGCCGGCGGCGTCGGTGATGTGCTGGTGACCAACGAGATCGTCGGCGCGGCCAAGCTCGATCGTCTTGCTCGCCTTGCCCGCAGCGCGAAGATCGGCCTTTGCGTCGACCATCCCGACGGCGTGCGCGAGGCGGCGGAAGCGGCCGCTCGCAACGACGTAACGCTCGATGTCTATGTCGAGATCGATGTCGGCGGCCGGCGCTGCGGCGTCGCGCCCGGCGAGGGCGCCGTTCGGCTGGCCGAAGCCATCGCGCGTTCCAACACGCTGCGCTTTGCCGGCATCCACGCCTATCACGGCTCGGCCCAGCACATGCGCTCGATCGACGAGCGCCGCGAGGCGATCGAGCGGTCAGGCCTCGCCGCCCGCAACACGGTCGAACGTCTCGCCCATGCCGGCTTGAAATGCGAAATCGTCACCGGCGCCGGCACCGGCACCCATGAGCTGGAGACGCAGTCCGGCATCTGGAACGAGATCCAGCCGGGCTCCTACATCTTCATGGACGCCGATTATGCCCGCAACCGCCAGGCCGACGGCACGCCGTTCCGCAGCTTCGAGCACGCCCTCTTCGTCCTCGCCGGCGTGATGAGCAAGCCGGTGCCGGACCGCGCCATCGTCGATGCCGGCCACAAGTCCGCGGCGGTCGATTCTGGCATGCCCGTGCCCTTCCGCCGCGAGGGCGTGATCTATACCAAGCCCTCCGACGAACACGGCGTCTTGACCGGTGACCCGGTCGCGGTGCCCCATCGCGGCGATCGCTTGCTCTTGATCCCCGGCCATTGCGACCCGACGGTCAATCTGCACGACTGGTATGTCTGCGTCCGCGGCCTGCACGGACCGGACGCTCATGTCGAAGCGCTCTGGCCGGTCGCCGCGCGCGGCGCCCTGATCTGAGCGGGCGATGCTCGCTGCGCTTATCCAGCGCCTGACAGGATTTCCGCTAAGCGACACTGCAAACAAGCGCTTTATAAATATCCTCGAAAACGCGCCGTCATCCCGGGCTTGACCCGGGATCCATCATAAAGCGCAACGCCCTTCGATGGATCCCGGAACGGCGCCGCTGATGCGGCTTGTCCGGGATGACGAAGAGGTTCCGAACAGAAACTGGAAGCCTCAGGGCCGCCAGCCGGTCTCCTCGACCGGGGCGCTCTCGCGCTCCTCCGCGCGGCGGGCTTCCTCGACGATGGCGAAGAGCGCACGCAGCGACGCATCGACGCCCTCGCCCGAAGCAGACGAGAGGATGATCGGCATGCGCTTAGCCGCCCGCTTCAGCCGCGCAACCTGCTCCTTGAGCACCTCCGGCGTCAGCGCATCGACCTTGGAGAGCGCGACGATCTCCGGCTTCTCGGCCAGCCCCTCGCCATAGGCCTCCAGCTCCTCGCGCACGGTCTTGTAGGCCTTGCCGGCATGCTCGCTGGTGCCCTCGACCAGATGCAGCAGCACGCGGCAGCGCTCGATATGACCGAGGAAGCGGTCGCCGAGGCCATGGCCCTCATGCGCGCCCTCGATCAGGCCGGGGATATCGGCCAGCACCATCTCGCGGCCGTCGACGCGCACGACGCCGAGGCCGGGATGCAGCGTCGTGAACGGATAATCGGCGATCTTCGGCTTCGCCGCCGTGACGGTGGCGAGGAAGGTCGACTTGCCGGCATTGGGCAGGCCGACGAGGCCGGCATCGGCGATCAGCTTCAGCCTGAGCCAGACCCAGCGCTCCTCGCCTGGCAGGCCGGGATTGGCATGGCGCGGCGCCTGGTTGGTCGCCGTCTTGAAATAGGCGTTGCCGAAGCCGCCATTGCCGCCCTTGCACAAAACGAAGCGCTGGCCGGGCTCGGTCAGGTCGGCGACCTTGGTCTCGCCATCCTCCTCGAGGATCTCGGTGCCCGGCGGGACCTTCAGCACGATCGCCTGCGAATTCGCGCCATGGCGGTCCTTGCCCATGCCGTGCTCGCCGGTCTTGGCCTTGAAATGCTGCTGGAAGCGGAAATCGATCAGCGTGTTCAGGCCCTGCACGCATTCGACGACGATATCGCCGCCGCGCCCGCCGTCGCCGCCATTGGGCCCGCCGAACTCGATGAATTTTTCGCGGCGGAAGGAGACGCAGCCGGCGCCGCCGTCACCCGCCTTCACATAGATCTTGGCTTGGTCGAGGAATTTCATGCTGTTTCACTAGTGATGAGCGGAGGAAAGGGCAATGGACCGGATCACGCCGCCTGCCGGAAAGCGCTCATCTCTTCGCGGAGCGCGTCAGCGAAGCGCTGCGCCGCCAGCCCGGGACGCGGCGCCATGATCAGCCCGACCGTGAGTTCGAACAGCGGCGGCAGCCCCTCGGCCGCGCCAAGCCGGCGCAGCGAGGGCGGCACGGCGCTTTCCGTGATCGCGGTGACGCAAAAACCGCCCTCCACCGCCGAGAGCACGCCGGAGGTGTGCGAACAGGAGAAGACGAGGCGATGCGCTTTGCCTGCACTGTTCAGCGCCCCGAGGATGCGCGAGCGCGCCCGGCAGCCCTCGGAGAACAGGGCGAGCGGCAAGGTCTCCTGCAGCTCCGGCCGGTGGCCGCGTGCCGCAACCCAGATCATCGGCTCGCGCCGGAGCACCTCGCCCATCGGCCGGCTCGGGTCCTGCGAGACCACCGCGAGATCGAGCTCGCCCGCCTTGAGCGCCGGCTCGATCCGCTTCGAAAGATCGCAATGGACCTCGAGCTCGACCTTTGGATGCTCCACCGCGAAGCGCGCGATCAGCGGCCTGAGATAGGCATCCATGTAATCGTCGGGCACGCCGATGCGCAGGCGCCCCGTCGGCGTCTCGCCGGCCAGATCGGCCAGCGCCTCGCGCTCGACCGCGAGCAGGCGCCGCGCATGGGCGAGCAGGCGTTCGCCCGCATCGGTCGGCGTGACGCCACGACGCGAGCGCTCCAGCAGCTTGTGGCCGAGCTGGTTCTCCAGGTCCTGGATGCGCACCGAGATCGCCGATTGCGTCCGGCCGAGCCGGGTGCTCGCCGCGGTGAAGCCGCCGGTCTCCGCCACGGCCACCAGCATGCCGAGTGCGGCAAGGTCGAAATGTGCGGTCATGACGTGCCTCCTCGGGACATCAGCGATCGATCGGTTTTAAGAATGGTTAAATCAGAATAATCCGTTTTTCCGATTGAAGGAAGCGGCCTATATCATCGAGCGAACGAAGCCGAGCAGACCGCGCCGTCGCGGCCGAAGCTGGCTTCACCAATCGTCAGAAGACGCCATGTCCGCCCCTGCCATTCCCGTCCGGCCCACATCGCCTGCGCTGGCCATGTTCATCGCGCTGCTCACCGGCGCCACCTGCATCGGCTTTTCCGGCATCTTCGTGCGCCTTGCCGATGTTGGCCCGGCCGCGGCCGGCTTCTGGCGCATGCTCTTCGCGCTGCCGGTGCTGGTCGCCTGGACCGCGCTGGAGCAGCGCCGGCCGGCGGGCGAAAAGATCGGCCGCGGCGCCTTCATCGCGGTCGCGCTGGCCGGCCTCACCTTCGGCATCGACGTCACGCTCTACAATGCCGCCCTCGGCCATACGACAATTGCGAACGCCTCGCTGCTCGGCAATCTCTCACCGGTCGGCGTCGTGCTCGGCGGCTGGCTCTTGCTCGGCGACAGGCCGTCGCGGCGCATCCTCGGCGCGCTGATGCTGGCGGTTGCCGGCGCGATCCTGCTGGTGCTGCCGAAATTCACCGGCGCCGAACAGGTCACCGGCAATCTCTTCGGCGACGGGCTCGCCGTCGGCGCAGCCCTGTCCTATGCCGCTTATATCCTGGCGGTGCGCCGCGCCCGCGACGGCGCCGGTGCCGGCTATGTCAGCCTCGTCTCCAGCATCATCTGCGCCGTGTTCTGCCTCGCCGCCGCGCTGATGCTGGGTGAGCAGGTCGTCCCGGCGAGCCTGCAGGGCTGGCTCGCGGTCGCAGCGCTGGGCCTCGTCTCGCATGCGCTCGGCCAGGGCCTGATCACGCTCTCGCTCGGCAGCTATGGTGCCGGTGCCGCCTCGCTCGTCATGGTCTGGCCGGCGCTGGTCAGCGTGCTCGCCGCCTGGGCGCTCTTCGGCGAGCAGCCGACCCCGGTCCAGGCCTTCGGCGGCGTCGCCATTCTCGCTGCCGTGCTGATGGTCCGGCGCGGCTGAGCCGTCCTATCAGGCCGCAGCCTTGACGCCATAATGCAGGATCACGGTCCCGTTCTTGAGCGAGCGGGCCGCGATCAGCGCGTAGTGACGCTTCTCCGCGTTCGGCTTGAACAGGGGCGTGCCCTGGCCGATCGTGACCGGCGCGACCGCGATCATGACCTCGTCAACGAGGCCGGCCGCCAGCAACGACTCCATCAGCTCCGCGCTGCCAAAGACATAGATGTCCCTACCGGGCTCGGCTTTCCGGCGCGCGATCTCGCCGATGATATCCGCCGTCACCGTGGTGTTGTTCCAGTCGGAGCCAGTGAGGCTGCGTGAGGCCACGAGCTTCGGCAGGGCGTTCATGAAGGCCTTGGTCTCGCCCTCCTCCTGGGTCGAGGTCCAATAGGCCTTCATCCCCTCATAGGTAACGCGGCCGAAGACCAACAGCCCGGCCTTGCGGCCGAAATCGCTGCTCAGCTCGGAGAGTTCCTCGCCCCAGGCGTCCTCATGGAAGCCGAGATCCCACTTCTCCTTGCCCTCGAAGAACCCTTCCAGCGTCATCAGATTCCAGACGATCACCTTGGCCATCGTGTCCTCCTGCTGTGTCCGCTTAAACCAGTTTCGATTTGCAACTGGTTGATGGGTAATGAAACCGCTCCTATATTGCAAGCGGTTTTGGAGACGAGCATGCGCGAGACCGGCCGTTCGGGCTGTCCGATCAATCTGACGCTGGAAATCCTGGGGGATCGCTGGAGCCTGATCGTGCTTCGCGACATCATGTTCGGCAACCGCCGGCATTTTCGCGAGATGCTGGCGAAATCGGACGAGGGCATCGCCTCGAATATCCTCGCCGACCGCCTGAAGCGCCTCGTCGAGAAAGGCCTGCTCTCGCGCCGCGACGACGCCACGCACAAGCAGAAGGCGATCTACAGCCTGACCGAGATGGGTATCGCGCTCGTCCCGGTCTTCGCCGCAATGGGCGAATGGGGCCGGAACTTCCTGCCGGTGACCGAGGAACTCTCGATCCGCGCCGAACTCCTCAGTGAAGGCGGCCCGGCGCTGTGGGAGCGCTTCATGCAGGAGCTGAGACATCTCCATCTCGGCGCGCCCAAACCTGAACAATCCGTGCTCGACGAACTGACACAGGCCTATCGTGACGCGCTGGCGCGGCGGCAGGCCATGGCGGACTGAAACCCGCCCGAACTTATCCCCGCCTGCCGTAGCGGCATGACAATGGGGCTCCCGTCCAGGAGCCTCTCATGCCGATCCTCCATCGCCCCCATGCCGATCGCGAGCTTCGCGTCGCCCGGCTTCGCCTGCTGCGGCTGCGCGACGAGCTTTGCCTGCTCCGGCGCGATCATTGGCGCCGCAAGTACAACCCGAACCAGCCGCGCGTCCCCTCCGGCGATGCCGGCGGCGGACAATGGACCAGCGGCGCGGGCGGAGGTGGCGGCTCCGCTGTAAACAACCCCGAGCTGCCGGGCTTCGGTTCGACCGACGCGGACGCCGGCTGGGCCTCGCTCGGCGAGGGCTGGAACGAGGATGGCTCGATCTTCGAACAGGCTGTCACGGACGGCCAGGGCACGACGATCCGGTCGGAATACGCCGCCTCACGCGCCGCCGGCTTCGACGAACGCCAGACCGTCATCGACCGCGATGGCAACAAGACCAGCTTCGAAACGGCCGGCAACGTCCAGTCGATCTATCAAGGCGGCCCCGACGGCGATCTCGTCGCCCGCACGATCTGGACGCCGTCCGGGCCCGAACCGGATTCGACGGTGCAGCCGGCGTTCGCGCCTCTTGTCGCCGCGCCGACCATCGTCACCGGCGGAGCCGTCCTGTTCGGCTGGATGTCGCCGCTCAACGGCATCGACGGCCGGCAGGCCGTCATGGGCTTCAACGTCCGTGAGTACCAGCCGGGAGACGCCACGAACGGCAAGCTCGACCTCAGCTATTCCGGGCGCGTCAGCAATGAGGAAGCCGAGCTGGCCTGCCAGCGCTGGCCGGACGTCCGGGAACTGACGGATCGCGCGGCCAATGCCGCCGGCTCTCCGGATCTCTATCCATCGCGAGCCATTTACGGAACCGCAGTCCACTCACGTTTCAAGAACTATATGGACGAGCGCTACGAGCCTTATTTCAAGGCGGAGCAATCATTCCTCAAGGAAGTCAGTGAGGGAGCGGGAGAAAGCTCGGCACGCTATGGGTATGTGTGGACGCCTATGAGTATCGCCAGGATGGAACCCTTTGTGTCTATGATCTGAAAACCGGCAAAGCTGGTCTGTCCGACCGACGGGCTGAGCTTCTCGCCAATGCAGCAAAATTGGGCTTCGGGCCGATCCGACGTGTGCTTGTCATTGAGGTGAGGCCGAAGCAATGACGACGAAGAGGCAGATCAAGAAAGTTCTGGAGGCCGTCGCGTCACGTCATGACGACCTGATCGTAAGAGGCCCCTTCATCGTTCTGGCACCGCTACGGCATGTGCTTCGCTCGATATCCATCGACCGAAGCTGGAATGCTGACTATCCACGCTTCTATTGGCATATCGGCCACGCTTTCAATCCTTTCGGATCGCTTCAAGGTCTGTGTGCCGATATTTTCTGGCTGCCCAAGGAAGGCCCACGCTTCTGGTCGGAACCCGGCTTTACCGAGGCTGTCATCGAGACATTCGAGCATCGTATCCTGCCGATGCTGCGCCGGGTGCAATCGATCGAGGATATGTTCCACGTCGAAGGCGAGCCGCGTTCTTATGAGTACGACAACTGGTTGAACCACTACGAACCCTATCAAATCCATATGCATGCTGCATTTGGACGCTTCGATGAAGCTGCTGCCGTCTACGAAAAGATCAAGGACTGGCACCTCATGATGAAGAACTGGCGGCAGCCGGAGTTCAGATATGCAAGCCAGCTCGGCGCCCTCGTCGCCGCAAAGGACCGCGAGGGGGTCATAGCCTTACTCCACGACTGGGAAGAGGAGTTTGCCCGCAGGAAAGACCTCCTCCCCATCTACGAGCGCACGCCCTTCCCGCTCGAACTCCAGCCCTGACGCCTCACTCCGCCGCCAGCCGCGGCGGAGCCGGCTTCGACATCGCTTCCGCCGTCGCGATCGCGGGGGCCGCGTGCTCGTCGATCGGCTCCCACTGGCTTTCGTCCTCGGCCTTGCCCAGGAAGCGGCCGAAGAGCCAGCCCGTCGCCCGCGAGAGATCGTCCATCACCATGTAGAAGGACGGCACGAAGACGAGCGAGAGTACGGTCGAGACGATCAGGCCGCCGATCACCGCGATCGCCATCGGCGCGCGGAACTCGCCGCCGTCGCCGACGCCATAGGCCGAGGGCAGCATGCCCGCCGCCATCGCGATCGTGGTCATCAGGATCGGCCTTGCCCGCTTGCGGCCGGCCTCGATCAGCGCCGTGAAGCGGTCCTTGCCGCGCCCGACCTCCTCGACCGCGAAATCGACCAGCATGATCGCGTTCTTGGTGACGATGCCCATCAGCATGAGCAGGCCGATATAGACCGGCATCGAGACAGCGTTGTTAGTCGCGAGCAGCGCGATCACCACGCCGCCGAAGGAGAGTGGCAGCGAGAGCAGGATGGTGATCGGCTGGAAGACCGAGCCGAACAGCAGGATCAACACCGCCAGGACCAGCATCAGGCCGGTCGTCATCGCGGTGATAAAACCCTGCACGACCTCGCCCTGGATCTCGGCATCGCCGGTCGCGGCGATCCAGACTCCGTCCGGCAGGCCGACTTCCTTGACGATCTCCTGGAACTTGTCCTGGGCGGTTCCGAGTTCGAAGCCGCGCTTCAGGTCGGCGCCGATCTGGGCGCGGCGGACGCGGTCATAGCGGTCGATCGAGCTCGGTCCCTCGCCGAAGCCAATATCGGCCACCGCCGTCATCGGGATCGAGACGCCGGTCGCGTTGGTCACGCGCAAGGCGGCGATGTTGCGCATGTCGGTGCGGGCGGCCTCGTCGAGCTGCACGCGGATCGGCACCAGCCGGTCGCCCGCATTGAACTTGGCGAGGTTCGGGCCGACATCGCCGATCGTCGCGACGCGCACCGCTTCCGAGATCGCCTCGGGCGTGACGCCGAGATTGGCGGCCTCCTCCAGCTTCGGCGTGACGCGCAATTCCGGCCGGCTCAGCGAGCCCGCCGTCGCGACGTTGAGATAGCCGTCGACCTGGCGCATCCGCGCCTCGATCTTGGCGACCGCGGCATCGAGCGCCTCGCCGTCCTTCGACAGGATCGAGAAGGCCATCTCGCGCTCGCCGCGCTCGTTGACATACCAGGCGCGCACATCCGGCACGCTGGCGAGCTTCTCGGCGATCGTGACCTTGAGTTCCTTCTGGGCGATGTCGCGCTCGGCCTTGGGCTTGAGCAGGATGAAGACGGAGGCGCGGCGCACCTCGCGTTGTCCGGTCGGCGAGGCCCCGCCGAGCACGAAGACGTCACGCACTTCGGGAATCGTCTTCAGGACATCGACGAGCTTGTCGGTGGTGACGCGGGTGTCCTCCAGCATCGAGCCCGGCGGCAGTTCGACCGAGGCCACGACGCGCGAGGTGTCCTCGTCCGGGATGAAGCCGGTCGGCAGCATCTGCGTCGCCTGGATCGAGCCGATCAGGAACATGAAGCCGACCACCAGCGTCGCATAGGCCGTGTTGAACGGTAGGGTGCGCCAGCGCCCGGTACCGTCGAAGCGCGGGAAGAACGGCATGCGCCGCTTCTTCAGCGTGTTCTTGAGCAGGCCGACATAGGCGCCCATGACCCAGCCGTCCTTCGGATCGGCATGGTCGACCGGCCGCATCAGATAGGCCGCCATCATGGGCGTGATCAGGCGCGCGACGAGCAGCGAGAACAGCACCGCGACCGCGACCGTCAGGCCGAACTGCCGGAAATACTGGCCGGCGACGCCGCCCATGAAGGAAACGGGCGCGAAGATCGCGACGATGGTCAGCGTGATCGCGATGACCGCGAGCCCGATCTCGTCGGCCGCTTCCATCGCGGCGCGATAGGGCGATTTGCCCATCTTCATATGCCGGACGATGTTCTCGATCTCGACGATGGCGTCGTCGACGAGAATGCCGGTCACCAGCGTGATGCCGAGCAGGCTGACGAGGTTCAGCGAGAAGCCCATCAGCTCCATCGCCCAGAAGGTCGGAATGGCCGAAAGCGGCAGCGCGACCGCGGTGATCAGCGTCGCCCGCCAGTTGCGCAGGAACAGGAAGACGACGAGGACGGCAAGCCCTGCGCCCTCCAGCAGCGTTTCCATCGCCGCCTTGTAGTTCCCGTAGGTATAGGCGACGGCGTCGTCGATCGGCGTGATCTTGATGTCGGGGAAGCGCTTGTTCAGTTCCTCGACGCGCTGCGCCACCACATCCTTGACCGACAATTCGCTCGACCCCTTCGAGCGGAACACCGCGAAGGTCACGACCGGGCTCTTGTTCAGACGGCCGAAGGCGCGCGGCTCGGAATTGGAATCCTCGACGCGGCCGAGTTCCTTCAGGCGGACCTCGCGCCCGCCCGAGAGCGTGATCTTGGTCTCGGCCAGCTCGGCGACGGTCCGCGCACCGGCGAGCGTACGGATCGCCTGCTCCTGCCCGCCGACCTCGCCGCGCCCGCCGGCCAGATCGACATTGGTCGCGCGGATCTGGCGGTTGACCTCACCGGCGGTGATGCCGAGCGCGAGCAGCCGGTCGGGATCGAGCGAGATGCGGATTTCGCGGTCGACGCCGCCATAGCGCTCGACCCGGCCGACGCCCTTCAGCCCCTGCAATTCGCGCGCGACGACATCGTCGACATGCCAGGAGAGCTGCTCCAGCGTCATGCCGGCCGAGGCCGCGCCATAGGTCAGGATCGACTGGCCCTCGACATCGATGCGCTGGATGATCGGCTCGTCGATCGTACGCGGCAGGTCCGCCCGGATCTTGGCGATGGCGTCCTTGACGTCGTTGACGGCCCGGTCGGTATTGGTTTCCAGCCGGAACTCGATCAGCGTCAGCGACTGGCCGTCGGTCAATGTCGAGGTGACGTGCTTGACGCCTGTGATGTTGGCGACCGTGTCCTCGACGCGCTTGCTGACCTGGCTTTCGAGTTCGGCCGGCGCAGCGCCGGACTGCGTCACGGTGACCGAGACCAGCGGCACGTCGATATTCGGGAAGCGCGTGACCGGCAGCTTCGAGAAGGCGAGCAGCCCGAGCACGCAGAGCACGACGAAGAGCAGGATCGCCGGAACCGGCTTCCGGATCGACCAGGCGGAGAAATTGACGTTCATGGAATATGTCCGTCAGTTCGTCGCGACGGGCGTGATCATGTCGCCGTCGCGCACGAAGGTGCCCGCGCGTGCCACGACCGTCTCGCCCTCGATGATGCCGCTCGCGATCTCGGCGCGGCCATGGCCGACGAGCCCGAGCGTCACCGGCTTGGTCGTGACCTTGCCGTCCTTCACGGACTGCACGGTCGCACCGGCGCGGTTATAGGTGATGGCCGAAAGCGGCAGGGTCACGGCACGCTTGCGGCCGGTCTCGATGACCCCGCGCGCGAAGGAGCCGATCGCGACCGGCGGGTTGCCGTCGAGCGCGACGAGGACGCGGCCGAGCCGCGAGGCCTTGTCGACCTCCGGCATGATCAGGCGGATCGTGCCCGCCAGCGCGTCATTGGCACCGGCCGGGGTCACCGCGACGCCCTGCCCGAGCTTGAGCTTGGGAAGCTCGACCTCGGCGACCTGCGCCTCCAGCTCCACCGCGCCGTCGGCGATGATCCGGAACAGCGGGTCGGTCTGCGGCAGCATGCTCGCCATCGCGCCGAGCCGCGCCGTGCGCCGGCTGACGATGCCGGCGCGCGGCGCCTTGATCTCGGTGCGCGCGAGCTTGACGGTGATGTCCTTGCCCTGCGCCTGCGCCAAAGCGAGGTCGGCGCTGGCGATCGCCAGGGCCTGCCGGGCCGAATTGGCCCGGGCCTCGCCCGAGCGCGCCGCCGCGGCGCGCTGGTCGAACATCTCGATGCTGGCATTGCCGCTCTCGCGCAGAGACTTGGTGCGGTCGAAGGCATTATTGGCCTGAACGAGATTAGCATCGGCCTCGGCGATCTGGGCCTTGGCCTGGGCGATCAGCGCCTCGGCACGCGCGATCTGGGCGTCATTCTGAACCTTCTGCACCTCGAGCGTCGTCCGGCTCAGCCGGGCCAGCACTTGCCCACGCGCAACCTTGTCGCCCTCCTCCGCCAGCAATTCGACGATCGACAACCCGTCGACCTCCGGCGCGACCAGGATCTCGTCACGCGCGACGATCGAGCCGGAAACGACCACGCTCTGGACGATCTCCGTGGTCTGCGCCTGCGTCACCGTGACGGAGGGGCCGGTGGTCGCAGGCGCGGCCGGCGCGGCGGTCTGGGCCTGCAGCGGCAGCGGCGCGGCCAGCAGGGCCAGCGCGACCATCGCCTTGAGCGGAACGATCGAACGAAGGGACATCGGAGGGAATCCTGTTGCGGCCATCAGGCCGGACGGAAGCGGGGAAAGCCCGGTGGAAGCAGAGATCACGGCTGCGTCTCCGTTTCGGGCAGGAGCATGGTCTGGGAAAGCTGGCGCATGCCGTCGAAGAGTGTGTCGGCCGCTGCCACGACATCGAAATTCGGGTCCATCGCCCGCCGGCAGAAGAAGCCGTCCGCCATCATCGAGATCGCCATAAGGAAGCGGCCCTCATCGAGCCGCGGCGACAACTCGCCATTGGACTTGGCTTCGCGGATCGCAGCCGCGAGACCGTCGATCACGGTGCTCTCGATATCCGCGCACATCCGCGCCATGCCGGGATTGCGCGCGGCCTCGGCCCAGATCTGCACGGCGATCACCGCCTTCTCGCGCGGCTGGTCCACGAGATGCTTGCGGCCGAGCGCCTCCAGCTGATCGAGCAGCGAGCCGTTATTCGGACAGAGCTTGCCGAAATCCTCCGCGATCAGGCTGCGGTCGCGCTCGGTCATGCCCTCGATGATCGCGTCCTTCGAGGAGAAATAGCGGTAGAGATTGCCTGGGCTCATGCCGGCTTCAGCCGCGACATCCTGCATCGTCGCCGCATGGAAACCGGCGCGCGCGAAGACGCGCTCGGCCGCGTCGAGGATGCGGATGTGCCGCTCCGACAGGACGGACTCGGGCGAAGAGGCGGGAACCACGGGTGACATGTGAACTCGAAACGATGAGAATGAATGTTCATTCTCATCTCAGATAAGGCGGCGAACGTCAAGCTGAGCGCCCTCGCGACCCCTGTCGCGGCGATAAGCAAGCCGAAGATTGCCGGACGGTTGCCGCATTCCGGCGCATAAATTGCTTGCTTCGTCCCGTCTGGAACCGCATGCTCGGGAGCGATCTGGCATGGCTTCGCGCGCCGTCCCTCCCCGACGTTCCGCGCGAGCGACCTTGAAGTCCGTGATGAACGACCACGCCTTCCCCCTGCGCCCGGCCGGCCGCACCCGCTCCCCCCTCACCACCCGCAGGCCAAGGCCCGCACCGAAGCCGGTGCTGGTCGTGCTGCATCAGGAGCATTCGACGCCCGGCCGCGTCGGCCGTCTGCTGCAGGCGCGCGGTCATGCGCTCGACATCCGCAAGCCGCGCTTCGGCGATCCGCTGCCGCAGACCATGCGCGAGCATGCCGGCGCGGTGATCTTCGGCGGGCCGATGGGCGCGAACGATCCCGAGGATTTCATCAAGGCCGAGATCGACTGGATCGGCACCTGCCTGAAGGAGGATGCCGCCTTCCTCGGCATCTGCCTGGGTGCGCAGATGCTGGCGAAGCACATGGGCGCGCGCGTCTATACCCATGGCGAGGGCCGTGCCGAGGTCGGCTATTACCCGCTCGCCGTTACCGATGCCGGTCGCGCCCATGCCGCGACGGCCGGTTTCGCCTGGCCCGGCACGGTCTATCAGTGGCATCGCGACGGCTTCGACTGCCCGAACGGGGCGGAGTGCCTCGCGACCGGCGGAGATTTCCCGGTCCAGGCCATCCGCGCCGGCTCGAAGGCCTATGGCATCCAGTTCCACCCCGAAGTGACGCCGGCGATGATGTATCGCTGGTCGGTGCGCGGCTATGAGCGCACGCTGATGCCCGGCGCCCAGCTCGGCCACACCCATGTGCCCGGCTGGTTCCAGCACGACCCGGCGATCCGGCTCTGGCTCGACGCCTTCCTCGACCATTGGCTGAAGGAGCCGGCGGAAGCCGGAACGACATCGCCTTGACCCGTACAGCTCTCGTTCTCGGCGCCGGCATGGTCGGCGTCTCCTGCGCGCTCGCGCTCCAGAAGCGTGGGCTAGCGGTCACGCTGATCGATCGCAAGGCACCCGGCCGCGAAACCTCCTACGGCAATGCCGGCGTGCTCGCGGCCTCCTCGATCGTGCCGCTCAACAACCCCTCGCTCTACGCCAAGATCACCGGCTATCTCGGCAACCGCCATCCGGCGCTCAACCTGAGCTGGGCCCGCGCCTTCAGCCGGCCGGGCTGGCTCTTGCGCTTCCTCTGGGAGGCCCGGCCCTCGCAGGCCAAGGCCCGTATCGCCGCGTTGCAGGCGCTGACGGAAAGCACCGTCGAACGCCACCGCGCCCTGATGGCCGAGGCCGGCGTGTCGCACCGCCTGCGCGAGACCGGTACGCTCAAGCTCTGGCGCAGCGAGGCCGGTCATGACGCCGCCCGGGCCGAACATGATTTCCTGAAGAGCCACGGCATCGAGTCGCAGGTTCTCGACCGGCAGGGCATTTCCGGCATCGAACCCAGCCTGAACCCGATCTTCCCGGCGGGGCTCCTGATCCCCTGCGTCGGTTCGGTCGATTCCCCCGGCGCCGTCACCGAAGCCTATGCGGCGCTCTTCGCCCAGCGCGGCGGCCGGATCGAGCGGGCCGCGATCACCGGCCTCGCCCGCAACGGCAATGGCTGGCGCGCGAGCACCGCTTCGGGCTCGTTCGAGGCCGATCTCGCGGTCGTCGCTCTCGGCCCCTGGAGTGGCGACCTGCTGAAGCCGCTCGGCATCGATCCGAAGCTCGATGTCGAGCGCGGCTATCACCGCCATCTCAAGCCGGAAGCCGGCACCGGCCTGTCGCGGCCGATCTACGATGTTGACGGCGCCTATTACATGGCGCCGATGGAGCAGGGTTTTCGCGTCACCAGTGGCGTCGACCTGTCCTTCCGCGACGCAGCCGACGAGCACCGCCAGATCGACGGCGCGACCGCCGCGGCGCGCGAGGCCTTCCCGCTCGGCGAGGTCGTCGGCGAAACCTGGCGCGGCGCCCGGCCGACCCTACCGGATTCCCTGCCGATGATCGGCGAGGCGCCCCGCAACCCCGGGCTCTGGCTCGCCTTCGGCAACCAGCATATCGGCTTCTCGACCGGCCCGATCACCGGCGAATTGATCGCCGCGATGGTCTGCGGCGAGAAGCCGCCGATCGACCCGACGCCGTTCCGTCCGGGGCGCTATATTTCCTGAAGGTGTCATCCCGCACGCGCTGCGGCACGTCAGTGCTGCTGCGCAGATGCGGGACCGCCCTCAGGAGAGGGCGCCTCTTTCAATGAAAAAGCGCGCCCTCATGAGAGAACGCGCTCTTATCGGAGAACGATCCCGTGTCTGCGCAGCGGCATTGCATGCCGCAGCGCGCACGGGATGACACCCTGCATCAAACCTGGCGGGCGACCATCATCTTCTTGACCTCCGCGATCGCCTTGGCCGGGTTCAGGCCCTTCGGGCAGGCATTCGCGCAGTTCATGATGGTGTGGCAGCGATAGAGCCGGAAGGGGTCTTCCAGATTGTCGAGCCGCTCGCCGGTCGCCTCGTCACGGCTATCGATCAGCCAGCGATAGGCCTGCAGCAACGCGGCGGGACCGAGATAGCGGTCGCCGTTCCACCAGTAGCTCGGGCAGGAGGTCGAGCAGCAGGCGCAGAGGATGCACTCGTAGAGCCCGTCGAGCTTCTCGCGGTCGTCCTTGGCCTGGCGCCATTCCTTCTCGGGGGCTGGCGTCGTGGTCTGCAGCCAAGGCTCGATCGAGGCGTGCTGGGCATAGAAGCGCGTCAGGTCCGGCACGAGGTCCTTGACCACGGGCATGTGCGGCAGCGGGTAGATCGCGACCTTGCCCTTGGCGCCGCACTCGTCGATGCCGGTGGTGCAGGCGAGACCGTTCTTGCCGTCCATGTTCATGGCGCAGGAGCCGCAGATGCCCTCGCGGCAGGAGCGGCGGAAGGTCAGCGTCGGGTCGACCTTGTTCTTGATCCAGATCAGCGCGTCGAGAACCATCGGCCCGCAATCGTCGCGATCGACATAATAGGTGTCGGTGCGCGGGTTCTCGGTGTCGTCCGGGCTCCAGCGATAGACCTTGAACTCGGTCAGCTTCTTGGCGCCGGCCGGCTTCGGCCAGGCCTTGCCCTCGACGAGGCGGGAGTTCTTCGGGAGATTGAATTCAGCCATCGGAGTCCCTCAGTACACCCGTGCCTTGGGCTTGATGTACTCGATGTCGTTGGACATCGTGTAAGTGTGCACCGGCCGGTCATCGAGCGTGATCGTGCGCTTCTCGTCGTCGATCCAGGCGAGCGTGTGCTTCATCCAGTCCTTGTCGTCGCGGTTCGGATAGTCCTCGCGGGCGTGAGCCCCGCGGCTTTCCGGACGGTTCAGCGCCGAGTCCATGGTGACGACCGCCTGGGTGATCAGGTTGTCGAATTCCAGGGTCTCGATCAGGTCGGAATTCCAGATCAGCGAGCGGTCCTTGGTGCCGACGTCCACGATGCCGTTCCAGACCTCGTGTATGAGCTTGTGACCCTCTTCGAGCGTGTCACCCTCGCGATAGACGGCGCAGTTGTTCTGCATCGTCCGCTGCATCCGGTCGCGCAGCACCGCGGTCGGCGTGCCGCCGGAGGCGTTGCGGTACTTGTCGAGGCGGGTCAGCGCGAGGTCCGAGGAGTTCTTCGGCAATTCAGGCTGCTTTTCGCCCGCCGTCACCGTGTCGGCGCAGCGCAAGCCGGCCGCGCGGCCGAACACGACGAGGTCGATAAGCGAGTTGGAACCGAGGCGGTTGGCGCCGTGGACGGAGACGCAGGCCGCCTCGCCGATCGCCATCAGGCCCGGCACCACCGTGTCCGGATCGCCGCCGACCTTGGTCAGCACTTCCCCGTGATAGTTCGTGGGGATGCCACCCATGTTGTAGTGCACCGTCGGCAGGACCGGGATCGGCTCGCGGGTCACGTCCACGCCGGCGAAGATCTTGGCGCTCTCCGAGATGCCGGGCAGGCGCTCGTGCAGGATCTTCGGATCGAGATGGTCGAGATGCAGGTAGATATGGTCCTTGTCCTTGCCGACGCCGCGGCCGGCCCGGATCTCCATCGTCATCGAACGCGAGACGACGTCGCGCGAGGCGAGATCCTTGGCCGAGGGGGCATAGCGCTCCATGAAGCGCTCGCCCTCGGAATTGGTGAGGTAGCCGCCCTCGCCGCGCGCACCTTCCGTGATCAGGCAGCCCGAACCGTAGATGCCGGTCGGGTGGAACTGCACGAACTCCATATCCTGCATCGGCAGGCCGGCGCGCAGCACCATGCCGCCGCCGTCGCCGGTGCAGGTATGCGCCGAGGTCGCGGAGAAATAGGCGCGGCCATAGCCGCCGGTCGCCAGGATCGTCTGCTGGGCGCGGAAGCGATGCAGCGTGCCGTCATCGAGCTTGAGCGCGATCACGCCGCGGCAATGGCCGTCCTCGTCCATGATCAGGTCGATGGCGAAATACTCGATGAAGAACTCGGTATTGTAGCGCAGCGCCTGACCATAGAGCGTGTGCAGCATGGCGTGGCCGGTACGGTCGGCCGCGGCGCAGGTGCGCTGGGCCGGCGGGCCCTCGCCGAATTCGGTGGTCATGCCGCCGAAGGGGCGCTGGTAGATGCGGCCGTCCTCGGTGCGCGAGAAGGGCACGCCCCAGTGCTCGAGCTCGTAGACGGCAGCCGGCGCGTTGCGCACGAGATATTCGATGGCGTCCTGGTCGCCGAGCCAGTCCGACCCCTTCACGGTGTCGTACATGTGCCACTGCCAGGTGTCCTTGCCCATGTTGCCGAGCGAGGCGGCGACGCCGCCCTGCGCCGCGACGGTGTGCGAGCGGGTCGGGAATACCTTGGTGATGCAGGCGGTGCGCAGGCCCGCCTGCGAGCAGCCGACCGTGGCGCGAAGGCCGGCGCCGCCGGCACCGACGACGACGACGTCGAAGGTATGGTCGGTGATCGGATAGGCGGTGCCGGTATAGGCCGGGACCGGGCGGGACTTGGTGATCGCCATCGGATCAGCCTCCAAAAGACAGCTTCAGCACCGCGTAGACGCTGGCGGCGCCGACGGCGATGGCGAAGAAGGTGTTGCCCATCACGGCGAGGATCTTGAGACCCTCGTTCGTGACGTAATCCTCGATAACGACCTGCATCCCCAGACGCATATGGACGCAGGCCGAGAGGATGAAGAGCAGCATTAGGATCGCGACGAGCGGATGCGACAGAAGCGCGACCGCGGCCGGATAGGGCCGACCGACCAGCGCGATGACGATACCGATGAAGATGATCGTCAGGATCAGGTTCGAGACGGCGGTGACACGCTGCAGCCAGAAATGGCCGGTGCCGGACTTGGCGGAGCCGAGGCCGCGAACGCGGCCGAGCGGGGTGCGCATCGAGGAATTGGACAGCATGGCGCGGCTCCTCAGCGCAGGACCAGAGCGACGATCCAGACCAGGACCGTCAGGCTCACCGAGGCGACGAGCGTGAACTTCGCCATGTTCATGCGCGTCTGCGGCTCATAGCCCTTGCCCATGTCCCAGACGAAATGCCGGAGACCGCCGCACATGTGGTGGATCAGCGAGAAGCTGTAGAGGAAGAGCACGAGCCGGCCGAGGAAGGAGCCGGCGATGGCCTGGGCCGTGTCGAAGGCGGCCGGGCCGGAGGCGGCGGCGACCAGCCAGGCGGCGATCAGCACCGTGCCGAGATAGAGCCCCGTACCGGTGACGCGATGGGCGACGGACATCGCCATCGTCCAGGACCAGCGATAAATCTGCAGGTGGGGCGAAAGCGGACGAGCCGCGGGCTTGACCTCGGCCAATATCGTTCTCCGATCAAGCGGCCCGCTTGGAACGCGCGGACCCATTTGGGATCATTCTAGAGTGACTGGTTCTCTAACGAAACCGTTCCGGCGCTGCAATGCGGCATCGGCAGAACGAAGTTACAGATTCTGAAAATCGTCATTTTCTTACGAAAAGCTTACCGCGGCAGCAGCGCCCAGTAGTCGAAATCGAGAATCACGCTGGAATCGTACTGATCGCCAGCCTTCAGCGGGAAATCCGCGCAAGGCCGGTTTTTGGTTGCGACCAGCCTGAGTCGCAACGCGCCGACATCGCCGCGCTCGGGAATCTCCGCGCTGCCCAGCACCTCGCTCCAGGCATAGACGGTGTCGCCGGCGAAGAGCGGCGCGACATGGCGCCCGCCATTGATCGCCGCGATATGGAAGGCGTTGCCGAGCCCGTTGAAGGACAGCGCCCGCGCCAGGCTGATGACATGGCCGCCATAGATCAGCCGCTTGCCGAAGCGGGTGCCCTGCGCCGCATGCGCATCGAAATGCACCCGCGCTGTGTTCTGGTAGAGCCGCGTCGCGAGCTGGTGCTCGGCCTCCTCGACGGTCATGCCGTCGACATGGTCGATCCGCTCGCCGACAGCATAATCGCTCCAGCGGAAGGGCGAGCCGGCGAGCGCATCGTCGTAACCAGCGAGCTCGATCCGAGGGCAGCCCTCGCCGAGCTGCTCCGGCAGCACGGCCTTGGCCAGCTCCGGCACCTGCTCGGCATGGGCCGGCGTGCCGGGCTCGCGCTTGCGCACCAGCACCCAGCGCGCATAGCTCAGCACGATCGCGTTGTGCTGGTTACGGCCGATCGAGCGGACATAGACGATACCGGCATCTCCGGCCGAGGTCTGCTTCAGCCCGATCACCTCCGACGTGGTCGAGAGCGTATCGCCCGGATAGACCGGTTTGAGGAAGCGCCCATCGGCATAGCCGAGATTGGCGACGGCATTGAGCGAGATATCCGGCACCGTCTTGCCGAAGACGATATGGAACACGAGCAGGTCGTCGATCGGCGCCGTGGGATAGCCGATCGCGCCAGCGAAGGCGTCCGAGGATTGCACCGCGAAGCGCGAGCCATAAAGCGCGGAATAGAGCGCTGCATCGCCGGCCCGCACCGTGCGCGGCGTCGCATGGACGATGCTGTCGCCGAGGTGGAAATCCTCGAAGAAACGTCCGGAACTGGTCTTAGGGCTAGAGCCGGGCATGCATCGTCTCCTGATCGCAGGCGAGTGTGCGTTGCAACCAAGGGCGGCGGCAAGCCCTGCTGATGACGACAGCCGTCATGCTCGGGCTTGACCCGAGCATCTCAGGACGGAAAGGCGCCTCTTCCTGAATGAGATTCTCGGGTCAAGCCCGAGAATGACGCCCCTTCACCCTACGATCGCGGCGAGCTTCGCCAGGTCGACATTCGCGCCGCAGACGAGAACGCCGAGCCGCTCGCCCTTCGCCGGCTTGTAGGCCCCGCAAAGCAGAGCGCCCAGCGCCGCCGCCCCGCCCGGCTCCACACCAAGGCGGAAATCGCGCCAGAGCACGCCCTGCGCCTCCGTGATCGCCGCATCCGGCACCAGAGCGATGTGATCGACGCTATCCCGGGTCACGTCATAGACAAGCTGACCGACATTGCGGGCGCCCAGCGAATCCGCCGCCACCGACGCGACCTTGACCTCGACCGGTCCCTTGGCGTCGAACGCCGCCTGCAAGGCGCGCGAGCCTTCCGGCTCGACGCCGACGACCTTGACCTCGCTGCCCGCGAACCAGCTCGCGATGCCCGAAATCAGGCCGCCACCGCCGACCGCGACGAGTACCGTATCGAGATCGGGCTCCTGGCTGTCCCATTCGCGGCCGAGCGTGCCCTGCCCGGCAATGGTCTCCACCGCCGCGAAGGGATGGATCTTGAGCGCCCCGGTCTCGGCGACGAAGCGGTCGCAGGCCGCCTGCGCATCGTCATATTGCGCACCGCCGACCACGACATCGGCGCCGAAGCGCTTGATCGCCGCGATCTTGGCGGCGGGCGAGATCTCCGGCACGAAGATCGTCGCCTTCACGCCGCGCCTCGCTGCGGCATAGGCCACCGCCGCGCCATGGTTGCCGCCCGACGCCGCCGAGACGCCGGCTGCCGGCACCGGCAGCGAGAGCAGGTTGTTGAAGGCGCCGCGCGTCTTGAACGAGCCGGCATGCTGCAGGCATTCGAGCTTGAGCGAGATATTCGCCGCGGCTCCGAAGGCGCCCGTGCCCAGCCGCATCACCGGCGTGACGCGGGCATGGCCGGCGATACGCGCCGCCGCTTCCTCGATCATCGGACGGGTGACGGGGCGTGCGCTCATGACGATATCCTGATCAGGCTCGGACACTGGACGATAGGTCCAGATCGCAATCGGAAGCCCGTGGCTATCGCGTCCCGGCGGATCGGGGAAGGGCCGCCCGCGCCCGGCGGCAATGTGCCGGGCGACGACCAGCGCCGCCAGGGCATCGAGCAGGTCGTCGGCCGCAGCGCCGCGCGGCGGGCGGGCGTCGGCCACGTCTGCCGGGACGCCGGCTGCGGTCAGCAAGCTCCGGCGCTCAGTCAGCCCCTCCGGATTGACCACGCCCTTGATCTTCTTGGGGTGGAGCAGCGGCGCGCCTCGCATCGTGCGGAAAGCGAGCTCGGGATGAATCTCGAAGACGCGCTCGTGCAAACCGGGTTCGGATCGCAGCAGGCCGTCGATCTCACGAATCTTCGGAAACAGGTGAAAGCCCTGCTTGGAAACCTTCCGCGGCGGATCGGACGCCGCGAGCGCCAGCGCGCAGGCCTCCCAATAGTCGGTCGCCTCGACCGCCCAGCGCGCAGGGATGGAGAAGACAGAGGATTGCCGGTCGCCGAGCAGCGCCCGCACCGCCTGCTCCGGCCCGCGTCCAGAGCCTTGTACCCGATCCGGCAGGCCGATCGGCATGTCGACCGCGACGAGATCAGGCACGACCTCGCCTCCGAACAGATCGGCGAAGCGCTGAACCACGCGGATCACCGGCGCCTCCGCCCCGTCATCGGAAACAATGGCAGCGATCCAGCCGCCCTTGCAGCCATCGACGCCGGCGAGCCGTACCATCCCGTTTCCTCCGCCTTTCGCAGCGCTGGCATTGCAGCTGCGTTGCTCTACTGTGCAGTGCAGCACCAAAGCATTTTCAAGCGAAGTGGACACCGGTTCGCGTGAAGAACCAATGGTCCGCGCAGCGAATATGCGAGAGCTACAGCCGGCCCGTGTCAGGAGAGACCATGAGCACGATACGCCCCCGCCGCAGTGCCCTTTATATGCCGGGCTCGAATGCCCGCGCGCTCGAAAAGGCCCGCGATATCGCGGCCGACGTCCTGATCCTCGATCTGGAGGACGCCGTCGCTCCCGACGCCAAGGCAACCGCTCGCGAGCAGGTCTGCGCTGCCGTGAAGGCCGGCGGCTATGGCCGGCGCGAGCTGGTAATCCGCGTCAACGGCGTCGGCACGCCCTGGTTCGCTGACGATCTCGCCGCCGCCGCGGAGGCGAAGCCGCAGGCGATCCTGATTCCGAAGGTTTCCGCGCCGGAGACGCTGCACGAAGTCGGCCACCAGCTGAACGGCCTCTGGGCCGACCCCTCGATCACCGTCTGGGCGATGATCGAGACCCCGCTCGCCATCCTCGATGTCGAGCGCATCGCCCGCGCCGCCCGCGATCCGGTGGCGCGGCTCGCCTGCTTCGTCATGGGCACCAACGACCTCGCCAAGGAAACCCGCGCCCGCTTCGTGCCCGGCCGCGCGCCGATGCTGCCCTGGCTGACGAGCGCCCTGCTCGCCGCCCGTGCCCATGGCATCGACATCCTCGACGGCGTCTATAACGACATCAAGGACGAAGCTGGCTTCCTCGCCGAATGCGAGCAGGGCCGCGATCTCGGCTTCGACGGCCGCACCCTGATCCATCCTTCGCAGGTCGCGGTGGCCAATGCGGTCTTCGCGCCCGACGAGGCCGAGTTGACCAAGGCCCGCGCCGTCATCGCGGCCTTCAACCTCCCGGAAAATGCCGGCAAGGGCGCGATCCAGCTTGACGGCCGCATGGTCGAATTGCTGCATGCCGATATGGCAAAGCGCACCGTCGCGCTGGCGGAAGCGATCGCTGCGTAAGGGCTACGTTCGCCACCGGCGAGCGGACGTCATCCCGTGCGCGCTGCGGCACGTGAGTGCTGCTGCGCAGACGCGGGACCGCGCGACGAGAAGGCGCCTCTTAAATAAAAAGGCGCCCCTTGCACGAGAGGGCGCCTTTTCCTGAAAACGGTCCCGCATCTGCGCAGCAGCACTGCGTGCCGCAGCGCGTGCGGGATGACACTCAGCCCTTCTTCGCGGCCTTCGCGCGCTCGATCGCTTCGACGATCAGCTTCCGGGCCATGGCGGCGTCGCCCCAGCCCTTGAGCTTGACCCATTTGCCGGGCTCCAGGTCCTTGTAATGCTCGAAGAAGTGCTGGATCTGGTCGAGCGTGATCTGCGGCAGATCGGTGTAGTTATGGACGTTCTCGTAGCGCTTGGTCAGCTTCGGCACGGGCACCGCGATGATCTTCTCGTCGCCGCCGCCCTCGTCCTCCATCAGCATCACGCCGATGGGCCTGACCGCGATATAGGAGCCCGGCACCAGCGGGCGCGTATTGGCGACGAGGACGTCGCAAGGGTCGCCGTCTTCCGAGAGCGTGTGCGGGATGAAGCCATAGTTTCCGGGATAGCGCATCGGCGTATAGAGGAAGCGATCGACGAAGAGCGTGCCCGCTTCCTTGTCCATCTCGTACTTGATCGGCTCGCCGCCGATCGCCACCTCGATCAGGACATTGACTTCTTCGGGCGGGTTCTTGCCGATGGAGATGGCGTCGATGCGCATGCTGGAACCTGTCGCTTGGGAATTTCGCCGGGCCTTATGCAAGTTCGCGGCGAAAACGCCAAGCCCTTCCGTCGCGCTTGGTCACCAGACGATTTGCGTAGGCGCGCCCGCGCTGCTATCGGGCGCCCCATGAAAAGCTGCGAGATCAGGCCGTGCTGAGCCGCCTGCGCCCCGACGAAGAGCGCTATGCCCGCCGCATGGCCCGCATCGCCCGCTGGGACCGGCCGATCGAGGGCCGCGGCCAGCGCCTGCGTGCCTGGGCCAACATGCTGCTGGTCGACCACGGCATCTTCCGGCTCGCCTATCTCAACGCGCACCGCGTCACGCCGCGGCTCTGGCGCTCGGCCCAGCCGGCGCCGGGCCAGATCGCGGCCTTTGCCCGCAAGGGCGTCAAGACCATCGTCAACCTGCGCGGCGGGCGCGAGCATGGCTCCTGGCCGCTCCAGAAGGAAGCCTGCGAGCGCCACGGCATCAAGCTCGTCGATTTCGTGCTGCGCTCGCGCGGCGCGCCGGATCGCGAGACCATCCTCGGTGCCAAGGCGTTCTTCGAGAGCCTCGACGAGCCCGCCCTGGTGCATTGCAAGTCCGGCGCCGACCGGGCCGGCTTCTTCTCGGCGCTCTATCTGCTGGTCCACGAGGGGCGACCGCTCGACGAAGCCATGCGCCAGCTCTCGCTGCGCTACGGCCATTTCCGCTTCGCCAAGACCGGCATCCTCGACGCCTTCTTCGAGACCTATCGCCACGAGGGCGACGCGAAGGGCATCGCCTTCCTGGATTGGGTCGCCACGATCTACGATCCCGAGCGGCTGGAGCGCGAGTTCAAGCCGGGGCTCTTCTCCTCGCTGGTCGCCGACAGGCTGATCCGGCGGGAATAGCACTTTATCGAGCGGCGCCCGGAGCGGCGAGACCGTCGGCCGACGCCTCGACGGGATCGTCGAGATGCAGCCAGATGAAGACAGCATGCGTCAGCGTCCGCAGGATCGATATGGCGCCGATCGTCAGCAGCAGCTCCGGCGACAACGCAGCGAACCACAGCATGGCCGCGACCATCGCGAAAAGCGCGACGGCATTGATCGCGACCTGCCAGAAGGGCTGACGCGACAGCGTCGCCACTTCCTGCAGCGGCGCAAGCACGGCGATGCCGATATAGAACGCCGCCAGCAGCGCGACGACCTCGCCCAGGTCGTGCCACTGCGTCCCGACCAGCCAGTTATCGGCCACCAGTGCCACGACTGCGATGGCGCTGAACAGCACGACCGCGCCGCCGATCAGGCCGAGCGTCAGGACCCGCGCCCAGAAGCGTCGGCGCGGTCCGGCTTGGGCGCGCATACGGTTCAGCACCAGCGGGATCGACACCGTCCCGAACATCTGCGCCGGCATGTCCAGCAGCCGCATCGACAGGGCGATCTGCGCCGCGAGCACGGTGTTGCTGGCATAAGGCAGGGCAAGGAGGGGAGCTACAGCGAAACCATAGGCGAGCAGGGCCGCGGGGAGCAGGGCGCGCGGCGCATCGCGCCAGCGGATCGCCGCTTCCGCGAGGCTGCGCCACGACCACAGCGCCGGCTGGACCAGCGCGATCACGGATGCCCGCCTGCGCCGCAGCAGATAGGCGGCCGCCAGGACGTGCCCGAGCGCATCGGCCATGAACAGGGTCAGCGCCTTCGGCCCGAAGATCGCGATCAGGGCGAGCATGATCGCAGGCTGGACCATCGCCTGGACGACATTGCTGTTGCCGATGGCGCGGAAATCGCCCTCCGCCGTGGCCTCGGACCAGAGCAGGCGCAGCAGCGAGCGCGCCGCCAGCGACACCAGGAAGAAGAAGGCGACCGCCGGCGCGACCCAGCCGGTCACGGCAAGTCCGATCAGGACGAGGGCGGCGACGGCCATGAAGGCCACCCCGACCGCAGCCGCGAGCCGGAAGGCGAGGCCGAGCCGGGCGCGGTCGCTGTTCTGGAAGAACACCGCCTCCAGGCGCAGCAGCGAGGCGATCGAGACGAAGTTCGCAGCCGAGGAAAAGACCGCGAAGGCGGCGAAGACGAAGGGCGGGCAGAGGGCGGCCGCGATGATCAGGCCCCAGACCGAGATCAGCCTCGCCTGGACGAAGCGCAGGCCGAGCAGGATCGCGGAGCCCAGGTTCGAGCGCAGGGCCGGAACCCGCCTCGCCACGAACCTGCGGCCGGCCGCCAGGGTGAGTGCCGGGCGTCCATGCGGCAGGTGGGCCCGCTCCATGGTGACGTGCGCGGCCATGTCGACTCCCATCGCGGAACCGTCGGGCAGCCTGTCGTGAGCCATTTCCGCCTTGCCGCCCTGGAGGTCCGGGTCGCGAGGCGCGTTCATGGCTGACAGGCCTTCAGCCGCGAAGGCTGCGCCCGTATGGTTAACGAATGGTGAATCCCGCTCATGGCCCGTGTTCAATACCCGCATCGCGCGGCTTGCGCCACGCGATGCATGAGCCGCACCATCTCGTTTTTTTTGGGGCTCAGGCGAAGGTCGTCTTGAGCGCCTCGAACCGCGCCAGCTGATCGGCCAGCAATTCGCGCGCGGCATCGCGCCGCACGAAGACCTTGAACATCACCTCGCCGGAGCCGTTGAAGAACTGCACCGAGCAGGCGCGCCGGCCCTGCGCCGTCGAGCGATCGACCAGATAGATCGCCCGGCAGTTCTCCGCCTTGATATGCCCGCCGATCGGGCTGTCGCCGTGGATATTGTAATAGCCATGGCCGAAGCTGCCGACCGGCAGCGATCCCTCGCATTCCAGCACGATGTCGGGCGTGTGCATCAGGAAGAGCACGGTGCCCCAGGTCGCGAGCTCCTTCCAGACGTCCTCGAAGCGCTCGGGTGCCACGTGCTGGCGCTGCGCCTCGGGGAGAAGCTCGAGCACGGCGCGCGTCGAGACCTTCGCCTCGCGCGCGATCGCTTCGATCAGGCCGTCCGGCTTGGCGGCAAGCAGGGAGCGCGCATGCTCGATCGGAGCCTGCGCGATGGTGTCGGCGGTCGTCATCGGCTTAAGGCCTCACTCGGCGGCTTGACGGGGCAGATGCGGATTGGTCTCGCTGAGCACGGTCTCGAAGCCCTCGAACTCGGGATGGCCGAGATAGATCGGCTTCGGGCGCGGCTGGCCGGCACTGCGATGCGACTCGCGGAACTGCTCGGACTTGGTCCAGGCCGTGAAATCCTCCTTCGAGGCCCAGCTCGTATGCGAGGAGTACAGGGTATGATCCTCCTTTTCCGGCCCCTTCAGCAGGTGGAAGGAGAGGAAGCCCGGCATCTCGTCGAGCCGGCTCTTGCGTGAGGACCAGACCGTCTCGAAGGCGGCTTCCTCGCCCTTGACGACCTTGAAGCGATTCATGGCGATGAACATCGAAAAACCCTGCATCTGACGCGCCGGATAACGGCGGAAACGAACGACACCGCCGGAGCGGACGGACAATCGCGACCCCGGTCAAACGTCTCTTCAGGAAGAGGGCTCGGCCGGAACATGCGCAGGATCGACAACCGGCCGCCCGGCGGGATCGCAGCCGAGGAGCGCGGCGACGCGCTGCGTTGCCCTTGACCCCTTGTAGTAAAGGCTAATATCAGCGTCAATAATACCGCAAAGAGATCTTTGTTTTGAATAATTAAAAACAAAGATCTACTTTGAATGGAATCATTTTAAACTGACTGCAGCCTTCTTGCTTGAGCACTCGCAGCGGGAAAGCGCCCGTCTGCGTCTGAATGGAGTTGCGATATGTCTGGCTCGCGCATCACCGAAGCGCATCGCGGCCTCCGGCAGCCGAACCGCCGCACGTTCACCTCGGCTCTCGCCTTGAGCGCGCTTGGCCTCGGTCTCTCCCCCGCCCTGCCGATGGCCGCGCTGGCCCAGACGCCGGATCGCATCGTCGTCGCCGGCGGCGTCATCACCGAGGTGATCTACGCGCTCGGCCTGCAGGATCGCGTCGTCGGCGTCGACTCGACCAGCCAGTTTCCGCCGGAAGCCCTGAAGCAGAACGCCAATGTCGGCTATGTCCGCGCGCTCTCGGCCGAAGGCGTCCTCTCGCTGAAGCCCACGCTGATCATGTTGATCGACGGCGCCGGCCCGCCGGATGCCGTCTCGCTGCTCACCGAATCCGGCGTGAAGATCGCCCGCATCAATGACGGGCTGACCCCGGAGGGCGTCACCGCGAAGATCGCCGCGATCGGCGCGGCGATCGGCGCGGGCGTCCCGGCCGAGCGGCTGGCGGCCCAGACCAAGGCCCGCTTCGACGAGCTCGCGACGCTGCGCGCCGGCATCGCGAAAAAGAAGCGCATCCTCTTCCTGCTCTCCCTGCAGAACGGCCGCGCCATGGTCGGCGGCCGCAACAGCTCGGCCGACGGCATCATCGCGCTCGCGGGCGGCATCAATGTCGCCGACGCCATCGAGGGCTACAAGCCGATGACCGACGAGGCCATCGCCGCCGCAGCGCCCGACATGGTGCTGATGATGCGCAACAGCAGCGCCCATAACACCACGCCGGACGAACTCTTCGCGATGCCCGCCTTCTCCCAGATTCCGGCCGCGGCCGGCAAGCGGCTGGTCCATATGGACGGGCTCTACCTGCTCGGCTTCGGCCCGCGCACACCGATGGCGGCGCGCGACCTGATGGCCGCGATCTATCCGGAAGCCGCCATCCCGCCACTCAAGACCGCCGCCGCCCCGTGACCCTCGCGGCACCGTCCCCGACCGTGGCCACGACATCCCTGACGACGCTGATCGCGGGCCGGCGCCGTACCGGTCTGCTCGCCGTCGCCGGGCTCACGCTGGCCTGCCTGCTCCTGACCATCGTCGCCATCGGCCAGGGTGCGATCGCGATCGCGCCGGGCCGCGTCGCCGAGATCCTGATGGCGCGACTTAGCGGCGATACGAGCCTGCTCGAAGGGCGCGACGTGCTCGTCGTCCTGAATATCCGCCTGCCGCGCGTGCTTCTCGGCCTGCTCGTCGGCGCCGGCCTCGCCGTGTCCGGCGCCCTGATGCAGGGCCTGTTCCGTAATCCGCTCGCCGATCCCGGCCTCGTCGGCGTGTCCAGCGGCGCCGGCCTCGCGGCGGCAGCCACCATCGTCCTCGGCGACCGCTTCCTCGCGGGCACCATGATGAAACTGCCCTTCGCCGCCCTTCCTTTCGGCGCTTTCTGCGGCGGCCTCATCACCACGCTCGCGCTCTATCTGATCTCGACACGCGGCGGTCGCACCTCGGTCGCGACCATGCTGCTGGCAGGCGTCGCGCTCGGCGCCATGGCGGGCGCCCTCACCGGCCTGCTCTCCTTCATCTCGGACGACCGGCAGTTGCGCGACCTGACCTTCTGGTCCCTGGGCAGCCTCGGCGGCGCCAGCTGGACGAAGCTCTCCGTGGTCGCGCCGATCATCCTGCCGCTACTCCTGCTGATGCCTTTGCTGGCGCGCGGCCTGAACGGTCTGATGCTCGGAGAGGCCGAAGCCTATCACCTCGGCATCCCCGTCCAGCGCATCAAGGCGCTGGCGATCCTGCTGGTCGCGCTCGCCGTCGGCGCCAGCGTCGCCTCGGCCGGCATGGTCGGTTTCGTCGGCATCGTCGTGCCCCACCTGATCCGGCTCTCGGTCGGCCCGGATCACCGCCTGCTGCTGCCGCTCTCGGCGCTCGGCGGCGCAATGCTGCTGGTCGGCGCCGATATCGTCGCCCGGCTGATCGTCGTCCCGGCCGAGCTGCCGATCGGCATCGTCACCGCCACGATCGGTGCGCCCTTCTTCCTCTGGCTGCTCTTGCGCCGCACGAGCCTGATCGATGTCTGAAGCGAATCCGATCCTCTCCGGCCATGGCGTCAGCTTCCTCGCAAGCGGGCGAAAGCTCGTAGCCGGTGCCGACCTGCAACTGGCCGGCGGCACGACGACGATCCTGATCGGCCCCAACGGCGCCGGCAAATCGACCCTGCTCAAGCTCCTCACCGGCGAGATCAAGCCGGCCGGTGGCGAAATCCGCATCGCCGGCGAGCCGCTCCCGACGGTACCGGCCTGGCGTCTCGCCTGCCTGCGCGCGGTCATGGCCCAGCACGCCCGCCTCGCCTTCCCCTTCAGCGTCTACGAGGTCGCGAGCCTCGGCGTCGACGGCATCGGCCGGGCGCTGACGCGCCAGCGGCGCGAAACCATCGTCGCCGAAAGCCTGGCCGCAGCCGGGGTGATCGATCTCGCCGGCCGGCGCTACCAGACGCTCTCCGGCGGCGAGCAGCAGCGCGTCCAGTTCGCCCGCGTGCTCTGCCAGCTTGAGGCCGGCCGCAGCATCGCCGAGCGGCAGGTGCTCTTCTTGGACGAGCCGATCGCCAGCCTCGACCTCTGCCATCAGCTGGCGCTGCTCGACATGGCCCGCAGCATCGCCGCGCGCGGCGTCGCCGTTCTGATCGTGCTGCACGATCTCAACCTCGCCGTGACCTATGCCGACCATCTCGTCGTGATGGATCAGGGCCAGATCATCGCGCAGGGCCCGCCGGCGAAGACGCTGGACGACGCCCTGCTGCGTCAGGTCTTCAAGGTCGACCTGACGCTGAGCCGCGCGCCGGCGCCTGGCCTGCCCTTCCTGCTGCCGCAGCAACACCGCGCCAGACCGGCAGCGTAAAGCACTGATTCACCGGCGATTCATCCTGAATCGCCGCTTCACCATATCGCTCAACCCGCGCTTCACGGCTGCGGCGCCACAACTCCCGCCAGTTTCCAGCGGGAGTTCCGACCATGCTCAGACATGTCGCCCTTGCCACCATCGCCTTGTCGGCCGCCAGCGCGGCCGCGCCGCCCGTACAGGCGCGCGAGGTCGTCGGGATGCGCGACGGGCGCTTCGATCCCGGCACCATCGTGATCCGCACCGGCGAGCGGAAGCTCTATTACGTCACCGCGCCCGGTGAGGCGATCCGCTACACCGTCGCCGTCGGCAAGGCCGGCAAGCAGTGGCGCGGCGTCAAATATGTCGAGGAACTGCAGGTCGACCCGGCCTGGAGCCCGCCGGCCGAAGTCCGGCGCGACAACCCCCGCCTGCCCGACGTCATTCCCGGCGGCTCGCCCCGCAACCCGATGGGCGCACGCGTCATCGGGCTCGGGCCGACCGGGCAATACGCCATCCACGGCACCAACATGCCGAACACGATCGGCACCGCCGCCTCCTATGGCTGCTTCCGCATGCACAACCAGGACGTGATCGATCTCTATGCCCGCGTCCGGATGGGCACGCCCGTCGTCGTCCTGCCCTGATGCGCTAAAGCGATACGCCCGAAGGCATCGCCCGGCCGGCGAAGAACGCCTCGAGATTGCCGAGCAGCGTGCGCAGCTGGGCTTTCTTGGCGTCCTGCGAACTCGCGGCGATATGAGGCGTGAGCACGACATTGTCGAGCTGGCGCAAGCGCTCCGGCACATGCGGCTCGGCCGCGAAGACATCGAGTGCCGCACCGGCGATCCGCTTCTGTTCGAGAGCGTCGCAGAGCGCCTCCTCGTCGATGACGAGGCCGCGCGAGATATTCACGACATAGCCCTCCGGCCCCAGCGCGTTCAGGACGGCATCATCGACGGCATTGCGCGTCTCCGCGCTGGCGCGGACGGCGACCATCAGCACATCCGCCCATTCGGCGAGGCCGAGCAGGCTGTCGTGGAAGCTGTAAGCCAGCTCCGGCTTGGCCGTGCGGCTGTGATAGCCGACCTCCATTTCGAAGGCGGCTGCGCGGCTCGCGATGCGGCTGCCGATGGCACCGAGCCCGTAGATGCCGATCTTGCGGCCGGCCAGGTCCGGCGTATTGGACACCGGCTCGATACCCCGACGGTTCCAGAGGCCGTCTCGGACGAACCGATCGCCGCGCCCGATCCCGCGCATCGCGCAGAGCATTAGACCCACCGCGAACTCCGCGACGCTGCGCGCATTGGCATCGGCGGCATTGCAAAGCTTGATGCCGCGTGCCTTGGCTGCGGCCGCATCGACCCCTTCGATACCGGTGCCATAGCAGGCGATCAGTTCAAGCTGCGGCAAGGCGGCCATCAGTTCCGCGTCGGTCCGGAGCCCGCCATAGGTCACCAGCGCGCGGGCTTCGCGCGCCTCGGCCGGGATGCTCGCCGCATCGCCGCCATCGACCGGCCCGATCACCGTGTAGCTTTGCTTCAGGCTCGCAATCGCATCGTCGGCGAGACGCGGAATCATCAGGATCGTCGGCTTCATCAGGGTGCTCCGGGAGATGCTGCATCGCAGCACCGCATCGGCGCCGGCTCAACCCATGCTGACGTTGCCCCGGCCATCCGTGCCATGCATTCCCCGCCTTCGACCAAAGGCGAGCACAAGCGGTTCCAAAATCTGGAAATCAGGCCCGTTGCCCCCTCGCCCCCTGCGCAGAACCGCGTTAACCTCCGGCCCGCGACACGTAACCACCCGTACGCTCGTGCGGGTCAGGAAGGGGCTACCAGATGGATCATCTTGCCGACGTGAAGAAGTTCGCCAAGAAGCCGCTCAACGAAGCGGCCTTTGCCGGCATGTCGAAATCCTACGCGCTTGTGATGAGCAAACCCGACACCCGCTACGTCGCCTGCTCCGATCCGGCGGAACTCGATCGCGTCCGCGAGAACTTTCTGAAGAAGAAGCTCGGCCTGAAATCCGGTGACCTCGATGGATCCGTCAAGGCGATCTGCGAGCATATGAAGGCCGACAAGACCAAGTCCCGCCTGACCTTCTACTACCTGCTGGCCGAGCATCACGGAAAGCTCGACCTCTTCGTCAAGAAGTAAGCCTCGGCCCGGCAGATCGCCGGGCGACCTTCCCACATTGGACAACACGGGAGGCCGGCTTGTTGCCGGCCGAAATCCCGTTCAGGCCTGATAGAGGTCTGCGCGCGTCAGCGGCAGGCCGGACGGACCCTTGCGCCGCTTCGAGACCAGCGTCTGGTTGACCAGCGCCCCGCCGCGCTCGAAGGCGAGCGAACAGCCCGCCAGATAGAGCAGCCACATCCGCGTCCGCTCCGGGCCGATCTCGGCCTCGGCCCTGGCCTTGTTGGCCTCCAGCCGCTCCCACCAGAGCCGCGTCGTGCGCTGATAGTGCTCGCGCCAGCCTTCGACATCATGGACCTCGAAGCCGTGGCGCTCAAGATTGGCGATCGACATGCCCAGATGATCGAGCTCGCCCCCCGGGAAGATGTAGCGCACCAGCGCCCGATACTCGGCAGGCATCTTGTTGAAGGCCTTCTCGGTCTTCTTGGCCCGGCGCGAGATGCAGTGATGCAGATAGAGCCCGCGTGGCCTGAGCAGCCGGTTCACCGCCTGGAAATAGGAGGGATGGTTGCGGATGCCGACATGCTCGAACATGCCGATCGAGGAGATCTTGTCGAACTCCCCCTCCATCTGCGTGAAATCCTTGAGGTGGAGCCTGACCTTGCCCTGAAGCCCGAGCCTCTCGACCTTCTCGCGCGCCAGGGCGAGCTGCTCCTCGGCCAGCGTCACGCCATGGGCCTCGACGCCGTAATAGCGGGCGGCGTGACAGACCAATGCGCCCCAGCCGCAGCCGATATCGAGGAAGCGGTCCCCCGGCTGCAGGCGCAGCTTCCGGCAGATCATATCGAGCTTGTCGCGCTGGGCGCGTTCGAGATCGCCGTGATCCTCGGTGAAATAGGCGCAGGTGTAGACCATCTCCTCATCGAGGAAGAGCCGGTAGAAATCGTTCGAGACGTCGTAATGATAGGCGATATTGGCCTTGTTGGTGGCCGGCGCGCCGTCGCGTGCAATCTCGTCGCCCTTGCGATGGCTGACCGCGGCCTCGGCCGTGCCGGGCGCGAACAGGAAGCGCCTGATGACGTCGAACACGGCGCTCTTCGGGATGTTGCGCGCGAGCTTGCCGACCTTGCCCTCCGGCCGCGCCGCGGCGAGATCGAAGATCGAGCCGTTCGCGATCGCGATGCGGTCAGCGACATGCAGGTTGAGCAGCGTGTCGAGCTTCGGCTTGCGGAGCAGCGCCGCCATGACGCCGGCATCGGCAATGGCGATGGCGAGCCCGTCCTGCGGCCAGGCGGTCGGAACCATGCTGCCGTCCCAGAGCCGGAAGCCGAGCTTCAGGCCGAGCTTCTCATGCGCCTCGGCGAGAAGGCGGCGCAGGGCCGCGAGGCGCTTGTCGTTGCTGTCCATGAGGCCAATCCGCTGCTATCCGGCTGCTGTGTGGACGCTCGGCCGCTGATTGGCAATATTTGGGGGCCGGCGTCAGAAGTCGCTGGCGATGCCCTTCACTTCCCAATCGTCATAGCGCACCGGCTCCAGCCCGCCGCGCCCGTTGACCTCGCGCTGCTTGGCGACCTCCCTGGCATGCGCGTCGATCGCGGCGCGGCGCGCGGCCGCTTCCGCCAATGCGCGCTGCGCGGCAGGGGACAGAACCTTGGCTTCCGAAGCGTCCGCCGGCCTGTCCTGATCGGTTTTCTCGGGCATTTCGGCGGGTTTCCTTGCAGGATTCTCTTGCAGGATCGGGTTTGCCCTCACCACATAGGGCACGACGCTCGCGGATGCGAGGGCCTGCGCCACCACGCGCTTGAGAAGGGGTTTCGATGAATTACGTTCGCACCGGCATGTTGATGGCGGGCCTGACGGCGCTCTTCGGCGCGGTCGGCTATCTGCTCGGCGGCGGGGGCGGCATGCTGATGGCGCTCGGCTTTGCGGCCGTGACCAATCTCTTCAGCTACTGGAATTCCGACCGGATGGCGCTCGCCGCCCATAACGCCCAGGAGGTCGACGAGCGCACGGTGCCTGAGCTCTACGGGATGGTGCGCGATCTCGCCGCCCGCGCAAACATGCCGATGCCGCGCGTCTACCTGATCCAGGAGGACCAGCCCAACGCCTTCGCCACCGGCCGCAACCCGCAGAACGCGGCCGTCGCGGCGACGACCGGCATCTTGCGCACGCTGACTTATGAGGAATTGGCCGGCGTGATGGCGCACGAGCTCGCGCATATCAAGAATCACGACACGCTGACCATGACGATCACCGCGACCTTCGCCGGCGCGATCTCCTCGCTCGTCACCTTCGGCATGTTCTTCGGCTCGCGCGACAACCGCCCCAATTTCATCGTCCAGATCCTGCTCTCGATCCTCGCGCCCATGGCGGCCGCGCTGATCCAGATGGCGATCTCGCGCTCGCGCGAATACGAGGCCGACAAGCTCGGCGGTCAGATTTGCGGCAATCCGGTCTGGCTCGCCGACGCGCTCGCCAAGATCGCGGCAGGCGTTCAGCACATCCCCAGCGAGACAGCAGAGGCCAAGCCTGCTACGGCGCACATGTTCATCATCAATCCCTTGACCGGCGGCGGCATGGATAATCTGTTCTCGACACACCCCGACACCGGCAATCGCATCGCCGCCCTGATGGAGCAGGCGCGCGCGCTCGGCATCGGCCGCAGCAGCGCGGGCACCGGCTTCACCGCCCAGGCCGACAACAATCCGTGGGGCAGCGCCCCGCGCCAACCCGGTCCGTGGGGCTGAGATGGCTGCTCAACCCTCCTCTCGCCACCCGGCCCAGCCGGAAACGACGCTCAAGCTCGACGATGCCCCGGGCCTGCCGGCCCGCCGGCTCGCCGCCGCCGTCATCGACGAAGTCCTGCGCGCCCGCGTCGCGCTCGACGAGACGCTGGAGCGCATGCTGCCGGAATCCGGGCTCGACGCCGCCGATGCGAGCCTCGCCCGCGCCATCACGGTGACGGCTTTCCGTCGCCTCGGCACGATCCAGCAGGCGATCGACGCACGCCTCGACCGTGGCAGCCCGCGCAAATCCGGTCCGTTCGAGCCGATTCTGACGGCCGCCGCCGCCCAGATCCTCTTCCTCGACGTGCCCGACCATGCGGCGGTCGATATCGCCATCCGCCACCTGCATGAGGACCCGCGCTCGGCCCGCTATGCCGCGCTCGGCAATGCCGTGCTGCGCCGCCTTGCCCGCGAGCGCGACGCCGTCCTCGCGGAGGCCCAGGCCGAGGTCTTCGGCGACACGCCTGACTGGCTGGTGGAAAGCTGGTGCACGGCCTATGGCGAGGATACCGCCGCTGCGATCGCGCAGAGCCATCGCGAGGAGCCGCCGCTCGACCTTTCCGTCAAGGCTGACGCCGCCGGCTGGGCCGAGAAGCTCGACGGCATCGCCCTGCCGATCGGCTCGGTGCGCCTGCGCGAGCGCCAGGCCATTGCCGGCCTGCCCGGCTTCGACGAGGGCGAATGGTGGGTTCAGGACGCCGCCGCGACCCTTCCGGTGAAGCTCCTGGCTCCGCAGCCCGGCGAACGCATCGCCGACCTCTGCGCCGCGCCGGGCGGCAAGACCGCCCAGATCGCTGCCGCCGGCGCCAATGTCACCGCGCTCGATCGCTCCGGCCCGCGCCTGCGCCGTCTCAAGGCCAATCTCGCCCGGCTCGGCCTCTCCGCCGAGGTCGTCACCGCCGATGCCGTGACCTGGAAGGCGGAAGCCTTCGATGCCGTGCTGCTCGATGCGCCCTGCAGCGCGACCGGCACGATCCGTCGCCATCCCGACGTCGCCTGGACCAAGCTGCCCGAGGATCGCGACCGCCTCGCCGCCCTGCAGGCGCGCCTGTTCGATGCCGCCGCCGCGCTGACGAAACCGGGCGGGCGCCTCGTCTACTGCACCTGCTCGCTCGAGCCGCAGGAAGGCGAGGAGCAGGCGGCTGCCTTTCTCGCGCGCAATCCCCAGTTTCGTCGCGAACCCGTTCGCCCCGAGGAAATCGGCGGTTTGGCTGAGGCAATCGACGGGAACGGCGATATCCGCACCTTGCCGCACCAGTTGCAGGGCGAAACCCCGCGTCTTTCGGGATGGGCAGGATTTTACGCAACCCGCCTGATCAGGCTATGACGGAGCCGGGATTCGCGCGGCACGCCGCCGCGCCCGGGCACGGAGTCGACGGGGGATTTGAGCGGGTGGGCTGAGCGACGGGGATTGGCCCAGGCCGCGATCGGACGAGCGGCGCGGCGGACCCGTGGCCAGTTCGTCGGAGCGAGCCGGCGCCTCTGGCCCTTCGGCCGCAACAGCGCGACGCGCCTGCTCTTCGCACCGCACGACCTGCGTACCGCCGACCCGACCACGGCCGGCGATTTCTACGCAGGCTACTATGCCTTTGCCGGGCGGATGCTGCGCAGCCATGGCGAGTCGCCCTTCGACGCCACGCCGCCGAGCGAGGCCTGGGCCGAGGCGCTCTACGGCTTCGGCTGGCTGCGCCATATGCGCGCTGCCGACACCGCCATCGCCCGCGCCAATGCCCGCAGCCTCGTCGAGGATTTCATCACCCGGCGCCGGGATCGCCACGACATCGCGCGCCGCCCGGCCGTGACCGCGCGCCGGCTGATCGCCTTCCTGTCGCATTCGCCATTGCTGCTGGAGGGCGCCGACCACGTCTTCTACGAGCGCTATCTGCGCCATATCTCCCAGCTCACCGACAGGCTGAGCCTGGCCCTGGCCGGCGCCGTCGAAGGCGCCGATCGTCTGAACGGCCTGATCGCCATCGCCTTCGCCGCGATCTGCCTCGACGGGCAGGACGGCCGCCGCCGCCGGATCGAGACCCTGCTCACCGAGGAGCTCGACGAGCAGATCCTGCCCGATGGCGGCCATCTCTCGCGCAATCCGCGCCTGCTGATCGAATTCCTGCTCGATCTCCTGCCGCTCCGCGAAACCTTCGCGGCCCGCGGGCTGGAGCCGCCGCGTGGCGTGCTGACCGCGATCGAGCGGATGATGCCGCACTTACGCCTGTTCCGGCATGGCGACGGGGCGCTCGCTTTGTTCAACGGCATGGGCACGACCCCGCCGGACCTGATGGCGACGCTCGCCGCCTATGACGACGCGCGCGGCCGCCCGACCGAGCACGCCGCCTATTCCGGCTACAGCCGCCTTTCGGCTGAGCGCAGCATCGTCGTCGCGGATGCCGGCGCTCCGCCGCGCGGCGCCTACTCGGTCGAGACCCATGCCGGTTGCCTTGCCTTCGAATTCTCCAGCGGCGCCCAGCGCATCATCGTCAATTGCGGCGCCAGCCGCTTCGGCCCGCCCGAGCTGAAGCTCGCCGCACGCAGCACCGCCGCCCATTCGACGCTCGTCCTCGACGATCGCTCAAGCGCGAATTTCGGGATGGTGCTCGGCGAGATGCGCGTCGTCTCCGGCCCCCGCGATGTCCGTGTCGCCCGTCAGGATGGCGCGGACGGCGCCGAATGGGTCGCGAGCCATGACGGCTATCGCCGCAGCCTCAGTGCCACCCATACCCGCCGCCTGACGCTCGCTCGCGATGGTGCAGCGCTGGCGGGCGAGGACGAGGTTGCCCTTGCCGGCACGCGTACGGAACTCGCAGCCGCCCTGCGCTTCCATCTCCACCCCAATGTCCGCGCCAGCCTCGTCCGCGACGGCACGGGTGCGCTGCTCGCGCTCGCTTCCGGCGAGGTCTGGAGCTTCGAGGCCGGCGGACTGACCATCGCCATCGAAGAGAGCCTTTTCCTGGCTTCATCCGATGGGCGCCGGCGCACCGAGCAGATCGTCGTCGCCTTCGATGCGGTCGCGAACCCGCGCGTCGCCTGGCGCCTCAGCCGGATCAGCGCCGCCAATCCCCGCGCCGGCAAGACGGTCGCCGCCGCGATCGCCGAGCGCGAGGCCAGGGAACCCGCACCTGACGCGTGACGGTTCTGCGACGGCGGCTTTTGCCTTTTGCAGCGCAGCATGATAGCCCGCGCGCGTCTGCCGAAACTGCCTTCCTGCAATCAAAGCCGGACCTGATCCCGATGCCGAATGAGCTTCGCCGCGTCGAACGCGCGCTCCTTTCCGTTTCCGACAAGACGGGGCTGATCGATTTCGCGCGCGCCCTCCACAAGCTCGGCATCGCGCTGGTCTCGACCGGCGGGACCGCCAAGGCGATCGCCGAGGCCGGCCTGCCGGTCTCGGACGTCTCCGACCTCACCGGCTTCCCCGAGATGATGGATGGCCGGGTCAAGACCCTGCACCCGAAGGTCCATGGCGGCCTGCTCGCCATCCGCTCGCATCCCGAGCACCAGGCCTCGATGCTCGGCCACGGCATCCAGCCGATCGACCTGCTCGTCGTGAACCTCTACCCGTTCGAGGCGACGGTCGCTGCGGCCAAGCCCTATGACGACTGCATCGAGAACATCGATATCGGCGGCCCCGCGATGATCCGCGCCGCTGCGAAGAACCATCACGATGTCGCCGTTGTCGTCGAGCCGGCCGACTATCCTTCCGTCCTCGCCGATCTCGAAGCCCAGAAGGGCGCGACCACGCTGACACTGCGCCGCAAGCTCGCCCAGAAGGCCTATGCCCGCACGGCGGCCTATGACGCGGCGATCTCGAACTGGTTCGCTGGCGAGCTGGGCGATACCGCCCCGGCCTTCCGCGCCCTTGGCGGCGCCTTGGCCGAGACGATGCGCTACGGCGAGAACCCGCATCAGTGGGCTGCGTTCTATCGCACTCCCGAAAACCGCCCGGGCGTCTCGACCGCCCGTCAGGTCCAGGGCAAGCAGCTCTCCTACAACAACATCAACGACACTGACGCCGCCTTCGAATGCGTCGCCGAGTTCGTTCCGGAGGCTTCGGCCGCCTGTGTCATCGTCAAGCATGCCAATCCCTGCGGCGTCGCGGCCGGCGGCTCGCTGCTCGAAGCCTATGAGCGCGCGCTGGCCTGCGACCCCGTCTCGGCCTTCGGCGGCATCGTCGCCCTGAACCGCAAGCTCGATGCGGCTGCCGCGAAGAAGATCGTCGAGGTCTTCACCGAGGTCATCATCGCCCCCGACGCCGACGAGGAGGCGATCGCGATGATCGCCGCCAAGAAGAACCTGCGCCTGCTGCTCACCGGCGGCCTGCCGGATGTCCGTGCGCCGGGCCTGTCCTTGCGCACCGTCTCCGGCGGCTTCCTTGCCCAGTCGCGCGACAACGCCGTCGTCGACGACATGGAGCTCAAGGTCGTGACCAAGCGCCAGCCGAGCGAGCGCGAGCTCGCCGACCTGCGCTTCGCCTTCCGCGTCGCCAAGCACGTCAAGTCGAACGCCATCGTCTACGCCAAGGACCTTGCGACCGTCGGCATCGGCGCCGGCCAGATGAGCCGCGTCGATTCCTCGCGCATTGCCGCCTGGAAGGCCGCCGAGGCCGCGAAGGCGGCCGGCGTCGCGGAGAGCCTCGCCAAGGGCTCGGTCGTAGCGTCGGACGCCTTCTTCCCCTTCGCCGACGGCCTGCTCGCGGCAGCCGAGGCCGGCGCAACCGCGGTGATCCAGCCGGGCGGCTCGATGCGCGACGACGAGGTGATCAAGGCCGCCGACGAGGCCGGCCTCGCCATGGTCTTCACCGGCCACCGCCACTTCCGCCATTGACGGCGGCACGGACCGCGGGACACCCTCGCTGACGGGCTGCGCGGGAAGCCGCGCGGCAGGGGACAGGGGTCTGCATGGCCAAAGCTCGAAAACCCGGCGCGCTGCTTAGGGAGCGCGTCGAACACCAGCATGCGCGGGTCAGCTATGTGGAGCTGTTCTTCGATCTGGTCTTCGTCTTCGCGATCACCCAGATCTCGCACACGCTGCTCGAGCATTTCAGTCCGCTTGGCGTGGCGCAGGCCGCCTTCCTGCTCGCCGCCGTCTGGTGGATCTGGATCTATACGAGCTGGGTGACGAACTGGCTCGATCCCGAGCGTCCGCCCGTCCGGATCCTGCTCTTCGTCCTGATGCTGCTCGGCCTGGCGATGTCCTGCTCGCTGCCGCAAGCCTTCGGCCCCGGAGGGCTCATCTTCGCCGGCGCCTATGTCGCGGCCCAGCTCATCCGCTCGCTTTTCACGATGGCGAGCCTGAAAGATTCCCCCCCCGCCAACTACCGCAACTTCCAGCGCATCAGCATCTGGCTGTCGATCTCGGCGCTGTTCTGGATCGCTGGCGGGTTGAGCGAGGGCAATCTGCGGTTCGGCCTCTGGCTCGTCGCGCTCGGCATCGAATATGCCGGCCCGGCTCTCGGCTTTCGCGTATTCCGTCTCGGCCGCTCCGAGACCACCGACTGGAATGTCGAGGGCGGCCACCTCTCCGAGCGCTGCGCGCTCTTCATCATCATCGCGCTCGGCGAGTCGATCCTGATCACCGGCGCCACCGCCGCGAAACTGCCGGTCACGGCCGCCAACCTGACAGCCTTCCTGAACTCCTTCCTCAGCTCGATCGCGATGTGGTGGATCTATTTCCATATCGGCGCCGAGCGGGCGAGCCACCATATCGCCCGATCCGACGATCCCGGCCGGATCGCCCGGATCGCCTATACCTATCTGCATGTCCTGCTGGTCGCCGGCATCATCCTCGTCGCGGTCGGCGACGAGCTGGTGATCGCTCATCCCGGCGGCCATACCGACGCGAAGACGGCGATCGCCGTCCTCGCCGGCCCGGCCTTCTATCTGCTCGGCAATCTCCTGTTCAAACGGGTCACCGCCGGCTGGTATCCCCTCTCCCATCTCGTCGGCCTCGGCCTGCTCGCCATGCTCACGCCGGCCTGGACGGTGCTGCCGCCCCTGGGCTTCAGCCTGGTGGCAACCGCGATCCTGATCCTGGTCGCGGCCTGGGAAGCGATCTCGCTGCGGCCAAAGGAGGCCTGAACCATGCATACCATCAAGGTCATCGGCATCGGCTTCGCCCTGCTCGGCATCCTGCTCGTCCTGGCGCCGCGCCTCGCCGTCTCCGCCGGACGGCCGATCCCCTTCGCGGTGAAGCTCTTCCTGCCGCTCTGGTTCACCGGGGCCCTGATCAATCTCTGGATCGGCGTCGCCCGGGCGGGCTATACCGTGATGGAGGAAGCGCCGATCTTCCTCGTCGTCTTCGGCGTGCCGGCGATCGCCAGCCTGCTGATCCTGTGGCTGACCTCCCGAATCGCCCGATGAGCCTCGAATCCGTCCGCGCCTTCTTCGCCGAGCACGCTCCCGACATCGCCGTCATCGTGACGCCTGAGAGCAGCGCGACCGTGCCGCTCGCTGCGGCTGCCCATGGCGTCGAGCCCGGCCAGATCGCCAAGACCTTGTCGCTGCGCATTGGGGACGAGGTCGTCCTGGTCGTGACCCGCGGCGATGCCAGGCTCGACAACCGGAAGGCCAAGGCGGCGCTCGGCGGCAAGCCGCGCATGCTCGGCCAGGAAGAGGTCGAGGCCCTGACCGGCCACCCCGTCGGCGGCGTTTGCCCCTTTGGGCTCGCGACGCCGCTCAAGGTCTATTGCGATATCTCCCTGAAAGCCTTCGACATCGTCGTCCCGGCCGCTGGCTCGACCCATAGCGCGCTGCGCATCGCGCCTGCGCGCATGGCCGAGCTGACGAAGGCCGAATGGGTCGACACCTGCCAGGAAGCGGCCCTGGAGGCCGCAGCGGCCGAGTAAAGCTCAGCCCTTCGTCCGCGCGATCAATTCCATGGCGGCGGCGGGATTGCGCACCTTGTCGCCGCTGATGACATAGAGGAAGACGTCGCGCTTCTCGGGCTTGGCCGCGGGCCCGACTGGTTCCAGGCCATCCGGCACACCACCCTTGGCCCAGACCTGCGCAGCCATGGTCCAGCGAGCGAGCCCCGTCTCGGAATAGCCCTTCGGCTCGGCCTCCTTGGTTCCCATGATCCGCGCATAGACGAAAGGCGCCGTCACATCGGCGATCTGCGTGTAATCCGCATCGGCCGAGGTGATCGCGGCCACGCCATAGGCGCGCAGCAGCGCGATGAAATCCGGAGAGCGGAAGCTGTCATGGCGCACCTCGACGGCGTGGCGCAATGTGATCCCGTCCAGCTCCTTCGGCAGCAGCTTGAGGAAAGCCTCGAAATCGGCCGGGTCGAACTGTTTCGTCGGCATGAACTGCCAGTTGATCGGGCCGAGCTTGTGCCTGAGTTCCGTGAGTCCGCTGGTCAGGAATTTCTCGACCGACGGCCCCGCTTCCGCCAGCACGCGCCGGTTCGTGCAGAAACGCGAGCCCTTCAGCGCGAAGACGAAATCGTCCGGCGTCTCCTCGCGCCATCTGGCGAAGCTCTCCGGCTTCTGAGAGCCATAGTAAGTGCCGTTGATCTCGATCGAGGTGAGCTTGCTCGCGGCATATTCCAGCTCGCGCTTCTGCGGCAGCCCGTCCGGATAAAACGCCCCGCGCCAGGGCTCGAACACCCAGCCGCCGATGCCGATATGGATCTTGCCTGCTTCGCGCGCCATGGGTGCTCCGTTCTTCCGATACCGATACTGGCGCGAATGACAGATCCGGCGCCACCCGCTTTCGGCATTGATCGACGCTACTCCCATAAGCGACAGGCAGATGTCAGGAGAGCCGCCGCGCAACCCATTGGACGCTTCGCACGGTTGCAGCATAGTCTGCCGCATTCTTCCTCCGATTGCAGCGGAAGGTTCTCATGGAACCGGATAGGGATGGCGTGAACCGGCATATCGGAGGTCGGCTTCGGCTGCTGCGCAGCAAGCACAGGCTCACCCTGAAGTATATTGGCGAGCTACTCGGCGTTTCGCATCAGCAAGTTGAGAACTACGAATCCGGGAAGCATAGATTGACCGCCGATGCGCTTTTTATTCTCTCGCGTCGGCTGAAAGTCGATCCACGCTTCTTTTTCGAGGGCTTGCTGGAGCCCTCGTCGGAGAGAGGCTTCGCTGATGGAGCAGTGTCGGAGTACGGCTCTGAACCGGCATCTTCCCCGGAGAGTTCTCGATTGGACGGAGCGTTCGCGCAGATTCGCTCCCGGCAGCTGCGGATGCTTACGGTCCAACTCGTTGAAACGGTAGCCGCCGTAGATGCTGGCGCTGCGAACCAACGAATCTCCGGAAGCCCGGCGCGCAAGCGCCGAGAAGCCTCAGAGCCTCCGAAGCCCTGATGATCCATCTCGCGGAAGCTTATCGGCCCCGGATCGTTGAGCGGGAGAGCTTGCTGGAGGATCCGGAGCTTCAGGACGAGGCGATCAAAGCAATTCGGTTGATGATCGAGCGCATCATCGTCACGCCCCGCGATGGCGGCGGCGTCGACCTTCGAGTTCCACGGCGACCTGGCGTGGATTCTGGCGGTTTGTTCTGAGAACGCAAAAACCCCGT